>CBDCEY010000005.1:0-491677 GCA_965215895.1 Vicinamibacterales bacterium | reverse complement strand
GAGATCCGGCAGGTCCGGCAGATCCAGCTCCCCGAGGCGGTCGCCGATGTCACCGAGATAGGGCTGGGCCGCGTCGATCACCTCGCCGCGATGTTCCCAGACCCAGAGTGCCGCCAGCACCAAGCCCGCGAGGACGAGCAGTCGAAAGGCCAGCACGATGATGTGCCGGAGCAGGTAGATGCCGACGATGGCGGCGACGACGATGATGGCGAGGGTAATCTCGTTGGAGCTGCGTGGGCTGCCTGGGGACCCATCGGGCGCGGCGGCGCCGTCCGCTCGTGCTTCGAGCGTCGGGGCGGCAGGGTCCGGCGCCGCAGCGGGACCGGATGGCCAGCGTAGCACGTTCATCGCCGATCTGCGCAGGCGGCGGGCGGGTCCGGGGCGCGCCACCGCGAGGTAGGGCTATAATCCGTCCCGACTCATTCCAAGGAGAGCCGGTGACACGAATGACCGCGACGGTATCCGCAGCGCGCCGCAACCCTGCATCCCCGCTCGGGGGACGGCCGGCGCCCATCGCCCTGGCGCTGTCGCTGTCGCTGGCCGGCGTTTCCGGCGCGCAGGACTTCCGCCTGATGGAGACGACCATCGACGAGGTGCACGCCGCCTTCGTGTCGGGGCAGACCACCTGCCGCGATCTCGTTGAGGGCTACCTCGCCCGCATCGAGGCGTACGATCAGGCCGGGCCCGCGTTGAACGCGATCCAGTACGTCAACCCCCGCGCGGTGGAGGAGGCGGATGCCCTCGACGCCGCGTTCGCCGACTCGGGAAGGGTCGGTCCCCTGCACTGCGTTCCGGTGCTCCTCAAGGACCAGGTCGAGACCCGCGACATGCCGACGACCTACGGCTCCGCGCTCTTCGATGGGTTCCAGTCGGGCCGCGACGCCACCATCGTTACCCGGATGCGGGAGGCGGGGGCGATCACCCTCGCCAAGACGAACATGGGGGAGTTCGCCTCGCGCTACGTCGGATCCGCCTTCGGGATCATCCGGAACGCCTACGACCCGACCCGCAACCCGAGCGGGTCGTCGGGGGGCAGCGGCGCCGGCATCGCCGCGAACTTCGGCCTGGTGGGCATCGGGGAGGACACCGGCGGCTCCATCCGGGGCCCGGCCGCCGTGCACAGCCTCGTCGGCCTGCGGCCCACGGTGCCCCTGGTCAGCCGCCACGGGATGATGCCGGCCAACCCCTCGAGCGACACGCTGGGGCCGATGACCCGCACGATTCGGGATACCGCGATCCTGCTCGACGCGATCGCCGGCTATGACCCGAACGATCCGGTGACCGCCTACGCCGCCGGCCGCACGCCGGGTTCGTACACCGACGGTCTCGACCGCGAGGGCCTGCGCGGCGCTCGCATCGGGGTGATCCGCGAGCCCATGGACGCCAAGACCGATCCCGAGTCCGACGACTACCGGCAGGTGCGCCGGGTCGTGGATCGGGCGATCGCGGATCTCCAGCAGCTCGGGGCGGCGGTGCTGGACCCGGTCGAGATCCCGGACCTCGATCAGGCGCAGGCGACGTACGTGCGGAACAACTTCGAGACGGAGGAAGCGACGGACGCCTATCTGGCCGCGCTGCCCGAGGCCCCGGTCCGCACGTTGCGCGACATCCTCCTGGCGGGACGGGTCACTCCGTGGCGGGCCAAGGGGTTGATAAACGTGGTGGGCCGGTCGACCGACGATCACGCCTATCTGCCGGTTCTCCACGCCCGGGAGCACCTGCGGCGCACGATCCTCTCGGTGATGGCGGATCGGGACCTGGACGCGCTGGTCTATGCGACGTTCGACCACCAGACGACGGTCATCGCTCCGGACGTCCTGACCAACCCGGACACCGAGGACGCCTACGCCCGGGGGAACAACCGGTATCTGAGCCCGGTGGTCGGCTTTCCGGCCCTGACCGTGCCGGCCGGCCTGACCGATGACGGGCTGCCGGTCGGTCTCGAGTTTCTCGCGGGGCCGTTCGCCGAGGCCGCGCTGTTGCGCCTGGGGTACGCCTACGAACAAGGTACGCACCGGCGCGAGCCGCCGGCCACGACCCCGGCCCTGGAACGGCAGGAGTCTGCGCCGTAGGACGGCCCACCTCCGTCAAGGAGGCGCTGTGGCGGCCCACCGGCTGCGCAGCCCCACCTGGGGGGCGCCCGGGGGCGTTCTTCAGGCCAGGTCGCCGGTTCGGGGCGATGGCCGCAAGTCGGCGCCGGCCTCGTGTGGGTCCAGACGGTGGATGCGGCCGCCGGCGGCGCGCGCGTCGGCGGCGTCGTGGGTCACCAGCACCACGGGGAGCCGCCGCGTCCGGGCGCGGTCGAGGACGACCTGTCGGATGCGATCCCGCAGGCCCGCATCGAGCCGCGAGAACGGCTCGTCGAGGAGCAGCGCCCGCGGCTCCGAGAGCAGCATTCGCATCAACGCGACCCGCACCCGCTGTCCGCCGGACAGCGTGGCCGGGTCGCGGTTCGCGAACCCCGCGAGGTTCACCTCGGCGAGGGCCGCCTCCACCCGGCCCAGGCGTTCGCGCCGGCCGGCCACCGAGGGGGGGAGGCCGAAGGCGAGGTTGCCGCCCACCGAGAGATGCGGGAACAGCAACTCGTCCTGGAACAGGATGCCCACCCGCCGCGCCTCCGGCGCGAGGCCGGTGATGTCGTGCCCATCGAGACGAATCCCGCCCCGGACCTGGAACACCGCCGCCGCGGTGCCGGAGATGACCGACAGGAGGGTGGACTTGCCGGACCCCGACGGACCCATGACCGTGAGCACGTCGCCCGGCGCGACGTGGCTGTCGAGGGTGACGAGGCGGGTGTGCCCCAGGGAGATCGACAGGCGGTCGAAGCGGAGTCCCGCCGCGTCAGTCATCGCGCAGCCCTCTCCGGCGGCGCCAGAGCACCCGCGGCACGGCGCCGGCCAACGCGAACGGGAGCAGGACGGCGGCGGTCTGGGCCAGGGCATAGACGCCGATGACCCGCCGGTCGCCGCCCGACGCGAGGGCCACCGCCTCGGTGGTCAGGGTCTGGACGCGGCCGGCCCCGACCAGCAGCGTCGGCAGATACTGCCCGACGGAGACCGCGAAGCCCACCGCGGCCGCGGTCAGCACGGGGCGCACCAGCATCGGCAGGCGGACCGTCCAGAAGATCCGCTGCGGCCCCGCTCCCAGGGTCGCGGCGATCGTGGCATAGCGCCGGTCCCAGGCGCGGAACGGGTCGGCCAGCGCCAGGAACACGTAGGGCAGCACGAAGACGAGGTGGGCCAGGATGACGGCGCCCCGGTTCGGGTCGAGGCCGGAGGCCAGGGCCAGCATCTGCAGACCCGCCAGGAACGCGACCTGCGGCACGAGCAGCGGCAGATACACCAGCCAGAGGGCGCGGGCCGCGGATCGGACCCCGTACCGCTGCTCCGCCTCCAGACACGCCAGCGCGAGGGCGAGGGCGAGGCCGGTGGCCGCCCCGGCGAGGATGAACGTCTCGGCGCCAGGGTCGGCGAGCCGCGGCCCGTAGCGCTCCCAGCTCCGCCAGGTCAGGGCGTCGGGGGTCGCCTCGGGAAAACGCCAGACGCCGGCGACCGACCACACCGCGAGGCCGGCGAGACCGGCGCCGAGGGCGCCGGCGGTGGCGGCGGCGGCGCCCAGGCCCAGGACGCGGGCCCCCTCCGCGCGGCGCCCCCGCCCGCCGCGCTCGATCCAGCGCCGGCCGAGGGCCGCCGCGAGCCGCTCGCCAGCCCGCCAGAGCCCGAGCGCCCCCGCCAGCAGCATCAACTGCGTCACCGCGCCGGCCGCCGCCTGGAACCGGAGCTGGAGGTCCGGGTCGTTCATCCAGCGCACCACCTGCACGGCGAGGGTGGGGGGGGTGTTCGGACCGAGGATGATGGCGGCGTCCACCACCGACATCGAGTAGGCGAGCACCGCGTAGACCGGGAGCCGGATCTGGGGATAGACCCGCGGGAAAACCGTCTTGAGCCAAGCCGTCACCCGCCCGTACCCGAGAGTTCGGGCCACCGTGCGGCTGCGAGCCGACGGCACCTGGCCGAGCGCGGCGAGCGTCATCAGCAGGAGGAACGGGATCTCCTTGACGACCAGCCCCGCGATCAGGGCGAGGCCGTTGGGGTCCTGCAGAATCAGGAGGTCGGGGGGACGCTCCCACCCCGTGGCCCAGGGAGAGGCGGCGCGCGCGAGCCAGCCCGACGGGGCGATGAGGAACGCGAGCCCGAAGGCGGCGGCGGCGTGCGGCACCGACAGCAGCGGCGACAGCGCCCGCTCGATCGCGCGAAAGACCCGGGTACCCTGCCAGCCGGCGCAGATCAGGGTGACGGCTACGAGCGACGCAAGGGTTGCGCCGAGACCGGTGAACAAGCTGAGGGCCGCCGCGCGCGGAAACCCCGGCCAGGCCCACAGCGCCTCGAAGGCGTCGGTACCGAGACGGTCGCCGCCCACCGCCGGGAGCCAGCCGAGGGCCGGCGCCACCGTCCCCGCCAACCCCGCCGCCACCGGTCCGAGCATCAGGCCCAGGGTGAGGGCCGGCGCCCAGGCGAGGACTCCCCACGGCCGGCGGAAGACGCCCGGCGGGACGGGCCGGAGCCGGGTCGTGTCGTCGCTCACCGGGACACGCCGAACCGCCTGATCCAGTCCTCCTCCAACCGGACCATCCAGCTCGGATGCGGCTCGGGCAGCGGATCGCCGAGCTCGGCCGGCCCCGGCGTGGCGATGCCCGGCCCGAGGGCCTCGAAGCGCGCCCGGTCTTCGGGCGGCAGCCGGTCGACGGCCAGGACCGTGGGGTTGCCCCACACCGTCGGATCCTGCTTGTGCGCCTGCGCCGCGGGTGACATGAGGAAGTTGGCCAGCACGAGGGCGCCCGCCTTCGCCGCGGCGTTGTAGGGGATGGCCAGGAAGCTGGCGTTGCCGATGGTGCCGCCGTCGAGGACGGACGTCCGCACCGTATCCGGAAGCTCGAAGTTGTCGATGGCGGCGGACGCCTCGCCCGGGTTGAAGCTGATCGCGAGGTCGATCTCGCCGTCCGCCATCAGGTGGATCTGGCGGGGACCGGTCTGCGGATAGGCGGCGCCCGACCGCCAGAGATGCGGAGTCAGGGCGGCCAGGAACTCCCAGACCGGCGCCGTCGCCGCATCGTAGTCGGCCTGTGCGGCCGGCTGCAGCAGCACCGCCGGGTCCCGGGTCAGCTCGTAGAGTACCTGCTTGAGCCACGTTGTGCCGAGATAGTCCGGGGGCTGGGGAAAGGTGAACCGTCCGGGGTGCGCGCGCGCCCACGCGAGCAGCTCCTGCATGCTGCCCGGGGCCTCCGGCGCCCGCGCCGCGTCGCGGTAGAGCACGAGCTGGGCGAGGCCCCACGGCGCCTCCATCCCGTCCGTCGGCACCGTGAAGTCGGAGGTCAGCGCGGGGTTGCCGGCGTCGACGTAGCGCCAGCTCGGGACCGCCTCGGCCCACGGACCGAACAGCAGCCCCTGGTCGTTCAGCGCGGAGAAGTTCTCGCCGTTGATCCAGACGAGGTCGACAGCGCCGCCGGCGTCGCGGCCGGCGGCCCGCTCGGCCAGGATCCGGCTGACCGCCTCGGCCACGTCCGAGAGCTTCACGTGCTCGACCCGGACGCCGTGGCGGGTCCGCACCTGGCGCGCCGCCCAGGCGATGTAGTCATTGATCCGCGCCGACCCCGCCCAGGCGTGCCAGTACACGGTCTGGCCCCGCGCCTTGGCCAGCACCGTTTCCCAGTCGGCGGGGTCGGGATTGGCGCGGGCGGGCGCCGCGATCAGCAGCGCCACGGCGGCGACGGCGGCCAAGTGGGTCATGGCGGCCACTCGATCATGCCGGAGGAGCGCCGTCCGCGCCGCGGCGCGCGGCGAGGCGGCTCGCCCGGAGGGCCTCGATGACTGGGCCCAGGAGCTGCTCGTGGAAGCGGTCGCAGCCGATGCACAGATTGCGATAGGCCGTGCCGGCCGGCGTGGTGGTCCGCGAGGCGTCCAGGAACCGGGCGACGCTCCAGCCGTGGGCGAGTCCCATGCGTTCGGGGTGGCCCATCGCGATCGCCTCGAACACCGGATGGCCGGTCAGGCTGTCGAGGACGTCGTCGAGCCGCTCCTCCTGCAGGTTCCCGAGGGGGAGCGCGGTCTTGAGGCAGCACGGAAACACGTCGCCGTTCGGATCGATCGACACTTCCGAGCCGGCGACGCCGCGCCGGAGGAAGTTCAGCCCGCCGGACCACGCGTTGCAGAAGTTGTCCTCGATGGTGGCGGTCGACAACGAGTGCTCCCACGCGCGTCCGCGCGGCCAGATCTTGCCGATCCAGGCGTCGTCGGTCGCGCCGAAGAACGAGTAGTAGCGACGGGCGTCATCCTGCCGCGACCAGTCCCGGTCGCCGCCGGTCCGGGCGCTGTCCTGCATCCCCGCCGCGTCGAAGATCGCCCGCAGCCGCGCCTCGACCGGGATGCGCTTCCCGCCTTCCATCCCGACGTGGAAGTCGTCCATGCCCGCGCACGAGATCATCCAGACCCCGCGGGCGAGCAGATCGTCGACGATACCGGGCGTGACCAGATCGCCGGTGGTCTGCACGATGATCCGGACGCCCTGGCCCGCGTAGCGGGTGCGGAGCTGGTCGAGGGCGGGGTAGAGCACTTCCTCCCGCACCGGATCCACCAGCACCTCGCCGCCGGCGAGGATGATCCGGCCCGGCCGGCGTTCGTAGCCCCCCGGCGCGCTCTCGGACGGCGCCGACAGGTCGAGATAGGAGAAATCCCCCGGGAGATGCGCGATCACCCGCGGGAACGCCGCCCGGGCCTCGTCTACGACGCGGCGCAGTTCGGCCGGCGCATACGGGCGGAACCGCGCCTCGTAGCAGTGCCGGCACTTGCGGTGGCAGGCCCAGCAGAGGACGTAGTAGATGCTCTCCAAGGCGATGTCGTCCCCGCGGTTCCGGGCGTCGGCCCGATGCGGTTTGGGGGCTCCAGGTGAATGTTCGCTCAGTAACACCTTACCCCATCACCGCTGCGTATCGGTGCCGGAGCGTCGATGTGGGGCTGGGGCGATGGCGCCGGGGGGCGCGTGGCGCGGGGGACCGGAGGGTTGTATAGTGCGACGGATCGGACGGTGCGCGGGCTCCTGATGGGTTGGCGGGACGAGGGAGCGGAGCCGCGGGGCTACGACTTCCGGGCCGGCGCATACGGGGGAGAACACGAGCACGGTTCCAGCGGGCCTACGGCGTCATTCCCCATCCGGACGGCTCGGTCTGGATCGTCCGGTTCCAGATTCGACCGGATCCCCTGGCCGAGCGGGGCCTCCGAGTTCGCCTTCGTGGTGCAGCCGCTGAAGCTCGAAGGGGCGACCGGATCGACGGTCGCTCCCGTGGCCATTCATTGACATCGGTGGGCGCGGCCGGCGACACGGCGTGAGTGTTTTCTGGTTGACCAGAACGAGGACCTGCGCGACCTGGAACAGGTCCGCGAGATATCCCGGCTCGACCTGCTGCTCAGCCATCTGCCCGCGTGCGTGGGGTCGCCGCTGTCGGTCCACCGCCTCGCCAGGCTCCTTCAGGCGTCGCATGAAAGCGTCGAGCGCTGGATCACGATATTGGAGCGGCTGTACGTCTGCTACCGCCTGTCACCCTTCGGGGCGAAGCCGACCCGGGCCGTCCGCAAGGAGAAGAAGCTCTATTTCTGGGACTGGGCGTGCGTGGACGCCGGCGACGCCCGCTTCGAGAACATGGTGGCCGGGCACCTGTTGAAGTACTGCCACCTGGACGCCGGCGACGCCCGCTTCGAGAACATGGTGGCCGGGCACCTGTTGAAGTACTGCCTGATCGAGGATACCGAAGGGTGCGCGATGGAGCTGCGTTTTCTGCGCGATACCGACGGACGCGAGATCGACTTCGTCGTGTTGCGCGATGGCCGCCCCGAGTTCGCGGTCGAATGCAAGAGCGGCGATCGGCGCGCTTCATCCGCTTGCCGGTACTTTCGGGAGCGCACCGAGATTCCCCGGTTCTACCAGGTCCACCTCGGTACCGGAGACTTCGGCAACGCGACCTCCGACACGCGCGTCCTCCCGTTCGTTGCCTTCTGCGCCGAGTTGGCGTTGCCCTAGGAGCTGCGCCGTAGAACGGCGCGGACTCCTGGAGGGTTGGTTGGGGCGGTGGCGCCGCAGGCGACGATTTCCGGGCTGAGAGCTTGCGCCGTAGAAGTTTCGCGCCAGCGAAACTTCAGACGCGACCGCAAGGTCGCGCTGGCGGGCAGCCTCCCGGCTACTGGCGGGTCAGCATCATGGTGCCGTTGTCCACGACCGGCGGCTCACACGACATGTTGGTCGCCCACGTCCCCTCCAGCGTCGTGGCCGTGAACGACGACACCGTCAGGGAGAGGGCGCAGCCCTCGGCGAAGTACTGCCTGAACACCGGGATGTCGAGGAATCCGAAAGTCAGCTCCGCCGTCGTGCCCGTCACCGTCCCCGTCACGGGACCGGAGAGGTTGACGTTGTCGGGCGCGCCGAATGCGACGAGCGTCGGGGGCATCGGGGTCGACCAGTCTCCGGTCACCGCGGCGTCGGTCTGGGTGAGTGCCGCGGTGACGGCGTTACTGGCGATGAACATGCCGGTGAACGTCCCCCCCCAGTTTCCAGTGAGCATGACCGCCTCGGGCTCGGGCTCGGGCTCGGGTTCGGTTGTCGTCGGCCCCGTCGGACTGGCGCTGTCGCAGGCGGCCGCCAGCAAGGTGCCGAACAGAATGATCCGCAGACGGAAGCTGTTGTTCTTCATCATGATTCGGTCCGATCTCGTTCGAGGGGTTGGTGCCGGTCTAAGGTGGTCAGGGACTCGCGGAGGTCGATGCGGCGCCCATTCTACCGGACCTTCCGGCCCACAGACCAGTGGGGGACCGTGCATCGAGCACGGAGCGTGCGTCTTCCAGCCGTCGGCCACCCGTGAGGACAGCTCGCCGGGGAGCGGTTCGCCGTCTCGAAGCAGGCGTCGAGCGATCAGATTGACGGTCCCACTGCACCGCGCTCTCTGCCGAGCGCTGGAACAGCAAAGCAAGGAGTTCCGGTCGCTTTCCCGTGGGGCCTGACGGGAGTTGAGTTTTACTTCACGGCGTCCGGTGTACGCAAGGTTGTCTGGGCCTTGGTGCGCCAGCTCCGCGGCCCGCACTACAGCACGTGCGCGTGATGGAGCAGGCGGTCCAGCAGCCGTGACGGCGGCGGTGTTGCCGAGGCGCGGCGTGAGATTCAGCAGGGGCTGCAGGCCCAGGGCTTCGACCCGGGTGGCGCGGACGGGATGTTCGGCCCCCGTACGCGTGCGGCGATTCGGAGCATATCTCGCTGGCTGGACTTGTAAATCATCCGAATTCATCCCGCAGTTCGAAAGCGAAGGCCATGGCAACGAGTTGGGTGTAGCCGTGCCACAGGAGCTGCGCGCCGGGCGGGTCGCGCTTGCGCCCCAGCCACCCGCCGAGGCGGGCCACCAGACCGACCGCGTCCCCGAGCCGCGTGGGGGGCGGCAGCGTGCGGGAGCGGGCGAAGGTGGCGAGCACGCGCAACTCGCCATCGGAAAACAGCAGGTCGCCCGGCAGCTCAGGCGTCTCGCGGCCGAGCTGGACCATCAACTGGATCCGCCACCCCACGACCATCTTGATGGCCATGGCCCGTTCGAGCCGCTCCGCCTCGTGGTGCTGCAATTCCTCGACCTTGCAGCCGGACTTGAGGACCCGGAAGTACTCTTCGATGCGCCAGCGCAGGGCGTACCAGCCCAGGATGCGCGTGGCGTCGTCGGCGCTGGTCACACGCAGCGTGGTCAGCACGAACCACTCCAGCGGCTTGACCGCGGGCGGCGGCTGTTCCTCGCGCGCATGGACGACAAACAGCTCGACCGGCTCGGCCCCGGGGCACGACAGCGCCACCGGCTGGTAGCGCAGGGTCACCTCGGCGACGCGGGCCGCACGGCCGTCCTGGCGAGCCTGTTTGCTGGCCTTCACCCGCGCGCTCAGCCGCCGCACCTCGACCGTGGCGGCGCCGCGGGCCGGCCCGTCGCGCACCTCGTCGAACAGACGGCGCGAGACCGTGTGCCCGTCGGCCGTCTTCTCCCTCCCCAGCACGCGGTCGACCTTCGCCCGGACCAGCAGTTCGACCTGCGGGGCGTGCGTCCGGCGTTCGATGAACAGGTCGAGGAAGTCGGCCTCGCGGTCCATCGTGCACACCACCCGGGTCTCACCCAGCTGCTCGGCCGCCGCCGCGCAGTCGCGCAGCCCCTCGACCCAGCGGAACGACTTCCGTTCCTCCCGCGGCTTCGGCTTGCCCTTCTCCTCGGGTTTCGGGGGCTCGGGCGCGTCGAACGCCGCCCGCAGGACCCCCAACGCCACCCCGTCGGGATTGACCGCCAGCGTCGTGTGCAGGTCCAGGCCGCGGGCCGCCGCGCCGGTCTGATTCGAGCCGATGGTCCCCAGCCCCCGCGTCTGGCTGCGCCGGGTGAAGTTCAGGCGGGTGCCGTCCTGGATGCACAGCACCGTGTCATGCGTCCGCATCCGTCGCAGCGTGCGCTCGCGATGGGGAGCGAGAATGTTCTCCACCGTCACCGCGCTCTCGGCGGGCTGGTCGATCAGCCGGTAATGTCCCTTGACCAAGGCTCTCACTCCGTTCGCGGCGCCGGTGATGGCGCGCATCGGAGACTCGGCCATCTGCTCGGCGCTCAGGACCAGGCGCGCGCTCAGCCGCGCGTCGCCCAGCCGCGCCCCCCCGAACTCGTGGCCCGCCCAGGACGCGGCGTCCAGCCCGTCGCCGACCGCCAGCGGCAACACGCCCGGTGCGGGCGCCTGGAGGGTATCGCGCCACGCCGGCTCCAACGCGTACATATACACCGCCTTGCACGTTTCGGGGGCCGCGTGCGTACGGTCCTGGCGCCCGCGGCCACGGGTCTCACCTACGCGCACCCAGTTCGCCGCCCGCACGCTCGCCCCGGTGTGTTCGGTCTCGTCGACGAACGTCTCCAGCAGCCAGGGGCGATAGCCGTAGAGGCGCTCGCAGTCGTCGCCAACCGCCCGAGCGGCCCGGCCCAACACGTGGGAGGCCAAGTTGCGGCACGAGATGTCGGGACGTATCAGCAGTCGGCACAGTCCCAGCACCCGGTGCAGGTGAGCGCGCCGGCGCGTGTCGTCCCAGCCGATCCAGGCGTCGCGGGCCCGCAGGCGCCGCGCACACGCCGCGAACCCCACCCCGCCCAGCCAGCCATGCCCGGAGCCCACCAGATACCGCAGTTGAGGGCCGACAAAGGGCCCGGCGCCGCGCGGGTGCTCATGCGCCATCAGCGTGTTCCAGACCCGGCGCTGCTCGTCGGTCTCCACCCGCACCAGCGCCAAGTCCCGGACCTCGCCGACCGTGCCAGGCACCTCAGCCGCCGGCGCCACCGGGTGCGGGAGCACACGCGGGCGCCACACACCGCCGCGAGAGGGCCGACCCCGAGGCAGCGAGACGTGGCCTGCCGCCGCGAGGTCGGCCAACGCCGCGCAGCAGCTCGCGCGCTGCCACCGGCCGCGGCCATCGCGAAAATCGAACGCTTTACAGACGCGATCGGCAACCTGCCCGAGGCCGTGAATGCCCTGCGATACCGCCCCGTCCAGCACCGCTCGCAGTCGGGTGAGGTTGCCCCGCAGGCTGCGCCCGACCTGATTCTGAATCTCCATGCTCGCCACCGTAGCGAAGTGGCTTCATGAAGTCCAGCGAAAAGTTGTGGGGCATGGGCAGCGCTAGGCGGGGGTCCGCCACCGCCTGCAGGTGGCCTGTCGTGCATTCGCGCCGATTGTACGCCTCCGCAAGCGCGTCGCCCGAGTGGGGGCCGGGTTCCACGAAAACGCGGATCGGGAATCGGATCTCCGACTCTCCGGGTTGGTTGATCCCGTAATCGTCGCGGCCCGGTGGCGCGGCTTCGACCGGAGCGGCGTTTGCCCGCGCCGTATCCTCTGGCGGGATGCTTGCGGAGTCGAGGACCAGCAGTTCCCCTTCGATGTACGCATCTTTTATGTAGGATCCCGCCCACGCAGTGTAGTCCCCCGGTTCCGGATCGTCGATGATGATCATCGGGTCCATGCTGCCAGCGCTATCGTCATCGCAGAACCAGCGCCCGTCCGGTGTTCGGATGGTCAGCGTCGTGTCGTCGGTGCTTGCCGCGCTCTCGGTGGCTCGGAACGTGATTCCGAGAGACTCCGCGCGCCCCGTCCATCGGATGCGGTAGTCGGGCGGCGTCGAAACCCATCCTCGGCACCCGTCGATCACGTTCGCGACGTCCATCGGCCCGCCCGCGATGCCGGCTGCTGTGTGGCCTTCCGGCCTCCGGCCCGCTTGGACGAGCAACGTCCCGTAAGTCGCTTCTGCGAATGCGTCCACGAATAAGCGGTCGGTGTTTCTGAGATCAGTTTGGAGCCCTGCGTTGGTGGCTTTGACCAACGCCTCCAGCGTGATTATCACGCCGAGCCGACCTCCAGTGGCCTCGGTCATCGCCGCCGAGGGGATTCCCACCATTTCTCCGTTGCCGTTCACGGCCAGTCCGCCGCTGTTGCCGGGTGCGATTTCAGCGTCCGTCTGGTAGGCGACTGACGCTGTCTCGCCGCCTACGGATCCTCTGTGTACAGTTGTGATTCCGCCTTCGGTGAATGTTAGGAGTCCGCCACCGATCCCGGGGTAACCGAGCAGGCCTACGTAGTCGCCCCGTTGGAGGTCCCGTTCCGCCCAGACCGCGCTCGGCAGGTCGAGGTTGTCGCTGACCAGAGGTTTTCCGTCCGCCCATCGATCGATTTCAAGGACGGCGATATCGACCTCCAGCGAATAGCCTCGCAGGCTTGCGCGGTACCGTGGCACCGGGCGTTCGTCGATGTCGCGCAGTATCGCGATTTCCCAATCGTCCGAGTTCTCGATGACGTGCCTGTTGGTCACTATCCGGCCGGTGGGCCAGATGATCGTTCCCGACCCCGTCCCAACGATTTCTCCGTTCCGCAGCGCGTCGATGCGGACGACGGGTTGGGCGATTCGTTCGATATCGTCTCCGGTCAGTCTTTGTTTGCGCTGGTGTTGCCTCCGCAGTGGCCAGCGCAGCTGCGCCGGCGATCGCGAAGACCATCTGTTTCCAGGTGTGATTCGTTCTCGCTCTGGTGCAGCGGGTCATGGTTGTGTCCTCGCGTTGGAGAACTTGTTTCTGGTCCTCGTGCCGGTCGTCCGGCTTGACGGCTGGTTACGTTCACGCGGCGTCGCGGTCGCGGCGCCCGGCCAGGAACCCGTCGAGGGAGCCCTCAAGCTTCGCCATGCGCTCGCGGTTCTCGGCGAGCTCGTGGTGCACGCGGTCGAACCGCTGGTGCATCTCGCTTGTCAGGCTGTCGAACCGGCGGTTGATGTCGTCCATCCGGGCACCCAAGTCGGCCTTCACGTCCCTTATCTGCGTGGCATTCGTCTCGAATTGCTTGCCGATGTTCGTCGTCAAGATGCGCAGCATCAGGCCCATCACCCCGATGATCCCGATTCCGCTGCCGACGATGGACACGACGATCGCCGTCGTCTCGGTCATGCTTGCTCCACGATATCACGCGGCGTGCTGCCGCTTCGTCAGCATCCGGCCGTCGACCGTGCTCCGATCATGGCACCGACGACGACCCCGACGATCTCCCAGTCCTCGGTCTGTTCGTCGATCACGATGGTGCAGTGCTCGGCGTTCTTGCTGCACGGCCGCAACTCAACTCGGTCGTCACTCGGGCGGTGGAAGCACTTCAGCGTGATGTCGGTGCCGATCCTGGCCACGACGATGTCGCCCTCAGACGCGTTCGGCGTGCGCTTCACCGCGACGATGTCGCCGGACTGGTACCCGACCGAGGACATGCTGTCGCCGCGCACGACGACGTAGAGGTTCGCCTGTGGGTGGAGTCGGCGGGTCAGCTCGTCGGGCACCCGCATGACTGCCTTGCTCTCGTCGGCCAGGATCGGCGTTCCGGCGGCTACCTCGGGCAGTTCGTGTGGGTCGAACACGGGGGTTCCCTCGCGCAGGAGCTGGATGCCCCGGTCCATGCCGGGGGTGAGCTGGATCCAGCCCTTCCTCTCGAGGGCTTGCAGGTGAGTCTTCACTGCGGATGGGAACGCGAGTTCCAAGCTCCGCGTCAACTCCCATCGCGATGGCGGCATGCCCCACCGCCGGATGTGCTCGCGGATGAGGTCGAGCACCTCCTGCTGTCGGTCGGTCAGATCTCGTGCTCGCATGTCCGGTCGATTTGGGGTTGACAAGCCCTCCGGCGTGTGCTCCAATTTGACACCTGTCAATGTTGACAGTTGTCCGACGTGACCTGTATTCAAGTCTACCACGTTGAACCTCGAGGGGATGACGCATGCGTACCAAGCTGTTGCGCGCGAAAGGGGAGGTGACGGTGCAGCTCGTGTATCCGTCGACCGCCGACGAGTACCGTCAGGCTCTCTCGACGTCCTCGGCCGCCCCGTTAATGCTGACTCCGCGCCGGCGGACAGCGAGGCCGCGCACGCGGCCTACGTCGTCACCACGGCGCAGCAGCGTGATCTGTGGGATCTCCCCGACTTGGCGGTGTCCGGCCGAGCAGTTCCCGTGGATGACGCGCGGGCGCTCGACGTGCTCCACGACGCGGCCGCCAATCCCGAGATGGCGCCAGCGCTGTTCCCGGGGCGTTTTCCTGAGGCCGTTGCGGCGTCGCACGCCGTCGCGCCTGGCGCGTCGTGTTGCGACCCGCTCCGTGACGACGTGTTGGATTTGGTCCTGCGCCGTGCGGTGGTGGTGGACGACCGCCGACTCGAGTCTTCTTCGCCGCGGACGCGACAGTAGTCGGAGTCCACGAAAGATGGCCATCTACACGCTGGGTTGGCGCCCGATCGGTTCGAGCCGACGTTCTTGGCAGTTGCAGAACTGCGGCGATGTCGCGGAGCCGGCCCGCCTCGCGGCGGGCTTGGCGCGTTTCGACGGGGGTGGCCGGTGGCGCGTCTACGACATGGTGACCGTGCCGGCGGAAGGCGGCTCGGTGCAGCTCGTGCGCCGGCGTGTGGTCGCAGAGGGTGTGGTCCGTCCGGACGCTCGCTGACTGGTTGCGGCTCCGTCGGGCTGCCGGCAGCTGATTCGACGTCTTCATCACGGAGGTGTGCACGTGGGTCCCGTATCCATCTATTGCCTTGGCGCTGTCGGTGCCGATCCCTCGTACTTCTTCGGGGGGGAGGCTCGTGATTCCGACCTGCGTCATGCTGCCTGGCTCGGGTGGCTCCCCTTGACGTTGGTGGAGTTCGCCGGGCCGGGCGTCGCGGTGACGGGCGACACGTGGCTCACCGCCGCGGGCCGACCCGAACGCCCGCGTCGTCCTGTTGCTGGCGACGTGGTCAGTGCGCTTGACGCGGCTGGCGAGCTGATCGCGCGGCGCGATAGCGGGCTCACGGTCTTCACGAGTTGTTCTGGGGACGTCGTGTCGGACGGACCGGTCTCGGCGTCGTCGCTCGCGGTGTTGGTCGCTGATGACCTGGCGGCGCACGTCGATCGGCTCCGCACGGCCTACTTTGCCGTGGTCGAGACGCTCGACGAGGTCGAGCAGGAGCGGGCGGCTCTGGACGCCTGCCAGAGCAGTCCGGCTGCTGACTCGCCCGTGCGACGCCGCTGCGGTCGGACTGTGCGGGACCTGCAGGAGGAGCACCTTCGGCTCCACGTGCTGCTCGAGGCCGCGGTCCGGATCGGGGTCTTCGACCGTGCGGCCGTCTCCGGTGCGCCTCGGGGTGTCGGCCGCTTGGCATGACGACGTTGCATGGTGACGACGGGAACGCTGCGATGGACGCCCATCAGTTGAAGTTGCTCTACGAGCGCCAGTTGGCCGAGGACCTCGAGCCTCCGGTCGCGGAGTCCGTGGATCGGCGGGCGACTCGGGCCATGTTGCGCGCTTCACGCGCGATGTCGGCCGGCGAGCTCTGCGAGGAGGACCACGCCGCCGTCTGGCTGTGGTCGGACCTGCATCTTGCTCATGCCTTGTCCATCTCTACCTTCTGTCGACCGTTCCGGAGTACTCAGGAGATGGCCGACGAGCTGTTCGGACGTTGGCGCCTCACGGTCGATCCCGAGGACACGATCATTTGCCTCGGGGACGTGTCCCTTCCCCCGTTGTGGGGGGATCGGCTCGAGCGGGTGCGGAAGGCGCCCGGGCGACGGAAGCTGCTGGTGTTCGGAAACCATGACGTCAACCCGGTCCGGGGAATCGACGGCGCCGGATTCGACGACGTCCACAGCACGCTGTACGTGCCCGGCGACCCGCCGCTTTTGCTGACGCACATGCCGCTCCGGAGGATTCCGCCGGGCTGCGTGAACGTCCACGGTCACCTGCGCCACGAGCGGGTCGCTGGTCCGTCCAGGCATATCAACGTGAGCGTCGAACAGGTGGACTACCGGCCGACCGCGTTGACGTCGGTTCGTCGGCTCGCGGGCCGCCTCGTCAGGGGCGAGGCGGTGAAGGGGCGAATGTGACGCAAGTGGCGCGTCGCGATGCGGCTGGGCCTTCGCGTTCGGGGTCCGGCGGAGCGCGAGTTCGATAGGTGCGATCGCTGCCCGGGGGGGCCGAGGGAACCTGGGGCGCGGGAAGCTGTGGACGCTCGATGACAGTCTGGCGGACGGCGCGGGCGCGGTGCTGCTGGGGGAGGGGAGGGGCGGGCTGGGCGCCCCCCCCGGTGACACGGTGTTCGAGGCTCAGGGTAGAGAGGGGGGAGAGTTCGAGGTGCGCCGTGGCAGGGGACGGGGTGGCGCGGGTGCTCACGGTGAGCGGATCTGGGCTGGCACGCCGGGCTCCCGGCGCACGATGGAGGTGAGGGATGGAGGGCCGCCGGTGCCTCGTCCTGGGCGCGTCATGTCATTGGGGGTTACGGGCTGGTAGAATGAGGGGGCTGCGGGGGGCGACGATGAAGATATCGCGAGCCGGGTCCGGGCCGACCATGATCGCGGCGGTAGCGCTTGCCGCGGCGGGGGCGGGGAATTGGGGTTCTGTCCGCTCTTCGGGTGAACTCCTGGCCGCCTCGGCTGCCCAACCGACGGGCGCTTCCCCCCAATCGGTCCGAAACCTCCTCGATCGTTACTGCGTTGCCTGCCACAGCGAGCGCCGGGTTGCGGCGGTGGGCGGGGCCCCGTCCGTGCTCGATGCGCAGCTCCGGGAAACGGGGCTCGCGCTCGACGTGTCGGACACCGAGCGCCCGAGCGCCAACGCCGAGCTGTGGGAGCGGGTGATCGCGAGGCTCAGGGCAGGCTCCATGCCCCCGGCCGGGCGCCCGCGGCCCGGCGAGGACGAGTCGCGCGCCGTCGCCGGGTGGCTTGAGACGCGAATCGACGAGGCGGCTTCGACGAACCCGAACCCGGGCCGGACCGGTTCGATGCATCGCCTGAACCGCACCGAGTACGGCAACGCGATCCGCGATCTCCTCGCCCTCGACATCGACGTGGCGGCGCTGCTGCCCGGGGACGAGACGTCGGACACCGGGTTCGACAACAACGCCGAGGTGCTCTCCATCTCGACCGCCCAGCTCGAGCGGTATCTGTCGGCCGCGCGGAAGATCTCGCGCCTCGCCACCGGGGTCATGACGGCGCCGGAGTTCGCGCGGTTCGAGAACTCGGTGCTGCTGACGCAGGCGGACCGGCAGAACGAGGACCTGCCGCTGGGGTCCCGGGGCGGTCTCAGCGCCACCTACCATTTTCCCGCGGACGGCAACTACATCTTCCGAATCGGGCTGACGTCCAACTGGCAGGACTACGTCCGCGGCATGGGACGAAGGAACCTCCTCGACCTCCGCGTCGACGGACGGCTCGTGCAGCGGTTCACGGTGGGGGGCGAGGCGCCGGGCGCGCCGGCTCCGACGACGTGGTCGCCGGCGGAGGCGGGCGACCCCGAGTGGGAGCGCTACGTCCGCGAGTCGGCCGCCCACCTGGAGGTCCGCGTGCCGGTCGACGGAGGACCGCACGTCGTCGGGGTCTCGTTCGTCCGGAACCGGTGGGAGCCCGAGGGCCCCCTGCAGCCGGTCATGAAGGGCGCGGTCCTGTCGAACGACGAGAAGTACCACGGGCACGCCGAGGTCCAGGCCCTGACGATCGAGGGGCCGTACGAGGGCGCGGTCCCCGACGACACGCCGAGCCGGCGGCGGGTCTTCGTGTGTCAGCCCGCCGCCGCGTCCGAGGAGGACGCGTGCGCCGAGCGGATCCTGTCGCGGCTGGCCCGCCTCGCCTATCGCCGGCCGCCGACGGATCGGGACGTCGAGACGCTGCTCGAGTTCTTCCGGGACGGGCGGGCGAAGGCGGGGGGCAGCTTCGACACCGGCATCCAGCTCGCGCTCGAACGACTGCTCGTCGATCCCGACTTCCTGCTGCGGGTGCACGAGGACCCGCCCGGCGCGGGGCCGGGAGAGGCGTACGCGCTCGGCGATTTGGAGCTCGCGTCACGCCTGTCGTTTTTCCTGTGGAGCAGCATCCCCGACGACGAGCTGCTCGACGTGGCCGAGCGCGGAGAGCTGACGGACCCCGCGACCCTGCGCGGCCAGGTGCGGCGCATGCTGGCCGATGCGCGCAGCGAGGCGCTGGTGAGCAACTTCGCCGCGCAGTGGCTGCATCTGCGGAACCTCGACGAGGTGAAGGCCGAGCCCTCGGTCTATCCCGAGTTCGACCAGGATCTGGTGGAGGCGTTCCGGCAGGAGACGGCGTCGTTCATCGGCAGCACCATCGACGAGGACCGGAGCGTCCTCGACCTCCTCGGCGCCGACTACACCTACGTGAACGAGCGGCTGGCGCGGCACTACGGCATCCCCGGGGTCTACGGGAGCCGGTTCCGGCGCGTGGCGCTGCCCGACCTGGAGCAGCGGGGCGGCTTGCTGGGCCATGGGTCGCTGCTGTCGCTGACCTCCTACCCGAACCGGACCTCGCCCGTCCTGCGCGGGCGGTGGCTGCTGGAAGCCATCTTCGGGGCGCCGCCGCCGGGTCCGCCGCCCGACGTGCCCCCGTTGCCGGAGCGCGGGGAGGACGACGCGCCGGCGACGATGCGCGAGCGGCTGGAGCTGCACCGGCGCAATCCCGCGTGCGCGAGCTGTCACCGGCTCATCGATCCGCCGGGCTTCATGCTGGAGCACTACGACGCCATCGGCAGGTGGCGGACCGTCACCGAGGCGGGTCATCCGGTCGACGCCGTCGGCACCCTGCCGAACGGGGTGACGGCGGTGGGCCTCGCCGGACTGCGGGGCCTGTTGCTCGAACAGCCCGAGCAGTTCGTGGGCACGCTCACCGAGCGGCTCCTGGCTTATGCCCTCGGGCGCCAGCTCCGGTACTATGACCAGCCGACGGTGCGCGGCATCGTCCGCAACGCGGCCGCGGACGATCATCGCTGGTCGTCGATCATTCTCGGCGTCGTCGAGAGCCCGGCGTTCCTGATGCGGCGGGCGGCGGAGCAGGGACGGTGATCGACATGAGGTTGTCCACTGCCCGCGCCGCCCGTTCTCTGCGGTGTCGCGCGCTTGGCATGCGGCAAGGCCATCTCTGTCGCCGCCGTACCGACGGAGAACGAGCTCGACGTGCGTGGACGGAGTCGAGCCTGACATGAGGACTGACATGAGAGGCATCAACATCATCACCGCGAAGCCCTTGTCCCGCCGGACGGTTCTGCGGGGCGTGGGCGCGACCGTGGCGCTGCCGTTTCTGGACGCCATGGCGCCCGGCGTGTCGGCGCTGGCCCGGCCCGCGGCCAAGCCGGTTCGCCGCTTCCAGGCCATCTTCGTGCCGAACGGGATGGCGATGGAGTACTGGACGCCGGCGACGGTGGGACGCGACTTCGAGCTCACCCCGATTCTGCAGCCCTTGGCGCCGTTCCGGGACCGGATGCTCGTCTTCTCGGGGCTCCGCTCGTCGTGGATCTACGTCCACGCGGGCGCTTCCGGCTCGTTCCTGACCGGCACGCGGCGCGGGGGCACGTCCGAGACGGACGTGGTGGCCGATACGTCGATCGACCAGATGCTCGCGAGCGAGCTCGGCGGCTCGACCCCGCTCGCCTCGCTCGAGCTGTCGATAGACAAGGAGGCCAACGCGGGGCAGTGCACCTCGGGCCTCAGCTGCGCGTACACCCAGACCATCTCGTGGCGCACGCCCACCATGCCGCTGCCGATGGAGAACAACCCGCGGGCGGTGTTCGAGCGGCTGTTCGGCGACAGCGGCTCGACCGACCCGGCCGTGCGGCGGGCGCGCATGGAGGAGAAGCGGAGCATCCTCGACTCGGTGAGGGGCAAGCTGGCCGACATCGAGCGCCGCGTCGGGACGGACGATCGGCGCAAGGTCGAGGACTATGCCGCGGCGATCCGCGACGTCGAGAGACGAATCGAGGTGGCGGAATCCAAGAGCGACGTGCATCCGGAGGTCTTCGCGCAGGAGCCGCGGGGCGTGCCGTCCACGTTCGAGGAGCACGTCGAGCTGATGTTCGACCTCCAGTTCCTGGCCTTGCAGAGCGACATCACCCGCGTGGCCACGTTCATGCTCGGCCGCGAGCAGAGCACCCGGACGTATCCCGAGGTGGGCGTCGCCGAACCGCACCATCCGCTGTCGCACCACGGCAACGATCCGGCCCTCATCGCCAAGATGTCCAAGGTGAACCGGTATCACGCGGAGCTGACGTCGCGGTACATCGAGCGGCTCCGGGCGACGCCGGACCAGGACGGGTCGCTCCTGGACAACATGACCATCATGTACGGCACGTGCATGTCCAACAGCACGCGCCATGCGGGCACCAACGTTCCGATTCTGGTGCTCGGCGGCGGTGGCGGGCGGCTCAAGGGCGGGCGGCATCTCGCGTACGGCCCGGGGACCTCGCACGCCAATCTCCTGCTCACCCTGATGGACAAGTTCGACGTCCCCCTGGAGCGTGTCGGCGGCAGCGCCGGGCCCTTGCCGATCGACGAGATCGAAACGCTGTCGGAGGTGTAGAGGCGGTTGCGTCAGGGCGCCGGGCGTCTGCCGGACACCCCTGATGCGGACCACGCCGGACCAGGAGGATGCCGATGTTGGGAGCCCGTGCCAAGAGCCCCGCTGTATTCGGGCGGCGATGCATTCCGTCTGGCCCCGCGGCGTTTCGCCACGGGCTCCCGGGAAACTGCGCCGTGGAACGCCAGGGCCTCCTGCAGGGTGGGTCGGACGGACCGCGGCGCCGTGAGGCGGCGATGTCCGGGCCGGGCCGGGGGAGAAGCGCCGGGGTGGTGCGCGCCTGCCTGTCCGGGTTGCTGCTGATCCTGGCGGGAGCCGGCGCCGCAGCGGCGGCGCCGCCCGAGGCGGCGCTCGCCGACGCCGCGAGGCACGCCGACTGGGCCGCGGTCCGGACGCTGCTCGAAGAGGGCGCCGACGTCGACGCCCGCGAGGGAGACGGCTCGACCGCCCTTCATTGGGCGAGCTACTGGGACAATCGCGAGGCCGCGGCCCTGCTGATTCGTGCGGGGATCGAGATCGATGCCGCGAACGACCTGGGGGTCACTGCGCTCTGGGCCGCGTGCGAGAACGGGAGCTCGGCCATGGTCGAGACCCTGCTCGGGGCCGGCGCCGACCCGAACGTGCCGTTGCCGTTCGGGGAGACGCCGCTGATGACGGCGGCCCGTGCCGGCAATGCCGACGTGGTGGGCCGGTTGCTGGACGCGGGCGCCGACGTCGACGCCGCCACCGCGGAAGGGGCCTACGGCGCGCAGACGGCCCTCATGTGGGCGGTCGCGCAGAGCCATCCCTCGGTGGTGGAGGTGCTCCTGGCGCATGGCGCCGATGTCCACGCACGCTCGACCACGTTCACGGAGACCGTCAAGACCATCTCGACGTATGCGAACTACGGCCTGCAGTGCGTGCCCCGGGACGAGTGCTACATCACCGAGGTCCGGAGCGGGGGGTTCACCCCGTTGCTGTTCGCGGCCCGGGTGGGCGACGCCGCCTCGGCCCGGCTGCTCGTGGCGGCGGGCGCCGACGTGAACGAGGCCGCGCCGGACGGGGCCAGCGCCCTGGCCGTCGCCGCCCTCAGCGGAAACGGCGCCGTCGCCGCGCTGTTGCTGGACAGCGGCGCGGACCCGAACGCGGCCGGGGGCGGCTATGCGCCGCTGCACGCGGCGATCCTGCACCGGGACCTGGTGCTGGCCGAGGCGCTCCTGTCGGCCGGGGCGGACCCGAACGCGCGGGTGTCGGCCTCGACGCGGTACACGCGCGACAGCGCGGACTTCTTCTTTCCGCCCTGGTTCGTCCGGGCGCCGGCATTCTGGCTGGCCGCGCGCCACCGGGAAGCCGGCATGATGCGCCTCCTCGCCCGGCACGGCGCCGATCCCCTCGCCACGCACAGCCCGGAGTACTGGACCACCGACCGGCGGACGTCCGCGAGCCGGATGTGGGTCGAGGAAGGCGAGACGACGGCCCTGATGGCGGCGGTCGGACTGGGCGGACGCGACCCCCTCTGGGCGGTGGACCACCGCGCGAGGGTCGCGGAAGCGACGGAGCTCGGACAGGGCCCCGACCGCGCCGAGGCCGAGGCCGCGACGCTGGAAGCGGTCAGGGTGGCGGTCGAGCTGGGCGTCGAGGTCAACGCCGCGGACGCGCGCGGGCGGACGGCGGTCAGCGCGGCCATGGCCGACGGGTTCGACGACGTGGTCGCGTTTCTGACCGACCACGGGGCGGCGCCCCCGTTCGACTGAGACGAAGAGCACGTCGAGGCGCGTGGCGACAGGTGTCACCGCACCCTGCTGCACGAGTCCAGGCGAGCCCGCCGGCGTCATGTCCAGCCCCCTCGCCGCCGTCGACCGCTTCCCCAGAGTCCGGCTCGGCCACGCGCCGACGCCCCTCGACGCCGCCCCGCGGCTCGGCG
Organism: Vicinamibacterales bacterium; assembly: GCA_965215895.1. GTDB lineage: Bacteria > Acidobacteriota > Vicinamibacteria > Vicinamibacterales > UBA8438 > JAJEEA01. The sequence goes on along the minus strand of CBDCEY010000005.1, from coordinate 468,848 downwards.
CGGCCCTTGGCGTCGAGCTGTGGGTCAAGCGCGACGACTGCACGGGGCTGGCGCTGGGCGGCAACAAGGTGCGCCAGCTCGAGTTCCATCTGGGGGCGGCGCAGGCCCGCGGCGCCGACACGGTGCTGGTCACCGGGGCGGTGCAGTCGAACCTCGTCCGCGTCGCTGCCGCCGGCGCGCGCCGGCTCGGGATGGACGCGCACATCCAGCTCGAAGAGCGCGTCGACGAGGCCGGCGACCTCTACCGCGACTCGGGCAACCTGCTGGTGGACCGGCTGCTCGGCGCGACCCTGCATTCGTTTCCCGTCGGCGAGGACGAGGCGGCGGCCGACGCCGCGCTCGAGCGCCTCGCCGGGGCGCTCGCCGGCGAAGGCCGCCGGCCCTACGTGATTCACTCCGCCCCGGGGCACCCGCCGCTCGGCGGGCTCGGCTACGTCCTCGCCGCCGACGAGGTCGTGACGCAGGCCGCGGCCCTCGGCATCGGGTTCGACGCGGTGGTCTGCGCCTCGGGCAGCGCGGCCACCCATGCGGGCGTTCTGGTCGGGTTGCGGGCCGTGGGCGAGACGATGCCGGTGCACGGCATCTGCGTGCGGCGCGATGCGCGCCGGCAGGGCGCCCGGGTGGCGAGCGTGGCGGCGGCGCTGGCCGCGATGATCGAGCGCCCGTCGGCGTTCGACGAGGGCGACGTCGACGTGTGCGACGCGGTGCTCGCGCCGGGCTACGGCCGGCTGAACGACGCGGTGCGCGAGGCGCTGGAGATGGCGGCGCGGCACGAGGCGCTGCTCCTCGACCCCGTCTACACCGGCAAGGCGATGGCGGGCCTCATCGCCCACGTGCGCGCGGGGCGCATCGCCCCCGGCAGCCGGGTGCTCTTCCTCCACACCGGCGGCCTGCCGGCCATCTTCGCCTACGCGGACCGCCTCGGGCCCTGGCTGTCGAAGGCGCCCTGGTCGCCGGCCGGCTGACCGGACGGCGCTGCCGGCGCGATGTGACTACGCCAGCGTCCAGGCCGAGGTACGGCCGCCGGTCCCGAACGTCCCCGCGCTGCACATACCCCGCCTGACGCCAGAGGGCCACCGCCGCGGCGATTCGCTGGCGGATGCGCTGTCAGTCATCCGGTGCTTCCCGCGCTCGCCGTCGGGCCTGCGCCGCGATCACGACGCCGAGCGCCAGTCCGCCGCCGAGCAACGCTAGCGCCGGCGTGTCCGCGCCCTGCTCGCCGAGCGCCGCATTGAGCCCGCCGCCGGCGAGCATGCCGATCAGCGTCGCGAGCAGAGCCCTCACGACGACGCGGGCGCCGGGACGGGGTTTTCCTTCGGTCATGGCTCAGTCTCCCAGATGCTGACGTGTTCCGGTGCGCCGTGAAAGGCGCCATTCCTCAGCGGGTGCGAATCCCGCCCGGCAACTGTCGCTCCAGCCGGTAGCAGTCGGAGCGGACGATGGAGGTAACGACATCGGCTGAAGCACTCCGACGATAAGGACCGCCCTGGGCGGTTCAGCGACCACGCGGGCCGCAACGATGTGAACGCTGCGCAGGCCTCGAAACGAGTGATGCGGAAGCCGACCCGCCCGGAATACGGGGAAGGCTGCCAGCGGTCGGGAAGCGAGCGACGTGAGCACCGACCGGTTCCGCCGGGGTAATGGCGGCGGCACGTGTGGACGAGGGGGATGGACGCAACACGGGAAGCCCTGCCGGTGGCGTGGCACGCGCCAACCGACAGCCCGCGAGGGTCAGGTCGGGCCGAGCAGGGTGGCGGAGAGGCCCGTAGTACCGAGGAAGCCGGGTAACGCCGGTGGAGGGAAGGGGCCTCAGTTCGAGAGCAGCGCATGACGGGGGAAGGGACATGGGAACTGGCGAGAGCCTAACCGCCTCAGAACGAGTTCAGCGACTCCAGACGGCGCTACATGCGAAAGCGAAGGAAGTTCCGGGCTTCCGGTTCTACTCGCTGAGCGACAAGGTGTGGCGCGATGACGTACTCACCGTCGCCTGGCAGGCCGTGCGTCGGAACGGCGGCGCGGCCGGGGTGGACGGCGAGACGGTCGCGGACATCGAGGCGCGAGGGGTGGACCGGTGGCTGGGAGCACTGGCGCGGGACCTGAAGGAGGGGACCTACCGGCCGCGTGCGGTTCGGCAGGTGCTCATCCCGAAGAAGCAACGCGGGAAGTTTCGGCCGTTGGGCATTCCGTGTCTCCGGGACCGGGTGGCGCAGACGGCGGCGATGCTGGTGTTATCGCCGATCTTCGAGGCCGACCTGCAACCGGAGCAGTATGCGTATCGGCCGGGTCGAGATGCGCATGACGCGGTCAGGCGCGTGCATCGGCTGCTGACGACGGGCCACCGGGAGGTGGTGGACGCCGACCTGTCGGACTACTTCGGCCAGATACCGCACGCGGACCTGATGAAGTCCATCGCGCGTCGCGTGAGCGACGGGCGGCTGCTGGGCTGGGTCAAGGCGTGGCTGGAAATGGCGGTGGAGGAGGACGACGGGCGCGGTGGTCGCCGCCGCACGAACCGGGCGCGTCGGGAGCGGAAGGGGACCCCGCAAGGGTCACCGATTTCGCCGCTGTTCAGCAACATCTACATGCGTCGCTTCATCTTGGGCTGGAAGGTGCTGGGCTATGCCCGGCGCTTCAAGGCTGAAATCGTCAACTACGCGGACGACTTCGCGGTGCTCGGCCGAGCGCCGGCAGCGGAGATGCTGGCGGCGGTCGAAGACCTGATGAAGCGTCTGAAGCTGCCGATGAACGCCGAGAAGACCCACTGCTGCCGGGTGCCGGAGGAATCGATGACGTTCCTCGGGTACCGGATTGGACGCAACTACCGACCGGACACGGGTGCCGCCTACATCGGCACGCGCCCGAGTCGGGAAAGCGTCCGCAGCATCTGCCGTCGAGTGAGCGAGCTGACGACGCCGCGTTACGTGCTCCTGCCGCCGGGGGTTGTAGTGACGCGCCTGAACCGGTTGCTGACCGGTTGGGCGAACTACTTCATCCTGGGGCGGGTCAGCCCGGCCTACGAGGCGATTGACTGGCACGCGACCCGGCGGCTGCGCCAATGGCTCTGCCGTAAGCACAAGGTGCGGACCGGGAAAGAAGTGCGCTTCCCGGCCACGCGGCTCTGGTCCGACTACGGGCTCACGCGCCTTGGGCGACGCACGGCGAGCTTTCCGTGGGCGAAGGCATGATCTCGTCCGAGAGCCGGATGCGGGAAATCTGCATGTCCGGTTCGACGAGCGGCGACTGGAAACGGAGCCACGGCGAGGAGTGAGGCACCGGCATCGGCGAAAGCCGCCGGGAACAGCTACCCCCTCTGCCTACCGCCACCGCGCCAGTCGTCGACTCTACTCGAACCCGCCCGGCGTCCGCGGGCCTTCCGGGCGGCGAGGGCAGGACGCGCGCGGCGCGTTGACACGCCGGCCGTCCCGTAGCTACCCCCGGGTCACCCCCTCGTTGAGCCCATCGATCGGGCTCAGCCCACCGCTCCTGTTTGAGGAGAGCCTGAACTTGGCGTATGCTTCCGCCAGTACAGGCAGCGATTTCCGGAACTGCGAAGGAGAGACCCATGGGTTCAAAACGACCTGATCGACGGCAATTCCTGCGAGGCGGCGCCACGTTGGCGGGTGGTTTCACCCTGGGCGCAGCCGCGCCCGCGATGGGCCAGCCACCCGAACCTGAAAGGTTCATCAGGGGCAGCGATGATCTGATCGCGTATGGCGAGCGCTCCCCTTTCGTGACCTCGGTACGCATACCGCACGGCGGCAGGCCGTCGCCCGATGCCTTCGGGCTGGTGTTTCACGTGGCGGCCCCCCTGCAGGATTCGGTGGGGATGATCACGCCGTCCTCGCTCCACTTCGTGGGGACCACCCGTGGCTCCTTCGTTCCGGAGATCGATCCCCTCGAGCATCGTTTCCTGCTCCACGGCATGGTGGACCGTCCGCTGCTCTTCACCATGGAGGACTTGAAGCGTCTCCCGTCCGTGACTCGCCCTCATTTCATGGAGTGCGCGGGGAACCGTGCGCGGGCCAGCCACAAGACCGTTCAGGAAACGCACGGGATGACCAGTTGCGCCGAATGGACCGGCGTGCTCCTGTCCGTCCTGCTCGAGGAGGCCGGCGTGAAGGACGGGGCATCCTGGGTCGTCGCGGAAGGGGCGGAGGAGGTGAAAGGCGCGTCGAGCTTTCCGCTGGCCAAGGCCATGGACGACTGTGTGTTGGCCTACGGCATGAACGGCGAGGCGCTGCGTCCCCAGAACGGTTTTCCGCTGCGGTTGCTGATTCCCGGCTTCGAGGGAATCTTCAACACGAAGTATCTCAGGCGCATGAAGGTGGTCGACCGGTACTACATGAACTACAACGACTTCGGGCATCTTCGTCGGGACCCGGTGAGCGCCGCGTTGGGTTACCAGATTGGACCGAAATCGGTCATCACGTTTCCTTCCGGGGGACAACAGCTGCCCGGCCGCGGATTCTATGAAATCAGTGGCCTGGCCTGGTCCGGTGGGGGCGCCGTTCGCAGGGTGGAGGTCTCCACCGACGGCGGCGGGAGCTGGATGGACGCGGAGCTCAAGGGGACGGTATATCGGATGGCGCATACCCGGTTTGGCCTCAAGTGGAATTGGGACGGACAGGAGACCGAGCTCTTGTCGCGCTGCACGGACGAGATCGGCCAGGTGCAACCGTTGCAAGCCCAGGTCGCCGAGCACTTCAACGCGTCCGACGATCCCTCATTCCGTGTGCCGGGCCTCGACAACACGATTCAGACGTGGAGGGTCGCCAGCGATGGGAGCGTTCACAATGGGCGTGCTTAGGGTTGTCGCGTTGGCGATGCTGATGGGGGTCGCCGCGTTGGCGCAGTCGCCCACCTATGGTGTGGGACGAACCCCGACCGCGGAAGAAATCCGTCCCTGGGACATCTCCATCGGTCCCACGGGAGAGGAACTCCCGCCGGGGAGCGGAACCGCCGCGGAAGGGGCGCGGGTCTATCTGCGAACGGGGTGCGCGGGATGCCACGGGCGGGAGGGCGAAGGCGGCCGAGCTCCCAGGCGAGCTCCCAGGTTGGTGAAAGTCGAACCGGGGCCGGATGTCGACCCCTGGGTCGCGGCGCGCATACTGCCGTACCGCTCACCCTACGCGACGACCGTATGGGACTATATCAATCGCGGCATGCCGCTCAACAGAGAGGGGACGCTGACCGCCGATGAGGTATACGCGCTGACGGCCTTTCTGCTCTTCAAGAACGAGGTCATCGCGGAGGACGCGGTAATGGACGCCGAGAGCCTGCCGCAGGTCGAGATGCCGAATCGTGACGGATGGGCGCCCCTGCCGGACTGGCAGCCGGGGTCGCCGCGGCTTCCGGGTTACCCCTACTGATCGTACGCGCCGGAACGCTCTCGAAGGGCTGTCGCGCGAGGGGCGAAGAACGGATCTTCGCCGTCCTCGCCGACAGCGCTCCGAGGCGGACTGGCACCGGCTGTGAGGTCCTGCTGGTCCACCCGACGTTGACCGCACGCTCGGGCGTCATGGTCTGAGCCCCGTCCCGCGCCTCTCCAAGGCCGACCCCCTCGGCACGCTGATCGAGAAAGTTCCTCCCGCCAGACGTGAACCTGCGTCCCCGCCCGATCCTCCACGGCGACCGGTCGATCACGGCGTCGAGCCGTGGTCGTGGTCAGGCGTGCCCGTTTGGCGGACGGCGGCCCGAGCCCGAGCGTTCAACGGCCTCGGAGGAGACGGCGCATGGCGTCCACGCGCCCGCCGGGGACGTACTCGCCAAGCGCCCGGACCGGCAGGCGTAGCGGCGGGTCCGGGGGCGTGGCCGGCATGGTCCGGCGCGCGGGCTCCGACGCGTTGCCGATGTTTCCGCGCCCAACCGTCCCGGTGGACGGTCGGGCGGCCAGCATCCGCCGCCGGAGCCGGCCGAACACAGCGTCGAGGTTCCGGGGTTGCTTTGACATTTGGAACGCTCTCTAGCATAACCCCTGCCTCGCGGATCCGGGCAGACCGGGTGCGCCCACGGATCCGGGGGTTCAGCATCGGCCAGCGACCGGGCCGGCCCGTTGACGTATAGCGAACCGGGGGTATGATCGGGTAAATGGCCGATATCCGAATTCAATCCGTTCAGAGTCCATTCGACAATCCGGAGATCGCTCGCCTTGGGATCTCGGTCGTCATGCGAGCGGATGCGATGGGCCTGCTTTCGCCGCGAGCGATCAATCATCTCGACTTGGCGGAATGGCAGCGCGTCGCCAAGGACGTGTCCCAGGCGGGTGTCGGACAGGGTTTGTTCGCGGAGCACTCCAGCACGTCGACATCGGAAGTGACACGGTTCCGCGCGATGCTCCAATACGTCAACGAGGCCCTTGACGCATCGCCCGTTCCCGCTTCGGAATGGCCGGCGTTGCATCGTGTGGTCGGAGACAAGCTGCTCGCTCGTCTGCTGAACATCTCGGCGGTGAGCCTGCGCCGCTATCGGTCGGGCGCCCGGACGACCCCGGACGACGTTGCTCTCCGACTCCACGCGGTGGCGCTGATGGTCGGCGACCTTGCGGGCGCCTACAATGACGCCGGCATCCGGCGCTGGTTCGTCCGGCCGCGTTCGATCCTCGAGAACCGAGCACCGGTCGATGTCCTGACCTCGCGGTGGCAGCCGGACGATCCGGGACCCCAGCAGGTGCGCAGTCTGGCGAACGCGCTGACGGCGTCACCCGCCACCTGAACATGATCGGTTTCCGGCACGCGGACCCTCGCTATCCGTTCTTGTGGGAAGGCGCGCATCAGCCCGCTGCCCGCTGGCACGCGGCGGGCCACGGCCCCGTACACTACTTCAGCGACACGCCCGACGGGGCGTGGGCGGAGTTCCTGCGCCACGAAGAGATCTCCGACCCGGACGACCTGAGGACGATCCGTCGTGCCCTCTGGGCGGTCGACCTCGGCGACATGCCCCTTGCGGTCCCCGACTTGCCGCCGGCGACTCTCACCGGGGGCTACGCGTCCCACGGCGCCTGCCAGGCGGAAGCGCATCGCCTGCGGCAACGGGGGGAGGGCGGGCTGCAGGCGCCGGCCGCGGCGCTGCTCCCGGGCGGCGCACGGGGCTGGCGGGTGGATGGGGGCCTGCAACCCGGCCCGGCGCGGGACGGGGTCGTCTTCGTCCTTTTCGGGCGTCGGACGGATCTGGTCGGTTGGCGCGCGACTGCTGCCGGGCGTCCAGGTGAAGAGCTGCTGGCGGCGATCCGCCACCTTCCATGATCGGGTGCGTCCCTGGTGATTGGCCTCGTGCTGCTCGGGGCCCCCCGCGGAGCCCCGGAAACCGCCGAAGCGGTGCGCTCACTCCGCGAGCGCGAAAACGAACAACGAGTGTCCCCCCGCGAGGGCCACGTACTGGCGGCCGTCGACCATGTAGCTCATGGGGCCGTTGGCGATCATGCCGCCGAGCTGCTTGCGCCACAGCACGTCGCCGGTCTCGGCGTCGAGGATGTGGAAGTGGCCCTCGCGGTTGCCGGTGAACAGCAGGTTCGACGCGCTCGTGAGGATGCCGCTGCTGGTGACGTCGGTCATCGCCGCCCGCCACTGCTGCTCGCCGGTGCGCGGATCGATCGCGATCACGGCGCCGCCGCCCGCCGCGTCGGTCCAGTTGTTGATGTGCCCGCGGCGCAGGCCGGGCACGTTGGCGCCGGCCCCGAACGGGTTGCCGGGCCGGCCCCCGAGGAAGACGCGGCCGGGCTGATACTCCGCCTCCTGGGCTTCGAACACCGATCCGTAGGCCTCCCACGCCGAGACGTAGAACAGCCCGGTCTGGGGGCTGTAGGACGGCGAGTACCAGTTGGTGCCGCCCTGCACGCCGGGGAACGTGGTGGCGCCCGGCGGCTGCGGGGTCTGCACGGGCCGGCCGCTGTCGTCGAGCCCGCTGGCCCAGTTCACCGGCACGAAGTTCGTCCCGTTGAGGAACCGGCCGTTCTCGCGGTCGAGCACGTAGAAGAAGCCGTTCCGGTTGGCCCAGAGCATCAGCCTCAGGGTGCCGCCGCTCCCGTCGGGCGCGTCGATGAGCACCGGGATCTGCACCGAGTCGTAGTCGTAGGGGTCGTTCGGGGTGAACTGGAAGTACCACTCGAGCTCGCCGGTGTCCGGGTCGAGCGCCACCACCGAGTCGGAGTAGAGGTTGTCGCCGGGGCGCTGCGCCGGGTTCCAGTCGGGGCCCGGGTTGCCGATGCCCCAGTAGGTCAGATCGAGGTCGGGGTCGTACGAGCCGGTGAGCCACGCCGACGCCCCTCCGGTGCGCCACGCGTCGTTCTCCCAGGTCTCGTGCCCGGGGTCGCCGGGGCCCGGAATGGTGTAGAACCGCCACGCCTGCTCGCCGGTCGCGGCGTCGTAGGCGTCGATGTAGCCGCGGATGCCGAACTCGCCGCCCGCGACTCCGACGATGACCTTGTCCTTGACCACCAGCGGGGCCAGGGTCAGGGCGTAGCCCTCGGCGGGGTCGGCGACGGTGGTCTTCCAGAGCGGGGTTCCGCCGATCGCGTCGATGGCGATGAGGTTGCCGTCGACGGTGGCGAGGAACAGGGTGTCCCCGAGAATGGCCAGCCCCCGGTTGACGGCCCCGCAGCAGGGTCGCGCCAGCGGCGACGGCGTGTACTCGTACTTCCAGAACACGCTGCCGCGCTCGGCGTCGATCGCCACGACGTTGTTGACGGGCTCCGTCAGGTACATGATGCCGTCGACGACGAGGGGGGTGGCCTGGAACGGCTCGAGCGAGTTGGCCTGGAAGATCCACGCCAGCTCGAGCTGATCGACGTTGTCGGGCGCGATCTGGTCCAGCGTCGTGTGCCGGTTGCTCGAGTAGGTGCCGGAGTAGGTCAGCCAGTTGTGCGGCTCGTCCTCCGCGTTCAGCAGGCGGTCGAACGTCACCTGCGCGGCGGCCCCGGCGGGCACGGCGGCGGCGAGCACCAGGGCGACGAGGGTCCGGCGGGGTATGGCAATGGTCGACATGGTGGTCACAGTCCCTTCAACGTGAGCAGATAGGCGAGCACGTCGGCCACATCCTGGTCGTCGAGCTGGTCCGTCGCGGGCGGCATCGGCGACTCCGCGCCGGCGGTCAGCTCGCGCAGGCCCGCCTTCTGGAGCGACCGCAGGCGCTCGTCCTGGTCGATCATCTGAATCGTGTAGGTGTCCTCGTTGAGCCGGCGTCCGGTCAGGATCGTGCCGTCCTCCAGCACCGCGCGCACGGGCCGGTTCACCGGCAGCATCGAGCCGGTGGGGTCGAGCAGCGATTGCTGCAGGTAGGCGGCGCTGCGAACGGCCCCGATGGCGCTCAGGTCCGGCGCCGTCCGCGACCCCTCGCCGAACACCCGGTGGCAGGACGCGCAGGCGCCCTGGCCGGTGAACAGCGTGCGGCCTCGGGCCTCGTCGCCCACGGTGACCGCGCTCAGATCGAAGTCGCGCATGGTCCGGAGATAGGACACGAGGCCGGTCAGTTCGGAAGCCGTGAACTCGTTCGGCGGCATCGCGGTCCCGGGGATGCCCGCGCGAAGCAGGCCCATCAGCTCGCCGTCCGAGCCGGCCCGGCCGTAGACCCCGGCGGCGAGGTCGACCCCCGCGACGGCGTCGCCGGCCTCGGCGTGGCACTGCACGCAGTTGGCGTCGTAGAGGCGTGCGCCGAACTCGATGTCCGCCTGCTCGTACTGGCCGGCATGGTCCTGGGCCGCGGCGGCCTGTGCGCCCCCGGTCGCCAGGGCGGCCAGTAGCGCGCCGGCCTTCCATCCGGCCGTCCCTCGTCTTGCGCTGTTCACCATCATGCGTCCTCAATCCGGGGAGTCCGCGCAACGGGACGGGCAGACTCCTGACGTCGAAAGTCCCGCAACCCGCGGAAGCAGACGCCAGTCTGTGTGTACGCGCGGACGTTGTCAATCGCCGCCCGGCCCGCTCCGCCGCTGCCGGCTGGCGCCCCCAGCCCGCTGGCGCCCTTGCCGGTCTCGGGGCAACGCGGGGTTCCGGCGCGGACCCCTACCGGAGCGGTATCCGGTTGTCCGGATCGGGTCGGAAGATCAGGTACTCGATGTCGGTTTCGAGCTCGCTCCACCAGTGCGGGGTATGCCCCGGGATGATGACGACATCTCCCTTGGTGACGCGCCGCGACACGCCGCCCCGAATGCCGGTGCCCCGGACGCTCGTGCTGTTGGGGGGCTGGGTCGGGTCGATGAGCTCGCCGCCGGTCACCAGCGTGGCCACCCCCTCCACCATGTAGTAGATCTCGGTGGTGTTCACCTGATGCAGGTTTGCGCCCCCGAGCGGCGACTGCGGGCGGAAGACGCCGTACACGCCCACCCGGTAGTCGCCGGTGACCTCGACGACCCGAATCGGGCGGTCGCTGACGGCGTCGCGGGGCAGCGCGTTGATGAACTTCTGGATGTCCGCCGACGTGACGTCCGTCGCCTGGGGGGCGTCCTGGGCCCCCGCGGTGGACGCCAGCAGGACGAGCAGCAGGGTAGGGGCGGCTTTGCGCATGGGGGCCTCCTTGGAACGCGCGGGGATTCGGATTTCACGCGATTATCGCGATCGTCAGCGCGCCGTTCAAGCCGCGGCGGCGGCGGGCCCGGGGCCTGTTCCCTGGCCGCCCAATGCGAGATGGGGCTCGCTGCATTCGACCGGCGAAGCATCCCTCCGGCCCCGTTGTTCCGGAAGCTGCGTTGCTCCGCGGCCACCTTGTCGACATCGCCCTCGTCATGCGTTGTCCAACCGGCGCCTCGCGGGTCTCGGTGCGACGCGGAACTCGTACACGGGCCGCCGGGCGTGACTCCGGGCGACCCGGAGTGCTATCGTGCACGCAGTGGCACCGGCGGCGTGCTGCCAGGCCGGATTTCCTGTCTGCAGGCGGGAAGTAGGGGCCGGCGAGCGGGCCGGTCTTGCGAGGCAGGGAGAGAAGTGGCATGCGCAGAAGCGCTCTGATGCCCGGGGTTCGTATCGCGGCGGCGGGGTGTGCGTGCGTGCTCGCGGCGTCGGGGGCGTCGGCGCAGGCCGGCGGCGGGAACGCCGGGCCGGTTCCCCGGACGGCGTGGGGCGCGCCCGATCTGCAGGGGGTCTGGGACTACCGGACGATGACCCCCCTGCAGCGTCCCGGCGAGTTCGCGGGCAAGGCGGTGATGAGTGACGAGGAAGCCGCCGTCTATACCGCCCGCGTGCTCGAGGAGCAGGCCGACTACGACCGCGCCCCCAGCGTGCACGCGAAGTGGTGGCTCGACTACGGGACCGAGCTTACCGAAGACAAGCGCACCTCGCTGATCGTGGATCCGCCGGACGGGCGGATTCCCCCGCTGACCGAGGACGCCCGGCAACGCAACGCCGAACGGTCCGCCCGCCGGCGCGCGCATCCGGCCGACGGCGCCGACTATCGCGGGAACACGGAACGCTGCCTCAGCTTCGGGACGCCCCGCTTGCCCGGCGCCTACAACAACAACTACCAGATTCTCCAGACGCCGGACCACGTCGTCATCGTGTCCGAGATGATCCACGACGCGCGCATCGTGCCGCTGAACGAGCGCCCCTATGCCGGCATTCCCCAGTGGCACGGCGAGGCGCGCGGGCGGTGGGAAGGCGATACGCTCGTCGTCGAGTCCACCCACTACCGGGATACCGGCGCGTTCCGGGGCGCGACGGGGGCGGTGCGCGTGGTCGAGCGGTTCACCCGCATGGGAACGGACACCATCCGCTACGAGATCACTGCCGAGGACCCGTCCACCTGGGTATCCCCCTGGACCCTGATGTTCCCCCTGAAGAAGACCGATCAGGCGATGTTCGAGTACGCCTGTCACGAGGGGAACTACGGGCTTGCCAACATCCTCCGGAACGCGCGGATCGAAGAGGCGGCGGCGCGCGCGGCCACCCAGTGATTCCGGCGGCAGGACGCAAGAAAGTCATGACCGAGGAGAGCAGCCCGCGACAATCGGGGCGCGCCGCAACCGACGCGGTGTCGAAGAAGACGAAGAAGAAGCCCAAGGCGCGCAAGTCACGCGCGCCCCACGCTCGGCCCGCCGCCGTCGATGACCCGCCGGTGGACGCGGCCGCGGCAGGCGCGAACCATGACCCCGACGTCCTCCGGCGTGTCTTCCGGGAGGGAGTCTATCCCTATGCGGACCGGATGAAGCGCGGGGCCTACGAGCGGCGCAAGGCCGTCCTGCAGTCCGAGCTGCTGAAGGTGCAGCGGTGGGTCAAGGAGTCGGGGTCCCGGGTCGTCATCCTGTTCGAGGGACGCGACGCGGCCGGCAAGGGCGGCACGATCAAGCGGTTCATGGAGCATCTGAACCCCCGCGGCGCCCGCGTCGTGGCTCTCGAGAAGCCCAACGAGCGCGAACGCGGCCAGTGGTACTTCCAGCGCTACATCGAGCATCTCCCGCCGGCGGGCGAGATCGTCCTGTTCGACCGCTCCTGGTACAACCGCGCCGGGGTCGAGCGGGTGATGGGCTTCTGCACCGGTTCCGAGTATCTGGAGTTCATGCGCCAGTGCCCCGAGCTCGAGCGCATGCTCGTCAACAGCGGCATCCACCTCTTCAAGTACTGGTTCTCCGTCTCGCAGGACGAGCAGGCGCGCCGCTTCGGCCGGCGTCAGACCGACCCCCTGAAGCAGTGGAAGATCTCGTCCGTCGACATCGCCTCCCTCGACAAGTGGGACGGCTATACCGAAGCCAAGGAGGCGATGTTCTTCTATACGGATACCGCCGACGCGCCGTGGACGGTGATCAAGTCGGACGACAAGAAGCGCGCCCGCGTCGCCTGCCTGCTGCACTTTCTCTCGAAGATTCCCTACCCCGACAAGAACCCCGGCGTGGTGACGAGCCCCGACCCGTTGATCCTGGGCCCCGCGACCCGGGTCGTCGGCCGCGACGAGCCGATGGCGGTCGACGCGTAGGCGGGCGGACGGTCGCGATTTGCGGCCACTGGGTTCCTGTCACGCGGGTAGCACTGCGGCGGCTGACAATTTTTTGTTTTACAAGCAAGAAAGTTTATGATCGCAGTGTGCCCGCAATGCTCCTCGCCTGGATCGGCCAGACCGATCTCGACTGCGCAAGCGGCGGCCGGCCGGGCCGGGGGCCCATCGGCAGCGTCGTCGCGGCCCGCCGGTTCGATGCACTGGTGCTGCTTTCCAACTACCCCGGTCATCAGAACCGGGCGTTCATCGATTGGCTGGTCGAAACAGGCACTCCCTCTGTCTATCTCCGGACTGAAGTCCTGACCGATCCGACCGATTACGGCGGCATCCACGCGGCGGCGGTCCGGGCGTTCGACTTCGCTCGCGAGACGTTCGGCGCCGATGCCGACCTGACGGTCCACATCAGCCCCGGCACGCCCGCCATGCAGGCGGTCTGGGTGCTCCTGGCCAAGACCCGCTACCCTGCGGAGTTGATCCAGTCGCACGCGCAGACCGGGGTCCGCACCGTCTCGGTGCCGTTCGACATACCCGCCGAATACGTGCCGGCGTTGCTGCGCCGTGCCGATGCGAAGATCGAACGGCTGACCACCGGGCTGCCCCCGGCATCGCCTGCGTTCGACCGGATCCTCGGCCGCAGTCCGCTGATGGAGCGGGCAAAGGCCCGCGCGCGGCGCGTCGCCCCGCACGACGTCACCGTCCTGATAGAGGGCGCGTCGGGCACTGGCAAGGAGTTGTTCGCCCGGGCCATCCACGCCGAGAGCCGCCGCGGCCGGGGTCCGTTCGAGGACGTCAACTGCGGCGCGCTGCCCGCGGGGCTGGTCGAGTCGCTGCTCTTCGGCCACGTGCGGGGCGCTTTCTCCGGCGCCGCCGACGCCCGCGCCGGCCACTTCGAAGCGGCGCACGGTGGAACGCTGTTTCTCGACGAGATCGGCGAGCTGCCCCCCGACGCCCAGGTCAAGCTGCTGCGCACGCTGCAGGAGAAGACCGTCCGGCGCCTCGGCGCCGACCGGACGGTCGCGGTCGACGTCCGGGTGATCGCGGCCACCAACCGCGATCTCGCGGCCGAGGTGGCGGCCGGCCGGTTCCGCGAAGACCTGTACTACCGGCTGGCGACCGGCGTCATCCGGCTGCCGCCGCTCCGCGAGCGCCAGGGCGACCTGACGCCGCTCATCGATCATTTCCTGGCCGCCGCGAACCGCAAGTTCGCCGACCAGCCCGGTGTCGAACAGAAGACCCTTTCTCCAGGGGCAAGGAACCTTCTGTTGCGGCACCCGTGGCCCGGCAACGTCCGGGAGCTGCAGGCGACGATGGACCGGCTGGTGCTCTGGTCGCCGCACGCCGACGTCGGCGCGGAGGACGTACAGGAAGAGCTGCTCCGTACGGTGACCGACCCGCCCGCCGATCTGCTGGGCCGGCCGTTGGGAGATGGGCTGGAGCTGCCCGCGCTGATGGCCGACCTGGCTCGTCACTACCTTGGGCGCGCGCTTGACGAGGCGGCCGGCAACAAGACGCGGGCGGCGGAACTCGTCGGGCTGCCGAGCTACCAGACTTTCACCAACTGGTTGCGCCGGTATGGGTGATGCGGCCTGGGTATCCGATCGGGCGAACCGAACCGGTACGACGATTCGATCCTGCCTGCGGAAGAACGCTGGATTCGGAACGCGGTTGCCCGCCAGGCCGTCACGCGGGCGTTCCACGCGATCGTGGCGACGCGGAATCCCGGCGACCATCCGGACGTGGTTCTTGATGAAGACATCGAGGAATCGCACCCGAAGCTTGACGTCCCGCGGGAGGTTCCGGTGCTGCGGGAACCGGCCAAGGTGGCTGCCCACATCGAGACGCTCGTACGAAACAGCCGCGAGCTGATGCTGATCGATCCGCATTTCGATCCTTCCGTCAGCCGATGGCGTCCCGTTGTGCAGGCATGCTTCGCGCTGGCGGCGCAAGCGGTGCACGGTACTCTCCGGCTGGAAATCCACACATTGGCAGGTCGGACACGCCGGTCCACGACCGTGCGGGACGAGCCGAGCCGCGAGGAGTTCGAAAGGCGCTGCAGGTCTCACGTTCCGGGTATGCTGCCCGTGCCGGTCACGTCGGTACGCATCTGCCGCTGGCGCATTCGAGGCGACGCCCCGGATGACTTCCACGGGCGGTACGTCGTGACGGATCGCGGCGGCTACAGACTGGACAAGGGGCTCGATCTGGAGCGCGGAAAGGCGCAACCGATCGGGCTGCTCGCGGCGCAGGAATGGAGACGCATTCGGGATGGGTTTCGCGACACCAATTCGTTCTTCGACAAGGACGGTGAATTCACGGTTAGCGAAAGCAGGTCGGCCAGTCCTCGCTCGGTGGGCTGAGAGTCGTCGCCGTCGGTGCGCTGGAAGGGCTTGATCGTCGAGAAATGGGCTCACGGGCTACGCGAACCTATTGAGCGATCATCGGCCTGCCCGCCGCCGGCGCTGGCAGGCAGCGCACGATAGTGGCCGATGAACATTGCGCATTGAATTGTGAAGAATGGACGTGACCATGCCGCGTGAACACGATTGCCGCGACGACGACGCTTCGGCCCCGGCAGGCGACGAACTGATGGGTAACGCGCAGGCGCCGCGGCTCGTCGGGTCGGACGTAACGCAAGACGGGGGGGCGGCCGGGCCATCCACGCCGCGACACGTCCAGGCGGGGCGGCCGGCGGGGGACGCGAACCGGACCGCGGAAACACGGCCCGACCGGACGTCGCCGCTGATCACCGCGGTCGAGATCGAGAACTTCAAGGGGATCGGCAGGCCGGTCCGCATCGAGCTCCGGCCCATCACCCTCCTGTTCGGCCGCAACAGCGCCGGCAAGAGCACCGTGCTTCACGCGCTCTGCTACGCGCACGAGATCCTGAGCCACCGCAACGTCGATGCGCGCAAGACCAGTCTCGGCGGCGATCAGATCGACCTCGGCGGGTTCCGCCAGTTCGTCCACCGCCACGATCTTGCGCGTTCGGTGCGGCTCCGCTTCGAGTTGAACCTGCAACATCGGGAGCTGCCCGATCTCACGGGGTGGGGCACGCACGTGCCGGTCATGTTGCCGACGGGCGACATACCCTTGTTGGAGGACCGCGACGTACTGAGCGACGCGGAAGCGGGGTGGTTGGAACTTACCGTTGAATGGAATGGAGAACGGAACGAGCCGATTGTCAGTCGCTACGAGGTCGGCGTAGACGGACAGCTTGTCGGTCGCATCACCAGACCGGCCCTCACCGGGGAAGCGCTCCTGTGGGTCAACCTGTCGCATCCGTTGCTCGGATATGAAGTTGACGGGCAGGAGAACGACATTGCTTCCCGGGAGGTCGGACAGGTGCGTGAGGCCGGCGGATCGGCGGGGTATGGCCAGGGACTCCGTCGCATGGCGGTACTCTCGGCACCCTCTTCCGCCCTGCCGCCATTGGGACAGATGCTCTGGATCACGCGAGACGACGCTTTCGGCGACCTCGGCCAGGATTCCCGCTACCGCCTGTCGACCCTGCTCCCCGGTATCGGGAGTCTCCTGCGCGATCAGTTAGCCGAACTCAGATACGTCGGTCCGTTGCGCGATCTGCATCCAGGCTCCGGCGTCGAGTGGAGGGGACCGGGTCCCGGGCGTTGGGCCGACGGATCTGCCGCCTGGGAGCTCTTGAACGGTCATGCCCGCGTCAATCTGGATCAGGATACCCAGAACCTGATCGACTCGCCACGGTCGGACACCAACGTCACCATGAGCGCCACGGTCATTCACAACGTAAGCGACTGGCTGTCGCGGGAGGATCGGCTGGATACCGGCTACAAGCTGCAAGTGCACCGGGTTGTCGAGCTTCCCGCGAGCGCGCCGTTGGTGGGAATACTGAACAAGCGGGTGGAAGGTGAGGAATGGGGGGCGTTGTTCTTCGCCAAGTTGGCGGGTGTGTCGGAGGCTAAGTCACCGGGCGAGGTCTTGAGGGCGGCGAGTCGGGACAAGGTCGACGCCCTGGCCGAGCAGATCGCGAACGCCCCCGTTCACAGGGAGATTCAGCTCGTCGCGACCAGGGCCGACCTGCCGGTGAGGACGTCTGACATCGGCGTCGGCATCTCGCAATTACTCCCTGTGGTGGTCGCCGCCCTCGATCCCGACCGACCCGCGATCACCGCCATCGAACAGCCGGAGCTGCACGTCCATCCGCGGCTGCAGGTCGAGCTCGGGGATCTCTTCGCCGAACAGGCGGCGCGCGGTAACGTGTTCTTGATTGAGACTCACAGCGAGCACCTGCTCCTGGCATCATGCGGCGTATGCGGGAAACGAGCGAGGGAACATTGCCTGAAGGTGCGCCGGAGGTACGCCCCGAGGTCGTCAACGTGCTGTTCGTCGAGCAGGACGACGCGCAAACGCTGATTCGAGAGATGCCGCTCAACGAGCGCGGAGAGCTGGTGAAGGCGTGGCCGGGGGGCTTCTTCGAGGAAGACCTGCGGGAGATTTTCTGATGGCGCTTCTGGCCGACTACGCCATCACCCCGGATGTGTTCGACGTAACCTCGTACTCGACGGAGGGAGAGTGCGAGGCCCGCCTCGCTACCATCCACGAAGCGATGCCCACCGAGGGACTGGTGCGTGACCTCCGCGCCGGCGCGTGGAGCAGTCTCTTCCGTTCCGGCCCGCGACCGTGGCATCGACGGGGCCAGGAACTGCTCAAGAAGTTGGCGATGCAGGGGCGGTTCCTGCGCTTCGAGCCGGCGCTGCCTGACCCACCTGCCGACGACCGGGCCTGGTGTGCGGAAGCGCTGGCGACGGACGAGGTACGGCCCTTCCAGGGCGGCGTGATCACTACGCCGTCCGTCAAGAAAGCGAATGCGGCCGACCGGCGGGTGGCTCGAATTGACCGGTTGTCGAGCGCACCATGGTGGACGTCCCGCAGCCCTTCAGTGCGGCTGGAACGCACGCTTGCCGACTACGAGAAGCACCTCGATCTGCTGCTGAGATTCTCCAACTCCCTCATGTTCATCGATCCACATTTGGATCCCGGGCAGCGACGATACGGTTCCTTCGGAACGCTCTTGCAGCGAGCGGGGAACAGGGTGCCAGCGCCGCGGATCGAGATTCACCGCGTCTGCTACGACGGATCCGGTCCCGCACGACGGTTGCCGATGAGAGAAGACCCCATGTACTTCCAACGCCGGTTTCGTGATGCCCTCGCCCGTCCGCTGGGCGGTGCGGGGATGCATGCCGAGGTGTTCATCTGGCGGGACTTTCACGACCGCTACGTGATCAGCAACCTGGTCGGGATTTCGCTACCGAACGGTCTGGACGTCTCCGGGGCGTCCGGCGACTCTACGACATGGAGCCGCCTCGGACGAGACACCCGCGACGAACTCCAGCGCGAGTTCGACCCGGCTGCCCGACCGGACGAGCTGGTGGACCGTTTCGACGTCCGAACGTAGCCGTCTGCCGTCCAGGAGACGGCGAACGGGCGAGTCGCCGGCGCGGCTGAGCGGCCCTGCGGCGACGACTTTTGGTGTGGACGACGAGCAGCCGTTTCACCGCCGGCGCTCGACCCGCGTCTCTTCGACCGCGAGCGCCAACGCGTCATCGTCGGTCAGTCCGGACCGTTCCCGGGCTGCGGCGACGAGTGCGGCCACGCTCTCGGTGGTCTTGACGTCGCAGAAACGGAGACTCTCCTCGATGATCCGCCCGATGGACGTGTTGCGGCGGGCAGCGGCCTCCTTGAGCGCCCGATGACGCTCATTGGAGAACCTGATGGTCAATCGTGGCATGACAGCAACCGAGGGTGCGAACCCGCCAAGACACCGTAGCACGATCCGGTGACGTCGACGCGCTCGCGGATCACAGGCGCGGGGCGCGGTATCGTCCTGGCGTCCGCGCCGCTCGACAACGTATCATCTGCGACCAGCATGGGCAGCACATCCGATTCTTCTCCCGGCAGTCGCCTGTGGATCGCGTTCGGCCCCGGCCTGATGTGGGCGGCGACGGCGATCGGGGTGTCGCACCTGGTGCAGTCGACGCGGGCCGGGGCGTCGGCCGGCTTCGGGCTGGCCGGGGTGATCCTGCTCGCCCTGGTGCTGAAGTATCCCTTCTTCGAGTACGGGCCGCGCTATGCGGCGGCCACCGGCCAGAGTCTGGTCGAGGGGTATGCGCGCACCGGCCGGTGGGCGCTCTGGCTCTATCTGGTCATCACGATTCTGACCGGCGGCGTCATCCAGACGACGGTGGTGATGTTCACCGCCTATCTGGTGGGGTTCGCGCTGGGGGTCGACTGGCCGCTGCCGCTGCTGGCGGCGGCGGTGATGGCGCCGGGCTGCGCGCTGCTGTGGTGGGGCCGCTTTCGAGGGCTGGATCTGTCCATCAAGGTCATCGTGCTGCTGCTCGCGGTGTCGACGGTGCTGGCGGCGGCGGTCGGCCTGCCGCGCGCCGACTTCTCGACGCTGGCGTTGTGGCCGGCGGATTCCATTGGGGCGGCGGTGCCGTTCCTGTTCCTGCTGGCCCTCATGGGGTGGATGCCGTCCGCCATCGACATCTCGGTGTGGAGCTCGTTGTGGACCCTCGCCAAGAACGAGGCGTCGGGGCAGCGGTGCTCGGTGGAGACAGCGCGACAGGACTTCCTGATCGGCTACGTCGGCACCGCCGGGCTCGCCTTCGCCTTTGTCCTCCTCGGCGCCGCCGTGATGTTCCAGTCCGGGGAGACGTTCGCGGCGCAGGGGACGGTGTTCTCGACGCAACTGGTGGACCTGTACTCCGCGACCCTGGGGGCCTGGACCCGACCGGTGGTGCTGGTGGCGGTGGTGACGACCATGCTGTCGACGACCCTGACGGTGCTCGACGGCGGTCCCCGCGCGATCGAGCGTTCCCTCCTGGTCCTGCGCTCGACCGGGACCCGCGCGGCGCCGCCGGCGTGCGGTCCGGTCTACTGGTGGAGCCTCGCGGCGCTGGTCGCCCTGACCCTGGTCGCGATGGGCCTGTTCATCGGCAACCTGACGACGATGATCGACTTCGCCACCACGCTGGCGTTTCTGACCGGTCCGGTGCTCGGTTATCTCAATCTGCGTGCGGTGACATCCGCCGAGATGCCGGCCGAACATCGGCCCGGCCCGGCGATGCTGGCGTTGTCCTGGGTCGGCATCGTGCTGCTGGGCGGGACGGGACTCTTCTACTTGATCACCCTCGTCTCTACTTGAATCACCCTCGTCGGCCGACGGCGCACCCCGGCATTGTGTCCGACCCGGTCAGGCCGGCGGCGGAGGCGGCGCGGGTCGTGCGCAGGCGTGTGCCGGTCTCAACCGCCCGTGGCGAAAGTTCCCGCTGCATTCGAGCGGCGATGCATCCCGCCTGACTGCGTTGTTCGGACGGACTGCTTGCAGTCCGCGGTTGCGATATGCCCAATATGCGCCCTCCTCACGCCTTGTCGGGCGGGCGCGGGCGCCTCGCCGCTCTCGGTGCAACGCGGGGTTTCACCACGGGTTGTCAGTCGAGATCCACCGGGTAGATGAGCAGGCGATTGCTGTCGAGCTGCGGAATCAGGACGCGGCTGCGGCCCAGGTCGAAGCCGATGTCGGCGGCCGGGGTATCGGAGATGATCTCGGTCACCGCGCCCGACGAGGAGACGTGATAAATGGCGTTGGCGCCGAAGCTCGAGACCACCAGCGAACCGTCTTCCAGCACCACGACGCCGTCGAGCTGTCCCTGGGGCAGCTCGGCCACGACCGTCAGCTCCCCGTCCGGGGCGACGCCGACGACCGTGTTTCCGCCGACCGGGACCATCACGAGGCCCTGCGGGGTGTCGATGATGCCGTTGGGCAGGGCCAGCGCCTCGCCTTGCGCGATCGCCCGGGCCTCGCCGCCGGCATCGAACCGGTAGATGGCGGCGGTGCCGGTCGGCGAGAACCCCTGCGCGGTGATGGCGATGCCGGTATCGGTGACGTAGACGGTCCCGTCGGCGCCGACGGCGACGTCGTTCAGGAAGCCGGCGTTCGGCACTGCCCACGCTCCGAGCGGCGCGCCGGAGGTCCGGTCGAACCGGCGGACGACGTCGATGTCCGCCACGTAGAAGAGGTTCCCGTAGACGGCGCTGCCCTTGGGGGCGTGCAGCGTCACACCCGGATCGGCGCCGTCTATCCATTTCAGGTCGAGGACCTGCCCGTCCGGCGACACGCGCGAGATGAACCCGTTGTCGTCCCGGTCGCCCGGCCCGCCGTTGATGTTCGACACCAGGTAGACGTCCGCCTCCGGGTCGTGGAGGGCCGACTCCGGCGCGCTCATGTCGCCGACGGCGATGGGTTCCTGACCGTACAGCGGATTGGCGGTGCACAGGATCGCGGCGAGCAGGAGCGCCCGGTGCGAATGTACGCGGATCTCACGGTGACATGTCATGTCGAAGCTCCCGGGCGCCGCGCGGGCGGGGCGCCGTTACGTCTCTCGTTGGTGGGTGAACGGCAGAAAGCAGGCGCATTATCGCATGCCGTCGACCCCGCGCCGATGCCGGTGGTGAACGCGGGGCGAAGGGGCGGCATCCTTGCGCGGAGGCAAAAAAGCGCACGCAGGAGAACCGACGGGTGTATAACAGCCCTGACGCAGGGTTTGACAGCGAAGATCGAGAGGAGGCCTTGATGGGCACCCGGTTCAGGGGCATCGCTGGGATATCGACGTGGGTTCTCGTGGCGGCCGCCGTGGGGACGGCTGTGGGTCTCTCGCCGTCGACCGCCGCGGCCCAGACCGAGGAGTACGTGGCGCCCCGTCTGCCGGGAACGTCCAATCCCAATCTCGGCGGAATCTGGCAGGCGTTCACCACCGCCAACTGGGACCTGCAGGACCACGGCGCGGAGGCCGGGCCGTTCCCCCGATTGCTCGGGGTCTGGGGGGCGCAGCCGCCCGGGCAGGGGGTGGTCGTGGGCAACGAGATCCCCTATCGGCCGGAGGCGCTGGCCAGGAAGAGGGAGAACCTCGAGCGGCGGTTGGCGGTCGATCCCGACAACGTGAATACGGTCGGCGACCCCGAGGCGAAGTGCTACCTGCCGGGGGTGCCGCGCGCCACCTACATGCCGTTTCCGTTCCAGATCGTCCAGAGCACCGAGAGGGTGATCATCGCCTACCAGTTCGCGAGCGCCAGCCGCACCATTCCCCTGGGCGGGTCCAGCGAAGCGCCGGTCGACAGCTGGATGGGGTGGTCGAACGGGCGCTGGGACGGGGATACGCTGGTGGTGGAGGTGGCCGGATTCAACGATCTGGCCTGGTTCGACCGGGCCGGGAACCACCACAGCGCGGCCATGAAGGTGGTGGAACGGTATACGCCCATCAGCCCCTATCACCTGATGTACGAAGCGACGATCGAAGATCCCGAGGTCTTCACCCGCCACTGGACGATCCGGCTGCCGCTGTACCGCCGCGTCGAGGACGACCTGCGGCTGCTGGAGTTCAAGTGCGTGGACCTCGCCGAGGAATACGTGTACGGGGGCCTCGTCGACCCGGAAGGAGGTGGACGGTGAAAGTTCGAGGGTGCGTGCTGGTTGGCGCGGCGATTGCGCTCGCGGTCGTATCGACGGCGCCGGCGTGGGCCGGGCAGTCCCAGGACCCCGGCCAGGGGGCCTACACGGCGCCGCGGACCGCGTGGGGCGATCCGGATCTGCAGGGCATGTGGGATACCCGGACCTACACTCCGTTCGAACGTCCGGCCGAGTTCGGCATGCGGGAGTTCATGACCGAGGAGGAGGCGGCCGAGCGGGAGCGCCTCGGGTTGCGCCGGGTCGTGAGCGACGACGACGATGACGCGGTCGCCCAGGAGCTGGTGGAGCAGGACGTGCAGCGCTATGCCCGGTCCGACGCGCCGGACGACGGACGGCCCGGCTACCGCATCGCCGGCGCCGAGTACAACGCGTTCTGGAGCGCCGACCCGACCTCGCCCGGATTCTCCCTGCGCACGTCGCAGATCGCCGATCCCCCTGACGGGCGCATGCCGTCGCTGACCCGCGACGCCCTCGCCATCTGGGAGGCGCGCGAGGCGGCGCGGCGCTTGCGCAGTCAGGCCGACGACTGGGAAGACCGCGGATTGTCCGAGCGGTGCATCACCCGAAACGGCCTGCCCGGAGAGATGCTGGGGAGCAGCCAGCAGCCGCTCAAGGAGATCGTGCAGACGCCCGGCTACGTGAGCATCGTGATGCCCTACAACTATGTGCGCATCATCCCCGTGGGCACCGGGGACGGGGACGGGCCGGGACCGTTGGGATCGGCCATTCGCCAGTGGAACGGCGATTCGCGCGGCCGCTGGGACGGCGACACGCTGGTCGTCGAGACCGCCAACTTCAAGAACACCGTGAAGACCGTCGTGCCGGCGCACGGGGGGCCGTTCGGCGGGTCGGCGCACGTTCACTACTACCCGGGCACCGGCGAGACGCTGCGCCTCACGGAGCGTTTCCGCCGTATCGACGGCGAGACCCTGGAGTATCGCTACACGGTCGAAGATCCGACCGTGTTCGTGCGTTCCTTCAGCGCCGTCAACTACTTCACGCTCGATCCGTGGGCGACCGGCGGCAACCAGGACCGGCTCTTCGAGTACGCCTGTCACGAGCACAACTACGGGATGGTGAACGCCATTCGCGGCGCACAGGTCGATCGGCAGTGGGCGCTGGACGAGGCGGCGCGCGAGGCGGGCATCCGCAGCCGCGAGCTGGACGAAAAGAAGGCGCAGCTTGCCGCGTGGGAGGCCTCGCAGCAGGAAGGCCGCTAGGAGCCTGCGCCGTAGAACGGCGCGGAGAGGATTGGTTGGGCGGCAGGCGGAGCCGCAAGGCGACGCTTGCCGGGCTGGGAGTTCCGGGCCAGGGCGCCGAGAGGAGGGCGGAAATGCGAGCACGAGCAGCAGTCTTGATGGTCGGGATCGGAGGGCTCGTGGCCGGGGCCGGCGCGCAGGCGCTGGCCCACCACGCGTTCGCGGCGGAGTTCGACGCGAGCAGCCCAATCGAGTTGACGGGCACCGTCGTCAGAATGGAGTGGGTCAACCCGCACACCTGGATCCACATCGACGTGGCGCAGGAGGACGGCTCCGCGCAGCGCTGGATGATCGAGGGCGGGCCGCCGACCTCGCTGCTCCGGCGCGGGTTCACCAGGCGGTCGCTGCTGGCCGGCACCGAGGTGTTCGTCCAGGGGTTCCGGTCCAAGGACGGGTCGAACAAGGCCAACGGCCGCGACGTGACCTTCGCCGACGGCAGCAAGCTGTTCCTCGGCTCGTCGGGCACCGGCGCCCCGCGGGACGGCCGCGACCCCACGGAGCTTCCGAGGTAGCACTCATGATGGCTGGACATCGGTCGACGGCGCGGCGCACGCCGCGCGCGGCGGAAACGCGCGGCACTCATGCGCCTGAACCCGTTCCCGGACGACGCCCGCAGAAAGTGGGACTCGGTGGGGATCTTTGGCGCACGGCCCTCTGCATCGGGCTGCTGCTGCTGTCGGCTCCCGCGGGCGCCGCGGCGGGGCAGGCCCAGCCGCGGCGCGAGCCTGCCACCTATACCGCCGAGCAGGCGGATGCCGGGTTCGCCGCCTATGCCCAGTACTGTGCGTCCTGCCACGGCGCGAGCCTGGACGACGGTCCGTTCGCCCCGCCGCTCCGGGGCGCCGTCTTCCGCGAGACGTGGCTCCCGCGGTCGGTGGAGGCGCTGTTCACGCTCACCGCCGCCACGATGCCGGAGGATCGTCCCGGGGCCCTCGACGACGAGACCTATGCGCAGCTCGTCGCGCTCATCCTGCAGGAGAACGGGGTCGAGGCGAGCGGCGAAGCGCTGCCGGCCGACCCCGACCTGCTCGCGGGGCTGGCCCCCGGGTGGATCTCGCAGGGCGGCGGCCTCTCGCCGGGCGCGGCGCTGCCCCCGTGGCCGGCCCCGTGGAATCCGCTCGACGTGATGGAGCCCGTCACCGACGCGATGCTGCACGATCCCCCCGCGGACGACTGGCTCCTGTGGCGGCGGACCTACGGCGCCTACGGCTTCAGCCCCCTCGATGAGATCGATGCCGGCAACGTGGCGGACCTGCGCGTGGCGTGGTCCTGGGCGTTGCCCAGCGGTCCCAACGAGTCGACGCCGATCGTGCACGACGGCGTCCTCTTCGTGCACGGCTACGGCGATCGGGTCCAGGCCCTGGACGCCGCGACCGGCGACTTCCTGTGGCAGTACTCCCGCCGTCTGCCCCGCGACGTCTCGCCGAGCCTCAAGCGCGGCCTGTCGATCTACGGCGACCGCCTCTTCGTCCCCACCTCGGACGCCCACGTCGTCGCCCTCGCCGCGAAGACCGGCGACGTCATCTGGGATCAGCCGGTCGGCGATCTCGACGCGGGCCTGCGGATGACCGGGGGCACCCTGGTGGCGCGCGGGAAGGTCATGGTGGGCACCACCGGCCGGCACGAGGGCGGCAACTACGTCGTCGCGCTCGACGTCGAGACCGGCGAGGAGGCGTGGCGCTTCGGCACCATTCCCGGTCCCGACGATCCGGGCGGGCATACCTGGAACGGCATCCCCCACGGGGAGCGCAACGGCGCGTCGGTCTGGGTGCCGGGAAGCTACGATCCGGTGAACAACCTGGCGTTGTTCGGGACGGGGAACACCTACGACACCGCCCCCCTCCGCGATCCGGTGGGGCCGGCGGGCACCAACAACGACGGGCTGTATCTCGACACGACCCTCGCCCTGAACCCGGACACCGGCGAGCTGGCGTGGCACTTCCAGCACCAGGCGAACGGGCAGTGGGACCTCGACTGGGCCTTCGAACGCCAGATCGCGGAGCTGCCGGTCGACGGCGAGCCGGCCAGCGTCGTCGTCACCATCGGCAAGCAGGCGATCTTCGACTTCGTCGAGACGAAGACCGGCCGGTATGTATCGTCGCTCGACCTGGGCCTGCAGACCGGCATCACCGCCATCGACCCGGCGACGGGCCGGAAGACCCAGGACCCGTCGCTGATTCCGGGCGACGGCGAGACCAAGCGGCTCTGCCCGCACGTCGGCGGCGGCCGGAGCTGGGCGCCGACCGCCTACGACCCGCGTACCCACGTCGCCTACGTGCCGATCATCGAGGCCTGCATGGACCTCGTGCCCGTGGGCGAGGGGGAACGCGGCAGCCTGAGCACCGGGGTGCGCTGGACGGTGCGCCCGCGTCCCGAGAGCGACGGGCAGTACGGCCGGCTGGAGGCGGTCAACCTGGCGACGGGCGAGACCGCCTGGATCGCCCGGCAGCGCGCTCCGCAGACCACCGGCGCGCTCGTCACCGCCGGGGGGGTGGTGTTCGCAGGCTCGCTCGACCGGCGCATCAGCGCCTACGACGCGGGTACCGGCGACCGGCTCTGGGCGACGCGGCTCAGCGAGGTGCCCAACGCCCCGCCGATCACGTATGCCGTCGACGGGCGGCAGTACGTCGCGGTGATCGTCGGAAGTGGCGGATATCTCACACGTGCGTACTCCGCGCTGGCGCCCGAGATCCGCAACCCGCCGGACCGGGGAGCCGCCCTGTGGGTCTTCTCGCGGCCGGCGGCGGACACGGCGGGGGCGGAGTCGCCCTAGAGGGGCACCCCGGGCGACGCGCTCGCCGGGGTCAGGGGCGCCGGTCCGGTCGGCGGAGTTGCGCGGGCTAC
This sequence comes from Vicinamibacterales bacterium, assembly GCA_965215895.1. Taxonomy (GTDB): domain Bacteria; phylum Acidobacteriota; class Vicinamibacteria; order Vicinamibacterales; family UBA8438; genus JAJEEA01. The sequence goes on along the minus strand of CBDCEY010000005.1, from coordinate 442,328 downwards.
TTTGGCGCCGTGTCCGCTTGTCTTGGTGCAATTTCCGGTTACTTTGCTAAAATTACCGTTGATTTCACGAAAGGAAGTGGATGCGAACCCTTATTGCAGTGTGCCTCGGGGCCATTCTCGTCTCCCTTTCCGCCGCGCCGGCAGCGGCCCAGGCGCCCGCTGCCTCGCAGGACTCCGGGGGGCAGATTGGATCGTCCGGGGGCCTGTTGATTGACCGGATCGACCCGGAGCGTCTCCGGCAGATCGGAAACGAGCGTACCCGCCAGTTCATTCTGGGCGCGGGGATGATGGCGGCCGGCGGCGTGGTGGGGTTCACGAAGAACGAGTGGACCGTCGACGAGGGCGTCGTGGGTATCGCGATCGCCGCTCTCGGGTTGTCGTTGTTCTTCGAGCCGTTGACGTGGCGGGATCTGGAGGTCAGCACCTCCAGCAACGGTCTGACTCTGGAATGGTGAAGCGAAGACGAGTCCCGACGGCTGAATGAGACAGGTCCCGGCGCGGCGCCGGCGGTCCTGACGGTACTTCTGTCCACCTCGTGCCCGCGGGTGTGTCGCCTCGGTTTGTTGCGGCAGCTCGCGGGAGGCAACCGTTCTCGCGCGCACGCAGGAGAAGCATCATGGGGAACCGCAGGATCGCACTGATGGTCGCCGTCGCCGTGTGTCTGCCCTTCGGGCTCAACGGTTGCGGCGAGATACCCTTCCCCACGGGGGAGAGCGTGTCGACGGCGGCGCCGGTCGTGGAAGTGGAAGAAGCGGCCGTCCCAAGCGGCCTCCCGCGCGGCCCGATCGTCGGGACGTACCGGCTCGCCGGACGCAATGTCAAGGGCGATGACGGCGCGTGGGTCCCCTTGCCCGACTTCAACTCGCTCGGTTACATCACCTACAGCGACACCGGCTACATGGCGGTGAACGTCATGCCGCTCGACCGGCCGCCGTTCGCCGACGACGGCGGGCCGACGCCGGAGGAGGCGCAGGCGGCGCTCGAGGGCTATACCGCGTACTTCGGCCCGTTCTCCGTCAACGAGGACGCGGAGGGGGGATTCCTGGTCCATCACCGGATCGGACAGATGGACCCCGGCGGCGAGGTGGACGCGAAGCGGTTCTACGACCTCGAGGGCGACCGGCTCATCCTCACCCCCGCGACCGCCGCCGGCACGAAGGGCGACGCCACCCGCCAGGTCGTCTGGGAGCGGTTGCCGGACGCCGAGCTGTCGGAGGAAGCGCAGCGTTTCGTCGGCTTCCGCCAGCTCCTGTTCACGGACCGCTACGAGCAGCGGGGCAGCGAGTTCTGGCACGGGCAGCGGAACGACGGCCGCGCCGGCTCCTTGATCATCTACACGCCCACCGGTCACATGATGGTGCACCTGATGGCGCGCGAGGGACGCACGCCGTACGCCGGCGCGACCCCCACCCCGGAGGAGGCCCTGGCCGCCTACCGGTCCTACGGCGGGTACTTCGGACGGTTCACCGTGCATGACGACGCGGAGCCGCAGTACCTCGTCCACCACCAGGAAGGAAGACCGCGGCCGGTCGAGGGGGTGACGGACGCCGAACGGCTCTACCACCTCGACGGCGACGTCCTGCGGCTCGGGGGGCGGCCCCGCACGACCGAGGAGGGCGAGATTCTGGGCGGCCACCTCTACTGGGAGCAGCTGCCGCACCGGCCGGAATAGGCGGTCGGCTCGCTTCGACCGGCGCGCAGCCGGGCGGCTCTGTCAAACGCGCGGCGCGTCTGCCGGGGGCGGCGTTCCTGTGACGCCGCCCCCGCGTCTCGGCCTTGCTCGGAGCCTACGGTCCCGGAATCGGGCCCTCGGTGGTCAGGCTGATCCGATAGAGTCCGGTTTGCGCGGTCATGTAGAGCGTGCGGCCGTCGTCGCCCCACGCTACGTTGGCGGGCACCTCTTCGGGCATGATCGTCCCGAGATGCGCGCCGTCGGGGGCGATCACCCAGACCCCGCCCGGGCCCGTGGCGAAGAGGTTGCCGGCGTTGTCCACCTTCAGGCCGTCGGCGGCGCCCCCGGCGGTCTGATCGGTCACGTCGAAGAACACCCGCGGGTTCGAGACGCCTTCCTCGCCCAGATCGTAGGCCATCCACACCTTCTGCTCCGGGTCGGAGTTCGCCACGTAGAGCGTCGTTTCGTCCGGAGACAGCGCGATGCCGTTCGGGCGCGACTGATCCATGTACAGCAGCTCGAGGTCGCCGTCGGGGCTCAACCGGTAGATGCCGTTGAAGTCGAGCTCCCGGAGCGGCGACGCGTCGCGCCCCTCGAGCGCCGAGCCCGGGTCGGTGAAGTAGAGCCAGCCGTTCGACGCGTAGGCCGCGTCGTTCGGGCTGTTCAGCCGGCGGCCCTCGTAGCTGTCCACCAGGGTGGTCCGGGTGCCGTCCGCCTCCACGCGCGAGATGCGCCGGTTGCCGTGCTCGCACAGGACGAGACGGCCCTCGGCGTCGAGGGTCAGTCCGTTGGAGCTGACCGACCGCAGGCCGTTCCGGTCGCCCTCGAACACCGGTTCGATGACCGGTCTCGTGCCCTCCACCTCGGACCACTGGTAGACGCCATTCCCGCGCACGTCCGAGAAGAGCAGGCGCGATTCCCGGCGGTCCCAGACCGGGCCCTCGGTGAAGACGTAGCCCTCGGCGAGCTTCTCGATGCGCGCGTCGGCCGGCACGAGCGCGTCGAATCGGGGGTCGACACGAAGGATCGTGCCGGCGCCGTTGTCCGGTGCGGCCGTCTCGGCCGGCGGAGCGGCCGGTTCGGGGGCGCCGCAGGCGGCCCCGAGACATCCAAGCAGAACGAGCGCCAGTCTGGTCATCATCTCTCGCCAATTCCCCTTTGTTGGCCTCTACGGCCGTGAGCTGCCGCCGAGTCGTCTCCCTCGCGCGCGGGGCCGGGCGTCGTCGGCGAGGTTCCCCCCTCGCCTCCGTCTCTGCCCACGCTGCCGTTGATTCTACGCGAATGACGCTCTGCGCCGGACGACAATGAAGGAGATCTGCGCGTTCTTAACGTCGTGGACACGGCGCGCCGGCCATGAACCGGGCGGCCGTCCCCGGATCAGGACCGGCGCCGCACCGTCACGGGCAGGCCGTTGAAGGCGGCGTTGCCGCTCAGCGTATCCAGGTGGCGATGGCTCGTCACGTCGTTCGCGCTCGCGCCGGCGTGCGCGCGCGCGACGCTGAGACGGACGCCGTCGCGGTCGTGTCCCCAGCCGTGCGGCAGGCAGACGACGCCGGGCCGCACGGTGTCGGTCACCTCGACCGCGACGGTCACGGCGCCCGCCTCCGACTCGAGCTCGGCGAGGTCGCCGGTGACGAGCCGGCGAGACGCGGCGTCGTCGGGATGGACGAGCAGCGTGCACCGGGAAGGCCCCTTCACCAGGCGCGGGCTGTTGTGCATCCAGGAGTTGTTGCTCCGCGATTGGCGCCTGCCGATCAGCACCAGGCTGTCGGCGGGTTCGCCGTCGGCCTCGGCGGCGAGCCGTTTGCGCCCCTCGCGCAGGAACTCCGCCGGGGCGAGGTCGACCCTGCCGTCCGGGGTGGCGATGCGGCCAGCGACGCGGCCCGGTTGCAGGGGACCGAGATCGATGCCGTGCGGCGCGGCGCGCAGCCTCGCGAGGCTCAGGCCGTACGGCCCGGCGCGCAGCAGCAGGTCAAGGAGCCGGTCGGGGGAGAGCGCCCGGGCGGTCCGCGTGACCAGCCCGCGCAGCAGGCGCGGCGCGAGCGCGCGCCCCCCCAGCTCGGCCAGGATCTCCCAGTCGTGGAGCTCTCGGGATGTCCGCGAGACCACGGGCTCGGCATACTTCGCCACGTTGCGCACGGCGAAGGCGTTGAGGGCGAGGTCGTAGTGCGCGCGCGCGAGGGGCGGCGCGGGCGGCAGCAGGACGTGGGCGTGGCGCGTCGTCTCGTTGAGGTACGGGTCGACCGCGACCATGTGATCCAGGGTTTCGAGCGCGCGCTCGAGGCGGGGCCCGTTGGGAGCCGACAGCGCCGGATTGCCGGCCACGGTGACCAGCGCGCGAACCGAGCGCGGGCCCGGGCTCGTGATTTCGTCCGCCAGCGCGGCCAGCGGCAGCTCGCCGCCGAACTCGGGCAGACGGCGGGCGCGGCTCCGCCACCGGTCGAACGTGCCGCGCCAACCCAGCCGGGCGAGAATACCGAGGACGTCGACGGCCGGCGTCGGCAGCAGCATGCCCCCGATCTCGTCGAGGCGGCCGGTGACGAGGTTGAGGGCCTGCTGCAGCCAGGCCGCGAGGGTTCCGTAACGCTGCGTGCAGAGCCCCACGCGGCCGTAGCAGGCCGCCCGCTCGGCGTGCGCGAAGGCGGCGGCGAGGCGGCGTATGGCGGTTGGGGGGATGCCGGTGCGGCGGGCCACGCGCTCGGGAGGCAGGTCGCGGACGAACGCGGCAAGCGCGTCGAAGTGCTCGACACGGCCTGCGAGCCGGCCGAGGCGCGCCCAGCCCTGCGCGATGATCACCTGCAGCATGGCCGCGAGCAGCAGGGCGTCGGCGCCCGGCCGGATGGCGAGATGCTCGTGGGCCGCCGCGGCGGTCTCGGTGCGGCGGGGGTCGACGACGGCGACCCGCCCCCCGCGCGCCCGGATGCGGTCGATGCGGCGGCGCATGTCGGGGGCGCTCATCAGGCTCCCGTTGGACACGACGGGATTGGCGCCGATGATGAGGAGGAAGTCGGTGCGGTCGACGTCCGGCACCGGAATCAGGCCGAAGTGTCCGAACATGCGCAGGGCCGCCAGCATCTGCGGAAGCTGATCGGCGGAGCTCGCGGAGTAGACGTTTCTCGTCCGGAGGGCGCGTCTGAAAGCGAGCCCGTGGGTCAGCAACCCGAGGTTGTGGGCGACGGGGTTGCCGTAGTAGAGCCCGACGGCATCACGGCCGTGCCGGCGGCGGACGCGGGCCAGCCCGGCGGCGGCGCGATCCAGAGCCTCCTCCCAGGAGGCTTCTCGCCAGTCGGAGCCTGTGCGGATCAGGGGCGTGCGAATGCGTTCGGGGTCGTGGTGCAGATCGGCGAGCGCTGCGGCCTTGGGACAGATGTAGCCGCGGCTGAACGGATCGTCGGGGTCGCCGCGGACCGACCGGATACGCGGGCCGTGGACCTCGACCAGCACGCCGCACATCGCCTCGCAGAGCGGGCAGGTTGCGATGCGCGGCGGCGGTTGCCGGCTCATGTCCGAAGACAGCGAATTGGGGGGCCAGGACGGCGCCGGAGCGGGCCACGCGCGATGCGAGGCCCCGAGCGCGCGGGGGGAGTTGCCCCCGGCGCTCGAAGCCTCCTGTGGACTCGTAGTCGGTCGCTGCGGCGTGTCCGGCGCGCGGCGATGGGTTCCGCGCGCGCGTTACGCGAGCGCGCTCTCGAACAGGGCGAGGAGACGGCTCCACGCCCGTTCCGCCTGCGCCTCGAAGTACACCTGGGAGTCCGGCGGGCACCAGCCGTGCAGCGCGCCCTCGTACACTTCGATCTCGGCCGGCAACCCGGCCTCGTCGAACGCGTCGCGCAGGACGTCCTTCGCCTCGGGCTGGTTCTCGTCGTCGTTGGCGGCGATCGCGAACAGGTAGTGCGCCGTCATCTGCGGCACCAGCAGGTGGGGGCTGTCCGGCTGATCGGTCACGAGGCCGCCGCCGTGGAACGAGGCGCCGGCGCCGATGCGGTCGGGCACGGCGGCCGCCGTGCGCATGGTGATGGGACCGCCCATGCAGTAGCCCATCGTCCCCATCTTCCGGTTGCCGTCCACCGACGACTGGCTGTCGAGGAAGCTCACGAAGGCCCTCGCATCGCTCATGTGGGTCTCCGCGTTCAGCGTCCCCATCAGCGGCATGAGGACGTCGCGCAGTGAGCCGAAATCCGTGCTGTCCGTGATGGGCGCCCGCTGGGAGCGGTAGTACTGGTTGACCACCAGGACCGAGTAGCCGGACTCCGCGAGCCGCTTCGCCATCTGCCGCTTCGCGGGCCGCAGACCGAAGGCGTCGGGCCAGATCAGGACGCCGGGATGGGCGCCGCTCGCGGGATGCACGAAGTAGCTGTCCGCCACGCCGTCGGGGGTCGTGACGTCGACCTCGGACTCGGTGACGGCCTGGGCGTTCGCGGCCCGGGGCAGCAGCATCGCCAATCCGGCTCCGGCGGATACGGCCCCGAACTGCCGGCGGGTCATCTCCCGCGCGCGCAGGTACTTCGTGTTGTCGGCATCGGTTCTCTCATCACACATGTCGATCTCCTCGCTGGAACCCTTCTCGGGGGCGGGGAATCCTTCCCGCGCTGGCCTTGATTCTACGTGAAAGCGCCCGGCGGCAACAGGACCAACCTGCGGGCGCGCTCCGGCGCGCAGGAACCAAGGGGGTGGAGGCCGAGCCTCGTCAGAACTGCAGCATGCCGCGCAGCATGACCGCGTAGATCGGCCGGCCCGCAAGGTGCCGGCGGCGTTCGGCCTCGAGGCTCACGGTCGCCGCGCGGCCCACCGCGAGAGTCGCGCCGAGCCCGTAGCCCTGTCCCGTCTCGCGGGCGAGGCTCACCGCCGCGAACGAGGTCAGGAGGCCCTCGCCCCGAAGGGCGGGGAAGCCGTAGGCGAACCGAGCGTTCATGCGCGAGCCGGGCGTGTCGTACGCCATGAAGGCGTTCGCGCCGCGCTCCCACAGCTGTTGTACGCCGCTCGCGGTCGCGCCCCAGGCCGGGGTCACGCTCATGGACGGGCCGAGGCCGGACTCCCCCGGATCCACGCGCAACACCAGGCCGAAACCCGATTCCCGCACCGCGCCCTCGTGCACCACCAGCCGGCGGCCGTAGCCCTCGATAGTCAGCCCGTGCGGCACGTCCCGGTAGCGCAGGCCCCCCCGGACCTCGAGGCCGGCGCCGGTCTCCCCGTCGCCGCCGTCGTGGCGCAGGCCCAGCTCGCCCCACGGGGTGAGAGTGGCGGAGGGGAACACGTGCTCGTAGCTGGCTTCCGTGCTAAGGCGCACCCGCCGCATGTCCAACCCCAGCGCGCCCAACGTACTCCCGTCGCCCACGACGCCGAGGTGCGCCAGCCCCCCCTCGCCCCGGAGCCGCAACGTCGTCCCGCCGCGCGCGAGCAGCCGGCCGTTGATGCCGACCGTCCCGGCGTTCAGCGTTGCCGCGCTCATCAGCGACCCCGCGCCGAGGTTGTCGTCGATCTGAAGCTCGCCCCAGGCGTGACCGACCGTCCCCCAAACGTCCAGCTGGGGCGTGACCGACCAGGCGATATAGGGATTGACCCCGGTCAGCCGCAGCATGTTCGTGCCGACGTCGTCGGCGTCTCCACCGAGCCCGGTGTAGGCGAACGAGCTCCTGGACCGCGATACGGCCACGCCGGCCAGCGTGTTGGAGCCGAGGGCTACGTCGGCACCGATCTGGGCGTTGAACGCCGCCCCGTTCCAGGAAAGCGGTCCATTCCGGCTGCCGGCCAGGCGGCGGTAGTCCGCGCAGCCCCAGGCCGTGTAACGGCCCGCGCCGCCCTGCCCGGTGGTCGAGGGCATGAGGAACGACGAGTTCCCAAGGGCCTGCTCCAGCGTCAACGGCGCGCGGGCGGGCGGGCTCCACGGGTCGGCTGGCGAGGGCCATGGGCCGGCTGGCGAGCTCCGCGGGTCGGTGGGCGAGCTCCGTCGACCGGCGAGCAACGCTTGGGACAGCGACAGCCGTCCAGCCGAGCGTCGCGTCCCGTTACCGGCCGGCGTCGTCGAGAGGGGCCGGTCGAAGCGGCACGTGACCGCGTTGAAGGCGAGCGCCCGCCCCACCTCCGGCAGGATGATGCGGTTGACGGCACCGATTCGAGCCGCGTGATCATCGGTAATGGTTCCCACCCCGGTCCCATCCCCAACCGTCCCTTCCACGGGGTCGCTCAGTTCCAGCGTGAACCGCTCGGTGCCATCCGCGAGCTCGTCGGTCAGCGTCGGCACGGCGACCGTCGCGCTGGTTTCGCCCGGCTCGAAGCGCAACGTCCCCATGGCGGACGTGTAGTCGAGTCCCGCCACCGCCGTCCCGTCGACCGTGTGGAACGACACGGTCACCGTCTCGTCGCCCGCCGGCCACAGCGTCACCAGGAACTCGGCCGCGTCGCCCTCTTTCGCCTCGGCGTCGGCGATGGAGAGCAGGGGCTCGTCGTCGTCGTTGATGGTGCCGGTGGCGGTGCCGTCCTGGATGGTCGCGCCGCCGGGGTTGCTGAAGTCGAGGGTGAAGGTCTCGTCCCGCTCGTCGACCTCGTCTTCGCGGGTGGACACGGCAATCGTCTGGGCGTCCTCGCCGGGGGCGAACGTGAGGGTGCCGAAGGTTGCCGTGTAGTCGGCGCCTTCCTCGGCGGTGACACCCGCGGTGGCGTAGTCCACGGTCACGGTTCGGGAGGTGATGGCGCTCAGGGTGACGGCGAACTCGGCGGTCTCTCCCTCCTCCGCCTCGGCGTCGGCGATGACGATGGCAGGCGGCTCGTCGTCGTCGTTGATGGTGCCGGTGGCGGTGCCGTCCTGGATGGTCGCGCCGTCGGGGTTGCTGAGGTTGATGGTGAGGGTCTCGTTCTCCTCGTCGATTTCGTCTTCGAGGGTGGGCACGGGAATTGTCTTGGAGTCCTCGCCGGGGGCGAACGTGAGGGTGCCGGAGGTTGCCGTGTAGTCGGCGCCTTCCTCGGCGGTGACACCCGCGGTGGCGTAGTCCACGGTCACGGTTCGGGAGGTGATGGCGCTCAGGGTGACGGTGAACTCGGCGGTCTCTCCCTCCTCCGCCTCGGCGTCGGCGATGACGATGGCAGGCGGCTCGTCGTCGTCGTTGATGGTGCCGGTGGCGGTGCCGTCCTGGATGGTCGCGCCGTCGGGGTTGCTGAGATTGATGGTGAAGGTCTCGTTCTCCTCGTCGATTTCGTCTTCGAGGGTGGGCACGGGAATCGTCTTGACGTCCTCGCCGGGGGCGAACGTCAGGGTGCCCGAGGTTGCGGTGTAGTCGGCGCCTTCCTCGGCGGTGACACCCGCGGTGGCGTAGTCCACGGCCACGGTTCGGGAGGTGATGGCGCTCAGGGTGACGGTGAACTCGGCGGTCTCTCCCTCCTCCGCCTCGGCGTCGGCGATGACGATGGCAGGCGGCTCGTCGTCGTCGTTGATGGTGCCGGTGGCGGTGCCGTCCTGGATGGTCGCGCCGTCGGGGTTGCTGAGGTCGAGGGTGAAGGTCTCGTTCCCCTCATCGATTTCGTCTTGGAGGGTGGGCACGGGAATCGTCTTGGAGTCCTCTCCGGGGGCGAACTCCAAGGTGCCCGAGGTTGCGCTGTAGTCGGCGCCTTCCTCGGCGGTACCGCCCGTGGTGGCGTAGTCCACGGTCACGGTGCGGGTGCTGCTGGTGCTCAGGGTGACGATGAACCCGGCAGGGTCACCCTCGTTCGCTGCGGCGTCCGCGACGGACAGGGTCGGCTCGGTGCCACCACCACCACCACCACCACCACCACCACCACCACCACCGCCGCCGCCGCCGCCGCCGCCGCCGCCGCCACCGCCGCCACCGCCGCCACCGCCGCCGCCATTGCCGCCGCCATTGCCGCCGCCATTGCCGCCGCCATTGCCGCCGCCGTTCCCGCCGTCGTCGTCGTCGTCGTTGATGGTGCCGGTCGCGGCCGCCAGGAACGAGTTGTCGGCGTTGTCGGTGAGGGTGACGCTGAACGTCTCGGTCGGCTCCGGCGTGGTGTCTTCCGTGGTCTCCACCGTGATCGTCTGCGAGCCGCCGGGGTTGAGCTCAAGGGTTCCGGACGCCGGGGAATAGTCCGAGGGCGCCACCGCGGTTCCATTCGCCGCCGCGTAGGCCACCGTGATCGACTGGCTGCCGCCGCTGCTCAGCGAGATCGTGAACACGGCGTCCTCGCCCTCTTCCACCGTGACGTCGCTGATGGTGACCTCCCCGCGGACGTCGTCGTCGTTGATGGTGCCGGTCGCGGCCGCCAGGAACGAGTTGTCGGCGTTGTCGGTGAGGGTGACGCTGAACGTCTCGGTCGGCTCCGGCGTGGTGTCTTCCGTGGTCTCCACCGTGATCGTCTGCGAGCCGCCGGGGTTGAGCACACGGGTTCCGGACGCCGGGGAATAGTCCGAGGGCGCCACCGCGGTTCCATTCGCCGCCGCGTAGGCCACCGTGATCGACTGGCTGCCGCCACTGCTCAGCGAGACCGTGAACACGGCGTCCTGGCCCTCTTCCACCGTCACGTCGCCGATGGTGACGTCCCCGCGGACGTCGTCGTCGTTGATGGTGCCGGTCGCGGCCGCCAGGAACGAGTTGTCGGCGTTGTCGGTGAGGGTGACGCTGAACGTCTCGGTCGGCTCCGGCGTGGTGTCTTCCGTGGTCTCCACCGTGATCGTCTGCGAGCCGCCGGGGTTGAGCTCAAGGGTTCCGGACGCCGGGGAATAGTCCGAGGGCGCCACCGCGGTTCCATTCGCCGCCGCGTAGGCCACCGTGATCGACTGGCTGCCGCCGCTGCTCAGCGAGACCGTGAACACGGCGTCCTCGCCCTCTTCCACCGTGACGTCGCTGATGGTGACCTCCCCGCGGACGTCGTCGTCCTCGATGGTGCCGGTCGCGGCCGCCAGGAACGAGTTGTCGGCGTTGTCGGTGAGGGTGACGCTGAACGTCTCGGTCGGCTCCGGCGTGGTGTCTTCCGTGGTCTCCACCGTGATCGTCTGCGAGCCGCCGGGGTTGAGCTCAAGGGTTCCGGACGCCGGGGAATAGTCCGAGGGCGCCACCGCGGTTCCATTCGCCGCCGCGTAGGCCACCGTGATCGACTGGCTGCCGCCGCTGCTCAGCGAGATCGTGAACACGGCGTCCTCGCCCTCTTCCACCGTGACGTCGCTGATGGTGACCTCCCCGCGGACGTCGTCGTCCTCGATGGTGCCCGTCGCGGTCGGCCTGGCCAAGCTCGCCCCGGATTGGTTACTGAGCCTCACCGTGAAGGCCTCGGCCTGCTCGGGGGTGGTGTCCTCCGTCGTCTGCACCGAGATCGACTTGAGCGTCTGGCCTGCCGTGAACTCGAGCGTGGTCCTCTGTATGGACGTGTAGTCCGAGCCGGCCTGCGCGGTACCGTCCACCGTCTCGTAGTCCACCGTCACCGTTCCGGTGCTGGACTTGGTCAGCCTGACCGTGAAATCGGCGCGGTCGCCCTCGTTCACCGTCACGTCCTCGATGGTCAGGGCGGGGAGCCTGGCATTGGGTCCTTCGTCGTCGAAGACCTGCAATCCGACTTCGTTTCCCAGGTAAGGGCAGTTGGTATGGCTGTCCCACACCTCATGGCTAATGGTCAGCCGGTGACCATTGTCATCGTCGTCCTGAAGCGCCTCTATGCTGACCGATCGCCACCGGTTCCAGTCGTTGTCGGCCGCGGTGAACTGCCATCCGACCGACGGGACCAACTGGAACTTGTCGCCGTCGCCGCTGGTGGGCATTCCGTCAACGCTGAGGCGGAGCATGACCCACCAGTTACCATCGTCTTCCTCTTCCGGAGGGACCGGAACGGGTGGCTTCGTCAGCCTCAGGCAATAGCGGGCGGTTTCTCCCTCGTCCAGGGTCAGACTGAGCCCCGAGGTGGTCCCCGGTGTCGAGTTCGGCGGGCAACTAATTCCCGGAGCGTCTACCTCCACGACCTCGACTCTGCCGATGCCGTCGTCATGCCAGGGATGGTCAGGGATCTTGTTTTCCTGGGCGTGGACGCGCGAGGCGGTCAGGGACAGCAGGGCCAAGAGCGTGACGACGAGGGCGACGACGAGACGACGGCGGGACCCGATGGACAGAAACGGTATGTGTAGATGGCGCGGCATCATGCTCCTGAACCGAGCTCCGGGACCGGAAACTCCAGCAAGGGACCGCCAACGTGCGGCCCGGGAAGTTCTGAGAGTTCCAGGGCTGGGAAACCCGGCAAGGGCATGGTCGTTCGAGGCGGGGGGTGTTCTTCGAGCTCCGCGGTCGTGAGCGCCGGCAAGGGAGCGGGGATGCGAGACAGTGGGTGCTCCCGAGGCAAGGGGTAGCCCTCCTCCTGTATCGGGGTCGACACCCGGCAATCACAGAAAATGATCGGCGAGCGAAAAAGGTCGTATTTTCGAGCCAGAATGAGATGATACCGTATCACACTTTTTCACACATTGCCACGTGGGCCTTGCGGTTATCGAGCCCGCGGACCATCATGGTGCGGACCGGCCGAACCGCCCGCTGCTGCGTCTCTCCGGCTCGCCGCAGCGTCACGGAGGTATCGAGGAAAGGAGCGATCCGTGCGTGCACTCACACAGGCGATGCGATGGACGGCGATGCTCGGCGTCGGCGCGTTTCTGGCGTTCGCCGGCGTCGCCGCGGCCCAGGACGCGCGGGACGCGCGGCTGCTGGTGCTGCTGCGGGACGCCAGCGCCCTGGCGGTGGTGGACCCGGCGGCGGGCACGGTGCTGGGCCAGGTCCCCACGGTGAACGGCCCCCACGAGGTGACCGCGTCGCCGGACGGCAAGCTGGCGTTCGTGGCGAGCCCGAGCGACGGCATCTCCGTGATCGACCTGGAGACGCTGACCGAGCTGCGCCGGCTGGACGTCGGGCGCGGCAGCGAGCCGCACGACGTGCGCTTTGCCGGCGGCCGGCTGTACTTCACGGTGGAGGGCTTCAAGGCCATCGGCCGCTACGATCCCGAGGCGGACGAGGTCGACTGGCTGCTCGGGCTGGGGCAGGACGGCACCCACATGCTCGTCCTCAGCCGCGACCGCGACACCGTCTTCACCGCGAACCGGGAGTCGAACACGGTGAGCGTGGTCGACGGCGCGGCGGCCGGGCCGCCCGACTGGCAGGTGACCGCGATTCCCGTCGGCGGCGAGTATCCCGAGGGGATCGACCTCTCGCCGGACGGCGCGGAGCTGTGGACGGCCACCCGCAACGACGGCGGGGTGTCGATCATCGACGTCGCCGCGAGGGCGGTCACCGAGCGGCTCGAGCTGGGTCTGACGGACCCGAACCGGCTCGCCTTCACGCCGGACGGCGCGCGGGTGCTCATCTCGGACTCGGCCACGAGCGTGGTCGTCATGGACGCGGCGGCGCGGACGGAGGTCGCGCGGCTCGACCTCGCTCCGAACGCGCTGCTGGTGCGGCCCGACGGCGCGGTGGCCTTCGCCGCGCTGCGGGGCGGGGACCGGGTGGCGGTGATCGACCTCGAGACCCTGGAGGTCGTCTCGGAGATACTCACCGGCGAGGATTCGGGTCCCGGGTGCATGTTCTGGCTGGCGGGAGACTGACGATGCGGGCTGGGGGGAGACTGACGATGGGTGCGGCGCTGCAGGCGAGGCGTGGGGTGCGGTGGGCCGCCGCGGCGGTCATCGCGGCAGGGCTGACGCTCGGGCCGGGAGCCGGTGGCGGGACCGCGTGCTGCGCCGAGACCGGAGCGGCGCCCGCGCGGCAGGGCGCGAGCACCGCCGCGGCCCAGGCGCGGGCGGTCGGGACGGAGGATCTGCGGGCGGCGCTCGACGCCCTCGCGGCACTCCCGGGCGAGCCGCGCATCGTGAGCGCGGCCGGGGTGACCCGCGACGAGACGCCCCTGCTCACCCTCGAGGACCCGTCGCCCTTCGACGCAGCGCGGTCCGAGCGCCGCCTGGTGCTCGTCGGCGGGCTCGACGGCGATGCGGACGCCGCGGCCCGCATCGTGCTCGACGCGATGCGGTGGTTCAAGACCGAGGCGTCCGAAGAGGAGCGCGCGCGGTGGACGGTGAGCGCGCTCCCGATGGCCCAGCCGTCGCCGGACGGTCCGAGTCGATCGGGCGGGTTCCCGCCGGCCGGCGGGTTCTTCGACGACCCCGATCGGCCCGAGAGCCGTTACGTCTGGCGGTGGGTCACCTACCAGGCCCCGGACCTGGTGGTGGAGGTCCACGCCGGGGACGCGTTGCGCATTCGCTCGCGCTCCGCCGGCGAGAGCGGCGCGAGCAGCGGGGACGACGGGATACCTGCGGGGTCGCTGGCCGCGGCGATGGCGGATCCGGCGAGCCAGCCGGGCCTCGGTCCCGTCGACACGATGCTGGTGACCGCCCGCGCATCCGACGGGTCGGCGGTCATGCGCGAGGTGCTGGCCGGCGCGCGGGACCGCGCGTCTCCGTTGCGCGACACCCTGGCGGGCCGGGTGGCGCGCGAGCCGCTGGCGGTGGCGCGCGTGCTCGCGCGGCGGTATCCCGGCACGCCGAGCATCAGCTACATCCCCGCCCTCGCGTGGGTGCATTCCCTGCGGCTCGCCGCGCTCGACGGCGACGCGTCGCTGCGCGACAAGGTCCTGGCCGAGGTGCGCCCGTGGCTCTCCGGCGACCGGCCGCTGTTCGGCGACCGCATCGGCTTCGCGGCGGTGGCGGGGACGATGATCTTCAGCGAGCTGGCGCAGTCGCCCGGCGGCGACCGCGACGCGGCGGCCCGGTTTGCCGCCGAGGGGGTGGCCCTTGCGCGGGCGGAGACCGCGCCGGGGGTTCCCCGTTACGGCTCGGGCTGGAGCGACGACTTCTTCCTCGGCACCATCGCCGCCGTCCGCGCCGGCGACCCCGACGGCCTCGCCGCCGCCGTCCGCCTCGTCACCGCCTACGCGGCGCGCCTGCAGCAGCCGGACGGGCTCTTCCACCACGACGCCGGCGCCCCCACCGCCTGGGGCCGCGGCAACGGGTTCGGCGCCCTCGGCCTGTCGGAGCTCCTGAACGTCCTGCCGCCGGACCATCCGGATCGGGCGGCGGTGCTCGACGTTCACCGCCGGCACCTGGCCGCGATGCGCGCCGAACAGGCGCCGGACGGGATGTGGCGCCAGGTCGTCGACGAGCCCGGCAGCTACCGCGAGGCCAGCGTCACCGCGATGACCCTGACCGCGATGGCCCGCGGCCTCCGGCTCGGCTGGCTCGACGAATCGTATCGGCCGGCCGTCGACCGGGCGTGGCGCGCGCTCCTCGCCCACGTGGCGGACGACGGCGCCCTGGTCGACGTCTGCATCGGCACCGGGGCGGGTCCGACCCGGCGGCACTATCTCGACCGCCCCGCCGTCAACGGCGCCGACGACCGCGGCGGCGCGATGGCCCTCGGCGCGGCGCTGGAGTACCACCATCTGCTGCAGGCGGATTGACGGACTCCGTTCCGACATACCGGAGCCGAGACGGTCAAACCTTGGAGGGAAACGCCGCGTTTTCGCAACGCACGCGAGCAGCGTGTCTGAGGTCCTGGGACCGAGGAAACCGGCTCATCGCGTCGTCTCGCGGTCGAGGCGCTACGGCCGATGACGACTGACCCGGAGCGCGATTCGCGGTGCCCGGCGGCGGTGGACGGTCGCGCGGCGTCGCGCTACAGTCCCGTTGCAGGAGGCTCGCCATGACATCTGCCGCTCCGCGGGCGCGTGACCGTCGCCCGCTTCGTCCGCTGCCGGTTCTCGCCGCTCTCGCCGTCGCCGCCGCCCTGCTGCCCCCGCCGGTGGCCGCGAACGACGACGACGTCTACATCGTCCAGACCAACGCCGCCGGCGACAACGTCCATCTGATCGATCCGGCGACGAACGCCATCGTGGCCGAGATCACCGGGGTCGAGGTGATCCACGGGGTCGCCGCCGCGCCCGACGGCAGCCGGCTCTACCTGAGCAACGAGTCGACGCACGCGCTCGACATCGTCGACACGAAGACCTTGAAGGTCCGCAAGTCGATTCCGCTGAGCGGACGGCCGAACAACGTCGCCATCCACGCCAACGGCGAGCGGGTCTACGTGGCCATCCGGGGGGTGGGCGGCGGCGTCGACGTCATCGACACCGTGGCCGAGGAGCACGTCGACTTCATCCGCATCCTGCGCGGCGTGCACAACACCTTCATGACGCCCGACAGCAAGTACGTCGTCGCCGGCTCGATCGGCGGGTCGAGCGCGACGGTGATCGACACCGAGCTCGAGCGGCCGGTCTTCGCTTTCCACTTCGAGGGCGGCGTGCGGCCGTTCACCTTCGACACCAACCCCGACGGGTCGACGAAGAACATGTACGTGCAGATCACCAACCTGCACGGGTTCGCGGTGGTCGACTGGGAGAAGCGCCGCGAGGTCCGCCGCATCGTCCAGCCGGACATTCCCGTGGCCGAGCGCAACACCTACGGCATCCAGGGCGCCCCCGCCCACGGCATCAAGATGACGCCGGACGGCACGACGATCTGGTCGACGAGCAAGATCAACGGCAGCGTCTACGCCTACTCGCTGCCCGACCTCGAGCCGCTCGGCGGGGTGAAGGTGGGCGTCGTGCCCGACTGGCTGACGTTCACGCCGGACAGCAAGTACCTCTACGTCGCGAACGCCCACTCGAACACCGTGTCGGTGGTCGACGTCGCGGCCCGCGAGGAGGTCGAGGTGATTCAGGTCGGCCAGGTTCCGAAGCGGAACATCACGGCCAGGCTGCCGGGGCTGCCGTTGGATCAGTAGAAGACGATCTGTCTCGCATCCGGGGCCGGGTCGGCGGGTCGACAGGGGACCGCGCGCCGGCCATCGTTCAGGAGGGCCGGCCGTCCCTTGCCGGACGCCGGCCGTCCTCTTCGGAAGGAGTGCTCGCGCCATGTTCGCAAGGACGCCGTTCATCGCATGCACCGCGGGGCTCGCGGTCGCCGCTGTCCTCGCGGTCGTCACCCTCTTCGCCGCGACACCGGCGTCGGCGCAGTCGTCGGGCGAGACGCTGCTCGGTCTCGACTTCGACCTCTACCTCGAGACGGTCGAGCCCGTCTTCCTGAACCGCCGGCCGGGGAACGCCCGCTGCGTCGTCTGCCATTCGACCGGCGGCGGCAACGCCTTCCTGGAGCCGCTGCCGCCGGGCCGGGACACCTGGGACGAGGAGCAGTCGTTCCGCAACTTCGAGCGGGTGCAGCGCCTGGTGGCGCCGGGCGAGCCGATGGCGAGCGTGCTGCTGGTGAACCCGCTGGCGGAGGACGCGGGCGGCAGTCACTGGCACGCCGGCGGCAAGCACTGGGACTCGCAGGACGACGAGGAGTGGCAGGCCCTCGCCCGCTGGGTGAACACGACCGCGACCGCCCTCGACTTCGGCTTCTACCGCGACCACGTGGAGCCGATCTTCCTGAACCGGCGCCCCGGCAACGCGCGCTGCGTCGCCTGCCATTCGAGCGGCGGCGGCAACGCGTTCCTGGAGCCGCTGCCGCCGGGTCGGGAGACCTGGGACGAGGAGCAGTCGTTCCGCAACTTCGAGCGGGTGCAGCGCCTGGTGGTGCCGGGCGAGCCGATGGCGAGCGTGCTGCTGGCGAACCCGCTGGTGGAGGACGCGGGCGGCAGCCACTGGCACGCCGGCGGCAAGCACTGGACGACGCGGGACGCCGGCGAGTGGCAGACCCTCGCCGCCTGGGTACGCGGGCAGATGGCCCCATGACCTGGCTCCTCGCCCGCCGGACGTTCCTCGGCACCATCGCGCTCGTCCTCGGCGGTCTCGGCCGCCGCCTCCGCGCGCAGCGGCGGCGGTTTCTCCGCTACCACCCGCTGCCGCGGCCGGTGCTGGTGCCGCGCGAGGCCCTCGCCGCGCCCGGCCGCGCGCGCCGGTTCCAGGCCCGCGCGGTGTCGCTGCCCACCGCCGCCAACCCCGACCAGCCCATTCGCGTCACCGGCCTCGTGACGCGAATCTCGGACGCTGACGACGCCCCGGACCGCTTCCGCGCCGTGTGCGCCGTCTGTCCGCACGAGCAGTGCGAGGTCGACTTCGTCGGCGACCCCGCCGACCTGCATGCCGACGTGATCGCGGAGACGGGGCCGGTGGACGGGCCGGTCTACCTCTGCCCCTGCCACAACAGCGCGTTCGCGGCGGCCGACGGCCGCCGCCTCGGCGGACCCGCCCCGCGCGGTCTCTACCGCTTCCGCGTCACCGACGTGACCGACACGAGCGTCGTCATCGGCGAGGTGGAGGAAGACGTCCTGCTCTTCTTCTGATCTCGGCCTCGGCTATCGGTTCCGGCGGTTCGGTCCGATGGCGCTCTCCGTCACTTGCAGGCTGAGGCCGGCGCCGGCCCCCAGCCCGATGACGCCCTCCAACGGCATCCCGGTCGCGGGCGAGTCTCGGTGACCGCCTCCTCGTTGACGGAGGCGTTGCTCTCTCGCGGACAGGGTCGTGAAGACAGAGCCGGCTGCGCACCGGCACTCGGCCGTATTCCGGGCGAACCGAAAAGAAACTGAGGGTGGCGGCCAGCGTACCGTGTCGGCAGGCACGCTGGCCGCGGGCTGCTACGGGCCGACCGTGACGGTCACGTCCTGGTGCGTCGCGAGGCCGCCGTCGTGGGCGAGACCGCGGAGCACGTAGGTGCCCGGCTCGTGGAAGGTCGCCTCGACCACCCACGTCCCGTCCTCCGGCGGCTCCGGCGTCTTCCAGCCCGGCGCCCACGGCGAGTCGGCCCCGGCCCGGTGGTCCTCGTAGACCTTGAACTGCAGCGGATCGAAGGTGACGCCGCCGCCCGCGCCCCGGTAGACGATCCAGGCGACGCGCAGGCCGCTAGCGCTGTTCGGCGTACCGGCCCCGATGCGGGTGGTGCCGATGCGCGGGGCCGGCATGTTCCGCGTCTTCGGCACGCCGTCGTCGCTGGCCCGCGCCCGCAGGACCACGGGCTCGCCGACGGTGGCGCGCCGCACCCCCAGGTCCTCGACCTCCAGCACCGGCCGCTCGTTGCCGAAGATGTTGTAGGCGCCGCCGGCCGGTCCGCCGGCGCCGTTGTTGTTCATGATCGCGATGTCGTTGAGGAAGTAGTCGGGGTGCAGGGTCCCGTAGGCGCGCTCGGTCTCCCCGTGGCTGGTGAGCGTCCACACCAGCTCCTGGTCGCCGAAGTCGGCCGGCACCCGGACCCGGAAGACGTGGCGGTTCCGCCGGGGCTGGAAGTGCGTCGGCTGGCCGCGGTCCGGGTCGCCCGGCTCGATCCGGTTGTCGAGGCCGGTGGGGACGTCCACCGCGTCCCAGCCCCGGTTCATGTACCCGAACACGAGGTTCAACGAGCCGTCGTCGTTCCGCTCCCATCCCTCGTAGGCGGGGGCGATGCTGATCTCGCGCCCCGGCGTGTCCTGCGCAAGGACCGGGGCGGCGGCGCCGCCGATGGCGACGATCGCGACGACCGCCGCGGCCACCAGGGCCGCGGCGCCCGAGTTCGATCCGGCCGAGTTGGACTCCGGCGTCCGCGTCGCTTTGACCATCGCTACTGGCCCTCGGTGTTGTCGGCGGTGGCCGGAACCAGGTCCGAGGGGTCGGGATAGCCGCACAGCGGGCACCCGATGACCGTCTCTCCCGGCGCGAGGCCGAGGCGCTGCCGCCGGGCCGCGATCTCGTCGGCGAACTCCTGGTCGGTCAGGGACACCGCCTGCCCGATGTTGATCATCATGTTGTCGATCGAGCGATGGCCCAGCCCCGACCAGTTCCGGGGATCGGAGACGTTGGGGTTGGTCGGGGTGTTGTCGAAGTAGCCGGTGATGCGCAGGATCGTGCCCCGCGGCAGCAGCGGCGCCGCGTCGTCCTCGAAGGTGTACACCCGCACCCAGTTGTGGTTGTAGCCGGCGCAGCTCAGGGTCTCGACGTTGTTCTGCCAGATCGCGTCGAGGCACATCCGCACCCCCGCCGCGTGCATGTGGGGCTCGTACACCATCATCTTGGTGTGCTCCATCAGGGTGCTGAACGCCTCGAATTTCTGGCCGGCCTCCATCGGCCGGATGTCGAGGTCGACCGTCGCGGGACCGATGATCTGCACCGTCCGCTCCGGCTCGTAGCCCTCGGGATGGAACCTGAACCCGATCTCGAGCTGGGCGCGGGTATGCCGGCCGTTCGAGTGCAGGTGGGCGGACGGGAAGAGGACCTTCGAGCCGGCCTTCAGCAACTTGCCCGAGTCGGGGTGAAAGACGTCGGGGTTGCGGCCCACCTCGTGGACCGGCCAGAAGCCGGACTCCGCCACCGGCCGTCCGTCGGGACCGACCGGGACCATGACCAGATGGTGGATGACGTAGAGCCCGCCGATGGTGTCGCGTTCGGGCGTCCCCTCGTAGGTGTTCAGCTCGCGCATCTCGATGGCCGAGACGTAGCGGTCCTGGGTCAGACCGGTCGGCGACTCGCCCATCGGCCCCCACCAGTCGGGCGCCGTCGCCGGAACCTCGACCTCCGGAGACCTGACGACCAGGTCCGGCTCGCCGATCTGCCAGCCCGACGCGTCGACGACGCGGGTGACGGCGGGGCGGTCGACCGGCTCGCCGCGCGGGGCGCCGTTGTCGACCCACGCCGCGATGAGGGCGATCTCCTCGGCGCTCAGCGAGATGTCGCCCTTGTAGTCCTGGATGCCGACGTCCTTCTCGATGTACCAGGGCGGCATGACGTCCGGCTTGCCGACGCGTCCGGTGCGGTACTTCATGGCCCGCGCCCACGGCCGCGTGTCCTCGTAGGTCAGCAGCGACATCGGCGCCACCGACTCGGGGCGGTGGCAGTGCTGGCAGCTCCGCTCGAGAATGGGCGCGATGTCCCGGTGGTAGGTCACGGAGTCCACCTCGTTCCCGGACCCGGCGGCGGCCGGCGCGACGGTCAGCGCGAAAGCGGCGGCGGCGATGGCGCCGGCCGCGAACCAACGTCCCCGGAAGCTCGATGCTGGCATCAGGACGGTCTCCTCACGTGGTGGCGGTGTAATGGCGGTGTAATGACGGCGCCCGCGTGCGCCGGACCCGTGGCGGAATCCAGTGGAGGATTCGCCACCGGTCCTATCCTAGTGGACCGAAGCGGCGGAATCAACGTGCCGTCCCGGCGCTCCCGGCGCCGCTACGGTAGTCTACCCGGAGGCTGGCCGGGCGGAGGCGAGCCCACGACCGGCGGCGCCGGCCGTCACCGTGAATCGCGACCGCCGGGCGACACTGCGGACGAGGCGGCCGCGCGGCAGACGGACGAGGGATGACACTGGACGAGTGGCGCATGCTGCGCCGGCAGGCGAAGGCGGCGCACCGCGACGAGGAACCCGACGTCCTGGCGCCGGCAGAGGCCTTCAGCGATCGCCGCGCCGACGAGAAGATTCGCAACGAGTATCTGCCAGGACACGATCCCGCGGCCATCCGCGGACGAAGCGCCACGGTCCGGAGCCGCCTCGGCAGCAGTTGCTGCGGTTGGGTGATCCAGCCGACAAGCACGGAGTTCTACGACGCGATCCACGCTGAAACGCCGACGAAGCGCCAGCGAGCCCTGATCCGCATGTGGACCCGAGAGGCAGAACCCGCTCAGATCGTCCTGGCATGGGCCGAAGAGGTGTACACGATGCGCGAGCTCGTCGCAGCCGTCCACAGAGCGAAGGCGGACCACCCCCAGGTCGCGAGAGAACTGAACCGGCTGGCGCGACGATGACCTCGCGGCGGAAGGTGGAACACCTGACGCTGCCGGAACCGGCTCGAACCCTCCTCGGCCGGACACGCGCAATCCTGGACGCGTACGTCACCCCGCAACGCCGGACCGGAGCGGCTGGCAAATCGGGGGAGGAACCATTCTCGCCGCGCGCTGGCGGCACCGCGAGAGCCACGACATCGACCTGCTGGTCCACCCGCGGACCGAGACGCGGTTCCTGCACCCCGAAGCCGCACCGGAACTTCACCGTCGGCTCGAAGCGGCCGGCGCCAGAAAGATCGGTTTCGGCCGATTCAGCCAGATACTGTTCGAGGAATCGCGGATCGAGATGCTGGCCGCAGCTCCGCAACCGCAAGTCGGCCATCAACGAGCAATCGTCGACGGCAGGGAGGCTACCGCGCTGGCGTCGAGCCAGATCCTGACCGGCAGGTTCAGCAACCGCTCCCTGAACCCACCGGTCCGAGACCTCTACGACTTCGCGGTGGCCGGAACCGCCGCACCGCGGGCGCTTGCGATAGCCGTCAACGCGTTGGCGGGAGACGATATCCGGTGGCGGCTCGTGAGCTGGGGGATGGAGCGGGAGAAGTTCGCCGAGGAAGGACCCCTCGAGCTCCACGGTGTGCCGCCCCGGTACGAGACGATACGGGCCGATCCGGCCTGCCACGCCAGACACGCAGTGATGGCGGCGGTGTACCGACACGTACGGTTGCTTGCGCACGACGGCGCGGCAATCGTCGAGACCGAGAGCGGACTCGGCCGTGAAACACGGACCTACGACAGGCCGGACGACCTCGCGGAGCAGTTCGAGGGAGACGGAATCAACGCGGTGCTCGCGGCGGCAGGGACCGACCCGGAGAGAATCCGCCGCGAAACGGCGACGGCGATGCGGAACGGCGAGAGCGCCGCGGTCCTGGAGCTCGATCAGGACCGCGGCGCATGGGGATGGTAGCCGCCGAGAATCGGCGAGCGCCCGAGCGAAGCGGAATCAACGTGCCGTTTCCGCGCCGCTGCGGTAGGCTACCGGGAGGCGGCCGGGCGCGAGCGAACCCATTGGCGGCCGCGCCGGTCTTTGCTGCCGGATCGCGATGGTCAGGGCCGCGGCAGATGGGCGGCCGCGCGGGAGATGGACAATGTCACGACACGTGGATGTGCGCAGAGCGGGTGTGCGTGCGGCGGTGACGGCGATGCTCCTCATCGCCGGGGCGACGGGGGGCTTCGCGCAGTCCGGGGCGGCCGCCGGCGAGTGGCGGACCTACGGCGGCGACCTGGGCAGCACCCGGTATGCGCCGCTGGACCAGATCACCGCCGAGAACTTCGACGACCTCGAGGTGCAGTGGCGGTTCAGGACCACCAATCTCGGGCCGTTTCCCGACTTCAACTACCAGGCCACGCCGCTGATGGTCGACGGCGTGCTCTACGCCACGGCCGGCAGCCGCCGGAACGTCGTGGCGCTGGACGCGGCCACCGGCGAGCTGCTGTGGATCCACCGGCTCGACGAGGGCCAGCGGGGGACGAACGCCATCCGCCGCATGTCCGGGCGCGGTGTCGCCTACTGGTCGGATGGCGAGGGCGACGACCGGATCTACACGGTCACCATCGGCTACCAGCTCGTGGGGCTCGACGCCCGGACGGGGCGGCGGCTCCCCGGGTTCGGGGTCGACGGCATCGTCGATCTCAAGCGGGACAACGATCAGTACATCGATCCCCTGACCGGCGAGATCGGGTGGAACAGCGCCCCCGTCGTCGCGCGCGACGTGGTCATCGTCGGAGCGTCGCACCGCTCCGGAGGGTCGCCCCCGAGCCGCGAGAACGTCAAGGGCTACATCCGGGGCTACGACGTCCGGACCGGCGAGCGCCGGTGGATCTTCCACACCATTCCGCGGCCCGGCCAGTTCGGGCGCGAGACCTGGCTGAACGACTCCGCCGTCTATACCGGCAACACCGGGATCTGGACCAACCTGACCGTCGATGAGGAGCTCGGCATCGCCTACCTCCCGATCGAGATCCCCACCGGCGACTACTACGGCGGCCATCGGCCCGGCGAGAACCTGTTCGGCGAGAGCCTCGTCGCGGTCAGCCTCGAGACCGGCGAGCGGCTCTGGCACTTTCAGTTCGTGCACCATCCGATCTGGGACTACGACGTGCCCTGCCCGCCGATCCTCGTCGACATCACCGTCGACGGCCGCGAGATCAAGGCGGTGGCGCAGCCGACCAAGCAGGGGTGGGTGTACGTGTTCGACCGCGTCACCGGCGAGCCGGTCTGGCCCATCGAGGAGCGGCCGGTGGCCGCGGGGTCGGTGCCGGGCGAGTGGTACGCGCCGACCCAGCCATTCCCCACGAAGCCCCCGCCGTTCGAGCGGCAGGGGTTCACCCTCGACGAGCTGATCGACTTCACCCCCGAGCTGCACGCCGAGGCCCTGGAGATCGCGGCGCGCTACCGGACGGGACCGGTCTTCACCCCGCCCATCGTGCGCGGGCAGGACGGCCTGCTCGCGACCCTGTTCGTGCCCAACGGCGCCAACTGGCCCGGCGGCTCGTTCGACCCCGACACCGGTATGCTCTACCTTTACTCCCACACCCTGAACCGGGCCATCGGCCTCGTCGGGGACCCTGAGCGGTCGGACATGGACTACGTCAACGGCCGCCTGCGGCCGCCCACGGTGCGGGGGCTGCCGATGATGAAGCCGCCGTGGGGCCGCATCACCGCCATCGACCTGAACCAGGGCGAGATCGTGTGGCAGGTCGCGCACGGCGAGACCCCCGACTTCGTGCGAAACCATCCCGCGCTGCGCGGTCTCGACATCCCGCGCACCGGCCGCACCGGCGGCGCCGGGGGCAGCTCCGGGGGCATCGGCACCCTGACCACGAAGACCCTCGTCATGAGCGGCGAGGGTGGGACGGTCACCACCCCGTCCGGCGCGCGGGGGGCCATGCTGCGCGCCTACGACAAGGCGACGGGAGAGGAGCGGGGGGCGGTCTATCTGCCCGCCGCGCAGACCGGCTCGCCGATGACCTACATGCTCGACGGGCGGCAGTATGTCGTCGTCGCCGTGGGCGGCGGCACCTACCACGGCGAGCTGATCGCCTTCGCGCTGCCGTGAGGCCTCGATCGTGACGGGGCATGCGGGCGAGCCTCGAACGGGCCTCATCGCTCGAGGACGATGCTCTCGCCGACTCGCGCTTCCGGTTGGGCCGCGAACCGACGCGTCGCCCCGGCCGGTACGATGAGCGACACTCGGTCCGACCGGGGTCACCTTCAGGACGGCGCCATGGCAGTCGCAGGTATCCATCGCTTCACCGTCGACGAGTTCGCGCGCATGGGTGAAGCCGGCATCTTCACCGAGGACGACCGTGTGGAACTCATCGATGGGGAGGTACGGGAGATGACCCCGATTGGTCCCCCTCATGCGTGGATCGTCGACCGCCTGACCGTGCTGATGGCGACTCGCTTGGCAGGAACCGCGCACCTGCGTGTTCAGGGGCCGATTCGACTCGGGTCGCACACCGAGCCGCAACCGGATCTGTCGGTCGCGCGCAGGGCGCAGGCGTACGCCCATCGGCATCCGGACGCCGGCGACGTTCTGCTGGTTATCGAGGTGGCGGACTCCTCGCTGCAGTACGACCGGGGGGAGAAGGTCCCTCGTTACGCGAAGGCCGGCATACCGGAGACCTGGGTGGTGGACGTCGATGCCCGGACCGTGACGGCGTACACCGGCCCCGGTCCGGAGGGATACGCGCACGAGCACGTCCTGCAGTGCGGAGGGCGCATCACGGCGAGCGCGGTCGCCGAGCTCGACTTTCCGGTGGACGACATCTTCGGGTGAGCCGTGCGTAGCGTTCGCCGGCAGTCGCCGGCCGTCAATCGACCCCACACGCGATGACGTGCGGCACGCCTTCGAGCCCTCGACGCGATAATCGAGTGACAAACACTCGGACGCATTCGCGGCTTCCAGGCCGGGTGGCCACGGCTGTCGTTTCCGCGCATGGAGGACGTCACGGTCGAACCTCCCCCGCCCGACGTGGAGACGTACGACATCCACTTGGCCCTTGAGGGAGTGTTCATCCCCGCCCGGGAGTTCACCCGCATGCTGGATGCGCTCGCGGGGCAGAAGAACCTGATCCTGCAAGGTCCGCCCGGGGTCGGAAAGACGTGGATCGCGAAGCGACTCGCCTGGTGCCTGATCGGACGAAAGGACCCGGATGGGATCGAGATGGTGCAGTTCCACCAGTCGTACGCCTACGAGGACTTCGTACAGGGCTGGCGGCCGACCGAGGCAGGCGGGTTCGCGCTGAGCAATGGCGTGTTCTTCGAGTTCTGCAAGCGGGCCGAGGCGCGGCCGGACACGCCGTTCGTGTTCATCATCGACGAAATCAACCGGGGGAATCTGTCGAGGATCTTCGGCGAGCTGCTGATGCTCATCGAACCGGACAAGCGAGGGCCGGCTCACGCGATTCCGTTGACTTACAGCAGTGGGGGAGAGCGTTTCTGCGTGCCCGGCAACGTGCACGTCCTGGGCATGATGAACACCGCGGACCGGTCCCTGGCCATGGTCGACTACGCGCTGCGGCGGCGGTTCGCCTTCGAGGTGCTGAGGCCCGCGTACGGTACTGACGAGTTCCGGGAACATCTTCTCGAAACAGGCGTGGACCGCCCGCTCGTCGACCGGATCGACAAGAACCTGACGGAACTGAACGCGCGCATTCGCGGAGACAAGGACCCCGGACCGGGTTTCCAGATCGGGCACAGCTTTTTCGTGCCGGATGATCAGGCGGAACGCGTGGATGAAGGCTGGTACGACACGGTCGTCGACACGCAGATCGCGCCGCTGCTGCGCGAGTACTGGTTCGACCGGCCGGAACGTGCGGAAGAACTGTCGGAGCTGCTGCGCCGGTGAACATCCCAATCGCCAACGTCTACTACCTGCTGTGCTGCGCCTGGGGGCACGCCGAGGAGTCGGAAGTGGTCCGGGTGAAAGATCTCGAGGGGCTGAACCGGGTCCACGATCTGCTCGGCCACGTGCTCGCCACCGGCACTCTTCGGCTGATTCGGCGCGGCCTCGATCGCGGCTATCGCAAGGTGCGGGAGGATCTGGCCGGCATCCGGGGCAAGGTCGCCCTGAGCGACACGGCGGCGCGCGCATTGCGGTCCCGCGGCCGCGTGGCGTGTGACTTCGAGGAGCTGTCGCACGATGTGCTGCACAACCGGATCCTCCGTTCCACGCTCGGGGCGCTCCTGAGAATCGTGGATCTGCATCGCGACGTTCGGGATCGGATCAGGCTGGCGTATCGCACGCTCGAGGGCGTGAGCGTCGCGCGGCTCAGTCGGCGGCTCTTCGGACAGGTGCAGTTGGATCGGAACCGCCACCGCTATCGGTTCCTTCTGTCGCTGTGCCGGCTCGTTCACGACTGCCTCCTGGTCGACGAGACGTCCGGCGACGCGCGATTCACGGACTTCCGCAGGGACCAGGCACGGATGTGGAAGTTGTTCGAGGACTTCGTCACTGAGTTCTACCGTCGCGAGCAAGGCGAGTTTCGGGTGAACCGCGGCGGACGGCGCATCAGGTGGGACGACGATGGAACGGCCGACCACCATCGCGGGACGATCCCGCAGATGGAAGGAGACGTGCTTCTGGACTCGTCGGCACGTCGGATCGTCATGGACACGAAGTACTACGGCGAAGCGCTGGGGGGCTACCGTGGCGCCAGGAAGCTCCGTTCGGGCCACCTCTATCAGCTGTTGGCTTACCTGCGAAACCGCGAGGCGACCGAGCCGGGGTCCCACCACGAGGGTGTCCTGCTGTATCCGATGGTAGGAGACCGGTTGGCGATAGACCTCCGCTTGGAGGGGTTCGCGATCCGTGCGCGAAGCGTCGATCTCGGGCAGCCCTGGCCCGGCATCCACCAGGAGATGCTGGCGGTGATTGGCGCTGCGCACACGGCTGCTTGAGCGCCAACCGCCGTCTGGCCGCGATTCTACCGCCAGTTCGGCGTCCTTGACGAGACGACGGACGGTCACGCGCGATGGAGCCGGGGCCGGTTTCTCAGGACGGCCGTGTGCGCGAGCAACGCTCCAGCAGCTCGGAGCCCGAGGCGCAGGTGACTATCAACTCGCCGACCTCGGCCAGGCGGGTCGGGTCCTCCACGCGGGCGATCAGGCCGGCCAGCCGTGCCGCCGTCTCGTCGCCGAACCGGCGCGCCGCCTGGCGGCACAGCAAGGTCCGTTGCTCGGCGTGGGCTTCCGCCCGTCCTTCGGCGTGGGCTTCCGCCCGTCCTTCGGCGTGGCCTTCCGCCCGTCCGTCGGCGTGACTCTCTCCACGCATCCGGCGCAGGAAGGGGGTGTCGCCCATGTCGGTCCCGTCTCGATCGCGTAGCGCTCGGGCGACCCGCTCGAGGACCGTCACCGTTTCGATCGACAACGCCGGTTCGTTCATGGATCGGTGGATCTCCGACGCCGTCCAGCCGGGAAACGCGCGGCTCTCGGCCGATTCCCGGTAGGAGCCGTCCGGGTGCAGAAGGTGGATCGTCACGCCCGGATCGCGATTCGCGGCCCGGCTGGGCGAGTGTGCGTCCGGCACCTCCACCCACACCTCGGGCAGCCCCCACGACTCGTACAGCGCCAGCTTGCCGCGGCGAACGTCGGTGGTGTGGTCCACCTCCACGACCACGTCCGGCAGCGCGTCCTCGCCCACCACGATGTACTGGCCGGCGGGGTGGTCCCGCTCCGGGTGTAGATACACGGTCTGATCGGCTTCGAGGACGCGCTGCCGCTCGCCGTGTTCGTTTCGCACCATCAGGTCGGCCGAGCCGAAGGTCTCGATGGGGGCGCCCCGCGTCAGGGTGATCAGCGCTGCCATGTGCGCCACGCGTTGCCCCGGGTGTTCGTGGTAGACGCCGGCCGGCTCGCACACCACCATGGCCGTCTCGGTGGCGGCGTCCCAGTACTCGACGCGGCCTTCGTAGTCCTCGAACTCCTCGCGGGAGATGCGCACCGCGCGGCAGCCGGGGAACGCGTTGGCGTCAAGCGCCGTCGATGCGGTGGGGCCGGCCTCGGGCGCCGGCGACGCGACCGCGGCGGCTGGCGGCGGTGCCGCCGCCGAACGTGAAGCGGACGACGGAGAGTGGGGGATTACGGTTCCGGAGGTCGTCATGTGTCCAGTCCCAGGGGCGGACGTTGCGGCGTGGCTGGACGGCCGGAAGTCGCGCCTGTGCTCACCATAACACACCTGCGCATGGCGCCGGCGCGGACGGCAGTCGTCCGCGGACCGGCGCCGGCCCCATGCCGGCGGTTGGCCGCCCCGAACCGACGCGGCGCGCCTACTCGCCGTCGATCAGCCGCATGAAGTCCACGTGCGAGCCGACGAGGCCGTGGATGCCCACGTGGCGGGCCACGTCCAGGTCGAGCTGCTCGATGTTCTGGGCGAGGCTCCGCATGCTGGTGGTGACCGGCGGCGGGTCCGCTCCCGGCGCGGGCGGCGAGTAGAGGTCCGCGTTGATGAGGATCCGCTCCGCCGGAAGGTGCACGATCAGCATCGTCCCGGCGTGCCCGAGGCGCAGCACCGGGTGGATGTTCACCACACGCTCGCCGTCTGTCAGCGTGTACCCGTCGTCGCCCACCAGCTCGTAGGCGGGGATGCGGTTGGGGGCGAACCAGGGCATGCGCCCGGACAGCAGGTCGGGCTCGAGGGCGCGGGTGCCCGGGTGGAATAACACGTCGTTGTAGAACGCGTGGTTCGCCTCGTGGGTGACGACGGTGGCGCTCTGGGCGAGGTAGGTCCGCAGGCCGCCGGCGTGGTCGGCGTGGTGATGGGTGTTGACCACGTAGCGGATCGGCTTGTCCGGAATCACGCGGCGGACCTCGGCGATGACCGCGAGCGACCGCGCCTCGTTCTGCGGCGCCTCGACGACGGCGGCGAAGTCGGCGAACTCGACGGCGACGCTGTGGTGGCTGCCGCCGGAGATGCGCCAGACGCCGGAGGCCATCTGGGTGGATCGGACGACGACGGCGGGGGCGGTCGCGTCCTGCACCGCGTCGGGCACGGCCAGGGGCTCGGCGTCCACGTCGGCGGCCAGGTCCGTCACCGTGATCTCCATCAAGTTGTGACCGGGGTTGATCCGCGGGTCGCCCTGGTGCGAGTGGATCACGGTCGGGAACATCACGCCGCCGAAGTCCTGATACCCGGTGTAGCGGTGGTCGTAGATCATGTCGCCGAACACCGGGTTCGCGACCCACGTCAGGGTTCGTTCGACGAGGTTGTCCTCGTTGATGGTGCCGTTCAGGCGGTGGCCCATCGCCGTGAACGACACGAGGGTCAGCGGGCGTCCCTCCAGCACCACGGCGAGGGCGGTGGCGTCGTCCGCGGCCGCCGCCGCCTTCAGGAACCCGTGGGGCGACATCCAGATGTCGAGCTGCCGGACATCGGCCGCGGCCGGCTGGGGCACGGCGTCCGAGCCGCTCAGCGTCCAGGCGTGCTCGCCGCTGGTGAGGAGGGTCCGTTCCTGCTCGCCCGCGAGCGGGGTGCCTCCGCCCAGGGCGGGATAGTCGCCCTGCCGGCGGGTATAGGTCTCGTGGGACGACTTGGCGTCGTAGTCGATGGTGCGCGAGTACGCGGTCACCTCGAAGCGGGGCCAGTCGCCGGCCGGGGTGTGGCTCTGGCCGACGTTCGCGACCCAGCCGGTTCCGGAGTACTCGATGGAACTCGGAGCGCCCATGGCCTCGCCCGCGGCCTGCAACACGCTCTCGACGTCCTGAGCCGCGGCGGGTGCGGCGAGCAAAGTCGCGGTGGCGACGAGAAGCGGGAGCGTTCTTCGCATGGAATTCCTCCTGACGGCGTGCGTGGGTTCAACGGGAAACGGAATCGATGATAGTCGGATACTGCGAACAGGGACAAGATCGGTCCCCGTGCGCCACTCGTCACGCCGATCCCCGGGAGGTCGGCGAAAGCGCCGTGGCGGGCGGTGGCCGCATCCGCCAGTCGCCTCCCGGCGGGGGGGAGGTCGACGGTTTTAGACGGCCTCCCATGCGCACGAGATCCGCAGGATCGGTGCTTCCCGACCCCCGCCGGTGGTGGTAGAATCCGGGGGTCGTCCGGACGGGCGGCGGTGATTGACCCGGGAGGGCTGAAGTGGCTGACTACAAACTGCTCGGAAAGAACTATCAGACGCCGGATCTGTTCGCCAAGGTCACCGGACGTTCGCGCTACGCCGAGGACCATCGCGCCGAGGGCATGGTCTTCTGCAAGCTCCTGGTGAGTCCGATGCCGCACGCGCGGGTGGTGTCCATCGACACCAGCGCGGCCGAGGCGCTGCCGGGCGTCGAGGGCATTCTGACCGCGGACGACCTGCCGGAGATCGACGTGCCCAACGAGGCGGCCCTGACCAACGAGCCGCGCTACGAGGGCGAGCCGATTCTCGCGGTGGCCGCGGTCGACGAGGAGACCGCCGCCCGGGCCATAGAGCTCATCGACATCGACCTCGACCCGCTGCCGTTCGTCCTCGATCCGCTCGACAGCCTCCGCCCCGGGGGACCGAACGCCCGGACCGAGGGCAACACGACCAGGGGGCGCGAGCTCGCCGAGGTCAAGTGGACCGAGGCGGACCTCGCGGGGCTCGGGCCGGGCGAGATCCCGATGGACGCGGAGGCGACCGGCGAGTGGTCGTACGGCGACCTCGAGGCGGGGTTCGCGGCGGCCGACGTCGTCGTCGAGGAGCACTCGTACCATCAGTCGCTCTCGCACCAGCCGCTCGAGAGCCGCACCACCATGGCCTACTGGGAGGGCCAGAAGCTCTACGTGTATCCGTCGGTGCAGAGCACCAACCGGAGCGTGGGGCCGATGGCGCGCTGGGCCGGGGTCGAGCCGTCGAACGTGGTGCTCATCAACGAGTTCACGGGCGGCGGCTTCGGCAGCAAGGCGGCCGGCTACGTGCAGGCGCAGATTCCCATCCTGCTGTCGAAGAAGATCGGCAAGCCGGTCATGATGCGGGTGACCCGGCGCGACGAGACCGCGTTCGGCAAGGCCCGCCCCGGCATTCAGGCGCGCATCCGGCTCGGCATGCGGCGCGACGGACGGATTACCGCGCTCGACATCCACTCCATCGGCGACGGCGGTCCCTACGGGCGGTCCGGCGACCACATGAACCTCGGGGTCATGGGCTCGCTCGCCTATCAGCCGGTGGCGATGCGCATTCGCGGCACCGGCGTCTACACCAACACCCCGCCGCGCGCCGCCCAGCGCGCCCCCGGCGGCGAGCAGTCGATGACGATGCTGTCGCCGATCATCCAGAAGGCGGCGAAGCAGCTGGGGCTCGACCAGGTCGAGGTGCTGAAGGTCAACGCGCCCGAGGGGCAGGCGACGTTCGGCGCGCCGGGCGTGAACGGCGAGCAGGGGCACGCGTCGAGCGCGTTCGCGCGGGAGGCGATCGACAAGGGCGCCGAGCTCTTCAACTGGCGCGAGCGGGTGCAGCGCAGCGGGCGGCGCAACGGGCCCAAGGTGACGGGAGTGGGGGTGGCGCTGAGCACCTTCGCGGCCGGCGCCTCCGGCGTCGACGGGCTGTTCGTCATCCGGCCCGACGGGCGCATGTCCATCCAGTCGGGCGTCGGCAACCTCGGCACGGGGTCGACCTTCGACATGATGCGCCCCGCCGCCGAGGGCATGGACATGCCCTGGGAGAAGTGCGACGTCGCGTGGGGCGACACCAGCCGGCACCTGCCGTGGAGCTCCCTGCAGGCGGGCAGCTCGACGGCCCACGCGCACACCCGCGCCAACTGGGCGGCGGTGCTCGATGCGCGGCAGAAGGTGCGCGAGATCGCGGCCCGCGACCTCGGGGGCGTGCCCGACGACTACACCATCGCCGGCGAGCGCGTGTTCCGCGTCGGCAACCGCTCGGTGGGCATGAGCTTCGCGCGGGTGGCGCAGCGCGCCATCGACATCGGCGGCCGCTACGACGGCCACGAGCTGCCCGAGGACATCAACGGGATGACGGCGGCCGCGGCCACCGCGCTCGCCGGGCAGGGCCTGATGGGGGTCGCCCGCGACAACTTCGAGGAGGGCGGCCGGCGGATGTCGTTCGTCGCGGGATTCGCCGAGGTCGAGGTGGACGTGGAGACCGGCGGCATCCGGCTCGTCGACTACGCAGCGGGGTGCGACGCCGGCACCATCATCCATCCCAGAGCGTTCGGGGCCCAGGTTTTCGGCGGGGCCATACAGGGGTTCTCAGTCGCCCTCAGCCAGAAGTGGGTGTACGACCGGCGGTGGGGGCTGCTGGTGGCGAAGCGCTTCTACAGCAACCGGCCTCCGGGCATCCTCGACGTGCCCCACGAGCAGCCGATGAAGTGGGCGGCGGCGGACCTGCCGGATCCGTTCAATCCGCTGGGCGCCAAGGGCATCGGCGAGGCCGCGCAGGGCGCCGGCTCGGGCGCCGTCGTCAACGCCATCGCCGACGCGCTGGGCCGGAACGGCGACTTCTTCCGGTCGCCGGTGACCCGGGACATGATTCTGACCCGGCTCGAGCAGGCACCGATCGGCCACGACCGGTTGATGGCCCACGTGTAGGAGGCGCCGACTCCCGGCAGGATCGGTTGGGCGGCAATCGGAGCCGCAGACGACGATTTCCGAGCCAGGAGACCCCGCGGGCAGGAGCCCGGGTTTGAACCCCGGGCTTCTGGCCGCGCGATCTGCGGCCTGCCCCCCTCGCCGACCATGCTCGGGAGCCACGCGTTGCTGTCGCTGCTGGTCGACGAGGGGGTGACCCACCTCTTCGGCAATCCCGGCACCACCGAGCTGCCGCTGATGGCGGCGCTGCCCGAGTTTCCGCAGATCGACTACGTGCTGGGGGCCCAGGAGGCCGCGGTGGTGGCGATGGCGGACGGCTACGCGCGCGCCAGCGGGCGTCTCGCCGTCTGCAACGTCCACGTCGCGCCCGGGCTCGGCAATGCCATCGGCTCGCTCTACAACGCGGCCTGGATCGGGTCGCCGCTGATCGTCACCGCCGGCCAGCACCACGTCGGGCACGGCCTGACCGAGCCCATGCTCTACGCGCCGCTCGAGCCGATGGCGCGCCCGCACGTCAAGTGGGCGGTGGAGGCGGCGCGGCTCGAGGACCTGCCGCGGATCGTGCGGCGCGCCGCCAAGATCGCCCTCGCGCCCCCGACCGGACCCGTCTTCATCTCGCTGCCGGGCAACGTGCTGGAGGACGACGTCGCCCTCGACCTCGGACAGCGCAACCGCATCGAAGCCCGCACCCGGCCCGTCGACGCGGTCCTCGATGCGCTGGCCGACCGCCTGCTCGCCGCGTCCCGCCCGGTGGTGGTGGCGGGGCACGAGGTGAGCACCCGCTCGGCCCTGTCCGAGGCGGCGGAGCTGGCCGAGCTGCTCGGCGCCGGGGTCTATCAGGACACCATTCCCACCGCCGCCCCGTTCGCATCCGCGCACCCGTGCTTCCTGGGCACGCTCAGCCGGGACCAGCGGGACGTCTCGCGCCGTCTCGGCGCCTTCGACCTGCTGGTCTGTCTCGGGACCGACGTGCTGCGCATGTCCGTACCGGCGACGGTGCCGCCGCTGCCGCCGGGGCTGCCGGTCGTGCAGGTGGGGGCGAGGTCGGCCGACCTCGCCAAGAACTATCCGACCGAGCTGGCCGTGCAGGCGGATGTCCGCGAGACCCTCGCCGCCCTCAACGACCGGCTGCGGGCTCGGCGCCCGGCGGGGTACGCGGCGGCCGCGAGCGAGCGCATCGAACGGTTGCGGCCGCAGAACTGGTCGGCGGGGCGGGCCGCCTTTGTCCGGTCGCTGGAGCCCTGCGCGGGGGCGCCCATCCATCCCGACCATCTGATGCGGGTGTTGAGCGACACGCTGCCGGCCGATGCGATCGTGGTCGACGAGGGACTGACGTCTTCGCGCGCGTTGCCTCGGTTGTGGCCGTACCGCGACGGCCACAGCTACTACGGTCTGGCCAGCGGCGGCATCGGGTTCGCGGTGGCGGGCGCGGTGGGCATTCGGCTCGCGGTGCCGGACCGGCCGCTCGTGGCGGTGATCGGGGACGGCTCGGCGCTGTACAACATCCAGGCGCTGTGGACGGCGGCCCATCTCCGGCTGCCGATGGTGTACGTCATCGCCAACAACCGCGGCTACCGGATCCTGAAGCAGCGGGTGCGGGCCGGGCACGGCGTCGAGCGTTTCGTCGGCATGGACTTCACCGACCCGCCCATCGACTTCACGGCGCTCGCCGGCGCCCTGGGGCTCCGGTCCAGGCGCGTCGTCGAGCCGGATGCGGTGGGACCGGCCCTCGAGGAAGCGCTCGCGCATCCCGGCCCGACCCTGCTCGATGTCGTGGTGGACGGACGGATCTGAGGCTCGGCGAGGGGAGACCGGGCGTATAATCTGCGGAAGGGCTCGGTGCGCGTCCTGACGGATGTGAACAAGGGAACCAGACGGGAGATATCAAGATGACTCGAACACGCTTCGCTGCGGTCGCCCTGGCCGCGCTTCTGCTCGTGCCGGTGGGCGTTGCGGGCCAGGATGCGCCGCGGACGCCGTGGGGCGACCCGGATCTGCAGGGAACCTATACGAACAAGACGACTACACCGCTCGAGCGTCCGGAAGCGCTGGGCGACAAGGCGTTCCTCACCGCCGAAGAAGTGGCGTCCCAGGAACAGGCCCGGGTCGAGCGCAACCAGGAGCTGCTGCTGGCCGCGCCCCGCCGGACCGTGGCCGGAGGCGACGTCGGCGGCTACAACAACTTCTGGCTGGATGGGGGCACGCGCCCCACCGGCCGCACGTCCCTGATCGTCGATCCGCCGACCGGCCGGCTGCCGGTGCGGACCTCGGCCGCCGCGGACCGCAAGATGGCGCACGACGCCGCCTTTCCCGTCGCCGGGCCGTTCGATTCGTGGGAGGACCTGGAGCTGAACGATCGCTGCCTGGTCTGGTCGGCCGGTCCCCCGATGCTGCCCAGCGCCTACAACAACAACTTCATGATCATGCAGACCCCGGGCTACGTCGCGATCTACGTCGAGATGATCCACGACTTCCGGATCATCCCCATCGACGGGCGCGGGCATCTGCCGGCGGGCATCCGCCAGTGGCACGGCGACGCGCGGGGGCGCTGGGAGGGCGACACCCTCGTCGTCGAGACCACCAATCTGCGGCGCACCGAGGCGAACGCCGGGGCGGTGGGCGGCGACCCCGTCCTGCTGCGCATGGCGAACGGCCGGGACGACGACACCATCACCGTCACCGAGCGGTTCACGCGGGTCGACAGCGGCACCGTGCACTACGAGTTCACCGTCGACGACCCTACGCACTGGGAGCAGAGCTTCTCGGGCGAGTTTCCGTTCACGGCGTTTCCGCCGGATGAGCTGCCTTTCCTGTTCGAGTACGCCTGTCACGAGGGCAACTACAGCATGACCAACATCCTCGGCGGCGAGCGCGCGCGGGAGCTGACCAACGACGACGAGCAGTAGACCGCCCGCACGTCAGGCGCCTGATGGCGTCACGGGCACACACCTGGGGCCGGGCACCGTTGCCCGGCCCTTCGTCTATCTGCACGTGAAGCTGAGCGCTCGCGTCACTGCTGCGCGGCCGGCACCCAGGCCGTCGTGCGGCCGCCGATCGTCAGGTGCTCGATACGATCGCCGCGCGTCGTCCTCGCGTCCGCGCGCTTGCCCCAGCGCCGGTGAAACAGCCAGGAGCGGGGGTAGCGCGCGTCGTCGGCGTTGGCGTTGACGGCGCGCTTGACGATCGCGGCGAGCCTGACGCGCAGGCGGCGCGCTTCCGCGTCCGTCAGCGAGGGCGCTCGCCGGCGGGGATCGATGCCGGCCTGATACAGCACCTCGTCCGCGATCCAGTTGCCGACGCCGGCCGCGAACGACTGGTCGAGCAGGAGCGACTTCACGTTGGCGCCGCGCGCGCGGATCAGCTCGCAGAACCGCTTCGGCGGGGGCATCGCCAGCAGCGGGTCGAAGCCGAGCTTCGCGACCGGCGGCTCGCCCTCGGGGTCGTCGCGCAGCAGGATGCGGCCGAGGCGGCGCCCGTCGGTCATCGCGAGCTCGCCGCCGTCGTCGAAGCGCATCCGGATCTTCACGAACCGCGGCGGCCAGACCGCCGGGTCCTCCTTCGGCCCGGACTTGAGCTGCAGCGGCGTCGACGCCGGCGTCTTGAATCCGCCGGCCATCCCGAAGTGGAAGAGCGGATGCGGCGGCGTGTCGAGCACGAACCAGAGCTGCTTGCCCCAGCGCCGCGCCGCCTCGACCCGCCGGCCCTCGAGCGCCTCCCGCCAGTGATCCGGTGCGACCCCGTCGAACACCAGCGGATCGTCCCCGCACCAGACGCGTGCGATGCGCCGCCCCGCCGCGGCCGCCTCGGCGAGCCTGCGGCCCCGCTCGACCTCCGGCAGCTCCGGCAAAGTTCGGTCCTCCTCGTGGCGCCGTCAGGGTCACGTGGGACTGTTACGCCGCCCAGGGTCGTCCGCGGCCCAGTGCGGATTCGCGCTTGGCGCGAACGCGTCTATCTGCGGGAGATACCAGGAAAGGCCCCCCCGCGAGCAACCAGCGGCTAAGTTCGTAGCGAATTCCGGGGACCGCTACAGAGGTTCTTCGTCCCAAGAATCACCTGGTGCTCGGGCGTGAAGCTCTTGGACTCCTGTGTAGTGTATACCCTCCCCTTTGGTCTCTGAAGTATGCCGGCATTGGAAAAATCGTCTTTCAGGTCACCATCGTTGGAGTACAGAAGGCGGGCCCCACTCACCTGGGCGAGCGCAAGAACGTGCTCGTCATCGGATCTAAACAGGCCACTTCGTCGGAGCTCTTCCTCCTGAACCTCGATCTGCGTCCTCCCTACCTGGCGCACCCGCCCGGTCAGCCGCCGCGCCTCCAGAAACCGGCTCCGGAAATTGCTGTTGTGTGTAAGCTCGGTCAGGTTCTTGCCGCCGACCACGAGCTGCCCACGGTTGCCGTCCAGCCAGTCCTGAACCTCTTGCCGGCCTCGGTCTGCTTTTTCCCGAACACCTCGAACGTTACGTTGGCGTCGACTATTGCACACATCAGTAGCTGATCACCCTGTTCAGCTCGTCCCTGAAGAAACGCCGATACCCGTCGGGCGCATCGAGTACGTTACCTTCCTCATCGACGCGAATCGAGTGAATGTGGACGTCGAGATCTTTGTGCTCGAAATAGAGGATCGATACGTCCCCCGGTTTCAAATCGGTGCGCTTGTCGCGAATATCCAGCAGCACGCGGTCGATGATGTAGTCGCTGTGGGTCTCGATGATGAGCTGGCGGCCGGACACCGCCGTTTCACAGAACAAGCTGCCAAGGGCGGCCTGCGCGCTGGGGTGCAGATGCACTTCGGGCTGTTGGAAGAGCAGCATCGGGGATGCATCGGGCCGGAAGAGTTCCGCGAGCACAGGCAGTGCCTGGCTCACGCCGTATCCTACGTCTATCAAATTGCGTTTCGGACCCGCTTTGTGCTTGCCGACCTTTCTGATTTGCAGTTGGAACGGTCCGCCCTCCATTTCGCCGAGTTGTTTTACGGCGATTTCATCGAACAGGCCCGACTGGTGGCCGAAATGCTCTAGCTTGTCTTTGAGTTGAAGCCACCCGCTCTTGTCTTGAAAATGTACGCTTGCAAAATAGGTCGGTATATACGCGCCTTCCGGATCAGGCGAGGGCCTGGTCGGATCAGATGTTCGGCTGGGGCTGGAACGGATCGGAGCGCTGGCGAATGGAGGCGCGCGGAGTGGAAAAGTAGTGAAGCTGCGCAGAAGATCCGAGAGGCTATTGAGATCCTCTCGACTGGGTGTCGTCAGTGTACCTTTCAGTTTCTGCAACCGATCGGAACTGCTATCGAATTCATCAATCGTTTCTCTGACCCAATGAGTGAGGAATCGCGCAGGTGTCCACCATCGCCTGAACGGTTGTTCGATATCCACGTCCAGACGCCACGTCCCATTGCCGGACGCGAGATCGATTGTAGCTTTTCCGGTGTTGACGCCGGAACACTCCACCTGGATATCCTTCGTGCGCCAGGACAGTCGTGACGGTGAGGGTGCAGCGGCGCGGGACGTGAACGTGACGTCGAACTCGATTGGTCTGCGTCGTCGACCCTGACCGCCGAAACCGATACCGAAGGAACTGGCGCGGTTTTCTCGATCGCTCCGGTTGTGCACGATCTCCGGAAACGCGCCGAGGTCGTAGGGTGGCTCTCGGAAATCGGGTTCGGTTTGCTGGAAGGCGACGTCCCACACTGCCCGCACTGCGGCTAGAAACGACGTCTTGCCGGTGCTGTTGTCGCCCACGAGCAGCGTGAGCGGCGCCAAACGAGCTGTCTGCTCTTCGTGGAAGCAGCGGAAATCACGCAGCCGGATTTCCTGGAAGTGGTTTCGATTCATGCGCTCTTTCGGTCATCCCGGGCTTCGTTCCTGCGCGCAGGCAAGGTATCGAATCGATCGTGGGGTTGAGGTGCGCCGCGAGCGGGCGATCGGACTTGGGGCTGCCCGCGCGCGGCGTCAGAGGGGCAGCCTTGGCTATTCGGGCAACCCGAAGGTGAACACGACGTTGCCGGCCGCGATGGTCATGTACTGCCGGCCGTCGACGGCGAAGGACATCGGCGCCGAGTGCACCATGGCCCCGACGGCGACGTGCCACAGCTCTGCGCCGGTGCGCGCGTCGAGCGCGTAGAAGTAGCCGTCGACGCTGCCGCTGAACACCAGATCGCCGGCCGTCGCCAACATGCCCGCGGTCGAACGCGGCTGAATCTCGTACTCCCACCGGATGTCGCCGGTCCTCGGGTCGATGGCGCGGATGGCGCTTTCGTAGTTCTCGGCCGGCAGGGGTTGCTGGAAGCCGCCGCCGGTGTACCGATCGCCCTCGACGTAGTCCTCGTCGCGCTTGTAGAAGATGTCTTCGCCGTCGTACGCCTGCACGTAGAACAGCTCGGTGCTCGGGCTGTAGGCGGGGGAGAACCAGTTGGTGCCCCCGACGACGGGCGGCGAGACGAGCGTGCCCTCGGGCGTGGGGGACGTGTCGGGCACGCGAATCGGGCGGCCGTTCGAGTCGAGCCCGACCGCCCAGGTCTGCTTGGCGAACGGGGTGCCGACGAGGAACTCGCCGGACACGCGGTCGAGCGTGTAGTAGAAGGCGTTGCGGTTCGCCCACATCATGACCTTGCGCTCCTCGCCGTCCATCGTCAGGTCGGCGAGAATCGGCACCTGGATGGCGTCCCAGTCGTGCACGTCGTGCGGCGTGAACTGGAAGTACCACTCGAGCCCGCCCGTCTCGTGGTCGATGGCCAGCACCGAGTCGGAGTAGAGGTTGTCGCCGAGCCGCACGTCCCCGTTCCAGTCCGGCCCCGGGTTGCCGGTGCCCCAGTAGACGAGGTCGAGGTCCGGGTCGTAGGCGCCGGTGATCCAGCTCGACGATCCGCCGGTGCGCCACGAGTCGCCGGCCCACGTCTGGTTGTCCGGATGGTCGGGGCCGGGAATCGTCCACGCGCGCCACGTCAGGTCGCCGGTCGCGGCGTCGTACGCGTCGACGAATCCGCGGATGCCGAACTCGCCGCCCGCGATGCCCGTCACGACCTCGCCCTTCACGATCAGCGGGGCCGCCGTCTTGCTGTAACCCGACCGGTGGTCTGCGACCTCCCGGTCCCACACGACATTCCCGGTGCGGGCGTCGATTGCGACCAGGTGTGCGTCGAGAGTGCTCATGTAGAGCGTCTCGCCCAGAATGGCGACGCCGCGGTTGTTGCGGCCGCAGCAGATGCGCAGGTCGTCCGGCAGCGGGTGGTCGTAGCGCCAGTACTGGCGCCCGGTGGCGGCGTCCACGGCGACCAGGTTGCTCGGCGCCTCGGTGATGAACATCACCCCGTCCACCACGAGGGGGACGCTCTCCGACCGATCGAGCTGCGGGATCTGATAGGCCCACTTCAACTCCAGCTCGCCCACGTTGCGGTTGTGGATCTGATCGAGTCGGCTGAACCGTTGGCTGTCGAGGGTGCCCGAGTACATCAGCCAGTTTTCCGGCTCGTCGGCCGCGTTCAGCAGGCGCTCCCAGGTGACGGGCGAGAAGGACGGCGTGGCGCCGGACCCGGTGTCGGCCGGCTGGGCCGACGCCGCGGCGGCGCAGGCAAGAAGGGCGATGGCGATGGCAAGCCGTTGCATGGCGTTCTCCCGTGGTCAATAGTCGGTCGAGCGGGCGCAGCTGGCGCTCTGCGGGGCCGCCCCCAAACGGTGAAGATACCATGCGTTTCGAGAGACCGGAAGCCGGATTGCCCATGCCGCGCGGGTGGAGCCGCGGCACCGGCCGGGTTCTCGACCCGGGGGACGGCGGCCCCGGCAGCCCCGGCAGAGATCCGGTGTCGAACGGTCGCTGACCGGCAGGATCCCGATGACCGTCCGCGTAGCCCGCCAGACATATGATCGTCCTGCATGCCAGCGCGATTCGGGTCCCGGCAGTTCTTCCGATTTCTTCACAAGGGGCTCGGCCTGAAGAACCTCGTCGACTACATCGAGCAGCGCCAGAAGCTGCTGGGCTTGACCAACCTCGACATCCGCAGCGTGATCGACGTCGGCGCCAACAAGGGCCGGGCCGCGCGCCGTTTTCGGCGGCTCTTTCCCGCGGCCCGGGTCTACTGCGTCGAGCCCATCCCCCGGTTGTGCCGCCGGCTGGAGCGATGGGCCGAGACCCAGGGCGGCGCCGTCCAGGTGCTCGAGCTGGCGCTGTCCCGCGTCCCGTCGGAGCAGCCGCTGTACGTCCATCGGCGGACCGACATCCTGTCGACGCTCGCAGCGCCTCCGCCGGGGGAGGCGGCGCAGTTCGAACCCATCACGGTCCGGGTCGACACCCTCGATCATCTGGCCGCAGAGATGCAACTCGAAGCCGACGTGCTCGTCAAGATCGACACCGAGGGGCTCGACCTCGAGGTCATCCGCGGCGGCGAAGAGACGCTGCGCCGCGCCGCCGCGGTCATCGTCGAGGCGGCCTTCTACCCGAACCCGGCCGGCGACGCCGCTCCCACCTTCGAGGACATCGCTGCCGCCATGCGCGGCCTCGGCTACGTCTACCGCGGCAGCGTGCGCCTCGGATGCCACCACGGCACCCCCATGCTGGCCGACGTGCTGTTCGCCCGGCGCGAGGCAGCGGAACGGCTGGCGGGCCGGGCCTGACTCCCTGGTGGCTGCCCGTCGCACTCGTTCATTCAGTCCTGTTCGACTCCCGCGTACCGAGACGCGTCAGTCGCGGAGCGTGATCTTCTGGACGCGCCAGGTCAACAGCTCGGCAACGTAGACCTCGTTGGCCGACGGGCACGCCAGGCCGTGGATCCAGCCGAACTCGCCGACGGCCTGACCGTCCCGGCCGAAGTACCCCAGCACGGTGCCGTCGAGCGACATCTTGTAGATGCGGCCGGGGAACATGTCCTGGGTGAACATGACCGGGTCGGGGCCCGGCGTGATGCAGATCGAGTTCGGCCACAACGAGTTGTAGCTGCCGTCCGGGAGCCGTCCGAAGCTCGCTACCTGCGGCGCGTAGTCGGGTGGGACCGGCGCCTGGTTCCGCAGGTCGGCCAGCGTGATCTGGCGCACGAAGGTGCCGTCCGACTCGAATACCTGGACCCGGTTGTTGGACCGGTCCGCCACGTAGATCCGGCCCTGGTCGTCGGCGGCGATTCCGTGCGGGACGCGAAACTGTCCCGGGTCGCTGCCCCGCTCGCCCCACGAGCCGACCCAGTTGCCGTCGGCGTCGTACTTGGCGACCCGGGCGTTGTTGTAGCCGTCACTGAAATAGACGTTGCCCTCGGGATCGAACGCCACGTCGGTGACCTCGTCGAAGAGGCCGTCCCGCGCCGGCGGCGGCAGGGCGTCGGGCGTCTCGTAGTACGGCGGGCGCAGCGAGTGCGGCGGACAGTTCGGTCCCGTGCAGCGGGGGTATCGGGAATGGGTCGATTCCGGACGGCGCCCGAAGACCTGGAGCACGCGGCCGGCCGGACTGAGCTTGACGGCCATGCTCGAGCCGTTGTCCATCAGCCAGATGTTGTCGTCGGCGTCCACCCGGACCGCGTGCGCCCACGCCTTCGAGTAGAGGTTGCCGCCGATCTCCCGGACGAAGGTGCCGTCGGGCGCGAACTCGTAGAGCGAGGCCGCCCGGGGACCGATGATGGTGGCTTCGGACCCCGTCCGGGTGTAGACGAAGATGTGACCCCGCGAGTCCACCGCGACCCCGGCGGCCTCGCCGAGGTAAAGGTCGGGTGGGAGCCGTAGCGGCGCCACCGCGTCGTATTCGAGCTCGGCCGCCGGTTGGCCGTAGGCGGAGCCGATGGGGAGCACCAGACAGAGCGTGGCAACGAGAGCGGAACCGCGCATGCGAAGACCTCTTTTCTCTTGTGATCGGCGGGCAACGGCGAGCGTCCGAGCCTGTCCAGCGGCAAGCGTAGCACGCTCGGCGCGGCGATTCTCCGCCTCCACCGCGTTGCCGAGGGTCAGACCGGCGA
Organism: Vicinamibacterales bacterium; assembly: GCA_965215895.1. Lineage (GTDB taxonomy): Bacteria > Acidobacteriota > Vicinamibacteria > Vicinamibacterales > UBA8438 > JAJEEA01. Next base: position 399,539 of record CBDCEY010000005.1, on the reverse strand, counting down.
CGAACGCGTCGTCCGTCGCACCGCTCCTCTTCTCCTCTCCGCTGCCACAGGGCCGAGCCGCCGACTCCCGGATTCTCGGCCGCCGCCAGGCCGGGATTCGGCCAGGGTGGCGGTCGAGGAACCCCGTGCGGACCGACGCGCGTCGCGGCGCGGGGCGAGAACGGGTAGAATCGCGGCGATCCCGGTACGGCAACCCTTCGGAGGTGCACCGATGACCCTCTCACGACGCAAGGCGATCTCCCTGTCCGGCTCCACGCTCGCGGGGCTCTCCCTCGGGGTCCTGCGGCCCCCGCATTCCGGGGTCCTGCAGGCGCAGGGCCAGGACGACTGGCCGGATACCCTCGTCGAACGCCCGCTGCGCGAGGGGTTCCCCGCACCGCTCCCGCTCAACCCGGACGGGTCGGCTCCCGAGCATCCCGAGAGCGCGGCCGGTCCCATCACCGACCCGCTGATGTGGCGCAGCCAGGGCCGGCAGACCCCGGAGATCGAGTTCGACTACCGGAGCATGGCGATCCGGGTCGACACCCGGGGGATGTCGAGGCTCTCGGGCACGTTGCGGTTCTCGGACCTCGAGCAGCTGCCGGTGGTATCCGGCACGTTCCTGCTCCAGTGCGGGGCGCCGAACCCGCGCGGCATCGTCAAGTGGACGGGCGTCCGGTTCAGCGACTTCGCGGACATGCTCGGGTTGATCCCCGGGGTGCACTACTGCCGCTTCGTGGCTTCCGATCGCTTCTACGCGGACGAGCCGATGACGACGCTGCGGCAGCCGCAGGTGATGCTGGCGTGGATGATGAACGACGAGCCGATCCCGCCGCGGCACGGCGCGCCGCTGCGGCTGATCGTGCCGTTCCGCTACGGGAACCGCAGCGTCAAGGCGATCACCGGGATGACGTTCAGCACCCCGGGGCCGCGGATGCCGCCCCTGCCGGCCTGAGTCGCGCCGGAATCGGAGACGGCCCACGCAGGAGTCCGCCCGCAGCTCGGTGCGGACTTCTGCGTTGCTGGCTTGTTGCCGAGCGGAGCCGCGGTCGAAGGTTTCAGAGGAAGAAGGCGCTTGCGCCGTAGAAGCTTTGCGCCAGCGCGCAACTCCCAACGCGACCGCAGGTCGCGCCAGGCGCTCGCGCCGTACCGTAGGAGTTTCGTGCCAGCGCAACTCCCAACGCGGCCGCAACGTCGCGCCAAGCGCTCGAGCCGTAGGAGTTTCGCGCCAGCGAAACTTCAAACGCGACCGTCAGGTCGCGCGGTCGTGCTAGCTGCGCGCCAGCGCGGCCTTGAGCGCGCGCTGCGCGAAGACCCCGACCATGGCGCGGCGGTAGTCGGCGCTGGCGTGGATGTCGGCGTTGACGTCGGTCAGGCCGTCGCCCGCGCGGGCCGCGGCCGCGGCGGCGCTGTCGGTGGTGGCCGGCTGTCCCGCGAGGGCCTCCTCGACGGCGGCCATCCGCACCGCGTGGGAGAGCGCGCCGGTCAGCCCGAGGCGGGCGCCGCGGATGGCGCCGCCGGCGACGTCGAGGGCCGCCGCCACCCCGACGATGGCGAACCGCGACGCGCGCTGGTAGAGCTTGGCGTAGGCGGCGGCGCGCACGGGGGTGAACCGCACCGCGGTGATCAGCTCGTCGCCGGCCAGATCCACCGTGAAAAGATCCTGGAAGAAGTCGCGCGCGGCGACCGTGCGCGTCCCGCCGGGGCCCTGGATGCGGATCTCGGCGGCGAGGGCGAGCAGCGTCGCGGGGTAGTCGGCGGCGGGGTCGGCGTGGGCGATGCTGCCGCCGAGGGTGCCGCGGTTGCGCACCTGCGGATCGCCGATGGTCGCGGCGGTCTCCGCGACGACGGGACAGCGCTCGCGCAGCAGGGGCGAGGTGGCCACCGCGTGGTGCACGGTGGCCGCGCCGATCTCGATCGCGCCGTCCTGCTCCCGGATGCCGGACAGCTCGGGGATGCGCGCGATGTCGATGAGGGTGGCCGGCTCGTTCAGTCGCAGCTTCATCAGCGGGACGAGGCTGTGACCGCCCGCGATGAGCTTGCCGGCGCCGCCGGTGGCCGCGAGGCGGGCCAGCGCGTCGTCGACCGACGTTGCACGTTCGTAGTCGAATGCGGACGGAATCACGCCTGGCCTCCGTGGATGATCTGCCACAGCTTCTCGGGCCGCAGCATCATGTCGATGTGAGTGACGCCGAACCCGCTCAGCGCGTCGACCGCGGCGGACACGATGCACGGGGTCGACCCGAGGGTGCCGGCCTCGCCGACGCCCTTGGCGCCGAGCGGGTTGACGGGGGTTGGAGTCACGGTGCTGTCGAGCTCGAACCGGGGGAGGTCGGCCGCGCGGGGAATGGCGTAGTCCATGAACGAGGCGGTCAACGGCTGTCCGTCGGCGCCGTAGCGCACCTCCTCGATCATCGCCTGGCCGATGCCCTGCGCGAGGCCGCCGTGAATCTGGCCCTCGACGATCAGCGGATTGATCAGGTTCCCCGCGTCGTCCACCGCGACGAGCCGCAGCAGGGCGAGCTCGCCGGTGTCGCGGTCGATCTCGACCATCGAGATGTGACACCCGAAGGGGTAGGTGTTGTTGGACGGCTCGAAGAACGCCTCTTCGCTCAGCCCGGGGTCGAGCCCGGCCGGCAGCGGCACCGGGACGTAGGCGTAGGCGGCGACCTCGGCGAACGCCTTGCCGGCGTCGGGCGCGCCCTGCACGGAGATGCGCCCGTCCTCGAAGACGAGGTCCTCCTCGTGCGCCTCCAGAAGCGCGGCCGCGAACTTCGCCATCTTCTTCCGGACCTTGGCGCCGGCCAGGTGCAGCGCGGTGCCGCCGACGGCCTGCGATCGGCTGCCGAAGGTGCCGATGCCCTGCTTTACGACCCCGGTGTCGCCGTGGTGGATGGTGACGTGTTCGAGCGGCACCCCGAACTGATCGCCGAGCATCTGCGCGAACGTCGTCTCGTTGCCCTGCCCGTGCGGCGAGGCGCCGGTGGTGGCGCTGATGCGCCCGTCGCGCTCGATGGTGACCTGCGAGTGCTCCCACCCGCCGGTCGGCAGCGACGCGGACGGACCGATGCCGCACACCTCCACGTACATCGCCAGCCCCAGTCCGACCAGCCGCCCCTCGGCGCGGGCGGTTTCGCACTCCTGCCGCAGCTCCTGCCACCCGGCGTTCTCGAGCGCCCGGTCGAGGGCCTTGGCGTAGTCGCCCGAGTCGTAGACGGCGCCCATCTGCGTGGCGTAGGGGAACCGGTCGGACGGGATGAAGTTCCGGCGCCGCAGCTCGGCCGGGTCCATGCCGAGCCGGCGGGCGAGCATGTCCATCCCCCGTTCGACGAAGTAGGTGGCCTCGGGCCGGCCGGCGCCGCGATAGGCGTCGGTCGGGGTCTTGTTCGTGAACACCTCGGTGAGAGTGGTGCGGATGGCGGGGATGTCGTAGGTGGCGTTCGCCATCAGCATCGTCAGGGTGGGGATGGCCGCCGTCAGCAGCATGTTGTAGGCGCCGACGTCGGCGATGAGCCGCAGCTTCAGGCCCAGCACCTTGCCGTCGCGGGTCGCCGCGATGTCGACGTAGCCGATGATGTCGCGCCCGTGAATGGTGGCGAGGAACGCCTCGGAGCGGTCCTCGATCCACTTCAGGGGCAGGCCGAGCCGCTTCGAGAGGGACGCCACGACGTACTCTTCGCCGTAGATGTTGATCTTGGCGCCGAACCCGCCGCCGACCTCGGGCGCGATGGCGCGCACCTGGTCCTCGCCCATCCCGATCAGCATGGCGATGAACGTGCGGAGGATGTGGGGGTTCTGGGTCGAGGACCAGATCGTCATCGTGTCCTTGCCCCGTTCGTAGTGCGCGACCACGCCGCGCGGCTCCATCGCGCTGGGCGCGAGGCGCTGATTCACCATCCGCTGCGACACCACGACCTCGGCGGCGGCGAACGCCTGCTCGATGGCCGTGTCGTCCACCGTCTTCCCGTCGGCCGACACCCCGGTGCCGCTCGGCACCAGCGCCACCGCGAGGTTGTTGTCGAAGTCCGCGTGCAGCACCGTCGGATGGCCGGTCATCGCCACCTCGGGATCGACCACCGCCGGCCGGGTCTCGTAGTCCACCACGATGGCGTCGGCGGCGTCCCGGGCCGCGTAACGATCGAGGGCCACGACGACCGCCACCGGCTCGCCGACGTAGCGGACGACGTCGTCGGCGACCGCCCGGTGTTCGGGTGAGGGAAACGGGGTCCCGATCGGCATCGGGTCGAGGAACTCGGCGATCTGCGCCCCCGTGAACACCGCCTCGACGCCGTCCATCGCCGCTGCCGCGGTCGTGTCGATCGAGCGGATGCGGCCGTGGGCGACGTCGCTGCGCTTGAAGGCCACGTGGCGCATGCCGAGCACCTTCACGTCGTCGACGTAGGTGCCGTGTCCCTGGATGAGCCGCGGGTCCTCGCGCCGCCTGACGCGCTGGCCCACGAGCTTCGGCAGTAACGGAGCGGCCATCACGCCCTCCTCGCTGCCGCGTTCTGCACGGCGTTGACGATGTGCTGGTAGCCGGTGCAGCGGCAGAAGTTGCCGTCGAGCCCCTCGCGGATCTCGTCCTCGGTCGGCGACGGGTTGTCCTCGAGCAGGGTCACCGCGGAGAGGATCATCCCCGGTGTGCAGTAGCCGCACTGCAGCCCGTGCTCCTCCCAGAACCCGTCCTGCAGGGGATGGAGGTTGTCGCCGTCGGCGAGCCCCTCTATGGTCTTCACCTCCGAGCCGTCGGCCTGGACCGCGAAGATCGTGCACGACTTGGCGCTGCGGCCGTCGACGAGCACCGTGCAAGCCCCGCACTGACTGGTGTCGCAGCCGATGTGGGTGCCGGTCAGGTCGAGTACTTCCCGCAGAAAATGTACGAGCAGCAGCCGCGGCTCGACGTCGGCCGTGCGCCGCTTGCCGTTGACGGTGATGGAAACCTGAGCCATATGCGTCCTCTCGAAACGGCCGGACCGCCGAGCGGCACGCATGCGGCGTTCGCGGCCGGCCGCCCATTACGGGTGGATCGACCGGCGCCGCACGCCGGATCCGAGCCACCGCCGGCCGATATGGTGACCCGGGATGCCCGGCTCGCGCAACCCGGCCGCCGGCGACCCGCGTTGCCGGCGGTTCGGCGCGCCGCATACAATTCACCGACGTAACGTCGACACGGTGCCGGACGAGGAGCCCGTGGTGAGGTTACGTGTCGCACCCGGACCGGCGTGGCGCCCGCGTGGCCGGGCGCGGCCGTGGCCGGGCGGGCGAGGGTGCGGATGGGCATGGGCAACTGCGGACCCGGTGGTCCGCGGACCGGGTGCTCCGCGGAGCAACGCAGTCCACCCGGGATGCAGCGCCGGTCGAATGCGGCGGGGCTTTGGCGGCGGGCCCTGGACATCGGTCCCGTCCGAACCGTCGGCACTCGCCGGGGGGGTCGGGACGGGGCAGGGGAGATTCCTGATGAGACAGCGACAGACGAGGCGGGCGATGGCGTCGCGGCGCAACCGGATTCAGGGGCTCGTGCTCGCGGCGGCCGTGGCGGCCGCCGGAGTCGCGGCGGCGCCGGCCGGCGCGCAGGACGGCGGGCGGCTGAACAAGGTGATCGAGGCCCTGGAGGGCGGCGGCGCCGCCGTCGCCAACCGGGAGTGGCGGTTCGTCGACATGGAGCACTCGCCGTTCTCCGGCGAGCGGGTGCAGCGGGTGCTGGCGGAGATGAACGAGGAGCGGGACGCCGACGGCCGCCTGAGCCTGACCCCCCTCGTCCGGATTCCGCAGGAGGGCGACGAGGACTTCAAGTGGGCGGTCAAGCAGGTCCTCGACCTCGGTGGGTTCGGCATCATCCTGCCGCACGTGGACCGGGGAGAGGAAGCGGTGCGCCTGGTCCAGGCGATGCGCTATCCGCCGGCCCGCGGCTCGGCCGCGCCCGAGCCCCGCGGCGAGCGCGGGTGGGGGCCCGGCGGGGCGACGCGCCTGTGGGGCTTGAACAGCGTCGAGTATCACGCCAAGGCCGACGTGTGGCCCCTCGACCCCGACGGCGAGTTGTTCGCGGTGGCGATGATCGAGTCGCAGGAGGCGGTCGACAACATCCAGGACATTCTCGCGGCGCCGATCAGCGCGATCATGGTCGTGCCGGGGGACATGGCCATCGATCTCGGTCTCGGACCCAATCCGTCGGACAGGAACCACCCCGAGGTCGACGCCGCGTTCCAGACCGTGCTCGAAGCCTGCCTGGCCCAGGACCGGGTCATCTGCGGATTGGGCGACGGCGCGAGCCGCCTGCAGCAGCGGCTCGACGAGGGCTGGCGCTTCGTGCTGCCCCTCGGCGGGTAGCGAGGCCAGGAGTCGGCGCCGTGACACGGCACACCGATTGCCGTGTCACGGCGCGCTCGGAGGTCATGGACAATCCGGCGTAGCCGCGGCTCGGTTCCGGTCCGCCGCGGAGCCGTCGCGGACGCGGCGCCAGGGCCTTGTCGCCGGTCCTCCCGACTGCTCTGCCAAGCCTCGTCGGCCAACGTGAGTGCGGGCGCAGCATCAGGGGCCATCACCGGTCCGGGCCGACCGACGCCGTCATGGCGTCGTTGGGAGAAGCCCTACCACGTTGAGGTCGTCCGCGCCATCGAGACATGGAGCGATCACGATTCGTGGATCGGGAAGGCGGTAGCGGACATCAAGGGACAGCAGCCGCTCGCGCGAGGCGCCGAGCAGGACGTCACGGAACGGCTCCGCGATTCCCTGATCGCGAAGGGACTCTGCTACTCGCCGCGGGAGGGCAGAATCGACTTCACGGTGCCGCTCTTCGATGAGTTCCTGCACCGCCAGGCGGGCAAGGCGCGAGGAATGGAATCGGCGCCCCCGGCGCCGTTACCGGGGTCGTGCAGGCGGTCACGACTACAGTTGACAGCACGGGCACGCGCGGCGTCAGGCGGTCAGCAAGCCGGCCGGAATGACGCCGATGCCATCGGCGCGCCGGTATGCCTCGTGACCGGTGGTGATGACGGCGGCGTCGAGCAGGTCGGGACCGAGGCGTTCGGCGAGCCACGCGAGGTGTCGGGTGTCCGCGTCGTCGACGGTCGCCGAGAGCTTCACCTCGAGGGCGACGACCCGGCCGTCGCGGCGTTCGACGATAAGGTCGATTTCGTGCTCGCCGCCGCGCGTCCGGAGGTGTCCGACGCGGGCCTCGTTGGCCTGCGCGCAGGTTCGGACCGAGAGCGTGACCAGCGACTCGAACAGGGCGCCGAGGAGGGTGCCTTCCCGCGGGATGGGAGGCCCCGCGGGGGCGCCGTCGACCAGCGCCCCGGTATCGACGCCGAGGAGCCGGGCCGCCAGCGCGGGATCGGCGAGCTGGTGCACGGGGGCGGCCGCGAGTCGCCGCAGCCGGTTCCGGGTGGGCGCCCAGGCGGGAAGCGGCTCGATGATCCACAGTTGCTCCAGGACGGCGCGATAGGGGCGGGTGGTCGTCTTCGCCGGTTTGCTGGATTCGCCCGCGGACGCGGCGTCGCGGATCGTCTCGTAGGACGCCGTTGTCGAGGATGCGGCGGCATAGGCGGTGAGCCACCGGCGTAGCGCGCCGGCGTTCCGTACGGGTCTGCCGAGCTCGACGAATTCCCTTTCCACGATGCGGTCGACGTAGCCGTCGAGCTGGGCGCGAAGCAGGCGTCCGGTGTAGCTCCGCAGCGCCGGGAAACCCGACCGCGTGATCTCGTTTGCGTAGTCGGTGAGCGAGAGGCGGGTGGCGCCCTCGAGCGCCGGTCTGTCGCCTCGGAGAAGAGCGGCGAGACGCACCCTGGGCGGGGTGATGGCGCGTTCAGCGAGCGCCATCGGACGCATGCGCACGGTGACGATGCGGCCCGCGCCGGAGTGCGTCGGCGCGTCGTTCGGCGCGGCGGACCCGGTCAGCAGGAACCGCGCCGGGCGGGGGTCACGGTCGACGGCGCGCCGTACGAGGTCCCAGGATGCCGGCAGACGCTGCCATTCGTCGACGAGGATGGGCGGATCGCCGGTGGCGAGGCGCGCCGGCGCGCCGCGGACGATCTCGAGCTGGGCGGGGTCGTCGAGCCGGTGGACCGTGCGGGCTCGACGGAGCGCGGTCTCGGTCTTGCCGACGGCCTTGGGGCCTTCCAGGGACACCGCCGGCAGCCCCTCGAGGAGCGCATCGAGCTCGGTGTCCACGATCCGCGGCCGGTACTCCACGCTCTCTACGCTCCCGATTGGACGGTATTTACGCTCCCGATTGGACGGTATTTACGCTCCCGATTGGACGGTATTTACGCTCCCGATTGGACGGTATTTACGCTCCCGATTGGACGGTATTTACGCTCCCGATTCGGAGCCGCCTGCAGCGGCGGCCCGATGAAGGCTGGTGGTTCGTGTCTTACGGCTCGGCGGGTAGGGGACCCAGGGGGGAGCGCGCAGGTTCGACGATGGTGCTGGAGTTTCTCTTGCTCTGGGTCGGGATGATCTACTACTTCGCTGCCGGAGCGGTATTGAACGTGAGGGACGCTCCTTACGTCGCCCTGGCCTGCCTTGGGTTCCTCATCGTACTGCTGGCCCCGCCGGTGGCCATGGCGGCGGTCATCTGGCGGTTGGCCCGGCGTCGGATGGCATCCGCCGATCGCGACCGACGAGCGGTCTGACCCGTTGCGCGCTGCGTTCGGGTTGGGGCGCTCCCCGGGGTCAGCCGGTGCCCCCTTCGAGGGGCAGCGGGCCGGTGGCGTGGCCCAGCGACTCGACCGGCACCCCGAGCCGGTCGAGCAGGGTCAGGTGCAGGTTCGCGAGGGGAGTGTCGGCGGGATGGCGCACGTGACGCCCGCCGGCCCCCGCCCCGCCGCCGGCGAGCAGCACCGGCAGGTTGTCCGACGCGTGGGCGTTGCTGTCGGCCATGCCCGCCCCGTAGACGATCATCGCGTGGTCGAGCAGCGAGCCGTCACCGTCGGGCGTGTCCCGCAGCCGCTCGAGGAAGCCGGCGAAGAGCTGCACGTGGTAGAGGTTGATCTTCGTCAGCTTGGCCAGCTTCTCGGGGTCGCGCTGGTGGTGCGAGATCGGATGGTGGGCGTCGGGCACCCCGATCTCGGCATAGGTCCGGCCCGTCAGCTCGCGTCCCAGCATGAACGTGCCGACCCGCGTGAGGTCGGTCTCGAAGGCGAGCGCCAGCAGGTCGAACATCAGCTCCGCGTGCTCGCCGAAGGTGTCGGGAATGCCTTCCGGCTGGACGACCACCGGCAGGTCGCGGCCGGTCTGCGCCTCGGCCATCCGGATCCGCCGTTCGACGTCGCGGACCGCGTCGAGGTACTGGTCGAGCTTGAGGTTGTCCCGCGGTCCCAGGCCGCGGGCGAGGTCGCGCGTGCGTTCCCGCACCGAGTCGAGGAGGCTCGCGTCCTTGCGGCGCCGGGCCTGGCGGATCGCGGCGTCGGTGCTGCCGGCGTCGCCGAACAAGCGCTCGAACACGATGCGCGGGTTGTTCTCCATCGGCAGGGGGGTGGTCGCGTCGGCCCACGCGATGGTGTTCGTGTACGCGCAGCTGAAGCCGTTGCCGCACGAGCCCGCGAAGTCGCGGCCGTCCAGGGCCAGCTCGAGCGTCGCCAACTGCGTCTCGCGGCCGAGGACGCGACCCGCGATCTGGTCCATCGACACCCCGGCGAGGACGTCGGCCCCGTTCTCGGGCTTCGCGGGGACGCCGGTCAGGAACCGCGTCGACGCCCGCGGGTGCGGTCCCGGCCCGGCCACGCCGTGCATGCCGGACAGCACCTGCACGTGGCGGCGCAGCGGCTCGAGCGGCTGCAGGATGGCGGGGAAGTCGAAGGCGGAGCCCTCCGCCGCCGGCACCCAGTGCTCCATCATCATGCCGTTCGGCACGTACACGACCCCGAGCCGGCGCACCGGCCGCGCCGCCGTGGCGAACGCCGGGACCATGCCGTCGAGCAGCGGCAGCGCCAGCGAGGCGCCGAGCCCGCGCAGCACCGTCCGGCGCGGCAACGCTTTCCTGGTCACGAACATGGACTGACCTCCCGTGTGCGGCGAACGAGCCTGCCCCATTCTAGCTTCGACGCTCTCATGATGCAGCCCCGGCGTTGGCGGCGAGACCGCAGTCCACGCGCGGTGAGGCATCGTCGGTTGAACGTAGCGGGGCTTCGCGGCGGGCTCCTACGTGAACAGGTCGCGTACGGGGACTCGGAAGTCGGAGAACACGGGTGCGCCGTCCAGCGTGCTCGATTCCGGCAACACGGCGCCCGGGCGGGCCGGGCGATGCACGGTCACCGACCGGGTCTCGGGATCGACCACCCAGACGAGCCGCGTCCCGGCTCCCAGCCAATCGTCGACCTTGGCCTGAACGGCGTTGGCGGAGTCGCTGGGGGATACGACTTCGACCACGAGGTCGGGCGCCATTTCCAGGAACCCGGTCGGGATCTCACCCGTTCCCAGGCGCTCCGCGGCGACGAACGCCACGTCGGGCGCCCGGACCGTGTCCGGGCCGCGCTGCAGAAGGAATCCGGTTTCGGCCGCGAAGACGCGCCCCAGGTTCCGGTCCAGGACGCGATTGCCGATGATGAGTCCGACCTTGTGGGCGACCTGCCCGTGACGTCCTCCCGCCGGCGTCATCACGATCAGGCCTCCTCGCACGAGCTCCGCCCGCTTTCCCTCGAGGGAAAGGTGCGAGGACAGCGCGGGCAGCTCCGTCGCCGTCACGACTGCGGCCCCGGCGGTCAAGACCATTGTTCACCTGGTCCGCGTTGCCCCGTGCGGCCGGCTTGTCCGGGCCCGCGGCTGCGCCCTTTGTCGACCCGCCGCCTTCCGACGGCAGGGGCCGACTCCCAGTGGAATCACAGTACCCTTGTCGCATTCTAGCAGCCGGCGCGCCGCGCGCGGTCACTCGCTCTGGAGGGTGACGAACGGGTGGAGCACGAGGCGTGGATCGCCGGGGCCTGGACGACCAACGCCGAGAAGCGGCGGGTGAAGTCGTACCGCCTCACCGCGGCCGGCCGCGGTCACCTTGCGGCCCAGAGACGCGAATGGGACCGCATCGTGACCGCCGTGACGCAGGTTCTGGAAACCGGCTGAAGAAGCGCGCGGGGACGGCGCCGGTCGATCTATGATTGGTGATCGGTAACGCCGAATGGCGCCGGATTGTTCCGGATCGGGAGGACCTTGACCATGACCCGTCCTGTTTCAGCGCTCGCGACCCTGTTCCTGCTGCTCGCCGCCACCGCGTCGGCCGACGTGGTCCGCATCGAGGTCGACGCCCGCCACGATGTCGCGGCCGGCCGCGCCTACGGCCTCGCCGGCTCCTACGAGGCGCTGCGGGGCATGGTGCACTTCGAGGTCGACCCCGGGAACCCGGCCAACCGCATCATCACCGACATCGACCTCGCGCCCCGGAACGACCGCGGCATGGTCGAGTTCCGCTCGAACTTCTTCCTGTTGAAGCCGACCGACGTCACCCGCGGCAACGGCACCGTCCTCTACGAGGTGTCGAACCGGGGCGGCAAGGGCATGCTCGGCTACTTCAACAACGCCGCCGGCAGCCGCGACCCGCGCACCGCCGAGGAGATGGGCGACGGGTTCCTGCTCGATAACGGCTTCTCCCTGCTGTGGCTTGGCTGGCAGTTCGACGTGCCGATGCGCGAGGGCCAGATGCGGCTGCACACGCCGGTGGCGACCGACGACGGGGCGACCATCACGGGGCTGGTGCGGAGCGAGGTGGTGGTGAACGAGCGGGTCTTCGACCGATCGCTCGCCGACCGGAGCCACATCGCCTACGTGGTCGCGGACCCCGACGATCCGGCCAACGTGATGACCGTGCGCGACGGCGTCGGCCAGCCCCGGCGGGTGGTGCCGCGCGACCAGTGGCGCTTCGCGCGGCGCGGGGAGAACGGCGAGATCGTCGACGACCCGACGCGCGTCTACCTCGAAGGGGGCTTCGAGCCGCACAAGCTCTACGACGTCGTCTACGTGGCGAAGGATCCGGCCCTCGTCGGCCTCGGGCCGGCCGCGGTCCGCGACCTGATCTCGCGGATGAAGCACGACGCGAGCCCCGAGCTGGGATTGCCGGCCGGCGCGATCGAGCACGCCATCGCGTGGGGGGTGTCCCAGAGCGGACGCTTCCTGCGGACGTTCCTCTACCACGGCTACAACACCGACGAGCATGACCGCCGGGCGTTCGACGGGGTCATGGCGCACGTCGCCGGCGGCGGCCGGGGCAGCTTCAATCACCGGTTCGCCCAGCCGTCCCGCGATGGACACCCGTTCCTGAACAAGCTCTATCCGAGCGACATCTTTCCGTTCACCGGCGTCGTCCAGCACGACCCCGAGACGGACATGCAGGACGGCCTGCTCGCCGGCATACAGCCGGGCCACATGCCGAAGGTGTTCTACACGAACTCGTCGTACGAGTACTGGGGACGCGCGGCGTCGCTGATCCACACCACCCTCGACGGCGCGGCCGACGCGCCGCTGCTCGACAACGTGCGCGTCTACTCGTTCGCGGGCGGGCAGCACGGCCCGGGCCGCTTCCCGCCGCGCCGCACCAGCGGACAGCAGCCGAGCAACCCGAACGACTATTCGTGGTTCCTGCGGTCGCTGGTGCTGGCCATGGACGGCTGGATCGATGACGACGCCGCGTCCCCGCCGGCCAGCATCTATCCGCGCATCGCCGACGGCGACCTCGTGGCCCCGGACGCAATCGGGTTCCCCGATCTCCCCGGCGTCGGCCAGCCGGCCGAGCCGCACCTCGCCTACCGCGCCGTCTACGGCCCCGCGTTCCGGACGGAGGGCATCGTCACCGTGCAGCCCCCCGAGGTGCTGTCCGCGTTCCCGATCCTGGTGCCCGCGGTGGATGCCGACGGCAACGAGACCGGGGGCCTGATGATGCCGGAGGTCGCGGTGCCCCTCGCCACCTACACCGGGTGGAACCTGTTTCGCGCCGGGGCCGGCCCGACCGGCGTGCTGTCGAGCATGCAGGGGTCCTACATTCCGTTCCCGCTGACGAGCGAAGACCGCGCGCGCACCGGCGACGCCCGGCGTTCGATCGAGGAGCGCTACGGCAGCCGTGCCGCCTATCTCGGCCAGGTGACCGAGGCGGCGCTGGCCCTCGCCGACCGGGGGTATCTCCTGGCCGCCGATCTGGCGCCGATCCTGACCCAGGCCGGGCGCCACTGGGACTATCTGGTGGAAGAGGACAGCGGCGACGATCAGCAGTGACACCGGCTTCCGGCGAGGGGCGAGAGGGAGATGCAAGAGGGCCCGGGCCGCGGGCATTCATCGTCGCGGGACCGGACCGCAACGACACCATGACCCGCTGCGCGGGGGAGATCGCGGGATGCGCACTCACTTTCTGCGGTTCGTGACCACCACGGTCGTTCTGCTGTGCATTGACGGTACCGCCTTCGCGCAAGGCGAGGAGCTCGATCGGCTCCGGGCGGCCACCGGCGTGTTCGAAGCGATCCTGGGCGCGCCGGACAGTGGAGTCCCGGAGTCCATCTTCGAACGGGCGGAAGCGATCGCCATCATTCCCAACACCGTGAAGGCCGGGTTCATCTTCGGAGCCCACCGCGGCAAGGGAGTGATCAGCGCCCGGGACGAGGCCGGGGAATGGTCGCAGCCCGCGTTCCTGACGATGGCCGGCGGCAGCTTCGGGCTGCAGATCGGCGGCCAGTCGGTAGACGTGGTGCTGGTCGTCCTCAACCGTGACGGCCTCGAGAAGCTGCTGCGGAACCAGTTCAAGTTCGGCGGCGACGCCTCCGCGGTGGTCGGGCCGGTGGGGCGGGAGGCCGAGGCCGCGACGGACCTTTTTCTGCACGCCCAGATCCTCAGCTATTCGCGGAGCCGAGGCCTGTTTGCCGGCATCACCCTCAAGGGGTCGACGATTCGTGCCGATCGGGACGCCAACGAGCGCTTCTACGGCCTGCCCTACACCTCCGGACAACTGGTGCTGGAGGCGGCGCCGACGACCCCGTTCGACGCCGCGGCGGTCGCCGAGTGGCGGGCCCTCCTGGCCCGTCACTCGTACTGACGAGCCGGGTCTCTATCGGGTGGCGGCATCGCCGGCGGCGCGCGGGCCACGGCCGCCCGCGCCGCGTCCGACCAGCGTCTCCGCGCGGCATCGAGTCGGGCGCGCAGCTCGTCGCCCGGCTCCACCCGGGGACAGGTGTCGGCGACGTAACCCAGCCAGTTTCCGACGTAGACGGCGAGCCATTGCCGATAGGCGTCGACCTCTCCCTCGTTCGAGACGACCGCCAGGCCGCGTTCCGCCCAGATGTCGAAGCGCCGCAGCGCAAGGTCGATCAGTTGCGCGCGATAGACGGCCGGGTCCAGGGTGACCCGGGCGGTGGCCGCGATGTGGGCGTCACAGCGTTCGAGCGCCCGTGTCGCCACGTCCGTCGCCGTGGCCCAGAGCTCCCGCCGCGGGTCGCCGTCCGGAAACGGAATCCTGCCTTCGACCGGGTCGCGATGCGACCAGCGGGGGACGGCGGAGAGGTGGCGAAGATCCGATGACATGCCGAGAGTATAATTGGCGCGATTCTGCGCAACCCCGCGCAACGAGGAACGAGGTGACGATGTCGAGAACAAGCCTGCGAGTCGTGGTGGTGACTTTGGCGGTGGTGCTGGCCGGGGCGAGCGTGGCGCCGGCCCAGGTGCTGCCGAATCCGTATCGGCAGGTCGACGGGTGGGCGAAGCTGCCCGACGGCCGGGAGATGGGCGCGGTCGGCAAGGTGACCATGGATACGGACGGCGAGCACCTGTGGGCGGTCATCCGGTGCGACGCGTCCGGAGAGTTCTTCGGCTGGGAGTGCCTCGACTCCGACCTCGACCCGGTCGTGAAGTTCGACATGGACGGCAACGCCGTCGAGAGCTTCGGCGGCGGGATGTTCATCTGGCCGCACGGCATCGACGTCGACAACGACGGCAACGTCTGGGTCACCGACGCGGTGGGCGAGGCCCGGACCCCCGAGGAGGGGACCCGCGGGCACCAGGTCGTCAAGTTCAGCCCCACCGGCGAGGTCCTGATGACCCTGGGCACGCCCGGCGAGGCGGGGGGCGGCCGGGACCACTTCAACGCGCCGGCCGACGTCGTCGTCGCCGACAACGGCGACATCTTCGTGGCCGACGGCCACGCCAACGAGACCAACAACCGCGTCGTGAAGTTCGCGAGTGACGGCACCTACATCAAGGAGTGGGGGCAGACCGGGTACGCGCCGGGCGAGTTCCGCACCCTCCACGCGATCGCCATGGACAACGACGGGCGCATCTTCGTCGGCGACCGCTCGAACAACCGCGTCCAGATCTTCGATCAGGAAGGCGAGTTCATCGCGCAGTGGACCCAGTTCGGGCGTCCCAGCGGCATCTTCTTCGACGACCACGGGCGCATCTTCGTGGCCGACTCCGAGTCGGACGACCTGCAGAACCCCGGCTGGGAGATGGGCATCCGGATCGGCGAGGTGGCCACCGGCTGGGTCACCGAGTTCATTCTCTTCCCGTGGGGAGACCCCCGCGACCCGGCCGGCAACGGCGCCGAGTTCGTGGCCGTCGACCCCGAGGGCAACATCTACGGCGGCGAGCCGCGTCCGCGCCGGATTCAGAAGTACGTGCGCGTGAGGCCATAGGTAATCCGTGTCCGTCTTGCTGGGGGGCGACAGAGACATGGGTAGACATCCGTTCGTCATCGTGAGCAACGTGGGCATCCTGCGCGGTCTCGCCGCGCTGGCCGGGGTCGTCGTGCTCCTCTCGTCGGCGGGAGGACGCGACGGCCCGACGCTGCATGCGCAACCGGCTCAGGACCAGCCGGCTCCTCCCGCGGGGGAGCCGGCTGAGCCAGCCGACGAGTCGGCGGCGCCGGTCGAGCCGCTGCCGTTCATGGAAGCACGCTACCAGGAGGATCTGGCTGCGATCGCCGAGTTCCGCCCGCGGCATCCGTTCTGGCAGCACGTGTTCACGATTCCGGACGGCCGGATCGTCTTCGGAAGCGGGGTGGACGGCCGTCTGCTGGCGACGTTCCCGACCGGCGGCAACTGGGCTCGAGAGGGAGTCTGGTTCGACCCTGCGCTCGAGAACGTCCTCGACGGGGTCCGGTTGCCGTCGCAGTTGAGTCGTCGGCGCGACCGGGTGTCCGAGCTGTTGGAGCCGCTCGTCGGCGGTCCGGTCGTCGACAATGCCACCCGGGGGGGCTTCGTCGCCCCCCACGCGGAGCGGTTCGGCGCGTTTCTCGAGCAGTGGGGGGCGATTTACGAGCGGTTCGGCGTCCCCGCCGAGATCGGTCTGGCCCAGGCGATGCTCGAGTCGGGGCTGAACGGGCGGGCGCGCTCCGGCGCGGACGCTCTCGGGTTCTGCCAGTGGCTCCGGCGCAACTGGACCCATCTGGACCGACTCGATCCCAACGTCATCGAGGTGTACAACCAGACGACGCAGGCGCCGTACTGTGCGGCGCATCTCACGATCCTGGCCACCATGTACGACAGCTTCATACCGGCCCTGTCCGAGCATCACGCGGGCGGGGTCAATGTCGGCCGGACCGTCATCAACGGGATACGGCTGGGCGGGACGGGTACCCGGGAGCAGTACTTCCTGGGGTCGAAGTACGCCGTCGACCTGCGGGCCATCTCCATTCCCCGCTATCGCGATCTGTTTCGCACCTACGGCATCCGGTCGTTCCTCTACTCGGAGATGGTGTTCGGCAACACCGTCAACATCACGCGGCTGATCGGCAGGACGCCGCAGGCGCCGATCTTCGCGATGCGCACGCCGCGCAGCCTGTCGCTGGCCGATCTTCGCGACAAGTCGGGACTGTCGACCGACGAGTTGAAGCGGTTCAACCCGGCCCTCGTCCGCCGGGTGCCGAGGGGGGCGAACGTCTACCTCCCGTCGTACGTCGCGGACCTCGGTCCGGACGTGTCGTTCTGGCACCGGCCGGCTCCGCCCGAGTTCGCGGCGGTGCTCGACGAATTCGTGCGCCTGGAGTCCGGGGTGGAGCTGTGGCACGACCCCGCGTTCGAGACGACGCTGCGGGACTTCCAGCGCCGGTTCGAGGAGAGCGGCACCGAAGAGGGCACGGTGATGGCGACGACCCTGCGGTACATCATCGGGAGTCTGCGCACGAGCCGCCGGGCCTCGATTCTCGCCGAGTTTCGCAGCAGCGACCGTATCGAGCGCCTGTTTCAGCGAGGACTGGCCGAGCTTCGCGCGGCGGTGTCCGGTAACTGAACCGGCCGGCCCGGGCGCGGGCGGCCGGCGGGGCCGAGTCAGGAGTCCGCGCCGCGGGTGGAACGGCGCGGACTCCTGATGAGGTCGGCAGGGCGGCAGGCGAAGCCGCAAGGCGACTATTCGGAGCCAGTTGACGGTTTTCGGGCGGTATCGGTTCAACCGGGAAGGAGCATCCATGAGGACGCGCGGCTCGCGGCCGAAGCCGGCGCGCGCACCTGACGGCGGTCAGGCCCGCGCCGAGGCTCCACGTGTCACCGACACCGCGCGTCGAAGCAGCGCGGGCTCTGCCACCGGCTCCTATGGCCGGGGCGGCGCGAGGGCGATTCGGAAGCCGATGAAGGGTCGGCGGGCGCCGGGGTCGGCGCCGCCGCGGGTGGTGGTGCGGATGTTGCGGGCCGGGTCCGTGAACGAGCCGCCGCGCATGACCCACAGGGCGTCGGCTTCCAGGTCCACGCGGTCCGCGCCTTCATCGAACGGGTAGGGCTGGAACGGGCTCCGGGTCCATTCCCATACGTTTCCGCTCATGTCCGCCAGTCCGTAAGGACATTCGGGGCACGGAACGCGGCCGGCCGGGGTGGTGGCCCGACTCTGGTGGTTGGCCCGGTCGCGGCGCAGCTGCGGGCCCCACGGATAGCGCCGGGCATCGGTTCCGCGCGCCGCTTTCTCCCACTCCGCTTCCGTCGGCAGCGTGACCCGCCAGCCCGCGTCGAGGCGCTCGGCGAGCGCGGGCGGTGTCTGTGGTGCGTCCCGCAGCTCGCGGTCGAGCCACCGGCAGTAGGCCAGCGCGTCGGGCCACGACACGTTCGCGACGGGATGGTCGGGGGGCGTCTGCAAGGCCTGGGCGTCGGCGGGGAATCCGGTCGCGGCGACGAAGGCCGCGAACTGCGCCACGGTGACCTCGTAACGGCCCATGAGATACGCCGGCAGGTCGACCGTCCCCTGGGCGGACGCCGCCGACCAGCGCTCGTTGTCGAACGCCTCGGGGTCGGTGGTCGGGTCGGCGCCCATGGAGAACGGCCCGGCGGGAATCTCGACGAAGCCGAGCTGCTCATCGTCGGGCAGGAACCAGGCGTCGGCGCGGAATCCCGGCAGAGCGGCGGGTGTCGCGGAGGCCGGCGGCGTCGCGCCGGCGGTCGCCCCGCCATCGCCAGGAACCGGCTGAAGCCCGAGCCAGAGTGCCGCCCCGATGACAAGCACGCCCAGGATCGCTGGTCCGATCACGCCCGGCGCGGTGGTCTCGGGAGGAGAGGGGGACGCGGTGGCGGTGGACATCATCGGAAACCCCGGTCAACCCCCGTGGTCGAAGTCCCGGGCTGGGCGATGGAGTGCCGGGGCGGCCCGGGAAGCCGGCGGCTGGGCCGGCGGCTGACGCGCCGCGGACAATCCGGTGCGGGCGACGTGGTCTCGGGCAGCATGTTTCCTTGCTACGGCCGGCAGGCGAACGACCAGCCGTGCTCGCAGGCCCGCGCCCGGAGCGCCGGCTCGGGCATGTCCAGCAGGTTGGGGCCGGCCTCTCTGAGCAGCAGCCGGAGATCCAGGGGGCGCGGATCGGCCCGGACGAGCGACGTCCGGTCCAGCAGGTTGACGCAACCGGCCTGGAACCGAAGCTCGCACGCCTGCGAGAAATACTCGAGCGCGCGCTCGGGGTCGGCGGCGACCGCGGCTCCCTGCCGGTAGTGCCGGCCGAGCTCGTTGCACGCCCATCCCGCGTTGTCGCCGCAGTAGTTGGTCTCGATCCGGATCAGCCGGGCACACACCTGCGGCCGACCGTCGGCGCAGGCCTCCTCCCAGAAGGGCACGCTGTCTCCGCGATGCCGCCCGTCGGTCGCCCCCACCGCGGACATCGCCCCGAAGAACACTACCCAGATCGCCATGTGCATCAGATTGGCCCCCGCCGGCGCCCAGGTTCCCGCCACCCGCGGCGCGGGTCCGCGGCGGGCCCGGACGGCGGCGGCAAGCCGATCGATCCATTGCACGCTCAGGTTCAGCAGCGGCACGCACAGCAGCTTGTCGTAGAAGGTGGGGAGGCCCGCCGCCCCCAGCAGCGCGTAGAGCGCGAACACCCCCAGCCCGTAGAGAGCGCCGAAGAAGGTCTTGCCGAGCGGCGTCCGCGGAGAGGTCGACGGGTCGGTCACCAGCAGGTGCAGACCGAGGAACACCGCGCTCGGGATCTCCGAATCGATGAAGTACGGCACCCCGGTGACCGCCGAGTACAGGGCGCTCGACCCGAAGAGGACGATCGCGGCCGAGCCCGCGACCAGGGTGATCGAGAACGCGTACATGACGACGAGGCCGATAGCGAACAGGAACAGGTAGATGCGCGGGGCCAGGGTCAGGGTCGAGGCGATGTCCTGGCCCCAGGTCAGGTCGGTGGTCCCGGTCGCGAGCAGGATCAGCGAGAACAGGCCGAGGGAGAAGGCGGACGGGTTGAAGATGTGGGTGCTGCGCCCCTCGCGCCGCCAGCGGACGAACTCCTTGCCGAGGAAGCCGGCCGCGAGCATCACGAACTGGAGGTAGAACCAGTCGTCGCGGAACCAGAGGAAGAGGTTGGTGCTGAAGATGATCGGGAACGGGCCGAACCCCAGCACGTAGTGGTCGCGGCGCGACCAGGACAGCAGCAGGTCGAACGCGTAGGCGAAGACGAGCTGGGCGACGAGCAGCCACGCATGGTCGTACACCGGCCGCCAGAAGTACCCCCAGTACAGGAACACCGCCAACTGGACCGCGGCCTGCAGGTAGTGCTGCGGCCGCACGACGACGCGAAACGACCGGCCGGCCGACTGCGTCCGCAGGCGCAGGTAGAGGACCGCCTGCCACGCCGCCAGCGCCGCCGCGGCGGCCCAGAACGAGCCGGTGAGGACCGCGTTCGACTGCACGCGGGGCGCGAGCGACAACGCGAGCAGACCGAGGGTCAGCCCCAGGGGAACCGCCCAGGGCCGGAGGGACAATGTTGCGCCGGCCGGTCCGGAAGCAGCCGCTGGCCCGGAAGGGGCCGGGGGCGGCTCGTGTCGATGGGGCGGCCGGGGGCGCCGGCGTCGCGCGGCTGACATCGGCGATCATGATAGCCCGCCTCGCGCCTCCGCTTGCCGCCGAACCGACCCTCCGGGGATGCGCACCGTGCCACCGGCGAGAAACGCCAGCCCCGGCAAACGTCGCCTTGCGGTTCCGCCTGCCGCCCGACCAACCCTCCGGGAATCCGCACCGTTGCACCGTGCGAACGTCTGGCCCGGCAATCCGCGCCTCGCCGTCCATGTCGTTTCCGCGGCACGGATTTCCGGCGCCCGGCAGAACCCGGCTTGCCGCATAGGCGTCCGGCAACCCTCGCTCGCCGTATAATTGTCGCGGTCCCGCCGCCGTCGGCGGGGGGAGCGTTTCGTGGTCACGGCTACCGACATCTTCATCAACGGCATCATCGGGGTCTTCACGGGCATCACGGTCCTGTATCTGCTGATGCGCATTCTCGCCGCCGCCGTCGGCCGTCCGGCCCGCGAGTCGGCCCCGGCCGACCGGGCATCCGAGTAGTGGCGTTTCTCGATCAGCTCGGCGTCCTGGCCGTCACTCCGGGCATGGTGGTCATGTGGGCGATCGGGCTGACCCTGATCCATCTCGCGATACACCGCCAGTACGAGCCGTTGCTGCTG
The DNA here is from genome assembly GCA_965215895.1 of Vicinamibacterales bacterium. Classification (GTDB taxonomy): domain Bacteria; phylum Acidobacteriota; class Vicinamibacteria; order Vicinamibacterales; family UBA8438; genus JAJEEA01. Next base: position 378,732 of record CBDCEY010000005.1, on the reverse strand, counting down.
TTGCCGATCGGGTTCGGCATCCTGATGGGCAATCTGCCGCTGACCGGGCTGATGACCCCCGGCGAGGGCCTGATCTGGCGGTTCTATCACTACGGGGTCGAGTGGGAGGTCATCCCCCCGCTCATCTTCCTCGGGCTCGGGGCGCATACCGACTTCGGCCCGCTGCTGTCGCAGCCGCGCCTGATCTTCCTGGGGGCGGCGGCGCAGGGCGGCGTCTACGTCACGTTCTTTGCCGCGCACGCGTTCGGGTTCAGCCTCGAGGAGGCCGCGGCCATCGGCATCATCGGCGGCGCCGACGGGCCGACCACGATCTTCCTCGCGGCCCAGCTCGCCCCCGAGCTGCTCGGCGCCTGCGCCGTCGCCGCCTACTCCTACATGGCGCTGGTCCCGATCATCCAGCCGCCGATCATGCGCCTCCTGACGACGGAGCGGGAGCGGGCGATCCGGATGAAGAAGGCGCGGAAGGTGACGGCGCGCGAGAAGCTGTTCTTCCCGGTCGTCGCGGCGATGGGCATCGTGCTGCTGGTGCCCGCCTCGGCGCCGCTGATCTCGATGTTCATGCTGGGCAATCTCTTCCGCGAGTCGAAGGTCGTCGAGCGTCTGACGGACACCGCGCAGAACGCCCTGATGAACATCGCCACCATCTTCCTCGGCCTGAGCGTCGGGGCCACGATGGACGCGGCGACGTTCCTGCGGGCCGACGTGCTGTTCATCTTCGCGCTGGGCCTCGCCGCGTTCGCGGTGGGCACCGCCAGCGGCCTGCTGCTGGCCAAGCTGATGAATCTCTTCACCAGCGATAAGATCAACCCGCTGGTCGGGGCGGCGGGGGTGTCGGCGGTGCCGATGGCGGCGCGGGTCGTCCACAAGGTCGGGGCCGAAGCCGACCGAAAGAACTATCTGCTGATGTTCGCGATGGGCCCGAACGTGGCCGGCGTCATCGGTACGGTCATCGCGGCCGGCATCTTCCTGACGATGCTGGGTTAGGAGTCTGCGCCGCAGAACGGTGCGGCCCCTCGCAGGAGGCGCCGACTCCCGCAGGATTGGTTGGGCGGCAAGCGGAGCCGGAGGCAGTACCTCCGGGTCTGGCCGGGTGGGTTTGGAGGAAGGACGAAGCACATGGCGGAAGACGTAGCGGCGCCTCTGGCCGGGAAGGTGCTCTCGATCGCGGTGGCGGTCGGCGACACGGTCGAAGAGGACGACGAGGTCCTGGTGCTCGAGGCGATGAAGATGGAGACGGTGGTGTACGCGCCGTCCGCAGGCACGGTGACGGCGCTGCGGGTCGCGGTCGGCGACCAGGTCGAGGAAGACGATCCGCTGGTGGCCATCGGGGAGTGAGCACGAGGATGAACTTCGAGCTGACGGACGAACAGAAGCTGGTGCAGGAGACGGCGCGCGAGTTCGCCGTGAACGATATCGCGCCGACCCTCGTGGAGGAGGAGAGGAACCACGAGTTCCGTCTGGACCGGGTGCAGCGAATGGGCGAGCTCGGCTTCTTCTCGTGCGGGGTGCCGGAAGCGCTCGGGGGCACCGGGTTCGGCTTCCTGGAGTCGGTGCTGATGGCCGAGCAGGTCGCCAAGGTCTCGGCGTCGTGGCGGCTGCCGTTCAACATGCAGAACCTCGGGCCGGCGTTGACGGTGGCGAAGTTCGGCACCCCGGAGCAGCAGGAGCGGTTCGTTCCGGGGTGGGTCGCGGGGACGCAGATCGGCTTCTTCGGCATGACCGAGCCCGAGAGCGGCTCCGACGTGGCCAGCATGACCACCGTCGCCCGCGACCGGGGCGACCACTGGGAGCTGCAGGGCAGCAAGATCTGGGTGTCGAACGCCACCCAGGGGGACGCGGGGCTGCTCTACGTCATGACCGATCCCGAGCGGAAGCACCGCGGCATGAGCGCGTTCATCCTGGAGCCCAAGAAGGTCGACAACTTCGTGGCGACCGACATCGACACGAAGCTCGGCCTGCACTGCGCGCCCACCGGGGAGATGGCGTTCCATGGCACGAAGCTTCCCAAGGACGCCCTGCTCGGCGAGCCCGGCGACGGCTTCAGGATCTGCATGTGGCAGCTCAACAACACCCGGCTCGGGTGCGCGGCGGGGGCCCTGGGGGTCGCCGGCGCGGCCCTCGACGCCGCCGTGAGCTACGCCAACGAGCGGACCCAGTTCGGCCGGCCGATCTCGCGGCATCAGATGGTGCAGGCGCAGATCGCGGAGATGGCGGTCGAGCACGAGTCGGCCCGGATGCTGGTGTATCGGGCCGCCTGGCTCAAGGACCAAGGCCGGCCGAACCAGTACGAGACGTCGCTGGCCAAGCTGCAGGCGAGCGAGGCGGCGGTGCACGCGGCCAACGAGTGCATGAAGATCTACGGGTCGTACGGGTACTCGACGGAGTATCCGGCCGAGCGGCTGTATCGCGACGCCAAGTCGTTGCAGGTGGTCGAGGGCACCTCGAACGTACAGAAGCTCATCATTTCCGGCATCGCCTGCGGCCACACGCCGAACCGGTGACCGGGCCCGGCTGCCCGTGGTGGAGCCCCGCGCCGAATGCGGAGGGACTTCGCCACGGGCGGCCACTATCGAGGATGGTGTCGTGAGACCGTACTTCGAGACGATGGACCGGTTCGGCAAGCCCCTGAAGCCGGGCCGGGTGAAGCGGGCCGCCGCGAGCGCGGAGGTGCTGCGGGCGGTGGAGGCGGACATCGCGGCGGCGGTGAAGACGGTCGAAGAGGCCGGGTTCCCGGCCGGGAAGATCAACCAGCGGGGCTGGATGACCGTCTACCAGCGGCTCGAGTACCTGGTGGACCCCGGCACGTGGCAGCCGTTGCACACGCTCTACAACCCCGCGGAGAACGATGAGGGCACGACCAACGTCGTCGACGGCCTGGGGAAGATCGAGGGCCGTTGGGCGGTGGTCATCGGGTTCGACAACAAGGTCATGGCGGGGGCGTGGCTGCCCGGCCAGTCCGAGAACATCCTCCGCGCCACCGACCTCGCGCGCCGGCTGAACGTGCCCCTGGTCTGGCTCGTGCACTGCAGCGGCGCGAAGCTGCCCGAGCAGGAGAAGTTCTACGCGAACCGGCGCGGGGCCGGGACGCCGTTCTTCCGGCACGCCGAGCTCGAGCAGGCGGGCATTCCGGTGCTCGCCGGCATCTACGGCACGAATCCCGCCGGCGGCGGATACCAGTCGGTCAGCCCGACGATCCTGCTCGCGCACAAGGACGCCAACATGGCCGTCGGCGGGGTCGGCATCGTCTCCGGCATGGCTCCCAGGGGCGGGTTCGACACCGCCATGGTCGAGGAGCTGATCGCGAGGACCCGCGAGTTCACGGCCCGGCCCCCCGGCGACGTCGCCACCCACCACGACGCCACCGGGTTCTTCACCCGGGTCTACGATGAGGAGACCGGCGTCCTCGACGGGCTGAAGGAGTACATGCGGGCGATGCCCGCCTACGGGCCCGAGTTCTTCCGCGCCGCCGCGCCGAAGGACCCCGCCTTTCCCATCGACGACATCTATCACCTGCTGCCGGCCAACCAGAAGGAGGTCTACGACTTCGACGAGGTGCTGGCCCGGCTCGTCGACGGCAGCGAGCGGCTCGAGTTCCGCCCCGACTACGGTCCCGAGGTGTTCACCGGCGTGTGCAAGATCGACGGCCGGCTCGTCGGCTGCATCGGCAACCGGCAGGGCTATCTGGGGAAGGGCTATCCCGATTACGGCGACTATCCCGGCATGGGGGGCAAGCTCTACCGGCAGGGCCTCGTCAAGATGAACGAGTTCGTCACCCTCTGCGGCCGCGACCGGCTACCCGTCGTCTGGTTCCAGGACACCTCCGGGATCGACGTCGGCGAGCGGGCCGAGAAGGCCGAGGTGCTGGGGCTCGGCCAGTCGCTGATCTACTCGATCCAGCAGACCGACGTGCCGATGATGCTCGTGGTGCTGCGCAAGGGGACTGCGGCCGCGCACTACGTCATGGGCGGCCCCACCGCCAACCGCCACAACGCGTTCACCCTCGGCACCCCCGCCACCGAGATCGAGGTCATGCACGGCGAGACCGCCGCCGTCGCCACCTATGCCCGCCGCGCCGCCAAGGAGCACGCGGCCGGCCGCCCCCTCGACCCGATCATCGACCGGATGAACGCCCTGGTCGACCGCTACCACGAGACCTCGCGCCCCGCCTACTGCGCCCGGCACGGCTTCGTGGACGAGGTCGTCGCCCTGACCGACCTGCGGCGCTACCTGCAGGCGTTCACCGGCGCCGCCTACCAGAACCCCGTCTCGATCTGCCCCCGCCACCACATGCTGCTGCCCCGCGTCATTCGCGGGTGAGCCGGCGTCACCCCCCGAGGCGGTCGAACTTCTGGAAGCGCTGCCCGGCGTTGACCTCGGTGGTGTAGAGGTTCCCCCGCGAGTCGATGGCGAGGTTGTGCAGCCGGTAGAACTGGCCGGCGCTCTTGCCGAGCCGGCCGAAGCGGTCGCGCACCTCGAGGGTGGCGCGGTCGAGAATCCAGACGACGTTGTTCGTGCCGTCGGGGATGAACAGCCAACGCTGCTCGGGGTCCTCGGACAGGGTGACGCCCGAGACCGAGCCGCTGCCGAGGGTCGCGGGGCGCACGAACGCCTCGGTGAGGAACGTGCCCTGCTTGTCGAAGACCTGCACCCGGTCGTTGGTGCGGTCGGCGACGTAGACGAGCCCGTCGTGCGCGATCGCGACGTCGTGCACCGGGCTGCGGTATTCACGGATGGGGTCGGCGTCGGGGTCGTAGGCCGGCAGCGGGCGGTCGTCGGGGCGCTCGCCGTAGGCGCCCCAGTGGCGGCGGTACTCGCCGGTGTCGGCGTCGAACACGATGACCCGGCGGTTGCCGTAGCCGTCCGCGACGTAGACCTCGTTGGCCTCCGGGTCCACCCGGATGCCGGCGGGACGCCCCAGGTTCGCGGTGTCGTTGCTCCCCCCGCTCTGGCCGGCGCGGCCGATCTGCAGCAGGAACTCGCCGTCGGCGGTGAACTTCAGGATGTGGGCGTCGCCGGCCGCGTTTCCGCCGATCCAGACGTGCCCCTGGTGGTCGACGTGAATGCCGTGCTCGCTGTCGGGCCACTCGTAGCCGTCGCCGGGTCCGCCCCAGGACCGCACGACGTTGCCGTCCGGGTCGAGCACGATCACCGGCGGCGCCGGCACGCAGCACATGCCTTCCTCGCCGCGCTGCCGGGCGTCGAGGGTCCGCGGCCGGTGCAGCACCCAGACGTTGTCCTCCGCGTCGACGTCGATGCCCGAGACCTGCCCGAGCATCCAGTTGTTGGGCAGCTCGCGCGCCCAGAACGGGTCGACGCGGAACTGCGGGACGTCCTCGACGCCGGAAGCCGGCTGGGCCTGTCCGGCGCTGGTGGCCCCGGCGGCCAGCGCGAGGCCCAACAGCAGGGCCGGAATAGCGATCCGAGGGTCTCGATTCGTCATCATGCCCGCTACGATAACATCACGACGCCGTTCCGTGGACCGTCGACGAATCGGTGAAGGCCGAGCCTTCCCCGGAGGGGAGCACTCCGCCGGCAGCGGTCGGCGGCACCCCGTGATGGACACGCGCCCGTCGGTGCCGTTCTACACGGACTTCGGCTGCATGATCGCGAACCCGCGGGAGGACCTCGATGTTTGCAGGCGGATTTGTGGTATGCTCGGTCCAATGAGCGACACCCGCGCCCTCATCCTGACCATCATCGGCACCGGTCTCGCCGGACTCACCATCGTTGTCACGGTCCTCTCGATGTTGATTGCTGGCGTCAACACCCGTATCGACGACCTGCGCGACGACGTGCGGAGCATGGACGACCGGTTGCGTGGCGTCGAAGTCGGTTTCGCAAAGGTCGAACAGCGTCTCGAGACCATCGAGCGCACCATCCTGCCCTCCGCATCCCCTGACGTCCGGTAGCAGTGCCCATTCGGGTTGCCGCGAGGGCGGGCGGCGCGGCACACTGGCAATGCGGGAGTCTTCGGCGCATCGCCCTCACGGCGACTGGCCGAGCCATCATCCGTTCGAAACCGTTGACGCCGGGGTGGCGTGGGAGGGTGGATCGGGCGCTACCGGCCGGAACGGGAGCCGAGGGCTGCTGCGGCGGTACGGGGGGGCACTGAGGGACTGGAGGACTGGTGGCCGAGTCCGGCGGGCCGAGTCCGGCACGGGTGCGGGCGAGCCGCGATGCATTACAATCCACCCGAACGCACTGCTGGCCGGTCCCGGCCGCCGCCTGGTGGCTCAGGACCGGATACGAGACCCGGACAGCGGCCGGCGCCGCTGAGGAGGAACGCAGAATGAAGTGGCTACTGACCGTCGTCGCCGTGCTGGCCCTCGTCGCGCCGGCCCACGCCCAGCTCGCCGAGCCGAACGAGGCGGGGCTGACCTACGGCCACGTGCACCTGAACGTCACCGACATCGAGGTCCACAAGAAGCTGTGGGTCGAGTGGTTCGGCGGCGAGGTCGTCGAGAAGGGTCCGCTGACCGCGGTCCGGCTGCCGAACTTCCTGATCGCGCTGACCGAGCGCGAGCCGACCGGTCCCATGCAGGGCTCGGTGCTCGACCACTTCGGCTTCAAGGTGCGCAACACGGCCGAGTTCGTGCAGCGGTGGGGCGACGCCGGCATGGAGGTCGGGCGGCAGTTCACCGGCTCCGAGGGAATGCCCAACGCCTACGTCATGGCCCCCGACGGCGTCTGGGTCGAGCTGCAGGAGGACCCGTCGCTGCACGTCCCGATCGCCGGCTACCACATCCACTTCCTCACGCCCGAGTTCGAGGGACTGCTGGACTGGTACACGGAGGTCTTCGGCCTGCACGTACGGCCGCGGGGCCGCATTCAGACGACGACCGACGTGCCCGGCATGAACATGAGCTTCGGGGCGGGCAGCGTCGACGCGCCGGCCGGCACGCGCGGGCGCGCCCTCGACCACATCGGCTTCGAGGTGGACGATCTCGAGGCGTTCTGCCAGAAGCTCGCAGCGATGGGCATCGAGTTCGACGTCGAGTACCGCGAGATCGACAGCATCCAGCTGAAGATTGCCTTCATCACGGACCCGGCGGGCACCTACATCGAGCTGACGGAAGGCTACGACGCGTACTGATACCGCGCCGTCATGCGCCGTGGCCGCCGCCCATACGCCGGGGGGCTGCCACGGGCTCCCGTCGGCGGGGCTCCCCGTGGTGCTCGTGGGTCGTCGCCCCGCCGCTTCGGTTCCTTCCCGACCAGGCCTTCCGAAGACCGGGGCTCAAGTCGATCGGACCATGCGTGTTTCAGCATGGTCCGATCGACTTGAGCCGTCCTGCGATCCAGGCGCCCAGGAGTCTGCGTCTGCGCCGTAGAACGGTGCAGACTCCTGGCAGGGTTGGTTGGGCGGCAATCGGAGCCCGGGCTAGTTGGACGCCCCGCCGAGCCAGGCGGCGCTGAGCGCCTCGCGTTCGACCGCCGCGCCCCGCAGATAGATGTCCATGATGCCGCGGGTGTTCGTGATGTCGTCCAGGGGGTTGGCCTCGAGCACGATGAAGTCGGCGCTCTTGCCGGCCTCGAGGGTGCCGAGGTCGTCGAGCCCCATCATCGCGGCGGAGTTCTGCGTGGCGGCGACGATGACGTCGTCGGCGGTCATGCCGGTCCGCACCATGTCCTCCATCTCCGCGTGGGGGCTCCAGCCGGCGCCGCCGTCGGTGCCGAACGCGATCGTGACGCCCTCGGCGCTCAACCGCGACAGGTTGCGGGCCTGGATGCCGAATGCCTCCTGGGCCTCGGGACGGTCGACCTGCTGCGCCTGCATCTGCTCCAGCTGGTCCGGCGGGATGGTGCCGCTCAGCCAGCCCAGGTCGACCGCCACCCCCGAGCCCGGCAGGTTCGGCACGAGGACGACCTCGGGGCGCTCGAAGAACATCTCGACCACCTCGTCGTCGATGTCCATGTCGCGGATGCCGTGCGCGAACCCGTCGAGGCCGGCCGCGAGCAGCCCCTTGGCGTCCTCGAGGGTGAAGACGTGGGCGGTCACCTTCAGCCCGTGCTGATGGGCCTCGTCGATCACCGCCCCGTACAGCTCCGGCGTCAGCTTGTCGAACTGTCCCCCACGGTCGTCGACCCAGATCTTGATCCACTCCAGGTTCTTGGTCGCCAGCTCCTGCACCGCGGCGCGCGCCTCGTCCTCGGTCGTGAGCCAGTAGGGGACCTCGGTGCGCCCCGGCTCGGGCGCGGTCATGCCGCGGTCGACGGTGTAGTAGCGGGCGGCGTTCGGGATGACCTCGTCCCGGACCGCGAACGCCGCGTCCCCGGTGCCGCGTCCCAGGCCCAGCACCGCCGCGACCCCGTAGTAGGCCTTGCGCTGCAGGTCCTCGACCAGGGTGTCGCGGTCCTCGCTGCGCAGGTGGACGTGGGTGTCGATGATCGCGGGCATGACCGTCCGTCCCGCCAGATCCACGCGGGCCGCGCCCTCCGGCACCTCGACGGAGGCGCTGTCGCCGACCGCGGTCAGGCGGTCCTCCTCGACGACGAGGGTGCCGGTCTCGATGACGTCGCCGTTGCCGACGATGACCCGCGCCCCCTCGTAGGCGGTGACGCCGGTGGCCTCCTGTTCCTCCGGCGCCCCTCCCCCGCAGGTCGCCGCGGGCAGGACCGCGAGCAGCGAGCCGACGGCGAGCAATGACTTCGTGAGCTTCACTGGATACATGGGCTGTCTCCCGTTTGTGCCGCCGAAGGGCGGCAGTGGATCCTCCCGTGTCCGGCCACGCTCTGGCTACTCGCGGACCGTCGCGGGAACAGGTTCATCGAGGTCGCATGGTCGAGAAAACTACGGCTGAAACGGCGGCGCCTCTCTGCGGCCCTCCTACTTGGACGACGGGCCGGCACCGCGGTTGCGTGCGATGCCGGCCCGTCCATCCGTCCGTTCCGACGTGCGAAAGGCTGCCGCTACGGCCGCAGCTCGCGACCCTGCAGCTCGAGCTGGCGCGCGCCGGCGAGAATGCCGTGCATGCCGATGTTGCCTTCGTGGCACGCATACTCGAAGAGCGGGCCATCGGTGCGGCGGAACGGCATCATCACCGTGAACGGCGCGGTGTAGACGGTGGGGTCGGTGACCGTGTACTCGTAGGCCACCCGGTCGGGATTGACCCGGGTGAACCGCTCGATCAGATGCTTGTTCTGGCTGGTGCCGCGGCTCTCCCCGCCGCGGAACTGGGTGGTCTCGACGACGAACGTCTCGCCCTCCCAGTGGCCGCGCGACACCCCGGAGAGCTGCTTGAACGGGGGCTTCGCCACGTCGTCGATGGGGATGATGCGGGCGTTGTGCACCATCTCGTTGAGAATCACCACGTGGTCTTCCGTCTGGAAGATCATCACGTTGTTGTTGTACGCCGCGGATGACATCGGCGGACCGGCATTGAAGCCCATGATGCAGCGGTCCATCAGGCTGCGGTCCTCGAACGAGTCGTACATGTGCTCGCGGCGATAGGCCGAGCGTTCACGCGCCGCCTGCTCCGCCTCCGGGGTCCGGGCGGGCAGCCGCCCGTTGGGCGGGTCGATGATCAGCGATGTCCGCTTGTCATCGGTCAGGTCGATGCCCCGCTCGTACCAGAACTCGTTGTAGGACAGCACGCCGCCCTCCGCGCGCGGCGCATATCCTGCATTCCGCGCGCCCTCGATCGGGTCGAAGAGGTCGCGATTCTGCCGCGTGCGCTCCGACGCCTCGAACGCGGCGGCGGTCTCCGCGTCCAGGATCTCCTGCTCCGCGAACTGCTGGGGCCGCTGATACGGGGTCAGCGTCCGGAACGTGAAGATCCCGGAGATGTCCGGGTCGCCGTGCGGCGTGCGCATCGGCATCGTCGGGTCCTCCGATTGCGCCAGTGCCGGTGGGGTGAGGGCCAGGACCACGGCCAATGTGAACAACCCCGCGACGCATCTCGTCTTCATCTGTGGTTCTCCTGCGGGTGGACGCCGCGGCTGTCGGCGCGTCGACCCCCATGGCGCCGGACCCCGCTCCGAGGCGCTCCGGCGCCGGCCATGCTGCTGTGTCCGCCTCGGGCCGATAGGGGCCCCGACGGGACACAAAACCTCAACTAGGCAGCATACGCAGCCCGCCACGCGAATGCAAGTCGGCTACGGGTCGTCCGAGCCGGTCTCGCCCCGCCAGTAGCGCTCCTCGATCTCCTCGATCTCCTCCTCGTTCAGGCCGAAGTAGTGGCCGAACTCGTGGATGACGGTCTCGCCGATGGCGCGGACGATGTCGTCCTCGTCCTCGCAGTCCTCGAGGATGGGCCGCTTGTAGATGGCTATCCGGTCGGGGAGCACGTTCCCGTGGGTCCAGTCCCGTTCCGGCAGCGGCGTCCCCTGGTAGAGGCCGTACAGCGTGTCCGGCGGCTCGATGTCCATCTCCGCCAGCAGCTCCGGCGACGGCGCGTCCTCGACCACCACCGCGACGTTGGCCATCTCCCGGCGAAACCGGGCGGGAATGCCGCGCACCGCGCGGGCCACGAGTCGCTCGAACTGCTTCCGGGTCATGTCCTCAACCGAAATGGCTCCACGTGCTCAGCGGGTATACGATGTTCCATCCGTGCCTGTCAATCACCGAGCGCGTCGCCGCGTCGCGTGGATCCGCTCGACGGTCGTCCCGCCCAGGAAGGATGCAGCAGAATGATGCGCAATCCCACGCCGGCGCCAGCCCGGAGACCGTCGCCCTGCGGTTCCGCGCGCCGCCCGACCGATGCCCCGGGGGTCCCGGCCGTTCTGCGGCGACTCCTCGTCGCGGGGCTGAGCCTGGCCGCCGCCGTGCCGACCGGGGCGCAGCCGGCGGGCGAGTGGCGCTACTTCGGCGGGGACGAAGCGTTCACGCGCTATTCGCCCCTCGAACAGATCGACCACCGCAACGTCCGCGATCTGGAGATCGTGTGGCGCCGGCCCGGCGTCGACCCCGCGCTGCGGGAGGCGTTTTCCGACCTGCGGGTCAACGCCTATCTGCGGTCGACGCCGGTCATGATCGAGGGCGTGCTCTACGCCCCCAACGCACTGGGGCTCCTCGAGGCGTTCGATCCGGCCACGGGCGAGACGGTCTGGCGGCAGGCGCCGTCCGCCGCGACCCTCGAGGAGGTCGCGGGCCGCAGCACTCGGGGAGCCGCCTACTGGACCGACGGCGCGGTCCGGCGGCTGCTGCTGGTGCGGGGCGGATACCTGTACTCGGTCGATGCGCGCACCGGGCGTCCCGCCCCCGCGTTCGGGCTCGCCGACCAGGGCCGGGTCGACTTGCAGTGGGACCACCCCCTCGCGGGCAACTTCGACTGGTCGGCGGGACCCATCGTGGTCGGCGACGTCGTGGTCGTGGCGGGCACGACGGGCGGGGCCGGCGACGGCGGGATCGTCCGGGAGGCGGCGCCGGAAGACGTCCGCGGCTTCGACGTGCGCACCGGCGAGCTGCTGTGGACGTTCCACGTGGTGCCCCGGGCCGGCGAGTTCGGGGCCGATACGTGGGGCGACGGCGCCGGCGCCTACTCGGGCGACCTGGGGTCCTGGTGCTGCCTGACCGCGGACGAGGCGCTGGGACACGTCTACGTGCCCCTGTCGGCGCCGACGGGGATGGTCTACGGCGGCCACCGGCCGGGCGACAACCTCTTCTCGGACAGTCTCGTCGCCCTCGACGTCGCGACAGGCGAACGGGTGTGGCACTTCCAGATGGTGCGCCACGACGTGTGGGAGTACGACACGGTGGGGCCGCCGACGCTCGGGGACATCACCGTCGCCGGCCGGCGCATCCGGGCGGTGATGCAGCCCAGCAAGACGGCGTTCCTGTACGTGTTCGACCGGGAGACCGGCGAGCCGGTATGGCCGATCGAGGAACGCCCGGTGCCCCAGTCGATCGTGCCCGGTGAAAGGACCTCGCCGACGCAGCCCTTCCCCACGAAGCCGCCGCCCTTCGACCGGCAGGGCGTCACCGTCGACGATCTGATCGACTTCACCCCCGAGCTGCGGGCGGCCGCTCTCGAGGCGGTCGAGAATCTCGTGCTGGGGCCGCTGTTCACGCCGCCCTGGCCGCGGAGCGACGAGCCCGGCGGCAAGCTGGGGACGTTGACCGCCCCCGGCGGGTGGGGGGCCGGGAACTGGCACACCGGGGCGTTCGATCCCGAGACCGGGATCTACTACGCGGTGTCCCACACCATGCCGACGGTGTGGAGCGTCGCTCCGACCACGGACGAAGACGCCACCCTGGCCTGGGCGGCCCCGCAGGGGGAAGAGCTGCGGGTGCCGACGCCCCGGCCCCACGGCCTCCCGATCACCAAGCCTCCCTACGGGCGGATCACCGCCCTCGACCTCAACCGCGGCGAGCTGGCGTGGATGGCCCCCAACGGCGACGGACCGCGGAACCACCCGCGGCTGAGGGACCTCGACCTGCCGCCGCTCGGCACGCCGAACCGCCCGGCCCCCCTCGTCACCGGCAGCCTGCTGTTCCTCGGCGAGGGGAGCGACGCCATCATCGGCACCCAGCGCGGCGACGGGGACCCGTCCGACCCCGAGCAGGACCAGTCCTGGCGGTGGGGCCGGACGTTCCGGGCCTACGACAAGGCCACGGGCGCGGTGGTCTGGGAGCAGGACCTGCCGGCCGGCACCACCGGCGGCCCCATGACCTACCTGCACGAGGGCCGGCAGTACATCGTCGTCGCGATCGGCGCCCGCGGCGAGATCCCCGAGTGGGTCGCCCTGGCCCTGCCTTAGTACCCTGGGTCATAAGTTCGATAACGTATTTCACGTGGCATCGACGAGGCGGCGCGTCACCGTATCCACTCGCCCGCGCCTGCCTGCGGTTGTCGTATTTATGAGCGTGAGTACTTAGTTAGTACCCTGGGTCATAAGTTCGGTAACGTATTTCACGTGGCATCGACGAGGCGGCGCGTCATCCTATCCACTCGCCCGCGCCTGCCTGCGGTTGTCGTATTTATGGCCACGAGTACTTGGCCCGAGTCTACGGGTCGACGCCGAGCGCGTCGTAGATGTCCCGCCTGGGTAAACTTGGGTTAGTACTGGGTCAGGGTTTGGACAGTGATCGATAGAGTTGCCAACTGCAGTCCATTTTTCGCGCGCTTGGCACACCGGCAAGGTAATTTCGGTCAGTGTCCTTGGCGGGTGTCGAAGAACCTCCGTGTGCCTTGCGGGTGCACCCGGTCCGATATTGCGGTTCGGCGATTGTTGTTCAGGATTCGGGTTCGGCCAGCTCTTCAGTCGCGTCGATTCCCCGACGTCCGTTCGAGCAACTCATGCAGTCGCGGCAGCGCCCGCCGGTCCTTCTCACGGTTCGCAGCGCTCTTCGAGCGGATTACGTCGGCCAGGGAGGCGACGAGAACGGAGACGCCCTCGGCGGCAACTACAGGAACGGCGTCCCGCTTGAGATCGGGGTAGCCGCCGGTGCCAGCCGGCGAGAAGGAGACATCCAGGGCGCCGACGCGTGTCGTCAGGTTGAGGATGCCGTCGGGGCCGAGATTGCGGAGGAATCCGGCCGAGCAGTCGAAAGGCAGACCGTCGGGAACGTGGTCGGTACGAATGCGCGCGTCGAGGCCGCGGAGTGCGGCGGCCAGCCTCTCGAGGTTGTCGAGATCGTGCTCGGGAGTGATGTCGATATCGACGGTGACGCCGACGTCGCCGTGCAGGACGGCCGCCATGCCGCCGATGAGGACGAAACGAACATCGGCGTCGCCCAATACCGCCAGCATCGCAGCGGGGTCGAAGACCGGCTCAGTCATGACTTCGCTCGCGCAACCGTCGCCGACCGCGCAGGACGAACTGCGCGGCGCGGGCGGCGTCGGCAAGACGCTCGGCGGGCGTTCGACGCAGGGTGAGCGGGAACAGGGAGCTTGTCCCGGGATCGGGCTCGCCGAGACTGACTCGGATCTCGAGACGGGCGGCCCGGACGAGCCGTTCCACGAGGTCGGTGGAGGGGGTGCGGACACCGGACTCGATGCGGGCGACCGTCGACTGGGGTACCCCGGCCCGGCGCCCCAGCTCGGCCTGCGTGAGCCCGGCCCGCTTGCGCGCCTCGCGGACGAGATTGCGGAGGACCATCGCTCTTTGTATAGCCTATTGGCTATGGCCAGCGCAACGGTTTGAGCGTGAGGCCTGTTCGTCGGCTCGATGAGCCAAGTCGCGCAAGCGCCGGCAACGCCCCGTTCCCGGGGACCGCGGGCGTCGTCTAGGACCGGCAGCTTCGGACCCGAGCTCCTACCGAGCCTCCTGCAGGATCTCGCGCAGCACCGGGATGTCCTCGGCCTCGGGGGACGCCGGCGGCAGCGACGTGAGAAAGGCGTAGATGTCCGCGAGCTTCCGGTCGGAGACGTCGGCCTGCCGGTACGGCGGCATCTGCCGGGGGTTCGGCGGGTTCCGCAGATAGCCGATGAACTGCTCCTGCCGGAGGCGGGGCGGGTTCAGCCGGGGTCCCCGGCCGGTCTCGCCGGTGTAGCCGTGGCAGCCGTAGCAGGTGTAGTCCTCGAAGAGGGCGGCGCCGCGTTCGGCGTCGCCCTCGAGCGCCGCCGGCTCCTGCCCGGCCGCCGAGCCGCCTGCCGCCGGCATCGTTGCCGCGGCCGCCAGCAGCCAGAGCAGCAGTGAGGTTCCGGGGACGACGCCGAGCGTTCGGGCCATCATCTGCACATCTCCTCACCGTGGTTGAGTCACGACGTCGATCAGGGCCGGCTCGCCCGCCTTGACGCGCTCGACGCCGCGCCGCAGGGCCGGGCCGAGGTCGGCCGGGTGCTCGACGGGGCCCTCCGCATACATGCCGTAGGCCTTCGCCATCTGCGCGTAGTCGATGTTCGGATCGGTGATCGTCGTGCCGATGGCGGCGCGATCCACGCCGCGGTTGCGCGCCGCGCACTGCTGCTGCAGGTACATGACCTCCTGGTGGTAGGCCCGGTTGTTGTGCACGATGGTCAGCAGCGGAATCCGGTGGTGCACCGCCGTCCACAGCGCCCCCGGCGCGTAGTTCAGGTCCCCGTCACCGTTGATGTTGACGGTGATGCGGCCGTGCTCGCGGTTGGCGAGGGCGGCGCCCACCGAGGCGGGCAGGGAGTAGCCGATGCCGCCCCCGCCCTGCGCGCCGATGGCGTGATACGTACGCTTCATGTCCCACAGCCGGCCCGGCCACCCCCCGATGAACCCCTGGGGCGAGGAGAAGGACCAGTCCTCGTTCTTGATCAGGGGCCACAGCTCGGCTGCGATGCGGGCCAGGCTGACGGGGCTGGCGTCCCAGCCGTGGCGGGCGTTCCGGATGTCCTGCCGGCGGCGCTCGGCGTGGGCTGCGGCGATCGCGGCTCCGCGCTCTTCGAAGAGCCGCCGCCGGTCGTCCGTCACCAGTCGCCGGACCTCCTCGATCAGCGCCGGCAGGGTGGCCTGCGCGTCGGCCGCCACCAGCAGGTCGGCCGTGCCCGAGCCGGCCTCGTAGATGTTGAAGTTGCGGCTGACGAGGAACTCCGCCGAGCTGATCGTGATCGTCCGGCCGCCCGGGCCCGCGCCTGCCGAGCCCCGCCGGCCGTCGGGCTCCAGGTTCAGGACGACGTCGGGCCGGCCGGTCCCGGCGCCGGCCAGGGGATGGCGGGACGGGAAGTTCAGGCGGGCGCCGCCGCCGTCGACGGGCGCCTGAAGCAGCTCCGCGAGCTCCACGAGGAGGTCCATCCCCTCCTGGGTGCGGGCGGCGAGGCCGGCGACGATGCGGGGACTCTCCGCCTCCACCAGCATCCGCGCGATCTCCCGGACGGCTCCGGCATCGGCGCTCGGAAACCGCGGCGGAGCGATGGGAGGCAGCCCCAGGCCGTCGTCCACGGGATCCTTCTGCAGCTTCGCATCGAGCACGAGGAGCACCGGCGCCATCGGCGGGGTCGTGGCGACGCGGTACGCCCGTACCGCCGACCGTCCCATATCGGCCACGGAGTCGGGCTGGTGGTCCCACTTGACGAACTCCCGCACCAGCGCGGCGAGGTCGGTGGCGTTGTGCGCGGGCACCGGGCCGTCATAGTCGAGCCCGGCCATGAGGTACACGGGCACGCGGTCGCAGTAGGCGTTGTAGATCGCCATCGACGCGTGCTGGATGCCGACGGTGCCGTGCAGCAGGGCCATCATCGGCTTGCCGGCGACCTTGGCGTAGCCGTGGGCCATTCCCACCGCCGATTCCTCGTGCAGGCACGTCAGGAACTCGGGCTTGTGGTTGCCGCCGTGGTTGACGATCGACTCCTGCAGCCCCTCGAAGCTCGACCCGCAGTTCGACGCGCAGTACTCGATGTCGAGCGACCGCAGCACGTCCACCATGTGGTCCGAGCCCGGACGCTCCACGATGTAGGCGTCGACGGCCCGCGACGGGGGCGGCAGCTGCGTCTCGCGCGCGAGTTGGGCCCGGGTCGGCGGCGGCGCGGCCGGCCGCGCCGCGGGGGCCGGCTCGGCGCGCACGCTCCGGTCCGCCAGCGTCGCCGCGCCCGCCGCTGCACCGGCCGCGGCGCCTCTCAGGAAACCGCGGCGGGTGACCGGCGCGGTCTTCGCGATCGTTGCGCCCTTCTTCGTCTTCTTCATGACCTGGTCTCCTGCGGCGCCCCCCGCCGCTTGGTCGTGGACAGGAGTTTCGCCGCCGGGTGCTTGCGCCGTAGAAGTTCGCGCCAGCGAAACTTCCAACGCGACCGTCATGTCGCGCGGTCGCGCTAGCGCGGGAACCCCTCCACACCCTCGTCCAGCGGCACGCGGAACGTCCGGAGCGCTATCGAGACGAGGTTGTACTGGCCGACGGTGAACACCACGTCCATGAGCTGCTTCGTGTCGTAGCGGGTGGCGAGGTGGTCCCACGTCGCATCGCCGATCTCCGAATCGCGATGCAGCTCGTCGGCCGCGCGCAGCAGGGCGCGGTCGAACGGAGACCATTCCATGGCCTCGGGACCTTCGATGACGCGCAGGATCTCGTCGTCGGTGAGGCCGGCCTCGCGCCCGATCCGGGTGTGCTGGCCCCATTCGTACTCCGAGCCGCGGAGGTAGCCGATGCGGAGGATCAGAAGCTCGCGCTCGCGCGGCGGCAGGGTGCTGTTCCCGAGGACGTAGCGGGCGAAGGTCAGCCACGCCTCGGCGAGATCGGGATGGTTGGCCAGCGTCCGGGTGATGTTGGCGCCGTCGGCCGTCGCCAGCGGCGGGATGCGGGGCTCGCGGGGCGCGTCCTGCGCGCCGGCGGCGCTCGCGACGACGACAACCGCGATGGTGGCGAGCACGACGGCGCAACGGTGGCGCGCGGCCGATCGATCCGCCCGCGTCGCCCGCCGGCTGCGGCCCAGGCAACAGGTCATGGCTTCCCTCCCTTGCCCTCATTTTATGCCACTGGCGTCCCGACGCGGGCCGTCGGACCGCGATCAGGGTGCGTCGTTACGGTAGGCGAACTCAAGCAGCGCGCCGGGATTCTCCGGCGCCGTGGTCCGGCCGCCCGCGTCGTTGCGCGTGGGGCCGACGTTGTCGGTCAACGCGGCGGAGTTGAACGGCGTCCGCTGCCGGTGCTTCCACAGTCGGCGGTCCCCAGTCGGCCGCCTCCCACTGCAGCACGAGCGGCGAAACTCCGTGCTGGATCTCCTGGGCGGCGGCGAGCGACGGCGCCGCCAGCATGAGAGCGGCGGCGAGAGAGCAGAGAGGTATGCGTCTCACGGTTCTGATCCTTGGTCGTGCTTCGTTTCGGAGACCAGCGTACCGCCTTCCCCCGGACCGTGTAAATCTACCATGAGCACTTCGCCCCAGCCGGCCAGCGACGCGGGAGAACTCCTTGCGATCGACATAGGTATGCGTCCATCGCGGCGCGGTGTCGAAACGGGCGGCCACCCACCGCAGCGTCTCCTTCACGTGAGGATCGGCGAGGAACGCTTCTCTCGTCATCGTCCGCGTGCCCGTCCGCCAGCAACTGAACGCTGCGCATCTGGATCTCGGTGCCCCCTTGGCGGGCCATGCGCACCCCGAATCGTCCGGCCTCGGCGACGGGTCCGGCTCAGACCACCGCGAGCCGCCTACGGTCCTGAAGCCTCCGGCGAGTCTGCCCGCCTGCAGCGCGGCACGCCAGCTCGCTGGCGTGCCGCGTCGGCCCTTGCAGCCGCGCCTACCAGCCCACCGAGGCCCGGCCGAGCACCCCGTTGTCCGCGCCGCCGACCATCGGACTCTCCCGGCGCTGCGCATCGACGCCCAGCTCGAACGCCGGGCCCCCACCGCCCAGCACGCGGAAGCTGTAGCCGACCCGGTAGTCCCGTCCGTACTCCGAGGTGCTGAGACCGACCCGCGGCGTCCCCACGAAGCGGCTCCCCACCGGCAGCCCGTAGCCGACCTCTCCATCGACGCGGTTGCCCTGGGCGAAGCTGCCGTGCCCCATCCCCGCTATCGTCTCCCGGCCCCACAGCGCCTCGGCGCCGCTCGTGGCCTGCCCCCCGCCCCACGACGGCGCCACCCGCGCCGTGAAGCCCAGCGGCGTCGACGGCGTCGGGTTGTAGCTCAGTGACACCGCCATGCCCCGCTCGGAGAACCCTGCGGCCTGGTGCACCAGCAGCGTCCGCACCCGCACGTCCACCGCCAGCCCGGTCGACGAGTCCGACACGACGAGCCCCGCGCCCACGTCCATGCCGGCGCCGGTCTCGGCGTCCCCGCCGTCGTGCCGCAGCCCAACCTCCACGCTCGGCCTGAGCGACAGCCGGCCCGCGAGCGTGTAGGCGCGCGAGCCTTCGAGGCCCGTCCGGAAGCGGGTCACCGCCGCCTCGGTCGCCTTCAGGCGCCCCGCCGGGCCGTCGACGCCGTCGATCGACGTGCCGACCCACAGCGCGTCGGCCTTGAACGCCAGCGCGAAGCCGCTCGAGCCCCCGGCCACCAGCTCGCCCCGCGTCCCCGCCGCCGCCATCGCCATCGACAGGCCCGACTCCAGCGCCGGTCCGCCCTGCGGCGTCAGCAGCAGCCCGCCCGAGCCGTACCCGGCCACGCCCCACACCGAGACGCGCTCGGTCGCCTTGTAGCCGAGCCACGGGTACAGGCCCGTCACCGACGACGCCACCTGACCGCCGGCGACCCCGGCGTACTCGCCCAGGCCCTGGCTGCGCGACAACGACAGGCCCGCCACGACCGGCCCCTTCGCGTAGTCGGCCCCGACCATCGTCGTGCGCACGTCCCCGCCCAGCGACAGCGCGCCCTCGCGGCCGGAGAAGCGCGACTGCGCCCCGCGGCTCCAGAACGAGAGGATGCCGCCGTGACGCGTCTCGCGGTTCAGCGCGAAGGCCGAGCCGGTCAGCACGTCGCCGCCGCCGAGGCCCATCCGCAGGAGTCCGCCCCCATTGAACCCGCCGTCCTGGCGGGACCCGCCGCCCATCGGGCCGGCGGCCATGCCCATCGCACCGGGCGCGCCGCCCATCGGCATCGCTCCGCCCATCGGACCCGACGCCGCGGCCGGATGCCCGCCGCCGCCGGCAGGCCCCGGCATCCCGAACGCCGCCCTCCCGGCCGACGGCGCGCCGATCCCCGGACCGCCAGCGCCGACGCCCCTCGGATCCGCGCCGGCCGCCCCGCCGAGCTGGCGCACGAAGTTGAGCGCGATGTCGCGCTCCATGCCCCGCCGCAGCTCCCGCCCCGCGAACCGGCCCCGGAAGCCCGGCTCGCGCGGCGCCGCCAGACGCTCCTCCACGTGCTCGACCACGTGCACCGCCGCCGCCCGCCCGAACCGCGCCAAGAGAGCCCGCGGCATCGGGTCGCGGTTCTGGATCGTCCCGGTCGCCTCGCCGTCCGTCACACGTCCGCCCGAGGCGTTGGAGAGCCGCAGCGTCAGCGTCTCCTCGCCCTCGTCGTGCGCGTCGTCGAGCACCCCGACCTCGATCGTCTTCGACCGCTCGCCTGCCGCGAACGTCAGCGTGCCGCTCGCGGCCGTGTAGTCGTCGCCTGCGTGCGCGCTGCCGTCCGCCGTGGCGTAGTCGACCGTCAGCGTCCCGCTCGCCGCGCGGTCGAGCGTCACCGCGAAGGCCAGCGCCGCGTTCGTGTTCTCGTCCACCCGCGCATCGGCCACCGCGATCCCCACCGGGCCGGCGATGGTCGCCGACTCGGCGCCCGCGAGGCTGCGGCCGTCCGCGGTCGTCACCGTCCCGGCCGGCAGCCGCACCGTCACCGCCGCGGACGCGTCCGGCGCAACCGTGATCGTCCAGCCCTGATTGTGCCCCGGCGTCCGGCGGCGCGCCCCCGTGACCTGGCCGTTCGTCACCGAGAACGCCGCGTCCCGCAACGTCGTGTGGCTCAGCCCCGCCACGTCCTCGCTGAACGTCAGCCCGACCGTGAACGCGTGCTCCCCGTCGTGCGCGGCCGGCACGTCCTCGAAGCTGGCCGTCAGCGGCGCGGTCTGCGGTGCATTCGGCACCCGGGTCTCGGGACCAGGGCCGCTCACGATCGTCGCTACCCCGTTCACGTTGCACGTCACGCTCGACTCGTCGCACACGCTTCCCGGCGCCAGCGCTATCGTGATGCTGTCGGGCGAGGATGGCTCGACCGTGACCTCCCAGCGCCGGTTCGACGGCCGCGCCAGGCGCCGCGCCCCCGTCACCCGCCCGCCGGTCACCTCCAGCAGCGCGTCGCGCACCGTCACATAGCTCAACCCCGCCACGTCCTCGCTGAACAGAAGCTCGAACGCGAACGGGCTCTCCCCGTCATGCGCCCGCGGCATCGACACGAAGCTCGCCGTCAGCGGCTCCACCGCCTGCTGCCGTTCCGAGTTCGTGGTCGTGCCCGTCGCCTCGGCCCGCTCGATCTGCAGCGGGTCGCGGTTCTCGTGCATGTCGGGCGACATCGTCCAGGCTTCGGTGATCCGCATGATCACCGTCTTCCCTGCGCCACCTGCAGGCTTCAGGTGCACCGTCACGTTTCGGTCTGTGACTCCAGGGTCGAGGATCTGCGGGTACTCGTCTTTCAGAGGGTAGTAATCCTCGTCCGTCGCGGTGCCCCCTGCCGGCTCGACGAGCAGCATCACGGGCAGTGTCGTTGACCTGTTCAGTGTCAGCTTGAACACCAGTTCTCCGTCGGTCTCGGTCGTGTCGGCGATGGACACGGAGTGGAGGGCGGATGCGGTGCCCAGGTCGAGATTGACGCCGGCGAGCAGTGTGCCTCCGTCGGCCGTGCAGATCGCGCCTCGACTACTGCATGGCTTCGGGTCCAGGGCGACCGCTACGGGAACCCCCCCGGCCTCAGGCCGGACGGTGATGCGCCAGTGGCCGCTGAATGGGAGCTGGTTCCCATCGTGCTCGCGGATCTCCTGGGTGACCCGCTCCACATACGTCACTCTGCCGTTCGTGACGTCCAGCGCGTGGTCGCGCATGTCCTGGTACGGGATAAACACGGGTTCCGAGGTCCTCAGGTCGAAGCGGATATATTCTACCGCTTGTTCGTCGATCGCCGAGTCGTGAGCTTCCATGGTCGCCGTCACGCGGGTGGGACCTTGCCGGCCGACGAGCTTCATGTTGACCGCGGCGTTCTGTACGTCGTTCCATTCGTTCAGCACCTCCGCGTATAGCAATAGATCGTTGTCCAAACGCCAGCCGCTCAGGCTTTCGCTGTCCTCGCTGTTTGACGTTGTTGTCTTCGCGCTCCTGGTACCGTTGCCTGTTGCACGAAACACGGCATAGTAACTCGTGCCCGCGCTCAGTACCGAGTTCTCAGGGAACGAGAACGTCTTTTCGCCGGTGTCGAATACACTCAAGCTCGCCGAACGGTAGAGTTCCGCTCCGGGATTCGTGCCGCCGGCGTTGATCGTCACCCATGCAGATCCAGTATTACTGGTGGCGGTACCGAAGTCTATCGTTATGGACGTCAGTAGGGTGCGGCTCTTCTTCGTAGACAGCTTTTTCGCCTATTTATAGGTGTTTTTGCTCGCCGACGATCACTTTTCGGTTCGTTTTGCGCGGGGACAGCGCCCCGGACAGCGCCCACCCGCCTCTTTCGGGCGGCCAGCCCGGCCTGATCACGGCGCCCGGACGCTTCGGTCGTCCCCTCCGCCCCCCTGGACATTCGCGCGGCGTTTTGATACGGTGCCTTGGGAAGGGAGATGCCTCTGCGATGGCCGTAGCAGCGACGACGAGGTTCTCGGGACGTGCCTTCTGGGTCGCGTTGGGTGCCACCAGCGATCGAGGTCGCATGGACCGACACTGCCGCCGTGCCGGTGAGGCGCCCAACACGGTCCGGCGGTGGCGGGAGAGTTGAGCGATGCGAGACGTGGCTCACAGCGCCGCTCCCCCCGACCAGGCGCCGTATGCGGTAGCCGAGGCCGTCTTCGCTGATGCCAAAGCCTACCTCTCATCGCGCGAAGCCCAGCAGATGAGTGAGAGCGAGCTCGAACGGGAGCTGGACCGACGGGGCCAGGAGTTGATGCGCAGGCTCCTGCAAGGACACCTCGATCAACGCACCCCGGGGGAGGCCGCCGGTCCGGTCGAGGGGGTCGACGATGTCGAGCGCTCGCAGCGGCGTCTGCAGGAACGCCACCCGGAGACGACCTTCGGGACGGTGCAGGTTGCGCGCCCGGGCGGGTCGCGCTCGTCGATGGCGCCGAGACGCAGCTCAACCGCGCGAGCGCCGCCGTCGACCTTACGGTGTGGTAATCGACCTCATCCACGTGGCCGAGTACGTCTGCAGGCGGTGCCTGTGTTCCATCGCCACCGGCGTCATCGAAGGGGCGTGCGGTACCTGGTCCGCGACCGTGATGGAGTTCACTGGTGCACGCTGGTGCTACCCAGTACCGCTGTTTCATCCATGCGCGGGTCTGGATCCGCCGAGTGGCCAACTGGGTTGGAGCCGAGGCGGTTCTGAAGCTCCGGGTGCTACGAAGCCAGCCGCGACCTCGATGCGTACTGGGACTTCCACGACACGGGAGTACCAGCGGGGCACCACGCCCAGCGATACGC
Source organism: Vicinamibacterales bacterium (assembly GCA_965215895.1). Classification (GTDB taxonomy): domain Bacteria; phylum Acidobacteriota; class Vicinamibacteria; order Vicinamibacterales; family UBA8438; genus JAJEEA01. Next base: position 355,846 of record CBDCEY010000005.1, on the reverse strand, counting down.
TGATGGAATAGGGCGGCCAGTCAGCAAGCCGCCCCCGCCGCCCTCCCCACCACGCCTTCGACGGGTCAAGTAGCTCTTGCCGTGCCGCTGGCAGAAGCCCCTTGGGCCGTCGACGAAGAAGAGCCGCACCCACGTCAGTACGTAGTCCCTGGTGGAGTCGACGCTGAACCCCAGGGCAGGATATACGCCAGATGTGACAGATGTCAGGGCGCTGCCAGCCTCTTGGCCGAGGTTGCTCACCAGGGTGATGACCTCCGGCGGGGTCTGGCCTGTGGCCGGCGTGCCGAACGAGACGGCGAGCGCTACGAGCAGGGCTCCGTGAAAATAGAGGGGCCAGACGGGCCAGACGCCCGGTGCGCCCGCCCGGAACGGCCCGTTCCGCGGTTCCGCCCCGGCGGGCGATCGCGCCCGGTGCAGTAGAACAATCCATTTTCAAAGTGTCCTCCGATTTCCTGAGTTCCGTGCGGCCCGCAGGCCCCGAGACGAGCGGTTGCGCGGTTTCGCACGCAAAATGTTGGTGCAGTTATCCTAACAAAATTCGTGTTACAACAGTGCCAACTATATTGTATTTATAGCTAATAATGCGCGAATCACTAGATATTTCGGCGCAAGATACCGGAATCGGATCCCGGCCTACGTGCACGCGCTTGGCTTCCCCACGGACCGGCTGCCGTTGAAGATCGTCCAGATCACGCCGATGCACCATCGCGGCGTCCATGTCGGCGGCTTCTATCTCGCCGAGAAGGAGGGCGGGGAGCCGTTCACCGACGAGGACGGGGAGATCCTGGTGCTGTTCGCCTCGCAGGCCGCGACCGCGGTCGCCAATGCGCGGACCTACCGCGCCGAACAGCGCGCCCGCGCCGACGTCGAGGCGCTGGTCGAGACCTCGCCGGTCGGCGTCGTCGTGTTCGACGTGCGCACCGGCCACCCGGTCTCGCTCAACCGCGAGGCCGGGCGCATCGTCAAGAGCCTGTGCGCCCCCGGCCAGTCCGCCGAGCAACTGCTCGGGGGTCATCACCTGCCGGCGCTTCGGGAGCTCGAGCGCATGCGGGCGGAGTTCCTGGGCATGGTGAGCCACGAGCTGCGCGCGCCGCTGACCTCGATCAAGGGCTCGGCCGCCACGGTGCTCCGCGCCTCGCGCCTCTTCGGCCCGGCCGAGGTGGCGCAGTTCTTCCGCATCATCGACGCGCAGGCCGACCGCATGGACAGCCTGATCGGCGACCTGCTCGACGCCGGGCGCATCGACGCCGGCACGCTGTCGGTCGCGCCCGAGCCCTCCGAGGTCGCCGCGCTGGTGGACCAGGCCCGCGGCACGTTCATCAGCGGCGGCGGGCGGCACACCGTCCGCATCGACCTGCCGCCCGACCTGCCCCGGGTCATGGCCGACCGGCAGCGCATGGTGCAGGTGCTCAACAACCTGCTCGCCAACGCCGCGCACCAGTCTCCGGAGTCCGCCCCCATCCGGGTCGCGGCGGCGCGCGAGGGACTGCAGGTGGCGGTCTCGGTCTCCGACGAGGGCCGGGGCATCGCGCCGGACCATCTCGGCCAACTGTTCCGCAAGTACACCGCCGCCGGGGACGGGGAGGGCGGCGTCGGCGGCGGGCTGGGACTCGCCATCTGCAGGGGCCTGGTCGAGGCCCATGGCGGGCGCATCCGGGCCGAGAGCGGCGACGTCGGGCTCGGCGCGCGCTTCACCTTCACGATCCCGGTGGCCGCGGAGTCCGGCGCCGGTCCCGCCCCGGTCCGCCCCGGCGCGCGGGGCGACGTGCCGGAAGCGGTGCCCATCCTGGTGGTCGACGACGACCCCGAGACGCTGCGCCAGGTCCGCGACACGCTGGAGGAGGCGGGCTACGCCCCGCTGGTCACCGGCGACCCCCGGAGCTGGCGCGCATCATCCGGGCCGAGAAGCCCCACCTGGTCCTGCTCGACCTGATGCTGCCCGGGACCGACGGCGTCGAGCATCTGCGGGGTTGCCATGCCAGTCACAGGCCGGCCTGGCCGAAGCGCAACCGGGCGCCGATGAACACCCGCCGCGGCGGGGTGAAGCGGATGCCGTCGCCGAACGCGTTGCCGCCCGCCCCGGCCACGAGGTCCTGGTTGCGGGTGGCGTCCTGGTTGTCCAGCCCGTTGAAGACGTCGGCGAACAGCTCCAGCCGGTAGTCGGCGAGGCGGTAGTTGTAGAGCAGGCGGACGTCGACGATTCCGTAGGCGGGGTTGCGCAGCGTGCCGACGGCGGCCGGCGAGAGCCAGCGGCGGGAGATCCCGGCGAACGCGAACTCGGCGCCCGGCTCCACGCGGAGGGGCAGGTTCCGCCGCGAGGACCGGAACGTGCGGCTGGCGAGGGTGCCCGAGTTCCAGCGCCAGTTCGCGCCGATCTGGAATCCGCGATCCCAGAGGTACGACGTGCTGACCTTGAACAGGTGGGCGATCGAGCCGGGCTGCTCGCCCCACTGGTGCGGCGCGCGCGGGTCGAGCCATATCACGTCGCCCTGGAAGTCGGCGCTCGAATCGGAGTTGGTGTTGCCGGTGGCGGGTCTGCTGCGCTCCCAGCGCCGACTGGTAGACGCCGTCGTTCTGAAAGAAGTAGTTGACCGAGCCGGTGAGCTGGTTGGTGCCCGACTTGGTGACCACGCTCGACAGCAGCCCGGGGGGCGCCGACGTACTCGGCCGGGATGCCCCCGGTCAGCACCTGCTGCTCCTGGATGATTTCGGTGTTGAGGTTGGCGCCGAACGTGCCGCTGACCCCGTCGGTGACGTTGATGCCGTCGATGTAGTAGAAGTTGTCGCGCGAGACACCCGCGTCGCCGCCGATGTCGCGGTAGTTCAGGCCGGACTTGGACGCCGGGTTGCCGGGCGACTCCGGGTCGTCGGGCAGCACCCCGGGCACCAGTTGCAGGTAGCTCTGGTAGCTGCGGCCGGTGGGGACCGCCTCGGTCAGGTCGAGGGTGATGTCCTCGGCGACGACCGCGCTGGTCACGTCGACCACCGGCGGCGCGGCGGTCACCACGACCGTCTCGGTCACGTTGCCGACGGCCAGACCCATCGCCAGCGACGCGGTCTGGCCCGCGCGGACCAGCACGCCGGCCTGCCGGCTCGTCCGGAAGCCGGCCAGCTCCACCGTCACCACGTAGCGGGCGGAGGGGTTCAGGGCGCGCAGCTCGGCCAGACCCGCGGCGTCCGTGAACGCGACGCGCGTCGTCGCGGCGTCCTCCGCGGCGGCGGTGACGGCGGCGCCGGGGACCGGCAGTCCGTCCTGATCGGTGGCCGCGACCCGGATGTTCCCGGTCGTCGTGACCTGCGCCCGGGCGAACGTCGGGGCGGTCACCACCAGCAGCGCAAGCACCGCCAGCGGCGCTCGCCGCGCCGTGCTCTCGAATCGTGGGTTCGTCACGGTTCCCCGTACCTCCGCTTCCGGACGGCACCGCCCGTCGACAGCCCCCCGATAGCCGTTCCTTGTGAGACGATACTGCCGGCGCAGGGCGCGAACCCTCGTCGTCGTGCCGGCCGGCGGAAGCCCCTTCGTCCCCTGCAGTCCATTATCTACAATCGCAGGCCGGTGACGACGGGGTGGGTCGCTGCAGCGACTAGTGGACGACCCGTTTTCCCGCCCGCGCCGTTTTCGTATATCGTGTTAACGATGACACTGCACGGAGTCGATGGCCTTGTACGGGCGGTGAGGCAGCGGATCGAGACGGAGGGGCTCAGGCCCTTCGCGACGCGGACCGGGATTCCCCTCGGCCAGCTTCGAAGCGTCGTTCGGGGTCGGGCGGCGCGGTATACGACCCTGCAGTCGATCGCTTCCGTCATGGGGATGCAACTGTTCGTCGGTCCGGCGGAGCGCGGCGCCGCGAAGGCTCCGCGGCTGCCGCCGGAGATCACCCGGGCGCTCCACCTGCCCACGAACGCCAGCGTCGCCGACGCGGTGGGCCTGATCGAGAAGGACACCATGGCGTCGAAGCTGCGCGATGGGATGCGCGTCGTGCGGGACCTGACGCAACGTGCGGCGGTGGCGGCAGAGTTGCTGCCGCGGCTGGCCGGAGAGTCGTCGACCCGGATGATGCCGTTCGCCGAGCACGTCCGGTTCAAGGCGGATACCGGCGAGGTGGAGTTCGCGGAGTCGGCCGCCCTGTCGATTGCGGTTGTCGAGACGGTGCTGCCGTCCTGGGCGCGAGCGGATCATCTGACGTGCGTGCGGGCGGCCGGCGAATCGATGGAGCCGACAATCCTCGACGGCGATCTCGTCGTCGTCGATCAGGACCAACGGGTCGCCGTGGAGAATCAACTGTTCGTCCTCCGGACCCGCGAGGGGGTGGTCGTCAGGCGCTTGCGACGGATCGGCGACCATTGGAGCCTGGTCAGCGACAACCTGGCTCACTTGTCGAGGCCCCTGGCGGCCGACGATCGGATCGTGGGCCGGGTGGCGTGGTGCGGTCCGCACAGCGATGCTGTCGCCTGATCGGCGGCGTGGACGACTGGCTCTGGTGGCGTCAGGGCTTCTGCCGATCGGCGCGGGACGACGCCGGACGGGGGATGTCGGCTGGCCATGCGACAGAGTCCGGCCAGTTGTCGGAGAGAAAGCGGATGGCCCGGTCCAGCCTCCGGGTGGTTATCGTGCCGCCGCGCCGCAACCGGGCGACGGTGTCACCGCTTCCGGTGGCATGACGGGACACGGTTGATACGCTCCGTCCCGTGTGTTCGGCGAACAAGTCCAAGAGTGCAACCAGCCGGTCGGCTGTGTTGTCCATGACACGTCCAGCATGTCACAGTTGCTTGAGTTTCGGCAAGTGGCGTCGGTCTTGAGTCCTGTGCTGTCTTTGTCACGGTCCGCCCGCCGTGGACCTAACGCCGGCAGCAACTGTTGGAACGACCGGCGGCAACGCGGCGCTCGACTCGCTGGCGAGCCTGCACACGCCGCCGAGCCGCCGTCTGACCCGCGGATCGTCGTGTCGGACCGGCGCTCAGCGAACTTCCGTATCGACTCCGTCCTCGCCCTCGGAGCGGGCGATGATCGCGGCGCCGCACGAGTCGCTGAAGACGTTGATGGCGGTGCGGTACATGTCGAGCGGGCGGTCGATCGCGAGCATCGCGAGCACTATCGCCTCGGCCTGCGGGTTGCCGCCGAGCCCGATGGCGTCGAGGACGATGAAGATCACCACCAGCCCGGCCGAAGGCACCGCGGCCGCCCCGATCGACGCGAGCAGCGCCGTCATCACCGCCACCGCCTGGGCCCCGAGCGTCAGATCGAACCCGATCGCCTGCGCGATGAAGAGCGCTCCCACGCACTCGAAGACGGCGGTTCCGTCCATGTTCACGGTCGCCCCCATGGGGAGGACGAACGAGGACACCTTGTTCGAGACGCCGACCCGGTCCTGGACGCTCCGCATCGTCACCGGGAGGGTCGCGGCCGACGAGCTGGTCGAGAAGGCGATCAGGAGCGGGTTGCGCATGTTCTTGAAGTGGATGGCGGGGGAGATGCGCGCGAGCACGATCAGGACGACGGGCAGGGTGACGAAGAGGTGGACGGTCAGCCCGGTCCCGACGGTCAGGAAGTACCGGATCAGCGGCGCGAACGACTCGAACCCGGTGGTGCCGACCATCCGCGTGATGAGCGCGAACACGCCGATGGGGAGGAGGGTGATGATGCCGGAGGTCAGGGCCACCATCGCCTGGAAGAACGCATCGAAGAACCCGATCAGGGTGGTGCGGGGGCCGTCCGCCTTCAGGCTGGTTATCGCGGCGCCGAGGACGATGCTGAAGAAGATGATCGGCAGCATGTCGCCCGCGGCGGCCGCCGTCAGCACGTTCGGCGGCACGATGTCGAGGAACAGGTCGACGCCCGAGGTCGGGATGTCGAGCTCGGGCATCTCGCCGCCCGCCGCGGCGTCCCCGAGGGAGGCGCCGACCCCGGGGCGGAACAGGTTGACGGCGATCAGGCCGGTGGTCGCGGCGAGGAAGCTCGTCAGCAGGTAGTAGCCGAGCGTCTTGCTGAAGAGGCGTCCGATGGCCCGGCCGCCCCCGATCGAGGCGACCCCGGAGACGATGGACGCGATGACCAGGGGGACGATGATCATGCGCAGCAGGCGCATGAAGAGGTCGCCGATCCAGCCGATGGCGTTGGCCGCGCCCTCTCCGAAGATCATGCCGGTCAGGGCCCCGAGGAGCATGGCGCCGAGCACCTGCCAGTGGAGCTTGAGATACCAGAGCCGGTCTTGGTTGATGTCCATGATGATGGTTCAGGGGCGTTCGCCGGGAGTTTCGGCGATGACGGGTGACCAGTCTTCGGCCCGTTGCTCGGCCGCGGCGAGCTGGCCGGGCGTGAGCTGCTGCGCGACGACGGCGCGCCCCTGCAGCAGGCTGGCGCGCGCGGGCTCGGTGGCCTGCGCCGCGGCGAGCGTGAGCCACAGGTAGGCGGCGACGAGATCCTGCGGCACCCCGTCGCCGTTGGCGTACATGATCGCGAGGTTCTGCTGGGCGGCGGGGTCGCCCTGCTCGGCCGCGCGGCGGAACCAGCGCGCCGCTTCGGCCGCGTCCCGCCGGACCCCGGTGCCGGTGTCGTAGCTCATCCCCAGGTTGAACTGCGCCCGGACATGCCCCTGGTCGGCCGCGCGCCGGACCAGGCGTATCGCCTCGGCGCGGTCCTGCGCGACCCCCCGGCCGTTGAAGTAGAGGTTGGCCAGCGCGAACTGGGCCTCCGCATGGTTCTGGTCGGCCGCGCGCCGGATCCAGCGGACGGCCTCGGCGTCGTCCTCCTCGACCCCGGCGCCGGCGTCGTAGAGGTAGCCCAGGGTGACCTGGGCGGCGGGGTCGCCCTGGACCGCCGCGAGGCGGTACCAGCGCGCGGCGAGGGCGAGGTCGCGGCCGACGCCCGCGCCGGTCTCGTACATGCTGGCGAGCGTGATCTGCGCCGTGGGGTTGCCCTGGGCCGCGGCCCTCCGCACCCAGTGCGCGGCCTGCGCGCGATCCCGGGGGACGCCGCGGCCGTTGTAGTACATCTGCCCGAGGTTGAACTGCGCCTCGGCGTGGCCCTGCTCGGCCGCGCGCAGGAACCAGCGCACCGCCTCGGCGTCGTCGCGGTCGACGCCGGCGCCGCGCGCATACATGCGCCCCAGCCTGAACTGGGCCTCCCAATGGTGCTGCGCGGCCGCCCGGCGATACCAGCGGACCGCCTCGGCATCGTCCTCGGGAACCCCGAGGCCCGCGTCGTACCGCAGCCCGAGGCCGTGCTGGGCGCCGGCGTGCCCCTGGTCGGCGGCCATCCGGTACCAGTGCGCGGCCCGCCCGTCGTCCTGCGAGACGCCGGTGCCGGTCACGTGGAGGCGGGCGAGATTGAACTGCGCCGCCGCATCGCCGGCCTCGGCGCGGGCGCGCAGCTCGTCCAGGTTCCGCTGGGCAGGGACCGGCGCCGCGAGCAGCATGGTGGCGGCGCCGACGACGAGCGTCCGAAGGAGCGGATGCAAGCGCCTATCTCGCACTCTGTATCGTTTCGGTGTCCACGATGCCCGCGCCCTCCTCGACGGTGATCGTCCGGTCCGCGGGGACGGCCCCGATCCGGTCCACCCGGCCGCTGGGCCACGTGACCTGGAGCGCGTCGACCCGCGTCCCGTCGCCGAGACCGAAGGTCACCGGGAGCTCGCTCTGCGACAGGTAGCTCGACCCCGTCCTGACCACCTGCCACCGGGTGGCGCCGCCCGCCGTCACGTCGATGCGGGCCCCGATGCCGTCGCGGTTCGACGTCGTCCCCATCGTCCGGATGCGCAGCACGTGGTTGTCGTTGCCGCCGTCGTTGCGGAGCAGCCGCGGCGCTCCGCCGTTGGCGGTGACCAGCACGTCGAGGTCGCCGTCCCCGTCGTAGTCCGCGTAGGCGGCGCCGCGCCCCACCTGGGGAGCCCCGAGGGCGGTGTCCGGGGCGGTCACCTCCTCGAACCGGCCCCCGCCGAGGTTGCGGAACAGTTGCGGCGGCTGCGCGTAGGTGATGCGGGCCTGCACCCGCTCGACGTCGTCGGCGACATGCCCGTTGGCGGCGAAGATGTCCGGCCAGCCGTCGAGGTCGAAGTCGAAGAAGAAGCATCCGAAGGTCAGGGTCAGCAGGGTCGACCGGCCGATGGCCGAGCGCGGCCCCTCGTCGATGAACAGGCCGTTGCCCTCGTTGTGATAGAGGGCCATCATCTCGGTGGAGAAGTGGCCGATCACGAGGTCGGCCCGGCCCGAGCGGTCATAGTCGGCGGCGTCGACCCCCATCCCCGCACGGGCCACCCCCGCGTCGCTGAACGCCACCCCCGCGAGGACCCCGATGTCCTCGAACGTGCCGTCGCCCCGGTTCTCGAAGAGCTGGTCGGGCTGGGTGTCGTTGGCGACGAAGAGGTCCATCCACCCGTCGTCGTTGAAGTCGAGCATGACGGCGCCCAGCGCCTTCGCCGAGGGGGCGCGCAGTCCGGCCGCGGTCGTCACGTCCTCGAAAGTGGAATCTCCCCGGTTCCGATAGAGGGTGCCGCTCTGGCCCTGATACGACTCCGGCGTGCAGTACGACTTGGTGTCGCCGGTCAGCGAGCAGAACAGATCCGTCTCCGGCGACCAGTGCACGTAGTTGCCGACGAACAGGTCGAGGTGTCCGTTCTTGTCGTAGTCGAACCAGAGGGCGGCGGTCGAGAACCCCGGGTCGCCGACCCCTGCCGTTCCGGTGACGTCGATGAAGGTGCCGTCGCCGGCGCCCCTGAACAGGCGGTTGGGCCCGAGCACCGTGAGATAGACGTCGACGTGCCCGTCGTTGTCGAAGTCCGCGGCGGCGCCGCCCAGGCCGTACAGCGGGACGTCGAGCCCCGAGCCGCGGGTGATGTCGGTGAACGTCCCGTCCCCGTCGTTGCGGTACAGCGCGGCGTGGGTCGCGGCGTCGTTCCGCTCGGGCCAGGCGGTACCGTTGACGAGCAGCAGGTCCTGCCACCCGTCGCCGTCGACGTCGAGCCAGAGGGCCCCGGCGCCGAAGGTCTCCGGCATGTACTTGGCGCCGAAGGCGCCGCTGTTGTGGGTGAATCGAATGCCGGCGGGCTCGGTGACGTCGGTGAAGACGACCGGCGTGGCGGCGGCCAGGACGAGGGTGGAAACGGATACAGCGAGGGTCAGAGCCAGGAAGCGTGTCATCGTGTCAGGGGGGCGGCCGTCCGCGAGTCCGGGTGCCGGTGCTCGTGGATCGCCTGCCGTTCGTTGTTGTCCTCGGGCGAGGCGCGGCGAAACGCCCCGGTGATGGCCTGGGCGGCTTCGTCCGCCTTGAACCGTTCGTAGAGCGCGCGCTCCCGCATCGCCTCTTCCCGGTCGCCCGCGCCCTGATGGGCCAGCATCAGATTGTAATGGGCGGAGACGTCCTCGGGGTCGATGGCGAGCACCGCTTCGTAGGTGGCGATGGCCGCCTCGTACTGCCGGTCGAGGAACTGCAGGCGTCCGATCTGGCCGAGGACCACGCGGTCCCTCGGATACTGGTCCCGCGCCGCCGCGAAGTGAACGATGGCCTCCTCGTAGCGGCCCAGCGCCCGCAGGGCGGTGCCGAGGAAGAAGCGGGCGCGGGCGAGGTCCGGCTCGCGGGCGAGGGCCTGCTCGAGGAGGGGAATCGCGGCGTCGACGTCTCCCTCCTGCAGCCGCGCCCGCGCCGCGTTCACCGGTCCGTCGGGATACTCGGGGTCGATGGCCATCACCCGGCGGAACGCCGCCTCGGCCCCGCGCAGGTCGCCCTGCAGCAGCAGGCCGATGCCGTAGTCGTTCCAGCGCCCCCGCTGCCGTGCGTCGCCCGGCGGCGGCGCCGGCGGCGCCGGCAGCGGCGCGTCGGCGTCGACGACCGTCAGGGTCGCGGCGGCCTCCGCCATCACCGTCGTGGGGATGTCCGGAATCGCCTTCACCTGCCCCGACACCGTGCTCGTGTCGCCGGTGAATACCCACCGCCCGTCGTCGTGGGCGCTCGTGACCGACGGCGCCGGTTCCGACGGGTCGCGGACGCCGGCGAACGCCCACTGGGTGAACCACCACGCGAACTTCCGGTAGTTGACCCTGGCGCGCAGGGTGATCCGGTCCCCGGCGTCCTCCGGAATCCGGAGCCGGTAGTGGACGGTGTCGGCCGCTCCGGGGGGAATCAGCCGCACGTAGGCGACGGACCGGGTCGCCCAGGCGTTCCGCTTGTTGATGGGGTTGCCGTGCTCGTCGAGCTGCAGGCTGCGGTAGAAGTGGGCGCCGGGGTCCACCGGCCCGCTGCCCCCGTCCGCCGCCTCGCCGCTGTGGAGCAGTACCCGTCCCCGGTCGTCCACCGCCTCGAGCTCGACCCAGACGTCGAAGGCGTCGACCGTGCCCCCGGGGAAGAAGTGGCCGACGTTGCGGGTGCGGACCACCACCTCCAGGCGCACCGACTCGCCGCGCCGCACCGCCACCGGAGTCAGGTCGAGGGGCGCGATCACCTCGGCCGGCGCGGGCCCGCCGGGCAGGCGCCGCGCCGCCCCGAACTGCAGCGACTCCTCCCCGACCCCGAACGTGCTCGACAGGGCGGGCTCGCCGCCCGGCAGGACCGTCGCCGCGGGAGGCGGCGCGTCGGCCACGCGGGTGATGCCGAACACGTCTATCGAAACCTGCCCGGCCCGCAGGAAGTCCTGCACCGCCGCGAGCTGCTCCGGGTCCCGGTTGACGAACGGCACGGCGGTGTTCGCGCCGGGGAAGCGGTGCGACCGCACGTAGCCGTCGCGGGCGGCGGGGTCGTCGGATCGCACGAGGGGCATGTGGCACGAGCTGCAGGTCTGCGGCGTCTCCGGGTAGTAGAACGACCGGGCGCCCTGCCCGGAGACCCCCGAAGCCTGCCAGTTGTCGTACTCGTTGAAGCCCCGCACCCACCGGTAGTCGTTGACCGGCAGGTCCAGGTGCACCTTGTGGCACGACGAGCAGAACTCGGCGCTCTGCTCCCGGTGGAACGGCTTCATGAACGTGTCGCGGTGCGGCCCGGGGGCCAGCCGCAGCAGCAGGTCGTGCACGCTCCGCAGCAGCGGCTGCTCGCTCGCCGCGAGGTCGTGGAGCGGGGGGTACTCGATGGTGAAGTCGCCCTGGCCCATGGTGCTGCCGACGTGCACGATGGAGTGGCACGACGTGCAGCCGAGCCCGGCCTGCGCCTCCGGGGTGTCGATCTGGTCGACGATCGGCCGGTCGAAGCGCCCGTTGAAGAACACCGCGTGGTCGTGGCAGCCGGCGCACCACTTCGACGGGGTGGTGCCCACCACCTCCTGCATGTACTCGATGGATCGCCGGTACCACTGGTTGTTGAACGACGAGAAGTGGTGGGCCGAGGCGTTCCACTGCTCGTAGATGTCGGCGTGGCACCGGCCGCAGGTCTCGCTGGTCAGGAAGAAGTCGGCGGGAATGGTGCCGCCGGTGTTCGTGGCGGCCGACGACGGCGCGAACGGGCTGGACGCCCCGGCCCCCTCCTCGGCCATGCTCGCGGGCGGGCGGACGGGGTTCTCGATGCGATGGGTCTCGCGCCACTCGGCGTCGCGCGCCGCGCGCAGCAGGGGGGCGCTCAGCCCGGCCGCCGCGGCGGCGACGAGGCCGATGCGAACGGCCCGCGCCCACCCGCCCGTCGCGCCGGCGGCGCCCCACAGGTGGAGGCCCCACAGGACCGCGCCGGCGGCCGATACCGCGACGTGGATCTGCAGGAGCCAGGCGTTCTGGCGGGTGGCCCCGAGCGCGGCCACCGCCAGCCCGATGGCCAGCCCCGCCGCGAGCAGACCGACCCCGGCCGGCGCCAGGACGCTGCCGCTCCAGGGGCGGCGCCACGCCTGTCGGACGAGCGCCCCCACCAGCACGAGGCCTAACAGGGGATGCAGGCCCACGGTGGCGTAGTACCAGACGGACGCGGCCGGCGCCGCGACCAGGTGGGCCGCGCTCAGGAGCAGGGCGATGAAGCCGGCCGCCGCCAGTCGGGACAGGTACATCGTCCTCCATCGTAACGCAGGACGGGCGCGGGACCGCCGCGAAGCCGGTGGTAGAATCGCCGGCGATGCCTTCGCATGAAGCCGCCTCTCCGCGCCTCGTCTGGTTTTGCGCGCTCTGCGCGGCGGCCGGTCTCACGTTGGCCGTACCCGCCCAGGAACGCGAGTGGCTGGCCGGTGACTCGCACATCCACAGCCACTGGAGCACCGGCTACGACTACCGCACGCGTCCGCCGACGCCCATCAAGGGGCGGGACGCGCTCTACTCCACGCCGCGGAACGCGGCGATGGCCCGGCGCTTCGGCCTGCGGTGGATGGTGACCACCGATCACGGCGGCCCGAACCACTCCAAGGTGAACCGGGAGCAGGCGTATCGCGAGCTGACCCTGTCGCGCGAGCTCGTTCCCCAGGTGCTCCAGTTCTACGGCATGGAGCTCAACATGCCGGGCATGGACCACCACACCCTGATCATTCCCCGGGCCGAGGACGAGGCGTCGGTGCTGTACGAGATCGAAGGCCGTTTCGACGCGAACGAGGACTGGGCCCGTCCCCCCGACCCGCGCCGGCGGTCGGCGGGGCTCCGGCGGCAGGCGCTCGAGCACCTGCAGGGGCTCGAGCGCCTGCCGATCCTGTTCGCGAACCATCCCTCCCGGTCGGCGCGGGCGATAGGGCTCTACGGCCTCGACGAGCCGTGGGAGCTCCGCGAGAACAACGACCTCGCGCCGGACGTGTACCGCGGCATGGAGGGCGCCCCCGGCCACCAGGCCGCCACCCTCACCGACCGGAACGGCAGCCTGTACCGCGGCTCCTACTCGAACCCCGGGGCGCAGACGCTGGGCGGCTTCGACCAGATGACGGCCATCGTCGGCGGCCTTTGGGACGCCCTCCTCGGCGAGGGGCGCCGGTTCTGGATCGTGGCCTCGTCCGACTCGCATTTCCACTACCGGGAACCGGTGAGAGCGGGGAGCGACTTCTGGCCCGGCGAGTTCCACAAGACCTGGGTCCAGGCCCATCCGACCTACGCCGACGTCCTCGATGGGCTCCGGCAGGGCCGCATGTTCGCGGTCGCCGGGGACCTCGTGACCGAGCTCGAGGTCGGCGTGAAGAGCGCCGGGGGGCGCGAGGCGGGGCTCGGCGGCACGTTGCGGGTCCCGCGCGGGGCGCAGGTCACCGCCACCGTCCGGTTCCGCGACCCGGAGGCCCCGAACGGGGCGGGGGAGAACCCCGCCGTCCGGCGGGTCGACGTCATCGTCGGCGAGGTGCGGGGGCCTGCCTCCGATCCCGCGAACGACCGCAACCCCACGACGCGGGTCCTCGCCCGGTTCACGCGCGACGCGCTGGCCCGCGACGGAGACCGCTACACCCTCGAGGCGCCGCTGCCCGCGGTCGACCGCGACATCTACGTCCGGGTGCGCGGCACGAGCACCGACGACCTCGAGCCCGCGATGGACGGCCCCGAGGAGAACCCCTGGCGCGACCTCTGGTTCTACTCGAACCCGATCTTCATCGAGGTCGAGTGACGGCGCCCTCTTGATCGTCGATCCCTGGTTCTACGTCGCCGCGACGGCCGCCGTGCTCATCGTCGGCATCGCCAAGGGCGGGCTCGGCGGGGGCATCGCGGTGGTCGGGGTGCCCCTGATGGCGATGGTCATCAGCCCCGCCCGGGCCGCGGCGGTGCTGTTGCCGATCCTCATGGTCATGGATGTCCTCGCGATCCGCGCCTACCGGGGGGCGTGGGACTGGCCCAACCTGCGCGTGCTGGTGCCGGCGGCGCTGGTGGGCACGGTGCTCGGCACCGTGACCTTCGAGTACCTGACCCCCGACGGACTGCGCGCGCTGGTGGGAGTCATCGCCCTGACCTACTCGCTGCAGTACTTCGTGCCGCGGGGGGAGTCGACCCGACGGTCTCCGCGCCGGGTGGCCGGCGTCCTCTGGGGGACGCTGGCGGGGTTCGCGAGCTTCTCGGTCCACGCCGGCGGACCGCCGCTCCACGCCTACCTGCTGCCGCAGCGCATGGACCGCACCACGTTCCAGGCCACCGGGGTGGCGTTCTTCTTCGTCGTGAACTGGTCGAAGGTCGGCCCCTACGCCTGGCTCGGCCAGTGGAACGCCGACAACCTGCTCACCTCGCTGGTGCTGCTGCCCCTCGCGCCGCTGGGCATCTGGATCGGCCGCCGCCTGCACGAGCGCGCGACCGACCTGCTGTTCTTCCGCATCGTCCACGCCTCGCTGTTCGTCATCGGCGTGAAGCTGCTGTCGGACGTGATGTTGTAGTGTTTCCGGAAACGTAGTAACGTTTACGGCATGGAAGCGGACAGACTCATCGCGGTAGGGCACTTGCTGATATCGGTGGCCACCGCAATCGGCCTCGTCATCGGCATGTGGATGCTCAACGGGAAGATCGACGAGCTCAACGGCAAGTTCGACAGGCTGACCGGTCGCGTGGATACGCTGGAAACCGGCCATACCGCACACGTCAACAGCGGCCTGCACGCGCGTTGAGGGGCTGGTCACGCACCGCATCCCGGGCCGGCGACCCGGGTTCGCTGGCGAACCGCTCGGTTCAACCTACGGCAACGACAACGCAATCAGCTCGGCCGGCGTCTCCAGAGTGGCGGCGGCGACGACGATGTACTGCTTCCCGTCGACCAGGTAGGACATCGGGCCGCCCGTGGGGTTGGCGGGCAGGGCGATCTCCGCCACCACCGCGCCGGTCCGCTTGTCGTAGGCGCGGAAGGTCGGCCCGCCCGCGCCGTACCGCGAGGCCACCCCGCCGCGCACCCCGCCGCCCTCGCCCATGAACAGCAGCGTCCGGGTGATGAGCGCGCCCACCCGGGCGTTCTGGCCCATGGTCGAGAAGTCCAGCCCCAGCCCCTGCAGATCGGGGTGCTCGCGCACCTCGCGCGGGGCGCCGCCGAGGGGGGTCATCCACAGGTGGTCGCCGGTGTCGAGGTCGATGGCGGTGATGCGGCCCCACGGCGGCTTGACCAGCGGCAACCCGCGCGGGCCCGGCGGATAGATGGGCCCCACCTGGATGTAGTCCGGATTGGTGCCGCCGGGGTCGCCCGGGGCCAGGGCGACGACGATGGGCACCGTCAGCGACGGCACGTAGAGCACCCCGGTCTCGACGTCCACCCCCGCTCCCGGCCAGTTCGACCCGCCGCCCCAGCCCGGCAGCACGAGGGTGCCCCGCGTCCCGGACGGATCGTCGATCAGCGACGGCGGGGTGTACAGCGGACCCATGCGGTAGTTGGCGGCGATCTCCATCGCTTCCGCCTTGATCTCGGGCGTGAAGTCGA
Source organism: Vicinamibacterales bacterium (assembly GCA_965215895.1). GTDB lineage: Bacteria > Acidobacteriota > Vicinamibacteria > Vicinamibacterales > UBA8438 > JAJEEA01. The sequence goes on along the minus strand of CBDCEY010000005.1, from coordinate 340,599 downwards.
TGAGGTCGTCGACGGTGAAGCCCTGCCGCTCGAAGGGGGCCGGCCGCGACGGGATCGGCTGGGTCAGCGACGTGCGCTCCCCGGGCACGTCCGACTGCGGCACCGGCATCTCGATGATCGGCCAGAGCGGCGTGCCGTCCTCCCGGTCGAAGACGTAGGTGTGGCCCTGCTTGGTGACCATCGCCACCGCCTTGATGCGCCGTCCGTCGTGGGTGACGTCGAGCAGGGTGGGGGGCGAGGGGTTGTCGTAGTCCCAGATGCCGTGGTGGATGAGCTGGTAGTGCCAGATGCGCTCGCCGGTGCGGATGTCGAGGCAGACGATGCTCTCGGCGAAGAGGTTGTCGCCGGGGCGGTGGCCGCCGTACCAGTCGTTGGTCGCGATCTCGGTGGGCAGATAGAGGTAGCCCAGCTCCTCGTCCACCGTCAGCTGGGTCCAGACACCCGAGTGCCCCGTGTACCGCCATGACTCGTCCTGCCAGGTGTCGACCCCGAAGTCGTCGCCCTGGGGGACGACGTGGAAGATCCACAGCCGCTCGCCGGTGCGCACGTCGTAGCCGCGGATGTGGCCGGGCGTCGCCTCGTACCCGCTGTCCCCGGTGGGCACGACCTGGGCGACCACCACGTCGTTGGACACGATCGGGGTCGAGATGCACCGCACCTGCGCACCGGGCCGGTCGATGTCCCGGGACAGATCGACGAAGCCGCCCTCGCCGAAGCCGTCCACCGGCCGGCCGGTCTTCGCGTCGAGGGCGAGCAGCCGCCCGTCGCTGACGTTGTGGAAGATGGTCTCCCGCTCCCCGTCCGTCCAGTAGGCGACCCCGCGCCCCGACCCCTGCGGCCGCCGCGCCGGGTCGTCTTCGGCCCCGGGCTTCGGCTGCGGGGTGTACAGCCAGATCGTCTCGCCGGTCGCCGCGTCCACCGCCGCCACCTCGCTGGCCCCGGTCGACGTGTAGAGCACCCCGCCGATCATGATCGGCGTCGACTCGAAGTTGAAGAACGGGCGCTCGGCGGAGTTCTCCGCCTGCCACCGCCACGCCACTTCGAGGTCGCTCACGTTGGACGCGTCGATCCGATCCAGCCCCGTGTACTGCGTGTGCCCGCCGTCGCCGGCGTAGAAGCGCCACTCGCCGTCGGCCGCGCCGTACTGGGCCAGGGCGGGGCTGGCCGAGGCCAGCATCGCGGCCAGCACGATGCTGCCCACCGTGTGTCCTGTCGCTGTTGCAGTCATCGGTATTCCTGTTCGCCGGTGCCCGCGGGCCTCCCGTCGAGCCCGGGAGGAGCGCCACTCGCCGCCGGCATTGTGTCCGCCCGGCCGGGCGCGGTCAAATCTCGGTCGAATTCCGGGTGTTGGGCCGGCGCCATTGTAGAATTCGTCGGTGGGCCAACTTGCGAGGAGAGCATTCGTGAGCAATCGATCCGTCGTGTGGTGTCTCGTGGCAATTGGAGCCGCAGGCGGTGATTTCGGATTGTCGGTGTTGCAGGTGGGTGTGGCCGGGGTTGAGGCGGAATCGCCGGGCCGCGTCGAATGGGGAAGGGCGTGCGGCGTGCATCCGATGACGCTTGCGCGATGTGGGCCCAGGGCCTACCATCCCTTCCGGGAGATGCTATGCGGATGACCTTTCTGCGGGTGTTGCCAGTGCTGGGTGCGGCGGCGGTGGTGTCGGGGCTCTACCCGGACAGCGGTCCGGACGTGGTCCTGGCGCAGTCGCCCGGGCAGGTCGAGTTCCACCGCGACGTGCGGCCGGTCCTCGCCCAGGCCTGCTTCGCGTGTCACGGGGCGGCCGAGGCGACCCGGCAGGCCGAGCTGCGGCTCGACACCGCCGACTTCATCGAGACCCTGGTGCGGCCCGGCGACGCCGACGGCAGCCCGCTGTTCCAGCGGCTGACGACGGAGGAGCCGATCGCACGAATGCCCCCGGTCTCGTCCGGGCCGTCGCTGTCCGCGGACCAGATTCAGCTCGTGCGGACGTGGATCGATCAGGGCGCGCACCTCGGCGCCGACCCGGTGGCGGCCGGCGCCGCGCCGGCCGCGGCGGCCGAGCGCACCGTCGACTTCGCCCGCGAGGTGAGGCCGCTGCTCTCGCAGAACTGCTTCTCGTGCCACGGGCCGGACGAGGGGTCTCGCCAGGCCGGCCTGCGGCTCGACGTGCCCGAGGGCCCGTTCGCCGATCGCGGCCGCTTCGGCGGCCCCGCGATCGTCGCCGGAGACGCTGCGGCCAGCCTGCTCGTGCACCGGGTGTCGGCCGACGACGCCCGCGTCCGGATGCCCCGCGGCGGCGAGGCGCTCGACGAGGCCGAGGTCGAGACCCTCACCCTGTGGATCGATCAGGGGGCCGAGTGGGAGTCGCACTGGGCGTTCATCCCGCCCGAGCGGCCGGTGGCGCCGCCGGTGGCCGACGCCGGGTGGCCCCGGAACACCATCGACCGCTTCGTGCTGCGGCGGCTCGAGGAAGCGGGCCTGACCCCGTCCGACGAGGCGGACCGCGCGACCCTGCTGCGCCGCGCCACCCTCGACCTCACCGGCGTGCCTCCGACCCCGGTCGAGCTCGCCGACTTCCTGAACGCCGACGCCGCCGACGCCTACGAGCAGGCCGTCGACCGGCTGCTCGCGTCGCCGCGCTACGGCGAGCGGATGGCTGTCGAGTGGCTCGACGCCGCCCGCTACGCCGACACCAACGGCTATCAGACCGACGGCGAGCGGTCGATGTGGCGCTGGCGCGACTGGGTCATCGACGCCTACAACGCCAACATGCCGTTCGACCAGTTCACCATCGAGCAGCTCGCCGGCGACATGCTGCCCGACCCCACCCTCGACCAGCGCATCGCGACCGCCTTCAACCGCAACCACAGCCTGAACAGCGAGGGCGGCATCGTGGTCGACGAGTTCCTCGCCGAGTACGGCGTCGACCGGGTGTCGACCACCGGCACCGTCTGGATGGGGCTGACCCTGGGGTGCGCGCGCTGCCACGACCACAAGTTCGACCCGATCTCGCAGAAGGAGTTCTACGAGGTCATGGCCAACTTCAACAACATCCCGGAGCGGGGCAAGGGCTTCAAGTACGTGAACTCCCCGCCGCTGGTGACCGCGCCCACCGACGCGCAGCAGGCCGCGCTCGACGCGCTCGACGCCGAGCTCGCCGAGGCGCGGGCCGCGCGGGCCGCGCTGGGCGCCGAGACGGCGGCCGCCCAGGCCGAGTGGGAGGCGTCGCTCGACGCGGCGGGGCCGGTCGACTGGAACCTCCGCGACGGGCTGCTGGCGTATCACGCCTTCGACGGCGACATCGCCGGCATCCAGACGACGGCGGACGTGCCGGCGGTGCTCGAGGACGGGCGGCCGCGGTTCTATCCCGGCGTTCTCGGCTCTGCCGCCAGCTTCGACGGGCAGCGGTTCGTCAACGCCGGCAACCGCCCGGACGTCGGCTACGACGACGCCTTCAGCCTCGCCGCGTGGATGTACCCCACGGCCGAGAACGGGGTGATCGTCTCGCGCGCGTCCGGCGGCGACCAGGGCGAGGTGGGCTGGGGCCTCTATCTCGAGGACGGCCGGCTGCGCCTGAGCCTGTCGACGCGCGTGCTCGACGACGGCGTGGCGGCGGAGACGGTCGAGGAGATCGCGCTCGGCCGGTGGCAGCACGTCGTCGCCACCTACGACGGCTCGAAGACCCCCGAGGGCATCAGCATCTACGTCGACGGCCGCCTGCAGAGGCTCGAGCCGCTGCTCGACCTCGTCGGCAACCGGCTGCCCGCGACCCGCTATCCGTTGCGCATCGGGGCCAGCGGATCGGACAAGCCGCGGTTCCGGGGCAACCTCGACGAGGTCCGCATCTACGAAGGGGTGCTGACCCCGGCCGAGGCCGCGGTGGTGGGGACGCGCGAGTCGCTCGGCCGGATCGCCGCCCTCGCCCCCGGGCAGCGGACCGCGCCCCAGGCCGACAAGCTGCGGCTGGCGTTCCTCGACCAGTACGCGCCCCCCGCGATCCAGGAGGCGGTGCGGACCGTGGCCCGGCTCGAGCGCCAGCGCGACGAGCTGTGGGCGAGCTTCCCGACCGTCATGGTGATGGAGGAGCGGGCGGTGCGGAAGCCCACCTACCGTCTCAACCGCGGCGCCTACGACACTCCCGCCGAAGAGGTGTTCCCGGGGGTGCCCGCGGTCCTGCCGCCGCTGCCGGAGGGCGTCGAGGCCAACCGGCTGTCGTTCGCGCGGTGGCTCGTCGACCCCGAGCATCCCCTGACCGCCCGGGTCACGGTGAACCGGTTCTGGCAGATGTACTTCGGGACCGGCCTGGTGAAGACGGCCGAGAACTTCGGCACCCAGGGCGAGTTTCCGAGCCATCCCGAGCTGCTCGACTGGCTCGCCACCGAGTTCATCGACTCGGGCTGGGACGTCAAGGCCCTGCAGCGGGCCATCGTGACCAGCGCCGCCTACCGTCAGGCGTCCCAGGTCGCCCCCGGGGAGTTCGAGAGCGACCCCGAGAACCGGATGATCGCGCGCGGCCCCCGTCTGCGCCTGCCCGCGCCGGTGATTCGCGACCAGGCCCTGGCGATGTCCGGCCTCCTCGTCGAGAAGGTCGGCGGGCCGTCCGTCAAGCCGTATCAGCCGGAGGGCCTCTGGACCGACATGGTCGAGGGAGGCTACGGCGACTACGTGCAGGAGACCGGCGAGGACCTGTACCGCCGCAGCCTCTACACGTTCTGGAAGCGCACCCTCGGGCCGCCGACGATGATGACGTTCGACGCCTCGACCCGCGAGACGTGCATCGTGCGCACCGGCCGCACCAACACGCCGTTGCAGGCGCTGAACCTGATGAACGACGTGACCTACGTCGAGGCGGCCCGCCGCCTTGCCGAGCGCATGATGACGGAGGGCGGCGAGACGCCGGAGGACCGCATCGGCTACGCGTACCTCCTGGCGACCGCCCACCGGCCTCCGCCGGCCGCGCGCACCATTCTGGTGAACGGCTACCAGCGGCATCTCGACCGCTACCAGTCCGACCGCGGGGCCGCCCTCGAGCTCGTCAGGCAGGGCGAGTCCGAGCGCGACGAGACCCTCGATGTGGCCGAGCTGGCGTCCTACACCCTGGTCGCGAACCTGATTCTGAACTTCGACGGCACAATCACAAAGGAATAGCGATGGACTCGCATCTCGAACGGCTTCTGACTCGGCGGCGCTTCTTCGAGCTCACGAGCACCGGCATCGGGACGGCGGCCCTGGCCACTCTCTTCGGGCAGGATCTCCTGGCCCGCGCCCCCGGCGGCGGCGCGCCGCGGCTGCCGCCATCGGCGCCCTGCCCGGCCTGCCGCACCACGCGCCGAAGGCCAAGCGCATCATCTACCTGTTCCAGTCCGGCGCCCCGTCGCAGCACGAGCTGTGGGACTACAAGCCGGCCCTCCGGCAGATGGTCGGCGAGGACCTGCCGCCGTCGGTGCGCGGCAACCAGCGCGTGACGACCATGACGGCGGGGCAGGAGCGATTCCCCCTCGTGCCGTCGATGTTCGAGTTCAAGCAGCACGGCGAGACCCGGACCTGGGTCAGCGACCTGATGCCCCACACCGCGAAGATCGTCGACGAGCTGTGCTTCATCAAGTCGATGCACACCGAGGCGATCAACCACGACCCCGGCATCACCTTCTTCCAGACCGGGGCCCAGCTCGCGGGCCGTCCCAGCATGGGCGCGTGGCTGTCCTACGGCCTCGGCAGCATGAACGCCGACCTGCCGACCTTCGTCGCCATGATCTCCAAGGGCTCGGCCCAGGCCGGGCAGCCCCTCTACGACCGCCTGTGGGGCAGCGGCTTCCTCCCCACCCACTACCAGGGCGTGAAGTTCCTCTCGACCGGCGACCCCGTGCTGTACCTGTCGAACCCCCCCGGCGTCGACCAGGGCACGCGCCGCCGCTACCTGGACGACCTCGGCGCCCTGAACCAGTTGAAGGAAGCCGAGTACGGCGACCCCGAGACCAGCACCCGCATCGCCCAGTACGAGATGGCCTACCGCATGCAGAGCTCGGTGCCCGAGCTGACCGACCTCTCGGACGAGCCCGACAGCACCTTCGAGCTCTACGGCCCCGACTCGCGCACTCCGGGCACGTTCGCCCGCAACTGCCTGCTCGCGCGCCGGCTCGCCGAGCGCGACGTCCGGTTCATCCAGTGCTTCCACCGTGGCTGGGACCAGCACACGCGCCTGCCCCGCGGCATCCAGCGCCAGGCCAAGGACGTCGACCAGGCCCAGGCCGCCCTCGTCCAGGACCTCAAGCAGCGCGGCCTCCTCGACGAGACCCTCGTCGTCTGGGGCGGCGAGTTCGGCCGCAGCGCCTACTGCCAGGGCGTCTTCAACGAGGACACCTACGGGCGGGATCACCACCCCCGCTGCTTCACCATCTGGATGGCCGGCGGCGGCGTCAAGCCCGGCGTCACCTACGGCGAGAGCGACGACTTCTCGTACAACATCGCCCGCGACCCGGTGCACATCCACGACCTCCACGCCACGATGCTGCACCTGCTCGGCATCGACCACACCCGGCTGACCTACGCCTACCAGGGGCGGAACTTCCGCCTGACGGACGTGCACGGAAAGGTGGTGGACGGCATTCTGGCGTGACGGAGCGTATATGATGTCGCGAATCGGTGTTCTTGCACAGCAAACGGCTGCCCCGGCAGGAGCAGCTGTCCTCCCCTACGTCAGGGAACATCGTCGACCACGGAGTCAGGTGTTTACCGCACCGGCGACCGGCCCTTCACGGCAGCTTGGTGCTGGCCATTACAATCGACGGCTGGCACCCACTGCTTGGCCGTCGGCGATCGCCAACCGGTGCTGGGTGTGGTTCTTTGTCGCCGCCGCGTGAAGGGTCGGGCAACCGTGGCTGCCCGCTGGCCTGGGGAGCTTCACGGTCCGGTGCGCTGAGGGTTTTTGGCGCTGGTTTCACAGTCGGCTCCGTCGCGACCGGTTAGGAGCACCAAGATGGCTCGTGAACTCTGCTGGAAGCAGTTGCTCTTCAGCAAGCGACGGAAAGAAATCCACGATAGAGCCGAATCACTTAACACAGGAGTAGGACGAGAAGAGATCGAAAGAGACTATGACAGAATTCTATTTTCTGCTCCTATACGCCGTTTGGCTGACAAGACCCAAGTTTTTCCGATGGACAAGAATGACTCCATTCGTACTCGCTTGACGCATTCTCATGAGGTCAGCAATCTTGCCCGCAGCATTGGGGTCAGATTGGCGTATCCTCCGCACCGGCAGCAAGTTTTCGGTGCTTGCGTTGATGATCTTTGCGTCGAACGGACGGTTCCCTCTTTACTCGCTGCCGTTGGTCTTGTTCATGACCTTGGCAATCCGCCCTTCGGGCATCAAGGTGAGAAGTCGATTCGTCGATGGTTCAAAGAAAAGAACCAGGACAATGGGTCGATAGCGCAGGACTTTCTGGCGTTTGACGGCAATTGTCAAACCTTCCGGCTCCTGACCAAGCTTCAGATCCTTAACGACACATACGGTCTCAATCTCACGTATGCAACGTTAGCTGGTTTGTTGAAATACCCTGTGTTCTCGGATTCCGTGTCGAAGCACGGATTCATGAAGTTTGGTATTTTCGACAGCGAGCGCGATATTGCTGTAACAATGGAGATGCTGTGGCATGGCATTGTTCATTGCAAGACAGAAGGCGGGACAGAAGATCGGTTTGCCCAGTACGCGTATGGCGGGATTTCGGAGAATTATCGACGGGTTTACGAAAGCACGGAAAGGCATGACACTGACAAGCAACATCTTCTCTGTGATGCAATATCCGGAATGACAGAACAGTTTCTAGTGTCCCTGCATGGCGAATTGAAAGAGCTGAAACCGTCATGACGAAAACTGCCAAGAAATCGAGCGATCTAACGAAGAGGATTAAGCGGTTTCTCTCACGGGAACGTAGAAGAGACAGATCTCTTGCAAACCTTCTAGATGGCTTGGGCTCTTGTGAAGACGTGTACTTGTTTGGTGGAATCCTCAGAGACATTGCGCTCTATGGGATCTCGCGGTTGGAGTCAGACATAGACCTGGTCTGTGTAGGGACTCCGGACTTGCTCTGCTCTGTGGTTGAAGAAAGCTGTTTGGGGTTCGAAAAGAATCGATTTGGCGGTTTCAGAGTAGAGACCGAGCATTGGCTAGTAGATCTTTGGAATGCGGAGGATACGTGGGCCTTCCGGAGAGGGGGACGCCCATACGACGGTGTGGAGTCGCTTCTCAGTACGACAATTACGAATTGGGAGAGCATTCTCTATCGGCTCGACGGATGTAGGCTCATTCACGCTCAGGACTATTTTAAAGACCTAAACGAAAGGTACCTTCATGTGGTTTTTGATAGGAATCCGAATCCGTTGGGCATGTATGTGCGCATTCTGAGGGCATACGCGTGTAAAGAAGCGTCGGTGTTGTCAAGCCGGGCGACACAAGTCTTGAGTGATGCATTGAAGGTCTACTCGTTCGACGATTTGAGCAACTATGAAAAGGTGCACTGTGAAGTGAACTATATAGATGAGACTGTTTACGAACTCTTTAGGAAGGGTGTCCAGGTGCCTGATTTGCTTCCGGTGCCGCTGGGGAGACCACAGCGGCGGCTCCCGCTGTCGGAGAAGTTGTAGGTGTAGGAGCGGAGTGCGGAGGGTACGAGGAGAGGGGCATCGACGAGGGGAGTGGTCGACGGTGCGGTCAGCGCGATCGGCCACAAGGTGGTCGGCGCCATTTTGGGGTGACGACGCGGTGCGCTGTACTTGCCGATGAGAGTGGCCGGGACCAGCGGGCGGTCTGCGGAACGGGGAGTCTGCGCCATGGAAAGGCGGAGAGTGCAACTCTGGACGTTCCTCCGGGGGTAGGGCCAGCCGTCCTCGGAATGGATCGCAGCCCGATTCGCTCCACGGGGTGCGGCCGAGCGACCTGACGCGCTATGGACAGGCGATTCTTCGAGCAACCGATCCTGAACTCGCCCTACGAGTACCCCTCGCAGCACTGGGAGCTCGACGAGACAGGCCAGCCGACGAACCGGGTGGTTCCCGAGCGGCGCAAGGTGTCGTTCATCACGCCGATCCCCAAACCCAGGAAGCAGAAGGAAACCCAACCCAGGATCGTCTTCGACGCCCCCGCGAAGGCGCTCGAGTCCGGCGCCCAGCAGTACGACCTGACGACCTTCATCAGCGGCCTCCGCCACCGCGTGGATCGCTGGCGTGAGCTGCCGGACCCGGCCTCGTGGCGGGTGACGCCCGAGACGGCGCGGCTTCTCCAGCACTGGCGCGGCCACCGGTTCGGCGACATCCGGCCCTTCTTCTGCCAGGTCGAGGCGGTGGAGACTGCGATCTGGCTGACCGAGGTGGCTCCGTCGCTCGGCAAGGAGGGGAAGCAGTTCATCGATCAGATGGACGCCGCCAGCGAGGAGGCCAACCCCGGCCTCGCCCGGCTCGCCCTGAAGCTCGCCACCGGCGCCGGAAAGACCACGGTGATGGCGATGATCATCGCCTGGCAGACGGTCAACGCGGTCCGCCGGCCCGGCAGCAAACGGTTCACCCGCGGATTCCTGGTGGTCGCTCCCGGCGTCACGATCCGGGACCGGCTCCGCGTGCTGCAGCCGAACGACCCGGACGCCTACTACGCGAGCCGCGAGCTGGTGCCCGGCGACATGCTCCGCGACCTGGAGCGGGCGAAGATCGTCATCACCAACTACCACGCGTTCATGCGGCGCGAGACGCTGCCGCTGTCGAAGGGCGGCCGCGCCCTGCTGCAGGGGTCGGGACCGGAGCTGGGAACGAAGGAGACCGAGGGGCAGATGCTCCAGCGGGTCATGCCGGGCCTGATGGGCCTCAAGCGCATCCTGGCCCTGAACGACGAGGCCCACCACTGCTACCGGGAGAAGCCGGCCAGCGAGGACGAGGAAGGCCCCCTCAAGGGCGACGACCGGAAGGAGGCCGAGAAGAACCAGGAGGCGGCGCGGGTCTGGATCTCCGGGCTCGAAGCGGTGCAGCGCAAGCTCGGCCTCCAGCGCGTGATCGACCTGTCGGCCACGCCGTTCTTCCTGCGCGGGTCGGGCTATGCGGAGGGAACGCTCTTCCCCTGGACGGCGAGCGACTTCTCGCTGATGGATGCCATCGAGTGGGCATCGTCAAGCTGCCGCGGGTGCCGGTCGCCGACAACATCCCCGGCGGCGACATGCCGAAGTTCCGGAACCTGTGGGAGCACATCCGGCCGAAGATGCCGAAGAAGGGGCGCGGCAAGGCGGGCGGGCTCGATCCGCTCAGCCTGCCCGTCGAGCTCCAGACCGCCCTCGAAGCGCTCTACGGGCACTATGAGAAGACGTTCGAGCTGTGGGCGAAGGCGGGCATCGAGGTTCCGCCGTGCTTCATCGTCGTCTGCAACAACACGTCGACCTCGAAGCTGGTCCACGACTTCATCGCCGGCTTCCACCGCGAGAACGAGGACGGCTCCACCACGGTGGTGAACGGCCGCCTGGCCCTCTTCCGCAACTTCGACGAGCACGGCAACCCGCTGGCTCGGCCGCGCACGCTGCTCATCGACAGCGAGCAGCTCGATTCCGGTGAGGCCCTCGACAAGAATTTCCGGGCTGCGGCCGGAGACGAGATCGAGCGCTTCCGGCGGGAAAGGGTCCAGCGGACCGGCGACCGAAAGGAGGCCGAGCACCTGTCCGACCAGGACCTGCTGCGCGAGGTCATGAACACCGTCGGCAAGCCGGACACGCTCGGCGGGTCGATCCGGTGCGTCGTCTCCGTCTCGATGCTCACCGAGGGCTGGGACGCGCGGACCGTCACCCACGTCCTGGGCGTCCGCGCCTTCGGCACGCAGCTCCTCTGCGAGCAGGTCATCGGCCGCGCCCTCCGCCGGCAGTCGTACGACCCCAACGAGGATGGCCTCTTCGACGTCGAGTACGCCGACGTCCTCGGCATCCCGTTCGACTTCACCGCCAAGCCGATGCCGGTCAAGCCGACGCCGCCGCGCGAGACGGTGCTGGTCAAGGCGATCACGCCCGAGCGCGACGCCTGCGAGATCCGCTTCCCGCGGGTCGCGGGCTACCGCGTCGAGCTGCCGGAAGAGCGCCTGACGGCCCGCTTCGACGACGACGCGACGCTGGAACTGACGCCCGATCTGGTCGGTCCGTCCATCACCCGCAACGAGGGGATCATCGGGGAAGGGGTCGACCTGAACCTGGTCCACACCGGCGACCTGCGGCGGTCGACACTGCTCTTCCACCTGACGAAGCGGCTGCTCGAGACCAAATGGCGCGACCCGGGCGAGGAGCCGAAGCTGCACCTCTTCGGCCAGCTCAAGCGGATTGCCCGGCAGTGGCTCGACGCCCACCTCGTGTGCAAGGGCGGCACGTATCCGGCCCAGCTCATGTACCAGGAGCTGGGCGACATGGCGTGCGAGCGGATCACGGCGGGCATCACCACGACACTGCTCGGTGAGCGGCCCGTCAAGGCGGTGCTCGACCCCTACAACCCCGTCGGCTCGACCGCCCACGTCCACTTCACCACGTCGAGGGAAACCCGGCGGAAGACCCGTGAGAGTCTCTGCCATATCAACTGGGTGGTCTACGACAGCGACTGGGAGGCCGAATTCTGTCGCGTGGTCGAATCGCATCCGCGCGTGCGCGCCTACGTCAAGAACCACAACCTCGGCCTGGAGGTGCCGTACCGCTACGGCTCCGAGACGCGGCGCTACCTGCCCGACTTCATCGTGATCGTCGACGACGGCCGCGGCGACGACGACGACCTGCTGCGCCTCGTCGTCGAGGTCAAGGGCTACCGGCGCGAGGACGCCAAGGACAAGAAGAAGACCATGGACACCTACTGGGTCCCCGGCGTCAACAACCTCGGCGCCTACGGCCGATGGGCGTTCGCCGAGCTGACCGACGTGTACCAGATGGAGGAGGACTTCGAGGGCGCGCTGGAGGCGGAGTTCCAAAGACTCATCGCCTGTGCGGTCGCTTGACTGCCCGCCGTCACGCGCATTCCGGTATGATGCCGACCGATGGGAATCCGACACGCCCGACCGTCGGACTCGATCCGTTCGAGGGCGCCATGACGAGAAGCGAGGTGCTCCGTCTGCTTCGACGGCACAAGGCGACGCTCGCCCGGCGCTTCGGCGTGATCGAGTTGGCCCTCTATGGGTCCTTTGCCCGCGATCGAGGCTCTGACGACAGCGACGTGGACATCCTGGTCCGGTTCGACGCGCCGCCCGATTGGAGGCGCTATTTCGGAGCGCAGGCATATCTGGAGGACCTGCTGGGCCGACCCGTTGACATGGCGACGAGCCGGGAGCTGCGGGTGGAGATACGCCCTTACGTCGAGCGCGAGGCGATCGATGTCTGACGCGGACCGGCCGCCTCGCGAGTGGCGCTTCTGCATTACGGACATGATCGAATTCGCCGAGAAGGTGCTGGCCTATACGAAGGGTATGAACCAGGATACGCTCGTTGCCGACCCTCTCAGATACGACGCGGTACTGCGCAACCTCGAGTTGATCGGTGAAGCGGCCACGCATATTCCCGATCACGTCCGGGTCGCGCATCCGGACGTTCCGTGGCGAGCGATCGTGGGACTTCGCAACCGCTTGGCGCATGGGTACCTGACCGTGCTGGTCGGATACACATTGCGCGGAATTCTATTCAATACATTCGATATCAGACGGATTTTGAAGCTGGCGTTTACGGGAACATATGGACAGATACAGGCACAGGCAACTTTACGGACGACAAGATTTATGTTGTCCAAACTAACGCCAAGGTTGTAGAGCGTTGTATTCTCATGACAACGGACCCTGGGGACCTCGTTCTTGATCCAACCTGCGGTTCAGGGACGACGGCCTATGTCGCAGAGCAATGGGGACGTCGTTGGATTACCGTCGACACGTCTCGCGTCGCCTTGGCCCTAGCTCGTGCCCGCCTCACGGGCGCTCGGTATCCGTACTACCTGCTCGTCGACAGCGTGGACGGCCAGCGCAAGGAAGCCGAGATTGCCCACACTACCCCGTCGGAGAAACCCACGCGCGGCGACGTCCGGCAGGGTTTCGTCTACGAGCGCGTTCCGCACATCACCCTCAAGTCCATCGCCAACAACGCGGAGGTCGACGTCATCTGGGAACGCTGGCAGGAGACGCTGGAGCCGCTGCGCGAAGACCTGAACGCGAGGCTCGACTGCGACTGGGAGGAGTGGAAGGTTCCCCGGGAGGCGTCCGAGGACTGGCCCGCGGAGGCGGTTGAGACGCATCGGCTGTGGTGGGAGGCGCGCATCGCCCGGCAGCAGGAGGTCGACGAGTCCATCGCGGCGAGGGCCGACTACGAGTACCTGTACGACAAGCCGTACGAGGACAACCGGAAGGTGCGCGTGGCGGGGCCGTTCACGGTGGAGAGTCTGTCGCCGCATCGCGTGGTGGCCGTCGACGAGAACGACGAGCTGCTGGACCGCGTCGCGGAGGGGAAGACCGACTACGGCCCGCAGCAGGATTTCGCGGGAATCATCCTGGAGCAGCTCGCGACGGCCGGCGTTCAGCAGGCGCACAGGGAGGACCGCATCGCCTTCGCGGCGGTGACGCCGTGGCCGGGCTCGTACATCTGCGCGGAGGGGCGCTACGTCGAGGGCCGGGGAGCGGCGGGTCCGGAGCAGCGGGCGGGCATCTTCGTGGGCCCCGAGTTCGGCACGGTTTCGCGCCCCGACCTCGTGGCGGCGGCGCGCGAGGCCGGCGACGCGGGCTTCGACGTCCTGATCGCCTGCGCGTTCAACTACGAGGCGCACGCCTCCGAGTTCGACCGCCTCGGGCGCATCCCCGTCCTCAAGGCGCGCATGAACGCCGACCTCCGCATGGCCGGCGAGCTGAAGAACACCGGCAAGGGCAACCTCTTCGTCGTCTTCGGCGAGCCCGACATCGACATCCTGCCGGCGACCGGAGACGGCGGCGAGGAGGGCCAGCTCCAGGTGAAGATCAACGGCGTGGACGTCTTCCACCCGAACACCGGCGAGGTCCGCAGCGACGGCGCCGACGGCATCGCCTGCTGGTTCATCGACACCGACTACAACGAGGAGAGCTTCTTCGTCCGCCACGCCTACTTCCTCGGCGCCAACGACCCCTACAAGGCCCTCAAGACAACCCTGAAGGCCGAGATCGACCCCGACGCCTGGGCCTCGCTCCACAGCGACGTCTCGCGCCCGTTCGACCGCCCCGAGTCGGGCCGCATCGCCGTCAAGGTCATCAACCACCTCGGCGACGAGGTGATGAAGGTGTTCCGCGTGTGAATCGGGGCCTGCCGACGCTGGAGGGCGCCCATGGCCAGCGGTGAACAGCTCAAGGCGTTGCTCAAGTCGCACGTCGACGGCGACGACGATCGCTTTTTCTCCGTCGCCATGCAGGTGGCCGCCCACGAGGCCCGGCGCGGCCATGGGAGGCTGGCGGAGGAGCTGCGAGCGCTGATCGACAGGGCGAAGAGCGGGGTGGGGGCCGGGGCGCCGGTCCCCATCGGGCGGCCTCGGGGCGAGTTGGCGAGCCTGCTGGAAGCATCGCACCCGAGCGCCCGGTTGGGAGAGATGATCCTCGGAGACGATCTGGGGGGGCAGATTCGACGGGTGATTCGCGAGCAGCGGCATGCCGGACGCATCGTGGAGCGGGGCCTCGCGCCGCGGCGCAAGCTGTTGTTGATCGGGCCGCCGGGAACCGGCAAGACCCTGACGGCATCCGTTCTCGCGGGAGAGCTCGGGTTCCCCCTTCTTCAGGTCCGCCTCGATGGGCTCATCACGAAGTACATGGGGGAGACGGCGGCCAAGCTGTGGCAGATTTTTGACGCGACCGCTCGGACCCGGGGGGTGTACTTCTTCGACGAGTTCGACGCCATCGGCTCGCGGCGCGGACTGGCGAACGACGTGGGCGAGATTCGCCGTGTCCTCAACAGCTTTCTGCAGATGATCGAGCAGGATCGTTCTCACAGCCTCGTCATCGCCGCGACGAACCATGCGCGCATTCTCGATCCCGCGCTCTTCCGCCGCTTCGACGACGTGCTTCACTACGAACTGCCCGACCGGGCGCAAATCGTGCGGCTGCTCAGGGCGCGGCTGTCCTCGGCTGCGGTGAAGCGGGTGCGGTGGCGCACCCTCGCGGATCTCGCGGGGGGCCTGAGCTACGCCGAGGTCGCTCGCGCCGCCGACGAGGTTCTGAAGGACGCATTGATTCAGGAACGGCCTTTGGTTCGGGAAGCGGACATCCGGCTGATGATCGCGGAGCGCCAGACCATCGCCGCCAAGCTGTCCGCGGCCAAGCGTAGCGGCGAGGCGTGAACATGGCGAACGGGTCGGAGGGAAGAAGTCGGCACTTCATTCTCGAGGGGTTCACCGACACGGAGCCTTATCGATCGCTTCAACGAGGTGGACAACGTTCCGATGTTCCGGAGCGAGACAGGGCCAGCCATGGCAGTGCTTTACAGGGCCAGATAGACGAGTTGCGGGTGCACGCCGACGCAGCTCGAAAGGCGCAAGAAGCTGCGGGTGTGGATGAAGAGCTGGGCCTACAGGTCGAGTTCGAGAGCTTTCCCGAAATCGAGTTGGGTGCGGCTCTTCTTCGTCGACGGCCCGAGGGGCTTCTGCCAGCGGCACGGCAAGAGCTACTTGACCCGTCGAAGGCGTGGTGGGGAGGGCGGCGGGGGCGGCTTGCTGACCGGCCGCGCTATTTCATCAGCGTATCGCTGGGCGTGGTGCCGCTGGTACTCCCGCGTCGTGGAAGTCCCAGTACGCATCGAGGTCGCGGCTGGCTTCGTAGCACCCGGAGCTTCAGAACCGCCTCGGCTCCAACCCAGTTGGCCACCCGGCGGATTCGGACCCGCGCATGGATGAAACAGCGGTACTGGGTAGCACCAGCGTGCACCAGTGAACTCCATCACGGTCGCGGACCAGGTACCGCACGCCCCTTCGATGACGCCGGTGGCGATGGAACACAGGCACCGCCTGCAGACGTACTCGGCCACCTGGATGAGGTCGATTACCACACCGTAAGGTCGACGGCGGCGCTCGCGCGGTGGAGCTGCGTCTCGGCGCCATCGACGAGCGCGACCCGCCCGGGCGCGCAACCTGCACCGTCCCGAAGGTCGTCTCCGGGTGGCGTTCCTGCAGACGCCGCTGCGAGCGCTCGACATCGTCGACCCCCTCGACCGGACCGGCGGCCTCCCCCGGGGTGCGTTGATCGAGGTGTCCTTGCAGGAGCCTGCGCATCAACTCCTGGCCCCGTCGGTGCAGCTCCCGTTCGAGCTCGCTCTCACTCATCTGCTGGGCTTCGCGCGATGAGAGGTAGGCTTTGGCATCAGCGAAGACGGCCTCGGCCACCGCATACGGCGCCTGGTCGGGGGGAGCGGCGCTGTCAGCCACGTCTCGCATCGCTCAACTCTCCCGCCACCGCCGGACCGTGTTGGGCGCCTCACCGGCACGGCGGCAGTGTCGGTCCATGCGACCTCGATCGCTGGTGGCACCCAACGCGACCCAGAAGGCACGTCCCGAGAACCTCGTCGTCGCTGCTACGGCCATCGCAGAGGCATCTCCCTTCCCAAGGCACCGTATCAAAACGCCGCGCGAATGTCCAGGGGGGCGGAGGGGACGACCGAAGCGTCCGGGCGCCGTGATCAGGCCGGGCTGGCCGCCCGAAAGAGGCGGGTGGGCGCTGTCCGGGGCGCTGTCCCCGCGCAAAACGAACCAAAAAGTGAGCGTCGGCGAACAAAAACACCTATGAATAGGCGAAAAAGCCGTCTACGAAGAAGAGCCGCACCCAATCGAGTTGGCGTTCGAGAGCTTGGCCCGCGAGCGCTCAGGAATCGAGCTTCTGAACGTCCGACATGTAGGCGATCGAACCCACGCAACGGTCTTCGTGCCCGACGGCAAGCTCGATCACTTCGAGCGCCTCCATCCGCGACTACCTGGACGAAAGACGGAATCGCGCCGGCCGGGCCTACGATCACAGAACGCTCATCGATGCGATTCGAGAGATCCGCGCGGCGAGTCTTCGGGCGCTCTGGACGGATACCGACGCAGAGTTCCCCACGGCCGATGAAGGCTCGCTCTGGTGGGAGGTGTGGCTACCGATCCGGAGGGATCGCAAGGCAGTAATCGCGTCGTTCCGGGAACGGGCGGAAGCCCAGGGGATGCGCGTAGCACCTGGCAACCTGTTTTTTCCGGAGCGCAGCGTGCTGTTGGTGTCCGCGTCCCTGGAGCAGATGGAGGGGTCGATTCTCACGCTCAACAGCATCGCGGAGCTTCGGCGGGCCAAGGAGACAGCCGAGTTCTTCGGTTCGCTGCGGCCGGACGAGCAGCGGGAATGGCTCGACGAGTTGCTGACGCGTACGCAGTTCCCTTCCGGCGACAATGGCGTTCCTCACGTCTGTCTGCTCGACACGGGCGTCAGTCGCGGTCATCCGCTTTTGAGTCCAGCCCTCGATAGCGGTGATCTCCACACGGTCGAGCCCGGCTGGGGCGTCGACGACGCGCACGGACACGGGACAGAGATGGCCGGCGTGGCGCTCGCCGGGGATCTGACGCCGCTTCTGGAAGGCACTGCTCCCGTGCAGCTCGAGCACCGCTTGGAATCGGTCAAGCTGTTGCCGGGGCCCGGCGGCGTCGGAGATCCACAGCACCATGGCTACGTGACGGTAGAAGCCGTGGCGCGTCCGGAGATCGCGGCTCCGGGGAGGCTGCGGGTATTCGGAATGGCCGTTACCGCTCGGGACGACCGCGATCGCGGCCGCCCGTCCGCGTGGTCGGCGGCCGCGGACTCGCTGGCGGCAGATGTCGCTGGGGCGGGCGCATATCCTCGTCTGCTCGTTCTGTCGGCCGGGAACATCCAGGATCCGAATGCTTGGCTCAACTACCCGAATTCCAACGACACGGATGGTGTGCACGACCCCGCCCAGGCGTGGAACGCACTGACTGTCGGTGCTTTCACCGACCGCGTGCGAATCACGGAGCCCGATACGGGGGACTATACGCCCATTGCGCCGCGGGGAGGTCTGAGTCCGTTCAGCACGACCTCGTTGACCTGGGAGAAGCACTGGCCGCTGAAGCCGGACGTGGTGCTGGAAGGCGGCAATGCCGCGAAGGACTTGCTTTCGGCGGTGACGGCGGACAGTCTCAGCCTGTTGACGACCCATCACCTTCCTGCGGACCGGATCTTCACGACAACCTGCGCGACCAGCGCGGCGATGGCGCTGGCGGCGCGGCTGGCGGCTCAAATCATGGTCGTCTATCCGAGGCTGTGGCCGGAAACCGTCCGCGCCCTGATCGTGCATTCGGCGGAATGGACCGAGGCGATGCGGCGTTCCTCGTTGCCCGCAAGGGGCACGCCCACGAAGACGCACTACCGACGTCTGCTCCAGCGCTGTGGGTTCGGAGTTCCGGATCTCAGTCGCGCGCTGTGGAGCGTCGAGAATTCGTTGACGATGGTGGTCGAGGAACGCCTGCATCCCTTCGAGCGTGAGGGAGCGAAGCAGCCGAAACTTCGAGACATGCATCTCCACAACCTGCCCTGGCCGCGCGAGGCGCTGGAGGCCCTGGGAGGAACTGAAGTCGAGATGCGGGTCACGCTCTCCTATTTCATCGAGCCGAACCCGTCGCGTCGCGGCGTCCGATCGCGATACCGATACGAGTCTCACGGCCTCCGTTTCGACGTCAAGCGACCGCACGAATCGGTCGATGATTTTCGCAAGCGGGTCAATGCAGCTGCGAGGGATGAGGAGGAGGGGACCCCTCGCGACCGCGACAGCGATCCCTCCTGGTCGATTGGCAAGCAGGGTCGCCACAGAGGTTCACTGCATGGGGACATCTGGCGGGGCAGCGCGGCGGACCTCGCGAGCCGGGGATGCCTCGCCGTCTACCCGGCCATTGGCTGGTGGAAGACGCGTCAGGCTCTGGAGCGATACGACCAAGTCGCGCGATATGCATTGGTCGTCAGCGTAAGGGCGCCGGAGGTCGACGTAGACCTGCGGACGGAGGTCGCCAACCAGATTGGTGTGCCGGTGGAGATCGCATAGACATCCTGTCGTGTGCACACGGAGGCACTCATGAGGGTGGAAGGCGTCGGCGATGACGGATGACCCCATCGTCGCCGAGGTGCGTGCAATATGCGACAAGCTCGCCGCCGAGTGCGGCTACGACGTTGAGGAGATCTTCCGGCGAATCCGCCGGCGGGAGGCCGAATCCGGCCTCGAGTACGTGAGCTACCCGCCGCGGCGGGTGACGTCCCGGGAGGATGCGGCACGGCCCGGCGGACGACGATCGGCGGGGGTGACCATGGAGCTTGAGACGATCACGAGGGTCCCGGTCGAGCGGCTGCGGCTGGACCGGGAGAGCCCGCGACTGGCCGGTGAGGCGGCCGAGGCATCGGACGAGTGGATCGTAGCGCGCCTCTACCGCTCGGCCGAGTTGGACGAGCTGTTGCAGTCGCTCTCGGCCAACGGCTACCTCGACATCGAGCCGCTGGTCGTGATGGCCGACCACGAAGCGGACGAGGCCGGGCTGATCGTCCTGGAGGGCAACCGCCGGCTCGCCACCCTCCGTCTGCTGCGGGAACCGGGTTTGGTGCGGAGGATCGCGTCCGCGGAGAACCTCCGAGTTTCCGTGCCGGCGGTGAACGATTCGCTCCGCGCCACGTTCGACCATGTGTCCGTCTACCGCGTCGCCAGTCGGGAGGGCGCACGGGCGTTCATCGGCTTCAAGCACATGAACGGGCCGTTGAAGTGGGACGCCTACCGGAAGGCGAGGTTCGCGGCGGACTGGTATCGGGCGGGCGGCGCTGACGGGAGCGGTCTGGAACAGATCGCAGCGGCGATCGGGGACCGGCACGATACGGTCAGGCGCATGGTCTCGGCGATCTACGTGCTGGAGCAGGCGGAGCGCGAGGGGCTGTTCGACATCGAGGATCGTGACACTCCGAAGTTCAGTTTCGTATACCTCTACGCGGCGCTCTCGCGCTCGCAGTACTCGGAGCACCTGGGTCTCGGGTCGGGCTGGGCGCGACAGCACCCGAAACCGAATCCAGTGCCGCGGGAGAAGTTCGACGAGCTTCGGAAGGTCCTGGTGTGGCTCTACGGGTCGAAGTCGGAGGTCGCACGGCCCGTCGTCGAGATGCTGAATCCGGACATCCGGCGGCTCGGGGAGGTGCTGGCCGACGTGGAGGCGCGACACGTCCTCAAGCAGACGAGAGATCTCGCGCAAGCGCACGCGAGCACCGAGTCGGTTGAGAGGCGGTTCGTCTCGTCGCTGCTGCGCGCCCGGGAGACCATCCGGAGGCGGGCGGTTCGCTCCGGGCGTACGACGGATGGGACAAGTCGCTGCTCGATGTGGCGGAGGATGTCAAGGAGACGGCCGACAGCGGGTATCTGAGCATGGCGAACAAGCGGGGCGGCGACCTCTCGGGGAACTGATGGCGGCGCATCTGTCCACGGATCTGGCGGCCGGTCGGTCGTTGGGTAGGTCCAAGGCGAACGTGTTCCGAGGCGCGAGGGTCTCGCGCTTCGAAGAGCACGACTTCTGCTTCGCGGTGTAGGCATGCAGTTCCGCATCGCGGACACCTTCACCGACAGCCTCGCGAAGCTGACCGGCGAGGAGCAGAAGGCGGTCAAGACCACTGCGTTCGACCTGCAGATGGACCCGGCCCGGCCAGGGCTGAAGCTGCACCAGGTCGAGGGGGCGAAGGACAAGGACTTCTGGTCCGCCCGGGTCAGCCGCGACCTCCGACTGATCGTCCACCGGACCGCGTCGAGCTTCCTGCTCTGCTACGTGGACCATCACGACGCCGCGTATCAGTGGGCCGAGCGGCGGCGGCTGGAGCGGCATCCCCATCCGGCCCAGCGGCAACTCGTCGAGCGCGAGTACAACGGCCCCGCCCGCGTCTCGGGGTCGGCGGGCACCGGCAAGACCATCGTGGCCCTCCACCGGGCCGTGCATCTCGCCCGCAGGCACCGCGAGAGCCGCGTGCTGCTGGCGACGTTCTCCGACGCGCTGGCAACCGCGCTGCGAGTGCGGCTCACGCGCCTGATCGGCAACGAGCCGAAGATCGCCGAGCGTCTCGAAGTGCACGCCATGAGCGGCATCGGGCGGCGCCTCTACGCGGCCCGTGCCGGTCGCCTCGATCTCGCCAGCGACGAGCACGTCCGAACGCTGCTCGACCGTGCCGCGGCCGGCGTCGAGGGCCACCGGTTCAGCGCGCACTTCCTCTGGACGGAATGGAGCACGGTGGTCGACGCTTGGCAGCTCGAGAGCTGGGAGGACTACCGCGACGTGCAGCGCCTCGGGCGCAAGACGCGGCTGGCCGAGAAGCAGCGCGAGCTGCTCTGGTCGATCTTCTCGCGGGTCCGGTCGGCGCTCGCGGACGAGGGGCGGCTGACCGAGCCCGCCATGTTCACGCGGCTGGCCGGGCAGATTGCTGCGGCGGTGCATCCGCCGTTCGACTTCTGCGTGATTGACGAGGCCCAGGACGTGGGCGTCGCCGAGCTGCGCCTTCTCGCCGCCCTCGGCGGCGGCCGGCCGAACGGCCTGTTCTTCGCCGGGGACCTCGGACAACGGATCTTCCAGACGCCGTTCTCGTGGCGGGCGCTGGGCGTCGACGTGCGCGGCCGGTCCCACACGCTGCGCCTCAACTACCGGACCTCGCACCAGATCCGGCGGCAGGCCGACCGGCTCCTGCCACCGGAGCTCGCAGACGTCGACGGCAACGCGGAGAAGCGGGGCGCGACCGTCTCGGTCTTCAACGGTCCGGCGCCGGAAGTCAGGACCTTCGAGTCGCCGGAGGACGAAACGGCGGCCGTCGCCGAGTGGCTGCGGGCGCGCGAGGCCGAGGGCTACGCGCCGCATGCGATCGGCGTGTTCGTCAGATCGGAAGGGCAAGTCGAGCGAGCCCTGTCGGCGGTGCGGTCGGCGGGAATGCGGCCCGTGGAGCTCGACGGCGGGTCGGGAGGCGTGTCCGGATCGGTCGTGGTCGGCACCATGCACGTCGCGAAGGGGCTCGAGTTCCGCGCGGTCGTCGTGGCCGCCTGCGACGACGAGGTCATCCCTCTCCAGGGCCGGATCGAGCACGTGGCGGACGAGGCGGATCTCGAAGAGGTCTACAGCACCGAGCGGCACCTGCTCTATGTCGCCTGCACGCGCGCCCGCGACCGCCTGCTCGTGACCGGCGTCGAACCGGCCTCGGAGTTCCTCGACGATCTGCGGGGATAGGCTTGGCGATCTCAGGCGTCAGTTGGCGACAGGGTCAAGGGCTGCCTGAAGTATGGCCCGGTGAGACCATCTCGGCAGGATTCTGACGTTCTCATCCCCCCTTCGAGGAGGTCAAGCGTGGTCAAGATAGTCTGCTGGAACATCAACCGCAGTGCTGATGCGTGCACCGAGCTCCGCAAGATGGATGCGGACGTCGCCCTGTTGCAGGAAGTAGGAAAGGGGGCCGCCCAACGCATGGCGGACATCCTCGGTGAAGCAGAGACCTGGGACTGGGATTGGTCCGACGCCTGGCCCGCGGTGGTGCGGCTGTCAGACCGGGTCAAGGTGGACGTGCTCAAGCCCGTGGCTCCCGACGGTGGAGGCATCACGCGGAACACGATGGCCGTGGGCGACCGCCGCACGCTCGCGGCCGCGCGTGTCACACCACTACGCGGCTCGAAGCGGGTCGGCCGGGCGTTCCTCGTATTCTCCCTCTATGCACGCTGGCTCGGCACGCATCCGGAGGCGTATCACTCCACCTCCGGAAAGGGGGGCCGCTCTTTCGGCATATACTCCGACGGCTCCGCTCACCGAGCCATTTCCGACGTGTCCGCGTTCATCGGCCACACGAATCCTTCGGCACACCGCATGCTGGTGGCCGGCGACCTGAATACGATCTACGGCGCGACGGACAACAACCGGTTGGAGAAGCCCCCCCGAGCACGGACTATCTTCGATCGGATGGAGGCGTTGGGCTTCGAGTTCGTGGGACCGCAATGGCCGGATGCGGACCGGCAGGCGGACCCGCGGCCCCAAGGTTTGCCGAAGGACACGAAGAACGTGCCGACCTATCTTTCCGCCCGGCAGCGGCGGCGAATGCGCGACCAGGGCATCGTCAGCGGCAATCAACTGGATTACGTGTTCGCTTCACGAGGCTTGCACGACAGGATCCGGGTCCACGCCATGAATGATGTCGGAGGGTTCGGGCCGAGTGACCACTGCCGAATACAGGTCGAGGTGGAGTAGCCTCGACCGCGATACGATCCTCGCACGGAGGCGTTCCCGCGCGTGGTGCTTTCGGCATCACCCGTCTCAGGGCCGCGACGGGCGCCCAGCCGACGGCGACTGTTCGAGCCCGGAACGGATGTGTGCCGCGCTCGACTCGCCGCTCTCGCGTCGTTGACGAGGCTTGCCGCCCCCGCGGATGCGCGGCAGTTGGCGCACCGCCTGGTCGACGCCGGGGCGGTGCCCGAGCGGGCCGCGCAGGACGCGTTACACATCGGGATTGCGGCCGTGCACGGGGTCGAGTTCCTCGTGACCTGGAACTTCCGCCACATCGCCAACGCGGTGGCCAAGCCGCGGATAGAATCGGTCTGTCGCCGGGCGGGCGTCGATCCCCCGGTCCTGTGCACTCCGGAGGAACTCGTGGCGACAGAGGCGGACGAGGATGAAGGCTGACCCGATTGTTGCCGAGGTGCGCGCGGTGCGAGACAGGCTCGCGGCACGGTTCGACTACGACATCGACGCAATTTTCCGTCACATCCAGTCGGAGGAGGCGAGATCGGGCCGCACGTACGTGCGTTGTCCACCCCGCAGACTTGCCCTCGCAGATGCCGCGGAGGAACGTGAGTCGCGCGCAGACGCTCGCGATGCCGATGGGGCTTGAGACGGCCGCCAGCGTACCGGTCGAGGGGCGGCCGTCCGCGGTGCGGGCCGCGGGAGTGCACCCCGTGGCGATCGACGCCGGATCCCGGCCGCGCGTCCGGCTCGGTCGCGGTGGGAACCATGCGCGTAGCGAAGGGACTCGAGTTCCGCGCCGTCGTCGTGGCCGCCCGCGACGACGAGATCATCCCTCTCCAGGGCCGGATCGAGCACGTCGCGACGAGGCGGATCTCGAAGAGGTCTACAGCACCGAGCGCCACCTGCTCTACGTCGCCTGCACGCGCGCCCGCGACCGCTTGCTGGTGACCGGTGTCGAGCCGGCCTCGGAGTTCCTCGACGATCTGCGCGGATAGGGGCCTGCCGAGCTCGGGCGTCGTTTGCCGGCAGGGCCAACCGCACCTGACGGGTCGCGGCCTGCTGACGCTGGGGGATGAGCCCCGACGACCTTCATGGCTATAATGTCGGCCATGGTGCGTCGTGAAGATGCGGACGGGAAACCGTCCGGGTCACGCTGTTCCTCTCCAGCGGGTGCAAGTCCCGCCTCGGTAAGCGCCGGAGCGCCGAGTAGCAGACCCCAGGCACGGCCGGAGACGGCCGTGGCCCGAGCGGGGTGTCAGAAGCCTCTTCGGAGGGAGCAAGTCCGCGGGCCGCAACATGAAGTGAAGCCTGCAGCCTCGACAGATTTACAGCCCGAGAGCCGAGCCGGTCATGTCACGGCGAAGGCCACGTCTCCCGCGCCCCGGTCCGGCGGCGTACGCGCAGGAGGTCTCGGCGGGGTATGGGGCGCAGCACGCGGATACGGAGGGGGACGGAACACGAGAGGCCCGTCTGCGCAGCCCGGGTCAGGGCAACGCGTTTCGCATAAGCCGAAGGTGAAAGCGGGAGCGGCGCAGCGGGAGTCCGAGGGGGTCGTAGTACCGCGGAGGGCCGTGCAGCATAACGCGGCCGGAGGGAAGGACCCCTGCGGTGGGCATGGTGTGGGCGCAAGGACGCGCGAGGGCATGGCCGGCGAGACCGGACCCAACTCCCCCGAGAGGTGTGTGCCTCTCGACAAAGTGCGCCAATTGCAACGACGCCTGTGGGCCGCGGCCAAGCGGTCCCGGAAGCGACGCTTCCACGCCCTGATGGACCGGATCTGGAGGGATGACGTCCTCCGGGAGGCGTGGCGGCGGGTCAAGCGGAATCGTGGCTCGGCGGGCGTCGATTCCGAGACGCTGGCCGAGATTGAGCAGCGCGGTGTCGATGCCTTTCTTGAGGAGCTCGGCACGGCGTTGCGCGCGGGGACGTATCGACCGCAGCTGGTCCTCCGGCGATACATCCCCAAGGCTGATGGCCGACGGCGACCGCTCGGGATACCGACGGTCCGGGACCGGGTAGCGCAGATGGCCGCGACGCTGGTGTTGAGCCCCATCTTCGAGGCGGACTTCCGTCGCTCGTCGTATGGGTTTCGACCGAAGCGGAGCGCGACGGAGGCGCTGGAGGTCCTTCGCGTCCGCGGGGCGCGGGGGGGCTGCCACGTGCTGGACGCCGACATCTGCGACTACTTCAGCAGCATCGAGCACGAGAAGCTGCTGACGCTGGTCCGCCAGCGCGTCTCGGACCGGCGTGTCCTTCGGCTGCTGCGGCTGTGGCTCGCGGCTGGAGTGTTGGAGGCGGGGCAGGTGCACCGGACCCTGGCGGGGACTCCGCAGGGGGGCGTCATCTCGCCGCTGCTGTCGAACATCTTCCTGCACGTGCTCGACCGGGTCTGGGAGGACCGGTGGGCGCACCTGGGGACGTTGGTGCGCTACGCGGACGACTTCGTGGTGATGTGCGACACGAAGGCGGCGGTCGAGGCGGCTCGAGAGCGGGTGGGCCTGGTGCTGGCCCGGCTCGGGCTGAAGCTGCATCCGGAGAAGACGCGAGTGGTCGACCTGGCGGATGGCCGTGAGGGCTTCGACTTCCTGGGGTGTCATCTGCACAAGCGCATGAGCGGTCCCATCTGGGTACGGTCGCGGCGACGCGTCTACTACCTGCACCGATGGCCGTCTCGGCGGGCGATGAAGCAGGTGCGAGCCCGCGTGCGGGCGCTTACCCCTCGCGGTCGGTGCCACACGGACCTGCGTCTGGTCATCGCGGATGTCAACCGAGTCGTGCGCGGGTGGGGGCAGTATTTCCGGACGGGGAATGCGGCGCACCACTTCGTGCAACTCGACCGGTATGTGGAAGAGCGCCTGCGCGGTCTGCTTCTCAAGCGCGCGGGGTCTCGTCTGGCGGCTGGTCGGGCGCAGGCTTGGCGTCGTCCGTTCTTCGAGGCCTTGGGGCTCTTCCGCCTGCGCGGCACGATTCGGTATCCGGGGGATCCGGGGGTGGTGCATGCTGCGACCTGAAGTCCATCTGGTAAGCCGTGTGCGGGAAATCCGCACGCACGGTTTGAACGGGGGTCTTGCTTTCAGCCGGACGGTTTCCCCGACCGGCGCCCAGTAGGATCTACCAATGAAGGTTGCCAACATCGCCGAGTTCAAGAACCACCTGAGCGAGTACGTCGCCGCGGTTGCGAACGGGGAGGAGGTCGAGGTCAGGAAGCGGAACGTGCCGCTGGCGCGCGTTGTTTCCGTTCCCCGGCCCAAGCGCAATCGCACGGTGCTGGGGTGCGGACGGGGCTCGGTCGTCGTCCGGGCGAGCCTCGTCGAGCCCTTGATTCCGTCCGGCGACTGGGAAATGCTGGAGGATGAACCGTCTTGACGGTGGTCCTCGATACCTGCGCCATCGTGTGGGCGGTCAGCGATCCCGAGCGGCTTCCCGAGCGGACCGTGCGCGTGCTCGAGGCCGACGACACGCACGTGTGCGTTTCGGTCATCAGTTGCGCCGCTCCGCGGCATCCATGAAGCGTGGTCCAGAGTAGTGGAGGAGGATTCATGAACAGCAAGCCCCAGAAGCCCATCGTGCACCCCACTGCCATGGACATCATGGCGCTCGGGCTCGCGGCGGTGTATGTGATGTTGTTCTTTTTCTAGGAGGAGGATTCATGGTTCTTCTCGCCGCCCTCCTCTGCACCACTCTCCCGGTCGCCTCCGCGCAGCCCGCGGCGACGGGCGAGCACGAGTTGCTGCCGCTCACCGCCTTCGCGCCGAGCCTGCTCGGGATGTACCGGAAGGTGATGGAGATCGACTCGGAGATCAAGAGATTCTCCGACCAGTACGGACTCGACTTCGACCTCGCCCGCGCGGTCGTCATCCACGAGTCGGGCGGCAACGGGTCGGTCGTGTCGAGCGCCGGCGCCCGCGGCTACTTCCAGGTGATGCCGGCCACCTTCCGGGAGCTGCGGGTCGACACCAATATCGAGGCGGGCATCAAGTACCTGGCGCGGCAGGTGAACCGGTTCGGCCGCGAGGACTACGCGCTGGCCGCGTACAACGGCGGGCCCGGCCGGGTCTCCCGGAATCGGCCGATGTATCTGGAAACGCTGCAGTACGTCTTTCAGGTCGGCGACTACCGGAACGCGCTGAAGCTCTACGACGCCTCTATTCGGCACCACGCGCTCGGTATTGGACTCGAGTCGGTGCAGCAGGGCGACGACTGGTGGTCGCTCTCCGAGCGCGTCGGCATTCCGATTGTCCAGCTCCGGCTCCACAACCCGTTTCTCGGCAACCGGGCGCTGCGGGTGGGCCAGCTCGTCGCCTATCCTCCCGATCTGCGCAACGACCTGTTCACGCGGGACGGCGACTACCTGCTGTACCGGACCCGGCACGGCGACAACTATCTGCGGCTCGCCTTTACCCTCGAGGTGCCGCTCGACGACCTGCGCGACGCCAACAGCCTCTGGCGCCTGCAGAGTCTGCCCGCCGGCCAGGTGCTCAGGATTCCGCTCGCGTGGGAGGGGAGACACGCGGAGCACCAGGTGCAGGCGGGTGACGACCTGCAACAGATCGCCGAGCGGCTCGACTCGACTCCCTGGCGGATCATCAGAGACAACCGGCTGTGGGACCAGCAGCTCACCCCCGGCATGACCCTGCGCGTGCGCCCCGAGGCGCCGAGGCCCACCTTCGTCACCCATGGCGTTGCGAGCGGGGAAAACCTCGGCCGCATCGCCGCCCGGTATGGCACCAGCGTCCGCGCCATCCAGTCGGCCAACGGCATGGGCCGCAGCACCCTCATCCGCGTCGGGCAGAGCCTGCGGATACCGGCCGCCGCGAACAGATGATGAGGGACCGGCTTCGTGGTTTTCATCAAGCCTGCTGTCGCGGAGGTAGACCCTGGGCGGCGTGACCTGCCGCTTCGCCACGTTCGCGGTCGAGCTGGCGATGTCTTGACGCCAAGCGGTCCCTGGCATATGGTTGGACATATGCTCAGACCCGCGGCCAAGCTGGAAGCCATCCGGTACGTGCGGTTGTTCAGGAACGGACGGAATCAGGCGGTGCGCATTCCCCGCGACTTCGAGCTCGAGGGGACCGACGCCATCCTGCGGAGGGAAGGGGATTGCCTGATCATCGAACCGGTCAGGAAGGGCCGCCTCCTCGATCTGCTCGCACGCCTGCAGCCGCTGCGGGAAGAGCTTCCTGACGTCGACGACACGCTCCGGCCGCTCGACGACGTGGAGCTCTGAGCGTGGCCCGCCGGTTCCTGCTTGACACGAACATCGTCTCGCACGTCGCGAGATTCCCCCAGGGATTGGCTGCGGAGCGCATCGCCGAGGTCGGCGAACGGCACGTGTGCACCAGCATCGTGGTGGCGGCCGAGCTGCGATACGGGGCGGCCCGGCGGCGATCCGAACGGTTGACCCGGCGAATCGAGGCCGTTCTCTCGGCGCTCCACGTTCTGGCATTCGACGAGCCGGCCGACCGGCGCTACGCCGAGCTGAGAACGCACCTCGAACGGCGCGGCACGCCGATCGGACCCAACGACATGCTGATCGCCGCTCAGGCCCTGGCGCTCGATCTGACCGTCGTGAGCGCGAACGTGGACGAGTTCATGCGCGTGCCGAGGCTTCCTGTCGAGAACTGGCTCGCCGCGGCAGGCGGTGACGCCTGACCTGACCCCCCACGACCTCGCAACCAGGCGGCCCGCGGTCTTCCGCCTTGGTCGAGCGCCGACAACGGTTCGCGATCACGCTGCCGCCATGTTGAAAGCTCGGAACTTCATTCCGAGTCTTCGATGTCTTCCGGCTGTCCCGTCGTGCCGTCGTCGTCAGCGGATTGGGGCGAGGAGAACGCCGTGGCGAACCCACGGGTATGATGAGGCAGGACATGGGTGCAGGGAACGTGGGCATGAGAACGACGGTCGTCCCGCGCTCCCTGCGATCAGATACGGACTTCGGATCGGCGTCGCATCCGCGGGAAGCGCGCGTCGGCAGCAGTAAAGGGACTGGCTCGTGATCCACTACGTCTCAGGCGATATCCTCCTCAGCCGCGCGCAGGCGGTGGCCCACGGCGTTGCGCCCAAGGATCCCATGAACCAGGGGCTGGCGCGGTCGCTGCACGAGATGCACCCCGCGATGCACAAGGACTACCACCACTGGTGCAATCTCACGCACCCGAAGCCGGGCGAAGCGTGGCTGTGGGGCGGGCCGGGCGGCGTGCGGATGATCAATCTCATCACCCAGGAAGGCGGGTACGGCCACGGCGGCCACCCGGAGCGCGCCACGCTCAAGCATGTCCGCGACGCGTTGCGCGCCCTTGCGCACATCGTCGAGCGGGAGGGCCTGCGGTCTCTCGCCCTGCCCAGACTCGCCACCGGCGTGGGCGGGCTGCAGTGGGAGGAAGTCCGGCCCGTGCTCGAGGAGCGCGTCGGTGACCTGAAGATCCCGGTGTACGTCTACGCCGAGTTCCACGCCGGGCAGCAGGCCGACGAGCCGGGCGCCTGAGCTCAGGGCAGCATGATGAGGGGCGCGGTGACGGCGGCGCTGGCGCTTTCGCTCGCGGCCGGGCTCGCCGCGCAGCAGCAGCCGGGGCTGGTCGAACGGGTCGACGTCTCGCGCGTTCTGATCGACGTGCGGGTCATCGGCGACGAGGGCGAGCCGGTGATCGGGCTGGAGCCGGACGACTTCGAGGTCCGCATCGGCGGCGAGCCGGTCGCGGTCGAGTCGGCGCTCTGGCTCGGCGCCACCGAGCCGGCGCGGGCGCCCCTGGCCTCGACCGGCTTCACGGCCGTCCTCGCGCCGCGCGACCGCCGGCAGCTGGTCGTGTTCTTCGTGCAGAAGAGCCTGGAGGCGGACCGGGCGCAGGGGCTGCTGCGGCTGCTGCAGGACAGCGACCGCCTTCTGGCGGGGGTGGGCCCGGACGATCGGGTGGCGGTGGTCTCGTTCGAGCACCACTTCAAGATCTGGCTCGACTTCACCGCCGACCTGGACCGCGCGCGCGAGGTGCTTGCCTGGGACGTGATGCACGAGGATCCGCACGCGCTCGAGCCGCAGGCGGGGCTTTCGATCGTGGCCGGGATCGACCAGGCGGAGGGGCGGAAGATCTGGCAGGTCGAGGACGCCCTGCGGCGCCTCGGCGAGGTGCTCGAGCCCTTGCCCGGGTCGAAGTCGGTGGTCTTGATCGGCTACGGCTTCGATACCGGCTGGACCCGCTACGACCGGGCCCTCGACGCCCTCGACGCGGCCCGCGCCGCGGTTTTTTCGCTCGACGTGACCCAGGCCGACTACCACACCTTCGAGCATGCCCTGCGGGACGTGTCCCACCACACCGGCGGGTTGTTCGTGCAGACCTTTCACCACCCCCGGCGCGCCATCGAGCGTGTGACCAACGCGGTCGGCGGGCGCTACGTGCTGTTCACTCAGCCGCCGGACCTCGAGCCGGGCTCCCATTCCATCGACGTGAAGGTGCCGCGCGGCGCCGGGCGAGTGCTGGCGCGCAGCACGTACGTCCACTGAGGACGCTGACGGACTTGCCGTGCGTCAGGTGCGCCAAGAGCAATCCTCGCGAGCCCGTATAATGGGCGCGCCGAAGTGCGTCTGCTCGGACCGGCGGTCGGGACGACTCGGAAGCAGGGATGCGGATGATGGAGAACGGGTTTCGCCGTGCCGGTGTCGTCACCCTGGTGCTGGCCGGGGCGTTGGGGACGGCCGCGGCCGCTTCCGCCCAGACGGACGCCGACGCGCATGCGATCGCCCCTTTGGCGGAGCAGTACTGCTACCGCTGCCACGGGCCGCAGACCCAGACCGCCGGCATCAATCTCGCGACGCTGGTGATCGAGCGCCCGCTCGTCCGCAACCGCGAGACCTGGGCCCGAATCATCGAGGCGCTCGACGAAGGGAAGATGCCGCCGGCCGCCGCCCCGCAGCCCCCGTTCGAGGTGCGGCGCCGGATGGCCGCAATGCTGCACCGGGACATCGAGGAGTTCGACTACTCGACCATCGACGACCCCGGCTTCGAGCTGATGCGGCGGCTGACCCACACGGAGTACGACAACACCATCCGCGACCTCTTCGGCGTCGCGCTGAACGTCACCGACCGGTTTCCCGACGAGCTGACGGGGTCGAGCGGTTTCGAGAACTCGTCGAACACCCTGTTCCTGCAGCCGGCGCTGATGGAGCGCTACATCGCGGCGGCCGAGCGGGTCGTCGAGCTGGCCCTGCCGGCCGAGCCGACCGACGTGCGCCACCGCGCGTCGCGCGATCTGGTGTTCGTGGCGACGCCGGGCGACGGGCTCGGCGAGGTGGATGCGGCCGAGGCGGTGCTCGAACGGTTCCTGGGGCGCGCCTACCGGCGCCCGGCCACGGCCGGCGAGCTGGACCAGGCGTTTGCCCAGTACCGGTCGGGCCGGGCCGCGGGGCTCGGGCACGAGGTCGCGCTCAAGCGGGTGCTGCAGGCGATTCTGATCTCCCCGAAGTTCCTGCTGCGGGTCGAGCGGGGCCGCGCGGGCGCGGATTCCTACCCGGTCGACGACTGGGAGCTCGCCTCGCGCCTGTCCTACTTCCTCTGGGCCTCGATGCCCGACCAGGAGCTGTTCGACCTCGCGGCGCGCGGCGGGCTTCGCGACGCGGCGACGCTCCGGGCGCAGGTCACGCGGATGCTCGCCGACCGGCGCGCCGACACCCTGGGGACGGTGTTTGCGGCGCAGTGGCTGGGCTTTCAGCACGTCGGCACCCGCATCTGGCTCGACCCCATCGACAACCCGTGGTGCACCGCGACGCTGATGACCGCGATGCGCGACGAGGCGTCGCTCTTCTTCCTGTCGCTGCTCCGCGAGAACCGGCCCATCCGGAACCTCATCGACGCCGACTACACCTACGTCAACGAGGAGCTGGCGACCACCCTCTACGGCATGGACGGGGTCCGCGGCGAGCACATGCGGCGCGTCGCCCTCGACGACCCCAATCGCGGAGGGGTCATCGGGCAGCCCGCCATCCTCGCCCTGACCTCGAACTACAAGGAGACGAGCCCCGTCAAGCGGGGCAACTACGTGCTCGACGTGCTGCTCGGCACCCCGCCTCCGCCCCCGCCGCCGAACGCCGGCGTGCTGAGCGAGGAGGTGGCCGACCTGCGCGGCCTCAGCTTCCGCGAGAAGCTCGAGATGCACTCCAGCAACGAGACCTGCCGGGCGTGCCACAGCCGCATCGACCCCATCGGCTTCAGCCTCGAGAACTTCGACTACTTCGGGCGCTGGCGGGATACCTACGACTTCCGGCAGCGGGTGGAGGACCCGGCCGAGGCCGACGAGACCATCGAGTTCCAGACCGAGACGAGCCCCGAGCCGATCGTGCGACACTTCAAGAACACGCATCGGGTGATTGCCGCGGACGGCGCGCTGCCCGACGGAACGTCGTTCGCCGGCCCCACGGGCCTGAAGCGCGCGCTCCTCGAGACCCGTCACGAGGACCTCGTGCGGCAGATGGTCTGGAAGATGCTCGCCTACGCCCTCGGCCGGCAGCTTGAGTACTACGACGAGCCGGCGGTGCGCACGATCATCGCCGCCCTCGAGGCCGACGGCTACCGGTTCCAGACGTTGCTGCAGGAGATCGTGGCCAGCTACCCCTTCCGGTACAAGAAGAACCGCGTCGAGGAGACCAACTGATGCCGTCTCGCCGCCTGTTGCGCCGCACCGTGTTGCGGGGGCTCGGAGCCACCGTGGCCCTCCCGCTGCTCGACGTCATGCCCGCGGCCGCGTTCGGCCTCGGCGGCGGGGCCCCGGCCGCGCCGGCCTCCGCGAGGCGGATGGCCTATCTGTACTTCCCGAACGGGATTCCGCGCGGCACCTGGTATCCGGAGGAGACCGCGGCCGGCGGCCGGCTCGTGAAGCTGAACGAGTGGATGCGCCCGCTGGAGCCGTTCAAGGAGCATCTGCTCATCCCCAGCAACATCTGGACCCCCGAGGGCAACGGCCACGTGGGGGGGCCGCCGACGTGGCTGACCGGCGGCAGCTACGACCGCATGGCCGTCAACGCGGGCGGGGTGTCGGCCGATCAGGTCGCGGCCCGTCATCTGCGGGACGAGACGATGCTGCCGTCGCTGGAGCTGTCCGTGCAGGGCGAGGGCTTCTTCTCGAACTCGCTGCCGCGGAACGCCATCTCGTGGTCGTCGCCGGACCGGCCGATGTCTCGCGAGATAGAGCCCCGCGCCATCTTCGACCGGATGTTCCGGCCGCCGTCCGGGGGTGCGACCGACCGCTCGGTCATGGACGCGGTGCTGGCCGACGCCAGGGCTCTCGGCAACTACGTGAGCGGCGCGGACCGCTACCGGCTCGACGAGTACTTCGAGTCGATACGGGCCCTCGAGCGCCGCATCGAGTTCGCGGAGCGCCGCTCGACGGAGATGCGGGACGACGGGGCGGTGACCGACACCTTGACGACCCCCACCCCGGGCATCCCGGCCGACCACGAGTCCTACATGCGGCTCATGATGGACCTGATGGTGGCGGCGTTCCAGTCCGACGCCACCCGTGTCTGCACGTTCATGCTCGACCACGGGCAGTCGAACCGCTACTTCAATTTCATTCCCGAGGTGCGCGGCACCTGGCACGCGCTGTCGCACTACAAGAACGCCTCGGGCAGGACCGAGGACGACGACGGGCTCACCTCGTGGGACTCGGTGGAGCAGAAGCGGGCGATGTACGCCGAGGTCATCCGCTGGCACCATCGCCAGGTGGCGTACCTGCTCGGCCGGCTGCAGTCGGTTCGGGAACCGAATGGCGGGACCCTGCTCGACAACAGCATGATCGTCTACGGGGCGACCCTGGGAGACGGCAACGAGCACGACGCCCGGCACCTGCCGACGCTGCTCGCGGGCGGCGGGGGCGGCACCATCGAGACCGGCCGTTTCCTGGAGCACGCGGAGCCGACCGACCTCGCACGCATCCATGTCTCGCTGCTGCAGCGGATGGGGGTCTCGATCGACCGGTTCGGCACCGCCGACGGCCCGCTCGACGGGCTGGAAGGATGAGGATGGAGACGATGAAGACGACCCCCCGGAGCGTAACGGTATCCCTGGGTCTGGCGGCGGCAGTCTGCGCCGCCTCTCTGGCCGTCACCGTCCGTGCCCAGTCGGAACCCGGGGATGGACCGCGCTACCGCAACGGCGCCGAGCTCATCCGCCCGGACGACTACCGCGAGTGGATGTTCCTCAGCTCCGGGCTGGGGATGACCTACGAGGCCGAGGGGGGAGAGGCGGCGGGCAGCGGCGCGCGCCCGCAACGGTTTCAGAACGTCTTCGTGAACCGCTCGGCCTATCGGGCGTTCAAGGAGACCGGTGCGTGGCCGGACGGCAGCATCTTCGTGCTCGAGATCCGGCAAGCGACCTCGGAGGCGTCGATAAACGTGGCGGGGAACTTCCAGAGCGACCTGCTCGTGCTCGAAGCGGAGGTGAAGGACTCGCGGTTCGAGGACGGGTGGGCGTTCTACAACTTCGGGGCCGCCGGCTCGATGCCCGACGCGGTCGCGCCCCTGTCCGCCGAGAACGCGGCGCGGTGCATCGCGTGCCACACCGAGCACACCGCGGTGGAGCGGACTTTCGTCCAGTTCTACCCGACGGCCCTGGAGATCGCCCGCGAGAAGGGAACCCTGAAGCCGGGCTTCGACTAGGAGCTGCGCCCTGGAACGGCGCATACTGGAAACCCCCGGCGACCGCTTCCTCGCAAACCCGGCGACCGCTTCCCGGCCGGCGGTCGCTTCAGCCATGACACCCTTCGAATTCCATCTGCCGACCCGGGTCCTCTGCGGAGCGGGGACGATCGACCGGCTCGGAACGCTGGCCCGCGAGCTCGGCTTCTCCCGGCCCCTGCTGGTCACGGACCCCGGGCTGCGGGACGCCGGCCACGTCGAGAGCGCGCTGGGGTGCCTGCGGGACGCCGGCGTCGACGTAGCCGTGTTCGACGCGTGCGAGGTGAACCCCGACGCCGCGATGGTCGATCGGGGGGTCGAGTTCGCCGCCGGCTGCCGGCCCGACTCCGTCATCGGGCTGGGCGGGGGCAGCTCGCTCGACTGTGCCAAGGGGATCAACCTGCTGCTCACAAACGGGGGGGTGATTGCCGACTACAAGGGCTACGGGCTCGCCCGGAAGCCTTTGCTTCCGATGATTGCGGTCCCGACCACCGCCGGCACCGGCTCCGAAGCCCAGAGCTACGCGGTCATCGCCGATACGGCGACCCACATGAAGATGGCGTGCGGCGATCCGAAGCTCGCCTTCGCCGCCGCGATCCTCGATCCCGCGCTGACCCTGTCGCAGCCGCCCGCGGTCACCGTCGCGGCGGGTCTCGACGCCATCGCCCACGCGGTGGAGACCGCGGTCACCACGCGCCGCACCGCGATCTCGACGCTGTTCTCCCACGCCGCCTTTCGGCTGCTCGACGACCACTACGACCGCGTGCTGGCCCATCCGGACGATGTCGACGCGCGCGGGGCGATGCAGCTCGGGGCGTTCTACGCCGGCGTGGCGATCGAGCATTCGATGCTCGGGGCCGCGCACGCCTGCGCCAACCCCCTGACGGCGCGCTACGGGCTGACGCACGGCGTCGCCCTCGCGATCCTGCTGCCGCACGTCGTGCGCTGGAACGCGCAGGGGGAGGGGAACCTCTACGGCGATCTCGAGGGCCGGCTCCCGGCCGCCTCGAATGGCGGGGGAGCCGGAGACCGCCTGGCCCGCCGTCTCGCCGACGCCGGCCGGTCGGGAGGATGTCCTCCCGACCTCCGAACCACCGGCGTGCCGGCGGAGGACCTGCCGTCCCTCGCCGAGGCCGCGGCCCGGCAGTGGACGGGCACGTTCAACCCGCGCCCCTTCGGCGTCCGCGAGGCGCTCGAAGTATACGAACGCGCCTACTAGCGGTTCGGCCCCGGTGTCCGCGCCGAGCGGCCGCCTCTCGAGGCTGGGACGGACTACGGCGATGCGGATTCTCCACGTAGCGGATCGACTGAGCAACCGAGGGGGCGCCGACTGGGCCCTGCTCGGTCTGCTCGACGCCTTGTCGGACGGTCACGAGCTGCACCTCGCCGTGGGCCGCGACGACGGCGCCGTGCGCCCGCCCTGTCCGGTGACCGTCGTACCGCAGCTCGACGCCAGGACGCGCGCCGACGCCGATCTTGACCCCCTGCTGGCGCGGCTGCGCCCGGATCTGGTGCACGTGCACAACGTGGTCAACCCGGCGGTGCTGGAGTGGGCGGCCGGCGTGGACGCGGTGGTGACGGTTCAGGACCACCGCTTCTTCTGTCCGGGACGGGGAAAGTGGACCTCGGACGGCCGGGTCTGCGGCGACGCGATGGGACGCGAGGTGTGCGCCGGCTGCTTCGACGACCCTGGCTACTTCGAGAGCACCCTCCAGCTCACCGCGCAGCGACTGGAACCGTTGAGGCGCCTGCGGCTCACCGTGCTGTCGTCCTACATGAAGCGCGAGCTGACCCAGGTGGGGATTCCTGCCGACCAGGTCACGGTCGTGCCCCCCGTTGCCTACGGTCTCGACCGCGACGCGCCGGCCGACGGTCCACCCTGCGTCCTCTTCGCGGGGCGCGTGGTCGAGGCCAAGGGTATCCGCGATGCCATCGACGCCTGGCGGCGCTCGGGGTCCGGGCTGCCCTTCGTCGTGGCGGGCACCGGCCCGTTGCGTCGCGAGATCGAGGCGGAAGGCGTCGAGGTGCTGGGCTGGCTCGACCGCCGGCGCCTCTCCGCCGCCTACCGGCGCGCCGCCGTGCTCGTGATGCCCTCACGCTGGCAGGAGCCGTTCGGCATCGTCGGGCTGGAGGCCCTGACCCTCGGCACGCCGGTAGCCGCCTGGGACAGCGGCGGGGTGCGCGAGTGGCACCCCGGCGGCGAGCTGCTGGCGCCCTGGGGCGACGTCGACGGGCTGGCCAGAGCCCTCCGTATCCGGCCGGAGCACGGAGTCGATTCCCCTCGCGGGTTCGAGCCTGAAGCCCTCGTTCGCAGGCTGGAAGCCGTGTACGGCGGGCGCGCCCCGAATCCACGGTAGAGCCAGTCGATTCAGCTGCCTGAGCGATAGAACGGACGGTGCCGAGTGTCTGAAGGAACTGACGTGAGCAAGATCGATCGGATCACGACGGACACTACCGTGTGCGGGGGACGACCCTGCATCCGCGGTCTGCGGGTCCGTGTCGCGGAACGGCGCGTCGAGTTGCTCGGCCAGGGCAATCGCTTCGGCTTCACCGAGGTCGAGGAGCTGCCCGAGCTCCAGGGCCACGTAGCACAATAATTCTCTCAGGGGAATCCTTCAGGCTGTCCCGACCGTGCTGAACGTCTCCCGACTGGCAGGCCGAGACGAGCCACGGCAGGGCGTCGTCCGTTGAGCGTCCCTGGCGGCGACCCTCGCGGTCGACCCGGCGGTCGACCTACTCGTGCAGGCCGAACGTGTAGACGGTGTTCCCCACCGCCATCGTGACGTACTGCGCGCCGCCGACGGCATAGGTCATGGGGTTGGCGTTGACCGCGCCGCCGAGCGGGATGCGCCAGAGCTCTTCGCCGCCTGCGGCGTCGAGCGCGAAGAAGTAGCCGTCGACGGTGGCGGCGAACACGAGTCCGCCGGCGGTGGCCAGCACGCCGGAGCGGGCGCGCGGCTTCATGGGAAACTCCCAGCGGATGTCGCCGCTGGCCGGATCGATGGCCCGGATGGCGCTCTGGTAGTTGTCCATCGGCTGCGGCGCCTGGACCCCGCCGCCGGTGTAGCGCTCGCCCGCCTCGTACTGCTCGTCGCGGACGAAGAACTGGCCTTCGCCGTCGAACGCGTTGACGTAGAGCAGGCCGGTGCGCGGGCTGTAGGCCGGCGACCACCAGTTGGTGCCGCCGCCCGCGGTAGGCGCCACCACCGTGCCCTCGAGGCTCGGGGCGGTGCCTGGCCGCCGAATCGGCCGCCCGCTCTCGTCGAGGCCTTCCGCCCAGGTCTGCAAAGCGAAGGGCTTACCGAGCAGGAACTCGCCGGTCTCGCGGTCGAGGGTGTAGTAGAACGCGTTGCGGTTCGCCCAGAGCATCGCCCGGCGCGGCTCGCCCTCGAACTCGATGTCGGCGAGCACCGGGATCTGGATGGCGTCCCAGTCGTGGATGTCGTGCGGCGTGAACTGGAAGTACCACGCCATATCGCCGGTGTCGCCGTCGAGCGCGAGCACCGAGTCGGCGTACAGGTTGTCGCCCACGCGCACGTCGCCGCCGTAGTCGGGACCGGGGTTGCCGGTGCCCCAGTAGATCAGGTCGAGCTCCGGGTCGTACGATCCCGTGATCCAGGTCGGCGACCCGCCGGTCCGCCACGAGTCGCCGGACCAGGTCCGGTTGTCGGGGTGGTCCGGCCCGGGAATGGTGTAGGTCCGCCACGCGAGGTCGCCGCTCTCGGCGTCGTAGGCGTCGAGGAACCCGCGGATGCCGAACTCGCCGCCGGCGATGCCCGTCACCACCCGGTCCTTGACGATCAGGGGGGCCGCGGTCTTGCTGTAGCCGCCCCGGTAGTCGGCGACCTCCGAGTCCCAGACCACGCTGCCGCTCCGCGCGTCGATGGCCACGAGATGGGCGTCGAGGGTGCTCATGTAGAGCGTCTCGCCCAGAATCGCGACCCCGCGGTTGTTGCGCCCGCAGCAGATGCGAAGGTCATCGGGCAGGGGGTGCTCGTACCGCCAGTAGGGACGCCCGTCGGTCGCGTCGACCGCGGTCAGGTTGCTCGGCGACTCGGTGATGAACATCACCCCGTCGACCACGAGCGGGGTGGTCTCGGTGCGGTCGAGCTGGCGGATGGTGTACGCCCACTTCAGCTCCAGGTCCGCGACGTTCGTGGTGTCGATCTGGTCGAGCCGGCTGAACCGCCGGCTGTCGAGCGTGCCGTTGTACATCAGCCAGTTGTGCGGCTCGTCGGCGGCGTTGACCAGCCGCTCCCAGGTCACCGGCGCGAACCGCGGGGCCCCGGCGCCGGCCGCCGGCTCCTGCGCGGAGGCGTTCGCGGAGAGGGCGATCTGCGCCAGTCCGAGCAGAAACGCCAGACACGTGCGCAGCGTGAAGGGTCGCGCTTCCGTGCGACTCGCCGTACGGGGTTCGGTATGCATCGCGTTCACCCTGCCGCGGTTCGTTTCGAGCCGCCCCGCGGGCGGCGCACCGCCGGCTCGCACCGCGACGAGCGCGGCGGCAGCGCGCTTCGCCGCGGGACGAGAGCGCCATTGTAATGCAGACGATTCCCGCGCTGGCCCTTCGTTCATCGAAGCCGCGCGCGACGCGGCGCGTACGCTCCGGTTGCAGATCCCGCCCGCTTCGCTTTCGGTCGCGGACAGCGAATTCGGCCATGTCCGTGCGGCCGCCCTGGCTGGGGGCCGGCCGGCGGCGGCTCAGCGCCCACCCTCCGCGGCCAGCCATCGGTACACGCCGCGCACGTTGAGCGGGAACCACTGTTCGTAGTTGCCCCACTCCGAGTACGCGTCGAGGCGGATCCTCTCGGCTGCCTGCTCCTCGGTCCATCCGGCTGCGACGGCTTCCCGAACGGCCGCCGTCAGGTCATCGTAGTACGCAATCTGGCGCTGGATGGCGGCTCGGTCACCGGGCGGCCCATGGCCGAAGACGACCGTCTCGAACGGGATTCCGAGCAGACCCGACAGCGCGTCGAAGAACTCCGGGAAGTGCCAGCTGGCGAGGTCCTGGTACCCCGGTCGATCGTTCGAGGCGAAGTCGACCGCGAATGCGACGCCGGCGTCGGGGATGAACGGTACGGCGATGTTGTCCGTGTGGCTCGGCCCGAGATAGTGGAGCTCGATCCAGCGCTCTCCCATCAGGAAGCGGAACTTGTCCGCGAACGTGACGCTCGGAGCCGGCTGGTCCGCGCTCCCGCGCGCCTCGATGGGCGCGACCGCGAGCTCGTGCGCGATGATGGGAACGCCGGTCTGTCCCATCGCCTCCATCAGGGCGCCGGCGCCCGTCGCGTGGTCCGCATCGCTGTGGCTGTAGACGATCGCGGCGAGCGGGGAGCCCGGCGCCGTGCGCCGGATCTCGGCCGCGAGCTGCCGCGCGGCGTCCACGCCGATCGGATCGAACGCCACGACGCCGGCGTCCGTGGTCACGAACATCGCGTTGTGTCCGATCCAGCGGAACTGGTAGACACCGTCGGCGATCTCGGTCGTCTCGTAGCGGTCCTGCGCCGCGACACCCATGGCGGTCGCGAGCGTGAGAGCGACCGCCATGACGGAGCGGGTTGCGAAGCTGACCATCGTTCCTCTCCCTCTTATAGCGCGCTGACCTGAAACAAACGCCTGATCCAGGTTGTTTCGCGCTTCAATGATCCGCACTCGGGCGGTGGCGCGACTAGCCCGGAAACCATCGCCGTAGGAGTTTCGCGCCAGCGAAACTCCCAACGCGACCGCAAGGTCGCGCTGCGGCCTCCGATTGCCGCCCAACCAATCCTGCTGGAGTCCGCGCCGTTCCACGGCGCAGGCTACTAGTCGACGATCGCCTGCAGTACGGCGTTCTGGAAGTCGGCCCGGAGCGGACCGCCCGGCGTCTGCACCATCAGAATCGCGGTCAGATCCTCCTCGCGATCGACCCAGAAGGTAGTACCGAAGGCGCCGCTCCAACCGAAGCTGCCGGTCGACCGGTGGTCGTCGCGGGCCTCGACGGCGTCGACCACGACGTCCACGGTCAATCCGAAGCCTTTCCCGGGACGACCGCCGGTGCGCCCCGCCTTCGCGTAGAGGTCGCCGACGTGATTCGACGCCATCAGGTCGACGGTCCGCGAACCCAGCAGCCGCGTGCCGTTCAGCTCGCCGTTGTCGACGAGCATCTGGGCGAACTGCAAGTAGTCTTCGGCCGTCGACCAGAGACCTCCGCCGCCCGAGTGCAATGTTCTCGTGGCCACCCATTCCGGCACAGTGCGGCGCTCGAGTCCGTCGGGGCTGCGCCCGTAGAGCGTCACGACGCGCGGCATACGGTCATCCGGCACGTTGAAGGCAGTGTCCTTCATCCCCAACGGCTCGAAGATTCGCCGCCGCAGGAACTCGTCGAACGTCAGCCCCGAGGCGACCTCCACGATGCGCCCCAGGGTGTCGATCCCCGCGAGGCCGCTGTACGCCCAGCGGGTGCCCGGCTGGAAGTCGAGGGGGGCCGCTCCGAGCGCGGCCGTCCAGTCCGCGACGGTGTCGGTCGACCTGCGGGGCGCGATGCGTGCTGCCGCCTCGCTCCCCGCCCCGCCGCTCACCAGACCCGACGTGTGGGTGATCAGGTCCTGCACCGTGATCTCGCGACTTGCCGGCACGGTGTAGATGCCGTCTTCCTCGCCCCCGGAGCTTGAGCGCGGCATGGCGACCTTCGTATCCCGGAACTCGGGAATAAAGCGGGACACCGGATCGGAGAGACGGACCCTCCCCTCTTCGACGAGCATGAGGATGGCGACGCCCGTCACCGGCTTCGTCATCGAGGCGATCGGGAAGATGGTGTCCTTCCGCATCGGGGCGTCCGCCTCGATGTCCATCAGGCCGTGCGCCTCGAAGTGGGCGACACGCCCGTGCCGCGCGACGACGGTGACGGCGCCGGAGATCTGTTCCGCGTCGATGGCGCGCCCGATCATCTCGCCGATCCGCTGGAGACGCTCCGCGGACAACCCCACGTCATGCGGCGTCCCGACGGGCACCTGGGCTCGGGCCGTGGCGACCGCGAGCAGGGCAACAAGGACGAACGTCAACGACAAGTGGGCCACGAAGCGGGCTCCGTCACGGGCACTGTTGGCGCGCACCAGCAAACTCCTTTGCTCGAGAATCGACCGCGGCTGACCCGTAGCTTACCGCATCACGGCCGCCGCCCCGCACCTCGGCGCCAATGGCCCCGATGACCGAACATGCCCCCGATGACGGCCCGCCGGCGTTCCCTGCGGACCACATGCACTACACTGCAGCCTTGCACGGGTCCGGGCACGCGAGCCCACGCCCCGCACCGCGACCGACAGCCTCCACGCCAGCTCAGGAGTACCCCGATGAAGACACCGCACGTCCTGCTTCGGCCAGCGTCCCGTATCCGCGCAAGCGCCGTGGCGCTTGCGCTGTTCCTGCTTCCCGCGCTTCCGCTTCACGCGCAGCAATCGCTCGCGGATGATCCCGGCGTCGCCGAGGCCCTTCATCTGCTGGATGTGTGGATGGATGCGGCGCAGGCCTACGGGGGCATCCCCGGGGCCTCCCTCTCGGTGACGCACGATCAGGAGCTCGTGTGGGCGAAGGGATACGGGTATGCGCACGTGGACCGCGAGGAGCCCGCGACCGCGTCGACGATGTACTCCATCTGCTCCATCTCCAAGCTCTTCACCGCGGTCGGCGTGCTGCAGCTGCGCGACCACGGAAAGGTAGAGCTCGACGATCCCGTGGCGAAGCACCTGGAATGGTTCACGATCCAGGACGACTATCCGGAGGCGGGCCCGGTCACCGTCGAAGGGCTGCTAACCCATACCTCGGGCCTCCCGCGCGAAGCGGGCGCGCCGTACTGGACCGGCCCCGACTATCCCTTCCCGACCCACGAGGAGATCGTCGCGACGCTGCCCACCCAGTCGATGCTGTATCCCCCGCGCACCTACTACCAGTACTCCAATCTGGCGCTGACCCTGGCCGGCGAGATCGTGGCGGCGGCGTCCGGGCAGGCCTACGACGACTACGTCCGCGCGAACATCCTGGACCCGCTGGGGATGTCGAGCACCTTCACCGACCTGGACGACCGCTTCCGCGGCAACCGGCTGGCGAGCGGCTACACCGCGCGCGGGCGGGACGGCAAGCGCCGGCTGGTTCCGGACTATCGGGTGCGCGGCATCAGCCCCGCGGCAGGGTTCATCTCGACGGTGGAGGATCTGGGGCGCTTCGCGTCGTGGCAGTTCCGCGTGCTCGACGGAGACGATGCGCTGCTCGACCGCAACACGCTGCGCGAGATGCACCGGGTGCACTGGCTCGAACCCGATGGCGACACCACCTATGGGCTCGGCTTCTCCGTGTGGAAGTCGGACGGAGACACCTTCGTGGGCCACGGCGGTTCCTGCCCGGGATACCGCAGCCATCTTCTGCTGCGCCCGCAGGACAAGGTCGCCACCGCGTTCATGACCAACGGTCAGGGCGTGAACTCCCGCCGGTTCGCCCAGACCGCCTACGACATCGTCGCGCCCGCCCTGCGCAAGGCGGCCGGGAAGTCGGACGGCGATACGCCCGCCGACGGGGTCCCCGCCGGCTCCGAAGGCGGCGCCACGGCGGCTCGGCAGACCCTCATGCGCTTCACCGGCACCTACGAGCGGCCTCTCGGGGGAGAGAGCGCGGTGCTCATGCGGGAAGGCGATCTGCACGTGCTGTCGCTGCCCGCCGACAATCCGCTGAGCTCCCTGACCCGGCTCCGCCACGTCGAAGGCGGCACCTTCCGGCGGGTGCGCGACAACGGCGATCTGGGCGAGGAGTTCATCTTCGAGGAGATGCCCGACGGACGGATGATGATGTGGCGCAACGACAACTACAGCATCCGCGCGGGAATGTGAGCCGCGTGGAGCGGGTTGCGAAGGGCCGGGGTCTCCGGGGTGACGGCGGTGAGCCCCGGCGCATCGGCGTCCCCGCGTCGACAGTGCGCGCGCATCGGAGTTAGGATGCAGGAGGAGATGCGGGGCC
Organism: Vicinamibacterales bacterium; assembly: GCA_965215895.1. Lineage (GTDB taxonomy): Bacteria > Acidobacteriota > Vicinamibacteria > Vicinamibacterales > UBA8438 > JAJEEA01. Next base: position 296,743 of record CBDCEY010000005.1, on the reverse strand, counting down.
GGCCACCAGCGGCCCGGTCATCGCGTCACGGGGAGGGTTCATGCCGAACAGAGTCAGCCGTCGCGAGCTGCTGGCCGGCGCGATCGGCGCGGCGGCGATTCCGTCCGCTCCGGGGCGTGCCCGGGCGCAGGGCGGGGACACCACCCGCAATCCGGGGTCGGCGGCGAGCGGGCGGGGCGACCGCTCGCCCCACGAAACGGTCCGGCGCGACGCCCGAGGGGGGCTCGCATCGCGCACGCCGCTCCAGGATCTCCACGGCACGATCACGCCGTCGGACCTCCACTTCGAGCGCCACCATGCGGGCATCCCCGCCGTCGACCCGGGGACCTATCAGCTCCTCGTCCACGGCATGGTCGAGCGGCCGATGGTGTTCACGCTCGCCGACCTGAAACGCTTCTCGGCCACGTCGCGAATCTGCTTCCTCGAGTGTTCCGGCAACTACCCGACGGGGGCGGGGCCGGATACGAGGCCCGAGAGCGTCTGCGGCATGACGTCGACGACCGAGTGGACCGGCGTGGCGCTGGCGACGCTCTTTCGCGAGGTGGGCGCGAGCCCCGACGCCACCTGGTTCCTCGCCGAGGGCCAGGATGCGGCGGTGATGACGCGCAGCGTCCCGATGGAGAAGGCGCGGGACGACGCCCTCATCGCCTACGCCCAGAACGGCGAGGCGCTCAGGCCGGGGCAGGGGTATCCGGCGCGGCTCCTCCTGCCGGGGTGGGAAGGCAACTCGAACGTCAAGTGGCTGCGACGGATCGAGCTCGCCGACCGTCCGTTCATGACCCGCGAGGAGACCTCGAAGTACACCGACCCGCTGGCCGACGGCACGGCGCGGCAGTTCAGCTTCGTCTTCGACGCCCGCTCAATCATCACCGCGCCCGCCTGGCCCGATGTCGTCGAGCCGGGCTGGATCGAGCTCCGCGGCATCGCCTGGTCGGGACGGGGCACGATCGCGAAGGTGGAGGTGAGCACCGACGGCGGCCGCACCTGGCAGGAGGCGCGCCTCCAGGAGCCGGTGCTGCGGCAGGCGCATACGCGCTTCCGCCACCTGTGGCGCTGGGACGGCGCGGAGACCGAGATCATGAGCCGAGCGGTCGACGACACCGGCTACGTGCAACCGACGCGCGCCGCCCTCCGGGCCGTGCGCGGTCGGCGGGCCCGGCGGTACCACCTCAACCCGATCACCGCGTGGCGCATCCGGCCGAGCGGGCAGGTCGAGTACCGGGTGGAGGCTCCGTGGGACGCCTAGGAGTCTGCGCCGCAGAAACGGCGCGGATTCCTGGACGCTTGGTTGGGCGGCAGGCGGAGCCGCCGGCGACGATTGCCGGGCCAGGGGCTTGCGCCGTAGGAGTTTCGCGCCAGCGAAACTCCCAACGCGACCGCATGGTCGCGCCAGGCGCAAGGCTCGTGTCGTGCCGCGCCACTTGCGCCGGGCTCGCGGTGCTCGCCTGCCTCGCGACGGGATTCCTCCTGCCGTCTACGACCGGCATGGCCGTGCACGCAGCGGGCGGTCCGGCCGAGGCGCAGGCGGCGGCGGACGCGGCGGAGCCGCAAGGCGAACCGCTCGGATTCGGCCGCCCCGCGGCGCCGGAGGAGATCGCCGCGTGGGACATCGACGTCAGTCCGGACGGCGCCGGTCTCCCGGAGGGAGCAGGGACGGCCGCGAGCGGGGCACCGGTCTACGCCGCTCGATGCGCCGTCTGCCACGGGCCGGCGGGCGAAGGCGGGATCGCGGACCGGCTGGTCGGCTACGACCCCGCCAGCACGCCCCCGTTTGGCCCGCGCTACGAGGCCTGGCGCGCCGGCGGCGCCGACGTTCCGTTCTCGGTCGGCAACTACTGGCCCTACGCCACGACGCTCTTCGACTACATCCGCCGTGCGATGCCGTCGAACGAGCCCGGCACGCTCGCCCCCGACGAGGTCTACGGCCTCGTCGCCTGGATCCTCGCCGAAAGCGGAATCACCGCTCGGGATGCGGTCATGAACGCCGCGACGCTGCCCGCCGTCGAGATGCCGGCCCGCGACATCTTCGTCCCGCAGGAACGGTAGCCCGCGCGCAGCGCACCCGGCGTTCGCGGACGGGCAACGCGGGACCCCGTTGCGGTTCAGCCGATGCTCCCCGTCCATGTCGTAGCCCTGTCTCTGACGAGCCGACGCGCGTCGTCCGGCTGGCGCGTAAACTCGATCGCTCCGGACCAGCGCCTCCAGTTGCTGCAACGAGACGGTGGAAAGTCCCGCGACGCGCCGCGAACAACCCTGGCGTTCCGGGTCAAGTCCGTGGTGCGCGTCGCGCGCCGGCGAGGACCACCGGGCGAGCAGGGCGTGCTCGCAGCCGGTGGTCCTCGATACGTCGGCGAACGCCGCGCGGTCAGTCGTTCGACGGCGCGGGGCCGAGGCCGTGCGCCTGGAGGAACGCTCGAATCGTGGCGTAGATGTGCAGGTTCTCCTCCAGACTGAACCCGCCGTGGCCGCCGCCCTCGATGGTCAGCAGCCGGTTCGGCACGCCGGCTCCGTCGAGGGCCTCGTGGAGGCGGACGGCGTGGTCGTGGGGCACGATGCTGTCGGCGTCGCCGTGGATGGTCAGGACGGGCGGCTGGCCCTGGCGCACGTAGGTCAGGGGCGACACCCGGGCCGCCACCTTGCCGCGGTCGCTGCGGCTGCCGAGCCAGGCTTCCGTGAAGTTGCCCGAGGTTCCGGCCGGGCCCTGCATCAGGTCGACGACGTCGGTGATGCCGTACCAGTTGATGATGGCGGCCACCTGCAGCTCGGCCGTCGACGTGGCGCCGGTCGTCCAGGTCCGGCGGCGGTCGCCGGGGCACTGGCGGTCGAGCCCGGCCGAGGCCGGGAGCATGCCGGTGGTGAGCGCGAGGTGCCCCCCGGCGGAGTTGCCGCTGACGACGATGCGGTCGAGGTCGAAGCCGTACTGCTCGGCGTTGCGGTAGATCCAGCGGAGGGCGCAGCGGCAGTCCTCGACGGCGGCCGGGGCGTGGGCGTCGTCGGCCATGCGGTACTCGGCGTTGACGACGTTCCAGCCCATCTCGAGATAGGGGAGGAAGGTCAGCGCGGAGCTCTCCTTGTTGCCGTTGGTCCACCCGCCGCCGTGGAGGTAGAGCAGGGTCGGGTTGGGGCCGGCGCCGCGCGACTGGTAGACGTCCAGCTCGAGATCGACGCTCCCGGCGCGCAGGTAGGTGACGTTGGGGACCAGGCGATAGCTGCTGGCCACCTGCACGAACCTCGCGGCGGCGTCCTGTGCCGCCGCGGGCGGTGCGGCCGGACCCAGGAGTGACGCGACGACGAGACTTCCGATCCATGCCTGTTGCTTCTGCATTGCGATTACCTTTCCTGCGGCGCTGGCGCGCCCTGAATCCGGTCCGTCATGTCATCCAGCCCGGAAAAACCGTCGTCTGGCGGCTCCGCTTCCCGCCCAACCGACCCATAAGAGAAACCCGCCATGCCAGAGCGGTTTCAAGGTCGCTCAGTATATCCGGGCGCCGCGCCCGGCCGGAAGTCCGTCGGTAGGGCGCAGCCCCGGCGGTCAGCGGGGGACTGCCGGCTAGGAGCCTGCGCCGTAGAAGTTTCGCGTCAGCGAAACTTCCGACGCGACCGTAAGGTCGCGCTAGCGCTCACGCAGCCGGGGGGTGGGGAAGAGACCGGGCGCCGGCGAACACCGCCGCCGCGCCCAGCGCCTCCTCTATCCGGAGCACCTCGTTCCACTTGGCCATCCGCTCGGACCGGGAGAACGAGCCCACCTTGAACTGTCCCGCCCGCCAGCCCACGGCGAGATGGGCGATGGTGACGTCCTCGGTCTCGCCCGACCGGGCGGAGACGATGGTGCCCATGCCGGCCGCCCGGGCCGCCTCGAACGCGGCCCGGGTCTCGGTCAGGGTGCCGGCCTGGTTGGGCTTGACGAGCAGGGCGTTGCAGGCGGCGTCGCGGGCCGCGCGTTCGACCCGCGCCGCGTCGGTCACGAGATAGTCGTCGCCGACCACCTGCACGCGGTCGCCCACCGCCGCGGTGAACCGCTGCATGCCGGCGGCGTCGTCCTCGGCCAGCGGGTCTTCGACGGAGACGATGGGGTAGCGGTCGATCCAGCCGACGAGCAGGTCGGCGAGGGCGTCGCTGTCGACCACCCGGCGCTCGAGGCCGAGATGATACCGGCCGTGCCGGCAGAACTCGGAGGCCGCGACGTCGAGCGAGATCGCCACCTCGTCTCCGGGGATGCGCCCGCTGTCCTCGATGGCCCGCACCAGGTGCTCCAGGGCCTCTTCGTTGGTGTCGAAGGCGGGCCAGTACCCCCCCTCGTCGGCGACGCCGTGCAGGCGCCCGGCGTCGGCCATCCGCGCTCCCGCCGCCCGGTAGACCTCCGCCGTCCAGTCGAGAGCCTCGCCGAAGCTGGCCGCGCCGACCGCCGTCACCATGAAGTCCTGGACGTCGACCCGCCGCCCCGCGTGCGCGCCCCCGCCGAAGATCTGGATCTCGGGCAGCGGCAGCAACGCCGGCTCGCTGCCCAGCAGGTACCGCCACAGGGGCAGCCGGGCGGCCCCGGCGGCGGCGTGCAGCGCCGCCATCGAGACCGCGATGCAGGCATTGCCGCCCAGCCGGCGCTTGTCGGGGGTGCCGTCGAGGTCGATGAGGACGCGGTCGAGCCCGGCCTGGTCGGTCACGTCGCGGCCGCGCAGGGACGGGGCGATGGTGTCCCGCACCTGCCGAAGGGCGCGGGTGACGTCGTAGCCGCCGAAGGCGGCGCCGCCGTCGCGCAGGTCGAGCGCCTCGCCGCGGCCCGTCGACGCCCCCGCCGGGGCCGTCGCGCGCCCGGTGACGCCGCCGGGCAGGTGCACCTCGGCCTCGACGGTGGGACGGCCGCGGGAGTCCCATACGCGGCGGGCCGAGACGCGTTCGATGCGGTGGGCGGGGTCGGTCATCGGAGCTCGTCGTCAGGCGTCGGAGGGTAGACGATCGTCATCGACAGGCAGCGAGCACTACCGTCAGGACGGTGATCGACATCAGTCTGCCACGCCCAGCGAGGCCCAGCCCACGAGTTCCCTTTCCGGCGCCCTGGGGATGCCGCAGGGTGATTCTCCGTCAGCTTCCGTACTCGCGGGAGTCTCGGGACTCGCGGGAGTCTCGGGGCAGGTCCGACGCCCAGGCGTCCTGCACGGCGGCGAGGGTGGCGGCCGGCTCGTGGAGCAGGCGGCGCGCCACCCCGCGCACGAGATTCCGGTCGTCCTCGGTGGTCACGTACTCGACCGGGGACTTTCCGTCCACCCTGGCCAGCAGCAGGCCGGGCAGCAGCGCCGCCGCCCGCGCTTCCAGGCGCTCGGGGCGCTCCCAGTCCACGCCTTCCAGATAGGCGCCGGCCAGCCCGCCGAAACACGCGAGGAAGCGCGACGTTGCGTCCGGCGTCCACAGGCACTTCAGCAGCAGATGGTTCAGGCAGAAGGCGACGTCGAACGCGGGGTCGCCGTACCACGCGCACTCGGCGTCGAGAAAGACGGGACCGCGGGGGCCGACGAGGATGTTCTTGGGGCTGAGGTCACCGTGCACGAGGGCGAGCCGCGTTTCCGCCGTCGCCGCCGCGAGGCCGGCGAGGCGCGGGCGCAGGTCGGGATGCCGCTCGGCGGTGGCGAGCAGGTAGGGCTCGAGACGAATGGCGTGGAAGATGCGGCCGGTGTCGAAGCGCTCCCGGAGGTCGGCGCGGCCCGCCGTCGCGCGGTGAATCGCCGCGAGCCGGGTTCCTACCTGCCGGGCCGTCCGCTCGCGCGCCTCGCCGCGGCGGAGCTGCGCCTTCCACAACGGGTGGGTGGCGGGATCGAGGAACCCCATGACCAGACAGTTCGACCGGGGATCGTGGCCGACGAGGGGCGGCACCCACGCCGGGTCGATGCGGGCCGCCTCCTGCATCCACGCCCATTCGTAGCGGTTCCGTTCGACCGGCGCCTCCCAGACCGCATCGACCTTGAGCCGGGCCAGGGCCCGCTTGACGCAGACCGGTCCGGTGGGGAGGTCGACGCGCCAGATGTCCGACGACACCCCGCCGCCGAGCGGGGTCATCGCCGGTGTCGCGTCCGCGCCGACGAGCCGCAGCCGGCGCAGGGTGTCGACGATGGGGCGGTCCGGTTCCTGCACGGTGTCTTATCATAGCGACACCCTCTGCGCTGCAGAAACGCGCCGGCACGGAGGCGCGGCGCCGGCCGGCGCCGGGACCGAAGGCGCCGTCGGGGGCGGCGAGCCACGAGCTTGCCCCCTTGGCAGCCGCGTGGTAGAACCCCGCGTCGCACCGAGACCGGCGAGGCGCCTGCCTGGCAGGGCGCGGCGAGGGAGCCTGTTGGGGTATACGTGACCGCGGAGCAACGCAGCTCCGGGAACCACGCAGTTCAGGCAGGATGCAGCGCCGCTCGAATGCAGCGGGGCCTTTTGCCGCGGGCTGCCAGGGTTGATGAATGAGCGATGTGATCCGCGCCGTCCGTTGTCACCGCTACGCCGGTCTCGATGACCGGGGCAAACCGATTCCCACGCCGGTTCCGTTGCGCGACGTCCTGTCCCTGGACGAGATTCCCCGGCCCGGGAACGAGCCCGGGCATGTCCTCGTGCGCGCGCACTACGCCAGCGTGCAGTATCCGGATACGTTGCAGGCGCAGGGGCTGTACCAGCAGAAGCCGAGCCTGCCGTACGTCCCGGGCATGGACGTGTCCGGGACCGTCATCGAGGCCGACGCCGATCACCTGCAGGCCGGCGACCGGGTCATCGCCCAGATGAGCATCGGCGGCCTCGCCGAAGTGGTGAGGGTGCCGGCCGCGTCGGTCTGGCGGGTGCCGGCCGGCGTGGACCTCGCCGCCTGCGCCAACCTGGGCCGCAACTTCTTCCCCGCCTACCACTCGCTGAAGATCCTCGGCGAGGTGACCGCGGGCAGCCTGGTGCTGGTCGACGGGGCGTCCGGCGGCGTCGGCATGGCCGCGGTGGAGCTGGCCAGGGCGATGGGCGCGCAGGTGATAGCCGGCGTCAGCACCCCCGAGAAGCGGGAGCTTCCGGCGGCGGCGGGAGCCGACCGGGTGCTCTGCTACGGCACGGACCGGGACGGCTACCGGCGGTTCAAGAACGAGGTCCGGGAGGCGTCGGCCGAGCTCGGCCACCCCGTCGGGGTGGACGTGGTGATCGATATGGTGCAGGGCGATCTGTTCGAGGCGGCCCTGCTGTCGGCGATCCGGCCCCGCGGCCGGATCTGCCTGGTGGGCTTCACGGCCGGCCAGAAGCCGATTCGCCCCGGCCTCGTCCTCATCAAGCAGGCGGTCATCATGGGCAGCATCTGGGCGGGGTGGGCGGCCGAGCATCCGGACGGGCACCAGCGGAACGTCGCGGAGATTCTCGACTTCCTCGCGACCGGGGCGATTCGGCCGCGGGTCGACCGCCTCATTCCGTTCGAGGAGTTCATCGAGGCGTTCGAGCTCTTCGAGCACAACCGCGGCCGCGGCAACACCGTGGTCTGCCTTCACGACGGCTAGCGCGACCTTGGGTCGCGTTGGAAGTTCGCTGGCGCGAACTTCTACGGCGTAAGCTCCTAGTAGCGTAGCGCCCGAGAGTCGGCGACGACGGATGACGACGCGGTCAAGGAGATCGCACTCGACGAAGGCGCGTCCAGCGACCGGGGCGTTGGGACAGACGGAGACGGCACTGGCCGCGCGTACAAGTCGTTGAGGGAGATGTTCGCCCGATTCCGCGCTTCCGACGGGCCCCACGTCGGAGCCTTCGGGCCCCAAGAGGCGCTCAGCCGGGAGGAGATTCTGAGGATCTACAAGATGGTTGCGACGTCAGCGCACAAGGTCCCGCCGGTCGGCATCGAAAACCGCGAGGCGGCGTCAAGCGCCTGCTGGCATGCGATACAGTGCTCTCTCGGCCGGTCAGTTGCGCCAAGCCAAGGGCCACGAACTGCGCCCGGCGGCCCGTGACGCGCAACCCCTGACCTCGCTGGTGCAGGCGGGCCTCGGCTTCGAATTCATGTCTCGGAAGGAACCTGAGAAGCTGCACGAAGACTGTGTTATGATGGGCCACGGCTTGGATCTCCTGTCTTTTGAATGATTTGCGCCACATATCATTCTACCAGACATGGAAGGTTCAAGCCGCCTTCATTTGAAGGTCTGTGGGACAGCAGTGACCGGCTCTACACCTATGTGAGCGCAAAAAACGCGCGGCTGAGGCGCTCTCCTACAACAGCCTGGTGCAGAGTTGGCCCGAGATCACCCGCCTGGCCCAAGAAGTTCGGCCGCCACCGTGGCGAGCAGGCTGGACTGTTCGGGGAGGATTAGCCATGCACGTCGAATCCATAAAGCTGAAAAACTTCAAGAGTTTCAAAGACGTGACGATGCTGGATATTCCGCGCTATTGCGTAATCGTCGGCGCCAATGGCACGGGAAAAAGCACGCTTTTCGATGTATTCGGATTCCTGAAAGATTGCCTGACCTACAATGTCAGGCAGGCCCTGCAAGTCCGTGGGGGCTATGCCGAAATCGTCAGCAGAGGGGATACCGCCAGGGCTTCAATTGAATTGGAGATTCAGTTCCGTATGGAAATAGCCGGGGTCAACCGTCTTGTGACCTATGTTGTTCATATTGGCCAGGAAAAAAATAGACCGGTGGTGAGCCGGGAAATACTCCGCTACAAACGCGGCCGGTATGGATCACCGTTTCATTTTCTGGATTTTACGCAGGGCAAGGGCTATGCCGTAACGAACGAAGAGGATTTCGACAAACAGGATGAAGAACTGACCCGCGAATCTCAGTCGGTCGCCCCGGATGTGCTGGCCATAAAGGGACTGGGGCAGTTTGAACGATTCAAGGCGGCCAGCGTCTTTCGACAGTTAATTGAAAACTGGCACGTCTCCGATTTCCACATCAACCTTGCGCGCGGCAGCAAGGACGCCGCAGGCCCGAACGAGCATCTCTCCGTTACAGGAGATAACCTCCAGTTGGTGGCACAAAATATCCTCGAAAGCTCACCAGCCAACTTCAAGAGAATTGTCGAGGCAACGAAAAGGCGCATCCCCGGCATCGAAGACATCGTGCCCGTCTCTACACAGGACGGCAGGCTCTTGCTGAAATTCAGGGACGGCGCTTTTTCAGATTCGTTCATCGACAAATATGTATCGGACGGCACCATCAAGATGTTCGCCTACCTGATTCTTCTCTACGACCCAGAACCCCACCCCCTGCTGTGTATCGAGGAACCGGAGAATCAACTGTATCCTGACCTGCTGAACGAATTAGCTGAAGAATTCCGGTCCTACGCCGGCCAGGGATGTCAGGTTTTTGTCTCGACTCATTCGCCAGACTTTCTAAACGCGGTCGAACTCGACGAAGTAGTCTGGCTCGTCAAGCGCGGCGGCTATACCGAGATACGGCGCGCTCGTGATGACGAGCAGATCGCCGCCTTAATGGCCGAAGGCGACAAGATGGGGTACTTGTGGCGGCAGGGATTTTTTGAGGGGGCTGATCCTCAATGAATCAATTGGTCTTTTTTCTTGAGGAGCGCTCAGCGCGAGAAATGTTAAAGAACCTTCTCCCCAGAATCCTGCCGGATAATATAGCGGTTCGCTACGTGGTCTTTGAGGGCAAAAGGGATCTGGAGAAACAGCTCGCGGGAAAACTGCGCGGCTGGCGTGTGCCCGACACGCGCTTTGTTGTCATGCGGGACAAGGATCAAGCGGACTGTCTCGAGGTCAAGTGCCGTCTGGTCAGGATTTGCCGGGACGCTGGAAAATCGGACGTGCTGGTCCGAATACTTTGCCATGAATTGGAAAGCTGGTACCTCGGAGATTTGAACGCGGTCGAACAAGGATTTCAAATAGCAGGACTGGCCCAGAAACAGGAACGATCAAAGTACCGCACCCCTGACCGGATTGCCAATCCTGTCCAGGAATTGCGAAGGCTCACAAGAGCCAGGTACCAGAAAATCGCCGGCTCCCGGGCCGTCGGCCTCCACCTATCGCCGGATGGAAATCGATCTCACAGTTTCACGGTGTTCGTGTCCGGCCTCCGGCGTCTTGTTCAGAGCAATGCCGGTGTTTGAAACACTTACACTGCCTTACCCCACTTGGGCAAGGCCGCAGCTTCGATGCGGCAACCGGACCCCGGGGCACTCCGGGGCCCTCCAACAGGGTCCGACCGCGATCGGGGGAGCTGCTGTTCATGATCCGCCGTCCGGTCGTTGAGCTTCGTCCGTCTTGGGCGACGCAATGCCCCGCGATCCAGACCGGCAACCTCGCCATCGACGGCGCGAAGAACTTCGGCCGGTTCGAGGCCCGCGACGCCGCCGACCGCCGCCGCCGGTTGAACCGGTGTCACCGACCTAGCCGCGCTCGGCCCCACCGCGTCGCACTGTTGACCTGTCAGGCCGTAGCCGTGGTACGCTGCCAAGCATGTTCGACACGCTTGAGGTAGCCTGAGAGTTGGCGGCTGGGGGCGTCGACCGCGATCAAGCCGAAGTCATCGCGAGTGCCATCGGCCGCGCTGCCGACCACGGCGACCACGTGACCCACGAAACGCTGGATGCGCGTCTGAACGCTCTTGAACTCCGCCTCGTCAAGTGGGTGGTCGGGACCGGGATCGGCGTTGTCGCCGCTGTCATCGGCGCCCTGCGACTGATGCTCGGCTAGAACCGCGGCGGGCCGTTGCGGTAGACCTTGAGGCCCGAAAGGTCGAGTACCCTCGATCCCGGACCGCCGGCACCTCGGAACGCGTTCCGCGGCCGGCAAGCTGATCGACGCGGGTGCCCGGCAAGTTCTGGTGGGCTCCTCGGCATCCTCCGACGCCATCCAGCAGCTCGAGGACCTCGAGCGGACCCTGTCTCACGCGCGACATCGAACGGCTCTTCAGCGCGTCTCGACCGCCGCGATCCGATCGACGGGGCGCGTGGGAGAGCGCGGTCCCGCCGATCGCGTCCGCATGGGGATCGGCTGTTCGGGGCGTGCGAGGACGGCGGTGCGGCCGCTGGCCCCCCTGCGTCGACTGTGTCGCCCACGGTTGGCGTTGCGGAGGTGGCCCGGGGCGGAACTCCAGGCAGCCCCCCCTCGCGGTTGTCCTTGAGCTGAGAGTTCATGAACGCCGGCGACTGGCTACGAGGCCCGCGGCCGGCGGGTCGATCCCAAGGCCCGCGGCCGGCCGGCAGCGGCGACGAATTCGACGCCGAGGCGAACGCCTAAGGAGCCTCCCAGGCGTCGGCGTCCATCTCGTCGAGCGCGCGCCGGGCGAGGACGGTGACGTAGGCGATGGCGGTCACCGAGGCCGCGAGGCCCAGCACGAGCAGGACCCACTCGCCGGCGGTGCGGGCGCCGTCGCCCAGGGTCTCGACCCCGACGAAGCCCGCGTAGAGATAGACGCACGCGCCCGGCAGGGTGAAGACGGCGCTCGAGGCCAGGAAGGTCAGGAAGGGTACGCCGGTGATCCCGAACAGGTAGTTGCTGGCGCTGTAGGGAAGCGTGGGATTGAGGCGGACGAGGGCCACGATGCGCCAGCCGCCGCGGCTGATGGTGCGGTCGACAACCCGGAAACGGGGGTGGCGGTCCATCAGCCGGAGAACCGCTTCCCGCGCGACATGGCGTCCCAGCAGGAACGCGGCAGCGTCGGCCACGGTGGTGGCGATGGCCACGACCACCAGGCCCCAGCCGACGCCGTACACCGCGCCGGCGACCAGGGTCAGGGCCGCCCCCGGGACGAAGAGGAGGGCCAGCGCGACATAGGCGGCGCCGAATCCGATCATTCCGCCCGCCCCCCGTGCGTCCGCCCAGAGGCGGAGGGCCGACACCGCCTCGTCGACCCGCGGGGGTCCGGACAGGAGAACCGCGGCCGCGAGGCCTGCGAGGAGCCCGACTACGCCGACGCGCCAGCCGATTCGCATCCGTTACCGGGTCACCATGATGAGCGCGGGATTGGGGAGGGATGCCAGGAGGGATGCCCCGGCCGTCCGTGACGGAACGCCCCGCTGCAATCGGCCCGCGACGCGCCCTGCCTGACTGCGTTGTTCCGCGGAACCGCTCTTGCGCCGCGGAGCTGCTCTTGCTCCGCGGTCAACCCATGCCCAATTTGCCCTCTCGTCACGCCTTGTCGCATGGGCGTCTTTCGGCCCGCCGGCGTCCCCCCCGGCCTCGGTACGACGCGGGGTCCTGCCACCGCCTGCTATCGTAGCCCATCGCGGCGGGGCGTCCGGTCATCGCCGTCCGCTCTGCGGGGCCGATCCGCGCGAGTGGCCCGACAGCGCGTACAGGGCGATCCCGGCCGCGGTCGCGACATTGAGCGAGTCGACGCCGTCCGCGATCGGAATCCGGACGCGCCGGTCGACGCAGGCCGCGGCTTCGTCGCTCAGGCCGGCGCCCTCGGCTCCGAACACGAGGGCCATGCGCGGGGGCGGTGCGGTCGCGAGCGCCTGCAGATCGTCCGCGTCCCGGTCCGGGGCCAGGGCCACGGTCGTGTAGCCGTACGCCCGCAGCCGGAGCAATCCGTCGGGCCAGTCCGGTATCTCGCCGTAGGGAATCCGCAGCGTGGCGCCGATCGACGTGCGGATCGCCTTACGGTAGAGCGGGTCGCAGCACCCCGGGCTGAGCAGGACGCTCCCGGCCCCGAAGGCGGCGGCGTTGCGGAAGATGCTCCCGACGTTGTCGGGATTCCCCACCTGCTCGAGGACGACCGCGAGGCGGGCGGTGGAGAGGTTGGGGAGGTCGGCGTCCGTCGCCGGCGGGGGACGTTCCCCGATCGCCAGGCATCCCCGATGGACCTGGAAGCCGGTGACCTGCTTCAACAGGGAGGGCGGGGCCACGTACACTGGCAGGGTGTCGTGGGTCCGGTCGTCGAGGAGGTCGCGGACGCTGGCGAGCGCGGCCGGCGTCGCCAGCAGCGATCGCGTGGTCAGGCGGGGATGGACCAGCAGCTCCCGCACCACGAATCGGCTCTCGGCGACGAAGAGGCCGCGCCGGCGGAACAGGACGGGGTCCGGCACGGCACGGAAGTCGTGAAGTCGCGGGTCCAGGGGATCGTCGACAGGTACGATCGGCATCGGTCCCCATCAGGATAGCCGTCTTCTCGTCGAGGTTGATCGCCATGTCCTACGCGGCCCGTACGGAGTCCATTGCGCCGTTTCTCGCCATGGAGGTGATGGAACGCGGCATGGAGATGACCCGCGCCGGCCTCGACGTGCGGCAGCTCGGGGTCGGCGAGCCGGGGTTCCCCCCGCCCCCCGCGGTGGCCGAGGCGGTCGCCGCCGCGATCGCGGCCGGCGACACCCACTACACCGACAGCCGCGGGCTCCATCCCCTGCGCGAGGCGATCGCCGCCGACTGCGAGCGGCGGCGCGGGGTGTCGATCGGCCCGGATCAGATCGTGGTCACCAGCGGCACGTCTCCCGCCCTGCTCATGGCCGTCAGCCTGCTGCTCGATCCGGGCGACGAGCTCGTCCTGCCGACCCCCCACTATCCGTGCTACCCGAACATGGTGGCCCTGTGCGGCGGCCGGCCGGTCCTGGTCCCGACCGCCCCGGACGACGGCTACGTGATCGACGTGGACCGCGTGCGGGCCGCGATCACCCCGCGCACCCGGGGCATCCTGGTGGCCTCGCCGGCCAACCCCACGGGGGCGGTGCAGCCGCCGGATGTCGTGCGCGGACTCGCCGAGCTCGGGGTGCCGATTCTGTCCGACGAGGTCTACGACGGGCTGCTCTACGACGGGGCGGTGGCCACGTCGCCGCTCGGGATGACCGACCGTTGCTTCGTCTTCGACGGCTTCTCGAAGCGGTACGCCATGACCGGCTTCCGCCTGGGCTACGTCATCGCCCCGAAGGCGGCCATGCGGCAGCTCGTGTCGCTGCAGCAGAATCTGTTCATCTCCGCCTCCCACTTCGTGCAGACGGCCGGCCTCACCGCGCTCGAAGCGGGCGAACCGCACCGCCGGATGATGGTGGCCGAGTACGACCGCCGCCGCCGCGTGCTCGTCGACGGCGTGCGCCGGCTCGGCCTCGCGGTCCCCGTCACCCCCGCCGGGGCCTTCTACGTGCTCGCCGACGCCCGGCATCTGGGGCGCGACTCGCTGGGGCTGGCGTTCGAGATCCTGGAGCGGACGCAGGTGGCGCTGGGGCCCGGCCGAGACTTCGGCGAGATCGCCGAGGGCTTCCTGCGGTTCTCGTTCGCGGCCGCCTACGACGACATCGCGACCGCGCTGGAGCGGCTGGCCGAGGGACTGCCGGCTCTGGCGGCGTCCGGCCAGGAGCCTGCGCCGTAGAACGGGCGGATTCCTGAAGGGTCGGTTGGGCGGCAGTCGGAGCCGTCAGGCGACGGTTTCCGGGCTGGCGGCCCTGCCGCACCGCTTCAGGTCTCGAGCCGCCATGCCTCAGGGCTGGGCGATGCGATAGAGCGCCGACACCGTGCGGAGGATGAGGCTGCCGTTGGCGACGGCCGGGGTCGCGAGAGTCCACTCGTCGAGCGCGTTGACGCCGAGCAGCTCGAACTCGGGCCCCGCCTTGACGACGTAGGTGTCGCCGTCCTCGCTGATGGCGAAGATGCGGCCGTTGTAGGCCCAGGGCGAGGCGGTGAACAGCGAGCCGCCCGGCGATACCCGTTGCCGCGGATAGACATCCTCGCCGGTGCGCGCGTCGTGACAGATCAGGATGCCGCGATCGAGCAGGACGTAGTGGTAGTCGCCGTAGACGAGGGCCGACGGGTTGTAGGAGCCGAGCCGGGGATGGGACCAGGCGATGAACTCGTTGCTCGAGTCGCCCGGGGCCAGCGTGATGTCGCCGCTGGCGCCGGGCCGGATGGCGTAGACCGGCCGGTTCGAGTCGGCGGTATAGCCGGAGTTCACGTACAGCAGGCCGTGGCGGGCGAACGGGGTCGCCACGTGAATAGACGACATGCCGGTCAGACCCCAGAGCGGGTTGCCGTCGAGATCGTAGGACCGCACGCCCCCGGTGCCGGTGGTGACGATCTCGGTCCGCAGGTCATGCTCCCAGACGAAGGGGGTGGCCCAGTTGGAGGCCTCGTCCCGGTCGACCCGCCACAGCTCCTCCCCGGTGTTGGCGCTGTAGGCGGCGAGAAACGACTGCTCCAGGTTGTCGTTCACGAGAAACAGGCGGTCGCCGTGCACGACCGGCGACGACGCGGTGCCCCAGCCCTGCCGCATCGGGTAGGTCTCCACCGGCCGGCGCCAGCGCGGGTTGCCGTCGAGATCGAAGGCGAACAGGCCCACGTAGCCGAGGTAGACGTACACGTGCTCGCCGTCGGTGACCGGGGTCTCCGACGCATAACTGTTCTTCTGGTGCTTCGAGCCGGGCACCGCGGTGTACAGGGTGCGTTCCCACCGCACCTGCCCGGTCTCGAAATCGAAGGCGTACAGCACCCAGCGCAAGGGGACGTCGGGGGTCTCCAGGTCGTCGCCGGTCATCGGTCCGTCGAACGAACGGGACTGATACTGGTTCAGCGGCTTGAGCGGGGTCTCGACCCCGCTGGTGTTCTCGACCGAGACCACGAACACCTGATCGCCCGAGACGATCGGCGAGCTCCACGCCCGGCCGGGAACCTCGATGCGCCAGACGACGTTCTCGGTGCGGCTCCAGGTGTCGGGCAGCGACGGGCTGTCCTCGGCCACGCCTCCGTGCCGCCCACGGAACTGGGGCCAGTCGTTCTCGGCCGATGCCCCTCCCGTGAAGACGATGACCAGCAGCAGCGCGAGCGCGGTGGGGTGACGATACACGGATTCCTCCTGTCCAGGTTTCCCGGGCGGGCCGTGGCGAAAGCCCCGCTGTGCTCGAGCGGCGGTGCCTCCCGCCTGAACTGCGCTGTTCGCCGGACCGCGTCCGATCCGCGGTTGCAACATGCCCGACAGGCGCCTTGGCCGCGCCTTGTCGGGCGGGCGTCCTGCAGCCCGCCGGCGCCTTCGCCGCTCTCGGCGCAACGCCGGGTTCCACCACGGGCGGCTGGCTCTCCAGAGTATATTAGGACGGGCGTACGGCGCATCGCGCCCGCGGCGCAGGCGCATTCAGGGAGACCCAATGGCGCAGTGGATCCGTTTCGATCACGACGGGACGATCGGGTTCGGCACGTTGTCCGGCGACACTATCGCGGTGCACACCGGCAACCTGTTCGAGAACCCGACTGCGTCCGGCGCGAGCCGGTCGATCGACGAGGTCGACCTGCTGCCCCCGGCGCCGGCCGGCAAGATGGTGGCGCTGTGGAACAACTCGCGGGCGATGGCCGAGAAGACGGGGCAGACCGAGCCGCCCGAGCCGCTGTACTTCATCAAGGCAAACGGCTCGTACCTCGGTCCCGGGGGCACGATTCGCAAGCCGCGGTCCTATGACGGCAAGGTGGTGTACGAGGGCGAGCTGGGCATCGTCATCGGCCGGGAGTGCCGGGCCGTCGACGCCGCCGGGGCCGCCGCCTGCATCTTCGGCTATACCTGCATCAACGACGTCACCGCGGTCGGCATCCTCGGGAAGGACCCGTCGTTCCAGCAGTGGACCCGGGCCAAGAGCTTCGACACGTTCGGCGTCTTCGGTCCGGCGGTGGCGACCGGCCTCGACCCCTCGTCGCTGTCGATCCGGACCGTGCTCAACGGCCAGGAGCGGCAGAACTACCCGGTGACCGATCTCTTCTTTCAGCCGGACCGCATCGTCAGCGCGCTCTCGCAGGACATGACGTTGCACCCCGGGGACGTCATCTGCTGCGGGACCTCGGTGGGGGTCGGCTCCATGAAGCCGGGCAGCACCGTGGAGGTGGCGATCGACGGCATCGGCACGCTCCGCAACCGTTACGAGGAGTGAGGATTCGCTGCCGTCGGAGGGCGGCGGCATCAACGGAAACGGGCGCCCGCCGCGATGCGGGCGGCGCGAGGAGGACAGGGATGAGGACGCGACACGCAATCGTACGGTGGATCGGAACGGGAGTCTGCGGCCTGCTGCTGGCATCGGCCGCGGCGGCCGGCCAGACGGCGCAGGGAGAGGCGTCCGCACGGGATCTGCAGGGGGTGTGGGACTTCCGCAGCGCCATTCCCTTCGAACGTCCGGACGACTTCGCCGGGCGCGCGACGCTGAGCGCGGAAGAGGCGGCGGCGTTTGCGCAGGAGCGGGTGGACGCCCAGAACGTCGACCTGTGGCGCGACGAGAACGGCCGGCTGCCGGTGTCCGGCGGCTACAACAACTTCTGGTACGACCGGGGCACCTCCCTCGGCGAGGAGCGCCGGACGTCGCTGGTCGTCGACCCGCCCGACGGCACGGTACCCGCGCGCAGCGACGAGGCCCGGGCCCGCGGCGAGCGGCGGCAGACGGCGCTCGGGCGCGACGCGTTCGGGCCCGAGGACCGCGGGGCGTTCGAGCGGTGCATCATGGGGTTCAACTCGGGTCCGCCGATGAACCCCAGCGCCTACAACAACAACATGCAACTGTTCCAGACCGATGACGTCGTCGTGATCCTCAACGAGATGGTGCACGACGCCCGCGTCATCCCCCTCGACGGCTCGGCCCATCTGCCCGGCCACGTCCGGCAGTGGAAGGGCGACTCGCGCGGCCGCTGGGAAGGCGACACCCTGGTCGTCGAGACCCGGAACTTCACGGACAAGACGAGCTTCCGCGGGTCCGGCCCGGACATGCGGCTGGTCGAGCGGTTCACCCGGCTCGACGCCGACCGCCTGGCCTACGAGTACACCGTCGACGACGCCGCGTCGTTCGCGCAGCCGTGGTCGGTGCGGGTCGTCATGCAGCGGTCGGACAGCCCGCTCTACGAGTACGCCTGCCACGAGGGCAACTACGGCATGGAGAACCTGCTCGTCGCGGCGCGCGCCCGCGACCGGGAGCGGCAGGAGCAGTAGGCGGGCTCCGCCCTGCCGTCCGGCACCGGCGCGGCTCGGCGCCGGGAATCTGCGACACGCGCCGGGACCGCACGGGCTCCTGGCGCGAATGGCGGGGGAGCACAAGTTGACGATGAGGTATTGCTCCGTACAACGCGGCTTGCGCCGACTTGCAGCGACCCTCGTGGCGACGGACGGCATTCTCTGGCTGGCGCCGCCGGTCGTGGCGCAGGACGGCGGTGCAGCAGCAGCCACCTACGAGGTGACGTTTCAGGGCAACTGGACCACCGCGAGCACCCCGGACGGCGTCGTCTCGGGCGCGCACTTCACGACGTTGATCGGCGCCGTGCACAATGACCGCGTGACCTTCTGGCGCAGCGGCGGCCGGGCCTCGCCAGGGGTGGAGAATGTGGCGGAGCTCGGCGTGACGAGCAGGTTCGAGTCCGAAATCAACGCCTCGCCCCACGCCGCGGTCGTCATCAAGCAGAGCATCGGCGGTGGCGGTACGGCCAGCGCGACGTTCTTGATCGACGTCACCAGGGACCATCCGCTGGTCACCCTGCTGTCGATGATCGGGCCCAGCCCCGACTGGTTCGTCGGCATCACCGGGCGGTCCCTGCTGGATGGATCGGACCAATGGCTGGAGCAGGACGAGGTCGACCTGTTTCCCTACGACGCCGGCACCGAGGAGGGCGCCGAGTTCTCGCTCGACAACCTCGCCACCGACCCGCAGGGCATCATTACCAGCATCAGGGGTACGGGCAAGTTCTCGAACGAACGCATGGCGAGTCTGACCTTCGTCCGCACGCAGACGCGGCCGACGGTGCCCGCGCTGCCGGCGGCGGGCGCCGGCCTGCTCGGCCTGTTGCTCGCGTTGCTCGGCGGCCGGCGGTGGGCGCGCGGGGGGTGATTCCTTCCTTCATGATTCATCGTACGGCCGCGGACCGCACGAGCCGCTGAACGGATTGACGACGCCATGTCGACCCTGGCGCCGGGCGACCGGCTCGGGCCGTACGAAGTCGGCGGCGCCCTCGGCGCCGGCGACATGGGCGAGGTCTACCGGGCGACGGACACCCGCCTCGACCGCACCGTCGCCGTCAAGGTGCTGACCGCCCACGTCGCCGACAGCCCCGGGCAGCGCGAGCGCTTCGAGCGCGAGGCCCGCGCCGTCGCCGCCATCAACCATCCCAACATCTGCACCCTCTTCGACGTCGGGCGCGAGCGGCCGTCGTCGGCCGGCCCGCTGATGGACTTCCTCGTCATGGAGTTCCTCGACGGCGAGACGGTCGCCCAGCGCCTCGAGCGCGGGCCCGTGCCGGTCGCCGAGGCCCTGCCCATCGCGGTCGAGATTGCCGAGGCCCTCGACACCGCGCACCGGCAGGGCATCGTGCACCGCGATCTGAAGCCGAGCAACGTCATGCTCACCGAGACCGGGGTCAGGCTGCTCGACTTCGGGCTCGCGAAGCAGCGCGAGGCCGGGCCCCCCGGGACGCTGACGTCGGCGCCGACGCGCCTGACGATGGAGGGGAGCATTCTCGGCACGCTGCACTACATGTCGCCCGAGCAGCTCGAAGGCAAGCCCGCCGACGCCCGGTCCGACGTCTTCTCCTTCGGCGCCACCCTCTACGAGATGGTGACGGGGCGGCGGCCGTTCGACGGCGCCAGCCAGGCCACCGTCATCGGGGCGATTCTGAAGGACGCGCCGGCCCTGCTCCGCGAGGTCGAGCCGGGCATCCCGCGCCGGCTCGACCGGGTGGTGCGGACCTGCCTCGCCAAGGACCCCGAGGACCGCTGGCAGACGATGCGCGACCTGAAGCGCGAGCTCGGGTGGATCGATCCGACCGGCGAGTCGGACGAGCCCGACCCGGAGCCGGGCGCCGCGACGCTGGCCCCGGCCGGCCGCGCCCCCGCGGGGGGATGGCGCTTCGCCCTCGGCCTGCTCGTCACCGCGGCGGTGACCGCGGGCGCGGTCTGGGCGCTGAAGCCCGAGGCTGGTGCGCCGCCGCTCGCGGTCCACCGTTTCACCATCGATCTGGCCGCCGGCGAGTCGCTCACCAGCGCGCTGGCGGTCTCGCCGGATGGCCGCCACGTCGTCTACGGCGTCGCCGACGGCGGCGAGACGCAGCTCCATGCCCGCGCCCTGGACGCGTTCGACGCGACGCCGATTCCCGGAACCGAGGGCGCGACGGCGCCGGTGGCGATTGCGCCCGACGGCCGGAATCTCGTGTTCCAGCTGCGGGACGAAGATCGATGGACGCTCAACCAGGTCCCGCTCGCGGGCGGCACCCCCTACAGGATCGCCGAAGGCGATGGGCAGCTGTACGCCAAGGCGGTGTGGCTGCCGGACCGCACCATCGTCTACTCCGTGCTGCCCGGCGAAGGGGGGAGCGGCCTGATGCAGGTGCCGGCGGCCGGGGGACCGCCCCGTGTCCTCACCCGGCTCGACGAGCAGCGGGGCGACTACGCCCACCTCTGGCCGCTCGCCGTTCCGGGCCGTGACGAGCTGGTCTTCACGATCGTGCGCGAGGAAGGCGGCCGAGTGAACCTGGAGGACGGGAAGGTGGCCGTCTACTCGCCCGCGAGCGGCGAGGTCCGGGTGATTGTCGAGCCGGCCCTCGCCCTCGGCTACCTCGAAGCCGGCTACCTGCTCTATGGCGATCGCGGCTCGCTGCTGGCGATCGGCGTCGATCCGGAGACGCCGGCCACGACGGGGGCCCCGGTGCCGCTGTTCTTCGACACCTCCGGCGACACCGTGACCGGCAACGTCATGTCCGACAACGGGACGCTGGCCTACACGCTCGCGGCCGCCGCCGCGCAGGCCGGGGATGTTCCGCCGGGACGGATCTACGTGGTCGTCAACTGGTTCGAGGAGTTGAAGACGTCGCTCTCGCCGAACTGACCCGCGCCTCCGTCACCCCTCCGGCAGTGCGAGGTGAAACCCCGCAGGTGGCGCAGGACAGGCACGTCAGAGAGTGTCTTCGGGGCGCGCCGGGGGATCGGCGATCGCGGAAGAGTCGACGTCCAGCCGCGTCAATCGGGGCAGCACCGTCGCCAGCGATAGCCTTGCCTTGTGACGCTCGGTCACCCGGCGACCGCGGCCACGTCGATCACAGCCGTCGTGCAGCGCGGCTCCGGCACGGGCTCACGGTGTTCCCGCAAGCTTTCGATGTGAAACCGGATCGCCTTGCCGATCTCACGAACTGCCTCATCTTCGGAAGCCCCGGTCGCAACGCACCCGGGCAAGTCGGGAACGTAGGCGGCGTAGTTCCTCGGCGATCTCTCGATGACGATCGCGTATCGCATTCCCTTCACTCCTTCAACCCGGCCCGCTTCACGACGCTGGCCCAAGTGCCTCGCGGAAGGTCGTCGTTCAGCTTGCCCGCAATGGTCACGGTTCCGGGCTTGTGCGGATGCCGGTACTGACGATGGCTCCCTCTGGTGCGAACCAGCAACCACCCGTCCCGTTCCACCAGGCGAATTGCGTCCCGGACCCTCGGCACGGGTCAGGTCCACGGCCCGCGCGGGGCCAAGCCGAACAGCTCGCGGTTCCTGCCCTTCTCAAGCGTCTCGAACACTGAATCATCGTACCACCGGGAAGAGGGGCTGCGAGCGCCGAGTCCGGGCGCCATGCGCCTCTGCCCGCTTTGTGGCACGGTCCTGTCGGGTGAGCTCGAGCGCGGGCCCGTGCCGGTCGCCGAGGCCCTGCCCATCGCGCTGGAGATCGCCGAGGCCCTCGACACCGCGCACCGGCAGGGCATCGTGCACCGCGACCTGAAGCCGAGCAACGTCATGCTCACCGAGACCGGGGTCAGGCTGCTCGACTTCGGCCTCGCGAAGCAGCACGAGGACGTCGGCGCCGACGCACACCGCGCTGACGATGGAGGGGAGCATCCTCGGCACGCTGCACTACATGTCCCCGGAGCAGCTCGACGGCAAGCCCGCGGACGCCCGGTCGGACGTCTTCTCCTTCGGCGCCACCTACACCCCTGCGGCCGCCGCCGCGGCGGCCGCAGATGCTCCGCCCGGACGGATCTACGTGGTCGTCAACTGGTTCGAGGAGCTGAGGCCGTCCCTCTCGCCCGACCGACTGACCGGCGTCTCGGTCAGCCGGCGTACCAGCCCGGAGACGACGTTGGTGTCCAGCACGTAGCGCAGGACAGGCACGTCAGAGAGTGTCTTCGGGGCGGGCCGGGGGATCGGCGATCGCGGGGAAGTCCTCGTCCAGCCGCGTCAATCGGGACAGGACCGTCGCCAGCGTGGGAGCCCGGCGGACCGGCTCGACGACGAGGCGGTCGTCTTCACGGTAGATGATGACCTCGTCGGCAGCCAGCTCGAACTCCCGGGGGATTCGAAGAGCCTGGTGGCGCCCGTTCCGAAAGAGCCGCGCGTGGCGGGCCGGTCGGCCCGTGTCGCGTTCGCCAGGGAGCATAGCGAAGCCTATGCTCTCAGGATTCTGGATGTCCATGCAACTTGAGACTCAGGACATCCGAGGCAGAGGTCCTGGGCAGATCCCGAGGACCACTCGCGGTCGGCTTGCCGCGCCTGGCCTGCTGGCCGGGGTCACTACGGGTTTCCAGGCAGAGCGAACACGAACAGGTTGTTCCCGGCGCTCGGCCGTAGCTCGGGGGTTATCCGGAGCTGGGTCGACGACTGGGCCGCGCTGCCGGTGCTGACCGCGACGACTGCCGGCCGCCGGCGGCGAAGCTGATGGGGTAGCCGGTGACCGGCGACCCGAGGTTGATCTCCCACAGCACCGCGCCGGTCTCGCGGTCGAACGCCCGGAACCGTCCGTTGACGTCGCCGCCGAACACCAGACCGCCGCCCGTCGCCACCAGCGACCAGGTGGCGGCCCGCTGCTCGTAGAGCCACGTGGTGGCCCCCGTTTCCACCGAGATCCCTCGCACCGTGCCGAGCATGTCGGTGCCGGGCGCGAGCTGGTGCCGGGCCGCGAGGGCGTAGGTGCGCAGGCCGCTGTCGAGGCTCGACAGCATGCGCGCGCAGGTGTTGCGCATCGGGAAGTACATCGCCCCCGTCAGGGGGCTTTAGGCCCCGGCCTGCCAGCCCCGCCCGCCGGCCCAGGTGGGGCAGACCAGCATCTCCTGCCCGAGGGCGCTGAACGTGACCTCGCCGTTCTCGGTCACCGCCCCGGTCGCGCCGTCGATGTGGATGACCACGTTCTGGGCGATGGTCGGGGTGGCCCACAGGAACTCGCCGGTCTCGCGGTCGAGGGTGTAGACGACGCCGGTCTTGCCGGGCACGCCGGTCATCACCCGGCGGACCTCGCCCGGCTGCAGCCGCGGGTTGATCCAGCTCACCGCGTCGGGGTCGGGCGCGACCGCGGTGTCGAGCAGCATGCGCTCGAAGGGAGGTCGCCCCGGTTGCGGCCGCCCGAACAACGGCCGAACCTAGCCCGTCAACCACGACGCCCCTCGATCGACGAGCCCCAACATCTTGGGGCACGGCGTTCGACTACCCCAAGTCCGTCAAGATGTAGGGTGCACTGGACGGATTAACCCACCATGTAGTAGAGTTCCAAGCTTGGGAGAATGCCGTGTCTAGACCCGTCGCAACCCGCGCTCGCGCCACCGCGACCAGATTCCTGAGGAACTTGTGGCGTCGGCGCGCCACCATCTGGACGCCTACGCCCTCCAGCCCGGACGAGATCTTCCCCCTGGATCTTCGCGCCGTGGTTGAAGACGGGCTCGGTGTCCAGTTCGACGACCCTGAGCACATACCCTCCACTACGCCCGTTCCCGCTCAGTCCGTGCCGGTCCAGACGGCCGGGTTCATCGACCGTGAAGGTGGTCGCATCGTAGTAGCTCAGCGGTTCCCGATTGACTATCGCCGCTTTACCGGTGCCCATGAAGTCGGTCATTGGCTACTTCACCCGAAACTCAGGTATCACCGAGACAGGCCCCTTAAGGGCACCGAGCGACTTACGCCCAAGCGGCCGCCCGAAGAGTACGAAGCAGATATATTTGCGGCCGAATTGTTGATGCCAAGCAAGTACCTCCGTAGGTGTTTCGAGGCTCGCTTTCGTGAAGCTATTCACATTTCAAGTCTTGATGAGAATGTCGCCGTCTGGCTTTCGGGCAGCGGAGCACCCAATGCCCGCATTTCCGATCTGGTGTCCCATGGCAAGAGGTACCTGGCTTTACAGGTAGCAAGGTGCAGGTGCTTTGAGAGCCGGCATTTCGAGTCGATCGCGGACCGCTTTGGCGTATCTGCAACGGCGGCAGCTATAAGACTGGAAGAACTCCAACTGGTTTGTGCTTAAGGAATGAGAAGTTTGTGGCTAGTAAACGCGACGAATCATGGGGACGATTGATATACAGTCCGCTAATGGACACATTCGAAGCATGTGCAAGCGGGCCCATTTCAAAAATTTTTATCGACAGGCCTATCTCCGCGGGTTGCATAGTTACGGGCAAGTGCAACTTGAAGTGCCAGTATTGTTACGGGAACGACGAGTCTCTTCCGACAGAAGAGCTCTCGGCCGAAGAATGGGAAGCTATTTTTCGGCAGCTAAGGTCGTGGGGCTTGATGAGAGTCGATTTGTCAGGCGGTGAGCCCACGATTCGACCAGATATTTCCGAAATCGCCGCGGCCGCCATGGAGGCCGGACTTAGCGTTGTTGTCAGTACCAACGGCATGGTTCTTGCCAAGAAGGGGCTGTCCTTGCTGCCGACGGGGATTCGTCTCCATATCAGTATGGACTCCGGTTTTTCGGAGATTCACGAGGGAAGCCGCATCCGGCGAAATCTGCTGCCCTCGACGGGTTCTTTGAGGGAAATCATGGAGTTGGCTCAGCGAGCTGTAGCGGCGGGCTACCACGTTAGCCTGCATTATTCACGAAGGTCCAGATTCGACCGCCAAAGGGCGTGATCGGCGCAGGAATGGGTCTCGGACATCGCCGCCTGCAAGCGGAGCCGGGGTTTGAGCAGCCGACCGGGGGGGCATGACGGACGCGAGGGTTGGGCAGCGACAGCCCCGCCGGCGGAGCGGCCCATGCCGCCCAGGAAGCAGGTGGGCGCGGCGCAACGGGTGGGCTATCCGGCGCGCGCGCCCAGCGCGAGTGCGATGTGCCGCCACGCCTCGAGGTGCGGCGTCGAGCGCGGCAGATGCAGAACCACGCGGCGGACCGAGCGGACGACGTGGACCCCCAGCTTCAGCAGCCGGTCGCGCAGCCACGTCACCTGGCTGCGGGCGCACGCAGTACGCGCCGCCCGCAATCGCAGTTCCTGCATGAGCACGTAGGCCGCGGCGGTCAGGAAGACGCGCAACTGGTTCGCCGAGAACAGACAGCAGCTCGTGCGGTCGATTTGCAACCCATCGAGCAGTTCCTTGATCCGATTCTCGATGTCCCCGCGAGCACAGTAGACCTTCTCATAGATGAAGCGCGGCGTCTGCCGCAGATTCGTCACCACGAACCGCGGGTTGTCCCGCGGCTCGCGGTCTCCGAGGCGAACGACTTCGGCCTTGATCACGACCCGGCGCTCGTGGTCCCACGTGCCGGCGGCGTAGCGGGTGTCGGTATAGACGTGCGCGGTCTCGCCACCGACCTCGCTCTGCGCGCGGGCCACCTGCATGGCGGACTCCGCATGCCGCTGCAACACCGCGTTCTTCGCCATTGCCACGACGTAGTCGAGCCGGGGCTCCGCATCCAGGAAATCGAAGATCTCCGGGGTCGCAAAGCCCCCGTCGAGCCGGACGAGAAACCGCGCCCGCGGAAACGCGGCCCGCAACAGCGGGAGCAGCCGACACAGCAGGCCGAGGGTCCCGTCGGCGGCCACTGCCTTCCCGGGCCGCAGCACCGCCGCGCACAGATACTGCTCCGCCTCGCGGTCGAAGCTCAGAAACCCCAGCATCGGCAGATAACACCAGCCGCCATAGTGCCCGTTGAAGAACGTGAGCTGCTGGGCCCCGTGCGTCAGGTCGTCGGTCGGGTCCAGATCGATCGTGATCCGGCGCGCCCGCCCCTGCAGGCGACGCCGATGACGTTCGATGACGCACGCCGCCAACTCGCGCCCCATCCGGTAGAGCACGCTGCGGCGCGCGCCGTTCTCGAATCGCGAGATCGTGGGTTGCGACGCCAAGGGCGCGCCGGACACCGGGTCCCGCCCGAGCAGCAGCTTGTGGATGGGGTCGTCGGCCAAGTGGTCGGCATCGTTGCCATCGGGATGACCGCACGCGATGCCGAAGACCCGCTGGCCGATCAGGTCCGCGAGCGTGTGCCGAATCTTCCCGGGTGCGCGTTTGTCGGCCAGACACCGGGCGAACGCCTTGACCAAGCCATACACGCGCTCGGCCGCCTTGAGCAGGACGGCGCCGCCGTCGGAACTCGCGTGTTCCTGGTTGAACGTGGCGACGAGGGGCTTGTCGAACAGATCCGGGAACAGAACAGTCTGTGGTATCGTATCAGGTGTCACGCAGGGGCCTCCGTTGTGGCTAAACGTTTGTATACACTACGTTTGTACCACACGGAGGCTCCTGTGTCTCTCCCAAAACAACACCTTCACGCATAATCCGGGTTAGGGTTCTTACGTGTATCGGCAGGCACAATAGTCACGGCCTTGTTGAGCTGGGTGAACGCCTCGCTCTCGCTGGTGTCGGGGACTGGAACATTTCTCGTATTCTGTCTGCTGGTCGAGCTCAACTCTACGACAAGCACAGATGGGAAGTCGATGAGAGTGCGGTGCTAGAGGAAGTACACATGATAAGAGAGTGCTATCCGTGGATGCGGATTGGTTACTCTAATCGGACTAGGCAGGATGGTTATTTTCTTTTGGTGCTCCCCGACGGCTCGTTGGCAACTCAGTAGGGTGCGGCTCTTCTTCGTCGGCGGCCCAGGGGGTTTCTGCGAGCGGCATGGCAAGAGTTACTTGACTCGTCGAAGGCGGGGTGAGGAGGGCGGTGGGGGCGGCTCGGTGACCGGCGGTACTGTCCCATCCGTGTAGCGCTGGGCGTGGTTCCGCTCGTATTCGCGCGCTTCGTGGAAGTCCCAGTACGCATCGAAGTCACCGCTGGCCCGGAGCGCCCGGAGCTTCAGGACGGCCTCGGCTCCAACCAGGCGCCAGCGGGCTCCGGTCAACTCCATACGGTCGCGGACCAGGTACCGGCACGCCCCTTCGATGACCCCGGTCGCGATGGGATAGCCTGCCGCGAGGTAGCGGTCGTAGTGCAGATACGGCGCGTATTTCAGCAGGTAGTCGGCGCACCTGTCGACCGGCTTGCGGGTGTCCTTCGAGAAGCCGGCGACGGTCGCCGCGCGCCGCATCGCCGCCGCCACCTTCCTGGCCTTGCCCTCGAGAATGCTCCGCACGCGCGTCCAGGCCCAGTGAGTCAACTCGGGGCTCCCCTCGCGATGGAACACCCGCCCCGCCCTCCAGACATACTCGACCACGTGGATGATGTCGAGTATCACCGTGACGTCCACGCCGTAGGCGGCGGCGCCCGCTTCCACGAGGTCGAGCTGCGGCTCGGCCCCGTCGACGAGCACGACCCAGCGCTTGGCGTGCTCGGGGTCCTGGCGCTCCGCTTCCAGCGTCGCCTCCGCGACCACCTCCCACGGCTCCCGTTCGAGACTCGCCCAGACCCGTTTCGCCACCGGCCGCGGCCGCACGGCCCGGGGCTTATCCCTGGGCTTATCCCCCGGCTGTCGGGGCATCAAGCTCTCCAGGAAGTCCTCCGGGCTCCGCACGAACGGCCCGGTCGTGTAGACGGCGGCCACCGTCGCCATGCGCTTCGAGTGCTTCTTCTCTCCTGGCTTGAGGCGGTGGAACCGGGAGAGCGGCTCCCGGTGCTGCCGGCGCCTCTCGGCCGCCTTGCGCGTCGCCTTGCGCAGGTCTTCGCGATGCAGCACCACGCCCTTGCCGTCGAAGGTCAGCACGACCACCGACCCCTCGGGCGGCGGCTCGCCCTCCGCCGCACGGCGCGCCTCGTAGAACGCGTCGAAGTCCTCAGCCGCGCGAACCACCAACTGTTCGGCCTGACGCTTCGGCACCTCCGCCCCGGTGCTGTGAGACAGATCGAGCAGCGCTTCGTCGAAGGACCGCGAGGCGGCCGCCGCCGCCACCCGGCGCCGCACCTCGAGCGAGTAACGCTCCCCCGGCAGGTTGAGCGCGGCATCGAGAGGATGCAGACTCTCGTGACCAGCCCGCGCGTAGCCCACCCGCTCGACCTGCACCGTGCCGAAGATCGTCTCCAGGTGGCGTTCGTGCACCCGGCGCTCCGAGCGCTCGACACCGTCGGCCCCCTCGACCGGACCGGCGGCCTCTCCCGGGCTGCGTTGATCGAGGTGCCCTTGCAGGAGCTTGCGCATCAACTCCTGGCCCCGCCGGTGCAGCTCCCGTTCGAGGTCGCTCTCGCTCATCTGCTGTGCTTCGCGCGAAGAGAGGTACGCTTTGGCCTCGGCGAAGGCCACCTCGGCCGCCGCATACGGCGCCGGGTCGGGTCGAGCGGCGCGGGGGGTGACGGCTCGCATCGCTCAGCTCTCCCGCAACCGACGCTGCGCATCCCGGACCACAGGATAAACCAGGACCGTCTTGGGCGCCTCGCCGGCGCGGCGGCCGTACCGATCCATCCGACCTCGACCGCTGGTGGCGCCCAACGCGACCCAGTTGGCGGCGCGGTACGAACCCCCATGGTGGCGGCGGGGGTCCACCAGCGTCTCCACCAGCCAGGGCTCGAGCTTGTAGTGGCGCGGCCAGTCCGCCACCAACTGCCCGAGGCCGCGCGCCAGGACCGCGCTGGCGAGGTTCCTCACCGCGACCCACGGCAGCAACAGGAAGCGGCTGTTGTTGACCACGCGCTGCAGATTCCGCGCCCGAGTCGCGTCGTCCCAGCCGATCCAGCGGTCCCGGACCGCCATGCGCCACGCCGGGCTCGAGAACTGCAGGCAGCCGACCACCGCCCGGGCCGGCTGCGACGCAAACACCAGATAGCGCAGGTGGGCGCCGAACGGGACCGTGTGCCCGAGATAGTGGTAGCGTCCCACCAGCTCCCGGAACAGCAGGCGCTCGGCGGGCTCGCGCACCCGCTCGACCTGCAGCGGCTCGATATCGCGCACGCTGCCGACGAGCGGGCGCCCCGGCTCTCCCGCCGCCGTCCGGGGCACGCGGGTGACCGACCCGGTCGCACGGCCCTGGCGCTTGTCCGGCAGCACCAGCGCACCACCCGCGTCGAGCCGCTCCAGGAACTCGCGGCACTCCCGGGCCTTCAGCCTCCCGTTCGGGCGCCGCCACCGCAAGAGCTCGCACACGGTGCGCGCCAGCTCCATCCGGCTCAAGCCCGCACAGTCCCGCACAATCTCACGGATTAGCGTCACCTCTCGTACGCTGAAGACCCGTCCCGAGAACGTCGTCGTCGCCACGGCCATCGCAGAGGCTTCTCCCTTCCCACGACACCGTAGCAAAACGCCGCGCGAATGTCCAGGGGGGGCGCCGGAGGGGACAGACCGAAGCGCCCCGGCGCCGTGATCAGGTCGGGCTGGCTGCCCGAAAACAGGCGGGTGGGGGCGCTGTCCCCGCGCAAGGCGCACCGAAGAGCCCGTCCACAAGCAAAAACGCCTATGAACAGGCGAAAAAGTCCTCTACGAAGAAGAGCCGCACCCAACTCAGTACACGGACGGACGTGACAAGGTCGTCTTGGGTCGAATGGAGACTATGAGTCTTGAAGACTTGCGCAAACATCCGGACTTCGACTTGGGTTTACATGCTCGAAAGTGGGTGGCGGCTACGACTGAGTATCAGGCAGACGCTGTTGCCGCTTGGAATTGACAGAGATTCAAGGCAAAGGTCGAGGGGGCGCGGCGGATGCTGGTGGCGGCCCTGGAGGCCGAGGTGACGGAGTACATCGAGCGTTTCGCGGAGGTGCGCGATGCCGACGGGCGGCGGCTGGTGGTGCGGAACGGCCAAGCGCGGGAGCGCACGGTGACCTGCGGGGCGGGCACGTGGCAGGTGCGGGCGCCGCGGGTGAACGACAAGCGGGTCGATGGCGACGGCGCCCGCGAGCGGTTCACCCGCCGCATTCTGCCGCCGTACTTGAAGTTCTGGTTCTGCCTCGGCTTGCCGGGCTTCTTGATGAAGCCGTCCTGAACCACCAGAAGGCCGGCCGGATAGTCCGGGCCCAAGGGCACGGCGACCACGTCGAGGCCGTCGGTGTTGGCGACCGCGCCGCCGCTGGCCTACACGCTCGCGGCCGCCGCCGCGCAGGCCGGGGATGTTCCGCCGGGACGGATCTACGTGGTCGTCAACTGGTTCGACGAGCTGAGGCCGTCCCTCTCGCCGAACTGAAGTCGCTGTACTCAGCTACCCTTGCAACTCCGAGCGGCGATGTCTCCGGCTTGATAACCAGGAGGCTGAAGAAAAATCGCCACCACCCGCTTCCACCAGCTCGACATCGACTTCGGCCGCGAACTCGCCGCCTCGCACAAGTCTCGAGGTCGCTCGCTCATGGTCGCCTCCTCAGCCACGTCTCGTCGCATCTCGCGGGGTCGGGCCTGTGCGCCGTGACGACGACAGCCGGCGACTCCTTTCCGGCGGGGATGCCCCAGACTACATGAATCGGTCAATTCGCTCCATCCCGCTGCAGGGCCAGACAGCAGCGCCCTTTCGGATAGTCCGGATAGTCCTCAACCACGAGGGCCCGTCGCGACTCCGGCTACGACGTCGCGAAACCCGCACTGCGTCGGCCGCCAACGTGTCGTCGCTGCCACCTACCAAACCACCTCTCCGAAGACTTCCTTCGCCCGACGATCACGCCCGGACCGTGACCGATTCGACAACCTCGGGAATAGTGCGGGTCAGCGAAGGCAGCTATGGCGTGCCGGTGCCGTCGGTCGGGCCCTCCCCATCCCTGCCGTACCTCCCCTTCCACTCGTCGATATGCGTCCTGTCCGACAGCGGGACATTCATCCGGTACGCCGCGCGCGCGATCGCGTGGGCGGCAACCGGAGCCGTTAGCAGCAGGAATATGACCGTCAGGGCGGCGATTGCGGTCTCGGCCGTATTCCCGAAGTACAGGGCTGCTGCGCCGAACACCAGGCCAACGCCCAGCGTGCCCGCCTTCGTGGAGGCGTGCATGCGAATGAGCACGTCCGGCAGGCGCAAGATGCCGAGTCCGGCGACGAACAGGAAGAAGCCTCCGGTCAGAAGGCAGGCGGCAACGATCAGGTCCGACCACGGAATGTCACCTGCCATCGGGTTTTTCCACCCTTTCGGTGGCCCCTCTGTCGCGATTGAGCAACTCGGTCGTGCGCTCGGCATACCAGGCGAAGGCGACCGTCGCCAGAAAGGCCACCAGCGCCAGCGCCACGGCGATGTCGAGAAAGTCGGGCTCGCTGTGCGTGATTGCCAGGAGGCCCGCGATAGCGACCGCCAGCACGGTGATGAGGTCGATCGATACGACGCGATCCGGCAGGCTCGGTCCCTTTATCAGGCGTACGAACGAGAAGACCAGCCCCAGCACGGTCAGGACCGTCGTGACGTCGACCGCCCACCTGACGATCTGCGAGTGCTCCGCGAGGTCCGTCACTGCATGGCCTCCCGGACCAGGCGCTCGAAGCCCGTCTTGATCCTCCTGCGCGTCTCGTCCGGATCGTCGGCGAACATCTCGTGCACGTACAGCGTCTTCCCGTCCGGGCTGACGTCGAGGCTCAGCGAACCGGGCGTCAACGAGATGAGATTCGCCAGCACCGTGATCTGTATCGGCTCCTCGAGGTCCAGCGGCACGGCGACGATGGCCGGGCGCGATCGGTGCGCGGGCGTGATCACGTCCCAGGCGACATGCAAGCCCGAGACCGTGAGCTGATACAGGAAGTAGGCCCCCAGACGGGCCGACATCAGAACGCGCTTGAAGTAGGCGGTCTGGCCGAACATGGGGCTCGACAGGCTCAAGGCCGCGAACGCCAGGAGGAAGCCCCAGACGAAGGTCCCCAGGTCGAAGGTCCCGAACAAGGCGCACCAGCCGCCGGCGAGCAGCAGGTTGATTTGGAAGAGCTTCATTCCGCGTCGTCTCCGTAACCGGGAGCGGTTACCGCAACAGTGTCCCGGTCGAGCACGGCTTCGACATAGATCGAGGGGTCCATCAGCTCGGTGGCGGCTCGTTCCGCCAGCACGTAGAGAGGCCGGGGGTAGAGACCGATTGCCAGGGTGATGGTCGCCAGTGTCGCAATGGGAGCCAGCAGCAGCCACCGCCGCTGCGGCGAGAACGAGGGGGTCGGCCCGGCCTCGTCCGGGCGAGCCTTCCAGAAGGCGTTGAGCCAGATCTTGGTCATCGAAAAGACCGTCAGCAAACCCACGACCAGCGCCACCCCCGCGAGGACGAATTCATCGCGCTCGACCGAGGCCTGGATCAGGAGGAGCTTCGCCCAGAAGCCGGACAGCGGCGGGAAGCCCGCCAGCGAGAACGCCGGCACGAAGAACAGCGCCGCGAGCAGCGGTTTGTCGCGGTAGAGCCCGCCGAGCGTCCGAAGATCGGTTGATCCGGCCAGTCGATTGACGGCGCCCGAAACGAAGAAGAGGTTCGCTTTCACGATGATGTGGTGGATAACGTAAAAGATGCCGCCCAGCAACCCGAGCGTCGTGAAGAGCGCGAGGCCCAGGATCATGTATCCGATCTGGCTGATGATGTGGAACGACAGAATGCGCCTGAGCTCGGTCTGCGAGGCGGCCCCGAGGACGCCGGTGACCATCGTCAGGCCCGCCACCCAGAGCAGCAACTCGTGCGTGTACCCGACGTCGTGCCGGAAGATCAGCGTGAAGAAACGCATCAGCGCGTAGACGCCGACCTTCGTCAGCAGGCCGGAGAATACGGCCGAAACCGCGGTCTGCGGCGTGTGGTAGCTGGCCGGAAGCCAGAAAAAGAGCGGGAATACCGCCGACTTCAGGCCGAACGCGACGATGAACACCATGGCGACCAGGGTGAGCAGCCCCTGGTCTTCGACCTCCTGCACGCGCAGGTGCAGGTCGGCCATGTTGAGCGTGCCCGTCAATCCGTACAGCAGTCCGATGCCGCTCAGCAGCAGTGTCGTCGCGATCAGGCTGAGGGCGGCGTAGCGCACGGCTCCATCCAGTTGCGCGGGGCTGCCTCCCAGTACCAGCAGGGCCAGCGAGGCGATGAGCATGACCTCGAACCAGACGTAGAGATTGAAGATGTCTCCCGCCAGGAACGCGCCGCACACGCCCGCCAGCAGTGCGTGCAACAAAGGATGCAGAGCATTGGATAGCTGGCCGTGCCGGGTGTCTCCGAAGGCGTAGATCACGGTGGCCAGTCCGATCAGGGCGGAGACCGCAACCATCGCCGCGCTCAGGTGATCCGCCACCAGCGTGATGCCGTAGGGCGCCGGCCACCGGCCGATCTGGACCGACGCGATACCGTCTCGCCACACGGTCGACAGCAGGCCCGCGGCCACGGCCGACAGGCCGACGGCGCCGGCGAGGCTCACGGCTCGTTGCGTCCTCTCGCTGCCGCGGCCTGCAAAGCCGATTACGGCCGCAGCCAACGGAATCACGATCGGACAGACCAGCAGCCAGTTCAATCGACCGCCCTCAGTCCCGCATCCGCCCCTGCGTCCGCCGACGAGGGTTCCGCGGCGCGCATGCGGTCGGTGTCCACGGTCTCCAGCTCCTGATAGGTCCGAAAGGCGAGCACCAGCGTGAACGTGAGCAGGCTGAAGGAGATCACGATCGCGGTGAGCATCAACGCCTGCGGCACGGCGTTCGAGATGTCCGGGAGGGGCGCGGACTCTCCCGGCGCAATCATCGGCGGCCGGCCGCGCGTCATGCCTCCGCTGGCGAAGATCACGAGATTGGCGGCGTGGGAGAGCAGCGCCAGCCCGAAGATGAATCGCACGAAGTTGCGGCTGAGCATCAGGTAGACGGTTGCCGCCATCAGGACGCCGACCAGCACCGCGACGATTGGCTCCATCGTTGATTGTCCCTGCCGCCCGGCTCGCGGGCTACTGCTCCTTGATGCCGATGACGAAGGTCAGCACGACACCGATGACGACGAGGTAGACCCCGACGTCGAACATCACCGGCGTGCCGATCTTCAGCCCCGCCAGGGTTCCCCATTGGCCGGTCAGGAACGGGGCGGCGTCCCGGATCGATCCGACGAAGCCCGATGCGATTGCCACGGCCAGACCGACGGCGCCGACAACGCGGGGGTCCGCGCGCAATATCCCGCGAGCCGCCTGCGGGCCGAAGACGAAAGCGTGCAGGCTGAACGCGATCGACGCGACCAGCCCGCCGACGAAGCCGCCGCCGGGTTGCTCGTGGCCCCGCAGCAGCAGGAACACGGAGAACACGAGAATCAACGGGACCAGCCGGCGAGTGGTTTCCCGCAGGATCATCGTGTTCATGATGCTGCCGCGCCACGCCTGGGCGCGCGCTACCGCTCCCCCCGTGTCCGGCTGCGGAACGCCCTCCCGCCGCCGGGGCCCGGGCAGCAGCAGGGCGAAGACCGCCGCGCCCGCGATCGCGAGCACTGCAATCTCCCCCATGGTGTCGAGTGCACGGAAATCCACGAGTATCACGTTGACGATGTTCCGACCCTGACCGCCCGGCACGGCTGTGCGCTCGAAGTACTCTCTGAGATCCGGCTGGGGAGGGGACGCCGTTACGGCGAGCAGGACCAGGGTGACGCTGACCCCGACCGTGACGGCGACGATGCCGTTGCGCAATCGCGCGAGTCGCGAGGGCCAGATCTCGCTTCTGAAGTCCGGAAGCTTGAGCAGCACGATGGCGGCGATCACCGTGACGAGCGTCTCGACGATCAATTGCGTCATCGCGACGTCCGGGGCCCCGAAGGTGAGGAAGATCAGCGCCGTGGCAACCCCCACCACGCCGAGCGCGCAAATCCCGAGCAGACGGGACCTGGAGCGGATGATCACGACCGACGCCGCGGCAACCAGGGCGGCGAGCGACCAATCGAGGAACGTTGCTTGCGCCAACCGCACGGGCCAGGGGACCACGTTCTTGATCCAGAGAGTCACGGCCAGGCTCAGCCCGAGCGTGGCGAATACGATCAGCAGATAGTGCCGCTGGACGCCGGACTGCAGCCGGCGGGTCTGCCAGGCTGCGACGGCGGCGATGCCGTTCATGGCCGCGTCGTACGCGCGGTCACCGCTGAACGGAACCAGTCTCCTGCAACCGGCGAGCGCTTGCGTGACCGCTGCCCGCTTCCAGAATCCGAGAACCGCCGCGGCCAGTGTCACGAGGGTCAGCGCCAGGGCCTCGCCCGTGCTGTGCCAGGGAGCGTGGTCGACAGGCAAGGGCTGCCCGGTCACCATCGTTTCGGCGGGCACGAGCAGGCTCATGAACGGGAACTCCGGTGACAGCCCCCAGTAGATTCCGACCGCACCGAGCACGACCGGCCCGCACCAGAGCGCCCAATGGCCTTCCTGCCCCGGCCTGCGGTAGTCGGGGCGCGGGCCGAAGAACGGCCTGATCGCAAGAACCATCGCAACGGTCGCGATCGGCGCGGCGGCGAAGAACACCGCCCACGGCAGATAGGCGGCGGCGTCGGGCGCGAAGCCGACGGTGTACAGGAGCTCCTTGCCGATGAACCCGACCGAGGGCGGCACGCCGGCCATCGAAACGGACGCGGCCACCGCGGCGGCGAACGTGACGGGCATGGCCCTCCTCAGCCCCCCGAGCTGCGTCAGGTCGCGGGTGTCGGTTGCCTTCTCGATTGTCCCGGCGACCATGAACAGGGCCGCCTTGTAGAGGGCGTGCGCGACCAGGAATGCGAGTGCCGCCAGGACTCCCCGCGACGGCTCGCCCTGCCCCGCGACGGGCGGCGATCCGAGGAACATGACACACACGCCGAGCGCCATGATCGTGGTGTAGGCCAGCACCTGTTTCAAGTCGGACTTGCCCAGCGACACGAACGCCGAGTACACCGCCGTCACCGCTCCCACGGCGGTCAGCGTCGCCATCCAGAGCTCGGTTCCGCCCAGGAGCGGGGTCAGGCGGGCCAGCAGGAACACGCCGGCCTTGACCATCGTCGCCGAGTGCAGGTAGGCCGAGACCGGCGTCGGGGCCGCCATCGCGTTCGGCAGCCAGAAGTGAAACGGGAATTGCGCAGACTTCGTGAAGGCTCCGAGCAACACCAGAACGACGACCGCCGTGTACTGGGGGTGATCGGCGAACGTCTCCTGGTCGGCCAGCATCTCCCGCAGGCTGAAGGTGCCGACAGCTTGGCCCAGGACGACGAAGCCGGCCAGCATCGCCAGGGCACCCGCGCCGGTTACGAGCAGCCCTTGAAGAGCGGAGCGCCTGGCCGTGGCGTTCTCATGCGAGTAGCCGATGAGCAGGAACGAGGTGATCGTGGTGAGCTCCCAGAAGACGAACAGCGCGACGAGGTTGTCGGCCAGCACCAGGCCGAGCATCGCCAGCATGAAACTGACGAGAAAAAGAGTGAACCGGCCGCGATGCCGATAGCCCTTCATGTACTCGCCGGCGAAGAGGAAAATGAACGCGCCGATCCCCGTGATCAGCAAGGCGAACAGCAGACTCAGGCCGTCGACTACGAAGTCGAGGTCGATGCCCTGTTGCGGCAGCCACGCAGTTTCCCAGACGAGGACTTCGCCGCCGGAGACGGCTGGAATCATCGTGCAGAACCACACGAAGAGCACGACGGGCAGGGCAACTGCCAGATGCACGTAGGGCGGGTTCGTCACACTCGATTCCCCCGAGCGGCCGTCCGGTTCACCGTTCTGCGCGGCCAGCACCACGGCGCGACGTGACTCGACCGGCGGGCTGTCGCACGCCATCAGGGCCGGACGCATCCAGTGGTTACTCAGGCAGGGCGAACACGAACAGGTTGTTGCCCGCGCTCGGCCGCAGCTCGGGGGTGATGCGGAGCTGGGTCGACGACTGGGCCGCGCTGCCCGTGCTGACCGCGATGTACTGCCGGCCGCCGGCCGCGAAGCTGATGGGGTAGCCGGTGACCGGCGACCCGAGGTTGATCTCCCACAGCACCTCGCCGGTCTCGTGGTCGAACGCGCGGAACCGCCCGTTGACGTCGCCGCCGAACACGAGCCCGCCGCCCGTCGCTACGAGCGACCAGGTGGCTGCCCGCTGCTCGTAGAGCCAGGTGGTCGCCCCCGTCTCCACCGAGATACCGCGCACCGTGCCGAGCATGTCGGTGCCGGGCGCGAGTTGGTGCCGCGCGGCGAGGGCGTAGGTGCGCAAACCGCTGTCGAGCGTCGACAGCATGCGCGCGCAGGTGTTTCGCATCGGGAAGTACATCGCCCCCGTCAGGGGGCTGTAGGCCCCGGCCTGCCAGCCGCGCCCGCCGGCCCAGGTGGGGCAGACCAGCATCTCCTGCCCGAGGGCGCTGAACGTGACCTCGCCGTTCTCGGTGACCGCCCCGGTGGCCCCGTCGATGTGGGTGATCACGTTCTGCGCGATGGTCGGCGTGGCCCAGAGGAACTCGCCGGTCTCGCGGTCGAGGGTGTAGACGACGCCGGTCTTGCCGGGCACGCCGGTCATCACCCGGCGGACCTCGCCCGGCCGCAGCCGCGGGTTGATCCAGCTCACGGCGTCGGGGTCGGGCGCGACCGCGGTGTCGAGCAGCATCCGCTCGAAGGGGTGGTCGAGGTCCCAGTGGTCGTTCAGGTGCTGGTAGTGCCAGACGATCTCGCCGGTGTCGGCGTCGAGGGCGAGGGTCGAGTTGTGGTACAGGTGCGCGAGGTCGGCGCCGCCGAGCATGAACTTCGGGGCTGGCGAGGTGACCGACGTGCCGGCGTAGATCAGGTTCAGCTCGGGGTCGTAGCTGGGGGGCATCCAGCTCCCGACGTGCTTGCGGTCGGCGTCCGGCACCCCGCCCCACGTCTCGTCGCCGGGCTCGCCGGGGGCCGGGGTGGTGCGCCGCCGCCACAGCTCGGCCCCGGTGAGGGCGTCGTGGGCGGTGATGACGCAGGCCTCGGGTCCCCCCGCCGGCCGGCAGCTTCGTCCCGAGATCATCTTCCCACCGGCGATGATGGGACCGGCGCTGTGCGTCGCGGGGTGGGTGCGGTAGTCGAGGATGCGGGTCTCCCAGACCAGCTCGCCGGTCGCCGCATCGAGAGCGAAGGCGAAGTTGTCGGCGCTCGTGTCGATGATCAGCCGGTCGTAGAGGGCGACGTTGCGGTTGGTGACGGCGAGCCGCCCGACGTGGTCGTAGATGTCGTCGGGCAGGTCGCGCCGGTGCTCCCACACGAGGTCGCCGGTCGCGGCGTCGATGGCCTGGATGACATCGCCGGGGTTCGGCATGTAGAGCATCCCGCGGTAGGCGAGGGGGGTGCCCTGCTGACTGCCGGGGGTCAGGGCCCGGGTCCAGACCAGGCGCAGGTCGGCGACGTTCGACCGGTCGATCCGGTCGAGGGGGCTGTAGCCCCAGGCGTCCAGGGTTCGCCGCCACATCAGCCAGTCCTCCGGCGCGGGGTTCTGGAGCATGGCGTCGGTCACGGGCTCGAAGTCGGCGATTCTCGGCGCCTGCGCCGCGGTCGTCGGCGGTGCGAGGGCCGACAGGGTGAACATGGCGGCCAATGCCGACGATATCGAGAGAGACGGTTGAGGCATCGAAGGATCTCCTGAGTGCCGGACGATCAGGAGTGCATTGTAGCGCCGACGGCGTGACCCTCCGTCGCGCCGCCTTGAACCTCGGCTGCATCGAGCCTGTACGAATGCTGTTCGCGACTGTGGGCGCCGCGATTCGACCATCGACAGCGGCGCG
This sequence comes from Vicinamibacterales bacterium, assembly GCA_965215895.1. Classification (GTDB taxonomy): domain Bacteria; phylum Acidobacteriota; class Vicinamibacteria; order Vicinamibacterales; family UBA8438; genus JAJEEA01. The sequence goes on along the minus strand of CBDCEY010000005.1, from coordinate 258,212 downwards.
AGCGGTGTGGCCTCCAGGTCGGGTACGCGTATCATCTACGGCGATGCCGGACGTTTCCCCTCTACAGGGCCTTGTGGGTCGCCGCGTCGCGCTGCCCGATCATTTCATCGACGCCGTCATCATCGAGGACGCCCGCCCGCTGGGGTCGGGCGCGGAGCTGCGCGTCAGGCAGGCGAACGGCGAGCTCGATGAGGCCGTGCTGTCCCCCGAATATCTCTGCAAGAACTGTGGCAGCCGGCCGCACGAGTTTCGGAACGGCCTCGGCTGGGCCGTGCCGGCCACCGACCAGGTCGAGACCCTGCGCCGCGCCGTTCGCTATCAGCTCGCCATTGAGCGCGTGCGAGACTGGTGGTTCGAGCACAACCTCACCGATGCCCAGACGAGCCAGCTCAAGGAACGCGCCAGCACGGAACAGGCGGCGGCGGAGTCCTCCCTGTTCAAGCTGTACGACGAAGTCTGGTTGCCGTCCACGGGTGAGGGCGCCCTTTCCCTCGATGTCGTCGGCGTGGGTGGCCGGCCGCTTCAGACGACCCTTGACGACAGGAAGCGCGCTCAGATCCACCAGCGCCTGATGGAACTGCTGACGACCGTCCAGCGCCGGATCTTCGGAACCGTCGCGCCGGAGAAGATCGTCGAGCTGTTCAGGCTCGGCACGGACGAGTCTAGCGAACCCGGTGTGCCGCCCGACACCGTGGTTGCCGGCTTCTTTTCGTTCCTCGGGTTCCTGCGGCTGCAATCCGACGACGTGGTCTGCAAGGCGATCGCGCGGGGCGTGGAGACCGGCCTGTTCGGGTACGCGACCGGACGACCGGAACTCGGCGACGACGGCCGATACCGACTCGACCGGAGCCGCATCGCCTTCGACCGAGCCGTCGCCGACGACGAAATCGACCTGGACGCGGGGTTTCTCATCTTGCCTGCAGCCCTGCCCGAGAGGCCCGTCGTCACGACAGTCGCCGCAGGCGGTGCGTCCACCGGTCAAGCCGGCAGCTACTCGGAGACCGGGGGTGAGACCACAGTGCGTGAGAAGCCGGATGCCGGCGACGATTGGAAGCGGGCCATCGGAGAGAAGCCCGGCGACCCCATCATTTCGTTCACTGCAGGCCGGGACGACCTCTTCGCCGCCTGGAACGCTCTCGCCAACCTCGCCGACGTCGCTGGCAAGGTCTCCGTTAGCGTGAAGGCGACGTCGGCCACGGGCCTCGACAAGGCCAGACCTGAAAACGCGGTGCTGGAGCCGCTGCGGGAGCTGGGGTTAATCGACGACCCCAGCGCCGCTACGAGGAGGTCGACCCGTCGAATCGCCTCGTGGACTCCGGCTCTTGATCGCGGACGGGAACACAGAGATGAAGCTCACCAAGGTGCACATCACGGAATTCCAGAGTATCCGGGACTCCACGGAGTTCGATATCGGCGATGTGACCTGTCTCGTTGGCAAGAACGAAGCGGGCAAGACGGCGTTGCTCAAGGCGTTGTACCGCTTGAATCCGGTCATCGAGTCACAGGGCACGTTCGATGTCACCGAGGACTATCCTCGTCAAGCGGTGAGCGACTACGAGGATGCCGTCAACGCCGGCAGCCGGGAGGCGGCTTCGGTGGTTCGCACTTCATACGCGCTGGAAGCCGCCGACATCGAAGCAGTACAGGAATCCTACGGCCCCGATTGTTTTCGCGACGACAAGCCAAGCGTGGTTCTTCGCAAGGGCTACTCAAACGCATTGGCGTTCTCAGGGTTGAACGTCGATGATGAGAAGGCGATTCGCCACCTCGTCAAGAGTGCGGGCCTTCCCGATCCGATTGCCACGACCGTACTTGCATGCACGTCTGTCAGCGAAATGACAGGCGTACTGGCCAACGGCGAACAGACCGAGGCTGTGCGGACGCTCACTCCGAAGCTGCAGGAGATGTCGGACCATGATGTCGCTCATGTCATCCAAACTACTATCCTGCGGAAACGTATCCCGGGGTTTCTCTATTTTGACGAATACTACCAGATGAAAGGACAGGACAATCTGGATGCGCTCAGGAACCGCCTGGCAAGCAACGCTCTTGAAGACCCGGACAACCCGCTCCTTGGCCTGATCTCGCTTGCCGGCCTGGATCTCGACAAGCTGGTACAGCCCGGAAAGACACAAGCACTGATCGCCAGGCTCGAGGCGGCCGAAAACCGGCTGACGCAGACGGTTCTGAAGTACTGGTCACAGAATCGGCATCTGCGGATGAAGTTCGATATTCGACCCGCACAGCCCGAAGACGGCCCAGGGATGACCAGCGGCATGAACATCTGGGGCCGAGTGCAGGACACCAGGCACATGGTGAGCACGGGCCTCGGAACCCGCTCACGGGGCTTCGTCTGGTTCTTCTCCTTTCTCGCCTGGTACTCGAAGCTCAGGAAGGAAGGCCAAAAACTCATTCTCCTCCTTGATGAACCCGGTCTGTCCCTGCATGCGAGAGCCCAGGCAGACCTTCTGCGCTATTTCGAGGAAGAACTCAAGCCCTGCCACCAGCTCATCTATACGACACACTCGCCGTTCATGGTCGACCCTGGACAGTTCGATCGTGTACGCATCGTCCAGGATCTGAGCATCGAGTCGGCTTCCAACCAGGATCTTCCGGACAACCAGCAGGGCACCCGGGTCACGACAGAGATTCTGGAAGCCACACCGGACAGCCTGTTCCCGCTTCAGGGCGCTCTTGGCTACGAAATTCACCAGACACTTTTCATCGGACCGAACTGCCTCGTGGTGGAAGGCGTGTCTGATCTGTTGTATATCCAGACCATGTCGGCCCTGCTCCAGGAAAGGGGCAGGCCCGGCTTGAACGCGGCGTGGACGATTACTCCGGTCGGCAGTTCGGACAAGGTTCCGACCTTCGTCGCGCTGATCGGGGCTCAGACGAGACTGAACGTTGCGGTCCTCATCGACTACCAGATGAAGGACCGGCAGAACATCGAGAACCTGTACAAGAGAAAGCTCCTCGCGAAGGGGAACGTCTTCACGTATGCGACCTACACGGAAGGCAACGAGGCCGATGTCGAGGACATGTTCGAGCCGGCGTTTTATCTGAAACTCTTGAATGGCGCGTTCGGGTCGTCGGTGGCGCTCGATGATCTGTCACGCGCTCATCCCCGGATCCTGCGGCGTCTTGAACATCACTTGGCCGAGCATCCGCTTCCGGACAACGCGAGCCTTAATCACTACCGACCGGCGCGCTACTTGTCAGAGAACCTCGGTTCGCTGGCGGGCGAACTGAGCGACGCGGAGCTTGAACGTTTCCAGCGCGCATTCGATGCCCTGAATTCACGGCTGCCGGCGAACGGCTGAGCGTTGCGATGGCCTCGGGAGAACCGGTGACGTCGATGGAGATCAGCCAGCGGTTCAGGCCGCGCGCCAGAGTCCTGCAGCTGCTGGGTGACGAGCTGATTGGCAGTTCGGGTCCGTATTGCATTGTCCTGTGGACGATGTACGCCGACCGGGCTCCGGCCCTCGCAGCGTTCCTGGAGCGTCTCCGCAACGTGCCCAAGCCCGTGGTCGTCCGGGCGCTCGACAAGGCCGTTCATCTCGACGCCGCCGGCAACATCAGGAACGAAGGTGCGCTGATGCGGGAATTGGAAGCTCTGGCCCGGGGATGGCTGCGTCCGGAAGGCGCGCTGGCGCTGGCCGGAGCGTGGGGTGATATCGACGATCAGGAAGTTGACGCGCTGGTCGAGGAGATCTACGGGAGTCGGCGCGGCGACGCCGGTCGGCGCTTGGAGCGGTGATGTACCTGCTGGATACGGACATCCTCAGCAACCTGATGAAACGCAAGCCGTCACGCAGCCTGGAAGCGAGGATTGCCTCGGTGCCCGCGGCCGCGCAGTTCGCGTCCAGCATCACCCTGGGCGACTTGATCTTCGGTGCGAAGAAGAAGGGCTCAAGCCGGTTGACGCAGGAGGTCGAAGATCGCGTCGTATCCGGCCTGCCTGTGTTGCCCTTCGATGCCGATGCGGCCAGGCGATACGGAGAAGTACGCGCAGAACTCGAGCGCCGGGGAACGCCGATCGGCGACGCAGATATCAGGATCGCTTCGATTGCGCTCGTTCGGGGACTGATCGTGGTCACGGGCAACACGAGCCACTTCCACCGGGTGCCGAGCTTGACGGTGGAGAACTGGCTGTCCTGAAGCGGAGCGTCCGATGCGGATCCGCTCGAGCGGGGCCGCCAGCGCGGTCCGGGCGCCAGTCGGGGCTCGCAGGTCTCGGGGCGGGTGTCGCGCCCCTTGATCGGGGACATGATCGCCCGTCGTCGATCCGTGTCCACGATGTCCATGGTGATGCTCGGGGCGGTCCGGACCGGTTTCCCGGGCCGGTCGCTGGACCGCGTCGAATCGACGTTTGCAGCGGGCGCCCTCGCGCTCTGTGTGGCGAGCGCAGGCAGTCGCGGGTCACTGGCTCGCCAGCTCCTCGGCGCGATGCCCCGCGAGGATCCCCTCCATGCCGTAGTTCCCCTCGTGACAGGCGTACTCGAACATCCCGCCGCCGTTGGCGATCATCGGCAGCACGACGGTCCAGTCGCGCGTATACGTTGCGGGGTCGCTGAGGGTCATCTCGTAGTCGATCCGCTCCGGCCCGGTGCGGGTGAACCGCTCGACGAGGCGCAGGCCGTCGACGGGGAGTCCGCGGAACACCTGCTTGGGGCTGAAGTTGGTGGTCTCGACGACGAGCGTGTCGCCCTCCCAGCGGCCGCGGGAGTCGCCGTTCCACAGGCGCACCCCGGACCCGACGTGGGGGCGGCCGTCGAGGCTGACCACGCGCGTCTCGTTGATCATCTCGTTCAGCAGCACCACCGAGTTCGGGGTCTGGAGGATCAGGATGTTGCTGTTGTAGTTGTTGGGGACCCGAGGCGTGCCGCGGGTGATGCAGCGCTCCCACAGGTTGCGGTCGGTCCACGAGTCGGCGGGATGGTCGCGCCGGCGGGCCTGGTTCTCGGCCGCGCGCCGCTCCGCCGCCGGCGTGAGGGCGGGGATGCGCCCGTCCGGCGGATCGACGATCAGCGACGTGCGCGTCAGGGCGTTGCGGGACCCGTCGCGCCACTGCGAGCCGTAGTTGCCGGGGTTGCCCTGCCGCGGGGCCGCGTCGAAGGCCGCGAACCGCCGCCGCTCGCGTTCCGCCGCTTCCTCCTCGGTCAGGAACTCGCGGCCGCTGGCGTCCGCCGCCCGCTCGAGGGGGGTGCCGGTGGTCTGGTCCCAGACGCCCTGCAGATCCGGGTGGCCCCACGGCGTCCGCTCGGGGACCCAGCCCGCGTCGGTCTCCTGGGCGGCAACCGGTGCTGCCGCGAGTCCGATGGTCAACGCCGCCGCCAACGCCGCGACACAGGTATAGCGCATGGTCGACCTCCCATAAGCCTGTGGCAAGAGGCCTCGCGGCTGTCGACCGCGATGCATCCTGCCTCTACTGCGTTGTTCCGCGGAGTTGCCGGGCTCCGCGGTCACACCTGCCAAATGTGCCCCTCGTCGCGCCTTGTCGCAAACGCAGCTTTCGCAACGCGCTCCTTGCTCTCTACTGCCGGCGGGTCCCGCGCCGAAACCTCGGCTCGGAAATCGTCGCCCGGCGGCTCGGCTGTCCGCCCGACGAGGTCCTCCGGAATTCGCGCCGTTATGCGACGGAGGCTCCTATCGGTCGCCGGCCACGTTCACGCGAATGCGGTACAGCCCGGTGCGGGCGGTCATGTACAGCGTGCGCCGGTCCGCATCGCCCCACGCCACGTTGGCCGGGACCAGGTCCGGCTTGATCGTCCCGAGATGCCGCCCGTCCGGCGCGATCACCCAGACCCCGCCGGGACCCGTTGCCCACAGGTTGCCCTGCTCGTCGACCTTCAGGCCGTCGGCCGCGCCGCCTTCCTCGGAGCCGCTGGCGTCGAGCAGCACTTCGGGCTCTCCGAGGGTGCCGTCCTCGGCCACGGGGTACGCCCTCCACTGCTGCGTGCTGCTGTCCGCCACGTACAGGCGCGACTCGTCGGGCGAGAAGGCGATCCCGTTGGGACCGGTCTGCTCGGCGAGGCGGGCGAGCTCGCCGTCGGGGCTCAACCGGTAGATCCCGTTGACGTCCTGCTCCCGCGCCTCCGGGCTCGGCAGCCCGTAGGGCGGGTCGGTGAAGTAGAGCGAGCCGTCGGAGTGGTAGTCGAGGTCGTTGGGGCTGTTCAGGCGCCCGCCGTCGTAGCTGTCGACGACCACGCTCCGCGTCCCGTCCGCCGCGACCCGGGAGATGCGGCCGTTGAAGTGCTCGGTGAAGACCACGTTCCCGTCCGGGTCGACGGTGATGCCGTTCGAGCCGACCAGCCGCCCCTCTTCGTGCTCGCCCTCGTAGACCGGCGCCAGGAAGTCGCTGACGGCGCCGTCCGGGGTCCACTTGACGATGCGGTTGTTCGGGATGTCGCTGAACAGCAGGAAGCCGCCGTCGTCGTCGACCCACGCCGGCCCCTCGGTGAAGCCGAACCCGCCGGCCAGCTCCTCGATCACGGCGTCGGCCGGCACCAGCGCGTCGAACGCCGGGTCGAGCCGCTCGATCATCCCCGCGCTCGCCGACGCTTCCGGCTCGGCCGCCGGCTCCGGCTCCGCCTCGCCGCCGCACGCGGCCATCAACAGCACGCCCAACAGCACCCCTGCTCGCATCCCCCGTCTCCTCCTGCGATCCGTCTGTTCGAACGGCCCCAAGCGTAGCACGGGCGGGTGTTCCGGCGGGCGCGGGGGCGGTGGCTCGAACGTAGTCGGCGGGAGCGCGCCGCGCCGGGGCGGTCGGCGGCGTCCGGGCGACGCCGGATTCCGTGTCACACTATTCCGGGTTCGGGGAAGTCCGGAGGATCACTATGGAGAGCGTCACCATTGCGTTGCCCGACGATCTCGCCCGATGGGTGGTGGTTCGGGCGGCGGAGAACGGGCGTAGCGCACCGGAGTGGATTGCCGCGCAACTCGAGAGGATGCGACGCTGCGAAGACGAGTACGACGTTGCGATGAATCGCTTCTTCGGGCGGGTGCCGGAACCGCGAAAGCTGGAGTGGGTCGACGGTCGCAAGCCGACGCGGGAGGAGCTGCACGACCGGGCCGATCGTCGTTGACACCCGGCCGGGGAAGATGTGAGAGATGGGCGAAGCGGAGGACCACGCAACGGTGCTGTTCCCGGAACTGGCGCGGAGAGAACTCCCCAGAGAACTCCCCGCGGTATCGACAGGAGTCCTGCCGTACCAGCGGATCAAGACCCTCTATCACGATGGCCGCATCGCTGCGACCGAGCAGCTCGCCGAAGACCAGATTCAGCCGGCGAGCCTCGATCTCCGCCTGGGGGCGGTCGCCTACCGCCTGCAGGCCAGCTTCCTGCCGGGCCACGATTCCAGGGTGGAACGCAAGCTCGACACGCTGTCCATGGCCAAGCTGGACCTGTCGTCGCCGACGGTGCTCGAGAAGGGGTGCGTCTACCTCGCGCCACTGATGGAGCGTCTTCGGCTGCCGCGGGGGGTGTCGGCGAAGGCCAACCCGAAGAGCACCACCGGCCGGCTCGACGTGTTCACGCGCCTGATTACGGACGGCGGAGTCGAGTTCGAGCGCGTGCCGGACGGCTACTCGGGGCCGCTGTTCGCGGAGATCGTCCCGCGGACGTTCTCGGTCATCGTGCAACAGGGGGTGCGGCTGTCGCAGTTGCGGTTCGTGCGGGGCAAGCCGCCGCCGACGGACAGCCTGCTCGAGCGCCTGAACCAGGCGAAGAACCTCATCCTCGACGACGACGGTCCGGCGCCGGCGGACATCCAGAAGGGCCTGAAGCTCTCGGTCAACCTCCGGGGGAGGGAAGGGGCGGACGTCGTCGGCTACCGCGGCCGGAAGAACGCTCCCCTCATCGACATGCGCAGGGTGGGTCACTACGATCCAGACGCCTTCTGGGACGAGATCCGGGACCTCCCCGGAGACCGCCTCATCCTGAACCCCGGAGACTTCTACATCCTGGGTTCGCGCGAACGGGTGGTCGTGCAGCCCGACTGCGCCGCCGAGATGGTGCCGTTCGATCCGTCCGTCGGCGAGTTCAGGATTCACTACGCGGGCTTCTTCGATCCGGGGTTCGGGTACGGGGAGGACGACAAGGGAACCCGGGTTGTGCTCGAGGTGCGGGCGCACGAGGTGCCGTTCGTGATCGAGCACGGCCAAGTGGTCGGCCGGGTCGTCTACAGCCGGCTCCTGGAGGTCCCGGAGAAGATCTACGGGGCGTCGATCGGCTCGTCCTACCAGCGGCAGGGGCTCGCCCTGAGCAAGCAGTTTCGGAGGTGATATGCGACGGTATTCGAGACTCTGCGCCGGCGGCATCGGACTACTGCTGCTGGCGTGCCAGCCGGCGGGGGTGGCGGCCCAGGAGGCGCTGCCGGGCTTCACCGAAGAGCGGGCGCACGAGCACCGCGCCCTGGAGGCGCGCTTCGACGCGGCGCTCAGCCCCGACAACCTGCGGGAATGGATGCGGCACCTCAGCTCGCGGCCCCATCACGTCGGCTCGCCCTTCGGGAAGGACGTGGCGGAGTTCGTCGCCGCGCGGTTCCGGGAGTGGGGCTACGAGACCGCGATCGAGACGTTTCAGGTCCTCTTTCCGACCCCGCGCTTCCGCCGGCTGGAGATGACCGCTCCGTCGCCCTACACCGCGTCGCTGGCCGAGCCGGTGCTGGCCGAGGACGGGACCTCCGGCCAGATCGACGAGCAGCTCCCGAGCTACAACGCCTACTCCATCGACGGCCGGGTCTCCGGCGAGCTGGTATACGTCAACTACGGGGTGCCGGCCGACTACGACGAGCTGGCCCGCCGCGGCATCGACGTCGCGGGGAAGATCGTCATCGCCCGCTACGGCGGCTCGTGGCGCGGCATCAAGCCGAAGGTCGCGGCCGAGCGGGGGGCCATCGGCTGCCTCATCTACTCGGACCCGCGGGACGACGGATACGGACAGGGCGATGTCTACCCGGGCGGGCCCTACCGCATGGACCGCGGGGTGCAGCGCGGATCGGTGGCCGACATGCCGCTGTTCCCCGGCGATCCCCTCACGCCCAACGTCGGGGCGACCGAGTCGGCCGAGCGCCTCCCGCTCGACGAGGCGCCGACCCTCACCGCCATCCCCGTCCTGCCGATCTCCTACGCCGACGCCGAGCCGCTGCTGCGGGCGCTGGGCGGGCCGGTGGCCCCGCCGGCGTGGCGCGGGGGGCTGCCGCTGACGTATCACCTCGGGCCGGGGCCGGCCGCGGTGGAGCTGGAGGTGGCGTTCGACTGGGACCTGGAGCCGGCCTACAACGTCATCGCGAAGCTCGCCGGTGCGGAGGCGCCCGACCAGTGGATTCTGCGCGGCAACCACCACGACGCGTGGGTGAACGGGGCGCGCGACCCCATCAGCGGCCTCGTGGCGCTGATGGAGGAGGCGCGGGCCATCGGCGCGCTCGCGTCCGGCGGCTGGCGCCCGAAGCGCACCATCGTGTTCGCGGCGTGGGACGCCGAGGAGCCGGGCCTCATCGGGTCGACGGAATGGGCGGAGCTGCACGCGGACACGCTGCGGGCCAACGTGGCGGCCTACATCAACACCGACGGCAACAGCCGCGGCTTCCTGAACATGGGCGGATCGCACTCGCTCGAGCGCTTCATCAACGGCATCGCGCGGGACGTGACGGACCCGCAGACCGGCCTCAGCGTGTTCGAGCGCCTCCACGCCCGGCGCCTGGTGCGCGGCGCGGGCGACGACCTCGACGCGGCCGCGGACCACCGGATCGCGGCCCTCGGCTCGGGCTCCGACTACACGCCGTTTCTCCAGCACCTCGGCATCGCGTCGCTCAACCTCTCGTACAGCGGCGAGAGCGGCGGCGGCTCGTACCACTCGGTCTACGACTCCTACGACCACTACGTGCGCTTCGGCGACCCGACCTTCGAGTACGGGGTGGCGCTGGCCCGCACCGCCGGCCGCGCCGTCCTGCGGCTGGCCGAAGCCGACGTGCTGCCGTTCGCGTTCGCGCCGTTCGGCGACACCGTCGTGCGCTACGTCGACGAGGTGGCCGCGCTCGCCGACGGCCTGCGCGACGAGACCGAGCGGACCCACCGACTGCTGGACGACGGGCGGTACCGGGCCGCGGCCGACCCCACGCAGACTTTCGTACCGCCGGCGCGCGAAGCGCCGGTGCCGTATCTCAACTTCGCCCCGCTCCGGAACGCGACTCGCCGCTTGGTGGATGCCGCTGCCGCATACGACGCCGCGCTCGGCGCCGCCCTGCAGGAGGGCGCAATCCCGAACGAGGCCCGGCGGGAGCTCAACCGTATGCTGACGCGGGCGGAACGGTGGCTCGCCCGCAACGAGGGCCTGCCGCGCCGCCCGTGGTTCCGGCACCAGATCTACGCGCCGGGGTTCTACACGGGCTACGGGGTGAAGACCCTGCCGGGCGTGCGCGAGGCGATCGAGCAGCGCGCCTGGGAGGAGGCGTCGGAACAGATCGGACACGCGGCCGCCGCGCTCGGAGCGCTCGCGGCCGAGCTCGAGCGGGCCGCCGCGCTGCTGGGCGCCCCCTGAGGCGGGGGGCAGGCCGTCAGGCGAGCAGGCCGAGCACCAACCCGTGCCCCGGGAGGTAAGGAAGCCGTGCCTGTGGTTCGGTGAGTGGCGTTAGATTAGTCAGGACTCCGTCATGCCTATCGACTGTGACATACGCCGACGGTACCGGTTGTTACTTGCCGCCGTGGCGGTGGCCGCGTTGTGGATCGGCGACGTTCGCTCCCAGCCGGCTGCAGACCTCCTGCTGGTCGGCGGTTTCGTCTACGACGGCTCGGGACAGCCGCCGGGCCGGCAGGACGTCGGCGTGGTGGGGGAGCGGATCAGCTTTGTCGGTGACGCGGCGGCAGCCGGCCTCGATGCTGCCGTGGTCGTGGACGTCGACGGGCTGATGGTCACGCCGGGCTTCATCGACATGCACTCACACGCTGAACTGACGGAAGACTACGGCCAGGACGCGCTGCCGTTCATCCATCAGGGCATCACCACGGTGGCGATTGGGGTAGACGGTGGAGGTACGCCCGACGTCGCCGAGGTGTTCGCGGGGCTCGAGGGCCGCATCGGGGTGAACGCGTTCGCCTACGTGGGTCACGGCGAGATCCGGGAACGGGTGATCGGAGAGGTTGACCGCGCGCCGACGGCGGCCGAGCTGAACGAGATGCGCGCGCTGGTGCGGCAGGCCATGAACGAAGGAGCGTTCGGTCTCTCGACCGGACTCTTCTACGTTCCGGGATACTACGCGACCACCGAGGAGGTCATCGAGCTGGCGCGCGTCGCCGCGGCGTTCGACGGTATCTACGACACACACGATCGTGACCTCGGTGCCAGCTACCGGGGCGTCGGCTATCTCAACTCGATACGTGAGGCGATCCGGATCGGTGAAGACGCAGGGATGCGCGTCATCTTCAGCCACTTCAATGCGCAGGGGGCGAGCAACTACGGCCGCGCACCCGAGGGGGCCCGCTTGATCGAAGAGGCGCGCGCGCGGGGTGTGGAGGTGGCGGCGGCGCAGCACGTCTACACGGCGACCCAGTCGAGCCTGGCTGCCTATGCGATACCGCGGTGGGCCTCGAACGGAGGCCGTGAGGACATGCTGGAACGGTTTCGCGACCCCGAGACTGTTCGCCGGCTCGACGTCGAGACAAGGGAGATGCTGGCGATCCGCGGGGGCGCCGACAAGCTCCTGTTCGCCGACCCGCGGCCGGAGCTGAACGGCCGGACGCTCGCCGCGGTGGCGGCCGAGTGGGAGCTGTCGATACCCGCGGCGGTGCGGCGCATCATCACCGCCGGCAACGCGGCGGTGATGAACCTCGACCTCTACGACATCGAGAACACGCGCTACCTGGCACGGCAAGCCTGGATGATGACCTGCACTGACGGTCGCACCCCGTACCCCACGCAGAACGTCACGCACCCGCGCGTATTCGGAGCCTTCACGCGCAAGCTTCGCCAGTTCGTGCTCGATGAGCGGATCATCACCATGCCATTCGCCATCCGCAGCATGACCGGTCTGGCCGCCGATTTCCTGCACCTGGACGACCGCGGGTACCTGCGGGCCGGCGCCATCGCCGACATCGCGGTGTTCGCCGGCGACCGCATCCGCGATCGCGCGACCTACGACCACCCGCGACAGCCGGCCGAGGGGACGGTGCATGTGCTCGTCAACGGTCGTTTCGCGATACGGGACGGTGACGCGACAGGCGCGCTGGCTGGCCAGCCCATCCGCCGGACAACGCGGACAGGCGGGATCACCCCTGACCTGTAACCTCACGGGCGAGGCCGATCAGCTCCTCGATGACCTGGGCGGCCTCGATGGCGCGGTTCTGACAGCGGCGGATGGTCTGCTCGAGCATCTCGGCGCAGGAGCGGGACTGAACGACGTGGGCGAAGGCCTCCGAGAGCGCCCGCACCGCGCTCAAGGCAGGGCGAACACGAACAGGTTGTTGCCGAAGCTCGGCCGCAGCTCCGGGGTCATCCGCAGGTTGATCGAGGCGTTGGCGGCGGTGCCGGTGCCGACCGCGACGTACTGCCGGCCGTCCACCGCGAACGTGATCGGATAGCCGCTGACCGGCGAGCCGAGGTTGATCTCCCACAGCACCGCGCCGGTGTCCTGGTCGAACGCGCGGAAGCGGCCGTTGGCGTCGCCGCCGAAGATCAATCGGCCGCCGGTGGCGACGAGCGACATGGTCGCCGCCCGCTGCTCGTGGAGCCAGCGGGTGGCTCCGGTGTCGACGGCGATGGCGCGCACCGTGCCGAGCTGGTCGGTGCCGGGGGCGAGCTGGTGCCGGGCCGCGAGCATGTAGGTCGTGCTGCCGCCCTCGGTCGTCGACAGCAGCCGCTGGCAGGCGTTGCGCAGCGGGAAGTACATGGTGTGGGTCAGGGGGCTGTAGGCGCCCGCCTCCCAGTCCTTGCCGCCGGCCCAGCTCGGGCAGGCCAGTCGTTCCTGGCCCAGCGCCGAGAAGATGACTTCCGCGTTCTCGGTCACTTCGCCGGTGGCGCCGTCGATACGGGTGATCACGTTCTGGGCGACGGTCGGGTTGGCCCACAGGAACTCGCCGGTCTCGCGGTCCAGCGTATAGACCACGCCGGTCTTGCCGGGGATGCCGGTCAGCACCTTGCGCACCTCGCCCGCTTCGAGGCGGGGGTTGATCCAGGCGACGGCGTCGGCGTCCGGGGCGACCGCGGTGTCGACGAGCAGGCGCTCGAACGGATGGTCGAGGTCCCAGTCGTCGCCCGAGGGCCACTCGGCGCCACGGCGGCGCCGTGCGTGCATGGAACGATACCGGGGGCGGCTTCATGGTCGCTGTGGACCGGGACCGCGACCTGCCCCCGGTTCCGCCCGTCAAGCCGTGCATTCTCTGCGGCCGTGGGTTCTACTGTCGGATGCCCGGCCCGTGTGTCTGACGTGCCGGATGGCGCCGCCCGCCGCCCGCCCGGCCCCGCCAGACCCCGCCATCCGCAACGCCAGCCGGCGCCGCCTGCCCCCCGGAACCCCGAGAGCACGCGACCGATTCCGCGCCCCGGGGCTGTGCGCCCGTTGCGGCGCCGAGCGCGACCGCCCCGACCGCGGCAAGCGCGCCCGCTGCCGGCGCCTCGAGGCTGGTGCCGCGTCACGATGGCAGGCGGCGCATCCGCCCGACCGGGAGGCTCTGCGGGCCGACGTGCGGGGGCGGCGCCGTGACCGCCTCGCGGCCGGGTTGTACGACGAGTGCGGCGGCGAGCGGGACCGGGCGGACCGCAGGCTGTGCGCCAAGTGTCGGCGCCGGGCGGCCGACAAGCAGCAGGCTCATCGAGCACGCCGCCCCGCCGCTTGAACAAACACATAACCCGTGTGTAGGCTGTGTGGCCGAAAGGCAGCACTCACATCATGAGCCTTGAACCGTCACGTGAAGACTTCGCACGCCGGGATGCTGCCGGGATGCTGCCGGGCTGTGCGTGGCGTGCGGAGAGAATCCGCAGCCAGCACGGAAGGATTCCGGCGACTCGCCTACGCATCATCGTTGCGATCCATGCTGGAAGCGCTACCAATCACTAAAGAACCTGCGCGATCGGATGCTGGACGGTGAGAGTTGGGGGCTGGCTACAAATGGTAAGGCGCGTTCCTGCGGGCTATGTGGAGAGAACATCCCGGCCGCCGGCTATTCAATCTTCGCCCCCGGTATCGATGCATGTCTTGCCTGTGTCGAAGCCGCTGGCTTTATCGAAGCGCTGACGGTTCGCGGCGGGCACGTCCCGCCGCTGTTGCAGCACGCCGCTGTTGACGTGATATCTATCTTGGACCGAAAGGAGTTGACCAATTACGAACGGAAAGCAGTAGATGACGGCGTACTTCCCAATTTCGCCGTATTCACGTTTCCGCCTGCCAGGCCGGCCATGATTGGATTGGCGCTTCATATGGTACGGCAATTCGCCGCGGGCGGTGTTCACTGTGCTTGCGGTCCGGGGGCCGCCGCTGTCGAGTTCAAGGCAATAGTTCAAATTGGATCGCAGGATCGGGATATCTCCGAGTTGGTATCTGCCATACCTTTGGCGCTAGTTAGTTTCTGCGCTCGCGTGAAAGTGCCCCGCGCCTTCTACCGGGCGGCTCGTAACATGGTTTATGAAACACACGGAAACCCCTTCGCGCGCCGTGTAAAGCGCTCATGACTTGGGGCGTATCGACGGCGCGGCACCGCCCTAGCTAGTGTCCTGCGTCCGAAGTTGCTTCGCAGTAGCGGGTGCTTGTGACACCGCTGCACGCGCGCCGTTTGCCTGTCGATACGGGCCGATCCGCTATCGTGTCACTCTGGGTCTACTGCGAACGGACTTGCAATTCGGGACACTAGAGCAGCCCGTGGAAGAAGTCTGTTCGCTGGGCCGACCTGTTCAGGCAGCTTGGCGATGAGCGATTGAGCCGACCAGCCCTGCCGGCGTCCATTGGAAGTCCCAAGAGGCCGTCAGACGCCCCCAGAGCGCGGTCAGGCGCCCGATCAGTCCGCAAATGGCCGAAAGAGCCCGCCCCTGCAGGCTCCGGGGCGTGCCGACGCCGGTCAGCCGGCGCAGCAGCAGTCCGAGGTTGCAACCGGCCGCCTGGATGAGCACCCGCGTGCGCACATTCTCGTGGCCGCGCACCCACACTCGCCGCAGCCCCCCGGTCTCGTACTGGTGCGCGAAAGGCCGCTCCACCAGCTCCCCGTGGCGGCGTAGAAGACGACGACCTCGGTGGCCGCGAATACGCCGACGGTTCCCATATAGTGCCTTCTGTGCAGCACGCTTCTCCGCCGGCGTCTCTCCCGTCTTCTTGTCCTGCCAGCAGCGTCGACCCCGCTCCGGCTCCGATACGTAGCTGCGAACACCAATCTCCTCGAGCGCTACCAGCGTCTTGTCGCTGTGGTAGCCCTTGTCGGCCACCACCTCTTCGACCCCCTCACCGTCCGGCTCCACCGCCTCAACCTGCTCGGCCGCCATCGTCAGCGTCTCCGGCAGCGTCGCCGAGTCGCCCTCCGATGCATCCTGCACGGTCACCGAGAGGATGGCGCCCGTCTCCAGGTCGACCCCGTGCTCCGCCTTGTGGGCCAAGTGCGTCCGACCGTCCTTCATCTTCGCGATCTTGGCGTCCGGATCCTGCGGAGACTGCCACTCTTTGTGGCTCTCCTCAAACGGGTGTGGGTGGGTTGAGGCGCGGTCGGCGGGTCGGCGAGGGGTGCTGGCAGCGCGGGTGGCCTCGGAATTGACCGCTCGTGGCGTTCACCTGACCGGCGGCGGGCGTGGCGCACCGTGGCCGGGGGTAGGTCGGAGCGGAGTAGCTGCGGGCCGGCCGGCGTGTCAACGCGCTACGCGCGTCCTTCGCTGCGCTACGGCCCTTCGGGTGACACACCGTCCGTCCCTCCGCTCAAGCAGCAGATATGGGCCTTGCGGCCCGGCCTGGACGGGGGCGTCCCGGCCGTCCACGACAACGCGAAAAAGCGCGACGACTGGCGGTTTGGGGATAGACGCCGGCTGATTGCCCCACGGCCACCTCGGGGCCCGGCGCCGGCCGTGGACGCCCGTTGGGCGGGGCCAAGGGGTTGTCGGGGGCCGCGTGCGGCGTCTCGCTGGGCGGAAGCGGTTGAAAACGCAAGGGACTTCCTGGTCTCATGGGCGTGTACCACCACGACCCGCGAGGAGGAGAGCCCCATGCGTCTGACTACGTTACTACGGCGGCTGTTGGGTGTCACGCAGATGTACGTCAAGCAGGTTGAAATGGCCGCCGACGGTCCGTTGACGGCGTCGGTGGAGCCGTCGTGGCGGCGTTCCCGGTGCGGGACGTGCGGGAAGCGGGCGCCGCGGTATGACCGGCAGCCGGTGCGCGAGTGGCGGCATCTGTCCTGGGGCCGGATGCCGGCGTGGCTGCGGTATGCGCCGTGGCGGGTGTCGTGCCGGCGTTGCAGCGGGGTGAAGGTGGAGCAGGTGCCGTGGGCGAGCGGCAGCAGCGTGTTCACGTCGGGGTTCGAGGAATTGGCGGCGTATCTGGCGCAGGTGACGGACCGGACGGCGGTGAGCCGCCTGCTGGGGATATCGTGGGTGACGGTGGGCAGCATCGTGGAACGGGTTGTGGCGCGGCGGCTGGACGGGGCTCGGTTCGCCAAGCTGAGACGAATCGGCATTGACGAGTTCAGCTACCGGAAGCGTCACCGCTACCTGACGATCGTGGTTGACCATGACGAGCGTCGCGTGGTGTGGGCGGGGCGGGGGCGCAGCGCGGAGACGCTGGGGGCCTTCTTCGAGCAGTTGGGACCTGGTGGCTGTGCGCGGATCGAGTTGGTGACGGCGGACTTGGCGTCGAGCTGGCAGAAGGCGCTGCGGGCGTGGGTTCCGCACGCGCGGGTGGTGTTCGACCGGTTTCACGTTGAACGGCTTGCGGCGGATGCGGTTGACGAGGTGCGGCGTTCGGAGCAGCGGCGGCTGGCCTCGGAGCCGGAGGATGCGAAGGCGCTCAAGGGGACGCGCTATGCGTTGCTGAAGCACCCGGCGCGGCTGAGGCCTGGTGAGGCCCGGCGTCTGGAGACGTTGCGTCGTAAGAACCGGGCGCTGGACCGGGCCTACGAACTGAAGGAGTACCTGGCGACGATCCTGGGGCAGGCGACACCCGAGGATGCGCCGGCGCTGCTCGATGAGTGGCTGGAGTGGGCTGCGCGGTCCCGCCTGACGCCGTTCGTGAAGCTGGGGCGTACGATTCGGAAACACGCTGAAGGCATCCTGGCGTACCTGGACACGAAGATGACGAACGGTCCGGTGGAGGGCATCAACAACAAGCTGCGGGTGATCGCGCGTCGCGCCTATGGCTGCCACTCGCCCGGCGCGTTGATCTCGATGCTGTTCCTCTGCTGTGGAGGCATAGAACTGGCGCCGCCGCTACCCACACGCATTTGAGGAGACTCCTCTTTGTTCGACGTCTTCCTGTCCTTCCGAGACCGGTCAAACCGCGCCAACTCCGCTCGCGTCGGCGTCTCAATCCCCGATGCCTTCGCCAGCTGACGCACGAACGCCTCGTAAGATTCCCCGGTATCCCGCCGCTCGATGCTCCGCATCGCCGCGTTCGCTTCCAGCGTCGTCGCATCGACGCCGACCGTCTTCCCCTGCACCAGACCCGCTCCCGCCAACCGTTCCAGCACCCACGTGAACACCGCCACGTGCGTTTCCACGTCGATCAAACGCCGCGTGCGCGACAGCGTCGAGTGGTTCGGCGTCGCCTCGGTCACGTCCAGGTCCAGGAAAGCCCGCAGGCTCAGCGAATCCGCGACCCGCCACGCAATCCCCCGCTCCGACGACAGACCCTCGAAGTAGCCGATGAACAGCAGCCGGAAATACCGCCCAGGACGCAGACTCGGCCGGCCCAGCCGCGACGCGTAGAACACCGCGCACAACCCCTCCACAAAGGCATCGAACCCGGCCTCTTCCAGAACCCGGTTCAGTCGTTCGAAAAAGGGATGTCCCGCGCTCGTCGGAAGGTCCGCTGTGGTCACCCACATCGGAGACGGCTGGCGCGACGCCGGCTTCTTGCCCATTGCCATGCCGCCAAGTCTACGACACTCCGTCGACTCAGGTCGACGCCGATCTATCGACTTTTGCCACAGGCTGGTAGGCGGGCTGCCGACGCGCGGCGACGTGTGCCACGTGCACACGGACCGGGCCGCGGCCGAACGGTGCGGCGCGTTGCTCGGCGGGCCGCCGGACCTGGTGAAGCTGGAGTACTCCGAGGTAGGGGCCACCCCGAAGGGCAGCCCCAGGTTACCTCTACCGCAAGCCAAGTAGTCGCTCTATATCCTTCGATTTCATTTTCGAGAGAGCCGCTTGCAAAACTCTGTGGGGTGCGGGCTCAATTTCTGGATTCCCCCGGTGAGCATCCTGGTGTCTGGCATGCCGACTGGGCGTTCTGGACCGGAAGACGGCAGCGGCGGGGGTCAGAAGCGTGGGAATGCGGGCATCGACGTGTTCACAGCGGCACTGGTGGTGACGGCCGCCGGTCGGGCACCGGAAGTGGAGCCGAGGTTCGCCGCCGACGCGTTGTCTGTTACGTCACCAAGCGCATGAGCTGGTCGACGGTCAGTGCCAGTATGCCGAACATACAGTGGCACATCACCTTCGGGGCGCCGCGGACCCGGACATGGCGGCCCCCGAATTCGTCCTTGAGCCGGCCATTGACGCGCTCACCGGCCGTGCGTTCGTTGTACCGAACCTGCTCGGGAAGCTGGAATCCGATGCGCTCCAGGCGCCGGGATTCGGTTCGCAGCTCCTCCGCCAGCGTCTTGTCGCGGCGGGGGTTGCGATCGATCAACGGGACATGGCCGAGTGAGCGGCAGTGCCGCCGAATCGGCTCCGCGTCGTAAGCGGCGTCCATCAGGTCATAGAGATTGGTCGTCCGCTCGGCGGACATCGTGGCCAGCGGAATCGCGGCCTGGCTGTCATGCAGGGAGGCGGACGTCAGCAGGCAACTGATCGGAATCTGGCCGTCGGCCACGTCGAGGTGCAGCTTGTAGCCGACCCAAGTGTCCCGATAACCCTTGCTGTTCTTCTTCGTGCCCACGTCGCAGTCGGTGGGCAGGTCGTCGAGCATCGCCGGCAGGCTCATGGTGGCCTGCCGGTCGAGGCGCTTGAGAACCTTGGGCCGTTCTTCGCCTTTCCGCGGCCGTCCCCGCTTGCGCTTGGGCGGCGGGGGCGCCTTGTCGGTCGGGGCCGGCTTCTCGCGGGCCTCGATGGCCGTCGAGTCGCGCGAGAGATGGCCCACCAACCGGTCGTGATGCGTGTTGCGGATCAACGCTTGGTGCACGCGGTCGGGCAATTGCGTGTGGGCGAACTCGGCGAAGGCGCGCGAGAAGACCGACTCGCTCGGCACTTCGCGGTGTTTCTCCCAACCACAGATCCGCCGTAGCGCCACGTCGGTGTCCAACCGGTCGAGCAGCACCCGTGTCGTCGGCATGTCGTAGACCGCCTTGGCCACGAAGGCCCGCGCGATCGCCGCGCGGTCCTTGGGCGGACGCCCCGGGACCCGGAAGCGTCCGGGAATCCAGCGCTCGATCCGGATGACCTCCAGGGTCCGAACCAACTGCTGCTGTTTCGCGGTCAACGGACCCAGGACGTGCTCCAATTGAGGAAACAGCGCATGCTGGATCGACTGCCAATAGGGAGCGAAGGAAGCACGCAGGCGATTCATGGCCGGTTGACTGTTCCTTTCACTTGCCGTATAGTAACGGCCAACGAGCATGTCAAGCAACGAATTGATGGCCCACGCTGCGGCGATGCGTCGGTACGAGGAGCAATACGACGGGTTCAAGGCAGAGCTGCAAACGCTCGGGTTCATAGGCCAGGGCTCCGTCTCCACCCGCCGGATAACATGCGGGAGGCCCGCCTGTCGCTGCCACGACGACCCGGACGCCCGTCATGGCCCCTACCACCACTGGACGCGCAAGGCCCGCGGAAAGACCGTCGGCTTGAAGCTGACCGAAGACGAACTGGTCCTGTATCGGGAGTGGATCGCGAACAACCGTGAGCTGGAACGGATCGTGAGGGAAATGCGCCGCATCTCTTCGCGCGCGCTTGCCCTCATAACCGGGAGGGAAGCTCCATGACCCTCGCGTCTCCAGCTCCCCGGCGGCAGTGCGGGCATTACGAAGGGTTTACCGCCATCCTCCAAACGCGGCGTACCGGCCGCTGACCGTCCCTCGCAATGGCACTTCGGGTAAAGAAACCCGAGCCGATCACGATTTCGCAAGAGGCTCGAGATATAATCAATTTTCCGGTTGTGTTCCTTTATTACTGGACTAACTACTGGCTTCTTTTTGGTGTTATCTTTTTCGGCATTAATTGCACACCCTTTCGGTTCTGTCGAGAACCGGGATATTATGGCGGCCCGGACTATTCCGAAGCCGTTTCTTTATAACATATTTACACCGAGTTCGCCAACAATTTTTAACTTACGCTTACTAACCCGGGCATGACAGTCGAGTCGGTCTGAACGCTGCGCCGTTTCAGCGGGGATCCGCTATCGACGGCACACTGACGATCGGAGCAGCGCGGCGTGGTCAGGGCGTTGGTATACCTTGCCCCGCGGTCGGCGAATCAGTTCCGGGTCCCCGAAGTCATGATGAAGATCGCGGTCACGTGAGAACAGCAATCGGGCGCCGGACGCCAGCGCCAAAGCAAGCATGTGCGGATCGTCGGAACGGTGCCGACCTGACGCCAACAGCTCTCGCTCCTTGGTTCGGACTATCTCCGCCGAAACAGATCGCGCACGACCTGACTGGAGCAGCCGTATCAGCCACCGTCTGACGCCGCTGTGGGCATCGAGCTCCACTGTGTTCCGCCCGCCGATCACCAGCCGGCCCGAACCGCCTTCTATCCAGTCCACGACCGGCTTCGCGTCAGTGGAAGGACCGGGAAGCTCGCCGGCGACGTTTGCATCGATGATGATGCACACGTCTTTGGTTACCGGGTAGAGGCGAGAAAATCCGTGAAGTGCTGTGCAGGTTGGGTGCGCATGAGCCGATACGTGGAGCATGGCTCGCGAGAGCGGCGGACGCGGCGGTTCGAAGGCGCTCCGGCGAGAGCAGGATTCGCGGGACAAGGGCATTGAGGAGCTCCAGCAGAAGAACGCCAAACTGATCGACGACTTGGCGCGCACCAACCGTGACTTGGTGCGCACCACCCGCGACCGGGACCGGTGGAAGCGTCGTAGCGAACACCTCAAGAAGCAACTCGCCGCCGCCCGCCGCGAGGGCCGACGGCAAGCCGCGCCCTTCGCCAAGGACCGGCCGCAAGGGCGCAGCGGGCGCCCAGGCCGCCGGCCCGGTGCACGGTACGGGCGGCAGGGATGCCGCCGCCGCCCGGCGGGGGTTGACGAGACCCATGCGGCGCCGACGCCGAGGGCGTGTCCCGACTGCGGCGGGGCCGTCGAAGTGACCCGCGTGGCCTCGCAGTATCAGGAAGAACTCCCCAAGGTGCGCCCCATCGTGTGCCGCTTCGACATCGAGGTCGGCCGCTGCTCGCAGTGTCGGCGGCGCGTGCAGGGCCGACACCGCCTCCAGACCTCCGACGCACTCGGCGCGGCCGCGGTGCAGCTCGGTCCCGGGCTGGCCTCGCTCGTCGTCGAGTTGCACACCGAGATGGGCGTGCCGCTGGCAAAGGTCGTTGGCCTGCTGCGGACCAGGCTCGGCGTGCAGGTCACGACGGGCGGCCTCGCCCGCCTGCTGCATCGAGCCGCCCGCAACGCCATGCCGGTCTACCGGGAACTCTGCAGTCAGGTCCGCAACGCGCCCGTGGTCACCCCGGACGAAACCGGCTGGCGCGTCGGCGCCATCCCCCACTGGCTGTGGGCGTACGTCACCCCGGAGACCACCGTCTACGCCATCTGCCCCGGCCGCAGCTTCGCCGACGCCGCCACCGTGCTGGGGACCGACTACGCCGGCGTGCTCGTGCGCGACGGGTGGCAGGTGTACCGGTGCTACAAGGGCTCGTTGCACCAAAGCTGTGTCAATCACCTGGTTCACCGCTGCAAGGTATTGCAGCAAAACCACCCCTACAGTCCCTGGGGCTCAAAGGTGAAGGCCGTCCTCCAAGCCGGCCTGGACGTGCGGGACCGCTGCCAGGACGGCGAGCTAACCCGGCACGGTCTCGACTCGCTCCGCGGCCGACTCGAGGCCCGGCTCGGTCGGCTGATCGACGCGCCGCCGCCGCTGAAAGACGCCAAGCGCTTTGCCAAGCATCTCGCCAACGAATTCCCGGCCGTGTTCCTCTTCCTGCGGGACCCGTCGATAGACGCCACCAACTGGCGGGCCGAACAGGCCATCCGGCCCGCGGTGGTCATCCGCAAGGTGTGCGGCGGCAACCGCACCCGCAAGGGCGCCGACACCCAGCAGGTGCTGTCCAGCGTCGTGCGCACCGCCCGCCAGCGCGGCCTCGACCTGCCGCCGCTGATCGCCGAGATGTTGCGCGCACGCGAGCCTGTCGTGCCCGAGGCTTTCGGGCTCCCGCCCCCGCCCGCGTAGGCGGGTGACGCCCCCACTGCCGCTTCGGAACGCGCCCGGTTCCCGCGGCTCACCGCCGTCACCCGCGCCAAGTGCCGACACCCTGACCTTCGTGCCCGGCGGCCCGATGGGCTCTGAAGTGCCCGGCGGGAGCCTTGTTGCGCACGTTCTCCGACCGACCGTCGCCGGTGCGGTGAACGCAACCGTCACGAACCTGACGTCTGTCAAACAACCTCGGCGCGACCCTGAAATCCGACGTTTCCAAGCTCATTTTCGGCTCATACCACCCTGTAAACGAATACATGCACACTATGCGATGCCGAGAAAGCGTCGTTCTTCCGCGAGGAAGAAACCGCGGTACGTGTCCGGCGCATCGAGGAGGTTCCCGTCGGCATCGATTCGCATCGGATGAATGACCACGTGCGGTCCCTGGCGCTCGAAGAAGAGCAACGACACGTCCCGTGGCCTAATCGATCGCCCGTCCCGGACATCCATCCGGACCCTGTCGATCAGGTAGTCGCTGTGCGTCTCCACGATGAACTGCTTGCCGTGGGCGCCCGCCAGCGTCGCCAGGAACGATCCCAGAGCCGCCTGGGCCTTGGGGTGCATGTGGACCTCCGGTTGCTGAAGTAGATACAAGTCGCTACGATTCCCCAGCACCTCTACCAGGATTGGAAGCGCCTGACTGACGCCGTATCCTACGTCGACCAGATTCGCCTGCGGACCTGCGATCCTGATGCGGATCTGAAACGGGTCGCTCTCGTGTCGCCCTAGTGACTTGATGCTCAGGCTGGTGAATAGCCCGGACGCCTGGCCGAACTGGTCGAGCGCGTTCTTGAGCGACGCCCATTTGGACTTGTCTTCGAAGAACGTCTTCGCGAGCACCATCGGCACATGATCTCCCTCGGGGAGCGGTGTCGCGGTAGCGGGGTTGTACGTTCGCTGAGGCCGCATTCTGATGGGAGCGATGCACGTCGGTCGCGGTGCGGTGAACTCCTGTGGGGACCACCTGGGCGTCAATTGTAGATTCGGGAACAGCTTCACATAGTCGTCGAGCGAGGTGACGCCTCCGAGCGGTGAGGATGAAGAGTCCATCGCGCGCCGCTGCGCGTTTTCGACAGCAAGATCAATCCAGTCCCAGTTCAAGGGCGTCTCCGGGTTCACCCGCAGGGCAACGTCCGACTCGATGTTCACCGTCCGCTCACCGGCCCGGAGCTCGATGGACTGGCGCTGGCCGTTGTCCAGGAACCTCACGGTTGCGTGCCGATCCGCGAAGTCGAGGGACTGCTTGGTGATGACCGGATGAGACCCCGACTGTCGAAACTCCACGCTGTGTCGAGCGGGGAGCGAACGGCGCTTCACACGAACGCGCATTTCCGCTGCAAGCTCGAATGCCTGCGATCGTCCGCTTCGACCCCCGCGGTAGTGCGCGATGTCCCTGAACGCACCGAGACGAAACGGTTCTTCGTTGAAATCGATCGAATGAGGCGGCGGGTAGGCGATGTCGAACGCCAGGCGAATCGCGGAGAGGAAGGACGTCTTGCCGGTGCTGTTCTCACCGACCAGGAGCGTCAGCGGCCTGAGCGGCACCGGCCCGACCTCACCGAAGCAGCGAAAGTTCCTCAGAGACAGCGCGTCCACGGTTTCTACTCCCTCCGCGTCGAAGCACGTCACACCCGGAATGGCATCTCCGACCGGCGTCTCCTCATAGACAGCGTGGCACGTTATCCGGCGATTCGCACGTGCTGGTCACCTGGCTCGACACGCACGCGGGTGCCGTGGGCGGCGACACTGGCCGCGAGGATACTCGGAATCTCGCCTAGCCAACTCGATCGGCTGTCCGGGGTTGTTCGCGACATCGGCCTCCTTGATCATCATGGCAGGGCGAACACGAACAGGTTGTTGCCGAAGCTCGGCCGCAGCTCGGGGGTCATCCGCAGGTTGAGCGAGGCGTTGGCGGCGGTGCCGGTGCTGACCGCCACGTACTGCCGGCCGTCCACGGCAAAGGTGATCGGGTAGCCGGTGACCGGCGAGCCGAGGTTGATCTCCCACAGCACCGCGCCGGTTGTCCTGGTCGAGCGCCCGGAAGCGACCGTTGGCGTCGCCGCCGAAGATCAAACGACCGCCGGTGGCGACGAGCGACATCGTGGCCGCGCGCTGCTCGTGGAGCCATCGGGTGGCTCCGGTCTCCACGGAGATGGCGCGCACCGTGCCGAGCTGGTCGGTGCCGGGGGCGAGCTGGTGCCGGGCCGCGAGCATGTAGGTCGAGTTCCCGCCCTCGGTCGTCGACAGCAGCCGCTGGCAGGCGTTGCGCAGCGGGAAGTACATGGTGTGGGTCAGGGGGCTGTAGGCGCCGGCCTCCCAGTCCTTGCCGCCGGCCCAGCTCGGGCAGGCCAGCCGTTCCTGGCCGAGGGCCGAGAAGATCACCTCGGGGTTCTCGGTCACGTTGCCGGTGGCCCCGTCGATGTGGGTGATCACGTTCTGGGCGACGGTCGGGTTGGCCCAGAGGAATTCGCCGGTCTCCCGATCGAGCGTGTAGACCACGCCGGTCTTGCCGGGGATGCCGGTCAGCACCTTGCGCACCTCGCCCGCTTCGAGGCGGGGGTTGATCCAGGCGACGGCGTCGGCGTCCGGGGCGACCGCGGTGTCGACGAGCAGCCGCTCGAACGGGTGGTCGAGGTCCCAGTCGTCGTTCAGGTGCTGGTAGTACCAGACGATCTCGCCGGTGTCGGCGTCGAGCGCGAGGGTCGAGTTGTGGTACAGGTGAGCGAGGTCGGGGCCGCCGAGCATGAACTTCGGCGCCGGCGACGTGACCGACGTGCCGATGTAGACGAGGTTCAGCTCGGGGTCGTAGCTCGGCACCATCCACGTGCCGACGTGCTTCCGTTCCTCGAACGGCACGTCTCCCCACGTCTCGTTGCCCGGCTCGCCGGGCCCGGGTATCATCCGGCGCCGCCACAGCTCCTCTCCGGTGCGGGCGTCGTTGGCGGTGACGACGCAGGCGTCCGGGGTGGCGGTGGCACGGCAGCTCCGGCCGGAGATCACCTTCCCGTTCGCGACGATCGGCCCCGCCGTCTGCAGGGCGGGGTTCACGGTGTAGTCCAGAATCTCCGTCTCCCAGGCCATCTCGCCGGTGGCCGCGTCGAGGGCCATCAGGTAGTCGTCGCCGGTGGTGTCGAGCAGCAGGCGGCCGTGGATGGCGATGGTCCGCTTGGTGGTGGCCAGCCCGCCCATGTGCTCGCCGAGGTCCTCGGGCAGATCGCGCCGGTGCTCCCAGATGAGGTCGCCGGTCACCGCGTCGATGGCCTGGATGACGTCGCCGGGGTTCGGCATGTAGAGCACCCCGCGGTAGGCGAGCGGCGTGCCCTGCTGGCTGCCCCGGTTCAGGGCGCGGGTCCACACCAGGCGCAGGTTGCCCACGTTGCCGCGGTCGATCTGGTCGAGGGGGCTGTAGCCCCAGCCGTCGAGCGTCCGCCGCCACATCAGCCAGTCGTCGTCGGACGGATCCTGGAGCATGGCGTCGGTGACCGGCGCGAAGTCGTCCGGCGGCTGCGCGGACGCCGCACCAGTGCCCGCGACGATGGCGAAGGCGCCCGCTATCAGGATGGGAGACAGCGCGACTCGTAGGCAGCGCAACTGAGGCATGGTGAGAGGCTCCTTCCCAGGCGACCGGCGCTTGCGCGACCTTACGGTCGCGTCGGAAGTTTCGCTGCGCGAAACTTCTACGGCGCAAGCTCCTTGCGCGGCGGCTCGCCGGGAAGAGGATTATAGGCGAGCTGGTCGCGCGCACCCTGCCGGCCGGCATCACCTGGGGCCCATGAGAGGTCTTCCCAGGGCAACCGGCGCTTGCGCGGCGGCCCGCGGGAACGGGATTTGGGCGGGCGGCCGCCGACACCCTGCCGGCCGGCATCAACCGTCGTCCGGGAGCCCGTGGCAAACCGCCCCGCTGCATCTCGATGCAACGCGGTGTTTCACCACGACTCCCAGGGTGTTCAGCGCGACCGGTGCGCCCTGGCAGCCGACGGGAGCACCGGCCCTACCACGTGAGCTGCGCGCCGAACTTGATGAACCGCGCCAGCAGGATGTTCTCGGGCACCTGCCACTGCGAGCCGTAGGTGTCGTTGAGGGCCAGCGGCGCGTTGTCGTTGAGCATGTTGTAGGCGTCCAGCATCAGGCGGACCTCCCGGTCGGCGGCGAACCGGAAGATCTTCGAGACGCGGATGTCCAGCTGGTTGAGGCGGTCGGCGAACAGCGTCCCAGGCGCGATCAGGTGGACCTCGGCGCTTCCCGCCCCGCCCGCCAGGGGCCGGCCGAGCGACGGCTCGATGGCGCTGCCCGGCGCGTTCCAGGTCGCGAGAATCGGCACCCCCGGCAGGTTCTGCAGGAATCCCGCGAGCTGCACGTCGTACCACGGCAGCGTATAGGCGCCGCTCAGCTTCCAGCCGGGCCGGAAGAACGGCGGGTCGACGCTGCAGTGATGCCCTTTCGGCAGGATGAGCCCGGCCGCTTCCTGGCTGTCCCAGCCTCCGCCGGTTCCCGCCCCGCCCGCGTCGAGGGCCAGCGTCGGCACCGCCGCCGGGTTGTCGGGGCGCGCGCCGCAGTCGTCGAAGCGGGTGCGGCCCAGGCTGACCCCGCCGTGGACGAACAGATCGCTGCTGACCCGCGAGTTGATGGTCACGTCGAGTCCGTCGTACACTTGGTTCATCGTGTAGCCGCTCGGCTCGGCCCGCACGATCTCGTTCTGCACCTGGCCGAACTTGGCGGGATTGATGTCGTAGAGGCCGCAGACCTCCTGCCCGGCGTTCGGCAGTCTCGGGTCGTCGGGCGCGGTCACGCAGTAGGTGTCGAAGTCGCCCGGCTCGACCAGCACGTTGTCGGTCACCGAGAAGTTGCCCTGCACGCGGCGCCAGTACGACAGGTCGAGGGACATGCGGGGCAGGATCTCCTGCTCGATGCCCAACGAGTACTCCCAGTTGTTCCGCCGCGTCCCGAAACCCGAGTAGACGTCCTCCGCGAAGACGTTGGTGAGGACGCTCCGGCCGAAGTTGGCGTTCGAGTACGGCCCCAGCTCGCTCTCGTCCGGGAAGAAGTCGCCGTTCAGGTCCTGCCAGCTTCGCGTCGCATTCGTGATCGACGCGTTGACCGGGTTCCGCGACGCCGACATCCCGATCGTGTCGACGCGGAGATAGCGGCTGACCGAGCCCTTGATCGCGGTCCGGCCGTCACCGAAGACATCGTGCGCGACGCCGATCCGCGGCGACAGATCGGACCAGTTCGCGGCGTTCGGGATCGCATCCCAGCGGCGCGTCGACGCCCAGGTGCCCCGGGGCACCGAGCCCGTCGGCGTATCGACGAAGCGCGACGTGTCCTGGGCGGGAATGTCCTGCCGGACGTGGTCCCACCGCAGGCCGAGGTTGAAGGTGGTGCGGTCGATGGTCCAGGTGTCCTGCACGTAGAGGCCGAGGTCGGCCTTCAGATCGACCTCCACGTTCCCGCGAACCGCGGAAACCGCGAAGGCGAGCTCGACTTTCTGATCCTGGACCCCTCGCGAGGGGCGATCGGCCTTGAAGTCAAGGGCGGCGGCGTGCAGAGATCTGCCGACGGCTGGTACTCCACGGATCGCCACGGGAAGAAGCACGCTATCAAGGACCCCGGGGAACAGGCGAGCAGGGCTGTCCATGCCATTCGCGGGTACCTCGGAGGTGCGCCCGGTTTCGGCCGCAAGGGGTTTCATTGCCGATTCGGCTGGGGAGTCGTGTTGCCGGACATCGAGTCCCCGGTGGACATGGGACCGGACCTTCCTCGGGACGTCATTCTGGATCGCAGTGACTTCGTCGATTTGGGAGAGGCGGTCGATCGACTGTTCGCCCGGCATGTCGGCGATGGACAGCCGTTGTCCGAGGCGGGGGCCGAGGCGCTCGTCGCCACACTGGTCGAGCGGTATCCGCCCGCTTCCAGACTCGCCCTTCAATTCAGGGAAGAGAATCGAGAGCTCTGGCGCCTTACGGAAGAGCAGATGTTCATTCTCGACAGCCTCGCCGCCCATGACCGCGCCGCTATCGAGGGATCGGCCGGAACCGGTAAGACGGTGTTGGCCATGGAGAAGGCGAGGCGCTTGGCCATTATCGGCCAACGAGTGTTGTTGTTGTGCTTCAACCGGCCCCTCGCTCAGGATCTCGCCGCGAGAGCGGACGGTTTCGATGTCGAGACGTTCCACGACTTGTGCCGTCGCTTGGCGTTACAGGCAGGAGTGCGGTTCGAGCCGAGAACAAAGAGCAACAGGGACACGCGCTTCTGGGCGGAGGAGGCACCGATGCTGTTGCTGGAAGCCCTGCAACGGCTTTCTGAGGAAGTCAGATACGACGCCATCGTGGTGGACGAGGGTCAGGACTTCCTGCCCGACTGGTGGCTCTGCCTTGACGAGGCATTGCGACGCAATCGTGAAGGCACGCTCTATGCCTTCTATGATGCCAACCAGAACATCTATGGCGGAGGACCTCCCGGCGCCCTGGAGGTCCTCGAAACGAGATTGGTCTACAACTGCCGTAACACGACGCGCATCGCCGAGTACGCGGCCGGCCTGGTGGGTGCCGAGCCGCACGTCAGGGCTGGCGCACCGCAAGGTCAGCCGGTCGAGGAAGTCTCGTGTCGCAGTGATGCGGGCGTGATTGAGACGGTGGCCGAACGGCTCGAACGGCTGGTGTTTCGCGAGAACGTCGCCCCGGATGCGATTGCCATCGTGTCGACCCGCACTTTGAGGAATTCACCGTTCGCCGGCAATCATCGGGCCGGCCGTTTCGAGCTGGTGAACCTCGACGACCGGTGGCGGCCATCCAGCTCTGCAGCGCATCGGGTGGTCTTCGACACGCTGCATCGGTTCAAGGGCCTCGAACGCGATGTCGTGATCCTGCTTGAGCTGCCCTGGGGCGGCAAGGGCGTCACTCCGCAGCATCGCTACGTCGCCGCGTCGCGTCCAAGGAACCTGTTGATCGTGGTTCGTTGATCCGATAGCCGAAGTCATGACGCTCCCGTACGACATGGGGAATGCCGGCGACCTGCTCAAGCATGGCGTGCTGGCGGAGTTCGTGCGTTGGCAGTGCGAGCTCGGCAGGTCGTTCCGCTTCTTCGATCTGTTCGGAGGCGAACCCGAAGGGCCTGCAGGCGGGGAAGTGGCGAGGCGCGTTCGGGCGTTGCCGGAAGGGGCGTTGACGTTGGCGCAGACCGGCATCGACGAGGGGCGCTACTACGGCAGCGGCTTGGTTGCCCTTCACGCGGCCGGGAGCGCCGGCCGTGGCGGAGTTCGTGTGTTGACTGCCGATCGTGATCCCGAACGTCGAGAGCGACTCCGGGCGGCCGGACTCCCAATGCTCGACGAGGAACTCCCGGGGTGCGGCGTTGTGGAGGGCGAATACGATGCCTACACCGCGTTCGAACAGATCGCCAGCGTCATGCGCGGCGATGACCTGGTGTTGCTCGATCCCTTCGATAGATTCCTGCCTGACAGGGCACCGGCGGTGGTGCCGCAGATCGAGGGGGCGGCCAGACGCGCGGCAGTTCTGCTGTTCGCCCTGAACCGGACACCGGGCAACTCAGTGGGACGGCGATTCGAGGCGCTCCTGGAACGGCATCTGGCCGGCGCGTGGCGCATGAGGTGTCCGCCCTTGCTCCCAGAAACCAAGGTCGAGGGCGAGTCGAGATATCACGCCGATGTGGTGCTGGCCGCACGGCCACTCCGGGAGCACGGCAACAGCCCCGAGGTACGCGTCTTGCGCACGAGGCTCGCGGAGTTCGCGAAGCATCTGGCCCGTGTCCTCGGCGTGTCCGGACGGCGGCTCGAGCCTCGGGTCGTCGGTGGTTGATGGGAGCTGATCTCCGGCCGTACACTGGAGGGCGGCAATGGCGCTTCCCCAGCAGCGTGCACTCGTCACGGCGGAGGAGCTGTTCGACAGTGCGGACGATGGCTACCGCTACGAGCTCATCCGGGGAGAGCTGGTCCGCATGAACCCGACGGGGGGGCGGCACGCCGCGGTGGCCGTCCGCATCGCCCGTCTGCTCGATGAGCACGTCGAGGCGCACGACCTCGGCGTCTGCGGCACCGCGGAGCCGGGATTCATCCTGCAGCGGACCCCGGACGTCGTCCGGGCCCCCGACGTGTCATTCGTCGCCAGGGCGCGCATTCCCGAAACGGGCATCCCCGCCGCGTATTGGCCGTGCGCGCCGGACCTCGCGGTCGAGGTGGTTTCTCCCTCCGATCGCCTCGCTGAGGTGCACGGCAAGATCGCCGAGTACTTCTCGGCCGGAACGCGCCTGGTCTGGCTGGTCGAGCCGGGCGCGCGGGTCGTCTACGTGTATCGATCGGAGCATGACGTGCAGGTGATCGGAGACGACGGCGAGTTGACGGGAGGCGAGGTGCTGCCGGGGTTCCGGTGCGCGGTGCGGCGGTTGTTTCCTTGAGAGAATCCCCCCGAGGGCCGGTCGGTTTCACCCAGGGCGCTCTGGCGGAACCCGCTCCGTCCGCGTGCTATTCTGATGGGTGGATTTCAACGGGAAGGAGTGCAAGATGACAAAGCCTGGACGCGCGGCGGTGCAGGTTGTTGCGGCGGTGCTCGCCGGGGTGGCCTCGCTGCCGGCCGCCTCGTTTGCCCAATCGGAGGGATACGCGCCGCCGCGGACCGCGGCCGGACACCCGGACCTGCAGGGGATCTGGGGGAACAACAGCGTGACGCCGCTCGAGCGGCCCGACGCGGTCGCCGGCAAGGCGACGCTGACCGCCGAGGAGCTGGCGCGGGTCGAGGCGACCGCGAACGCGCTCTTCGCGCTGGATGCCGGGGACGCGGTCTTCGGCGATCAGTTCTTCAACGTGGCGATCACCGAGGCCGACAGCTTCACCTCCACCGACGGGGGGACCGGCAACTACAACCAGTTCTGGCTGGTGGAGCGGGAGTTCAACAACCGGACGTCGCTCATCGTCGACCCGCCGAGCGGCAAGCTGCCGCCTGCGACGCTTGCCGGCGAGACGGCGAGCAGGCTGGCGCAGGAGGGGCGCGGCCGGCCGGCGGCGTGGACCGTGGACCGCGGCCTCAGCGAGCGCTGCATCACGTTCGGGCTGCCGAACCTGCTGGCGGGGTACAACAGCTACTACCAGATCTTCCAGACCGCCGACCACGTGGTCATCGAGCAGGAGCTGATTCACACGACGCGGATCATCCCATTGGACGGCCGGCCCCACGTCGGCGACGGGATTCGCCAGTGGCTCGGCGACTCGCGCGGGCGCTGGGAGGGGGACACGCTGGTCGTCGAGACCCGAAACTTCTCGCCCCAGAGCAACTTCCGCAACGCCCGGGAGCATCTGCGCCTTGTCGAGCGGTTCACCCGGGTGGGTCCCGACGAGATGCACTACGAGTTCACGGTGGACGATCCGACGACGTGGACCGCGCCGTGGACGGCGCTCGTGCCGTGGACCCGCACCGACGATCCGATGTTCGAGTACGCCTGTCACGAAGGGAACATCGGCATGGAGGGCATTCTGTCCGGCGCGCGGGCGGAAGAGGCCGCGGCTGGCGCGCAGTGACCGCGGCCGACGGTGGTGACATTCTGGCGGGAGCTCCGTGGTGGAGCCGCGGGGTTCCTGCCACCGGCTCCTGCAGACTTTCCGAGAGGTGACCATGGGTAATCGAGTGTTCTGGAGCGTGGCCGCGGTCCTGGCGACCGGCGTGCTCGCGCTGGCGAATCCCCGCCTGCCGGAGCCGGCCATAGTGCTCGCGCCCGGCAGCCCGGCGAGCGACCTGGCGGCGACGGCGGCGCCCGGTCCACCGGCCGCCCAGCCCCCTGCGGCGTCCGCCGGCTGGACGGCTCCGCGCACCCCCTGGGGTGAACCCGATCTGCAGGGCATCTGGACCAACGCCACCCTGACGCCGATCGAGCGGCCCGACGGGCTGGCCGACAAGACGGTGCTGACCGCGGAAGAGGCGGCCGAGCTCGAGATCCGGTCGGCGGAGGGCCGCGCCGCTTCCGACCGGTTCGTTCTCGGGAACGTCGGCGCCTACAACCAGTTCTGGATGGA
The DNA here is from genome assembly GCA_965215895.1 of Vicinamibacterales bacterium. Lineage (GTDB taxonomy): Bacteria > Acidobacteriota > Vicinamibacteria > Vicinamibacterales > UBA8438 > JAJEEA01. Next base: position 225,646 of record CBDCEY010000005.1, on the reverse strand, counting down.
CAGCGGCAAGAACGTCACCGACGACCGACGGACGTCGCTGATCATGGATCCGCCCGACGGCAGGATCCCGTGGACGGAGGCCGGCCGGGCGCGCCTTGAGAGCGACCTCGCGCGCTACGGCGTCGGGCCGTTCGACACGTGGGAGGACGCCGATACCGGCGAGCGCTGCCTGACCGACGGGCTGCCGCTCGTGCCGCTGCAGGGCTACAACATGAACTACCACATCCTGCAGTCGCCGGGCTGGGTGGTGATTCTGAACGAGATGTTCCACGAGTACCGGTTCATTCCGGTGGACGGCCGGGCGCCTCTCGACGGGGACGTCGGCCAGTTGCTGGGCGACGCGCGTGGCACGTGGGAGGGCGACACCCTGGTCGTCGAGACGACGAACTTCTCGGACAAGCGTCACTTCCTGTGGCGGGCGACGTGGCGGGCGGCGCGGCCGTCGCTGCATCTCGTCGAGCGGTTCACGCGGGTCGACGACGAGACCGTCGACTACGAGTTCACGATGACGGATCCGGAGATGTTCACGAGACCGTGGACGGCCAGCGTGCCGATGACCACCAACCAGGCGTCGCGCGGGGTCACCTCCGGACCGATGTACGAGTACGCCTGTCACGAAGGCAATTACGGCCTGCTGAACATCATGCGCGGCGCGCGCGTCGAGGAGCTCGAGTGATGACGCATATGTACGTCTCGTTCCAGGACGACGATCGGATCGCTATCTTCACGCAGGATCCGGCGACCGGACAGGTGAGCCGGCAGGAGGACGTCGTGGTCGAGGGCGGCCCGGCGCCGATGGCCCTGAGCCCGGACAAGCGGGTGCTCCACGTGGGACGGCGGGGCAGCCAGCAACTGTCGAGCTTCGCGGTCGACCCGCGCTCGGGCGGGCTGTCCCTGATCGGGACCGTGCCCCTCCAGGGCGAGCCGGTGTACATGGCGACGGACCGATCGGGGCGCTTCGTCCTGTCCGCCTACTACTACCAGAGCACCGCGGCGGTCCACGCGGTGGGCAGCGACGGTGCGGCGACGTTCCCGCCGGTGGAGTGGCGGTTCACCGCCCACGGCGCCCACGCCATCCTGACGGATCGATCGAACCGGTTCGCCTACGTTCCGCACATCGCCAACCGGGGGCCCAACGCGATCTTCCAGTTCACGTTCGACCAGGCGACCGGGCGCCTGACCCCGAACGCGCCGGCGCACTACGCCCCGGAGGCCTATCTCGGACCCCGGGCCCTGGCGTTTCACCCCGCCCTCGACGTCGTCTACTTCTCCGACGAGCAGGGGGGCAGCGTCAGCGCCTACGCCATCGACAAGGGTGCCGGGACCCTGGCCCCGTTCCAGACGATCTCCACGTTACCGGATGGCTACGCCGGACCCAACACCTGCTCGCAGATAGCGATTCACCCGTCCGGGCGATTCCTCTACGCACCGAATCGCGGGCACAACAGCGTGGCCAGCTTCGCCGTCGATCCGGCGTCGGGCCGGCTGACGGCGACGGGCCGGGTGTCGACCGAGCCGGTGCCCCGGGCGTTCAACCTCGATCCCGGGGGAGGCTTCCTCTACTCGGCCGGCCTCGATTCCGGCCGCATCGCCTCGTATCGGATCGATCCGGACGGCGGCGAGCTGACCCCGCTCGAGACCTATGAGGGCGGGAATCGGCCGATGTGGGTGTTGCTGGCCGATCTCGAGAGTCAGTAATCTGCGCCCCAGGGTATGCGCCGTTTCTACGGCGCATACCCTGGCAGGATTGGTGGGGCGGGAAGCGGAGCCGCCAGGCGGCGATTCCCGGGCGGGGACAGCGCAGATTCCTGGAGAGTTGGTGGGGCGGCGGGCGGAGCCGCAAAGCGACGATTCCCGGGCGACGGTCACGCCGGTCAGGACAGCGATCGATATAAAGTTGCCAACTGCATCAGGCGCAGCCCGTTTTCTACGGTTTCGCGCGCTTAGTTTAGGCACACGGCAAGGTGATTTCCGTCAGTGTCCTTAGTGTCCTCGCCGCGCCAGCCGGAGGGGGAGCACCGCGGCCGGTGACCGGCAGCCCGAACCGCGCAGTCAGGACGAAGCGATGCATGGCCTGATGATGGACTACCCGCTGACGCTCGACCGGATCGTCGAGCATGCGGCTCGTCTGTTTTCCCACAAGCGGATATACAGCCGGCAGCCCGACGGCGGGATGCACGACTATACCTACGCCGACCTCTGCCATCGCAGCCGGCGCCTCGCCAGCGCTCTTGCGGGCCTCGGCATCGCGCCCGGCGATCGCGTGGCGACGTTCGCGTGGAACCACCACCAGCACCTGGAGATGTACTTCGGCATCCCCGGGGCCGGCGCAGTCTGCCACACCCTCAACGTGCGGCTCTTCCCGCGGCAGCTCGCGTTCATCGTCAATCACGCCGAGGATCGGGTGGTGTTCGTCGACGCCTCCGTGCTCCCGCTCTTCGAGCGGGTGGCGGGCGACATCCACTGCGTCGAGCACTACGTCCTCGTCAATGCGCCGCGCGACATCGAGACCGCGCTGCCCGACGTGCTGCACTACGAGGACCTCATCGACGGCGCCGCCGCCGACTTCGAGTGGCGGTCGACCGACGAGCGCATGGCGATGGGCCTGTGCTACACCAGCGGGACCACCGGCGACCCGAAGGGGGCCCTCTTCAGCCACCGGTCGATGTTCCTGCACACGCTCGGCGAGAACCAGGCGATGGGGCTGGGGATCACCGAGACCGACGTCGTCCTGCCGGTGGTGCCGCAGTTCCACGCGATGTGCTGGGGCCTGCCCTATGCGTGCACGCTGGGCGGCGCCGACGTGGTGATGCCCGGCCCGCATCTGCAGCCGGCGGCCCTCGCCGAGCTGATCGAGTCGTACCGGGTCACGGTGGCGGCCGGCGTGCCCAGCATCTGGAACGGGCTGTATCACGAGCTGAAGGCGACGCCGCGCGACATCTCGTCCATCCGGGCGCTCGTCGTCGGGGGGTCGGCGATGCCGCGAGCCCTCATCGAGGGCTACGAGCGCGACCTCGGGGTCAATGTCCTGCATGCCTGGGGCATGACCGAGATGTCGCCCCTGGGGACCGTGTCGAAGCTCCAGCGGCAGCACGAGGCCCTGTCCCGGGCGGAGCAGTGGGACGTGAAGGCGCGGCAGGGGACCCCCCTCGGCGGGGTCGAGCTGCGCATCGTCGACGACGACGGCGCGGTGTTGCCCTGGGACGGCGAGACGATGGGCGAGCTGCAGGCGCGCGGGGCGTGGGTCATCCGCAGCTACTACAAGCACGAGCCGATCCCGGATCACTTCACGGCGGACGGCTGGTTCCGCACCGGCGACGTCGGCACCATGACCCCCGACGGCTATCTGACCATCACGGACCGGACCAAGGACCTCGTCAAGAGCGGCGGCGAGTGGATCTCGACCGTCGCGCTCGAGGGGGCGCTGATGGCCCATCCGCAGGTGCTGGAGGCGGCGGTCATCGCGATTCCGGACGAGAAGTGGTCGGAGCGGCCGATGGCGGTGGTGGTCAGAACCGTCGGCGACGAGGTCTCGGCGGACGAGCTGCGCGCGCGTCTGGCCGCGAGCTTCGCCAGGTTCGAAATTCCGGACCGGTTCGTCTTCGTCGACGAGCTGCCCAAGACCGGAGTGGGCAAGTTCGACAAGAAGGTGCTGCGGCGCCGCCACGCCGAGGGGAGCCTGTGACGCGGCGACGGGCGTGCGGGGACGGGCTACCGTCAACGGTTTGTCAACGCCTTGGGATTTCGAACTGAGGCTGCTCGTCATCAGGGATGCAACGGCGTCGCGGAGTGCGAACGCCACAGCGCAAGGAGGCTTCATGCCAAGGTTCGGACGCATCGGGTGGATGCTGGTAATCGGTCTCATCGTTCTCGTCGGCGCCGGCGGGGTAGGGGCGCAGTCGTCGACGACCAATCCCTATCGGGCCACCTTCGGCTGGGAGCAGCTGCCGGAGGGACGGGTGATGGGGACGGTCAGCGGCGTCTTCCCGGACCCCGACGGGCGTCACCTCTGGATGCTGGACCGGTGCGGCGCCAACGAGTGCGCGGGCACCGACCTCGACCCGATCATGAAGTTCGATCTGGAGGGCAACCTCGTCGACAGCTTCGGGGCCGGGCTCTTCGCCTTCCCGCACGGCTTCTTTCTCGACCACGAGGGCTTCCTGTGGGTGACCGAGGGGGGATCGCACGGCGACTCCCGGGCGACGCTGGGCGAGAGCATGGGCATCGGCCACCAGGTGCTGAAGCTGAACCAGCAGGGCGAGGTGGTGATGCGGCTCGGCGAGGCGGGGGTCTGGGGTGACGACGAGGCGCACTTCAACGGGCCGTCCGGGGTCGTGGTCGCCCCCAGCGGCGACATCTGGGTGTCGGACGGGCACCGCGGCGGCAACAACCGGATCGTCAAGTTCTCGGGCGACGGCACGTTCCTGCTCGCGGTCGGCGGCGGCGTCGGGTCCGAGAGCAAGGAGGCGGCCGGCTTCAGCGACCCCCACGACATCAAGATGGACTCGCAGGGGCGGGTCTACGTGGCCGACCGCGGCAACAGCCGGATTCAGGTGTTCGACCCCGACGGCAACCTGCTCTACATCTGGACCCACTACGGCAAGCCGAGCGGGTTGTTCATCGACGGGAACGACATTCTCTACGCCGGCGACGGGCTGTCCGGCATGGTCCGGACCGGACCGCCGGACAACTGGCGCAGCAACCTCGGCTGGGAGAAGGGCGTCCGCATCGGCGACCTGAAGACGGAGCAGGCCTGGGTGACGCACTTCATTCCCCAGCACGACGAGGACGTCGGCGCCGGCATCGAGTTCCTCGGCGTGGACTTCGACGGGAACATCTACGCGGGCGAGGTCAGCCGCCGGCGGCTGGTGCGCTACGTGCTGCACCGGCCGTCCGAGCTGAGGGAGCAATGACGGCGGCACCGCGTTCGGCGCGGGGCGAAGCGCCGGTCGCCTGCGGCGGATCTTTCGCCGCAGGCGGGCAGGGGTCTGCGCCGTAGAACGGCGCCGCTTCCTGTTGGAGCACTGCCTCCTGCCGGAGGCGCCGACTCCCGGAGGGTTGGTTGGGCGCCAAGCGGAGCCGTCGGGCGGCGGTTGGCGGGCTAGAATAGCGGCGTTGAACGAACACTCGGGTTGGCACGGACTCTCGACCAAAGGAATGGAAAACATGCGCAGATTGCAGACGTTCACGGTTCTCACCTTCGCCCTCGGCATGCTGCTGGGCGCAGCCGCCGGGTCGGCGGAGGCGCAGTTCAGGGCGGAGGACTTCGAGTACGGCGACCGGTTCGCCCTGCCGGAGGGCGAGGAGGCGCAGATCTGGAACCCCGCCATGCGGAAGCTGCTCGACGGCGGCCCGATGATCGGCGGGACGGTCCGGTCGACGGATCCGCGCACCTACTGCGCGATGGCCGCGGCCGGCTACGACTTCATGTGGGTCGAGATGCAGCACGAGGCGACCTCCTGGGAGCAGGTGGCGCGCCTGTGGCGGACCTGCCCGGGACCGGCCGCGCCGGGCACCCGCATCGCGTACGCCAACGAGAGGGAGATTCAGCACGCGACGGACATGGGCGCGGCGGTCATCGTGGTGCCGACCGTGGACAGCGTCGAGGAGGCCCAGGCCGCCGTCGACTGGACCTACTTCCCGCCCGTCGGCCGGCGTAGCTCCGGCGGCGGACAGGGCCCCGGGGAGATCTGGAACAACGTGCCCGGCGGCTACCGCCAGACCTGGAACGACAACGTCGTGCTGATCCTGATGATCGAGACGCTGGAGGGGGTGGAGGCCTCTCGCGAGATCGCGAGGATCCCGGGGGTGGACGGGCTGTTCGCGGCGAGCGGCGACCTCGGCAACTTCTCGGGCTACGGCGAGGGCGACGCCGAGTACGAGGCGCTGATCACCGAGGTGGCGACCGCCGCCAAGGAGGCCGGCATCCACGCCTGCGCGCCGCTGCGCTGGGCCGACCGGCCCGACTTCACCTGCTTCCAGGCCGGCACCGAGGGGGCCAACATCCGCCGCGGCGCCGCGGCCGAGATTCAGCAGGCCGAGGCCCGGTTCAACTCGACCGGCGGGGGCGGCGCGTCCTCGAACGCGGCGGCGCTTCTCGCCAACCTGACGGCCGAGTGCGGGTCCATCACCTACGAGGCCGACTGCTACGCGGCGGTGGAGAGCGCGGCGTCGGCGGCCGGTTCCCTGTCCGAGGCGGACCGGGGCCTCATCGTGGGGCGTCTCGGCGAGATCGTGGCCGCGAACCCCAACCAGGCCGCCCGCATCCGCGAGATCGCGGCGGGCGGCGGGCTCGACGTGCAGTAGGTCGTCGAGCATTGTTCGAGCACGGCCCGGTCCGGCGTCCTCTCGGCGCCGGACCGGGCCGTCGGGGAAGGAGAGGGTCGATGAGCAATAGATGGCGATGGGTGTCCGCGGTCGCCGTGGGGTGCGCGTTGCTGGTGTCGCAACCGAATTCGGCGACGGCCCAGTCCGGAGCTGACGACGGGTGGACGGTCGCGCGCACTCCCTGGGGCGCGCCCGACCTGCAGGGGGTGTGGACCTCCGCGACCCTGACCCCGCTGGAGCGTCCGGCGCCGCAGGCGGGACGGGATCTGCTGACCGACGAGGAGGCGGCGGAGCTGGAGCAGCAGTCGGCCGCGAGCCGGGCCGCGAGCGACGGCCAGTCGGCGCCGGGCAGCGTGGGCGGCTACAACCAGGTGTGGCTGGACGCCGGCACTCGGATAACCGGCAGCCGGCGAACCTCGCTGATCGTCGATCCGCCCGACGGCCGCATTCCGTGGCGTCCGGGCGAGCGGGAGGCCCACGACCGCGAGCGGGCGCGCTACGGGGTCGGCCCGTTCCACTCCTACACCGATGCCGACACCGGGGAGCGCTGCATCACCGACGGGCTTCCGAACATGGTGCCGCTCCAGCCCTACAACATGAACCTGCAGGTCCTGCAGACCCCGGGGCAGGTGGTGATGCTGCACGAGATGTATCACGAGCTGCGGGTCATCCCGCTGGACGACCGGCCCCTGACGGGCATCGCGCAGTGGACCGGGGAGGCGCGGGGCCGGTGGGAGGGCGACACCCTTGTCGTCGAGACCGTCAACCTGGCCGACAAGCCGGACGCCTACTGGAGCTCCCCGTGGCGGAAGTCGCGCTCCACTCTGCGGCTGGTCGAGCGGTTCACGCGGGTCGGTCCCGAGTCGATCGACTACACGTTCACCCTGGAGGACCCGGAGGTCTTCACGCAGGCGTGGACCGCTTCGGCTCCCATGACCACCGATCAGGCCTCGCGCGGCGTGACGGCTGGACAGCTCTGGGAGTACGCCTGCCACGAAGGCAACCACGCGATGGTCAACGTCCTGAGCGGCGCCCGGGCCGAGGAGGCGCGGGCGGAGCAGGAGCAGGACTGAGCCGTGCGTGCGCTTGGCGGGAGGCGTGGGGCGCGGCGTCAGCCCCGCCCCACCGGGAAGGCGGGGCGGGGCAGGAGCGGGACGGACCCGTTCGGCGCCGCCTACCGGGGCGGCTCACAGTCCCAGCCCTGTTGTAGGGCAGGGGCACGGGCCAGCGCCGTGGCGAGCGCGGCGGCGCGTGCCCATCCATGGCTGGTCATTCCGAGTCTCCTCGCTTCCGTCTCTCGCCCTGTGAGCCGGGCTATCGCTTCGGCAGGGCGAAGCTGAGGATGAGGTCGCCGCCGCGGCGGCCGCGCGAGCCGCCGCCCGACGCGACGGTGACGAACTCCTCGCCGTCGACCATGTACACGGCCGGCGACGCGAAGATGCCCGAGCCGGTGTTGTAGCGCCACAGCTCGTCGCCGGTGCGGGCGTCGAACGCGAAGAAGTAGCCGGCGATGTTGCTGCCGGTCCCCACGAACACCACACCGCCCCGGGTGACCACCGCGCCGGCCTGCCCGTACCCTTCGAAGATCTGCCGCCACACCAGCTCGCCGGTGGTCGGGTCGTAGGCCGAGAAGTAGCCCTTGGCCCCCCGCCCCCCGTTGAACGGCCGGTCGATGGCGTTCACGTAGAGCAGCCCGGTGTCGGGGCTGTGGGCGATGGGCCCGTAGCTGGCCCCGCCCCCCATGCCGGGGGCGAAGACGATGTCGCTGGTCACGCGGGGCAGCGGGGTGTACTGCTGGACGAAGCGCTTGCCCTCCGCGTGCTCGGGGGGGATGTCGGTCGGGAACACCGGCGAGACCGGCTCCATCCGCTCGCCGTTCGCCTTGTGGGGAATCGGCTGGGTCGGGTAGGGCACCTCGCCCTCGCGGTCGGTCTCGGTCGGCACCGGGGTCTCGATGATGGGATGGACGGGCTCGCCGGTCTCGCGGTTCAGGATGTAGAGCCAGCTGTTCTTGTTGGCCTGGGCCAGCGCCTTGACCGGCTCGCCGTCGACCACCATGTCGAAGAGGACCGGCTGCTGGCCGTTGTCGTAGTCCCAGACGTCGTGGTGCACCTGCTGGTAGTACCAGGCGAGCTGGCCGGTCTCGAGGGACAGCGCGATGATCGAGTCGGTGAACAGGTTCGCGCCCGCCCGCTGCGTGCTGTCCCCGAACGGGTTCCCGACCGCCGCGTAGAGCAGGCCGAGCTCGGGGTCGATGGACGGCGTCTCCCAGATGCCGCCGCCGTTGCGGCCCCCGCCGACCCAGGTCGGGCCGGCGACGTCCCAGCCCTGGTCGTTCTCGTCCTGGGGAACGGTGTTGAAGTGCCAGATCACCTCGCCGGTCGTCGCGTCCACCGCGAGGACGTGGCCGCCCGGAATCATGCTCTCGCTGCGGGTCGAGCCGACGTAGAGGACGCCGTCGTGGATCTGGGGGGCGCTGGTGAACCAGTAGCCCATCGAGATGGCGGTCTCCACGTCGGGATAGCGGAGGCGGAGCACGTCGAGGATGACGCTGGCCTGACCGTTCTCGCCGAACCCCTCGATGGGCTCGCCGGTCTTGGCGTCGAGGGCGAACATGAACGACCCGGCCGCGCTGTAGACCACCCCGTCCGCATACGTGACGCCGCGGTGGCGGAAGATGTACCCCTCGCGCCGGCCGCCGCCGAGCAGCTCCGTCACGTCGTAGAGCCACAGCAGATGGCCGTTGGCGGCGTCGACGGCGTAGACGCTGCCGCGCGAGTCGGTGACGTACATGACGCCGTCGACGATGACCGGCGTGGTCTGGTTGCTGACGCCGTCGATGACCCCGTGCTGAAAGAGCCACCGCGGGGTGAGCAGATGCGCGTTCTCGGGCGTGATCTGGTCGGTCTCGGCGAACCGGCTGCCGGCCGGATCCAGGTTATGAAGCGGCCAGTCGACGTTCTGGGCCGCCGCGGTGCCGGCCAGGAAGGAGAGCGCGCACAGGCTGACGGCGGCGGTGCGGATAGGATGCATCGGTTTCTTCCCCCGACCGCCCTCCGGCGGTCTGCAATCTTGTTCACGGGCAGCGTGACCGTGCCGGGATTGTAGCAGCCCGTGGCGGTGCGCCGTGGCATTCGAGCGGCGATGCATTCCGCCTTGAACTGCGTTGTTCGTCGGACTGCTTTCAGTCCGCGGTCGCCTGTGCCCGATATGCGCCCTCCCCCCGGCTTGTCAGGCGGGCGTTCTACAGCCCGCTGGCGCCCCTTGCAGCCCCCTGGCGTTCTCGCCGCTTTCGGTGCAACGCGAGGTTCCACCACGGGCTGGTCAACGCGCCGGTCCCTCGATCGCAACGCGTCCGCGCCGGGCGCCGGTCCGATTGACCCTCGAAAACCGGCATGATAGGTTCGCCGGAGGCCGAGGCCGGCCCGCGCGGCACTCGAATCGAGCGCGGATCGGCAGCGGCCGACGGCCCCGCCTGCAATGCGGGCCGGGAGCCCGTGGCGTAGCCCCGCGCGCCGTGCCCCGGGATCCTGGAGGAGGGCGACCGAACCGCTGACGACGACCAGCCAGGACGATGGTGACAGAGCAATGGATGAACGCCACTTGATCGGAAGGAACGGGCCGTATCGGAGCGCCCTGCGTCGTGCCGCAATCGTCCCGCGGTGGGGTGCGGTGCTGACGTCCTTGGCGATGGCGGCGGTGGCGCCGCAGGCCTTCGCCGCCGAAGATGTGATCGCCGCCGCGAGAGCCGGCGACGTGGCCGCCGTGCGCGCCCTGGTGGCGGACGGGGCGGACGTCGACGCCCGGCAGGGAGACGGGACGACGGCCCTGCACTGGGCCGCGCACCGGGGCGATCTGGCGCTCGCCGAGGCGCTGCTCGCCGCGGACGCGGATGTCAACGCCGCCAATGCTCTCGACGCCACGCCGCTGTGGCTGGCGTCGCAGAACGGCGACGCCCGGCTGGTGGCCCGGTTGCTGGCGGCAGGGGCCGACGTGAACCTGTCGCTCAAGATGGGCGAGACCCCCCTGATGAGCGCAGCCCGGTCCGGCCACGCCGGTACCGTCGGGCGGTTGCTCGCGGCGGGCGCCGAGGTGAACGCGGCCGAGCGCGAGCGGGGCCAGACCGCCCTCATGTGGGCGGCGGCCCAGGGGCACGCCGAGGTCGCGCGCGTGCTCGCGGCGGCCGGGGCGGACCTGCACTCGAGAAGCCGGGTCTGGCACCAGCTCGAGAACACCGCCGGGAACACCAATCCCATCGGCAACTTCCGGATGGCCCACGGCGGCTCGACGGCCCTGCTGTTCGTGGCCCGCAACGGCGACCTCGACACCGCCCGGGTGCTGCTTGAAGCCGGCGCCGACGTCGACGACACCGCCGCCGCCGGCACCAGCGCTCTCGTCATCGCCGCCCACAGCGGGCACCCCGCGCTGGCCGCGTTCTTCCTCGAGCAGGGCGCCGATCCCAACGCGGCCGGGGCCGGTTATACCGCTCTGCAGGCCGCCGTCCTGCGCGAGCAGGAGGCGCTGGTCGGCATCCTGCTCGCGCAGGGCGCCGATCCGAACCTCCCGGTGGTGCGGGGCACCCCCGGCCGCCGCTTCAGCGCCGACTACAGCATCCGCCACCAGGCCGTCGGGGCGAACGCCTTCTGGCTGGCCGCCAAGTACGGCGAGCTCGGCAGTCTCCGCACCCTCGCCGAGTACGGGGCCGATCCCTTCATGATCCCGTCCAACGGCGTGTCGTCGCTGCAGGCGGCCATCGGCGCCGCCGCCATCTCCCAGGAGAACCGGCGCAACCGGGTCGGGGTGGCGGTGACCGAGGAGGTCGACCAGCAACAGCTGACCCTTGAGCTCGTGCGCGTCGTCCACGGGATGGGGGTCGACGTGAACACCGCGGACGCGCGGGGGAACACCCCGCTGCACGACGCGGTGCGCAACGGGTTCCTGCCGGTGGTCGAGTTCCTGGCCCGGCACGGCGCCGACGCGCGGGCCCGGAACGACCGCGACCAGACCGCCCTGACCCTGGCCGAGACCGCGCTCCCGGTCCCCGGCACCAACGGCCGCCGCGCCACCCGGCCGGAGATCGCGGCGCTCCTGCGGAGCTACGGCGACGGCGAGTAGGCGGCGAGCGACGGTCGCGGTCACAGGACAATGAAGGTCAGGCTAGTGTCCCGAATTGCAAGTCCGTTCGCAGTAGACCCAGAGTGACACGATAGCGGATCGGCCCGTATCGACAGGCAAACGGCGCGCGTGCAGCGGTGTCACAAGCACCCGCTACTGCGAAGCAACTTCGGACGCAGGACACTAGCGGCGGTTATGGCTCTAGCCGCGGTCATTTTGGCGATCGCCGCCTACCTGTTTGGCCTGAGCTGGGGACCGGCGAACCAAGCGCCGGGTGAGTTCGGGACGCTGGGGGAGGAAAACAGGGCGCTGCGGGACGAGAATACGAGGCACCAGTTGGCGATCCAGCGGCTGGAATCGGACAATCAGGACTTGGCCTTGCAGTTCGAGCGTCTGCGTACGGAGAGCGAGCATCAGCAGGAAGCGAACCAGAAACTACAGAACGATCTAAACCGCCTTCGGGAAGAGGATCTTCAGAGGGAGTCGGAAATCCAGAGGTTGCTCCGTGAGAACCAGCGGCTACAGGAAAGGCTGAACAGCGCGCTGGACCAGTTGTTGGAAGATGAGCGACCGGTCAGGGACAGTCCGACCGGGCCTCTCTGGTTCTTGGTGGCGGTGCTCACCGTGCTGGCAGCGGCGTTCGCATGGGCCTGGAATCGAGAGCGCCCGCGCTTCATACCTGCATGCGCCGGACGTTCGAGCGCCTCCTGAACGAGAGTACCGAAAAGCCTTGGCACGAGAAGCTGCGGGACTTCTTCGGCGACCGTGTTCGCAGGGTCGGGCTCTTCGGTGTCACTCTCGAGCTGAATCTTCAGGAGCACGACCTGGAGACCATCAAGCACGGTTTCGTGTCGTCGGTGAGGCGATTGCTGGACAGCCTCGCGGAGCACAAGAGATCGCTGTTTCTGATTCTCGACGACATCAACGGCCTGGCGGGATCGGACGAATTCGCCAACTGGCTCAAGAGCACCGTCGACGAGATCGCCACATCCGATGCGGAGACGCGGCTCTGCATGCTCGTGGTGGGACTCGAAGCGCGCCGGCGGGAACTGGTGAAGCGGCAGCCGTCGCTGGCGCGCGTCCTGGACCCCATCGAAATCGCTCCCTGGTCCGACGATGAGGTGCTTGATTTCTACCGCAGTGCATTTCGTGACGGTAACGCGGAGATCTCGGAAGCGAGTGTGCGGATGCTGGCGGGGTATACCGGTGGACTGCCGGTGCTGGCGCATGAGCTCGGCGACGCCGTTTGGCGAACGGCTCGCAGCCCGAGAATCGACCGGAGCGAGGTCGTGGACGGCATTGTCGCGGCAGCTGCCGTCGTCGGCAGGAAGCTGCTGGAGCCCGGCATCTTCCGGGCCATCACCAGCGAACGGTATCGCTCGATCTTCCGGAAGATGATGGCCGATCCCCACCAGATGCGATTTCGTCGAGCGCAGCTTCGGGACCGCTTGACGGAGCAGGAAAGAGCGTGCTGGACAACTTCCTGCGCCGCATGAAGAAACTGGGCGCCATAGAGGTCGATCCGGAAGTCCAGGGCGGGTACCGTTTCCCCAACCGCCTCTATGGTCTGTACTTCCGGATGTCGACGGTTGGCGCGAATGAGCCGTGACTCCGCTTCTGCGGTCGACCGCGTGGTCCATGCGGTGTTCGCATGCGTGCTGTTTCTGACCGTTCTGTTCCTGTGGCAGCGTACGCATGAACGATCCTGCCTGGCGCTCGCGCTTCCCATCCTGACCGCTCTCGCGATATTCAGCGGGCTGTTGGAGTACAGGCTGGAACGGAAGCGCTTCGCCGTCGACTACTACCTCGACCGCGGATCGCCCCTGCGCCGCTGGCTTCGTCGGTCAGGGCTGTCGGTGCTGATGAGCCTGGCGGCGGCGTTGCCGCTGGCTACGTTCCTGGTCGTCTTCGCGGCGCGCTCTCGGCCCACCGACTGGCTCTTCTTCTGCGCGGCAGCCGCGGCCGCGCCGCTCCTGTTCAACGCTCTGTCGACCTGGCCGGGGCGTCACTTCAGGCGTGACGGCGATGAAGGCGGAGGACGTGGGGCGGTCGCCGACCTGCTGGCCGCGCGCATGGCGGGAACGCTCCTCCTGGCCGCCCTTGCCGTGGCCTATGTCTACGCCAGCTACTACCTGATCCCGGGGCCGGGGCAGGATATTTTTCCGGATTCGCTCGAACGGACCATGGAGGCCTTCTCCATGCACGTGAGTTCGGCGTGCCCGGTCGTAGATGACACACTGCGTTTGACAGCGCAGATCGAAGGCCTGTCGTGGTACTTCGTCACCACCGCGGCGACGTCGCCCTGGATCCACGACGGGATCAGACTGGTCTTGTGGATCGGCTTCTTTTTCAACGCGGCGATGGCGTTCGGCGGGTTCGTTCGCGGGCTTGAGGGTTGTGTTCTGTTGGCATGGCAGCTGGAACGATATCGAAGGGAACGATGATGGAGACTCGGATTCGATCTTCGCTTGTTCGAGGGCAGCCTCGTCCGGGCTTGGCGATGAAGTGGGCCTTTCGAACGATCCTCACGCTGATATCGGCCACGCTCCTGCTGTTCGTCTTGGCGATGGCGCTCCAGTCCCGGCCGCCGAAGGACCCGCTACCCACGGACCGACCCTCGGCCGGGGTGAACCACAACGAGGCAGAGCCCGACCCCATGCCCCAGGATGAACTGGAGGGGCGGGCGGAGATGCAGTGGAGGCAGTTTCTGGAGCGCTTTCGCCGTGAACCGTTGCCGCAGACCAACTTGGCCATCGGGGAGCAGGTCGACGAGGCTTTTGCTCCGGTCTACGAGCGAATTCCAGCCTTCCTGGACTGGCACTACTCAATTGTCGGGCAGTATACGGAGCTCGGCCAGGCGGCTCTCGGGGTCTTGGAGGAGGAGATCGAATCGCGGTTGTTCGCAGAGCTGCAGGAACGTATCGGTTCAGCCACCGAAGCCGTCGCCGGGGTCATGCAAGAGGAAATGCGCACCGAGATCGAGAATTGGGTCCGCCGCGAGTCACAGACGGTCCCGGCTGGGCTGACGACAATCTATGAGCGCATGTTGGACGTGACTGTCGCGGACACCGTCGAACGGTTCACGGTATCTGCCGTTCCTTCAGCCGTCGTGGCCGTCGGCGCCGGCGCCGGCAGCACCGTAGCGGTTGCGGTTCTCGCGAAGGCGCTCGCCAAGAAGATCGTGGCGTCCGCAGCCCTGAAGACGGTGGGCAAGGGGGCCGGCGGAATCTGGGGCCGTGTAGGCGGAGCGGCCGGCGGGGCCGCCATCGGGTCATGGTGGTGCACAAGGACTACGGGGCCTGGTCCGACCACATGCTCGATCATCTCGATCAGGACCCCGTCGGCAGAGAGGTGGCGGCGCAGTTCCGGGATGCGGCCGCGAGGCCCGGGGCGGGCGCCAGGGATGTCGTCCTGGGCTACCGGCTCGCGCTGGCGCGGCTGATACGCGCCTGGAAGCCGCTCGTGTCGCCGTCCGTTTTTCTGCTGGATCGCACCGGGGACAGCGCCCGCGACGTGGACGAGACGGGGCTGGTAGCCTCGCGGCGGTGCGGCCTGGACGAAGCGCGCGAGTTCGCGCCGCTCCCACGGGCGGTGCGGAACGCGAATCCGGAGTTGATCGGCGAAATGCAGCGCCATTACGCAGGGTATCGCAAGGAGGTGGTGCTGCCCTTGTTCCAGGATCTGATGACCGCCAACAGTCTTGTGGTGCTGGTCGACATCCCGGCGTTGCTGCTCGCCGGGGACCGCCGCTTCGTGGACGAGCGCCTGGTGGTCATCTCCCTGCTCGAGGCCATGCGCGACGACGCCCTCGGAGCCTGGTTCCGGCGGGCGCTGGGGCTCCGGAACTCCCTGGAGCGCGTCGCCTTCGTCGCCGCCAAGGCCGATCTGGTGTCGCCGGAGGACCTTCGGAACGGCCGCCTGCT
This sequence comes from Vicinamibacterales bacterium, assembly GCA_965215895.1. Classification (GTDB taxonomy): domain Bacteria; phylum Acidobacteriota; class Vicinamibacteria; order Vicinamibacterales; family UBA8438; genus JAJEEA01. Next base: position 210,281 of record CBDCEY010000005.1, on the reverse strand, counting down.
GGCGCTGGTCAGATCGATGAACGCGCGCGCAGCGCAGGCGCTCTCGCCCGCGGTCGAGGTGAAGTGGTTCGTCTGCAGCGCGTGCGTCTCGACCCGGCCCGGCGGCGCGCCGTACACGCTGGTCGGCCAGACGCAGCCGGGACCGCACACCCCGGACCGGCAGGCGAGAGAGTTCGACGTGTCGGCGCTCCCCGAGGAGTGGCCCCGGTCATGGAAGAAGGGCGACTACCAGTATCAGTACTTCTGGCCCCGAGTGCCGGAGAACATCATGATCCCGCCGCACCATCGGAACCTGGACGCCGTCTTCGACTTCACAGTGCTGGGCTGATCGCCATGACCGACACGCCTCACGCTCACGACCGATCGTCCATCGGCGGCCGAGAGTCGGGCCGCGACCACGGACCTGCCTCGCGCCGCCCTGCCGCGGCTGGACACCGTCCACCTGACGAAGGGACGGTCGAGGAGCGCCGCCGCCGGGGAGAGGCGTCTCCTGATGCCTGGGACGAACCGCGCCGCGACGGCGACCACGGACTCGGCATCCCCAGATCCAACGCGGGCGACGGCCGGGTGCTGACCCGGGCGGAGGTCGAGGAACACGACCGCCGGGAGGAGAAAGAGGAGGAGGAAGAAATCCGCGGGGAGCTTGCGCGGAAGCTGCGGCCGGACGATGCGGGGAGATTCCGGCTGCCGGCTCCGATACTCAGCTTCCTGAGCTGGACCCTGCTGGCCGCGGCGTCGATTCTCGGCCTGCTGCTCGTCGGCCAGGGGGCGGCGGCGGTCGGCCACATCCGGGCTCTGCCGACGCCGTTCAACTGGATCGCGGGCGTGGGCGCGACCGGTTGCTCCGTTGTCCTCGCGGCGCTGATCGCGCGTCTCGGATGGGCGCTGATGCGTCTGCGCCGCAGTCCTGCCGTGAATCTGGCAGGCCTCCGGGCGCTGAGCGAGCGCCGGCAGTGGCAGCGGCTCGCGCTCCACCACGTCGATCGCGCACGGCTCGAGTTGCGGCGCCATCTGCAGGAGTACGAGAGCCGCGCCGCGCACCGCCAGTTGAACGATGACGAACGGACGCGCCTCGAGGACGCGCGCCGCGAACTGCTGGTGGAACCGCAGACCCTTTCCCCCTCCGAATGGCTGGAGGCATTCACCGGACGGTTCCAGTCGGTGCTGGATGCGGTCGCGGCCCGGCGGGTTCGCGCCTACGCGGTCAAGGTCGGCGTTGGAACCGCCGCGTCCCGCTTCCCTCTGCTCGATCAGGCGATCGTGCTGTACGCGTGCATGGCGCTGCTCCGCGAGCTGCTGGCGCTCTATGGGCTACGGCCCACCGCCTTCCAGGCGGCGCTGCTTCTGGCGCGGTCCGTCATGACGACTTACCTGAGCGGCCTGCTGCAGGACGTGTCCGACAATGCGGCGGACGCCGCGACGACGGCAGCCGACAACCTCCCCGAGGACGGCCCGCTGCAGGACATGATCTCGGAGGTCGGGCTCGGGACTGGGGAGGCGGTGGGGACCGGTCTGCTCGCCCCACTGGCCGGCCGCGCCGCCGAAGGCGCCATCAACGGCGTCCTCGTCTGGCGCCTCGGAACCCGCGCCGTCGCACAGATACAGCCCGTGCGGCCAGCGAAGTGAGTCTCGCCACCGGAACGGTGAACGCAGTCCTGTCCAATCCAGGAAACGAGCCTGAAGCGGAGGGACTCGGGCCGCTTGACGACAATTGTCTTCGCCGGACCGATGGCTGTGTTCGCAGGACCCGGAGCGAAGGCGGTGGTCGGCGCGCGGCGGGCACGTCGGTATCGGAGCAGGGGGCGCAGCGGCGTCTCGGCACGCCGGTCCTCGGCGCGTCGGTATATGCGGACCTGCGATTCCCGGGGTGCCGGCAGATAGCGCTGCTCCGAGACCGGCTGGATAGGGCGACCGGTCAGAGCACGGGACGTGCTGCCTTGACCTGGGGTCTTGCGGGCGCCTCGGCCATGGCATCGCGCGAGGCTCGGTAGAGGTCCACGGCCTGCTGCGCATTGAGCCAGAACTCGGGTGACGTTCGGAACCTCGCCGCCAGCTTCAGTGCCATCCTGGCGCTGACGGATGTCCGTCCATTCACGATTCGGTTGATCACTTTCACGTCGCAGCCGAGGTGGTCGGCAAGCTGTTTCTGGGTGATGCCGAGCGGTCGGAGAAACTCCTCTCGGAGGATCTCTCCGGGGCCCGTGGGTTCGCGTCGCCGGCGCAGGACCGTCATGAACGCCTCCGATCGGGGTCGTCAGTGATAGTCGAGAATGTCGACGTCAGCAGGTCCGGCCGCCGTCCAGCGAAACACGATGCGCCACTGGTCATTGATCCGTATGCTGTGCAGCCCGGCCAGTCGGCCCTTCAGCGGTTCCAGTCTGTTCCCCGGGCGGTGACTTCAGATCGCCGAGCTCGTGGGCATAGTCCAGCATGTCGAGCTTCCGTCGCGCGATCCGGGCGACCGGGGTCCAGCCGGCGCGGTGCGGCGCGATGCCATCCGCGAAGAAGCGCTCGACGGCGCGAGTGGCAAATCCATGAATCGCCACGCCTGACGTAGTATACCTGGTGAAGGTATGTCAGCGGATGGCAGAGGGTCCCGCTGCCTTCGGCCTCGGTGCGACGCGGGGTTCCGCGGCGAACTGCTAAGATGGCGGGAATGACGGACGGCAGCGGGAACCGTTGGTCGGCCCGTGGCGCTGGCGGCGCGGCGGCGCCGGTGCTCGGCGCGCCGCGGCGCCTTGGCTCTGCAGCCGATAAGGACTTGCGATTCCCGGGATGCCGGCAGATACCGCTGCTGCGCGACCGGCTCGATGACTACGAGGGCCGGATCGAGTACTGGGAGGCCCGGACGGAGACCGCCTGGGTGGTCGCGGAGCCGGTCGGCGGCATTCACGAGGGAACGTCGCGGCGGCTGCCGCATCTGGTGGAGCGGATCGCGATGGTGCGCGGCGCCCGGATCGCGTCGTTCGGGTCGGTGGATCTGCTGGTGCGCGATGCGGAGGGGAAGCCGGATCGGAGGATGCAGGCGGACGAGACGGTGTACCTGCGCCCGGAGCGTGCGTTGACGCCTGAGGGGTCGCTGGTCATCGGCGAGCACGACCTGCCGGACGTGGTGCTCGAGGTGGACCACACGACCGACGTGCGTCCCGGCAAGCTGCTGCTGTACGAGGCGTGGGGCTTCCCGGAGCTGTGGGTGGTGGTGCCGCCGGCCGGAGCGACGCGGCGGAAGCCGGCGGGGGTGACGATTCACCGGATGCTCGGCGGACGGTATCAGTCCGTGCCGGCGAGTGTCGCCCTTCCGGGCTGGACCGCGGCGGAGATTCACGCGGGCCTGACCGAGCCGGTGACGGCGCAGACGTACGACGTGCTGGCGCGGGTGGGGCGGGCGCTGGGCGCGCGGGAAGGGACGGGGCCCGACGACGACCCGATGCTGCGCGCCCTGGGTGAGCAGACGCTCGCGCGAGGACTGGCCGAGGGCCACTCGCGGGGACTGGCCGAGGGCCGTTCGCGGGGAGTCGCCGAGGGGCGCGCGGAGGGTCTGGCCGAGGGCCGTGCGCAGGAGCTGGCGGCGGTCGTTCGGAGCATTCTCGAGGCGCGCGGCTTGTCCTTCGCCGACGAGGTGTCCGATGCCGTCGTCGACGTTCCTCGGGATGCCGCAGTCGCGGCGGCGGTGATCTGCACCGACGCGGAGGACTTCCGGCGGCGGCTAGGCTCTGGGCGGGGTTGACGTCTCGAGCCTGCGCCGATTTCGCGACGGGCAGGGATTCGCGGATGCTGCCACCGCGTCACAGCACGACGCGACTGTCATCGTCGATCAAGTCGGGCCTTTCGGCCATGAAGTCGTCGCCCGTGGCAGGCGTTCGGGCAAGCGGTTGCCGTACCAGGGGGCGGGGAGCTCCGGATCCACGGGTGGTGGGGCTGGCGGCCGGGACGATTGTCCGGTGGCGGGGGTGCCGTCGCCGCCGGCCTTGTGGCACAGTGAGCGGCGGAGGGAGAGCATGAGCAGGCGGAGATCGGTCGATCGCCGGCGGTTCCTGGCCGGCAGCGCGGGCGCGATGGGCGCGGCCTTCTTCGGCCGGCTGCCGCTGGGCGCGCTGGTCGAGCAGGGGGCTCCGCCCGCGCCGCAGGGGTGGGACCCCGGGCGGGTCCGGCACCTGCTGCCGGGGGTCAGCGACTCGCGCATCCTGCTGAAGGCGTCGTTCGACGGTCCGTTGTCGGGCACGCCGGTGCTGCGCATCGGGACCACCGACGTCCCGGGACGCATGACGGATACGGCGGGGGAGTACTGGCAGTTCCACGCCACCGGCCTCGCGCCGGACCGCCGCCACACGCTGTCGCTGCACGGGGCGGACGGAGCGTCCCTCTGCGAGCCCTGGCCGCTGTCGACGTTCCCGGCGCCGGATGCGAGCCCCGAGCGGTTCCGGATGCTGTTCTTCACCTGCGCCGGCGGGCCCGGCGGGTCGTACGAGGGCATCGGCCAGCGCAGCGGCTTCCTGCCGACGATCATCCGCAACCGGCTGCTGCGCCGCGCGCTGTCGTTCGAGCCGGACGCTGCGGTGGCCAACGGCGACCACATCTACTGGGACCTGCACACGTGGCAGGGCGAGAACGCGGGGCAGCTCAGCCCGAGCGGCCGGACGTCGAACTTCGATTACTCCGCCACCGTGCTCGGCGGGAGCAACGAGACGGCGATGAAGGCGGCGGCGGGGCCCCAGATCGTCCCCGTCTACGGCAGCGACTTCCGCTCGACGCCGGTGTTCTTCCTGCAGGACGACCACGACCACTGGGAGAACGACGCGGTCACCGACGACATCGCGAGCTTCCCGATTCCCTGGTTCCAGCTGCAGCTCGCGCGGGCCACGCAGCATCTGTATTACCCGGAGTTCCTGCCCGACGCGGGGCGCCCGGCCGGGCTGCCGTGGTCGTCGGCCGGCGACCGTGGCGACCTGTCCGAGAGCTTCGGGACGGTGCGCTACGGCGATCTGGCCGAGGTGCTGCTGTACGACGTGCGCCGGACCCTGAGCCTCGCCGGACCGAACGCGGTGTTCGTCGAGGCCCAGGTCGAGCGCTGGCTGCTCGGCCGCACCGCGTCGACCGGGGTCAGGCATCTCGTGCACGCGCCCTCGAACCCGTTCGGGTGGAGCGCCGGCAAGTGGGGCGAGTGGTATCCGGACATCCTCGACCGGGAGGGCGGCGGCCTCACGACCGCCGTCGACAAGCCGTACTGGCAGGAGGGCTGGCTGCGCCAGCACGACCGGCTCGCCCGGTCCATCGGCGCCCAGCCCGACCGCGTCCCGCTGATCATCAGCGGCGATCTGCACGCCATCGGCGTCGGCCGCATCCACCGCGCCGGCGGGGTCGACCTCGCCGCGCGGCCGATCACCGCGGTGCTCAGCGGTCCGGTCGGCACCTCGGTGCGGGGGTTCCCGTCGGTGGTGCGCGGCATCGGCGCCACGCCCCCCGCTCATCTCGACATCGAGGAGTCGGTGGCGCCCATCGAGGACCACGGCTTCACGCTGTGCGACTTCCTGCCCGACCGCATCGCGTTGCGGCAGTTCCGGTGGGACGTCGACCGCCAGCCGGTCGAGGCGATCGACCGTTTGGAGCCGTTCTACACGACGGAGCTGCCGCGGCCCGGGTGACGCGGGGAACCGTCACGTCTCCAGCGTCCGTGCCAGCGCCGGAATCCCGCTGGCCGGCAACGCGGAGATGGCGTCGCCCAGGGCATACGCCTCTGTGCCCGGATACACGACGTACAGATGACGGAGTCCGAGATCCGTCATCGCGACGTGCATCGATCGGGTCGTGCCCGGCGCGTCGGCGAGCTTGCATTCGAAGCCGTACCGTTTTCCGCCGCGTACGATGAGCAGGTCGAGCTCGGCGCCGGCGTGCGTCGCCCAGAAGCAGGCATCGTCGACGGCGAACGCGGCCAGGACCTGCTCGACGACGAAGCCCTCGAACGAGGCGCCGATCTTGGGGTGGCCGCCAAGCTGCGGCCCGTCGGCGACACCGAGCAGGGTGTGGAGCAGACCGGAATCGCGCACGTAGATCTTCGGCGACTTCACTTGGCGTTTCCGGACGTTCTCGAACCACGGCGGCAGCACCCGCACCATGAACGCGCCGGCCAGGATGTCGAGATACCGGCGAGCCGTGCTCTCACGCACGCCGAGGGCGCGTGCGAACTCCGCCCGATTCCAGACTGCGCCGTGATAGTGGGCGATCATCTGCCAGAAACGGCGGAGCGCCTCCGAGGGTATCGTGATGCCGAGCTGGGGAACGTCGCGTTCCAGGAAGGTGCGCACGAAGTTCCGGCGCCAGAGGGCGGCGCGCGACGTCCCGGCCGCGAGGTAGGAGCGGGGAAAGCCGCCGCGCAGCCAGAGCTCGCGCCAGGCGCCGGCGCCGACCTCCTCCAGGTCGAATCCAGCCATGTCGACCATCCCGACCCGGCCCGCGAGCGATTCCGACACGCCGGTGGCCAGGGCCGGGCTCGCGCTGCCGAGCAGCAGGAACCGCGCCGGGTTGTCGGTCCGGTCGACCAGCACGCGGATGGTCTCGTAGAGCTGCGGCGACCGCTGCACCTCGTCGATGACCACCAGCCCCCGCAGGCGTTCCAGGGTCAGCTCGGGCGTGCCCAGCCGCCTGCGGTCGACCGCCGCCTCGAGATCGAACCAGGCGGCCGGCGTGGAGTCGGTCGCGATAGCGCGGGCCAGCGTCGTCTTGCCGCATTGCCGCGGTCCGGTCACCGCGACGACCGGATGCACGGAGAACGCCTCGTGGATCCGGCGGGTCCAGGCCGGCCGTTCGATGTACACTCGGAGAACGCTAATCCTTGAAAATCGGTCTGTCAAATGCTTATTTTCAAGGATTCATGCTGCGGAATCGGTGGAGCCGCGACGACCGGCCGTCACGCCGGTTACAATGCACGCAATACCGGCCTCCGCGAGGCTGCCACGGCCGCGCAGGAAGGCGCGGCGGCCCGCCCGGCGCCAACCGTGTCCGCCGTGGTGCAGTTTCACGGCAGGGTTGGCTGGTTGGCCAATCGGAGCCCCAGGCGAGGATTCTCGCGGCCAGGTCTGCCGCCGCGCCGCCGGCGGCCGGCGGTCGCCGGAGGAGCATCATGACCCAGACCCGACGAGACTTCCTGAAGCAGGCCGGCGCGGCCGGGGTGGCCGCGGCCGGGGCGGCCGCCGCGAACCGCGGCAGCGCGGCCGAGGCGCGCGCGGCGGCGCAGCCGGCCTCGGGGCCGGCGGTGCGGACGGTGCGCACCGCGGTGCTCGAGATCGGCTACGAGGAGCACGGCGACAGCGGGGGTTTTCCCATCATCCTGCTGCACGGGTTTCCCTACGACATCCGCTCCTGGGACGGGGTCGCGCCGCCCCTGGCCGAGGCGGGGTACCGGGTGCTCGTGCCGTACCTGCGCGGGTACGGGTCGACCCGGTTTCTCGATCCCGAGGCGCCGCGGATGGCCGAGCAGGCCGCGATCGCCCAGGACGTGGTCGACTTCGCCGACGCCCTCGGCCTGGAGCAGGTGGCTCTGGCCGGCTTCGACTGGGGCAACCGGGCCGCCTGCATCACCTCGATTCTGCACCCGGAGCGGGTGCGGGCCCAGGTGGCGGTCAATGGCTACTCGGTGCAGGACACCGTCAATCCCGGCCGGCCGGGCTCGGCCGCGGGCGCGGCGCGGCTCTGGTACCAGTGGTACTTCAACACTGAGCAGGGCGTGGCCGGACTCGAGGCGAACCGGCGCGACATCATCCGGCACCTGTGGGAGACGTGGTCGCCGGGGTGGGAGTACACCGACGAGGCGTTCGAGCGGTCCGTGCCCTCGTTCGACAACCCCGACTTCGTCGACATCGTCATCCACTCCTACCGGCACCGGCACCTCAACGCCCCCGGCGAGGAGCGTTTCCTCGCGGTCGAGCGGCAGCTGGCCGAGCGACCGCCGATCACGGTGCCCGCGATCGTCCTCCGCGGCGACGAGAGCGGCTTCGGCCGGCCGTCGCCCGACCCGTCGGGCGACCAGAGCCGGTTCACGAACCTCGTCGCGCGGCGCATCGTCGAGGGCGCGGGTCACGATCTGCCGGTGCAGCGGCCCGATACGGTGTCCGAGGCCCTGCTCGAGCTGCTGGCGTAACCTGGCCGGGGCCGTCGGCCGGCCCCTTGCGTTCGCGACCGCGCCCGTCTACTGTGCTGTTACATGGAGCCGCGGGCGGGGCTGATTCGGCCGCCCGTTTCCAGGGGAGATTGCAGATGCTGAAGAAATGTCTCGCGGCGTTCGTCGGCGCGGCGATCGTGCTCGCGCTCGTGCCGATGGCGGCGGCGCAGTCGGGCGAGCCCACCATGCCGATGCGCACCCCGGACGGACAGCCGGACGTGTCCGGCACCTTTACCTTCCGCACGTTGACGCCGTTCGAGCGGCCCGCGCAGTTCGATGGGCGGGAGAACCTGACGCCGGAGGAGGCGGCAGCCTTCGAGGCGGCGGAGCGGACGCGGTTGAACCGCGATCTCTTCGACCCCGAGACCGGCGCGGCCGGCTATCGGCCCCGCTCGGAAGGGGGCGTCCTGTCCTACAACGAGTTCTGGTACGAGCGGGGCATCGAGCTGACCTCCGACAAGCGCACGTCGCTGGTCGTCGACCCGCCGGGCGGGCGCCTGCCGCCCCGGACCGAAGAGGCGGCAATGGCGGCGCGGGAGAACGCGGCCTACCGCCGCGAGCACATGTACGATTCGTACGAGAACCGCAGCCTCGCCGACCGGTGCATCATGGGGTTCAACTCGGGCCCGCCGATGCGGTCCAGCGCGTACAACAACAACGTCATGATCTTCCAGACGCCGGGCTACGTGACCATTCTCAACGAGATGGTGCACAACGCCCGCATCATCCCCATCGACGGCGACACCGCGAAGCCGCCGTTTCCGCAGTTGGCCGGGGTGTCCCGCGGTCGCTGGGAGGGTGAGACGCTGGTCATCGAGACCACCCAGTTCCGCGGCGGCCAGAGCGGGGGCACGGGGCCGAACATGCATCTCGTCGAGCGGCTCACGCGGCTCGACCCCGACACCGTCTCCTACGAGTTCACGGTCACCGATCCGACCGTCTACACCGCGCCCTACACCGTCATGATGCCATTCCGCCGGACCGACGGTTCGCTGTTCGAGTACGCCTGCCACGAGGGCAACTACGGGCTCCACGGCATTCTCGCGGGGGCGCGCAATCTGGAGAGGGCAGGGCGCGAGCTGCGGCCCTGACCCGCATTCGCCCCGCCCGTTCGGTGCGCCGAACGCGGGGCCGCGCCCGCTCGCGAGACGAACGCCCCGCGGTCGGAGGGACTGGCCGCGGGGCGCGTGAACCGGCCGCGCAATCGCGGCCCCGGCCCAGAGTCCCCCGAACCGCTGCCCGCGAACGCCGTCAGTCGGGGAGCAGGCGGGGGACGAACTTCGAGAGGCCCCGAACGGGGCCGACCTCGCCCGCGATGACGTTGCCCTCGGCGTCGGCGGTCACTCCTTCGCCCATCGAGCCGTAGCCTCCCATGCCCGAGGGCCGTTCCGAGACGTGCTCTCGAATGAAGTACAGGACCTCGCCGGTGCGGGCGCTGCCGATGCGCAGCCCCTTCCGCCAGCCGCCGGGGTTGTAGTTCTCGTCCGACTCGGAGTCGATCGCATAGAGGACGTCGTTGGCGTCGATGAACAGCCCGCTGATGCGGCTGAACTGGTACCACGTGTCGAGATGGGCGCCCTCCTGGTCGAAGCGCGGCTTGACCCGGCCCGTCCGCTCCCGCACAATCAGCCGTCGGTCGAGACCATGGGACGCCTGCGGCGCCGGCTCCTCGCGTTGCTGTTGACGGCCTCCGGGTGCGCCGATCCGCCGGCGCCGTTGCCCGCCGGCGCCGGCTTCGACGCGGGCGACCTCTCGCGGGCCGCCGTCACCGCCGGCGCGGCCGTGGATCGCGGTATTGCAGTGGCGCCGGACGGCTCCCGGGTCGCCTTCGTGTCCGATCGCGGCGATGCGCTCGGCCTCTGGACGGCCCCGCTCGCCGGCGGCGACGCCACGATGCTGACCGGCGGGCACGACTTTCTCACGGCCCCGAGCTGGTCGCCCGACGGTTCCCGCCTCGCCTACGTCTCCGGTCGGGAGGGACCTGCCGATCTCTGGATCGTGCCCGCGGCCGGGGGAGATCCGGTGCGGATGACCTCCGGCCCAGGGCGGGTGCGCGATCCGCAGTGGTCGCCCGACGGGTCCACGGTGCTGTACTCGAGCAATTTCGAGGGTCGCATCGATCTCTGGACAGTGCCGGCGGACGGCGGCGGCGCGCCGGTGCGGCTCACGACGAGCGGGAACGCCCGCAACTGGGCGCGCTGGTCGCCCGACGGCCGCGAGATTGCCTTCGTGTCCACCGACGGCGGCGCCCGTCACATTCGGGTGGCGCCGGCGGCGGGCGGCGAGGACCGGCCGCTGACGGTGGCGCCGGGCGGGCACGACCAGGTGGAGTGGTCGCCGGACGGCGCCCGGCTCGTCTTCGTTTCGAACCGTAACGGCAGCCCCGACCTCTGGGTGACGTCCCGTGACGGGGGGGCGGATGTCCCGCTGACGCGCGGGCCGGGGAACGACCAGCAGCCCCGCTGGTCGCCGGATGGCAACTGGGTGGCGTTTCGGTCGATACGCGACGACCAGGCCGACATCTGGATCGTGCCCGCGGCCGGGGGCGCGGCGAGACCGGTCACGAACGACGCTGCGGAGGAGGGGCTTCCGCGGTGGTCGGGGGACGGCGCGGCCCTGGTGTTCAGCGTCGCTTCGCGGCGGACGCGGCTGTGGACGGTGCCGGTCGACGGCGGGGCGGCAACGGCCCTCACGTCCGGTCCCGACATCGCTGTCGATCCGGTCGTGTCCCCGGACGGCGCCCGGGTCGCGTTCCTCTCGGAGCGGGCAGGCGCGCGTGACGTGCACGTCGTCGCGATCGACGGGGGCGCGCCGCGGCGGCTCACGACGAACCCCGGCGGCACCGCCGCGCCGCGGTGGTCTCCGGACGGCGCGTTCATCGCGTTCGAGTCCGGCCGCAGCGGGAACAGTGATATCTGGATCGTGCCGGCGGTGGGGGGCGAGGCCAGACAGGTGACGACGCATCCGGGGCGCGACGTCGACCCGGTGTGGTCGCCCGGGGGCGGAACGCTGGCGTTCTCGTCCAACCGGGCCGGCGGCGCATCCGACATCTGGCTGATCGCGCCCGACGGCAGCGCGCCGCGGCGCCTCACGACGCAGGGCGCGGCGCCCGCCCCCCGGTGGCATCCCGAAGGCGGGTCGCTGTTGTTCCGATCGCCGGGAGCGGACGGCCAGGAGCAGGTGTGGCGGGTGCGGGCGGAGGGCGGGCCGGCCGAGCAGCTCACGCGCGGCGGATACAGCGCCCGCATGGACTACGCCCCCGACGGCAGCCGGATCGCCTATCAGGTTCACGACGACGTCGGGTTCGACATCCAGGTCATGCCGGCCCGCGGCGGCCCCGGCGCCCGGCTGACCACCGCGGCCGACGACGAGACGGGGCCCCGCTGGTCGCCGGACGGGACTCGCGTGGCGTTCCTGTCCGGCGCGGCGCCCGATCGCGAGCTGCACATCGCGGGCGCCGGGGGCGGGCCGGCGACCCGTCTCACCCGCGAGGGCGACGTCGGCGGCTTCGACTGGCTTCCCGACGGCTCCGGCCTGGTGTACAGCCTGACGGAAGCGGCCGCAAACCTCTGGCGGGTGGACGTCGAGGAGCTTCTGCGGAGTCTCGCCACGGGGCCCTTTGCCACCGGTTCCTGGACCGTTTTGGTCCAGGCGACCGGCGCTGGCAGGTATACTCCAGCCGGTCTGCGATGGAAAATGGCCGGACGATTGACAGCGCCACTATCTCGTGCAGGCATGGATCAACTAGGGAAGCAGAGGAGAAGAGCTAGATGAGCGACAGTTTGACCGGTGCAGAGTTCAAGGCCGCACTGCGGAACAACACCCCGAAGCTGGGCCTGTTCATCAATTCGCACAGCGTGACCGCCGTCGAGCAGCTGGCCCACAGCGGCTACGACTGGCTGCTGATCGACTCGCAGCACGGCCCCATGGGCTACGAGACGCTGTCCACGATGATCGGGGGCGTCGCCAGCGGCGGGGCGAAGTCGCTGGTGCGGGTGACCGGCTACAGCGACCGCGCGGGCATCCAACAGGCGCTTGACGTGGGCTCCGACGGCGTCCTCGTGCCCTACATCAACAATGCCGACGAGGCCCGCCAGGCCGTGAGCTGCACGCGATACCCGACGGTGGGGACGCGCTCGGTGTACTTCCCGCAGCGCAGCATGAACAAGGCCGGGCTGCTCGGCTACGCCGTTCCCGCCAACGACAACATCATCTGCGCCCTGCAGGTCGAGACCGCGGACTGCATCAAGAACATCGACGAGATCGCGGCGGTGCCCGGCGTCGACATCCTGTTCCTGGGCCAGAACGACCTGTGCATGTCGATGGGACTCTACGAGAAGTATCAGTTCCCCGACATGTACACCTCGCCCGAGCTCAAGGAGGCCACCGACGCGCTGAAGGCGGCGGCCCGGCGCAACAACGTGATTCTCGGTCTGTTCCTCTTCGGCACCGACCGCGTGGCCGAGTTCCGCGAGCAGGGGTTCAGCCTGATCAGCATCGGGAACGACCTGCACCACCTGCTGACGCAGGCCGGTGCCCACGTCACGAAGCTCGAAGGCATCATGCCGGAGTGGAAGCGCCGCCCGACGTCGTTGTTCTGATTCGGCGAGAGCCCCGGCGCCGGCCTGCGCCGGGGCGCGGCCAACGGAGGGAGAGCCTTGGTGCCGATGGAGAAACGCGTCGGGGCGCTGGTGGCGTCCGTCTGCCTGTCCGCGGCCGTGGCCGCGGCGCAGCCGGGGGGCGCCGACTGGGAATGGCGCTCGTACGCCGGCGATCTCCACGGCACGCGGTACGCGCCGCTGGACCAGATCACCGCCGACAACTTCGAGACCCTCGAGGTGGCGTGGCGCTGGGGCAGCGCCGACGCGCACCTGCCGGTCGAGGACGGGTCGGGGGTCGCGCTGGCGCCGGCGGGGACGGTGTTCGACCGGCTCGAGGCGGCCGATCCCGACCGGTGGGTGACCCGGCCGAGCATCGCGCGGCTGTCGGCGACCCCGGTCATGGCCGGCGGCCGGCTCTATCTGGCCACGCCGATCTATCAGGCCGCGGCCATCGACGCGCGCACCGGGGAGACGGTGTGGGTCTACAACCCACGCGTGTACGAAGCGGGCAGCCCGCCCCTTCCCGCGCCCTGGAACCACCGCGGGGTCGCCTACTGGGAGTCCGGCGGGCAGGCCCGCGTCATCTGGGGCACCGGCGACGGGTGGCTCACGGCCGTGGATGCGGCGACGGGGCTGCCCGCCGCCGACTTCGGCGAGAATGGCCGCGTCAGCCTCGAAGCGGGGCTGCCGCGGGCGCGCGAGAATCCGAGCCGGCTGCCGCCGCCGTCTCGGTCTCCGCCCCTGGTGGTCGGCGACACGGTCGTCGTGGGGTCTTCGATCCACGACTATCTCAGCCGGAGGGAGAACGCGCCGGGCTACGTGCGCGCCTATGACGCGCAGACCGGGCGTCACCGCTGGGACTTCCACATGGTGCCCCAGAGCGCCGACGCGTACGGGGCCGACACGTGGCTGAACGGGGCGTGGCGCTACTCGGGGAACACCAACGTCTGGGGCAACATCGCCGCCGATCCCGAGCTGGGCTACGTCTACCTGCCGACGAGCACGCCGACGTCCGACTACTACGGCGGGCAGCGGCTGGGCGACAACCTGTTCGCCGAGAGCCTGGTGGCGGTGGACATCGAGACCGGGCAGCGCGTGTGGCACTTCCAGATGGTGCACCACGGCGTCTGGGACTACGACAATCCCACCGGCCCGAACCTCATCGACGTCGTGGTCGACGGGCGGCCCGTGAAGGCCGTCGCCCAGGTCACGAAGCAGGGTTTCGTCTACGTTTTCGACCGGGTGACGGGCGAGCCGGTATGGCCGATCGAGGAGCGGCCGGTGGCCACCGACACCGACCTCGCGGGCGAGCTGCTGGCCCCGACCCAGCCGTTCCCCACGCGGCCCGCCGCCTTCGAGTATCAGGGGGCGTCGCTCGACGACCTCGTGGACTTCACCCCGGAGATCCGCGAGTTGGCCATCGAGGCGGTGGAGGGTTTCCGCCTTGGGCCGCTCTACACGCCGCTCTCCCTGCGAGGCACCGTCTTCCGCCCCAGCGCCGGCGGCGGTGCGAGCTGGGGCGGGGCAGGGGTCGACCCGGAGACCGGCATGCTCTACGTGCCGTCCCGCAACCTGCACTCGGTCATGCGGTTCCGGGAACCCGTGGCGGCCGACGACTCCAACCTGCGCTATCTCCTCAGCCGGGGCAACACGGCGTTCCTCGGTGGGGGAAACCTGCGGCGGCGCCCGCAGATGCCCGGCGGGCTGCCCCTGTGGAAGCCGCCGTACTCGCGCATGACCGCCATCGACATGCACACCGGCGAGCATCGCTGGATGACGCCGACCGGCAACGGCGACCGGTTCCGCAACCACCCGCGGCTTCGCCACCTCGATCTGCCCCCGCTGGGCGGCGACGCCGGCCGGAACGGTCCGCTGCTGACCCGGACCCTGCTGATCTACACGCTCACCGCCGGCGGCGCCGACGACGGCCCGCGGCTCGTGGCCTACGACAAGGCGACGGGCGAGCTGCGGGGAGCCGTGGATCTGCCGGGCGGCGCCATCGGCACGCCGATGACCTACATGCTCGACGGGCGCCAGTACATCGCGGTCACGGTGGGCGGCGCGGTCCCGTCGCTCGTGGCGTTCCGGTTGCCGTGAGGCCCGACACGATGCCGCGGGCTCGGGGCCGACGTCCTGCCATGTCCCGGTCGTGGACCGTGCAGGTGCCTATGTGTCTGAAACGACAGGCGCGGCCCTGCGATGGCTGCGAGGGCAATGCCGGATGCCTGGGATTCTCGCCGGGGCGCGGTTGCCGGAGAACGCCGTCACGGAGACGAGACCAGAGGGGGAGCTGTGATGACCATGCGCACGTGCGGGTTCCTGGTACTGGGCGGCCTCGCGGGGTTTGCGGCGGCTCCGGCGCCGGCGGCGGTCCAGGCACCGGGGGCCGCGACGGGGCGCCGCCCAACATCGTCGTCATCATGGCCGACGACCTCGGCTACGGCGACATCGGCCCCTACGACGGGTGGATCGACACGCCGCGGCTCGACCGGATGGCCCGCGACGGCATGCGGTTCCTCGACTTCCATTCGAGCGGCAACGTCTGCAGCCCGACCCGGGCCGGCCTGATGACCGGCCGCTACCAGCAGCGGGCGGGCATTCCCGGGGTGCTGTTCGCCAATCCCGCCCGCTCGTCGCACGACGACGGGATCGAGGCGGGAGAGCTGACCCTGGCCGAGGCGCTGCGGGCGCGCGGCTACGCCACCGGCATCTTCGGCAAGTGGCATCTCGGCTACCGCGCCCGTTTCAATCCGGTGCGGCACGGGTTCGACGAGTTCCGCGGCTTCGTCAGCGGCAACATCGACTACCGCTCGCACGTCGACACGATGGGGCGCGCCGACTGGTGGCGCGACGACGAGCTGAGCACCGAGGCGGGGTACGCCACCCACCTCGTCACCGAGTACGCGCTGCGTTTCATCGAGCGGCACCGCGACCGGCCGTTCTTCCTCTATCTGCCGCACCACGCCCCGCACTATCCGTTCCAGGGGCCTGACGACCCCGCCGACCGGGCCGTGGGCGGCGAGTTCGACCCGCGGGGGTCGGTCGCCGACCGCCGGCGCGCCTATCGCGACATGGTGCGAGAGATGGACGCGGGCGTTGGCGAGGTCCTCGACGCGCTCGAGGCGCACGGCATCGCCGACCGGACCCTGGTCTGGTTCTTCTCGGACAACGGCGCCGCCCAGTGGGGCTCGAACGGCCCGCTGCGCGGCCTCAAGGCGACCGACTGGGAGGGCGGTCACCGCCTGCCGTCCATCGCGGTCTGGCCCGCCCGCATCCCCGCCGGCACCGAGTCGAACCAGCTCGTCTCGGCCCTCGACGGGGTCGACCTCTCGCCGGTCCTCCTCCGGTAGGAGGCCCTGGCTCTGCGGCAGCTCTTCTGGGGGGCGGACGGCACCTTCTGGAACGGTGCGGCGGTGCGCGACGGTCCCTGGAAGCTCGTCATCGACCGGCACGACGGGACGCCGGGATCCCCGATGCTGTTCAACCTCGACGACGACCTGGGGGAGCAGGAGGATCTGGCCGCGGCCTATCCGGGCCGGGTCGAGCGCCTGGTGGCGGTTTTGGGCGCGTGGCGCGCGGACGTGGGGGCGACTCCGTGACTGGTGAGGGTCGCCCCTCCCGGTTCACTCCGAGCTGCGACGACCATGAACCGCACGGCACTCTGCAGAAGACCTCGGTCGGACGCGAGGGAGGAATGCGCGACCATGGCTAGTAACGTGGACCGCCTCGCGGAAGCCGCGCATTCGGCGCAGCGCACGGGGGACGCCAAATCCGTGCGTCCGCCTCGGCGTGAGCACCTGCCTTGGTCCCCAGCCTGCACGACGGCCACCGACTGTACGTTTCACCAAATCGCTCCCTATATCGGGCGCATCAAAACGACCATCGCAGCCTACCTCATCCGTGAATTCACCCAGTCCGGCCAAACAGTGCTCGATCCGTTTTGTGGCTCAGGTGTCATTCCACTTGAGGCCTCACTCTTGGGCCGTAGAGTAATCGCCAACGACATCAACCCGTACGCGGTGTTGCTGACCCGGGCAAAACTGCGAGCACCAAGATCCGAAGCAGTGACGCTCGACCGCCTTCTCATGGCCTGGAAGGCCGCTCAACGCCGAATCCCCATGCAAGACCTGCGCAAAGTACCATATTGGGTCCGCAACTTTTTCCATCGCGAAACCCTACGCCGAGCCCTCGCCCTCCGGGATGAACTAGTTGCACGTGCAGATTGGCTTTTGCTCGCCTGCCTCCTCGGCATTCTGCACCACCAACGACCCGGCTTTCTGTCCTTTCCTAGTAGTCATCTGGTGCCCTATCTGAGAAACAAGCTCTTTGATCGCGAGAAGTTCCCTGAACTCTATCAAGAGCGCGACGTGCTCAGTCGGATGGAAGCTAAGATTCATCGCACGTATCGCCGCCCAGCACTGCACCAAGCGCCCTCCGAAATACTCCAAGGAGACAGCCGCGCATTGCGCCTGCCTGCTCCCGTCCACGCGGTTGTGACTAGCCCGCCGTACATGAATGAACTGGACTACGTTCGAGATAACCGCCTGCGCCTTTGGTTCCTCGGGCGCCAGCTTCCTCCACAGCGCGACATTCCGAAGCGCAATCGAGAAGCGCGATTCCGCCAACTGCTAAGTAGTACGTTCGTACGCATTGCTCCGCACGTATCCGATTCCGGTGTCATCGTCCTCGTAGTCGGTGAAGCTAGCCGCGGCGGCCGCGTCCTGGACGGTTCCTCCATCATCACGAACGTATTCGCGACGGCGAGGGAACTCGCGGGCTTTCGACTCGAGCGAACTATCTGCGACGTCATCCCCGATATCCGTCGCTCACGCCGGGACCTCCGTGGCACCAAACGAGAAACGGTGCTCGTGTTTCGACACCGCCCGGCGAAGCGGGCAAGGAACGCCGAGGTCTCTCGGGCGATCTGACGCGCAAGGGAAACGCGATGAGACGACACTTGCCCGCGGTTGAGCAGTTCATCGGCCGGCCAGTACCTGGCCACATCGAATACTCGGTAGTCCGCAGGGTTGCTTCCGGCTGCAACGGACACGTATTCGTTGCCAGGTCCGAGGGGCTACAGCGCGAGATTGCGTGCAAGGTAATTCCGGTCTCCAACCTTATAGGTGCAGATCGTAGTCCGCCACCGTGGAAGGAGGAGATCCTCAAGGCGAACATGGTTTCGTCGAACCGCGTAGTCAAGTTCTACAGCACCGGCACTTGGCCGACCGAGGAGGGCGACTGTGTGTTCCTGTTGTCGGACTTAGTCCGAGGCTCGACTTTGCGGGAGTACCAGAAGAAGGAGCCGGTTACCATCCTCTTTATATTGGATTTCTTCAGAGATATGTTGGACTTCCTGCGAGAGCTGCAGCAGATGGGCGTCCAGCATGGTGACCTTCACGCCGGTAACGTGCTCGTCGAAGATCGATCAATGTCGTTGACTGGGTCTCCATATGTATTTCGGATAACCGACTTTGGTGTGGCTCCGTTAACCAGTAGCGCGGGGCTTGTGGACGACTTCGACCAGGTTGGCGTGATGCTGCGCGACTTACTGGCAGCTGTGGACTACCAGGCATGTAGGTCCGAAGATCGATACATGTACGACGTTATCAATAACGATTTCTTGGCGAAGGGGCTTTTTGAGCAGGATTCTGCCTACGACGAACGAGCGCGGGACCCGGCTTTGCTGTTCGAGTCATTGAGAAAGGCGGAACAGAGCTTTGCGGTCCAGAGCGCCGGCGTGGCGCGGCGAACACTGACAACGCCCTTTGATTATCTAAGTTGCGAACAAATCGGAGAATCTCACGCTCTCCTGAAGGAACTGTATTCGGACAAGATGCTCGGTCTGCGGGTTATTGAAGACACCAATAACCTGGTACTGACGGGGCCGAGAGGCTGCGGCAAGACGACTGTATTCCGGAGCCTGAGCCTGGAGCATCGGTTTTATACGGAAGATGATGCGCCGGATTCGGTTGCGTACGTCGGCATCTACTATAGATGCGATGATCTCTATTACAACTTTCCGCGGTACACGCGCCCGACCCGCAGCGCGGCGATTGACGTGCCGTTGCACTTCGTGACCGCGACGTTGGTTCGGGAATTGTTGAAGTCTTTGGACCTGTGGGCCGGGCGACATTTCCCGGAGGCTCGGCGGAACGACGAGCCGAAGGTCGCACGGGAGCTCTGGAGGGTTTTGGGCTTGGCGAAGCCGCAACAGCCGAGCGCGGATACGTTTGCGGTCATTCAGCGCGCGTTGGATCGGGAGCGGGAACGGGCCGCCAGGAAGCAGCGGTTTGTGGAGGACCCAAAGCAGAGTTTTGGACGCTATTTTGGACCGGGTATCCTGCCGGCGGTATGTTCAACGTTATCAAGAGGGCTGCGGTGTCTCGCCGGGCGACCGATATTCTTTTTCTTTGACGACTACTCGACGCCGAAAATCAGCGGGGATTTGCAGCGAAACATTAACCGGTTATTGATGCAACGCAGTGCTGCGTGCTTTTTTAAGCTGGCCACGGAGAGCCCGGCGTCGTACGAGAGCAGCGATGTTGACGGAAAGTCGTACGTTGAGGGGCGGGAGTTTAGACTTGTGAATCTCGAGCCGCTTGCGAAACTCCTGGGGCTGGCGGCTTGGCGCAGTCCTCAATTCTCCTGGTAAACACCCATTCGCCCTGGATCGCCGACTGGATGCCGGCTCTGGAGGACCGGCGGCACGCCGAGAGGTGGAAGTAGGGCTGTTTCGACGTGTCGCCGACCGAGCGTCGGAACACCGGTGGGTGACTGACGCCGGTCGGGCGCCGAGGGGCGTTGCCGGCGGTGCGCTGGTTATGTCACCAGGCGTACGAGCTGGTCGGCGATGAGTGCGAGCACGCCGAACATGCAGTGACACATCACTTTCGAGGCGCCACGGACCCGGACATGGCGACCGCCAAACTCGTCCTTGAGTCGGCCATTGACGCGCTCACCCGCCGTACGCTCGTTGTAGCGAACCTGCTCGGCAAGCTGAAAGCCGATATTTTTCAGGCGCCGGGCTTCGGTTCGCAGTTCCTCCGCCAGCGTCTTGTCGCGGCGGGGGTTGGTGTCAATCAACGGGACGTGGCCGAGTGAGCGGCTGTGCTGCCGGATCGGTTCCGCGTCGTAGGCGGCGTCCATCAGGTCATACAGATTGGTCGTCCGCCCGGCCGACAACGTCGCCAGCGGAATGGCGGCTTGGCTGTCGTGCAGCGAGGCGGACGTCAGCAGGCAACTGATCGGAATCTGGCCGTCGGCCACGTCGATGTGCAGCTTGTAGCCGACCCAGGTGGACTTGTAGCCCTTGCTGTCCTTCTTCATGCCGACATCACAGGCGGTCGGCAGGTCGTCGAGCATCGCCGGCAGGCTCATGGTCGCCTGCCGGTCGAGGCGCTTGAGGACCTTCGGTCGTTCCTCACCCTTCTTCAGCCGTCCCCGTTTGCGCTTGGGCGGCGGAGGCGCCTTCTCCTTCGCGGCCGGCTTCTCGCGGGCCTCGATGGCCGTCGAGTCGCGAGAGAGGTGGCCCACCAGCCGGTCGCGGTGGGTGTTCCAGATCAGCGCTTCGTGCACGCGCTGGGGCAACTGCGTGTCCGAGAACTCGGCGAAGGCGCGCGAGAAGACCGACTCGCTCGGCACCTCACTCCTTCGCTCCCAGCCGCAGATCCGCCGCAGCACCACGTCGGTGTCCAATCGGTCCAGCAGCACGCGCGTCGTCGGCATGTCGTAGACCGCCTTGGCCACCAAGGCCCGCGCCATCGCCGCACGGTCCTTGGGCGGACGCCCCGGCACTCGGAAGCGCCGGGGAATCATCTGCTCGATACGGATGACCTCCAGGGTCTGCACCAACTGCTGTTGTTTCTCGGTCAGCGGACCCAACACGCGCTCCAACTGCGGAAACAGGGCATGCTGGATCGACTGCCAGTAGGGGGCGAAGGCGACGCGCAGGTGATTCATTTCTTGACCACTCCTGTTGCCTACTGTACATTTACGAGCAAAGAGGATGTCAAGCAGCCAATCGATGGCCCACGACGAAGCGATGCATCGGTACGAGGAACAGTACGATGCGCTCAAGGCGAAACTACAAGCGGTCGGGTTCATCGGCCAGGGCAGCGTCCAGACCCGCCGTATAGCCTGTGGGTCGCCCACCTGCCGCTGCCATCACGACCCGGACGCCCGCCACGGCCCCTACCACTACTGGACGCGGAAGGCCCGCGGAAAAACCGTCGGCTTGAAGCTCACCGAAGACGAACTCGGCCTTTACCGGGAGTGGATCGAGAACAACCGTGAACTGGAACGGCTCGTGGAGGAAATGCGCCGCATCTCTTCGCGTGTGCTTGCCCTCATCACAGGCAGGCAGGCTCCATGAACCCCCGCGGCTCCGGCTCCCCGGCCACAGTGGCGGTCACTGTCATCCTGCGAACGCTGCGTCCCGTCCGCTGACCCTCGCTCGCCCCGCGGCCTCAGGCAAAAACTCGGCCGAACACGCTTTTCGCAAGAGGCTCTCTCGGTATCGACTTTATAAACGCGGAGAACGAAGACAAGCTGCGGTTCGTGGATGATGTGTTTCGGCGGCGATTTGAATATACGGAGGGTTATCCGGTGTCGACCCTTGACAGCCCGTGGAAGAAGGCTGTTCGCTGAGCCGGCCTGTTCAGGCAGCTTGGCGATGAGCGATTGAGCCGACCAGCCCCGCCGGCGTCCATTGGAAGTCCCAAGAGGCCGTCAGACGCCCCCAGAGCGCGGTCAGGCGACCGATCAGTCCGCAAATGGCCGAAAGAGCCCGCCCCTGCAGGCTCCGGGGCGTGCCGACGCCGGTCAGCCGGCGCAGCAGCAGTCCGAGGTTGCAACCGGCCGCCTGGATGAGCACCCGCTTGCGCACATTCTCGTGGCCGCGCACCCACACCCGCCGCAGCCCCCCGGTCTCGTACTGGTGCGCGAAAGGCCGCTCCACGAGCTCCCCGCGGCGGCGTTGAAGACGACGACCTCGGTCGCCGCGAATACGCCGACGGTTCCCATATAGTGCCTTCTGCGCAGCACGCTTCTCCGCCGGCGTCTCTCCCGTCTTCTTGTCCTGCCAACAGCGCCGACCCCGCTCCGGCTCCGAGACGTAACTGCGAACCCCAATCTCGTCGAGAGCCACCAGCGTCGCGTCGCTGTGGTACCCCTTGTCGGCGACCACCTCTTCGACCTCCGCACCGGCCGGCTGCACCGCCTCGACCTGCTCAGCCGCCATCGTCAGCGTCGCCGGCAGCGTCGCCGAATCGCCCTCCGACGCCTCCTGCACCGTCACCGAGAGGATGGCGCCCGTCTCCAGGTCGATCCCGTGCTCCGCCTTGTGGGCCAAGTGCGTCCGACCGTCCTTCATCTTTGCGATCTTCGCGTCCGGGTCCTGCGGAGACTGCCACTCCTTGTTCGACGTCTTCCTGTCCTTCCGGGACCGGTCAAACCGCGCCAACTCCGCTCGCGTCGGCGTCTCAATCCCCGATGCCTTCGCCAGCTGACGCACGAACGCCTCGTACGATTCCCCGGTATCCCGCCGCTCGATGCTCCGCATCGCCGCGTTCGCTTCCAGCGTCGTCGCATCGACGCCGACCGTCTTCCCCTGCACCAGACCCGCTCCCGCCAACCGTTCCAGCACCCACGTGAACACCGCCACGTGCGTTTCCACGTCGATCAGACGCCGCGTGCGCGACAGCGTCGAGTGGTTCGGCGGCGCCTCGGTCACGTCCAGGTCCAGGAAAGCCCGCAGGCTCAGAGAATCCGCGACCCGCCACGCAATCCCCCGCTCCGACGACAGACCCTCGAAGTAGCCGATGAACAGCAGCCGGAAATACCGCCCAGGACGCAGACTCGGGCGGCCCAGCCGCGACGCGTAGAACACCGCGCACAACCCCTCCACAAAGGCATCGAATCCGGCCTCCTCCAGAACCCGGTTCAGCCGTTCGAAAAAGGGATGTCCCGCGCTCGTCGGAAGGTCCGCTGTGGTCACCCACATCGGCGACGGCTGTCGCGCCGCCGGCTTCTTGCCCATTGCCATGCCGCCAAGTCTACGCCACTCCGTCGACTCAGGTCGACTCCGATCTATCGACTTTTGCCACAGGCTGTTGAGGCTCTTGTTGGGGACGTGCCGAGTGAGCTGACACACAACGAGATGGCGAGAGCCCTGCGCGAGGGCAAACATCCGCGGATCTGGGGGCGCGGTGCGCTTGCGGAGCTGTGCAGTGGTGATGTCCACTTCTTAATTGAATTGGTTGGTAAGATGGTAGCGGCGGCTGGTGGTGTGGACAGCTTGATAGGGGGCGGTGCGGTGCCGGGCGTTGCGGCCGATATCCAGAACAAGGCGATAGGGGGTGAGGCCCTCAGAGATCCCCTCATTTTATCACGTGAATCAATAAGACGAAACCGTTCGGTGGAACAAACATCTCCGACGGGATGGACTTTGCACAATGTCGCGCGCCTGGGTTAGTATGTTGACCCATGCGCTTACATCAGAAGCCGCCAACATCTCGCAACCGACTGCTCCAGAGACACGATCTTCTGAACTTCGTAACCACCTTGTACGAGGGCGATTTGCATGCCAAACGGGTGCTGTCGTTGGCCAATGCCACCTTGGGCGTGCTGGCGAGTGCGTCGCTGGCGATCCATGCGGTGGGGCGTGGCTTGGCCCAGGCCATGGGCACGTTGACCAAGCATGGTGTGAAACAGGTGGATCGGCTCCTGAGCAATCGAGGGGTTGATGTCGGGACTTTCTTCGCCTATTGGACGCCGTACATTGTTGGTGCTCGCAAGGAAGTAATCGTCGCGCTGGATTGGACGAGCTTTGCCGCGGACGGGCAGGACACTATTGTGCTGTCGATGTTGACAGGCCACGGGCGCGCGACGCCCCTGCTGTGGAAGACCGTGGCGTCGTCGACCCTGAAGGGCAACCAGCGCCGCTACGAGTACGAAGTGCTGTGCCGCTTGCGGGAGGTACTGCCGGCGGGGGTGAAGGTCACGGTCGTGGCGGATCGGGGCTTTGCGGATTGCAAGCTGTTCTACGCACTGACGGAGGAACTGACCTTTGAATACGTGATTCGGTTGCGCGGAGACATCTACGTGACGAATGCGCGGGGCGAGCGGCGACCGGCCGCAGCGTGGGTCGGCGCTGGGGGGCGTGCGCGGCGGTTGGTGGGCGCTCGGGTGACCGATGCTCACGAGCTGCCGGTGGGCGTGGTCGTGTGTGTACACGATCGGAAGATGGACGAACCGTGGTGCTTGGTGGCCAGCGAAGCGACCGTGCCGACGCCGGTGTTGATTCGGTACTACGGCAAGCGCTGGGGGATTGAAGCGGGCTTTCGGGACATCAAGGACATGCGCTTCGGGATGGGCCTGTCGTCGATGCACGTTTCGCGCCCGGACCGGCGGGACCGGCTGTTGCTGATCAGTGCATTGGCGATCGCGATGCTGTCGCTGCTGGGTGCAGCGGGCGAGCGCATCGGCTATGACCGCTGGTTGAAGGCGAACACCGTGAAGCGGCGGACGCATTCGTTGTTTCGGCAGGGGTTGATGCTGTATCACCATCTTCCCAATTGGCCCGATGACCGGATTCGTCCGTTGATGGAGACGTTCGGAGAGATGCTCCTGGAACAGCGGGTGTATCGAGGGGTCTTCGGTGTAATTTGATGTTAGAAACAAAGAAAAATAAGGGGATGCATGAGGGTGAGGCCGGCAACTTCTTGAGAAACCTGAGGAAGGTGCCGACTGGACAACCGTTGGTAGAGGTCGTGGAGGCCTTCGGTAGCGTGGCCGCGTCATATCTGCGGTTTAGGGATTCGAAGAACGAGAGCACGTGTCCGCCACACCAGGCATCCCGAATTGAGCCGTACGAGGACCCGCATCTGGAGGGTAAGGCGAAGGAGGTTTACGAGGACCTATTGCGGTATTCGGTGTTTATCGAAGATGTCCGGGGAAAGAGTCGAAGGGGGAACGTCGTCCCGAGACTCTATTTGAGGCGGTTCTTAATCCCCTTTTTCAACCTTACATTCAGTCGGCGGGACTCTTTGGAGCTGAGCGTAGAGGATTTTGAACGCTTGCTCGTGGACCCGAAGGGTTTCAAGAGCAGGAAGCGGCTTAGGAGCTTGGTGGCGGGAGAAGAGGCAGATGGAGAGCCCGGGGGAGGCAGGGGTTCGGGACAGCTGGCCCTTGGGTTGGGAGGTTTAGCAGCCCGTGGAAGAAGGCTGTTCGCTGAGCCGGCCTGTTCAGGCAGCTTGGCGATGAGCGATTGAGCCGACCAGCCCCGCCGGCGTCCATTGGAAGTCCCAAGAGGCCGTCAGACGCCCCCAGAGCGCGGTCAGGCGACCGATCAGTCCGCAAATGGCCGAAAGAGCCCGCCCCTGCAGGCTCCGGGGCGTGCCGACGCCGGTCAGCCGGCGCAGCAGCAGTCCGAGGTTGCAACCGGCCGCCTGGATGAGCACCCGCTTGCGCACATTCTCGTGGCCGCGCACCCACACCCGCCGCAGCCCCCCGGTCTCGTACTGGTGCGCGAAAGGCCGCTCCACCAGCTCCCCGCGGCGGCGTTGAAGACGACGACCTCGGTCGCCGCGAATACGCCGACGGTTCCCATATAATGCCTTCTGCGCAGCACGCTTCTCCACCGGCGTCTCTCCCGTCTTCTTGTCCTGCCAACAGCGCCGACCCCGCTCCGGCTCCGAGACGTAACTGCGAACCCCAATCTCGTCGAGAGCCACCAGCGTCGCGTCGCTGTGGTACCCCTTGTCGGCGACCACCTCTTCGACCTCCGCACCGGCCGGCTGCACCGCCTCGACCTGCTCAGCCGCCATCGTCAGCGTCGCCGGCAGCGTCGCCGAATCGCCCTCCGACGCCTCCTGCACCGTCACCGAGAGGATGGCGCCCGTCTCCAGGTCGATCCCGTGCTCCGCCTTGTGGGCCAAGTGCGTCCGACCGTCCTTCATCTTTGCGATCTTCGCGTCCGGGTCCTGCGGAGACTGCCACTCCTTGTTCGACGTCTTCCTGTCCTTCCGGGACCGGTCAAACCGCGCCAACTCCGCTCGCGTCGGCGTCTCAATCCCCGATGCCTTCGCCAGCTGACGCACGAACGCCTCGTACGATTCCCCGGTATCCCGCCGCTCGATGCTCCGCATCGCCGCGTTCGCTTCCAGCGTCGTCGCATCGACGCCGACCGTCTTCCCCTGCACCAGACCCGCTCCCGCCAACCGTTCCAGCACCCACGTGAAAACCGCCACGTGCGTTTCCACGTCGATCAGACGCCGCGTGCGCGACAGCGTCGAGTGGTTCGGCGGCGCCTCGGTCACGTCCAGGTCCAGGAAAGCCCGCAGGCTCAGAGAATCCGCGACCCGCCACGCAATCCCCCGCTCCGACGACAGACCCTCGAAGTAGCCGATGAACAGCAGCCGGAAATACCGCCCAGGACGCAGACTCGGGCGGCCCAGCCGCGACGCGTAGAACACCGCGCACAACCCCTCCACAAAGGCATCGAATCCGGCCTCCTCCAGAACCCGGTTCAGCCGTTCGAAAAAGGGATGTCCCGCGCTCGTCGGAAGGTCCGCTGTGGTCACCCACATCGGCGACGGCTGTCGCGCCGCCGGCTTCTTGCCCATTGCCATGCCGCCAAGTCTACGCCACTCCGTCGACTCAGGTCGACTCCGATCTATCGACTTTTGCCACAGGCTGTTAGCGGGGGAGTAGAACATGAGGGTGTATCGGGTTGATGAATGGCTTGCGCGGCTCGTGCATCCGGAACTAGAGGTTGTGGAGCAGGCGGAAATCGGTGCGGGTGATGTGTTGTTGACGTGCGCCGGGTTTGAAGAGCGATCCACAGAGGCTTTGCGACGATCGGTAGTTGCGGGCTGCCGGGGGTTTCGGGTACTGTGCATTGAGTACCTGCCGACACTTGTGGTAAACCAAAATGCGGAGGTTGGCAGCCTTTGCGCGCAGGCGGGAGCGAGCCTGGAATGGGTGGCCTTTGATCGGGAGGATCCGGCCGGGGCTGCGGAGCGGATTTTGGCGCGGGTACCGAGTGGGTGCTATCTGCATTGTGATTTGTCAGGTATGTCGAGAATTCTGATCGTGCAGCTCGTGGCCGCTCTGGTGAGGGGTGGACACGTCGCGCGTTCGGAGGTGTTGTACTGTAGCGCAGCGCTGTACCGGCCGAGGGCGGACGAAGTTGATCTGAGGCTAGCGGAGGAAGGAGATGTATTGGGCCTCACGATGTTTGTGTCGGGGGGCGTGTTTGGCTTGACGATTGTGCCGGAACTGTCGAGTGTTGCGATGCAGGGTCAACCGATGCGGGTTATTGTATTTCCATCGTGGAACACGAGACAGCTGGCCGCGGTTTGTTCTGAGATGCAGGCGGCGTACTTTACGGTTGTGCATGGAAATCCTCCGAGTGATGAGAACAAGTGGCGGCCTGCGGCGATCCGCGAGCTCAATCGGGTGGAGTCGTTACCTGCGAGAGATGAGTTATGCGTGAGTACTTTGGACTATCGGGAGACTCTTGAGTTGCTCTTGAAGGTGTACGGTGTTCACGGGCAGCGGGAGAAGCTGGTTGTGGTGCCAACCGGGAGCAAGATGCAGTCGTTGGCGGTGGGACTGGCGTGCGGTTTCTTGCGGGATGTGCAGGTGGTGTATCCGACGCCGAGAGTGTTTGCAGCGCCGGAGGACTACACACAAGGTGTGGGGTGTTTGTATCGATTGGCGTTGGAGGGGTTTGGGCGCGGGGGGTGACGGGCTGGGGTGACGGGGGGTGAAAAGGGCTTGGCAGTGATTTGTGGTGCGTAGTGTTCGGGGGCAGTCGGACGGTTTTGGGGGGACTTGGCAGATGAAGATCCCGGAGGGGCGTCGGGGTGCTGTCGTGGGCTTGGGGGCTGGGTGGCCGGGGCAGTAGTTGGGTGTGGTCGGTGGCGGAGGGGCGAGGGGGAGCCGTTCGTGCTGTCGTGGGGTCGCAGTTGGGGGAGTAGTGGGACAGCGGGGCCTGTGAGGAAGGTCTGGTCATGTGGAGGTGGGCTCCGGGGATGGGGTGGGTCACAGCTCCCGCAGGGCGGTGGCCACGGGCAGCCGTGCGGCGCGGAGGGCGGGGAAGATCCCGCCGAGGAACCCCATCACCACCGCCCAGACGACTCCCTGGACGAGTAGCGCGGGCGTGACTCTGAACGCGAACGCCACTTGGCTGAACGTCTGCCAGTTGATGGTGGCGGTCTGATAGCCGTTGAAGCCGGCGTAGGCGAGGAAACCGCCGAGAGCCCCGCCGGCGATGGACAGGGCCACCGATTCCGCCATCACCGAGATGACCACCGGCCCGCTGGAGAACCCGAGCGCGCGCAGCGTCGCGATCTCGCGGGTCCGGCTGGCCACCGCGGTGTACATCGTGTTGATGGCGCCGAACACCGCGCCGATGCCCATCAGGAGCGCGATGACGGTGCCGATGCCGGTGATGATGCCTGTGACCATCTGGGACTGCCCCAGGTAGTAGTCCTCCTCGCGCTCGACCATGACGTCGACGCGGGGATCGGTGGTCAGGGCGTCCTTGAAGGCGTCGAAGGCGTCGGCCGACTCGAGTCTCGCGTACACCGACTGGAACGAGTCGCCGCGGCGGTACGCCGGCTGCAGCACGCGGGCGTCGCACCAGATCTCCGACTCGGCGATGGTGCCGCCGGCCTCGAAGATGCCGACGACCTCCCACGCGTTCTCGCCCCACTGCTGCGTGGACCCGAGGTCGATGCCCGCGAACTGGGCGGCGGCGCTGCGGCCAACGATGATCTCGTTGGTTCCCGGCCGGAAGGTGCGTCCCTCGACGATGCGCACCTCGTCCCGGATGGCGAAAGCCGCCGGCTCGACCCCGCGCAGGGGGACGTTTGCCGGCGTTCCGGTGCTGCGCTTCGGCACGTCGACGACCACGAACAGCTCGGCCGACGCGAGGGGGCCGTCCGCGGACCGCTGCACGCCGGGGGCGTCCTTGATGACCCGGGTGCTCGCGAGGGGCAACCCGCTGCTCAGCTCGGTATCGCTGCCGCCCCGCATGACGATCGCGGTGTCGGGCGACCCGGCCCCCGCGAGCGCGGCCTGGAACCCCTCGGCGATGGAGAGCACCGCGACGAAGACGATCACCACCCCCGTCACCCCCGTCACCGCGACGAGGGACGAGCCGGCGCGCTGCGGCACGGTGCGCAGCGTGAGCGCGATCATCGTGAATACCTGAGCCAGGAAGCGCATCGTCACACCTTCCGCAACGCGTCGACGATTCGGAGCCGCGTCGCCTGCACGGCCGGTACGACCCCCGACGCAAGCCCGAGCAGGATCACCAGGGCGCCCCCGGTGACGAGATCGCGCGGCGGCATGATGAAGGTCGGCAGAAAGCCGCCGGTGGGGTCGCCCAGGCCGATCAGCAGCCGGCCGAGGCCGAGGCCGAGCGCGCCCCCGGCGACGGCAATCGCGAACGACTCGCCGAGCACCAGGGCCAGCACCGCGCCGTCGGTGAAGCCGAGCGTCTTCAGCACCGCCAGCTCGCCGGTCCGCTCCCGGATCGACTGCGCCATCGTATTGGCGGTGATCAGGAGAATGGTGAAGAAGACCGCGGTCAGCACCGCGGTGACGATGGCGCCGATGTTGCCCAACTGGTCGGCGAATCCCTGCAGGAACGCCTGCTCGGTCGAGGTCCTGGTCTCCGCCGGCGAGTTGGCGAAGCGCGCGTCGACGGCGGCCGCTACGTCAGCCGACCGCGCCGGGTCGTCGATGCGGATGATGAACTGGCCGATGAAACGCTGGCCCAGCGCGTTGGCCTCCATCAGGTACTCGTGGTGGAAGTAGAAGGTCGACGTGTCGTAGCCCTCCACCCCCGCCTCGTAGATGCCGTCGATCGTGAACTCCCAGGTCGGGCCGCTGCGGGTCCGGAAGATGGTCCCCTGGAGGGGAATCCGATCTCCGACCTCCCACCCGAACCGGTCGGCGGTCGCCCGGCCGACGATCGCCCCGGTCCGGTTCCGCCGCCACGTCTCGCGCTCGGTGTCGGTCAGGACGATCTCCGGGTAGAGGCGCAGATAGCTCTCGGGGTCGACCGCGAACTGCGCGAAGAAGTTCCGCGGGTCCTGATAGACCCCGCCGAACCACGACATGTGGCTGATGTCCGCGACCCCGTCGATCGACGCTATTCGCCCCAGGTAGCTCTCGGGCAGCGGCTGGATGAGCGATATCTTGTGGATGACGAGCATGCGGTCCGCGCCCGCCACCTCGACCCCGGAGCTGAACGCGATGCGGATGGCGGCGAGGTACGAGAAAAGGACGAAGGCCACCACGATCGACAGCACCGTGAACAGGGTGCGAACCCGGCGCCGGAACAGGTTCTTCCACACGAGGGGCAGGAACCTCATGAGTCCGCCTCCGTGGAGAGCAGGCCCTTGTTCAGATGGAGCGTGCGCCGGGCGCGGGCGGCGGCGTGCGCGTCGTGGGTGACCATGACGATGGTCTTGCCGTGCTCGGCGTTCAGCGCCTGCAGCAGGTCGAGGATCTCGTCGCCGGCCTTCCGGTCGAGGTCGCCCGTCGGCTCGTCGCAGAGCAGCAGGGTCGGGTCGGTCACGATGGCCCGCGCGATGCCGACGCGCTGCTCCTGTCCGCCCGAGAGCTGACGCGGATAGTGTTTTGCACGGTCCGACAGGCCGACGACCTCCAGCGCGGTGGCGACGTGCCGTCGCCGTTCGGCGCGCGACAACGGCGTCAGCAGCAGCGGAAGCTCGACGTTGCGCTCCGCCGTGAGCACCGGCAGCAGGTTGTAGAGCTGGAAGACGAAGCCGATGTGCCGCGCCCGCCAGCGCGCGAGCTTCCCGCCCGAGATGCGGTCGATCCGGTCGCCGCCGACCGTCACCGAGCCCTCGCTCGGCGTGTCGAGGCCGCCGAGCAGGTTCAACAGCGTCGTCTTGCCGGAGCCCGACGGTCCCATCAGCGCGAGGAAGTCTCCCCGCGGCAGATCGATCGTGACCCCCTGCAGGACGTCGATCCGCTCCGATCCGCGCCGGAACTGCTTGTGCAGGTTCCGGATCTCCACTAACGCCTCCGTCTCGTTCATCGACCTGCCTCCGGGAGCCGCGCCACGGTACTCTCCGCCTTCACGACGCCGTCGCCTTCATCTACGTTGCGACCCCCGTGTCGGTTCGGCGATCCGACCGAGTCGTCGGACGACGGGCAGCCGCGGGAGGCTCCCAGCACGATACAGGATACTGGCATTGCGTGCGGGCGCCACTTGGCGGGCCGGGCGCCACCTGGCGGGTCGGGCGCCACCTGGTTCGCCGGTCCAGCCAGGGCGTCCGTTGCCGACCGCGCTCGACGGCCGAGCTCGACCGCCGCCCCCGCGTGGGGGCGAGCCTGGCGAACTTCGGAACCGGATAGCGAAGGGCCCGGTCTCGGCCTGCCGTCCGGCGTCGACCCCGTTCAGGCCGCCGACAGGGTCGCGAGCGCGCGATGAATCGCGTCCACTTGGCGGTCGGTGTCGGCCAGCGTCCCGTCCGTCCGGATCACGCAGTCGGCCCGGCGCGTCTTCTCCGGGGTCGGCAGCTGGGCGGCGATGCGGCGTTCGGCCTCGTCCCGGCTGAACCCGCGCGCGACCACCCGCGCGACCTGCGCGGGGTGCTCGCAGGCGGTGACGATGACCCGATCGAACGACTCGGTCCGGGAGCCCTCGAAGAACAGCGGTATCGCGACGATGCCGAACCGGTGGCCCGGGCGGCGCTCGAGATCGGCGAACCAGCTGGTGATGGCCGAACGGACGCGGGGATGGACGATGGCGTTCAGGTCGGCCCGGGCCGCGTCGTCGGCGAAGACGAGGGCGCCGAGCCGGCGCCGGTCGACGCGCCCCTCCGCGTCGAAAACGTCCGGCCCGAAGCGGTCGCGCAGGTCCTGCCACGCGGGGCCGCCCGGCGCGGTCGCCTCGTGGGCCCACCGGTCCGCGTCCGACGTCGGCACGCCGTGGACTGCGAACCGAGCCAGCGCATGGCTCTTGCCGGTCGCGATACCGCCCGTCAGCACGACCCGCATCGTCAGTCTTCTTCGGCCGGGGTGATCCGCTCCTCGACGAAGGTGTTCCATTCGTGGCATTGGGGACACTGCCACAACAGCTCGGTGCTGCGGTAGCGGCACCGCATGCACA
This sequence comes from Vicinamibacterales bacterium, assembly GCA_965215895.1. Taxonomy (GTDB): domain Bacteria; phylum Acidobacteriota; class Vicinamibacteria; order Vicinamibacterales; family UBA8438; genus JAJEEA01. The sequence goes on along the minus strand of CBDCEY010000005.1, from coordinate 178,369 downwards.
CGTGCGGGTCGAGATAGAACACCGCGCCGCGCGTCAGCTCCATGTAGCGGCGAACCCGGGGCTCGTCGAAGCGCAGAGCCGCGAGGGCCTGCCACATCACCTGATGAATGGCCAGGGCGTGCGGGTTGTGGACCAGCGATTCGAAGAGCAGATCGAGGGCGGCGGACGGCTCCCCGCGATCCGCGAGGTGGCGTCCCAGCGCGAGCCGCGCCCGCCAGTCCTGGGGATTGGCGTCGATCAGACGGCGGCACAGGGCCGGGAACCGCTCCGCGTCTTCCTGCTCGCGGCTCGCGCCTTCGACCCGGTCCAGAATCAGGTAGGCGCGGTCCGGGGCGATATCGGCGACCTTCTCCCAGGTCACGATCGCCTCGTCCATGCGGCCTTCCCCGCGTTGCAGGTCGCCGAGATTGAGATAGGCGGGGACGGCGCGGTCATCGAGGGCGATCGCCGCCTCGTATCGCGACACCGCCTCTGCCGGGTCGTCCCGCTCCAGCGCCTGCAGACCCAGGCGGGTCTCCAGAAACGCGAGTATCGCCTGGTGCTGCGGCCGCTGGGCAGGTTCGGCCAGGGCCGCGAGCCGTTGGCGGATGGCCCAGGCCTCCTGCCACTGCTGCTGTTCCTCGTGCAGCTTCTCGAGGTTCGACAACGCCTGCTGGTTGGCGCCGTCCATGCGCAGCACTTCCGTAAGGGTCTCGAGGGCCCGGTCGACGAAGCCGCCGCGCTTGAAGTCGAGCCCGAGACACAGGAGGATGTACGCCTGCTCCTTTCGGGTCAGCTTCGACCGTTGCAGCAACTGCTGATGGAGCTGGATTGCCCGGGTCACCTGGCCCTTCTCCCGATACAGGTTCCCGAGTATCAGTTGGATCTCGAGGGCGTCGGCATCGAAGCCGGCGGCGGTGTTCAACTCCTCGATGGCGAGGTCGAGCTGGTTGGACACCAGCAGGTTGAGCCCCAGCAGGTAGCGGGGCGACTCGCGGGCCCGGCGCCGGTCGATCCAGCGTCCTGCGCTGAGCTTGTAGCGCTCCCACGCCTTCCCGGCGGCGAGACCCAGCAGCAGGGCCAGCAGCGCGACGAGCAGCCCCACGGAGTCGCTCATCAGAACAGCTCGGTGCGCCACAGGTCGTGGAGGTGGACGACGCCTTCGACCTGTCGGGCGTCGCCGACCACCACGAGCGCGGTTACGCGGTGGGCCTCCATGAGGTGGAGCGCCTGGGCGGCCAGCGTCGATGCGGTGGTCGTGCGCGGCTCCGTCGACATGACGTCCCCGGCGGTGCAGGCGGACAGCGGCCGGCCGCCGACGAGCTGCCGCCGGAGATCCCCGTCGGTGATCACGCCGGCCAGTCGTTCGGCGGCGTCCCGCACGCAGGTCATGCCCATCCTCTTGTCGGTCATCTCCCGCAGCACCGCGGGCATCGGGGTGTCGGTGTGGACGGCCGGGACGTCGTCGCCGGTCCGCATCAGGCGGCCCACGTGCAACAGACGCTTGCCGAGCCCTCCGCCGGGATGCAGGTTGGCGAAGTCGTCCTCGCGAAACCCCTTCCGGACGAGCAGGGTCATGGCGAGGGCGTCTCCCAGCGCCAGCGAGGCCGTGGTGCTCGCCGTCGGCACGAGGTTCAGGGGGCAGGCCTCGACGCGCACGCCGCAGTCGAGCGTGACGTCGGCGGTCCGCGCCAGGGTCGACTCCGGCGCTCCGGTCAGACAGACGAGCCGGGCGCCGACCCGCCGGATGGTGTCGATCAGGCGCAGGATCTCGTTGGTTTCGCCGCTGTGGGACAGGGCCACGACGACGTCGTCTTCCTGCACGACCCCCAGGTCTCCGTGGACCGCCTCGGCCGGATGCAGGAAGAACGCCGGCGTGCCGGTGCTGGCGAGGGTGGCGGCGATCTTGCGGCTGATGATCCCCGACTTGCCCATGCCGGTGACGATGACCCGCCCGGTGCACGTGTCCAGCAGGCGCACGGCCGCGTCGAACCGTTCGTCGAGACGGTCGGCGAGCGCCCTGATCGCGGCGGCCTCGGTCTCGATGACCTGCCGCGCCAGCCTCCGGTCGACCGGCGGGGGCGCCGGCGGGGAGCCGGTGGTCGTCATGCGGTTCAGTCCCTCGCCGCCTCGGCGATCCGCAACACCCGTTCGAGGAGCGGCTGCAACCGGTCGAGCCGGAGCGCGTTCTGCGCGTCGCTCTTCGCGCGGGAGGGGTCTTCGTGAATCTCGAGGAAGAGGGCGTCCACCCCGCTTGCCGCGCCGGCCGCCGCCAGCGGCTCGATGTACTCGGCCTGGCCCGCGGTCACGCCGTTGCCGGCCCCGGGCAGCTGCAGGCTGTGCGTCACGTCGAACACCACCGGAGCGCCGAGCGCCCGGAGCTGGGGGAACGCGCGGAAGTCGACCACCAGGTTGTGGTAGCCGAAGCTGACCCCCCGTTCCGTGAGCAGGACGCGCCGGTTGCCGGTCTCGGTGACCTTCGCGACGGCGTGGCGCATGTCCGCGGGGGCCATGAACTGGCCCTTCTTGAGGTTCACGGCGCGCCCGGTGCCGGCCGCCGCGGTGATCAGATCGGTCTGCCGCGCCAGGAAGGCCGGGATCTGGAGGACGTCGGCCACCTCCGCGACCGCGTCCACCTGCGCGGTCTCGTGGACGTCGGTCAGGACCGGGACGTGATGGGCGCCCCGGACGGCCTTCAACGCGGCCAGGCCGGCCTCCAGGCCGGGGCCGCGAAACGAGTGGGCGGAGGTGCGATTGGCCTTGTCGAACGACGCCTTGAAGATATAGGGAACGCCGAGTTGCCGGGTGATATCGGCGATGGCGCCGCCCAGAAACAGCGCATGCGCTTCGCTCTCTATGACGCAAGGCCCCGCGATGAGCACGAGCGGCCCACCATCGCCGATCGCGATATCCCCGATGCGCACCACGGACACGCGACCATTATAGAGGTCCAGCGCGACGCCGCGGATCGCCGCTCGCGGCCTTCGTCACGCTCGATGCGCCGCCGGCCGGTCTTCCTGCGACCGCGCCGCCGCGATCTTGTGCCGGTGGCTCGTGCGCACGAAATCGGCGAACAACGGGTGCGGATCGAGCGGTTTGGATCGGAACTCGGGATGGAACTGGACCGCCACGAACCAGGGATGGTCCGGCAGCTCGATGGTTTCGACGAACCGGCGATCGGGAGACTGTCCGGAGATGACCAGTCCGTGCTCGGCGAGGGTTGATTCGTATTCCCGATTGAGCTCGTATCGATGCCGGTGGCGCTCGTGCACCTCGCCGGCTCCATAGATGGCGTGCGCGCGCGAGCCGATCGCCAACTCGCAGGGGTACCGACCCAGCCGCATCGTGCCCCCGAGTTCGTCGACTCCCAGCAGATCGCGCAGCTTGTAGATGATCTTGTGGGTGGCGTCCGGGTCGCATTCGGTCGAGTCCGCGCCGTCGAGCCCGCACACGTTGCGGGCGAACTCGACCGCCGCCCACTGGAAACCGTAGCAGATGCCGAAGTAGGGAATGCGGCGCTCGCGGGCGATGCGGGCGGCGCGCATCATGCCGCCGGTCCCGCGGTTGCCGAACCCGCCCGGGACGAGGATGCCGTCCGCGTCGTTCAGCAGGTCGTCGTTGGTGCCCTGTTCGAGCGCCTCCGCCTCGACCCACTGGATGTCCACGGCCAGCCGATGTCGAAAGCCCCCGTGGTACAGCGCCTCGTTGAGACTCTTGTAGGAATCTTCGTAACCCACGTACTTGCCGACGACATGGATGCGAAGACGGTCCACCGGTTGCCGGAGATTCTCTATCAGCGATTGCCACGCGTCCATCGTGCGTTCGGAATCCGGAAGCTGCAGCCGCCGGAGCACTTTGCGGTCGAGCCCTTCGTCTCCGAGGGCGAGGGGGACCTCGTAGATGCTCGACACGTCCTTGGCGGTGATCACCGCGTCCTCGTCCACGTCGCAGAAGAGGGCGATCTTGCTGCGGATCTCCGCCGGCAGAAAACGGTCGGTGCGGCACAGCAGGATGTCGGGCTGAATGCCGATCGAGCGCAGATCGCGGACGCTGTGCTGCGTGGGCTTGGTCTTCAGCTCGCCGGCGGCTCCGATGAACGGCACCAGGGTCAGGTGAACGTAGAGGGTGTGCGCCCGTCCGACGTCCTGTCTGAACTGTCGGATGGCCTCCAGGAAGGGCTGGCTCTCGATGTCCCCGACGGTGCCGCCGACCTCGACCAGCACGATGTCCACGTCGGCCGCCACCGCGCGGATGCAGTCCTTTATCTCGTTCGTGATGTGGGGGATGACCTGCACCGTGCCGCCGAGGTAGTCGCCGCGGCGTTCCTTCTGAATCACCGACAGATAGATCTTGCCGGTGGTCCAGTTGTGGTTCCTGGTCGTGAGGGTATTGGTGAAGCGCTCGTAGTGCCCGAGGTCGAGATCGGTCTCCGTGCCGTCGTCGGTGACGTAGACCTCACCGTGCTGGTAGGGGCTCATCGTGCCCGGGTCGACGTTGACGTAGGGGTCCAGCTTCTGCAGCGTCACCCGGTAGCCGTGCCCTTCGAGCAGGCATCCGATCGAGGCGGCGGCGAGTCCCTTGCCCAGTGACGATACGACCCCGCCGGTGACGAAGATGAACTTCACGGGGCGGCCCGCGGCGTTGAGAATCGGTTCGCTCATGCGGGAGCTCCCGCGGCGAGACGCCGGCGCACCCGGTCGAGATCCCCCGGGGTGTCGACCCCGATCGGGTCGTCGTCGATCCGAGTGGTCATGATGCGATAGCCGTGCTCCAGGGCGCGCAACTGTTCGAGCCGCTCGGCGCGCTCGAGCGGGGTCGGTTCGAGCCGGCTCAGGGTCAGCAGGAAGGGTCGTCGATACACGTAGAGCCCCAGATGCTTGTCGACCGCGACAGATGTCGCGGAAGACGCGCCGCGCGCGAAACCGATGGCGGCCCGCGAGAAGAACAGGGCGTAGCCGTTTCGATCGACGGCCACCTTGACGACGTCGGGGTCGTGCCAGGCGGCGGCGTCCCTGAGAGGACACCGCAGCGTGGAGATGACCACGGCGGGATCCGCCGCGGACGCGACCGCGGCGTCGATCAGGTCCGGCGTGATCAGCGGCTCGTCGCCCTGCACGTTGACCACGAGGTCGCAGTCGAGCGTCGCCGCGACCTCGGCCAGACGGTCGGTGCCGGTCGCGTGGTCGGATCGGGTCATGCGAACCCGACCGCCGAACGCGGTCACGGCCTGCGCGATCCGATCGTCGTCGGTCGCGACGAGGACCAGGTCTACCGAGCGGGCGTCCGCCGCGTGCCGGTAGACGTGCTCGATCATGGTGCGCCCGCCGATGTCCGCCAGCGGTTTGGCCGGCAGTCGGGTCGACGCATACCGGGCGGGAATGATGGCGGCGGTGCGTCTGGCGGCGGGCGGGTCGGGGGAGGGGGGGACCGTGGCAGGGTGCACAGCGAATCCTACCATGTACGCGCGGCCGTCCCGCCGGGGGTGCACGTCAGATTCGTGAGATGACTGTCAGGCGGCCCTGGCGGCTCGTCCTTCCCAGAAATCCTCGAAGCGGCCGCTGAGCTTGCAGCACCGCAGGGCGATGATGGCGTTGGCGCCGGCCACGGTCCAGTGCATGCCGGCGCGCTTGAGCCGGGCGCCGATAGCGAGCTTGCATCCGGCCTCGACGACGCCCGACGACACGCAAAGACCCCACGCTCGGAACTCCGGATAGCGCATCCGGTGGCGGTTGCGGGTCAGGTAGTCGATACACTTGCGGGCCTCCTCGCAAGTCTCACGGTGGGCGCGCAGGGCGGTCAGGATCGCATCGAACCGCCCGGCGTCCAACTCGTCCCGCCGGTCCTTGCCCCACTGGGCGGCCAAGTCCGTGCCGGCGCCGTAGATGGCCTTGGCGACATCGCACAGATGCCCCTTGGCATGGTAGATGTCGACGATTTCGATGGCGCCGGGGAACTGTTCGGCGGACAGATTCCAGATCCACTCGGCCCCGTCGCCGATGATGACGCGTCGCGCCGCGGTGTCGAAGCCGCGCCGCCGCGCTTCGCGGTACGCCCGTTGCGCGAACGGGGAAGGCAGCGGGTCGGTGGGGCGGCTGGCCGCGCTCTCGACCGCGGCGCTGTAGCTGACCGACCCGGGGTCGCGTTCGGGGAGGCCGTCGGCGTTGCGTGTTTCCGCCGTCCACACGGTGACGAGCTTGACCTCGCGGGTCTTGGCCGACCCGTCGGGCTGCTTGCCGCGCCGGCCTTCCACCTCGGACTTGCGCACCGGCACGCCGGTGCCGTCAAGCCCCAGGTACATCGTCGATGCCGCGCCGGGTGCGGGCTCGACCCTCTCGCGTTCGTCGGCCGCGACTTCGCGGCCCAGCGCTTCGGCGATGCGCTCGACCTGTTTGGGGTCGACCGCCACGCCGGCCAGCTCCCCCATCCACTCGCTCGCTTCGGCGAAGCTGACGCTCGTCGCCGCCAGTCCCACCAGCCGCGCCGTGGCGGGCGACAGCGAGGTGTCTTGCAGACCCAGGGCTTGGTCGCGGGGATAGCTTCCCCGGCGGCAGGCGGCGCAGTGGTAGTAGGCGCGGTGCAGGGTCAGCGGTCCCAACAGCGTGGTGAAGGTCTTCGGGCGGCGGCCGGCGTAGTGCGCCGTCTGGCCGCAGGCGCACGCTATCGTCGAACTCGAATGGTCGGAATCGTCCGCGTCGTAGTACTCCGCCATCGCCTGAGCGGCGAGGCCGAGGGCTTGGCGGCGGAGGGCCTGCTCGAGGGCCTCGAAGTCCTGCGCGGCGGACCGCCGCGGTCCGATGAGCGCATCGATTTCAGCCGCAAACGCGGCTACGAACGCTGCGCGCCAATCACCTTGACGGCTTGGCTCGCCGTGGCGAGGGCTCGACGGTGAACGGTCTGCAAGAGGGTCTCGAAGTCCTGGGCATTCGCGTCTCCTTGTCTGAGGAACGCGTCCACGTCGGCCTTGACCGCCGCGTCCAACGCGGCGAACAGCTCCTTGACGCCCCCTTTTTCGGCCGCGTGATCGAGCGGTTCAGTCAACTGCGCCTCGGGCATGGTCGGAGTCCTCCTACCCGAGGAATCGGTCGATCAGTGCTCGCTCAATACCCCCAACGGAAAATCCCCAACTTTCTTGTCGTGCACCCCTCCCGCCGGCTGACGCGTGCCGGATCCGTCACGGCATGGTACGATGCAGAGGGGGACTCCCCGGTGAGACCGCCGGGCTTTCGCCACGGCAGGTGAGGTCATGAGCAGGACGCGTCTGGCGGTTTGGGCGGCCGGTGCCGCGCTCCTGGCGGCGTGGTTGTCCTCGGCGGCGGGGACGACGCCCGGCGTGAACCCGTCCCCGCCTTCCGCCGGCGATCCGGCCCCCCCTCCGCAAGCCTCGCCCTCCCCCATCGGGGGAATCGATCTGGACCGGGAAGTGGCGCGGATGGCCGCCTACCTCGAGCAGGCGCCCCGTCCGCGGCCGGTCGTCCGCAACCCGTTCACGCTCGCTTCCCGCGGCTCCGCCGCGGTTGCGGCGCCGGAACCGGTCGTTCCCGACGGCTGGGCGCCGAGCCCGGCGGCAGCGGCGGCGCAGGCCGTCGCGCTCCGGGTGTCGCTCGCGGGCATCGCGGCCGACGAGACGCCGTCGGGTCCCCGCCGGACCGCGATCCTGTCCGTCGACGGACGGGTGGTGCTGGCGCAGGTCGGCGACGAGCTGCCGGGTCGGTACCGGGTGGAGCGCATCGACGCCGACGGCGTCGAGCTGTTCGATCCCGGCCGGCAGGTGTCCTTTCAACTGAAGTTGCCGTAACGGCTCATGCCTCCCAGGTGGATATCACGAACGCCTGCCTGACGGCGGGCACCGTCGCGATCTCGCGGAGGACCTCGTCTGCGATACCCGGGCCGCCGGTGTCTTCCCGGTCGATCTTGACCACCGCCACCGCGCCCGCCCCCGCCGGTCCCCGGCCCAGCGCGAACGTCTCGATGTTGATGGCGTGGCGGCCGAGAATCCCGCCCACCTCGCCGATCACGCCCGGCTGATCCTCGTTGCGGACCACCACGAGGGTGCCCTCCAGGGGGGCCTCGATCTGCACGCCGTCGAGAAGGACCAGCCGCGGGCCGGCCTGTTCGAACAGGACCCCTTCGACCCAGTGCTCGCCCTGGGCGGTGTGGAGCTTCATCGAGATGAGGTTGGTGAAGTTGCGGGGTCTCGAGCTGCGGGACTCGATGACCTCGATCCCGCGGTCGCGGGCCACCGCCCGGGCGTTGATGGGGGTGACGTTGGCCACGGTCGACCCGAAGAAACCGACCAGGCTGGCGCCCACGAGCGGCTCGTTGTTGCCCTCGGCGAGGCCGCCGTAGTACCGGAGGGAGAGGGCTTCCGGACGCGCGGTGGCGATTTGCTTCAGCAAGGTCCCGAGACGGCGCGCCAGCACCGTGTAAGGCTGCTTCCGTTTCAGCTCCTCCGAGCCGAGGGAGGGGTAGTTGACCGCGTTCCGCACGATGCCCGCGCCGAGAAAGTCGCGCACGCAGGCCGCCGTCTCCAGCCCCACCAGCTCCTGCGCCTCGTGGGTGGACCCCGCGATGTGCGGCGTGGCGACGACCTGGGGAAGCCGGAGGAGGCGATCGTCCGGCGGAGGCTCGACCTGGAAGACGTCGAGCCCGGCGCCGCCGAAGGCGCCCCGCTCGATCGCGTCGGCGAGGGCCGCCTCGTCGATGAGAGCGCCGCGCGCCGTATTGATGATGCGCGCCGTTGGCTTACAGCGGGCCAGCCGTTCCGCGGTGAACAGCGGCTGGGGGCCGGTGGCCGGCACGTGCAGGGTGATGAAGTCCGCGGCCGCGCACAGCTCGTCCAGCTCCAGGAGCTCGACGTCGAGATCCGCGGCGACCTGACTCGCGATGAAGGGGTCGTGCGCGATGCACCGCATGCCGAAGGCGTGGGCCCGGTGGACCACTTCCCGGCCGATGCGGCCGAGGCCGACGACGCCCAGGATCTTGCCGCGCACCTCGACCCCCAGCAGGCGCTTCTTCTCCCAGCGGCCCGCCTTGAGCAGGGCGTCGGCCTGCGGCACGGACCGGGCGGAGGCGAGCAGGAGGGCCAGCGCATGTTCGGCCACGCTGATGCTGTTGGCCCCCGGCGCGTTGACGACCAGCACCCCGCGCGCGCTGGCCGCGTCGAGGTCGACGTTGTCGACGCCGGTGCCCGCCCGCGCGACGACCTTGAGCCGGGGCGAGCCGGCGAGCAGCTCGGCATCCACCCGGGTCGCGCTGCGGACGATCAGGGCGTCGGCATCCACGAGGGCGAACTGCAGCCGGGGCCGGGGCCGCCCGGCCTCGGCATCGACGGTCCATCCCTGGTTGCGAAGCAGATCTGCCGCCGACGACGGCAGGGAATCGGCTATCACGATCTTCATTCCGCGCTCGTTTCTCTCTGGATTTTTCCCGAAGGCGGGGACGGGGGGCCGAAACCGGCCCCTGAACTCTCTTGCACTGTACCGCAGTATAATAGGCGGCTGTTCGGCCACCACGCGATCGACGACCCCGCACGGGCGGTTCGCGAAGCGCCGCGGGGGCATTTTCCACCAAGGGTTCCACGGTTTTCGGTGACGATTCGGTTGCGCGCCACGGTGAGATCGCATTCACGTGGTGAACGGCAAGCGTCCGCCACCGGATCGCCGGCAATGAAAGGGGTAGTGAGCGCGTCATGCATCGAAAAGTCAGCGTCATCGGGTCCGGCAATGTCGGCGCCACCGCGGCGCGGAGCATCGCCGACAAGGAACTGGCCGATGTCGTGATCCTGGACATCCTCGACGGCGTGCCGCAGGGCAAGGCCCTCGACATGCTCGAGGCCTGTCCCATCGAGGGGTCCGACTCGCGGGTGCTCGGCACGAACGACTATGCCGACACCGCCGGATCGGACATCGTCGTGATCACCGCCGGTCTCGCTCGCAAGCCGGGCATGAGCCGTGACGACCTGCTGCAGAAGAACGCGAACATCATCCGGTCGGTGACGGCCGAGGTCGTCAGGCATTCGCCCGATTGCATCATCGTCCCGGTCACGAACCCGCTGGATGCGATGTGTCAGGTCGTGTATCGAGCGAGCGGATTCCCCCGCGAACGCGTCGTGGGCATGGCCGGGGTGCTCGATTCCGCCCGCATGCGCTCGTTCATCGCCGAGGCGCTGCAGGTCTCGGTCGAGAACACCCACGCCTTCGTGCTCGGGGGGCATGGCGACACCATGGTGCCTCTGCCGCGGTTCTCCACCGTCGCCGGAATCCCGATCACCCAGTTGCTGGACGAGGCGACCATCGAGGCCATCGTGGAGCGAACCGCCAACGGGGGAGCAGAGATCGTCAAGCTGCTCGGTACCGGCAGCGCCTATTACGCCCCGGGCTCGGCCGCGGTGGAGATGGTCGAGGCGATCCTGAAGGACAAGAAGAAGATCCTGCCTTGCGCCGTCTACCTGCAGGGCGAGTACGGCATTCGGGATCTGTTCGTCGGCGTGCCGGTGAAGCTGGGCGCGGGCGGGGCCGAGCAGGTGATCGAGATCGCCCTCGAACCGGGTGAGCGGGCCGCGCTGGACAAGTCGGCGGCGGCCGTGAAGGAGCTGGTCGACGTTCTGGGGCTGTAGCGTCGTGAAGATCCACGAGTACCAGGCGAAGGCGCTGCTCGCGGGTCACGGCGTCGCCGTACCGCGCGGGGAGCCGGCGCTCTCGGCCCCGGAGGCCGGCGCCATCGCGCGCCGTCTCGGCGGCCGGGTCGTCGTGAAGGCGCAGATCCACGCCGGTGGCCGCGGCAAGGGCGGGGGCGTCAAGGTGGCCGCCGACGCGGCCGACGCGGAACGGATCGCGGGGGAGATGCTGGGGATGACCCTCGTGACCCCCCAGACCGGACCCGGCGGCCGGGTCGTCGGGCGGCTGCTCGTGGAAGAGGCGCTCGACGTGGCCAGCGAGCTGTATCTCGGCGTGCTCGTCGACCGGGCGGCGGGGCGGCCGGTCATGATGGCGAGCGCGGCGGGCGGGATGGACATCGAGGCGGTGGCGGCGGACACCCCCGAGCTCATCCACAGGATTCACGTCGACCCCCGTCTCGGGCTCGTGCCGTTCCAGGCCCGGCGGCTGGCCCACGCGGTGGGGCTGTCGGGGGCGCCGGCCCGGGCCGCGGCTGCGCTCATGGACCGCGCCTATGCGGCGTTCACTACCGCCGACGCTTCGCTCGTCGAGATCAATCCGCTGGTGGTGACCGCCGCCGGCGCGGTGCTCGCCCTCGACGCGAAGGTGTCGCTGGACGACAACGCGTTGTTCAGGCATGCCGATCTGGCGGAGCTGCGCGATCTCGCGGAGGAAGAGCCGTTGGAGATCGAGGCGTCCCGGCACGCGCTCAACTACATCCGGCTCGACGGCAACATCGGCTGCATGGTAAACGGCGCGGGCCTGGCGATGGCGACGATGGACATCATCAAGGTGTCCGGCGGCGAGCCCGCGAACTTTCTCGACGTGGGCGGGGGCGCCAACGCCGACCAGATCCGGAACGCGTTCCGGATTCTCCTGTCGGATAGCCAGGTGCGTGCGGTGCTGATCAACATCTTCGGCGGCATCCTGCGGTGCGACGTGCTCGCCGCCGGGGTCATCACGGCGGTCACGGAGCTCGGGGTCGACGTGCCGGTGGTCATCCGCATGGAAGGGACCAACGTGGAGGAAGGGCGGCGCATGCTCGGGGAGAGCGGCCTGAACTTCACCACCGCGGACACCATGGGAGAGGCGGCGCGGCAGGTCGTCGAGGTCGCGCGGCAGGAGTCTGCGCCGTAGAAACGGTGCAGATTCCCGGCAGAGTTGGTTAGGCGGCAATGGGAGGCCGCAGCGCGACCCTACGGTCGCGCGATTTCCGGGCTGGCGGGTTCGTGAGGCTCGTGAGATGGCGGTTCTGATCGATGAACGGACTCGGCTCCTCGTCCAGGGCCTGACGGGACGGGAAGGGGCCTTTCACGCCCGGCAGGCCATCGAGTACGGCACGAACGTCGTGGGCGGGGTGACGCCCGGCAAGGGGGGGACCACCCACGAGGGGCTTCCGGTGTTCGACACGGTCGCCGCCGCGGTGCGAGAGACCGGCGCGGACGCCTCGGTCCTCTTCGTGCCGCCGGCGGTTGCCGCCGACGCGATCATGGAGGCGGCGGATGCGGGCGTCGCGCTGGCGGTCTGCATCACCGAAGGGATTCCCACCCTCGACATGATGCGGGTGCTGGCGTTCATCGGGGAGCGGGACTGCCGGCTCGTCGGGCCGAACTGTCCCGGGCTCATCTCGCCGGGGCGCGCCAAGGCCGGCATCATTCCCGGCCACATCTGCCGCGAAGGGCGGGTCGGCATCGTCTCGAAGAGCGGCACGTTGACCTACGAGGCGATCCACCAGTTGACCCGGCTCGGGCTCGGGCAGACCACCTGCATCGGCATCGGCGGCGATCCGTTGATCGGCACGAGCTTCATCGACGCCCTCGGTCTCTTCGAGGATGACCCCGCGACCGACGCGGTCGTGCTGATCGGCGAGATCGGCGGCGCCGCCGAGGAAGAGGCGGCGGCGTTCATCCGCGACAACGTCCGGAAGCCCGTCATCGGGTTCATCGCCGGCCAGACCGCCCCGCCCGGTCGCCGCATGGGACATGCGGGCGCCATCATCTCGGGCGGCCAGGGCACCGCGGTCGAGAAGATGGCGGCCCTGTCGTCGGCCGGCGTCAGCGTCGTCGGCAGCCCGTCGGATATCGGCGCCGCGGTGGCCGCGGCGATCCCGCCCGCGTCGTGAACCGGCCGGACGCGCGGCGGCTCCTCCTCGATGGAGGGCGCAAAAAGAGCGGGCGTTTGTTATACTGAGACAGGCCGCCCTGTACTTCACTTCAAAGAACACCGTGTCACCGCCTCCACCCGTCACCACCCGCTATCGCCCCGAGGAATCTGAATGGCCGCGTACGAGGTCGTAGTCGAAGCACGTCCCTCCGCGTCGTCTGTCGATCCCGTCATCAACGATTTCAGCATCCAGGTCGCGACCGTCAACGGTTCCGGAAGCCAGACGGCGAACCTCGTGCTGTTGCGCGCCATCTTTCAGATGGGTGTCCCCGTTTCGGGGAAGAACCTGTTTCCGTCAAACATCGCCGGTCTGCCCACCTGGTTCACCATCCGGGCCAACCGGCAGGGATACATCGCCCGTAAGAAGGAGATCGACGTCCTCGTCGCGATGAATCCGGAGACCGCCCGGGAGGACGTGCTCGGCCTGCCGGCGGGAGCGATGGTCGTCTACGACGAGCCGCTCGATCTCGCGGCGTTGCGCGACGATCTCGTGTTCTACCCGGTCCCTTTCGACACGCTCCTCGGGAAGGTGTCTCGCGACGTCAAGCTGCGGCGCCGCGTGCGCAACATGTTGTACGACGGGGTGCTGTCGCGTCTGCTCGGGGTGGACCTCGACGAGATGGAGGCCGCGCTCCGGAGACAGTTCGGCAGCAAGCCCAAGGTCGTCATCCTCAACCGGGAGGCTCTCGACATCGGCTTCGCCTTCGCCGACGAGCACCTGGAAAAGCGGGATCCGTACTTCATCGAGCCGATGAACGAGAACCGCGAGCGCATTCTCGTCGAGGGCAACGCGGCGGCGGCCATCGGCTGCATGATGGCCGGGGTGACCGTCGTCACCTGGTATCCGATCACGCCTTCGTCGTCGCTGTGCGAGACCCTCATCGACTATCTGCGCAAGTACCGCGTGGATGCGGAGACCGGCAAGGCCACCTTCGCCGTCGTGCAGGCCGAGGACGAGATCGCCGCGCTGGGGATGGCGCTGGGCGGAGGCTGGGCCGGGGCCCGGTCGATGACCGCGACCTCGGGACCCGGCATCTCGCTCATGGGCGAGTTCGCCGGGCTCGGCTACTACGCGGAGGTGCCCGCGGTCGTCTTCGATATCCAGCGGGTGGGGCCGTCGACGGGGTTGCCGACCCGTACCGCCCAGGGCGACGTTCTGACGACTGCGTTTCTCTCGCACGGGGATACGCGGCATCCGATGCTGTTCCCCTGCTCCCCGGAAGAGTGCTACTCGATGTCGATCGACGCCTTCAATCTGGCCGAGCGGTTCCAGACGCCCGTCTTCGTGTTGAGCGACCTCGATCTCGGCATGAACACCTGGATGTCTCCGAAGTTCGAGTACCCCGCGAAGCCGATCGATCGCGGCAAGGTGCTCGACGAGGAGACCCTCGAGAAGATCGGCCGGTTCGGCCGCTACCGCGACGTGGACGGCGACGGCATTCCGTATCGGTCCATCCCCGGCCGCTCCGCTCCCGCCTACTTCTGCCGCGGGTCGGGCCACAACGAGTGGGGACAGTACAGCGAACGCTCGGACGACTACGAGAAGAACGTCGACCGCCTGTCGCGCAAGTTCGAGACCGCCCGCAACTGGATGCCCGCGCCGGTGGTCGAGATCAACCAGCAGGCGAGCATCGGCATCATCGCCTACGGCACGAGTCACTGGGCGGTGGTCGAGGGGCGCGACCAGCTCCTTGATGAAGCCGACCTGCAGACCTCGTACTACCGGCTCCGCGCCTATCCGTTTCGCTCGGGGCTGGCGTCGTTCATCGAGCGGCACGACCGCGTCTACGTGGTCGAGCAGAATCGGGACGCGCAGATGGCGTCCCTGATGCGGCTCGAGCTCAAGGCCGAGCTGGCGGGCCGTCTCCGCAGCGTCCTGCACTACGCGGGCGTGCCCCTCGATGCCCGCACCGTCACCGACGACATCCTGGTTCAGGAAGGGTTCCGAGCGGAGTACTCGGTGGCCGATGGGCCGATTCCGCATGAGGCGGGCGTCGGCGGAGAGTGATCGGGCCGGCCGGTGATGGGACGGGCGGGTCCTTTCGCCCGGCATTCGAGCGAGGACAGACCGTGACGACAGTGACTGCCCCTGTGAAGAAGAAGACCAACCGGATCGGCCTCGATCTGCCCGCGTACCGGGGAGGCAAGACCACCCTGTGCGCCGGATGCGGGCACAACGCCATCTCGGAACGGATCATCGACGCCTGCTTCGCGATGGGGATCGAGCCGGATCGCGTGATCAAGCTGTCCGGCATCGGCTGCTCGAGCAAGAGCCCGGCCTATTTCCTCGGGTCGTCGCACGGCTTCAACGCCGTGCACGGTCGGATGCCCTCGGTCGGCACCGGCGCCCTGCTCGCCAATCACAAGCTGGTGGCGGTCGGCGTGAGCGGCGACGGGGATACCGGCGCGATCGGCATCGGGCAGTTCGTGCATCTCATGCGCCGGAACCTGCCGATCATCTACATCATCGAGGACAATGGCTGCTACGGCCTCACGAAGGGACAGTTCTCGCCCACCGCGGACGTGGGGTCGACGTTGAAGACCGGCGTCGTCAACGACCTGCCGCCCATCGATACCTGCGCCCTCGCAATTCAACTGGGCGCGACCTTCGTGGCGCGTTCCTTTTCCGGCGACAAGAAGCAGTTGACGACGATTCTGAAGGCGGCGCTCGGCCACCGCGGCACCGCGATGATCGATGTCCTGTCGCCCTGCGTGACGTTCAACGACCACGAGGGCTCGACGAAGAGCTACGCCTACGTGAAGAGCCATGACGACCCGCTCGAGGAGCTGGACTTCGTGCCGTTCTTCGAGGACATCTCGATCGACTACGAGCCGGGAACCATGCGGGAAGTGGCCTTGCACGACGGGTCGCGGCTCTATCTGCGGAAGCTCGACGACGTGTACGACCCGACCGACAAGATGCAGGCGCTGGGGGTGCTGCACGAGACCCACGCCCGCGGAGAGTTCGCCACCGGGCTCATCTACGTGGAGCCGGCCGCCGACGATTTCCTGACCACGCTGAACCTGGTCGACGAGCCGCTGGCATCGTTGCCGGAGTCGCGGGTGCGCCCGCCGAGGGCCGTTCTCGACGAGATAATGGCCGGTCTCGGCTAGGGAAGGCCAGGAGCTTGCGCCGTAGGAGTTTCGCGCCAGCGAAACTCCCAACGCGACCGCAAGGTCGCGCGGTTTCCGGGCGAGGGTCGGGCAACGAGTAGGGACGTATGGAGCAGACATTCGCGATTATCAAGCCGGATGCGGTCTCGTCCGGTCATACCGGGGCGATCCTCCAGCGCATCGAGGAGGCCGGCTTCCGGGTGGCGGCGATGCGCATGGTGCGGATGACCAAGGCGGAAGCCGAGGGCTTCTATGCCGTGCATCGGGCGCGTCCGTTCTTCGACAGCCTGACGACGTTCATGTCGTCGGGACCGGCGGTGGTGCTCGCCCTGGAGGCCGCGGACGCGATCGCGCGCTGGCGGACGTTGATGGGGGCGACGGACCCGGGACAGGCGGAGGAGGGGACCCTGCGGCGTCGATTCGGGAGCTCGATCGAGCACAACGCGACGCACGGTTCCGATGCGCCGGAGACCGCCGCGTTCGAGCTCGGGTACTTCTTTCGCGGCCTGGAGCTGGTCGGCGCGCCTGCGCCGTAGAACGGCGTCGGACGCTTGGCGAACCGGGTTCGTGTTCTTGACCCTGACGGGCGATGCGTAGTAATATCTGCCCACGATTTGATTCGGGTTTTGCGTCCCCCCGTCAGGGCTTGTGACTGATGACACAAGCCCGCGGTTACGGTCTCCGGTCTTCCAGACTTCCCGATGGAAAAGCTTCGCGAGCGTGAGCCTGAGAGCCCCGTCGGGCCGCTTGCAGCCGCACCCTCTCTCGCCGTCCAGTTCTTTCTGATTCCCCTCTCGGTGGTCGCGGTCGTCGTGGCCATCTACGGCGGATTCAGCATGATGGTGACCGACGAGCGCACTCCCGAGGAGTATCTGCTCGAAGTGCGGGCGGGCGGTCGCGACCGGCGCTGGCCGGCGGCCTACGAGCTGTCCCGGCTGATGGGCGATCCGGGCACCGAGGAGAGACACCCCGGGCTGGGGAGGGCGCTCGTGGACGCGTTCATCGAGTCCGAGCGGGACGACCCGCGGATTCGCCGCTATCTGGCCCTGGCGATCGGGCGTCTCGGCGCACCGCCGCCCGGCACGATTGCCGCGCTCACCGACGCGCTCGACGATGCGGACAACGAGACCGTGATCAGCGTCGTGTGGGCGCTCGCCTCCCTCGGCGGCGAATCAGTCGTGCCGCGCATCGTCTCGATGTATCAGTCGTCCGACCCCGGGGTGCGGAAGATGGCGGTGTACGCCCTCGGGGTATTGCCGGACGACGGTGCGCACACCACCCTGCGGGCGGCGCTCGGCGATCCGACGCCGGATGTGCAGTGGAACGCCGCCGTCGCCCTGGCGCGTCATGGCGATTCGCGGTCCGCGGGGGTGTTGGCCCGCATGCTCGATCGCGACCATGTCACCGGGCTCGTCACGGCGTCGGAGACCCGCATCGATCCGGCCGGCGAGGTGATGATCAGCGGGTTGCGGGCGGTGGCGGGGTTGGGTTCGGGCGGCGTCGGCGAGGATCTGCGTTCCGCCGTTGCGGCTCTCGCGGAATACGACCCCAGCGTGAAGGTGCAGAGCGCCGCGCTGGAGACGCTCGATGTGCTCGATGGCGCACTGATCGGCGTGGCCGGACGCAGGTAGGGGCGCGCAGGTGGCGCGCCGGTCACGTTACAGGTAGGATCGCGCGCGACATCGGGCCGTCGGCGCCGATGACGATGGCATAGAAGGTTATGGCTGACGACACCAACACTCCACCGTCTGCGGACGCTCCCGCAGTGAAACCGGCTCCGGCGGCCGAGCCGGCCGCCCCCAAGGCGGCTCCGGCCGCGGAAGCGCCGGCCGAGGCGTCAGCTCCGGCCGCGGCGGTTGCCAACGCTCCCGCCGAGGCTTCGGCGGCGGCTGCCGGCGCGGGCGTGACTCCTCCCCCGAAGGCTCCTGTTGTGGCCGCCGCCAAGCCGGCGCCGGCGAAGAAGCCGGTTGCGGCCAAGCCGGCGGCCGCGAAGGCGGTGTCCGGCAACGATGCGAAGCTCGCAGGCCGCACCACCACGGCCGCGGCGGGGGCCGCGAAGAAGAAGGCGGCGGTGCCCGACGACACGTCGCCGCTCATGGGGCGCCGCGGATGGATGGGGCTGGCGTGGGGCTCGTTCACCGCCGCGTCGGCCGGCTGTCTGGCCGCCACCGGTCGCTTCATGTTTCCGAACGTGCTCAACGAGCCGCCGCAGCAGTTCGCGATCGGATTCCCCGATGAATATGGCGAAGGGGTGGACGAGCGCTTCAAGGACCGGTTCGGCGTCTGGGTCGTCCGGACCGAGAACGACTATACGCATGAGGCGTCCGGGTTCTACGCCCTGTTCTCCGTATGCACCCACCTCGGATGCACGCCGAACTGGCTGTCGGCCGAGAACAAGTTCAAGTGTCCCTGCCACGGCAGCGGCTTCCGGCCCACCGGCATCAACTTCGAGGGCCCGGCGCCGCGGCCGCTCGAGCGCACGCGAATCGTGCGGGCCGAGGACGGCCAGATCCTGGTCGACAAGAGCCGGAAGTTCCAGGAAGAGCTTGGTCAGTGGACGGACCCCGAGTCGTTCCTTCCGATCTAACCGACATGCCTGATACGAAGACCATCGAACCGAAGGCGCCGGCGCTCGTCCGGGCGTGGGACTGGATTACCGAGACGCAGATCTGGACGTCCATCTTCCGGCACGCGGCCCCGATCAACGATCGGAACCGCGTGCTCGTCATGCTCTCGAACGTGTTTCTGCACATGCACCCGGTGCGCCTGCGCAAGTCCGGCGTGCGGTTGCGCTACACGTGGTGCATGGGCGGCATCAGTTTCTTCCTGTTCCTGGTGCTGACCTTCACCGGGTTGCTGCTGATGTTCTACTACCGCCCGACCCTCGAGTACGCGTACTCGGACATCGTGGGGCTTCGCGAGCACGTGCCGCTCGGCATCATGCGGGAGATGCATCGCTGGGGCGCCCACGCGATGGTGATTACCGTCTGGCTGCACATGTTCCGGGTGTTCATGACCGGTTCGTACAAGCCGCCCCGGGAGTTCAACTGGAACATCGGGGTCATCATGCTGGTGCTGACCCTGTTGCTGTCGTTCACCGGCTACCTGTTGCCCTGGGACCAGTTGGCGATCTGGGCGATCACGGTCGGATCGAACATGGCGCGGGCCACGCCGTTCCTGGGACACGAGGGCCCCGGGGCCTCGCTCATGGCGATCGGCGACGTGCAGTTGGTGCACGCGGCCGACGACGCCCGGTTCGCGCTGCTGGGCGGCACGTTCGTCGGCGAGGGGGCGCTGCTCCGGTTCTACGTACTGCATTGCGTCGCCCTGCCGCTCGTGATCGGCTTCCTGATGGCGGTGCATTTCTGGCGCGTCCGGAAGGACGGCGGCATCTCCGGTCCGCTCTGAGGAGCCTGCGGATTCCCGGTCTGAAACACTGGACGACGGACACGAACCATGGACGCGTTGAAGAGCTTCATCGACCTGTTTGCGGATCCCCAGCTGTTCTTCCTCATCACGTTCGCCGCGTTGGTGCTGATCGTGTGGAAACGCGAGGCGTTCGCCTCCAACCGCTGGGGTTGGGGGTTGATGGCCTTCCTGGCGGTGTTCTTCGGTTTCGGCCTGACCGACGAGAACTTCCACCTGATCATCGCCAAGCCCGACAACGTGCCGATCGTGGCGCTGATCTTCCTGCTGGTGTTCTTCACCTGGTTCTCGATGCGCCAAGCCGTCGACAACGACCGCCGCGCCGCGTCCGGTCAGCCGCCGATCGAGAAGGACGAGGAAGACCGCGTCTGGACGTGGCCGGACCTCGTCTACACCGAGCTGATCGCGATGGTGGTGTGCACGGTCATCCTGATCGTCTGGTCGATCGCGCTGGAGGCCCCTCTCGAGCAGCCGGCCAACAACGCCAACACCCCCAACCCGTCGAAGGCGCCCTGGTACTTTCTCGGCCTGCAGGAGATGCTCGTCTACTTCGATCCCTGGCTCGCCGGCGTGGTGCTGCCCTCGCTGATCATCGTCGGGCTGATGGCGATTCCCTACATCGACAAGAATCCCAAGGGCAACGGCTACTACACGTTCAACGAACGCCGGGTCGAGGTGACTCTCTTCCTGTTCGGGTTCGTGGTGCTCTGGTCGTCGCTGATCGTCCTGGGGACTTTCCTGCGAGGGCCGAACTGGAACTTCTTCGGCCCGTTCGAGTACTGGGACATCCACAAGCTGGAGGCGCTGACCAACGTGCAGTTGTCCGAGTACATCTGGGTCCGCGGGTTCGGCATGGCCCTGCCGGAGAACTGGTTCGTGCGGGAGATCTTCGGCATTCTGCTGACGATCGGGTACATTGCGGTGCTGCCGGTCGCCCTGGCGAAGAAGGGGCTGACCCGGTACTACGAGAAGCTGGGGCCGACGCGCTACTACATCACCGTGCTCCTCTTCCTGTCGATGCTCTCGTTGCCGGTGAAGATGCTGACCCGGTGGGTGTTCAACCTGAAGTACGTGGTGTCGATTCCGGAGTTCTTCTTCAACATCTAGTGCGGCCTCGATCACTTTCAATCTACAGCTAGCGCCATGGCAGACAAACGGGCAGTCGGACACGCCTACAACATCGATTTCCTGAACGTGGTCTTCGCCGCGTCGAGCCTGTTCGTGCTCTTCTCGACGATGTGGATGGTCTGGGACGACTACGACCGGGAATGGAAGAACTACCAACGGGATTTCAGCGCCCTCCAGCGCGAGGTGACGCGCGCTGGTCTGGCGCAGGCCGAGCAGGACGTCGACCGGGCGAGGGTCGCGGAGCTCGAAGCGCAACGCGCCACGGCCGAGCAGCAGCTTGCGACCAACGCCGTGCAGGTGACCGAGCTGGAAGACCAGTTGGCCGACGTGAACCGGCAACTGTTCGTCGCCACCCAGAGCTTCAACTTCACGAAGGCGGTCTACGACGTGGATCGGTATTCGTTCGAAGTTCGCCGTGACGAGGTGCACGCCGGCGATCATGGAGAGGGAGAGGCGGAGGTGGAAGTCGCGGGCGAGGAAGAGGTCACCGCGCTCTATGAGCGCTGGTTGGCCGAGGGTCTGGAGGTCGAGCGGCTGACGGCGGAACGGGACGCCATCCGCGGCCGGATCGCCGAGTTCAACGCGGAGGTCGTCGCGATTACCGACGAGCTGGGTGCGCTGACCGGAGAGGCGGATCGGCTGCGGGGGCTCGTCACCGATTTGGCCCCCAGCCTGATCGACGACTACCTGCTGAACGCGCCGCTGCTCGACTTCATGGCGCCGACCCTGACCGTGCGCCAGACGATTACGCCGAACATCGTGGATGACGTGAACTTCATCCGGGTGCCGAAGATGGACCGGTGCCAGACGTGCCATCTCGCCATCGATCTGGTCGGCTACGAGGACTATCCGCAGCCGTTCCGCACCCACCCCCGTCTCGAGACCTACGTGGGCAGCGCCTCGCCGCATTCGCTCGAGACGACCGGATGCACGGTGTGCCACGAAGGGATGGGGCAGTCGATCTCGTTCGTCGACGCCGCCCACAGCCCTTCGACCCCGGAGCAGATGGCGGAGTGGGAAGAGCGGTACGACTGGGAGGAGTCCCATCTCTGGGACTACCCGATGCTGCCGAGCGGAATGGCCGAAGCCTCGTGCGCCAAGTGCCACCGGGAAGAGGTGTTTATTCCGGAAGCCGACAATCTGAACGTGGGCTACGGCATGTACGAGCGCGCCGGCTGCTATGCCTGCCACAAGACCGTCGGGTTCGAGGACCTGCGGAAGCCCGGTCCGAACCTGACGCGAGTCGGCTCGAAGCTCGATGAAGAGTGGGTGGCCCGGTGGATCCGGGACCCGCGCGCCGTCAAGGCCAGCACCTGGATGCCCAGGGTCTGGTACAACTCGAACACCAGCACCCCCGAGGACGCGGTGCGCAACGAGGTCGAGATCGACGCGGTGGTCGCGTACCTCTTCGCCAACTCGGAGGAGCACGAGCCCGCGATCGGATTTCCGGGGCGCGGCAACGCCGAGGACGGGCGCCGCATCTTCGAGTCGGTCGGCTGTCTCGGCTGCCACATCGCCGGCGACGAGAGCCGGGAGGCGGCCGGTCCGCGCCGCACCTTCGGACAACCCCTGCAGGCCATCGGCGACAAGACCAGCTACGTGTGGCTGTTCGACTGGATACGGAATCCGCGCCACTACAGTCCGGAGACGTTCATGCCGGATCTGAGGCTGAACGATTTCGAGGTGGCCGACATCGCGACCTATCTCATGGGACTGACCGGCGACGGCGGGACGGAGGCGGGCGCGACCTACGAGCCGGCCGACGTCGACGAGGTCCTTCTGAGCTACCTGCGGGCGATCGTGCCGTTCGAGGAAGCGCAGTCGACCATCGCCGCGATGAGCCCCGAGGAGCGCCAGCTCGATCTCGGGCTCCGGGCGATTGGACGCTACGGCTGTTACAGTTGCCACGACATCGCCGGCTTCGAGGATGTCCAGGCCATCGGGACCGAGCTCACGCAGGAGGGCAGCAAGCTCCTTGCACAGTTCGACTTCGCGTTCATACACGCGGAGGAGCTTCCCCACACCAAGCGGGACTGGATCGACCAGAAGCTGCTCGACCCCCGCATCTACGACCGCGGGCGCATCCTGCAGCCGCTCGAGAAGCTCCGGATGCCCAACTTCGGCTTCTCCGAGGCGGAGGCGCGCCTGCTGACCACGGCGGTGCTTAGCTTCCAGCGGGAGGTCCAGCCGAAGGTGGCCCAGGTGCAGCGCTCGGCCCGCAAGGACGCTCTCGTCGATGGGCGCAACCTCGTGCGGCGCCGGAACTGCGTCGCCTGCCACGAGATCGAGGGCGACGGCGGGGACTACCGCGAACTCGTAGAGGATTCCTCCCTGGCCCCGCCCCTGCTGACCCCGGAGGGGGCGAAGGTCAAGCCCGACTGGCTGTACGCGTTCCTGCGGGGACCGATCACGATTCGGCCGTGGCTGGAAGTGCGCATGCCGACCTTCGGCCTGGACGACGCGCACTGGAACGGCGTGCTCGACTACTTCGCGGCCATCTCCGACACCGTGGGGCCGTTCCGCACCCACGAGCTGGTGGAGGACGCCGGGACCCTTCAGACCGGCGAGGAGCTGTTCGATCTCCTGCGGTGCCAGCAGTGCCACGTGCTGGATACCATTCCCGAGGATCAGGACGTCGGCAACCTCGCGCCGGACCTGCGGATGACGCGGGAACGGCTGCAGCCCGACTGGATCCTGGACTGGCTGATCCGGCCCCTGGACATCCAGCCGGGCACCCGCATGCCGACGTTCTGGACCGAGTACCCCGGCTCGTTCTATCCGCAGTTCGATCAGGACGCCAACGCGCAGATCCAGTCGATTCGCGACTATCTGTTGACGTTCAGCGGGGGGCCGAGTCCCCTGCAGGGTAACTGACGCGGCGAGGAGCCCGTGGCGAGACCGTGGGCTTCCGCCACCGACTCCTGGGTCTGCTCCCGGCCGCGCTTGGTCGGGAGCGCGTGGATCTCCTCATCTGCGCCGACGTCACGACGCCCTGGAGCGGTGTTCGTGGTGCACGAGATCGGGATCGATCAGGGCCACTGCAGATCCGCCGACGCCCGCAGCGCCGCGCCCGCCGCCTGCATTTCCTGGAGGGCGCGGGGGCCGTCGTCCGGTTCGAGGTCGACGGCGGCGATGGCGTCGGTCAGCAGCGTCACGGGCCAGCCCTTTCGTAACGCATCGAGAACGGTGTGGCGGACGCAGTAGTCGGTGGCGAGGCCGCCGGCGAGCAGGCGGGTGATTCCCGACGCCCGCAGGCTCTGCTCCAGCGTGGTGCCGTCGTCGAGGCGCCCCTCGAAGGCGGAGAACCCGTCTTCGTCCGGTGTGACGCCCTTGCTGACGACCGCGGCGCCGGCGGGCAGCTCCAGATCCGGGTGAAACCGGGCGCCGTCGCTGCCGGCCACGCAGTGGACGGGCCAGATGCCGCCCCCGGTGACGAAGTGCCGGGACGGCGCCGGATGCCAGTCGCGGCTGGCGTAGACCGGCATGTGCCGGTCTACGGCGCCGCGGATCACCCGGTTGAGGACGGGGACCACGGAGTCGCCGGCGGGAACCGCGAGGGCTCCGCCGGAGCAGAAGTCTCGTTGGACGTCGATCACGATCACCGCCGTGGCGGGTTCGTCCCGAGGGGAACGCCGTTTCGCAGTCACCGTGAGTGATACATTAGCACTTCGCCATGGCGGGAGGGCTCTCGACGGACCTGTACGAGCTGACGATGGCGGCCGGCTACCACGCGGCCGGCGAGATGCCCCGGGCGTCGTTCGAGCTCTTCGTGCGGGCGCTGCCGCCGTCGCGCGGATTCCTCGTGGCGGCGGGTCTCGATCAGGCGCTAGAGTACCTTGAGTCGTTGCGCTACACCTCAGAGGATGTCGCCTACCTCCGGACGCTCCCGGCGCTGGCCGGCGCCGGCTCCGGGTTTTTCGACGAGTATCTACCCGGGCTGCGTTTCACCGGAGACGTCTGGGCGATCGACGAGGGGGTTCCGGTGTTCGCGGGCGAGCCGCTGATGCGGGTCACCGCGCCCGTGGCGGAGGCCCAGCTCGTGGAGACGGCGCTGCTGTCCACGGTCCTGTTCCAGACCATGATCGCCAGCAAGGCGGCGCGCGTGGTCGCGGCGGCCCGGGGCCGGACGGTGATCGAGTTCGGCGGCCGGCGCGCGCACGGCGCCGAGGCCGCGATGCTCGCCGCCCGCGCCGCGTGCCTGGCCGGGTTTCGGGCCACCTCGAACCTGGACGCCGGCTGTCGCTTCGGCCTGCCGGTGTCGGGGACGATGGCCCACTCGTGGGTCATGGCCCAGCCCGACGAGCTGACCGCGTTCCGGCGCTACCTCGAGCTGCACGGCCCGCGCTCGGCCCTGCTCATCGATACCTACGATCCGCTCGCGGCCACGCGGTCCATCGTCGAGGCGGGCCTCCGGCCGGGGGCGGTCAGGCTCGACAGCGGCGACCTCGGCCCGCTCAGCCGGGCGGTCCGGGCGATTCTCGACGCCGGCGGGTGCCCGGGCACCCAGGTTCTCGCCAGCGGCGATCTCGACGAGCACCGCATCGCCGAGCTGGTCGGGTCGGGGGCGCCGATAGACGGGTTCGGGGTCGGCACCGCGGTGAGCACCTCGTACGACGCGCCCGCCCTCAGCGGGGTCTACAAGCTCGTCGAGATCGAGCGGGACGGGGCGATGGCGCCGTTGACGAAGCGCAGCCCCGGAAAGACGAATCTGCCCGGCGCCAAGCAGGTCTGGCGGATCGGCCCGCCCGACGCGGCTACCGGCGACGTGATCGGCCTGCCGGACGAGGCCGCCGCCGGACGGCCGCTGCTGAAGCCGGTCATGCGCCGCGGGGTCCGCATCGCGTCGAGCCGGCCCGTCGCCGAGCTGCAGGCGGCCTGCCGGGCGGCGGTGCGGGGGTTGCCGGCCGCGGTACGCGCGCGCCGGGACCCGGCGCCGTACCCGGTCGCCGTCAGTCCGGGTCTGCAGCGGCTCGCGTCCCGCCTGACCGGGGCGGCGGCTGCGATGCCGTCCGGGTGAATCCGCCGGCAGAACCGGTCGCGTCGGCCTCGTCCCGCGCCTCGCCGGCCCCGGACCACCTGGCGACGGACTCTTCCTCGGCATGCCGGCAGGCCTCCGAGCTGGATGATGGCGCCTTCATACGCTATCGTATGGCCGCAAGTACCAAGCTGACCGACGTCCCTGGGAGGAAGCGCCGCGCCAGCGCCATGTCGATGGCTGTCGACCTCAGATCCGGAACGTCTTCGACACCGCCCCACGGTGGAGCCGCCGCCGATGTAGAATCGGGCGGGCTGCACCGGTGCGACCGATTCACATGAAGCACTGGCAGGAAACGTCGCAGATCGTGGGCCGGGTTGCCGAGCTGGCGGCGGCCGGCCGGCGCGCGGCGATGGCGACCGTCGTGCGGATCGACGGCTCCGCGTATCGGCGTCCCGGCGCCAAGCTGCTCGTGGAAGAGAGCGGCGCGACTCGCGGGGGCGTGAGCGGTGGATGCCTGGAAGCGGACGTGCGCGAGATTGGCATGACCGTGATGTGCGACGGAGTGCCCCGGCTCCGGCACTACGAGACCGGCGACGACGATCGTACCGTGTGGGGACTCGGTCTCGGCTGTAACGGAGCGGTCGACATCTTCGTGCAGCCGGTCACATCGCAGGATACCCTGGACGCAGCGCGCCACGTGCGCGCGCTGCTTGCGGGCGATGCGCCGTTCGCCGTCTCCACCCTCGTCCGCGGTCCCTCCGCCGTCCAGGGTCGGATGCTCGTGGCTCTGGACGGCCCGCTGGTCGGCTCGACGGGAACCCCCGGCCTGGACCGTGAGATAGCCCGGCGCGCGGAAGTGCTCCTCGCCGTCGGCGAATCGAAGTGCTACGACATCGAATCGGCCGGCGTGTTCACGGAGGTTCACGTTCCGCCGCCACGGCTCGTCATCTGCGGCGCTGGTGACGACGCGATGCCCCTCTCGGCCTACGCGTCGCAGGTCGGCTTCCGCGTGACCGTCATCGATCACCGTCCCGCCCACCTGTCCCGCGAGCGCTTTCCGGACGCGGAGCGCATCGACCGCAGACCCGCCGACGGCCTGGACGGACTGCCGCTCGGTCCGCGCTCCTATCCGGTGGTGATGACGCATTCTTTCGCGCACGACCGGGAGTGGGTCCGGCGCCTGCTCGGGACCGACGTTCCCTACATCGGCCTTCTGGGCGCGCGCGCCCGAAGAGACGAGATCCTCGATCAGATCGACGCGACGGAGACCGACCGGTTCTTCGCTCCGGTCGGTCTCCATCTCGGTGCGGACGGGCCGGAGCAGGTGGCCGTGAGCATCCTGGCCGAGCTCCTGGCCGTCCGCACGTCGAGCGCGCCGCGCCACCTCCGCGAGAAGGAAGGAGTCATCCATGCAGGCTGAACGGAGCGGCGCGGTTGCCGGCGTCGTGCTCGCCGCCGGCAACTCGACCCGCATGGGACGCAACAAGCTGTTCTTCGAGCTCGACGGGGAGACGCTTCTCAGAAGGGTTGTGCGCCGCGCGATCGGCGCCGGTCTCGATCCGGTCCTCGTCGTCGTGGGCCACGAGGGAGAGCGCGCGCGAACGGAGCTCTCGGGACTGTCGTGCACGGCGGTCGACAATCCCGACCACGCGAAGGGCATCAACCGGTCGCTGCGGACCGGGATCTCCCAGGTGCCGGAACCCGCCCGGGCAGCCGTCGTGATGCTGGCCGACATGCCGTTCGTCACGAGCGGCATGGTCGCGGCGCTCGTGGCGCGTTACCGGGAGAGCACGGCCCCGCTCGTCATCTCCGCCTACGGGGACGTCAACGCGCCGCCGATGCTGTACGACCGCGCGTTGTTCCTCGAGCTCCAGCAAATGTCCGGAGAAGGGTGTGGGCGGCAGGTCGTGCGGCGGCATCGCGACGAGGCGATTGCGGTCTCGTGGCCGGAGGCAGCGCTCCAGGACATCGACGTTCCCGAGGACTACGAGCGGATCAAGGCGGAGCTGGGAGTCGGCGCCGCAGGAGATGCCGCCGGCGCGGACGACGCTGGCCAGGGAGTCGGCGCCGCAGGAAATGGCCCCGGCGCAGACGACGCCGGGCCCGCGACGGGGTGACACCGATGCGCACCGACACCCTGCAGCTTGCATCGGAGCTCGCCGGTCGCAGCGAGGCGTTCGCGCTGGCCACGGTGGTCCGCCGCGAGCCGCCGAGCTCGGCCCGGGTCGGCGACAGCGCCGTGGTGACCCCGGACGGCGAGTTCCACGGCTGGCTGGGCGGAAGCTGCACGCGGCCCACCGTGGTGTGCGAAGCGCTCGCGGCCCTCGCCGACGGGGCGCCGCGGTTGATCGGCATCGTCCGCGACCCCGACTCGTTATCGCAGCCTCGATCCGGACTGACGGTGTTTCCGATGGCCTGCCACAGCGGGGGAAGCGTGGAGATCTACATCGAGCCGCTCCTGCCGGCGCGCCGTCTGCTGGTTTTCGGGGTTTCGCCCACGGCACAGGCGTTGGCGCGCCTCGCGGCCGTGCTCGGCTATCGGGTGGAGGCGGTCGATCCGGAAGCCAGCGAGACGCTGTTCCCGGACGCGAGCCGACTGGTGACCAGCGACGAATCCATCGAGCCTCCCGGCTCCGGACAGGACGCTGCCCGCTGCTGCGCGGTCGTCGCGACGCTCGGCCAGCGGGACGAGGAGGCGGCCTGGGCGGCTACCCGATTGAAGCCCGGTTACGTCGGCGTGGTGGCCAGCCGCAAGCGGTTCGGACAGATACGCGAGACGCTCGCCGCGCGCGGCGCCACGCCGGAGCAGCTCGACCGGATCACCAATCCGGCCGGCCTCGACATCGGCGCACAGACGCCCGAGGAGATCGCCTTGAGCATTCTCGCCGAGATCACCAGGCGCGGGCGCGCCCGTCGCCCCGCCCGGGATCAGGCTCCCTCCGTACCGGGCACGGAGACCGCCCCGGACCCGGCTCCCGCCCCGGCCGTCTCGGACATCGAGCCCGCCCCGGCTCCCGGCGCGGCCGTCTCGGCCACGGAGCGCGATCCGGTGTGCGGGATGCCCGTTGCCATCGCGGCGGCCAGTCCTCAGGCCGACGTCGGGGAAAGGACCTACTACTTCTGCTGCACGCACTGCCGCGAGCAGTTCCTGGCGGAGCCCCACAAGTACGCCGCGGCAGCGGCGCCGGAGGGGTAGCGTGAGGCCGGAGGTGCGGGAGACGCAGGCGGCGATGGAGCGCGAGGGGTACATCGCCGAGCCCGCCATCGCCACCGCGGTCTACCTGGCTCGCACGATGCGCAAGCCGCTCCTCATCGAGGGGGACGCAGGCGTGGGCAAGACCGAGATCGCCAAGGTGCTCGCCCGGATCCTGGACACCGAGCTGATCCGGCTGCAGTGCTACGAGGGCATCGACGTCAGCACGGCCCTGTACGAGTGGAACTACCAGCGGCAGATGCTGCGCCTTCGCATCGCGGGAACGGAGGGTCGGGAACCGGCACAGACCGAGGAGATGATCTTCAGCCGCGACTGCCTGCTGGAACGCCCGCTGCTGCGCGCCATCACCCGCCGCGAGGGTCCGCCGGTCCTGCTGATCGACGAGATCGATCGGGCCGACGACGGCTTCGAGGCCTTTCTGCTGGAAGTGCTCTCCGACTTCCAGGTGACGATTCCCGAGCTCGGCCCCATCACCGCCACGCACGTGCCGTACGCCGTGCTGACGTCGAACCGCACGCGCGAGATCGGCGACGCGCTGCGCCGCAGGTGCTTCTACCTCTACGTCGAGCACCCGTCCCTGGAGAAGGAGGTGCGAATCATCCGCGCCAAGGTGCCGGAGGTCATGGACGGGTTGGCCCGGGAAGTAGCGGCGGTCATACAGGCGTTCCGCGCGCGCCGTCTCCACAAGGCGCCGGGTGTCGCCGAGACGCTGGACTGGACCCGCGCGTTGCTGGTCCTGCGCCACGATCGTCTCGACGCCGAGACCGTGGAGGAAACGCTGGGGTGCGTTCTGAAGGACCACCACGACGTGCAGGACCTGACCGCAAACGACATAGAGTCGCTGCTCGCCGACGCGCGATCACCGAGCGGCGCCGATGCATGACCGTGACGTCGTGGAACGGCTGGCCCGCCTCGCGGGTGGGCTGCGGGAACGGGGCGTCGGTGTGTGCGTGAGCGACGAGATCGACGGTGCGGCCGCGCTCCTGCTGGTGGACCTCGACGACCGCGACGAAGTCCGCTACGCGCTGCGCACCGCGCTGAAGATCCGCCGGTCCGACTGGGACACGTTCGACGAGCTGTTTCAGGGGTTCTGGGCAGCCGAGGATCCCTCGTCCGAACCGCCGGCCACACCACTGGACCGGCCGCCGCGGCCTCGTTCCGACCGGAGCCGCCCGGTCCCCCAGTGGCGTTGGATCCAGGCAATCGCGCCGCCTGCCGGTGAACGGGAGCGTGAAGCGGCCGGCGGCGACATGCCGGGCTACTCCTCCGACGTGCTCCTGCGCCGCAAACCGTTCGACGACTGGTGCGCGGACGACCTGCCCGCCATGGAGCGGCTGCTGGCGCGGGCGGCGCGCCGGCTGAGATGCCGGCCGAGCCGCCGCCTGATTCCGGCCCGCGCCCGGGGCAGGGTGGACTTGAGACGCAGCTTCCGCCGGGCGGTCGCGACCGGCGGGGAGTTCCTCTCTCTGGCGCGGCGGGACCGCTCGGTGGAAAAACCCGACGTGGTGCTGCTCTGCGACACCAGCGGCTCGATGGACCCTCACACCCGTTTTCTGCTGACCTTCGCGCTGTCCCTCCGGCGCGTGGTGAGTCGTTGCGAGGTCTTCGCGTTCAACACCTCGCTGACCCGGTTGACGCCATGGCTGACACCGGAGAAGATCGGTCCTACGCTGGATCGTCTGGCCGCCGGCGTGCCCGACTGGTCCGGCGGAACCCGGATCGGCGCGAGTCTGGACGAGTTCGTGACGCGGTACCTGGATACGCTGGTGAGCGCGAAGACCGTCGTCGTGGTGCTCAGCGACGGGCTGGACCTGGACAGTCCCGCGGTGCTGGCCGGGGCGATGGGCGCCATCCGGGAGAAGGCGCGGAAGGTGATCTGGCTGAACCCTCTGCTCGGCGACCCGCGCTACCGGCCGGAGGCCCGCGGGATGCAGGCCGCCCTTCCCTTCGTCGAGCATTTCGTGCCGGCGCACAATCTGGAATCGCTCGAGCGGCTGCTGCCGCTCCTGACTGCCTGACATGGGTATCCCGATCGAGAAGCGCTTCGTCATCAACGCCGCCCGTCGGGACGTGTGGGCTTTTCTCACCGATCCTTCCAGGGTGACCGGTTGCCTCCCCGGCGCCGCAATTACCGGACAGGTCGACGAGCGGACCCACACCGGGACGATCGCCGTCAAGGTGGGGCCGGTCTCGGCGCGCTACAAGGGCACGATTCGCTTCGAGCGGCTGGACCGCGAGGAGGGCGTGGCGGAGATCGTCGCGGCCGGCCAGGACGTTCGCGGCAAGGGCGGCGCCGACCTGCGAATGACGAGTCGAGTCGTCGAGCGCGGCCCCTCCGAGACCGAGGTGACCGTGGCGTCGACGGTGAACATCACCGGCATCCTGGCGCAGTTCGGCCGGGGGATGATCCAGGACGTCAGCGACCAGATGTTCCGGCAGTTCACCGACGCGATGCGGGCCGCGCTGGAGTCGGCGGGCGACCAGCCGGGGGCGGACAGCCCGGTCGGCGACCGGCCTGACGCGGACCGCCAGGCCGCAGACTCCGCGGGCGCGCCGCGACCGGCCGCAGAACCTGCGGGTGCGCCGCGACCGGCCGCAGAACCCGCAGGCGGGCAACCTCCCGCCGACGACGCGATCGACGCCGTTTCCCTCGGCGCCACGGTCGGGAGGCGGGCGCTCGGCCGGGCCGTGCGGCGGCCCGGCTTCTGGCTGGCCGTCGTCATCGTGGCCGCGATCCTGTGGCTGATTGTGGGTTAAGGAGCGTCCCAATGATTCCGTCGGCATTCGACTACCACGCACCGGGCACGCTCGAGGAAGCGGTGGCGCTGCTCGAACGGCACGGGGACGAGGCGAAGGTGCTGTCCGGCGGCCAGAGCCTCCTCCCACTGCTCAAGCTCCGGCTCGGCGACGCCGGCCACCTGGTGGATATCGGGCGCATCCCGGGGCTTGCGGGCATCACGGAGGCGGACGGTTACCTGAGAATCGGCGGAACCGCGCGCGAAGCGGATCTGGAACGTTCGGATCTCATTCGCGAGAAGTACCCGATCCTGCTGGACACCGCCGCCGTCATTGCCGACCCGCTGGTGCGCAACCGCGCCACGGTGGGAGGGAACCTGGCCCACGGCGATCCGGCCAACGACCACCCGGCGACGATGCTCGCGCTCGAGGCGGAAGTGGTGGCGCGAGGTCCCGACGGCGAGCGCACCATCCCGATTGCGAGCTTCTTCACCGGGCTCTTCGCCACCGCGCTCGCGCCGGCGGAGATCCTCACTGAAGTCAGGATCCCCATCCCTCCGCCGCGGAGCGGCGGCGCCTACGTCAAGCTCGAGCGCAAGGTGGGCGACTTCGCCACCGCCGCCGCGGCGGCGCAGGTCACGCTCGGCGGGCAGGGCGAGATTACGCGGATCGGGATCGGCCTCACCAACGCCGGCCCGACGCCGATCAAGGCGACCGCGGCAGAAGCGTATCTCCTGGGGCGACGGCCGGACGCGGAGGCCGTCGCCGAGGCCGCGCGGCTGGCGGCCGGCGCCACGTCACCGAGCGCCGACCGGCGCGGGTCGGTGGAGTACAAGCGCGACATGGCGCGCGTGCTGACGGGCCGGGCGGTCACCCGAGCGGTGCAGCGGGCGGGAGGGCAGTAGGCATGGCGACACATGACGTTCGGATCACCGTGAACGGGGCGCCGCAGGAAGCCGCGGTCGAGTCGCGTCTCCTGCTCGTGCACTGGCTTCGCGACGTGCTGCGCCTCACCGGGACCCATATCGGATGCGACACGACGCACTGCGGCGCGTGCACGGTGTTGCTGGACGGCGAGCCCGTCAAGTCGTGCACCGTGCTCGCCGTGCAGGCGGACGGCGGGGAAGTAAGGACGGTGGAGGGCCTGGAGCAGGACGGATCGCTGCATCCGCTCCAGGAAGGGTTCCACCAGGAACACGGGCTGCAATGCGGCTTCTGCACGCCGGGCATGCTGATGACCGGGTCCGCCCTGCTCCAGCGGACCCCGAATCCGAGCGAGGCGGAGATCCGGCAGGCGATTTCCGGGAACCTGTGTCGCTGCACCGGCTACGTGAACATCGTCAAGTCTATCGAATACGCGGCCGCGAAGCTGGGTTAGGAGAGAAACCATGGCACCCCGAACGACGGCGGAAGTGGGCGGCATGGGCCACTCGATGAAGCGCAAGGAGGATCCGCGCTTCATCCGCGGCCAGGGCAACTTCGTGGACGACATCCAGCTTCCGGGCATGCTCTACCTGGACATCGTCCGCAGCCCGTTCGCGCACGCCCGGATCACGTCCATCGACACGGACAACGCGCTCAAGATCCCCGGGGTGCTCGCGGTCATCACCGGAGAGACGCTCAAGCAGTACAACCTGCACTGGATGCCGACCCTGATGTCCGACACCCAGATGGTGCTGCCGACCGAAAAGGTGATGTACCAGGCGCAGGAAGTGGCGGGGGTGATCGCGACGGACCGCTACGCGGCGGCCGACGGGGTCGAGGCGGTGGAGGTGGAATACGAGCCGCTGCCGGTCGTCGTCGATCCGTTCAAGGCGCTCGAGCCGGACGCGCCGGTGCTGCGCACGGACAAGGAGGGCAAGAAGGACAACCACATCTTCCACTGGGAAGTGGGCGATCGGGCCGCGACGGAGCGCGCCCTCGCCGACGCCGACGTCGTCGTCAAGCAGGATCTGTACATTCCGCGCATCCACGTCGCGTCCATCGAGACCTGCGGATGCGTCGCGGATTTCGATCGGGTCATGGGGAAGCTCAAGGTCTACATGACCACCCAGGCGCCGCACGCCGTTCGCACGGTGCTGGCCCTGGTGGCCGGGCACGTCGGGCTGTCGGAAGAGAAGATCCAGGTCATCTCGCCGGACATCGGCGGCGGGTTCGGCGGCAAGGTGCCCGTCTATCCGGGGTACGTGATCGCCATCGCCGCGTCGGTCGTGCTGGGCAAACCCGTCAAGTGGATCGAAGACAGGATGGAGAACCTGCAGGCCGACTCCTTCGCGCGGGACTACCACCTGACCGCCGAGCTCGGGGCGCGAAAGGACGGCACGCTCACCGCGCTGAAGATCAAGACGCTGGCCGACCACGGCTATACGGACGCCGCCGCGAACCCGTCGAAGTTTCCCGCGGGCCTGTTCTCGATCGTCACCGGGTCATACGACCTGCAGCACGCCTTCGCAGAGGTGGACGGCGTGTACACGAACAAGCCGCCGGGCGGCATCGCCTACCGCTGCTCGTTCCGCGTGACCGAGGCGGTCCACACCATCGAGCGGCTGACCGACATCATGGCCCAGAAGCTCGAAATGGACCCGGCCGCGCTGCGCCTCAAGAACTTCATCCCCGCGGACAAGTTCCCCTACAAGTCGGTGTTGGGGTGGGAGTACGACAGCGGCGACTACCACGGCGCCCTCGAGAAGGCGATGGACCGGATCGGGTACGCCGAGTTGCGGAAGGAGCAGGCGGAGAAGCGGGCGCGGGGCGAGCTGATGGGCATCGGCATCTCGAGCTTCACGGAGATCGTCGGCGCCGGGCCATCGAAGCACTTCGACATCCTCGGTCTCAAGATGTTCGACTCGTGCGAGATCCGGGTCCATCCCACCGGCAAGGCGATCGCCCGCTTCGGTACCAAGTCCCAGGGCCAGGGCCACGAGACCACCTACGCGCAGATACTCGCCGAAGAGCTGGGCATTCCCGCCGCCCACATCCAGGTCGAAGAGGGAGACACCGACACCGCGCCCTACGGGCTGGGCACGTACGCCAGCCGATCGACGCCGACGGCCGGCGCGGCCGGGGCGATGGCGGCGCGCAAGGTCCGCGACAAGGCGAAGAAGATCGCCGCCTACTTGCTGGAAGTGAGCGAGGACGACCTGGAATGGACGCCGGGCACCTTCTCGGTCAAGGGCGCGCCGCAGAAATCGAAGACGATCCAGGAGATTGCCTTCGCCGCCTATACCAACCACCCGCCCGGCATGGAGGGCGGCCTGGAGGCGGTCTCGTACTACGATCCGCCGAACCTGACGTTCCCCTTCGGCAGCTACATCTGCGTCATCGACATCGACCGCGGCACGGGAGAAGTGAAGATACGCCGGTTCGTGGCGGTGGACGACTGCGGCAACATCATCAACCCGATGATCGTCGACGGGCAGATTCACGGCGGCCTCACGATGGGCATGGCGCCCGCGCTGCTCGAGGAGATCAGCTACGACGAGAGCGGCAACATTCAGGGCGGGAGCTTCATGGACTACCTGGTCCCCACGGCGATGGAGACGCCGCGGTGGGAAACCGACAAGACCGTGACCCCGTCGCCGCACCATCCGCTCGGCGCGAAGGGCGTCGGCGAGTCGGCCACCGTCGGCGCGCCGCCGGCGATCGCCAACGCCGTCGTGGATGCACTGGCGCATCTCGGCGTGCGGCACATCGACATTCCGATCACGCCCGAAAAGGTGTGGAGGATTCTGAAGGACACCGGCGCCGGCCTGTAGCGGCGAACCCCTTTCAAGCTCGGCGGCAGGATCGGCCCGATAGTGGTGCGATGGCAGAGAACGGCACGATGCGCGTGGCGATAGGGTCGGATCACGCCGGCTTCCATCTGAAGGCTGACCTCGCGGGCCTGCTGCGGGACCGCGGGCACGAGGTCGTCGACGTCGGCACGGACAGCGAGGCGGCGGCCGACTATCCCGACTACGCCGAATCGTTGGCCCTGGCCGTCCGCGACGGCCGCGCCGACCGCGGGGTGATGATCTGCGGGAGCGGGGTCGGCGCCGGGGTGGCGGTGAACAAGGTCCCCGGCATCCGCGGCGCGGTCTGCCACGATTCGTACTCTGCCCACCAGGGGGTGGAGCACGACGACATGAACGTGCTCGTCCTCGGGGCGCGCATCGTCGGGGTGGCGCTGGCCCGCGAGCTCGTCGAGACGTTTCTCGAGGCCAGATTCTCCCGGGAAGAGCGGCATCGCCGCCGAATCGAGAAGGTCCGGCGTCTCGAGACCCGGGACTGGCCGGAGATCTGATGCGCGCGGCTCCGCCCCCCTTCGCCGACGCCGCGCGGACCCGCCGCGGCGATTCCCCTGGAGCTTCCCCTGACTGACGCCACGGACGGATGGCGGCCGGGCCGCGCCCTGCAGGCCGCGCTCGACGAGCACTGCCGGCGCTGGGACCGCGACGGCCTGGCGGGCCGTCTGTGGCGGAAGGACGCCGCGCTCTGGACCGGCGCCGACGAGGCGCGCTGGCTGGGGTGGCTGGACCTGGCCGGCGCCCGGATACCCGTCGACCAGCTGACCCGGTTCGCGGACGGGCTGCGCGCGGACGGTTTCACCGACATCCTCCTGCTCGGCATGGGCGGGTCCAGCCTGGGCGCGGAGGTCATCGGCGAGGTGCTCGGCGCGTCCGCGGGGGCGCCGGCCCTCCACGTGCTCGATACGACGGATCCGGCGCAGATCGCGCGGACGGCGTCCCGGCTCGATCTGTCCCGCACCCTGTGCATCGTAGCGAGCAAGTCGGGCACGACCCTGGAGCCGGCGCTGCTGGCCGAGTACTTCCTGGAGCGCGTGCGGGAGGCGGTCGGGCCCGCCCGGGCCGGCTCGCACTTCGTGGCGGTCACCGATCCGGGGTCGGCCCTGGAGGCGATGGCCGGAACGGAGCGCTTCCGGCTGGTGTGGAGCGGCCGCCCGGACGTGGGGGGAAGGTTCTCGGTCCTGTCGAACTTCGGTCTCGTCCCCGCCGCGGCCTGCGGTCTGAACGTGTCGGCGTTCCTCGCGCCGGCGAGGCGGATGGCCGAGCGGTGCGGCCCGGCCGTCCCCGCCGGCCGGAACCCGGGGGTGCGGCTGGGGATCCTGCTCGGGCTGGCCGCGGCCGCCGGCCGCGACAAGATCACGCTGGTGCTGTCGCCGGCTATGCGCGCGCTGGGCGGGTGGCTGGAGCAGTTGCTCGCGGAGTCGACGGGCAAGGCGGGGCGGGGGCTGATTCCGATCGTCGACGAGGAGACCGGCCCGCCCTCGGTGTACGGGACCGATCGCCTGTTCGTCCATCTGCGCGTCGAGGCCGATCCCGATCCGGAGCAGGATGCCGCGCTCCGCGCTCTCGCCGAGGCCGGACACCCCGTCGTCACCCTGCCGGTGTCCGATCGGGAGGCGCTGGCCGGCGAGTTCTTCCGGTGGGAGCTCGCCACCGCCGTCTGCGGGGCGGTGCTGGGGGTGAATCCCTTCGACCAGCCGGACGTGGAGGCGGCCAAGATCGCGGCGCGAACCCTCACCGCGGCCTGGGAGTCGGCCGGGGGACCGCCGGGCGGGCGTCCGGTGGCGCAGTCGCACGGGATCGCCCTGTTCGCCGACCCCGGCACCGCCGCCCGCCTGCGTTCGGAGGCCGGGGAGGCGGCCACCCTCGAGCAAGGGGTGGCGGCGCACGTGGCGAGCGCGGGCCCCGGGGACTACCTGGCGCTGCTGGCCTACCTGGATCGCAGCGAGGCCCACCAATCGGTGCTGCAGCGCATCCGCCACACGGTCCGGGACGCCCGTCGCGTGGCGACCAGCGTCGGGTTCGGACCGCGCTACCTCCATTCGACCGGCCAGGTGTTCAAGGGGGGGCCGGCGACGGGGGTATTTCTGCTGATCACGGCCGACGACGATGCCGATCTGCCGGTGCCGGGCCGCCGCTGCACGTTCGGGGAGACGAAGATGGCGCAGGCGCTGGGCGACCTCGAGGTGCTGGCCGCACGCCGGCGCCGCGTGGTCCGGCTGCATCTGGAGGGCGACACCGCGGCCGGCCTCGAACGGGTGGCGTCGCTCATCCGGGACGCGGTGGCCGGGCGGCCCGTGGCAGAACCCGGCGTTGCACCGAGACCGGCGGGGGAGCCAGCGGGCTGAGATGGCGCTCGTGCGGCACCGCGTGACGGGGGAGCCGGGAGCCCGTGGCGAGACGGCGGGGTCCTTTGCCGCGGGCCGCGGGACGCGGGCGCGCCGCCGGCGGTCATCGTCCGGTCCACACCGGCGCGCGCCGGGCGACGAAGGCTGCGACGGCCCGCTGGAAGTCGTCGCTGGTATAGCAGTCGATGACCAGGTCGTTGGCCAGGGCCGCGTCGGGCCGCCGCTCGCGTTGCAAGCGGCGGACGAGCTCCTTGGTGGCGTGAAGGGTCAGCGGCGCGTTGGCGGCGATGGTCGCGGCGGTCTCGGCCACCACCGCGTCGAGGCGGTCGGCGTCGACGACCTGCGTCGCGAGCCCCGCCGCCAGGGCCTCGCGGGCGTCGAGCAGCCGGGCCGTGAACATCAGGTCCTTGAGCCGCGCCGGTCCCACGAGGTCCAGCAGCCGGGCGCAGTTGGCGGCCGACAGGCAGTTCCCGAGGGTCCGCGCGACGGGGATGCCGAACCGGGCGCCGGGACCGCAGATGCGCAGGTCGCAGGCGATCGCCATGACGCAGCCGCCGCCGACGGCCACGCCCTGGACCCGGGCGATCGTCGGAATCTTCACCCGTTCCAGCCGGTCGATCACCCGATCGAGCTTCGACTCGTACCCGAGCGCGTCGTCCGGGGTCCGCAGATCCTGGAACTGGCTGATGTCGGTGCCGGCCACGAAGGCGCGGTCGCCGGCGCCGCGCAGGACCAGGACCTTCACCGCGGGGTCGGCGTCGACGGCGTCGCAGGCCTCGACGAGGGCGTCGTACATCGCCCAGGTCATGGCGTTGCGGGCGGCGGGGCGGTTGAACGTGAGGGTGGCGACGGGGCCGTCGACGGCGTAGAGGGCGTCAGGCGTAGACACGGATCGATTCTCCTGGTTTCCTGCAGGAGTCGGCACCGTGCAACGGTGCGGATTCCTGCCGGGTTGGTCGGGGCGGCCGCGCCGCAAGCGGCGGGGGAGCCACGGGCCAGGAGTCCGCGCCTTGCAACGGTGCGGATTCCTGCCGGGTTGGTCGGGGCGGCCCCGCCGCGGGCGGCGGGGGAGCCGCCAGCGCGACCCTACGGCCGCGTTGGGAGTTTCCCTGGCGCGAGACTTCTACGGCGCAAGCCCCTGAGCGACGGTTGACGGGCGGAGGCGATGACATCAGCACTGGACGGATTGCGCGTGCTCGACCTGACCCAGGTGATGGCCGGGCCGTTCTGCTCGATGCTACTGTGCGACATGGGGGCCGACGTGATCAAGGTCGAGCCTCCGGCCGGGGACTCGACGCGGCGCATGCCGGGGGCGGTCGGCACCGACAGCCCGAGCTTCAACGCGGTCAACCGGGGCAAACGCGGCATCGTCGTCGACCTGAAGCAGCCGGCCGGCCGCGATGCGGTGCGGCGTCTCGCCGCGGTGTCCGACGTGCTGGTGGAGAACTACCGGCCGGGGGTGCTGGCGAAGTTCGGTCTGGGATACCCCGAGTTGTCGAGCGAGAACCCGCGCCTCGTGTACGCGTCCATTTCCGGCTACGGCCAGACCGGCCCGTCCGCCGGCAAGGGGGGCTTCGATCTGGTTGCCCAGGGCGTCTCCGGCCTCATGTCCGTCACCGGCGAGGCGGGGCGCCCCCCGGTCAAGGCGGGCATACCCGTGACCGACCTCGGTGCGGCGCTCTTCGCCCTCGCCGGCATCCTGGCCGCCCTCCTCGCGCGGGCCCGCACCGGGCGCGGCCAGCTCGTCGACACGTCGCTGGTCGACGCCGGCGTCGCGTTGTCGGTGTGGGAGGCGACCCAGTACTTCTCGGGACGCGGGGTGCCGGAGCGGCTCGGGTCCGCGCATCGCATGAACGCGCCGTACCAGGCGATCCGCTGCGCGGACGGCTACGTGACGATCGGGGCGGCCAACGACCGCACGTTCCAGCGTTTGTGCGAAGCCCTGGGGCGTCCCGACTGGGCCGTCGATCCCGAGTACCGGGACGACACCCACCGCATCCGCAACCGGGAGGCGCTCGCGGCCCGGATCGAGGCGGTGATGGAGACCCGGCCGCGGGCCCACTGGCTGGAG
This sequence comes from Vicinamibacterales bacterium, assembly GCA_965215895.1. Classification (GTDB taxonomy): domain Bacteria; phylum Acidobacteriota; class Vicinamibacteria; order Vicinamibacterales; family UBA8438; genus JAJEEA01. The sequence goes on along the minus strand of CBDCEY010000005.1, from coordinate 138,772 downwards.
CTGCTCGAGAGCCACGGGGTGCCGTGCGGTCCCATCAACGACTACGCCGAGGTGATGGCCGACCCCCACGTCCGCGCCCGCGAGCTGGTGGTGGAGACCGACCATCCGACGTTGGGGCGCATCCAGGCTCTCGGCACCCCGATCAAGCTCTCGGAGACCCCGCTGGCCCCCGGCCGCCCGGCGCCGCGGCTCGGCCAGCATACGGACGACGTACTCGGTGACGCCGGATTCGAGGCGGCGGAGATCGCCGCGTTGCGGCGAAGCGGTGCGGTAGGGTAGGAGCCCGTTGTGAAACCGCGTGCTGCACCGAGACCGGCGAACCGCCCGCGTGGCAACGCGCGACGAGGGAGCCTGTCGGGCATCGGCGACCGAGGAGCAACGCAGTCCACGCGGAATGCAGCACCGGTCGACTGCAGCGGGGCTTTCGCCACGGGCTCCTGAGCCGCCGTCCATCGCGTCACGACTTCCCGAACGGAAACCATGACAGATACAACCTATCGTATTGCGGTCATTCCCGGCGACGGGATCGGCAAGGAGGTCGTGCCCGCGGCCCAGACCCTGCTCGCGGCGGTCGGGGCGCGGTTCGGATTCGGCTTCGACTGGACGGCGTTCGACTGGTCGTGCGAGCTGTACGCCCGCACCGGCAGCATGACCGGGGGACGCAGCATCGCCGAGCTCGCGGGTTTCGACGCGGTGTTCCTCGGAGCCGTGGGGTACCCCGGGGTGCCCGACCACGTGTCCCTGTGGGGACTGCTCATCCCCATCCGCCGGCAGTTCCGCCAGTACGTCAACCTGCGTCCCGTCCGGCTCTGGCCGGGGGTGCGCACGCCGCTCGCGGATCGCGGGCCGTCCGAGATCGACTTCGTCATCGTCCGCGAGAACAACGAGGGCGAGTACTCGGAGATCGGCGGCCGTCTCTACGCGGGGACGCCGGGCGAGTTGGCCGTGCAGCAGTCGGTGTTCACGCGGGAGGGCGTCGACCGGGTGCTGCGGTACGCCTTCGAACGGGCGCTGGCGCGGCCCGAGCGGCACCTGACCTCGGCGACCAAGTCGAACGGCATCATCCACACCATGCCGTTCTGGGACGAGCGCTTCGAGGCGATGGCCGCCGCGTATCCCGACGTGCGGACCGACCAGTACCACATCGACATCCTGTCCGCGCACCTCGTCCAGCATCCCGACTGGTTCGACGTCATCGTCGCGAGCAACCTGTTCGGCGACATCCTGTCCGACCTCGGCCCCGCGGTGGCCGGATCGATCGGTCTCGCCCCCGGCGCGAACCTCAACCCCGACCGCTCGCACCCCTCGATGTTCGAGCCCGTCCACGGGTCGGCCCCGGACATCGCCAACAAGGGCGTTGCCAACCCCGTCGCTCAGATGCTGACCGGGGCGATGATGCTGGAGCATCTGGGTGAGACGCGCGGCGCGGCCGCGATAGAGGCGGCGGTGGAGAAGGTGCTGGCCGCCGGCGAGACCCGCACCGGCGATCTGGGCGGAACCGCGACCACGGCCGACATGACCCGAGCCGTCGTCGCCGCCCTGGGATGAGTTCGCGCCGTCCGGCATCCAACCTGCCGAGCTCGCCCGGCACGAGTTCGGCCTCCGTGTGGACGCGACACAGCCGCCCGCGCTGGAGAAGCTGGACGGGATCTTCCGGACCGTGCTGCAGGAAACGTGGCGCGACGCGGGATGACACCCATCCGGTAGCCCGGCTGGCGATGGGCGGCCATGGCCCGCCAGGAACCGGCATCAACGACCTTGACCGTGCGGGATTCCCACATGCTCGGTCGCGTCATCCGACGCCGCGGTTCCGTCGTACGTGGCTGCGTAGATCGTCAACTTCGTCGCCTCTCCGATCTGCTTCAACTCGGGACGGCGGCCGGAGAGCCGCTGGCTGTCCCGGACGAGGTTCAGAAAACCCTCGCCCATGGCCTCCATGAAGCTGCCGCCAGTCACGGCGCTCTTGTAGCCGCGCAGGAAGCCGGCCAAGAGCTGGTTGCGGCGGACGGGCTGACAACCGGCATACAGGTTCTCCACGGTCAGTGTGTTGTAGAGCGCGCCCGGGTTCTGGAATTCGATGCGGTCCGGGAACAGCCGGACGATGATCTGCGATCCCTGGACCTCGTAGTCCCGGTGGACGACAGCGTTCACGATGGCTTCCTGGAGCGCCCGGTCGACGTAGCTCGGATAGTCATGGCGACCCCATCCGTCCTTTCGCGAGGCGGTGGGATTGAGGGGAGAGACTTGCAGGTACGTCAACGCCTGCGCGATCTGCGAGGGCAAGGGTCCGGTGATCTGCTGCCTGTCCACCGCGGCGCCGTCCAGCATGTCCTGCTTGTACGAGGCGACGTCGATGTAGGCCCCGCGGACGTACTGCTCTGGTCGCTCGGCGAAGAGAAGTACCCCGAGATACGTGGGCGCCGCACCCGAATCGGTGACGGCGGCGAGCTTGTGAGCCACGAGGGTGGAAGCCCAGTCGTCGGGCGGAGACCAGTCCTCGAAGCGCGAGCGGAAGTACTGCTTCAGGAGGAGCACGTCCAGCGTGTCGAGACTCAAGCCGGGCACGGGCCGTTCCTCGACGGGACTGGCCAGACGGCGCGCGCTGAACAGCCGGGCGAGCCGCTCGGCGGGAATCAGGTGGCGATGGCTGCCGATGCGCTGCAGGAATCGCCCGTCGCTCGTCTGGTGGACGTTGAACGGGGAGACCGGTACCTCGATGATCAGGCACAGCTTCGGTTCACCGCCTTCCCCGGGCAGGTATTCCCAGTCGAGGGCCGGGACGATCATCGGATTGCAGTTGGTGGTCGCGACGTTGACCACGAACTGCTCCAGAAGAGCGCGCTTTCGAGAATCGACACCGACCACGACACGGTCGGCGTCGCGGACCCCCATGACGATGGTCCCGCCGCGGGTGTTCGCCATGCTGACGAAGACCTCGGCGAGCTTCGACGCCGCGCGGCCCGCTTCCGATCCGAGTGCGATCCGGTCGCCGCGGAAGACGACCTCCTTCAACTCCAGCTCGGTGTCTTCACCGGCCCGAATGGAGGAGATGAGCGCCTGCGTATCCATCGCCATTGTGGCCAGCGTAACTGATCGGAAGTTTCAGGACCTTGACCTACAGAGAAACTCACGGTGACCACTGACTCAGGCGGCCTTCACTTCGACCTCCACTCCAAGGTCGTGCAGACGGCGGAGGAGGCGCTGGGTAACGCGGTGCTTGTCGCGGTTCGCCAGGTACCGGCCGCCGAGGTCGTGGTAGTCCGTCTCGTCGCGGAGCATGAAGTAAGCAGCGGTCAGCATGGAAGCGGCGACCGCCACGATTGCCTTCTTCGGGCCGCGCCGGCCCTTGAGCCGTCGAAACTGCGTCTGCAGATAGCTCCCGTTCTTCCGGGTTGCCGCCCACGCGGCCTGGACCAGCGTTGTCTTCAGCCACGGCGTCGCGTGACGGATCCGGGTCGAGCGGCGCTTCCCCGCACTCTCGTCGAGGCGCGGGCACAGTCCCGCCCACGAGACCAGATGTCCCGGACCGGGAAACCTCGTCATGTCCACGCCGATCTCGGCGACGAGCACCCGCGCGACGGTCTCACTGACCCCGGGGATCGTCGTCAGCCGCTCGGCGGCCTCGCGAAAAGGGCGCAGCACCTCGTCGGCCTGCTGCTCCAGTTTCTGCACGGCGGCGCGCAACGCGTCGATCTGCCCCAGGTGCAGCTCCAGCAGGAAACGGTGGTGCGCCGTCACCCGGCCGTGCACCGCGGCGATGATGTCCGCGCGGTCGGCTTTCAGGCGCCCGGTGGTGCAATCGGCCAGCCGCTCGGGATCGGTCTCCCCGGCGATGAGCGCCGCCAGGATCGCCCGGCCGCTGACGCCCAGGATGTCGGTGACCACGTGCGTCAACTTCACGTTCGCGTCTTCGAGCGTCTTCTGCAGGCGTTGCGTGTGCCGCGTGATCTCGCGGACCAGTTGCTTGCGGGTCCGCGTCAGGTCGCGCAGTTCCTGGATCGGGGCCGGCGGCACGAAGCTGCCCCGAATCAGCCCGTGCGCCAACAGGTCGGCGATCCAGGCCGCGTCGTTCCGGTCGCTCTTGCGGCCCGGAACGTTCCGGATGTGCTGCGCGTTGGCGAGCACCAGCGTGAACGACTCTTCGTCTTCGAGGACGTGCCACACCGGCTTCCAGTACACGCCGGTCGCCTCCATCGCCACGTGCGTGCAGCCCGCCTCGGTCAGCCAGGCCGCCAGTTCGAGCAGACCCGCCGTCGTAGTCGCAAACTCCCGGTGCTCGGTCGTGACCTTCCGACCCGCAGCGATGCGCACGCACGCGTTCACGCACCGAGAGTGGACATCCAACCCGGCGCACCGGGGGTACAAGACTTCCATCCGTCACCTCCTGCTCGCAAAGGCGCTGGCGTGGAGTCCGCCGGTACGAAATCTACAGGGCGCGCTCACCGGAAGAATCTCCGGTCTCGCAATACGGGGTGCTCGCGGGACTCCGGGTCCAACTAAAAAACGGGCTCTTGGCACCATAGAGAAACCGACCTCTGGGCCAGCGCCAAGCCCCTACACGATATCCTGTTTCATGAATACGCGGGTCCGGCACCGCCGGGTGGAGAACTAAAAGGCGGCTGGCTGCACCCAGCCGCCACGGGCGACGAGCGCTCGCGCGACCTGCGCGCGGCTGTCGACGAGGCCGACCGGCACCGGGAGCCAAGCCGCGATGCGTGCCAGGGCTGCGATGAGCCGCTCTCCCTCCAGGAGGCTCCCCAGCAGCTCGGTGGCTTCCTGGCGGATCCGCTCGGTCGCTCGGAAGAACACGATCCGGGCCAGCGCGGTCTCCGCCTCCAGCGCGCCGTCGGTGGTGCGGTCGCATCGCTTGGAGACCCGCAGGACCGTGCTCTCGGCCAGATACGTCTCCATGGCGATGTCCGCGAGGCCCGCGAGGTACGGCTGGTGGGAGGGGTCGAGCAGCCGGGCAGCGTCCAGGGTGTCCCACACCTGCCCCAGGACGAACAGGAACACGTGCTTGAGACCGCCGGTCCGCGCGCGCAGCGCGGCGAGGCCGGTGTCGGCGGACGGATGGTTCCGGGGGGCGGGCAGGCCGGCCACCGCCTCGCGCAGCTCGAGCTCGCCGCGGTCCGCCCGCTTGAGGAGGGTCTTGGCGATGCCGAGGCGGCAGATCTCGCTGGTGCCTTCGTAGATGCGGGTGATTCGCGAGTCCCGGTACCAGCGTGCGGCCGGATACTCCTCGCTGAAGCCGTAGCCGCCGTACACCTGCAGGGCGTCGTCGGCCACGGCATGGTACGCCTCCGACCCGATGACCTTGGCCATGGCGCACTCGACCGAGAACTCCGCGAACGTCCGCAGCTTGACGTCCAGCGAGTCGGCGCCGTCCCGGCCCAGCTCCTCGATGGCCGCGTAGACGAGCCCCGCGGTTCGGTAGGCGACCGACTCGGCGCCGTAGGCGCGGGCCGCCATGTCCGCGAGCTTGCGCTGGATCAGCCCGAACTCCGCTATCGGCCGGCCGAACTGCCGCCGGTCGGCCGCGTAGCGGGTCGTCGTCGCGAGGATCTTCTTGGCCGAGCCGGCGCAGTTGGCGCCCATCTTCATGCGGCCGATGTTGAGGGTGCACAGGGCCACGCGATGGCCCTGGCCCACCGCTCCGAGCAGGTTGTCGACGGGAATGGCGACGTCGTCGAGCTGCATCGCGCACACCGACGAGCCCTGGAGACCCAACAGGCGCTCGTGCGGGCCGACGGTCACCCCCGGCGTGTCCCGTTCCAGCAGGAAGGCCGAGAACGCGGTGCCGTCCACCTTGGCGAAGAGGATGAACAGGTCGGCCCACCCCGCGTTGGTGATCCACTGCTTGGAGCCGTTGACGACATAGTGCGTCTTCTCGGGGTCGAGCACCGCCGTCGTCCGGATGTTCATGGCGTCCGAGCCGGCCTCGGGCTCGGTCAGCGCGAACGCCGCCATCAGGTCGCCGCGCATGCAGCGGTCCAGATAGCGGTCGATCTGGGCCGGGGTCCCGAAGTTGATCAGGGGGATGGTGCCGATGCCTTGGTGCGCGAAGACCGTCGAGGCGAGTCCCCCGAGATAGGACCGGCACTCGTTCATCCCGGCCACGGCGAGCGGACTCAGTCCGAGACCGCCATGGGTCTCGGGGACCTCCGCCATGAAGATGCCGAGGTCGGCCGCCTTCTTGAACAGGGGACGGATGACCTCGATGTTGCGCCGGTCGATCTCATCGAGCAGCGGCGCCACCTCCTGCTCGGCGAACTCCCGGATCGAGCGCATCAAGAGCCTCTCGTCGTCGCCCATGTCCTCCGGACACACGATGTCCTGTGGTTCGACGACGTCCAGGAGAAAGCGCGCTCCGCGAGCTTGCGGCATGATCTGCATCCCCCGGCGCCGGCCGCCCCCGCGTGCGCTGCCCGCCGGCCGGACCGAACTCCCCGCGGAAGCCCGGTACACAAGAAAACGGGCCGGCATGTCTTCGATGCCAGCCCGTTCGTATTTGGTTGCGGGGGGGGGATTTGAACCCCCGACCTTTGGGTTATGAGCCCAACGAGCTACCGGACTGCTCCACCCCGCGTCAATCGGTCGATCCGTTTCATGTGGGTCGACCGGAACGTTTGCGACTCAGTAGATGAATTATGATACCCGATCAATCGGATACGGGCAAGCCTTCGGTCCGCGCGTCGTTCGGAACGGTTCGGCGGGCCAGCTCGTGTTCGACCGGGAGCGGCGCGGAGCGGTCGGTGACGATGAAGAGCCGTTCGCCTGGACGGATGAGCCCGAGATCCCGGCGAGCCAGCTCCTCTATCGCGGCGGGATCGTCGCGAAGGCGCTCCGCTTCGCGGTGAAGGCGCTGGTTCGTCTCCCGCAGCTCGGCGATGGTACCGGCCAGCTCCCGGTGCTCGCGCCGAATCCGGAGGGTGGCCGGCAGTCCCCGTTCGCCGATCAGCGCGTTCGCGATCAGGATCGCGGTCAGGAGGCCGAACAGCAACCGCGCGAGATGCCGTCTCCGCCGCGAGCTCTGCTCCCCGCGGCGCACCGGGGGGATCTCGGCCCGCTCCGCGCCGGGAAAGGGGAGCGCCGGCTGCTCGGGGCGCGCCCGCCCCCGGGAGCTTCGGGCCGGGACGCCGCTCCGCCGGGCCGCGGGTCGCGCTATCTGGGGCATTCACTTCATGTATCGGTCGAAGCGCGGGCGAAGAGCAGGAGTCTGCGCCGTACACGGGAGGAATGAGTGACCTCTTCCGAAGCGGTGATCGTCTTGATCACTTTTCCCATGGATGCCGACGTCGCGGACTTTGCCTCCACCCTCGTCGGCGAGCGGTGCGCGGCCTGTGTGAACATCCTGCCGGCCGTCGAGTCGGTCTATCGATGGCAGGGCCGGATCGAGCGGGCGCAGGAGCGTCAGCTGCTCGTGAAGACGCAGAGAGCCTGCGTCGACCGCCTGCGCCGCCGCGTGGGCGAGCTGCATCCCTACGATACGCCGGAGTTCCTCGTGGTCCCCGTGGCGGATGGCGACCCGCGCTATGTGGCGTGGATCGAGGCGATGACCGGCGCGCCGCCCGGCGGAGGCGATCGGCCCTGACCGCCGGCGCGCTCTGGTAACATCTGCACGGCCCCATATGGCTTCGCAGGCACCGGCGTCCGACCCTTCCGGAGAGACCGTCGCTTCCCCCGCTCCCGCGCCTCCCGTCTCCGAGGGTGGAGACGGCCGCGTCGCCGGACGCCTGCGCGTTCTCGTCGAGGCGCTCGGCGAGGTGGCGGAGCTGTTCGCGGCCTCCACGCCCGGCCGCACGATCTTCGCGGTCCTCGGACTCAAGACGCTGATCGCGGTGTTCGGCGGAGCCACCGCGGGCTGGCTGCGGGCGATCGATACGGTGGGAACCGTCGCCCTCGTGGTGGCCCTCGGCTACCTGCTGACGCGGATGCTGACGTTGCTGCAGCGACGTTTCCTGTGGCGGGTCCGGCGAAAGCTCGTGTTGTCCTACGTCCTGATCGGCTTCGTGCCGATCCTGCTGTTCGGCGCGTTCTTCCTGGTGTCGGGCGCCTTGCTCCTCTCGACGGTCAGCTCCTCGCTCGTGCAGCGCAGCTTTGCGGACGTGGCGGAGGACGCGAGCGGGCTCGCGGTCATGACGTCCATCGATCTGCGCGGGCGCGTCGATCCCGTGGACCTGGGCGCGGTGCTGGCGAATCGGGTGGGGGCGGTTCAGGAGCGGTATCCCGACGCATCCATCGCGGTGTCGTCGGGAAAGCAGACCGGCCGCGACGCCGGCGGCGTTGCGGGGCCCTGGCGCCATGACTCGGGCGAACTGCGCTTTCCCGCCTGGCTCGGCGATGGCCGCGGTGCGGGCGGACTCGTACTGACGCGGGGGAGGGCGGGCTGGACGGTGGTGGCGCGCGGGGTGCAGAGGTTCGTCGCGGACGGGCAGTCCTACGCGGTGGTCGCGGACCTCCCGATCGCAGGGGACGTAACACGGCGCATGCAGGCCTCTCGCGGCGTCACTCTCACCGACTTCCGGGCGACCACGATCGCCGACGGTAGCGCCGCCGTTCCCGCCGGAGCCGCGTCCGACGCGGTCCGGGTCTCGTTCGGGACGCCGGCCCGGAGCGCTGCGCCGACCCTGGATCTGCCCTCGGTGGCCTATGTCGACCTGCTCGACTGGTCCACGGGCGAGCAGGGGCGCGGCGCGGTGGGCTTTCGCGTGCATCCCGTGGTGTTCTACCGTCAGCTCGCCGAGGGCGGCGACGTCAGCCTCGCCAGCGTCTTTCTGCTCGGGCTGATGGCGATAGGGGTGATGTTCCTGACCATCGAGGCGGTGGCCCTGGTCATGGGCTTCGCCCTCGCCAAGTCGATCACCGGGGCGGTGCACGAGCTGTTCACCGGCACCGAACGGGTGCGGGAGGGCGATCTCACCCACCGCATCCGGGTCGACACGGAGGACCAGCTCGGCGAGCTGGCCGAGTCGTTCAACGCGATGACCGGCAGCATCGCGGATCTGTTGACCCAGGCCGAGGAGAAACGCCGTCTCGAGGAGGAGCTGCGGATCGCGCGGGACATCCAGATGTCGCTCCTGCCCGACGGACCGGCCTCCGTGCCGGGTCTGACGGTGACCGCGGCGTGCCGTCCCGCCCGGGAGGTCGGCGGCGACTACTACGACTTCATCCGGCTGGACGAGCATCGGCTGGGGGTGCTGGTGGCGGACGTCTCCGGGAAGGGCACGTCCGCGGCGTTCTACATGGCCGAGCTCAAGGGTGTGGTGCTGTCGCTGAGCCGGTTCTACCAGAGCCCCCGGCAACTGCTCATTGAGGTCAATCGCATCCTGTCGGCGAGCCTCGACAGCCGCACTTTCATCACCATGACGTACGCGATCGTCGACCTCGCGGCCCGCCGCCTGACCTATGCGCGAGCCGGCCATACGCCCCTGATCCACGTTCCGGCCGCCCCGGCGGGACCCCGCACGCCCCGGGTGCTGGTTCCGGACGGGATGGTGGTGGGATTGAAGATCGACGGAGCCGCAGAGAAGTTCGCCGAGCTGCTCGAAGAGTCCACGTTCCCGATCGAAGCCGGCGACGTCGTGGCGTTGTTCACCGACGGCGTCACCGAGGCGATGAACGAGGCGTCGGATCTCTTCGGCGAAGAGCGGCTGTGCCGCACCCTGGCCGAGCAGATCCACCTGCCGCCGCACGAATTGAAACAGCGTATCCTGGGCGATGTCGAGGCGTTCGCCGACGGCGCGGAGCAGCACGACGACATGACCATCGTGCTCCTCCGGGTCGGCGATCCGCCAGCCCTCCCGCCGTCCGCGAGCAGCCTGTGACCGATTCCGATCCGATGGTCGTGTTCCGCACCCAGTCCACGATCGAGGCCAACGTGGTGTGCGGGCTCCTCGAGACGCGGGGCATCGACGCGGTCATCTCGTCGGGGGCGCCCCACGCCATCTTCCCCCTCACCGTCAGCGGGTTGGGGGAGGTGCGGCTGACCGTGCGCGGCGCGGAGGCCCAACGCGCCCGCCGTCTCATCGCCGAGTTCGGACAGCAGGTCTCCGACCGATTGATGCGCATTCGGGACGAGTTTCGCGCCGTCGAGGAGGCGCTGGGATACCGCTTCAACGATCCCGGACTCCTGGAGCATGCCCTGACCCATCGTTCCCGCGCGCACGAGGATGCCAGCGGCGGGGTCCGCGACAACGAATCGCTCGAGTTCCTGGGCGACGCGGTGCTCGGGTTCGTGATCTCGGATCGGTTGTTTCGGGAGTGTCCGGACTGGAACGAGGGACAGAAGTCGAAGGCGCGGGCCGCGCTCGTCTCCACGGTGGCGCTGGCCCGGGTCGGCGAACGGCTGGGTCTCGGCAACCATCTCCTGCTGGGGCGCGGAGAAGAGAGAACCGGCGGTCGAACCAAGCGATCGCTCATCGCCGACACGTTCGAGGCAGTGGTGGCCGCCGTCTATCTCGACGGGGGAATCGAAGGGGCGGCCCGGTTCATCGAACAGTGGTTCAGGCCCCAGATCGAGGTCGTCCGAGCCGGAGAGATCACCCCCGGCATGACCCAGGATCACAAGTCCGCCCTGCAGGAACGGCTGCAGTCCCGCGACCGGGGCCTGCCGCGGTACGAGCTGGTGGGCACGACCGGGCCGGCTCATTGCCGGGTGTTCGAGACCGAGATCCGGGTGGGAGAGCGGGCGCTGGCCCGGGGTGAGGGCCGGAGCAAGAAGGAGGCGGAGCAGTGCGCGGCCGAGCGGGCGCTCGCGGCGCTCGATGGCTCGGAGAAACCTGCTTGACTCCTGGTCCGGAAATCGTCGCCTGCGGCTCCGATTGCCGCCCAATCAACCCTGCCCGGGGTCTGCACCGTTCTACGGCGCGAAGCCCAACCCATACGCTAAATATCTGGGTTTAGGCAACTTATAGATTTACGGCTACGTCGTATACCACATTATAGCCCACAGGCGCCGAACTCCAGTCTGACTCCTCCACATCCTCCGAAAAGGCCGATGTACTGTAGCCCGCCACGCCCTCTCCAGCACAGCAGGCACACCGAAGACTCACCCCCTACGGCTGCGTGACGGCGCGGTGGCCACGTGGGTACTCTCTTCCCTTGCGCCGATGGTCGCGAGGATCATGATAGCGCGTCTCGAGGTCCGGCATGGTTGTTCGGACCCTGGATCAGGCCGGTTATCAGTCGCGGTCGCGGGTTAGAGTCGTAGGGGTCACGCCGGGACGTTCCAGCTTAGGGCCGGACGGTGTCGATGTCCGTCTCACCCAGCGGAGCCGTTCGATTCACGTGTCACCGTTCTCGGCGACGCGGATCTCGAAAGGGTTGATCCCTCACTTGAGCGAGCGGTCCGCCGCGAGTCAGACATGGAGCGCGTCCGGCAGGCGGCGGCCGCGGGCCTCGGGCGTTGCGTCGGGCATCCGGCGGATCGCCTTCTCCTCCATCCAGAACCAGACCTGGTCCCCTTCGGGGTCGAGGTCGGCCCCGAACCAGAGGGTTCCGTTAGGCTTGCGCGGCGTCAGGGTACGGCCGTCGGGCCAGTCCTCACCCGTTCCTGCGATGACGATCGCCTGTTCGCTGGCGAGCATGGGCGTTCTCCCGTCGTTTGCGGACTCGGTCTGGGCGCCTTGTCCGGCGTGGCGTTCCCCTGGAGCCCCCTTGCCCTCGGTCTCAGTCGTCGAGGGTGTCTACCACCCGATCGTGGCCCGGCCGAGCACGCTGTGCTGACGCCCCCATCCGGGGGGTTCTCGCGCCGCTGCGCGTCGACCCCGAGCTCGAGCCGCAGCTCTTCGCTGTTGAGCAGCCCGAGGGAGTAGTCCCCGCCGTGCTGCGAGGCCGAGTCGCCGACCCGGGGCGTCCCCACGAAGCGGGCGCCCACTGGCAGCCCGTAGCCGATCTCGGCGTTCACCTGCCTGCCGGCGCCGTACATCTGGTGCGAGCCCATGCCGCCGCAGCTCATCTGGTTGTTCCACAGCGCCTCGGCCCCACCGGTTGCCTGCCCGCCCCACGACGGCGCGATGCGCGCGGTAAGGCCCATGGGGCTCGACGGCGTCGGGTCCCAGCCGAACGAGAGAGACATCCCGCGTTCCCTGAATCCATCGGCCTGATGAACCACCAGCGTGCGCACCTGAACGTCCAGCGACAGCCCTGTCACCGAGTCGGTGAACGCGAGCCCGCCGCCGATGTCCATGCCGGCGCCGGTCTCGGCGTCCCCGCCGTCCTGCCGCAGCCCGATCTCGACGCTCGGCGTCAGCGACAGCCGGCCGCCCACGGTGAAGCCGCGCGAGCCCTCGAGCGCCGTCCGCACCCGCGTCACCCCGGCCTCGGACGCGCTCAATCGGCCCGCCGCGCCGTCCACCTGCCCGGTGGCCGCCCCGACCCACAGCGCGTCCGCCTTGAACGCAAGCGCGAAACCCCCGGTGGCCCGCGAGCCGATCAGCTCGCCGCGCGTCCCCGCCGCCGTCATCGCCATCGACAGGCCCGTCTCCAGCGACGCGGCGCCGGCCGGCGCCAGGCTCAGCGCACCGGTGCCGTACCCGGTCACCCCCCAGACCGAGACGCGGTCGTTGACCTGGTAGCCCACCCACGGGTAGAAGCCGGTCATCGACGAGGTCATGTGCCCCGCGCTCGGGCCGCTGTAGCCGCCCAACCCCAGGGTGCGGCCGACCGACAGGCCGACCACCAGCGCGCCCCGCGTGTAGTCGGCGCCGAACATCGTCGTGCGCACGTCGCCGCCAAGCGACAGGGCGCCCTCCGCGCCGCCGAAGTGCGACAGGGAGCTGCGGCTCCACACGGAGACGACCCCGCCGTGCTGCTCCCGGTTCAGCTCGAACTCCGAGTTGGAGAACAGGTCGCCGCCCGGCAGGAACGAGCCGAGGAAGCCGCCGCCGTGCCCGGTCGATGGTCCGTGCCTCGGCATCGCCGCCGCGCTGGCGCCCGCCGGCGGTAGCCCGCCCGCCATGCCCGGTGCGCCGACCCCGTGGCCGGACACGTGCGCACCCATCGTGGTCGGACCCATCGGGGCGCCCCCCACCGCGCTCGCGCCGGCCGGATGACCGCCCATCGGGCTCGCGCCCATCGGCTGCCCGAACCCAGACAGGAAGCCGAGCGCGAAGTCCCGCTCCATGCCGGGCCGGAACTCCCGTCCCGCGAAACGCGCCCGGAAGCCCCGCTCCCGAGGCGCCGCCATCCGTTCCTCCACGTGCTGAACCACCTGCTCGGCCGTCGCCCGCCCGAACCGCGCGATGAACGCCGTCGGCAGCGGGTCGTGGTTCTCGATCGTCCCCGTCGCCGAGCCGTCCTCGATCCACGCCCCCGAGGCGTTCGTCAGCGTCAGCGTCAGCGTCTCGTCGCCCTCGTCGTGCGAAGGGAAGGCTGCGAGCCGGGTGGCGCAGCAGGTCGACTACGGCCCGGGCGACGTCCGACGCATCCAGCTTCCAGTCCGCGTGCGCGGACGGCCGGTCGCCCCCGAACTCGGTGTTCACCGAGCCCGGAAGCACGCAGCTCACCCGGATGCCGTCCCGGCGGACTTCCTGCATCAGCGACTCGGTCAGCGCGTTCAGGCCCGCCTTGGACGCGCAGTACGCAACGCCGCCGGCAAACGGGTGCTTGCCGGCGAGGCTGCTGACGTTGACGATCCAGCCCCTGCCCCGCCGCTTCATCACCGGGACCGCGGCGCGGCAGCAGTAGAACACCCCGGACAGGTTCGTCTCGATCGTCTCGATCCACGCGTCGACGGCCAGTTCGGATACCGGCCCGAAGCGGCCGATTCCGGCGTTGTTGACGAGGATGTCCACCGCGCCCAGCTCGTCGACCGCCGCGGTCACCACGCGCTCCGCCTCGTCATTGCGCCGGACGTCGGCGGCCACCGTCGCGACCCGTCCCGCGCCGGGCGTGTGGACGATGTTGGCGCCGGCTCGGTCGAGGGCCGCCTTGGAACGGCCGCACACCAGCACGTCGGCACCGGCCTCCCGCAACGCCATCGCCGTGGCCAGTCCGATTCCCCTCGATCCGCCCGTCACGATCGCGACGCGGTCGGCCAGCAATTCCGAGTACAGGTCCGTCATTGGCCAGCTGGGGGGCTCTCGCCTCCCAGACCCCCCTTTCAAGATGTAAAGAGCTGAAGAACCGAGTCGTACGACTCCGCCCACCCGGTACACCGTGCCGACCGCGGCCTGGCCGACCGGCGTAGGCCGCGCAGCGCTCGAACGTCAGAACCCACCGAGCACCCCGAGCCCCACTCCGACAGCGCGCGCCGGGCCACCGCGCCAAGGCGTTCACGGTAGGCCTCGATGCCGACCTTGAGCGTGTGCCGCGTGACGTTGCCGCTCGCCTGCGGCTTGGTGAGCGTCCGGAAGTGGTAGTAGTCGTAGACGTTCGTGTAGTCCCCCGTGTTGATCTCGAGCCGCCCCGCGGGGAGCCCCTCCACGCTCGACGACCGGGTCTGCGTCGGGTAGAGGGGGAACCGGTTGCTCCAGTGGGCGGCCTGCGCGTTCACGAACATCCGGTTGCCGACCGCGTTCCGGTACTCGGCCTTCATCGGCACGTTCACCGACCGCTGAAACCGAGCCGCTTCCAGCGGCCGGTCGGCGCCGAGCCCGCGCTCGGCCTGCAGCTTCGTGCGCCGGTTGAAGAAGCCCACGAGCTGGCTCGACCCGGCGAGCTGGTGGATTCACCTTGGCGGTCCAGTTGTCGAGCTGCGTCGTGGCGGGTCGGCGTGACCTATCCGTCAGCTCCTCCTGGTGATTCAGGCGGTACCCGCCGTAGAACCACGTCTTCCCGGGACGGATCGCCCGCCGACGCCGACGTTCATGTCGCTCTGGAGCGTGACCGGGTTGCCCGCCCGCAGGCCGCCGGGCGGGGCCCGGTACGGGCCGGCCGCCCCGCCGCGCCGCAAAGCGTCGGGCACGTTGTCCGAGACGGTGCGCTCGTTCAGGAAGCCGACGTAGACGTCGCCGGAGAAACGGTCGCCGCCGGACTTCACCGTCAGGTTGAGGAAGGCGCCGAGGCCGTGCGTCTCGCCCATGTTCCCGGCGCCGCCGAGTTGGAAGTCCTCGAGGCTGCCGTAGTCGAAGTAGCCCGCGTTCCACGCCGTCCCACTCGGTGACGTTGATGCCCTCGAACAGGGTGCGGTGCTGGTCGCCGAAGCCGAACGCCTGGAAGCCGGTCTGGGTGCCGGTGTGCGACCCGCCCACGTCGTAGGCCTCCATCTGGAAGCCCGGCGCCTGCGCCATGGCGACCCAGACGTCCCGCGCGTTCGGGACGTCCTCGAGGAGCTCCTCGGTGAAGTTGACGGCGGTGGTCGTGGTCGTGACGTCCACCACGGGCGCTGCCACCGCGATGATGACGGTCTCTTCGACGCCGCCGATCTCAAGCGTCGCGTCGACGCTCAGCGTCGTGTTGAGGGTCATCCGCAGGTCGGCGCGCACGATGGTCTGGAACCCCGGCAGGGAGAACGTGACCGCGTACTCGCCGGTCGGCAGGGCCGTCCAGATCGTCGCGGGTGAAGGTCCATTCGAACGGTTTGGCGATTCTTGCGAAGTGGCCCTCGAAGTCGTGGAGGCGATCGCCGGCGCACCACAAGGTGGAGGCCTACCTCGACGCGTATCTCGAGGCCGGCGGAATCGCGGCCGAGCGAGGTTCGCCGCTGTGGCGATCGCTGACGCGGAGCCGAGAGCTTGGCGAGCGCCGGATGAGCCGGGTGGACGTCTTCCGGATGGTCAAGCGACGCGTCAAGGCGGCCGAGCTCGGGGACGCGGCCAATTACGTTCCGGGCCTCCGGCATCACGGCGTATCTGCTCAATGGCGGCACGCTCGAACGCGCGCAGGCGATCGTGGGCCATGAGAGCCCGCGTACCACGCAACTCTACGACCGGACGGCCGACGACATCACCGTCGAGGACATCGAGCGAATCAGGGTCTGACCAAGGGGTGCGGGACTCGGAGGTCGGCCGCTTGCGGGCCTCCTGGCCGGCCGTTGTCCGCGCAGGCGCGGGAGCAGATTGCCCCGACGCGATGCGCTGTTTCTCCGCCTCGGTGTAGACTGAAGCGCTACATCCGGTTGGGGTGATGTCAGCCGAGGCCGCATTATGTGTGGGTTTTAACGTGGTATGTCAGGAGCTGGCTCATGTGCTAAATTGTTGGAATAAAATGACTTATGGCACAGATATGGCTTCAACCTGAGGACCGCGGCGGCAAAGCTCAGCGAACTGGCCGCCCAAGCCCAAGCCGGCTGGGATGAGACGACCCCCGAGCGGCTCATCGGTCAAGGGCCTCACCCGCTACTACCACGGCATCGACGATCAGCAGCCACGCGCAATGTCCGTGCGATCCCGCATGCGCGCCCGCGCGGCCCCGCACCATAGCAGCAGCAGTCCGAGCAACATCGCCGCGCTGAGCGGGAGCGCGGGCACCGGCGTCACGTCGTTGTCCTCGATGGTGAGGGTGAGTTGCGCTGCGGTCAGCGCCGGGCTCGTGCTCTCGGCGTCAATGACGATGGTCTCGCCGTCGTCGTCCTCCGCGTCGTCGGTGACCGTGATCGTCACCGTGCCCGCCGTCTCGCCCTCGGCGAGAGTGATCGTGGTCGATGACAGCGTGTAGTCGGTGTCGAGCGTCGCTGTGCCGCCCGTCGTCAGCGTCACCGTCATGCCGTTCGCCGGGGCCGGGTTGTCGAGCGTCGCGGTTACCGTCACCGGGTTCCCGCCTTCGGCCGGGGCCGGGTCCGTGCTCAGGGTCAGCATGGTCGGCGCGGGACCGTCGTTGTCCTCGATGGTGAGGGTGAGTTGCGCTGCGGTCAGCGCCGGGCTCGTGCTCTCGGCGTCAATGACGATGGTCTCGCCGTCGTCGTCCTCCGCGTCGTCGGTGACCGTGATCGTCACCGTGCCCGCCGTCTCGCCCTCGGCGAGAGTGATCGTGGTCGATGACAGCGTGTAGTCGGTGTCGAGCATCGCTGTGCCGCCCGTCGTCAGCGTCACCGTCATGCCGTTCGCCGGGGCCGGGTTGTCGAGTGTCGCGGTTACCGTCACCGGGTTCCCGCCTTCGGCCGGGGCCGGGTCCGCGCTCAGGGTCAGCGTGGTCGGCGCAGGCTCAACTGGTACCGTGACCTGCGCGGATGTCGAGCAGTTGTTCGCCGTGTCGGATTCACCCGTCACCGCATCCACGCACGCGCCGTAGTAGTAGGTCCCGGCCGACGCCGGCGCCATCAGATCGATCGACTCCGCACTCGTTCCCGACGCCGACAGCTCGCCCACCGCGTCCGTGGCCCCACACCGCGGCCGAGGACCTGCTCGAGCTGATCATGCGCCGCTACGAGCGGGCCTCCACGGTCCTCACCTCGAACCGACCGGTCGAAGACTGGGGGAAGCTGCTCGGCGACACCGCCGCCGTCACGGCGCTGCTCGATCGCCTGCTCCATCACGCGCACGTGCTGAAGTGCGGCCCTCCGCAGCTGGCGCACCAGGGTCCAGACCACCTTGCCAACACAGGGCGCCGTCACTCGGCGTCTCCGCCGTTGCGGCTCCGTCTTCCCCGGCCGAGGTTGCGCTCTCGTCCTCGGCGCGCTCGGCGGGTTTCGTCTCGACGGGCGGTCGGGAGGAGATCTCGACTTCCGCCCGAGCCTGCTGGTACTCGGTGATGCTGGTCGGGAACATCAGCGTCACGCACCGCGCGGCCCCGGCGCCCGAGTCTGGCGCCGTTCGCTCGTCCTCGTTCTCAATGCGATTCTCTGCATCCTCACGCCTTGGGATTCCGTCAGGCGGACCACCCTTCGTCACCCACCGGCAACGCGGAGAGGTCTCGTCTCGTCCGAAGATGGCCGGTGGGTTCACTCGGCGAAATCAGGGCGCCGAGCAAGAGACACAGCCGACTCGTTCAGGCTGGGCTCAGCCCGCAGGCCGTGAGGAGTCGCCCTCGGTGGCGAGCGGCCAGCCGCCCAGGATGATCCAGTCGGTGCTGCGGCACCGGCAGCAGCACAGCCGACGCAGGTCGCCCGCCGACCGCGACCACCCGCGCCGCCTGAAGTGCTCGACGGAATCGAGCCGTACGAAGTGCTCGCACCGGCGGCAACCCACGAAGAGCGTGGCGTGGCACCTGTCGACCAACGCCTGCAGGTCCAGCGTCGGCGCCACCGACGACTCCCGCTGCGGTGAGCGGCAACTACGGGGCCCGCGCCGGGACGCGCGCCGGCGGCCAGCGGGTGCCTTGGTGGTCGCAAGGACGACCCACAGCGCCGTCACGCCCGTGCGATCCAGTAGCCGGATCAGAGTGGCCAGCCAGTGGCAGGGGCGGCAAAGGGCCGTGAGATCGTCCGCCGTGACCTCGTCGTCGGACGGATAGCGCAACCCGAAGTGATGGGCCTCCTCCGCCGGCCGCAGACCGCAGAACTGGCAGGTCTTGCGTACTCGCTCGAAGAGCTCTCTACGCGCGCGCTGATAGCCGGGCCCGTAGACGACCCGGTGGGCGACCTTCGACGCGAAGGCCGGTAACCAGTGGAAAACTCGAGACATGACGCCTCATCGATCGAACGCGATGGGAAGCCGCCCACGCCCGGCCGCTGCGTTCGGAAACCGGCCGTACGTGGCGGCGAGTCGAGGAGAGCAGCGCGCAGGGCCGAAGAGAGGCGACCCTGGTCATGTCCGCGTCGGGGGGTATGGCCGCAGAAGTCCAGGAGTTGCCACCCGATCGAACGACGCGCGCCTGACGGGCAGACGCCGCCCGATCCGCGGCGGAGCGCGGCACGAGGGGTGCGGGATTCCTGGAACTTCTGCGGTAGACTTCGACCGGGCATGGCGACGATGGCTCCAACCTGGCTCGCCGTGCTAGGCGGCGTCGGTCTCATCCACCGGCGCCGCCACCTACGTCGAAATCTATCACACAGGCGGAAATTTGACGAATCTCTGGTGGAAAAAATCATCGGTTCGCCGACGAGCCGGTGATGACGGTCCGGATCCGCGCTCTGAGACTAGTGCTGCGCCATGACTAAACGTTCGGGTGTGCGGTGCTGTGATTCGTCAACGATTGCGCGCTGTTAATCCCATGCCCGTGTCCGAAGATTGACACGTGACGAACCGCTAGGCGCTTCGGTGGCCACGGCAGAGTCCGCCGCCGCCGTGACGCCTGTGAGCCTTTTACCGTGAGGTGCGGATCATCCGGCGGATGCTCGCCTCGTCGCGAGGCGTGGCGGGCGCGGGATTCAGCCTGCTGGGCGCGGTCGGAGTTCCGATCCTTGTACGGCTGCCCTGGCCGAGGTCTGCTACGGCGATCAGTCCCAGGAGCCTGCGTGGTATCCGGAGCGTTTTCGGTCGGTACGGCATGGCCACCACCCGGATGCTCGATCCGGTGACCCGGAACCGTCCGCCCCGGACGATGGTCGCCGACGACCATCTGACCGGTCAGTCGGCGACGACGTCGGTCGTCTTCCGGGAGCTGTCCTGCCCGGACTTCGACCAGCCGGGCAGCTTCGCGTCGATGCGTCCGGTCGTCTGTCAGAACGGCAGGGTGTACGCCGACTTCTTCCAGGCTGATTAGGGGTAATACCGTATACGGACATGGCCTTGCCCTAACATTGCACGACTAGTGCCCGAACATGGTCAGGTCTTCTTTCGGGTCCCCGAACCGTATACTGACATGGTCCTGTCGACAGACGCCTTCCCGCAGGGAAAAATGGTACGTGGGAGCGACCCTGGTGGGGTCGCTCCCTTAAGGACACTGACGCAAATTAACTTGCCATCTTTTGCGATCTGTGGTCTATTTGGGTTCTATGCAGCGCAACGTGGAACTGGAGGCCACGATTGTCGCCAAGTACGCGGCGGTGTCGCCGGTATTGGATGAGCGCAGTCGCCGCCGGTGGGCGGCTGCCGAGTCTGTGGCCATCGGCTATGGCGGGGATGCGCTGGTGTCGTCGGCCACGGGTCTGGCCCGGGAGACGCTCCGGAAGGGCCGCCGGGAAATCACGCAAGGCGGGACGCCGTCGGGTCGCATACGACGCCCGGGAGCGGGGCGGCCCCGTCTCGAACAGAGGCAGCCTGGCCTCCTGGCCGCCCTGGAAGGGCTGGTGGATCCGCTGACGCGCGGCGACCCAACGTCTCCGCTGCGCTGGACATGCAAGAGTCGGGCGAAGCTCGCCTCGGGGCTGGCACAACAAGGGTGGCGAGTGAGTTCGACGACCGTCGGCCGGTTGCTACATCAACTGGGGTACCGGCTGCAATCGGCCCGTAAACGTCAGGAGGGGACCAGCCACCCGGACCGTAACGCGCAGTTCGAGCACATCAATGCGACCGCGGACTCGTTTCTGGCCGAGGGGCAGCCGGTGATCTCGGTCGACACGAAGAAGAAGGAGCTGGTCGGGAACTTCAAGAATGGCGGGCGGGAATGGCAGCCGAAGGGCACGCCGCCGGCGGTGCTGGTCCATGATTTCCCGACGGACGCGGAGGGCAAGGCGATTCCGTATGGCGTCTACGACATGGCGCGCAACGAAGCTTGGGTGAGCGTGGGACGGGACCACGACACCCCGGCCTTCGCGGTGGCGTCAATTCGTCATTGGTGGCAGCAAATGGGCTGTGACGCCTACCCCGACGCCACGGCCCTGTTCATCACGGCGGATGCGGGTGGGAGCAACGGGTATCGGTTGCGCGCCTGGAAGCACGAGCTTCAACAGTTGGCCGACGAGACCAGGCTGACCATCCACGTGAGTCACTTTCCACCCGGCACCAGCAAATGGAACAAGATCGAGCACCGTCTCTTCTGTCACATCACGGCGAACTGGCGAGGCACCCCGTTGACGACGTATGAGACCATCGTCGACCGCATCGGGAACACCCGGACGGAGACCGGGCTCTGGGTCCGGGCCGAACTCAACGCCGGCCAGTATCCCACGGGCGTCAGGGTGACCAAGGAGGAGATGGACGCAATCGCGCTGGTCCGCGACGGGTTTCATGGGGAATGGAATTACAAACTGCTACCCCGATGAAGTTGGCAAGTTTATATCGATCACTGTCCTAACTTGTTCTCGGGGTTGTTATTCTGCACATGTGCAAGGTAATGTCATGGTATGGTTTCAACCCTGTTGGAGAAGTTGTATAGTTTAAAAGGCATTTTTCAGGTTCACAGCATACTGTTTAGGACAGTAATAGGAGCACCCCCAATTTCAGAATCGTACCGGGGCTACACCAATACAAGGCCTACTCTCACTATAAACGTAGTGTTTTAGCTACATGGTATGGACATTACCCTAATGGTGCATGGGTCTGGTTTAGGACCTGTGGGTTGTCCCGTTTCGACCCTGTCGTAGGGTTGAACGTTGTCCACATGGGAGCAGGACATGCGCCTGTTATACTTCACCGTTTTTGTTGTGTTTCCTCGATTGTCGGGTTGATAGAGGCGGTGATTGAAATGGGTCAGCGGAATCGCAAGGTGAAGATCATCTCGTTCATCCCCGCTTCATTGGTGCTGCAGTACGATCAGCTTGCCAGGAAGTACGGGATTTCCAGGTCGGAGTTGTACCGGTTGGCGATTCATCGGGCGTTCCGCAGCGTCTCGATTTGGTGCGAGCAGACCCATTCGTTGATCGAGTCTTCGGGTCAATCTGCTGATGTTGAGGTCGGTGCCCGTCCGGTTGCCGCGCAGCTTGCCGGGCGTTCTGTGCCTGGCGGCGGTTCGGATGGCTCGCCGCTTGCGGCTCTCCAGGGGTTCTGTCAGACGCTCTTGTCTCAGGAGCCCGAACTTTCCGACGATCAGTTTGCGACGATGGCGAAGGCCCAGGCGACTGTTCTTGGGTTGTCGGCTGTTCAGGCGGAGCCGGTGATCGAGGCTCTGGTTGCGGAGATGTTCCCGGCCCTTGCGTCCGATGGCGCGTCGGATTCGGAGGGTGATGCTGGAGAGTCGTCGGTTGATCTCGACTGATTGCACGAGTTGATTGGTTAACGTGGTCCCGGTGGTTTGGACAACTCGAGGGCTTGGTTAAGGTGTATTCCGATTGCGAAATCACGCCCTCATCGTCCTCCGCTCCTGCACTGACCGGCGGCTGCCATGGTTGGCACGAGGCCGGTTCGTACCCGGTTATCGATGATGATGATGCGTTGTGGAACTGTGGGAATCTCGCGGCCGGCGCGCAGGCATGGGCGGCGGCGCTCGCCCGCGAGATTTCCAACGGCCTGTGGGCGCCCGCCTCGCCTCCCTCCGGATTCAGCGCGACGGTGAGCGGGCGTCCACAGGCCGGGCAGGTCCACATCGCCGGGTGGGACATGGTGCTCGGTCCGCTCATGCGCTGACGGCTTCCTCCTTTTCGATGAACTGGAACGGTGCTGGAGCCGGTCAACGACCGGCTCACCGGCAGCCGGACGAAACACCGTCCACCCCGATGAAACGGGACCGTGCTGGAGCCGGTCAACGACCGGCTCACCGACGTGGTCCGGTTCTCCGGAAAGGTCCCGAACTTGGTCAAGGTGGACCCCGGTTGGTAAATCACGCCCCGCGTCGTCCCTTGCCTCCCACGCTCGCCGGCGGCTGCCACGGTCGTCACGGCGTCGGTCGTGGCCGCGATGCCCGCCGTAGTGGTCCCACGCCCCGCTGCCCGCGTGTTCACGCCGCCCGCTCCTCGCGGTAGGCTTCGGCCGGCGTGCGTCCGCCGAGCGCCGAGTGCGGACGCACGTCGCTGTAAAATGTCATCCATTCCGAGATCACCTGCTCGGCCACAAACCCGTCCGCCAGTTCGTGAAGATACACCGCTTCATACTTCAGCGACCGCCAGAGCCGCTCGATGAAGACGTTATCCAGGCACCGACCGCGGCCGTCCATCGAGCACCGCGCGCCCGCAGCCTGGACACGGTCGGTGAACGCCGCGCTCGTAAACTGCGACCCCTGGTCGGTGTTGAAGATGCCGGGCGTCCCCGTCTGCAGCGCCGCCTCCAGCGCCTCGACGCAGAAGCTGCTGTCCATCGTGTTCGACAGCCGCCACGACAGCACATGTCGGCTGGCCCAGTCCATGATCGCGACCAGGTACAGAAAGCCGGTCGTCACCGGGATGTACGTGATGTCCGCGCACCACACCTGGTCCGGACGGTCGATCTTCAGTTCGCGCAGCAGGTACGGGTAGACGTGGTGATCCGGCTGCGCGTCGCTCGTGCGCGGCTTGCGGTAGATCGCCTCCAGGCCCATCAGGCCCATCAGGCGCCGGACTCGACGGCGCCCCGC
This sequence comes from Vicinamibacterales bacterium, assembly GCA_965215895.1. Taxonomy (GTDB): domain Bacteria; phylum Acidobacteriota; class Vicinamibacteria; order Vicinamibacterales; family UBA8438; genus JAJEEA01. The sequence continues at coordinate 115,588 of CBDCEY010000005.1, read as the reverse complement.
CGCCACGCCCTCGCGCCGCAGGTGGCGCGCCATCTGCCGACTGCCGTAGAACGGGTACTGGAGCGACAAGGCGTCCATCCGCCGCATCAACGCCAGGTTCTCCGCGCTCTCTCCCCGCGGCGCGTAGTACACCGATGAGCGGCTGATGCCCATCAGCACGCATTGGCGCCTGATGCTCAACGCGCCGTCCCGGTCGACCAGGTTCCGCCGCGCCGGCCGGCTCATCGCTGCAACCCCCGCTGAAAAAAATCCCGTTCCATCGTCAACTCGCCGATCTTCGCGTGCAGGTCGCGGATCGTCGCCTCGTGCTCCGACGGGCCGGGCGATCCGCCGCGGGCGAACACCTCGTCCAACCCCTCGACCGCCTGCCGCTTCCAGGTGCCCACCTGGTTCGGATGGACCTCGTGCTTGGCCGCGATCGCCTGCACCGTTCGGTCCCCCCGCAACGCCTCGAGCGCCACCCGCTTCTTGAAGTCCGCCGTGAACCGGCGGCGCCGTTTCGTCGTCATCCCAGTGCCTCCCCAAGGCCCTGGGAATACACCTTAGCCGGTTGTCCGAAAAACCGAGACCACCTCAGAACTCGATGCGCTCATCGGGCCGGGGAGGGTCGACGAGCAGGACTTCGAGGCCCTTGAACAGTCACTTCGTCACCAAGCCCTCGAAATCACCGCGCAGGTGATGGCGCAGCGCTTCAACGCGGACGATTCCGACCATTCGGGTTCGACGACAGCGTGCGCCTGCGGCCGGACGGCGCGCTTCGCAGGCCGCCGCCCGAAGACCTTCATCACGCTGCTGGGGCCGCTGACCCTGCAACGGGCCTACTACCACTGCGACGACTGCCGCAGGGGAAGCTGCCCGCGGGACCATGCCCTGAGTCTGCAAAACACCTCGCTGTCACCGGCCATCACGCGCTTGGTGGGATTGACGGCGGCCGAGCTCAGCTTCGCCAAGGCGAGCGAGCTGTTCGCGGCCTTGGCCGGGGTAGAGGTCGAGACCCGGCAGGTCGAGCGCACCGCCGAGGCCTTGGGACGCGAGGTCGCCGCCGACGAGCGCGCCGTCACCGAGCAGACCGCACCGGCGCCCGCGCCCACGATGTATCTCGGGTTGGACGGCACGGGTGTGCCGGTGCGCCCGGCCGAGGTCGAAGGGCGCCGCGGCAAGCAGCCCGACGGCTCCGCCAAGACCCGCGAGGTCAAGCTGGCCACCGTGTGGACGGCCGAAGGGCGCGACCCCCAGGGCCGACCCCGCCGCGACACCGGGTCGGTCAGCTACAACGCCGCGGTCGAGAGCGCGGCGAGCCGCGACACCGACCCGCAGCCGGCCGCCTTTGCGCAACGCGCGTCCATCGCGAGGCGCAGCGACGCGGTTTCGACACCGCACCCCGCCGGGTCGTCCTCGGCGACGGCGCCCCCTGGATCTGGAACCTGGCCGCCGAGCAGTTTCCCGACGCCATCGAAATCGTCGACATCTACCACGCCAAGCAGCATCTGTGCGACGCGGCCAAGGCCATCTACGGTGCCGGAACGGACATCGCCGACGCCTGGGCCAAGGCCCGGCAGGCCGAATTGGACGCTGGACGGCTCCGGGCCCTCGTCACGGCACTGCGCACCCAAGCCGAGACCACGCCCGCGGCCCGCAAGTGCATCCACTATGTGTTCGGGAACCGACAACGGATGCGCTATCCGCAGTTCCGCGCCGGGGGCTTGTGCATCTCCTCGGGCGTCGTCGAGGCCGGTTGCAAGCAAATCGGCGCCCGGCTCAAGCGCGCCGGCATGCGCTGGACCGTCGCCGGCGCCAACGCCATCATCGCCCTGCGCTGCTGCATCCTCAGCGGACGCTTTGAGGACTTCTGGGAGCGACGAGCCGCAAACGCCGCCTGACGCTCATCTCACAATGATGTCGTGCACCCCTTGACGTACATCTGCGTGACACCCAACAGCCGCCGTAGTAACGTAGTCAGACGCATGGGGCTCTCCTCCTCGCGGGTCGTGGTGGTACACGCCCATGAGACCAGGAAGTCCCTTGCGTTTTCAGCCGCTTCCGCCCAGCGAGACGCCGCACGCGGCCCCCGACAACCCCTTCGCCCCGCCCAACGGGCGTGCACGGCCGGCGCCGGGCCCCGAGGTGGCCGTGGGGCAATCAGCCAGCGTCGTCGCGCTTTTTCGCGTTGTCGTGGACGGCCGGGACGCCCCCGTCCAGGCCGGGCCGCAAGGCCCATATCTGCTGCTTGAGCGGAGGGACGGACGGTGTGTCACCCGAAGGGCCGCAGCGCAGCGAAGGACGCGCGTAGCGCGTTGACACGCCGGCCGGCCCGCAGCTACTCCGCTCCGACCTACCCCCGGCCACGGTGCGCCACGCCCGCCGCCGGTCAGGTGAACGCCATGAGCGGTCAATTCCGAGGCCACCCGCGCTGCCAGCACCCCTCGCCGCCCCGACGATCGCGCCTCAACCCACCCACACTCGTTTGAGGAGAGCCCATGATCCGCAACGGGTGCGGCTCTTCTTCGTAGACGGCTTTTTCACCTATTCATGGGCGTTTTTGCTCGCGGACGGTCACTTTTCGGTTCGTTTTGCGCGGGGACAGCGCCCCGGACAGCGCCCACCGGCCTCTTTCGGGCGGCCAGCCCGGCCTGATCACGGCGCCCGGACGCTTCGGTCGTCCCCTCCGCCCCCCTGGACATTCGCGCGGCGTTTTGGTACAGTGCCTTGGGAAGGGAGATGCCTCTGCGATGGCCGTAGCAGCGACGACGAGGTTCTCGGGACGTGCCTTCTGGGTCGCGTTGGGTGCCACCAGCGATCGAGCTCGCATGGACCGACACTGCCGCCGTGCCGGTGAGGCGCCCAACACGGTCCGGCGGTTGCGGGAGAGTTGAGCGATGCGAGACGTGGCTCACAGCGCCGCTTCCCCCGACCAGGCGCCGTATGCGGTGGCCGAGGCCGTCTTCGCTGACGCCAAAGCCTACCTCTCATCGCGCGAAGCCCAGCAGATGAGTGAGAGCGAGCTCGAACGGGAGCTCCACCGACGGGGCCAGGAGTTGATGCGCAGGCTCCTGCAAGGACACCTCGATCAACGCACCCCGGGGGAGGCCGCCGGTCCGGTCGAGGGGGTCGACGATGTCGAGCGCTCGCAGCGGCGTCTGCAGGAACACCACCCGGAGACGACCTTCGGGACGGTGCAGGTTGCGCGCCCGGGCGGGTCGCGCTCGTCGATGGCGCCGAGACGCAACTCAACCGCGCGAGCGCCGCCGTCGACCTTACGGTGTGGTAATCGACCTCATCCACGTGGCCGAGTACGTCTGCAAGGCGGTGCCTGTGTTCCATCGCCACCGGCGTCATCGAAGGGGCGTGCGGTACCTGGTCCGCGACCGTGATGGAGTTCACTGGTGCACGCTGGTGCTACCCAGTACCGCTGTTTCATCCATGCGCGGGCCCGGATCCGCCGGGTGGCGAACTGGGTTGGAGCCGAGGCGGTTCTGAAGCTCCGGGTGCTACGAAGCCAGCCGCGACTTCGATGCGTACTGGGACTTCCACGACGCGGGAGTACCAGCGGCACCACGCCCAGCGATACGCTGATGGAATAGCGCGGCCGGTCAGCAAGCCGCCCCCGCCGCCCTCCCCACCACACCTTCGACGGGTCAAGTAGCTCTTGCCGTGCCGCTGGCAGAAGCCCCTTGGGCCGCCGACGAAGAAGAGCCGCACCCATCCGCAACTCCATTCGATGCGGCTTCTCATGTCGAGTGTCCTGCGTTGCTCCCCGGGTTCCTCAGCGCAGCGCCAACGGGTCGCGCCCCTCCGGCGACGCGCAATTGGCGATACACCGCGTCGCCGGGTGGGGACCCCGGCCCTCTTCGTGGGCCCGCTCCTCGGCCCGGGCTCCGATCAGCAGCCCGGGCAGCCCGTAGTTGCCCTCGTGGCACCGCGGCTCGTAGTAGATCCGATTCGGGCCGTCGGGCTGCCTGGCGAAGTCCTGGATCACGGTCCATGGCCTGGTCCACACCGTCGGATCCTCGACCGTGGTAACCAGTTCCATGCTGTCCGGTCCCGTCCGCCTCCAGCGCTCGATCAGGTGCAGGTTCCCGCGCGATCCCCGGAAGTCCCTCTTTTCCGAGAAGTTCGTCACGTCGACCACGAGCGTGTCGCCCTCCCAGCGGCCGCGCGAATCGCCCCACCACTGGCGTACGTCGGGCGGCAGGTGCGGCGCGTCGGTGACCGGGATGACCCGCTGGAAGCCCTGACCCTGGCCGACGTCGTAGAAGATGGAGACCTTGCCCGGCGACTGGACGACACGGATATGGATGCCGGTGAAGCCGCCGCGGAGAGTCGGGAGGTTGCCGCTCATGCAGCGCTCGCCGAGGCCGCGATCCTCGGGCCCGTCGGCGCGATTGAGGTTGCTGACCGAGTAGTACGGCGGCGGCTCCTCGCGCCGGGGCGAGGGCGGTCCGTACTCGCCGCCCCCGCACCCGGGCAGGCCGTCCCGGCACACGATGGTGTTCTGCATCAGGGCCAGCTCGTACTCGCGGATCTCCGCCTGACGCGCCAGGGCCTCCGGCGTCATCGGGGGCACCCGCCCATCGGGTGGATCGATGACCATGCCGGTGCGCCGGCCGGTCGGCCGCTGCGATGTGAAGACGGCGTTGTAGGCGCCGGCCACGTCGGCTTCCGTTCCCCGCTCGGCGCGGACGTGATTCCCGAAGACCGACATCTCCGCGCGCTGGCGATCCAGCTCGGCCTGCTGCTCCTCGGTGTAGAACGGGGTCGTCACACCCTCCGGGCGCTCCAGCGGGACCAACAGCTCGACGCTCCAGATCCCCTGGAAATCCGGCTCACCCCATGGCGTCCGTAAGGACGAGGCCGTGTCGGCCTCCTGCGCCCGGGCCGCCCGGAGCGCCGGTGCGCCCGTGCCGACGGCCCAGGTGGTCGCTGACAGCACTGCGGCTGTCACCACCGCGCTCAATACGTGGAGTGGTCGACAGGTCATCATGATCCTTCCTCCAACTCTCGAACGGGCCCGCAACAAAGGATTCTCTTCCAGTATGGAGTATATTGGCCCTCGTTGCGGCTGCGCAGATCCTGGCCGGCCATCGCGCCGAGGAACAATCGGTCGAGCCCTGACGGCAGAGGCGAGGGCCGACCGCGTCTCGAACCGAAGGAGCACGCCCATGAGAACGCGTCAGTTCGCAGCCGCGGGAGCGGTTTCGGCACTCGTGGTCACGGTGGGCCTGCTCGGCGCGACCCGGATCGGCCTGTCGGGCCAGACCGCCGACAGCCGGGCCGACGCGTCAATCAGGACACCGTGGGGCGAGCCGGATCTGCAGGGCATCTGGACCACCGAGGTCGACACGCCGTTCGAGCGGCCGGAGCGGTTCGGCGACCGGGAGTTCCTGACGCCCGACGAGCAGGCCGAGCTCGACGAGCAACGCTCCGGGCTCATCAGCCGGAACCGCCGGGTCGAACGCGGGACGGAGCTCGACGTCGCGGGGGCTTACAACGCGGTTTTCCTGTCCTTCAAGCCTACCGACCGTCGGACCTCGCTCATCGTGGATCCCCCGAACGGCAGGGTTCCTCCGCAGACGCCGGAAGTTCAGGCGCTGGCCGACGAGGACCGGGCGTTCCGATTGGAGCTGCTGCGTTCTACCGAGACCTGCCGGAGCGGCTCGGTGGCGTGCCGCGGTGGCGAGTACAACCCGGAGCCTTCCCCCCGGCGCTCGGAGATGCAGCCGCCCCGCTACAACACCGGCCGGATGAATCGCCAGGATAACATTGAAGACGGTTCGCTCGGCGACCGTTGTCTCAGCGGTGCGATCCCCGAGTTCGGCACCGCGTTCGGCGGCAGCTTCCGGCGCATCGTGCAGACCCCGGGCGGGATCTCGATCTTCCATGACGTCGGCCAGGGACAGGGCTTCCAGCGGAACATCGTCATGAACGGCAGTCCGCATCTCCCCGACCACATTCGCCAGTGGTGGGGCGACTCGCGCGGCCACTGGGAAGGCGATACATTGGTCGTCGACGTCACCAACTTCAGCCCGAAGCGGGACTTCCGCGGGTCCCGCGAGAACCTGCACCTGATCGAGCGCTGGACCCGCACGGGCCCGGATACGCTGGACTACGAAGTCACGATCGAAGACCCGACGGTGTGGGTCCGGCAGTGGACCGTCCGACAGGAATTCCGGAAGCAGAGCGATCAGCAGAATCGCATCTACTACGAGCCCCGATGCTACGAGGGCAACTACGGCTTCCCGGCGATGCTGCTGGGGGCTCGGATCGCGGAGGAAGAGTACGACGCCGGCCGAGGCCCGCATCCCGCGAGGTTCGATAATGCCACCGACTTCGTAGGCGTCGAAGAGAACCCGCTTCGCTAGAAGTCTGCGCCGCAAAAAGCGGTGCAGACTTCTAGTCTAGAGAGGCTTGGCCGGGCGGCAATCGGAGCCGCAGGAGACGATTGTCGGGCTAGGGCAACCGGCTGCTTTTCCAGGAGATCGACATGCGCTATCGCCATGCAGGTACGTTGATCGCCGTCGCCCTCGTGGCGGCGGTGGCGGGTGGGATGTTCACGGCGTCCGGCGGCCGGCTGGCGGGCCAGACCAATCAGCCCGAGCGGCCGGACCGAATCGAAGGACGTCCGAATTTCAGCGGTATCTGGCAGGCCAACAACGAGGCCAACTGGGACCTGGAATCCCACGCCGCCCGGCCGGCGATGATCACCCAGCCGGGCGCCTATCCCTACGATTACGCCCGGCTTCCGGCGCCGCCGGTCGTTGCGCTCGGGGCGGTCGCCTCGGTCCCGGGTTCACTCGGGGTCGTCCAGGGTGACGGGCGCATCCCCTATACCCCCGAGGCGCTGGCCCGGAAGCAGGAGAACGCCGAGAACTGGGTCGACCGGGATCCGGAGATCCGCTGTTTCCTTCCGGGCATCCCGCGCGCCATGTACATGCCGCACCCGTTCGAGATCACCCAGAGTACGAACAAGATTCACATGGCGTTCGCATACACCGCCACCGCCCGCACGATTCACATGGACGAGGTGGAGCTACCGCCGGACTACACGTGGATGGGCCACTCGCTTGGCCGCTGGGAGGGGGACACCCTGGTGGTCGAGGTGACGAACTTCCGCGACAACGGTTGGTTCGACCGCGCCGGCAATCACCACACCGCAGCCCTCCGCCTCGAGGAGCGCTTCACGCTCATAGCGCCGAACGTCATCAACTACGAAGTGACGATCGAAGATCCGAACGTCTTCACCCGTCCGTGGCAGATCGCCATGCCCCTCTATCGCCGGATGGAACCGAACATGCAGCTCCTGGAGTTCCGCTGCCAGGAGTTCGCCGAGGAGTTCATGTACGGCCATCTGCGCAAGGAGCCGCTGGTCACCCACTGGGAGAGCGCCACGATGGAAATCGATGTCACGCGGAAGATCCCGGAGGGGGACGCGTTCTACGACTGGTACTCGCGCTGAGCCCGCTCAGGCGGCCCGCTCAGTGGGTCATGCCGTAGACGATGTAGTTGACGCCCAGCTTGTAGGCGTCGTTGGTGAAATCCACCGGGAAGAACCCGCCCTGGTCGGACCATTCCCAGTACTCGGCGATGTCGTTGTTGTAGTTGACGATCGCCATCATCCGCCGGGTGGGGTCGTTGTCTTCGAAGATGGCCCAGTAGCTCGGCTCCACCCGCACCAGCGGATGCGGGAAGTCGAGCTCCCGGATCTCGAAGAAAGCCTGAAAGATCGGCTTTGTCACGTCGATCTCGATCAGTTGGTACTCGGGGAGGGCGCGGCGCACCTGGTACTCGAAGTTGTCCCACTGGCGGGCTTCGAAGTCGTCGAAGATGACGAATCCGCCCTTGAGCCAGTAGTTTCGCAGCCCCTCGACCTCACTCTCGCTCATGTGCCAGAACCCGGGTTCCGAGATATAGGCGATGGGATGCCGGAACAGCTCCGGATCATCGAGCCGGAAGACGTTCGTCTCACCGAGGCGCGCGTCGATGGTGGTGATGTCGTCGATAATCCGGGGCAGATGGAGATCGGCCCGGGGATAGTCGTGGTTCCAGGTCGACCGATAGCCGCCGTACCGGATCCGTGTGAAGACGAACTCGTCCGTCCGGTCGGCGGAGCGGTGGGCGCCAATCGCCTCGGACCTGCGGCCGACCTGCCCCTGCACGACCAATGGCAGCGCACAGAGCAGCAGCAGCGCGACGACCGGACGGCGCGACGAGTCCACGACTCGGACTAGCCCGCCCGACGCGATCACGGAATGCACCGCGCGGCCTTGTTGGACGGATCATCCGAGGTTCCACCCGGCCTGTCGCGATAGGCTTCGTGACAGTTGTAGCACGCGTCCGCGATGAGATTGGTGACGTCGCTCACGGCCGCCTGATCTCTCGTCTGCGAAGCACGGTACGCGGCCTTGCCGGCCTCGACCATTTCTTCCGTGTACTGAATCCAATCGGGCCGCTCGACCGGCACCGGCTGACCGTTCTCGCAGAGGCGACCCGGCGTCAGGAAGAGGGGCGCGGTCTCGGCCAGGGCGATCGCCGCGTAGTCAACGATCTGCCAACCTGAGTAGATCCCCGCACCCCACTCAACCCACGAGAAGTTGTCGGTCGCGTCGAAGGCGGTGCGCTCGGCGCCGGGGTCGTGCAACTGCACGTTGAAGAGCAGATTCGAGCTCGGAAACATGATGCCGCGCATCACCTCCGCCAGATTGCCGACCGGCGGGGCGGTTGACGCCCCGATGCCGGCGGACGCGGCCTGATCGGCCGGCGCCGCGCCCCACGCAATCTGGGCCAGCGCGACGGGATCGTCGCTCAGCTCCGCATCGCCCGCCGGAGTTTCGTTCACCTGCAGGATGTAGGCGACAAGGCCCGCCGCCTCCGGCATCGTCATCGTGCCCGGAGCGTTCTCCGGCATCGTACTCCGGACCTTGGTGACGAGATCCGACAGGGGAAGGCTGCTCCACCTCCCGACGAACGCCTCACCCGCCAGCGGCGGACCGGCGCTCCCGCCCAGCGTCCTCCCATGACAGATGGCGCATTGTGCGTTGAACTGAGTCTGACCGCCCTCGGCCTGCGCGGTGGTATACACGCCGTCCTCGACCAGCCGCGGTGACTGGGCTTGTCCGACGAGCGCGAAGACGCCGACGAGTCCGCCCAGCACCGCCGCCGAGACGAACGCCGCCACTCGCCGTGGCCAACAACTTCGCTGCATCCGTTCCGTCATCGTTGGTGCTCCGTCTGTCTGACGACGACCGATCCGAGTCTCCGGTGGTTTACCGTGCGGCGGCGGTTGCCTTGCCAGCCGACTGGAAGAGCGCCATGTCGATGGCATTGGCCATCATTTCGTACCCGGCATCGTTCGGGTGCAGGGCATCGTCCGAGTCGTACTCGGACAGCATCTTCGTCGGCGCCGCCGGATCCCGCAGGGCGGCGTCGAAGTCGATGACCGCGTCCTAGGCCCCGCTGGTACGGATCCAGTCCGGCTGCTCCGCGAGGCGAGCGAGCAGGGCGGCGGTCGATTGTCACGCGCTTCCCGCCAGCGAGAGCAGCGTCCGGCGCACCAGATTCTCGACCAGCGGGACCTTGTAGCGGTTCCTCGACAGCGGCCGGGCGCTATCGACGGCGAGTCCTCCCGCTTCGGCCGCGAGCGAGTTGGTCACCCGCTGCCCCGCCAGCAGCTCCTCGACTGCTACGACGCGCCACGGAATGGGGGCAACGCCGCCCAGCGCCACTCCCGCGCGGCGAATGCGGTCGCCGTCCATCTGCAGCGCGAGCGCCACGCTGACGACGGCGTGGGTCCACGCTTCCCGGTCGAGCACCTTGGCGTAGGTGCTTCGGAGACCGGACGCGGCCGGAACCGTGACGTCGGCCAGAATCTCGTTCGGCTCCAGCACGTTCTCGCGCGCCACGTCAACGCGCGGCAGCGTGAAGAACTCGCCCGCCGGAACCACCCGTTCTCCGCCGGGGCCGACCAGGCGGAAGCGGGCGTCGAGGGCCACGAGCGCCGGCGCGGTGTCCGAGGCATGGACGATGTAGCTGGGACCGCCGCCGAAAATGGCGTTGAACTGATTCTCGCCGGTCCGGGAGAAGCAGCGGTTTCCGCCGTGCTTGTAGCACGGGAAGTTCTGACGGTAATACCAACACCAGGACCGCTGGCAGAGGTTGCCGGCCAGGGTGGCGACGTTGCGAATCTGGGGCGTCGCCGCCGACCCGGCGGCCTCCGCAAGCACGCGGTAGCGGGAGGCCACCTCCGGATGGGCGCTGAGCCGCGTCAGCGTCACCAGCCCGCCGACCCGCAGCTCGGCCGGTCCCGACACGATGGCGGCCAGGCCGTCTGAAGCGGCAAGCGCCCGGAGGTTCACGAGGACGTCGGGCGACGCCAGGTCGTCCTTGATCATCCCGAGCAGGTCGCTGCCGCCGCCGACCGCGGCGGTCCGCTCTCCGCCACGCTCCAGGCGCTCGACGGCATCGGCCAAGCTCTCCGGATTGACGTTGGCGAGCGGTCTCACGCCAGCGCCTCCAGCACCCGATCCCGCGTCATCGGCAGCTCCCGCAGCCGGCGGCCGGTCGCATTGAACACCGCGTTGCCGATGGCGGCTACCACCGGGATGATCGGCGGCTCGCCGACGTTCTTCGCCCCGTACGGTCCATACGCGTCGTCCGGCTCGATGAACCGAACCTCGACCTCCGGTGCGTCGAGGTGCGTCATGACCCGGGCGCCGTAGTACCCCGGGTTGACCGGAATGCCGGTGAGCCGGTCGTAGATCAGCTCCTCGTGCAGGGCCATGCCGATCCCCATCGTGACGCCGCCCTTCACCTGGCTTTCCGCGGTGAGCGGGTTGATGATGCGCCCGCTCTCGTGCATCGCCAGATACTTCAGCACGAGGATGCCGCCCAGCTCCGTGTCGACCTCGACCTCCACGAAGTGCGCGGCCGAGGCGAACCGCGCCAAGCCGTCGAGGACCGGCTCCGGCGTCCCCTGCGCGATGAGCGTGCGGCTCTCCAGGGGGCCGTCGATCGCTGCGATCTGCCGCTTGAGATCTTCCGCGGCTTCGACAATCGCCAGTCCGGTATGGGTGGTCGTCCGGCTTCCCGACTCCCCCACGGAGTACGGGCACCGGTCGGTGTCACCCCAGACGACGGTGACGTCGGCCAGGTCCATCCCCATCGCCTCGGCGGCGAGCTGGGCCATGGCCGTCTTGGTCGCGGTGCCGATATCGGTCACCCCGATATGCAGAAACAGGCGCCCGCCCTCCAGACGCAAGACCGCGCTGCTGCGCCCGGGGCGGGCGGCGAACATGCCGATCGCCATTCCCACCCCTCGTCGGAGCGGACCGGTGCGGGTCCCGGCCCGCCGCCACCGCGCCGGCCAACCGAACCGGTCGGCCCCCTCGGTGAGGCATTCGCGAAGCGCCCAGCTCGTATAGGGCGTCTCGTCGTTGTAGGCGCGCGTCAGGTTCCGGAGATGGAAGTCGAGCGGGTCGATCGACAGCTCGTGGGCCACCTGGTCCATGACCGATTCGATTCCCCAGACCCCCTGCGGATAGGAGGGACCCCGGAAATTCGCGGCGACGGTCATGTTGGTGTAGACCGGCGAGACCTCGCGGTACACGTTGGGACACCGGAACAGCTCGATCCCGGCGATCCCCCCGCCGCTCTTGCGATGGGGACCCATCCCGCTGAAGCCCCGGAGCCGGATCGCCTGCAGCGTCCCGTCCCGGCTGGCCCCCACCTTGTAGTGCTGCACCGTCGGCCAGCGGCCATGGACCGCGAGAAAGTCTTCCTTCCGCGTCAGCTCGAGCTTGACCGAACGCCCCGCCTCCCGCGCGAGGAGGGCCGCCATGAGGTCGGCGTCCTGACACTGATTCTTGTTGCCGAACCCGCCGCCCATGTGGATGGGTGACTCCCGCGCGCACTGGGACGGCGACACGCTCGTCGTCGAAACGACAAACTACTCGGAGAAGAGCGATTTCAGGGGCTCGGCCGAGAACTTCCACCTGATGGGAGCGCTTTACCCGCGTCGGGCCCGACCTCAACTGGGAGCTGACCTTCACCGATCCTACCCACTGGACGCGGCCCTGGACCGTGCTGATCGCCCTGAAGAAGTCCGATGATCTCGTGTTCGAGTTCGCGTGCCACGAAGGCAACCACGCGATGACAGGGATTCTCGGCGGTCACCGGGCCGAGGAGAGGGAGGCGCAGGAGCAGTAGCCCCGACTTCCCACCGTCGAAGGAGCCCGTGCTCGCGTCGAACGCGGGCTCCTAGTGGTTCGTCACATCAAAATCTTCGGATAGACGGACTTGAGTTTACAGCGAGCATCGTCGACCTTCATCTGCCAGTCGACACCGCGTTGGGTGTCATTGGTGTCGCTGGACCACGCCGACACCTCGCCGTGCAGCGTCGCGAGGTCGCCGATGCGGCGTCCGCTCAGACATTGGCGCGTCATCGCACTGAGCTCGTTCTCCGCGATGTTCAGCCAACTCCCGTGTTTCGGCGTGTAGCAGAACTCGAGTCGACGAACCAGTTCTCGTGCCCGCACCGGCTCGAACACCTCGTAGAAGGCGCCCTTCGTGTGCGTGTTGAGGTTGTCGCACACCAAGGTGACCCTCGGGCAGTCGGCGTAGCGTCCTTCCAGCAGCCCGGCGACCTCCACCGCCCAGTCCGCCTTCGTACGCCGGGCCCGCGCCGTCGCCTGCCGCCAACCCGCCAGCGGCTCGCTGAACAGGAAGACCGAGGCCGTGCCGGCCCGTTCGTACTCGTAGTCGACGCGGCGCGGGCGCGCCTTCGTGGCCGCCACCGGCGGGCGCGTTTCCTTGACCAGTTGCACCGGCTGCTCATCCATGCACACGACCGGACAATCCGGGTCGTAGGGTCGCTGATACAGATCCAGGACCTGTTCCATGTGCGCCACGAACTCGGCATCAGCCTCCGGCGGGATCACCCAGTACTCGATTTTCCGCCGGGTCATCTCGTTTTTTTTAGCGTCCGCCGGATCGTTTCGTGGCTGACCGACTCGACGACCCCCAACTCGACGACACGGCGCGCCAGCAGCCGCAACGACCAGTTCGCGTAGCCCTTCGGGGGCGACCCCAGACGCAGAGCGATGACCTGCGCCTCTTGTTCGCCGTCGAGCAGCTTGAGGCCTTGGGGCAACGCCCGCCGTTTGCGTTCCAGCGCCCGCTCGAACCCTTCCAGCACGCAGCGTTCGCGAATGTTTTCGACAGTCTTGGTGCGGCACGAAATCGCGTAGGCAATCTGCTGGTCGGTCCACCCCGGTCCGTCCGCATCGGCCTTCAAGAGAATCTGAGCGCGGCGCACCTTCTCGCTGCTGCCGTTGAGTTTGCGGACCGTCTGTTGACAGATCTCGCGTTCCTGGGCGGTGAGTCGAACGATGTACTTTTTCTGCGGCATGAAAGCTGTCTCGGCTCGAGATCAGCTTCCCGATAGTCCTAATGTTGACACGTGACGGACCACTAGTCGATCTTTCTGTAGCGCCGGATCGGCTGGCCGTCGGCGCCGAGGAGCAGGAACGTTCGGCCGGGGATGTCGTATTCCCACCGGAGGGCGTCGCTCTCGAGAATCAGCATGTCCCCTTCTCGCGTGATCCGGTGTTCGCGCATCCGGATGGGGATGGAGCCGCTGACGGTCGGTTCGGCCGTCCCGGCGGTCGGGCCGCGCCAGTCCTCCTGGCGCTCGTAGCCGTAGGTCCAGGTGTCCGAACCCCAACGATACTCGCCGTAGCCGGCCGTCGAGTGGTAGTCGTCCGGTCCGGTGCGGTGGCGGATGGCCATCACGTGGCCGTCGTGCACCATCCAGCGGCCCTCCATCTCCGGGGGACGCACCACGACGTCACCGACGTGCCACTCGGTCAGTTCCCAGGTCCCCTCGATCACCGCGCGCACGTCCGCTGGCGGCATCCCTTCCTGCGCGCGGAGCGTGCCGGGGCCGATGGCCGCCGCCAGCATGACGCCGATAACCGCCGGGATCACGAGGGGGCGCGTGATGTTACCGGTCACGGTCACTCATCGGAACGTGCTCCTCAAGGCCCCCATGCCGTCCGGGGTGTCGTCCCCGACGCTGGGTGGTTAGGGGACACCCACGAATCGATCGATCCCCGCCCCCGAGGCGTTGTCATAGGTCGCCGGGTGCGGTCCCGTTCCTTCTGCGTACCGCTGGTCCGCGATGCGCGCGGCGCGGAGCAGCGCCGGAAAGCCGTAGTTGCCCTCGTGGCACCGTGGCTCGTAGTAGATACGGTTTTGTTCGTCGCTCTGCTTCCGGAACTCTTGCCGCACCGTCCAGGGGTGAACCCAGACGGTCGGGTCTTCAAGCGTCACCTCGTATTCCAGGGTGTCGGGGCCGGTTCGGGTCCAGCGTTCGACCAGATGCAGATTCTCGCGGGATCCTCTGAAGTCCTGCTTCGGACTGAAGTTGGTGACGTCGACCACCAGGGTGTCCCCCTCCCAGTGCCCTCGTGAGTCGCCCCACCACTGACGAATGGTGTCGGGCAGATGCGGGCTACCGTTCATGACGATGTTCCGCTGGAACCCTTGGCCTTGACCGACGTCGTAGAACATGGAGATGCCGCCCGGCGTCTGCACGATGCGGCGAAAGCTGCCGCCGAACGCCGTGCCGAACTCCGGAACCTGCCCGGCGATGCACCGATCCCCGAACGCCCCATCCTCGGGATTGTCGTGTCGATTCATCCGGCTCGTGTTGTACCGGGGAGGCAGCTCCGACCGCCGGAGCGAAGGGGTCGGGTCATATACGCCCCCGGCGCATTGCGGAAGCTGATTCCGGCATGTCTCGGTGGACCGGAGTAGCTCGAGGCGAAACTCGCGCTCGGCCGCGGCGCGCGCCTGAGCCTCCTCGGTCAGCGGAGGAATGCGGCCGTTCGGTGGGTCGACGATCAGAGAAGTGCGCCGACCCATATGCTTGAAGGAGAGGAACGCATCGCTGTACGCGCCGGCGACGTCTCGCTCACTCCCCGGCTCATTCCGACGGTCACCATCCGCTTGCTGCTGGCTGTTGAGGGCCGCGGCGCGGCGCTCGTCGATCTCGGCGTACTCCTCATCCGTCAAGAACTCGCGGTTCCCGTAGCGTTCCGGCCGCTCGAGCTGAATGTCGAACTCTTCGGTCCAAATCCCCTGGAGATCCGGCTCGCCCCAGGGCGTGCGCGGGGACGTCCCGGCCTGGGACGCCGTCTGTCCCACGAGGGCGACCCCGACTGCTGCCGACAACCCCACGAAAACCGCGACGACTGCGCTCGTCAGCCTGACGTAATCCTGCGCGCGCATTTGGCGCCTCCTACCCCGAGCAGGGTTGGCTCGGATTATGCCCGAAAGTCCTGAATCGGGCCGAGACACAATAAAGCCTCCGCGTGACAAAACGCAGTGTTGACAGGCGTTTTCATCACCACGGAGGCCCCTGCGTGACGTCCGATACGATATCACAGACTGTTCTCCACCGCTTCTTCCAGAGCGCTCAACGGCAGGACCGCGCCGTGAATCGGCACGAGCCGGTCGACCCGGAGCCTGCGGTCCTGGATGGTCTGGAGCAGCGCCGCCGCGGTCTCCGCGAACTCGCCTCCGACCCCCGGGATGAACATGTCGGCCTGGATCAAGTTGCCCTGCAGCACGTCCTCGCGCGTGATCCGGTTCGTGAACTGGTGGTAGCGGCCGGCGGCCGTCTTCAGCTTGAACGTATCCGTCAGGAACAGGGTCGCGGCGAGTCGCGGCTCGGTGTAGCGGTCGCCTGTCCTGTCGAAATGAGTGAGTCGTAGGCCGGGAACGAGGAGCAACCGCGAGCCGATCAGCCAACGGTCCTGGAGGAAGGCGGCCGCCAGTCGACCGCTCTCGTCGCGATTGAGGACGCTGGCGAGGGGGCTCGCGCCGAGCCGGGCGCCCTGCCCCTGTCCAGACTGCAGGCTGTAGGAGAGCCTGTTCCCGGTCACCTCCACGCCGCCCTCGAAGGTGTGGCCGACGCCCGGCGTAATCGGCACTGTGGCTCTTCGCGATACGGAGTGATCGACCCGAAGCAGGCTCGTTGTATTCGGGCGGGGCGGGATGACGCAGTCTGCCGCGGGGGAAGGCGCGGCGGGCGTCGGTCCGGAGCGAGTCACGCGCCGGAGAGGCCTTGGTGGCGCGTCGGCGTAGAGTGCGACTCCCGCGTACACGATAATGGCGCGGTGCCAGCCGCCATCCACGTCGCCTTCCTCGGTTGCGGCTTCATTACCGCGGTTCACAGCGGACATCTGCTGCGGTTGAGGGATGAGATCGCACCGAGCTACGCCAGCCGGAATCGCGCCAGTGCCGAGGCGTACCGCGTGCGGCACCGGGGAGTGCAAAGCTACGGCGATTATCGCGCCGCCATCGACGATCCGGGCGTCGACGCTGTCGTCGTCGCGGTTCCGCCGCGGTTCCACCTCGACCTCACCCTGCAGGCATTGGCCTCCGGCAAGCACGTGCTGGTGGAGAAGCCGGCGTTCCCGCGGCTGGAAGACTATGAGCGGGTGCGGGACGCGCGCGACCGCGCCGGCCGGGTCGTCCTGGTAGGGGAGAACGATCACTACAAGCCGCTCGCCGTCTGCCTCCGCCGGCTGCTGGCGGAGGGCGCGATCGGTGAGCTGGTCCTGGCCCACTTCACGACGCTGGTGCGTAAGTTCAAGTCCGCTGGCGACTGGCGGAACGACGAGGCAATGGCCGGCGGCGATGCGTTCTTCGAAGGGTTCGGCTCTTCTTCGTAGAGGGCTTTTTCGCCTATTCATAGGCGTTTGTGCTCTCGGAGGATCCCTCTTCGGTACGCCTTGCGCGGGGACAGCGCCCTGGACAGCGCCCCCACCCGCCTCTTTCCGGGCAGCCAGCCCGGCCTGATCACGGCGCCTGGGCGCTTCGGTCTGTCCCCTCCGGCGTGCCCCCCTGAACATTCGCGCGGCGTTTTGGTACGGTGTCGTGGGAAGGGAGAAGCCCCTGCGATGGCCGTGGCGACGACGAGGTTCTCGGGACGTGCCTTCAGCGTGCAAGAGATGACGCTGATCCGCGAGATCGTACAAGACTGTGCGGGCTTGAGCCGGATGGAGCTGGCGCGCACCGTGTGCGAGCTGTTGCGGTGGCGGCGCCCGAATGGGAGGCTGAAGGCCCGGGAGTGCCGGGAGTTCCTGGAGCGGCTCGACGCGGGTGGTGCGCTGGTGCTACCGGACAAGCGCCAGGGCCGCGCGACCGGTTCGGTCACCCGCGTTCCCCGGACGGCGGCGGGAGAGCCGGGGCACCCGCTCCTCGGCTGCGTGCGCGATGTCGAGCCGCTGCAGGTCGAGCGGGTGCGCGAGCCCGCCCAGCGCCTGCTGTTCCGGGAGCTGGTGGGACGCTACCACTACCTCGGGCACACGGTCCCGTTCGGCGCCCACCTGCGCTATCTGGTGTTTGCGTCGAGGCCGGCACGGGCGGTGGTCGGCTGCCTGCAGTTCTCCAGCCCGGCGTGGCGCATGGCGGCGCGGGACGGCTGGAATCGGCTGGGACGACGCGGCTCGGGCGCGGAATCTCCAGCGCGTGGTCAACAACAGCCGCTTCCTGTTGCTGCCGTGGGTCGTGGTGAGGAACCTCGCCAGCGCCGTCTTGGCGCGCGGCCTCGGGCGGTTGGTGGTGGACTGGCCGCGCTACTACAAGCTCGAGCCCTGGCTCGTGGAGACGTTGGTGGATCCCCGCCGCCACCACGGTGGTTCCTACCGGGCCGCCAACTGGGTCGCGTTGGGCGCGACCAGCGGTCGAGGCCGCATGGACCGGCACCGCCGCCGTGCCGGTGAGGCGCCCAAGACGGTCCTGGTCTATCCTGTTATCCGGAATGCGAAGCGGCGGTTGCGGGAGAGTTGAGCGATGCGAGCCGTCACCCCCCGCGCCGCTGCACCCGACCAGGCACCGTATGCGGAGGCGGAGGCTGCCTTCGCTGAGGCCAAGGCCTACCTCTCTTCGCGCGAAGCCCGGCAGATGAGTGAGAGCGACCTCGAACGGGTGCTGCAGCGGCGGGGCCAGGAGTTGATGCGCAAGCTCCTGCAAGGGCACCTCGATCAACGCAGCCCGGGGGAGGCGGCCGGTCCGGTCGAGGGGGCCGACGGTGTCGAGCGCTCGGAGCGGCGCGTGCACGAACGCCACCTGGAGACGACCTTCGGCACAGTGGAGGTCGAGCGCCTGGGCTACGCGCGCCCCGGTCACGACAGTCTGCATCCGCTCGATGCCGCGCTCAACCTGCCGCCGGAGCGTTACTCGCTCGAGGTGCGCCGCCGGGTGGCGGAGGCGGCCGCCTCGCGGTCCTTTGACGAAGCGCTGTTCGAGCTGTCTCGCAGTACCGGGGCACAGGTGCCCAAGCGTCAGGCGGAACAGTTGGTGGTTCGGGCGGCTGAGGACTTCGACGCCTTCTACGAGGCCCGCCGTGCGGCGGATGGCGAGCCGCCCCCCGAGGGGTCGGTTGTCGCGCTCACCTTCGACGGCAAGGGCGTGGTGCTGCATCGCGAGGACCTGCGCGAGGCGACGCGCAAGGCGGCTGAGAGGCGCCGGCAGCACAAGGAGCCGCTCTCCCGGTTCCATCGCCTCAAGCCGGGGGAGAAGAAGCACTCGAAGCGCATGGCGACGGTGGCTGCCGTCTACACGACCGCGCCGTTCGTGCGGAGCCCGGAGGACTTCCTGGAGAGCTTGATGCCCCGACCGCCGGGGGCCAAGCCCCGGGTTGTGCGGCCGCGGCCGGTGGCGAAACGGGTCTGGGCGAGCCTCGAACGGGAGCCGTGGGAGGTGGTCGCGGAGGCGACGCTGGAAGCGGAGCGCCAGGACCCCGAGCACGGCAAGCGCTGGGTCGCGCTCGTCGACGGCGCCGAGCCGCAGCTCGACCTCGTGGAAGCGAGCGCCGCCGCGTACGGCGTGGACGTCACGGTGATCCTCGACATCATCCACGTGGTCGAGTATGTCTGGAAGGCGGCGCACGTGTTCCATCGCGAGGGGAGCCCCGAGCTGGCGTGCTGGGCGTGGACGCGCGTGCGGGGCATTCTCGAGGGCAAGGCCAGCAAGGTGGCGGCGGCGATGCGGCGTGCGGCGACCGTCGCCGGCTTCTCGAGCGACACCCGCAAGCCGGTCGATACGTGCGCCGACTACCTGCTGAAATACGCGCCGTATCTGCACTACGACCGCTACCTCGCGGCGGGCTATCCCATCGCCACCGGCGTGATCGAAGGGGCGTGCCGGTACTTGGTCCGCGACCGGATCGAGTTGACCGGCGCACGCTGGCGCCTGGTTGGAGCCGAGGCGGTCCTGAAGCTCCGAGCGCTACGAGCCAGCCGCGACTTCGATGCGTACTGGGACTTCCACGAAGCGCGCGAGTACCAGCGGAACCACGCCCAGCGATACCTTGATGGGATAGCACCGCCGGTCACCGAGCCGCCCCCACGCCCTCCTCACCACGCCTTCGACGGGTCAAGTAGCTCTTGCCGTGCCGCTCGCAGAAACCCCCTGGGCCGCCGACGAAGAAGAGCCGCACCCTTTTCCGAACCGGTGACCGGCTTCAAGCTCGAGGACCGGGTCGTAGGGAACGGCAGCTCGTCAGCGCTGCAGGGGAACAACGGCTCTCCTCAAACAGGAGTGGGTGGGCTGGGCCCTGATCGATGGGCTCAACGAGGGGTGACCGTGGGGTAGCTACGGGAGGGCTGGCGTGTCAACGCGCTGCGCGCGTCCTGCGCTTCGCTCCGGCCCTGTCGGGTGACACCCCGGCCGTCCCTCCGCCCAGACAGCAGTTGTGGGTCTTGCGGCCCGGCCAGGACGGGGGCGTCCCGGCCGTCACACGTTCCCGGGGCGGGTGGCTGGGGTCAGGACGTTGGCTGGGGTGTGCTTGGGCGCAAGCGGTTGCAAACGCAGGGGGCTTCCGGGTCTCATTGTCTGCTGCGGAGGCATCGAACTGGCGCCGCCCCTACCCACTCCTGTTTGAGGAGACTCGGAACAACGCGAGGCGCCTGTGACGGTGGACATCGCGGCCGGCGCCGGCGCAGGACAGCGCCGGCAACCCGAGCGCGGCGGCCGCGGCCGCCGCCCTGATCCCGGTGTCGGCTCTGCCGGTGGCCGGCGCGACCGCGCTTGCGGTGCTGTTGCTGGTCGGCGCGGTGCGCCGGCGGGCTCCGAGCGGACAGCAGACCCGGGGCGGGGGAGGCGCCCAGCCGTCTAGGACTGCCCATGCCCCACAACTTTTCGCTGGACTTCATGAAGCCACTTCGCTACGGTGGCGAGCATGGAGATTCAGAATCAGGTCGGGCGCAGCCTGCGGGGCAACCTCACCCGACTGCGAGCGGTGCTGGACGGGGCGGTATCGCAGGGCATTCACGGCCTCGGGCAGGTTGCCGATCGCGTCTGTAAAGCGTTCGATTTTCGCGATGGCCGCGGCCGGTGGCAGCGCGCGAGCTGCTGCGCGGCGTTGGCCGACCTCGCGGCGGCAGGCCACGTCTCGCTGCCTCGGGGTCGGCCCTCTCGCGGCGGTGTGTGGCGCCCGCGTGTGCTCCCGCACCCGGTGGCGCCGGCGGCTGAGGTGCCTGGCACGGTCGGCGAGGTCCGGGACTTGGCGCTGGTGCGGGTGGAGACCGACGAGCAGCGCCGGGTCTGGAACACGCTGATGGCGCATGAGCACCCGCGCGGCGCCGGGCCCTTTGTCGGCCCTCAACTGCGGTATCTGGTGGGCTCCGGGCATGGCTGGCTGGGCGGGGTGGGGTTCGCGGCGTGTGCGCGGCGCCTGCGGGCCCGCGACGCCTGGATCGGCTGGGACGACACGCGCCGGCGCGCTCACCTGCACCGGGTGCTGGGACTGTGCCGGCTGCTGATACGTCCCGGCATCTCGTGCCGCAACCTGGCCTCCCACGTGTTGGGCCGGGTCGCTCGGGCGGTTGGCGACGACTGCGAGCGCCTCTACGGCTATCGCCCCTGGCTGCTGGAGACGTTCGTCGACGAGACCGAACACACCGGGGCGAGCGTGCGGGCGGCGAACTGGGTGCGCGTAGGTGAGACCCGCGGGCGCGGGCGCCAGGACCGTACGCACGCGGCCCCCGAAACGTGCAAGGCGGTGTATATGTACGCGTTGGAGCCGGCGTGGCGCGATACCCTCCAGGCGCCCGCACCGGGCGTGTCGCCGCTGGCGGTCGGCGACGGGCTGGACGCCGCGTCCTGGGCGGGCCACGAGTTCGGGGGGGCGCGGCTGGGCGACGCGCGGCTGAGCGCGCGCCTGGTCCTGAGCGCCGAGCAGATGGCCGAGTCTCCGATGCGCGCCATCACCGGCGCCGCGAACGGAGTGAGAGCCTTGGTCAAGGGACATTACCGGCTGATCGACCAGCCCGCCGAGAGCGCGGTGACGGTGGAGAACATTCTCGCTCCCCATCGCGAGCGCACGCTGCGCCGGATGCGGACGCATGACACGGTGCTGTGCATCCAGGACGGCACCCGCCTGAACTTCACCCGGCGCAGCCAGACGCGGGGGCTGGGGACCATCGGCTCGAATCAGACCGGCGCGGCGGCCCGCGGCCTGGACCTGCACACGACGCTGGCGGTCAATCCCGACGGGGTGGCGCTGGGCGTCCTGCGGGCGGCGTTCGACGCGCCCGAGCCCCCGAAACCCGAGGAGAAAGGCAAGCCGAAGCCGCGCGAGGAACGGAAGTCGTTCCGCTGGGTCGAGGGGCTGCGCGACTGCGCGGCGGCGGCCGAGCAGCTGGGTGAGACCCGGGTGGTTTGCACGATGGACCGCGAGGCCGACTTCCTCGACCTGTTCATCGAACGCCGGACGCACGCCCCGCAGGTCGAACTGCTGGTCCGGGCGAAGGTCGACCGCGTGCTGGGGAGGGAGAAGACGGCCGACGGGCACACGGTCTCGCGCCGTCTGTTCGACGAGGTGCGCGACGGGCCGGCCCGCGGCGCCGCCACGGTCGAGGTGCGGCGGCTGAGCGCGCGGGTGAAGGCCAGCAAACAGGCTCGCCAGGACGGCCGTGCGGCCCGCGTCGCCGAGGTGACCCTGCGCTACCAGCCGGTGGCGCTGTCGTGCCCCGGGGCCGAGCCGGTCGAGCTGTTTGTCGTCCATGCGCGCGAGGAACAGCCGCCGCCCGCGGTCAAGCCGCTGGAGTGGTTCGTGCTGACCACGCTGCGTGTGACCAGCGCCGACGACGCCACGCGCATCCTGGGCTGGTACGCCCTGCGCTGGCGCATCGAAGAGTACTTCCGGGTCCTCAAGTCCGGCTGCAAGGTCGAGGAATTGCAGCACCACGAGGCGGAGCGGCTCGAACGGGCCATGGCCATCAAGATGGTCGTGGGGTGGCGGATCCAGTTGATGGTCCAGCTCGGCCGCGAGACGCCTGAGCTGCCGGGGGACCTGCTGTTTTCCGATGGCGAGTTGCGCGTGCTCGCCACCTTCGCCCGCTCCCGCACGCTGCCGCCCCCCACGCGGCTCGGGGACGCGGTCGGTCTGGTGGCCCGCCTCGGCGGGTGGCTGGGGCGCAAGCGCGACCCGCCCGGCGCGCAGCTCCTGTGGCACGGCTACACCCAACTCGTTGCCATGGCCTTCGCTTTCGAACTGCGGGATGAATTCGGATGATTTACAAGTCCAGCCAGCGAGATCTGGGGCACGGGCAGGTCTAGGACTCACCCAGCGCGCGATCACCCTGGGTCTACCCGCCGTTGACGGGAGCTCCGCCGGGCGGCGGCGAGGGGTCGCATCCGTCGACGTTGGACCGGGGTCGCCTGGACCTGATCGACGTTGACCTCCTGGCGACGCCGGCGACGAGCTCGGCGGCCGAGGCCCGGTCCGGGGTTTGGCGGCCGGGTGCCTCGGACGTCGCGGCCCGGCGCGATCCGCGAGGACCTGCGTGTCGATCGGAGCCGACGCCGAGGTGAGGGCCCCTCACCCCGCTCCGGCACATCCATCACTCACGCGGCGGTCACCGTTTCCGACTGGGGGCAGTCCGTGAGTCCACCACCTACCCGTCTCGAGCGACGACTCGACGCCGAGCTCGACGTCGCCGCCGGCGGCTTCATGGCCGTCCTCGCCCAGCTGCAGACTACGGGCTGACTCACGCCCGCGACCGGGCGCGATCTTGCGGGCGTTGACGCAACCCGCCAGTGCCCGGAACCACGGCCGTGCCCACCGCGGCCGACGCTGCCGGCAACTGATGAGGACGTGGATGTCGGCTTGGTTATGTCTATTTGACATCCCAATGGAGCTTGTGGCATATTTTATTGGAATGCCAAATAGAGAGCCGTCGAGGACGGAGGTCCTTCGCGGCACCCTCGACCTGATGGTGCTGCAGACGCTGGTCTCGCTCGGGCCGTCGCACGGCTACGCGATCGCCGCCCGGCTCGAGCAGGTTTCCGACGGCGCCATTCTCCTCAACATGGGTACGCTCTATCCCGGCCTGATGCGGCTGGAGCAGCGCGGCCTCGTCCGGGCCGAGTGGAGCATGACCGAGAAGAACCGGCGCGCCCGGTTCTACGCGATCACCGCCGCCGGCCGGCGCCACCTCGCGGCCGAGAAGCGCGGCCTGGACCGGATGGTGGCGATTATCGACGCGCTGTTTCGGGAACCGGCATGAACGCCGGGCCGACGTCACCGGCGGTGCGACGCGAACGGCCACGCCGTTCGGCTCACGGCGCGTCGCCGGCCGGCTCGGTCACGGCGCAGCGCTGATCAGGAGATCAAGATGGCTGTCTTTCGCGAGTGCCTGCGCCGTCTGTGGGGCGCGCTCCGGCGCAACCCGGCCGACCACGATCTCGAGCGAGAGTTGCGCTTCCATCTGGAACAGGCGGAGGAGGAGCTTCACGGCAAGGGCCATTCGCCGGACCGAGGCCGCGCGGCTGGCGCGCGTTCGTCTCGGCGGCTTCTCGCAGACGATGGAGGCCCTGCGCGATCAGCGCGGCTGGCCGTGGCTCGACGACCTGCTGACCGACGTGCGGATCGGCGTGCGCGGCCTGGCGCGGCGTCCCGGGTTCACGCTCGTCGCCGTGCTGACCCTGACCCTCGGGATCGGCGCGACCACCGCCGTTTTCACGGTCGTCGACAACTTCCTCTTCCGTCCGCCGCCGTTCGAGCACGTCGAGCGCCTCATGGGCATCCGCGACGTGAATCCGGCGCAGGGCTGGACGGTGGAGGACAACGTCCCGACGTCGCCGGGCAACTTCCTCGACTGGCGCGCGCAGAGCCGGTCGTTCGACCACATGACCGCCTGGCGCAACTGGTTCTACTCGGTGGCGGGGCCGGTGGGCAGCGACACTGTCCCCGAGCAGATCCGCGGCGTCCGTATCTCGCCGACGTTCTTCGCGATGCTCGGCGTGCAGGCGGCGGTCGGCCGCACCTTCCTGCCGGAGGAGGAAGCGCCCGGCAGAGACCGAGTCGTCATCCTGACCGACGGATTGTGGCAGCGCCGCTATGGCGGCGACCCGGGCATCATCGGCGAGACGCTCCTGGTCGACGGGCAGCCGTTCACGGTCGTCGGGGTGCTGCCGCGCGACTTCCACTTTCTGCAGACGGACTTCGAGATGTGGATGCCGCTCGCGGCAGACGAGCACTTCCGGGAGAGGGACGACCACTCGGTATCCGTATGGGCGCGCCTCGCCGCGGGGGTGTCGCGCGAAGCCGCGCAGGCCGAGCTCGACGCCATCACCCGCCGTCTCGAGGTTGCTTATCCCGACACCAACGCGGGCTGTAGCGCGGCCCTCGTGCCGATCTATCCGCAACGCTACGGCGGCCTGCTCGAGCGGGCACTGCTCGTGCTGCTGGGCGCGGTGGGGTGCGTGCTCCTGATCGCCTGCGCCAATGTCGCGAACCTGCTCCTCGTGCGCGCCGCCGCGCGCCAGCGCGAACTCGCGGTGCGGGTCGCCGTCGGCGCGTCCCGCGGGCGGCTCGTCCGACAGATGCTGGCGGAGAGCGGACTGCTCGCGGCGCTCGGCGGCTCTGGCGGCCTCGTCCTCGCCGCCATCGGAATCCGGCTGCTGGCGCCGCTGCTGCCGGTCATCGGCAGCTATACGGACCCGTCGCCGCAGATCGACTACCGGGTGCTGGCGTTCACGGTCGCAGCGGTACTGCTGACCACCTTGCTCTTCGGATTGCTGCCAGCGGTTCGCACGACCCGCACCGACATGCTCCGCGTTGCTGCGAGTCCTGGGGGATGGTCCGCCGGCCGCGCCCTGCTCGTCGTCGAGCTGGCCTTGTCGGTCATGCTGCTCGGCGGGGCCGCGCTCCTCGTGCAGTCTCTGTGGAACCTGCAGGGGGTCGACGCAGGCTTCCGGACGGATCGCCTGCTGACCATGCAGGTGTGGCTGCCGGAACGCAAGTACCCGAGCCCGGCCAGCGTCCAGACGTTCAGCGACGACGTGCTCCAGCGGGTCGAGAGCCTGCCCGGCGTCCGCAGCGTGTCGACGGTCAACACGCGGCCGTTCCTCGGCTGGTTTCTCGGGCTTCAGGTCGAGGTACCCGGGTACATCCCGCCCGAGACGATGGAGGGAGGCGGCATGCTGACCTACCGCGTCGTCTCGGACCGCTACTTCGAGACGCTCGGCGCGGAGCTGGTGGAGGGGCGGGCGTTCTCGACTGGGGGACCGACCCGACGGCGTCGCCGTCACGGTCGTCAACGAGGCGGCAGCGGCGCGGTACTGGCCCGAGGCCGAGCCGATCGGCCGGCAGCTCCGGCCTCGGTTCCAGCCGGGCGCGGCCCCGTGGATCCCCGAGGGGAGAGCCGACTGGTTCACGGTGGTGGGCGTCGTGCGCGATTTCCGCGAGCATCAGATCGAGGAGCCGGCTGTGCCGGTCATCTATCTCTCGCAACGCCAGAACCCGTCCCGCCTGATGAACCTGATGGTGAGCACGCAGGGGCCGGCGACCAGCGTCGCGAATGCCGTCCAGCGTGAGATCCGGGCCGTGGACGGCGACCTCGGCGTCTACGACCTCAAGACGATGGACACGATCCTCTCGGACGTCGTGGCCCTGCCGCGGTTTAACGCGCTGCTCATCTGGTTGTTCGCCGCCCTGGCCCTGTCGCTGTCCGCCATCGGCGTCCACGGCGTCACGTCACACCTCGTCGCGCTGCGGACGCGCGAGTTCGCGATCCGGATCGCGGTGGGGGCGCAGCCCGGGAAGATCTTCCGCACCGTGGCGCTGGAAACCGCGTGGGTCGGCGCCGCGGGCATCTTGGTGGGGCTGGCCGGCTCCCTGTTGCTCGCGGGCACGATGGCGAGTGTCCTCTACAAGGTTGCGGCGACCGACGCAATGGTCCTGGCCGGCGCGTCCGGCGCGGTGCTTGCCGTGGCCCTCTCCGCCTGCTGTCGCCCGGCGCGGACGGCGATGCGAGTCGATCCGATGCGGGTCCTGCGTGCCGAGTGAGGCGCCGGACGGTGCGTCGGCGTGCCCAGCGCGCATCTGCCCGGCCATCCTGCGGCTGCCTGCTTCCGCACGAGGAGGATCACGACGAGGCTCGGGGCCACGCAGCCGCTGTTCCTCGTGTCGCAGGTGTTCTTCGTCCTGGCGTCGGGCGCATCGGCGACGGTGGGGATTGTCACCGGGCGGGTGTCCGGTCTGGATGCCCTCGTCATGATCGCGATTCCGGCAATCGCGCTGTTGGCGGCTGTGCGGATCTACCGCCGGCTGCGCGCGGTGCATGCGAAGCGTCCGAGGCCCAGTCGTTCAGGAGCCGTCGACGACGCGATCATTGCGGGCCAGGACGTGGCCGGCAGGCTCGAAGGCAAAAGGTACCGAGCGGTTGTCGGGATTCCAAAGGTCGACGTGGGTCTGCACCTGGAGATGAAGGTGCGGCATGGTCGTGTTTCCTGAGTTTCCGACCAGGGCCAGCGGATCGCCCTTCCGAACCCGGTCGCCTTCGCTGACCCGGAGCGTCCCGTGCCGGAGGTGCGCTAGGACGACGAACAGGCCGGTGTCGAGCTCGATGACGATGACGTTCCCCGCAGCGTCCGCGGCATCGGTCACGAAGTTGGCGCCCTCGGCATCGTCCATCTCGTCGCGCGCGACGACTACCTTGCCGTCCGCCGGCGACTGGAGCGGCTGCTCCCAGCTATGGACAGCCGCGTTGCCGGTCTCGTCGGCGAAGACGTACCCGTTCTCCAGCCGGACGAGATCGAGGGCGAACCGCTGGTTGTAAGCGACGAGATGGTGGCTCTGCAGGGGACTGCGACCTCCCTGCATCACGAGCCACTCCCCCGCGAACGGCGGGGCAATCTGCACGACGGCGGCGGAGCTTCCGATGAAGGCGCGACCGAGATCGAATGCCAGCACCAACGCTCCCGCCACCATGACGAGGGTGGGGCCAGTGTTGGTCCGGTGCGAGGTGAGGAACGAGGCCGCTATTCGGAGTACGCAGATCCCAGCCAGCGCGACGATCAGGGGCGTCATCTCCGCCGACCGAGGAAACACCGCCAGGCACGCGGCCGAGGCCGCCACCCAGAAGCTCGCACGCCCCACGGCCTGGAGGAATTGAGGCCGACTGTCGTGCCCACGGAATCCGCGCAGCAGCCGCAGATACAGACGCCCCTTCCACGCCAGCCAGACGCGGTTCACGACCGCCCAACCGCACCCGAGTAACAGTACGACCGCCAACGCTTGGTGGCTATAAAGACCGATGACACGCAGGGAGAGCAGGCCCACGAGGCCCAGCAGCGTGAGCAGGGTCGTGACGATCGCGTAGGCGTTGATCCTCACCTTCCAACGGATCATAAACGAAGACCGGGGCGCCTCGACCTGGTCGAACCTCCCCGGCGGGCCGGCGACGCGCTCGGCGGCGGAGACCCGGTCCAAGGCTTGGCGCGGCCGTCCTCGAGCGTGGCCGGCGGCGGGGCGGTTCGGAGCGAATCGACCATCATTCACGCGGCGGTCACCGTTCCTCCCGACTGGGGGCAGCCCGTGAGTCCACCACCCTGTCCTCGATGCAGCAAGGGTTCGCCTCGATCGACGCGGCGCCCGATGCGCAGACGGTGAGGCGGGCCGGCCCGCCGCGCACCGGGAAGAGCTGCGGGCCGACGTCGGGGTGAACGGTGTCGGCCACCAGCCGGGGGTGGCTCAGGCTCCACGAGAAGGGCGGGAAGAGGCATGACGTCCCGGCCTACCACCGGGCAGCGGAGGCACTAGACAAGTACATCGAGGCGGCCGATCTCACGGAGCCGAAGGCGACGCTGTTTCAGAGCGTGGACCGGGCAGGGGAGAGGCTGACCGGGCGGGCGCTCTCGCGGCGGGTGGTGCTCGCCATGATCAAGCGGCGGGCGTCGGCAGCGGGGCTTCCAACCTCGACGTGCTGCCACACGTTCCGGGCGACGGGGATCACGGCGTATCTGTCAAACGGGGGGACCCTCGAGCACGCGCAGCAGATCGCTGGGCACGCGTCGCCGAAGACGACGAAGCTCTACGACCGGACGGCGGACACGGTGACGGTCGACGAGATCGAGCGTATCGTGATCTGACTGGGCCCGCCGCCGCAGATGCTTTCACGGCGGTGGCCCAGACACTGCGGGACGACCGCGACCCGTTGGGAGGATGGGCACCGGCAGTGGCATGCATGTGCTAGGAGCGAAAGCCCTAGCGGGTGCGGACAGGCCGGCTGCTTGACGAAGATCTAGTCGTGACGCCGCACGAGTTCATCAAGAAGTGGCGGGCCTCCGAGCTGAAGGAGCGTTCGGCGTCACAGGAGCACTTCATCGACCAGTGCCGTCTGCTGGGCGAACCTACGCCGGCCGAGGCACACCCGACGGGTGAGACGTACTGCTTCGAGCGAGGGGCGCGCAGGGATACCGGCGGCGACGGCTGGGCCGATGTCTGGAAGCGCCACCACTTCGCCTGGGAATACAAGGGAACGCGAGCCAATCTCGACGCGGCGTTCGACCAGCTCCGGCAGTACGCGCTGGCGCTGGAGCACCCGCCGCTGCTGATCGTGTCCGCATGGTGCGGTTCCGGATCCGCACCAACTGGACGAACAGCGTCAGCCGGACGCACGAGTTCGAGCTCGACGATCTGGCCGATGCGGCGACGCGCGACAGGCTGAAGTGGGCGTTCTCCGACCCCGAACCTCTGCGGCCAGGAGAGACCCGGCAGTCGCTCACCGAGCGCGTGGCGGCGTCATTCGCGTCCGTCGCCCAGGCGCTGCGAGAGCGCGGTCACGATCCGCAGGCGGTCGCGCACTCCGTCAACCGCCTGGTCTTCTGCATGTTCGCCGATGACGTCGGCCTGCTGCCGGACCACATGTTCACGCGGATGCTGCGGCATGCGCTTCCTGCCCCGGCACGGTTCGGTGAGCTGGCCGGCGAACTCTTCCGGGCGATGGCGTCCGGCGGCCGCGTCGGCTTCGAGACGGTGGCCTAGTTCAACGGCAGCCTGTTCAACGACGACACCACGCTGCCGCTGGAGCCGGGCAGCGTCTCGTTCTCGTGGTGCACTCCGACAGCAACGATCGGGTCGTCGCCGTATACTTCACCTTTCGACGGGTCAAGTAGCTCTTGCCATGCCGCTCGCAGACCTCCCCGGGGCCGCCGACGAAAAAGAGCCGCACCCGCGCCAATCGAACCCAGCACTCCGCGAGCAGCAGTTGCTGCTGATCCGGGCCGCGTTCGAGCGCCTGCAGCAGCAGATCCGACTCCGGTTCTGAGGAGGCATTCTGTTGACTTCGGGGCGCGTGTGGACGAGGCTCCCGACGCTGCGGCTCTGCGCGACCCGCGAGGGGACCTGCGCGTCGATCGGAGCCGCCGCCGCGGTGAGGGCGCTCACGTCGACCCGGCGCATCCCGGCCATGAAGGAGCAGTTCAGCGGTCACGGCGTCGAGGAGGCCGTCCTCGAGCGTGGCCTGCGGCCGGGCGGGCGGACGGACCCGGTCGTGCGCCGGGGCGGCGCGACGGAACAGCCGCGCCTCGAGCGCCGCGTCGTCCAGCTCGGCCGGCAGCGGCCAGCCCAACCCTACCTGGTCCGCCTTCTGCAGATACAGCGAAACCGTGCCCACGCCGATCGCGCAGGCTTGGGCTATCGCCCGGTGGGACAACCCCCGCTCGTGCTTGAGACGCAGAACCTCACGAATCTTCTTCACCAGTAGCCTCCGTGCCGGCATCGCCTCGCCCTCCTTTCGGAAGGCCAAGCGTGCGGCGATCAGGCTACCGACGAGCGTTCACGATGACCGGAATGGCTGTTCAACTTCCCGGGATTCCGCGTTCAACATCCCGGATCTGGGTGTTCAACTTCCCCGGATTCGGTGTTCAACTTCCACCGGATTCGGCGTTCAAGATCCTCCGGATTACGCACTGGGCGTTACTGGCTTGTTCA
The DNA here is from genome assembly GCA_965215895.1 of Vicinamibacterales bacterium. Lineage (GTDB taxonomy): Bacteria > Acidobacteriota > Vicinamibacteria > Vicinamibacterales > UBA8438 > JAJEEA01. The sequence goes on along the minus strand of CBDCEY010000005.1, from coordinate 85,305 downwards.
AGTGAGCCGGTTCACCGGTCGTCCGCGCATTTCCTTGTGTAGACGGAAGGAGGGACCGATGATTCATCGACTCGCGATCGTGTTCGCAGTCGCCCTGCTGGCAGCCACGACCGTCCTGGCGCAGGAACGCGGTCGGGAGCTTGAGCTTGGCGGCGGCTGGTTCCAGTTCAACCCGCTGGGCATAGGAGACCTGGGCTTCAACGGCCCGTCAGGCCCGAGCGTCAACCTCGCGTGGACGACGTGGCTGAGCGAGCGGACGGGCATCACTGTTGGTGTCACGCCGATCCTGGCCCGTCTGAATCCCCATGAGGAAAACGAGCTAGTAGAGTTGGCGTTTCCCATCTACGGGCACTTCACTTGGCGCAGACGCTGGCTCCTGGGGAACGGACCAACCACCGCCCACTTCGGGCTGGGTACCGGACCCATGGCCATTTGGCGTACCGACCCCATCACCAAGTGGAGCACCGAACTCCAGACGTTTCACCTCGACGGCTCGACGGAAAGCGGGCTGAAATTTGGCTACATGTGGCACGCGGAGCTGCTCGTTACTGGGCATGTTCGGGACGGGCTCGACCTGCGGGCCGGCGTCACGTTCACGCCGCTACTGCACGTTCCGATGACGTTGCAGCCGGTCGTGATGGCGGTCTGGGAACTCTGACTGGTCCAGTTGTCGTGAGGGGTGCGGTCGAAGCTGCCCGAACTCAGCGTTCAGCGTAGCCCATCAGCACAGCCGTCCGCCACGAACCGGGGACACGGGCCGCGGCGGCGAGTCCGACCAAGTCGCCCTCGAGGTGCGGCCCCCTCGACGCGGTGGTCGCGGGGCTGTTCTTCATGAAACCGAGATGCGGAGAAGCGCGCCCTCCGCTGGGCCGCCTGTCGCCGACGCAGGACCAACCATGGTGGTTCTCTCGGTCGCGGGGGTCGGTGGAGCGGGGTCTGCATGGGCGGGTCTCCGCCGCGTCACGCGGCGACGGCGGTTCGGAGGGCGGGCGGCTGTGGACGCAAGGCTCGCGGGTGTCCGGCCGCCGCGCGAATCCTTCACGACGCTCAACGTGCCGGCTCGTGAGCAACCGCGTGCCGCCGGGCGGATGACACATCCGAAAGCTTGGATGCCGCCCGGTTCCGGCGAGACACAAGTGCGATTTCGGTGGGGTGGTTTCCGGCTACGACGCTCGCAGCCAGAGGCGTCGCACGAACTGCAGAGAGGTGGACCGAAGGTCCTACGAACGCCTGGCGTCGGGCGTCCGTCGGATCGAGGCGTGGGGGTGCTGCGAAGCGGCGCGGCAGAAAGCCGCAGCCGCGGGTGGGCATTACGGGCGACGGTCCTCCCGGTCGCCTGTCGTCGTGTCGGCATCAATGCCGGCGGCTGGTCAGGGGGGCGGACGGCGCGTCCGCCACGCGCTCCGGCCACGGCAGCGCGGGATCACCGCGGCGGTCCGCCGGTAGCGGTGGGCAGTGCCCGGAAGCACGCGGCGGTCTCGGTTGTCGAGGTGCTCGACGCAGCTCCCCTGGTCGTGGGGTTCGGCGAAATAGGCTGCGGTCGCGTCCTCGGTCGGTCCGGCCGTCGACTGTGGCGGTTTATCGTTGATAATTTTGGGGCGCGGGAGGGAAGGCATGCCCGACACCGCCGGACCGAAGATCGTCATCGCGGGGACGCGTGAGGACTGGCCTGGCGGGGCCCAGACCCTGACGCCCCGCGACCCCACCCGGGAACCCAACGGGCGGATCCTCTGGTTCGGGGCCGCGCTCGACGCGGACGGCAGCCAGCAGGTGTGGTTCCGGATCACGGCGGAGGCCGTTGGCCGGATGCGGGAGAAGACCCCCCGCGCCCGCGGCGCCCGCCTCATCGACGCCCTCCTCGCCTGGCTGACGCCGGACCGGCAGCTGCAGCCCGAACTCAACCGCTTCGAGGTCCGGATCTCCGAAGCCGGCGACACGTGGATCGAACGTCTGCGGTGGTGAAGATGGATTCGAGCGCCCGACGCCGGCCGCCCGCCGGCTCGCCGAGGCCTCGCTCTCCCCGAACACCCGCGGCGCGTACTCCGGGGCGCTCCGCCGGCTCGGACGCTTGGCTCGACGACCAAGCCCTCGCCGCCTACCTCGCCGAACTCCCACAACTAGGGGAGCCCCGGCGAGCACTTCGACGGCGGTGGCTGCGGGGTACTTCCCCGATCTGCGGTCAGCCACACCGCTCGCGCGGACGCGGCCAGGCGGCGGGCTACTTCGGCGCGGGCTTCGCCGGAGCGGAGGTCCCGAACATCTTGTCGACGTCGTTCAATGCCTTGATCCCTCACCCGCACTTGTTGACCGCGGCGGTCCGCGGGCGCGCCGCCCCCTGCGTCCGATAACCTGCGCCGCGTCCGGACCTAGCTCTCGCGGGGGCGGACGGTGCGAAGCCCCCGACGGCCAGCGCTTGGCGGGGGCGTACTTCCGAGACCGCCTCGCTCGCCCGGCGAGCGGAGGCGGGTCGGGGCCAAGCGCGGCCCCGCTGTCCTCGCCACCCGCTACCGGCGGCGGCGTCGAGTCCGACGAGGTCACCCTCGAGCGCGGCCGCCTCGACGCCCGTGAGCGCGGGGCTCCTCCTCATGGCCGGGATGCGGCGGGAGACCCGCGACCCGCTCCATCCTCGCCGAGCTCCGCGCCGGCGTCGGCGGACGAGTGCTCACGGCACGCGATGGCTCGATCCCTCTATTGGAGAGTTTCACCACAGGCTGCTAGACGTCGCCGCCGGTGTCCTTGCGCGAGCCACGCTCGAAGCAATCACGAACCGGCCGCCGGACGGGGAGGCCCCGCCGGACGCTTTCGCAAGGATCTGCTGTCCCGCCTCAGCGTCGTCTGGCGTACGGCGACTCCGTCGCGCGACCGGGGGGGACCCGACATCGCGGTGCTCAGCCCGCGAGACGGTAACGGCGCTGGCGGCGCATCCGTGGCCCGGGCAAAGTCCGGAGCTGCAGAACGACCTGGCGAACCTGACCGTCACAGGCCCACGCTAGTCTAGGAGTCTGCGCCGCAGAAAATCGATGCGACAATTGTAGACGAGCCGACGACGAGAGGGGACTTGATGTCGACAACGTTTCGCCCCTACGTGCCGGAGCAGTCGCTGTTGTTGCCGCCCGATGTGCGGGAGTGGCTGCCCGAAGGTCACTTGGCGCACCACATCAGCGATCTGGTTGACGGTCTGGATCTGACGGCCTTCTACGCGCCGTACGAGGGGGACGGCCGGCGCAACGCGCCGTATTCACCTCGGATGATGGTGAAGGTGCTGGTTTACGCCTACGCGACGGGGGTGTTTTCGTCGCGGGGGGTCGCGAAGAAGCTGGAAGAGGACGTGGCGTTCCGGGTGCTGGCGGCGGGCAACTTCCCGCAGCACCGGACGATCTGCGCGTTTCGACGCCGGCACTTGGCCGATTTCAAGCGGCTGTTCGTGGAGGTGGTCGGTCTGGCGCGGGAACTGGGTCTGGCCCGATTCGGGAAGCTGTCGATTGACGGGACGAAGGTGCGGGCGAATGCGAGCAAGCGCAAGGCGATGAGCTACGGTCGGATGCAGGAGGAGGAGCGGCGTCTGGCCGGCGAGATCGACGCGCTGTTGCGGTCGGCGGACGAGACCGACGTGGCCGAGGACGTTCGTTTGGGCCCGGAGGTCCGGGGCGACGAGTTGCCGGCGGAGTTGCAGCGCCGAGAGGACCGTTTGGCGGCGATCCGGGCGGCGAAGGCGCGGTTGGAGGCGGCGCAGCGGGCGGCGGACGACGCGCGGGGCCGGCAGCCGGGGCAGACACGGAACCCGAAGGGAGGCCGGCCGTACAAGCGAGCGTATGGGGAGCCTGAGGAGAAGGCGCAGAGCAACTTCACGGACCCGGAAAGCGGGATCATGAAGACGAGCAACGAGGGCTTCCAGCAGTGCTACAACGCGCAGGCGGCGGTGGACGCGGAGCACCAGTTGGTGGTGGCGACGGATGTGACGGCGAATGCGAGCGACCAGGGCGGTCTGCCGGTGTTGCTCGACGCGGTCCAGGAGCGGTTCGACGCGCAGCCGGAAACGGTGCTGGCCGACGCGGGGTACTGCAACGAGCGGGACTTGACGGAGCTCGAAACGCGGGGTGTTGACGGGTATGTGGCGACGGGCCGGGAGGACAAGAAGGTCGCCGCCCGTAATCTGAAGAAGCATCCGGCGACGGGTCGCATGGTGGAGAAGCTGTCGACGCCGGCGGGCCGGGCGGTGTATGCGGAACGGAAGTGGTTGTCGGAGGCGCCGTACGGCTGGATCAAGCACGTGCTGGGCTTCCGGCGCTTCAGCCTGCGTGGACTGGCGAAGGTGCGGGGCGAGTGGGACCTGGTGTGCCTGGCGGTGAACGCCAAGCGCCTGCACCTGCTGATGGCGGCGTAACGGGGACCGATCTGGCCCCACTGACCGAGAATCGGTCACGAATCGCGGCGTTTGGGCGGTGTACGGCCTGTTCTTCGGTTCCGTCCGCCGGTTGGTCGAGAATCACCTGCTCGTCGGCCGGCGGCCTACGCCCTGACGCCGTGCGTCACGACGCAGACCGCCGGGGTTCCGCGAACTCCTGCGGCGCAGACTCCTAGGCCCGGATTATGCGTGAAGGTGTTGATTCTGGGAGAGACACAAGGGCCTCCGTGTGGTACAAACGTAGTGTATATAAACGTTTAGCCACGACGGAGGCCCCTGCGTGACACCTGACACGATACCACAGAGTGTTCTGTTTCCGGATCTGTTCGACAAGCCCCTCGTCGCCACGTTCAACCAGGAGCACGCGAGTTCCGACGGCGGCGCCGTCCTGCTCAAGGCGGCCGAGCGCGTGTACGGCTTGGTCAAGGCGTTCGCCCGGTGTCTGGCCGACAAACGCGCACCCGGGAAGATTCGGCACACGCTCGCGGACCTGATCGGCCAGCGGGTCTTCGGCATCGCGTGCGGTCATCCCGATGGCAACGATGCCGACCACTTGGCCGACGACCCCATCCACAAGCTGCTGCTCGGGCGGGACCCGGTGTCCGGCGCGCCCTTGGCGTCGCAACCCACGATCTCGCGATTCGAGAACGGCGCGCGCCGCACCGTGCTCTACCGGATGGGGCGCGAGTTGGCAGCGTGCGTCATCGAGCGTCATCGGCGCCGCCTGCACGGGCGGGCGCGCCGGATCACGATCGATCTGGACCCGACCGACGACCTGACGCACGGGGCCCAGCAGCTCACGTTCTTCAACGGGCACTATGGCGGCTGGTGTTATCTGCCGATGCTGGGGTTTCTGAGCTTCGACCGCGAGGCGGAGCAGTATCTGTGCGCGGCGGTGCTGCGGCCCGGGAAGGCAGTGGCCGCCGACGGGACCCTCGGCCTGCTGTGTCGGTTGCTCCCGCTGTTGCGGGCCGCGTTTCCGCAGGCGCGGTTTCTCGTCCGGCTCGACGGGGGCTTTGCGACCCCGGAGATCTTCGATTTCCTGGATGCGGAGCCCCGGCTCGACTATGTCGTGGCGATGGCGAAGAACGCGGTGTTGCAGCGGCATGCGGAGTCCGCCATGCAGGTGGCCCGCGCGCAGAGCGAGGTCGGTGGCGAGACCGCGCACGTCTATACCGACACCCGCTACGCCGCCGGCACGTGGGACCACGAGCGCCGGGTCGTGATCAAGGCCGAAGTCGTTCGCCTCGGAGACCGCGAGCCGCGGGACAACCCGCGGTTCGTGGTGACGAATCTGCGGCAGACGCCGCGCTTCATCTATGAGAAGGTCTACTGTGCTCGCGGGGACATCGAGAATCGGATCAAGGAACTGCTCGATGGGCTGCAGATCGACCGCACGAGCTGCTGTCTGTTCTCGGCGAACCAGTTGCGCGTCTTCCTGACCGCCGCGGCCTACGTGCTCATGCAGGAACTGCGATTGCGGGCGGCGCGTACTGCGTGTGCCCGCAGCCAGGTGACGTGGCTGCGCGACCGGCTGCTGAAGCTGGGGGTCCACGTCGTCCGCTCGGTCCGCCGCGTGGTTCTGCATCTGCCGCGCTCGACGCCGCACCTCGAGGCGTGGCGGCACATCGCACTCGCGCTGGGCGCGCGCGCCGGATAGCCCACCCGTTGCGCCGCGCCCACCTGCTTCCTGGGCGGCATGGGCCGCTCCGCCGGCGGGGCTGTCGCTGCCCAACCCTCGCGTCCGTCATGCCCCCCCGGTCGGCTGCTCAACCCCGGCTCCGCTTGCAGGCGACGATGTCCGAGACCCTTTCCTGCGCCGATCACGCCCTTTGGCGGTCGAATCTGGACCTTCATGAATAATGCAGGCTAGTGCTGCCCGTGCCCCATATCTCGCTGGCTGGACTTGTAAATCATCCGAATTCATCCCGCAGTTCGAAAGCGAAGGCCATGGCAACGAGTTGGGTGTAGCCGTGCCACAGGAGCTGCGCGCCGGGCGGGTCGCGCTTGCGCCCCAGCCACCCGCCGAGGCGGGCCACCAGACCGACCGCGTCCCCGAGCCGCGTGGGGGGCGGCAGCGTGCGGGAGCGGGCGAAGGTGGCGAGCACGCGCAACTCGCCATCGGAAAACAGCAGGTCGCCCGGCAGCTCAGGCGTCTCGCGGCCGAGCTGGACCATCAACTGGATCCGCCACCCCACGACCATCTTGATGGCCATGGCCCGTTCGAGCCGCTCCGCCTCGTGGTGCTGCAATTCCTCGACCTTGCAGCCGGACTTGAGGACCCGGAAGTACTCTTCGATGCGCCAGCGCAGGGCGTACCAGCCCAGGATGCGCGTGGCGTCGTCGGCGCTGGTCACACGCAGCGTGGTCAGCACGAACCACTCCAGCGGCTTGACCGCGGGCGGCGGCTGTTCCTCGCGCGCATGGACGACAAACAGCTCGACCGGCTCGGCCCCGGGGCACGACAGCGCCACCGGCTGGTAGCGCAGGGTCACCTCGGCGACGCGGGCCGCACGGCCGTCCTGGCGAGCCTGTTTGCTGGCCTTCACCCGCGCGCTCAGCCGCCGCACCTCGACCGTGGCGGCGCCGCGGGCCGGCCCGTCGCGCACCTCGTCGAACAGACGGCGCGAGACCGTGTGCCCGTCGGCCGTCTTCTCCCTCCCCAGCACGCGGTCGACCTTCGCCCGGACCAGCAGTTCGACCTGCGGGGCGTGCGTCCGGCGTTCGATGAACAGGTCGAGGAAGTCGGCCTCGCGGTCCATCGTGCACACCACCCGGGTCTCACCCAGCTGCTCGGCCGCCGCCGCGCAGTCGCGCAGCCCCTCGACCCAGCGGAACGACTTCCGTTCCTCCCGCGGCTTCGGCTTGCCCTTCTCCTCGGGTTTCGGGGGCTCGGGCGCGTCGAACGCCGCCCGCAGGACCCCCAACGCCACCCCGTCGGGATTGACCGCCAGCGTCGTGTGCAGGTCCAGGCCGCGGGCCGCCGCGCCGGTCTGATTCGAGCCGATGGTCCCCAGCCCCCGCGTCTGGCTGCGCCGGGTGAAGTTCAGGCGGGTGCCGTCCTGGATGCACAGCACCGTGTCATGCGTCCGCATCCGTCGCAGCGTGCGCTCGCGATGGGGAGCGAGAATGTTCTCCACCGTCACCGCGCTCTCGGCGGGCTGGTCGATCAGCCGGTAATGTCCCTTGACCAAGGCTCTCACTCCGTTCGCGGCGCCGGTGATGGCGCGCATCGGAGACTCGGCCATCTGCTCGGCGCTCAGGACCAGGCGCGCGCTCAGCCGCGCGTCGCCCAGCCGCGCCCCCCCGAACTCGTGGCCCGCCCAGGACGCGGCGTCCAGCCCGTCGCCGACCGCCAGCGGCAACACGCCCGGTGCGGGCGCCTGGAGGGTATCGCGCCACGCCGGCTCCAACGCGTACATATACACCGCCTTGCACGTTTCGGGGGCCGCGTGCGTACGGTCCTGGCGCCCGCGGCCACGGGTCTCACCTACGCGCACCCAGTTCGCCGCCCGCACGCTCGCCCCGGTGTGTTCGGTCTCGTCGACGAACGTCTCCAGCAGCCAGGGGCGATAGCCGTAGAGGCGCTCGCAGTCGTCGCCGACCGCCCGAGCGGCCCGGCCCAACACGTGGGAGGCCAAGTTGCGGCACGAGATGTCGGGACGTATCAGCAGTCGGCACAGTCCCAGCACCCGGTGCAGGTGAGCGCGCCGGCGCGTGTCGTCCCAGCCGATCCAGGCGTCGCGGGCCCGCAGGCGCCGCGCACACGCCGCGAACCCCACCCCGCCCAGCCAGCCATGCCCGGAGCCCACCAGATACCGCAGTTGAGGGCCGACAAAGGGCCCGGCGCCGCGCGGGTGCTCATGCGCCATCAGCGTGTTCCAGACCCGGCGCTGCTCGTCGGTCTCCACCCGCACCAGCGCCAAGTCCCGGACCTCGCCGACCGTGCCAGGCACCTCAGCCGCCGGCGCCACCGGGTGCGGGAGCACACGCGGGCGCCACACACCGCCGCGAGAGGGCCGACCCCGAGGCAGCGAGACGTGGCCTGCCGCCGCGAGGTCGGCCAACGCCGCGCAGCAGCTCGCGCGCTGCCACCGGCCGCGGCCATCGCGAAAATCGAACGCTTTACAGACGCGATCGGCAACCTGCCCGAGGCCGTGAATGCCCTGCGATACCGCCCCGTCCAGCACCGCTCGCAGTCGGGTGAGGTTGCCCCGCAGGCTGCGCCCGACCTGATTCTGAATCTCCATGCTCGCCACCGTAGCGAAGTGGCTTCATGAAGTCCAGCGAAAAGTTGTGGGGCATGGGCAGGGCTAGTGTCCTGTATCGTAAATTGCTTCTCTGTGGATGTCGATTGTGGTACGGTCGCTCCCGGGCCAGGGAGGGCCGTGGATGGCGAACCACCACACGCGACAGGTTCCGGCGTTGTCGGCCGACCAACGAGAGGAACTGCAGCGCTGGCTGCGCCGGGGCAAGACGTCGCAGGCGCTGGCGTCGCGCGCGCGCATTGTCCTGGCGTGCGCCGAGGGTGGGAGCGATCTGGCCGTGGCGCGCGACCTGGGTACGACGCGCGAGACCGTCGGCAAATGGCGGCGCCGCTTCGTGCAGGACGGCTGTGGCGGGTTGTTGGACGCGCCACGTCCCGGCGCACCGCGGCGCATCGGGGATGACGACGTTGAGCGGGTGGTAGTGCAGACGCTGGAAGCGCTGCCGGCGGCGGCGACGCATTGGAGCACCCGAGCGATGGCTGAGGCCTGCGGCCTCAGCGCGGCGACGGTGAGCCGCATCTGGCGGGCGTTTGGCTTGAAGCCGCATCGGACTGGGACCTTCAAGCTGTCGAAGGACCCGCTGTTTGTGGAGAAAATCCGTGACATCGTCGGGCTGTACCTGCACCCGCCCGAGCGCGCGGTCGTGCTGTGTGTCGACGAAAAGGCACAGATTCAGGCGCTGGACCGCACGCAGCCGGTGCTGCCGATGCGGCCCGGCGTGCCGGAGCGGCGCACGCATGACTATCGGCGGCACGGCACCACGTCGCTGTTCGCCGCGCTGAACGTCGCGATCGGGAAAGTGATCGGGAAGTGCTACCGGCGGCACCGGGCGGTAGAATTTCGCCGGTTCCTGGCGGTCATTGACGCGGCCGTGCCGGCTGAACTCGACATCCATCTCGTCCTGGACAACTACGGCACGCACAAGACGGCCATGATTCACGAGTGGTTGCTCCGCCGGCCGCGGTTCCACCTGCACTTCACGCCGACGAGCGCCTCCTGGCTCAATCAGGTTGAGCGGTGGTTCGCCGCACTCACCGAGCGGCAGATCCGGCGCGGCACCCACCGGAGCACGACGGAGTTGGAACGGGCGATCGAGGCGTATCTGGCGGTCTGCAACGACCAGCCCGCGCCGTTCATCTGGACCAAGACGGCCGACCAAATCTTGGCGTCGCTCAAGCACTACTGCGAACGATCCAGAGAGCCGGCGGCGGGCGGCGCGATGCGGAGCAGATCCGAGGATGAAGTGGATGAACGAGGCGGTGTTCGAGGCCGGACAGCAGGTTCGCCTAAAGCACGATCCGGGCCGAGTCGGGGTCGTCACCAACAGGCCCCGCGCCCGCGGCGGGATTCGTCGTCTCCAGGTGAGGTTTGCGGATGGCGCCCAGTACGTGCCAGAGGATCAACTCGAAGGGATAGGCTCGGAGGGCGACGATCCGCTCGACTTGCTCAAACGCGGCCGGCTCGGAGATGCGGCGGATCTGCGCCGCGCTGTGACGCACGCCCGGCTGACCGGGCGGCTCGCTGACGTCATCACAAGCCGGCGCTGATCGACGGGACGATAGTCCGTATTAGTTCTCCACCCGGCGGTGCCGGACCCGCGTATTCATGAAACAGGATATCGTGTAGGGGCTTGGCGCTGGCCCAGAGGTCGGTTTCTCTATGGTGCCAAGAGCCCGTTTTTTAGTTGGACCCGGAGTCCCGCGAGCACCCCGTATTGCGAGACCGGAGATTCTTCCGGTGAGCGCGCCCTGTAGATTTCGTACCGGCGGACTCCACGCCAGCGCCTTTGCGAGCAGGAGGTGACGGATGGAAGTCTTGTACCCCCGGTGCGCCGGGTTGGATGTCCACTCTCGGTGCGTGAACGCGTGCGTGCGCATCGCTGCGGGTCGGAAGGTCACGACCGAGCACCGGGAGTTTGCGACTACGACGGCGGGTCTGCTCGAACTGGCGGCCTGGCTGACCGAGGCGGGCTGCACGCACGTGGCGATGGAGGCGACCGGCGTGTACTGGAAGCCGGTGTGGCACGTCCTCGAAGACGAAGAGTCGTTCACGCTGGTGCTCGCCAACGCGCAGCACATCCGGAACGTTCCGGGCCGCAAGAGCGACCGGAACGACGCGGCCTGGATCGCCGACCTGTTGGCGCACGGGCTGATTCGGGGCAGCTTCGTGCCGCCGGCCCCGATCCAGGAACTGCGCGACCTGACGCGGACCCGCAAGCAACTGGTCCGCGAGATCACGCGGCACACGCAACGCCTGCAGAAGACGCTCGAAGACGCGAACGTGAAGTTGACGCACGTGGTCACCGACATCCTGGGCGTCAGCGGCCGGGCGATCCTGGCGGCGCTCATCGCCGGGGAGACCGATCCCGAGCGGCTGGCCGATTGCACCACCGGGCGCCTGAAAGCCGACCGCGCGGACATCATCGCCGCGGTGCACGGCCGGGTGACGGCGCACCACCGTTTCCTGCTGGAGCTGCACTTGGGGCAGATCGACGCGTTGCGCGCCGCCGTGCAGAAACTGGAGCAGCAGGCCGACGAGGTGCTGCGCCCTTTTCGCGAGGCCGCCGAGCGGCTGACGACGATCCCCGGGGTCAGTGAGACCGTCGCGCGGGTGCTCGTCGCCGAGATCGGCGTGGACATGACGAGGTTTCCCGGTCCGGGACATCTGGTCTCGTGGGCGGGACTGTGCCCGCGCCTCGACGAGAGTGCGGGGAAGCGCCGCTCGACCCGGATCCGTCACGCGACGCCGTGGCTGAAGACAACGCTGGTCCAGGCCGCGTGGGCGGCAACCCGGAAGAACGGGAGCTATCTGCAGACGCAGTTTCGACGGCTCAAGGGCCGGCGCGGCCCGAAGAAGGCAATCGTGGCGGTCGCCGCTTCCATGCTGACCGCTGCTTACTTCATGCTCCGCGACGAGACGGACTACCACGACCTCGGCGGCCGGTACCTGGCGAACCGCGACAAGCACCGCGTTACCCAGCGCCTCCTCCGCCGTCTGCACGACCTTGGAGTGGAGGTCGAAGTGAAGGCCGCCTGAGTCAGTGGTCACCGTGAGTTTCTCTGTAGCGCGTTCCCGACCATCCTGCCCCCCCGGGCGCCCTCGAACAGCCCCGCGCCGGAATACTCGACTCACGGTCGACGTCGCTGCGGCGCCACCAAGCCCATCGAGTCACGCTTGACAGGCTTGCTGTTGGCATCTAGAGTTCGATTATTGGCGAAACGCGAGCGTGACGAGGATGCGTCGGCACGCGGATTCGCCGTGCCTGTTACTCGTTCGTCAGCGGGAGGAAGTCCAGATGAGGTCCATGACGAGGACGAGGTTATTCGTGGCCGGAGCCTTGGTGGTCGGGTTCGGTCTTGGGTGGGCGGTCAAGGGCGGTCACGGTGTGGTGGAGGCTCAGGCGTCAGACGCTCCGTTCCTGATGCAGCGGATCTATACAGGCACCGATGGACAGTCGCATGTCGAAAACATCGCGCTGAACGCGGAGTCGGTGATGGAGGAGGTCACCGGCATGAGGGTGCGTGTGTCACCGCCGGGGAGCTTCAGCGACTACCATGTGGCTCCAGGGCGCCGATACATCATCAATCTGACGAGTGGCGGACAGCTCGAGGTGGCGGAAGGCAAAGTCGATTTGCCCGCAGGGTCGGTCGAATACATCGACGATCTGACAGGCCAAGGGCACACGACGGCGAACGTCGGCAACGCACCTCGCGTCTCGATCCACCTCGAGTTCGCGGACCAGAACCAGCACATCGGACCCCTCGGCAACGGGCAGTAGCCCAGCACGCAATGAAACAGTCATCCGTGTCCGTTTTGTTCTCCCTGGCGGTGCTCCTGGTCGTCGCGTACCCGAGCCCCGCGCAGGACTCGGTCGCGCGCACCGCGACAACGAGGGAGACCCAGCAAGTCGAGGTGATCACCTCGGGCGGTTTCACGGCGGCCTTCAACATCCTCGGGCCGATGTTCGCGCAGGCCACCGGAATCGAGGTGATCACCGAATACGGTTCCTCCATGGGCGGGGGACCGGAATCCATCCCGGTTCGGCTGGAGCGCGGTGAGACGGCGGATCTACTGATCTTCAACGGCAGGGCATTCGATGACTTGGCTGCCACCGGGCATCTGCGAACCGCGACCCGTGTCGACCTGGCGCGCTCCGTCACCGGGATGGCTGTGCGGGCGGGCGCGCCGAAGCCGGATATTAGCACCGTCGAAGCGTTCATCGAGACCTTGCGGGCCGCGGAGTCCATCGCCTATTCGGCAAGCGTCAGCGGCACGTATCTGTCGACCGTGGCATGGCCCGAGCTCGGGATCTGGGAAGAGATTCAGCCAAAGACGACACGCGTCGTGACCGAGCGGGTCGCGAGTGTCGTGGCACGTGGGGAGGCCGAGATCGGCTTTCAGGCGATGAGCGAGATCCTGCCGATCGAGGGCGCGGAGTTGGCCGGTCTGTTACCCGATGAGCTGCAACAAGTGGCGACGGTGCTCGTCGTCATGACGGAGCACATGGAAAATCCCGAAGCGGCCCGGAAGCTCGTCGAGTTTCTCTCTTCCGATGCGGCCGCCACGGTCGTTCAGTCCACGGGTTTGATGCCCGTCGCTCTCGACGAACCTCCCGGGGTCAAGTGATCACGTCCGGTGGCTTCACGGCGGCCTTCGACATCCTCGGACCGATATTCGGGCAAGCCAGCGGGATCGGAGGTCGTCACCGAGTACGGCTCCTCCATGGGCGGTGGACCTGAATCCATCCCGGTTCGCCTGGCGCGTGGCGAGACGGCGGACATCCTCATCCTCAACAGACCGCCGCTCGATGAGCTGACCGACGCAGGCCACATTCGTCCCGAAAGCCGCGTCGACTTGGTGCGCTCGGTGATCGGTATGGCGGTGCGCAGCGGTGCACCGAAACCGGATATCAGCACCCGGGAGGCTCTCATCGAGACGTTGCTGACCGCGATCGGCTATTCGGCCAGTGTCAGCGGCACGTATCTATATCTAGATTCCTTGAACGGCCGGGTCGCCGTTTTGGTTCGTATCCCAGTACTCGAAATTGTCCTTGGTCTGCCCGGCCGCCAGCATGGGCACCGCCAGGGCGCAGAGTCCGAACGTTACGATGCGTCGCACAGAGGTTCCTCCTGACCTTGGGTTTTCCCGCAGCCGTCAAAGGGAAGTTGGGGGCGCGCCGCGAGTGGGCCTCGCCGGCCACCGGGCGCGGTGTCTGAGCCGATGGATAGGTCTACGGGTTGATCGTCAAGTTCCGCGTGACGTCGGGGTTGCTGTGGCGTCTCGACGCGGCCCGGACAGACACAGCCTCGACCAGTTGGGTGTCCTCTCTGCGCCGCCGCCCGGGCTAGATTTCAGCAGCCCGCCCAGCGCAGTAACCGTGCCACGCAGTACCACGACCTCCAGTGGATCCGGCTCAACTTTCATCCAGAGCGCGGGTTGTCGCTCGACCGCAGGTAGAGGGTAGTTGTTCGTTCCGCCGGCAGTCACTAAGCCTATCGAGGGGACTTGTCGTGATCGGCGGCGGCCGCGAGGGCCTGCGCGGCGATGGAGCCGCCGCTGCCGGTGAGTCCGATAACCGAGGATCTGTTGACTTCTCGCGGGGGCTTCATGGGGGCGCCACCACCAGCGGGCTGCGCCACGTTGCCCGGCTCTTCCGTCAACTTCGGGGCGCGTGTGAGCGTTCAACGGCCTCGGATGAGACGGCGCATGGCGTCCAAGCGCCCGCCGGGGACGTACTCGCCAAGCGCCCGAACTGGCAGGAGTGGCGGCGGCTCGGGGGGCGTGGCCGGCACGGTCCGGCGCGCGGGCTCCGACGCGTTGCCAACCGTCCCGGTGGACAGTTGGGCGGCCAGCATCCGCCGCTGGAGCCGGCCGGACACAGCGTTCAGGTTTCGGGGTTGCTTTGACATGGGGAACCCTCTCCAGCATAACCCCGGCCTCGCAGACCCGGACGGACCGGGTGCGCCCACGGATCCGGGGGTTCAGCATCCGGTCAGCGACCGGGCGGACGGCGTGCGCGTGCGAACCACAACTCCACGTATCGGCACACGCGCACCAAACCTGCACACCATTTCGGCGGATTTTCTCACCCCTACCCGCTAACCAAAGTCGCACCGTCTTCGTCGGCGCTACCGCCGACACCCCGGCGTTCGCCGGTCGCTTGCATCGAGAAGTGGTGGCGCACCGAGGGCCGCAAGCGCTATCCGACGCCGATTGCCTCCAGAGCCCTCGCCGACAGCGGCAGCAGCAACGGCTACACGCCGCGCGCCTGAAAGTTCAACCTGCAGCTCCGGGAAACACGGGCGTCGCCGGGCGAGCTGACGAGCGCCGCGTCCCGGCGAGCTGGTCACCAGGGCTGCCGAAGCGACCTTGTCAATGGCAACCGAAAACTGCACACTTCGGGCAACTGAAAACTGCACACTTCGGGAGAAGGGTACCGACCAGATCCGTGCGGAAATACACGGTAAACGGCCGAGCGTGAGCTACCGAGCCGGGTCGAGCCGAGCGCATGTGAGCGCCTCGATGCGTTACGCTCTCGGCAGCATGCTTGGCGCCAGCCCCGTCCATCACAAGCACCCGGACCAGTACCGGCATCCGGAGCACGGACCGCTGTGCGGATGCGGCAGGCCTCAGAGCATGGTCCTCGGACTCGGCGCCGCGGTCAGTGAGAACCTGCTCGACGTCCGCTGCCTAGACGCATCGCTCGAGCGGGTGGCCGGTGACGGCCCCGCGAAGGGCGGGTCCATCAAGCCGGTGCTGACCATCGAGAACCGATGCTGCGTATGCGGGGAGCCTGGCTGCATCGACCCCACAGCCCTCGGACGCGAGGGGATGTGCCCCGCATGCAGATCTCATCATGACCAGGCGACCGCCAACCTCGAGACCAGGGGCGGCCGCCGAGCTCCCCCCGTCGACCCCGTCAGGCGGGCGGGGCGATAAGCGTGCGTGATGTCCGGGCTGCTCCTTGAACAGCTCGGCCGGGCGTTTCAGTCGCGGCCGAAGCCCCGGGGCAGCTCGACGTCGAGGGCGTCGAGGTCGACGTCGCAGACGCCCGCGAGGAGCTCGGCCGTCCGGGAGTCGGCCAGGGACTCGGGCAGCTGGTCGCGCCAGGTCTGGTATTCGGCCTGGAGGGTGCGGAGCTGGCCGACGGCGTCGGCCCACCGCTTCGGCCGCGGCCGGCGGTCCTTCGGGCGCACGACGGTGCGGACGGGCTCGCCGGCGTCGCGGCGCTCGCGCCAGCGGCGCTGGCGCTCGGCGTTGGTCATGCCCACGGGGGCAATTCTACATCGTTACATAACGGCGCCCATAACGGAAATTCCTGACTGCTCAAAGCGCTCCCGCACGTCCTGCGGCTACGGTCCCGATGATCCCCGCCGGGCCTACGGTCATCTCGCGATTCCCTCGCGGCGCTTCTCCGTCGCCGCCCGCAGCCAGTCCTGGTGCTCCCGCATCCGGTAGCTGTTGCCCCGGATGTGATGGTAGGAACGCAAATGCGCGGTTGCGCTGGATCCTGACGATTCGGGTCGACCCGATGGTGGCGGGCTTGTTCCTGCATCCGAAGCATCGGCGGGGCCGTCGTCGCTGGACGGGCACTGAATCTGGGGGGAACGAGTGTGTCAAGTGATTCAGACCGCATGTTAACCGATCTGGGCCGTTCGGCAGGCCGGGAGAAACGAACAGCCTTCGCTCTGGAGGCTGGACTCCGGAACGGTGCGGCCAGCAAGAAAAGCCAACAATTCGCGAGTTCTGCTGCGGTTTCCGATTCGCGACTCGGCAGCCCGGTGAGCTGGCAGAGGACTGGAGTGGGCGGATACGAGAGCTTGTGCGGTATAGACATATTGACACCCCCGGTAGCTCTATGCGAGGCTGTCCCGCGGGAGGCCGCCTATGCCACGCAGCGAGCCCGAGAAGCGTCGGGCACTCGGGCAGGAACGGACGCTTCATCCGGCCCCGGAGCGGGTTCGCGCCGCCGTGTTCGTGAAGCACCCGGCGTTCTTCGATGCCTGCGACGAACTCCAGGTCAAGTACGAGATGCTGCGCGCCCACTTCCTGGATGGCGAGCCGGTGACGACCGTCTGCGCGGCGTTCGGCTACAGTCGCCAGACCTTCTACCTGCTCCGCGATCGGCTGGCACGCCGCGGGCTCGCGGGTCTGCGCGATGCACGCCCCGGTCCGGTCGGCCCTCGCACCTGCACGCCGGCAGTGGTCGCCTTTCTCCGTGCCCAGCGCGCCGACGACCCGGCGCTGCCGATCTCAGTGTTGCTGGACCGCCTCCAGCGCACGCACGGGGTCCGTCTGCATCGGCGGACCGTGGAGCGGGTCATGGGAGGCGGTCCACGAAAAAAAAACTCCGGGAGGCGGTGAACCCGTTGCCGATGCGGACGCATGCCTTCGACCCGGGGCGGTTCTGCGTGGCTGGAGGTCCGGCCCAAGCCGAATACGAGCGGCGGCGGGCCGCTTTCCTGGGCTGGGACCGCCGCGAAGGAGCGGCGCGCCCGGCCGTGCTCGGCCTCGCGGGTCTGGCCGAGCTCCTCACACGCCCAGCCGGCGAGTGGACGGTGCACTGTGTGGCCGCGCGCCCGTCGCGCTGGACCGGAGCGGTCGATGCACGGATGACCGCGTTGGATGAAGCCTACCGGCTCATCCTGCGCGCGGCGCCCCGCCGGGGCGTCACGACACGGGAACCGAAGGAGGATGCTTATGCGAGTCGCGCTCTACGCCCGCGTGTCGACCGAACGCCAGGAGCAGCAGGGCACGATCGCGTCGCAACTGGATGCGCTCACGCGCTGGGCGCGTGAGCAGCACCACGACGTGGTGGATGCCTATGTCTGCGTGGATGACGGATACAGCGGTACGCGCCTCGACCGGCCGGGCCTCGACCGGCTGCGCGACGGCGCCGAGGCCGGGGCATTCAAGGCGGCGCTGGTGCTGTGTCCGGATCGCCTCGCGCGCAAGTACGCCTATCAGATTCTGATTCTCGAAGAGCTCGAGCGCTTCGACGTCCGGGTGATCTTTCTCGACCAACCCCTGTCCGATGATCCGCAGGCGCGCCTGCTTACCCAGATCCAGGGCGCGGTTGCCGAATACGAACGCATCAAGATCGCGGAACGCTACCGTCGAGGCAAGCTCTTTCGGGCACGACAGGGTGAAGTGTGCTGGGGGAAGGTCCCCTACGGCTACCGGCGGATTCCACGGCGTGACGGCGTCCCGGCCCAGGTCGAGGTGTCGGAGCCCGAGGCGCAGGTCGTGCGGCAGATCTTCCGCTGGCACGTCGACGAACACCTCAGCGTGCGGCAGATCGCGCTGCGTTTGACCGAATCGCCGCATGTGACCGCCACGGGGCTCCCGCGCTGGGGGATCAGCACCGTCACCCGGATGCTGCACAACGAGGCCTACATCGGCACGATGTACTACAACCGCCGCGAATCGGTCGGCGGCAAGTCGAACTCCGCGTCGCGGCGCCAACGCCTGTCAACGTGTCGGCAGGACCGCCCGGCGGCCGAGTGGATTCCGCTGCAGGTGCCCCCGATCATCGACGCCGAGCTGTTTCGTCGTTCCCAGGCGATCCATTACGACAACAGCCGCTTCAGCCCGCGCCATCTCAAGTCCGGCCACTATCTGCTCCGCCGCGTAGTCCGCTGTCGCGTGTGTGACCTGGCGATGTCCTGTCACCGCATGCGCGGGCGCAATGGCACCTTCCACCACTACTATTACTGCGCGGGTCACGACGTGCTGTACGCGCGCAGAGCCGTCGGCCGCTGCCCACAACGGAATCTGCGGGCGGACGAGCTGGATAAACTCGTCTGGGGCGAGGTCCGCCGTCACCTCGAGCACCCGGCCTTGATCCGCGAGGGACACACGCGCCTGCAGGCCCAGTCCACGTCGCTGGACGGCGACGGCTTGGCCGACGAGGTGCACGCGCTCGAGAAGCAACTCGCCGAGCTGGACCGCGAGGAACACCGACTGCTCGACGCCTATCAGGCCGCACTCATCGACCTCGACCAGCTCCGGCAACGTCAAGTACGGCTGCGGCAGCGGCGGGCCCACGTCAACGGTAGTATCGAGGTGCTGCGTACCGAGCGGACGACGGCGCAACAGCAGGCGCAGCTACAGGTTGACTTGGAGACCTTCGTCGATCGTATCCGCGGCCCGCTCGCCACGCTCGACTTCGACGCCCGGCAACAGCTCGTCCGCACCGTGCTCGAGCGGGTGATGGTCGAGGACGGCCGCGTCGACATCCACTTCGCCATCCCTCTGCCGGATCCGCCGCCGGACACCACGAATCCCTCGGTGTCAGCACATTTTCACTTGCGTTCCAACGGTAGTGACGATGTGGCAATGGTGCAGCAACCGGTCGATGAGCGCCGCCGCCATGACCTCGTCGCCGAGCACGGTGCCCCATTCCTCGAAGCCCTTGTTCGAGGTCAGCACCGTCGACGCCCGCTCGTGCCGGGCGTTGATCAACTGGAAGAAGAGCACGGCGCCGTCCTGGGTGACCGGAAGGTAGCCGATCTCGTCGACCACGAGCAGTGCAGGATGAGTCAGCACGCGCAGCCGCCGGCTCAGCTCTCCCGCGGCCCTGGCTTCCATGAGCGTGTCGATCAGACCCGTCAACGTCCCGTAGTAGACGCGTCGGCCGGCCTCGGCGGCCGTGATCGCCAAGCTGATCGCCAGATGCGTCTTGCCCACCCCGGGCGGACCGAGCAGGATGACGTTCTCGGCGCGGCCGAGGAATCCCAGCTCGTGCAGGCTCTCGATCTGCTCGCGCTTGATGCTCGGCTGGAAGGTGAAATCGAACTCCGCCAGCGTCTTGACGGCCGGCAGGCGCGAGGAGCGCATCGCGGCCTGCAGGCGACGGTTGTTGCGCATCGCAATCTGGGCGCCCAGCACCAGCTCGATCGCTTCGCCCGCCGTCACCGCGCCGCTGTCGACCTGCGCCAGCACGCCGTCGACCGCTTCCAGGGCGCCGGGCATCTTCAGGTCCGCCAGCATCGCCCGCAGCCGGTCGCGCCGGTCACTCGCCGCCTTCATCGCGCCACCTCCGCGTAGACCCGCAACGAGCGGCGCTCCACCTCGACGGTCTCGGGCACGCGCCGGCGGGCCTGCTCCACGATGGGCCGGGCGCCGAGACGCAGGTAGGGACGCCTTGCCAACGGCCGCAGCGCCCCACGCTCGTCCCGCTCGAAGCGGTCTACCGGGCGCTCGCCCGTCGTACCGTGCCGGCGCACGTTGGCCGTGCCCTCCAGCCAGCACGATGCCTGCTCGTTCAGGTCGTCGTCGTTCGCGAACGCACGCCCATAGAAGAAGCTGTCACGGATGTAGCGGATCGGCCGCTCCACCTTGCCCTTCGTCAAAGCTGCAGAATGCTCCCGGTGCTGTTGAAGCACCACAGATTCGGATCACCCACCCGTTCCATCCGCTCCGGGGCGCCCGCTTCCCGTTCGTGGTGACCAAGTCCCTCTGGGGAGAAGACCGGGTCACGGTGCAACGGCCGGACGGCACGGTCTGGTCGATTCCCGTGGGCTGGACGGACTTTGCGCCACCGGATCCCGCGGTGGTGGCGGGACGCGGGCGTGCGCCATTCCGTCTTGAGGACCTGCTGCGGCTCGCCGAGATGGTGAGCGAGAGGGTCCGGACATGAGCGGCGGTGGCGTCACGGAGATTTCGTCCATGGTGTCATGTGGATTTCATCCACTTGAAGTGGGCGACAGGGCGCCATCAGCACGAGCGTGTTGCAAAAACCTGCAAATAAAACGGCGCTGTCTTTGGGTTCCAGGTCGGAATCTTCTTGACGCCGTCCGATGTTGTAGTCATAATCTATCTGACATACGCGATGCGTCGTCCTCCAAAGCTACCGCCGGACGCCAAGACGCAGGCCCTGCGCGAGGCAGGAGCCTTGCACCCGCACCCCGAGGCCGTCCGCGACGACGCCTTTCGGAGCCATCCGTTCTTCGACCCGCGCGACCGCGTCCAGGTCAAGTACGAGATGGTGCGCCGCCACCGGGTCGATGGACGGCCGGTGACGGAGGTTGCCGCGCGCTTCGGGGTCAGCCGCCAGACGTTCTACCAGACCGCGGCCGCGTTCGAGGCGCAGGGGATCCCTGGCTTGGTGCCCAAGCGTCCCGGGCCGAAGCACGCCCACAAATGCACCGACGCGGTTGTCGACTACATCGAGCGCTGGCGCGCGGGCGAAGACGTGCAACCGGACGAACCGCTGACGGCGGCCGTGGCGCGGCGGTTCGGAATCTCGATTCACGCCCGCTCGCTCGACCGGGCGGTGGCGCGCCGCAAAAAAAAACCGCGCCCGTAGACGACCCCATGACAGCGTCGGGCCTCGACTCCAATCAGGTGTGCCGGCAGTACGAGGTCGTGCGGCAGGATGCCGCCAGCGCTGTCGCGTTCGCTCGCCAGGGGTACGGGGTGGCGCTGTTGATGAGCCGCGGCATGCCGGCGTGGCTGAAGGCCGTCTCGACCCTCTGCCTCCCGGCGGTCGGGCCGCCGCCGGCCGCGAGCGGCGACCTCGACCTGGCGCCGCCCGTCCGTTCCGAGATGACGCGTGTGTTGGCGAGCTTGGTACTCAGCCGCGTTGCGGAGGGCATTTCCCCATGAGTCAATCGACCGCGGTCACGGCGGACCATCTTCGTCGCCTCGCCTGTCTCTACGTGCGGCAGTCGTCCCTGCAGCAGGTGCGCGACCATCCGGAGAGCACTGCCCGGCAGTACGCCCTGAAGCGGCGGGCCCTGGCGCTCGGCTGGGCGGCCGACCGGATCGTGGTCATCGATGACGACCTGGGGATCTCGGGTGCGTCGGCGGCCGAGCGGACCGGCTTTCAACGGGTCGTCGCCGACGTCGGCCTCGGTCGCGTCGGCGTGGTCATGGGGCTGGAGGTCTCCCGGCTCGCCCGTAACTCAAGCGACTGGCATCGCCTGCTGGAGATCTGCGCGCTGAGCGAAACGCTCATTCTTGACGAAGACGGGCTCTACGACCCGGCCCACTTCAACGACCGCCTGCTGCTCGGGCTCAAGGGGACGATGAGCGAAGCGGAGCTGCATGTGCTGCGTGCGCGTCTGATCGGGGGGCAACTGAACAAGGCGCGCCGCGGCGAGCTGTGGATCCGCCCCCCGCTGGGATTTGTCGTCGACCCCGCCGGCAAGCTCATGCTCGACCCCGACGAGCAGGTGCAGAGCGCCGTCCGCCTCGTGTTCGGCACCTTCGGCCGCACCGGCTCGGCCGGCGCGGTGGTGCGCTACTTCCAGCAGCAGCAGGTCGCGTGGCCGCAACGGGTCATCAAGGGACTGCGTGCAGGCGTGCTCGTCTTCGGCGAGTTGGAGCGTCACCGTGTGCTCGACATCCTGCACAATCCGCGCTACGCCGGCGCGTACGTCTACGGGCGGACCCGGCAGCGCAAGGTCTGCCTCACCGGGCAGGCGCGGTATCGACGACTTCCCCGCGACGAGTGGAGGGTCTTCCTGCCTGATGCGCACGCCGGCTACATCAGCTGGGAGCAATTCGAAGCGAATCAGGAGACGTTGCGCGCAAGCACCCAGCGCAGCGGCGCAGACCACCGCAGCGCGCCGCGCGAAGGCGTGGCCCTGCTGCAGGGGCTCGTCATCTGCGGTCGGTGCGGTGGCCGCATGACGGTCCGCTACATCGTGTCTCACGGTCACCCGGAGCCGCTCTATCGCTGTCAGCGCCGGGGGATTCAACGGGCGGAGCCGCCGTGCCAGAGCCTGCCGGGCGCGGCGATCGACCGCGCGGTCAGCGACCTCGTGCTCGAGACCGTCACTCCGGCGTCGATCGACGTCGCGGTAGAGGTGTTCGACGAGCTGCGGGCTCGGGCCGCCGAAGTCGACCGCGCCAAGCGGGCGCAGATTGCCCGGCTTCGGGAGGACGCCGAGCTGGCGCAACGGCAGTTTCTGCTCGTGCGGCCCGAGAATCGGCTCGTCGCCGACAACCTGGAACGGCACTGGAACGAGGCGCTCCAGCGGTTGGCCGCGGCCGAAGAGGCATACGCCGGTGCACACAAGACCCAACCCCCGGCGGTCACTCCCGAGATGAAGGAGCGCGTGTCGGCTCTGGTCGCCGACCTGCCGCGCGTCTGGCATGACCCGCGTACCCCGGCGCGCGACCGCAAGCGGATGCTGCGGCTTCTTGTCGACGACGTCACCCTGCTGCGCGACGACGTGATCCGAGTGTCCATTCGCTGGCGGGGCGGCGCGACCCGCCAGATCGAGTGTCCACTGCCGCTCGGGGCACCGGATCTGCGTCGTACTCCCGCCGCGGTCGTCGAACAGGTCCGCACCCTCGCCACCGAACAGACCGACGCACAGATCGCCGGGACGCTCAATGGGCGGTGGCTACGCACCGGGACCGGTTTGCCATTCAGCCGCCTGCGCGTCCGCATGCTGCGCGAGGCGTATGACATCGACAGCTACGCCGAGCACCTGACCGCGGCGGGCTGGCTGACCGCACCGCAGATGGCCGAGCTGCTCGACGTGCATCCGGCCACGGCCAAGCGCTTCGCGCGCCAAGGCGTGCTACGCGCCGTGCGCGCCGACGACAGAGGCACGTTGCTCTTCGAACCGCCCACCGGACCGCTGCCCGCCGCCCATCCCGGGAAACGGTTACGCGACCGGCGGCAACACCCGAAGCTTGTATCGCATGTACAGGAAGGCGCGTAGTATGAAGCCTGAAACTTGGTCTGCGCCCGATACGGCCGGCACGCCCGCGGGTGGAACCCCCAGTGCGCGGCGAAGCGCAGAAACTCCGCGTTCAACACCAGCTCGCCGCCGCCCACCCGGTCGTCCGACAGCACCACCGCGCGCATCTGGTCGAACAACAGCTCCATCGGGACACCGCCGAACCGCTCGAAGGCGCTCTCCAGCCCTGCGGTCAGCACCGCCATCGTCTGCCGCCGGTAGAAGCGCAGCCACAGTAGCCGGGAGTGGCTCAGCACCACCACCAGGGCATGCCGGCGGCCCCAGGGCAGGGTGAACGTCCCGAAGTCCACCTGGCCCTGACGCCCCGCCGGCGTCTCGAACCGCACCACCGGCTCGACCAGCGGGCGCGGTCGAACCGCCCGGACGTAGTCCCTCACCCGGCTGTAGCTACCTGCGTAGCCAGCCGCGCGGACCTCGTCGAACAGCCGCTTCGCTGACAGCTCGGGGAACTCCTCGAGACGGGAATCGATGATCCCGGCGTAGGGGTCCAGCTTGTGCGGTACGGGCGGCCGCGGCGAATACCGTGCGCCCCCTGACGACAGGTCCCGGTCCAACTGGCTCGACTCGATCCACTCGTGGAGCGTCCGGCGACTCACCCCGAAGCGCCTCGCCAACGCCGCCTTCGAGACGCCCCGTTCCAGATAGTGCTTCAGCAGCATCCTCGTCTCCCATCCGTGCATCTGCGACCTGCCTCCTCGCTGTTGGTTTCGACAACAGCGTGGAACGCAGGCCGGCCACCGCCAACCAGCAAAGTGTGCGGTTTTCGGTTGCCACGAATGGGAAATTTACAGTTGCCACCAACAGACCTGCTCGAAAACGGAAGGGACCTGCTCGAACAGGAGCGATCTGCCGGCGATCCCCGCAACCGGTGTCCGGATCGGCCGCGGCCGGCCCGCGCCAAGAGCGACGATCCGGATCGTGCGCATACCGTGATTACCCCCCGCTAGCGGCGCTAGCGCCCCGGCGACGAGCCTGCTCCGGCGCGCCCGACAGTCGACCAGGTCCTCAACGGCCGCAGCCCGTCGCCTGCTGTTACGAAGCCGGGCCGTGCGGCTATGCCTTGCAACGGCAGCTCGAGCACGGCAGGGTCCACTGCCGCGGGAGAGGGAGTCGGCGCGATCGCTGGGGTGGTTGCGCCGGCCGGGGGCGGACGGCGCGTCTGCCACGCGGTCCGGCCAAGGCCGCGCAGGCCGACGGCGGCGGACGGAGACGCCCGTCGGCGTGGCATCGACGACAACGTCGGATCGTTCACGCCGTTTCGCCTGTCAAGGCTGCCACGGTGTAACGACGGAATCGGCGTGATCGCGACACACGCGCACGCAAGTCCGGCCGGGGACTACAGCGAACTCGCCGCCGCGGGGCGGGAGGCGCTGGAACTGATGCGCCAGCCGGGCCGGCGGGCCCGCGAATCCGAGGTCGGCCGCGCGGAACCCCGGCTGCCCCGGCGGCGTCATGTGGTACATGCGAACGATTCTCGCGCTCCTGACGATCACCCTGGCCATGCCGGCAATCGTGGGCTGCGAGTTATCGACGAACGTCGTCAACTGCACGGCCCTGGCCCTGTTCGCGGAAGATGCCGTCAAGCCGCAGCCGGCAGACACCGTCGACATCCACGCGAAGGCCGAGACCGAGCCGGTGACCAACCCCTGCGATGCCGCGGACGACCCGGCGATCTGGGGCGATCCCGACGTCCCCGAGAACAGTCGGATCGTCGTTAGCAACAAGACCGGCAAGCTCGCGGTCCATGGCCTCGACGGCCGGACGCTGGCGGAGATCCGGGTCGGTCGCATCAACAATGTGGACATCCGCGGCGGCGTCACGACCGGCGGCAGGGAGCGGGTGGTGGTCGCGGCCACGAACCGGTCGACGGAGACCATCGACGTCTTCGAGCTCGACGGGTACGGCGGCACGTTGACGAGCCTGCTCGCCGAGCCGATTCGCCCCGATTTCGAGGAGGAAATCTACGGGATCTGCCTCTATCGCCGCGCAGGAACGGGCGCTCTGTACGCGTTCGTCAACGACAAGGCCGGCAACGTCGCGCAGTGGCGGCTCGACGACGACGGGCGCGACGGGCTGACCGGCCGTCCGGTACGGACCTGGGCAACCGGCGTGGAGACGGAAGGCTGCGTCGTGGACGACGCCAACGGCTGGCTGCACCTGGGCGCCCAGAACGACGGCATCTGGCGTTACGACGCCCGCCCTGACGGCGGGACGGAGCCCACGATCGTCGATACGACGGGCGTTGAGGCGAACAGCGGCGGGCGTCTAGCCGGCGACGTCGAAGGTCTGACGCTCTACGTGGGCCGGAGCGGCGATCCCGACGACGGCTACCTCATCGCCTCGAGCCAGGGCAACAACACCTACGTCGTCTATGACCGTGCCGCGCCGCACGCCTATCGCGGTACGTTCCGCGTGGTCGCGCACGTCGACGTCGACGGCACCGAGGGAACCGACGGCCTCGACGCCACTTCCACGCCCCTGGGCCCCGCCTTCCCCAGCGGCATGCTGGTCGTCATGGACGGCGCGAACACGACCCCCGACGGCGGCACCGCCAACGAGAACTTCAAGATGGTCTCCTGGCAGGATGTCGCCGATGCCCTGCGGCTCGACTGATGCGGGCCACCGGCATCGAGGTTCGGGTGGCTCGCCCTTGGGGTCGCATTCCTTCGAGGGCGACTTGGTCAACAGTCGATCTCTCCCCAGCGGCGCCCCCGATCGCGGCGCGGCGAAGGCTTGACGGGCGGGCCGACACGACGGTGTGGGGCAACGTGCGAGGACGCGGTGTCGAGGCGGGCAGCCCGTGAGTCTACCCCCACCGGCGGGCGCGGAACCGGTTTCCCCTTGGGTCGGATGGGCCGGTGCGGTGTGTTCTTCCGGACAGCGGAGCTCGGCGAGGTAGGCTGCCTCACGCGCGTCGACGTGTCGCCCACGGTTGGCGTCGCGGAGGGTGCCGGGGGCGGAACTCCAGACTGCCCCCCTCGCGACCGTCCGAAACGCTGGCGCGCCCGCGACTTGGCGGTCGAGTTGCAGCGGCTGAGGCATCGGCCGGCGAGCTGCTAGAGACCAAGGTCCGTTGGGACATAGCCACTGGAGGATGATCCCCCGACTAGGGGACGGACTTGTTCCGCCAAGGGTGCGTGGCTCCCGGGGGCGGACGGCGCGGCGACCACCGCCGGAGCGGCGTCCCGGCGCTCGAAGTCGAACGGCGGGGCAGGGTTCCCAGGCGCTGCCGACGGTCGAGGGCGAGGGGGCGCTGCCGGCCGAACCCGGGACCGCGGGCATCGCCATCGCCGCGCCGGGGAAGTCGACCGGCCATCGGGCCGGCTCGGGGAACTTTCCGGCAGCAAAGGCGGTATCATTCGGTTTGGCGCAGTTCAGGCGGCTTGGTTCGCCGGGGCGTGAGGCAACGACGGCCCGTTGCCGAGAGGCGGTGGAAACGCTATGCGAGAGCGGCGTGTCGGTCTTCACGATCTGAAGTCGAAGCTGACCGAGTACATCCGGGACGTCGAGGCCGGTGCGACGACGATTGTGGTCACCGACCATGGGCGCCACGTGGCCCGCATCATTCCGGAAACGGACTCGCTCGAGCAGCGGCTCACCATGCTGAAGGAGACCGGCGCGCTCCCCTGGAGCGGGCGCCGCCTGGGTGTCGCGAAACCGGACGTACGCCTCCGGGGCGGGGGCAGCATGAGTGACATCGTCGTCGAGAACCGCGGGTGACCTTCCTCTACCTGGATACCAGCGCCCTCGTCAAATGCTACGTGGCCGAGCACGGCTCGGATGACGTCATCGCCCTGATGGCCGATGCCGCGGCCGTCGCCACGGCGCTGGTCACGCGAACGGAAGTGGCCGCCGCACTCGCGAAGGCGGTCCGTGATGACCGGGTGGACGAAGACGAGGCGCGCCGGGCGCATCGCAAGTTCCTGCGCGAATGGCCGGACTTCGGCAGGGTTCCCGTCACCGATGCGTTGGTGGAGCGGGCGGACGCCTTGGCGTGGGAGCATGGCCTGCGCGCGTATGATTCCGTTCAGCTCGCGGCGGCTCTTGCGTGCCAGGACATGGTCGGCGCACTCGGAGTGGACGTGCTGCTCGCCACCTTCGACCGTCAACTCCGCGAGGCTGCTGTGCGGGCCGGATTGTCGACGTGGCCGCGGTGAGATCGAGGGGCTGACCGCGGCGATCGTGGAGGGATACCGCGGCAGGTGCGCGGACCGGCCCGCGGCCACCCGGGTCTTCCTGGACCTGTTTCCCGGGCAGGATGCACGGTACGTCGAGGCGAGCTGGGCGCGGGTGTGCACCCTCCTGGGCGACGAGATCGGAAACCACACCGCCGCCGGCTGGCAGACTACCATCGATCTCTACGACGACGCCGGGCTGCTGGCCCCCGCACCTGTTGACCGCGGCGGTCCGCGGGTGCCGCCCCCTGCGTCCGATAACCTGCGCCGCGTCCCGACGTAGCTCTCGCGGGGGCGGACGGCGCGTCTGCCCCGGAGCGGGCGTTCTTGCGGTGGAAGTTCCGAACGACGGCCGGGAGGGGGTTCGGGGCCGGCGACCCTCACGACCAGGTGGTCGCCACGTCGCCGGCAGCCGCACGTTGACCGCGGAGGCGCGTCAGGGCTCACCGACGCCGCCGTGATTCGTGCCGCCGAGCATGGGGCTCTCGGGGCGCTGCGCATCCACGCCCAGCTCGAAGTCGAGCCCGGCGCGCTCCAGCACCCCGAGCCCGTAGCCCAGCCGGTAGTCCCGCCCATACTCCGAACTCCCGAAGCCGACCCGCGGTGTCCCCACGAAGCGGCTGCCGACCGGAAGCCCGTAGCCGACGTCCGCATCCACGCGCCCGGCCGATGCGCGGCTGCCGTACGCCGCCAGCTCCCGCAGAGGCCCGCCGCTCCACAGCGCCTCGGCTCCGCCCGTGGCCTGCCCGCCCCACGACGGCGCCACCCGAGAGCTTGCGGAAGGGTCGCGTGTTGACACGTGCGACGCACGTCGATCCGAGGCGAGCTGCGGCACACCGACTACGGCGACGCCCGACGGGTGGTTCCCGTATGACGACTTGGCGATCACGGTTCCGCTTGCCCTGGAAGGCGAAGGGATCGGGGCGAGCTCCTGAAGGTGGGTGGGCGAGACGGGCTGGGCCCGCGAACGAGCGTCAACGCCGAGTGCGTATCGCGGCTGCGAAGGCTCGATCGAAGGTCTTGATGTCGGTCACGCCCCGACGCCGGCAGCTCGCCAGATGACAGAGGTCCCTCGCCGCGAGCGTGGGAAACTGCGTGCGGAGACGCCAAGCCAAGTGGACGTCGTCGCTCTCCAGCGGCCAGACCTCGATTCCCGCTCGCGCGACCAGCGCCATGGCCGAATCCAGCGTCGACTCCCGCTGGACCGGCAGATACGCGTGCACCAACTCCTGCAGGACCTCCGCCGAGGTGCACAGCGCCGTTCGATGGCGCGCCGACTCGGCGAAGAACTTGCGGGCGGGCTCCCGCAGCGGATGCGGTCGGCCCACCGAGTACATGACGACGTTGGTGTCGACGAACGTCATTCGGTCGCGGCGCCGCGGCGACGGGACTCCGTGATGACCGCGAGGTGCTGCTCCCAGTCGGGTTCGATGCCGGAGCCTTCCCGCGCGTCACACGCTGAGAAGAAGCTCTCGACATCCGACCGAGACTCGAACCGCTCGATCGGCGACCGACGGTCGAGGCGTTCATTAGCCGCGGCTCGCAGCCAAGCGCTCAACGACATCTGTTCGGTCCGCGCCTGATGCGCGAACCGGGCGTGATCCTCGTCCGGAATCAGCAGCTGTACCCTGGCCATGTTGAACGCCCGCACAGATCGTGTGTATCTACACGGATCATACACATCAATGGTGCGTCGCTCAAACCTGCACTTGCGGCCCGTGCAGGCCCACGGGGGTCATCGTCGCGGTTGCTCCCGACTCTCGACAGTCGCTGCCGCCGGCCGACGTCGGGTGCGGCCATCTCAGTCCACCTGCAGGGCGCGGGCGCGGGGAACGTCGAGCCGGATCGTGCGCAGGGCGGGCGCCACGAACGCCACGGCGCAGACCACGACGAGCAGCAGGAGCGCGCTTCCCCACACCACCGCATCGGCGACCACACCGCCGCCGGCGATCGCCGCGCGGCGACACGGGTGACGGCGAGGGCCAGCACCGCGCCGCTGCCGAGGCCTACGGCGGCTTGGCGATGCGCGGCGACGACCACCACGAGGCCGCGGTCGCCGTGGACGTTGGTCAAGGATCTCGCGCCGCCGGACAGCGGGACGGTACCCCTACCTGACCGTGCGGGCCTTCATGAGGCCTCGACGTCCAGCGTGCGCAGCATTCGCGGCGTGTAGCGCCGGAAGCGACTGTAGCCCCCCAACACGTGGTTCAACGGGTCCGCCGCGACCGTGTTCGCGAGCGCGGCCGCCCTTGCGACAAGGTCTCCGAGACCCTCCCATCCGGGACCGTCCGCGATCACCGCGTCGAGCGCCGCGCCGGTGTCCCTCGCGCCGATCAGCGCCGTCCCCAGTTCGGCGAACGCCCGGAGCGCCTCGCGGACCGAGGCCGTTTCGTTCCCGAGTTGCGCATCGCAGGTGCGTGCGGCTTCGCGATACGTGACCGCCGCCGATGCCATCGCGGCCGAACAGGCGCCTGACACCCTCCACTGACCCCCGGGTTGGGTCTGATAAATGGGCCAATCTGTTGACTTCGGGGCGCGTGTGGACGAGGACCACGTCGCCGTCGGACGCGTCGGCGACGTCTTCCTCGACCCGACAGCGGCCGCGGCGGTCATCGACCGCATCGTGCACCACGCGACGGTCCTGCAGACCACCGGCGACAGCTACAGGTTGGCGGCTGCGAAGCGGAGCCAAGCGCCGGCATCCGGCAAGAAGGGAGCCCGTTGATGCCTCCGGGTCGTGCTCCTCGAATGCCCAACGCCGTCGATCACGGGGCGTCGACGACCCGCGCTGTCGGGCCAATCAGCATGACCGTGTGCTCGCCGGCGTCAAGGCGCGTCGCTACGCTCCGCCCCCGCTCCGCGGGGCTGACGGCCTCGACACCGGCTGCGCGCACGGTCACAGGCAGATCCTGCCCGACAGCCCAGGAACACTCTTCAGCCAGGAGGGCCCAGAATTGATGTTTTGACGGAGCACTTGGGGGTCCCATTTCACGTGGCTACAGGGGTCCCTTTTTCGGTTGCCATTTCCACTCTTCGGCACATCCTCCACGAGATGTAGGTGGCGGATCTCGGCCCACTGCGACATCCTGATCACCTCCGCGTCTCCTGGCTCCAGTCGAGGAGACGACCTGCCTCGACGCGTCGATCATCGCCAGGGAATCGCTGATTCCTGGGTGCTCAGGTGGTCCCTTTTTAAGTGCCCGCGAGGTCCCAGTTCATGTTGCCGCTACCAGATCGGGGCGCGAAGGTCCTCGATACGCTTCACGTGCTGCCGTTGCTGGAGCGCAAGCACCGGGCCCTGGCCGAGGCGACGGCCCTTCTCGACTGGCGGCTGGCGCCGTTGTGGCAGCAGGCGCGGGTGGAGCTGGCCAAGCACACCCGCAAACCCGATCAGGAATGGGTCCGGATGCTGCGGCTGATGGAGACCCACCCGGCCGCGGCCGTCGAGCGCGCGGTGACGGCCGCCCTCGAGCGCCATTCGCCGCGCCTGGAGACGGTCCGGCTCATCCTCCGGCAGCAGCAGGCCGGCCCGCCGCACAGGTGTGCCCGCCCCTCACGGGCGTGCGTCCGGAGCTGGCGCGGATCGCGGTGCCCGCCCCGACGCTATCGGCGTATGGCGCGCTGGCCGAGGGCGCCTGCTGATGGCGACGGGCGATTGCCGAGCCCCCGCATCTCGCCGCGGATCTGAAGACGCTGTGCCTGTCGACGATCGCGGCGCAGTGGCGGCCGCTGGCCGAGCAGGCCGCCCGCCAGCGTCAGGTGCCGGCCGACTACCTGGCACAACTGGTGCATCTGGAGGTGACCGGCCGCCAGGAGCGCCACATCCAGGATGCGGCTTCCCGATGCTGAAAACGCTGGACGCGTTCTCGTTCGAAGCGCAGCCGGACCTCGATCTCGACGCGGTCCTGCAGGTCTTCGACTGGTGCTTCGTCGCCGACGCCAGCAACGTCGTGTTCGTCGGTGGAGTCGGCACCGGGAAGACGCAACTGTCCATCGCCTTGGGGATGGCCTGCTGCCAGCACGATTATCGGGCGCGGTTCGTGACCGCGGCCGAGCTGGTCACGCTGCCGCGCGACGCGAACGGCCTGACCTGCGCGTAGAGGGAGCCGACGCCGTGCTGAAGGCCCCGGAGTGGGGCGAGACCGCGTCCGGTGCGGACCGACCCTCGGCCGCGACGGCGCGCCACGGGTCCCAAAAGACGATGGGTGCGGCTCTTCTTCGTCGGCGGCCCAGGGGGTTTCTGCGAGCGGCATGACAAGAGTTACTTGACCCGTCGAAGGCGCGGTGAGGAGGGCGGTGGGGGCGGCTCGGTGACCGGCGGTGCTGTCCCATCCGTGTAGCGCTGGGCGTGGTTCCGCTCGTATTCGCACGCTTCGTGGAAGTCCCAGTACGCATCGAAGTCGCCGCTGGCTCGCAGCGCACGGAGCTTCAGGACCGCTTCGGCGCCAACCAGGCGCCAGCGTGCCCCGGTCAGCTCCATCCGGTCCCGGACCAGGTACCGGCACG
This sequence comes from Vicinamibacterales bacterium, assembly GCA_965215895.1. Taxonomy (GTDB): domain Bacteria; phylum Acidobacteriota; class Vicinamibacteria; order Vicinamibacterales; family UBA8438; genus JAJEEA01. The sequence continues at coordinate 53,231 of CBDCEY010000005.1, read as the reverse complement.
CCCCTTCGATGACCCCGGTCGCGATGGGATAGCCTGCCGCGAGGTAGCGGTCGTAGTGCAGATACGGCGCGTATTTCAGCAGGTAGTCGGCGCACCTGTCGACCGGCTTGCGGGTGTCCTTCGAGAAGCCGGCGACGGTCGCCGCGCGCCGCATCGCCGCCGCCACCCGGCTGGCCTTGCCCGCGAGAATGCTCCGCACGCGCGTCCAGGCCCAGTGAGTCAACTCGGGGCTCCCCTCGCGATGGAACACCTGCCCCGCCTTCCAGACGTACTCGACCACGTGGATGATGTCGAGTATCACCGTGACGTCCACGCCGTAGGCGGCGGCGCCCGCTTCCACGAGGTCGAGCTGCGGCTCGGCGCCGTCGACGAGCACGACCCAGCGCTTGGCGTGCTCGGGGTCCTGCCGCTCCGCTTCCAGCGTCGCCTCCGCGACCACCTCCCACGGCTCCCGTTCGAGACTCGCCCAGACCCGTTTAGCCACGGGCCGCGGCCGCACAACCCGGGGCTTGGCCCCCGGCGGTCGGGGCATCAAGCTCTCCAGGAAGTCCTCCGGGCTCCGCACGAACGGCGCGGTCGTGTAGACGGCGGCCACCGTCGCCATGCGCTTCGAGTGCTTCTTCTCCCCCGGCTTGAGGCGGTTGAACCGTGAGAGCGGCTCCCGGTGCTGCCGGCGCCTCTCGGCCGCCTTGCGCGTCGCCTCGCGCAGGTCCTCGCGATGCAGCACCACGCCCTTGCCGTCGAAGGTGAGCGCGACAACCGACCCCTCGGGGGGCGGCTCGCCATCCGCCGCACGGCGGGCCTCGTAGAAGGCGTCGAAGTCCTCAGCCGCCCGAACCACCAACTGTTTCCGCCTGACGCTTGGGCACCTCCGCCCCGGTGCTGCGAGACAGATCAATCAGCGCTTCGTCGAAGGACCGCGAGGCGGCCGCCGCCGCCACCCGGCGGCGCACCTCGAGCGAGTAACGCTCCCCCGGCAGGTTGAGCGCGGCATCGAGCGGATGCAGACTGTCGTGACCAGCCCGCGCGTAGCCCACCCGCTCGACCTGCACCGTGCCGAAGATCGTATCGAGGCGGCGTTCGTGCACGCGGCGCTCCGAGCGCTCGACACCGTCGGCCCCCTCGACCGGACCGGCCGCCTCCCCCGGGCTGCGTTGATCGAGGTGCCCTTGCAGGAGCTTGCGCATCAACTCCTGGCCCCGCCGGTGCAGCTCCCGTTCGAGGTCGCTCTCACTCATCTGCTGTGCTTCGCGCGAAGAGAGGTACGCTTTGGCCTCGGCGAAGGCCACCTCGGCCGCCGCATACGGCGCCGGGTCGGGTCGAGCGGCGCGGGGGGTGACGGCTCGCATCGCTCAGCTCTCCCGCAACCGCCGCTGCGCATGCCGGACCACAGGATAAACCAGGACCGTCTTGGGCGCCTCGCCGGCACGGCGGCCGTACCGATCCATCCGACCACGACCGCTGGTGGCGCCCAACGCGACCCAGTTGGCGGCGCGGTAGCAACCCCCGTGGTGGCGGCGGGGGTCCACCAGCGTCTCCACCAGCCAGGGCTCGAGCTTGTAGTGGCGCGGCCAGTCCACTACCAATTGCCCGAGGCCGCGCGCCAGCACCGCGCTGGCGAGGTTCCTCACCGCGACCCACGGCAGCAACAGGAAGCGGCTGTTGTTGACCACGCGCTGGAGATTCCGCGCCCGAGCCGCGTCGTCCCAGCCGATCCAGCCGTCCCGCGCCGCCATGCGCCACGCCGGGCTGGAGAACTGCAGGCAGCCGACCACCGCCCGTGCCGGCCTCGACGCAAACACCAGATAGCGCAGGTGGGCGCCGAACGGGACCGTGTGCCCGAGGTAGTGGTAGCGTCCCACCAGCTCCCGGAACAGCAGGCGCTGGGCGGGCTCGCGCACCCGCTCGACCTGCAGCGGCTCGACATCGCGCACGCAGCCGAGGAGCGGGTGCCCCGGCTCTCCCGCCGCCGTCCGGGGAACGCGGGTGACCGAACCGGTCGCGCGGCCCTGGCGCTTGTCCGGTAGCACCAGCGCACCACCCGCGTCGAGCCGCTCCAGGAACTCGCGGCACTCGCGGGCCTTCAGCCTCCCATTCGGGCGCCGCCACCGCAACAGCTCGCACACGGTGCGCGCCAGCTCCATCCGGCTCAAGCCCGCACAGTCTTGTACGATCTCGCGGATCAGCGTCATCTCTTGCACGCTGAAGGCACGTCCCGAGAACCTCGTCGTCGCCACGGCCATCGCAGGGGCTTCTCCCTTCCCACGACACCGTAGCAAAACGCCGCGCGAATGTCCAGGGGGGTGTCCGGAGGGGACAGGCCGAGGCGCCCGGGCGCCGGGATCAGGTCGGGCTGGCTGCCCGAAAACAGGCGGGTGGGGGTGCCGCCCCGCGCAAGGCGCACTGAAGCCCGTCCACAAGCAAAAACGCCTATGAACAGGCGAAAAAGTCCTCTACGAAGAAGAGTCGCACCCAAAGACGATTCGGGATCGAGAGGGGTCTGTTGACGGTCCCGCTCGGCGGGATCCGACGCTCCACCCGTTCGAGATTACGGAGGCGGCGCGCAGTGGATGGCGGACCGACGCGGCGCTTGGTTCCCGGAACCGGGTCCATCGCCGCCATGCTCAGGAGCGAATTACACGCGGGTCAGGCATCAATATCATCGAAGATGCTCCGAGTGCCCGGGGTCTGCTCGGGCACTTCCACGTTCCCGAGTTCTCGTGAGCTCCTCTCGGGGCTCTCGCCAGTGTTTCGTCGACCCACTCGTTCGCCCGTTGAGTCTGACAGTCGATGATCCGCATGGCGCCCTCGTCGTCGCCAAAGCACTTCTTTAGGTTTAAGAACCTCGTGAAGGAATTGTTCGCGCTTCTCGATGAACTGATCGAGGCAGTGCGGATCAACGGAAAGCTCCCTTGTAAAGAGAGGATCGGATAGCCGCCGAGCCGTTTCGGGGATAAAGCGTTTGTGGATAGCGACGATTTCGAGGTGGGGTTTGATCTCGGTTCGGAACGAGACCGGCTGCCTGCCGAGCTTCAGGTGATTGTACAAAATATGACGCTTCTCCTCGTCGGAGAGGTCATGAACGTCGATGACGACCTGACTCTCCTGGAGGAGGGGGAAGGCGGTCTCTTTCAGGTCGCTGCGCGCACGATTGTAGATATAGTCGCGCGAGGTCATGACAATCTTTGCTCCCTTGCGGAGCATGGTCCTGATCTGCGGTAGTACGTGATTCCAGCGGTCGACTAGAACATCTTCATACTGCGTCACGCCAAATGCATCATCCAGCCAAAAAAACTGAGTGGGCTCGTCGGGGTTCCAACGCTCCGTCATTGTGTCAGGATCGTCGAGTTTGAGGAGGGATGCACTCCATTGGTCCACTGCCGCCATGGCAAGCAGCGAGGCGATTGTGGTTTTTCCGGCCGCAGGCTCGCCGATAAGCAACACGAAGCTGTGCTTATCGAGTGCGTGAGCGGCCCGCCGGTAAGGACACTGACGCAAATTAACTTGCCATCTTTGGCGATCTGTGGTCTATTTGGGTTCTATGCAGCGCAACGTGGAACTGGAGGCCACGATTGTCGCCAAGTACGCGGCGGTGTCGCCGGTATTGGATGAGCGCAGTCGCCGCCGGTGGGCGGCTGCCGAGTCTGTGGCCATCGGCTATGGCGGGGATGCGCTGGTGTCGTCGGCCACGGGTCTGGCCCGGGAGACGCTCCGGAAGGGCCGCCGGGAAATCACGCAAGGCGGGACGCCGACGGGTCGCATACGACGCCCGGGAGCGGGGCGGCCCCGTCTCGAACAGAGGCAGCCTGGCCTCCTGGCCGCCCTGGAAGGGCTGGTGGATCCGCTGACGCGCGGCGACCCAACGTCTCCGCTGCGCTGGACATGCAAGAGTCGGGCGAAGCTCGCCTCGGGGCTGGCACAACAAGGGTGGCGAGTGAGTTCGACGACCGTCGGCCGGTTGCTACATCAACTGGGGTACCGGCTGCAATCGGCCCGTAAACGTCAGGAGGGGACCAGCCACCCGGACCGTAACGCGCAGTTCGAGCACATCAATGCGACCGCGGACTCGTTTCTGGCCGAGGGGCAGCCGGTGATCTCGGTCGACACGAAGAAGAAGGAGCTGGTCGGGAACTTCAAGAATGGCGGGCGGGAATGGCAGCCGAAGGGCACGCCGCCGGCGGTGCTGGTCCATGATTTCCCGACGGACGCGGAGGGCAAGGCGATTCCGTATGGGTGCGGCTCTTCTTCGTCGGCGGCCCAGGGGGTTTCTGCGAGCGGCATGGCAAGAGTTACTTGACTCGTCGAAGGCGGGGTGAGGAGGGCGGTGGGGGCGGCTCGGTGACCGGCGGTACTGTCCCATCCGTGTAGCGCTGGGCGTGGTTCCGCTCGTATTCGCGCGCTTCGTGGAAGTCCCAGTACGCATCGAAGTCACCGCTGGCCCGGAGCGCCCGGAGCTTCAGGACGGCCTCGGCTCCAACCAGGCGCCAGCGGGCTCCGGTCAACTCCATACGGTCGCGGACCAGGTACCGGCACGCCCCTTCGATGACCCCGGTCGCGATGGGATAGCCTGCCGCGAGGTAGCGGTCGTAGTGCAGATACGGCGCGTATTTCAGCAGGTAGTCGGCGCACCTGTCGACCGGCTTGCGGGTGTCCTTCGAGAAGCCGGCGACGGTCGCCGCGCGCCGCATCGCCGCCGCCACCTTCCTGGCCTTGCCCTCGAGAATGCTCCGCACGCGCGTCCAGGCCCAGTGAGTCAACTCGGGGCTCCCCTCGCGATGGAACACCCGCCCCGCCCTCCAGACATACTCGACCACGTGGATGATGTCGAGTATCACCGTGACGTCCACGCCGTAGGCGGCGGCGCCCGCTTCCACGAGGTCGAGCTGCGGCTCGGCCCCGTCGACGAGCACGACCCAGCGCTTGGCGTGCTCGGGGTCCTGGCGCTCCGCTTCCAGCGTCGCCTCCGCGACCACCTCCCACGGCTCCCGTTCGAGACTCGCCCAGACCTCAGAGATCCCCTCATTTTATCACGTGAATCAATAAGACGAAACCGTTCGGTGGAACAAACATCTCCGACGGGATGGACTTTGCACAATGTCGCGCGCCTGGGTTAGTATGTTGACCCATGCGCTTACATCAGAAGCCGCCAACATCTCGCAACCGACTGCTCCAGAGACACGATCTTCTGAACTTCGTAACCACCTTGTACGAGGGCGATTTGCATGCCAAACGGGTGCTGTCGTTGGCCAATGCCACCTTGGGCGTGCTGGCGAGTGCGTCGCTGGCGATCCATGCGGTGGGGCGTGGCTTGGCCCAGGCCATGGGCACGTTGACCAAGCATGGTGTGAAACAGGTGGATCGGCTCCTGAGCAATCGAGGGGTTGATGTCGGGACTTTCTTCGCCTATTGGACGCCGTACATTGTTGGTGCTCGCAAGGAAGTAATCGTCGCGCTGGATTGGACGAGCTTTGCCGCGGACGGGCAGGACACTATTGTGCTGTCGATGTTGACAGGCCACGGGCGCGCGACGCCCCTGCTGTGGAAGACCGTGGCGTCGTCGACCCTGAAGGGCAACCAGCGCCGCTACGAGTACGAAGTGCTGTGCCGCTTGCGGGAGGTACTGCCGGCGGGGGTGAAGGTCACGGTCGTGGCGGATCGGGGCTTTGCGGATTGCAAGCTGTTCTACGCACTGACGGAGGAACTGACCTTTGAATACGTGATTCGGTTGCGCGGAGACATCTACGTGACGAATGCGCGGGGCGAGCGGCGACCGGCCGCAGCGTGGGTCGGCGCTGGGGGGCGTGCGCGGCGGTTGGTGGGCGCTCGGGTGACCGATGCTCACGAGCTGCCGGTGGGCGTGGTCGTGTGTGTACACGATCGGAAGATGGACGAACCGTGGTGCTTGGTGGCCAGCGAAGCGACCGTGCCGACGCCGGTGTTGATTCGGTACTACGGCAAGCGCTGGGGGATTGAAGCGGGCTTTCGGGACATCAAGGACATGCGCTTCGGGATGGGCCTGTCGTCGATGCACGTTTCGCGCCCGGACCGGCGGGACCGGCTGTTGCTGATCAGTGCATTGGCGATCGCGATGCTGTCGCTGCTGGGTGCAGCGGGCGAGCGCATCGGCTATGACCGCTGGTTGAAGGCGAACACCGTGAAGCGGCGGACGCATTCGTTGTTTCGGCAGGGGTTGATGCTGTATCACCATCTTCCCAATTGGCCCGATGACCGGATTCGTCCGTTGATGGAGACGTTCGGAGAGATGCTCCTGGAACAGCGGGTGTATCGAGGGGTCTTCGGTGTAATTTGATGTTAGAAACAAAGAAAAATAAGGGGATGCATGAGCGCCCAGACCCGTTTCGCCACCGGCCGCGGCCGCACGGCCCGGGGCTTATCCCTGGGCTTATCCCCCGGCTGTCGGGGCATCAAGCTCTCCAGGAAGTCCTCCGGGCTCCGCACGAACGACCCGGTCGTGTAGACGGCGGCCACCGTCGCCATGCGCTTCGAGTGCTTCTTCTCTCCTGGCTTGAGGCGGTGGAACCGGGAGAGCGGCTCCCGGTGCTGCCGGCGCCTCTCGGCCGCCTTGCGCGTCGCCTTGCGCAGGTCTTCGCGATGCAGCACCACGCCCTTGCCGTCGAAGGTCAGCACGACCACCGACCCCTCGGGCGGCGGCTCGCCCTCCGCCGCACGGCGCGCCTCGTAGAACGCGTCGAAGTCCTCAGCCGCGCGAACCACCAACTGTTCGGCCTGACGCTTCGGCACCTCCGCCCCGGTGCTGTGAGACAGATCGAGCAGCGCTTCGTCGAAGGACCGCGAGGCGGCCGCCGCCGCCACCCGGCGCCGCACCTCGAGCGAGTAACGCTCCCCCGGCAGGTTGAGCGCGGCATCGAGAGGATGCAGACTCTCGTGACCAGCCCGCGCGTAGCCCACCCGCTCGACCTGCACCGTGCCGAAGATCGTCTCCAGGTGGCGTTCGTGCACCCGGCGCTCCGAGCGCTCGACACCGTCGGCCCCCTCGACCGGACCGGCGGCCTCTCCCGGGCTGCGTTGATCGAGGTGCCCTTGCAGGAGCTTGCGCATCAACTCCTGGCCCCGCCGGTGCAGCTCCCGTTCGAGGTCGCTCTCGCTCATCTGCTGTGCTTCGCGCGAAGAGAGGTACGCTTTGGCCTCGGCGAAGGCCACCTCGGCCGCCGCATACGGCGCCGGGTCGGGTCGAGCGGCGCGGGGGGTGACGGCTCGCATCGCTCAGCTCTCCCGCAACCGACGCTGCGCATCCCGGACCACAGGATAAACCAGGACCGTCTTGGGCGCCTCGCCGGCGCGGCGGCCGTACCGATCCATCCGACCTCGACCGCTGGTGGCGCCCAACGCGACCCAGTTGGCGGCGCGGTACGAACCCCCATGGTGGCGGCGGGGGTCCACCAGCGTCTCCACCAGCCAGGGCTCGAGCTTGTAGTGGCGCGGCCAGTCCGCCACCAACTGCCCGAGGCCGCGCGCCAGGACCGCGCTGGCGAGGTTCCTCACCGCGACCCACGGCAGCAACAGGAAGCGGCTGTTGTTGACCACGCGCTGCAGATTCCGCGCCCGAGTCGCGTCGTCCCAGCCGATCCAGCGGTCCCGGACCGCCATGCGCCACGCCGGGCTCGAGAACTGCAGGCAGCCGACCACCGCCCGGGCCGGCTGCGACGCAAACACCAGATAGCGCAGGTGGGCGCCGAACGGGACCGTGTGCCCGAGATAGTGGTAGCGTCCCACCAGCTCCCGGAACAGCAGGCGCTCGGCGGGCTCGCGCACCCGCTCGACCTGCAGCGGCTCGATATCGCGCACGCTGCCGACGAGCGGGCGCCCCGGCTCTCCCGCCGCCGTCCGGGGCACGCGGGTGACCGACCCGGTCGCACGGCCCTGGCGCTTGTCCGGCAGCACCAGCGCACCACCCGCGTCGAGCCGCTCCAGGAACTCGCGGCACTCCCGGGCCTTCAGCCTCCCGTTCGGGCGCCGCCACCGCAAGAGCTCGCACACGGTGCGCGCCAGCTCCATCCGGCTCAAGCCCGCACAGTCCCGCACAATCTCACGGATTAGCGTCACCTCTCGTACGCTGAAGACCCGTCCCGAGAACGTCGTCGTCGCCACGGCCATCGCAGAGGCTTCTCCCTTCCCACGACACCGTAGCAAAACGCCGCGCGAATGTCCAGGGGGGGCGCCGGAGGGGACAGACCGAAGCGCCCCGGCGCCGTGATCAGGTCGGGCTGGCTGCCCGAAAACAGGCGGGTGGGGGCGCTGTCCCCGCGCAAGGCGCACCGAAGAGCCCGTCCACAAGCAAAAACGCCTATGAACAGGCGAAAAAGTCCTCTACGAAGAAGAGCCGCACCCATTCCGTATGGCGTCTACGACATGGCGCGCAACGAAGCTTGGGTGAGCGTGGGACGGGACCACGACACCCCGGCCTTCGCGGTGGCGTCAATTCGTTATTGGTGGCAGCAAATGGGCTGTGACGCCTACCCCGACGCCACGGCCCTGTTCATCACGGCGGATGCGGGTGGGAGCAACGGGTATCGGTTGCGCGCCTGGAAGCACGAGCTTCAACAGTTGGCCGACGAGACCAGACTGACCATCCACGTGAGTCACTTTCCACCCGGCACCAGCAAATGGAACAAGATCGAGCACCGTCTCTTCTGTCACATCACGGCGAACTGGCGAGGCACCCCGTTGACGACGTATGAGACCATCGTCGACCGCATCGGGAACACCCGGACGGAGACCGGGCTCTGGGTCCGGGCCGAACTCAACGCCGGCCAGTATCCCACGGGCGTCAGGGTGACCAAGGAGGAGATGGACGCAATCGCGCTGGTCCGCGACGGGTTTCATGGGGAATGGAATTACAAACTGCTACCCCGATGAAGTTGGCAAGTTTATATCGATCACTGTCCTAACCCGGATTATGCGTGAAGGTGTTGTTTTGGGAGAGACACAGGAGCCTCCGTGTGGTACAAACGTAGTGTATACAAACGTTTAGCCACAACGGAGGCCCCTGCGTGACACCTGATACGATACCACAGACTGTTCTGTTCCCGGATCTGTTCGACAAGCCCCTCGTCGCCACGTTCAACCAGGAACACGCGAGTTCCGACGGCGGCGCCGTCCTGCTCAAGGCGGCCGAGCGCGTGTATGGCTTGGTCAAGGCGTTCGCCCGGTGTCTGGCCGACAAACGCGCACCCGGGAAGATTCGGCACACGCTCGCGGACCTGATCGGCCAGCGGGTCTTCGGCATCGCGTGCGGTCATCCCGATGGCAACGATGCCGACCACTTGGCCGACGACCCCATCCACAAGCTGCTGCTCGGGCGGGACCCGGTGTCCGGCGCGCCCTTGGCGTCGCAACCCACGATCTCGCGATTCGAGAACGGCGCGCGCCGCAGCGTGCTCTACCGGATGGGGCGCGAGTTGGCGGCGTGCGTCATCGAACGTCATCGGCGTCGCCTGCAGGGGCGGGCGCGCCGGATCACGATCGATCTGGACCCGACCGACGACCTGACGCACGGGGCCCAGCAGCTCACGTTCTTCAACGGGCACTATGGCGGCTGGTGTTATCTGCCGATGCTGGGGTTTCTGAGCTTCGACCGCGAGGCGGAGCAGTATCTGTGCGCGGCGGTGCTGCGGCCCGGGAAGGCAGTGGCCGCCGACGGGACCCTCGGCCTGCTGTGTCGGCTGCTCCCGCTGTTGCGGGCCGCGTTTCCGCGGGCGCGGTTTCTCGTCCGGCTCGACGGGGGCTTTGCGACCCCGGAGATCTTCGATTTCCTGGATGCGGAGCCCCGGCTCGACTACGTCGTGGCAATGGCGAAGAACGCGGTGTTGCAGCGGCATGCGGAGTCCGCCATGCAGGTGGCCCGCGCGCAGAGCGAGGTCGGTGGCGAGACCGCGCACGTCTATACCGACACCCGCTACGCCGCCGGCACGTGGGACCACGAGCGCCGGGTCGTGATCAAGGCCGAAGTCGTTCGCCTCGGAGACCGCGAGCCGCGGGACAACCCGCGGTTCGTGGTGACGAATCTGCGGCAGACGCCGCGCTTCATCTATGAGAAGGTCTACTGTGCTCGCGGGGACATCGAGAATCGGATCAAGGAACTGCTCGATGGGTTGCAAATCGACCGCACGAGCTGCTGTCTGTTCTCGGCGAACCAGTTGCGCGTCTTCCTGACCGCCGCGGCCTACGTGCTCATGCAGGAACTGCGATTGCGGGCGGCGCGTACTGCGTGCGCCCGCAGCCAGGTGACGTGGCTGCGCGACCGGCTGCTGAAGCTGGGGGTCCACGTCGTCCGCTCGGTCCGCCGCGTGGTTCTGCATCTGCCGCGCTCGACGCCGCACCTCGAGGCGTGGCGGCACATCGCACTCGCGCTGGGCGCGCGCGCCGGATAGCCCACCCGTTGCGCCGCGCCCACCTGCTTCCTGGGCGGCATGGGCCGCTCCGCCGGCGGGGCTGTCGCTGCCCAACCCTCGCGTCCGTCATGCCCCCCCGGTCGGCTGCTCAAACCCCGGCTCCGCTTGCAGGCAGCGATGTCCGAGACCCATTCCTGCGCCGATCACGCCCTTTGGCGGTCGAATCTGGACTTTCGTGAATAATGCAGGCTAGGTGCTCCGCGGCTTCGGCGCCGAGATCGTACGTGAGCTTCGTGAATGCCGAATGAAGCCATCGCAGGGGTACCTGTACTTGCGGCCGTCGAGGTTCACGATCAGCTTCTTGTTCGTCTCCACCGCCTTGAGGAGCTTGGGTTTCAGGACGTCTTCCCGGAATGCTTCTACGGAGTAGGGGCCGTCGGCGCGCGTTGCTCGGAACTGATGGTACGCTTCGTCGCCGAGCGCCTGCTGCATCGCCTTCTTGAGGCTTCGCTCCCATTTCTCTCTTGGATAATTAGCCGGTCGTTTCTCTGGTACCGCGCCCAGTGTCGGGAACCGTGTTCTGATCATCTCGTCCACCCGTCTTCTCAGCAGCTCGTACGCCTCGTCCTTTCCGCACCGTCCGTGCAGTTGGGCCAGCGCTGTCTCGTAGTCGATGCATTCGTGGCGCAGGTAGTTTTCCGCCCAGCGGTCCTGGTGCGCCAGGCTCGCGTCTTCGCCGCTGGCGTCGTAGCGGCCGCGCTGCAGTTGTCGCGCGTTCCACGCGCTTCGGTCCCGGCCCTCCTGGCTTCTTCTTCTGTGTCCGGTGTTCCGGGCAGCCACGCCAGCGGCGTGTTCATCGCCCACTCGCTCAGGTTTTCGCGTTGGGTGTCTGCGCCTCGCTTCGCGGCCGCCGACCGCGTCTCGCGGTTCTGCAGCACCTTGGCCAGCGCCGCGGCTGCTGCCGGGTCGTTCTCGGCGGCTTGTACGCGGTCGATCAGGTACGCGCGCATCGGTGCGGCGGACTTGTAGTGGGGGTTCTCGAAGAACTCGTCGGGTTCGCCGAGGAAGCCGCTGATCAAACGTCGGCGTCCAGCCGCGCTGGCGCATTCCGCTCGGTGTTTCGTATTTCGGCTTTTTTGTCGGCATCGCCTGTGGTCGCACCCGTGTGTGCGGCGGGGCTCGCTCCGGTGGCTTCTGGAAACCTTCGGCACGTGGTCGCCGAGCGGGCTCGTGGATCTCTCGCTCGTTTCCGAAAGGGTCGTCGTTGCGAGCACAGCGAACGCGTGCCCGGTTCCGTTCCGGTTGGGCGGGATCGCGGAGACGGTGCCGATCGGGATTGCGGCGCCTTCGGCTTGGCGGATCCGGTGCGTCCAAAGACGCCGGGTACGCTGCGGATCTGGATGGTGAAGGGCTGGCAGTAGCGTTGGGTGACGCGCTTGCGGTCGATGTTCAGTGGGCTGGACAGGTCCTCACGTCGACCGGAATCAAGATGAGCCGCTACCGCTGAGCTTGGGTGTCTTGGACAGGGCGGCGTTGGTGTCCCGAGTGAGCCGGGGGATTGCCTCTTGGCTGTAGCTGACGACCTTGTCCACGAGTTCCTGGCTGTCAGCAAGCATGCGCTGGTCTGCGTCGGGGTCCTCTTCCGCGTATCTTCCGTGTCCGGCGTACTCGGCGAGCCGTTCTATCACGGTGTCGTCCCGTGCAGCCTGGATCAACTCGCCCTCGCTTTCCGCGGTTGTCCACAGCTCGTCGAGTTCGTGCACGTGCTTGAAGCTTCGTCCTTGGGCGGTGATCAGCCCTTTCAGGCACTGCTCGACTGCTTGGTGCCTGAGGTAGCACCTCGTTTCATCGTCGTTCTCTGCCAGGTTGCTGCTGTTCCACTTCTTGACCGCTCGCCGCAGGAACCGCGCGCTCTCGTCCGGTTTCAGCTTGCTGCTCTTGACCATGCCGCTCTCGTCGGTGAACCAGCTTTCTCCGGTCGGCACGGCCGTGAGGCCGTTGGCCCTTGACAGTACGGTGATCCCCTCGCTCAGCGCTGCTGCCTGGATCGTGGCCGCCGTCCGCCGGTGGAGCACCACATCTTCGCGCTTCATCTGGACAACATCGATCCGGTCGCCGTTCAGCCGTATGCGGTCCCGGTGCATCGTCCCGGGGCGTCCGTGGTTCTTGATCACGAGCAGGTCGATGTCGCTGTCGTCGGTCATCTCTCCGCGGGCTGCAGAGCCGAACAGGATGATCTGGTCGGGGTTGTACCGCTCGGCCACCATGTTGACCGCGGCCGCCAAGCGGTCTGATTCCAGCTGTCCGCCAGCCGCGCGGTTCTTCCTGGCGTCGATCATCATGACTCTCGTCTGGAGGTTGTTTGGCGCCCAGTCTACCACCGCGCCGCGCCGGCGCTGGTCGTGGTTGAACCGGGCCGTCTAGGCTGTGGAGACGAGGAAGAGGCCGTCGCGGTCTCCGCGCTGGCGGTACCTCGTGTTGCACTTCGTGCACCGCCACTTGCCGGGGGCCTTCTGGCGCAGGTGGTCGCGGCCGGCGGCGCCGCACCAGCATGATCCGCCGGGCATCCAGCCCTGCGGGGTCATCACCATCCGCGCGATGTGCGGGTCGTCGCGCGCGTACTTCGGCGGGCTCGTCGATTCCATCGCGTTCTCTCCTTGCTCGGGGGGGCGGGCGTCGGGTGTGCGACTTACCGGCTGGTGTCGCCGGCCTTCGGCTTCGCCGTCTGGCGGGTGGCGTACGTCTCGAGCAGGACCGCGGCCACCCGGGCCGCCGCGGCTTCTGCCGCCGTGCGGAAGCCGTCGGTTCTCCGGCTGATCCAAGTGATCGTGTGTTCGAGGTCGGCGCCAAGCTCGATCAGGGGCTCGATCGCCCAGTACGCGGCAGCTCGAAGGCCGCTTCGAGCGGCGTCGGGTTGTTCTTCTGTTGCACGCCGATCGGCTCGTTGAGATCCGCGCCGTGTTTCGCGAGCGCTCTCACCATCTGCTGGCCGATGCTGCTCGGCCGGTCGTCGCCCGGCGCCTTCAGGGCGGCCAGCAGCGGCCGGCCGCAGGCCCGTACCGAGATCTCGTTCGGATCGGCGCCCGCCTCCAGTATCAGCTCGACCCACTCGACGTTGTGGCGATCGATCGCCCCGACGAGCGCCTCGCCCGACGGCGCGAACGTCTCGATGAGGAATTCCAGGAGGCGGCTCTGGCTCATCCGTTGCGCGCTCTTGACGGCGATGTCCTGCAGGTCTTCGTTGTAGTCGGGCTTCGCTCCGTAGTCCATCAGGAGGCGGACGCTTGTCACGCTCTGGGCGGTGACGGCCCACCCGAGGGGCGTGTAGCTGTACGTCGCGGCCTTGTCGTTGGGGTCGGCGCCGGCCTTGAGCAGGCGCTCGACCGACGCCGAGTCGCCGGCGATCGAGGCCTGGATGAGGGCGGTCGTCGGGTGTCCTTCGATCGGCCCCCGGATCGGGGCGGTCGCAGCCTTCCCGTTCGTCAGCAGGACGGTGTCGAGCAGCGCCATGTCGCCGTGGGCGATCGCAGCGCACGCCTGGGCGCGCGGGTCGTTCTTGTACTTCTCGATCCACACCTTTCGGAGTTCACGCTGGCTGATCTTTGATCTCCTCGATCCCGGTGTCCTCGTCGGTGCCGACGTCCACGCCCGAGGCCGAGATCGCGCGACGCGCGATCTCGTGGAACTCGCGGGCGCTGGCGTCCCAGCGATCCATGTCCTGCAGGCTGGTCTCTCGCCGTTCCCGGCTCGGCGAGCTTCTTTCGCCCGTCCATGCGGCGGCGAGTTCGCGGATGCGGTCGCTCCAGCTCGCATCGAGCAGTCCGGGCTTGATCAGGTGCCGCTCGACGTCTGTCGCGAGGTTCCTGCGCTGCAGGACGCTCACGCGCCTCGTCAGACACCACGCCATCGCGCAGAAGAACACGGCGTCGAACGCGGCTCGGCCGATCGCTCCCGTCCAGTTGAGCTCCTGCTCCTCGATCAGTCTTCTCTCGAACTTGATGCTCTCGAGGTTCTCCCTCGCTCTCCTGAGCCAGATCGGCACGGCGTTCCGGATTCCCGTCGGCGTCAACGGTGGCCGCTCCCCCGGTGGGAGCTTCGCCGGGCGGTAGACCGGATGGATCTGCACGCCCTCGGCCTCGACGTTTCTGGGGAACGGCAGCTCGCACGCCAGGCTCTCGAGCCAGCTGGTCTCGGTGCAGGCGGTGACGCTGTGGTTCACGTTCCGGTCGTCCGCGGTGATCCTCGGTGTACACGCCGCGTTCTCCGCGTCTCGGGGCGTCTTCCCGTCGTTCGTTCCGCTCTCGACGAGGACCAGGATGTCGAGGTCGCTTTCGGGTCCCGCGTCCCCGCGGGCCTTCGATCCGTAGACCACGACCCGCTTCAGTTCGGGGCCGAGGCTCTGTTTCAACCGGCGCACGTAGCTGTCGAGCCAGTGGCGCTCGTTCGCCGTCAGGCCGGGCAGTCGTCTGATGGCTGTCTTCACGGGTTCGTCGTGCCGGCGACGAGGTGGGTGTATTCCACCCGGTCGGCCGTCGTCGTGCCCGGGGGTATCCGGTCGTCCACCAGCGCTCTTGCCAGCGGCAGGACTTCCGTCCGCACGTCGAGCGGCCGGTAGCCTATCTGCTCGACGCTCACGTTGATCCAGGGTCCCTGGCGGAGCTGCTTGAAGTTGTGCTCGTGCCCGTGGACGTTGACGCACCCGGCGGGCACTCTGAGGAGCGGCACGTGGGTCACGAGCAGCGGGGGATCGGTCGCGATCACGAGGCTCATCGACGTGCGCTCGGTTCCGAGCGGCTTCTCGCGCCCCAGGAATCGGGTGAAGTCGTGGTTCCCGAGGACTGCGTGCCAGGGGCCGGGGAGATCGGCGCAGGGCGGTTTCCAGCGTCTGGTGATCGTGCGCGTGCCCCCCATGTCGCCGCCGCACACCATCGTCGTTCCCGCCGTCATCGCTTTGTGCCAGCGCCGGCGCAGGTCGGCGTTCATCTCCTTGATGCCGGCCCACGGCCGGTCGGCCGCCACGCGGATCCTGTCCTCGTCGAAGTGGAGGTCGGCCCACAGGACGATCTCGTGCCCGCTGGCAGGCCCTGCCAGCCGCGCGCCGCGGCGCCGCGCGGTCTCTCGGGCCATCCGGCGCAGGTGGCGGGGGTTCTCGTGCTTGATGCGCGCCCTCGCCATGTCCCGGAGCTGCTCGGCGTACTCGGCGTTCAGTTCGTCGGGTGTCACGCGTTCGGTTCCTCGTCGGCGGGGATGTCGGCGGGCGCCTCCGTGGGCTCGAGGTATCGCCAGCCCTGCAGGCGGCGGACGCGCTTCGACTCGACCATGATGGTCTCGGTGTCGCACACGAACGCCCAGCCGTTGCGCCATCTCGGGCCCGCGTCGGGCGCGATGTCGGTGACGGGCATGATGTCCTTGAGGAGGTAGCGGAAGAGCGTCTCGCCGCGGCACACGAAGTACACCGACCCGCCTTCGAGCTCGGCGAGGCGGCGGGGCCGCCGTGTGGTCCATGATGTCCAGTCGTAACCCCGCCGGTGCCAGAACCGGAGGAGCCTGACGACGGTCTCCGCCGTCACGGGCCGTCCGTTCATCACCGGCGGGATGTTCCGCAGCAGGTGCATCGCGTCTTCCGTGTCCTGGCGCGGTCTCAGCCGGCCTCGGGGTTGTTGAGGTCCGGAGGCGGGCCGCAACGGCGCAGCGCCGCAGCGAGCGGCGTCTTCCCGTCGTGCACTTCGTTCAGCACGGTGTCGGCGTAGTACCGACCGTCCCTTAGCCTGCATTATTCACGAAGGTCCAGATTCGACCGCCAAAGGGCGTGATCGGCGCAGGAATGGGTCTCGGACATCGTCGCCTGCAAGCGGAGCCGGGGTTGAGCAGCCGACCGGGGGGGGCATGACGGACGCGAGGGTTGGGCAGCGACAGCCCCGCCGGCGGAGCGGCCCATGCCGCCCAGGAAGCAGGTGGGCGCGGCGCAACGGGTGGGCTATCCGGCGCGCGCGCCCAGCGCGAGTGCGATGTGCCGCCACGCCTCGAGGTGCGGCGTCGAGCGCGGCAGATGCAGAACCACGCGGCGGACCGAGCGGACGACGTGGACCCCCAGCTTCAGCAGCCGGTCGCGCAGCCACGTTACCTGGCTGCGGGCACACGCAGTACGCGCCGCCCGCAATCGCAGTTCCTGCATGAGCACGTAGGCCGCGGCGGTCAGGAAGACGCGCAACTGGTTCGCCGGGAACAGACAGCAGCTCGTGCGGTCGATCTGCAGCCCATCGAGCAGTTCCTTGATCCGATTCTCGATGTCCCCGCGAGCACAGTAGACCTTCTCATAGATGAAGCGCGGCGTCTGCCGCAGATTCGTCACCACGAACCGCGGGTTGTCCCGCGGCTCGCGGTCTCCGAGGCGAACGACTTCGGCCTTGATCACGACCCGGCGCTCGTGGTCCCACGTGCCGGCGGCGTAGCGGGTGTCGGTATAGACGTGCGCGGTCTCGCCACCGACCTCGCTCTGCGCGCGGGCCACCTGCATGGCGGACTCCGCATGCCGCTGCAACACCGCGTTCTTCGCCATCGCCACGACATAGTCGAGCCGGGGCTCCGCATCCAGGAAATCGAAGATCTCCGGGGTCGCAAAGCCCCCGTCGAGCCGGACGAGAAACCGCGCCCGCGGAAACGCGGCCCGCAACAGCGGGAGCAACCGACACAGCAGGCCGAGGGTCCCGTCGGCGGCCACTGCCTTCCCGGGCCGCAGCACCGCCGCGCACAGATACTGCTCCGCCTCGCGGTCGAAGCTCAGAAACCCCAGCATCGGCAGATAACACCAGCCGCCATAGTGCCCGTTGAAGAACGTGAGCTGCTGGGCCCCGTGCGTCAGGTCGTCGGTCGGGTCCAGATCGATCGTGATCCGGCGCGCCCGCCCGTGCAGGCGGCGCCGATGACGCTCGATGACGCACGCTGCCAACTCGCGCCCCATCCGGTAGAGCACGCTGCGGCGCGCGCCGTTCTCGAATCGCGAGATCGTGGGTTGCGACGCCAAGGGCGCGCCGGACACCGGGTCCCGCCCGAGCAGCAGCTTGTGGATGGGGTCGTCGGCCAAGTGGTCGGCATCGTTGCCATCGGGATGACCGCACGCGATGCCGAAGACCCGCTGGCCGATCAGGTCCGCGAGCGTGTGCCGAATCTTCCCCGGTGCGCGTTTGTCGGCCAGACACCGGGCGAACGCCTTGACCAAGCCGTACACGCGCTCGGCCGCCTTGAGCAGGACGGCGCCGCCGTCGGAACTCGCGTGCTCCTGGTTGAACGTGGCGACGAGGGGCTTGTCGAACAGATCCGGAAACAGAACACTCTGTGGTATCGTGTCAGGTGTCACGCAGGGGCCTCCGTCGTGGCTAAACGTTTATATACACTACGTTTGTACCACACGGAGGCCCTTGTGTCTCTCCCAGAATCAACACCTTCACGCATAATCCGGGTTAGAGTCGAGGATGAATCGCAGCTTCACGTTGTCGGGGTGTCCGGCCTCCTTGCGCCCGTGCACTTCGAACAGGGTGCTCCATGCCTCGGCGGGGGTAGCGCAGGGCGCGCTAGAAACGCGCAGAAAGCCTATGCTGCTCAAGCGATGCAGCTTTAAGTGACTATTTCGGAGTAACTTACGGATTAGGCGATTTGCGCTACCGACCCCCAATAACGTACAGATGTGGGACGAAATGTTCAACGCGAGAAGCCCCTCGACGACCGAGGGAGCACATAATCAGCCCAGGCCTGCATGAGCTGGACGCGAACGTTGAATAGCGGACCGTCTCGGAGGTAGGCCCGAACAATGGAACTTCCTCGATGAGCAAGGGCAGCCTCAGCAGCCTCGCCAGGAGCCCGCTCAACCTCGAGATTCCAGCTACGGAAACTCGAGCGAAAACCGTGAACCACAGCCTGTCGGCCGTCACTATCGCGCAGCTGGAACTTGTGCAGCCAGTAGTTCAAGGACTCTCCGCTGACAGGACCCTGCTTTCCATCCGGCCGTCGGAAACGAAAAACAAACGGGTCACCACCGGGAACGCGGACTCGCTGCAAAACCTCGAGCGCCTGCATCGAAAGCGGGACGTCGTGGTTGTGCCCGGCCTTCATGCGCGACCCGGGGATACTCCACATGGACTTGTCGAAGTTCATCTCTGACCAGAGAGAACCCGTCGCCTCAGAGAGGCGAGCAGCCGTCAAAACGAGAAAACCAAGAACGTCCTTGACGACCTCGGGCGCCGACGACGCCCGCAGTGCCTCGAGTGCTGACCGCAACTGGGCGTGAGGAAGGCTGGGACGATGGTCAGGCTCCCGCCGCACGTCGCGGAGCAAATCCAAGAGCTCGTGAGCGGGATTGTCAGTCCGGTACTTGAGGACCACGGCGCGCCGGAAGAGAACGTCAAGCCGCTGACGCACGGAGTACCCGACGGAGCCCCGCCCCAGCCAATGAGGCTCGACAATGCGAGAGACATCCCGGACGGAGACGCGGTCTACAGGGGTGCTGCCCACAGCGGGAAACACGTAGCGCTCAAAATCGCGTCGCCAAGAGGCCTCAGTCAGAGCACCGCGCCAAGAGCTCTTGCGCGCCTTGATGACCACCTCGAGAAGCTCGAGCACGGTCGGCGCACCACTCTGGCGCCGGCGATGGGCGACCGGGTCAACGCCCCGATTTCTGAGGCGCAGATGCTCCATGGCCTTCTCACGAGCGGCGCGAAGGCTGGTGACCGGGAAACCCCCAAGACCGAGATCCCGCCGTCGGCCGTCGATGACCAAGCGTTGAACGAAGGCCCGGCTACCGCTAGGACGCACGTCCAAGTACAGGCCGAACCCATCGCCATGCCACCCGGGGCCGGCCTGCTGGCAGACGCGCTCTGTGAGCCTGTAGTATCGCCGCTTTCGAGGTGAACCCACGTGAACCTTCCCTGCGGCTGGAAAGGCCCCCGACCACGCCCCGACCTTGACGGAACCTGCTCGAACAGGCAGGATCGCAGAAGGACCGTGGCCGGGAGCACTCCCGCGCCGCTGTGCGCTCCGCGGGCCTGCTAGAGACAGACCCTTGGAGTGTTCGACCTAGCGCCGGGAGCCGTCAGGCTTCCGGCGCACCCTCCCTCGACAACCCAATCCACCAGAATCCCGCCGGCGACCGAACGCAGACGCGAGCCTTGGCTTCCAACACCGCCATCGAATCAATAGCGGTTTCCACAGTTCCGGATCCACAGAAGGGGTCCAAGACTGTGGACGACTGTTAGCGAACGGATTCATTTACCACCTCCTACACGCGGATGGCTGCACACGATGGACCGGCCAACGCGCGGCATTCCCCACCAGCCTCGTACGGGTCGACGACATAGCAGCTTTGGAATCAAGCATTCAACGAACTCCAGAGGCACATAAGTGCAGAAACTCCTAACGGCTCTCCCGGCTTGTGCGCCCTGCGTCGGCACAGGGACAACGCTACTACACTTACCAGCGCATTGTCAGAGACCAGGGAAGCACCCCACGAAGGATGGAAGCAAGATGCCCCCAGAGCACACAGTCGTGAACAGATCAGCTACAGACCAGCTCGCACGACTCATCGAGACCGAGCTGGCAAGACAAGGGCTCAACGGCGAACAGGCGGCGAGAGAAGCACGCCTGCCGGCCGACGCATTCCGAGGATTGCTGCTGAGGCGCCAGAGACCGAGCATCGACCGCGCGGACGAGCTCTGCAAGGCGCTCGGGATCACAATGGTGATCGGCTTCAACAGTGCGGGCGACAATGGAGATTCCGGAACCGAACAAGCAACGGTCCACGACGACACGGTCCGCACCCAACGCACCGCTTGATCCACGAAGCATCGGCCGATCGACACCAGCCCACCTCAGTCCAGTAGAAGGTCTACCAGACAGCCCGTGGATACCCCCACGGCCACGGGTCAGCCGCGAGCGGCGGCGGGATTAAACACCCCGATCCGGACCGCCGCTTCAAGCAGCAGATGCAGCCGAAGGTGGTGCCCCTCAAGATCCCGAGCGGCCTGGCCGTAGCGCTGCCGGACAAGCGAGTCGCCATGCGTAGCGGACTGACCGCCGCCGCGGAGTTTCCGCTCCCGATCCACCTCGCCAAGACACTCCACCAAGGTCTCGTGAATGGCGCACAGGCCATCGAGCTGCGCGGACAGATCGTCGGCCACCGAGGCCGCGACCGACGATGCCCAGAGCCGCCCATCGACGCTGACATCCCCTGGGCGCTGCGCGTACGCGGCCAGCCCGGAAGCACGGCGGGCGAGCAGCTCGCCCGCCGCATCGACGGCGCTGACGAGATCACCCGGACGGACACGACCGCCCTCCGACCGACCTGGGGGGGCGGTCAACCACTGGTCATCCGCCAACGCGATGTCCGGCCCGGCGAAATCCACCGTCGTCAGGGGCAGCCACCCGAGCCAAGCTGCACGAGGCAGGTCGGCATCGTGAGCCCCGCCGCCGAACACGTGCGACGGATCAGCACCCACACCACCCACGCGATAGACGGACACAGCACTCACGACGAACCTCCTCGCTGAAGAAGACAACCCCGCGGTCCGACGACCGCGACCGCAGGAAACCGACCGCTCAGCCCGCCCCCGGGCGGGCCACGCCCTCCGCGACGACAGGGCGACGCACGAGCTTGACGGTGCCGGCACGCGCCGGGACCGTCACCATGTCGTACACCCGCCACCGGCCGCCCCGTCAAAACCCGCCAGGCCCGCTGCGAGGCGGGCCGCCTCGGCGACATCGACACAGTCCTGCAGCTGCCAGCGGTGCTTGCTCGACCCGATCGGGCACCAACCGAGAGCGAACGGGAACCTCTGGACCATCACTCCGGAACTCCAGCGGCGAGTGCCGCCCGCAACGGAGCGGCCGAGTCGACCGCTGGGCTGCACACGGCTTCCGCCGGGCGCAGGACAAGCTCCAGAAACTCGTCGATCCGGCGCACCGGGCGCACCGTGAGTTCGCGCGCGACGTCGCCCCGAAGCGGGTTTCGAGCTGGTCCTCGTTCCCTCGCGGCACGACCGCGACGGTCAGCCCGCGCCGCCGCGCCGCCGGCAGTTTCTGCCCGACGCCGGCCACCGGGACCACGTACCCCGACAGTGTGATCTCGCCAGCCCCGAGGGCCGAAGACCTCAACCACCGAAGGGGACCCGTCGGGCAAGAGCGCGCTGACGCGCAACACCCTGGCATCGCCTTCCCCCCGGAGCAATTCCATGCGCATCACTACCTCCTCTCCGAACTCGGCGCCGGCACTGCCAAGCCCCGACGAATCCCGAACCGCCAGCGCGGCGTCTCGCCGCGAACCGCGAGCGCGGGCCCAGCCGAACGCCGGTCAACCGCACGGGACCGGCGCTACGAAGGCCGGCCCCGGCCGTGCTACACTTGAACACGGTCGCTGCGAACAGCGGTCACCGACGGCGCTGTCTGTGCGGCCGGTATCCACACGAACAGTATTACAGCAGTACCAAATCGGGCTGTCAAGAGGGACCGACCGGGCGATGAAAGGAACCCAGCTCACCGAGCGCCAGCACGAGGTGCTGCAGAAGATCCGCGAGTACGTAGATCGCTGCGGAGTACCGCCGTCCCGTACGGAGCTGGCGCAGAGCGTGGGGCTCACCTTCCCTACCGCGGTGAAGACGCACCTGGAAGCTCTCGAGAGGAAGGGCTGGATCGAGCTGAAACCCGGCATGGACCGCGGGATCGTGCTGCTCCGCGAGGGCATGCCCGTGTTCGACCCCGACACGCTGCCGACGGTCCCCGCGGGCACGCCGGCCCTTGCCGACGAGACCGCGGCGAGCTTCCGCGTACCCGAAACGCTGTCGCGCCGGATCCACCCGCAGGCCGACTTCTACTTGATCGTCCAGGGCGACAGCATGGACCGCGTCGGGTACGGGTCGGGCGACATCGTGGCGGTGAGGCGGAACCCCGAGCCGAACGAGGGCGACGTGGTGATCGCACGGATCGGGCAGGAGGTCACGCTGAAGTGCTTCCACCGGGCCGATCCCGAGCGGATCGAGCTGCAGCCGCGCAGCAGCAACCCTGAGCACAAGCCGATCGTGATCGACGGAACCACCGCGGACTGGGAGATCGTCGGGGTCGTGGTCGGTGCCATGATCGGGGCGCGGCCGACGGCCGGATGCTGACGAAGCAGCAGCACGCCGCGTGATATCGTGGAGCAAGCATGACCGAGACAACGGCGATCGTCGTGTCCATCGTCGGCAGCGGGATCGGGATTATCGGTGTGATGGGCCTGATGCTGCGCATCTTGACGACGAACATCGGCAAGCAGTTCGAGACGAACGCCGCGCAGATGAGGGACATGAAGACCGACTTGGGCGCCCGGATCGACGACACGAACAAGCGG
The DNA here is from genome assembly GCA_965215895.1 of Vicinamibacterales bacterium. GTDB lineage: Bacteria > Acidobacteriota > Vicinamibacteria > Vicinamibacterales > UBA8438 > JAJEEA01. Next base: position 30,488 of record CBDCEY010000005.1, on the reverse strand, counting down.
ATCGACGGAACGAACCAGGAGATCAACAACCTGAGAACCGAGACAAACCGCCGGTTCGACAGCTTGACGAGCGAGATGCACCAGCGGTTCGACCGCGTGCACCAGGAGCTCGCCGAGAACCGCGAGCGCATGGCGAAGCTCGAGGGCTCCCTCGACGGGTTCCTGGCCGGGCGCCGCGACCGCGACGCCGCATAAACACCAACCGCCCCAGTCCGACACCAGCCGTCCCCGCACGGGAACGGGCGGCGTCAGGGGGCGGTGCGCCCTCCAGCCCCACGTCGGACCGGGCCTCGACCCCGGCGACGCGGCGCACTCGGTTCAGGTGCGCGGCGGCGTCACGTTCTGACCGTGGCGGCGCGCCCCCAAGAGCCGCGCGATCTGCAGCCACAACTGGGTCGACACCGGAGGGAGAGGACCATGTGCGCATCACCGTCGACTGCCATCCGGCCGAACTGAGCGAACTGCTCAGGATTGGAGGTAGCCGTCGTGACGGCTGAAAGCCTGAAGGTCTTGTACGAGACGGAGCTTCGGTACGAGGTCGGCAACCTCGGTCTCGGGTCAGACGAACGCCGGGGTTTGTGGCAACTGCTCTCTGCATCGAGGCGCATGCAGCCGGGTGAGTTCCACGAGCAGGACCACGCGGAGGTGTGGTTGTGGAGCGATCTCCACCTGGGCCACGCCATGACGCTCAGCGTCTTCGGCAGGCCCTACTCGACGCCCGATGAGATGGCCGACGCCCTGTTCGGGGCGTGGCGACGGGTAGAGGTGCGGTGACGGCGACACCAAGAAAACCGACTCGCCGGAGACGGACTGTCATCGGGTACGCTAAGCTCCACCGCCGGACGGGCGGAATCAGGAACAGGAGAGCATCATGCGGAAGATCATCATTGGATCGGCGGCGGTGTGCGCGGCAGCATGGATCGGATGCGCTCCCCCCGGGGGCACGATGGCCGAAGACGCGAGCTGGAACGCACCGAACACACACGCCGGGGAGGTGACACACGCCGAAGCGGTCAACTACCTGATGCGGAACGGATACCAGGGCCAGCCTGTCCTCGACGCTCACCCGGACTTCGAGGTTGCCGATCGCGTGAGCGTCCAGGTGGATGGAGAACCGGTCGCCACGTTCAGGTTCACGGACGGGTCTCTGCTCGGGCTTCGGCAGGGCAGGTGCGAAGACGCGGAGGGTCTGTGCGTCGAGGACTTCATGGTGCTGGCCGCAACCGAGTAGCGAGCGATCGGATGACCGTCGCCAGCGGTTCGGCCCCGCGGTCGGACGGGCCACCGAGTCCCTCTTGTGCTTCGCAGGTCGCCCCAGCGGCGCGGGAGCTGCAGATGGGCTGGGTTCGTCGGCTAGAGGTATCGGTTCAAGGTAACTATATCCGTTGAAGGCGGGCGGCGGAGCTGGAACCGGGCCGGCCGCCCCTCCGGCTGGCCTGCCGGCGGCCAAAGGCCTCCGGCAGTAACGCAGCCATGTTCACGGTCTAACGGCACGGTAGTCCCGTGCGACGACGTCAGGACGCCTTCAAAGCTGGCACCGGGAACGGCCCGGAGCCGCATGCTCGACAATTGGAGCCGCCAGCCTCAGAGATCCCCTCATTTTATCACGTGAATCAATAAGACGAAACCGTTCGGTGGAACAAACATCTCCGACGGGATGGACTTTGCACAATGTCGCGCGCCTGGGTTAGTATGTTGACCCATGCGCTTACATCAGAAGCCGCCAACATCTCGCAACCGACTGCTCCAGAGACACGATCTTCTGAACTTCGTAACCACCTTGTACGAGGGCGATTTGCATGCCAAACGGGTGCTGTCGTTGGCCAATGCCACCTTGGGCGTGCTGGCGAGTGCGTCGCTGGCGATCCATGCGGTGGGGCGTGGCTTGGCCCAGGCCATGGGCACGTTGACCAAGCATGGTGTGAAACAGGTGGATCGGCTCCTGAGCAATCGAGGGGTTGATGTCGGGACTTTCTTCGCCTATTGGACGCCGTACATTGTTGGTGCTCGCAAGGAAGTAATCGTCGCGCTGGATTGGACGAGCTTTGCCGCGGACGGGCAGGACACTATTGTGCTGTCGATGTTGACAGGCCACGGGCGCGCGACGCCCCTGCTGTGGAAGACCGTGGCGTCGTCGACCCTGAAGGGCAACCAGCGCCGCTACGAGTACGAAGTGCTGTGCCGGTTGCGGGAGGTACTGCCGGCGGGGGTGAAGGTCACGGTCGTGGCGGATCGGGGCTTTGCGGATTGCAAGCTGTTCTACGCACTGACGGAGGAACTGACCTTTGAATACGTGATTCGGTTGCGCGGAGACATCTACGTGACGAATGCGCGGGGCGAGCGGCGACCGGCCGCAGCGTGGGTCGGCGCTGGGGGGCGTGCGCGGCGGTTGGTGGGCGCTCGGGTGACCGATGCTCACGAGCTGCCGGTGGGCGTGGTCGTGTGTGTACACGATCGGAAGATGGACGAACCGTGGTGCTTGGTGGCCAGCGAAGCGACCGTGCCGACGCCGGTGTTGATTCGGTACTACGGCAAGCGCTGGGGGATTGAAGCGGGCTTTCGGGACATCAAGGACATGCGCTTCGGGATGGGCCTGTCGTCGATGCACGTTTCGCGCCCGGACCGGCGGGACCGGCTGTTGCTGATCAGTGCATTGGCGATCGCGATGCTGTCGCTGCTGGGTGCAGCGGGCGAGCGCATCGGCTATGACCGCTGGTTGAAGGCGAACACCGTGAAGCGGCGGACGCATTCGTTGTTTCGGCAGGGGTTGATGCTGTATCACCATCTTCCCAATTGGCCCGATGACCGGATTCGTCCGTTGATGGAGACGTTCGGAGAGATGCTCCTGGAACAGCGGGTGTATCGAGGGGTCTTCGGTGTAATTTGATGTTAGAAACAAAGAAAAATAAGGGGATGCATGAGGCCGCCAGCACGACTTCGGTACCGAGAACCTCGACTCGGCCGGGACCCGCCGGGCCGATCGGCGTGATCCCCGCGCTCGACGGCATCGCCGCCAGCGGGCTCCGCCTCGAGCGACTCGGCACCGGGGCGACCCACTCGGTGCAGTTGCGCGGTGGCCTGTCGTTCTGAGCTGGCCCCTCAGAAACCGGGGCACGGCGAGACGGCGGTGAGGAACCCCACTATTCCGACGCCTCGCTGGGCGCCGAGCCGTGTACGACGGGATCAGCATGACCGCGATGCGTGTGCAGGCGATACCGTCGATCGTGATCGGAAACCGCATGACAAGGCATATACTACCCCGGCGAAGGTCAAGCTGCGGGTCGCAGCGCTCGTCGGGATCCCATTCATCGTCGCCATGAGGGCTCGTTGCGGAGGTGATTCTCCCTCCGCTGATGCTCACGCCGGCCCACGTCGACGGCGAATGGCCGTTTCGAGCCTTCGGAAGTTCAGGTGTCATGCTGCATCGGCGGGCAGATCTCGATCGTGTCTGAGGGCCAGTCGTACTGGTTCGAGGGTGGTCGGCACTACGACCGGTTTCCCGTGACCCGACTCGGACGCGAGGCAGTCGATCCCTCCGGTTTTCGAGCTGCACATGAACGCAGCCGAGCGCCTAGCCCGAGAGCAATGGCCAGATGACGTCCGTTGACTCGAGCCGCGAGCAGCTCCTGCCCGACGATTCCCTACTTCGTCTTCTCGAATAGTCGACTCGACTCGCCCTTGCGCCTCCTCGACAACCTCCTCGTGTGCAGAATCGGAAGGGACACCCATGCCAAACCGCTCGAAACACGGACTCACGGCCTCGCTGGTCGCTGCTCTGGTGCTGCTGCTGGCACAGCTGGCGTCTGCGCAATCGCGTGACGAATTCTCGTACTGGGACCTCAACGGCAACGGCGACCTAACGTGTGCGGAAGCCAGAGACGGCCGGAGTGGAGATCAAGGCCTGAGGCTGCCCGCGTACCAGGACGACCGCGATGGCACCGGCGTCATCTACGAGTGGCTTGAGCGCAGCCGCTCGAGCGACAGCAACAACGACGGGGTCGCCTGCGAATCGACCTCGAACCCAGGCGGCTACATCCCCAACGTTCAGCCAGTAGAGCCGGAGGGTTGCCCGGCGGATGCCGAGACCTGGCGCGGGCTGAAGGTCTGCGAAGAGCAGCCGCGAGACGGCTACGACCGCAACGCCTTCGGGTCGGCGTACTCGAGCCTGGAGGACGACATCATCGACATGTTGCCGTCCACCATGAAGGCAGGCGGCCAAGTCTACACGCCCTACTCGTGCCTTGCGTTCGACATCAAGGCCGACGGGACTGCGGACACGGATATCGAGCACATCGTGGCCTTGGCGGAAGCCCACGACTCCAGAATCGCAGATGATCGGCGGCGGGACATTGCCAGCGACCTCGACAACCTGACGATCGCGGATCCGACCGTAAACCGGTCCCAGAAGAGCGACCGGGACGCAGCGGACTGGACGCCCGACCGACACGGGCGGTGGTTCGCTGAACGGGTGATCGCCGTCAAGCTCGAGTACGGGTTGAGCGTCGATCCCACAGAGCGGGACGCCCTCGAGGGGCTGCTCGCTGGCGGCGGGGCGGAGCTGAGCTGCGTGATGGCGGACACCACGTCGCCGACTGTGACCATCAGCAGCGACGTCACCGCCCCGGTCAACGGCCCGTTCCCGATCACGGTCGCGTTCTCGGAGCCCGTGACCGGCTTCGAACTCGATGACCTCGACATCGGGAACGGCAGCGCCTCGGACGTGCGAGGGAACAACGCGAACTACACGGCGACGATCACGCCTGCGGCCTCCGGCACCGTGACGGTGGACATCGCCGCTGGGGCCGCGCAGGACGACGCTGGCAACCCAAGCGGCGCAGCCGCTCAGCTCTCCATCACCGCCGACACTGCGGCTCCGACGGTGACCATCACCAGCACGGCCAGCCTTCCGGTCACCGGTCCGTTCCCGATCATGGTCACCTTTTCGGAGCCGGTGACCGGTTTGGAGCTCGCCGATGTGGTCGTGGTGAACGGCGGCGCCTCGGGGCTGCAAGGGGACAACGCGAGCTACACGGCAACGATCACCCCTTCCGCGACGGGCACCGTGACGGTGGACATCGCGGCCGGGGCCGCGCAGGACGGCGCGGGTAACCCGAGCGTGGCGGCCGACCAGTTCTCGATCACCGCGAACGTGACGCAATCGCGCGACGAATTCTCGTACTGGGACGTCAACGGCAACGGCGACTTGACGTGTTCCGAAGCAGCGAGCGGCCGCGATGAAGGCCTCCGGCTGCCCGCGTACCAGGACAACCGCGACGGGACCCGCGTCATTTACGAGTGGCTTGAACGCAGCCGATCGAGCGACACCGACAACGACGGTATCGCCTGTGAATCCAGTCCGAATCCCAACGGCTACGTTCCCACAGCCGAGGACACCACTCCTCCCATGGTGACCATCACCAGCACAGCGAGTGCTGCGGTCACCGGTCCGTTCCCGGTCACGGTCACCTTCTCGGAAGCGGTCACCGGCCTCAAACTCGCCGATATCGTCGTCGGAAACGGTAGCGCTTCCGAACTCCAAGGAAGCGAGGCGACCTACATGGTGACGGTCACCCCTACAGCCTCGGGCACCGTGACGATCGACGTCGCGCCCGGGGCTGCTCAGGACAGCGCGGGCAACCTGAGCGAGGCAGCCGATCAGTTCTCCATCACCGCGGAGTTGACGCCGGTACCGGCTCTGCCGATGGCCGGAGCAATCATACTTTCGCTGCTGTTGTTCGTCCGCGCCGCCCGTCGACGGGCGACCAGTTGACAGTAGCAGACAGGCAGGCACCCGCCGGTAATCACCTGCACCCCCACGGTCTCCGAAGGCCGTGGGGGTGCCGCCGGTGGGGAGAACTGCTAGACTTCCAGCACCCGCCGACCGTGCTCGCGTAGCTCTCCGCGCGGGCTGACCTATCGGCACCGTGACCGGTTGATCCAGAGTTCCGCGGCCAAGCCAAGCCCGTGACCGAACCAGGCGATCCAGCGAATCGCCGAAGACACCCACGAGGGCCATCAGGGCGAAAACCGCACGATGATCCAGGAAGGACTGAAGCGCATCGCGGAAACGATGCCCAACCTGGCCATCAACCACTTCGCCGGCGACGCTGGCAACCCGTGGAGCCGCCGACGCCGCTCCCCCCAAGCTACAAGCTCCAGCCTCCAGAGCGCATACACGCCGAGGGAAGGCGGCAACGGCTCACTCGACGTCCAGATCAGCTCGGCGCAGGACCGATCGTTGTCCTTCACCTTCCTCCCGGACGAAGTCGCCCACCCGCTCACGACGTGGGTCGACTGCGGAGTCCGAGACGGCGAGCGTGCGGAGGTCGACATCACCGGCGTCACCCCTCCGAATCGATACTCGGGCCGGGTGTTTGCGGATCCCGCGGTACACGAGGTTGACGTGGGCGACCTGACGCCCGTTCCGTCCGTCCCTGCCGCGGCGGCCGTGCTCCTCGGGGCGGTCCTCGCGGGGCTCGGCGCCCTCCGGCTTCGCCGGGTCGCGAGGGTGGACGACCCGTCGGAAGGTACCGAACCGACCACGCGAACTCCGCGGCCTGCTGAAACACGGACGGCAGCCCGGACACGGATCGAGCCGGAAGGCCGCCCACCAAACGAGAATCAACCGAGTCGAGGCGGCGACCGCCCCACCAAGCCTTTGGGGCTCGGCCAGTCGTCGTAGTCGAAGGCCGGCGTCACAATCACGTGGCGGCGCGGGCCGGCGTTGGGCGGCAAGCCGATCACGCACTTGGACGAGGACAACGTAGTTCGTAAGAAGCTCGTCGAACTCGAGCTCGACAGCCGGACAGCCGCGACGGTCAGCCCCCGCCGGCCTCGAGGGGTTCCTCGCCGGGCGCCGCGACCGCGACCGGCGTGAACACCAACGCCCCAGTCCGACACCAGCCGTTCCAGCCATCTCGGCCGCAGCGGCTGGCTCGTCTCTCGCCCCGGACGCCGCCCGCGGGCGGCGCCGGCGCTCGGCGGCTACGGCGATGGACGAGTGATCGCTCATCCAGCGCGGATGCAAGAGGAAAATCTGCGCTCGGCAGCATGCGCGTGCGCGGGGAGCACCAAGCACCCCAAAGGGCCGAAGAACGCCCAGCAGACGACGATCAAGCGAGTCGAGATGTTGGACTCAACGTGGTACCGAAGCCAAGTACGTAGGCAACCCGCTTTTTTTCAACAGTTTACAGGCCACCCCGCAGAAGCGGGGGAGATGCGTAGCGCTCGGGCGCGATCGTTCCTGTCCCAGGTCCCCCAGAACCCGAACACGTAGTTCCTCGGGGCCCATGGCGCTCTCTCTCCGTGGAGCCCAGTCGGGGTCAGCCGCAGCTTGCGGGACCACAGCACTGCGCGGTCGTCGACGCGTGCTTCGATCCAGGCGTCTTCGACCTCGACCTTCAGACCGGTGAGCGTCCCGTCGTGCACCGTGTCGCCGCGCTGCGGCGCTTCGGGCTTCTCGATCGTGATCGTGTCGAACATCGCCTCGGACATCCTCCTGCGTGGTTCGGGGTCGTGGATGTCCATGAGTGCGGTGATGGCCTCGGCGATCTCGCCGTGGAACCCTCCGTCGCCGCCGGCCGCGTTGGTTCTTACGCGCTCGGCGACCACGTCGGCCATCTGGTCGGCGTTCTCGGCTTTCGCCCGCTTGACGACCATCTCGAGCCGTCCGATCCGTGCGATGCCGTACGGGGTCGTCTTCGTGTCCGTGCTCATCATCGTCTACGCATTTGTCCAAAAAAGTGAAACTTGTCCGTCGATCAGGGCAAATCCTGGGTCGGCGGCCGGTCTCGCTTCTTGCGCCTCGTCGTGGTCGTTGGCGGCGGGTGCCAGTTACGTACGGCGTGCCGCGGCGAGGCTTTGCCAGCCGGCTTCCGCCGGCTGCGGGGAACGGTGGACGCTGCCCCCCTTCGAGCTGCCTTCCGCCGTTCGGCCTTGGCAAGGAGCCTGCTGACGGCTCCCTGCCGCACGTTCTCGGCGGCGTTGGCGTCGGCGTTGGCGGTGTGGCCGCACTCTCGGCATCGGAACCGCGCTTGGCTCTCGCGCTGTTCCTTGGCTGTGCTACCACACTGGGCGCAACGCCGGCTCGTGTCTTTCGGGGGGATCAGGTTCCAGACCGCCCCCTGTCGTTCGCTGGTTCTCTTCAGCTCCTGCTTCAGCTCTCCGGGTCTCGAGTAGTCGAGCGCCCGGCTCAGGCCGCGCTTGGCCTGCACGTTCGTGCCCGGCGCCTCGTTGGTACCGCGGGCCGACCGGCGGGCGTTGCCCGCCTGGAAGTCCTCGATCCCGATGATCGCGTTGTCGCCGACGATGGCGTTCGCCATCTCGACGGTCTGGTGGCGCCGGAGGTTTCTGAGGCGCTTGCTGGTCCGGCGGATTTCCCGGTTGTAGCCCCGCCACCGGCGGGATCCCCTGGTGCAGTCGGCGCGTCGCCGGCGCAGGTTCTTGAGGCGCCGCTCGCGCTCCTCGATCTGCGTCCCGGTGTAGTGGTAGTACTCGATCTCCCCGCGGTTGTCCTGGGTGGTCGCGGCGTGCTTCACGCCGGGGTCTATGCCTACGCTGGGGGCGTCGGGAGTCACCGGCTTCTGCTCGACGTACCGGCGGTACTGGACGTGGGCCGACCACTCCAACTGTTCCAGCTCTACGGGCTGCTTCTTCTTCCGGTGCCGGCGCTTGAGCATTGCGATGAGCGTCAGCGAGACTGGCTCCATGCCGTCGGGCAGCGGCTTCTTTAGCTCGAGGTCGCCGAAGCCCTCTGTACGGACCTTGGTGCGGCTGCCGTTGAGGAAGCGGACTTCGCCTGCGATGAGCGGGAGAGTCAGCCTCTGGCACCGTTCAGCGTGCTTGCGCGTGCGCATCATCCGCAGAGGGTCGCGGTTCCGCCGGGCGTACCTCTCGACCTTGGCGCGGAACTTCCGTGCGGCGCGGCGCAGTTCGCGCACGCTTTTGAGCGTCTGCTCGCGGCTCCGGCGGTACTTCGCCGGGTCGGCTCGTTTCAGTTGGGAGGCCTTCTCTACAGAGAAACTCACGGTGACCACTGACTCAGGCGGCCTTCACTTCGACCTCCACTCCAAGGTCGTGCAGACGGCGGAGGAGGCGCTGGGTAACGCGGTGCTTGTCGCGGTTCGCCAGGTACCGGCCGCCGAGGTCGTGGTAGTCCGTCTCGTCGCGGAGCATGAAGTAAGCAGCGGTCAGCATGGAAGCGGCGACCGCCACGATTGCCTTCTTCGGGCCGCGCCGGCCCTTGAGCCGTCGAAACTGCGTCTGCAGATAGCTCCCGTTCTTCCGGGTTGCCGCCCACGCGGCCTGGACCAGCGTTGTCTTCAGCCACGGCGTCGCGTGACGGATCCGGGTCGAGCGGCGCTTCCCCGCACTCTCGTCGAGGCGCGGGCACAGTTGTCGAAAAACCCTTAAATTGGCGGCGTAATCGACCATAAGTTGGTCTGGCTCCGTCGCCGCGCTCGTGGTTGCTGCCTTCAGCCTGGAGAACCGCGATCGCGGTTCTCCAGGCAGCGTCCGGTGCCGTTCGCGTACGGTGCAGCCGCAGTGTTGCTTACAGCCGCGCCGCCGTTCCCCGGTCCGGGCTTGGCGCTTCGGGCGGTCGACTCCACCCGTTTCTCTCGCCGGCGTTCGATCCGGCGTCTTGCGGATTCCCGCAGGGTTTCGAGTCCTCGCACCCGGCTGTTCTCGGCGCCGTTGCCATCGGCGTTGGCGGCGTAGCCGCAGCCGGTGCAGACGAAGTCGCTCTGTGAGCGGCGGCTCTTCTTGTCTTGCTTCGCGCAGCGGGTGCAGGTGATGCTTGTTCCCGCGGGGTTGACGCGTTGGAAGACGGCGCCGTGCCGGATGCTGGCGGCCTGGAGTTCGGCGGCTTGCCGCCCGGGGGCCACCCCGGCGAGGCTCCGGTTCAGGCCTCGCTTGGCGGCGACGTTGGCGCTGGGGCTCTCGTTGGTGCCTTCAGCGCTTGCGGTCATGTTGCCGAGCTGCAGGTCCTCGAGGGCGATGATGTCGTGGCTCTTGGCGATGCTGTTCGCCAGCTCTCGCTGCGCGTGGTCGCGGCAGCGGATGGCGTGTTGACGGATCGCGTTCTCTTGGCGCAGGAGCCGTCTGTAGGTGCGGCTGCCGGGCTGGCATCGCCGGCGTCGGCGCTGGCTCGCCTTGACGAGGTCCTCGGGGTGTCAACGGCCGTCGAAAAGTGACGTATTCTCGACAACCGTCGGTGCGATCGAGTCCAGCATCGGATCTCTTCCTGGAGATTGATGGGGAGGAAGATGCTGGCTGTGGGCGCTGTGGGAAACCGCGTTCTTCGCGGTTTTCCAAGCTCCCTGTGGGCGCGCTCTTTGCGTCCATGGGGAGCGTCGGCGTCCATGGCCCCGGCGTTGGCCGCCAGCGCTGCGTTCGGGTAGCGTAGAGAGCGGACTCAGACGTGGGGTGAGGGCCCGGTTGTACCCCAACCGGACCCTCGTGACCGCCCCGAGCTCCGACAGACCGAGCCGGTCGCTGCTGTTGTGCCACGGTTCAGGTCCGTTGTCCAGTCGGAGATCGCCCCGCGCGCTCCGACGCCGTGGACCAGCCCCTCCGACAGCGAGCCTGCCGTCAGTGCAGCCGTCCCTTCGCCGTCTGCGCGGCGTGTGACCGCGGTCATGCCTACTGCACGCCGCCGTGCCGGACGGCCGCTCGGCGCCGGTCCGTTCGGGCCGCCAACGCCCGTCATCAGCGCAGTCCGGAAGGACGTCTCGACCACCGCGACCGTCAACGCGCCTACCGCGCCCGCCGCCGCGTGACGGATCACACTTCCCCCGCATCCCGGCCATCGGACAGACTCCCCGTCCCTGACGCCGTCCCGGTTCCCGCACCCGCGCGGTGCGTGGTCTGCGGCCGGTCAAGCCGGTGGCTGACCCCGATGCGGGAGCCTCGCGCCGTGCGGGGAAGGAGGGACGATGATCACGCCCGCGCAACGCGCCGAGATCCGGCGCCTGTACTACGGCGAGCACTGGAAGCTCGGGACCATCGCGGCCCAACTCGGCCTCCACCGTGAGACGGTTCGCGCCGCCGTCGACCACGAGTCGGGAGCCGGCCGCCGCGGCGTGTATCGACCCAGCGCCCTCGACCCCTATCTGCCGTTCATCCGCGACACCCTGGCCCAGTACCCCAGCCTCCGCGCCACCCGCATCCACGAGATGGTCCGCCAGCGCGGCTATCCCGGTTCGGTCAACCAACTCCGACGCATCGTCAAGCGCCTGCGGCCCGAGACCGGCCGGACCGTCTACCGGCGCGTCGTCACGCTGACCGGCGAGTCGGCGCAGGTCGACTGGGGCTCCTTCGGCAAGGTCCGCATCGGACACGGCACCCGCGCCGTCTCCGGATTCGTCATGGTCCTCGGCTACTCGCGCGCCATCGCCGCCCTCTTCACCCTCGACCAGACCCTCGAGAGCTTCCTCCGCGGACACGTCGAAGCCTTCGACGCCCTGGGCGGGACCGCCCGCACGCTCGTCTACGACAACCTCCGAAGCGCCGTCCTCGACCGCCGCGGCGCCGCCGTCCAGTTCCACCCCCGCCTGCTCGAGCTCGCCGGCCACTACCACTTCGCCCCCCGACCCTGCACACCGGGACGCGGAAATGAGAAGGGGAAAATCGAACGGCAGATCCAATACCTACGCCACGCCTTCTTCGCCGCCCGGCCCTTCCGCGACCTCGACGACCTCAACGCCCAGTTTCGACGCTGGCGAGACGACGTCGCCCACCAACGGCGCCACCCCGAGCAACCCGACCGTACCGTCGCCGAGGTCTGGGCCGACGAGAAGCCCCGCCTGCTCCCGCTCCCCGCCCATCCCTTCGAGACCGAACTCGTGCGCGTCGTCCGCTCCGGCAAGACCCCCTACGTCCGCTTCGACCGCAATCTCTACTCCATCCCCCACACCCACGTCCGCAAGCCCCTGACCCTGCTCGCCAGCGACACCCGAGTCCGCATCCTTGACCAGCAGACCGAGCTCGCCCGCCATCGCCGCACCTACGACACCGCACAGACCGTCGAAGACCCCGCGCACCTGGAAGGCCTGCTCGCCGCCACCCGCCAGGCCAACGTCCACACCACCCGCGACCGGCTCCGCGTCGCCGTCCCCGCCACCGCCGCCCTCTTCGAGCGCCTCGCAGAACGCGGCGAGGCGCTACGACCGCATGCCACCCGGCTGCTCGCCCTGCTCGACGACTACGGGCCGCAGGAGCTCGCCGCCGCCGTCGACGACGCCCTCCAACGAGACGCCCTCGGCGCCGGCTCCATCACACACATCCTCGAGACGCGCCGCCGACAGCGCGGACTCAAACCGCCGCTCCGGCTAACCCTGCCCGACCGACCGGGGCTGCGAGACCTCGACGTCCGGCCCCATGACCTGGAGACCTACGATGCCCTCGGACGAAACACCCCCGACGACGCTGCAGACTGATCTCCGCCGACTCGGATTCAATCGCACCGCCGACGACCTCAACGACCTCGTCGCCACAGCCACCCGCAAACGCTGGAGCACGACCGTGATGCTCGAACACATCGCCCGCGCCGAGCTCGAAGACCGACAGCGCCGCAGCGTCGAGCGCCGACTCACCTGCGCACGCCTCGGACGCTTCAAGCCCCTCGCCGACTGGGACTGGGACTGGCCCACCGCCTTCGACCGACCGGCCCTCGAACGCATCCTCACCCTCGACTTCCTCGCCCGCGGCGAGAACGTCATCCTCGTCGGGGCCCAGGGCCTCGGTAAGACCATGCTCGCCAAGAACGTCGCCCACCAAGCCATCCTCGCCGGCCACTCCGCCCTCTTCACCACCGCCGCCGACCTCCTGCTCGATCTCAACGGACAGGAAACCGCCCGCGCCCTCGAACGACGCCTCCGACACTACACGCGGCCATCACTACTCGTGGTCGATGAGGTCGGCTTTCTCGCCTACGACGCACGGGCCGCCGACCTGCTCTTTCAACTCGTCAGCCGCCGCTACGAGCACCGGTCCCTGCTCATCACCACCAACCTGCCGTTCAAGCACTGGGACACCGTCTTCCCCAACGCCTCGTGCGCCGTAGCTCTGATCGATCGCCTGACCCACCACGTCGAGATCCTCGTGATGGTAGGAACGCAAATGCGCGGTTGCGCTGGATCCTGACGATTCGGGTCGACCCGATGGTGGCGGGCTTGTTCCTGCATCCGAAGCATCGGCGGGGCCGTCGTCGCTGGACGGGCACTGAATCTGGGGGGAACGAGTGTGTCAAGTGATTCAGACCGCATGTTAACCGATCTGGGCCGTTCGGCAGGCCGGGAGAAACGAACAGCCTTCGCTCTGGAGGCTGGACTCCGGAACGGTGCGGCCAGCAAGAAAAGCCAACAATTCGCGAGTTCTGCTGCGGTTTCCGATTCGCGACTCGGCAGCCCGGTGAGCTGGCAGAGGACTGGAGTGGGCGGATACGAGAGCTTGTGCGGTATAGACATATTGACACCCCCGGTAGCTCTATGCGAGGCTGTCCCGCGGGAGGCCGCCTATGCCACGCAGCGAGCCCGAGAAGCGTCGGGCACTCGGGCAGGAACGGACGCTTCATCCGGCCCCGGAGCGGGTTCGCGCCGCCGTGTTCGTGAAGCACCCGGCGTTCTTCGATGCCTGCGACGAACTCCAGGTCAAGTACGAGATGCTGCGCGCCCACTTCCTGGATGGCGAGCCGGTGACGACCGTCTGCGCGGCGTTCGGCTACAGTCGCCAGACCTTCTACCTGCTCCGCGATCGGCTGGCACGCCGCGGGCTCGCGGGTCTGCGCGATGCACGCCCCGGTCCGGTCGGCCCTCGCACCTGCACGCCGGCAGTGGTCGCCTTTCTCCGTGCCCAGCGCGCCGACGACCCGGCGCTGCCGATCTCAGTGTTGCTGGACCGCCTCCAGCGCACGCACGGGGTCCGTCTGCATCGGCGGACCGTGGAGCGGGTCATGGGAGGCGGTCCACGAAAAAAAAACTCCGGGAGGCGGTGAACCCGTTGCCGATGCGGACGCATGCCTTCGACCCGGGGCGGTTCTGCGTGGCTGGAGGTCCGGCCCAAGCCGAATACGAGCGGCGGCGGGCCGCTTTCCTGGGCTGGGACCGCCGCGAAGGAGCGGCGCGCCCGGCCGTGCTCGGCCTCGCGGGTCTGGCCGAGCTCCTCACACGCCCAGCCGGCGAGTGGACGGTGCACTGTGTGGCCGCGCGCCCGTCGCGCTGGACCGGAGCGGTCGATGCACGGATGACCGCGTTGGATGAAGCCTACCGGCTCATCCTGCGCGCGGCGCCCCGCCGGGGCGTCACGACACGGGAACCGAAGGAGGATGCTTATGCGAGTCGCGCTCTACGCCCGCGTGTCGACCGAACGCCAGGAGCAGCAGGGCACGATCGCGTCGCAACTGGATGCGCTCACGCGCTGGGCGCGTGAGCAGCACCACGACGTGGTGGATGCCTATGTCTGCGTGGATGACGGATACAGCGGTACGCGCCTCGACCGGCCGGGCCTCGACCGGCTGCGCGACGGCGCCGAGGCCGGGGCATTCAAGGCGGCGCTGGTGCTGTGTCCGGATCGCCTCGCGCGCAAGTACGCCTATCAGATTCTGATTCTCGAAGAGCTCGAGCGCTTCGACGTCCGGGTGATCTTTCTCGACCAACCCCTGTCCGATGATCCGCAGGCGCGCCTGCTTACCCAGATCCAGGGCGCGGTTGCCGAATACGAACGCATCAAGATCGCGGAACGCTACCGTCGAGGCAAGCTCTTTCGGGCACGACAGGGTGAAGTGTGCTGGGGGAAGGTCCCCTACGGCTACCGGCGGATTCCACGGCGTGACGGCGTCCCGGCCCAGGTCGAGGTGTCGGAGCCCGAGGCGCAGGTCGTGCGGCAGATCTTCCGCTGGCACGTCGACGAACACCTCAGCGTGCGGCAGATCGCGCTGCGTTTGACCGAATCGCCGCATGTGACCGCCACGGGGCTCCCGCGCTGGGGGATCAGCACCGTCACCCGGATGCTGCACAACGAGGCCTACATCGGCACGATGTACTACAACCGCCGCGAATCGGTCGGCGGCAAGTCGAACTCCGCGTCGCGGCGCCAACGCCTGTCAACGTGTCGGCAGGACCGCCCGGCGGCCGAGTGGATTCCGCTGCAGGTGCCCCCGATCATCGACGCCGAGCTGTTTCGTCGTTCCCAGGCGATCCATTACGACAACAGCCGCTTCAGCCCGCGCCATCTCAAGTCCGGCCACTATCTGCTCCGCCGCGTAGTCCGCTGTCGCGTGTGTGACCTGGCGATGTCCTGTCACCGCATGCGCGGGCGCAATGGCACCTTCCACCACTACTATTACTGCGCGGGTCACGACGTGCTGTACGCGCGCAGAGCCGTCGGCCGCTGCCCACAACGGAATCTGCGGGCGGACGAGCTGGATAAACTCGTCTGGGGCGAGGTCCGCCGTCACCTCGAGCACCCGGCCTTGATCCGCGAGGGACACACGCGCCTGCAGGCCCAGTCCACGTCGCTGGACGGCGACGGCTTGGCCGACGAGGTGCACGCGCTCGAGAAGCAACTCGCCGAGCTGGACCGCGAGGAACACCGACTGCTCGACGCCTATCAGGCCGCACTCATCGACCTCGACCAGCTCCGGCAACGTCAAGTACGGCTGCGGCAGCGGCGGGCCCACGTCAACGGTAGTATCGAGGTGCTGCGTACCGAGCGGACGACGGCGCAACAGCAGGCGCAGCTACAGGTTGACTTGGAGACCTTCGTCGATCGTATCCGCGGCCCGCTCGCCACGCTCGACTTCGACGCCCGGCAACAGCTCGTCCGCACCGTGCTCGAGCGGGTGATGGTCGAGGACGGCCGCGTCGACATCCACTTCGCCATCCCTCTGCCGGATCCGCCGCCGGACACCACGAATCCCTCGGTGTCAGCACATTTTCACTTGCGTTCCAACGGTAGTCGTCGAAGGCCGCAGCTATCGCCGGCGCGAGGCCGAGCTCACCCAGCAGCAGCGCAAACGCCGTCGCCGCTCAGACCCCAGCCATGACGACGACCCGCCACCGCGTCGTCGTCAACGGGGTCCGTCGACGAGTGTCGAGAAATGATCAATTCTTGAGGGTGGCCAACATCGGGGCTCTCCCCGCTGGTCGTTGTCTTCTGCTTCCTGCCGGGGTGGTGGTGCTGGACGCCGGTCTTCGTGCTGCTCGTGGTCAGCGGATGCACGACGCCGGCGTCGCATCCCACGCTGGTCAACGTGGTCGTCTCGTCAAGCAGGGCCTCTTCGGTGATGCGGAGCGGCGCCGGAATCCGGCGCTGGACGTGGATCTCCCACGTCCGTTCCTCGGGCTTGGCGCGGTGGGCATCGGGACGCCGGTGGGTGACCTCGACGATGTTGATGGACCGCAGGTCCCAGTCCTCGGGGATTGTCTCGCGTACGCGGATAGGCCCGACGCCAGGGACCTTCAGGCTGTGGGCGTCGACGCGCTGCGGTTTTTCGTTGATCCTGACGATGTTGCGCCCGCGGCGGTCGATGTCGGTTTGGTCCCGCAGCAGGCTTTCGAGACTGATCGTGCGTTTCTGGATGCTTCGCGGAATGGCCCCGTGGGTCCAGACGGGCTGCTTGATCCCGTCGACGAGGTTGCCCTGCCGCTCGTAGTGCAGCTTCTTGTCGTGCCACGCCTTGAGCGGCTTTCTTGCCAGCTTCTGCTTGGCGATCTTCTCGGCGGTCTGCCGGCGCGCCTTCTCGGGGTTGGTCTTGATCAGCTTCCGGCGCTTTGCGTTGCTCTTCTCGGCGGCTTCGACCGTTTTGATGATTCGCTTCGTGTCCCGCGCGAGGCTGTCGTCGGTCCTCGACCGTGGGCCGATTCTACACCGAGTCTGCGACGCTCGCGATCGATGCAGCGGCGAGCTCGTCTAGTTCGGGCGTTTCGCCCGGTTCTTGTCAGGGCTGCGGGTGTCTGCCGCGACGAGGTGGCCGGTGCGTTGGTCGCCTAGTCTATTCCCGTGAGCAGGCGCTCAAGGTCTCGCCCTTCAAGCTCGTCGTCTCGGAGCCCGTCGTCTTCGGGCTGCGTGCTTTCAGGGCGTCTCGAGAAGCACAGCCGGCAGAACTTGAAGTGCTTCGGCAGGTCGTCGATCGGCCGGTCGCAATCCGTGCATCGTCGGGAGCGGCCGGCGGTCGCGTTCTGCGTCATGTCGGTTCACCGCCGCGCTGGCTCACGGTTCATTCACCCGGCCTGCTAGCGATGGCCGGGTCGGTCCCGGTGTGAGGGAATGTTGCGTTGACGTTGGCCTCGGTCTCTCCGTGATGACGGAAAGCCGTGATATCGAGGCGCTCGCCGTCTTCGAGGAAGCTCTCGAATGTGTGCTTGACGTGGCGTTCCACGATTACTGCGAGCGCGAAGTTCCGCGGCAGCAACAGGTTCGCCGCGGTCTTGTACGCGTGGTTGCGGTGCTGCTCGAGCTGTGTGACGACGGAGTCGTCATCGTTGTGATCGGACTCCGAGAAGCAGGCGTCGGTGATCAGCTCGGCGAGGTCCGTGACCGTCGGGTCGTCTCCCTCGGCGCTCAGCATGATGGTGTCCGGCGCCGGCCAGTAGATCTCGGGGGCGTTGAGGAAGGCGACGTCGACCGGAAGCCGGTGTTCCTCGACACGCATGGTGGCGGGATCGCGCAGCTCGATCACCACCTGCAGGCGGTCCGCCCGTCTCTGGCGGGGAGCGCGCGGTTCTGCCTTGGCGAGCGCCGGCGGCAGGGCCGTCCGTGGCTCGCAGGCTCTGTTGAGGGTCTGGCTCGTGCCTTCGTACATGAACTCGATCCCGTACCTCACGAGTTCCCGGTAGCCGGGCAGCTTGGCGGCCTCTTTCGTCGCATGGATCAGCCGGTCGGCTTGGTGGACCTGCCGGAGGGCTCTCATCACGATGTGAAGGTCCGGGTTCCATTCTCTGCTCGGCACTGGCTCGAAGTCCTCCGGTTCCATCGTCATGTCGACAGTCTCGCGGGGGTCGATCAGTGCGGGAACCCCGATCGGGTTCTTCGGCGCGTCCACCGCTTCGGTGACGGCCTTGTGGTCCGGGTTCTCCGAGTGCGGGCGCCATGGAACGTGTTTCATGGCGGTTGTCGGCAGTTCCATCAACGGCGTTTCCATTGCAGCTTCTCTCCTCGTCGTCGGGCTTGGGTCTGGTCGGAGCGGAGATCCGGGGTCTCGGCCTTGCGGCGTTCACCGATCCCCGCACCCGCGGGCTGCTGCTGCGTTTGCAGAAGCCTCGTGGTTGGTGTTCCTCACCTGTGCTCTCGCCGGTCGATCCCCGTCTTCTTGGGGTAGCGGCCTTCTGCGGCCCTGGCACTCGGGTCGATCCCCGCACATGCGGGTGGCTTGCCCGGAATCTGCCGGGACGCGGCCGCATCCTGTTCACCACGTTCACCAGGAACCTGGCCGCCGACATCGATCACAACCTGGATCTGCAAGCCGGAGGAGTTGGCCTGCATCGACGTCACGAACCTGGACCGCTGGGTGGTGCGTTTCCTGCGCGGCCGGCGCTACGAGTTCCGCATCGTCTTCGGCCGCGATGACAGAGCGGGGCAACGGGCGCTGGACCTCAAGTCGTCCGACCTGCACTTTCCCGATGGCTTCTACGACGACGTGTGGGAGCAGGTCGTGCAGGCCCACGGCGTGACGAGCCTGGACGAGTACCTGGGCGTCTCGCGGGTCGGCCGCGGCAGCCGCCTGAACCGCGCGGCCCGCGCCAGGGCGTGGCGCGTGTTCGAGGAGTACCGCACCCAGCTCGCCGAGCGAGGCCTGAAGGAGGTGGACGATGCGTACCGCGACGCCGCCGCCCTGCTGCAGTATCCCGTGCCCGCCGCCTCGGCGGACACCCAAATCGGCCAGGTAGTTGCTGTCGGCGTCCCTGTTGGCCAACACGTGGGCCGGAGAACCACTCTCCTTTTGCGAGACGTGTCTCTGCCCGGACGGCGCCGCCACCGAGAAGGGCATCGCCTGGACGTTCTCCTCGCACTTGCGGGCGGTGACGGTGACGGTCACCTCCTCCGCGAACTGCGGCGCGTCTTCGGCCTCGGGCTGGTCCTGCGGTTCGGTCGGCTGCGCGAGCGCCGAGAGCGGCGCGGCGAGCAGCAGCGCGCTGAGCACCCTGGTTTTGTCCAAGTTCCTCATCGTCTCTCCAACGAATCCGCGCGATCGGATCGAAGTCTACCCGTCTCGCCGGCGCCGCCGGGGAAACGGACAGCCTGGGTCCTGGCCGGCTGCGCCTACGGCTACTGCCCGCGGCGTCGTCCCTGTGATGCCCGTTGTCACCGCGTTGGCTAGCCCGAGTTTACCAGCCCAAAATATAAATCACTGCAAACAAGCGGGTTAAGCCGACAGAAAAACTGGAGTGGCACTACAAACGTGCGCAAACCGGTGAGATGGGCCGGTCAGATGAGCGTTTTGCGGACGCCCCCGGGGTGCGGGTCGACGCCGAGCGCGTCGTAGATGTTCCGCTGCTCGGGTTCGGCTTGCGTGGCCGTGCGCACGTGCAGCGTGCGTCCGTCGGGGCGGCGGAAGGTGGCGGTGACGCGCTGCTGGCCGTCCAGGATGCGGCGCAACGTGGTCCAACTGGCGGGGTTGCCGTGCTCGCGCAGTCGGGTGCGGATCACCTGCACGAGCTGGTAGGCGATGACGGTGATGAACAGGTGGCCGTCGGCTCGACGCGGCTTGTGATGGTAGATGGGGCGCAGGCCGAGCTCGGACTTGAGCGAGCGGAAGACGGCCTCGACGTCGGTGAGCGTGGTGTAGGTGCGCCACAGGGCGTCTTCGTCCCACGCTGTCTCGCTGCTGCGCAGGCAGTAGACCCCCGGATGGGTGGCCATCGAGCCGTCCCGGGGACGGCGAGTCCAGGTGACGGCGACGGCCTTCTCGCCGGTCTCGTCGGCGGTGACCCCGATCTGGTAGTGCGAGGCGACGCGGGAATGCTTCGTCTTCAATCGCCCGATGCGCTGCCAGACCTGGTCGAGCCGCTTGTGGGCGCGGGGGCGCGCCAGCCCCTCGTGGAGCTGGGTCAGGGCGGTCTCGAAGCGGGTGGCGAAACGCTCGACGATGCCTCGCTCCTTCTCGGCCCGCTCCTCGGAGTAGCAGTACAGGCGCACCTCGTCGGGGTCGGCCGAGACCACCTTGTGCATGTGTATGGTCTGGTTGGACCTGGTCTGGAGCGATACGGCGGCCTCGGCGTCGAACTGGCGGTGACGTTCGCGGCTGACGACCAGATAGCGGTAGTCGTGGTCGCGCAACCACTGCACGCAGGCTTCGGTGGCGACGCCGCGGTCCATGACCACGAGGGCGCCGGGTGGCGCCTCCAGCGCCTCGAGCATGCCGGCCAGGGTGCGCTGTTCCCGGACGTTGCCGGCGAAGACCTTGGAGCGGCGCACGAAGCCGCTGGCGTCGAGCATGAGGCCCAGGGTCAGCAGCGGACAGTCGCTGCGCTTCTCCTTCGAGTGCCCGCGCTGCGCCTGCGGCTGCTCGCTCGCCTCGCCTTCGAAGTAGGTGTTGGTCAGGTCGTAGAGGGTCACCGTCGGCTGGAGGTCGAACAGTCCCATCGCGCGGTCGAACAGATGCGCCTCGATCGCCTCGCGATGCTTCACCAGCGCGTCCGAGGCGCGGTAGAGCTGCATCGCGCCGACGGTCTCGAAGTCGACGCCGAGCAACTCCCCGAGGCCGCTGCGCTCTTGCAGCCAGCGGTGCGTCGCCCGCTCCGAGGCGGGATGGGCGAGACGCCCGACGATGACGCCGGCCGCTGCTGCGCGCAGGGCGCCGTTGACGCCGAGGTCGGCGAGCAGCGCCGGCAGGCCCAATTGCTCCAGCGCCCACAGGCCGAGCTGCTCGACCCCGACGCTGCGGGGGCGGACCAGCCGCAGCGAGTCGACATCGAGGGGCTGCACGTCGGTCGGTCCGGCCGCCGCGCCGCTTACCTGCGCGCCGCGGACGACCAACTGGCTGGCGATGCGCTGGGCTTCGTGTTCGACGGCGTGGGGGCAATCGGCCACCAGGGGCGCCTGGCCGGCCAGGATGTCGTCGATGCGGGCGCACAACTGCGGCCATTGCGGCTGCGGGATGTCGAAGTGGCGCCCGAGATTGAGCAGGGTGCGCTGCCGGACGGCGTCTCCGACGCGCTCGGAGTGCACCAGGCGATGGGAGAAGTAGGGCTTTCCGTCCTGGGTTCGCCGGGTTTGGGTGCGGCGAATGAACACGATGTCCACGATAGCGGGGGCATCTGCCGTAGTCAACCCTTTTACACAAATTATGGCACTACATCTCGCGCCGTCAAGACCCGTTCCTTTAGTATCAACAACTTACAGACATGTGAATCCCGAAATACGGCCAAAATCGGCAAAATGGCCGGTCAACTGGGTAAACTTGGGCTAGCTGCAGGGCGGGTCCGGAGCGGCCGACCATCCGGAGAGAGAGGGGCACCCCGTGAGTCCACCACGTCACGCGGCGTGTCGGGGGAAGAGAGCGCGACTCAGCCGGGAGCCATGCGGTCCAGCCGGGTCGGGGAGATGGGGGCTGTCGCCGTCTCACTCGCCGGCCGGGCCGGGAGGACGGTGCGTTCGATGGTGGGTGCCGCTGGTCGACCTTGCGGAAGGCGGTCTCGATGTCGCGCAGGCGAGCATCTATGCCGCGGACGGCGTCGGGCAGCACGGCGCTCTCCGTCTATGGCTCAGTCCGCAAGTGGTCGATGCGGGTGTTCACGCCGGAGATCTGCGCCGACACCAGGCCGGCCACAACGAGACCTGTGCCCACGATGGTCCTGATGATCGGCTTCGCGTCGGTACTCACGGAGTTGCAGAGGACCACGGTCCGGACCAATCGCGGTTAGGCCCACGTGCCTCCGCTCAAGGATGCGACCCTCGTCGGCAAACCCAACGAGCAGGCCGGACGCCGGCCACCGCGTCAACGGCCGTGACCGCGGGCTGTTTGCGGGCTCGTCGTGCCGGCGAGCGGAGTCCGGCCGAGAACGCAGCACCGAGTGCTGGCTGCTACCACCAAACCGGGCCCTCGAGATCGAGGCCCGGGCCGACGCGAACACTCTCTACTGACGTGACGGAGCGGGTCGTCCGGTGAGTTGGTGATTGCCTACATAGTGCCGACACGACCGAGATTGCCTATCCCGCCAATTACCGTAAGTTATTGATTCTATTGGAGCCGGCGAGCGGACTCGAACAGCTGACCTGCTGATTACGAAGCTCGGGCCGGCGTTGGCGGGCGAGAACGGCGGCCAGAGCACGGTGACCGCGATGCTCACGGCGCCGTGGAGCGAGGCGGAGAGGGTGACGGTATCGGCGCGAGGAATTCAACGCGCCGGAGAAGACGGTCGAGGTGACGTGGGCGGCCACCGGTGGCGGCGCGGCGGATCCGGCGGCGGCGACGCTGACGATCGCCGACGACGAACCGACACCGAGTGTGTTCTCGAGCTGAGTCCGACCACCAATCGAGGAGAACGGCGGGAAGACCCCGAGGTCAGGGCGACGTTGACCGGGCCGTCGAGCGAATCCGTCAAGGTGACATCGATGCGTCTCCGATTGTCTCCGTCCTCCGAGCAAGTTCTCGGCGGCCGGCCTTGCGACCGTCGCGTGGGCGACCCTGGCGCGAGGTGTCTCCGACATCGGGAACGGTTTCGTTCTTCAGCAGTGACAACCGGGAGCTCACGATTGCGGCGGGCGAGACCACGAGCGCGGGAATGGTGACGATCACCGCGCTCGACGACATCCAGGCCGGGCCCAACAAGAACGTCGAGGTGACGGGCACGGTGTCGGAGGGGAACGGCGTGTTGCCGCCCTTGCCGCGGATGCTGAAGATCATGGACGACGACGACAGCGGGGTAGGTGCCCCCGACGGGGCCGGTGGCCATGACGCTCGTGCTGACCCCGGACGGAATCTAGGAGAACGACGGCGTGAGCACGGTCACCGCCGTCCTCAGCCCGGCGGCGAGCGAACCGGTGCCGGTGACGGTCTCGGCCGTAGCCGCCGCGGACGCGGAGAGCTTCACGTTGAGTGCGAACCGGGAGCTGAAGATTGCCACCGGGCAGACACAGAGTGCCGGGACGGTGACGATCACCGCGGTGGACGACGACGTGTACGGCCCGGGCCAGCAGGTGACGGCGACGGGCACGGTGGCGGGGCAGCCGGGGCTGGCGGCACCGTACGCCCGGACCCTGACGATCACCGATGACGACGACGGCGGGGCGGTGCCCCCCGATTTGAGATGTCGCGGTGGAGGCGGTCACTAGTCGCCGCCCCGTGCCCACATAGTGCCGACATGGATGATTACTCAGGTTGGGCGAATTCCCGTAAGTTGTTGATTTCATTGGTGGGCCGCGCTGGGATCGAACCAGCGACCATCTGATTAAAAGCTGTTCCGGTCCCGCTTTCGTGCGTTTTCCTGCCTTTACCTGAAACACCCGTAAGTATCGGTAGTCGTTCGGGTTGCGGTTGCACGGCTTTGCGCTTGCGTTCGGCGGCGCGTGTCGGTATTCTGGCTCCCGTGCTGACATAGTGCTGACACGGCACCGATTCAGGGGGCGGCGGGATGCTGACCGAGAAGCGTATCCGGGACGCGAAGCCGGAAGCCAAGACGCGCATTCTGTGGGACGGGCGGACGCCGGGGTTTGGGGTGCGGGTTACCCCGGCCGGGGCGAAGTCCTACATCCTCAACTATCGCGTCGCGGGCCGGGAGCGGCGGGCAACGCTGGCGCGCTTTTCTGAGCTGTCTCTGAGGGCCGCTCGGGAGCGGGCCGGGCGCGAGTTGGCCGCCATCCGGGCCGGTGAGTCTGATCCGCTGGAGCGGCAGCGGGGGGCGAGGAACGCGCCGACCGTGGCGGACGGGCTGGATCGGTTCTTCGGGGAGTTCGCGCCGGAGCGTGTGCGGCTTGGGCGCATGACCCCCAAGACGATCAGGGAATACGGCTACGCGGCGAAGCGCTACATCCGGCCGGGGCTCGGGGCGCTCAAGGTGGTGGAGCGTGTCCCGGCAGCACGTCGAACGGCTGGTCGACGAAGCTGCCGCCGGACGCAGCGAAATCGGGTCCTGGCGCTCACGTCGCGGTTGTTCAACGTCTGTTCGAGCGGTGGGAGTGGCGTCCGCAGTTCACGAACCCGGCGCGGGGAATCGAGCGGGCACGGGAGACCCCGCGGGACCGGACACTGTCGACCGCGGAGTTGGCCGCGCTCTCGCGGGCGCTGGACCAGCTTGACGAGCGGTTCCCCCGCGAGCGTTGCCGCGATCCGGGTCGCCGCCGTCACAGGGTTGAGGATCGGGGAAGTCTTGGCGATCCGGTGGGAGCACGTGGATTTCGAGTCCGGCCGGCTCACCATGCCGCAGACGAAGACGGGCCGGCGGCTTCACGACCTGCCGGCCCCGGCGCTGGCCGTCCTGGCGGACATGGCCCGCATCAACGGGCCGTGGGCGTTCACCACGAACGGGCAAGGTCCCGGTCACCTACCACACGGCACACGTCAACTTCCGGTCCGCCGCGAAGCTGGCCGGGCTGCCGGACGTGCGACAGCACGACCTGCGGCGCACGGTCATGACAGCGGCGGCTCGCGCGGGGGTCGGCACTCACATCCTGCGAGACCTGCTCGGTCACCGGTCGACCGCGATGGCTGACCGCTACATCCGCAACGTCGGGGCTCCCGTCCGGGAAGCACGCGAGAAGATCGGCGCGGAGATCGCCGCGGCGATGGCCGGGCAGAACGACCGCGCCGGGGGCGAAAAGGTCATCCCCTTTCGGCGGCGAAGCGAGAGTTAGAGATAGTTAAACGAGTTCCTGGATAGGTCGCTCTAGAAAACATTAGACAAGCGGCGCGACAGTGTGTAAAGATTCGAATTACTAACCACGCGGATGGGAGGGTGACCATATGTTCAATGACAACCGAGCTGTATGCTGGCGACCGACCCGGCGGCTTGACGTGATCGGTTCAGCTATTCAGACACGGGCAAAGTGGCGGATGCGATGCGACGCGGACCAGCGTATGTGAAGATCGGGCAGCGGATTGCCTACCACGGCGCGGATCTGCTATGCGAGGCTTGAGCGACCTGAACGAGTCCGGCCGCGCAACGCGGCCGGATGGTGGAGCCGCGGAACCCAACGCTCTCACGGCTTGAAAGACGACAAGACGCGCGTCCTGCACGGCAAGTAAGGGCCCCCCCACGTTCGAGCGGGCAAGCAATCAGGCGGCCACGTAGCGAAAGCCGAAGTCCAGAGGAGACACACTGCGGCGCTTCCGTCTGACCAGCCGGGAATGATTCTGGTTGGTAAGACGGGAGCGGCCCGTGCTGGAACACACGGCCGGGCGGACCTAGAGGGAAGCGGTAGCAAGGGCAAGTAGGCGAGCCAGTGCGATGTCTCGATTCTTACCGGACTACGGCGGCCCGCGTTCAACGGATTCCGGGCTTGATCGGCGCGGTGAAGCCGAAATCGACACCGATACGCCTTGGCCGCTTACTTTCCGAAGTCGCGCCGGGCTCGCCTGACTGGGCCTTGCTGGCGGGCTCAAGGGCATAGACCTTGCGCGTGTTCATCGTCATGGCCGAGCATACGCCCGAACGGACGGCCGCGGCATGCGTGCGAGCCTCAAGACGTTGGCGGATGAGGCGGGTTTCTCCGTCAGTCCGGTTCGGCGCGCGCTCAGACGCCTTGGAAGAGCTGACTGTTGGGTTCGGTGCACGCATCGCAGTAAGGGCGGACTGACCGCGGGGGCCAAGCAAATTAACCCTGACAAGCTGCTACGACGTGCTGACGTTGCCGGCGGACCCGCGGCCGAAGCTGCTGACGAAATCGAAGTCGGAGAGTGGTGCTCTTCCCGGACTGGCGGGATGCGGAGGTTGCCGGCGTGATCGCCGACAAGAAGCCCGGTCGTAGCGACCGACAAGTGAAGCCCAGTCGCAGCGACCGACAAGTAAGCCCGGTCGCAGCGACCGACAAGACAAAGGGCGGTCGCAGCGACCGACAAGTAAGGGCGGTCGCAGCGACCGACAATATAGGATCTTAGGCAGAGCGCGATCACTTCGTGCCGTGGCGGTGTCTCCACCCGGCCCGCCCAAAAACCGGGCGGTCCGCCGCGAGCGGAGCATCGAACCTTGGAAGAGCGGTTCGACGCCCCGTCGCGATTCGTGGAATGGTAGACGGGGAGAGGCAGGAAGAGCATGACCATGGAAAAGATCACGGTGGATGCGGCGCGGCAGCTTGCCGACATGACGAAAGGGGCGCGATGATGGCGAAGGCGAACAACATCCCGAGGCGGTGGGCAGCGTGGGAGTTGGCGCGGCTGCGAGACACGGCAGCGGAGACGCGGAAGCGTGGCGTTCGTGGGGGCGGTCGGCTTGAGCAGTTGGCGGCGGAGTTGGGCCGCAGCGTGCCGGCGGTCCGCTCAATGGCGTCTCGCATCGGGGCGGCCAGCTTCCCGATTGACCCGCCGACGAAGCGCCATCCGGTGACGGGTGCGGCCGTGCTTGACCGCGTGGCGCAGGCGCTCGACCACAAGGCGCGCGTCGAGGTCCGCACCCGAACCTACCCGTCCCGTGGCATGGCGTCGGTGTCGGTCCGCTTCCCGATCGGGCGCATGAGCGATGTTCTTACGGCGCTGGCTGGCAAGGACGGCTCAGAATCGACGCATGGTTCGTGACGTGCTGAGGGCCGCGAGACGTCGCGTTCGGTCAAACCTGGGGCGAGCTGGTGGCGTCGAGCGGTCCGCGTGGGACCCTGCCAGCTTTCCATCCCCGGGGGGGAATGTTCGACTGGGGGCCTGTCATTGCACCGATGGCGGCCCCCCTGCGGCCCGGAACCGGGCTAGAATCGAGTGAGATGGAACCGCTACGACCCTTTCAGCGTCGGTTTCTGGCGTCGGCTCTCTCTCCGGGCGTCGACACGTCGGCGCTGTCGCTTTCCCGCGGTAACGGGAAGTCCTACCTTGCGGCGCACGTTCTGACGCGGTGCCTGTCCCCTGGAGACGTTCTGCACGTTCCGGGCTCCGAATACCTGCTCTGTGCGGGCTCTGTCGAGCAGGCCCGGCTGTGCTTCCGGTTCGTCCGCGCGGAGCTGGAGCCGACCGGGGCCTACCGCTGGCTCGACAGCCTTTCGCGCATCGCGGCGACCGACAAACGGGACGGGACTCGCCTGCGGGTCATGTCCAGCAACGGGAAGACGGCGATGGGGATCGTCGGCTGTCCGCTGCTGGTGGCCGACGAGCCCGGCGCGTGGGAGGCGACCGGCGGGACGCTCATGCACGATGCGATCCAGACGGCGCAAGGCAAGCCGGGTTCCGCGCTCAAGGTCGTCTATATCGGGACGATTGCGCCGGCTCGCGACGGTTGGTGGCCGTCGCTGGTCAAGGACGGGTCGCATGGCAGCACGCACGTCACGGCGTTGCAGGCGGACCCCGCGAAGTGGGACCAATGGAACGAGATCCGGCGCGTCAACCCGTTGACCGCGATATCGGCACAGTTCCGGCTCAAGCTGCTTGAGGAACGGGACGCGGCGCGGCGGGATACCCGGCTCAAGGCGCGATTCTTGAGCTACCGCATGAACGTCCCATCCGCGGACGAATCGGCCGTGCTGCTGACGGTTGACGACTGGCAGCGCGTCGAGGGCCGGCCGGTGGGCGCGTGCGAGGGCCGGCCCGTGGTCGGGCTCGACCTTGGCGGCGGCCGGGCGTGGTCCGCGGCCGTGGCGCTGTGGCCGTCCGGCCGCGTCGAAGCGCTGGCGGTGGCTCCCGGTCATCCGGGAATTGAGGATCAGGAACGGCGGGATCGCGTTGCAGCCGGGACCTATCAACGGCTCGCCGACGCTGGCATGGTCCTGACGGACGGCAAGCGGTGAGTCCCGCGGGTCTCGTTCGTGGTCGACCAGTTGCGGCGCTGGCGGCCGGACGTAATAGTCTGCGACCGATTCAGGCTGCCGGAATTGCTCGACTGTAACCTGACGTGTTCCGTGGTCCCGCGGCGGCTCATGCCGTCAGAGTGGAGCGAGGACATCCGGGCTCTGAGGCGCATGGCGGCTGACGGGCCGCTATCGTGCGAGCCGTCGAGTAGGCCCCTGGTATCGGCTTCCCTGTCGGTGTCCGAAGTCAAGAATGACGACTCCGGAAACGCGAAGCTGTGCAAGCGAGGGGTGAACAACACGGCGCGCGATGACGTTTCGGCGGCTCTGACGCTCGCTGCCGGCGCGCTGTCGAGGATGCCGGCGCGGTCCAGCGGAGTCTATCTCGGTGTCGCGTAGCTGGCGTCCTGACCGGGACGGGCCGCGCTGGCTGGCGCTCCGGGCGGCCGTGTTCGACCGCGACGGCTGGCGCTGCCGGAAGTGTGGCGCGGCCAGCCGGCTCGAATGTGACCACGTTCAACCCCTGCACGCGGGCGGCGCGCCGTGGGACCCCGCGAACCTTCAGACGCTCTGCCGCGGATGCCATGTCCAGAAACACAGGCGTCCAGTCCATCCAGAGATAAAGGCTTGGCAGAACCACGTCACGCAACGCAGCGCGTGAAACGTCCAACGTTGGACATTTGCGGTGTGTGTTACGATGGGAGCACCTTTCGGTTTTCTTTCGGTATGAGGTGTCCATCGTGACGACCACGCAGAAACTTACCATCCGGGCGTCGGAGATGCGCTCGCGCCTGAACGCAATCTCGGGGCTGGAGGGCGACGCGCTCACGGACGAAGTGAGGGCCGAAGAGTCGCGGTTGCAAACGGAGTAGGGTGCGGCTCTTCTTCGTAGACGGCTTTTTCACCTATTCATGGGCGTTTTTGCTCGCGGACGGTCACTTTTCGGTTCGTTTTGCGCGGGGACAGCGCCCCGGACAGCGCCCACCGGCCTCTTTCGGGCGGCCAGCCCGGCCTGATCACGGCGCCCCGGACGCTTCGGTCGTCCCCTCCGCCCCCCTGGACATTCGCGCGGCGTTTTGGTACGCTGCCTTGGGAAGGGAGATGCCTCTGCGATGGCCGTAGCAGCGACGACGAGGTTCTCGGGACGTGCCTTCTGGGTCGCGTTGGGTGCCACCAGCGATCGAGCTCGCATGGACCGACACTGCCGCCGTGCTGGTGAGGCGCCCAACACGGTCCGGCGGTTGCGGGAGAGTTGAGCGATGCGAGACGTGGCTCACAGCGCCGCTTCCCCCGACCAGGCGCCGTATGCGGTGGCCGAGGCCGTCTTCGCTGACGCCAAAGCCTACCTCTCATCGCGCGAAGCCCAGCAGATGAGTGAGAGCGAGCTCGAACGGGAGCTCCACCGACGGGGCCAGGAGTTGATGCGCAGGCTCCTGCAAGGACACCTCGATCAACGCACCCCGGGGGAGGCCGCCGGTCCGGTCGAGGGGGTCGACGATGTCGAGCGCTCGCAGCGGCGTCTGCAGGAACACCACCCGGAGACGACCTTCGGGACGGTGCAGGTTGCGCGCCCGGGCGGGTCGCGCTCGTCGATGGCGCCGAGACGCAACTCAACCGCGCGAGCGCCGCCGTCGACCTTACGGTGTGGTAATCGACCTCATCCACGTGGCCGAGTACGTCTGCAAGGCGGTGCCTGTGTTCCATCGCCACCGGCGTCATCGAAGGGGCGTGCGGTACCTGGTCCGCGACCGTGATGGAGTTCACTGGTGCACGCTGGTGCTACCCAGTACCGCTGTTTCATCCATGCGCGGGCCCGGATCCGCCGGGTGGCGAACTGGGTTGGAGCCGAGGCGGTTCTGAAGCTCCGGGTGCTACGAAGCCAGCCGCGACTTCGATGCGTACTGGGACTTCCACGACGCGGGAGTACCAGCGGCACCACGCCCAGCGATACGCTGATGGAATAGCGCGGCCGGTCAGCAAGCCGCCCCCGCCGCCCTCCCCACCACACCTTCGACGGGTCAAGTAGCTCTTGCCGTGCCGCTGGCAGAAGCCCCTTGGGCCGCCGACGAAGAAGAGCCGCACCCCAACGGAGTATCGGGACACCGAAACGAAGCTACGGGCGAGCATCGCATCGGACCCGGAAACCGTCGAGACCCGACACGCCGACTCTCCGGAGGGTCGAGAGCTTCGCGCGCTCATCGGAACGGCCGACGCCGGTGCGATCTACATGGCAGCGATGGAGCATCGCGCCACGGACGGCGCAACCCGAGAGCTACAGGAGCACTTTGGGCTGGCGTCGAATCAGGTCCCGCTGTCGATGCTGGAGACGCGAGCCGTAACGCCGGCACCGGCGAACGTGGGCCAAGAACAGCAGGCGGTGATCCCCTACGTCTTTCCGCAGTCGGCCGGGGCGTTCATGGGCGTCGACATGCCGACCGTTGGCGTGGGCGAGGCTGTGTTCCCCGTCCTGACGAAGAAGCTGGACGTTCGGACCCCGGCCGAGAACGCCGACGCCGACGAAACCACCGGGACGTTCTCGGCGGACGTGCTCGCCCCGTCGCGCATCCAGGCGGCGTTCTTCTACAGCCGGGAAGATCGCGCGCGTTTCGCGGGCCTGGACGAATCCTTGC
>CBDCEY010000004.1:0-358181 GCA_965215895.1 Vicinamibacterales bacterium | reverse complement strand
ACTACAGATCGTCGGCGCAATCGTGGGGATTGTAGGCCCCGTGACAGGTTCCCTACGCCTCATTACCTGACCATGCATCCGGACGTCAGAATCGAGGTCCGAGACTTCGGACCGCTCGCCTCCGCCGCCGTGGATCTGCGACCGCTGACGGTGTTCGTGGGCCCGAGCAACGCGGGGAAGACCTACCTGGCGACGCTGATCTCCGCCCTCCATCGGGCATCGAGCGGGTTCGCGCGAATACCGCCGAGAGGGATTTTCATCACGGAACGGTTGAACCGGATGGATTCGCGGACGATCAAGCGGGCAATCGACCAGACCCGCAAGAAGCTGCTCGTGCCCGGCAGGGCGTTCACCTGCAAAGATCTCCCCAAAGAGGTGAAGGCCAGGTTCCGGGACATCCTCGATTCCCTCCAGGTGGAGGTCGTAGACGATCTCGAGCGCAGCTTCGACGTCGGAGACTGCTCGGAGCTGATCCGGTCGACAGCCTCGGATCGCCAACTGCACATCTCCCTCCACCTCCGCGAAGGACACCGGGACCTCTGGCACCTGGTTGTGGACGTACCGTATCGGTCCGAAGGCAGCGGCGAGATCGGTGACGTCGTGCTCGTGCCCGCCAGCACTGACGCCAAGGAACGCAGAAACCTAGCAGCATCGAACCGGCGCGAACCCGCAGTGCTCTTCGAGTGGCTGGTGGACCGCGCGGCGCGGGACGGACGGGAACCTCGGGTACGCCATCTGCCGGCGGCGAGGAGCGGCGTGTTGCAGAGCCACCAGATCGTCGCAAGCTCGCTCCTCGAGCGCTTGGACCGCCGTGCCTTACGGCACGCGCCAGACCTGCCGACGCTTCCCAGCGCCACAATCGACTTCATGCGGTGGCTGACCGCGTACGACGAGGGGAAGACCCGCTGCCAGGAGATCCGTGGCCTTGCCGACGAGCTGGAACGCGATCCGCTGGATGGGCAGATACTGGCGCGCCGCCCCGTACCGGCCGGATATCCCAAGTTCGTCTATCGGCCGCGCGGCACGACCGGAGACATCCGGCTCAGCCGCGCCTCGTCCATGGTGACCGAGCTCACGCCGGTCGTGCTCGTGCTGCGCGGAGGCCTCGAGCCCGGAGACACGCTCATCATCGACGAGATCGAGGCGCACCTCCATCCCGCCGCCCAGACTCAGATGGCTACCTTGCTCGCACGCCTCGTCCGCGCCGGCGTGCGGGTCGTCGTCACGACGCACAGCGACTGGCTGCTCAAGGAGCTCGGAAATTTGATGCGAGAGAGCAAACTCGCCGACCAGACCGGGTCGGGGTGTGGCTGTTCCGCGCGCAGGAATCGGCATCCGGGTTCACCGTCAACGAGATTCCGTTTGACCCGATCGAGGGCATCGAACCTGAAGAGTACGAGGCGGTCGCCGAAAACCTCTACAACCGCTCGGCCGATCTGCAGAACCGCCTGCAGAAGACCGCCAGCGAAGACGGCACGGAGCTTGCCGTCTCTCCTTCAGCTCGATAAAGCGCTGCGAGGCACCGATCGGTACCGCGGCATTCGTAACGTCCACCGGGTCTGTCGTCAAGATCTTTGGTAACATCTTCTACCGGATCGAAAGCGAGTACCTGTGGCTGTACCGGAAGTGGGAGGAATACAAGCTCCTGTTCCTGAACGACGCGCATGTGGAGTTGCTGAGCGCCGCAGCAGGGGGCTTCTGGGAGGAGGTGAGACGGGCCCTGCACGAGAACATCCTGCTGCACATCTGCGTACTGACAGACTCTCCAGGGTCCAAGAAAGCGAAGGAACCGAGCGAAGAGCCGCGGCTGACGGTCTGTCAGCTTCCGGGACACTGTCGGCGGAAACGAGCCAAACGAGAAACGCACCGTCGAATCAAGACTCTCGAGCAAGAGTTGAAACCGTTCCGACGATGGCGGAATGAGCGGATCGCGCATCGGGCACTGCCCCAGTCGTTGAATGGCGACGAAATGGCGGCGCTACGCCCGCCAACGGTCGCAGCCACCGACAGCGTCGTGCAAGGGCTTCACGAAGTGCTGAACGTGGTTCGGGAAGTCGAACTTAAGTACGCGACTTCCGAGGAGCCCATCCTGTGTTATCGACCGCGGGCCGGGGCGTTCATGGCGTATTTCTCCGGCCTCGTAGAGGCAATGCACGGCTTCACGGTGATGTTGGGCCTTGAGAGCGACGAGCAGGACAGGATCGCACGGGCGAGGGCAGTACTGGCGAGAGCTGGATACCGGGATCCGATCGGACGGAGTACTCCGCACGAACTGATAGAACTGTCGAAGCGTTTTGCGGCGGTCCGCCGAAGAACGGGGCGCGCGCGAGGACAAGAGGCGGGGAGCTAAACGGAGCAAACCGGCATTGCAGGGGCCAGAGGGCGGTAGCCTTCCAGCCGTGGTCGGCGGGCGAATTTCGCCAATTGCACGATGTGGACGCGCGCGGGCCGCGCCCCCGCGCCGCCGGAATCGTCGGGCAGCTCCCGCGCGTTCGGGGGCGGACTCCAGGGCTGCCCCCGTTGACCCAGCGGCAGCTGCATGTTTCCGGCGGCGCAGGGCACCCACCGTCGCGCTCGCCACGCTGCTGCGCGATCAGCCGCTCTCGACCCGCAAGACCTCGTTGGCCCTGGAGCGCGGTCGGCTCACTGGTCGGCCTTCTGCACCGGCGCCGGGTTGTTCAGCGCGTCCGCGATCAGCTCGTCGAACTCCGCCACCCGACCGGGCGCGAACCGCGACACCTCCGACCGCCAGCGCATGACCTGCTCCACCGCCATGACCTCCGCGTTCCGCTTCGCGGGCGCTTTCCCGGTCGCCACCGCGTACGCCTGGCCGGCCATGAAGGTGTACCAACCCTGCCGCGCCGCGAGCCGGTCGAGCTTCTTGACCACGTCCCTCGCCCGTTTCTCGGCCGAGGGCAGCAGCCGGGACTCGTCGAGCTGCCCGGACTGCACCTGGCGCAGAACGCGCTCGGCAAGCGGTTCCTCCGAGATGTTGAACTCCGTCTCCGTCGTCATCACCACGCTCGATCCGTTCCGCGGCGCCGGGGCCGGTGGAGCCGGGGTCCTTCCCCGTTTCCGGTCCGCGGCTGGGCCCACCCCGGCGTCCGGTCAGGTCTCCTTCTTCGCCGCCTTCATCGCTGCCTGGCGTTTCCGGTAGCTGGCCGCCGACCGGAACCGCTGGCACTTCCCGCAGGTCGCCGGCTCGCCGGCCTTCGCGATCTGCCTCGGATCGTACAGGAGCACGCCGCACAACGACCACGGGATGTCCTGGGACCGGGTCTCGTCGAGGTCGTGCGTGATCGGCCCCTTCCGTGTCGGGCGCGGGCCGGACCCGGACTGGGGTTCCTGCGAGGGTTCGGGGGTCTCGCGCCGCCTGGCGGGCGCTGTCGTGACGCTCTCGCCCCCCGACGCTGCGGCCGTGGTGTCCAGGAAGACCAGCGCGTCCCGCCGGCGCTCGAAGGCGGCGTGATGACGCCCGCCGGCGCCGCGGCCCTCGCAGCGCTCGTGAACCTCCCAGCGCGGCCGCGCGTTCCGGCTTCCTCCGGGGCGGCGGGTCCGCACGATTCGCCAGGCGCCGTCCGGCGAGCGGTACTCGCGGGTGCCGTGCTTGTCGTCCTGGTGGTGGGGAATCAGCTTCATCGTGCCTCCGTTCAGACGGAGCCGGCCGGCGCCGACCGGACGCGGCCGCGCTTCAGTCGCCGCCGTAGCGCTCGAGCCTCGTGTCGCCGTCATCGGAGACCAGAACCTGGAAGCGGTTGACCTCGGGCCCCAGCCGCCGGGCCGGCGTCAGCCACGCGAGGAGGGCGTCGACCAGGCGCTCGCCGCGGGCCACGGCGTCTCCCTCCCGCATCCGGCGGAGCGCCTCCGAAGTGATCCGGAACCACACCTGGCTGCCGTCCGGGTCGAGCTCGGCCCCGAACCAGAAGGTCTGCCGGTTGGGTTCCCGGCCGGGCTCGCGCGGCGTCAGCGTCCGCGCGCCGCCGGGCCAGTCCTCGCGCCTCCCCTCGATGACGATCTGCGGTCCGTCGCCGGTCATGGGCATCAGGGTAGCGGGATCTTGCAGCCCTCGGCCAGCGGCCCGCCTTCCAATGGGCGCCACTCGTCGGTCCCGGTACCCGCCTGCGTCCGCCATGACGGCCAAAGGAGCCCAGGAAGTCCGTGCTGGCCGGACCGTGGCCGCGATGTGCGCGCGGTGCGCCGCCATCCCCGCGCGCGGGGTAAGGGCGATTTGCCTCGGTCTTGCACTCCTCGTCGCGGGTTCACCCCCGTTTCTTCGGGGGGGGAGGAGCCGGGCCGGCCCAGCGGATCCCGCGCATCGCACCGGCGAGTTCTGCCGGCGAGAGCAGCACAGACTCCGAGAACCAGTCACCGGGCGGACGTCATCGCGGAGCCGATCCCACGGGTTGTCCTCGGGGCGAAGCCCCCCCTACCTGCCCCGCGGGGGCCTCACATCATCTCTCTCCTGTGCGTCGACGTTTCGGCGGTTGCGGTTCCGGTCGCCGGGTGGCCCCGCCCGGCGCGTCTGCATCGCCGCCGCCTCGGTCCGGCGCGATCGGGTCGGCATAGGGAGGGGTCCGGGTCCGCTCGCCGAGACGTCTTCTTGCGACCCTCCGGCAACCCTCCGGCGTCGGCGTCGTCTCTCGCGTTCGTCTGCGGCGCCGGCGAGGCCGCCGGAGGCGGGGGCGGTGGTCGGCGCCGCCGCTTCCGGGCGGCGTCCCGGGCCGCGTCCTCGGCGGTGTCCTTGTCATCGAGGTCGCGGGCCAGCTCGCGCCGGGTCCGTCGCGCCGAGGGGTCGTTCTTGGGGATGTTCTTCCAAACCTTGTAGTGGGCCGCCCATAGCTCGGTCTCGCCCGGCAGCGGATCGACGAGCTCGCCGGTGTCGCGCCTCCGGCGCTTCGGCGCGGTGCGGATCGCCTTTCTCCTCGCGCTCCGGGTCCTCGCGGCGCTGGCGGTTCTCGACCCGGGCCGGGCACTCGATGCGCTGGCCGGCGCTCCCGCTCGAACCGCTCGGCCCATGTCGAGGCCGTCAGTCTCTCGTCGCGCGCCGGGGCGGCGCGGCCGTCGACGTGGGAGACCCGATTCACGCAGATGTGGTGAGCGACCGTGACCCTCTGCCGGTCCTTGAGGCCGAGCTCGGTGAGCAGGGCGGAGGTCGCGTCGAGCTGCTCGTTCTCGCTCGGCTCGGCCCCGGCGGGCCACGAGATCACGATGTGCTTCACCGGCTTCTGCAACTTTCGGCCACGCGCGGAGACGCCCGCGGCGGCTTTCAGATAATTTGCGTCGCGTACGGTCGATGCCATGATCCGGATCGCCATCTCCGGGTCGCCAGTCGGCAGGTTCTCGCACTGGCTCCACGCGACACGCTCGGTGGTGGTCGGTGGCTTCGAGTCGTGCTCGGGGGCGTCGTGGGTCACTGGCCGCCCGTTTTCGCTCACGACGCTTGAACGCCAGGCGGGCGCCGTTCACCGGACCACCCACCGAAAGGATGCGACCCGAGAGAGCGTGGTACTGTGCAGCCATCCTGGACCTATCCGCCGATACCCTCGACGGCTCGCTTGACCCGCGCCTGCAACTACGCCCCGGGATCCCCGCGCATGGACTCGCCGCAGGACGGGCACCGCCCGCCGGGTTCCGGATACTGAATCGTGCGACATGCGTCACACTTGGCCGCGGACGCGTACCCGACCCGTTCACGGACCCGATCCAGGAACGTGGCACCCGCGTTCTCACCCTGACTTCTGCGGCCCTGAATCTTTCCCTCAAGCCGCCCGGTTTCGCGAGCTGCGGAGTTTTCCCGGGCGCGCTGGCCGTCTCGACGCCGGCGGAGATCGGCCACAATCTGGATCGCTTCTTGACGGGTTGCCGGAGTCGGCGCCGGTTCGCCCAGTTCAGCCGAAACGTCACCGATGAACCGGAGCTGTTTCGGGCTCGGCGCGAGATCGGGTCCAGGGCCGCAAGCATCCGGGACGGCCGCACTTGGCGTTGACTGCTCGATGGACGGGTCCGGGTTCCGATCGGCTATCACGACCGCCGTCGCCGTCGCCGTCGCCGTCGCCGCCGTCGTCGTCACCGTCGGCTGATCATCCTCCTCCTTAGCTTTTTGCCCCTTCCGATCTCCTTGCCCCTTCTGGGTCCGCCCTGCGGACCTCAAACGCGGTTTTGACGTCCGCGCTGCGGACCTCAAAGATTCGGGCGACGGCTTGAAGACGACGCAGATACCATCGACCGGCGACGCGACCTCGTAGAGGGTCGATCCCCGATCGCGCCGGCTGCCAGACTCGACGATCTGAACGAGGCCGCGAGCGCGGAGCTCGGCGATCGCTTCGGCCAGACGCGTACGGCCCATGCCGCTTTTCCGCCGCAACCATTTCCAGCTCGGCCAGCACCGCCGCTTGGCCGACGTGCAACGCGACTCCAAGAGCATGAGAACGAGCTTTGCGTGCACGCTCAACCCTTCGACCTCCGCGGTCAGGGAGTACGCGGGCCGCGTCTGCTCGGGGCCGTACGCGGGTTGTTTGCGGGAGGGGGCGAGATCTTGATCTCCCTTTAGTTCTCCACCCGGCGGTGCCGGACCCGCGTATTCATGAAACAGGATATCGTGTAGGGGCTTGGCGCTGGCCCAGAGGTCGGTTTCTCTATGGTGCCAAGAGCCCGTTTTTTAGTTGGACCCGGAGTCCCGCGAGCACCCCGTATTGCGAGACCGGAGATTCTTCCGGTGAGCGCGCCCTGTAGATTTCGTACCGGCGGACTCCACGCCAGCGCCTTTGCGAGCAGGAGGTGACGGATGGAAGTCTTGTACCCCCGGTGCGCCGGGTTGGATGTCCACTCTCGGTGCGTGAACGCGTGCGTGCGCATCGCTGCGGGTCGGAAGGTCACGACCGAGCACCGGGAGTTTGCGACTACGACGGCGGGTCTGCTCGAACTGGCGGCCTGGCTGACCGAGGCGGGCTGCACGCACGTGGCGATGGAGGCGACCGGCGTGTACTGGAAGCCGGTGTGGCACGTCCTCGAAGACGAAGAGTCGTTCACGCTGGTGCTCGCCAACGCGCAGCACATCCGGAACGTTCCGGGCCGCAAGAGCGACCGGAACGACGCGGCCTGGATCGCCGACCTGTTGGCGCACGGGCTGATTCGGGGCAGCTTCGTGCCGCCGGCCCCGATCCAGGAACTGCGCGACCTGACGCGGACCCGCAAGCAACTGGTCCGCGAGATCACGCGGCACACGCAACGCCTGCAGAAGACGCTCGAAGACGCGAACGTGAAGTTGACGCACGTGGTCACCGACATCCTGGGCGTCAGCGGCCGGGCGATCCTGGCGGCGCTCATCGCCGGGGAGACCGATCCCGAGCGGCTGGCCGATTGCACCACCGGGCGCCTGAAAGCCGACCGCGCGGACATCATCGCCGCGGTGCACGGCCGGGTGACGGCGCACCACCGTTTCCTGCTGGAGCTGCACCTGGGGCAGATCGACGCGTTGCGCGCCGCCGTGCAGAAACTGGAGCAGCAGGCCGACGAGGTGCTGCGCCCTTTTCGCGAGGCCGCCGAGCGGCTGACGACGATCCCCGGGGTCAGTGAGACCGTCGCGCGGGTGCTCGTCGCCGAGATCGGCGTGGACATGACGAGGTTTCCCGGTCCGGGACATCTGGTCTCGTGGGCGGGACTGTGCCCGCGCCTCGACGAGAGTGCGGGGAAGCGCCGCTCGACCCGGATCCGTCACGCGACGCCGTGGCTGAAGACAACGCTGGTCCAGGCCGCGTGGGCGGCAACCCGGAAGAACGGGAGCTATCTGCAGACGCAGTTTCGACGGCTCAAGGGCCGGCGCGGCCCGAAGAAGGCAATCGTGGCGGTCGCCGCTTCCATGCTGACCGCTGCTTACTTCATGCTCCGCGACGAGACGGACTACCACGACCTCGGCGGCCGGTACCTGGCGAACCGCGACAAGCACCGCGTTACCCAGCGCCTCCTCCGCCGTCTGCACGACCTTGGAGTGGAGGTCGAAGTGAAGGCCGCCTGAGTCAGTGGTCACCGTGAGTTTCTCTGTAGGGGCTTGGCGCTGGCCCAGAGGTCGGTTTCTCTATGGTGCCAAGAGCCCGTTTTTTAGTTGGACCCGGAGTCCCGCGAGCACCCCGTATTGCGAGACCGGAGATTCTTCCGGTGAGCGCGCCCTGTAGATTTCGTACCGGCGGACTCCACGCCAGCGCCTTTGCGAGCAGGAGGTGACGGATGGAAGTCTTGTACCCCCGGTGCGCCGGGTTGGATGTCCACTCTCGGTGCGTGAACGCGTGCGTGCGCATCGCTGCGGGTCGGAAGGTCACGACCGAGCACCGGGAGTTTGCGACTACGACGGCGGGTCTGCTCGAACTGGCGGCCTGGCTGACCGAGGCGGGCTGCACGCACGTGGCGATGGAGGCGACCGGCGTGTACTGGAAGCCGGTGTGGCACGACATGTCCGAGCCGCAACTGCGGGCGAAGGTGCGGCGGGGCCTGCTTGGTAGCGGCAACATGAAAAGGACTCCCCACCATTTAGCAAGGCCCTCGCTGTCGCTCGGAGCGTGTCTACCTCGCGCACGGTCAACCGCGGCTGTCAAGCCGCCGCCTTGTCCAATGAGAAGTGAGCCTGAAGGGAGGATTGATTCCAACGTGAGATGAGCCTGAAGGGGGCTGGGTCCCGGATCATCGGAGGATGATCGTGAAGCTCGACACCCAGCGCCTGCAGACCCTGGACCAGGTTCGGGAGTTCCTTGCCGGCAGCCGACCGCTCGACCTGCAGCCGCAGACCCGGGCCGAGGCCTATGCGTTCGTGGCCGAGGCCCTGCAACGGTTCGACTACTCCCGCCGGGGGAAGGCCGACAAGGGCCTGATCCGCCGCTTCCTGACAAGGTGACCGGCCTCTCGCGCGCGCAGGTCACGCGCCTGCTGCACCAGCACCGGACCACAGGAGCCATCGCCGACCGCCGCCGCCCCCGGCACCCCTTCCCACGCCGCTACACCAAGGCCGACATCGGGCTGCTCGCCGAAGTCGATGCCCTCCACGGCACCCTCTCCGGTCCGGCCACCCGCAAGCTCTGCGTCCGGGCCTTGCAGCTGTTCGGCGACCGCCGCTTCGAGCGCCTCGCCGCCATCTCCAACGGACACCTCTACAACCTGCGCCACTCGACCAGCTATCAACGCCGGCGCGGGACGATGCCCGCGCCGACCCGCCCCGTGCACATCGCCATCGGCGAGCGGCGCCGGCCCCAGCCCTTCGGACAACCCGGCTACCTGCGGGTCGATTCGGTCCACCAAGGAGACCTCGACGGCATCAAGGGCCTCTACCACCTCAACCTCGTCGACGAGGTCACCCAGTTCCAGTTCGTCGGCTCGGTCGAGCGCATCGACACGCCCTGTCTCGCCCCCGTCCTCGAAGCCCTGCTCCGGGCGTTCCCCTTCAACGTCCGCGGATTCCACACCGACAACGGTTCGGAGTTCATCAACCACAAAATCGCCGCCCGGCTGCAAGCCCTCCACATCGACGAGTTCACCAAGTCCCGACCCCGCCGCAGCAACGACAACGCCCTCGTCGAGAGCAAGAACGGCTCGGTCATCCGCAAGCACCTCGGATACGGCCACATCCCCAGCCGTTACGCTGAACGCGTCAACGCCTTCACCCAGCAGGTCCTCTCCCCCTACCTGAACTTCCACCGCCCCTGTCTCTTCCCCGTCGATGAAGTCGATGCCAAGGGCCGCGTCCGCAAACGCTACCCCCACGCCAACGTCATGACCCCCTACGAGAAGCTCAAGTCGTTGCCCAACGCCGCCGCCTGCCTCAAGCCGGGGACCTCCTTCGACCAGCTCGACGCCGTCGCCGCCGCCATGAGCGACAACGACGCGGCACGCGCCCTCAACCAGGCTCGCGACCGCCTGTTTGTCTCCATCGACCCGGCGGCCTGAAACACCACGCTCCGGGCGGCGTTGACCCGCAGGGCGTTCAGGGACTCGGCCTGGGGCCCAACGGCGGCTGACGGATGGGTCGGGGCGGAGGTAGCTCGGGAGGGCCGGCGTGTCAACGCCGTCAGGACGCGTGGCGCAATCTCCGACTGAGCAAGCCTGGACCGTGACACAACACCAGGGATCGGCTCGGTCTGGGAGAGCTCGGGGCGGTCACCAGGTTCCGGTGGGCACAACCAGGGCCATCACCCCTCGGCTGAGTCCGCTCCCTGCACTACCCGAACGCATCGTGGCCTGGGCCAGCGCCGGGGGCCATGGACGCCAGCGCTCCCATGGACGCAAACAGCGCGCCCACAGGAGCTTGCAAAACCGCAAAGAACGCGGTTTCGCACAGCGCCCACAGCCATCCTCTTCCTCTTCATCAAGATCCACAGAGAAGATCCGGTGCTCGACCGCGTCGCAGGTGTCGAGATTGATCGCGCCCACAACCCCTCGTCGCCGCCATGAAAGATAATGTCGGTCAGCGTGCGCCGGCTCACCGCAGCCCGCGCCAGGATCCCTGTTTCGATCCGCTGATTCGGTCGCCCGTCAGCCGCGACTCACGTGCCGCCGCTTCAGGCTCATTTCTGGATTGGAAAGGACTCCCGCTACGCGGGTCCTCCGCTCCGCTCCGGCCCTGCGGGTGACTGCCGCGCCCGACCGTGCGGGGATGCTCTTGAGGGCCAGCCGGAAGGCTGGCCCTCCTTTAACGCGAAGAAGTGCGGCGTAGGGGCAGCCGCTCCGTTGTCGCGGAGAACCGCTCCAGTAGACTCGGGAGACCGGGCCAGAACGAACTCACCCCGCACGTCCGGTCCGGACGCCAGGAGCTACCGTTGAGGATCGCCTCATGTGGCTGCGCTCCCGACACGGTGCGAATCGAAACAGGCGCGGTCACGGAGCATCGCGCAGGCGACGTTCAGCAGGCGGTCGGCCACCGAGCGCAGAGCGCGGGCGTGGCCATGACCGCGGGCTCGCAGCGACCGGTACTTGTCGTGGCTGACCGGATCGTGTTGGGCCGCGACCCGGGCCCAGTGGTAGGCGGCGTCGCGCAGCCGGTTGTGGGCTGCCTGTCGCCGCGTCACGATCATGCTCTTCCCCGAACGGCGGGTGACCGGAGCTACCCCGCAGAGACAGCGAAGCGCGTCGTAGTCCCGCCGCCCCACCGCGTCGCTTCCCTCGGCAAGCAGCATCGAGAGCACCTTGGTGCCAACGCCGGGCAGCGACAGCAGGATGGCCGCATCCCGGGGCTCCTTCGACGATGACTCGTCCTCCGGGGACGCGTTGGCGTCGTCCGCCGGAGCAGCATCGGCGAGCTGATGCACCAACCGCTCGAGCTCGTGGCGCGCGTGATCGAGCTGGCGGTTGACCAGGGCGAGGCGTTCGGTGGCGAGCCGCAAATGTGCAACGGCGGCCTCGGCTGTGCCCGGGGCGAGCTTGATGGCTGGTGCTCGCAGCCGATCGCGCAGCGTCGACGCGCTGATCCGACGGATGCGGTGCTGCTTCAACACTCTGGTGAGCGTGACCTCGCGAACGCGCTGACCCGCGCGCGGCGTCGGCAGGTTTTGCCAGAGGTTGAGCGCCCACGGCGCCGCAACGTCGTCGTCAACCGCGTCGAGGAACTGCGGGTAGTAGCGCCAGAGCTGCTGCCGTATCCGATTCGCCAACCGAACGCGTTCCCGCGTCAGGTCTTCGTCGAGACGCGACCACTCCCGCAATTCAATGATCGCCGGGTCGGTCGGTTCCAGCCGTCGCAGACTGGTAGCGGCAACATGAAAAGGACTCCCCACCATTTGGCAAGGCCCTCGCTGCCGCTCGGAGCGTGCCTGCCTCGCGCACGGTCAACCGCGACCGTCAACCCGCCGCCTTGTCCAATGAGAAGTGAGCCTGAAGGGAGGATTGATTCCAACGTGAGATGAGCCTGAAGGGGGCTGGGTCCCGGATCATCGGAGGATGATCGTGAAGCTCGACACCCAGCGCCTGCAGACCCTGGACCAGGTTCGGGAGTTCCTTGCCGGCAGCCGACCGCTCGACCTGCAGCCGGAGACCCGGGCCGAGGCCTACGCGTTCGTGGCCGAGACCCTGCAACGGTTCGACTACTCCCGCCGGGGGAAGGCCGACAAGGGCCTGATCCGCCGCTTCCTGAACAAAGGTGACCGGCCTCTCACGCGCGCAGGTCACCCGCCTGCTGCACCAGCACCGGACCACAGGAGCCATCGCCGACCGCCGCCGCC
The DNA here is from genome assembly GCA_965215895.1 of Vicinamibacterales bacterium. GTDB lineage: Bacteria > Acidobacteriota > Vicinamibacteria > Vicinamibacterales > UBA8438 > JAJEEA01. The sequence goes on along the minus strand of CBDCEY010000004.1, from coordinate 345,984 downwards.
CCCGGCACCCCTTCCCACGCCGCTACACCAAGGCCGACATCGGGCTGCTCGCCGAAGTCGATGCCCTCCACGGCACCCTCTCCGGTCCGGCCACCCGCAAGCTCTGCGTCCAGGCCTTGCAGCTGTTCGGCGACCGCCGCTTCGAGCGCCTCGCCGCCATCTCCAACGGACACCTCTACAACCTGCGCCACTCGACCAGCTATCAACGCCGGCGCGGGACGATGCCCGCGCCGCCGACCCGCTCCCGTGCACATCGCCATCGGCGAGCGGCGCCGGCCCCAGCCCTTCGGACAACCCGGCTACCTGCGGGTCGATTCCGTCCACCAAGGAGACCTCGACGGCATCAAGGGCCTCTACCACCTCAACCTCGTCGACGAGGTCACCCAGTTCCAGTTCATCGGCTCGGTCGAGCGCATCGACACGCCCTGCCTCGCCCCCGTCCTCGAAGCCCTGCTCCGGGCGTTCCCCTTCAACGTCCGCGGATTCCACACCGACAACGGTTCGGAGTTCATCAACCACAAAATCGCCGCCCGGCTGCAAGCCCTCCACATCGACGAGTTCACCAAGTCCCGACCCCGCCGCAGCAACGACAACGCCCTCGTCGAGAGCAAGAACGGCTCGGTCATCCGCAAGCACCTCGGATACGGCCACATCCCCAGCCGTTACGCTGAACGCGTCAACGCCTTCACCCAGCAGAACCTCTCCCCCTACCTGAACTTCCACCGCCCCTGTCTCTTCCCCGTCGATGAAGTCGACGCCAAGGGCCGCGTCCGCAAACGCTACCCCCACGCCAACGTCATGACCCCCTACGAGAAGCTCAAGTCGTTGCCCAACGCCGCCGCCTGCCTCAAGCCGGAGACCTCCTTCGACCAGCTCGACGCCGTCGCCGCCGCCATGAGCGACAACGACGCGGCACGCGCCCTCAACCAGGCTCGCGACCGCCTGTTTGCCTCCATCGACCCGGCGGCCTGAAACACCACGCTCCGGGCGGCGTTGACCCGCAGGGCGTTCAGGGACTCGGCCCGGGGCCCAACGGCGGCTGACGGATGGGTCGGGGCGGAGGTAGCTCCGGGAGGGCCGGCGTGTCAACGCCGTCAGGACGCGTGGCGCAATCTCCGACTGAGCAAGCCTGGACCGTGACACAACACCAGGGACCGGCTCGGTCTGGGAGAGCTCGGAGCGGTCACCAGGTTCCGGTGGGCACAACCGGGGCCATCACCCCTCGGCTGAGTCCGCTCCCTGCACTACCCGAACGCATCGTGGCCTGGGCCAGCGCCGGGGGCCATGGACGCCAGCGCTCCCATGGACGCAAACAGCGCGCCCACAGGAGCTTGCAAAACCGCAAAGAACGCGGTTTCGCACAGCGCCCACAGCCATCCTCTTCCTCTTCATCAAGATCCACAGAGAAGATCCGGTGCTCGGACCGCGTCGCAGGTGTCGAGATTGATCGCGCCCACAACCCCTCGTTGCCGCCATGAAAGATAATGTCGGTCAGCGTGCGCCGGCTCACCGCAGCCCGCGCCAGGATCCCTGTTTCGATCCGCTGATTCGGTCGCCCGTCAGCCGCGACTCACGTGCCGCCGCTTCAGGCTCATTTCTGGATTGGAAAGGACTCCCGCTACGCGGGTCCTCCGCTCCGCTCCGGCCCTGCGGGTGACTGCCGCGCCCGACCGTGCGGGGATGCTCTTGAGGGCCAGCCGGAAGGCTGGCCCTCCTTCAACGCGAAGAAGTGCGGCGTAGGGGCAGCCGCTCCGTTGTCGCGGAGAACCGCTCCAGTAGACTCGGGAGACCGGGCCAGAACGAACTCACCCCGCACGTCCGGTCCGGACGCCAGGAGCTACCGTTGAGGATCGCCTCATGTGGCTGCGCTCCCGACACGGTGCGAATCGAAACAGGCGCGGTCACGGAGCATCGCGCAGGCGACGTTCAGCAGGCGGTCGGCCACCGAGCGCAGAGCGCGGGCGTGGCCATGACCGCGGGCTCGCAGCGACCGGTACTTGTCGTGGCTGACCGGATCGTGTTGGGCGGCGACCCGGGCCCAGTGGTAGGCGGCGTCGCGCAGCCGGTTGTGGGCTGCCTGTCGCCGCGTCACGATCATGCTCTTCCCCGAACGGCGGGTGACCGGAGCTACCCCGCAGAGACAGCGAAGCGCGTCGTAGTCCCGCCGCCCCACCGCGTCGCTTCCCTCGGCAAGCAGCATCGAGAGCACCTTGGTGCCAACGCCGGGCAGCGACAGCAGGATGGCCGCATCCCGGGGCTCCTTCGACGATGACTCGTCCTCCGGGGACGCGTTGGCGTCGTCCGCCGGAGCAGCATCGGCGAGCTGATGCACCAACCGCTCGAGCTCGTGGCGCGCGTGATCGAGCTGGCGGTTGACCAGGGCGAGGCGTTCGGTGGCGAGCCGCAAATGTGCAACGGCGGCCTCGGCCGTGCCCGGGGCGAGCTTGATGGCTGGTGCTCGCAGCCGATCGCGCAGCGTCGACGCGCTGATCCGACGGATGCGGTGCTGCTTCAACACTCTGGTGAGCGTGACCTCGCGAACGCGCTGACCCGCGCGCGGCGTCGGCAGGTTTTGCCAGAGGTTGAGCGCCCACGGCGCCGCAACGTCGTCGTCAACCGCGTCGAGGAACTGCGGGTAGTAGCGCCAGAGCTGCTGCCGTATCCGATTCGCCAACCGAACGCGTTCCCGCGTCAGGTCTTCGTCGAGACGCGACCACTCCCGCAATTCAATGATCGCCGGGTCGGTCGGTTCCAGCCGTCGCAGACAGTGCGGGTCGGTACGCAGCGCCGAGGCGAGTACCCGCGCGTCCCGCCGGTCGTCCTTCGCGCCCGCCGGCGAGAAGCGGTCCCGGAAACGGTCGAGCTGCTTCGGGTTGATCGAGTGGACGGCGAAGCCCCGCTCCATCAGGCTCTCGACCACCGGTCCGTGCGGCGTCTCGATCGCCACGCCGATTTCGCCCGCCTCGCCCGCCCCGAACGACAGCAGCCAGTCCGCCATCTGCGACAGCCCTGCGCCGCCGTGCTCGAACTCCCGTTCCCCGAGCACCTTCCCGGCGGCGTCGAGCACACACGCCTGATGTTTCCTTGACCCCCAGTCGACACCCGCGAACCATGCCAGCTTCAAGTTGAACCTCCCCTTGCCGAGTCGAACGGGCGCGCCTCGATGCCTGCCGGTCCCTGTACTGGCGCTCTGCGGCGCAAACTCCCCACGGGGCATCCATCGGAGGCTGGACCGCCGGGGCACAGGTCCTTTTCAGGTGCTCGATGCACAGGGACCCCTGGGTGCTCCCGGCGGCCTGCCCGACTCCGCGAGGCCATCCCGCGAAGTCATCCGGAAGGGTACAGGGACCCCCTGAGCACTCGGAACAGTGATCCCCTGGCGATGATCGACGGGGCGAGACACGGTCGTCTCGTCGACCAAGCCAGGAGGACGCGGAGGTGATCAGGATGTCCCAGTGGGCCGAGATCCGGCACTTGCATCTGGTGGAGAGGGTGCCGAAGAAGGAGATCGCGCGGCGGTTGAAGTTGGACGTGAAGACGGTGCGGCGATCCATCAGCCGGTCGACGCCGCCGGTGCGGGTGTCGCCGACACGGCCGGGGACCCTGGACCCGTGGCGGGAGCGGATCAGGCAGTGGCTGCGCGAGGAGCCGCGGTTGACCGCGAAACGGATTCGTCGGTTGTTGCTGCCGATGGCGGGACCGCTCCCGGCGCGGACGGTGCGCTGGTACGTCGCGGGGCTGAGGACGGCCACCACGAGGAAGGAGGCCTTCGTGCACCGCAGCGTGCTGCCCGGCACGACGATGGAGGTCGACTTCGGCGAGTCGTGGGTCGACATCGCCGGCGTGCCGTGCAAGGTCAAGTACCTGGTGGCGACGCTGCCGTTCTCCAACGCGTACTTCGCCAAGGCGTACCCGGTCGAGCGGATCGAGTCGCTGCTCGACGGCATCGAGTCGGCGTTCCGCTACTTTGGGGGTCTCGTGGACCGCCTCGTGCTCGACAACACCTCGCTGGCCGTCAAGGACGTGTTGGCGGGCCGGGACCGGGTGCAGACCGAGGCGTTCGATGCGTTCCGGGGCGGGTATCCGTTCCGGGCGGAGTTCTGCGCGCCGGCAAAGGGCTGGGAGAAGGGTTCTGTGGAGGGAGGTGTGAAATACGTCCGGAACCTGGTGTTCCGGCCGCGGCTGGCGGTCGAGAGCTGGGCGGCGCTCAACGCGGCGATCATCACGGAGCTGGAGGCCGATTTGCCGATGCGCCACCTCGACGACGGGCGCTCGGTCGAGGAAGCGTTGGCGCAGGAGCGGGAGCACCTGCGGGCGATGCCTGCTCACCTTCCCGCCACCTGCCGCGTCGTCGCGCGAGTGGCCGACAAGTTCGGACACGTCCACGTGGACCGCGTGACGTACTCGGTGCCGATTCGCCACGCCTACCGGCCGGTGTGGGTGAAGCTGTATCACGACCGGGTGGCGATCGCGGTCGGCGCCGAGGTGGTCGCAGAGCATCGCCGGGTGTTCTGCCGGGGCGCCAAGGTCCTCGATGCGCTTCACGTGCTGCCGTTGCTGGAGCGCAAGCATCGGGCCGTGGCCGAGGCGACGGCTCTCCTCGACTGGCGGCTGGCCCCGGTGTGGCAGCGGGCGCGGGCGGAGCTGGCCAAGCACACGCGCAAGCCCGATCAGGAATGGGTCCGGATGCTGCGGCTGATGGAGACCCACCCGGCCCCGGCCGTCGAGCGCGCGGTGACGGCCGCCCTCGAGCGCCATTCGCCGCGCCTGGAGACGGTGCGGCTCATCCTCCGTCAGCAGCAGGCCGGCCCGCCGCCGGTGTGCCCGCCGGTCGCAGGCGTGCGTCCGGAGCTGGCGCGGATCGCGGTACCCGCTCCGAAGCTGTCGGCGTATGACGCGCTGGTGGAGGACCCCTGCTGATGGCTACCACAATTGCCGAGCCCCCGCATCTGGCGGCGGACCTGAAGACGCTGTGCCTGTCGACGATCGGGGCGCAGTGGCGGCTGCTGGCCGAGCAGGCCGCCCGCCAGCGACAGGCGCCGGCCGACTACCTGGCGCAGCTGGTGCACCTGGAGGTGACCGGACGCCGGGAGCGCCGCATCCAACGCCGCATCCAGGATGCCCGCTTCCCGATGCTGAAGACGCTGGACGCCTTCTCGTTCGAGGCGCAGCCCGACCTCGACCGCGACGCGATCCTGCAGGTCTTCGACTGCCGCTTCGTCGCCGACGCCGCCAACGTCGTGTTCGTCGGCGGAGTCGGCACGGGGAAGACGCATCTGTCCATCGCCTTGGGGATGACCTGCTGCCAGCATGACTACCGGGTGCGGTTCGTGACCGCGGCCGAGCTGGTCACGCTGCTCGTCGAGGCGCAGCAGCAGGGCAGGTTGGCCCGAAAGCTCGCCCAGCTCGCCCGCTTCGATTTAGTCATCGTCGACGAGCTGGGCTACGTTCCGCTCGACAAGGCCGGCGCCGACCTGCTGTTCGGGTTCATCAGCCAGCGCTACGAACGCCGGAGCCTGGTGGTGACGACGAATCTGCCGTTCGCGCGCTGGTCCGAGGTCTTCCTCGACCCGACGGCGGCCGCCGCGGTCATCGACCGGATCGTGCATCACGCGACGGTCTTGCAGACCACCGGCGGCAGCTTCAGGCTGCAGGCCGCCAAGCGGAACCAGGCGCCGGCACCCGGCAAGAGGGGAGCCCGTTGATGCCTCCGGGTCGTGCACCTGTCGGCAATTATTCTGCCGGTCGCCGTGGTGGCGATGGGCCGGTTGCGGGAGCACCCGCGGCGCGTGTGGCACTGCCCGTTTTCCTCACGGAGGACGGGTTGGTCACCGGATGCGCAGGTTCGGCGATTGCGCGAGAAGCGGATGGCAGGCAAGACGTTGGCGGCGGCCGCCGCGGCGGCGGGGATGAGCGGCGGGCGGCGCGCAAGGCGACGAAGCCGAGGTGCTGTCCACGCTGCTCGCCGAGCGCTACGAGCGCCGCTCGGTGATGGTGACGAGCAACCTGGTGTTCAGCCCGTGGGACCGGAACGTCCGGGCGCCGAGCCGCCTGACACCGGTCCGTTACGTAACAGTGAGGAGTAGTCGTGGCGTTGACGAACGCGGAGCGGCAGGCGCGTTACCGGGAGCGGCGGAAGGCCGGCGAGTCCCGGACCCGGTACCGCCGGCCGGCGGACCGGAGAACGCGGCCACAGCAGTGGAACGACGCGGTGCAGACGCTCCTGGCGCTGCAGGACCAGTACCGGGAGTGGCGGGACGCGTTGCCGGAATCCCTCGCCGGGTCCGCGACCGCGGAGTTGCTCGAGCAGGCGATCTGGATCTGTCGGTGCTGGAGGCTGTCGAGCTGCCCAGGGGCTTCGGGCGTGACGGCTAGACCGCCGGCGACAGCTTCCGGTTGGCGGCCACGAAGGGGAGCCGGGCGCCGGCATCCGGAGGCCGTTGATGCCTGTGGGGTCGTGCTCCTCGGTTCGGACCCGCCCCCGGGATGCACGGCAAGCTTGTCGGGAGGTCGGCGCCGCGTAGCTGCGGGACGGGCGGCGTGTCAACGCGCTGCGCGCGTCCTCCGCTCCGCTACGGCCCTTCGGGTGACACACCGCCCGCCCCGCGGCTCGGATGGCAGTTATGGGCCTTGCGGCCCGGCCTGGACGCGCGCGTCCCGACCGTCCACAACGTCCCAGGGACCCGGCGCGCCACCGAACGCCGAACGCCGCACCGGACCGGAACCGCCGGCTCGGGATTGGGGTCGGGGACGGCGGGTTCCCGGCGCGTGGCGCCGGGTGCGCCGTTTCGCTGTGTCGAAGGAGGGTTGATGTACTGACAGAGCCAACCGGGGGTCCCTTTTCACGTGGCCGCAGGGGTCCCTTTTTTAGTTGCCATTTCCAGTGTTCCAGTTCAGGTGCAAGCACTGCGCGGGGGCGTTGTCCCGTCGCCCCCGCAACAGCAACGCTTGCTCGATGGCCCGTCGCACAGAGGTTTCCTCCTGAAGACCTTGGGTTCCGCGAGCCGTCAAAGGGGAGTTGGGGTTGCCCCGCGTCGGGCGGTGTGCTTGTGTCGTGTCGACGAGGCCCGGACAGACGCTGCCTCGACCAGCTGGTGTCCTCTCTGCGCCGCCGCCCGGGCCAGATTTCGGCAGCCCACCCACCGCAGTAACCGCGCTACGCAGTACCACGTTTTCCACCGTATCCAGGGTACTATCCGGCTCAACTTCCCTCCAGAGAGCGGGGGGCTGAGCCACCCAACCATGTTCTCGTCTCTCAGCCGATTCGGCGGTGGTGCGGTTCGTCGACGGCCACGCGGCCCGGTAGAGGGTAGTTGTTTGTTCCGCCGACAATCACCAAGCCTATCGAGGGGGGGCGGGGGGATCGGAACGGACGGGCGACGAACGTCGGCACCGGCGAGCTCGACGATACGGTGAGGTTCTGATCGTCGAAGTCGTCGGCCGTAGAGCCCCGCCGCCGCCGTGTTCGCGGAGCGCGAGCGGCCGGCGACGACCTGCAGGTCGAGGGCCCTGCGACAAGCGCGTCGCACCACCACCCCGTGGCCCGCGGGCGGGCTTGGTGGGCCACGGCGACCAATCGAGCTGCGCCGCCCGCCCCCATCACCGTCATCCGCGCGGCGCGGGCGTTGACGAGGCGGGTGGTGCTCGCCATGATCAAGCGGGGCGGGCTTGGGGAGGGTGTTCGGCTGATATTGGAGGTAGAGCACCGAGACGAAGCCGAAGCCGCCGAAGGATGACCTCCCGGCCGAAGCCTACCCCCTTTCGACGACCGTCGACCGTCGCCCCGCCACGCTCGAGGCTGGGTCTCGGAGCGCGGGGCGCGGGCGCGCCGGAACCCGGTGAGCGGCGGCGGCGTCGAGGTCTGCATAACCCCGCCGAGCCCTACCGGCGGCCGAGCCCGCGTGGGTTCCGTCGCGGCGGGGGCGCGCCCCCCTTGGCCGGGAAGTCCTCCCCCCTCTGGGTCCAATAACCGGGGTTACGTCAACCGGGACCCGTCCCAGCCAGGTCCCCGGTGCGCGGGTGGGGCTACTTCTTGGCCGCCTTCTTCCTCCGTTCGGCCCAGTAGGCGGTCATGCGCTCCGATACCGCCTTCATTCTCCGCGGCCGACATCTCCCGGCGCTTCCTCGCCGGCTTGGGCTCGGACTTGCTGTCGGCCGCGGCAGCCGCCTTCGTCGGCGAGGAAGAGCGCCGCGACGTGGAGCGCGCCGCCGGCGCTGACGCACCGAGGATCTGCTCGACGTCGGTCAACGCCTTGATCTCGGCCTGGAGGCGGTCGATTTCGCTTTGGCGGTTGGCGATTGCCTGTGCGATCTTGGGGTTGGCCTTTTCGCGGCCGGCCCAGACCTGGCGCAGCAGGGCCTCGTGGGTCAGGACCCGGCCCGCGCCCTGCGCGAGCACGCGCAGCAGCTCGTACTCGGTCGGCGTCAGCGTCACCGGGCGCCCGGCCACGCTGACCCGGCGCCGGTCGTAGTCGATGGCGAGCTCGCCGAGTACGAAGGGGACGGGGTTCGACCGCCGGCGCAGGGCCGCCGGACTCCGCGGCCACCGGGATCGTGAAGGTGAAGCGCGCGCCGAGCCCGACGCCGCCGCTCTCGGCCCGGATGCGCCCGCCATGGGCCTCGACCAGACCCTTGCAGATGGCGAGTCCCAGCCCTCCGCCGACGCCGCTCTCCCGGTCCCCGGCGGCGGTGTACTTGCGGAACAGCTGGCCGAGATGGTCCGGCGCGATGCCCCTGCCCTCGTCGGAGACCGAGACCGCCACCTGCAGTCCCTCGCGCGCCGCCGCGACCCGGATGGGGGCGGACTCCGGAGACTGGTGCGCGGCGTTGGCGAGCAGGTTGTTGAGCACCTGCACCATGCGCTGCCGGTCGGCCATGACCCGGGGCAGGTCGGGCGGCAGGTCGATGCGGACGGTGTGCCGCCCGCCGCCGCTGATGAACGTGCCGCGGGCCTGGTCCACCAGCGCGGCGACCTCGGAGGGCTCGGGCGCGACCGACAGCGTGCCGGCGTCGATGCGCCCGGCGTCGAGCAGGTCGCCGATCAGGCTGTCCATGCGGTCGGCCTGCGCGTCGATGATGCGGAAGAACTGCGCCACCTCGGCCGGGCCGAAGAGGCGCGAGGCGCGGAGCACCGTGGCGGCCGAGCCCTTGATCGAGGTCAGCGGCGCGCGCAGCTCGTGGCTCACCATGCCCAGGAACTCCGCCCCGCATGCGCTCGAGCTCCCGAAGCAGCGCCAGGTCCTGGAGGGTGACCACCACCGAGGCGACCGCGCCGGCAGGGCCGTCCGGGTCGTGGATCGGGGTGGCGTTGACGAGCGTCGTGATGCTGTGCCCGTCCGGGACCGAGCCGGACCGCGGCCCCGGCGATTCGGTCCGAGTCCGGTATTGTGCGTCTACTTCGCCGTAATTCGCTAGTTATTCGCTTACTTTACCAATTAATAGGCGCCATTATCACGCACTATTTTAGTATGATTACAAAGGTATTATGTGCGGACCCCCGAGGAAGTCGGGCAGGCCGCGTAATGGACGGAGCACCGTATGGGGGATTCGCCAATGAAGCAACTTCACACGCAACCTGCCACTGAGCTTGAACGCTGGGCATTCCCTGCTGGAAAGGCAAGGGTGCCAAAACGGTAGAGCTATCAATAACGCTCGACCGATAGCGATGCTGGGCACCATGCTGCTGATGGCGTCGACAATGCTGGCGGCGGCATGCAGCGACGACGCCCAGCCGATCGCGCCGAGCCCCGTGGAAACAGGGCTCGCAGCAGCCGATGGCGTGGGGGTCGGCGCCGGCGGCGCGGCGGCCGCGCCCGCAACGAGGCTGCCGGACGCGCCGGCCGACGCCCTGGCCGACCCCCGGCCGGGAACCGAACCGACCCTGTACTTCGACGGGACCACACCGCTCCCCCCCGGCATCAGCGAGAGCGCGTTGACGCAACGGGCGGCGGCGCTCATGCCCCCGGGAGTCCGGGCCGCCAGCAGCGCGCGGCCGGGAAGAATCCAGAACTTGGCGACGCACTTGCTCACGACCTCAGATGGGGACACGATCCTGATTATCAAGTGGGACGGCATCGAGAACGGCGACGATCTAACCAGGGTACGGTTGCTGCTCGAGGACCTCAGCGGAACGGTGCTACTGGACCAGGATTTCCCGCGCGCGACGCGGGAAACCAACCTCAATGATCCGCCGACCGGATATTTGATCCTGTGGGCCTGGGCAGTATCCGGAGAGGGCTACTACGGACCATTTCAGATCGAAGTGATCGAGATCCCCGAGGATGAGAACGATCTGCGGTACCCGCCGGGCCAGGTACGGAACCTCCGGACGAGCGCATCCACGGCCACGTGCGACCACGGCCCGATCGAGGGCTGCCGCCAGCCGACGACGGCCACCTTCACAGGCCCGGCCGGCGGCGCATCGCCGACGCAGTACAGAGTCGATTTCAGGGAAAACGGCGGCCCGCGGAGTTATCTACAGTGGGTGGACGCGCCGAGCGACCGCGACGAAACTGTCAGGGCTAGCGCGAACCTGCAGAGCGGCAATTGGTTGATCACCGTCAGGGCGCACAACACGTACGGGGAGAGCACGACGGCGGCCACGAGCAAGAGGTCGGTGAACCTCTACTGGGTTGGAAGCGTGCCGGGCGCGCCGCTGAACGTGAGGGCGCGAGGGCTCGGGAGCGACCGCTGGGAGCTCTCCTGGGATCGGCCGGAGAGCGATGGGGGACACCGGATCACGAGCTACGAGTGGTGGATTTCCAATCGAGTTTGCGGAACAGAAGACAAGGGCCTCCTGCAGGCGTACCCCCTGAACAGGCAACGTTTGGACCAGGGGTCGTTCAAGATCACCACCGTAGCGGGGAACACCTCCTCAGCGTTTTTCAAGGTACGCGCCGTCAATTTGAAAGGCGCAGGGGTCTGCGGGAGATCGAGGTAAGGTCCCCTCTACCCGTACCGCAGTCAGAGACGCCGAGCGATCCCGTTTTAGTCGACGCTGGATCCGGAGGTGGCGGGAATGCGGTCAATCTCGTGGAATATCGTGTTGGCCAGCGCCCTCCTACTACCCGCCGCCGCGGTTGGGCAGGCCGAGAACGCGGCCACCGTGCGGCGCATGCCGTGGAGTGCGCCAGATCTTCAAGGCATCTGGCTCTATCCGACCAGCACGCCGCTGGAGCGCGACGCGGCGTTCGCCGACAAGGGCACGAGCGCTGCATCATGGGACGGACCGTCCCCTTCATCGCACCATCATGGGACGAACGCCTGCAAATCTTCCAGACCCCCGGTTACGTCGCCCTGCCATGACGAGTTCGGCGAGTCGCCCTCGTTCCCGTCACCTTCAGGGAGCCTCTCCCGGCAACGATCCGACAATGGGCTGGAATCTCCCGTGGCCGTTGGGAGGGTGACACCCTCGTGATCGAAACCACCCACTTCAACGGACAAAGGGGCCGCTGGTGGCGGGCCTGTCGCTGGCGCGCAGCCAGGGCATCGGCAACTACGCCGGGGTCACCGCGGGACGGGTGACCTCGTCGGTGACCGGCCTCTACCTGTGGCTGGGCTACAAGGCGACCGAGCGCATCTCGGTCTGGGGCGTGGGCGGCTACCAACGCGGCGAACTGCGAGACCGAACCGGGGAGGGACAGCACTACCGGGTCGCCGGCCTCAACTTGCTGGCCGCGATCATTCATCTACTGGAACACGCTGAAGCTCGGCGAGGACGCCGCAGGCGGGGCAGATGGCCGACGTCGTCAACCTGAGATTCCTGGTGGAGACGCTGGCGACGAGATTGGCGGCGGTGACCGCGAGCGATGAGATCGAGGTCCTGAATACCCAGGTGAAAATGCTTCAGGAGAGCAGTAGGTCCACGGAATTACTTGGCAGACTTGGGGTCGGGTAGCCGGGCCTCGCGGCTACGGCGCTGGCGAGGTTCCTCACCGCGACCCACGGCAGCAACAGAAAGCGGCTGTTGTTGACCACGCGCTGGAGATTCCGCGCCCGAGTCGCGTCGTCCCAGCCGATCCAGCCGTCCCGGGCCGCCATGCGCCACGCCGGGCTGGAGAACTGCACGATGCAAACACCAGATAGCGCAGGTGGGCGCCGAACGGGACCGTGTGCCCGAGGTAGTGGTAGCGTCCCACCAGCTCCCGGAACAGCAGGCGCTGGGCGGGCTCGCGCACCCGCTCGACCTGCAGCGGCTCGACATCGCGCACGCTGCCGACGAGCGGGCGCCCCGGTTCTCCCGCGGCCGTCCGGGGAACGCGGGTGACTGAACCGATCGCGCGGCCCTGGCGCTTGTCCGGTAGCACCAGCGCACCACCCGCGTCGAGCCGCTCCAGGAACTCGCGGCACTCCCGAGCCTTCAGCCTCCCATTCGGGCGCCGCCACCGCAACAGCTCGCACACGGTGCGCGCCAGCTCCATCCGGCTCAAGCCCGCACAGTCCCGCACGATTTCGCGGATCAGCGTCACCTCTCGTACGCTGAAGCCCCGTCCCGAAAACCTCGTCGCCGCCACGGCCATCGCAGGGGCTTCTCCCTTCCCACGACACCGTAGCAAAACGCCGCGCGAATGTCCAGGGGGGGCGCCGGAGGGGACAGACCGAAGCGCCCCGGCGCCGTAATCACGTCGGGCTGGCTGCCCGAAAACAGGCGGGTGGGGACGCTGTCCCCGCGCAAGGCGCACCGAAGAGGGACCGTCCGCGAGCAAAAACGCCTATGAACAGGCGAAAAAGTCCTCTACGAAGAAGAGCCGCACCCTTCTCGATCCGCTGTTCGCCGGCGAACGCGGTCGGCGGCTCCGTGGTTCTCGTCAGCTTGATCACGGCGTCGGCGTGTGTGGTCCGCTTCCTGGCTTCGTGCTTCGGATCGGCTACTCGAGTGTGATTTTGCGGCGACCTTGGGAACGAGAGGCTCCGCCTTGACGTGCTTTGCCGTCGGAAGCATCGGAGGGGTGGACACCGGCCTTCTCGAGCAGGGCTTGAATCGATCTGAGCGCGTCGGTCTGCGCCCTGGCTTCCTTGCCGTTGTTCCACGTGGGGGCGTCGGCGAGTTGTTCGCGCAGGGACTCGAGCTGTCTGCGTATAGCCGCTGATTGGGGTTTCTCGGCCTTGAGAGCCCGGTATTGGTTCTTGAGATTCGCAATCCGCGCTGAATCGACGGTCTCGACGCCGAAGAACGGTTCGATGAGCTGATGGAGCCCGAGTCGGTCCGGGGCGACGTCGTAGTCTCGGAGCTCCAGCATCGCCTGGGGTGTGGCGCGGGCGAGGACATGGACTTCGCCGGTACCGGCCTGTTGTGCGGTCATGGGCGAATGCGTGGTCGCCACGATCTGGAAAGTTGGGCAATTTGTCCCCGAGGAATCGCCGAAGCCGCCGTTGCCACTTGACGTGCAGATGCAGATCGACCTCGTCGATCAAGAGAAGTCCCCGTGTCGCCAGGGGATTGGAATAGTCGTCGAAAGCCGCCGTCGTGCGATAGAGCAGATCGCCGATCCACGCCGCCACGTTCTGGTAGCCGTCGCTCAAGTCATCCAGCGACACGGGTCCGTCGACCGTGTCGAAGATCAGCGTCTTGCGCGTCTTGTCGATGTCTCGGAACGTAACGTCCGGAAGAAGCTCGGCGAGGGCCGACCGAATCAACTGCAGAAAGCTCTCGCCTCTCACGTAATGCAGATCCATTGCCCACGATGCGAGTGGGCGGAGCGTCGCGTCGGCGTCGAACAAGGTTCGGACCATGCCGGCTCGGATGGACCGTTGCTCGTCCCCGCGTATGCCGGCGCGGCCGAGGCGACGCGATGCACCATAGCCGGTGAGGAAATAGCTTCGGGCAGTGTGCGCGAGAGCGTCTTCGAGCGGAGCCAACGGCTTGGCGTTTCGATCGAGAGTTCCGGAGATGGTCTCGCCACGGCGGAGTTCCAAGTGCACTTCACGCTTGGCCCCCTGTTCGGTCGCAATGGTGCCGTGGATGCGGGCGCTCGTCTGGCCCGAGCGAATCCAGTTCGACGGGTCCCGACCGAGCAGCTCCGGCAGAGCGTCGCGGCCACACAGGAGCAGGGCGATGCAGCGCAGGATGGTGCTCTTGCCCGTCTCAGAGATCCCCTCATTTTATCACGTGAATCAATAAGACGAAACCGTTCGGTGGAACAAACATCTCCGACGGGATGGACTTTGCACAATGTCGCGCGCCTGGGTTAGTATGTTGACCCATGCGCTTACATCAGAAGCCGCCAACATCTCGCAACCGACTGCTCCAGAGACACGATCTTCTGAACTTCGTAACCACCTTGTACGAGGGCGATTTGCATGCCAAACGGGTGCTGTCGTTGGCCAATGCCACCTTGGGCGTGCTGGCGAGTGCGTCGCTGGCGATCCATGCGGTGGGGCGTGGCTTGGCCCAGGCCATGGGCACGTTGACCAAGCATGGTGTGAAACAGGTGGATCGGCTCCTGAGCAATCGAGGGGTTGATGTCGGGACTTTCTTCGCCTATTGGACGCCGTACATTGTTGGTGCTCGCAAGGAAGTAATCGTCGCGCTGGATTGGACGAGCTTTGCCGCGGACGGGCAGGACACTATTGTGCTGTCGATGTTGACAGGCCACGGGCGCGCGACGCCCCTGCTGTGGAAGACCGTGGCGTCGTCGACCCTGAAGGGCAACCAGCGCCGCTACGAGTACGAAGTGCTGTGCCGGTTGCGGGAGGTACTGCCGGCGGGGGTGAAGGTCACGGTCGTGGCGGATCGGGGCTTTGCGGATTGCAAGCTGTTCTACGCACTGACGGAGGAACTGACCTTTGAATACGTGATTCGGTTGCGCGGAGACATCTACGTGACGAATGCGCGGGGCGAGCGGCGACCGGCCGCAGCGTGGGTCGGCGCTGGGGGGCGTGCGCGGCGGTTGGTGGGCGCTCGGGTGACCGATGCTCACGAGCTGCCGGTGGGCGTGGTCGTGTGTGTACACGATCGGAAGATGGACGAACCGTGGTGCTTGGTGGCCAGCGAAGCGACCGTGCCGACGCCGGTGTTGATTCGGTACTACGGCAAGCGCTGGGGGATTGAAGCGGGCTTTCGGGACATCAAGGACATGCGCTTCGGGATGGGCCTGTCGTCGATGCACGTTTCGCGCCCGGACCGGCGGGACCGGCTGTTGCTGATCAGTGCATTGGCGATCGCGATGCTGTCGCTGCTGGGTGCAGCGGGCGAGCGCATCGGCTATGACCGCTGGTTGAAGGCGAACACCGTGAAGCGGCGGACGCATTCGTTGTTTCGGCAGGGGTTGATGCTGTATCACCATCTTCCCAATTGGCCCGATGACCGGATTCGTCCGTTGATGGAGACGTTCGGAGAGATGCTCCTGGAACAGCGGGTGTATCGAGGGGTCTTCGGTGTAATTTGATGTTAGAAACAAAGAAAAATAAGGGGATGCATGAGCTTGCCCGTACCGTTTTCCCCGAGCAGCAACGTCCACCTGCGGTTGTGGCTGTCGAGATCCAGCTCCAACCCGGCGATGGCGCGCACGTTCTCGATGTGGATGCGCTCGAGGAACACGGTTCAGGCAACCTCTTCGGGAACTGCGCTACCTGGCTCGACTGGTCGGGCGCGGGGCGGCCGGCGAGCGCCCGCGCCCCGCGTCCGAGCCCGCTCAGTCGTTCGTCGACTCGTACTGCGCCTCGATGGCCATCAGGGCCGCCTTGATGGTCGAGGCCCAGATGCGCGTGCCCTTCTCGTTGAGGTGCAGGCCGTCGTCGATGAAGATGTCGTCCATGACCGTCCCGTCCGCCTGCAGGAACGGGGTGGCGACGTCGATGTAGTGCACCCGGTCGTCGGCCCCGGCGACCTCCCGGTACAGCGCGTTGGCCTCCCGCGCCTTGTCCCAGAACGCCACGCGGGCCAGGCTCGGCTTCACTGACATCACGTAGACGCGGGTCTCGGGCAGCTCGGCGTGAATCGCCGCGATGATCTGCTCGAGCTCGCTGGCGATCGTTGCCGGCGGCACCCGGAAGCGTCCGGTGTCGTTGTCGCCCTCGTAGATGACCACCGCACGCGGACTGTACGCGATCACGACGCGGTCGACGAAGTGCAGCACGTCGGCCATGGCGCTGCCCCCGAACCCGCGCGGGATGACCGTCAGGGGGGCGAGGTCCGCGGGCATCGCGTCGTTCCACCGGGCGATGCTCGAGCTGCCGGTCACGACGATCGCGCCGGGCGGGGACATGTTCTCCTGGTCCGCCGCCTCGAACGCCTGTATCGCGCCCTCGTAGCGGGACGGGTCTATGGGCAGGGCCTGCGCCGCCGCCAACGTCGCGACGCCCGCCGCGAGCAGCACCGCCGCCATCACCGATTTCCACCGTGTCAACATCATCTGCAACCTCCTGGTTCCATGGTGCAGCCCGTGGCAGAAGGCCCGCGGCTGCAACTTGCCTGAACTGGCGTCGTCCTCGGCTGGCCCGGAAATCGTCGCCTGCGGCTCCGATTGCCGCCCGACCAACCCTGCCAGTGAGCCGGCGCCTCCTTGCAGGAGGCGACACCGTTCTCCGGCGCAGACTCCTGGTCCCGAAACTCCGATTGCCGCCCAACCAACCCTTCAGGGAGTCAGCGCCTCGGGCGGAGGCGGCGGGGTTCTACGCCCAGACTCCTACGCCGAGTGCACCGTCCGTCCGCCGACCACCGTGCGCACGACGCCGATGTTCTTGATGTCGTCCGGGTCCGCGTCGTGCGGATCGCGGTCGAGGATGACGAAGTCGGCGAGCTTGCCGGCGGTGATCGAGCCCTTGTCCCCTTCCTCGTAGGACGCCCGCGCCCCGTGCAGGGTGCCGATGCGCAACGCCTCGTCCACCGTCACCCGCTGGCTGGCCCCCCACACCTGGCCGTCGAAGTCCCGGCGGGTCACCATGCTCTGGATCGCCATGAGCGGCTCGAACGGCCCGGGCGTGTAGTCGGATGCCCCGGCCACCGGGATGTCGAAGTCGAGGAACGAGCGGTGCGCGAACATCCACTCCATCTTCGCGGCGCCGTACTCCCGCCACTTCTCGCCGTGGAAGTGGATGTAGGTCCAGAACGGGGTCGGGATGGTGCCGGTGTCCCGGATGCGCCGGAGCAGGTCGGGGTTGACGAGCGAGCAGTGCTCGATGCGGTGCCGGCGGTCGGGATGGGGCCAGCGGGCGAGGACCCGCTCGTAGGCGTTCAGCACCATGTCGATGGTGACGTCGCCGTTGGCGTGGATGCCCACCTGCCAGTTGTGGCGGTGCGCCTCCTCGACGGCGTCGTGAATCTCGTCCTGCGACATCGTCAGAATGCCGTAGTCGTCCGGCCGGCCCTCGAACGGCGTGCTCATCCGCATCGTGCGTTCCGAGGCGGACCCGTCGGCGCCGTACTTCACCCCGCCGATGCGCACCCACTCGTCCCCGAAGCCGGTCGAGATGCCGGCGTTGCGCAGGTGTTGGTACGGCCCGCGGATCATGGCGTAGACGCGGTGGCGCAGTTCGCCCGCCTCGCGGGCGTCCTGATAGGCGACGAGCCGGCCGCGGCTCGCCCCCGCGTCGTGGACGGTGGTGAGGCCGGCCGCGGTCATCAGCCGCGAGATGTACGCCATCCCCTCGCGGGCGCGGGCGCGCTGCTCCTCCTCGGTCAGCTCCTCCCGCTCGCCGACGGTGGAGAAGACGTCCCGGGCGTACTCGGCCACCATGCCCGAGAGCTCGCCGTCGGGGCCGCGCGCGAACCGGCCGTCGGGGGGGTCGGGGGTGTCGCGGGTGATGCCGGCCAGCGCGAACGCGTTGCTGTTGAACCAGTTGGTGTGCCCGCCGCGGTGCGCCACGTTGACGGGATGGTCGGGCACCGCCTCGTCGAGGTGGGTCCGGTGCAGGGGGCCGTCGACGACCTTGGTGTCGTCGAACATGAAGCCCCGCACCCACCGGCCGGGCGGCGTGTCGAGGGCCTTGGCCCGCAGGGCCCGCTGGATCTCGGCGACCGTCCGCAGGTTGGTGTTCACGCCGTAGAGCTCGTTCACGCCGCCGGGGTGGGAGTGCGTGTCGATGAATCCCGGCGTGACGGTCATGCCTTCGGCGTCGATCACGTCGGTGTCCGGACCGGCGAGGTTGCGCACGTCGTCGGTGCTGCCGACGGCCACGAACCGGCCCGCCCGGACCGCGAACGCCTGTGCCCGGGGCAGTGCGTCGTCAACCGTGTACACCCGGGCGTTGACCACCGCGAGATCCGGTGGTCCCTCGCCCTCGGCGGGCTGCTGCGCGGCCGCGGCCGGCAGGGCGCTCGCGCCGACCCCGCCCGCCAGCACGGCGCCGAGGTTCAGAAACTCCTTGCGTGTATAGGTTGCCATCGGCACGTCCTCCCGGCAGCCCATGGCAGGAGGCCCCCGTGCCTCCGCCGGATACATCCTGCTGGACTGCGTAGTTCCTCGGTCTTGCGGTTGCCGGATACGCCGGTCCGCCCGCGGTGGTCAGTAGTCGCCCGCGTCCAGCGACACCCGGATGATCTCCTCGTCGTTCCGCACCAGGACGTGGCGGTTGGCGAACGCGGGATGCGCCCACACCACGAGCCTATCGCTCTGGCCGTGGCGGAAGCGGGACCGGGAGCCGGCGCGGCTGCCGCCGTAGCCGGATCGCGACGTGGGGTCGATCAGGTGCGTGCGGTCGAGCTCGACGTAGCCGTCCGGCTCGAACCGGACGATGATGAGGTCGCCGTTCTCGTTGTAGACGAAGTAGCGGTCCTCGTGCTGCACGATGTAGGCGGAACCCCAGCGGTTGCGGTTGGTCAATCCCTCGGCTTCCCAGATCCGCTCGCCGGTGGCGGCCAGCAGGCCCCGCACCTGCCCGTGGCTGCCGATGCCGTAGATGTAGTCGCCGATCACCAGCGGCGTGGTCATCACCGAGTGCAGGCCGGTGGCCTCCGCCACCTCGATGCCGCTGTCGAGCACCCGGCGGCTCCCGTCCTTCCACAGCGCGGTGGCGCCGGGCCGGTCGAGGTCGAGCCGCATCATCATCGAGCCGCTGTAGAAGCCCGAGATGAACAGATAGGAGCCGGCGTGGACGGCGTCGGCCACGGTCATGTTGGCCCGTCCCTCGAACGGCTCCTCCCAGTACACCTCGCCGGTGGCGGGGTCGAGCGAGGAGAGGCCGCGGGGATGCCAGACGATCAGCTGGCGGACGCCGCCCGCCTCGATGATCAGCGGCTGGTTGTAGCCCATCTCCGTCCGGCTCTCGATCGCCCGCCACACCTCGGCGCCGGTATGCTTGTCGAACGCCATCACCAGGGCGTCCGGTTCACCGCCCACCAGGAAGATCGCGCGGTCGCCGTCGATGATCGGCGCGCTCGACGTGCCCCAGATCGGAATGCTCGTGTCGTACTCGGCGACCGTGTCCTTCTCCCAGAGGAGCGCCCCGGTCGCCGCGTCCAGGCACAGGATGCGCCCGGTCGACCCGGTCACGTAGACCCGGTCGCCGTCGACGGTGGGGGTGGCGCGGGGGCCGGTGGCGTAGGTGAACATCAGCATCCGATAGGTGGTGGCCCACTCGTGGGTCCACAGCACCGCCCCGGTCTCCTCGTCGAGCGCGAGCAGGCGCTCGGTGCCGTCCATCGTCCGCGGCTCGGTCTCGAGATAGTCGAGCACGAAGACGCGGCCGTCCGCGACGGCCGGACCGGAATAACCGCCGTTGACCGGGGTCCGCCATGTCACGGTGAGTCCGGCGCCGGGAAACGCCTCGAGGATGCCGGTCTCGGTCCAGACTCCCCGCCGCTCGGCGCCTCGCCATTGCGGCCAGTCCTTGGCCGACAGGCCGGTCACCGCGGTCACGGCGAGCAGGCCCGCGACCAGCGCGGCGAGCGCTGCGCGTGGGTTCGCCCTCCGGTCCGCATCGGTACGGAGTGTCGATGGCTGCATGACAACGCTTCCTCTCCCAAGAGGGGGGTCTCGGCGCCGGGCCGCGGCCGACGGACCGCGGCCCGGCGCCGAGGTCGGGGGCTACTGGCCCAGATAGTCCTCGTCGCTCACCGGCCCGAGCCACTCCGTCGGGCCCTCGCCGCCGACCACGGTGAGCTGCACCATGTGCTCGTCCGGCGCCGCGCCGTGCCAGTGGACGACTCCGGAGCCCGCGTAGTAGGGCACGCCGGGCAGCATCTCCTGCAGCGCCTCGCCGCGCACCTGGGTCCGCCCGCGTCCCTCCTGGGCCATGATCAACTGGAACCCGCCGTGGCTGTGCCAGTTCGACCGCGCGCCCGCCTCGAACCGGAGCCGCAGGGCGCGGATGTCGGAGGCATCCGGCCGCGACGGGTCGCCGCCGACGAAGTTGCTCTGGGCCGCAGTGATCGCGGTCGAGCCCTGTCCCAGCATCCAGACCCCGAGCGCCGCGAGCACCAGGGCCAGCATCAGAGTGAACCGCGTGTCGATCCGTCGCGCCATGTCGTTCCCTCCTCTAACAGAGTAGTCGTGTCGCCTAACCGTATCACGCCCCGGCGGCGGGCCCGCCCGGTCTCATCGGCCTTTTCATCGGCCTCGACCCGCCGTCGCGCCTCATACGATCTCCGGAATGTACTTCTCGCGCGCCAGGTGCCAGAGCGAGGCGAGAAAGGCGGTCAGCGGGATGGCCAGGATCAACCCGAGGATCCCGCCCAGGGCCGTGCCCCAGAAGAAGATGGCGACGATTATCGCCATGAAGTGCAGCCCGGTGCGCTGCCCCATGATCTTCGGGGTCAGGAACCAGCCTTCGATCTGCTGCACCACCAGGACCACCGCGAGCACCAGCAGGCAGGTGAGCCAGCCGCCGTCCGTCTGGAAGAAGGCGATGGGGATGGCGACGGCGAGTCCGATCATGTTCCCGAGAAAGGGGATCACGTTGAGGAGACCGAGGGCGAGGCCGATGACGAATCCATAGCGCAGGCCGACCAGGCTGAAGCCGGCCGCGAACAGCAGGCCCTGCAGAAACGCGATGATCAACTGGCCGCGGAAGAACCCCACCGTGATGTCCACGAACTCGTGGAGCAGGTAGCCCACGTCCTCGCGGGTGTCCGGCTTGAGAAACGGCAGCACCCGGTCGGTGTCGAGCCGGAACCGCGAGGTCAGGAACCAGGCGAAGTAGACCGGGGTGATGACCCACGACAACAGGGCGCCGAGCCCGCGCGCGAGACCGAAGCCGGCGGTGACCGCCTGCATGCCGACGGTCCGGAGCCACTCGACGATCGCGACCTGCTGCGCCAGCGCGATCTCCCGCAGCCGATCGCCGAGACCCGACGAGTCGAGCAACTCGCTGACGGGCGGGAGCTGGGCTTCGAACAGCGCGCGGGCGTTGTCCCACCACTCCGGCGCCTGCGCGGCGAGACCGACGATCTGGGCGATGGCCAGGCGTCCGAAGAACGCGACGAAGACCCCCACCGGCACGAGCGCGGACAGGAAGACGGCGGCCACCGCCGCCGCCACCGGCAGCCGCCCGGTGTCGCGCAGCCAGTCGTAGTAGGGGCGGAACACGAGGGCGGCGACCGCGCCCACCGCGAGCGGAAGAAACACGCCCGAGAAGGTCTGTACGAACAGCGCCGCGAGCCAACCGAGTAGCCCCACGGCCACGACGATGATCAAGGCCGAGACGGTGGTGCCCGCCGCCGCGATGGTGCTGGCCTGACGGGGAGTGAGCTCGATCGCCATGGGCGGCCTCTGCGCGACCTTGCGGTCGCGTTGGAAGTTTCGCTGGCGCGAAACTTCCACGGCGCAAGCGCCTAGGGGACTGCCGGCATGGTACACGAAGGGGCCGGGGCCCGCGGCGCAGCCTGCCGCGCCGATGGCGGGCGGGGGAGCGCTTGCGCCAGACCCGGTTCGGGGCGATCATTGACACCTTGGGGAGCGTCGAGACCACCCGTATCAAGAGGAGTGTGACATGAGCCGTCTATCTCTCGCCGGCGTGTCCGCCGTGCTCGCGCTGATGCTGGCGCCGGCCGCGGCCCTGGGCCAGACGTCCGAAGCGGCGGCCTCGCCCCGCACGCCGTGGGGCGATCCGGACGTGCAGGGCATCTGGAACAACGCGACCCTGACCCCGTTGCAGCGTCCCGCGAACTTCGAGGACCGGGCCTTTCTGACGGCGGAGGAGGCGGCCGGCCTCGAGCGGCGGACCGTGGACCGGAACGCCGAGCTGCTGAGCGCGCCCGCCGTGCGCACCGCGGCCGGCGGCAACGTGGGGGCCTACAACAACTTCTGGATGGAACGGGGAACGTCGGTCGTGCCCACCATGCGGACGTCGATCATCGTGGATCCGGACGACGGCCGGTTGCCGCCGCTCACCCCGGAGGCGGACCGCCGGATCAACTCGCCGGAAGCGCGCCGGCTCGCGGAGATGCGGGGCGGCCAGCGGCCGGTCGAGACCTGGGAGCAGCTCGACCTGGGAGACCGCTGCCTCTGGTATCGCGGCATTCCGTCCTTCCCGACCGGGTACAACAACAACTACCACATCGTGCAGACCCCCGGCATGGTCGCGATCCTGCAGGAGCACATCCACGACACTCGCTTCATTCCGCTGGACGGGCGCCCGCACGTGACGCAGAAGATCCGCCAGTTCGCCGGCGACTCGCGCGGCCACTGGGAGGGAGACACCCTCGTGGTGGAGACGACCAACTTCAACGAGCATGCTTTCATCCGCAACTTCAACGGCAACCTCAGCACCGCCCTGCACGTTGTCGAGCGCTTCACCCGGCTCGGTCCCGATACGCTCGGCTACGAGTTCACGGTGAACGATCCCGAGACCTGGACCCGTCCGTGGCGCGGATCGCTGCCGATGTCGCGCATCGACGGGCCGATGTTCGAGTACGCGTGTCATGAAGGAAACTACGGCCTGACGAACATCCTCGCCGGGTCCCGCGCAGAAGAGAACGCCGCGGCGCGATAAGGGTCGGCGCCGATCGGATTCGCGTCGTTTCCACCCATCAGCAGGATATCCATCGCCATGAAGACGACGTACCGCATGCTCGCCGCCGTCCTGACCGCCGCCGCCCTGCTAGCGCCCATTGCGCGGGCCGACGTGGCGTCGGTGGAGATCACCGAACGCCGCCCGATCGAGGACGGACGCGCGTTCGGCGACTCGGGCCCCTACGACCTGATCGCCGGCCGGGTCACGTTCGCGCTCGACCCCGCCGATCCACGGAATCACGTCATCGTGAATCTCGACCGTGCCCCCACCAACGCAGACGGGATGGTGGAGGCGACCGCCGACCTGCAGATTCTCGCCCCCGCCGACCCGGAGCGCGGCAACGGCGTGGCGCTGGTGGACATCGCGAACCGGGGGCGTCTGAGCGCGCTCGGGTTCAACCGCGGCGGCCGCGGGCCGTACGGGGACGGGTTCCTCATGAAGGAGGGGTACACCGTGGTGTGGGTCGGCTGGGAGTTCGACGTGCCGGAGGGCCGGCCCATCCGCTTCGCCGTGCCCGCGGCGGACGGCAAGCCGGTCGGCGGGCTCGGCTTCGCCGCCATCCGCGACACCGCGGCCTGGATCAAGCACGACCCGGACGCCGTGGTGACGGCCGAGCACGCCCTCTCGTTCGGCTCGTCGCAGAGCGGCCGTTTCCTGCGGACGTTCCTCTACCTCGGCTTCAACACCGATACCGCCGGGCGGCGGGTCTTCGACGGGGTGATCCCGCACATCGCCGGGGCGTCCCGGCTCGACCTCAACCAGCCCGGCGCGACGCCGATCTCGCTGGGCATGTTCGATGCCACCTCGTTTCCCTTCGCCGACGCCGCCCTCCGCGACCCGGTGACCGGGGTCGTCGACGGCACGCTGGGGAACGATCGGAGCCGGGAGAACCAGCCCCGCATCTTCTATACCAACACCGGCGTCGAGTACTGGGGCGGCGGGCGGGTGGCCACCCTGGTGCACGCGACCCCGGACGGCGCCGCCGACGTCGATCTGCAGGAGAACGTGCGCTTCTACTTCCTGGCGGGAACCCAGCACGGCCCCGGCGCGTTTCCGCCGCCTGACCCGGGGAACCGGCAGGAGATGGGCAATCCGACCGACTACTGGTGGAACATGCGCGCGCTGTTGATCGCCTTGAAGGACTGGGTCGTCGACGGGGTCGAGCCGCCCCCGAGCCGCCATCCCCGGTTCGCGGACGCCAACCTGGTGCCGCCGCGGGACATCGGGTTCCCGGCCATCCCGGGCGTGCGGTCGCCCGAGGATCGCACCGGCGGCACACGCGTGAGGAATCCGTGGCTGGCTGGCGCCGACGACGCCGGCGTGCCGTTGCCGATGCTCGTGCCGGCCGTCGACGCCGACGGCAACGAGACCTCCGGCATCCGCCATCCGGAGGTGGCGGTGCCGCTGGCCACCTACACCGGCTGGAACTTCACCCATCCGGACCACGGCGACCCCGATACCCTGGTGGCCCTCGCCGGGTCGTACGTGCCGTTCGCGGCCACGCGGGCCGAACGCGAGGCGGCGGGGGATCCCCGGCCGTCGATTGAAGAACGCTACGGGTCTCGCGGGGAGTTCCTCGAGCGGGTCGAGGCGGTAGGGCACGCCCTCGTCGGCGAACGCTACCTGCTGGCCGACGATCTGCCGTCCATCGTCGACCGGGCCGGCCGTCACTGGGATCTGGTGACCGGCAAACGCTGAGGCAATCCCGGCGCCGGCGCCGTTCGCGGACGGTTCCGGCCGGGTTGGCCGGGTGGCAGGGACGGCGTCGATTCGCATGCAGCGGGGATTCTGCCTCGGGCTCTTGGCCGCATGTGGGGACGGCGCCAATCCGGTGGCGCCGTCCCCACCGGATCCAACCGTCACCCCCACGTTCAGCGTCTACGCCGCAGAAGTGGTGCAGACTCCTGACGCGGCTGGTTGGGGGCAAGCGGAGCCGCAGGCGGCGCTATTCGGGCCGGGAGCCGTGACCAAGACACGCGGGGTTGTTGCCGGGGTCCTGCGAGGCGATTCGAGAACCGGCTGCGGACGTCCAGGTTGCGGAAGGTCTCGATCAATCGGGGTCCTCGAGCGAATCGTAGAACTTGATGATGTCGCCCCGGTCCTCCGATTCGTTGAAGGCCATCCCCGCCCGCGGGTGCTGGTTGAGGACCCCGGTCATCATGTACGGGTAGTCGAAGCCCCACTTCAGCGCGTCCCGCATCGGCTCGATATGGTGCTGAATGCAGTGCAGCACCGGGCGCAGCCGGAACTTCGGGTTGTGCAGGAAGCTCAGCAGCAGCTCCATCGGGCAGTTGCCGGCGCCCCGGCCCAGGCCCGCCATGCTCCCGTCGAGCCGGTTGGCTCCCTTGATGGTCGCCTGGATGGTATTGGCGAACGCCAACTGCCGGTTGTTGTGGGCATGCATCCCCACCGCCTTCCCGGCCGGCGCCGCGTAGCCCAGGAACGTATCCATGTAGCTGTCGATCTGCTCCGCGTACAGCGCCCCGAAGCTGTCGACGATGCAGATGGTGTCCGCCTCCGATTGCGCCACCAGGGCCAGCGCCTCGTTGAGCTCGCGGTCCGGCACCGTCGACAACGCCATCAGGTTCAGGCTCGTCTCGTAGCCCTGGTCATGGGCGTGCTTGACCATGTCGAGGGCCAGCGGGATCTGGTGGATATAGGTGGCCACCCGGATCATGTCCAGGACGCTCTCCGATTTCGGCAGGATGTCTTCCCGGTAGTCGCTCTTGTCGGCGTCGGCCATCGCCGACAGCTTCAGCGTGGTCTCGTTGTCTCCGACGATGCGGCGGAGGTCGCTCTCGACGCAGTGCTTCCACGGGCCGAACTGCCCCGGCGGAAACTGCCGGCGCGAGTTGATGTACCCGATCTCCATGTAGTCGATGCCGCTCTCGACGCACGCCTGATACACCGCCTGCACCGTCTCGTCGCCGAACTGGTGGTCGTTCATCAGACCGCCGTCCCGAATGGTGCAGTCCAGCACCTTGATCTCGGGGCGGTACGACACCCAATCGCTCGCAGGGCTCGCCTGCGGCTCTCGCTCACTCATCACGCGATTTCTCCTTTCGGGGCGCTGGCGCGAAAGCCTCCCGCCCGCCACCGCCGCATTCCCGCTCCCCGGAGCCTGCGCATCGGGGGACCCACGATCGTAGATCATCCGCGCATTTTGCCGGAACGTCGGTCCGAAGGGGAGAGTGGGTCGTCAGGATGCGGCAGCTCGCAGTTCGCGCGGTGCGGGCCGGAAGTCGAGGCAGCGCCGGTCGGAGTTGCGGCAGCGCGGGTCAGAAATCCCGGCGGCGGGAGTAGAGGATCACGTGCATCGAGAGCACGTCCTTCCGCGGTACGACGCGGGCCGGATACTGGTGATTGTAGGATTCGAGCACGTAGCCGCCCCGCGTTCTTCGTACCAGTCGAATCAACCGCTCTTCCGGGACGAGCTGCACATAGGCCTCGTCGCCGTCCTGCACGTGGCGGCCGGGGGCGACGATCGCGATCGTGTGCGGCGGGTAGGCGGGGGCCATGGAGTCGCCGCGGACCCGGACCCCGTAGGCGTTCGCGTCGTCGACGTCGCGGGGACGCGGCACCCAGCGCTCGATGTTGCCGGGCGCCGGCGCGTTGCCCTCCCACGTGATTCCCGCGGGGGCGGCGGCGCCCTCCGCCACCACTGGAATGCGGCCGGTCGCGTCGGTCCCGTAGTCGATGCGTTTCGGCTCGGCGTCGACGGCCTCCCGCTCCTCGCGGACCTGATCGTAGTCGGGGTCCACGCCGTCGAGCAGCTCGTCGATGGAGCATCGCAGCACCTTCGCCAGCTTGATCAGCGTCTGTGTCTCGAGGGCCCCGTACCGATCGTTCTCCCAGTCGGATACCTGCGGCTGCGGGACGTGCAGCCGGTCGGCCAGCGCTCTCTGGGTCGAGAGGCCCGCCGCCATGCGCAGTCGTTTGATGTTCTGGCCCAGCGACACGCCATTCAGGGTAACGCATAGACCGTAAACGTGCAAAAACGTAGTTCAATGGAATCAATACGTTAGCGTGAAGCCGAATAGCGGTTGCGCGTATTAGCGCAATCACGTATATTTACGACACGATGTTGACGGCGGAACAGCTCGTTGCCCTCCGTGCGGCACCGGGCACCAATCGCGTCGCGAAGGCGATTGCCCTGGCTGGCGTGACGCAGGGAACCGTCGCAGCCGCGCTCGGGTTTCCCCAGCCCTACATCAGCGACGTCGCCCGCCACCGGTATCGGACCATAACCGTCGAGAATGCGAGAAAGTTCGCGCACTACTTCGGCTGCTCCATCGAGGACCTGTTCCCCTCCCCGCGGCAGGCGGAATCCTGACGCCCTGCAAGCCGGGGCCCTGGCCCGGCCGAGAGTGATAACCTGTCCGCGAGCCTGGGGCGGCCCGGGACCCGTTTCGCGATTCCGTTCCGATGTCCACGCACTCCGTCAGGCGCCACCTGCGGGTCGAGACCGCGGCCTACGACGCGGTGATCCGCCGGTTCATTCCCGGCTACGAGACGATGATCGAGGTCGTCGCGGGGGCGCTTGCCGCTTCCGGTCCGGACCAGGTGATCGATCTCGGGGCCGGAACCGGTGCGCTGTCCGAGGCGATTCTCGCGCACGGCGGCGCGCAGACGGTGGAGCTGATCGACGTGGATGCGGAGATGCTCGAGCAGGCCCGCCGGCGGCTCGAACGGTTCGGGGCACGGGTTCGCGTGCGGGAGATGTCGTTTCTGGCCCCGCTGCCGGGATGCGACGGCGCGGCGGCGTCGCTGGCGCTGCACCACATCCCCGCGATGGACGAGAAGCGGGCTCTGTACCGGCGGATTCGCGCCGCGATCCGGCCGGGCGGCGTCTTCGTGAACGGCGATGCGACGATGCCGGCGGACGCGGCGGGGCGGCAGGCCACCTACCGCGCCTGGGCCGAGCACATGATGGCGTGCGGCATCGACGAGGCGCGGGCGTTCGAGCACTTCGAGGAATGGGCGGACGAGGACACCTACTTTCCCCTCGACGAGGAGCTGGCGGCGATGCGGGCGGCGGGCTTCGACGCCGAGTGCATCTGGCAGGAGGGCGCGATAGCCGTCGTGGTCGGACGCACCGCATGATCGCGCGCCGCCCGCGCGCCATGCCCGCACCCGTCGCGGCGGGGTTCGCGACGGTGCGGGATGCGGTAGGATCTGCGGCATGATGAAATTGATGACGCCACGCATATTGATTGTCGCTACCGCGTTGGGAGCCTGCTCGCTGGCCTTCGCTGACGGTGCGAGCGGCCAGGTGACGATACCCGCGCCCGACGACGTCGCGACCGCGCCGGCCGAGGCGGAATCCACCGCCTCCGGGCTGGCCTCCAGGGTGTTGCAGGCAGGGACGGGCACCGCGAACCCGGGTCCGACCAGCAACGTGACCGTGCACTACACCGGTTGGACCCCCGATGGCCGCATGTTCGACAGCTCGGTCGCCCGGGGCGCCCCCGCGACGTTCCCCCTCAACGGGGTAATCCGGGGCTGGACCGAAGGCGTGCAACTGATGGTGGTCGGCGAGAAGCGCAGATTCTGGATTCCCGCCAACCTCGCCTACGGCAACAACCCGGGCGGCGGCCGGCCGGGCGGCCTGCTGGTGTTCGACGTCGAGCTTCTGGCCATCCGCTAGGAGCTTGCGCCGCAGGAGTTTCGCGTCAGCGAAACTCCCTACGCGACCGCAAAATCGCGCCAGACCGGGAATCAGCGCCTGCGGCTCCGCTTGCCGCCCAACCAACCCTGCCGGGACTCTGCATCGTTTCCACGGGCAGAGCCCCGAGGGTTTTCGGGAGAGAGAGGTTCCATGGCCCGTCGACTCACATTCGCTTCGGCGTTGATCGCCGTCGTGCTCTCCGCCGCGGCCGCGGCGGCGCAGGTCGAGAACTACACGCCGGTGACCGACGCGATGCTGCAGAACCCCGACCCGTCCGACTGGCTGAGCTGGCGGCGCACCCTCGACGGCCAGGCGCACAGCCCCCTGGATCAGATCGACACCGGCAACGTCGGCGAGCTGCGGCTGGTCTGGAGCTGGGCGTTGCGGCCGGGGCCGCAGCAGACGACCCCCCTGGTGCACGACGGGGTGCTGTACGTCGCGAATCCCGGCGAGATCGTGCACGCGCTCGACGCCGCCACTGGCGACCTCATCTGGGAGTACGAGCGGGGCGCCGAGGCTCCCGGCAACAGCTTCGGGGGGCCGCCCGCCGGCCGCATGCACCGCAACATCTCGATGCACGACGACAAGATCTTCCTGAACACGGCGGATGCGCACGTGGTGGCGATCGACGCGCGCACCGGCGAGGAGATCTGGGACGCGGACATCGACCAGGGCGTCGGCTACCAGTTCTCGAGCGGGTCGATCGTCGCCGACGGCAAGGTGGTGTCGGGGCTGACCGGGTGCGGCCGCTATCGGGAAGAGAGCTGCTACATCGTCGGCCTCGACGCCGACACGGGGGACGAGCTGTGGCGCACCTCGACCGTCGCCCTGCCGGGCCAGCGCGGCGGCGACACGTGGGGCGACCTGCCCCCGATGTTCCGCGCCGGCAGCGACTCGTGGATCCCCGGCAGCTACGACCCGGTGACCCGGACCCTGTTCCACGGGACGTCGCAGGCCAAGCCGTGGGCCCGTGCCGTCCGCGGCACCGACGGAGATGCCCTGTACACCAACTCCACGCTGGCCCTCGACCCCGACACGGGGGAGATGAAGTGGTACTACCAGCATCTGCCGGGCGAGACGCTCGACATGGACGAGGTGTTCGAGCGCATCCTCGTCGACTACGACGACCGGCGCTCGGTGTTCACCATGGGGAAGATCGGCGTCCTCTGGGAGATGGCCCTCGAGACCGGACGGTTCCGCAGCGCGCACGATCTCGGGTATCAGACGGTAGCGGATATCGACCCGGCGACCGGGCGGGTGACCTATCGTGACGGCACCATTCCGGTGATCGGGGAAGAGATCTACTGGTGTCCGAGCACCTCGGGGTTCAAGAGCTGGCGCGCCATGTCGTACCATCCGGCCCTCGAGGCGTTCTTCATTCCCATCAACCTGAACTGCGAGACGGCGGTCTTCGGACCGGTGGATCGGGTGGCCGGGGGCGGCGGCACGGGACCGGTGCGCCGCACCAACCACCACCATCCCGACAGCGATGAGCAGCTCGGAGAGTTTCTGGCGATGAGCATGCGCACCGGCGAGGTCATGTGGCGCCGCCGCTTCCGGACCCCCATCAACAGCGCCGCCCTCACCACCGGCGGGGGTCTGGCCATCGCCGGCGGCTGGGACCGCCAGGTGTTCGCGTTCGATGCGGGCAGCGGGGAGACGCTGTGGGAGACCCGGCTGCCGACGTCGGTCCAGGGATTTCCGATCACCTACGCGGTCGACGGGCGGCAGTATCTGGCGATACCGACCGGGATCGGCGGGGCGAGCTGGGGCGGCATGCTGCCGGCGGACCTGACACCGGAGGTCCGGCGCCCCGCGGGCGGCAACGGGCTCTTCGTGTTCGCGCTGCCTTGACATCTCGCGGCCGCCTCGTCCGAACCCGCCGCGCCAGGAGGGCACACCGACGGCGGCGTCCAGGGGGCGTCGTCGACCAGCAGGATGCGCGGCGGGTCGGTCTCAGCAGCTCGGAGTACGGCCGGGACTGGCCGCCTGAGCGACATCAATCGTGATCATCGGCACGGACGCCGCGGACGGTCAGCCCGCGTGAAATGGCCGCCGTGGCTTGACGCTCGTCGTGCGTCCAGAACTCCAGTGGTTCCCCGTCGGCTGCAGCGGCCAGAAGCTCCGCCGTTGCTACGTGGATTGCATCGATCGCGCGGAGATTGACCGCGAACGAGCTCTTCGCCTGGTCGATGACCGTGCCGTCCACGGGCGCGAGATCCGTCATCGCAAGCAGCTCGGTCAGCTCCTTGCGCTTGATGGCCGTCTCGGCATCGCTCAGGCGGCCGAGCAGCCGCTCACGATCAACGGCCCGGAACGCTTCGACCTCGATGAGTTGGGAGGACACCACATGGTCGCCGGCCAGCAGCGGCACCGACGGCCCGGGCTCAACGAACAGGACTCGGAGCACTGCGCTTGCGTCGACGTACTTCACCTGGATCCTCGCGGACGGCGCGGAGCGACGACTGGATATCCACGTGCCGCTCGATGGTGGATATCTTCAGAGCGCCCCAGTCCTGAGTCCCGCGCCGGAGCCGGCCCTCGCGCACCAGGCGGTCACGCCAGGAAAGCGGCTCCCCGCGAGCGGGCCCCAACTCGGCAATCGGGTCGTCCCGATCTCTGACGGTTATCCTCTCCCCACGGGAAGCCTGCCGCAGATACCGGCTCAAGTGGGACTTGAGCTCCGTGACCTTGATGGACTGCATGGCCACATGTTAGGGCCATCATGGTCTTGATCACAAGGACGGAGGGCGGCCGCTCGACCGGTCTCGAGTGCGAGATGGGGTCTCACCCTTGGGTTGATGGCATTCTCCCGTTCCCCCCGCTGAGATCTCCAGTCGTTCCGCCGTCAGCACGGCCGGTGCCGACGCCGTGGCAATCCAGGTCACGGCGGCTGACAACGCGACCCCGAGGACCGCAATCGCACTCCATAGAAACGTCAACTGGCGCCGAAACCGGAGCGTGCCGCTCGCCCCGTCTGGTCTTGAGACTCCATCAGCCGCGGTCTGCCGCACGGGGGTGCCCGCGCTTGCCCCTTGCGCGGCATGCCGTCGCATGCGATCTTCAAGGATGACCGTGCTGCACCGGGCTTGGCTCGCGATGCTGTCGGCGTTGCCGCGACAGTGGCACTCGCCGAAGAGTCGAGCACATTGGCGGAAGCCCAACGGAACGGAGGCTGACATGCACCCCAGGTATCTCATTGCGCGAGGCGTTCCGGTCATCGTCGCGGCCCTGTCGATGCTGCCGCTGGCGCCGGTCCCCGCCGGTGCGCAGGCCGAGTCCCCCGCGTCGTTCGTTCCCGTCACCGACGCGATGCTCGAGGACCCGGCGGCGGGCGACTGGCTGACGTGGCGCCGCACGCCGGACGGCTGGGGCTACAGCCCGCTCGACCAGATCGACACGGACAACGTAGGCGAGCTGCGCCTGGTCTGGTCCCGCGCGCTGGCCGCCGGCAGCCAGGAAGGAACGCCGCTGGCCTACGGCGGCGTCCTGTACATGCCGAACCCTAGCGACGTCATCCAGGCCATCGACGCGGTGACGGGCGACCTTCGGTGGGAGTACCGCCGCGAGCTGCCGGACGACATCGACGATTACGTCAACGGGTCGATGACCAACCGGAACATCGCGATCTACGGGAACCACATCATCGACACCAGCGCCGACAACTACCTCTATGCGCTCGACGCGGAGACCGGGCGGCTGGCCTGGGAGACACGGATCCTCGACTACCTGGTGAACCCCGCCCGGCATTCGTCGGGTCCGATCGTCGCCGGCGGCAAGGCCGTCTCCGGCCGGAGCTGCCGGCCGCATGGCGGGCCGGAAGCCTGCGTCATCACCGCCCACGATGCGGTGACCGGCGCCGAGGTCTGGCGGCGGCGCCTGGTGCCGGCGCCGGGCGAGCCGGGCGACGAGACGTGGGGCGGCGTTCCTTACGAGGAACGCGTGCACGTCGGGTCCTGGATGGCGCCCAGCTACGACCCGGAGCTGAATCTGGTCTACGTCGGGACGTCGGTCACGTCCCCGGCGCCGAAGTTCCTCCTCGGCGGGATCGAGAACAATTACCTCTACCACAACTCGACGCTGGCGCTCGACGGCGACACCGGCGAGATCGTGTGGTACTACCAGCACCTGAACGACCACTGGGACCTCGATCACCCCTTCGAGCGGCTGCTGGTCGACACCGCGGTGGCTCCCGACCCGGCGGCGGTGAGCTGGATCAACCCGCGGCTCGAGCGCGGCGCGGTGCGCAAGGTGCTGACCGGCATTCCGGGCAAGACCGGCGTCGTCTACACGCTGGACCGCGAGACGGGCGAGTTCCTGTGGGCGCGGCCGACGGTGACGCAGAACGTCATCAGCGCCATCGACGGCGCGACCGGCGAGGTGACGGAGAACGCGGAGATCATCTTCACTGCCGAGGGGCAGGAGGTGCTGACCTGCCCGACCTGGTTCGGCGGGAAGGACTGGGAGGCCGGCGCCTACAGCCCGCGCACCAACACCATGTACATGCCGCTGCGCAACACCTGCGCCCGCATGCTCGCCACGCGCGAGGCTCGCATCCACTACGCGCTCGCGCTGCGCCACCAGCTCGCGCCGGGGACGGACCAGCTCGGAACGGTCCAGGCGATCTCGGCCGAGACCGGCGCCACGGAGTGGCTCTACGAGCAGCGTGCGGCGACGATGTCTCTGGTCGCGACCGGCGGTGGGCTGGTGTTCGGGGGCGACGTGAACGGGAGGTTCCGGGCCTTCGACGACGAGACAGGCGACGTGCTGTGGGAGATCAACCTCGGCTCGTCGGTCACCGGCTTTCCGATCACCTACGCAGTGGACGGCCGGCAATACGTTGCGGTGAGCACCGGAACGGCGGGCACCGCGTCGGGCTTCATGCGCCTGACGCCGGAGCTGCGGCCGAGCGCCGGCAACAACCTGTTCGTGTTCGCGCTGCCTTAACATCCTACCAGATGCCGAAAGTGTACATAGCCTTGAGAAACCACGAATAAGTCACTGAATAATAGGGATTTATCGCCATTCTCTGAATCCCGGGTCAGCCAGGGACGCCCCCCGTGCAGTGTGCGCCATTCCCGTATATGATGGGGGGATGGATGCCGTAATCGAAATCGCCGACGCACCCCGCCACACCAAGCGCCGAGGCCGCCATCCCCACAAGGCCCTCTCCGCGGCTTTCGTCCGTACCGCCCCGCCAGGACGCCACGCCGACGGCAACGGCCTCTACCTCTTCGTTCAGCCGACCGGAACCCGAAGCTGGATCCAGCGCCTCGTCGTCCGCGGACGCCGCCGCGAGCTCGGACTCGGCCCCGTCGCCCTCGTCCCCCTCGCCGACGTCCGCGAGCAGGCCCTCGCCAACCGAAAGCTCGCCCGACGGATTCCGGAAGTGGAACGTCGATTCCGGGAGAAGTGGAATATCGATTCCGGGGATCGTGAACGCTCGTCGGTAGCCTTAGTTTAGCCTGACCCGAAGTATTCGACCATGCGGGTGTGGGCACCCGACTCCAGTCGGACAACCGTTCGGCGGCGGTCGCTCGGCGTAGGTGAGCTGCTGGCCCCCGAGCACGGCGACGGGACGCGCCGCGATTCGCCGGTGTGCCGATCGACCCGGCCGGCCGCTTTCGGACCCGCGACCGCGGTGCTCGTCACCGCCACCCTCTAGGCGTCGACTTCACCCATTCCCGCCGGCTGAACCACGGGCTGGTCGTGACGTTCGGCGCCTGTGCGTGGGTCACGGAACTGCCACAACTTGATCCGCCTTGGCCTGCTCTAAACGGCGCGCTCGGCCGGCGACACGTGGGCTCTGGCGAACACGGTGCGGCGATTAACCATCAGCGCGCCGGCAAGGGGGACGAGCGAGCCCTTGGGGCAAGCCCCCCGCCCGCTGGCCGACAGGGCTGCGGGACGCAGGGGGTTCCAAAGGGGGCGTAGCGTCCCCTGGCCAGCCCAACGGCCATGCCATCGTCGGACGACCTTGGTCGAGCAAAGGAACAACGCCTGGGCCATACGTGCCATCGACACCGTCGTCGGCGTTCGGATCGGCCCGCCGTGGCAGGTGACGGTCAACATCGACTACCCTGAATGCGCCCATGACGCCGTACGATTTCATCACCAAGTGGCGAGCCTCCGCGCTGAAGGAGCGCTCCGCGTCGCAGGAGCACTTCATCGACCTGTGCCGGTTGCTCGGCGAGCCGACGCCGGCCGAGGCGGACCCGGCGGGCGAGACGTACTGCTTCGAGCGGGGCGCGCGCAAGGACACCGGCGGCGACGGCTGGGCCGACGTCTGGAAGCGCCATCACTTCGCCTGGGAGTACAAGGGCCAGCGGGCCGACCTGGACGGGGCGTTCGGGCAGCTCCGGCAGTATGCGCTGGCGCTGGAGAACCCGCCGCTGCTGATCGTCTCCGACATGCTGCGGTTCCGCATCCGCACCAACTGGACGAACAGCGTCAGCAGGACCTACGAGCTCGGCCTGGATGACCTCGCCGATGCGGCGGCCCGCGACAAGCTCAAGTGGGCGTTCTCCGATCCCGAGCGGCTGCGTCCGGGCGAGACTCGGCAGTCGCTCACCGAGCGCGCCGCGGCATCCTTCGCGACGGTCGCCCAGGCACTGCGGGAGCGCGGCCGGGACCCGCACAGGGTCGCGCACTTCGTCAACCGGCTCGTCTTCTGCATGTTCGCCGACGACGTGGGCCTGCTGCCCGATCACATGTTCACGCGGATGCTGGAGCAGGCACGGCGGGCACCGGACCGCTTCACCGACCTTGCCACCACGCTCTTCCGGGGGATGGCCAAAGGGGGCCTAGGAGTCTGCGCCGTGGGACGATTTTCGGCACGATCGGCTACTACATGTAGTGGCCATTAACGTCCGTGTCCACTTCATATTGGGGCCTATTTTTTCTGCGGCGCAGACTCCTAGTTGGCATCGAACCCGTCGACTGGTTCAACGGCGGGCTGTTCGACGACGACACGGTGCTACCGCTGGCGAGGTCCGATATCGATACCGTGCTGGCCGCGTCGAACCTCGACTGGTCGGAGATCGACCCGTCGATTCTCGGCACGCTGTTCGAGCGCGGTCTCGATCCCGACAAGCGCGCCCAGCTCGGCGCGCACTACACCGACCGCGACAAGATCATGCTGATCGTCGAGCCGGTCGTGACTCGTTCCTGGCTCGCCGAGTGGACGGCGGAGAAGACGGAGATTGCAGCGGAGCTGGAACGTGCGGAGGCCGCCAAGTCGCCTGCCGCCCGCACGAAACGCCGGAACGAGGCCGAGCGGCGGTACCGGGCGTTCCTCAATCGGCTGCGCGCGTTCACGGTGCTCGACCCGGCGTGCGGCTCGGGCAACTTCCTGTATCTCGCCCTCCAGGCGCTGAAGGACCTGGAGCACCGGGTGCAGTTCGAGGCGGAATCGCTCGGCTTCCAGCGCGCGTTCCCGGAGATCGGCCCGGCCAACGTCAAGGGCATCGAGATCAACCCCTACGCGGCCGAGCTGGCCCGCGTCTCGGTCTGGATCGGCGAGATCCAGTGGATGCGGCGCAACGGCTTCTTCGGAGGCGCGCAACCCGATCCTGAAGCCGCTCGACACCATCGAGTGCCGGGACGCGATCCTGACGCCGGACGACGCGGAACCGGACTGGCCGAAGGCAGACGTCGTGATCGGGAACCCGCCGTTCCTGGGCGGGAAGCTCCTGATCACGCACCTCGGCGAGGACTACGTGTCGCAGATGTTCAGGACCTATGCGGGGCGCGTTCCGGCGGAAGCCGATCTGGTCTGCTACTGGTTCGAGAAGGCCGGCCGGCAGATCGCGGCGGGCAGGACGCGGCGGGCCGGGCTCGTCGCCACGAACTCGATCCGCGGCGGCGCGAACCGGCGGGCGCTGGAGGCGGCGACCCGCAACTGCCGGCCGCGTGCGGATGGAAGCCCATCGGGCGCGCTGATGGTTCGAGAAGGCGGGGCGACCGATCACCGGGACCAACCGCCACAGCTCTTCGAGGCGTGGAGCGACGAACCGTGGGTGATCGACGGGGCCGCGGTCAGGGTGTCGCTGGTCTGCTTCTCGCGTCCCGGCGACGCGGCGGCGTCTGGCGCTCGGCTCGACGGCCAGCGCGTCGACGAGATCTACACCGACCTGACGGCGCGGCGCGGCGGTGCCGGCGTCGACCTGACGGGTGTCCGGCGACTTCCGCAGAACGTGGGCGTGGCGTTCATGGGCGACACGAAGGGCGGTCCCTTCGACGTGGCGGGCGATCAGGCTCGCGAGTGGCTGCGACTGCCGGCGAACCCGAACGGCCGCACGAACGCCGACGTTCTGAAGCCGTGGGTGAACGGCATGGACCTCACCCGGCGGCCGGCAGAGAAGTGGATCGTCGACTTCGGCTGGACGATGTCAGCCGGCGACGCGGCGCTGTACGAAGAACCGTTCCGGTGGGTGAAGGAACACGTCCATCCGATGCGCCAGAAGAATCGGCGCGAAGCCTATCGCGAGTACTGGTGGCGGCACGTCGAGCCGCGCCAGGGCATGTGGCGGGCGCTCAGCGGCCTGCCGCGCTACATCGCGACGCCGACCGTCGCCAAACACCGGCTATTCGCCTGGTACGACGGACGCATCTGTCCGGACCCGGCCCCGCTACACACCGAGCACGACGTTCGAAACGTTCCCGTTCCCGGCCGGCCTGACACCGGACATGCCAGCCGCCGCCGATCCGCGCTCCATGGCTGTAGTCCTGGCAGCCCGACGCCTCGTCGAGTTGCGCGACCGCTGGCTGAGCCCGCCGGAATGGGTGGAGTGGGTCGACGAACCGGTTCCCGGCTACCCGCAGCGTCCCGTTCCCCGCGACGAGGACGCGGCGAAGGCGCTCAAGAAGCGCACGCTGACGAGCCTCTACAACAGCCGTCCCCAGTGGCTCGCCGACGCACACGAAGCCCTTGACGCGGCGGTGGCTGCTGCGTACGGTTGGCCAGCGGACACTGGCGCGGAACGGCGGCGGCCGGTGAGCAAGGCTGGGATGCCGTGCGGTCCGTGGACGGCTTCGATGGCCCCATGGATTCCCGCTCGACAAGTGCGAATCGACGAGGAAATCGTGACCGGCTCCCATGACAACAATCCATTTATTATGAATGACTTACGGGCATTCGATAGCTAATCTTGGCCCTGCTTTCTCAGCGCCTCGATGACCTCTTCGACCGACGCTTCTCCCGCGTCTCTTCTCGCGCGCAGCTCTGGATCCAGCGCCCCGATTTCCTCGTAGTATCGGAGCGGCCAGATCTTCAGGTCGCCCATGAAGCACTTCCCCGTGAAGTCATACAGGAGGACCGCAAGCCTTTTCACGACATCTCGATCGCCCGCTTTGATGCGTTGTTGGAGGACCTCATTGAGGAACACAACGTCGCGATCGCGCCACGCTCTCCGGGTCTTGACGTGGAAGACGGCGTTCCGCAACTTCGTCATTCCCCTGAAGAACCTATTCCTGTCCTCAAGGTGGTTGAGGAACTGCTCAAGATCTGGGTCCTCTAGTCGGGGCTTGATGCTCTTTAGCTCGAAGTAATTTCTCAGCGCCTGCGTTTCCAACGCGACCAAGATCGTGTTGATGGCGCCGTTGTGAATCTTCAGTTGGTTTTCGCCTGGCTCGACTCCGAGATACTCGATATCTTCACCGGAGTAGTTTGCGGGCTCGAGTCCCGACCGGCGCGCGAATGACGAAAACAACGCCAAGTTGGTCCTCAAGTTCCGGAAAACGGCCAGGGCCTTGAAGGTTGAACCGACGTCCTCTGCGTCGTCTCGTTCAGGCATTTCCACGATCTCTCAGCGACAGGCCCATGCGTCTCACGTAGCCCTCGCAAACGGAACGGCCTTCCAGCAAGAGCTCGACGACATGGCCGCGCTGGCCTCCCGCAAACTTCTTTACAAACTCTACCTGTGTGGGCATGTTCTCGTAGCGTTCGTGCAAGAGCGAGTCACGCAGATCGTGAAGACCACTCAGGAACCCTGGGTGTTGCCGGCGGTAGGCGTCGATCCCGTCGTCTTGAAACGACTGATCATCCCGGCAGAGCGCCTCGTACTTCACGAGGATTCCGGCAAACAGGCAGAGCGCGATCTGCAAAGGTCCCCAGTGGTACTTCTCGATCTCCTCTGGAGCGTCCAGAAGCATCTTCGTGTGGATCCCCCCGATCTCCTGCGCGACTTCGACCTGCAAGTTGGTGAGATCGCCGCTGTCGTCGGGAATCGCCCGGAACCCGAGGCGGTCCAGCGTTCGATCGAGTTGCCGGTGCCGGTCGGCCGCGAGGTTGGTGGCGGCTCGCAGGAGACACGAGTGGTACCAGAGCGCCCAGCACTCGTCCGGTTTCCTTCGTTGACGCATGGGTTCCTACCTGGTCCGTAGGATACACGGCCAGTCGCGTGCCACGCGCATGAAGACGCAGCGTGGGCGCTGGACGACGGCATCCGCGCGCGTTCCCGAACGGGCACACGAAGCCGATATCCGCGACGACGTTACCCAAGATGCTCGATGTCAACGGAGCGCCCCCCTTGCAGAAAACCACCGACACGACGCCTTGACGCCGTGGTGGCTGCCGCGTACGGTTGGTCGGCGGACATCTCCGACGACGAAGTCCTGCGCGAGTTGCTGGCGCTGAACGGCGGCGGGCGGTGAGCGAGCTGTGATGCGGTGCGGTCCGTAGACGGCTTCGATGGTCCCTTGGATTCCCGTTTGACATGTGGGAATCGACAAGGGAATCACGGTCCTAGCACTGACAGCAACTCACGTGGTATGAATGACTTACGGGATTTCGGCGACTCGCGCTGCCGGAATAGCGTCTGCGCGGTTCCAATTCGGGCAAGGGGGCCTGCCCGCCGGGAAGACAGGCCCTTTTCGGTTGTGGAGACGCATGAGGTGTCGAGGCCGGCAGATTCCGCCTGCCGCGCGACCCGGCGGAGAGTCCCGCGCCGTTCGGCGGC
This sequence comes from Vicinamibacterales bacterium, assembly GCA_965215895.1. GTDB lineage: Bacteria > Acidobacteriota > Vicinamibacteria > Vicinamibacterales > UBA8438 > JAJEEA01. Next base: position 306,468 of record CBDCEY010000004.1, on the reverse strand, counting down.
GCAGGCTCCCGGGCTCCGCCGTTGCTACTGCAGCGGCGGGTTCGGCCTCGGCATCAGCTCGGTGAACGGCGCCCCTTCCATTCGGTCGAAGCGTTGCGTGAGTCCGCGCACGTTGTCGGCGCCGTACCAGGTGCCGTTGGAATCGACCGAGAACTGGTGCAGCTCGCGGAACGTGCCGGGACCCTCGCCTTCGAGGCTGAAGGTGAAGAGCCGGTTGCCGTTCACGTCCAGCTTGACCATCCTGGGCGGCATGTTGTCCGCCACCCAGACGTCGTACCCGCTGACGTAGATGTCGTTCGGGAAGTCGAAGTCGGGCCAGGTGCCGATGGGCGAGATGTTGGGGTGATACCACACCGAGCGGGTCGTCTGGTTGAACACCTGCACCCGGTCGTTGTTCCGGTCGGCGACGTAGATGTTGCCTCGGACGTCGGTGGCGACCGCGTGCACGCCGTCGAACTGCCCCCGTCCGCTGCCGTTCACGCCCCAGTGGGTCACGTAGTTGCCCTCGGCGTCGAGCTTCACGATGCGGGAGTTGTCGAGGCCGTCGGCGACGAACATCGTCCCGTCCTCCAGGAACGCGATGTCCTGGGGGCGTCCGAAGTGCGTCTCGTCGTCGCCGCCCACGCCTTCCTCGCCCAGGGTCATCAGCAGCTCGGAGCCGTCGTTCGAGAAGGCGTAGATGACGTGCTTCGTCTCGTTGACCACCCACACCCGCCGTTCCGGGTCGTAGGGGCTGATGCGGATCTTGTGGGGGCCGTTGGTGCCCTCGAACAGCGAGTCCCACTGGGTCCACGACTCGATCAGGTTGCCGTCGCCGTCGACGGCGAAGATGCTGTTGCGCCAGACCCGCTGGCCCTCCTCGGGCCGCAGGGCGTTCAGGCCGATGGACCCGACGAAGCCGGCGAAGCCGGAGGGCACCGGGTCGGGCAGCCGGAACTCGCCCCGCTGGGTGATGAAGATGCGGTCGGGCGACTCGGCGAACACCCCGGAGTGGGAGCCCCAGGCGAAGCCGGCCTCGGCGAAGGGCTTCATCCACCCGTCGACGACGTTGTAGGGGCTCTCGCCGACGACGAGGCGCTCCTGCAGGGACGCGGGTCCGGCCAGGAGACCGGCGCCGACCATGACGGTCAGGACGAGTGCAGACGTGCGCATGGTGATCCTTCCGATCCAGTTGACGTGCAGGTCGTGGAGATACTCGACGTCATCGAGCGGGACGTCATCGAGCGGTATGAGTGGCTTGGCGGCCGTCACGGTCCCAGAGTTCAACGGCGTGATATCGGTTGGCGCGGACCCGGCGGGGAGCCCGCGCCGTCCCGCGGCGCAGACTCCCGGTCCCGGGACTACTGCAGCGGCGGGTCGGGCCTCGGCATCAGCTCGGTGAACGACGCCCCTTCCATCCGGTCGAACTTCTGGGTCCGTCCCATCATGGTGTCGACCCCGTACCAGATCCCGTTCGAATCGACCGAGACCTGGTGCAGCTCGCGGAACTGGCCCGGACCGTCGCCTTCGAGACCGAAGGTGAAGAGCTGGTTGCCGTTCACGTCCAGCTTGATCATCCTGGGCGGCCGGTTGTCCACCACCCACACGTCGTACCCGCTGACGTAGATGTCACTCGGGAACTCGAAGCCGGGCCACGTGCCGATGGGCGAGATGTTCGGGTGGTACCACACCGACCGGGTCGTCTGGTTGAACACCTGCACCCGGTCGTTGTTGCGGTCGGCGACGTAGATGTTGCCGCGGACGTCGGTGGCGACCGCGTGCACGCCGTCGAACTGGCCGCGGCCGCTGCCGTTCACGCCCCAGTGGGTCACGTAGTTGCCCTCGGCGTCCAGCTTCACGACGCGGGAGTTGCCGCTGTCGGCGACGAACATCGTCCCGTCTGCCAGGAACGCGATGTCCTGCGGGCGCCCGAAGTGCGTCTCGTCGTCGCCGCTGACGCCTTCCTCGCCCAGCGTCACCAGCAGCTCGGAGCCGTCGTTCGAGAAGGCGTAGACGACGTGCTGCGTCTCGTTGACCACCCACACCCGCCTTTCCGGGTCGTAGGGGCTGATCCGGACCCTGTGGGGGCCGTTGGTGCCCTCGAAGAGCGAGTCCCACCGGGTCCAGGACTCGGTCATGTTGCCGTCGCCGTCGACGACGAAGATGCTGTTCCGCCACACCCGCTGGCCTTCCTCGGGCTGCACGGCGTTTATGCCGATGGACCCGACGAAGCCGGCGAAGCCGGCGGGCAGCGGATCGGGCAGCCGGAGCTCGCCGCGCTGGACGATGAAGATACGGTCCGGCGACTCGGCGAAGACGCCGGAGTGGGAGCCCCAGGCGAAGCCGGCCTCGGCGAAGGGCTTCATCCAGCCGTCGACGACGTTGTACGGACTCTCGCCGACGACGAGCCGCTCCTGCAGGGACGCGGGGCCGGCGAGGAGGCCGGCGCCGACCATGACGGCCAGGACGAGAACAGACGTACGCATGGTGATCCTTCCTTTAGTCAGCCTTTCGTGATTCGTGACGAATGGTCCGCCGTCTATCGGGTTCCCTCGACCGGCTGCGTGTTCAGGCGCCGGGCGCCGGCCAGGATGCCTGGCAGCCCGTAGTTGCCCTCATGGCAGGCGTACTCGAACAGCGGGCCGTCGGTGCGCCGGAAGGGAATCGCCGCCGTCCACGACCGCGTGTAGTTGTTCGGGTCGTCGATGGTGAACTCGTACAGCACCGTGTCCGGGTCGATGCGCGTGAAGCGCTCGACGAGCTCCGTGTCCTTGGACGAACCGCTGAAGTTCGTCGCCTGTCGGAAGTTCCGGGTCTCGATGATCAGCGAATCGCCCTCGTAGCGCCCGCGGGAGTCGCCGACCCACTGGGGGATGTCGCCGTGCTCGGGGTCGCCGACGGGGATGATCCGGGTGTTGTGGATATGCTCGTTGAGTATCGTCACGTATCCAGGCGCCTGCAGGATCATCACGTTGTTGTTGTACGAACCCGGCCGCATCGGAGGGCCGGAGTTCGAGCCCATCAGGCAGCGGTCGCCCAGGCTGCGGTCGGTGTAGTGGTCCCCGAACCCGTTGCGCAGGTTGAGCCGCCGAATGCGGTTCGCCTCGTTGAACTCCGCGGTGTAGGGAATGCGCCCATTCGGGGGATCGACGACGAGCGACGTCCGCTTGTCGCTGGTCAGCTCGATGCCGCGCTCGTACCAGAACTCGTTGTAGGACAGCACCCCGCCCTCGGACCGGGACTGATAGCCGGCGCTCGGCGCGCCGGTCTCCGGATCGAAGAGGTCGCGGTTGAGCCGCGTCCGCTCCGACGCCTCGAAGGCCGCCGCCTCCTCGGGCGTGAGCGTCGCCTGCTCGCCCAGCGCCTCGGGACGCTGCAACGGGGTGAGGGTGCGGAACGTGAACACCCCGGAGACGTCGGGGTACTCGGCCGGCAGGGCGGTCGCCTTCGGGTCGTCCGGGGCCTGGGCCGGCGCCGGGAGCGGCGCGAGCAGGAGCCCGATGACCGCGAGCGATCCCGCCAGACATCTTGTCGTCATGGTTGACCTCCGATGGTTGCTGGATATCTCCGTGCAAGGCTGCCGCGGCACCGATCGAGATGCCCGGCAGGGTGTACCGAATCCGCTCGTCAGATGCCGATCCTATCGCCGGATGGGCCGGGGTTCAACGCTTTCGGGCCGGGATTGCCGTTCGGTGGTTGCGTCCGGTCCGTACCGTGGGCGATCATGCCGTTGCGCCACGAGTCGACCGGACGGCAGATGCCGCTTCGGAGGGCGGTGGTGCAGAGCGCACTTCGCCAAGGAGGGCTCGCACAATGAAGAAGCATGGTGTCGCGCGGCGGTGGCTGGTCCCGGTTGCGGCGGTCGCGGCCGTTGCCTGGATCGGGGCGGCGGAAGCGGTCGCCCAGCCGAGCGACCGGAACATCGCGGCCGGCCGACGGCTGTATCACCAGAAGGCGGACTGCCAGGCGTGCCACGGGTGGTCGGGCGACGGCATGAAGATGGACAACCAGGCGCCGGACGGGGCGAACCTGCGGGAGAGCGGGCTCGGCCGCGAGCAGCTCGTCTTCGTCATCAAGTGCGGGCTGCCGGGCCGGGAGATGCCCGCGTTCGACGGGCGCGCCTACACCGACGACCGCTGCGTCGGCCGGACGCAGCGGGACCTCGACCGCATGGGGCTGTCGCTGCCGGAACCGGGCGCGACCCTGCAGAACCGCGAGGTCGAGCGGCTGGTGGACTTCCTGCTCGCCAAGGTCGTCGGTCAGGGCGAGATGAACCGCGAGCGCTGCATCGACTTCTGGGGCGAGGAGGTCGACGTGTGCAACAGACTTCCGTGAGCTTGGCGGCGGAGGCGCACGGGCGCCCTCGCCGCGCCCTGCCACGCGGGCGTCTTGCCGCCCGCTGGCTCCTTGACACTCACCGGTCTCGGTGCGGCGATCGGTCTCGACACGGGCTCCTGCGGACGGCGGACACCCGGCCCGGCGCGGCGTCCGGGCCCCCAATGTGAGGAGAGGCGGCATGAGTGACGTCATCGAAGGGCTGGTGCGGCGGTTCGAGGGCGGCGGGATGACCCGTCGTGAGCTGGTGGTGGCGTTGTCGGCCGTGGTGGTGGCCCGCTCGGCGCCCGCGGCGGCGCCGGCCGCGCAGGCCAACGCGGCGCCAATTCCCGTCACCACCCTGAACCACGTGACCCTGACCGTGTCGGACGTGCAGCGCTCGGTCGAGTTCTATCAGCGGGTCCTCGGGCTGCCCCTGGTGACCACCCAGGGGACCGAGGCCGACTGGTCGGCGGCCAGGGTGCCGGTCCTCGGCATCGGGGACGGCCCGCAGTTCATCGCGTTCGGGCGGGGCTCGACGCCGTCCATCAATCACTACTGTCTGGGCATGGAGGGGTTCGACGCCGCCGAGGTGGTCGACCGGCTGGCCGCCCACGGCATCACCGCGCGGGTCCGGCGGCGCGCCGACTCCGATCCGCCGGCCGAGGAGCTGATGTTCAACGACCCGGACGGCATCGCCGTGCAGCTCCAGGACGTGGGCTACTGCGGCGGGTCGGGAGCGCTCGGCGACCTGTGCGATCCGGACGACCGCCCGCGCGACCGATGACGGCGGCTCCTTGCCCGGCAGTGACGAACCGGCAAATGCCAAGGCCGTCAAGCGACTGAATGAGTTTCGGGTGGAAACGGCGTCGACTGGGGCAGTGACGAGGCGGCGCGACGGGGGCGACGGCCCGTCGCAGTCGGATGCCGGGGACGGAGTTCCGTGGCTGGCCGGCAGTGGACAGAGCGCGAGTGATGGCCGGCGAGCTCGCAGCGGGAGGCCACTGATGGGGCGTCGAATCGGTGCGGTGGTGGCGGGGCTGCTCGGCAGCGTGGTCCTCATCATGGCGGTGCAGGCGGTGGGTACGTGGCTGTACCCGCCGCCGCCGGGCACCGACCTCAACGATCCGGCCGCGGTTGCGGCGCTGATGGCGCAGATACCGCTCGGGGCGCTGCTGATGGTCGAGCTGTCCTACGCGGCGGGCAGTCTCGGCGGCGGCGTCATCGTACGGCTGGTGAGCCCGGACCGGACGACGGTCCTGGCTGTGGTGGTGGTGGGGCTGCTCACCCTCGCCGGCTTCGTCAATCTCGCCGCCATCCCGCATCCGCTCTGGTTCGGCGTCCTGTCGACCCTGACCTACGTGCCCTGCGCGGTGCTCGGCGCCGCCGCGGCGGTCCCCCTCGGTGCGGAGTGACCACGCGTACGAGCCTCGGCGCCGGCCGGCCGTCCGCGCTGCGGCCGGCCCCGAGGACAGTGTCGACGCATTTGCCCCTGACGAGAGGGGTCGCCAGAATAGCTGTGCCGTCTTGATTCGGCTGCGGTGAGGGAACATGCCCCTGCAGAACGGTTCTCAAATCGAGCTTCCGCTCATCTTCACCTGTCGCGATCTCGTATACGGCACCGGAATCCTGGCCGAAATACGCGTCCGCGGGCGCGTGCTCGCTGTCACGGAGCAAGACGGCGTCTGGATGTACGGGGTCAACCCGGGCGGTCTCGCCGCCTCGGGGGCAACCATACCGGAGGCCCACGCCGCATTCCGGCGGTCGTTCAGGGCGGTGTTGTTCGACATCGCCGAGGACGTGTCGAGCTTCGATGATTTCGCTGCCCAGACGAGGCAGTTCGTCAACCAAACCAATGCACCGGTGGAAGTCGCGTGGCGGGAGGCCGTCGAGGCCCACCGCGCCAATCGCTTCCTCTTGGGAACCGCTGCTCGCGACATGGACAGGCTGCCTGCCGAGACCCCCATCTCCATCGACGTCGTACTGAAGACGCAGGCTGACTTCACGACGGCCCTCAACGAGCTCGATCAGGAGCCCGTTCTCGCGGCATAGGCGTGTCGTCCTTCTCCACCGTCCGGTTCAAGGACATTCGCCGGATGCTCGACCAGTGCGCTCCCGGGGCGGCCATCGAGAAGAAGAAGCACAGGCACTGGGTTCGCTACGGCGGGAAGACCTACCCCGGGCTTCCTCTCGGGCGTCACGGCAGACGAGAGAACCCCGAAATCGAGATGGGTGCGGCTCTTCTTCTTAGTTCTCCACCCGGCGGTGCCGGACCCGCGTATTCATGAAACAGGATATCGTGTAGGGGCTTGGCGCTGGCCCAGAGGTCGGTTTCTCTATGGTGCCAAGAGCCCGTTTTTTAGTTGGACCCGGAGTCCCGCGAGCACCCCGTATTGCGAGACCGGAGATTCTTCCGGTGAGCGCGCCCTGTAGATTTCGTACCGGCGGACTCCACGCCAGCGCCTTTGCGAGCAGGAGGTGACGGATGGAAGTCTTGTACCCCCGGTGCGCCGGGTTGGATGTCCACTCTCGGTGCGTGAACGCGTGCGTGCGCATCGCTGCGGGTCGGAAGGTCACGACCGAGCACCGGGAGTTTGCGACTACGACGGCGGGTCTGCTCGAACTGGCGGCCTGGCTGACCGAGGCGGGCTGCACGCACGTGGCGATGGAGGCGACCGGCGTGTACTGGAAGCCGGTGTGGCACGTCCTCGAAGACGAAGAGTCGTTCACGCTGGTGCTCGCCAACGCGCAGCACATCCGGAACGTTCCGGGCCGCAAGAGCGACCGGAACGACGCGGCCTGGATCGCCGACCTGTTGGCGCACGGGCTGATTCGGGGCAGCTTCGTGCCGCCGGCCCCGATCCAGGAACTGCGCGACCTGACGCGGACCCGCAAGCAACTGGTCCGCGAGATCACGCGGCACACGCAACGCCTGCAGAAGACGCTCGAAGACGCGAACGTGAAGTTGACGCACGTGGTCACCGACATCCTGGGCGTCAGCGGCCGGGCGATCCTGGCGGCGCTCATCGCCGGGGAGACCGATCCCGAGCGGCTGGCCGATTGCACCACCGGGCGCCTGAAAGCCGACCGCGCGGACATCATCGCCGCGGTGCACGGCCGGGTGACGGCGCACCACCGTTTCCTGCTGGAGCTGCACCTGGGGCAGATCGACGCGTTGCGCGCCGCCGTGCAGAAACTGGAGCAGCAGGCCGACGAGGTGCTGCGCCCTTTTCGCGAGGCCGCCGAGCGGCTGACGACGATCCCCGGGGTCAGTGAGACCGTCGCGCGGGTGCTCGTCGCCGAGATCGGCGTGGACATGACGAGGTTTCCCGGTCCGGGACATCTGGTCTCGTGGGCGGGACTGTGCCCGCGCCTCGACGAGAGTGCGGGGAAGCGCCGCTCGACCCGGATCCGTCACGCGACGCCGTGGCTGAAGACAACGCTGGTCCAGGCCGCGTGGGCGGCAACCCGGAAGAACGGGAGCTATCTGCAGACGCAGTTTCGACGGCTCAAGGGCCGGCGCGGCCCGAAGAAGGCAATCGTGGCGGTCGCCGCTTCCATGCTGACCGCTGCTTACTTCATGCTCCGCGACGAGACGGACTACCACGACCTCGGCGGCCGGTACCTGGCGAACCGCGACAAGCACCGCGTTACCCAGCGCCTCCTCCGCCGTCTGCACGACCTTGGAGTGGAGGTCGAAGTGAAGGCCGCCTGAGTCAGTGGTCACCGTGAGTTTCTCTGTCTCTGTAGTTCTCCACCCGGCGGTGCCGGACCCGCGTATTCATGAAACAGGATATCGTGTAGGGGCTTGGCGCTGGCCCAGAGGTCGGTTTCTCTATGGTGCCAAGAGCCCGTTTTTTAGTTGGACCCGGAGTCCCGCGAGCACCCCGTATTGCGAGACCGGAGATTCTTCCGGTGAGCGCGCCCTGTAGATTTCGTACCGGCGGACTCCACGCCAGCGCCTTTGCGAGCAGGAGGTGACGGATGGAAGTCTTGTACCCCCGGTGCGCCGGGTTGGATGTCCACTCTCGGTGCGTGAACGCGTGCGTGCGCATCGCTGCGGGTCGGAAGGTCACGACCGAGCACCGGGAGTTTGCGACTACGACGGCGGGTCTGCTCGAACTGGCGGCCTGGCTGACCGAGGCGGGCTGCACGCACGTGGCGATGGAGGCGACCGGCGTGTACTGGAAGCCGGTGTGGCACGTCCTCGAAGACGAAGAGTCGTTCACGCTGGTGCTCGCCAACGCGCAGCACATCCGGAACGTTCCGGGCCGCAAGAGCGACCGGAACGACGCGGCCTGGATCGCCGACCTGTTGGCGCACGGGCTGATTCGGGGCAGCTTCGTGCCGCCGGCCCCGATCCAGGAACTGCGCGACCTGACGCGGACCCGCAAGCAACTGGTCCGCGAGATCACGCGGCACACGCAACGCCTGCAGAAGACGCTCGAAGACGCGAACGTGAAGTTGACGCACGTGGTCACCGACATCCTGGGCGTCAGCGGCCGGGCGATCCTGGCGGCGCTCATCGCCGGGGAGACCGATCCCGAGCGGCTGGCCGATTGCACCACCGGGCGCCTGAAAGCCGACCGCGCGGACATCATCGCCGCGGTGCACGGCCGGGTGACGGCGCACCACCGTTTCCTGCTGGAGCTGCACCTGGGGCAGATCGACGCGTTGCGCGCCGCCGTGCAGAAACTGGAGCAGCAGGCCGACGAGGTGCTGCGCCCTTTTCGCGAGGCCGCCGAGCGGCTGACGACGATCCCCGGGGTCAGTGAGACCGTCGCGCGGGTGCTCGTCGCCGAGATCGGCGTGGACATGACGAGGTTTCCCGGTCCGGGACATCTGGTCTCGTGGGCGGGACTGTGCCCGCGCCTCGACGAGAGTGCGGGGAAGCGCCGCTCGACCCGGATCCGTCACGCGACGCCGTGGCTGAAGACAACGCTGGTCCAGGCCGCGTGGGCGGCAACCCGGAAGAACGGGAGCTATCTGCAGACGCAGTTTCGACGGCTCAAGGGCCGGCGCGGCCCGAAGAAGGCAATCGTGGCGGTCGCCGCTTCCATGCTGACCGCTGCTTACTTCATGCTCCGCGACGAGACGGACTACCACGACCTCGGCGGCCGGTACCTGGCGAACCGCGACAAGCACCGCGTTACCCAGCGCCTCCTCCGCCGTCTGCACGACCTTGGAGTGGAGGTCGAAGTGAAGGCCGCCTGAGTCAGTGGTCACCGTGAGTTTCTCTGTAGTTCTCCACCCGGCGGTGCCGGACCCGCGTATTCATGAAACAGGATATCGTGTAGGGGCTTGGCGCTGGCCCAGAGGTCGGTTTCTCTATGGTGCCAAGAGCCCGTTTTTTAGTTGGACCCGGAGTCCCGCGAGCACCCCGTATTGCGAGACCGGAGATTCTTCCGGTGAGCGCGCCCTGTAGATTTCGTACCGGCGGACTCCACGCCAGCGCCTTTGCGAGCAGGAGGTGACGGATGGAAGTCTTGTACCCCCGGTGCGCCGGGTTGGATGTCCACTCTCGGTGCGTGAACGCGTGCGTGCGCATCGCTGCGGGTCGGAAGGTCACGACCGAGCACCGGGAGTTTGCGACTACGACGGCGGGTCTGCTCGAACTGGCGGCCTGGCTGACCGAGGCGGGCTGCACGCACGTGGCGATGGAGGCGACCGGCGTGTACTGGAAGCCGGTGTGGCACGTCCTCGAAGACGAAGAGTCGTTCACGCTGGTGCTCGCCAACGCGCAGCACATCCGGAACGTTCCGGGCCGCAAGAGCGACCGGAACGACGCGGCCTGGATCGCCGACCTGTTGGCGCACGGGCTGATTCGGGGCAGCTTCGTGCCGCCGGCCCCGATCCAGGAACTGCGCGACCTGACGCGGACCCGCAAGCAACTGGTCCGCGAGATCACGCGGCACACGCAACGCCTGCAGAAGACGCTCGAAGACGCGAACGTGAAGTTGACGCACGTGGTCACCGACATCCTGGGCGTCAGCGGCCGGGCGATCCTGGCGGCGCTCATCGCCGGGGAGACCGATCCCGAGCGGCTGGCCGATTGCACCACCGGGCGCCTGAAAGCCGACCGCGCGGACATCATCGCCGCGGTGCACGGCCGGGTGACGGCGCACCACCGTTTCCTGCTGGAGCTGCACCTGGGGCAGATCGACGCGTTGCGCGCCGCCGTGCAGAAACTGGAGCAGCAGGCCGACGAGGTGCTGCGCCCTTTTCGCGAGGCCGCCGAGCGGCTGACGACGATCCCCGGGGTCAGTGAGACCGTCGCGCGGGTGCTCGTCGCCGAGATCGGCGTGGACATGACGAGGTTTCCCGGTCCGGGACATCTGGTCTCGTGGGCGGGACTGTGCCCGCGCCTCGACGAGAGTGCGGGGAAGCGCCGCTCGACCCGGATCCGTCACGCGACGCCGTGGCTGAAGACAACGCTGGTCCAGGCCGCGTGGGCGGCAACCCGGAAGAACGGGAGCTATCTGCAGACGCAGTTTCGACGGCTCAAGGGCCGGCGCGGCCCGAAGAAGGCAATCGTGGCGGTCGCCGCTTCCATGCTGACCGCTGCTTACTTCATGCTCCGCGACGAGACGGACTACCACGACCTCGGCGGCCGGTACCTGGCGAACCGCGACAAGCACCGCGTTACCCAGCGCCTCCTCCGCCGTCTGCACGACCTTGGAGTGGAGGTCGAAGTGAAGGCCGCCTGAGTCAGTGGTCACCGTGAGTTTCTCTGTAGTTCTCCACCCGGCGGTGCCGGACCCGCGTATTCATGAAACAGGATATCGTGTAGGGGCTTGGCGCTGGCCCAGAGGTCGGTTTCTCTATGGTGCCAAGAGCCCGTTTTTTAGTTGGACCCGGAGTCCCGCGAGCACCCCGTATTGCGAGACCGGAGATTCTTCCGGTGAGCGCGCCCTGTAGATTTCGTACCGGCGGACTCCACGCCAGCGCCTTTGCGAGCAGGAGGTGACGGATGGAAGTCTTGTACCCCCGGTGCGCCGGGTTGGATGTCCACTCTCGGTGCGTGAACGCGTGCGTGCGCATCGCTGCGGGTCGGAAGGTCACGACCGAGCACCGGGAGTTTGCGACTACGACGGCGGGTCTGCTCGAACTGGCGGCCTGGCTGACCGAGGCGGGCTGCACGCACGTGGCGATGGAGGCGACCGGCGTGTACTGGAAGCCGGTGTGGCACGTCCTCGAAGACGAAGAGTCGTTCACGCTGGTGCTCGCCAACGCGCAGCACATCCGGAACGTTCCGGGCCGCAAGAGCGACCGGAACGACGCGGCCTGGATCGCCGACCTGTTGGCGCACGGGCTGATTCGGGGCAGCTTCGTGCCGCCGGCCCCGATCCAGGAACTGCGCGACCTGACGCGGACCCGCAAGCAACTGGTCCGCGAGATCACGCGGCACACGCAACGCCTGCAGAAGACGCTCGAAGACGCGAACGTGAAGTTGACGCACGTGGTCACCGACATCCTGGGCGTCAGCGGCCGGGCGATCCTGGCGGCGCTCATCGCCGGGGAGACCGATCCCGAGCGGCTGGCCGATTGCACCACCGGGCGCCTGAAAGCCGACCGCGCGGACATCATCGCCGCGGTGCACGGCCGGGTGACGGCGCACCACCGTTTCCTGCTGGAGCTGCACCTGGGGCAGATCGACGCGTTGCGCGCCGCCGTGCAGAAACTGGAGCAGCAGGCCGACGAGGTGCTGCGCCCTTTTCGCGAGGCCGCCGAGCGGCTGACGACGATCCCCGGGGTCAGTGAGACCGTCGCGCGGGTGCTCGTCGCCGAGATCGGCGTGGACATGACGAGGTTTCCCGGTCCGGGACATCTGGTCTCGTGGGCGGGACTGTGCCCGCGCCTCGACGAGAGTGCGGGGAAGCGCCGCTCGACCCGGATCCGTCACGCGACGCCGTGGCTGAAGACAACGCTGGTCCAGGCCGCGTGGGCGGCAACCCGGAAGAACGGGAGCTATCTGCAGACGCAGTTTCGACGGCTCAAGGGCCGGCGCGGCCCGAAGAAGGCAATCGTGGCGGTCGCCGCTTCCATGCTGACCGCTGCTTACTTCATGCTCCGCGACGAGACGGACTACCACGACCTCGGCGGCCGGTACCTGGCGAACCGCGACAAGCACCGCGTTACCCAGCGCCTCCTCCGCCGTCTGCACGACCTTGGAGTGGAGGTCGAAGTGAAGGCCGCCTGAGTCAGTGGTCACCGTGAGTTTCTCTGTAGACGGCTTTTTCGCCTATTTATAGGTGTTTTTGCTCGCCGACGATCACTTTTCAGTTTGTTTTGCGCGGGGACAGCGCCCCGGACAGCGCCCACCCGCCTCTTTCGGGCGGCCAGCCCGGCCTGATCACGGCGCCCGGACGCTTCGGTCGTCCCCTCCGCCCCCCTGGACATTCGCGCGGCGTTTTGATACGGTGCCTTGGGAAGGGAGATGCCTCTGCGATGGCCGTAGCAGCGACGACGAGGTTCTCGGGACGTGCCTTCTGGGTCGCGTTGGGTGCCACCAGCGATCGAGGTCGCATGGACCGACACTGCCGCCGTGCCGGTGAGGCGCCCAACACGGTCCGGCGGTGGCGGGAGAGTTGAGCGATGCGAGACGTGGCTCACAGCGCCGCTCCCCCCGACCAGGCGCCGTATGCGGTAGCCGAGGCCGTCTTCGCTGATGCCAAAGCCTACCTCTCATCGCGCGAAGCCCAGCAGATGAGTGAGAGCGAGCTCGAACGGGAGCTGGACCGACGGGGCCAGGAGTTGATGCGCAGGCTCCTGCAAGGACACCTCGATCAACGCACCCCGGGGGAGGCCGCCGGTCCGGTCGAGGGGGTCGACGATGTCGAGCGCTCGCAGCGGCGTCTGCAGGAACGCCACCCGGAGACGACCTTCGGGACGGTGCAGGTTGCGCGCCCGGGCGGGTCGCGCTCGTCGATGGCGCCGAGACGCAGCTCAACCGCGCGAGCGCCGCCGTCGACCTTACGGTGTGGTAATCGACCTCATCCACGTGGCCGAGTACGTCTGCAGGCGGTGCCTGTGTTCCATCGCCACCGGCGTCATCGAAGGGGCGTGCGGTACCTGGTCCGCGACCGTGATGGAGTTCACTGGTGCACGCTGGTGCTACCCAGTACCGCTGTTTCATCCATGCGCGGGTCTGGATCCGCCGGGTGGCCAACTGGGTTGGAGCCGAGGCGGTTCTGAAGCTCCGGGTGCTACGAAGCCAGCCGCGACCTCGATGCGTACTGGGACTTCCACGACACGGGAGTACCAGCGGGGCACCACGCCCAGCGATACGCTGATGGAATAGGGCGGCCAGTCAGCAAGCCGCCCCCGCCGCCCTCCCCACCACGCCTTCGACGGGTCAAGTAGCTCTTGCCGTGCCGCTGGCAGAAGCCCCTTGGGCCGTCGACGAAGAAGAGCCGCACCCAATCGAGATCGGACACGTCCGTCAACTGATTCGCTATTTGGGAATCGATGAAGACTGTGCCCGGCAGGCCATACCTGCCCTGGGATGACCTCGTCACCCGGCGGTTCCCCCAACCCTCAGTGCCCCGGCTTCGCGTGACTGTCCCCGCGGGGCCCCGGCGGATGCTCAGAAGACCGCGATCGGGTTCAGCGGCGACCCCGTCCCGCCCTCGACGGGGATCGGCCCGGCCGTGAGCATGAACTCCCACCGGTTCTCGCGCGCCGCGGTCTCCGCGAGCGCCTCGAGGTCCATGTTGTCGAAGATGCTGGTGCCGAAGCCGGCGATCAGCATCGTATGGACGGGCTGGGTGACGCCCTCGACCAGCGATGGCATCACGTCGGTGGCGGCGTCGCTGCCCACGAACGCCACGCCGCGCTCCTTGATCCAGGGGAGCACCGACGCGTGCAGGCCGGCGCTGTTGCCCGACACCTGCCAGGGGCCGAGCTCGGCGCGGCGCGCCCACCGGCCGGTCCGCACGAAGATCACGTCGCCCGGCGACACGGTGACGCCGGCCCGCCGCTCCCACGCCTCGATGTCCTCGACGTAGATCGGCGTCTGCGGCTCGAGGTACGGCACGTCCTCGAGCCGCGGAAAGTCGAGGAGGATGCCGCGGGTGACGATGCCCTGCTTCAGGTTCTGGATGCCGAGCCTGCCGCATCCCTCCGGCGTGCTCGCCGACGGCGGGACGTCGTTGTAGAGCCGGTCGTTCCAGATGAAGTGGCAGAGCGAGTCGATGTGGCTGACGCTGTAGCCGTGATAGGTGAACTCGTAGGTGTCGCTGCGCAGCGATCGGCCCATGGTGTGGTTGAACGACGCGTCGGGGTTGTCCACCTCGGGGTCCGGCATGGGGTTGTGCGACAGAGACACGGTGATGCCGCGCCGGACGAGGGCCGCCGCCTCGCGGGTCTTCTCCGGGGTGATCAAGTTCATGGTGCCGAGCTCGTCGTCCGCTCCCCAGCGGCCCCAGTTGTTGATCTCCTGGAACATCGCGTCGAACTCCGCGACGTTCCGCGGGCTTCGCGCTTCTTGCGCCTGGACGAGGACGGCGGCGGCCAACGCGAGCGCGACCGCGCCGGTGAATACTCCGAGTCGGACGAGTGCGGTTCCGGACCTGCGTGTCATCTGCCTGCTCCCCGAATTGGACTCATGGTGTCGTGATACGAGCACTATGCTAAATCTTGCGAGGTGAACCTGAAAGCTGCAAGCTACGATTCTTCCCTTGCTGTTGTCGGCAGTTGGGTCCTCGGTCCGGGGCACCGCCCGGGTGGCCTCCGGCTGGTCCCGGGACCCTGACTACTGCGGCAAGGACCGGCTGAACGCGCGAAACCCGCGGCGCGGGAAACTCAGAGTCCGGTACGCAGGCGCTCGACCGCGGCTTCCAGCGTCTCGATCGATCGGCAGAACGCGAACCGGAGGTAGCGGTTCCCTTCGTCGCCGGTGGCGTAGAAGTTGTCGCCGGGCACCGTCGCCACCCCGACTTTCTTCACGAGATGCATCGCGGCCTCGGTCGGCGACATCTCCGAAAGAGCCGGCACGGTCCTGTAGTCCGCGAAGAGGTAGTAGGCGCCCTCGGGCGGGGTCACGGTGAAGCCGGCTGCGCGCAGGCCGGCGACGAGCAGATCGCGTTTCCGGCGATAGTCGCCGGCGATGCCCTCGAAGAACGTCCGCTCCTGGCGCAGCAGCGCCACCGCGCCCTTCTGCAGCGGCGTTGGCGCCTGCACGACGAGGTTGTCGTGCACCGCGCGCAGCCGCCGGGTGTACCGCGGCGGGGTCAGGACCCAGCCGATGCGCCAGCCCGTCGCGCGCCCGGTCTTCGAGATCGAGTTCACCACGAGGGTGCGTTCGGCCATTCCGTCGAAGCTCGGCAGGAACAGATGGCGGTGGCCGTCGAAGGTGATGTGCTCGTAGATCTCGTCGGTGATCGCGAGGAGATCGCGGGTCCGGCACAGCTCCGCGATGAACGACAGCTCGTCCCGGTTCAGCACCTTGCCGGTCGGGTTCTGCGGCGTGTTCACGATGAACGCCTTGACCGACGGATCGGAGGCGGCGGCGCGCACCTCGTCGCGGTCGAGGCGCCAGGTGCCGGCGCCGCGGTCCTCGCGCAACGTCACGAACCTCGGCACGAGCCCGAAGATCGCCGCCTGCGACGGATAGAGCTCGTGACAGGGCTGCATCACCACTACGCCGTCGCCCGGCTCGAAGAGGGCGCAGAACGCCGCCGCCATGCCTTCGCTCGCCCCCAGCACGACGGTGATCTCCTCCTCGGGATCCGGCCGGCGCCCGTAGAGCCGGTCGGTGTAGTCCGCGATCGCGTGCCGCAGCTCGGGCAGCCCGAACGGAAACGAGTACTGATTGAACTGGTCGCGCGGATTCCGCACGCCGGCCAGCAGCTCCTTCACGCTGAGATCGAGAGCCTCGCCGTCCCCGGCGCCCCGCGCGGCCAGCAGGTCGCGCAGGGTCATCGATTCGAGCCGCGCGAGCCGTTCCTCCGTCCCGCCGAGCATCGCCGCGACCCCGCTCCACACCATGTCGTACACCGGCGCCTCGTCGGTGAACCCCTGCGAGAGATTCACCGCGCCGTGCGCGATGGCGAGCCGGGTCATCCGGCGAATCAGGGTTTCCTCAAGGTCCACTTGCCGTTCTCCCGCTTCCCGGTCGTCGTCGGCCGGCTCCGTCGATCCTAACCGCAAGCATGGGACGGGACGGCGCCGCCTGGGCTGGATGTGTTCATCCGTCTTTCCGCCCGCCGGCGGTTGACATCGGTGAGGTGCGACGGTAGCGTGGCGAGAGCCGACAACGGCTCAGGCGAGGAGGACGCACATGCACGTGGATCGACGCAAGTTCATCGCATCGGCGGGCGGGGCGGCGGCGGTGGCGGCGATGGGGCACGAGGACCGGGCCGAGGCCCTCGAGCACTACATGACGGATCGGCTCGATCGTCGCGTCGGGCTTGCGGAAACCGTGCAGGCGTCGGCCGAGCTTCGGGTGCCGCGCGGAACCGGCAACCTCTACAAACCGACCGCGAGCGGCTTCGAGCCGATGCCCGACAAGCCCACGCTGGTCGACTTCTTCGAGCGCCGGTTCGCCCCGGCCCGCCATGTTCTGCAGAGCGCGAACCGGGCCGTCGAGACCGGTCAGCCGGAGCGCACGGTGTTCGCGTGCCTGCTGCACGACGTGACCCAGAACCTGATCAAGGCGGACCACGGCTACTGGGGTGCGCAGCTCTTCGCCCCCTACGTGGACGAGCGCGTCAGCTGGGGGATCAAGTATCACCAAGCGTTGCGGTTCTACCCGGACGACTCCGTCGGCTACGAGTATCCCGACATGTACAACCGCATCTTCGGGGTGGACTACGAGCCGGACGAGTACATCAAGCAGGACTACGAGTTCGCGCGGAACCACCGGTACTACATGGAAGCGCGGCTGGTCACGGTCAACGATCAGTACGCGTTCGACGAGGGCCAGCGCGAGATCGGGATCGAAGAGTTCACCGACGTCATCGGCCGGCAGTTCAAGCAGCCGAAAGAAGGGCTGGGGTACGACAACAGCCCGGTCGCCCACATGTGGCGGTCGATCATCAATCCGGACCGGCCGTTGTAGCCGTCGCGAACGGCGGTGAGACGTGGGGTCAGCGCTGGCGGGGGCTGACCCCGCCGCGTCGGCGGCCGGTCAGCCGACCAGCCCGGATGCACTCGGCTATCGACAGGCCGCCGCCTGGATCTCGTACAGCTCGGCGTAGTGCCCGGCCGCCGCCATCAGCGCCTCATGGCTTCCGGCCTCACCCCCGGGTCCGTGGGTGACGCTGGCGGTGACGTAGAGCCTCGCAGAGAATGACCGCTGACTAGCCATTTGCCGTGTCCGCCTGTCTCGACATCCGTGCGCGCGTAGGTCGCCTCGGCGGCCCGGACCGGCCACACTACACCGCACGCACCGGCGGGACGGGCGGTCCGGGACCACGCCCGGCCGGGAGAGGGAGTCGAGGCACATGAAGGACTATCGAATCGGCGTAGCGGCGGCGGGTCTGCTGGCGGCGGGGCTCGTGACGCAGGCGCCGCCGCTCGGGGCGCAGGTCGCGCGCGAGGTGACGGCGGAGACCGTCGCGCAGTGGATGACGGAGCTGTCGAACTGGGGCCGGTGGGGCGACGACGACGAGATGGGCGCGCTCAACCTGATTACCCCCGAGAAGCGGCGGGCGGCGCTGGCCCTGGCCACGGCGGGGGTGTCGGTGTCGCTCTCGCACAACTACCTCACCGAGCGGGCCCTCGACGCCACCTCGCCGGTCGGCTACGAGATGCTGGGACCGGACGGGCCGGGGCCGTTCCGCAGCGACCGCTATACGTTCGCCTACCACGGCTACGCCCACTCGCACATGGACTCGCTCTGCCACATGATGGACGACGGGCGGATGTACAACGGCTACGTCCGCGACGACGAGGTGACGGCTGGGGGCTGCGCGAAGCTCGCGATCATCAACTTCAAGCAGGGCATCGTCACCCGCGGCGTGCTGCTGGACATCGCGCGGCTCAAGGGGGTGGACTATCTCGAGCCGGGCACGCCGATCTACGTCGAGGACCTCGAGGCGTGGGAGCGCGAGGCGGGGGTGACGGTCGAGCCGGGAGACATCCTGTTCGTCCGGAACGGCCGCTGGGCCCGCCGGGCCGAGCTCGGGGCGTGGGAGACCGGCCGCGAGTCGGCCGGCCTGCACGCCTCGGTCGCCCCGTGGCTGCGCGAGCGGGGCGTGGCGATGCTCGGCGCCGACGGGACCAACGACGTGCTGCCGTCGGGGGTCGAGGGGGTGACGCAGCCGATCCACCAGCTCACGATCGTCGCGATGGGGATGCCGCTCTTCGACAACC
This sequence comes from Vicinamibacterales bacterium, assembly GCA_965215895.1. Lineage (GTDB taxonomy): Bacteria > Acidobacteriota > Vicinamibacteria > Vicinamibacterales > UBA8438 > JAJEEA01. Next base: position 287,859 of record CBDCEY010000004.1, on the reverse strand, counting down.
TCGACCTCGAGGCGGTGGCGGCGGAGGCGGCGCGGCAGAACCGGTGGGAGTTCCTGCTGGTGGCGGCGCCCCTCGCGATGGAAGCCGGCACCGGCTCGCCGCTCAACCCGCTGGCCATCTTCTGACGGGGAACGCGTGAGCCGAACTTTCGACGCGGGGCCTCAAGAGCCGGCAGGGCAGCTATAATCAGGCTCGCGTCACATCAGGAGGAAAGCCATGAACCATCGAATGCTCGCCGCGGCCGGGGGCCTGGCCGTGTTGGTCGTGTTGTCGGCGCCGGTTTCCGTGTCGGCCCAGAGCGAGACGGAGGCGCCGCTGTCGCCGTGGGGAGCCCCCGACCTGCAGGGGGTCTGGGACTTCCGGACGATCACGCCGTTGGAACGTCCCGAGGAGCTCGGCGACCAGGCGTTCCTGACCGCGGAGGAAGCGGCCAATCAGGAACAGGAGGTCGTGGAACGGAACGCCCGGTTGTTGAACGAGGCGGCGCAGCGGACCGAGGCCGGAGGCAACGTCGGCGCCTACAACAACTTCTGGATGGACCGCGGCACCCGGACCGTCGGGACCCGGCGGACGTCGCTCATCGTGGACCCGCCGAACGGGCGCATCCCGCCGTTCTCCGAGGCGGGGCAGGCACGGGCCGACGCGCGGGCCGAGTATCAGAGCGAGCACCCCGCCGACTCGTGGGCGGATCGCAGCGTCGGCGAGCGCTGCGTGCTCGGGTTCAACTCGGGACCGCCGATGGAGCCGCGCGCCTACAACAACCACATGCAGCTCTTCCAGACCGCCGACCACGTGGTGATTCTCAACGAGATGGTCCACGACGCGCGCATCATCCCCCTGGACGGCGGCGCGCTGGCGGAAGGGGTGACCCAGTGGATGGGGGACTCCCGCGGGCGCTGGGAGGGCGACACCCTGGTCGTCGACACGACCAACTTCTACAACAAGAACTCGTTCACCGAGCGCTACGGGGCGACGACGGCCATGACCCTGGTGGAGCGTTTCACGCGGGTCGACGCCGAGACGCTGGTCTACGAGTTCACGGTCGAGGACGCCGCGACCTGGACCCTGCCGTGGACGGTCGAGGTGCCGATGATGCGCTCGGAAGATCAGGTGTGGGAGTACGCGTGCCATGAAGGCAACTACGGGATGGACGGCATTCTCGCCGGCCACCGCGCCGAGGAACGCGATGCGGCGCAGGACCGGTAGGGGCTCGCCCCGAGGAACGGCGGGGATTGCTGCAGGGTTGGTCGGGCGGGAAGCGGAGTCGCGGGGCGGCGCTTTCCGGGCCGCCTTGCTGCGCGGTTTCCTCGTCGTCTGCATCGCGGCCGGCGTCCTGGGTCCCGCGGCCCCCGCGGCGGGGGCTCAGGACCATCCGGGCGGCGAACCCTACCAGCGGGTGTGCCAGCTCTGCCACGGGGCGGGCGGTCGCGGCGACATCGCCCCGGGGCTGGTCCCCCTGGGCTTCGACGTCGAGTACGTGCTGGCCGTGGTGCGCGAGGGCTACAGCCAGATGCCCCCGATCTCGACGCGCGAGCTGACCGACGACGAGGTGCGGCAGGTCGTCGGCTATCTCGATGCGCTGTCCGGCCCGCCGGCCGAAGCGCCGGCGAGCACCGCGGCGGCGACCGCTTCCGCGGCGTCCGCACGCGAAGCCGAGCAGCCTCCGGCCGGCGCGTCCGGCTACGACGGACCCCGGACCCCCGAGGGGCAGCCCGATCTGAACGGCTTCTGGCAGGTGCTGAGCTCGGCGGCCTGGGACATCCGCCCCCACAACGCCCAGGACGGCATTCCCGCCGGCCTGGGGGTGGTCGAGGGCGGCATCCCCTACCAGCCGTGGGCGGCCGAGCAGCAGCAGGAGAACTACGCGAACCGGCTGACCGCGGACCCGGTGCGGCAGTGCTATCTGCCGGGGGTGCCGCGCGTCACCTACATGCCGTTTCCGTTCCGCATTCTGCAGACGCCGGACCACATGGTCATCACCTACGAGTTCGCCCACGCGGTGCGCATCATCTACACGGACGGCAGCCCCCATCCGTTGCCGAACGACTTCTGGATGGGCGACTCGCGCGGGCACTGGGATGGCGATACGCTGGTGGTCGACACCACCCACTTCAACGGGCGCACCTGGCTCGACGCGGCCGGCAACTTCCACAGCGAGGCCCTGCACGTCGTCGAGCGCTACACCCCGACCACCCCCTATCACATCGACTACGAGGTCACCCTCGAGGACCCCAACGTGTTCACCCGTGCGTGGACGATGCGCATGACGCTGTACCGCCGGATGGACCAGGGTCTGCAGATTCTCGACTACGACTGCGTCGACCATCTCCTGCAGGCGGCGGTCGAGCAGGAACAAGGAGACAGATGATGAGCGCTCGACGAGCCATCGGCGCGGCGCTGCTTCTCGCGTTGGCGGCGGCGCCCGCCGCCGCGGGCCAGGACGGCGACTACGAGCCCCCGCGCACGCCGTGGGGCGACCCCGACTTCCGCGGCCACTATCTGCCCGGCCGGTCCCAGCCGATGGAGACCCCCGCGAACGCCTCGTGGCGTCCCCCCGAGGGCGCCAACCTCGGGCAGGGGGCGGCGTTCTCCCGGTTCTTCGAGCCCGACCCGGACGCCCCGCCGCGCCCCGGGCGCGTCGCCACGCCGATGGTCGTCGACCCGCCCGACGGCCGCATTCCGTTCCAGCCGTGGGCGTCCGAGCGCCGGGGCGAGGTGATGGCGCGGCAGGACGAGCTGGAGCATCTCGACCCCCGGGTCAAGTGCCTCCCGGCGGCCCTGCCCCGCGCGCACCTGCCGGTCGGCTACAACACCTACCAGATCCTGCAGGTGCCCGGGTACGTGGTCATGCTCTACGAGTGGAACCACCACTCGCGCTACATCCCCCTCGACGGCAGACCCCACCCCGACCCCGAGATCCGCCTCGGCATGGGCGACTCGCGCGGCCACTGGGAGGGGAACACCCTCGTCGTCGACGTGACCAACTTCACCGAGAACACGTGGCCGGTGGGGCACGGCGCGCCCCCCGAGGGGGCGCCGGCGAGCGCCCTCGCGACCGGACACGGGGTGTTCCACAGCGGCGGGCTGCACGTGGTCGAACGCTTCACCCTGGTCGACGACGACACCATCCGCTACCGGGTGACCATCGAGGACCCCGAGGTCTTCACCCAGCCGTGGACCATCGAGTTCGACGCGCTGCGGCGGGCCCCGGACGACCACATGCTGTTCGAGTACGCCTGTCACGAGGGCAACGGGCGCAACCTGTCGCTCATGACCGGCGCCGACCTCGAGGACATTCGGGTGAACCCCATAAGGTAGACCGATGCGAAAGACTGCAACCTCGTTTCTGGCCATGGCCGGCGCCGTCATGCTGTTGGCGCCGGCCGGATCGGTATCCGCGCACCACGCCTTCTCGGCCGAGTTCGACGCCAACCGGCCGTTGCAGCTCACGGGCACGGTAGCGCGCACGGAGTGGATCAACCCCCACTCGTGGATCCACGTCGACGTCACCGCCGACGACGGTGCGGTGACGACCTGGGCGATCGAGTGCGGCGCGCCGAACTCGCTGATGCGGCGCGGGCTGAACAAGAACTCGATTCCGGTGGGCACCGAGCTGGTCATCGACGGCTTCGGGGCCAAGGACGGGTCGACCACCGCGAACGCGCGCGACATCACCTTCCCCGACGGGTCGCGCTTCTTCGTCGGGTCGTCCGGCACCGGCGCGCCGTACGAACGCGACCGCTGATCTCGTCGGTCGTCCGGCCGGTGCGCCGTACGCACGGCACCGCTGATCTCGTCGGGTCGTCCGGCACCCGCGCCGTACGCACGGAGGCGCCGACTCGTCTGGCGTCCGGCGCCGGCGCGGCCGTACGAACGGAAGCGCTGACTCGTCGGGCGTCCGGCACCGGCCTCGTACGCGCGTGACGGCCGATTCCGGGAGCCGGCCAACGTCGGCTCCCGGCGCCTTCCCCCCGCCGCCAGGAGTGTTCCGATGCAGCAGACACGATCCGCCTTCGCCCGCACCGTTGCCGGCTCGCTCGGGATCCTCGTGACGGGCGCCCTGGCGGCGGCCGTCGTCTCCCTGGCGCCGCCCGTCGCGCACGCCCAGCCGGCGTCCGACTTCGTGCCGGTCACCGACGAGATGCTGCAGGACCCCGCGCCCGGCGACTGGCTGATGTGGCGCCGCACCCTCGACGGCTGGGGCTACAGCCCCCTCGATCAGATCGACCGCGACAACGTCGGCGAGCTGCGCATGGTCTGGTCACGCGCCCTCACCGACGGGCGCCAGCAGGGCACCCCCCTCGCCTACGGCGGCGTCCTGTACATGCCGAACCCCGCCGACGTCATCCAGGCCATCGACGCCGTCACCGGCGACCTCGTGTGGGAGCACCGGCGCGAGGTGCCCGACGACATCGACGAGTACGTCTTCAACAACCTCTGGCAGAACAACCGCAACATCGCCATCTACGGCTCGCTCATCATCGACACCAGCGTCGACGACCACATCTTCGCCCTCGACGCGGCCACCGGCCGGATGGCGTGGGAGACCCAGATCCTGAACTACCGGGAGAACCCCGCCATGCAGAGCTCGGGGCCGATCGTCGCCGACGGCAAGGTCATCTCGGGCCGGAGCTGCATGCCGGCGGCGGGACCCGACGGCTGCGTCATCACCGCCCACGACCCGCAGACGGGCGAGGAGCTGTGGCGCCGGCGCACCATTCCCGGACCCGGCGAGCCCGGCGACGAGACCTGGGGCGGGGTGCCGTTCGAGGACCGGAAGCACGTCGGCGCGTGGATGGTGCCGAGCTACGACCCCGAGCTGAACCTCGTCTACGTGGGGACGTCGGTCACCTCGCCCGCCCCGAAATTCCTGATCGGCGGCACCGACAACCAGCACCTGTACCACAACTCGACCCTCGCCCTCGACGCCGACACCGGGGAGATCGTCTGGTACTACCAACACCTCAACGACCACTGGGACCTCGACCATCCCTTCGAGCGGCTGCTCGTCGACACCGCGGTCGCCCCCGACGCGGGCGCCGTCGACTGGATCAACCCCCGCGTGCAGCCGGGCGAGGTGCGCAAGGTCATCACCGGCATTCCCGGGAAGACCGGCGTCGTCTACACCCTGGACCGCGAGACCGGCGAGTTCCTGTGGGCCACCCCCACCATCACCCAGAACGTCATCAGCCACATCGACGGCGCGTCCGGGGCGGTGACCGAGAACCCCGAGCTCGTCTTCACCGGGGCGGGGCAGGAGGTGCTGACCTGCCCCCACGCCAGCGGCGGCAAGGACTGGGAGGCGGGCGCCTACAGCCCCCTCACCAACACCATGTACTACCCGCTGCGCAACGTCTGCGCGCGCATGATGTCCGAGGGCCCCGAGAGCACCTCGGTCTACGCCATCGCCTGGCGCCCCGAGATCGCCCCGGGCACCGACCAGGTCGGCACCGTCTGGGCCATCTCGGCCGAGACCGGCGAGACCGCCTGGATTCACGAGCAGCGCTCGGCCACCATGTCCCTGGTCGCCACCGGGGGCGGCCTCGTCTTCGGCGGCGACGTCAACGGCCGCTTCCGCGCCCTCGACCAGGAGACCGGCGAGGTGCTCTGGGAGATCAACCTTGGCTCGGCCGTCAGCGGCTTCCCGATCACCTACGCCGTCGACGGCCGGCAGTACGTGGCGGTCAGCACCGGCACCCCGCGGTTCCTCAACCTGACCCCCGAGGTGAACGCCGGCAGCCAGGGGAACAACCTGTTCGTGTTCGCATTGCCCTGAGAGCGAATCGTGGCTATGGGACGCCTTCGTGTTGATGGTCATGCTGTTAGCCCATTCGCTCTAGAGCGGGGAACCACCCCAATCGAAACAAGGTAACTCCCTGATTGGAAGCCGACACATCGACGACATTGGGCATGCTGACAGTATTCCTCGAGGGATACAGAATAGCCTCAACCTCCGTTGTTGCACTCCACTCGCCCCTCCGTTGCCAACAATCCAATGGCCTTCAAGAAAACTCTTCCCGCCGCGCCGGTTCCTGACAACCTCGAGCAGCTCTTTCGGTCGCTGCCACGTCGGAAAATCCCCGATGTGATGCCCCACCAAAAAGCACTAGTGTCCCACATTTTCAGGACCACGCCAGCGACAATTGGGAGCCAGAGGGGGCCGGTAGCGACGGCGTCGTGAACAGGTCCTGGAGTGGCCGACGTTCAAACATGTTGAGCTGGAGCACCTGCAGCATCTGGTGAAGGCTCCAGCGCAACCGCATGACGAACTTCAGGTACGCCAACAGCAGGTACATGCACATCGCCACCCACAGCTGCGTCATGACGGCGTTCTTCGACCGGCCCACGAAGCGCTTCACTTTCAGATGCTGCTTGATCCACTTGAAAAACAGCTCGATCTGCCACCGCGATTTGTATATATCCGCAATCGTCTGGGCCACCCACGTTGTGTTGTTGGTCACGAACACATAACGGTTCTTCGTCACCGGATCCTGGTAGGCCACTCGCCGCAGCGGCGCGGCATACGCCTTCCGGCTGCGAGCGCTGGTCAGCTCGATCGTCTGATCGCTGAGGACGCCGGTTCCGGGTCGGATGTCATGCTCGCGCGTGACCCGATATCGCACGCCCCGCTTCAGGCGCGTCACGAAGGTCACGCCCCGCGCCTGCAACTGATGGAACCACTTGAAGTCAAGATACGCGCGGTCCGCCACGACCACGCTGCCGGCTGGAAACGTCCAGGTGCGGGCGGCCTTGACGTCGCCGGTCTTGCCCTCGGTCACACTGACGAAGCTCGGCAGATGGCCCGCCTGATCCAGCCCGATGTGCAGCTTGATCGCGGCCTTCGTGCGTCGAAAAGACGCCCACGGGAAGACCGCCAGACACAAATCGATGGTCGTCGCATCGACCGCGTACAACTTGTTCTTGAACCGAAAGCCGTGCCTCGGCGCGCACTGCTGACAGCGGCTCAGCAGGCGTCCGAACAGCGTCTCGTAGAGAGTGTACGGCTGCTCGGCATTGACGCGCGCCAGCGACGAGCGACTGACCGTCGTCCCTACGCCCAAGTGATAGAGCTTGCGCCCTTGGGTGCTCAGGTTGCTCACGATGTCACGCAAGCTCTGTCGGCCCGTCAGTTGCGCCAAGCCAAGGGCCACGAACTGCGCCCAGCGGCTCATGACGCGCAACCCCTGACCTCGCTGGTGTTGGCGGGCCTCGGCTTCGAATTCATGTCTCGGAAGGAACCTGAGAAGCTGCACGAAGACTGTGTTATGATGAGCCACGGCTTGGATCTCCTGTCTTTTGAATGATTTGCGCCACAGATCATTCTACCAGACATGGAAGGTTCAAGCCGCCTTCATTTGAAAGTCTGTGGGACAGCAGTGACCAAAAAGACATCATGAGCGCCTACATGTCACAAGCTAAAGACAGGCCGGACGTTGCGCTCCAACTCCCCACTGGCAGCGGCAAGACCCTCGTCGGCCTTCTCATCGCTGAATGGCGGCGCCGGAAGCACCGCGAGCGTGTCGTATACCTGTGTCCAACTCGGCAACTCGTCAACCAGACCGTTGAACAGGCGGCCGATAAGTACGGCCTTACCGCCCTCGCGTTCACCGGCAAAGCACGCGAGTACGACCAGTCGAGCAAGGCCAAATACAATAGTGCGCTCGCTGTAGCGGTTACCACGTACAGTAGCCTGTTTAACACGCGCCCGTTTTTTGCCGACGCCCATGCCCTGATAGTTGATGACGTGCACGCGGCAGAGAACTACATTTCCGATCTGTGGTCGCTTCGGGTGTCGGCGAACCTGCCAAAGCACGCGAGTCTTCAAGTTGCCTTGCTTGGCGTACTCAAACCTGTGCTCGACCGGAATGACGCCGCACGATTGTCGCGGCGATCCGAGCGGGTGAGTGACCTTGGATGGGTGGATAAATTACCCACTCCTGCCTTTGCAGCGGTTGCCACGGACATCTGCGGCGTACTCGATGAGCACGCTGAAGACGCCGGACTCACCTATCCGTGGTCAATGATTAGAGATAACATACACGCATGTCATCTATACATTTCGAAGAGAGAAGTGCTAATACGGCCCCTCACACCGCCCACGTGGACACATGCGCCCTTCAGTGACCCGAGTCAGCGCGTATACATGTCGGCCACCCTTGGTGCAGGGGGAGATTTGGAACGACTGGTAGGCCGGCGGTCCATTTATCGGCTTCCCGTGCCCGAGGGGTGGGATCGGCAAGGAGTGGGACGACGATTCTTCATGTTCCCCAGTATGTCACTTACGGATGAGACGGCTGGGAAGCTCCGTCGGAATCTGATGGCGGATGCTGGGCGGAGTCTGGTGTTGGTCCCAAGTGACGCGATGTGCGCGCCCATGGTGCAGGAGATCGAAAAACAACTTGGTTTTGCTGTCTTTAAATCGGAGGATATAGAGACCTCTAAGAAAGCTTTCATATCAACCGACCAAGCGGTGGCAGTGGTTGCGAATCGCTATGACGGTATCGATTTTCCAGGTGACGACTGTCGACTCTTGTTTATACAAGGTCTACCGAAGGCGACAAACTTGCAGGAACGGTTTTTGATGACGAGGATGGGCGCCAATGTTCTATTCAATGAGCGGATCCAAGTGCGAGTACTGCAAGCCGTCGGTCGCTGTACCCGTTCGTTGGAGGACTATTCCGCTGTCGTTGTGTTTGGCGAGGAACTGACTCGGTATCTCACGGATTCCAAGCGGCGCGAATTTCTTCACCCGGAACTGCAGGCCGAGATTGCGTTTAGCCAAGATCGATCAATCCATCGACGTGACCCTGGATACCTTTGTTGACAATTTCCGCATTTTCTTGCGCAATGAAGAAGCTTGGGAAGAAGTGAACCAACAGATCCTTGCGTCACGAGAGCACATGGCCCAGAACATGTTTCCGGCGATCGAGGAATTGAAGGCGGCAGTGGCCCACGAGGTTGGCTTTCAGGAGAAGCTCTGGCAAGGCGATTATGGCGCGGCGCTGGGATTCGCGGAGCGGGTGTTGTCTGAGCTTCGTGCTTCGGAGCTGCGTGGCTATCGGGCTATCGGGCTCTATGGCACTATTTGGCGGGAAGTGCGGCATGGTTAAGCGACCATGCGGCGTCCCGAAAGGCGAAGGAGCACTTCGGGAAGGCCAAGAACGCTGCGAGTGGCATTCGATGGCTTGTGGGTTTGGCGCGCTTTCAGGCCGGTGAAGCGCCACTGGCAGATGGTAGCCAAGTCGTCATGGAACAAATCGAGAGAGTTGAGAGTGTGCTGGAGCACTTGGGGCCGGTTTATCACCAAAAATACAACGCAAGGGAAAAGAACATTCTGGACGGGCTGCGGTCGGAGAATACGAAGGTGTTCGAGGAGGCTCATAGGCTCTTGGGTGAGATGCTGGGTTTCGAGGTTGGGAACGTTGAGGAGGACGCGTCGCCGGACCCGTGGTGGATCGCGGGTGAGGTCTGTTTGGTTTGGGTGCGGCTCTTCTTCGTCGACGGCCCAAGGGGCTTCTGCCAGCGGCACGGCAAGAGCTACTTGACCCGTCGAAGGCGTGGTGGGGAGGGCGGCGGGGGCGGCTTGCTGACTGGCCGCCCTATTCCATCAGCGTATCGCTGGGCGTGGTGCCCCGCTGGTACTCCCGTGTCGTGGAAGTCCCAGTACGCATCGAGGTCGCGGCTGGCTTCGTAGCACCCGGAGCTTCAGAACCGCCTCGGCTCCAACCAAGTTGGGTGCGGCTCTTCTTCGTCGACGGCCCAAGGGGCTTCTGCCAGTGGCACGGCAAGAGCTACTTGACCCGTCGAAGGCGTGGTGGGGAGGGCGGCGGGGGCGGCTTGCTGACTGGCCGCCCTATTCCATCAGCGTATCGCTGGGCGTGGTGCCCCGCTGGTACTCCCGTGTCGTGGAAGTCCCAGTACGCATCGAGGTCGCGGCTGGCTTCGTAGCACCCGGAGCTTCAGAACCGCCTCGGCTCCAACCAAGTTGGCCACCCGGCGGATCCAGACCCGCGCATGGATGAAACAGCGGTACTGGGTAGCACCAGCGTGCACCAGTGAACTCCATCACGGTCGCGGACCAGGTACCGCACGCCCCTTCGATGACGCCGGTGGCGATGGAACACAGGCACCGCCTGCAGACGTACTCGGCCACGTGGATGAGGTCGATTACCACACCGTAAGGTCGACGGCGGCGCTCGCGCGGTTGAGCTGCGTCTCGGCGCCATCGACGAGCGCGACCCGCCCGGGCGCGCAACCTGCACCGTCCCGAAGGTCGTCTCCGGGTGGCGTTCCTGCAGACGCCGCTGCGAGCGCTCGACATCGTCGACCCCCTCGACCGGACCGGCGGCCTCCCCCGGGGTGCGTTGATCGAGGTGTCCTTGCAGGAGCCTGCGCATCAACTCCTGGCCCCGTCGGTCCAGCTCCCGTTCGAGCTCGCTCTCACTCATCTGCTGGGCTTCGCGCGATGTAGAGGTAGGCTTTGGCATCAGCGAAGACGGCCTCGGCTACCGCATACGGCGCCTGGTCGGGGGGAGCGGCGCTGTGAGCCACGTCTCGCATCGCTCAACTCTCCCGCCACCGCCGGACCGTGTTGGGCGCCTCACCGGCACGGCGGCATTGTCGGTCCATGCGACGTCGATCGCTGGTGGCACCCAACGCGACCCAGAAGGCACGTCCCGAGAACCTCGTCGTCGCTGCTACGGCCATCGCAGAGGCATCTCCCTTCCCAAGGCACCGTATCAAAACGCCGCGCGAATGTCCAGGGGGGCGGAGGGGACGACCGAAGCGTCCGGGCGCCGTGATCAGGCCGGGCTGGCCGCCCGAAAGAGGCGGGTGGGCGCTGTCCGGGGCGCTGTCCCCGCGCAAAACGAACTGAAAAGTGATCGTCGGCGAGCAAAAACACCTATAAATAGGCGAAAAAGCCGTCTAAGAAGAAGAGCCGCACCCGTTTGGTTTTTGAGGATCATTCCGGCGCACAGGCACATTCGGTTTTGGACGCGACTAAGGCGCGACAAGCAGCGAGTCACCCGGCGTGGCTGCGGGAGAGAGTGGAAGTTGGTACGGGAAATGTGCTGGCGGTTTTGGTCACTCCGGTGAAGAAAGCTTACAGTGGGGCGATGCCGCATTTGCGCGAGGTTGCATTGTGGCCGCTGGAGGAATTTCGAGAGTGGGCGGAGAACGCGATGCAGGTGCTGCGTGGCTTGGGTAGCTCGTTTAGTGAAGCGGGAGACTTAGCGTGGCAGGCGGAGGCGAAGGGAGAGTTCGAGGAGCACGGGCTGGACGCTCGGGGATTGGAGGAGGTGCTTCGGGGAACGCCGGCTTCGGAGGGGCTTGAGAGTCAATGAAAGCCAGGCGGTTCAATGGCCGTAAGAGGGCCTATCCACAGGAATGGTGACCGGCTGTCGTCGGACGGTCTTTGGTTACGGGGTAGAGTCGAGAAAATCCGTGAAGTGGTGTGCAGCGTCGGGGCCCATGTGCCGATACCTGGAGCATGGCCGGCGAGAGCGGCGGGCGCGTCGGTTCGGGGGCGCCCCGGCGAGAGCAGGATTCGCGGGACAAGCGCATTGAGGAGCTTCAGCGGGAGAACGCCAAGCTGATCGACGATTTGGACCGCACCACCCGCGACCTGGACCGCACCACCCGCGACCTGGACCGCACCACCCGCGACCTGGACCGCACCACCCGCTATCGAGACCGCTGGAAGCGACGCAGCGAAGACCTCAAGAACAACTCGATGAAGCCCGCCGCGCCGGCAAACGGCAGGCTGCACCCTTTGCCAAGCACCGGCCGCAAGGGACCGGCAAGCGGCCCGGCCGACGGTCCGGGACGCAGTACGGTCGGCAAGGGTCCCGACTTTGCCCGCCGAACATCGACGAGATCCACAGAGCGCCGGCGCCAAGGGCGTGCCCGGACGGCGGTGGGCCGTCGAAGTGACCCGCGTCGCCTCGCAGTATCAGGAAGAACTTCCCCCGGTCCTCCCCATCGTACGCCGCTTCGACATCGAGGTCGGTCGCTGCTCGCAGTGCCGCCGGCGGGTGCAGGGGCGCCATCGTCTCGAGACCTCCGACGCCCTTGGGGCGGCCGCGGTGCAGCTCGGCCCCGGCCTCGCCTCGCTCGTCGTCGAGTTGCACACCGAGATGCGTGTGCCGCTGGCCAAGGTTGCCGGCCTCCTGCGGACGAGGCTCGGCCTGGAGGTCACCGCTGGCGGCCTCGTTCATCTGCTGCATCGAACCGCCCGCGACGCCGCGCCAGTCCTACCGGGAACTCTGCCGGCAAGTCCGCAACGCGCCGGTGGTCACGCCCGACGAAACGGGCTGGCGCGTCAGCGTCAAGTCCCACTGGCTGTGGACGTTCGTCACCCCGGAGCACCGTCTACGCCATCTGCCCCGGCCGCGGGTTCAAGGATGCGGCCACCGTGCTCGGGACCGACTACGGCGGCGTGGTTGTGCGCGACGGCTGGCGGGTGTACCGGCGCTACAAGGGTTCGTTGCGCCAGAGTTGCCTCAATCACCTGCTTCAGCGTTGCCAGAAACTGGAGCAGAAGCACCCCCACAGTCCTTGGAGCTCGATGGTCAAGGCCGCTCCAGACCGGCCTCGACCTTCGGGACCGCGGAACGGCGAGCTGACCCGGCACGGTCTCGACTCGCTCCGCGGCGGGCTCGAGGCCCGGCTCGATCGGCTCATCGACGCGCCGCCGCCGTTGAAGAACGCCAAGCGCTTCGCCAAGCACCTCGCCAACGAATTCCCCGCCGTGTTCCTCTTCCTGCGGGACCCGTCGCGACGCCACCAACTGGCGGGCGGAACAGGCCATCCGGCCCGCGGTGGTCATCCGCAAGGTGTGCGGCGGCAACCGCACCCGCAAGGGCGCCGACACTCAGCAGGTGCTCTCGACCGTAGTGCGTACCGTCCGTCAGCGCCGCCTCGACCTGCCGATGCTGACGGCCGAGATGTTGCGCGCCCGCGAGCCCGCCGTTCCCAAGGCCTTCGGGCTCCCGCCGCCGCCCGCGTAGGCGGCTGCCGCCCGCACTGCCGCTTCGAAACGCGCCCGTTCCCGCGGCTCCCACGGACAATCGACTTTTCTCCATTACTCAAGGTGACTCAAGCCCGTGCTACCCCTGTAGTTGAATAGGGTGCGGCTCTTCTTCGTAGACGGCTTTTTCGCCTATTCATAGGTGTTTTTGCTCGCCGACGATCACTTTTCGGTTCGTTTTGCGCGGGGACAGCGCCCCGGACAGCGCCCACCCGCCTCTTTCGGGCGGCCAGCCCGGCCTGATCACGGCGCCCGGACGCTTCGGTCGTCCCCTCCGCCCCCCTGGACATTCGCGCGGCGTTTTGGTACAGTGCCTTGGGAAGGGAGATGCCTCTGCGATGGCCGTAGCAGCGACGACGAGGTTCTCGGGACGTGCCTTCTGGGTCGCGTTGGGTGCCACCAGCGATCGACGTCGCATGGACCGACAATGCCGCCGTGCCGGTGAGGCGCCCAACACGGTCCGGCGGTGGCGGGAGAGTTGAGCGATGCGAGACGTGGCTCACAGCGCCGCTCCCCCCGACCAGGCGCCGTATGCGGTGGCCGAGGCCGTCTTCGCTGATGCCAAAGCCTACCTCTCATCGCGCGAAGCCCAGCAGATGAGTGAGAGCGAGCTCGAACGGGAGCTGGACCGACGGGGCCAGGAGTTGATGCGCAGGCTCCTGCAAGGACACCTCGATCAACGCACCCCGGGGGAGGCCGCCGGTCCGGTCGAGGGGGTCGACGATGTCGAGCGCTCGCAGCGGCGTCTGCAGGAACGCCACCCGGAGACGACCTTCGGGACGGTGCAGGTTGCGCGCCCGGGCGGGTCGCGCTCGTCGATGGCGCCGAGACGCAGCTCCACCGCGCGAGCGCCGCCGTCGACCTTACGGTGTGGTAATCGACCTCATCCAGGTGGCCGAGTACGTCTGCAGGCGCATCGCCACCGGCGTCATCGAAGGGGCGTGCGGTACCTGGTCCGCGACCGTGATGGAGTTCACTGGTGCACGCTGGTGCTACCCAGTACCGCTGTTTCATCCATGCGCGGGTCTGGATCCGCCGGGTGGCCAACTTGGTTGGAGCCGAGGCGGTTCTGAAGCTCCGGGTGCTACGAAGCCAGCCGCGACCTCGATGCGTACTGGGACTTCCACGACACGGGAGTACCAGCGGGGCACCACGCCCAGCGATACGCTGATGGAATAGCGCGGCCGGTCAGCAAGCCGCCCCCGCCGCCCTCCCCACCACGCCTTCGACGGGTCAAGTAGCTCTTGCCGTGCCGCTGGCAGAAGCCCCTTGGGCCGTCGACGAAGAAGAGCCGCACCCAGTTGAATACGGGACGCGCGAAGATCCTGTCCCTCCTCGCCGACGGGGTATTCGCAGGAACCGTGGTGGAACCACCACTCGCGCTACATCCCCCTCGACGGCAGCCCCCACCCCGACGCCGAGATCCGCCTCGGCATGGGCGACTCGCGCGGCCACTGGGAGGGGAACACCCTCGTCGTCGACGTGACCAACTTCACCGACAACACGTGGCCGGTGGGGCACGGCGCGCCCCCCGAGGGAGCGCCGGCGAGCGCCCTCGCCACCGGACACGGGGTGTTCCACAGCGGCGGGCTGCACGTGGTCGAACGCTTCACCCTGGTCGACGACGACACCATCCGCTACCGGGTGACCATCGAGGACCCCGAGGTCTTCACCCAGCCGTGGACCATCGAGTTCGACGCGCTGCGGCGAGCTCCGGACGACCACATGCTGTTCGAGTACGCCTGTCACGAGGGCAACGGGCGCAACCTGTCGCTCATGACCGGCGCCGACCTCGAGGACATTCGGGTGAACCCCATAAGGTAGACCGATGCGAAAGACTGCGACCTCGTTCATCGCCGTGGCCGGCGCCCTCGTCGTGCTGGCGCCGGCCGGCTCGGTGTCCGCGCACCACGCCTTCTCGGCCGAGTTCGACGCGAACCGGCCGTTGCAGCTCACGGGCACGGTGGCGCGCACGGAGTGGATCAACCCCCACTCGTGGATCCACGTCGACGTCACCGCCGACGACGGTGCGGTGACGACCTGGGCCATCGAGTGCGGTGCGCCCAACTCGCTGATGCGGCGCGGGCTCAACAAGAACTCGATCCCGGCCGGCACCGAGTTGGTCATCGACGGCTTCGGGGCCAAGGACGGCTCGAACACCGCGAACGCGCGCGACATCACCTTCCCTGACGTGGTCGCGCTTCTTCGTCGGGTCGTCCGGCACCGGCGCGCCGTACGAACGCAACCGCTGAGCCGGCCGGCCTGCCGCAGCCGCGTGCGGCGGCCGCGAGTAGTCGTGATGCAGAATCGGTACGTTGGTGACGTGGGAGACTTCGTAAAGTACGGGCTCCTGCGGGCGATCCGAGGATTGACTGGCAAGGGCACGCTCGACAGAGCGCTCAGTGCTCCCGGTTTCGACGCGAAGCCCCTGGGAGTCGCATGGTACTGGCACCCCGACGCAGGGCCGGCAGGTGACGGTCGCCACACCGCATACCTCAAGGAACAGGAGGAGTGGCGACATCTTGACCCTGAGTTGTTCGATACCCTGAAGAAGCTGATCGGTGCCGTCTCCGCGGCGTGAGGTGCGGACCTCTTGCGATCAACTCAGGCTATGACGGGTCGGTCGGGGCGTATCGGACGTCCCAGATTCGAAGCAGCTCGCGGCATCCATCGTCGAAACTGCGGGTGAAATCGACTATCTGCATCTGCGGAAGGGTCCAGGACAATTGGTCGTAGGCGCACGCTCGATGCAGCAGGGGAGCGATGCGTCCTTCGAACCGGTCCTGCTGGAGGGCGTACAGCAGTTCTCTCTTCACCCAGCTGGAATCCAAGGCGTCGGGAGAGAGAACGACGACGAACCAGTCGCAACGCTGGAGCGCTCTGCCGATCTCGTCGTGCCACTGCTGGGCGCCGCGGATGTCGGTGTCGCTGTACCAGACCGGAACGCGATGGCGGCGCAGAACACCCACCAGCCAATCGACGAACGCCTGATCCTTGTGCGAATGTGAGACGAAGACTTCGGTCGGCACGCGTGCAGATTACCTGCGCAGGCTCAGGTCCGGCCGAGGAGCGCATCGGCGATGGGCTTGACTTCGGGATCGCCGGTTTCCGGGTTCGGCAGATCCACCCAGGGCAGCTTTCGGACTATCCAGGGAATCTCGCCCGTCGGAAGCTGCTCGCGGCCACCGACGGCGACGGGAATCAGTCGGTTGCTGTAGCTCTTCGAACCCAGCGCGTACGCCATCTCGGCCTTGACGTGCGGCGAACTGACGGAGTTGGGCGTCAAGAGAACGACCATGGCGTCGGACTCTTCGAGAGCGCGGCCCACCTGGGCCGGCCAGTTGTCGCCGGGGAGCAGGTGGACCTCGGGATCCCACACGTTCAGACCGGTCTTCCGGAGCGCCTCGGACACGCGGGCTGCCAGGAGCGAGTCGGAATGGGAATAGCTGATGAAGACCTGCATGGGACCCGATCCTCAAAGTACCCGGCGACGCTGCGGCCTGTCAACGCGCTGGGAATCGGTCGGCATGGTACCATGCTCCGCGACGTCCGCTGGCGCAAAGGCCGACTTCAACTTCCCGAAGGGGCTTGCGATGTTCCGACAGCGCCCTGGACTCTCCCTTGCGGTGCTTGCCCTCGGTGCGCTCGCGCCGCTCGCCGCTACGGCGCAGTCCGATGAAGACGCCGGCTTCGTGCCGGTCACCGACGCGATGCTCCAGGCCCCCGGCGACTGGCTGACGTGGCGCCGCACCCTCGACGGCTGGGGCTACAGCCCGCTCGACCAGATCGACCGGGACAACGTCGGCGAGCTGCGCATGGTGTGGACGCGCGCGCTCGGCGCGGGCAGTCAGCAGGGCACGCCGCTGGCCTACGGCGGGGTGCTCTACATGCCGAACCCGCGCGACGTCATCCAGGCGATAGACGCGGTCACGGGCGACCTGCTCTGGGAGTACCGCCGGGCGCGGCCCGACGACCTCGACGACCACGTCGCGGCCGGTCTGTCGGAGGCGAAGCGGAACATCGCCATCTATGGCGACCTCATCGTCTCGACCAGCGCCGACGACTACGCGTACGCCCTCGACGCGGCGACCGGCCGGCTCGCGTGGGAGACGCAGATCCTCGACTACAGGGTGAACCCCGCCCACCAATCGTCGGGTCCCATCGTCGCCGGCGGCAAGGCCGTCTCCGGCCGCGGCTGCATGCCCGAGGGCGGCCCCGAGGCGTGCGTCGTCGTCGCCCACGATGCGCGGACCGGCGAGGAGGTGTGGCGGACGCGGCTCATCCCCGCCCCGGGCGAGCCGGGCGACGAGACGTGGGGCGGCGTGCCGTTCGAGGAGCGGCGCCACGTCGGCGCGTGGATGGTGCCGAGCTACGACCCCGCGCTGAACCTGGTCTTCGTCGGGACGTCGGTCACCTCGCCGGCCCCCAAGTTCCTCCTCGGCGGCGCCGAGAACCAGCACCTGTACCACAACTCGACCCTCGCCCTCGACGCCGACACCGGCGAGATCCGCTGGTACTACCAGCACCTGAACGACCACTGGGACCTCGACCATCCGTTCGAGCGGCTGCTGGTCGACACCGCGGTAGCGCCCGACCCGTCCGCAGTGAGCTGGACAACCCGCGCATCCAGCCCGGCGACGTGCGGCAGGTGGTGACCGGCATCCCCGGGAAGACCGGCGTCGTCTACACCCTCGACCGGGCGACGGGCGAGTTCCTCTGGGCCACGCCGACCATCACCCAGAACGTCATCGCCGACATCGACGGCGCCACCGGCGCGGTGACCGAGAGCGCCGAGCTCGTCTTCACCGGCCGGGGACAGCAGGTGCTCGCGTGCCCGACCTACAACGGCGGCAAGGACTGGGAGTCCGTATACGGATCCGCCGAAACTCCAATAGATCCCGTATTCATTGGTGATTCCGTGATCAGAAACCGTCAGAAACCGTCAGAAACAGGCTGTCTCCGTCAAAAACGGCTGGCAGTTCGGCTGGCAGTCTGAAGCGGATCAGCAGTGCGGCGCCGGGAGACGGCGGCCCTGCTGACGGAGCTCGGCGCCAACACGAAGCTCGGCATCCCCGGGACCGTGCAGGAACGCCTGCGAGACGAGCCGCTCACCGTCGCCACCGACCAGCTCGCGCGCGATCACCGGGAGACCGAGGACACTCTGCCGGTCTGGGGCCGGCGCGCCAGCGACGCGCGCCGCACCACCAACACATGGAAGGACCGCATCCGCGCCCAGGGGGTGTTCAACGACGACACGCGCAACGCCAGCCCCTACCGCCGCGTGAAGCTGGTCATGGACTGGACTACTGGTGCGCCCTTTGGTTCTGGCCGATCCGCGAAGCCGACCGGTTGCCCGACAGGGACGAGTTCCTCAACGAGATCTCGCTGGTGCTGACCGGCTCCAGGTCAGCGGCGCGCCATTCGGCGGCGCCGCGTCGCTCGATGCCGTGGGATGAGGCTCCCCTGCGAGTAGACGATTCGGGTGTAACGCGCCGATTCTCCCACGAGGGATGGCCGTCGGCCTGAGCCAGGTGTCCGGGTCGGCGGCCGACGGTGATGGAGACCGGCATGAACCCGCGTAGAGGGCGCAGCAGCGTCTGGATCCTGGCGATGCAGTCGTCCCGGGCCTGTGGGGATCGAGCCGCCAGCTCGCAGCTGATGATGAAGCGCACTGGGCCTCCGTGTGACGGCCCGATTCTACACGGGCGTGCCGGCCTGGGGTGCACTTCTCGCGAAGTACGGCTGGGCGAGCCTGGCGGAGTCAAACCCTCCCTCACCGGGGCCGCTTTTGTGGTACGTTTGTGCGAGACTCGAAGACCCGTGGCCGCCCCAGTCCTCCCCTCGCGGTAGAGACGTCGGCGGTCGGAGACCTGGAGACCCGCGTTATGGCCGCAGTCCTCACGCCCGATGTCCGAGAAGCCATCTGGGCAGCCTTGCTGCACAGCGCGAGGTGGGAGCGCTACTACGGAATCCTCGCCAGCCGCAGCGTGTGGATCGAGCGCGCCGTGCGGTTCATCCTGATCGCCTCTGCGATGGGCGGCGTCGTGGCCCTCATCGATCGGCTTCCGCCAGGGACCACTGTGGTCTTCGGCGCCGGCATCGGTCTCGCAGTGGCCCTCGACGTCACTCTCAGGCCCGGCCGTGACGCGATCGTCTACGCGATCATTCGAGACGAATGCCATCGGTGCAAGATCGAGCTCGACATGCTGTGGCGCCAGGCCCAGCACCAGCAGCTGGAGAGGAGCGAGGCTGAGCGGCGGCTGAGCGAGCTGAGGAGCGCCCTACACAACGTCACGGTCCGGGACGCCGGACCGCTCTACGACAAGATCAACAGAGCAGTTACTGCTGCCGTGTTCGTCGAGGCGAAGACCGGACGTGTCTCGTAGGCTCAGCGCGGGAGGCCCACCCGTCCCGCCCGACATGCCGATGCCAGCTCCGCCACCTCCACCGGAGCCGCCAGCTCCGCCAGCTCCGCCTGAGTCTTCCAGACCCGAGGGGGCGGCGGACTCCCCAAGGGACTGACCGCGGATGACGACTTCGGCGAGAGCGCTCGCCGCAGCCTCGGAAGCAGTCCATGAACGAGAAGCGGGCCGGGATCGCGCAAGCAGGGAAGGCGCTGTCCCGCGTCAGGCTGCCGGGGGCGTAGGCCACAATCCCGCTGGCACGCTCTCGTGCTACCGGACCTGCGCGCCGCCATGACTATCACCGACATCTTCTTCCGCATCTGCGCCAGTTCGTGCGGGTCCGTCACGCGCTGGCCGGGGCCGGTGCGCTCGGCGCCTCGCTCGGCAAGCTGCTCGGCAACAGGCATGCAGGCGTCATCCAGTTGGACCGGCACGGGCGGATCGCGGCGGCGAACGACCGTGCCCGTGATCTGCTGCGCCGGGGCGATCGGTTGTCGGATCGGGACGGAGCCCTCTGCACCCCCGTGGTCGCGGAGAACACCACGTTGCAGAAGCTTCTCGGTCGCGCGCTCCCGCGCTACGGCGACCGGGGCGTGAGCGGCTCGATGGTGATCACGCGCCCGAACGGTGCGCCGCCGACCGTGCTGCATGTCATACCCGTCGACGATGCGGACATGTCCTTCAGGAGCCCGCGCGTCGCGGCTCTCTTGCTCATCATCGACAACGACCCGAAGAGGCCGCCGGCGGGTCGGCCGCATCTACGTCGTGCGCACCGCCGACGGCCTCGTCGTCAAGCGCGCCGGCCGGGACGTCGTCGGTGCCTGGCAGCTCGTCAGCGACAACCCCAACAAGAACGTCTGGCCTACGCGCCCCTGGCCGCCGGGCGCCGAGATCGTCGGCGAGGTCAAGTGGGCCGCGAGGACGTTCGTATGAAGGAGCCGACCATTGAACCCGACCGTCAACCCCGCCGACCCCGCGCCGGCCGACGCGGCGCCGCCGAAGCGCCGAGCCCCCAAGGCGAACGCCGCCAAACCGGCCGCCCGCCGCCGCGTCCGCGTCGCCGAGGGCATCTACAAGGACCGCCACGGGCTCGCCGCCACCGTGAAGGTGAACGGCATCCAGCGCGAGATCCGCATCCCGCCCGGCACGCCGCTCAAGACCATCCGGGCGCGCCGCGACGAGCTGCGGGCCAGCCTGCGCACGCTCCCCGAAGGCGGACGCCACACCCTCAACCACGACTCCGGCCGCTACTCGGCCAAGTCGAGAGCACCCTGATCAGCTTCGGCGACCGCCGCCGCGAGCTGCTGGCGTGGCTGCCCCGGTTCGGCCATCTGCGAACCCTCGCGCTGCCGGCCCACCTGACCGCGCTCAACGCGCAGCTGCACGAGTGGCGCCGCACCCTCACCGCCTCCACCTGCAACCACCGCCGCCACGCCCTCACGAACCTCGTCCTCTACGGCCGCCGCGCCTCGTTCGACCTGCTCGACCTCGTACGATTCGCGCCGCCCCCGCCCAGGCCCCGCTGGGTCGACCGCCGACGTGCTCGCCGAGATCCCCGCCGGATCAGTCACCCGCGCCCGGCTGGAGCTGATGCACTGGACCGGCATGCGGCCGTCGCAGATGGGCCGGCTCCGCGCCGAGGACTTCCGGCTCGACGAGCCGATCCCCTACGCGTCGCGGTCCCCCGCGGGAAGGGCGGCCGGATCGCCGCCGTCCCGCTCGTGCCCGAGGGCGCCGCCGCCGCCCGCGCGTTCCTCGACGCCGAAGCCTTCGGCCCCTGGCCCCGCAGCAGCGTCAACCGGGCGCTCGCCCGCGCCGCCCGCCGCGCCGGCCGGCCCGTGTTCACCACCTACCAGATCCGCCACTCGTTCGCCGCCGGCCTCCGCCGCGCCGGGACCGACGTGGCCGACATCCAGGACCTCTATGGACACGCCCGGCCGGAAACGACCATGATCTACGCGCCGCCCGAGTTGGAGAAGCACCAGGCGGCACTCGAACGGCTGCGCCGCAACGATCGGCACCCCGCGTCTTCGTCGGCTGGCAGACTTGTTTCCGTCGGCACGACCTCGTACCCTCATCAAGGGTCGTCCCACCGGTAAACCCGGTCAAACCATGAGCACTCTCTCCCTCCACCTTCGATACCGCCCTGTCCGCATCGGCTGGTGCATCCAGACAGGCAATCATGCTCACCTGGAGGCCGCGCTTCGGTTCACTCATGCCTTTGCCGGCGGCAAATTCAATCCGCTAATCCCCGTCGATCAAGAGACGATCGCAGAGTACCTTGTCGATCTTTTTCGCGTAGACGTACTCTTTCCTCTGGAGTCAACCGACCTACTCATGGCGTTTGTCAAGAAGTACGATTATCTCATGTGGCCCACAGAGGGAGACTATCAGTTGTTCCACAGTCAATGGGATGACCGCCCGCCCTACGGGGCGTTCGTGGACGTCTATCACTCCGCCCACCGTATTTGGAAACGCAGAACCCAGGGCACTATCCCGTCCGATCTCCCAGTGTCCTTGTGTAACTGGGACGCTGAGGACCCGCTGGCCAACGTATTCCTCGCCACCGTAGGCGCTTACCCGGCGCCATCGCCAGCGATTCCAAACTACGAGCGCATTATTGACGACATGCTGAGCACCAAACGACTTATGCTACATACACTGCCTGCTGGACTCAATAGCCACCTAACGCCATCCAGACTTTGCGCCGTAGAGCTTGAACACGACCATCGCCCTGAAGACCCTGGGTACTATATCGGAGACGCCGGAAAGTTCATGGATATAGTGAACTACTGGAATGTACGGGCCACCGGAACTGAAGTCATATTCGTTGACCCAAAACACCGCGAACGCCTGACTCCCATGATCGAGGCTCACAAGCGATGGCTCTCAACCTTGACACCGGAGTCATTCAGCGCGATTGGCGGTATTGCAATCTGGGGACACCCTGACACCGACGCGGAGGACCTTTCTCTACCAGGACGGAAAGTCGTTCGGCATCCCGTTGACGTTTCGAGCTGGAATGGTTTGAACATTAGGTCATCGTTGGCTCACTGGCCTGAACAACCCGTGCTTGGTTCCGTCGACGAGACCGGCGACACTCCCACAGTCACGTTCTCGCTAACCCAAAAACCAGTGCTCAGCGATGTACTGCAGCAGTACGTCGGCGTGACTTTGAGCGGCTACGACCACTTTTTTCGTGACAAGAACGTCACGTTCTTCCCGCCGTTTCTCCCGGAACTGAATGAATTCTATGGACGAGAACTGTTCTATCGATATGATCAGGTCCGAGCCGATCGCGGAATCACCGGGAACGCCGTGAGTTTGTTGGTTGCGACTACCACGAACGATGTGACCTTGAGAGCGTTGTCCGCCTTGGACCTAGTGAGGAGCTTGTTTCGGCGCTTTGGAATACACGCTCGACCGAGTCGCGCGGGTGTTATCACGCGCCGGCTGATTTCGCAAATGGGCGGACTTCAGGGCTGCAGAGTCTTCAAGATCGAGGGGGTCCGTGCACTCATTGCTCGCCACAAGCCAGACCAGCACTTTGACCGGAGTCGCGCGTGCAAGATTATTGGGGACTTTGACGAGGCCGAACAACGCATGCGGTTCGAGCCCTACCACGATTTGTTCATTGCGCCGCGTTCTACGCGCCGGAAACTTCAACCACAGGACGCATTGAACCAGCTACTCAAGCAACGTGTGTTTCGAGTTGGCCTCGAACTTCACTGTCCATCTTGTGACTTGCCGTTTTGGCAATCACTCGACGATGTCAAAGTCGAAGTTGTATGCATCTATTGTGGTACATCCTTCGACGTCACGATGCAGTTGCGAGACCGGAACTGGGTATACCGTCGGTCGGGACTATTCGGTCGTAACGATCAACAGCAAGGCGGGATTCCAGTTGCGGTAACTCTTCAGCAGCTTGACACTGAATTCAGCCCGGAAGGCATGTTGTATACGACGTGTCTCGAACTTGCGCCCACTGATTCAGGTGTAGTCAACGCGTGTGAAACAGATTTCGCGGCGCTTACGACGGGAATGTCTTATGAGCGCCCCTGGTGTCCACAACTCGTTATCGGTGAATGCAAGTCCAACAGAGGACAGATCACGAAGTCGGATGTGGAACACTTACAGCGTGTCGCGGACGCGCTGCCAGCAAAGCGGGTCAGCGTGTTCCTTGTTTTTGCGAAGACCGGGGCGTTCTCGCATGAAGAGATCAATCTGTGCGCGGGGGCGCAGGGGAGGTGGAGGCCACGCGTCCTTCTCTTCTCGAAGGATGAACTGGAGCCGTACCACATCCTGGACCGGCACGCGCACGCGGGCCGTAGCCTGCGCGCGCCAGGACTGGAGGGGCTCGCTGAGTTGATGATCACGTGGTACCCGGGACTTCGTCCGTCAGGGTGGAAGCAGCGGGAGAACGACGGCGCAAGAACGCCGCCGACCGAGCCGGCCTAGCAAGATCACTGGAGCCCTCGTGCCCCTCACGGTCGGCTCCGCGATCTTGCGTTCGATTGGAGCGAACGAGGACGCTGCCAGGTAATGGTCCCTCGCAGATGGCCGTGGCTAGGCCGACTTCCGGCTCGACGAGCCGATCCTCTGGGTCGCGGTTCCGCGCGGCAAGGGCGGCCGACTCGCCGCCGTACCGCTCGTCCCAAGGGCGTCGCCGCCGCCCCCGCCTCCTCGACGCCACCGCCTTCGGTCAGTGGTCCCGCAGCAGCGTCAACGGCGCGCTCGGTGCCGCGGCGCGCCGCACCAGCCGGCCCGCCACTCGTTCGCCGCCGGCCTCCGACGCGCCGGAACAAACGTGCCGTCATTCAGAACCTTTATGGACACACGCGGCCCGAAACGACCATGATTCTACCCGTCGGCAGAGCTAGGGAAGCGCCGGGCCACGCTCGAACGCCTGCGCCGGAATGATGGGAGCGATGACGTTCCGCGGCCGGCTGGCAGACCCGATCTGGCTGGCACGCGCGGCTGGCAGAGCAGCGCGTGAGCCACGTAAACCATTGTAGACACAGGTGGTTATAGAGCCGTCGCGCTTAGGGATACCGGACTGGGAGGGCGGCGCCTACAGCCCCCTCACGAACCTGATGTACTTCCCCTTGCGGAACACGTGCGCGCGGATGATGGTGGTCGAGAGCGCCGAGACCCTGGCCCTGGAGCTCTACTCGCTCGCGGTGCGCAACGAGATCGCGCCGGGCACCGACCAGGTCGGCGCCGTGCACGCGATCTCGGCCGAGACCGGCGTGACGGCATGGCGGTACGACCAACGCGCCGCCACGACGTCGCTCGTCGCCAGCGGGGGCGGACTGGTCTTCGGCGGCGACGCGAACGGCCGCTTCCGCGCGTTCGACCACAATACCGGCGAAGTGCTCTGGGAGATCAACCTCGGCTCGCCCCTGACCGGCTTCCCCATCACCTTCGCGGTGGACGGCCGACAGTACGTCGCGGCCAGTACCGGTGTGGGGGGCAATCCGCTGGCGTTCCTCGCCCTGACCCCGGAGATCCGGCCGAGCTTCGGGAACAACCTCTTCGTGTTCGGTTTGCCGGAGTGAGGGTCCGCCAGGACGCGTACCGGGAAGCAAGCGCTTCACTCGTTTCGGGTGGTCGACCGCTTCACCCGCCGCCGCGGTGATGGCGCTAGAATGGGCGTGTGATGCAGACACCATCCCCCGTTGTCCGCAGGGTTCCCGGCCTCCTCGTCATCCCGCTGATCGCTGCGCTGGGTGGCGCGCCCGCGGTCCCGGCCGCCGCACAGGCCCAGCCCGAGTCCGACTTCGTGCCCGTCACCGACGAGATGCTGCAGGACCCCGCGCCCGGCGACTGGCTGATGTGGCGCCGCACCCTCGACGGCTGGGGCTACAGCCCCCTCGATCAGATCGACCGCGACAACGTCGGCGAGCTGCGCATGGTCTGGTCACGCGCCCTCACCGACGGGCGCCAGCAGGGCACCCCCCTCGCCTACGGCGGCGTCCTGTACATGCCGAACCCCGCCGACGTCATCCAGGCCATCGACGCCGTCACCGGCGACCTCGTGTGGGAGCACCGGCGCGAGGTGCCCGACGACATCGACGAGTACGTCTTCAACAACCTCTGGCAGAACAACCGCAACATCGCCATCTACGGCTCGCTCATCATCGACACCAGCGTCGACGACCACATCTTCGCCCTCGACGCGGCCACCGGCCGGATGGCGTGGGAGACCGAGATCCTGAACTACCAGCAGAACCCCGCCATGCAGAGCTCGGGGCCGATCGTCGCCGACGGCAAGGTCATCTCGGGCCGGAGCTGCATGCCGGCGGCGGGGCCCGACGGCTGCGTCATCACCGCCCACGACCCCGAGACGGGCGCCGAGCTGTGGCGCCGCCGCACCATTCCCGGACCCGGCGAGCCCGGCGACGAGACCTGGGGCGGGGTGCCGTTCGAGGACCGCAAGCACGTCGGCGCCTGGATGGTGCCGAGCTACGACCCCGAGCTGAACCTCGTCTACGTGGGGACGTCGGTCACCTCGCCCGCCCCGAAATTCCTGATCGGCGGCACCGACAACCAGCACCTGTACCACAACTCGACCCTCGCCCTCGACGCCGACACCGGGGAGATCGTCTGGTACTACCAGCACCTCAACGACCACTGGGACCTCGACCATCCCTTCGAGCGGCTGCTCGTCGACACCGCGGTCGCCCCCGACGCGGGCGCCGTCGACTGGATCAACCCCCGCGTGCAGCCGGGCGAGGTGCGCAAGGTCATCACCGGCATTCCCGGGAAGACCGGCGTCGTCTACACCCTGGACCGCGAGACCGGCGAGTTCCTGTGGGCCACGCCCACCATCACCCAGAACGTCATCAGCCACATCGACGGCGCGTCCGGGGCGGTGACCGAGAACCCCGAGCTCGTCTTCACCGGGGCGGGGCAGGAGGTGCTGACCTGCCCCCACGCCAGCGGCGGCAAGGACTGGGAGGCGGGCGCCTACAGCCCCCTCACCAACACCATGTACTACCCGCTGCGCAACGTCTGCGCGCGCATGATGTCCGAGGGCCCCGAGAGCACCTCGGTCTACGCCATCGCCTGGCGCCCCGAGATCGCCCCGGGCACCGACCAGGTCGGCACCGTCTGGGCCATCTCGGCCGAGACCGGCGAGACCGCCTGGATTCACGAGCAGCGCTCGGCCACCATGTCCCTGGTCGCCACCGGGGGCGGCCTCGTCTTCGGCGGCGACGTCAACGGCCGCTTCCGCGCCCTCGACCAGGAGACCGGCGAGGTGCTCTGGGAGATCAACCTTGGCTCGGCCGTCAGCGGCTTCCCGATCACCTACGCCGTCGACGGCCGGCAGTACGTGGCGGTCAGCACCGGCACCCCGCGGTTCCTCAACCTGACCCCCGAGGTGAACGCCAGCAGCCAGGGCAACAACCTGTTCGTGTTCGCGTTGCCGGAGTGATTCACAGGAGCAGGAATGGCGGCCGCGGGCCGTGCTCTCGACGAGCATGTCTCCTCGTGCGCGAGGATGCGGTTGGCGGCCACGAGGCGTCTGAATTCGATTCGCTCCTCGATCCCGGCAGCGTCCTGTGCGAAGGAACGCGCAGCGAAAGGCGCAAGCGCAAGCATACCGAGCGCCGTGCGAACGAATTCACGCCGTACCACGTGTGCGTTCGAAGACATGGGCTCTCCTGAGTTACACCCGGGCCCGTCGTCGCCACCACGGGACCGCGCGCAGCGGCCGAGGCGACGGGTCACTGCGCGGCGAAGGCGATGAGCTCGCCGTCGTGATCGCGCGCGCTGACCGCGACCACCACGTACTGTGTGCCGTCGTGCATGTAGGTCATCGGCGCGCCGGAGGTTCCGGCGGGAAGCTCCGTTTGCCACAGCACCCGGCCGGTCGCCTTGTCGTAGGCGCGGAACATCCGTCCGCCCCCATGGGGCGGCACGACCTGCATCGATCGAGAGCCGTCGCCCAGGAAGAGGAGCGTCTTGGTCAGCAGCGGCGCTGCCCGCCCGGGAGCTCCGAGCCACGGGAGCGCGAGGTCCTGCAGCGCAATGTGGTCGCGCGGACCCGGTCCGTTCGGCACCATCCAGACGTGCTCGCCGGTGTTGAGGTCGATCGCCGTAATCCGTCCCCACGGCGGCTTGACCAGCGGCAGCCCCTGCGGCCCTTCGATCCACACGCTGGGCGGTCCCTGCAGGTACCGGAACGGCGAGTCGTCCGGGGCCTCGCGCAGCCAGATCTGGATGGGGGCCGTGATCGACGGCACGTAGAGCATCTGCGTCTCCGGGTCGTAGGCGGCCCCGTTCCAGTTGGCGCCGCCGACCCAGCCGGGGAGCTGGAGGGTGCCGAGCATGCCGCCCGGCGACTCGTCACGCAGCGACGGTGGCGTGAAGATCGGCCCCGAGCGGTAGCGGCGGAAGATCTCGATCGCTTCCGCGCGAAGCTCCGGCGTGAAGTCGATCAAGTCGTCGACGGTGATGCCCTGCCGGTCGAACGGCGCGGGCCGGGTCGGGAAAGGCTGGGTCGGCGATGTCCGTTCGCCGGGGACGTCCGACTGCGGCACGGGCCGCTCCTCGATGGGCCAGACCGGCTCGCCGGTCACCCGGTCGAAGACATAGGCGAAAGCCTGCTTGGTTACCTGCACGACCGCCTTGATCGGCCGGCCGTCGACGGTGATGTCGGCCAGGATCGGGGTCGACGCGGTGTCGTAGTCCCAGACGCCGTGGTGGATCAACTGGTGGTGCCACACGCGGCGTCCCGTCTCGCACTCCAGGCAGAGCAGCGTCTCGGCGAACAGGTTGTCGCCCGGACGGTGTCCCCCGTACCAGTTGTGGGTCGGGGTGGCGGTCGGCAGGTAGGCGTAGCCCAGCTCCTCGTCGGCGCTCGGGACCGTCCAGACGTTGCTGGCGCCTGTGTGCTCCCAGGATCCGTCCTCCCACGTCTCGTGCCCGAACTCGCCCGGCTGCGGGATGGTGTTGAACCGCCACTTCAGCCGTCCGGTGACGGCGTCGTAGCCGCGGATGTACCCAGGCGCCTGGTCCCGCCGGTCGAACCGGTCGGTGGTGAAGATGCCGACGATGACCGTGTCGCGGCAGATGAGCGGCGCCGCCGTCCAGCGGTACTCCTCGAGGTGGGGCACGCCGGCGGCGAGGTCGACCTTGCCGCCGGTCCCGAACTCCCGCAGGGGGTCGCCGGTCCTTGCGTCGAGGGCCACCAGCTGCTCGCCGCTGACGACGAAGACGCGCTCGTCGTCGCGCTCCGGATCGTGCCAGTAACCGACGCCGCGGGTCGGTCCCCCGCGGGGCCGCCCCGCGCCGTCCTCGAGCGCGCGGTAGACCCACGTCGTTTCGCCCGAGGCAGGGTCGATGGCGGCCGCCTGGCCCAGGTTGGTGCTCATCAAGAGCCGTCCCCCGACCATCAGCGGCGTCGCCAGCAGCATCGGATTGAACTGCAGGTCGGGATCGGCGTCGGCCCGCTCGTGGTCGACCGAGCGCCACCGCCAGGCCATGTGGAGATCCTGCACGTTGCCGGCGTGGATCTGGTCGAGTGGCGAGTACTTCGTGCCCCCCGCCTCGCCCGCGTAGCTGCGCCATTCGCCTCCGGCCGCCCCCTGCTGCGCGAGGGCGGGTGTCGCCCCGAGAAGGACGGCGCCAAGGAGGCCGGCGGCGGCCAGGGATGCTCGGACTGTCGGCGTGGCCGTACTCCTCATCGTCACCTCCAAAGGACCGAACGGGGCGATTCTACCCCGCGGCGGGGCGAATGCCGAGCGACAGTTGCGGTGTGCGATGGCCGGACACGCCTGCCCCGGCGACCTCGGTCTTTTGCGACCTCGTAGACGATTCCTCCGCCCGCAACCGTCCTCGGCGAGGAAGGCGGGCCTTGGGATATACTGCCGGCTGCGGATTTTGCGGGTAACCTCAGGCTGCGAAGGGGAGACCCATGGGCGCCAGAGACCTGATCGACGGGAATTCCTGCGAGAGGACCTGGTACTCGACGCCGGGAGTTCTGCCGAAGGTCGAGATGCCGAATCGGGATGGATGGGCGCCGCTACCGGAGTGGGAGCCCGGAACGCCGAGGCTTCCGGGTTACTCCTTTTCGCGGTGTGCCGGCGGTCACCGGCAGGACGGGGCTCCGGTGACCCGGGCGTTGGCGGTGGACGTCGGCGATTGACGGCGCAAAACCCGGGGCGCGTGCCCCGAGCCAAGGAGTGAGGCATGAGGCTGTCAACCAAGCGGCGCGGCTGGATGTGGATTCCGCTCCTGTCGCTGCTCTGCGTTCTCGGCGTACCGGCGGCCGCGGCCGCCCAGGAGGGTTCGGCGCCCGACTCGTCGTCGCAATGGGTCATGCCGAACGCCAACTACGCGGGCTGGAACTACAGTCCGCTCGATCAGATCAACGTCGACAACGTCGAGCAGCTCACCATGGCGTGGACGATGCAGCTCGGCGTCCAAGATTCGTACGAAGCCTCGCCGCTCGTGATCGGCGACACGATGTACATCGTCACCCCGGAGCCGAACTACGTCTACGCGCTCGACCTCACCCGGGACGGCTTCATCAAGTGGGAGTTCCGACCCGAGATCCCCGACTCGGAGCTGACCCGGAGGAGCGCCTGCTGCGGCGCGCAGACCCGCGGCCTGGGCTACGCCGACGGCCGGATCTTCTTCGCCACCCTCGACGGACAGGTGTTCGCGCTCGACGCGGAGACCGGAGAGCAGATCTGGCAGGCCGAGAACGCGACCGTCGCGATGGGGGAAACGGTCCCCGGCATGCCGCTGGTGGTCGGCGACAAGGTCATCGTCGGCGTGGCCGGCGGCGAGCGCGGCGTCCGCGGTCACGTCACCGCCTACAACATCGACGACGGCCGCTTCCGGTGGCGGTACTACAGCATGGGGCCGAACAACGAGGTGGGCATCGGGTCTCGCTTCGCCCCCTTCTATCCCGACGACCGGATCGCCAACCCGGCGCTCGACACCTGGTCCGGCGACTCGTGGCGGCGCGGCGGCGGCGCCGTCTGGGGCTGGTTCACCTACGACGCCGAGCTCAATCTCTTCTACTACGGCACGAGCAACTGCGCCCCCTGGAACCCGGACTACCGCCGGGAGTGGGGCGTCGTCGAGCTGGACGAGGACGGGGGCCTCACCGGCTACCGGAACAACTACTGCGCGTCGATCCTGGCCCGCGACGCCGACAGCGGAGACCTGATCTGGGCCTACAACATGACCCCTCAGGATCAGTGGGACCTCGACGAGCCCAACGTGAATCTCCTCGTCGACCTCGAGATCGACGGCGAGACGCGCAAGGCGCTGGTCCGCCCGGCGAGGAACGGCTACTTCTACGTGTTCGATCGCGCGACGGGCGAGATGCTCCTCGAGCCCTGGATGTTCGTCTACAACGACATCTTCGACGGCATCAACATGGAAACCGGCCGTCCGCGCTACGACATGACGAAGATGATGTTCACCGACGTCGAGGATCGGCAGCGGTACCTGCCGGACGCCGAGAACGTCGCCATCGGCTGGTGTCCCGGCATTGCCGCCAGGAACTGGCAGAACGACGCGTACTCCCCGCGCACCGGACTCCTGTACACCCCGACCTCGAACAGCTGCGATCGCCTGAGAATGGTCGAAGGCGAGTACGTGCCCGGGAACGACTACACGCTCCGTGAACGCGGCGGCAACGCCCCGGACCCGCCCAATGCGGAGGTCGTCAACGAGCTGCAGGCCAACGATCCGGTGGCGGGCGAGACGGTCTGGCGGATTCAGTGGACGACCGCCAACAACGCGCCGGTCATGGCCACCGGCGGGGACCTGCTCTTCCAGGGCGGTCCCAACGAGGGTGTGGCGCGGGCGATCGATGCCCGGACCGGGGACATCGTCTGGACGTTCCGGACCGGGAGCAACTTCCGGAACTCGCCGATCACCTACATCGGGCCGGACGGCCGGCAGTACGTCGCCATCATCGGCAGCCAGCGCCCGGGGAGCGTGCAGATCACGCCGGACGCCGAGCCGGACGCGGGCGACCGCTTCCGGCGAGCGGGCAGCGCGCTCTACGTGTTCGCGCTACCGCCGGCTCGCGACTGAGGCGAGGTCGCGGGCGCACGCCAGGGCCGCCCGCTCGACGAGGTTCACGGCGTCGCGGAGGCGCCTCGCGGGGAGGCGCGGGAGGTGCCCCCATGATAGGTCGACGCCGGTTCAACACGCTGCTCGCGGGGACGGCCGGCTGGGTTGCCGCCGGCCCGCTCGGCACGGCCGCCGTGCAGTCGCCGTCGCGCGGTGCCATCTACGCCAGCGTGGGCGCCCGGCTCTACCGGATTCGCGTCGACGGCGGTTCCCTGGTCCGGGAACCCCGCCCGATCGTTCTTCCCGCGCAGGTGCAGGAGGGGTGGCAGCATCCGTCGGGCCGCTACTTCTACATTGCCAGCAGCGACCAGCGCACGTCGACGGCCCGCGTGCGGCATCACTACCTGAACGCGTTCCGGGTCGATTCGTCGGGAGATCTCCAGCCGCACGGCGGGGCCGTAGAGCTGCCGCACCGGCCGATCTACATCACCGTCGACCAGCGCGGCGAGTACCTGCTGTCGGCATACAGCTCCCCGAGCTCGCTTTCGGTGCACCGGCTCGACGCCGACGGGTCGATCGGCGACAGGGTGGAGCAGCGGACGAGCCTGGATGCGGGCTTCTATGCGCACGCCGTGTACGTCATGCCCTCGAACCGCGCGGTCCTGCTGCCGACGCGCGGCAACGAGCCGGAGCCCGGCGTGCACACCGAGGATCCGGGCGGCCTCTACGTATACGGCTTCGAGAACGGCCAGTTGACCAACAAGCAGACGGTGGCGCCCAACGGGGGGCTTGCGTACCGCGCGAGGCACGCCGACTTCCACCCGTCGGGCCGCTGGGTCTACGTCGATCTGGAGACCCAGAACCTGCTGCACACCTACGCCATCCGCGCGGACGACACGCTCTCGGAGGAGCCCTTGTTCGCGAGCACCACGCTGGCCGCGCCGGAGGCCTATCGCGGCGGGCAGACGACGTCGTCGATCCGCATGCATCCGACCAACGGCCGGACCCTTTACGTGGCGAACCGGGGCCGCGGAACGGAGATCTTTCGGGGCGAGCGGGTGTCGAACGGCACCGAGAACACTATTTCGGTGTTCTCCGTCGATTCGGCTACCGGCGAGCCGACCCTGGTGCAGACGATCGACACCCACAGCATTGCCGTGAGGACGATGGCGTTTCAACCGGACGGCCGGTCGATGGTCGCCGCGAGCCCGGAGCCGGGACAAGTCCGCGCCGGGGGGCGCCTGGAGACGGTGCCGGCCGCGCTGACGCTGTACGACATCGAAGCGGACGGCCGGCTGGCGTTCAGGTCCACCCTTCCGGTCGACACGCGGGGCGAGACGATGTTCTGGTGCGGGGTCGTCCGCTATTGAGGTGGAGACCCGGCATGTGGTCGGTGACGCCGAATCGTTCCGGGACCACGGCCATCGTCGAGCGCAAGGCCGTAGAGCTTGAGGCATCAGACTTCACTTCCCGGGGAGCGTGCGATGTTCCGACAGCGGCTTGGACTCTCTTCCTCGGTGCTCGCCCTCGTTGCGTGCCTCGCGGCGGCGGCGTAGTCCGATGAGGATGCCGGGTTCGTGCCCGTCACCGACGCCAGGCCGATCGTTGCCGACGGCAAGGTCGTCTCGGGCCGGAGTTGCATGCCCGCGGGCGGGCCTGACGCCTGCGTCATCACCAGCCACGACCCCGACACCGGCGAGGCACGCCTCCGCGAACCTCCCGGACTGATGGGGACTACGCTGTGCTGGAACCGATCTCGACGTGGACGCTGTAGTGGGTGAAGGTCTGCCCCCGAGCGTCGAGCTCGACGGGCTTCGTCTCTCCCGGCGCCAGATCCACTCGGGGCGTGGGCCCAAGCTCGACGCCGTTCGACAGATGGATCTCAACACGAACCTGTGTGACTGTCGCATTCGTCGTGTTCTCGACCGTGCCGCTGAACACCTGTTGCGTGCTGTTGTAGTTGATGATCAGCCTGACCCCCGCGCGCACCTCCGTGGCCGTCTCCGATATCGCATACTGCGTACCGGATTCACCCGACTCGCCCCCCTGCCCTTCGGGTCCATGTACTTCGCTTGGCGCCGTCGGAGAGCCATTGCAGTTGCTGGCGGCGATGGCGGCGGCGATGACGATGATTCTCAGTGGCGTCATCTCGGTCCTCTGCGATCCTCCGCGATTTCTGGCATGGGGCTCATCGGCGGTCGCCAAGCCGTGGCGACCGCCAGCAGCCCCCCGTGTGAACCCTTGCTATCCAAGCGCTTCGAGTTCCGCCGCCACTTCGTGCGGCAGCCGAAGCTCGTTGGTGACCGAGAAGGCGTTGAACTGCCCCGCGAGGGCCCGCGCCAGTTGCCGGTCGGTCTCGCTGTCGACGACGCCGGTGAGCGTCACATGCCCACGATTCACCACGATGTGGATCGACGGATTCGCGCTGGCGCCGTAGTGCCAGAAGTTGGGATTCCCGTAGATCGCACGGGCAATAACGTACCGCAACTGGTTATCGAACCGCGACACCGGGAGCACGGCGATCTCGTTGGTCACTGCCGTCACGCCTTCGAGCGCGTCGACGCGTTTCGCGATGGCCTTCGCCTTGTGTCCCGCGGTAACGTGGCCGGTGAGCACGACGTGCCCCTCGCCAGCGATCTCCAGGTTGACGTTGTCGAACACAGTGAAGAACGAGTACCGGAGCACTTGTTCCTGAACTCGCTGGAACAGATCGTACTTCGGCCCGTCGGCGACCGCCGGTGACACCGAAAATGCCGTCACGGCGAGCGCCATCAGTGACAGAGCGATTCGGCGCGTGTTCAACAGAGTGTTCATCGGATGTGTCCTTTCTGCGCGTGTGTCTCTCGCCGGAACTCATTGCCTGCACGCGCCACCTCACTGGAAAGCAAGACTCGTGCCAGACACTCGGAGGCCTGGATACAGCCACGTTCCCCGCAGCCGCGCACGAATCTGCCGCACCGGAGAGGCGCCAAGTTGTCCACCAGGGAGGTCAGTCCGGCAAACACGGCCCAAGCACGTGGCCGATTGCCTCGGCGACGACAGCGCCGCCTGGCAGGAACGCGCGCCGACGAACACGATGGCGCCCGCCCGCAGTGCTTCGCCGATGCGCACGACGCTCTTGACGGGGCCGTACCTGCCGCGTACGGTAAATGACTTGCGAGAATCTGGTGATTCACGCTGCCGAGTGATCGCCGACATGGACGCGTAGCCGTGAAGCACGAGACTTCACTTCCCCGGGGAGCGTGCGAGATGTTCCGACAGCTTCTTCGACTCTCTCTTTGGGTGCTTGCCTTCGTGCTGTTCGCGCCGCTCGCGGCGGTGGGGCAGTCCGATGAGGATGCCGGGTTCGTGCCCGTCACCGACGCCATGCTCGAGGATCCGGCGCCGGGCGACTGGCTCATGTGGCGCCGCACCCAGAACGGCTGGGGCTACAGCCCGCTCGACCAGGTGAACCGCGACAACGTCGGCGATCTGCAACTGGTGTGGACCCGGGCCCTCGCGCCGGGCGCCCAGGAGGGGACCCCGCTGGCGTACGGCGGCGTGCTGTTCATGCCGAACCCCAAGGACCACCTGCAGGCGATCGACGCCGTGACCGGCGACCTGAAGTGGGAGTACCGGCGCGACATCCCCGAGGACGTCCCCGAGATCATGGGCGGCCTGACCGACAACAACCGGAACGTGGCCATCTACGGCAGGCTGATCATCGACACCAGCAACGACGACTATGTCTACGCCCTCGACGCCGTGAGCGGCGAGCTGGTCTGGGAGACGCAGATCTTCGACTACCAGGTGCACCCGGCCCGGCATTCCTCGGGCCCCATCGTCGGCGGGGGCAGGGCCTTCTCGGGCCGGAGCTGCCGCCCGCGGGCGGGGCCGGTCTCGTGCGTCATCGTCGCCCACGACGCCGCCACCGGCGAGGAGCTGTGGCGGACGGGCCTCGTGCCGGCGCCGGGGGAGCCGGGCGACGAGACCTGGGGCGGCGTGCCCTACGAGGAGCGGATGCACGTCGGCTCGTGGATGGTGCCGAGCTACGACCCCGAGCTCGACCTCGTCTACGTCGGCACCTCCGTCACGTCGCCGGCTCCGAAGTTCATGCTCGGCGGCGTCGACAACCGCCACCTCTACCACAACTCGACCCTCGCCCTCGACGGCGAGACGGGGGAGATCCGCTGGTACTACCAGCACCTCAACGACCACTGGGACCTCGACCACCCCTACGAGCGCATCCTTGTCGACACGGCGGTCGCGCCGGATCCGGACGCGGTCTCCTGGGTCAATCCGCGGCTCCGGCGCGGCGAAGTGCGCAGAGTCGTGACGGGGATTCCCGGCAAGACCGGCGTGGTGTACACGCTCGACCGCGAGACCGGCGAGTTCCTCTGGGCGACGCCGACCATCGCGCAGAACGTCATCACCGACATCGACGGCGCCACCGGCGCGGTCACCGAAAACCCCGAGCTCATCTTCACCGACCTGGGGCAGGAGGTGCTGTCGTGTCCTTCCTGGGGCGGCGGCAAGAACTGGCCGGCGGGCGCGTACAGCCCGCTGACCAACACCATGTACTTCCCGTTGCAGAACACCTGCGCGCGGGTGCTGTCGACGATGGAGGGCGGGCTCGCCATCTACCGTCTGGCCGCCCGCTTCCAGCTCACGCCGGGAACGGATGACCTGGGCACGGTGCGGGCGATCAACGCGGAGACCGGCGAGACCACCTGGCTGCACGAGCAGCGGGCCGCCACGTATGCGCTGGTCGCGACCGGCGGCGGGCTCGTCTTCGGCGGCGACGGGAACGGGCGGTTCCGGGCGTTCGATCAGGAATCGGGCGAAGTGCTGTGGGAGATCAACCTGGGGTCGCCGGTCACCGGCTTTCCGATCACCTACGCGGTCGCCGGCCGGCAGTACGTCGCGGCCAGCACCGGCACGCGGACCTCGGGCTTGACGCCGGATCTGCGCCCGAGCGCGGGCAACAACCTCTTCGTGTTCGCCCTGCCGGAGCGGGACTGAGGGACTGACGCGTTAGAACGGCACCAAACCCCAGTGGACTCGGAAGGCAGGGTACTACGTGATGGAGCAAAAGCTTCCCACATTTGAGGATTTGCTTTGGCCGACCCTCAGGGTCCTTGAAAAGAGGGGCGGTTCCGCCACCATTCAAGAACTCTCCGAGGATGTAGCCGGCGAGTTGGACTTGCCTGACGAACTCCTCAACGTGCAGCATGGAAGTGGACCCGGGGCAGAGGTGGATTATCGGGCAGCATGGGCGCGCACGCACCTAACAGCCTGTGGCAAAAGTCGATAGATCGGAGTCGACCTGAGTCGACGGAGTGGCGTAGACTTGGCGGCATGGCAATGGGCAAGAAGCCGGCGGCGCGACAGCCGTCGCCGATGTGGGTGACCACAGCGGACCTTCCGACGAGCGCGGGACATCCCTTTTTCGAACGGCTGAACCGGGTTCTGGAGGAGGCCGGATTCGATGCCTTTGTGGAGGGGTTGTGCGCGGTGTTCTACGCGTCGCGGCTGGGCCGCCCGAGTCTGCGTCCTGGGCGGTATTTCCGGCTGCTGTTCATCGGCTACTTCGAGGGTCTGTCGTCGGAGCGGGGGATTGCGTGGCGGGTCGCGGATTCTCTGAGCCTGCGGGCTTTCCTGGACCTGGACGTGACCGAGGCGCCGCCGAACCACTCGACGCTGTCGCGCACGCGGCGTCTGATCGACGTGGAAACGCACGTGGCGGTTTTCACGTGGGTGCTGGAACGGTTGGCGGGAGCGGGTCTGGTGCAGGGGAAGACGGTCGGCGTCGATGCGACGACGCTGGAAGCGAACGCGGCGATGCGGAGCATCGAGCGGCGGGATACCGGGGAATCGTACGAGGCGTTCGTGCGTCAGCTGGCGAAGGCATCGGGGATTGAGACGCCGACGCGAGCGGAGTTGGCGCGGTTTGACCGGTCCCGGAAGGACAGGAAGACGTCGAACAAGGAGTGGCAGTCTCCGCAGGACCCGGACGCGAAGATCGCAAAGATGAAGGACGGTCGGACGCACTTGGCCCACAAGGCGGAGCACGGGATCGACCTGGAGACGGGCGCCATCCTCTCGGTGACGGTGCAGGAGGCGTCGGAGGGCGATTCGGCGACGCTGCCGGCGACGCTGACGATGGCGGCTGAGCAGGTCGAGGCGGTGCAGCCGGCCGGTGCGGAGGTCGAAGAGGTGGTCGCCGACAAGGGGTACCACAGCGACGCGACGCTGGTGGCTCTCGACGAGATTGGGGTTCGCAGTTACGTCTCGGAGCCGGAGCGGGGTCGGCGCTGTTGGCAGGACAAGAAGACGGGAGAGACGCCGGCGGAGAAGCGTGCTGCGCAGAAGGCACTATATGGGAACCGTCGGCGTATTCGCGGCGACCGAGGTCGTCGTCTTCAACGCCGCCGCGGGGAGCTCGTGGAGCGGCCTTTCGCGCACCAGTACGAGACCGGGGGGCTGCGGCGGGTGTGGGTGCGCGGCCACGAGAATGTGCGCAAGCGGGTGCTCATCCAGGCGGCCGGTTGCAACCTCGGACAGCTGCTGCGCCGGCTGACCGGCGTCGGCACGCCCCGGAGCCTGCAGGGGCGGGCTCTTTCGGCCATTTGCGGACTGATCGGTCGCCTGACCGCGCTCTGGGGGCGTCTGACGGCCTCTTGGGACTTCCAATGGACGCCGGCGGGGCTGGTCGGCTCAATCGCTCATCGCCAAGCTGCCTGAACAGGCCGGCTCAGCGAACAGCCTTCTTCCACGGGCTGCTAAAGGGATCGGTGTGGTCGAGAACACGTCGAGGGGTGTTTGGACCATTACGGAAGCCGGTCGGAATGTACTGGAAGAGGAAGTGCGCGATCGGGTTCGACAGAACCGTGCAAAGAGATCCCAGACGAAGCGACAACAGGACACAAAACAAGATCCCGGAGATGTTGAGGCGTTGAATGAAGGTGACTGGAAAGATTCTCTGTTGGCCATTGTTCGTCGCATTCCGCCCGACGCATTCGAGCGTTTGTGTCAACGCGTCCTGCGGCAGTCTGGGTTCGTCAAGGTAGAAGTGACTGGTCGATCGGGGGATGGCGGTATAGACGGCGCGGGCGTACTGCGCGTCAATCTGCTATCGTTCCATGTTCGCTTTCAGTGCAAGAGGTACACCGGTGCGGTCAGCACGCGCGAAATCCGCGACTTCAGAGGAGCAATGGTTGGGCGCGCCGATAAGGGGTTGTTCTTGACCACGGGCGGATTCACAAAAGACGCTCAACGTGAAGCCGTTAGGACAGTGATCGATATAAAGTTGTCAACTTAATCGGGGTAGCAGTTTGTAATTCCATTCCCCATGAAACTCATCGCGGACCAGCGCGATTGCGTCCATCTCCTCCTTGGCCACCGTGACGCCCGTGGGATACTCGCCGGCGTTGAGTTCGGCCCGGCCCGGACCAAGAGCCCGGTCTCCGTCCGGGTGTTCCCGATACGGTCGACGATGGTCTCATACGTCGTCAACGGGGTGCCTCGCCAGTTCGCCGTGATGTGACAGAAGAGACGGTGCTCGATCTTGTTCCATTTGCTGGTGCCGGGTGGAAAATGACTCACGTGGATGGTCAGCCTGGTCTCGTCGGCCAACTGTTGAAGCTCGTGCTTCCAGGCGCGCAACCGATACCCGT
This sequence comes from Vicinamibacterales bacterium, assembly GCA_965215895.1. Classification (GTDB taxonomy): domain Bacteria; phylum Acidobacteriota; class Vicinamibacteria; order Vicinamibacterales; family UBA8438; genus JAJEEA01. The sequence goes on along the minus strand of CBDCEY010000004.1, from coordinate 248,728 downwards.
TGCTCCCACCCGCATCCGCCGTGATGAACAGGGCCGTGGCGTCGGGGTAGGCGTCACAGCCCATTTGCTGCCACCAATGACGAATTGACGCCACCGCGAAGGCCGGGGTGTCGTGGTCCCGTCCCACGCTCACCCAAGCTTCGTTGCGTGCCATGTCGTAGACGCCATACGGAATCGCCTTGCCCTCCGCGTCCGACGGGAAATCATGGACCAGCACCGCCGGCGGCGTGCCCTTCGGCTGCCATTCCCGCCCGCCATTCTTGAAGTTCCCGACCAGCTCCTTCTTCTTCGTGTCGACCGAGATCACCGGCTGCCCCTTGGCCAGAAACGAGTCGGCGGCCGCATTGATGTGCTCGAACTGCGCGTTACGATCCGGGTGGCTGGCCCCCTCCTGACGTTTGCGGGGCGATTGCAACCGGTACCCCAGTTGATGCAGCAACCGGCCGACGGTCGTCGAACTCACTCGCCACCCTTGTTGTGCCAGCCCCGAGGCGAGCTTCGCCCGACTCTTGCATGTCCAGCGTAGCGGAGACGTTGGGTCGCCGCGCGTCAGCGGATCCACCAGCCCTTCCAGGGCAGCCAGCAGACCAGGCTGCCTCTGTTCGAGACGGCGCCGCCCCGCGCCCGGGCGTCGTATGCGACCTGTCGACGTCCCGCCTTGCGTGATTTCCCGGCGGCCCTTCCGGATCGTCTCCCGGGCCAGACCCGTGGCTGACGACACCAGCGCATCCCCGCCATAGCCGATGGCCACAGACTCGGCAGCCGCCCACCGGCGGCGACTGCGCTCATCCAATACCGGCGACACCGCCGCGTACTTGGCGACAATCGTGGCCTCCAGTTCCACGTTGCGCTGCATAGAACCCAGTAGACGACAGATCGCCGAAGATGGCAAGTTAATTTACGTCAGTGTCCTAAGGGACGGAGCGCCTGCCATCGACTTGATCGATGGTACAGATCTTTGCGACCTTCTGAAAGACCACGGCCTTGGCGTGCGCACCGAAACAGTCGAGGTCGTCAAGCCAGAGCCGAAGTTCTTCGAGACCTTGTGAAGCAGATCAATGTCCCGCCGGCGTCGTACTCGGACAGCCGCCTTGGCGATCCTCTACTGCATCCGAGAAGCGCTTGACCTTCAGATCAAGGCTGGCTTGATGTCGTCGGCGCAACGTCGCGGCGCGCTCCGTGTCTGTAGTCCGCGACGAAAGCACGACATCTACGCGGCGACCTGGTCGACTCTCCGCGACATCGCCATGCGGACGAGAAGCGCGGCCGCGCACAGGGCGCCGATCCAGAGCGAGAGCGGGACCAGCGGTTTCTCGGCGACGAGCCTCTGCAGGTCGGTGCGGTTCAGCAGCAGGCCGCCGACGACAACGGCGGCAATGCGGCGGGTGTTCGTGATGTCGGCGAGGGGATCGCCGTCGAGCAGCACGAGGTCGGCCCGTTTGCCCTCCTCGACGGTGCCGAGCTCGTCACTCAGGCCCAGGAAAGCGGTCGCTTGGCCGGTCGCGGCGGCTAACGCCTCCGACGGCGAGAGCCCGGCCTCGACCAGCAGATCGAGCTCTCGATGGAGCGAGGTCCCGTCCGGCGCCTGATCGGTGCCGGCGAGAATCGGCACACCGGCGTCGCGCATGAGCCGGACCATCTCCCCGTAGCGGTCCCACACGCGGTCTGCCGCCCGCCGGTCCTGCTCGGTCATGCCGTCGGCCTGAGCATCCCAGACGCTGCGCACCGCCACGAGCGTCGGCACCTGTGCGGTGCCGCGGTCGACGAATGTGCGGGACAGCGCCGCCGCCTTCTGCGGTCTGAACGAGTCCGCGAGGGGTCCGGTGAGATCCGCACGAAAGAGGCGGGCGTCTGCCGCCGCGTCACCCTGGCGAGCCGCATCGAGCAGCGCCTGGACGCGGCGGGTGAGGGGGCCTTCCTGGGACGACGACGCCAGCAGCAGTCCGTGAAAGCGGGCGCTGCCGAAATGCTCGATGCTTCGTTGGCCGGCGAGAGCCGGGTCGGCGGCGCCGATGCCTACGGGAAGGTGGCCGGCAACCGGAAGGCCGTGCCGGCGCGCCCGGTCGACCAGCGCCCGGTACGCAGCCGGCGGCACGGTGTCACCGACCTTGATGAAGTCGACGCCGGCTCGATGCAGATCGTCGACCGCGGTTCGAGCCTCCGCCGGGCTGTCGACGCTTCGGATGAGCGGCAGCTCGAACGGGAGCGGACCCTGCAGGATCGGCCCGGCGGCGAGGAGCCGCGGACCGCTCGGCGACGCCGTTTGCCAGCGGTCCCGCAGGCGCACGATCTCGTCGAGGGGGGACGCCATGTCGCGGGCTCCCGTCACGCCGTGCGCGATTGAACGCCGGCCCGGCCCGCGTCCCCCCGTCGAGGCCGCCGAGGTGGACATGCATGTCCCACAGACCGGGGATGAGGAACTGGCCTGTTGCATCGATGGTCTCGGCGCCGGGAGCATCGATCGCACGCACGCTGTCGGCAGCGCCGACGGCCGAGATTCGTTCGCCGGTGATGGCCACGGACATGCCGCCCGGGCCGGAGCGCCGGTGCCGTCGATGACGGTGACGTTCTCCAAGAGCAGCACCGATTCGGTCGTCGCCGCCGATTCGGTCATCGGATTGCCGCAGCTGGCGCACCCCAGGAGAACGAGAGCTGCACATACGCCGTGGCGGTTCACTAGACGAACCAGCGTCCCGATCGTGTTGGGTGGACGACGAAGTGACATCGGCGGGCGACCTCCTCACTTGCGATTCTGCGTCTTCGTTCTAAAAAACGCATCGGTGGCCGTCGGGTTCCGTGCTTCCTGGCATGGTGCCCAAAGATCCGTCGCGGTCGGCGTCGGATTTCGCGGGGGCTCGGTTCCGTCTCTGCCATTCCAGACGGAACGGCCGGGAGGATAAGGACACTGACGCAAATTAACTTGCCATCTTTGGCGATCTGTGGTCTATTTGGGTTCTATGCAGCGCAACGTGGAACTGGAGGCCACGATTGTCGCCAAGTACGCGGCGGTGTCGCCGGTATTGGATGAGCGCAGTCGCCGCCGGTGGGCGGCTGCCGAGTCTGTGGCCATCGGCTATGGCGGGGATGCGCTGGTGTCGTCGGCCACGGGTCTGGCCCGGGAGACGCTCCGGAAGGGCCGCCGGGAAATCACGCAAGGCGGGACGCCGTCGGGTCGCATACGACGCCCGGGAGCGGGGCGGCCCCGTCTCGAACAGAGGCAGCCTGGCCTCCTGGCCGCCCTGGAGGTGGATCCGCTGACGCGCGGCGACCCAACGTCTCCGCTGCGCTGGACATGCAAGAGTCGGGCGAAGCTCGCCTCGGGGCTGGCACAACAAGGGTGGCGAGTGAGTTCGACGACCGTCGGCCGGTTGCTACATCAACTGGGGTACCGGCTGCAATCGGCCCGTAAACGTCAGGAGGGGACCAGCCACCCGGACCGTAACGCGCAGTTCGAGCACATCAATGCGACCGCGGACTCGTTTCTGGCCGAGGGGCAGCCGGTGATCTCGGTCGACACGAAGAAGAAGGAGCTGGTCGGGAACTTCAAGAATGGCGGGCGGGAATGGCAGCCGAAGGGCACGCCGCCGGCGGTGCTGGTCCATGATTTCCCGACGGACGCGGAGGGCAAGGCGATTCCGTATGGCGTCTACGACATGGCGCGCAACGAAGCTTGGGTGAGCGTGGGACGGGACCACGACACCCCGGCCTTCGCGGTGGCGTCAATTCGTTATTGGTGGCAGCAAATGGGCTGTGACGCCTACCCCGACGCCACGGCCCTGTTCATCACGGCGGATGCGGGTGGGAGCAACGGGTATCGGTTGCGCGCCTGGAAGCACGAGCTTCAACAGTTGGCCGACGAGACCAGACTGACCATCCACGTGAGTCACTTTCCACCCGGCACCAGCAAATGGAACAAGATCGAGCACCGTCTCTTCTGTCACATCACGGCGAACTGGCGAGGCACCCCGTTGACGACGTATGAGACCATCGTCGACCGCATCGGGAACACCCGGACGGAGACCGGGCTCTGGGTCCGGGCCGAACTCAACGCCGGCCAGTATCCCACGGGCGTCAGGGTGACCAAGGAGGAGATGGACGCAATCGCGCTGGTCCGCGACGGGTTTCATGGGGAATGGAATTACAAACTGCTACCCCGATGAAGTTGGCAAGTTTATATCGATCACTGTCCTAAGGGAGGATCCAACGCGGGTGGTGTGTCGGTCCGGCGCGCTACAATTCCCGCGTGGTCAGCGACCCGCGGTCGAGTCCTGTCGAGCGCGGCGTGTTGAGCGCGGACACGTCGCCGGAGATCGAACGTCTCCAGATCGAGGCGTGGCGGCGGATGTCGCCGCTCGACCGGTTGCTGGCGGCCGATGCCCTCTCGCGGCAGGTCCAGGCGCTGGCCCTGGCCGGCATCCGACTTCGCCATCCGCACGCGTCGGAACGCGAGTGCTTCCTCCGGCTCGCCGCGATCAAGCTCGGTCGCGAGCGTGCGGTCCAACTGTACCCGGACGCGGCGGGTCTGTTCGAGCCGTGAGCATCGACTTGGAACCGCTGCAAGCGGCCCTGTCGATGGCGCGCGTCCTCGACCAGTGCGGCCTGCGCTACGTTGTCGGCGGATCCCTGGCAAGCTCCGCGAGCGGCGAGCCCCGCTCGACCCACGACGTGGGTCCAGCCAGGGAAACAACCTCCCGCCGTCCGTGTTATATTCGGGTATAATACTGGAGTTGCCCATGCATACCACCAACCTGCGCAGGGTCGGCGGCTCCGTCATGCTGGCGGTGCCCCCGGCGCTTCTCGATTTGCTGAAGCTCCGGGTCGGCGCCAGGGTGGACATCGACATCGAGGACGGCCGGCTGATCGTGGCGCCGAGGACACGCCCGAGCTACTCGCTCGACGAGCTTCTGGCGCAATGCGACGAGACCGCCCCGGCCGACGACGGGGATTGCGCCTGGCTCGAGGTCAAGCCGGTCGGCAACGAACTGCTGTGATGCAGCGGGGCGAGATCTGGATCGTCAGCCTCGACCCGACCGCCGGCCATGAGCAACGGGGGACCCGGCCGGTCCTGATCGTGTCTCCCGCGCCCTTCAACGAGCTGACCGGGACGCCGGTCGTCCTGCCGATCACGACGGGCGGGGGATTCGCGCGCCGGCGGGGGTTCGCGGTGTCTCTCGATGATGCCGGTACCGCGACGACCGGGGTCATCCGCTGCGACCAGCCTCGCGTCCTCGATCTTGCTGCCCGGAACGGAAAACGTCTGGAAACCGTCCCGGAGCCGATCATGGACGAGGTGCTCGCCCGCCTCGCCGCGATCCTGGAATAGACATCACTCTCGCTCCTGACCCTCGGAAGAGGCGAGGTCGAGGGCGTCGAGCACGTCCTGCCACGAGACCAGCTTGAAGTTCTGGTTGGCCTCCGAGGCGTCCGGGGCCAGGTTGATGCCGTCCTGCACGACGAGCAGGCCCATCGGATAGCGCGGACCGAGCGGGGCCGACACGACGTGCAGGCCGTCGGTGTCCTCGGCACCGTCGACCGCCCCCGCTCCGCTCACCCGGAACGTCCCGCGGTAGGCGTGCGGTGGGGCGCGGTCGTAGACGACGTAGGTGTGGTTGCCCTGGCTCGACGCCAGCAGGAAGCCGTCGTCGGGACCGCCGCCCGGCGGCGCGTAGATCGACAGGCCCTCCACGTGCGCGGCCAGGCGTCCGCCCTCCGGCTCGCCCACCCCGACCCGGTCGACCGCAACCCGCTCCGTGGGCGACACGCTCGGCTCGGCGCCGTAGCGCCAGATGCCGACCTCCTCCTCGCCGATGAACAGCCACCCATTGGCGTCGTCGGCGACGCACCCCTCCGTCTGGCTACCAACCGCCCACGACCGGACGCGGGCGCCGGTCATGCCCGCGCCGTCGCTGTCGAGGCGCCACTGCTCGACCGAGCCGCCCTGGTCGTTGGCGAAGACGTACAGGTCGTCGCTCGCCCCGCTGCGGTACAGGCAGAGGCCGTACGGGTCCTCGTCGAAGTCCGGCGAGATCGGGGCGTCGAGCAGCGGGGTGAGGTCACCGCGGTCGGGGTCGAGCGCGAGGACGTCTATCGTCCCGGTGGTGCGATTGGTGGCCGCGACGACGATCGCCTCCTCGCCGCCGACGTCCACGCCGTCCCGCAGATCGACGTTGTTCACGCGGCCGACGTCGTTCGTCGAGACGACCGCGCCGTCGAGGCCGTACACGACGAGGCCGCGCAGCTTGTTGGTCGCGACGATCAGGCTCTCCTCGGGGTCCGACTCGTTGACCCAGACGGCGGGATCGTCCGCCGCGTCGCAGGCGTCCGGGACCGGCGCCGTCTCCGCCGCCGCCGCGACGGTCCGCGTGCCGGCCGGCTGCGGCCCCGGCTCCGCGGTCAGGAGTTCCGTCAACGCGCACCGGACCACCGTTCCCGGGCTGCAACCGGCGACCGCGAGGGAGCAGAACGCCAGTGCCGCCGTGAGCCTGCGGGCTCTCATGTGGCCTCCCTGCTGGAACTGCCTCTGGTGATGCCCTCGTGTGGCCGAGGTCATCGCCGAGTCCATTCCATGGTGCCGAGCTCGTGAATCAGGCCCAGGAAAGCGGTCGCCTGGCTGGTTGTGGCGGCGGTCTCGTCGTCGCCGTCAGGCTGGCGGCTACTGGAGGGAGAAGGCGACCAGTTCCGCGATTCTCTCCTCATCCAGGGCCGCTACGACGAGGTATTGCCGGCCACCCGCCGTGTACGTGATCGGGAACCCGGTGGTTGGTCCACCCGGAAGCGGAATCTCATGGACAACGTCACCCGTCCGCTTGTCGTATGCACGGAGAACCGGCGCGCCCCGTTGTCCTTCGCCCGCGAACAGGAGGGTGGACGTCACGAGAAGTCCGGAGCTTTGCGTCAGAATCCCGGTCGCCGGCACGTTCACGCCCTGGAGGTCGGGATGCTGCCGGATATAGTCGGGCGTGTCGCCGTGCGGGATCTGCCACAGAATCTCTCCCACGGTCAGGTCTATCGCGGTGATCCGGCCGTAGGGCGGCTTCAGGAGGGGCAGGTCACGGACGGTTGGAACACCTCGGGAAAACGAGATGTGGTAGCGCACTCCGGTCCCTTCAGTGCCGTCGGTCAATCCGAACAGCGTCGGTCTCGTCTGCGACGGTATGAAAAGCAGACCCGCGTCGACATCCACCGCACCGCCCGGCCAATTGACGCCGCCACCCGCGCCGGGGAGCCCGAGGGTCCCGAGATTGACGCCCGGCTCGATCAGGGACGGCGGCGTGTAGAGCGGCCCGAGCCGGATTTGCTCCACGATCCGCAGCGCCTCGGCCCGGAGCTCCGGCGTGAAGTCGATCAGGTCGTCCCGGGTGACGCCCTGGCGCTCGAACGCAGGCGGCCTGGTGGGAAAGGGCTGTGTTGGAGAGGTCCACTCGCCCGGAACGTCAGACTCCGCCACGGCCCGCTCCTCGATCGGCCACACCGGTTCGCCTGTCTCGCGGTCGAGTACGTACGCAAAACCCTGCTTCGAGAGTTGCACCAGCGCCTTGACCGGGACACCATCGACCTTGATGTCCACGAGGATGGGGGCGGTAGGGATGTCGTAGTCCCAGAGTTCGTGATGGGTGAGCTGAAAGTGCCACACCCGCTCGCCGGTCTCCGCGTCGAGCGCCAGCACGGAGTTGCCGAAGAGGTTGTCCCCGGGCCGGTAACCGCCGTAATAGTCGTTCGTGGGAGTTTCGGTCGCCACGTAGAACAGGCCGAGCTCCGTGTCCGCCGTCACCGGCGCCCAATGCCCGACGTTCCCCGTGTACTTCCAGGAGGCATCGAGGAGTTCCGGACGCTCCTGCACCCAATCGTGGGTGCCGGTCGGCACGTCCCAGAGGGCCTCGTCCGCCTTCAGCCAGGTCTCGACGCCGAATTCTCCCTCCTTGGGGACCGTGTTGAAGCGCCAGAGCATCCGACCGGAGCGCGTATCGTAGGCCACCACGTCGCCTGGCATGTTCATGGGCCAGACCTCGTTGGGAGAGGCCCGGGTGGGAATGCTGCCGGTATGCATGGTGATCGATGCCACGAGCACGTTCCCGAGAATCGCCGCCGGTGACGTGTTGGCCACTCGACCCGCTCGCTCCGCGGCCGGCCGCTCGCTCCAGCGCAGGTCGTCCATCATGTCCACCGCGCCGGCCGCACCGAAATCCTCCACGAGATTCCCCGTCCGGGCGTCCAGGGCCACCAACTGAAAGCTCGGCGTCACCACGAAAATGCGCTCGTCTCCCGCCCCGTCCGTCCAGTACGTCACGCCGCGCCCGGCGCTCCGCGCGACGGGCTCGATGATGTCGCCCCACCTGCGCTCGTTGTCGCCCGGGTGCCAGTTCCAGAGGGGCTCGCCCGTCGCGGCATCGAGGGCAATCACGCTGCGCTGGTTGCCGATGGTCGTATAGAGGACGCCGTTGACCACGATGGGACTGATCTGCGTCCGGCCGGACGGCGGCGGCGTGCCCTGGTCTCGTGCGCTCCATCGCCAGGCCACCTCCAGGTCTCCGACGTTGCCGGCATGAATCTCGTCGAGCGGTGAATAGCGGGTGGCGCCCGCGTCCGCCCCGAACACACCCCATTCCCCGTCGGCGGCGCCATTCTGAGCGCTCACGCCAACGGTTCCCACCAGACACGCGACGGCCGCAACCGCCGCGCAACGAATCACGAGGTGCCGACCGGAAAGCGTTCTACACATGGTCCCATTCTACTCTTGCCGCCATCTGTGGTGGGTCTTCGGCGACACACGCCCAACCATGGCCAATCGGCGACCGCAGACAGCCGCGCAGGTAGCGGCGGACGGCCCGACCGACCGACGGCGGGGCGCACCGGCCGGTGTAGTGCAAGCACCGGGCGATCCGAGCGCACCGCTCAGGCCGCTCCTCGGACGGGGAACGATTTGCCGCCGCACGTGTTATCCCCGCGTCCTCGGCCCCGCTCTCCCCAAGCGGTCAGGCCGTCCGGATCCGTGTTCTTGTGCTAGCATCTGCAGTTTCCGGCCGTTGGCAGAGCGCTTCGAGGGAGGTTGGCCGTCTTGACGGGGGTACTCGGCGAAGGTGTCCGGCTCATGCTGGCGGGGATGGGCGTGGTGTTCGTCCTGCTCACTCTGCTGGTTCTGGCCGTCAAGGGAATGTCCCGCCTTGCGCTCGCCGTGGGCCCTCCCGCCCTCGTCCCGGACGCCCCTGCCGCATCCGGCGTCGAAGGAGGCGGGACGGAGTTGATCGCCGCCATCTCCGCCGCCGTGGCTGCATATCGAAGGGATGCGCGGTAGCATGAAGAAACCCTTGGCCATCACCGAGTTGGTCCTTCGCGATTCTGCCCAGTCCCTCCTCGCCACCCGCGTCCGCATCGAAGACATGCTTCCGGTCTGCGAGAAGATCGACAAGGCGGGTTTCTGGTCGGTCGAGCTGTGGGGGGGCGCGACGTTCGACGCCTGCATCCGTTTCCTGGGCGAGGATCCCTGGGAACGACTGCGCCGGTTTCGCAAGGCCCTGCCGAACACGAAGACCCAGATGCTGCTGCGCGGGCAGAACCTGCTGGGATACCGGCACTACGCCGACGACGTGGTGGACGCGTTCGTCGAGAAATGCGCCGAGAACGGCATGGACGTCTTCCGCGTCTTCGATGCGATGAACGACGTGCGGAACGTGGAGGGGGCGGTCCGGGCCGTGCTGAAGACGGGCAGGCATGCTCAGGGCGCCATTTCCTACACGATCAGTCCCGTCCATACGATGGACAAGTGGATCGATCTCGCGAAGCGTCTCGAAGACATGGGCTGTCACTCGGTCTGCATCAAGGACATGGCGGGCCTCATCAAGCCCTACGTGGCCGAAGAGATGGTGTCGAGGCTCAAGGAGACGCTGTCGGCGCCGATCGCGCTGCATTCCCACGCCACCACCGGCATGAGCACCGCGGCCACGGTGAAGGCCGTCGAGGCCGGCGTCGACATGGCCGATGCCGCGATCTCGTCGATGAGTCACACCTACGGTCACTCGGCCACCGAATCGGTCGTCGCCATTCTCGAGGGCCGCGACCGGGACACGGGCCTCGATCTCGGGCTGCTCGAAGAGATTGCGGCCTACTTCCGCGGCGTCCGCAAGAAATACGCGAAGTTCGAAGGCTCGCTGCGCGGCATCGACGCGAGGATCCTCACGGCCCAGGTTCCCGGCGGCATGCTGACCAACATGGAGAACCAGCTCCGGGAGCAGGACGCCACCGACCGGTTCGACGAGGTCCTCGCAGAGATGCCGAGCGTGCGCAAGGAGCTCGGCTTCATTCCGCTGGTCACGCCGACGTCGCAGATCGTCGGGACGCAGTCGATCGTCAACGTGCTGTCGGGCGAGCGTTACAAGACGATTACCCGGCAGACGGCGGGCGTGCTTCGCGGCGAGTACGGCCGCACCCCCGCCCCGGTCGACGCCGATCTGCAGAAGCGGGTGCTCGAGGGGGACGATCCGGTCACCTGCCGGCCGGCCGATCTGCTCTCCCCGGAGATGGGGAAGCTGACCGGCGAAGTGGACCGTCTTTCGAGAGAAGAGGGGTTCCGGCGCGCCGGCGATCCAACGGAAGACGTCCTGACCTACGCGCTGTTCGGTCAGGTCGGGCTGAAGTTCCTGAAGAACAGGAACGACCCGTCGGCATTCGAGCCGCCGCCCTGGGAAGACGCGTCCTCACCGTCGCCGGCGGCCGCGCCGGCCGCTGCCCCGGTGGCCGACACCGGCCCGGCCCGGTACCGGGTCAATGTCAACGGGACGGCCTACGACGTCGAAGTCAGTCCCGAGGGCGCCGTCGATTCGATCCAGCCGGCCCGCCCGCCTGCGCCTGCGCCCGCCCCCGTGCCGTCCGGTTCCGGGGAGGCGCTCGCGTCGCCGCTTTCGGGAACGGTGCGCGCCGTCCGGGTGCAGCCCGGCCAGGCGGTCGCCGTCGGCGACGTCGTCCTCGTGCTCGAGGCGATGAAGATGGAGACCAATGTCAGCGCCCCCCGCGCGGGCCGCATCGTCTCGATTGCCGTCCAGGAAGGCAGCCAGGTCCGGAAGGGCGACCCCCTGCTCTACGTCTCCTAGCAGCCCGTGATGAAACTCCGCGTTTGCATCGAGAGCGGCGGGGCGCGGGATGCATCGCCGCTCGAATGCATCGGAAATCTCGCCACGGGCTCCTAGACTCATGGAACGCGCCGCATGCAATCCGATCTACTCCTGAGGCTCTGGGAAACGACCGGCGTTGCGAACTTCGGCGGGATCGGGCCGATCGCCATGATACTGGTCGGCGGGGGCCTCATCTATCTCGGCATCTCCAGACGGTTCGAGCCGTTGCTGCTGATCCCGATCGGGTTCGGCGCGATCCTGAGCAACATTCCCGTGGCCGACATCGGCGGCCCCGAGGGGATTCTCGGCTACTTCTATTCGGTCGGCGTGACGACCGGGGTCTTCCCGTTGCTGATCTTTCTGGGGGTCGGGGCGCTGACCGACTTCGGCGCGCTGATTGCCGATCCCAAGACGCTGATACTGGGCGCGGCGGCGCAGTTCGGCATCTTCTTCACCCTGCTCGGGTCGCTGGCCATGAGCGAGGTCGTGCCGGCGATCGAGTTCTCGCTCCAGGATGCCGCCGCGATCGGCATCATCGGAGGTGCCGACGGTCCGACCGCGATCTTCCTCGCCTCCCGGCTGAGTCCCGATCTTCTGGGGGCGATTGCCGTCGCCGCCTATTCGTACATGGCGTTGGTGCCCATCATTCAGCCCCCGATCATGCGGGCCCTCACCACGGAGAAGGAACGCGCCGTGGCCATGGAGGAGCTGCGTCCGGTGTCCACGACCGAACGCATCCTTTTTCCGTTCACCGTTCTGCTGCTCGTCGTCCTGCTGCTGCCCTCGGCGTCGCCGCTGATCGGCATGCTGATGTTCGGCAACCTCCTGCGCGAGGCGGGCGTGGTGGAGCGGCTGTCGCAGACCGCGCAGAACGAGCTGATCAACATCGTGACCATCATGCTCGGCCTGGCGGTAGGCTCCCGGCTGGCCGCCGACGCCTTCCTCACCGTCGAGACGATCGGCATCCTCGCCATCGGCCTCGTGGCGTTCGCCGTGGGCACGGCCACCGGCGTCCTGATGGGGAAGGCCATGCACCGCCTGAGCGGAGGGCAGGTCAACCCGTTGATCGGCGCGGCGGGCGTCTCGGCGGTGCCGATGGCGGCCCGCGTCGTCAACAAGGTGGGCCTGGAGTCCAATCCGAACAACTACCTCCTGATGCATGCGATGGGCCCGAACGTGGCCGGCGTGATCGGGTCGGCGGTGGCCGCCGGGTTCCTGCTGTCGATGTTGGGGTAGGAGTCTGCGCCGTGGAACGGTGCCGCCTCCCGCGGGAGGCGCCGACTCCCTGGAGGTCAGGCTCGACGACAAGTCCGCGGGCTCACTCGTCCTGGAGCGCGATCAGGGGGTCGACGCGCGCGGCGCGTCGGGCGGGGCGCCAGGCGGCCGCCGCCGCGATGCCCGTGAGGAGGGTGGCCGCCTGAACGATCGTGACCGGGTCGGTCGGGGCGAGGCCGTGAATCATGCTCGCCACCAGAGGTCCCGCCAGCAGCACCGTGCCGACCCCGGCCGCGACGCCCGCGGCGACGAGCACCAGCGACTCGCGCAGCACCATCCAGGCGATGCCCGTCGACGGTGCGCCGAGGGCCATCCGGATGCCGATCTCGCCGGTGCGCCGGGTCACGGTGTACGAGGCCAGCCCGAACAGCCCGATGGCGGCCAGCAACGTCGCCAGTCCACCGAAGGAGGCATAGGCGACGGCGAAGAGCCGCTCGTCCGACAACCGCTCCTCTATCGCCGCGGTCTGGGTGGTGACGTTCATGATCGGGAGCCGCGGATCGATCTGGCGGATGCTCTCGCGCACCGCCGGCGTCAGGGCGTTCGGCGGACCGGCCGTCCGCACCGCGAACGTGGCGGAGCGCAACGGAGACTGGACCGCGGAGCGGAACACCGTCGGCGGCGCCGCGCCTCGAAGGTCGTCGTAGCGGGTGTCCCGAACCGCCCCGACGACCTCGATCCCGTCCCGCTCCTCCGGCTGGAATCCGAACCGCCGGCCCACTGCATCGTCGGTCCCGAACAGCTCCGTCGCGGCGGCGGCGTTGATCACCGCGACGCGAGGCGCGTCCCCGTCGTCGCGAAGCTCGAAGCCGCGTCCCGCGAGCAGCGGGATCTCCATCGTGTCGAAGAAGCCGGGGGCCACCGTCATCATGTGCGCGCCCTGTCCTGCGCCGGTCTGCCCCTCGACGTGGACTTCGCTCTTCCACACCCCGCCGCCGAGCAGCGCGGTCTGCGCCAGGGTGACCGATCGCACGCCGGGCAGCCCCCGCACGCGGTCGCCGATGCGGGCGTACAGCGCGACCGACTCCTCGGGGTCGTAGCCGCTCCGGGTCGAGTCCATCCGGAACAGCAGCACCTGCTCGGGGTTGAACCCGACGTCGACGCCCCGCAGGTTGGCCAGGGTCTTCAGGAAGAGCCCGGCGCCGACGAGCAGCGCCAGCGACACCGCGACCTGGGCCACGATCAGGGCCCGGCTCAGCCGTGAGCGCGACAACGTCACGCTCCGGCTCTGCTCCTTGAGCGCGCCCGACGGATCGGCGCGGGTGGCGCGCAGGGCGGGCACGAGACTGAACGCGATCCCGGCCGCGAGGCTCAGCCCCCCGGCGAAGGCGAAGACCCGCCAGTCGAACGGGCTCGCCTGGCCGAACGGCAACAGGCGGCGCGCCGCCCAGGCCACGAGCAGGGCGAGCATCCCGCCGGCGGCGGAGAGGAACAGGCTCTCGGTCACCAGCTGGCGGATCAGCCGCCCGCGCGTGGCGCCGACCGCCGTGCGGATCGCCACCTCCCGCTGGCGCGACACCGCCCGCGACAGCAACAGGGTGGCCACGTTGGCGCACACGATGAGCAGCACGAGGGTGAAGACGACGCCAAGGATGAGCGCCTGACCCGAGGACCGGGGGTTCGCGTCGTAGAGGCCCTGCCGGCCGGAATCGACGAGCAGCCGGGGCTCCGCGCTCCGGTTCCGGTTCCGCGCGCGCCCCCGCTCCTCCTCCGTCAGGCCGTCCAGGAACGACGCCAGCGCCGATTGCGCGGCGGCCCGGAGCACCCCGTCCAGGTTGCCCCGCACCTGGGCCGGCGTCGCCCCCGGCCTCAGCCGTCCCATGATCGGGAGCCACCACATCGTCGCGTCCCTCAGACGGTCGTCGCCCTCCGGCAAGGGCAGGGTGGCGAGGGGCAGGTGCACGTCGGCCGCCGTCGGCGTCCGGCCGGCGAACGCCGGCGTAGCCGGGGGGAAGCACGCCCACGATGGTGGTGGGGACGTCGTTCACGCGGATGACCGTGCCCATGGGGCTCGCCTCCGGGCCGAACCGGCGTTCCCGGAACGAGTGGCTGATCATGGCCACCGGCTCGGCCCCCGGCCGGTCGTCGTCCGGGACGATGGCGCGGCCGGCGGCCGGTTGCACGCCGAGCACGCGGAAGTAGTCGCCAGTGGCGGCCAGGCCGGTCGCGATCTCGGCCTGTCCGTCGACGACCAGGGTCAGGGACGTCGGCGTCGCGGCGAACATCCCCTCGAGGGTCTCGTCGGCGTCACGCAGCGCTTCGAAGACGGGGTAGGAGAAGGACCCCGAAACGCCCATTCCCCCGGTGGCGCCGGAGGACGTCACGGCCCGGGCCGCGCCGTTGTCGCCGGTCCAGCGCAGGCGCACGAGACCGTCGGGGTCGGCCACCGGAAGCGTCCTGAAGAGCATGCCGTCGACGGCGCTGAAGAGCGCGGTGTTGGCGCCGATGCCCAGCGCGAGCGAGACCAGCACCACGAGCGTCCAGCCCCTGGCCTTGCCGAGCACCCGGACCGCGTGACGGAGGTCGTTCAGCATCCCCTCAATCCGACTGTCCCGAGCGCATCTGCCGCCACGCGTCGCGCCACAACTGGTGTTGACGCATGGCCTGCGACGACGCCGCTGTCATCAGCCTGGCGAACGGCAAGACCACCAGCTTGGTGAGTCCGCCGATGACCAGCCCGTCCAACAGCCGCGGAGATGCTCAAATCCCGCGCCCAGTCAATCCGCCAGTACCACGTAGGGTCGATTTGCGGACTCCCAAGCCCCTAAGTCAGTTGGGTGCGGCTCTTCTTCGTAGAGGACTTTTTCGCCTGTTCATAGGCGTTTTTGCTTGTGGACGGGCTCTTCGGTGCGCCTTGCGCGGGGACAGCGCCCCCACCCGCCTGTTTTCGGGCAGCCAGCCCGACCTGATCACGGCGCCGGGGCGCTTCGGTCTGTCCCCTCCGGCGCCCCCCCTGGACATTCGCGCGGCGTTTTGCTACGGTGTCGTGGGAAGGGAGAAGCCTCTGCGATGGCCGTGGCGACGACGACGTTCTCGGGACGGGTCTTCAGCGTACGAGAGGTGACGCTAATCCGTGAGATTGTGCGGGACTGTGCGGGCTTGAGCCGGATGGAGCTGGCGCGCACCGTGTGCGAGCTCTTGCGGTGGCGGCGCCCGAACGGGAGGCTGAAGGCCCGGGAGTGCCGCGAGTTCCTGGAGCGGCTCGACGCGGGTGGTGCGCTGGTGCTGCCGGACAAGCGCCAGGGCCGTGCGACCGGGTCGGTCACCCGCGTGCCCCGGACGGCGGCGGGAGAGCCGGGGCGCCCGTTCGTCGGCAGCGTGCGCGATATCGAGCCGCTGCAGGTCGAGCGGGTGCGCGAGCCCGCCGAGCGCCTGCTGTTCCGGGAGCTGGTGGGACGCTACCACTATCTCGGGCACACGGTCCCGTTCGGCGCCCACCTGCGCTATCTGGTGTTTGCGTCGCAGCCGGCCCGGGCGGTGGTCGGCTGCCTGCAGTTCTCGAGCCCGGCGTGGCGCATGGCGGTCCGGGACCGCTGGATCGGCTGGGACGACGCGACTCGGGCGCGGAATCTGCAGCGCGTGGTCAACAACAGCCGCTTCCTGTTGCTGCCGTGGGTCGCGGTGAGGAACCTCGCCAGCGCGGTCCTGGCGCGCGGCCTCGGGCAGTTGGTGGCGGACTGGCCGCGCCACTACAAGCTCGAGCCCTGGCTGGTGGAGACGCTGGTGGACCCCCGCCGCCACCATGGGGGTTCGTACCGCGCCGCCAACTGGGTCGCGTTGGGCGCCACCAGCGGTCGAGGTCGGATGGATCGGTACGGCCGCCGCGCCGGCGAGGCGCCCAAGACGGTCCTGGTTTATCCTGTGGTCCGGGATGCGCAGCGTCGGTTGCGGGAGAGCTGAGCGATGCGAGCCGTCACCCCCCGCGCCGCTCGACCCGACCCGGCGCCGTATGCGGCGGCCGAGGTGGCCTTCGCCGAGGCCAAAGCGTACCTCTCTTCGCGCGAAGCACAGCAGATGAGCGAGAGCGACCTCGAACGGGAGCTGCACCGGCGGGGCCAGGAGTTGATGCGCAAGCTCCTGCAAGGGCACCTCGATCAACGCAGCCCGGGAGAGGCCGCCGGTCCGGTCGAGGGGGCCGACGGTGTCGAGCGCTCGGAGCGCCGGGTGCACGAACGCCACCTGGAGACGATCTTCGGCACGGTGCAGGTCGAGCGGGTGGGCTACGCGCGGGCTGGTCACGAGAGTCTGCATCCTCTCGATGCCGCGCTCAACCTGCCGGGGGAGCGTTACTCGCTCGAGGTGCGGCGCCGGGTGGCGGCGGCGGCCGCCTCGCGGTCCTTCGACGAAGCGCTGCTCGATCTGTCTCACAGCACCGGGGCGGAGGTGCCGAAGCGTCAGGCCGAACAGTTGGTGGTTCGCGCGGCTGAGGACTTCGACGCGTTCTACGAGGCGCGCCGTGCGGCGGAGGGCGAGCCGCCGCCCGAGGGGTCGGTGGTCGTGCTGACCTTCGACGGCAAGGGCGTGGTGCTGCATCGCGAAGACCTGCGCAAGGCGACGCGCAAGGCGGCCGAGAGGCGCCGGCAGCACCGGGAGCCGCTCTCCCGGTTCCACCGCCTCAAGCCAGGAGAGAAGAAGCACTCGAAGCGCATGGCGACGGTGGCCGCCGTCTACACGACCGGGCCGTTCGTGCGGAGCCCGGAGGACTTCCTGGAGAGCTTGATGCCCCGACAGCCGGGGGATAAGCCCAGGGATAAGCCCCGGGCCGTGCGGCCGCGGCCGGTGGCGAAACGGGTCTGGGCGAGTCTCGAACGGGAGCCGTGGGAGGTGGTCGCGGAGGCGACGCTGGAAGCGGAGCGCCAGGACCCCGAGCACGCCAAGCGCTGGGTCGTGCTCGTCGACGGGGCCGAGCCGCAGCTCGACCTCGTGGAAGCGGGCGCCGCCGCCTACGGCGTGGACGTCACGGTGATACTCGACATCATCCACGTGGTCGAGTATGTCTGGAGGGCGGGGCGGGTGTTCCATCGCGAGGGGAGCCCCGAGTTGACTCACTGGGCCTGGACGCGCGTGCGGAGCATTCTCGAGGGCAAGGCCAGGAAGGTGGCGGCGGCGATGCGGCGCGCGGCGACCGTCGCCGGCTTCTCGAAGGACACCCGCAAGCCGGTCGACAGGTGCGCCGACTACCTGCTGAAATACGCGCCGTATCTGCACTACGACCGCTACCTCGCGGCAGGCTATCCCATCGCGACCGGGGTCATCGAAGGGGCGTGCCGGTACCTGGTCCGCGACCGTATGGAGTTGACCGGAGCCCGCTGGCGCCTGGTTGGAGCCGAGGCCGTCCTGAAGCTCCGGGCGCTCCGGGCCAGCGGTGACTTCGATGCGTACTGGGACTTCCACGAAGCGCGCGAATACGAGCGGAACCACGCCCAGCGCTACACGGATGGGACAGTACCGCCGGTCACCGAGCCGCCCCCACCGCCCTCCTCACCCCGCCTTCGACGAGTCAAGTAACTCTTGCCATGCCGCTCGCAGAAACCCCCTGGGCCGCCGACGAAGAAGAGCCGCACCCAAGTCAGTTCCCAGTCCGGTGCTCCGAAGATCCTCCCGCGACATTCCGATGCGAAGCTGTCCTGCGATGTCTTCGGTCGTGACTCGGGCGGGAAGGTTGCCGAGAGCGTGCCGGAGTCCTAACCGGAGAATCTCAACCATATCTTTTCCTCGGGCCACGTGCCAAGGATCGGCCTCAGGAAGTCGCCCAAGGTGTCCAGCAATCGCTCCTGCATCGGCCGGGGAATCGGGCACGGCCTGCCGGATCAATGTTCCTTCGTCTACGGTCCATGTAATTTCATTCACAAACTTCTGTATCTTGACTTTCAGGGTAATTGCTGGGCGAGCCAGTAGTGCCGCGAACCGAAGGCGCCCGAAAACCAATGCGCGTTCGAGGAGCGCCGCCCGAACGTCGACCCCACCGGCCTTCTCGAATCGACGGATCTTTGCCCGATCGCCATGCTCAGCGAGCACTCTGTCGAGTGCAGACGAGCGACACAGGAGGCACTCCATGTCGTGGGCGTCCGTGTACAACAGGTTGTCGGATTTGACGTATGCGGCTCTCAGGTGGTCGTAGTCGCTATCTACGATTCCGAGTGCGCCTGCTATATCCGTAGTCGCGATCTGTTGAATGCTTCCGATAACATTGAATTTCCCTTCCCCATCGATGAGTTCGCAAGTAGCATGGCAACGTGCCCTCCAGAACCGAATGTCGTCCTTGCCTTCAACAATCAAGAAGCTGCCGCCATGCAACGTCCGATTCATCTTGATCTCTGCTACAAGGTTGCCGGGAGACTTATGTCCTTGCGGCATGATCGTTCGCATCCCGTCGGTTTGCGTCTTCCAGGCCTACCATAAGATCATCTCGTTCGCCGACGATGAAGGGAGAGTGCGTGGCAATCAAGGCGTCAAAGCGCGACAGCTCGACGATTGCCTGCAGGTCGGGAAGGAATTTCTTCTGCCACGCAACGTGCAAGGACAGCTCGGGTTCGTCGACCAACACCACTGTATTCTGTTGGACCTTGAACAGAAGATCGTAATGCAGCAAGAGTTCGTGCTGTTCGCCAGAAGACAAAGAGTCCAATGGTATAGGCAAACCGTCTGCGCCTTCGGCTATGAAGCCCTCGAGGCCCTCGGCAGGATCGATACGAATGCGCTTGTTGCGAAACTTTTCATTCACGTTGCTCAGAAGGAGGCGGGTGCGGCTCGCCAGATGCTCCAATTCCTGCAATTTACGTTCGGTATCGTGCACGTAGAGCGTCATGACTGGGGTCTGGGCGGAGTCCATCTTGCGAAGACTATCTGCGTCGAAAGGATGTACTGTGGTCTTGTCGAGAATGCCAATCGCCTTGAACTCCTTTGTTTTCTGGTCCAAGATGGCCATGCGATCTTGTAGTTCATTTGTAGGTAGCTCTTTGGTCTTTCCGGAGATCAGGCGCTCAGGAAAAGTCTGATCAAGCCTCTGGGCCTGTCGTCCGTACGCCGCCATGGTACTGCCTAGCCGTTGGTAATAGTCCTGACTGCATTCCAGGACACTTGACACTACCGGGAGGGGGCCGCGGTGGCGTCGGAATCCGAGATTCATGCGCGATAGAGCACTGGGATAGGTGCGTACCAATCGTTGAGTCTCTATCAAATAGGAATTTGCACGCTTGAGGAAACCCCGGAACCAAGCCAGATCTTTCGGGTGGCTACTCTTGCGACCCGTCGTAGTCCGGCCGTACCGTGAGAGGATATCTGATTCGGAAAGCAGTTCGCCATCCCGAACATCGATCCATGTGTTGTTGACGATGTCGTGGGCCTGTAGGTGGTCAACCTGAGCAGCTATGGTCTCGGCTTCGGACCGGCTGAGGTCGATCTTTGTGGAGTGTTGCTCCTGACCGTCTTTCGTGAGGGTGAGGGTAGCGGATTTGCGATTTCCGCGCTGGGTTGGGGCTGCCGTGAGTTCGAGATTGCTGTTGTCCTGGAAGGCGAGGAGTAGTCGGCCAAACGGAAAGCGCCTGAAATACGGGAGTCTATTTCGCAAGAGAGCATCGACCATTCGAAGAACGGTCGTTTTTCCTATCCCGTTGGGACCATGCAGCAGTGTGACACGGTCGTCAAGGTTGAGGTCGAAGTGATGGTCGTAGATCCCGAAGAGCCCGTCGAGCTCAATTCGTTGAAGACGGAGAAGTTGGCGTTCATCCATGGGAGGTCGGAAGAGCAGTGGCGAAGGGATAGTCCGCACGGCTCTCCCCGGACGGTGGGACCGTCCAGGGAGGGCGGAGCGGCACCGGCCGTCAGCGCTGGTCGAGCGCGAACACGAACAGGTAGCTCGAGGTCTCGAGGTTGTCGTACTTCACCGGGTGCAGATGGCGGCCGCTGGACTGCACCGCGACGTACTGCGTGGGACCGATGGCGTAGGTGACGGGGGCGCCCTTGAGGGGGGTGCCGACGTTGAAGCGCCACAGCTCTTCGAGCGTCTCGTCGTTGTAGGCCACGACCCAGCCGTCCTGCAGGGCGGTGAACACGAGGCCGCCGGCGGTGGCGACGACCCCCGACCGGATCTCGATGTCGGTGATCGCCTTGCCGAGCACCTCGTGCTCCACCGCGTCGAACGCGGTCACGGACCCGTAGTAGAGGTCGCTGTTGTATTGGCGGCGCTCGCTGCGCTGGCGATCGATGTCGCCCTCGGGCGAGGCGGCGACCATGGCGGCGCCGGTCTGCTCGAAGCAGCCCTCGGTGCCGACGCCGTAGGCGATGTGCTTCACGGGGTTGTAGGCCATCGGCTGATGGGCGACCCCGCCGTGCCAGGTCGGGCAGGCCCGCTTCATCTCGTCGCGGTCGCTGCGCATGGCGCGGGCCTCGGGGTTGTAGATCTGCACGTCGAGGTTGGGGTCGTACTCGACGGGCTTGCCGGTGACGGGGTTGAGCCCCGCCGTCCAGTTCAGGTCGTTGACGTACTTCGCGCCCCGGATGAAGCTGCCGTCGGTGCGGTCGAGGGTGTAGAAGAACCCGTTGCGCCCGTAGTGAGAGACGACCTTGCGCATGCGCCCGTCGATCTCGAGGTCGTAGAGCATGTGCACGCCGACCTCGTCGTAGTCCCACGAGTCGTTCGGGGTGTACTGGAAGTACCACTCGAGCTCGCCGGTGGCGAGGTCGAGGGCGACGGCGCTGTTGGTGTAGAGGTTGTCGCCGGGGCGGAACTCGGCGTCGTAGCCGGGGAACGGGTTGCCGGTGCCGACGATGTAGAGGTTCGTCTCGGGGTCGTAGGAACCGGTCTGCCAGATGCCCCCGCCGCCGGTCTTCCAGGCGTTGTGGTCGTCCGTCCAGGTCTCGCTGCCGGGCTGGCCCGGCTCGGGCACGACGTACCAGCGCCACAGCTCCTGGCCGGTGTCGACGTCGAGGGCCGCCACCCAGCCGCGGGTGCCGCCGTCGCCGGCGCCGTTGTGCACGATGACCTTGCCGTCGGCGACCAGGGGGGCGGTCAGGAACCGCTCGCGGCGGCCGAACTCGTTCGTGCTCGCGATCTCCACGTCCCACATGATCTCGCCGTTTTCACGGTCGATGGAGATGACCCGGCCGTCCGGCAGGTTCGTGATGACCCGATCCTCCCAGAGGGCGATGCCCCGCGAGCGCGAGGTGTTGCCCTCGTGGTCGACGCCGGGGTCCGCGATCCAGACGAGGTCGCCGTAGTTCGGGTTGCGGGCGTCGATCTTGTAGACCGTCCCCCACCCGTCGCTGGTGTACATGAAGCCGTTGTCGACCAGCGGGTTGAGCTCGGCCTCGGGGCCGTTGCGCCCGGTGTCCTGCATGCCGCCCAGGGCCAGGGCCCACACCATGCGGAGGTCGCCGACGTTGTCGCGGTCGATCTGGGTGAGCCTCGAATAGCGGGTCGACGTGTAGTCGCCGTTCATGATCAGCCAGTTCTGCGGCTCGTTCTGGGCGTTGATCAGGCGGTCGCGGTTCACCGTGAGGCTGTACTGCCCGTTGGCCGCGATCGTTGAGGCGACCACCAGGAGGGCGGCGGCGCAGACCGTTTTGACCAAAGAGTGCTGGCGCATGCAGGGTCCCCTTTCTGGACGTTTCGATCGGTGTAGCTTACACCGAAAGACGCCGGTCGGAGGGGTCCCTCGTCACGCCTTGTCGCACGGGCGCCTTGTACCCGCTGGCCCTCGCCGGACTCGGTGCAACGCGGGGTTTCACCGCGGGCTGCCTGGGAGTCTGCGCCGCAGAAGCGGTGCGGACTTCCAGCAGGGTTGGTTGGGCGGTGAGCGGAGCCGCAGGCGACGCTCTCCGGGCTAGCTGAATATGCTGTAGAGCGTCAGGAGGACGCCGCCGGCGATGACGGAGCCGAGCTGGCCCGCGGTGTTGGCGCCCATCGCGTGCATGAGGACGTGGTTGGTGAAGTCCTCTTCCTGCGCCACCCGCTGCACGAGCCGCCCGCTCATGGGGAAGGCGCTGATGCCGGCGGCGCCGACCAGGGGATTGACCTTGCCGCGCGTCACCGCGCAGAGGACCTTGCCGAACAATATTCCCGCGATGGTGTCGAGCGCGAACGCGAAGAGGCCCAGGCCGAGGATGAACAGGGTCGTCGACTGCAGGAACGTGTCGGCCTGCATCAGGCTGCCGACGGTGAGCCCCAGGAAGATCGTCGACAGGTTGGCGAGCTCGTTGGACGCGGTGCTCGCGAGCTGGGCGACGACGCCCGACTCCTTCAAGAGGTTCCCGAACATCAGCGTCGCCACGAGCGGCGCCGAGGGCGGCACGAGAATGCCGACGAGAATCGTCACCACGATGGGGAAGGCGATGACCGCGCCGCGCGGGACCGGCCGCGGGGCGTACTCCATGCGGATGCGGCGCTCCGCCTTCGTGGTGAAGAGCCGCATCAACGGGGGCTGGATGATCGGGACCAGGCTCATGTAGGAGTAGGCGGTGACCGCGATCGGAGCCAGCAGCTCCGGGGCGAGCAGGGACGAGACGTAGATGCTGGTGGGGCCGTCGATGGCGCCGATCACGGCGATCGAGGCGGCCTGGTTCAGGGGGAACCCGAAGAGGGTGGCGAGGATGAGAGTGGCGAAGATGCCGAGCTGGCCGGCCGCCCCGAGCAGGGCGAACACCGGCTGCGACAGCAGCGGGCGAAAATCCATCATCGCCCCGATGCCGATGAAGATGAACAGCGGGAAGAGCTCGGTCTCGATGCCGAACTCGATCAGCAGGTGGAGCATGCCGTCCGGCTGGTTCATCGGCGAGTTCGGCAGGTTGCCGAGCAGCACGCCGAAGCCGATGGGAAGCAGCAGGGTCGGTTCGTACTCCTTCCCGATCGCCAGGTAGATCAGGAGTCCGCCGATGGCGAACATCAACAGCGCTTCGGGGCCGATCGAGGGAATGTAGGGCATGAAGACCGGTGCGCGCTTCCGCCGAGGGGCGGACGGTGTGCCTGAAACCGGCGGTTGAGGCGCGAGGCTCAGGGCACGAAGGATATCAGCGGTTCGCCTTGGGCGACCCGGCTGCCCTGGGCCACGTGCACGGTGTCGATCCGGCCGTCTCGCGGCGATCGGATGACGTTCATCATCTTCATGGCCTCAAGGGTGATCAGCTCGTCGCCGCGGACGACGGTCTGCCCGGCCGCGATCGCGATCGCGGCGACCACCCCGGGGATTGGGGCGATCATCCGGTCGGGATCGCCCGGCGCGGCGGTCGTCGCCGGGGCCCCGGCCGAGTGGGTCTGCCGTATCCCCGCTCGCGGCGCCGGGTCGCTCAACGGCACGTCGGTGCTGTCGGACGGCTCCACGTCGACCGAGAAGGTCGAGCCGGACACCGTCGCGGTGACGGGACGGGCGTGCGGGTCGTCGATCTCCACGTAGTACCGCCGGCCGTCGACGGTGACTCGATAACGGCTCACGATCGCGCCCTCGTCCGCGGCGCCTGGCCGCTCAGGCGGCGGGCGAGGTGCATGTGCCGCCACTGGGACAGGGTCCGATCCGGTAGGCTCGGAGACGGCACGGCGGTCGCGCGCGCCACCGCCACCGCAATCGCGACGGCGCGAAGCTTCCGCTCCCGCTCGGCATCGGTGATCCGGCCGAACGTCGCCGGCTCGGAGCCGGGAACCGTCTCGAGCAGCCATTGCGCGGCGCGGGCCGGCCACTGCGCGGTCAGCAGGTACATCAGGCCGAGCAGTCCGGCCAGCGCCGCAAAGAGGATGACGGTGCCATAGGCGGAGATCTCCAGCACCGTCTCGAGTTGGGAGAGCATTACAGCGGAATGTTCCCGTGCTTCTTCGGCACGGTGGCGGTCTGCTTGTCCTTGAGGAAGTCGAGCGCCGCCGTCACCCGCGCCCGGGTCTCGCGCGGATAGATCACGTCGTCGACGTGCCCGGCCGCCGCGGCCACGAACGGCGAGTTGAACTTCTCCTGGAACGCATCCTCGAGCCGGCTCCGCTCGGCCTCGCGTTCGGCCGGATCGACCGCCGCGAGTTGCCGGGCGTAGAGGATATTGACGGCGCCCTTCGGACCCATGACCGCGATCTCGGCCGTCGGCCAGGCGAGACACACGTCGGTGCGGATCATCTTGCTGCTCATCACGATGTAGGCGCCGCCGTAGGCCTTCCGGAGCACCACCGAGACCTTGGGTACGGTCGCCTCCGAGTAGGCGTACACGATCTTGGCGCCGTGACGGATGATGCCCTTGCGCTCCTGCCCGCTGCCGGGAAGGAAGCCGGGGCAGTCCACCAAGGTCACGATCGGGATGTTGAACGCGTCCGAGAACCGGATGAACCGGGCGATCTTGTCCGAGGCGTCGATGTCGAGGACGCCAGCGAGATGGGCCGGCTGATTCGCCACGACCGCCGCCACCCGGCCGCTCAAACGGGCGAATCCGACGACCGCGTTCGGCGCGAAGTCCGCCTGCACCTCGAGAAACGAGTCACGGTCGGCGATCAGCGCGATGGCGTCCCGGATGTCGTAGGACAGCTCCGCCGATTCCGGAATGAGCCCGTCGAGGGCCGCCGCGTCCGGGGCCAGGGCGTCGTCCGGCGGAAGCGCCGGCGGATCGTCGACGTTGTTGGACGGGAGGTATCCCAGCAGCCGCCGCGTCAGCGCGAACGCGCCGTTCTCGTCGTCCGCCACGAAATGCGCGACGCCCGAGCCCGCCGCGTGGGTGGTGGCGCCGCCCAGCGTCTCCGCGTCGACCTCTTCGCCGGTGACGGTCTGGATGACATCCGGCCCGGTGATGAACATGAAGCTGTTGCCGCGGGTCATCACCACGAAGTCGGTCAGTCCCGGCGAATAGACGGCGCCCCCCGCGCACGGCCCCAGCATGAGGCTGATCTGCGGCACCACGCCGCTCGCCTGGGTGTTGCGCCAGAACAGGTCGCCGAACCCCGCGAGGCTCCAGACGCCTTCCTGGATGCGGGCCCCGACCGAGTCGAGCAGCGCGATGATCGGCAACCCGCTGCTCGTGGCCGCCTCGAGCAGCCGTCCCACCTTCAACGCCTGGACTTCGGAGAACGACCCGCCGAGCACCGTGAAGTCCTGCGCGAAGATGGCCACGCGCCGGCCGTCGATGAGGCCGAACCCGGTGACGACCCCGTCCCCGGCGTGCCGGCTCTTCTCGAGCCCGAAGCCGGCGTGGCGATGCTCGACGTACGGGGCGATCTCCTCGAACGAGTCGGCGTCCAGCATGCGCTTGATGCGCTCGCGCGCGGTCAGCTTGCCGCGGGCGTGCTGCGCATCAATGCGCTCCTGGCCGCCGCCCTGCCGGGCCGCGGCGCGCCGCTCGGCAATCGAGTCCTGGTTCGTGGCGGCCGAGTCCTGGTTCGCGGCGGCGTTCTCGGGCGCGGGGCTGTCGACGGGCGGCTCGCTGGTCGCGAGGGGATGGTTCGCGACGTCGGCCGGAAGCGGCGCCCCCTCGGCGGGGGAGCTCATCGCGATGGCGCCGGGGCCTGTCGGGGGGGCTGCTTCGGATGCGAGGTCCGGCTCGTTCGCGGCCGGAGTCGGATGCGGGAGTCCCACCGGCCCGGCCTCGGCTCCGGCAGACTCGGCGGCAGCGCCAGCGGCCGGCGGCGCGCTGATGCCGGAACGCAACGGGGGATGCGCAGTGTTCAGGGCCTCGGCGGCGGGCGAACCGTCGTTGCGCCCCCCCTTTCGCGACTGCCGCCGACGGTTCCAGTTGCGCAACGTCGCCAATACCGTCCCGCCGGCGACCGTGCCGGCGGGCACCACCAGCTTCAACGCCTCGGCATCCGCGGTCGTCGCCCGGTCGTCATCGCCGGTAACGGGAACCGTGGCCGGCTGGGGTTTTTCGTTCGGCATCGCGTCGGCAGGAGTGTCAGACATGTCGACCATTCATTATACCGAGGAACCGCCCGTCCACCCCGTGGAACCCGAAACCGCGGGGAACCGCCCCTCCGGAACCGGTTGCCGGCTCGGGCGCGGACTGGACTCTCCTCGGCCACCCGTTCATGTCGATGCGACATCGTACCACGACCGGCGAGACGGCGGGTGGCGCACCCGGGGATTTTGGTGTCGCGGGCGGTGTCCGAATTGGGTGATAATTGCGGGGACCCGCGGCCCCGCGTGCATCGAAATCCGGCAGATGTCATGCGGAGGGCATGCGGAGAAGGAGCGTTCAGATGCTTCGTCGAGACATCGTGTCGAGCGGCTGGCTGGTCGCCCTGGCCGGGCTGGGGCTCGCGGCGCCGGGCTCCGTCGCCGCGCAGGAGGCGGCCGGATCGGGCCAGGCGGACGGAACCTACCAGGTGCCCCGGACACCCGGCGGCCACCCGGATCTGCAGGGCTTCTGGTCGAACCAGACCTACACGCCGCTGGAGCGGCGGGAGGGGGTGACGGGTACGTTCTATACCCCGGAGGAGCTGGCGCTGATCGTGAGCGGCGCGGCCGGCCGCGAGAGCGCGCAGACCGAGCCGGGCACCATTCCCGACGTGCACTACGACTTCACCCAGTTCGGGCTCGACCGCAGTCAGGCGGCGCGGGCCGAGAACCTGCGCACGTCGATGATCGTCGATCCCCCGGACGGACGCCTGCCGCCGGTCAACGCCGCGGGGGAGCGCCTGGCGGCGGAGCGGGCCGAGGCGCAGGCGCGGCTCGGCGGGCGGTGGGACTCCGCCGAGGCCAACCAGCTCGACGATCGGTGCATCATCATGCGGGGGGTCGGCCCCCCGCTGATGCCCAGCGGGTACAACGCCAACTACCACATCGTGCAGTCGGCCGGCCACGTGATGATCCTGTCCGAGATGATTCACGACGCGCGGATCATCCCGCTCGACGACCCGGCGGCGCCCCCGTCGGACGTGCAGCAGTGGATCGGGTTGTCGCGGGGGCATTGGGACGGCGACTCGCTGGTGGTGGAAACCACGAACTTCAACGGCAGGAACCCGTTCCAGGGGTCCGGCGATCGGATGACGGTGACCGAGCGCTTCACCCGGGTGTCCGACGACGTGATCGCGTACCGGTTCACGGTCGGCGATCCGGGGGCCTGGGATCGCCCGTGGACGGCCGAGAATCTGATGCAGAGGACCCGGGGCCCGCTGTTCGAGTTCGCGTGCCACGAGGGCAACTACGGGCTCTACAACACGCTCGTCGGCGCCCGTCTCGAAGAGCGGCGTGCCGCCGAGGAGGCGGACCAGTCCAGGGACAGGTGACATGACGATGCATACTCGGCTATCGACGATGACGTTGGCGGCCGTGGTCGCGCTGGCGGCGGCGGCCGCGGCGGGCCAGACCTCGGAGTATCGGGCGCCTCGGGGGCCGGACGGGAACCCCGATCTCAACGGGATCTGGCAGGCCCTGAGCTCCGCCCACTGGGACGTGGAGCCGCATTCGGCGGGGCCGAGCGTGGTGCGCGAGCTGGGCGCGCTGTCCGCGGTGCCGGCCGGTCTCGGGGCCATCGACGGCGACGCGATCCCGTACACGCCGGAGGCCCTGGCCCAGCGGAACGAGAACCGCGCCAACCGGCTCGAGCGCGACCCCGCCATCAAGTGCTACCTGCCGGGCGTGCCGCGCGGCATGTACATGCCTTTCCCGGTGCAGATCGTCCAGAGCCGAGCCCACATCATGATCCTCCACGAGTTCGCCGGCGCCGTGCGCACGGTGTACATGGAGAACCAGATGGAGGCCCCGGCCGACAGCTGGATGGGGTGGTCGAACGGACACTGGGACGGCGACACCCTCGTCCTCGACACCACCGGGTTCAACGGGCAGACCTGGTTCGATCAGTCGGGCAACTTCCACAGCGAGGCGTTGCACGTGGTGGAGCGCATCACGCCGCGGAGTCCGGACACGCTCTGGTACGAGGTCACCCTCGAGGACCCGAACGTGTTCACGCGGCCCTGGACGATGCGGATGGCCCTCTATCGACGGGTGGAAGAGAACGCGCGGGTTCTGGAGTTCCGGTGCGTCGAGTTCGTGGAAGATCTGATCTACGGGCACCTCCGCAAGCAACCCGAGGATGCCGGCCGGTAACATTGAGGAGGGAATTCTTATGCGCACGAAACTCGCTTGTGTCGTCGTCGGCGTCGGAGTCCTGCTCGCCGCCGCTCCGGTGTCGACCCATCATGCCTTCTCCGCCGAGTTCGACGTCGAGAAGCCGCTGACGCTGACCGGCACGCTCGTCCGGTGGGAGATGATCAATCCGCACTCCTGGTTCCACATGGACATCGAGGACGAGGAAGGGAAGCTGGTGCGGTGGATGATCGAGGGCGGGAGCCCGAACGAGCTGATCCGGAACGGGGTCACGAAGAACACCCTCGAGATCGGGATCGAGCTGACCGTCGAGGGCTACTACGCCAAGGACGGGACGCCCAAGGGCGTGGGCAGGAACTTCGAGCTCGCGGACGGCGAGCGGCTGTTCCTCGGCGGGTCGGCGCCGCCGGTCGCGCCCGCAGCCCGCTGATCCGTTGCGGGCGCGACGGCGATAGTGGTGCGGGCCGACGTCGAGACGCACCATCCGGAATCTTCGAAACAGGGAGACATCGATCATGCGTGCGATCATCGTGGCGGCGGGTGTCGTCGTGCTGTCGCTGGCGGGCGGCGCCGGCGCGGCGGCCGAGGGTGCGGGGGCGGCAGAAACTCCGACCTACAATCAGGATGTCGGCCCCATTCTGCTTGAGAACTGCACGAGCTGTCACCGGCCGAACCAGGTGGCGCCGATGTCCCTGTTGACCTACCGGGAAGCGCGACCCTGGGCGCGCGCCATCAAGGCGAAGGTCGCCTCGCGCGAGATGCCGCCCTGGTTCGCAGACCCGCGGTTCGGCAAGTTCTCGAACGACAAGAGTCTGAGCGAAGAGCAGATCGCGACCATCGTCGCCTGGGCGGATGCCGGAGCCCCGCAGGGAACCGGGCCGGCGCCGGCCGCCCCGCGTTTCTCGGCCGCGGGTTGGAGTCATCCATCCGGGGCGGAACCGGACTACGTCATCGAGTTCCCGCTCGCGTGGCATGTCGAGGCGGACGGGGAGACGCCGAACTTCAATCTCTACACCCCGTTGCCGTTCGATGACGTGATGACGGTGTCGGCGACGCAGGTGCGGCCCGGGAACTATGCCGCGACGCATCACATCACCACCCGTCTCGTGAACATGCCGACCGGCATGGTGCTCGGCGCCGGATCGGCGTGGGCCGGCGGTCCCGAGGTGGACTACGTACCGGTTCCCGACCCCGGCGTCGATGCGGACGAGGTGGCCGGGCTGACCGCGGACGGGCGTGCCCGGCGGCGTGAGCTGGATCCGGAAGCCCTGGACGAGGCCGCCGCGCAGCGGGCCGGCTTCGGCCCGTACATTCCGGGCGTCGGCGCCGACGTGGCCCGCCCCGGTCAGGTGCGCGAGATCCGCGGGGATCTCTTCGACTACATCATCTGGAACCTGCACTATCAGGCCACCGGCAAGCCGGAGACGGCGCGGCCGTCGATCGGGGCGTGGCTGGCGACCGAAGCGAGCACGCAGCGGGTCCGCAGCCTCGGCCTGCGAGAGATCACTTCCGAAGGATCGCAACTGGTCGCGCCGCCGCCGTTGTCGCCCGAGGAGCGCCGCGCCGCCGCGTCGTCCCGGCAGGTGGGACAGGGGCTGAATCCACTGCTCGCGCCGATTCCCCCGAACGACGGAAACTGGACGGTCACCGGTATCGGGGGCTTCCAGAACGATGCGATCATCCAGTCCCTGTTCGTCCACGCCCACGTGCGGGGCAAGGACTTCACCTGGGTGCTGACCTATCCCGACGGCCGCGAGGAAGTGCTGCTGCGGGTCCCCAACTACGACTTCGACTGGCAGTTCGATTACGAGCTCGCCGAGCCGATCCGGGTGCCGGCGGGCAGCACCGTGAAGTCGGTAGCCCGCTACGACAACTCGCGCAACAATCGACGCAATCCCGCTCCGCACAAGGAGGTCTACTGGTCCGAGCAGAGCTGGGACGACATGTATCTGACGAACGTCGGCTACACGCTGGTCGAGGAGACCCCGGCCGGCGAGTAGACCGGCGGCGACGCCGGGCAGGACGGGGCCGTGCGCTTGCGCCGGCCCCGTCCTGCCCGTTCGGTTCCCGCCTGCGACTGCGAGCGGGGCCGACAGGAGACATCATGCGGAACGCGGCGGTATCGGCAATCCTGTTTCTGACGATCGCGGCGGGGGGGGCGGCGCAGACCCCCCGTGAGCTGGAAGCTGAGCCGATCGTGAAGCTCCGGCCGGGCGAGACCGACGTGGCGGGGCAGTGTCTGACGGAACAGGAGCTCGATCTCATTGCCCGGCTCAACGCCCTGCGGCGGCCGACCCTCGGGGTGGAGGGCGACAACGAAGGCGACGACCCGGCCCCGTTCGATCCGCATTACTTTCTCGGGCGCTGGGAGGTGGAAGGCGTGCTGCCGGATTCGCCGTTGGGCGCGTCGAGCGAGTTCGTGGGCACCGAGACGGTACGGCATCTGGACGGGTGCAACTACGGGAGCACGATCGAGGCGGCCACCCTCGACGGGGACGTGACCGTCGAGTCCCTCCTCGTCTACGACCGGCGCATGGACTACATGGTGCGCCTCGAGGAGGACAGCCGCGGATTCGAGCTCCTCAAGGTCGGTCGGGTCGGCGGCGATCCCGGCGGCTACTTTTCGCACCACTGGGAGGCGGCGCCGATCAAGCGTCAGGGCAGCCGGGTTCGGCTTGTCGGCCGCACCTTCATCCTGTCGCCGTTCTTCTACGAAGTTCGCATGCGCATGTCCGTCGACGGGGGGCCGTTCGTCAACTTCGGGACGTTGCGCTGGCAGCGCCTGGACGACGAGCCGTGAACCGCGGCGCCGTGGCCGCCCGCGTCTCATGCGCCTCGGTCTGACGAGCGTCCTTCCTCTCGGTGCGCGAACAGCCAGCGGATGTCCAGGGCGAAAGAACCGATCAGCAGCACGAGGGTGATGGCCGCTCCGGCGGCGGCCAGCGTCGCGGGGACTATCGGGGCGAGGCAGACGACCAGGGCGATGCCCTGCGCCACGCAACCCGCTTTCCGGCGCAGCCGTTGCGGCAGGGGAGCCCGCAGCCACGGTCGGAGCCAGCCGGCGGCGACGAAGAGATAGCGGGGTGCGCCGAGCAGCAGAATCCAGGCGTCGATCCGTCCGCTCCGCCAGACCAGTGCGGCCAGCACCAGCATCAGGAACGAGTCGAGCTCCATGTCGAAGCGGGCGCCGAAGGCGCTGGCGGTGCCGGTGCGCCGCGCCACCTGTCCGTCGACGCCGTCGAGGCCCAGGGCGAGGGTCGCGAGGCCGATGACCCACCAGTGGCCGGCGTCCGACAGGACCTGCGGGTGGAGCACCAGCGCCGCGAGCGCGAAGACCAGCGTGCCCCGGCCGACCGTGACCTGGTTGGCGGGGCCCAGCCCGGGCCAGGGCTGCGCCGGCAGGAGGCTCTGGACGGCCGCTGCGAAGAGACCGTAGGCCGCCACCGCGGTGAGGAGGTAGTCGCGGGGCAGCTCGAATCGCCGCGCGGTCGCCCCCGCGGCGAGCAGCAGGGGCACCAGACCGGCGGCCAGCTCCGCGGCGACGCGGCCCCGGCCGTGGACCGGTGGACGAAGGGGGGCGTGGGACGTCGTCGCCGGCATGGTTTTGCGATAAGGTGTCGGCGCTGGACTCGTCATGGCGGAGTCGACCACCGCACGTCAGTTCTGGATCGAGGCGCCCGGCCGCGGCGCCATCGTGGGCGCACGCCTGCCCCCGCGGCGGGACCACGAGCTGTCGATCCGCACGCTCTACTCGGGCATCAGCCGCGGGACCGAGGCGCTGGTGTTCCGCGGCGAAGTGCCGCCCTCACAGTATCAGGCGATGCGGGCGCCGTTCCAGGAGGGAGAGTTTCCCGGTCCCGTCAAGTACGGCTACAGCAACGTCGGTCGGGTGGTCGAGGGTCCGGACGGCCTCGCCGGACAGGTGGTCTTCTGTCTCTATCCCCATCAGGATCGCTATGCCGTTCCGCGGAGTGCGGTGGCCCGCGTGCCCGCCGGGGTCCCGCCCGGCCGTGCAGTGCTGGCGGCGAACATGGAGACCGCGGTGAACGTGCTGTGGGACGCCCGCCCCGTCGTCGGCGACCGTATCGTCGTCGTGGGCGGGGGCGTGGTGGGACTGCTCTGCGCCTGGCTGTGCCGGGGGATACCCGGCGCCGCGCTGACCCTGGTCGATCCCAACCCCGCGCGCGGGCCGGTCGCCGCGGCGTTGGAGATCCCGTTTCGCACGACGCCGCCGGAGCGCGACGACGCCGATCTGGTCATCCATGCCAGCGGCCATCCGGACGGACTGGCCGCCGCCCTCGCGGCGGCGGGGGTGGAGGGCGTCATCGTCGAGGCGAGCTGGTACGGCGACCGGTCGGTGCCGCTGCCGTTGGGCGAAGCGTTTCACGCCCGGCGGCTGACGTTGCGGAGCAGCCAGGTCGGCCGCCTCGCGGCCGCCCGCACGCCGCGGTGGGACCACGCGCGACGGTTGGCGCTGGCCCTGACCCTGCTCGGCGACGCCCGGCTCGATGCGCTGATCACCGGTGAAGACCGTTTCGATGACCTGCCGCGCGTCATGGCGCGCGTGAGCCAGGCGCCCGGGGACACGCTCTGCCATCGGATTCGCTATTGACCCCGTCGGTCCTCTGAACCATGTACAGCCTCAACGTTCGCGACCACTTCATGATCGCCCACAGCTTCGAGGGCGACGTCTTCGGTCCGGCCCGGCGCCTGCACGGGGCGACCTATGTCGTCGACGCCACCTTCCGCCGCCAGGAGCTGGACGGCGACGGCCTGGTGGTGGACATCGGGTTGGCGAGCCAGTGTCTGGCCGCGGTCCTCGCGGACCTGAACTACCGCAACCTCGACGAGGAGCCGGCGTTCGCGGGGCGGAACACCACGACCGAGTTCCTCGCGCGGTTCCTCTTCGACCAGCTTGCGCAGGCCGCGCGGGAAGGGCGTCTGGGGCCGGGTGCGCGCGGCCTCGCCTCCATCTGCGTCGCGCTGCACGAGTCGCACGTCGCCTGGGCCAGCTACGAGGGTCCCGTGGTGTGACCGCGGTCCGCCTGCACGTCGTCGTCCCCGGCCCCCTCGACCAGCAGACCGGAGGCTACATCTACGACCGGCGAATGGTCGACGGGCTCCGCGCCCGGGGCTGGCGGGTCGACGTCCACAGCGTGGCCGGCAGCTTTCCGGCGGCCGATGTCCGCACCGGGGCCCGGATGAGCGCGGCCCTGGCCGGCCTCCCCGACGGAGACCGGGTGCTCGTCGACGGGCTGGCCCTCGGCGGGCTGCCGGCCCCGGTGCGCGCCGAGCGCGCCCGGCTGCGCATTCTGGCTCTCGTGCATCATCCGCTGGCGGACGAGACGGGGCTGGACGCATCCCGGCGCACGCGGTTCGCGGCCCTGGAACGGGAGGCGCTGGCCGCCTGCGCCGGCGTGCTGGTCACCAGCGCGTTCACCGCCCGGCGTCTCGAGGCGTATGGCGTGGCCCCGGCGCGGGTGCGGGTGGCCTTCCCCGGTACCGACCCGGTGCTTCCCGCCGCCGGTCCGGCGCCGGGAGACCCCCCGCTGTTGCTGTCGGTGGGCTCGGTGACGCCGCGCAAGGGTCAGCGGGTGCTGGCCGCCGCCCTGGCCGGGCTCGCGGCGCTGCCGTGGCGCTGCGTCTGCGCCGGCAGTCTCGAACGGGAGCCGGACTACGCGGCCGGGGTCACGGAGTTCGCGCGCGAGGCCGGCCTCGCCGACCGGCTGCGATTCACCGGCGAGTGCGATGCGGCCGAGCTCGACCGCCTGTATCATCGGGCCTCGCTGTTCGTGTTGCCCTCGTACTACGAGGGATACGGCATGGCGCTGGCGGATGCACTGGCGCGGGGGCTTCCGGTCGTCAGCACCACCGGGGGGGCGATTCCCCATACCGTGCCGGCCGATGCCGGGGTGCTCGTCGCGCCCGGCGACGAGGCGGCCCTGGCCGGCGCGCTCGACCGCCTCCTGCGCGAACCCGGCGGCGCCGCTCGCCGCCGGAGCCTCGCGGCGGCGGCTCGCCGCCATGCGGCGCGGTTGCCGGATTGGCAGGATGCTGCCGGTCGGTTCGCCGAGGCGATACTGGCATTGACGCCCGATGGAGACGTTTGACGCCGACTGGCTGGGGCTGCGCGAGGCGGCGGACCGGCGAGCCCGGGCCCCGATGCTGCCGGCGCGGTTGTGCGCGGCGTGGCGGCGGCACGGCTGGACCCGGGTCGTCGATCTCGGCAGCGGGACCGGCGCGAACCTGCGATACCTGGCTCCGCGGCTGCCGCCGGGGCAGCGCTGGACGCTCGTGGATCACGACCCGCGGCACGTGGACCGGTTGCAGCGCCTCGAGGCGCCTCCGGAGGTCGAGACGGTGACCGCGGTGTCCCGGGACCTGGCCGCGGACGGGCTCGCGGTCGTCGCGGAAGCGCACCTGGTGACGGCGTCGGCGCTGCTGGATCTGGTCTCCGAATCGTGGCTCGCGGGGCTGGTGCGCCGGTGCGCGGACAACGCCTGCGGCGCGTACTTCGCGTTGACGTATGACGGTGAGGTGCAGTGGATGACGGAATCGGCGGCCGGATGGCGGGTCGACGACGACCCGGACGACGGCCTGGTGCGGGACGCCGTCAACCGGCATCAGCGGAGCGACAAGGGATTCGGCCCGGCCCTGGGACCCGCCGCCGCCCCGCTCGCGGCGCGTCTCTTCCGCGAGGCCGGATACAGCACCTGGCTCGAGGGGAGCGGTTGGGGGCTCGATGCCGCCGACGGCGGGCTGGCGGCCCGGCTCGTCGAGGGATGGGCGGAAGCGGCGGCCGGGCTCCGGCCGGAGATGGCGGCTCGGGTCGGCGCGTGGTCGGTGCGCCGCCGGACGGCCGTGTCGCGGGGGTCGTTCCGGGTGACGGTCGGGCACCGCGATCTGCTCGCGCTGCCGGGTGGTCCCGCATGAGTCGGGACGGGATGCCGGCAGCGGAGCTGCCGCGGCGCGACCTCGGACGCCTCGCGATCGGCCTCCGGGCCGCGGTCAGTGTCGGCCTGCTGGCCGGTCTCGCCGCGTGGCTCGACGCCGGCGCGGTGGTGTCGCGGCTGGCGTCGATGCGGCCGTCCTGGGTGCTGGCGGCGCTCGCGGTCTCCGTCGCGCAGGTGGCGGTGCTCGCCTGGCGCTGGAGCTTCACCGCCCGCCGGCTGGGCGTCGACCTCCCGTGGCCGGTCGCCTGGCGCGAGTACTACCTGTCCATCTTCCTCAATCAGGTCCTTCCCGGCGGCGTCCTCGGTGACGTCGCCCGGGCCTGGCGCCAGGTGCGGTCGCAGATCCGGGTCCAGGCCCCGAGGGGGCCGGCGGTGCGGGCGGTGGTGTTCGAACGCCTGTCGGCCCAGGTGGTGATGACGACGGCGGCCGGCGTCTCCCTGCTCTTTCTCCCGGTCACCGTGGCTCCCGGGTCCCGGCCGGTCATGATCGGGGCGGGTCTGCTGGCGGGAGTCCTCGTCGCCACGATGGTCGTGTGGATGCGCCGCCAGTCGTCCGAATGGTCGCTGTTCGGGCCGGTTCTGGCGGAGGTCGGCGCCGCCCACCTGTCGCCCGGCGCGTTCGCGGCGCAGTTCGCCAGCGCCCTCGTGGTCGTCGCGACGTATCTGGCGACCTACCTCCTGGCGGCGAGAGCGGTGGGAGTCGAGACGCCGTGGCCGGTCCTGCTCCCCCTGGTCGCCCCCGTCCTCATGTCGATGCTGATCCCGGTCACGGTGGCCGGCTGGGGGCTGCGCGAAGGGGCCGCCGCCGTCCTCTGGGGCGCGGTGGGGTTGACCGCGGCCGACGGCGTTGTGGTGTCGGTCGCCTACGGGCTCCTGGTGCTGGTGGGAAGCGTGCCCGGCGCCGTCTTCCTGACCCTCGGCCTCCGGCGCGGACACTCCCGCGCCCGGCCGCCCGGCGAGTCAGCGCAGATCCAGGTCGAACAGCACGTCGTCCCCGAGCGGGAACCGCCGGCACGGCGGGCGGAGGGCGTGGTCGAGGGACGGGACCGGTGGCAGGGTGAGAGCGTGGCGGCCCGATCCGATGACCATCGGCGCGACCGTGACGTGCAGGCGGGTGAGCACCCCGGCTTCGAGAAACCGTGAGACGGTCACCCCACCTCCCTCGACCAGGATGCGCGACAGTCCCTGCGCGCGCAGGGCAGCGAGGATCGCGGACGGGGCGACGCGGCCGTCGGCGGACGACTCGTCGGCCGGCAGCTCGAGCAGGTCCCGCGTCGGCCGGGCGCGGGTACCACCGGCGGGAGCGCGGCGGACGATCACGGTCCGCGCCGCTCCGTCGCGAAAGACCGTCCGATCGTCGTCGAGGCGGCCGTTCGGGTCGAGGACCACGCGCACCGGGTTCTCGCCTTCCACCTGCCGCACCGTGAGGCGGGGGTCGTCCGCCGCGACGGTGCCGGCCCCGACGATGACGGCGTCGACGAGCGCCCGCAACCGGTGCAGACGGCGGATGTCCGCGGGGCCGGTGATGTAGTGAGAATGCCCCTGTTCGGTCGCGATGCGGCCGTCCAGGCTCTGGCCGATCTGGCCGATGACCGGATCGGATTCGAGCTGCAGCGGCAGATAGAGGTCCAGGAGCTCCCGCGCCGCGTCGCTCGCCGGCGCCGAGGTTCGCCAGGCGCCGCCGGGGTCTACGTGCAGCCAGACGTCGCCGCTTGGACTATGATGTTCCCGGACGGTGCGGTTCTTCGCGAGCGTGTCGCGAGACACCGCACACAGCAGTCTCCAGGCGGTGGTTTCGGTCAACACAGGCGACACCGGTGCTCCATCGTCGCCTGAACGTCGTCATTCTCCGGAGGCGCAGGCGCGAGACAGTGATTCCAAGCAGGTACGAGGCGGAACGCGGGCTGTTCGACCTTCGACAGGGACGGCCTCTGTATGTCACCGGGTCGTCCGGCCCCGCCGGGGAACCGGACGTGTTGCTGGCTACGGTGGAGACGCTGAGTCAACAGACCCTCGAGACCCTGCGCCGGCTCGACACCGCGCCCCGTCTCGCCGTGACCCACCACCGGGCGCAGGCCATGGGCCTGGTCGACAGCGGTCCGCCCCGGAATCTGAGCCTGGGGTTGAACGGGGCGACGCGGCCCGAACAGATTCTGCGCCTGTGCACGGCGGCCGGCCGGTACAGTGCGCCGGAGCTCGATCCCCGGCCGGCCACGACGCCGGAGACGAGCGGACTGGCCCTGGCGCGGCTGGGGGGGCTGCTGCCGGCCATCGTGGGGGTTCCGATAAACGGCCGGGGAGCCGGGGAGCTGGGCGCGGGGCTGGCCAGCGGGGCGATCCTCTCCGTGTCCACCCTGCAGGTCGAGGCGCTGGCCTCGGACGAGCGCGTCGAGGTCACCCATGTCAGCGACGGTCCGGTGCCTCTGGAGCATGCCGAGGACGCCCGCTTCATGGTGTTCCGCGAGGGGAACAGCTTCCGCGAGCACGTCGCGGTGCTGATTGGGGACCCCGCGGGCTGGCCGGATCCGGTGCCGGTCCGGCTGCATTCCGCCTGCCTCACCGGCGACCTCTTCGGCAGCCTCCGCTGCGACTGCGGCGAGCAGTTGCGGGGGAGCCTGCGCGTCTTCACCGCCGGCGGCGGGGGCGTGCTGCTCTATCTGGCCCAGGAGGGGCGCGGCATCGGGCTCGGAAACAAGCTGCGCGCCTACTCGTTGCAGCATACCGGT
Organism: Vicinamibacterales bacterium; assembly: GCA_965215895.1. Lineage (GTDB taxonomy): Bacteria > Acidobacteriota > Vicinamibacteria > Vicinamibacterales > UBA8438 > JAJEEA01. Next base: position 210,665 of record CBDCEY010000004.1, on the reverse strand, counting down.
CTCGACACCGTGGACGCCGACGAGGTGCTGGGGTTCGGCGATGACGAGCGGCGCTACCATGCAGCGGTGGAGATGCTCCGGCATCTGCAGATCCAGCGCGTGCTGCTGCTGACCAACAACCCGAACAAGGTCGAGGCGCTGCGCGACGGGGGCATCGACGTGGTCGAACGGCAGCCGCTGTTCGGAACGCTCAATCGCCACAATCTGCCCTATGTCACGGCCAAGGTCAACCGGGCGGGCCACTGGCTCACCGACATGCTTTCCGGCGCGCACGGCAACGAGTAGCCGGGCGCGCCTCAGGCGGGCGTAGTGCGGACGGGGCCGCGCGTCGTTCGCGGGCCTCGCGCGAGCGCGGTCCGGCCCGCAAAACGTCGGAGCCGGTCGTCGCAGGCCTGCACGCCCTGCGCCGTTCCGGTAGCGCCCCGCGCGTCTCACCCGACCTCACGGAACAGGTCCTGCATCACCAGATAGCCGGCGCTCTGCATCCCCAGGCCCGCATAGGTGGCCTGCGCGGTCGCGTTCTCGCGTTCCACGTAGAGCCTCAGCCCCACCACACCCGGATCTGCCGCCGCCAGCCCCTTCAGATGGGCGTACAGCGAACGGCATACGCTCCGGCGGCGGTAGTCGGGATGCACGTAGACGCTCTGGATCCACCAGATGTCGCCGTTGCGCCAGTCGCTCCACTCGCGGGTGTGCATCATCTGACCGACGACCATGCCCCCGTCACACGCCAGGTAGTACGAGCCGCGCGGCGGGTGCGACAGCACCCCCTGCACGCCGTTGCGCAGCGTCGCACGATCGAGAAGCATGCCTTCGCTCTCCTCGGCGAGTCGGGCATTGAAGTCGACGATCGTCTCCAGATCGCCGCGCGTCGCCGTTCGGATGGCAAACCTGCTCATGAGTCGTCTCCCCGCCGACAATGGGATGCCGCTACTCGGCCGGTCCTTCTCGGCGGGCCCTGACCGTCCGACCGCCACTCGCGTCGAACCGGAGCAGTCGTCGGGACGGCGGCGCCCGTCAGATCAACCGGTCCAGCGGAAACCCGCGGGCGTCCCGTATCACGTCGGCCAGAACCTGTCCGTAGTGCGCCACCAGGCGCGCCCCGAGCTCGGCCGTCCCCAGCGTCGCATCGCCGGCTACGCCCTCCGGGTTGAGATCGCCGGCGAGCCAGGCGAACGACGCGCCCCCCTCCGCAGAGACGTGTCGCAGCGTGCCGCTCAGATCCTCGTCCAGGGACGGGAACCGCTGCACCGTGTCGAGACGCACGAGGTCCGGCCGGAGATGCCGCATCATCGCGGTCTCGACGGCGCCGCCATGCAGTCCGTATCGCCATTCCTCGTCCGGGAGCCCCGCGCCGGCGGGGCGCGGACCGTCGAAGTAGCTGGTCTTGACGACCAGCAGGCGGTGCTCCTCCCGCAGCCGGCGCGCGGCGATGTCGATCGCCGACAGGTTGCCGCCATGGCTGTTGGCGACGACGAGGCGCCGTATGCCGGCGGCGCCGACCGCGGCGCCCATCTGGACCACGGATTCGACGAGCAGCTCGGGCGTCAGGCTGAGCGTGCCCGGGAACCGGCGATGCTCCCCGCTGGTGCCCACCGCCTGCGGGGGCAGCGCCCGGGCCGGAAGGTCCGGGGGAAGCCGGCGGAACGCCTCGGCCAGCACGCCGAGGCCGATCACGAGGTCGGTCGAGAGCGGCAGATGGGGCCCGTGCTGCTCGACCGCGGCCACCGGCAGCACGATCACCGGATCGCGCACGGCGAGCGCCGCCGCCTCGACCGTGGTCAGGCTCTGCCAGTAGCGGATCGGATCGTCTGACATCAGGGTGGAGGACCCTCAGGACGCTGACGGAAATTACCTTGCCGCGTGCCAAGCGCGCGAAACCGTGGAAGACGGGCTGCGCATGGCGCAGTCGGCAACTCTATATCGATCACTCTCCTTACTGCGGCCCGTCCGCGGGGACCGGCAGCGGCTCGCCGGCAGTCGGCAGAGTCTTCGCATCGGCGGCCCGGCGGAACAGCGCGATATCGTATCCGATCCACCCTTTCGCGAGACAGGTCTGCAGTGCGGTGCCGCCCACCAGGTGCCCGAACCGCGTCCGGTCGAGGGGCAGCCAGCCGCAGAGGGCGATGAACAGCGCGGCCGCGCGGTCGCGGGGGCGCCGGAGCCGCAGATGCGGCGTGAGGTCGTCGGTGGAAAGGTGAGCGAACCCCGCCCGTTCGGCGAGGGCGCGCAGCTCTTGGGGATGGAGCAGGGTATTGAGATGCCACCCGCGCCGGAATCGTGCGACCGTCCGCCGCGCCACCGGGCCGCCGGCCGGCCGCAGAAAATCGTCGCAGATCGCAAGCAGCCCTCCCGGCCGGACCATCCGGGCGCACGCGGCGAGGAAGCGGGCCGGATCCGGTCCGTGGACCAGCGACTCGATCGCGTACGCGAGGTCGGCGGGGGGCATGTCGGTCGGCGGCTCGCAGTAGTCGGCCTCCAGACACCGCACCCGATCGGACAACCCCGCTTCCCGGATGCGCCGTTCGGCGTGGCGCACCTGCACCGGGCTCAGGGTGAGCCCGGTGCCGCGAATCGGCACGCGCGCCGCGAGGTAACAGAGGCTGCCTCCCACGCCGCAGCCGAGATCAACGGCGTGCACCGGCCGTTCATCGGCCGGCAGGTCCCGCAGGTGGGCCAGGAGCCGGTTCTCGACATGGTGGAACGCGGCATCGGCATCGTCGACCCCCGGGGCCCACACCGCGCGATGCAGCGCCCCGGCCGTGCCGCCCTCGCCGTGGGCGACGAAGTTGCCGGTGTTCCGGTCGTAGTACCGCCGCACGTCGGCCGCGTCGAACTCGGGCATGAACCAATGAGCGTAAGGTGTGTCGCCGCAGAAGCCGGATCCGAGCCGAGCTGGTCCTCGCACCGGCGGGTCGGTCGCCCCCATCGGCGCCGCCGCAAACTCTACCACCCGGGCCGCTACCCGTTGCGTACCTTTGACGGGCCTGGCCATTCCGTCTGCAGCCGCGCGTAGACGTCTCCGGACCGGCGCCGGGCGGGGCCGGTGCCGAGGGCGTCGAGGAGGGTCTCGCCGTCCACCCAGCCCGCGGAAGCGAGCGCGTAGGACTCGCCGATCGACCAGTTGAAACGGTAGCTTCCCAGGGCCTGCAGCCGGTCGATGCAGGCGCGCGCGTAGTCGAGCGCGTCCGGCAGATACTCGAACGACACCGCGGGGACGGGGTGGGTGAGGCCGGCCAGCACCGCCGGCTCCGCCCCTTCGACGTCGATCTTGACGAACGCGGGCGTGCCGAAGCGGGCGATGAGGGTGTCGAGGGTGACCAGATCCACGTCGATGTCGCGGTTCCACCGCACGCCGCTGAACACCGGGTCCTGCTCGCGGGCCGAGCGCCACGCGGTCGCCAGGGTGGTCATGGTCGGGGTGCGGTCGCTGACCGACAGGGTCGCGGTGCCCGCGTGGTCGCCCACCGCGGCTTCGAGAATCGAGACCCGCGGCTGGTTGCCGAACAGGAGGCGGAGCAGTCTCACGAAGTCCGGTTGCGGCTCGAGCGCCACGACCCGGCAGCCGAGGGCGGCGAGGGCGCGGGTGCGGTTGCCGGCGTGGGCGCCGACGTCGAACACGAGATCCCCCGCGCCGGCAAAGGTCGCGTAGAGCCGCCGCAGCCGACGCTGGCGCAACGGTATCGCGTGATAGACGGCCAGGGACCGGATCAGACCGTAGATGCGATTGGGACGCGTCCATCTCATGGCGGTGCATTCTGTGGCGAACCGGACGCGGTTTACAATGCCCTGGAGATGCCTAATTCAAGCGCCGACGGACTCCGGCTACTCTCGGTGGTCCTGGGGATCTTCCTGATCTGCATGGGATACGGCAAGCTGGGCTGGGCGGTCGACAGCAGCCTGCTCGAAGATCAGCTCCGGGCGTGGTGGGGACCGGCGCCCACGATCAGCAAGTGGTACATCGACCAGGTCGCGATGCCCGGCGTTCCGCTGTTCGCCCGGCTCGTGCTCCTCGGCGAGTTGTCCACGGGGCTCGCGCTCCTGGTCGGCTACCGCCCGCAGCTCGCGGCCCTGGTGGCGCTGCTCATGGTGCTGAACTTCCATTTCGCCATGGGCCTCCTGTTCACGTCCGAGTATCTGACCAACGGCTACGCGCTGCCGGTGGTGGGCGGGCTCGCCGCGCTGGCCGTCGGCGCCCGGCGGCTCCCGTTCTGCGTGACCGGCCAGGAGCCGTGGTGAAACCGCCTGGTTGGGGCGGAGCGCGGTTCGCCGCCGTGCGGCGCGCCGCGGCGCTCTGCGCGGCGCTCCTGCTGGTGAACGTCTCGCTCACTTTCGCCAACGTCTGGCCCACCCTCGGGGTCCGTTTCAACCGCGATCTGTCGGTGGAGGCGGCGGCCGGTGTGCTCGTGCTCGTGGGGATGTGCGCCTGGGGGCGTCCGCTCCGCGCCGCCGTGCGGTGGCTGGCCGCCGCCTGGCTGCTGCTGGCGGCGGGACGGTACGTCGAGGTCACCGTCGCCTCGCTCTACGGCCGCGAGGTGAACCTCTACTGGGACATGCAGCACGTGCCGAAGGTCGGGGCGATGTTCGCCTTCGTGGCCGATCCCTGGCTCAAGGCGGGCTTCGTGGCGGGGCTGGTCCTGGCGCCGCTGGGACTCTACCTGTTGGCCCGCTGGGCGTGGGGGAGCATCGCCGAGGTCGTCGGCCACGCGGCGGCGCGCCGGGCCCTCGGGGGCGCGGCCGGCGCGGTGCTGGCGCTCGGTCTGGCGCAGTGGGCGGGCCTCGGGGCGCCCGGGAGCATCCGGGTGGCCGAGCCGGTATCGCCGGCCTTCGCCGGCGAGCTCGGCGAGCTGGTCTACGAGGCGAGCGGGGCCGGCGTGCGCGACCTCGGGCCTCCTCCGGCGATACGCTCGGACCTGTCGCGGGTCGCCGGCGCCGACGTGTTCGTCGTCTTCCTCGAGTCGTACGGGGCGGTGAGCTGGGAGCGGGACGCCTTCGCCGAGGCGCTGGTCCCGTCCCGCCGCCGGTTCGAGGCGGCGGTGAGCGAGACGGGCCGCCGCATGGCGTCCGCGTTCGTCGAGTCGACCACGTTCGGCGGCGAGTCGTGGCTCGCCCACATCAGCCTGCTCTCGGGCACCGAGGTGCGGGACCCCGCGACCAACGTGCGTCTCATGGCGCAGGAACGGGACACGGTCGTGAAGCTGTTCTCCCGCCGCGGCTTCCGCACCATGGCGATCATGCCGGGGCTCCTGGTCGGCTGGCCCGAGGGCGCGTTCTACGGCTTCGAGGAGATCTACGACCACCCGCGGCTCGACTACCGGGGACCGCCGTTCGGGTGGTGGGGCGTCAACGATCAGTACGCCCTCGCGCGCGTCGACGCGGCCGAGATCGCCCCGCCGGACCGCCCGCCGGCCTTCGTGTTCTTCGCCACCATCACGACCCACGCCCCGTTCGTGCCGGCCCCGCCCTATCAGGCCGACTGGGCCCGCGTGCTGACCGAGACCCCCTACGACGCGGACGACCTCGACCGCGCGTGGTCGGCCTGGGCCGACTGGACGAACCTCGGCCCGAGCTACGTGGAGGCGCTGCAGTACGCATTCGCGTACATCGGCGGCTATCTCCGGCTGCGGGCGGATCGCGATCTGGTGCTGGTGCTGGTCGGCGACCACCAGCCCCCGGCCCTGGTGAGCGGGGCCGGCGCGTCCTGGGACGTGCCGGTGCACGTCGTCACGAGCCGCGCGGACCTCCTCGATCGGCTCGTCGACGGGCACCGGTTCGTGCCGGGACTCGAGCCGCGGCGTCCCGCCGTCGCGAGCATGGACGGGCTGCTGCCGATTCTGCTCGATGCGTTCGGCGACGAACCCGCCGCCGAGGATCCGACTGCGCCGAACGGATCGGAATGACCGCGGCCGCCGGTTGGCGAATATCCCGGCGCGGGCGGCGTAATGACACCGTGAGGAGCGGCCGGCCGCGCGTGGCGGAGCCCCGCGACCCGCTGGGACCGACGAGGCGCGGGACGCGTCGCCGGTCGAACGCAGCGGGGCCTTTGCGACGGGCGGCGGGGTGGGCGCTCGGGGAGCGTGATGATGGCGCGTGCCTGGGAACTGCTCTGGGACTGGTCGAATGTGGCGGCGCTGGGCGGCGACGCCGTCACCTACTCCGCGATGGCGCTCGTGGGCACGATCCTGTTCCTGCTGCGCCTCACGCTGGCGATGTTCGGCGACGTCATCGGCGACTTCGAGGTCGACGTCGATTCGGGCACCGACGCCTCCTTCACGCTGTTCTCGCTGCTGTCGGTGATGGCGTTCATCATGGGCACGGGGTGGATGGGGCTCGCCTGCCGCTTCGACTGGGGGCTCGGCCGGCCGGTGTCGGTGGTCATCGCGGTCGGATTCGGGGTCGCGATGATGTTCCTGGCGTCCGGCCTGATGTACATGACCCGGACCCTCAACCGCACCGTCACCTATGACGTGCAGACGGCCGTCGGGAAGACCGCGCGGGTGTACATGACCGTTCCCGCCAAGGACGCCGGTCAGGGACAGGTGCAGGTGACGGTATCCGGCCGTCTGATGACGCTCGATGCGGTCAGCGACGGTCCCGCGCTGGATGCCTTCTCCGATGCGACCGTCGTCGGCGTGCGAGACGATCAGACGCTGATCGTCGGTCCCCATCGATGAGCCGGGCGGGCGCCAGGCGGAGGGTGGCCCGGAGCTTGCATCGGGAGGGGGCGAGGGCCAGGAGTCTGCGCCGTGGAACGGTGCAGGCTTCCGGCGGGCTGGTTGGGCGGCAATCGGGGGCCGCAGGCGACGAGGGCCGGGCTGGCGTCTGCAGGTAGCTCGGGCGGTGGCGCAGCCGCGAGGGGGTCGCTTCGGGGCGGGCCGGGAATCAGCGATAGACAGCGACCGGTGATGCAGGGGGCAGGTGACGGATGACCGAGATGATCAACTTCGGCACCCTCGGGGTGGTGGCCACCATCGTCTTGTTGATGCTGTTCGTGCTGACGATGCTGACGCGTCAGTACCGGCGGTGTCCCTCCAACCGGGTGCTCGTCGTCTACGGCAAGGTCGCGGGGTCCCGCGCCGCCCGCTGCCTCCACGGCGGCGGGACGTTCATCGTGCCCCTGCTCCAGAGCTACGCCTACCTCAATCTGGAGCCGATGACGATAGAGATCGAGCTGACGAGCGCGTTGTCGAAGAAGAACATCCGGGTCAACGCGCCGTCCACGTTCACCATCGGGATCTCCACGCGGCCCGACATCATGAACAACGCGGCCGAGCGCCTGCTCGGCCTGAACGAGAAGGCGATCGCGGCCCAGGCCAGCGACATCATCCTCGGCCAGATGCGTCTCGTCATCGCGACCCTCTCCATCGAGGAGATCAACCAGGACCGCGAGAAGTTCCTCGACCTCGTCAACAAGAACGTCAGCACCGAGGTCAACAAGATCGGGCTCGAGCTGATCAACGTCAACGTGCGGGACATCACCGACGAGTCGGGCTACATCGCCGCGCTGGGCAGGAAGGCGGCGTCCGAGGCCATCAACCAGGCCAAGATCGAGGTGGCCGACGCCGACCGATCGGGCTCGATCGGCGAGGCGAGCGCCCACCGCGAGATGGCGGTCGAGGTGGCGCGCCAGCAGGCCGACTCGGCGGCGGGGCAGAAGCAGGCGGAACGCGACCAGCGCATCAAGGTGGCGAAGCTCGAAGCGGAGGGCGTCTCCGGCGAGGCGAACGCCATGCGCGAGCAGGAGATCGTGGTCGCAGAGCAGGATGCGCTGTCGGCGCAGGGAAAGAAGCAGGCCGAGATGGACCAGCGCGTCAAGGTCGCTTCGCTCGAGGCGTCCGCCGTGCAGGGCGAGAACGAGTCGAAGGCGAACATCGCCGACTACGAGGCCAGTCTCGCCGAGCGCCAGGCCGAGGCCAGGCGGCGCGGCGAGATCGCCCTCGCCGATGCCGCCCGCGACGTGCTCCGGGCGGAGAAGGAGCAGGAGTTCGCCCGGCTCGAGAAGACCCAGATCGCCCAGCAGCAGATCGACCGCCAGAAGATCGAGATCGACGCCGAGGCCGAGGCGGAGAAGATTCGCCGCATCGCCCAGGGCGAGGCCGACGGCGTGCTGGCCCGGTATCTCGCCGAGGCCGAGGGCGTCCGGAAGGTGCTCGACGCGAAGGCCGCCGGCTACGAGAACCTGCTGCGCATCTGCGCCGACCGGCCGGAGCTGGCGCCGTCGCTGCTGATCATCGAGAAACTGCCGGAACTGGTTGCGGAGCAGGTGAAGGCGATCCAGAATCTGAAAATCGACAAGGTCACAGTATGGGATTCCGGCGCCAACGGTCAGGACGGCAACGGGGCGACGGCGGGCTTTCTGCGGGGACTCATCGGGGCCCTGCCGCCGCTGCACGAGTTGGCCGAGCAGGCCGGCATAGACCTGCCGGCGGTCCTCGGCAAGGTGCAGAACCCGCAGGCGCCGACCGGCGACCGGCGGGGACCGGCGTGAACGCGGGCTGCGGCGTCCCCGGCGCGCTCGGCCGGCGGCGCCTCGGAAGCCGCGCCGCGGTGCGAGCCGGACGGGCCGCCGCCCTCGGGTTTCTCCTGGTGGCCGCGGTGGGGGCGTGGCTGGCGCCGCCGGCGGCGGCCCAGGTGTCGCTCGACGTGATGACGTTCAACATCCGGACGTCGAACGTCGACGACGGCGCGAACGCCTGGCCCCACCGACGGCACGTGGTGGTCGAGACGATCGCCCGGGCGGCGCCGGACATCCTCGGACTCCAGGAGGCGCTCGACGACCAGATCGCGTATCTGCAGACGATGCTGCCGGAGTACCGGTGGATCGGTGTCGACCGCGGCCTCAACGGCGGGCTCGGGCTCAGCGAGTACACGCCGATCTTCTATCGGCACCGCGAGCTGAGCCTCATCGCTTCCGGCAACTTCTGGCTCACCGACACCCCCGACGTCCCCCCGCCCCCGCGCGTGGAGCCGCGGCGGCGGTTTCGGCGGTCGCGGGGCCGCATCGTGACCTGGGCCCGCTTGTACCACCGCGCGAGCGGCCGCGAGATCTACGCGTTCAACACCCACCTGAGCTTGCGCCGGGGGACCCGCCAGCACGCCTCGGCACAGTTGATCGCCGATCGCGTCGCGGCGTTGCCGGCCGGCAGCGCCGTCGTCGTCACCGGCGACTTCAACGCGAGCGCCGGCGATACCGAGACCTGGCGCATCGCGACGGAACAGGGGCTGCGGGATGCGTGGCTGGCGGCGGACCGACGACAGGGTCCGCCGTTCACCAGCAACGGCTTCGGCCCGCCGCCGCCTCAGGACCAGGTGTGGCGCATCGACTGGATCCTGGTCGGCGGCCCTCTCGTCGTGCGCACCGCGCGGACGGTTCTGCACGACGACGACGGGCGGTACCCGTCCGATCACTATCCGGTGGCCGCCCGCCTCGATTGGCCCTGACTCGAAACAGGACGCTCCACCAGGTGTTTCCCGCTCCAATGATCCGGGCGCGGGCTCTGCCGGGACCGGCCCGGCAGCCGTCGTCTGCAGCTCCGATTGCCGCCCAACCGACCGTGTTGTCGTCGGCGACGTCTGACTTGGTTGACCAAGTCATGATGTCGGACTATTCTCGCGCACATGACCATGGTGAACGTCCATGAGGCCAAGACGCAGTTGTCCCGGCTGCTCGAAAGAGTGCATGCCGGGGAGGAGATCGTCATCGCGAAGGCGGGCAAGCCGTGCGCGCGCCTGGTGCCTTTGGAGCCGCCGTCGGAGCGCGTGCTCGGGCGCTATCGCGAGCGAGACGGCGACGTGCCGGATCCGGTCTTCGAGCCGCTCGACGGCGCGGAGCTGGCGGCCTGGGAGGGGGGCGAATGAACCTGCTGCTGGATACCTGCACCCTGCTGTGGGCGTGGGGCCGGCCCGGCCGGCTCAGCCGCCGGCTGCAGGGGCTGCTGCGCGATCCGCACAACCAGGTGTGGGTCAGCGCCGCGAGCGCCTGGGAGCTGGCGACCAAGCACCGGGTCGGCAGGTTTCCGACCGGCGGGCCCATCCTTGCCGAGTGGGATGATCGACTGACCCGCGACGGCTTTCGCCAGTTGGCGATCTCGTCCCGCCACGCGTTGCGGGCCGGCTCCCTGCCCGGCGCGCATCGGGATCCGTTCGACCGCATGATCGCCGCGCAAGGCCTGATCGAGGCGCTCCGGGTCGCGACGCCCGATCCGGAAATCGCGGCCCTGGGCGCCGATACGGTCTGGTAGTTCCCGCCGGAGGCAGAAGGCGCCGGGTCCGACTCGCCGGCTACAGGTAGCGCCGCGGCACGTCGAGGAGCACCCGCCGCCGTCTCAGCTCCGCGTAGCGCGGGCCGAGTTGCCGCGGATCGATGGGGCCGGACAGATCCGCGTCCACGGCCACTCGGTCCGGAAGATAGCGGCGGCAGTCGCCGAACTCGGCCTCGTACTCGGGGGTGGGAAACCGCAGGGTCAGCACCGACCGGCCGTCCCGGACCTGGACCCTGTAGAGGGGGTTCGCCGCGAGGACCCCGGCGACTCCGGCCGGCGCCGGGGCCGGCAGGCGCCGGCGCATTCCGTCGCGGCGGCTCGCGACGAGGGTCAGGGACGGCTCGCCGCCAAGCTGATCCGGCGACCGGTCGTCCGCCAGATCGACGCACGCTTCCTCGATCAGCGCGTCGAGCAGCCGGGCGTCGCTGAACAGGGCGGGCTGGAAGGGCGCGAACAGGTCGCGGTAGGCGGACGGGCTGAGGGGGTCGCCGGCGGAGACGTTCTCGCCCTCCGAGCTGTGGAGGTGCGGCAGCGCGATGATGCCGTCGGGGCGCGCCACCCGCATCATCTCGTCGGCGCACCGCCGCTTGTGCCAGATGTAGGGGAACGCGTCCATGAGGACGACCAGCGAGAAGCGGTCCGTCGTGAACGGCAGCGGGGCGTCGGCGTTGCAGCACACGCCGTCGGCGCCGGGCGCGGTGACGTGGGTCGCGAGCCACAGCTTGCGGAAGTAGAGGTCGGCGATGACCGTCCCCTCGCCCGGCACGCTTCCGCCGGGGTCGGCGAGCGCGTGCGCCAGGTGTCCGGCGCCCCCGCACAGATCGAGCCAGGGGCCGCCGGTCTGCGCCGCGGCGGGGCCGAGCGCCCGCAGGAGAGCTTCGGCGGCGACGAACGTGGGGTCCGAGAAGCGGTGCAGGAAGTACGTGCCCTCGGCGTCCGGAGCGAGCCGCGCGGCCGCCTCGCGATAGGTCAGCACCGCCGCCTCGTGGGTGCGCGCGAGATCCGCGGCTTGCGCGCGGTCCACGTCAAGGGCGGTCGCCAGCGCCCCCTCGCGGTCGCCGCGCTCCAGGGCGTGCATGGCGTCGCGGGTCGGGTCGTCCGCGAGCAGCAGCGGAATGCCGCCGATGATGGGAAAGGCGCAGCACTCGCAGCCGAGCACGCCGGCCTCGACGCGGGTCTCGGTGCGGGCGAGGGCCGCGTTGTCGATCAGCTGCAGCCGGGTCCCGCAGAACGGGCACCGCATCCAGTCGAGAAGTGCGATCTGCATGATTGGTCCCGGTCAGGCGCCCTTCGCGAACCCTCTGCTGTCTGCGGCCAGCCGATCGACGATCGTGTCGCCCTGCGCGCCGATCTCGGATCGCCGGTAGTGCTCGGTCCCGAGCAGGCGCGGCGCGTCGTCCTCGCCGATGAAGCCCAGCGCGCAGTTGTCGAACTGGCTGCGGTGGCAGCGCAGCGCCCGCAGCTTCTGCGCGGCATGGTCGCGCGCATGCACGACCAGCGTCGGGGTCGGCGCGCCGGCCGCGAACGCGTCGGGGTCGGCGACGCCGAGGATGGACCGCGCGAACGGGCGCGGCAGCCCGCGCGCGGCGCTCACCCGGGCGGCGTGGTCGATGACCGCCCGCATCGCGCCCGGCGGCACGGTCACGTGGAACAACGCCGGCGCCCGCCGGCCCAGGGCGGCCACCACCGCGGTGGTCCGGTCGTGCACCGCGATGTGGTCCGGGTGCCAGTACAGCCCGTCCGCGTCGAAAGTGATCACGACGTCCGGGCCGGTGCGCACAATCTCGTTCAGGATGTCGGCCTTGAGCCGTTCCGGGAGAATCCAGGGCAGCATCCCGTCCTCGTGGTCGAGCAGGCGGACGCGGGTGATGCCGAGCACGCGGGACGCGGCCTGCAGCTCGTCGGCGCGCACCTCCCGCAGGGGACGGGCTCCGGGCCGGGGCGCGCCACCGCCCGTCTGCCCGTGCTCTCCGTGGGTCAGGCAGAGCAGGGAGACCCGGGCCCCGACCGCCGCGCACCGCGCGAGCAGCCCGCCGCTCGCGAGGGACTCGTCGTCGGGGTGGGCGAAGACGGTCAGCAGCGAGGGCGGGTCGCCGACCGCCGATTCGGGTGGCGGCGCGCCGTCGGGCGAGATCGCCCGTCCACTCACTGCTGTCCACCTCCGCGTCGGGTCGCCGCACCGGCGGGAGCCTGTGCGGCGGGAGCCTGGACGGCCGGAGTCTGGCGCCGGGCGGCGCGGCCGGCGGCGGTTCCCGGCTGCGTGCGGTGCGCCGCCACGATCCGTCGGTACGCGTCGATGTGCGCGTCCACCATCCGCTCCGGACGGAATCGTTCGAGCGCGCGCGCGCGCACCCGGCCGCGGTCCAGGGCCAGCACGTCGTCCAGGCCGCGGACGAGGGCGTCGAGCGAGGCGTAGGCGTGTCCGGTCGAGCCCTCGTCGACGAGTTCTCGGACCGCGCCTCGGTCGAGGGCGGCGACCGGGGTGCCGCACATCATCGCCTCGATCAGCACCAGGCCGAAGGACTCCGCCGCCTGCAGGGGATAGAGCAGGGCGCGCGCTCCCTGCAGCAGGGCGACCTTGGTCTTCAGGTTGGCTTCGCCGGCGTGCACCACCCGATCGCCGTCCACCAAGGGGGCCACCGCGGCCCGATAGTACTCGTTCTCGGCGGCGGCCAGGACCAGGCGGTGACCGGTGCGCCGGGCCACCTCGATGGCTTCCAGCACTCCCTTTCCCGCGGTGAACCGTCCGAGAAAGAGTAGTTGGTCGTCCGGGTCCGGGCGGTACCGAAAGACGCCGGGGTCGACGGCGTGATGGATGGCGCTGGCCACGTTGAGGCCGGTCATGAGTCCCGCCTGGGCGTGAGAGACGGCGACGAACGGGGCCTCCGGATAACGCGACCACAGCGTGACTTCGGAGGGGGACGGGGCATGGTGCAGCGTCTGCACGACCGGGATCGGCGATATCCGGGTCCACGCCAGCGAGAGCGGGGCGTACTCGGCCTGGTAGTGGATGAGGTCGAACGCGGGAGCACGCTCGACAGCGGCGGCGAGGTTGAGCAGCTCGCACAGCTCCCAGGGCCACAGGTCGGTGTCGTGGTTGTAGCCGTCCTCGAAGATCGCGTGCAGGCGCGCCCGGGTGGTCGACGACGCGGTTGCGAACAGGGTGACCTCGTGCCCGCGGGCCACCAATCCGTCGGCGAGCATCGCGGTCACCGTCTCGATCGACCCGGACCGGGCCGGCGGTATGGACTGCGCCACCGGTCCGACGAGGGCAATGCGCAACGCGGGCGCCGGCGTTGCGGCGGCGGTCACGCCACCGCCCTCTCGAGCAGCGGCGGAAGCACGCGCGACGCTTCGAAGTGATCGCGGGCGACGTCGGCGGCGGCCCGGGCGTGGCTCGCATAGTCGGCTTCGAGCCGCGCGAGGCCCTCGATCGCCTCCTCCATCGTCGAGAACGCCAGCAGCCCGGCGCCCGCGGGCAGGTGCGCGCTCCAGCCGGTGTCCTGGACGAGAGCCGGCCGGCCGGCCGCGAGATAGCATTCGGTGCGGTCGCTGAACCAGCCGGAGCGGTGCGCCACGTAGGCATGCTTGGCCACCCCGAACTCCGCTTTCGAGCCCTGGATGAACGCGCGATAGGCGTCGGCGCTGCGCGACACCTCCATCGCCGGCACCGGTTCCCAGCCGTGCTCGGCGAGAAGCCGGTCGGGACCGTTCACGGCGAGGCCGAAGCGGCTCGGGGTTCGCCGCGGCAGATCGAGGAACCGCAGGAACTCCCGGTCCTTGTTGCCGTCGACGTCCTCGAAGCTCTCGGTCCGCCACGTCATCACCGTCGTGAACCGGTCCTGCGCCGCGGGGGCGTCGGTGCGCCACAGGTCGGTGACGACCGGCTGCCAGGTCTTCTGCCAGTGGAAGTCGCCGGTGGGGACGTCGCAGCGCGGCGTCCCGATGTTGGCGCCGAAGGTGAACAGGTGGTCGAACCGGCGGAAGAAGTCGACGTACCAGGGCACGCCCTTGGCGATCGCGAGCTGCGTGAAGACGGGGTCGGAGTCGATGAACACCCGTCGGGGGATGCGCGCGTACTCGTCGCGCCAGAACCAGGTGCCGCCGGACAGATTGATCAGCAGATCCGCGCCGGCGCAGTACGCGCGGACGGCCTCCTTCGACAGGCCGTGGTGGACGCCGTCGTAGTTCACGAAGCTCCACCGGTCGCCGAGCCCGTGCGGCGCGAGGGTCTCGTGGATGTGCCGGGTGCCGTAGGACGGGTCGAGCGACACCGCATCCTGCGCGGGGTCGTAGACGCACTCGCCGGTGTCCTCGACGTAGCAGACCTCGTGCCCCAGCGCCCGTAACCCGACCAGATACATCAGGGAGCACCACGCCACGCCCCCGAAGGGGTAGCGGCCGATGATGCCCGCCAACAGGATCCTCATGGGACCGCCAGGTCCTGCAGCAGCTCGTCGACGGTCGCCGGCTCCCGGGCCGCCCAGCCGAGGGAGAGACGGGTGCACATGGTGCGGTACAGCGTATTCGTCGCCAACAGCTCGTCGTGCGATCCGCTCGCGGCCACCCGTCCGTGGTCCATGACGACGATGCGCGTGGCGTCGCGGATGGTCGACAGCCGATGGGCAATCACGAGGGTCGTGCGGCCGGTGCGAAGCTGTCGCAGCGCGTCGATCACCGCGCCCTCGGACATCGCATCGAGGGCGGACGTCGGCTCGTCGAGGAGCAGGATGGGCGCGTCCTTGAGCAGCGCCCGGGCGATGCCGATGCGCTGCCGCTCGCCGCCGGACAGCGAGGCGCCGTCCTCGGCGACGTCCGTTCGATAGCCTTGCGGCAGCCGGACGACGAAGTCGTGGACGTGGGCTGCGCGGGCCGCCGCCTCGACGTCCGCGTCGGTGGCGTCCAGCCGGCCGTAGCGGATGTTGTCGGCGATGGTGCCGGTGAAGAGGATGGGGTGCTGCGGGACCAGCGCGACCTGGCGGCGCAGCGACCGCAGCCCATAGCGCGAGACGTCGACGCCGTCGATGAGAATCCGGCCGCCCTGCTTCTCGAACAGCCGGGGGATCAGATTGGCCACGGTGGTCTTGCCGGCGCCGGTGGGGCCGACGAGCGCGACCAGCTCGCCCGGATGGGCCTCGAAGCTCACGCCCTCGAGGACCCGGCGGGCCGGCTCGTAGGCGAAGTCCACCGCGTCGAACCGGATGTGGCCGCGAAGCCCGTCCGCGTCGATGCTGCCCGGCGCGTCGGCAACCTCCGGGGTCAGCGCCAGCAGCTCCCGGACGCGGCGCGCGCTCACCACCGCCTGCTGAAGCGTCCCGGTGGTCCGGGCGATCTCCGAGATCGGGGTATAGACCGCGGCGAGGTAGGCGACGACGACGAGCAGGCCGCCCACCGTCAGTCGGCCGTCGAGGACGTGCAGGCCCCCGACGCCGAGGACGAGCCCGGTGCCGACGAGCGTCACCGCGGTGACCGTGACGGAGAAGAGGGACTCCTGCCAGGTCAGGTCGAGCCGGGCGCGCCGGGTCCGGTCCCCGGCGTCGGAGAAGCGCTCGAGCTCGTAGCGCTCGCGCGTGAAGCTCTTGACCGCGGCGATGGACGACAGCACGTCGAGTATCCGCTCGATCAGCCCCGATTCCAGGGTCTTGACCCGTTCCGCCTGGTCCGTCATCGTCCGGGCGTGGTGCCGCAGGCACAGGTACAGGAACGGCGCGACGCTCAGCGACAGCAGGGCCAGGGTGGTGTCGAGATAGAGGAGCACCCCGAACATGAGGCTCAGGTTCATCGCGGCGACGGTGAGCGGAAAGACCCCGCCGATCACCAGATCGTCCACGCAGTAGGCGTCCGCATCCAGGCGGTAGACCGCGTCCGCGGTCCGGGACGCGACGTGGTGGCGCAACGGCAGCGCCTGCAGGTGATGCAGCAGTTGCTCGCGCAGCCGGTAGACGACGCGCTGCGCCATGTCGACCTGCATCTGCGTGTGGGTCATGCGCACCACCTCGCCGCCGAGCTGCACGAGGACGCCGGCCACGACCACCGCCGCCAGGAGGAGCACGGCGTTGTCGGCGGCCGCCGGCAACTGCGCCGCCACGGCGGGGGGGAACGGGGTGTCGCCCAGCACGTTGTCCACCAGAACCTTGAGCGGCCAGGGCGTCAGCGCGGTCAGACCGGTCTCGGCGAGGACGAGGACCAGCACCGCGAGCGCGCGCCCGCGATACGGCCGCAGATAGCCGAGAATCCACGCGGCGAGGTTCACCACGGAATTCTACCAGCCTCGCCGCGACGCCGGCCCGCGGCTCACCGGTTTCGGAGAGCCGTCGCCCTGTGGCGCCGTCGCCGCACGACCCGGCGGCCGTGGCGACAGTCCCCGCTGCATTGGCGCGGCGATGCATCCCGTTTGAGCTGCGCGGCTCGTCAGTCGCACGCGGGCCGATATGCGCCCGTTTCACGCCTTGTCGCACGGGCGCCTTACGGCCCGCCGGCGCCTTCCCCGCTCTCGGTCAACGGGGGTCCACCGGGGGCGGCCGGGTGTCCGAGCCGGTCTCGCGCAACTCGGCGCGCAGAACGTGCTTCTGGATCTTGCCGACGGCGGTGCGGGGCAGGGCGGTGCGGAACTGGACCCGTTGCGGTACGCGGAAGCGGGCGAGCCGCCGGCGGCACCACGCGATGATCTCGTCCTCCCGCAGGGAGTCGTCGCTCGGCACCACGACGGCGAGTATCGACTCGTCCCGGATGTCGTCGGGCACCCCGATGACCGCGCAGTCGAACACCTTGGCATGCTCGCGGATCGCCGCCTCGACCTCGCTCGCGGCGACGTTCTCGCCGGCCCGCTTGATCATGTCCCTGGCCCGGTCGACGAAGTGGTAGTACCCCTCGGGGTCCTGCCGGGCGGTGTCGCCGCTCCACAGCCATCCGTCCCGCAGGGTCGCGGCGGTCGCCTCCGGGTTCTTGTAGTACCCCTTCATCAGGGTGCGGCCGGGCTCCCCGCGCACCACGATCTGACCCGCCCGGCCCCGCGGCACCGGCTGCCCGTCTTCGTCCACAAGGTCCGTCGCGTAGCCGGCGACGGTCCGCCCCATGGACATGTTGCGCCGCTCGCCGTCGACGGGGTTCATGATCGGCGGACCCATCGTCTCGGTCATGCCCCACAACTGGAGCAGTTGCGGCCCGAACCGGTCGCGCCACTCGTCGAGCTGCGCCGGCGTGACGCTCTGCGCGAACAGCACCACCCGCAGCGGATTCGACGCGAGCTCGGGACGCCGCGGTTGCGCCAGCAGCATCCGGATGGGCGCCGCGAACAGGCTCGACGCCGTGCACCGATGGGCGATGGCCTGGTCGAAGTAGCGGCTGGCGCTGAAGCGGGCCATCATCGCCATGCTCGCGCCGGCGACCAGGGTGCTCATCGTCGAGTAGTACTGGGCGTTGCCGTGGAAGAACGGCAGGACCACGAGGTGCCGGTCGTCACGGGTCAGGCGAACGGCGTTCGCCACCGTCTGTCCCGCGTAGAGGTAGTTGGCGTGCGTAACGAGCACGCCCTTGGGCCGCGCCGTCGTGCCCGAGGTGTACAGGATCGCCGCGTCGTCGGTCGGTCCGGGGAGGGGTCCGGGCGGCGGCGTGTCGGTGCGCGCCGCGGCCAGCCCGGTGAAGCTGGTCGACGGAGACGGCGCGCCGGGTCCGCAGACGATGACCGACTCGACTCGAGGGCACCGCCGACCGACCGCCTCGGCGGTCTCCAGATACGGCGCCTGCGTGAAGATCAGGCGGCTGTCCGAATGGCTGGCGAGGTACTCCAGCTCTTCCGCCGACGACGCGGTGTTGACGGGCACGATGACCGCGCCGATCGCGGCCGCGCCGAACCACAGGTCGAGAAACTCCGGACAGTTTCCGAGCAGCAGCGTCACCCGGTCGCCGCCGCGGATGCCGAGGTCGCCGAGGAGACGGGCGGTCCGGTAGACGTCGCCGGCGAACTCGCCGTACGTGCGCATCGACACCCCGCCCTCGAGGTCGTCGAAGATGACGAAGGGGGCATCCGGGGCGGTCCGGGCGCGCTCGACCACGAGGTCGCGCAGCGTCGAGGCGCCGGTCCGATCATCCCGGTCCGGCCGGATCGGTCGTTCTGCGAATGTGGGCTTCAGCGACATGACGACCTGGCCCGGAAATCGTCGCCTGCGGCTCCAATTGCCGCCCAACCAACCCTGTCAATGAGCCTGCGCCTCCTTGCATGAGGCCTCCCTTGCGGAAGGCGGCACCGTTTCCACGACGCAGACTCCCAGCTGCGACCCGGAGCTGTCACGACGAGCGCACGAAGGTGACAGCGGATTCCCGTGAGATGAAACCCGGGTCGCCGCTCCGGCCGACATCCTCGCCGCATCCGTCTGCACGACCTCGTGAAGCCGGGGCGTGACCGGTGACTGCCGCGTGTCGGTCGGCTCGCAGCGCGCCGGTTTCGCGCCGCCCCGGATCGAATCAGTTCACCTTGACGTACTTCCGCAACCTCTGCGGGCCGACGTCGGCCGCGAATATGGAGCCCATGGCGTCGGCCGTGATGCCTGACGCCCCGGAAATACGGTTCACGTCCGCCTGGTCCAGGTCGGGGTCGGGGATGAAGGCCCGGAGCGAGCCGTCCAGGGCGCTTCCAATGGTGATTCCCCTCGGATAGCCGGGGTTCACCCGCGAGTTCGAGTGCGAGTCGCTCACGTAGAGGGTGTCGTCGGCCGACACGTGAATCGCGCTCGGGCGGCCGAACTGCCTCCACGCGGCAATGAAGTTGCCGTCCTGGTCGAAGATCTGAACCCGGTTGTTGCTCCGGTCGGCGACGAACACGCGCTCCTGGGAGCCGCCGATGGAGATGTCGTGGGGCTGGTCGAACTCGCCGGGGCCCGCTCCGGTCCGGCCCCAGGTCTTGATGAAGCGGCCGTCCCGCGAGAACTTCACCACGCGGTTGTTCTGGCCGTGGCCATCGGTCACGAAGATGTCGCCGTTGGCCGCAACGGCGACCCCGGTCGGCCGATCGAAGGTGTCGGGGCCGTTCCCGGCCACGCCCGCCCTGCCGATCGTCATCAGGATCTCGCCTTGCGGACTGAACTTGAAGACCTGGTGGCCTCTCATCGAGCCTTGCATGGGACCGGCCGTGGCCCTGGCCGACATGCCGAGCACCGTCTCGTTCCCATTGGCGTCGGTCGCCCAGATGCTGCCCTCCCCGTCGACGGTGAAGCCGTGGGGAAAGGCGAAGATCTCCTCGCCGAAGCTCGCCAGAAGCTGCCCGGACGGGTCGAACTGCAGAATCGGCGGCTCGGACCGGCCGACGCACGTGGCGGCGCCCGGGGGCACGTTGTTGAAACAGCGGTGAAAGATCCAGATGTTGCCCCCCGGATCCAGTTGCGCCCTGATCAACTCGCCCCAGCGACCTCCATTCATGTCCGGGGGGAGCGTCGGCCAGTTCTCCACGAGGCGGTACGGGTTTGGCAGTTGACTCTGTTGGCTCTCCGGGGCCTGTCGGGTCTGCGCAGCTACCCCGAATGCGGCGACCGCCACGACGGAGGCGACAAGCGTCAATCCCGTTCGACGTGCGTGTGACATCACAGCCTCCAGAATAAGGGTGAGCGGGCGCTACGGCGACGAAACGCGGGAGTTCTCAACCCGCAATCACGAACTCCCGTGGAGACGTTCCACCCATCGTTGCATCGACGGGATGCCGACTACGCCCCATTCTCGCACCGAATCTCCTTCTCCGCACCGGACAATTCCGACAGGTAGCGTGCACCCCGGAGTCGATGGGTGGAAGGGAGGTCGGCAGGCCGGCGATGGGGGACTCGGCGGCGACACCGTCCGGCGCTCGACGCGAACGTGGCGCCGGGGTCAATGGCTTCCGGTCCGCCGACAGATCCGCCAGACGGCGTAAGCCCCGAGGGCGGCCTTGAGCATCTCGAGGCTGGTGTAGGCCGCGTGCAGGATCCCGAAGGTGGCGAGGCTCGGCGGCGGCGGGTCGCGGGGAACGAAGTCGAGGCTGCGTCCAATCGAGATGATGGGCGGCGTGATGACGATCGTCAGGGCCAGGGTGATGGCCAGCATGGCGCCGACGAGCCACCGGAGCCTGCGATCGCCGGGCACGCCGAGGACCAGCCAGAGGGTGACGCCGCCGAGCGGGATCTGGAAGAGGTTCCAGTACTGAAAGAACAGGCGGTTGAGCTCGGAGGACAGGTACCGCAGCAGATCGCGGGCGGCCGGCGCCCCGAGCTGGTCCACGCCGTCGGCGAACGACGGATTCCCGCCCGCGGCCAGCAGACGGTCGATGGTGTAGAAGTTCTGGGTCGCCGCCACGCTGATGCAGACGGTGCCCATGATCCAGAGCCCGAGGCCGAACGTCGCCGCACGAGACTTCACAACTCTTCCCCCCTCTGCGCCTGCTCCGGCGTGAGCGCCGCGCGGCTGCGGCCGGCGTCGGCGTCCGCCCCGGCGACCCCGCGCCCCTGCGAGCGGCGTCGCTTCTCCCCGCCGGCGTTGAAGTTGTGAAAACAGGCGCTTCTTGAACGAACCGAACGAGCAGGACGATGTCGACGGCGTATAATACGTGCCGGTGGGCCATGACGGTGACGGTTGACCCGCGAGCGTCGATTTCTGGACAGGTGGACCACCATATTACAGGTTCACGATAGACCATCCGACAACCTGGAAGACTGAGGAACTGCGGCTCGCGGAGTCTACCGGCCGCGGGTTGCTTCGCGGGCACGCCGGTCGCGCGGTGCGAGTGTCGTCGGGATGGCATCCGGGCGGCGCGCCGGGTGCCGGAGCAGAGGGCGTTCTCTCGCCGCCCCGATGCGCGGAGCCGCACAGACAGAGCCGAGTCGTTATCCATGCGGTCCCAACTGAGCCTGCATACCGAGACGCTTCAACAGGTCGTCTCGGCCGATCCCATCTGTCTCGATCCGCGCACCCCGGTGCGGGAGGCGTTCCAGCGGATGAAGGAGCAGCAGCGGGGCGCCGTGTTGATCTGCCGGGAGGGCAGGCTGATCGGCATCTTCACCGAACGCGATGCGTTGACGCTGATGGCCGATGCCGTCGACCTGAGCTTGCCGCTCGAGCGGGTGATGACTCCCGACCCGGTGGCGTTGTCAGAGCACGATACGGTCGGCGCGGCCATTACCAGGATGGCGCAGGGGGGATATCGGCGCCTGCCGATCGTCGACGCCGACGGCCGGCCCGTCGGATTCGTCAAGGTCGGCAGCATCCTGCATTACCTCGTCGATCACTTTCCGGCGACGGTGTACAACCTGCCGCCGGAGCCCCACCATTCTACCGAAACACGCGAGGGGGCCTAGCCTCGGGACCTTATGGCGTGACTGCGAGTACCCAGAAATGACGCGCGAGCCGACCGTAGCGGCGCCAACCGAAGAACGGCCGGAGTCCCCGGGTCTGCCGGCTTCCACGAAGCGAACCATCCGGCTCGACGGGGCGACGGTCAGGCTGGCCGGCGACTCCGGCGACGGCATGCAGGTGGCGGGGGGCCAGTTCACCAACACGTCGGCGCTGCATGGCAACGACGTCGCCACGTTCCCCGACTTCCCCGCGGAGATCCGCGCGCCCCGCGGCACCCTGGCCGGCGTCAGCGGATACCAGGTGCAGTTCTCCTCGCGCGACATCTTCACGCCCGGCGATACGTTGCAGGCGCTGGTCGCCATGAACCCGGCCGCCCTCGTCACCAATGTCGGGGACCTCGAGAAGGGCGGGATCCTTATCGTCAACGACGAGAGCTTCAAGGCGAAGGACCTGAAGCTGGCCCGGCTCGAGACCAATCCGCTCGAGGACGGAACCGTCGACGACTACCGCCTGATCAAGGTTCGTCTCGACACCCTGAACCGCGAGGCGGTCCGGGAGGTCGAAGGCCTGAGCTCGAAGCTGCAGGATCGCTGCAAGAACTTCTTCGCCCTGGGGTTGATCTACTGGCTGTTCGGGCGTGAGATCGAGCCGACCCTGCGGTTCGTCCGGGAGAAGTTCGGGAGCAAGCCGGAGGTCGCGACGGCCAACGAGAAGGCGTTGCGCGCCGGCTGGTACTACGGGGAAACGACGGAGGCGTTCGACCACAGCTACCAGGTCGAGCCGGCCCGGCTGGCCCCCGGCACCTACCGGAACATCATGGGAAACCAGGCGCTGGCCTGGGGATTGATTGCCGCGGCCCGGCTGAGCGGCAAGGAGCTGTACTGCGGCTCGTATCCGATTACCCCGGCCAGTCCGGTCCTCGAGGAGCTGAGCTCGCTCAAGCATTTCGGCGTGCGCACGGTGCAGGCAGAGGACGAGATCGCCGCGATGTGCTCGGCGATCGGGGCGGCCTTCGGCGGCGCGATGGCGGTGACCAGCTCGAGCGGTCCGGGCATCGCGCTGAAGGGTGAGGCGATGGGGCTGGGCATGATTCTGGAGCTGCCCATGCTCGTCATCAACATACAGCGGGGCGGCCCCAGCACGGGGCTCCCGACCAAGACCGAGCAGTCCGATCTCTTGCAGGCGATGTTCGGGCGCAACGGCGAGTCGCCGCTCCCGATCATCGCGGCGCGCAGTCCGAGCGACTGCTTCGAGGTGGCGCTGGAAGCCTGGCGCATCGCCACCCGCTTCATGACGCCGGTCATCCTGTTGTCGGACGGCTACATCGCCAACGGCTCGGAGCCCTGGGCGATCCCGGACATCAACGATCTGCCGCGCATTCCGGTGGAGCATCCCGCGCCGCCGGCCAACGGCGAGCCGTTCCTGCCCTATCAGCGGAACGAGCGGCTGGCCCGTCCCTGGGCCATCCCCGGGACGCCCGGTCTGATGCACCGGGTCGGCGGTCTGGAGAAAGAGGACGTCACCGGCAACGTCAGCTACGACCCCGAGAACCACCAGCACATGACCAATATCCGCGCCGAGCGGGTGGCCCGGATCGCGGACGACATTCCGTTGCAGGCGGTGGACGGACCGTCGCGGGGGGAGCTGCTGGTGCTCAGTTGGGGAGGGACCTTCGGCGCCTGCACGAGCGCCGTGGATGAGTGCCGGGCCGGCGGGCTCTCGGTGGCGCATGCCCACCTGCGGTATCTGAACCCGTTTCCCGCCAATCTCGGCCAAGTGCTCGCCGCCTACGAGCGGATTCTCGTGCCGGAGCTGAACACGGGACAGCTCCGCATGCTGGTGCAGGCGCGCTACCTCCGGGAGTGCGTCGGGTTGAACAAGGTCAAGGGCAAACCCTTCACGGTGTCCGATGTCGTATTCAAGATTAGAGAACTGGTGGCGTAGGGTTGCCCTCGGGCAGCAGGATGCGGTTTCCCCGGGCGACGCGTCGGTCGCACTGGCCGAGCCGCCGCCGGGCAACGGCGGCGCTCCGCCGGTCGAGGCGGCCGCCCCGGTCGTTGCGCCGACTCGGCTGCCGGTGCTGAAGGCGGCCGATTTCGCCAGCGACCAGGACGTGCGCTGGTGTCCCGGGTGCGGGGACTACTCCATTCTCGCGCAGATGAAGAAGATGCTGCCGTCGATGGGCGTGCCGCGCGAGAAGATCGTCTTCATCTCCGGGATCGGGTGCTCGAGCCGGTTTCCGTACTACATGAACACGTACGGCATCCACAGCATCCACGGCCGGGCGCCGGCCTTCGCGACCGGGCTCAAGGCGGTCCGGCCCGAACTGATGGTGTGGGTCATCACCGGCGACGGGGACGGGTTGAGCATCGGCGGCAATCACCTCATGCACGCCATTCGGCGCAACCTCGACATCAACATCGTCCTCTTCAACAACCGCATCTACGGATTGACGAAGGGCCAGTACTCGCCGACGTCGCCGCTCGGCAAGAAGACCAAGACGTCGCCGATGGGGGCCATCGACAACCCGCTGCATCCCCTGTCGATCGCCATCGGATGCGAAGCCACGTTCGTGGCGCGCTCCATCGATACGCATATCAAGCACCTCGAGGTGGTGCTGCGCCGCGCCGCCGAGCACCGGGGCACCGCCTTCGTCGAGGTCTATCAGAACTGCAACGTGTTCAACGACAACGCCTGGCAGTACGCCAGCGAGCGGCAGACCAAGGCCGAGAACACCATCGAGCTGGAGCACGGGGCGCCGCTGGTCTTCGGCCAGGACCGCAAGAGGGGGATCCGCCTCAACGGTCTCGACCCCGAGGTCGTCGAGCTGGGGAACGGCACGACCGAGGCCGACCTGCTGGTGCACGACGAGAAGGCGGCCGAGCCGAGCCTGGCCTATCTCCTGAGCCGGCTCCGCTACGAAGACGGATTTCCCGAGCCGATCGGCGTGTTTCGGGCCATCGACGCGCCGCGCTACGAAGAGCAGCTGGCGGCGCAGGTGGCGTCCGCCCGCGAACGCTCGGGCGAGGGGGATCTGAAGGCGCTCTTCGGCGCCAGCGAAACCTGGACGGTCTCATGATCTGCCCCTACTGTGGGGCCGACAACCTCGACGGGGTGGACGATTGCCCCGAGTGCGGCCAGTCGCTGAGCGACGCGCACCTGCCGGACCCCCCGACCGTCGTCGAGCAGAGCCTGCTGGCGGATCGCGTCCAGGTTCTCGACCCCCAGACCCCGGTGGTCGTGGCGGCCGATACGCCCGTCCGCGACGTGCTGCGGGCGATGGTGGACGGCGGGACCGGGTGCGTGGTGGTCGCCGACGGGAACCGGCCCGTCGGCATCTTCAGCGAGCGCGACGCCCTCATGAGGGTGAACACCGAGGCCTCCACACTGGGCGACCGCCCGGTGTCCGCTTTCATGACCGCCCCGCCGGAGACGCTGGAGCCGGACGCCAAGGTCGTCTTCGCGGTGCAACGCATGGATGTCGGTGGCTTCCGGCATATCCCGATCGTGGACGAGGACGGAGAGCTGGCGGGGATTGTCTCGGTGCGCGACATCCTTCGCTATCTGGCCGACAAGATGGGCGCGGGTCAGGAGTCTGCGCCCCAGGAGCTTGCGCGTTAGAAGTTTCGCGCCAGCGAAACTTCTAACGCGACCGCAAGGTCGCGCTAGCGGCGCTAGCGGGGTCGGGTTGGGCGGCGCCTGGAGCCGCCGGCGACGATTGCCGGGCTTGGGAGTCTGCGCTGTAGAACGGCGCGGACGACTGCAGGATGGTTGGGCGGGCGCCGCCGCAGGACGGCGGAAGTCCGGGCCGGGAGCCCGTGGCAGAACCCCCCGTTGCACCGAGACCGCCGGTCGAATGCAGCGGGGCCTGTTGCGGCAGGCTCCCAGGGCGGCTGGGAGGAGACGGGCATGGTGGCTGGATGGTTCGCGGCGGGCGCGGGGCTGGCCGGGCTGGGGGTTCTGCTCGGGGCGTTCGGGGCCCACGGGTTGCGCGAGCGGATCGCGCCGGACCTGCTGGCCGTCTATGAAACCGGCATCCGCTATCACCTGATTCACGCGCTGGGGCTGCTGGCCGTTTCCTGGGCGGCCGAGCGCTGGTCGAACGCCTGGATTGGGGCGGCCGGCTGGCTGTTCGTGGCCGGGATCGTCGTCTTCTCGGGCAGCCTCTATCTGCTCGCGGTTACCGGCACCCGCTGGCTCGGCGCCATCACCCCGATCGGCGGCGTCTGTTTCCTGGCCGGCTGGGCCGCGCTCACCGTGGCTGCGCTACG
This sequence comes from Vicinamibacterales bacterium, assembly GCA_965215895.1. GTDB lineage: Bacteria > Acidobacteriota > Vicinamibacteria > Vicinamibacterales > UBA8438 > JAJEEA01. Next base: position 184,819 of record CBDCEY010000004.1, on the reverse strand, counting down.
CGCCGGTGGATGACCCCGGCGCCCGGCCGGCCCCCGCCGCAAGGGTCGCCGGGGGGACCGGTTCCCGAGACGGCCGGGGCTCGACCGGGTCGTATCCGTCGCACCGCAGCAACGGCAGGCGCGGATACTTCGGGTAGCGCGCGTCGGCTGTGGAACGTTCGCACCGATAGTAGTCCTGGTTCGTGCGGGAACGCACGACGCGCACGTGCCGGCAGCCCGGGCACAGCCCCACCGGCCCTTCGCGGGTCATGTCAGTACACCCGTAGCGGCGGCGCGGCGGAGTCGCCGAGACCGGCCCGCCGGGCCTGCCCGTCGAGCGTCTCGAGCGCCGCCCGGCCGGTGTCGCCGAGGTCGGTGGTCCAGTCGTTCACATACAGATCGACGTGCTGGAACATCACCTCGTCGCTCAGCTCCTGGGCGAAGCGGCGCATGGTGGGGACCGTCTCTTCGCGATGTCTCCGGGCATGGGCGAGCGAGTCGCGGATGACCGCGGTCACGGTCCGTATCGTGTCGGGGCCGAGCGCGTGCCGCGCGAGGATGCCGCCGAGGGGAAGGGGAGCGGCGGTGGCCTTCTCCCAGACCGCGCCGAGGTCTTCGACCAGCGCGAGCCCGTGCGCGCGCCACGTGAAGCGGCCTTCATGGATGCAGACGCCGAAGTCGGCGGCGCCCGCCTCGAGCGCGGGCATGATGTCGGAGAACACGACCTGCTCCACCGCGCCCTCATCGGTATGGAACAGCTCGTAGAGCAGCGTGGCGGTGGTGTGCGCGCCCGGGCACACCACGCGGGCGGGCCGCGCGCCGCCGCGGGGTTGCGGGATCGGGTCGCGGGGATGGGTGTCGGGGCGCGCGGCGAGCAGCAGGGGGCCGACGCCGAAGCCGAGCGCGGAGCCCACCGGCAGCACGCCCAGGGCGCCGCGCAGCCGGAGCGCGGTGTGAAAGCTGGCTTTTGCGACGTCGAAGTCACCGGCGAACAGCCGCCGGTTCAGCTCTTCGACGTCGAGCAGATCGACGCGGAAGTCGAGGCCGCGCAGGTCCACCTTCCGTTCCAGAATGCCGTGGAAGGCGAAGGTATCGTTCGGACAGGTGGAGATGCCCAGGTGGATCGGCGTCACGCGGCGGGGCTCCAGGTGGGCCGGTGCAGCAGGTCGGCCGCGACCAGATAGGCCGCGTCGAGGGCCTCGGGCATCTGCCAGCGCTCGAACCGCCGGTCGCCCACGGCGTTGGAGACGCCGCGGACGATGGCCAGCGGAACCTCGGCGAGCCGGCAGGCCAGGGCCACCGCGAAGCCCTCCATGTCTTCGGCCACCGCGCCGGGGAACAGATCCCGGCGCTCGCGAGCCTCGGCTTCCGTCGCCGACGCGGTACACACCGTCAGCAGCGGGCCGGCCGCGGGGGGAACCGGACAGGCGAGAGGCAGCGCGTCGGGCTCGTCCGCCTCGGCGTGGCCGCTCCGCGGCCAATGACGGAACCCGAGGGCGTTCGCCGACACGAACGAGGCGACGCCGACCCCGACCCCGTGCATCAGCACCGACGGAAAGACGGCGGCGGTGCCGACCGGGAGTCCGCGGGGGGCGAAGGTGCCGGCGATGCCGACGAGGATCACCCGCTCGGGCTCGTGGACCGCGATGGCGTGTCGGGCCTGCGCGGCCGCCGCCACCGGCCCGAAGCCGCACAGCTCGCAGGGCGCCTCGACTCCGAAGCCCCGCTGGCGGGCGAGGTGGCGGCGCTCGGTCTCGGTCGGGACCAGCACGAGGGTGTGGGGAGCGGCCATCATCACCCGTATTGTCATCCAGGAGAACGGGTTCCCAAGAGAGCCCGTGGCAAGAGCCCCGCCGCGGCGTTTCGCCGCAGGTTCCCAAGTGTAACGCGGGCCGTCCCGGTTCGTGCCTCCCCGGCGAAGGGCGGCGCTCCTACGCCCGGAGGTCGTAGCACTGCAGACGGGGCGCGGCGCCGGTGAGGAGATCGCGCGTGTTCTGGACGAAATAGAGCAGGCCGCGGCTCAGCACCGGCAGCGTCCAGGACTCGTACGCGGCAGCCAGCCAGGTCCGGGAGATCTCGCGATAGCCGTCCGGGGTGAGATCCAGCCACAACAGGTGACCGAGCTCGCCGAGGGCGAGGAACCGGCCGTCGACCGCGAGCAGCGATCCCCGGGCGGTGCCGAGCTGGACCTGACGCTGGCGGCCCCCCTGCTCGAACGTCTCGGCCCACAGCGGCACCTCCCGCCAGACCACGCGCCCGGTCGCCGCGTCGACGCAGGCGAGCGATGCATCGCCCTGATTGCGGCCGTCGAAACCGTAGAGATGGCCGTCGTGGTGGATCGGGGTGTTGAAGTGCAGGGCGAACTCGGGGGTCGTCCAGACGACCTCGTGGGTGAAGTCGGGAAGGACCCGGAGCAGGGCGCCGCCGGAACGGTAGCTGGCCGAAATGAAGACCTTGTCGTCGAACACCACCGGACAGGAGGCGTTGACGGACTCATAGGTCCGGCTGCGGAACGGAAACGCGAAGTCCACGGTGCCGTCCGTCGGGTCGATCGACAGGAGACCCCCGCTGGGCGGCGTCGACTCGCCGCCCGCGAACACGAAGACCCGGCGTTGGCCGTGCATGTCCGCGGGCACCGGGGAGGCGTAGCTGGGGCCCCAGTCGCCGGCCCGCCAGAGCTCGCGGCCGGTGTCGGCGTCGAAGGCGACCACGCAGGCGCCGCGCGGTGCGCCGACGTTCACGATCACGCGGCCGTCCTCGACCAGGGGCGTGGACGAGGTGCCGAAGAAGTCCTGGCGCACGCCGTACTCGGCCTGCAGATCGCGACTCCAGAGGCCGCGGCCGGTGGTCAGGTCGAAAGCGTGCAGCCGGCTCTCGGCCCCGAGAGTGAACACGCGGCCGCCCTCGATGACCGGGCTCGAGCGGGGGCCGTTGTTGTAGCCGTAACGGTCCCGGTAGCGGGTGGGATAGCGGAAGTCCCACTGCAGCTCGCCGGTCTCGGAGTGGCGGCACTCGACCACCTCCCGGTCGTCCACCCGGTGGAGGAACAGCAGGCGCTCTCCGGCGATGGCGGGTGACGTGTAGCCGGTGCCCTTCTCCATCTCCCACACGAGCGGCGGGGGCAGGGACCGGCTGAGGCGGGTCTCGGTGGATACGGCGTTGTGGCTGGGGCCGAGGAACGACCCCCAGTCGTGGGTGACGGCGTCCGGCGACAACGGACGCGGCCGGTTCCGCACCACCGGCTGCGCGCCCGCCGCCTCCGCCAGGACCATCCGGCCGGCGAGCGCTTGCAGCAGGGTCCGGCGCGAGAAGACCTTCATGGCCGGCGATCCTATCCGTTCCCGGACGCCGAAGAAAGGTCGGGCAGGCTATAATCCCGAGGTTTCACTTCGGTACCGGGAAGCTGGATGCAGGCGGAAGAGAGAACCGACGTGGCGGACAACGGGCCGAAGAGTGCGGTCGAGCTGGCGATGGAGCGTCTCCGGCGGCAGGATGCCGAGGCGGGGGACGGCGCGGCGGGCGGCCGCCCGCTGACCGACGACCAGAAGGAGGCGATCGCGGCGGCCCGCCGCGACTACGAGGCGAAGGTCGCCGAGGCGGAGATACTGATGCGCTCGAAGCTCGCGGGCACGTTCGATCCCGAGGGCCGGCTCGAGATCGAGGCCAACCACCGCCGCGACCTCGGGCAGTTCGCGTCCTCGCGCGACCGGAAGATCGCGGCGATTCGGGAGGGCGCCCGGCCGTGACGAAGGCCGTCGTCGTCGTCCTCACCCTCGTCAACTTCCTGCTCCTCGTTCCCGGCGTGACCCTGCCCGTTTACAGCGTCACCATCACCACGGAGGTCGCGGCGTCGATCATCCCCGATCCGGTGGAGGTCACCGTCTACGAGCAGACCCGGTCGATCCTCGGGACCGTCCGGGAGCTGTGGGGTTCGGCCGACTACCTGGTGTCGTTCCTTATCCTGCTCTTCAGCGTGCTGGTTCCGGTGACCAAGGCGGGGATGCTCCTGGCGTCGATCTACGCGGCCGGCGACGTGGTCCGGAAGCGGCTGGTGCTCGCCGTCGACCTCATCGGGAAATGGTCGATGGCCGACGTGTTCGTGGTGGCGGTGTTCCTCGCGTTCCTGGCCACCCGCGACCAGGCCCAGGCCAACAGCTTCAGCGTGCCGGTGCTGCTGCGGCAGATCGACGTGGACATGCAGACCCGGCTCACCTCCGGGCTCGGCCCCGGCTTCTACTGCTTTCTGGCCTACTGCCTGTTCTCCGTCGCCTGGACGCAGGTCCTGAAGCACCGCCGGGGCGCCTGATCGCCACGCCCGACCGGCGGCCCGCGGCAGAACCCCGCGGTTGCACCGAGACCGGCGAGGCTCCGGCGGGCTGAAGGGGCGCCAGCGGGCTGAAGGTCGTCCGTGCGACAAGGCGCGACTAGGGAGCATATCGGGCACAGGTGACCGCGGAGCAACGCAGCTTCGCGGAACAACGCAGTCAGGCAGGATGCATCGCCGGTCGAATGCAGCGGGGCCTCCTGCCGCGAGTCGCCAGGCGCGATCGCCGGGTGATACCATCCGTCGAATTTGCCACGCGCCGTTTTCGCAGCCCGGCCGTTGCTGCGGCTCTGCCGCGGCCGGCCCGAGGAGGAGAGCATGACGTCCCGCCGCATCGCCGTGACCGCCGGCATCGCAATCATCCTGTCCGCCCCTATCGCGTTCGCGCAGGACAGTCCCGTCGTGGTGATGGAGACCAGCCTGGGGGCCATCACGGTCGAGCTCGCCCCCGCCGAGGCGCCGATCAGCGTCGACAACTTCCTCGCGTACGTGGACGCCGGGCACTACGACAACACCATCTTCCACCGCGTCATCCAGGGGTTCATGATCCAGGGCGGCGCCTATTCGCCGGACATGCGCACGCGGCCGACCCGGGATCCGATCGAGAACGAAGCGGAGAACGGGCTGACGAACGACCGCTACACGGTCGCCATGGCGCGGACCAGCGAGATCGACAGCGCCACGGATCAGTTCTTCATCAATACCGTCGACAACAACTTCCTCAACAACGGCGTGCGCGACTTCGGGTACGCGGTGTTCGGGCGGGTGATCGACGGAAACGACGTCGTGGACCGCATTGCCGCCGTACCGGCGACGAACAGCCTGCCGAGCGAGACGGTGGTCATCCAGTCCATACGGCGCCGGTAGACCCGCCGGCGCCGCGCGGGACGAAACCCCGCGCGCGGGACGCCGAAGCCGCGCCCGCGGAGGCCTCCTTGGCGGGCGGTCGGGCAGAGCACCATGCGTGACCGTTGGTACGGCGATGACCGCGACGTCGTGAAATGGGGCGCTGTCGTGCATCTCGCGCGCCGCGAGGCGATCGCGGATGTCCTGCATGCGGCCCTGTATCGGCCCGAAGCCGAATGGCCGCGGCTCGCCACCGCGCGCGGGCCGGCGGCGTTGCCCGACGAGGTCGTTCGCCACTTCCGCGATCTCGACGATCTGGAACGGCTGGCGGTGGGGACCGGACTGCGCATCGTCACGGTGAAGGAGCCGTTCGTCGATCGGGCCGCCTACTTCGGGCGCCTGTGCGAGCGGATCCGGGCGCACCGCGCGCCGGTGCTGGTGCTGCTCGATCCCGACGTCGGGCTCGTGCCGGAGGCGCCCGGCCCTCAGCACGTGGAGTCGGCCGACGTCTCCCTCGTCTTCGGCGCGTTGCGGCCGGGCGACCTCCTCGCCTGTTACCAGCACGCCCGCCCGCAGAAGGACTGGCGCGGCCGGACCCGGCGCGCCTTCGCGAACGCCCCCGGCGTGCCGTCGTTCGAGGTGGAGGTCCTGCGCTCGGACCTGGCCCGCGACGTGCTCCTGCTGGCGGTGAAGAAGGGGGAATAGAAGTGCGGTTCCGGTCGCTGCCGCTCGCGGTGCTGGCCGTCGCGGCGGCGGCGCCCGCGTTCGCGGGCCAGTCCGACTTCTGGTTCACCGACGAGATGGCGCCCTACCGCGAGCTGGTCGGGGCCTATCGCGACGGAGACGCGGGAACCGCGCTGGCCGGGGTGCGGGCGATGGCGCCGTCCGCCGTGCACGACCTCCTCGACCGGGTGCGGGAGCCGGACACCCGGCTGACCGGCACCGACCCCGAGCCGGCCCTGAACGAGCGGCTCTTCCGGGCGGCCGCGATGCTGCACCTCGACGTGGCGGAGCTGCTCCGCTCGCGGGGCCTCCACGGCGATGCGGAGGATCAGATCGAGATCGCGGTCCGCTGGGTGAACCTGGGGGAACGGGATCCGGAGCCGATCGGGTCGTTCCGCCGCCGGTGGTTTCTGGGGGCGGCCTTCCTGGCCTTCGAGTACGGCGGCTGGCAGGACGGGGTGACCTTCACGGATCTGGCCTGCGGGTTGCTCCCCGACGACGTGGCGTTGCTGACGGCCGCGGCCTGGTTCAACGAGGGTCTGGCCCTGGCTCCGGTGGACCCCGGCGAGCTGGAGCGGGGGGGATTGTCGCGGGTGCAGGAACGGAAGCGCAGCCGGTTGCTGGCCGCGGCCCGGCGGGCCGGCGCGGCGCTCCGGATCGCCCCGACCGCGCCCGAGGCGACCCTGCGGCTGGCGCGGGTCCGGATGCTGCTGGGCCAGGGGGAGTCGGTGCGAGAGCAGTTGACGGGTCTCGTGGACCGCGGCGGAGTGCCCCGGGCGCATGCCTATCTGGGCCGGCTGCTGCTGGGCCGGCTGCATCTCCAGGCCGGCGAGCCGGCCGACGCGGAACGGCGGTTCCGGGACGCGATCGACCTCGATCCGCAAGGGCAGGCGGCCCGGGTCGCGCTCGGCCGCCTGCTCGAGGGGCGGGGCGATCGCCGGGGCGCGGTGGCGGTGCTCGATCCGGTCCTGCGCGGCGAGTCCGGCGCCGCGATCGATCCCTGGGTCGACTATCGGCTGGGCGCCGGCGCCGGTCCCGATCGGCGGGACGCCCTGCGCCGGGAGGTGCGGCGGTGATCCGGTCTGTGCCGCCGGCGTCTGGGACCCCGTGGCGTAGCCGGGCAGCGGGCCTTTCGCCGCCGGCTCTTCGCGGTGTGTCCATGACGCCGAAGGAACGGGCGGTTCCTGGCGTGCATCGGGCCTTTTGCCGCGGGCTCTTCGCGGTGCTGCTGGCGCCGGTCATCGGCAGCGGGGCGGCGCCCGCGGCCGCGCAGACCTTTCGCAGCGGGGTCGATGCGGTGGCCGTCGACGTGCTCGTCACCCGCGGGCGCGATTCGGTGGGGGGGCTGACCGCGGCCGACTTCACGGTCCTGGACAACGGCGTGCGGCAGGAGGTCGCGGCGGTCCTCGTCGAAGAGGTCCCGATCACCCTGCTGCTGGTCCTGGACACGAGCGGGAGCGTGCGCGGCGCGCCCCTGCGCCAGTTGCGGGCCGCGGCCGAGGCGGCCGGAGAAGCGCTGGGGCCGGGTGACCGGGTCGGTCTGGTGACCTTCTCCGACAAGCTCCGGCTGGCCGTCGCGCCTCCCGCGCCGCCCGCCGGTCTCCCGGAGGCATTCGCCCGGGTGCGGGCCGGCGGTGCGACCGGGCTCTACGACGCCACCTTCGCGGCCCTCGCCCTGCGGGAGCGGACGGTGGGGCGGACGGTGGTGCTGGTCTTCAGCGACGGCTACGACACCGCGAGCTGGCTCGACCCCCTCGACGTGCTCGACGCGGCCCGCCGCAGCGACGTCGTCGTCTACGGCGTGCGCCACGATCATCTCGCCCGCGAGGGGTGGCAGGAGCGCGAAGGGCGCGGGCTGGCGAGCCGCTGGTTCGCGGACGAGCCGCATCTCTTCGGGCAGGAGTACCTGACGCAGCTCGCGGCGGACACCGGCGGCTCGGTCTACGTGGCGGCAAACCTCGATCGCCTGCGCGAGGCGTTCTCCCGGGTCGTCAACGAGTTCCGCAGCCGCTATCTCCTGACGTACACGCCGCAGGGGGTCGAGGCCGGCGGGTGGCACGAGCTCGAGGTGCGGGTACGGGGGCGTGGCCGACGCGTCCAGGCCCGCCGCGGCTATCTCCGATGAGCGGCGGGAACCGGGACGGGGGGGCGCTGGCCGATGAATCGCCGGAAGCCGCGATCGAACGTCGCGAAGCGATGTCGTCCCGCTCGCGCGAACGCGGCGAGGTACGCGTCGGACCAGAAACCGGACGAGGAGCCCCTTCGCGCGCACAGATCGACCTCATGACGCGGTTGCGCGGCGGCAGGCGCCGTGGTGATCCAGACGACCAGCGTCGCCCACGTTGCCATGACCCACGGGACTCGCAGCGAACCGAACATGTGCTCCTCCCCTCCGGTGCCGCGTGTACGGGGGAATGCGTGAACGCATGCGGGATCGGCTCACTCTGGACAGAAGGGGTCTGCAAGACCTGGGGTCTGTGTCTTGCGAGGGTCAGAGAACGGAAGCTGTCCTGGTGAAAAGGCGACGGCAGTCGGCCGGCGCAGGCGGGGCGCGAAACGCCGGTTGCGTTCAGCGTTGGAGTGGGAAGGGGGCTGCGCGGGCGCTGAGGCCGTCCCCGCGGACGTCCACCCGCGGCGCCGGCGTCCCCGCGTCGCCGGGTAGGAAGGACACCAGGTACTGCGTCCCCAGCTCGCGGCCGATGCCGGCCAGGGTGTCTCCCAACGCCGCCGGCTCGGCGAGCCGCTCGAAGCGGCCGCCGGTGGCGGCGGCGAGCCGCTCGAAGTTCGGGAGGGGAACATCGGTGACGGAGACCCCCGAGAACAGCACTCCGTGGGCGGTGAGCAGGTCCACGAGCCCGTCGACATCGCCCGACAGGTCCGCCGCGCGCCGCCGGCCGCGCACCTGCGAGGACTGAAGCTCAGAGCGGGCCATCTCGCTCGCCTGGCCCAGCATGACGATGATCGGGCGAGAGGCGCCGCGGGCGTGCAGGTCGTTGACCGCCTCGACGATGGCGGCGTCCAGCTCGCCGTCGACGCTCTGCATGTCGAGGATGCTGTCGTCGTCGAGGGCGCCGATCAGGCGGCCGATACCCGCGTTGAGCTGCCGCTGGGTCACCGCGAGGTTCTCGAAGATGGCCACGATCTGGACGGCCGGGGGCGCCGGCTCCACGTCCACGACGCCGAGCTCGACCCCGCCGGCGCGGACGGTGAAGTCCTCGCGCGTCAGACCCGCCACCGGCGCGCCGCCCTCGTCCACCACCGTCACGATCAGCCGGGCCGGCGACTGGGTAAAGGTCGCCTGCACGACGAAAGCGAGTATCAAAGTCAACGTCCGTTGATGCATGGAATCAACCGAATAGCCTTTCGCGTACTTCTTGCCTGGACAGATCCAGGAACTCCGCAACGTCGGTGACGATAGCGTCCAATGTCCCGACCCGCACCTCCCGATGCCTGGGTACGGTCACGCTGTGCCGATTGCCGCCGATCGTCAAGGTCGCGGTCGTGTGGCTGCCCCTGTTTCGCATTACGCGGTAGCCGTAGTGACGGGCCAGCAATCTGGCGACCTCCTGCCCCGCGAGGTCGCGGGGCAGCTTCATACCGCGACGGCCTCCTCCCGCACGAGATGCAGCCTGATCACTCTCGGCGCGTCATCTTCGTCGAAGTGGCAGAGCACTGCGTCTCTCGCCATTTCCTTCAGGTCGTTCCAGTCGTTCCCCTGGGTGAAGATGCTGTGCCCCAGCGCCCTCGCGTCGAACCCGCCCTCGGGCGCTTCGGTTACCTCGAAGATGATCTCGGCCGGTCTCATGGTGAGTCCCTCCGTGAGCGTTGTCAGGCCGGGGGCAGCAACTCGGCGAGCAGTTCGGCCGGGTGCACCGCCTGGGCCTCGGCGAGGTCGCGCACCTGGTGCCGGCAGGATACCCCGGCCGCGACCAGCCGCTCGTTCGGCCCCAGGGCGCGGGCGGCGGGCAGCAGCCGCCGCTCGCCGATCTGCCGCGACAGGTCGAAGTGCTCGCGGGCGTAGCCGAAGGACCCCGCCATGCCGCAGCAGCCGGCGTCGAGGTCCACCACCTCGGCGCCGGGCACGCGCGAGAGCAGGGCCCGCGCCGGGGGCAAGAGGCCCAGCGACTTCTGGTGGCAGTGTCCGTGCAGCAGCAGCCGCTCGGGGCCGGGCTGCAGGTCGAGGTCGAAGGCGCCGGCGCTCAGCTCGCCCTCGAGCCACTCCTCGAACAGGACGCAGGCGCTGGCCACGTCGCGGGCCATGCGCTGCGCGTCGCCGCGCAGCAGCGACGGGAGGTCGTCGCGCAGGGCGGAGAGGCAGCTCGGCTCGAGGACGACGATGGGCTGTCCCCCGGCGGCGAGGGGATGCAGCCGCGCCACCGTGTCCTCGCCCCGGCGCCTGGCTTCCCGCAGCAGCCCCTGCGATATCAGGGGCCGGCCGCAGCAGACGTCCGGTCCGAGCGCGACCCCGACCCCGGCGCGGTCGCAGACGGCGGCCGCGGCCATCCCGATCTCGGGGTGGTAGTAGTTGGTGAAGGTGTCGGCGAACAGGACGGCGGACGGTCCGTTGCCGGCGGCGGGGCGGGGACGCGCGCGCCAGTGCGACCGCAGAGTCCGGGTGGCCCACCGCGGCAGGGCGCGGCGGCGGTCCAGGCCGAGCAGCCGCTCGTTCAGGGCGCGCACCCACGACCGGCCGAGCCACGGGTTGACGAGCCGCGCGACGGGACTGGCCACGACCGAGAGATCGTGGATGTGCCCGAGCAGCCGGGCCCGCAGGGGCGTCCCGTGCCGGGCGTGGTAGTCGGCGAGGAACTCCGCCTTGAACCGCGCCATGTCCACGCCGACCGGGCACTCCGCCTTGCAGGCCCGGCACTCCAGGCACAGGTCCAGCGCGTCGTAGACCCCCCGGTCGCCGAGCCCCGCCTCGTCGAGGCGGCCGGTCATCGCCGACCGCAGGGCGTTGGCCCGCCCGCGGGTCGAGTGCGTCTCGTCCCGGGTGGCCATGTAGGACGGGCACATGGTGCCGTCCAGGGTCTTTCGGCAGGCGCCGACGCCGCTGCACATCTCGACCGCGCGTCCGAGGCCCCCGAACGCCGCGTAGTCGAAGAAGCCCTCCGGCTGCGGAGTGCGGTAGTCGGCGCCGTACCGGAGGTTGGCGGTGAGCGGGGGCGTGTCGACGATCTTGCCGGGGTTGAACAGCCCCGCCGGATCGAAGGTGCGCTTGACGGTCCGGAACGCCTCGTAGAGCTCGGAGCCGAACATCCGCTCCATGAACGGGCCGCGCACGAGCCCGTCGCCGTGCTCGCCGGAGAGGGCGCCGTCGAACTCGAGCACCAGCTCGGCGATGTCGTTGGCGATCGCCTCGAACTGGCGGACCCCCGCCGCGGTCTTCAGGTTGACGACGGGGCGCACGTGCAGGCAGCCGACCGAGGCATGCGCATAGACCCCGGTGGTGCTGCCGTGGCGTTTCACGATGTCCAGGAACCGGGCGATGTAGTCGCGCAGCCGTTCGGGCGCCACCGCGGTGTCCTCGACGAAGGAGATGCTCTTCGCATCGCCCTTCATCGCCATCGACAGCCCCAGCGACGATTGCCGCAGGCGCCAGATGCGGGCCTGGGCGGCGGGGTCGGTGGCCCGGGACGCGCGGCAGGCGATGCCGCGGGCGGCGAGGTCCTTCTCGATGGCGCCGAGGCGGTCGGGCAGCTCGTCCGCGTCGTCCGCGTACAGCTCCACGCAGAGCACGGCGCCGGGGGTCTCGTCGCCCTGCAGCACGGCCCGGCGCAGCTCGTCGAGGGCGGGGCTCTCGCGGGCATGGTCGAGAATGAAGCGGTCCATGACCTCGACCGCCGATGGCCGGTGCTCGAGGATCGCGGGGGTGGCCCCGAGGGCGTCGAGGAGGTCGTCGAACTCGAGGGTCAGGACCGCCTTGGCGGTGGGCAGCGGCACGAGGTTGACCCGCGCCTCGACCACTGTCCCGAGGGTGCCCTCGGACCCGACGATCAGCTCCGCGAGGTTGAACGGCCGGGCGGGGTCGGTGAACCGGTCCAGGTTGTAGCCGCCGACCCGGCGCAGGATCTTCGGATACCGGCGGTCGATCTCGTCCGCGTGCGCCGGTCCCAGGCGGCGGATCGTCCGGTAGCACGCACCCTCCAGGGTGTCGGCGGCGCAGGCCGCCTCCAGCTCGTCGGGCGCCAGCGGCCGCAGGTGGGCGACCGACCCGTCGCTCAGCGCGACGTGGAGATCGAGCACGTGGTCGATCGTCTTGCCGTACAGCACCGAGCGCGCGCCGCTCGAGTTGTTGCTGATCATGCCGCCGACGGTGGCCCGGTTGGCGGTCGAAATGTCGGGGGCGAAGCGCAGCCGGTGCGGCGCGAGATGCGCGTTCAGCTCGTCGAGCACGATCCCGGGCTCGATGCGCGCCCACCGCTCGGCCGGGTCGACCTCCAGCACCCGGTTGAAGAACCGGGCGGTATCGAGCTGCAGCCCCGAGCCGATGGCCTGACCCGCCTGCGAGGTGCCGCCCCCGCGGGCGGTGATCGACACCCCGTGCCGGCGGGCGATCTCGATGGTGCGGAGCACGTCGTCGCGGTTGCGGACGACCACCACCCCGGTCGGTTCGATCTGATAGACGCTGGCGTCGGTGGAGTACAGGACGCGGCTGATGCGGTCGAAGCGCACCTCGCCGTCGATGGACGCCTCCAGATCGCGTTGCAGGCGGTCGCTCACGGGGGGAGTATATCGCTGCCGCGGCGCGGCGGACCCGGGAGCCCCTACGCGGGCAGGAGTGGGGCCCGGCGTCGGGATGATAGATTGTGCCCGACTTCAACCGACCCTGTTCACAAACGGAGAGCGCGCGCATGTCCTACCGAGCCGGCCGTCACTTCCTGCAGATTCCCGGACCGACCAACGTGCCCGAACGGGTGCTGCGCGCCATGGCGCAGCCGACGATCGACCATCGCGGCCCCGAGTTCCAGGCGCTGGGGCGCGAGCTGCTGGACGGGATCCGCGAGGTGTTCGGCACCACCCGGCCGGTGGTCATCTACCCGGCGTCCGGCACCGGCGCCTGGGAGGCGGCCCTCGTCAACGTGCTGTCGCCCGGCGACCGCGTGCTGATGTTCGAGACCGGGCACTTCGCGACCCTCTGGAAGCAGATCGCCGAGCGGCTCGGCCTCGATGTCGAGTGGGTCCCCGGCGACTGGCGGCGCGGCGTCGACCCCGCGCAGGTCGAGGCGCGCCTGCAGGAGGACCGCGGGCACGCCATCAGGGCGGTGTGCGTGGTGCACAACGAGACCTCGACGGGGGTGGCCAGCCGCATTCCCCTCATCCGCCACGCCATCGACCACGCCCGGCACCCCGCGCTCTTCGTCGTCGACACCATCTCGTCGCTGGGGTCCATCGACTACCGGCACGACGAGTGGTCGGTCGACGTGACGGTGGGGGCGTCCCAGAAGGGGCTGATGCTGCCGCCCGGGCTCAGCTTCAACGCGGTCGGCGAGAAGGCCCTCGCCGCCCACGGCCGCGCCGCCCTGCCGCGCGCGTACTGGGACTGGAGCCCGGTGCTCGCGGCCAACGAGAAGGGGTTCTTTCCCTATACGCCGGCCACCAACCTCCTGTACGGGCTGAAGGAGGCGCTGGCCCTGCTGCGGGAAGAGGGGCTGCCGCGGGTGTTCGCCCGGCATGCGCGCCACGCCGAGGCGACGCGGCGGGCGGTGGGGGCGTGGGGCCTGGAGGTTCTCTGCGCCGACCCCGACGAGTACAGCGCGTCGATCACCGCGGTGATGACGCCCCTCGGGCACGACGCGGACCGGTTGCGGGCGGTGGTGCTCGACCGGTTCGACATGTCGCTCGGGGTCGGGCTCGCGAGGCTCTCCGGGGCCGTCTTCCGCATCGGCCATCTCGGCGATCTGAACGATCTGAGCCTGCTCGGCACCCTGGCCGGGGTCGAGATGGGCCTGCGGCTCAGCGCGATGCCGGCCGCCGCGAGCGGCGTCGAGGCCGCGATGCGGTATATCGAGAGCTGCGCGGGGCCGGAATAGCACAGCCGCAACCCGGCATCCGGGGACACTTGGGTTGATCGTGCGTCGGCCCTGACGGAGAATGCACCGAGCTGGGCAGTGGCGTGCGCCGCGCGGGCGGAGATGCGCCGGACCGCAGAAGGGGTCGCACCCGTGGGAGGTCGAAAGATGAACGCCAGGCAGGGACGGTGGAGCGGTGGTTTCGGGATGAGCGTCTGCACGCTCGTCGTCGCCGGCAGTGCGCTTCTGGCGCCGGCGGGAGCGGCCGGCCAGGCGGCGGACGGCGACGTGACGTTCACGAGAGACGTGCTGCCAATTCTGCAGCGCGCCTGCCAGCAGTGTCACCGCCCCGACTCGGTGGCGCCGATGTCGCTGCTGACCTACCAGGAGGTGCGGCCGTGGGCGCGGGCCATCCGGGACAAGACCGCGCAGCGCGAGATGCCGCCGTGGTTCATCGAGCGCAACGTCGGGGTGCGGCGGTTCAAGGAGGACGCGTCGCTCTCGGACGAGGAGATCGCGACCATCGGCCGCTGGGTCGAGGCCGGCGCGCCGCGGGGCAACCCGGCCGATGCGCCGCCGCCGATCGAGCTGGCCTCGCTGGACGACTGGCGCATCGGGACCCCGGAGTGGATCGTCGAGCTGCCGGAGCCGGTGGTCGTCGGCGACGTCGACGCGGACCGCTGGCTCGACATGTGGGCCGACTCGCGGCTGACGACCGACCGCTACATCAAGGCGGTCGAGACCAAGCCGTCTCCCGGCGCGCACCCGGTCGTGCACCACGTGGCCACGTCCATGCGCTGGGAGGAGGAGGACGGCGAGGAGGGCGGCGGGTTCCTCAACGAGTACGCGATGGGGAAGAACGGCGACATCTTTCCCGACGGCACCGGCCGCCTGATCCGGGCGGGGACGCAGATCCGCTTCAACATGCACTACAGCTCGGTGGGGGAGGAGATCGTCGACCGCACCCGGGTCGGCTTCCAGCTCTATCCCGAGGGCTACGTGCCCGACCGGGTGCTGATCTCGCGGCACGTCGGCGACAGCTTCGACACCCTCGACATTCCCGCCGGCGCCGACAACGTGCGCAGCGACGGCTACTACGTGCTGCCGGAGCCCACCCAGGTGACCGCGTTCCAGCCGCACATGCACATTCGCGGCAAGCGGATGTGCCTCGAGGCCATCCATCCCAACGGCCTGATCGAGACGCTGAGCTGCACGGGGCACAACTTCGGCTGGCACATCGTCTACAACTACGCGGACGAGATCGCTCCGCTGCTGCCGGCTGGCACGATCCTCCACGTCATCGGCTGGCACGACAACACCGCTACCAACCGCTACAACCCCGACCCGAAGAACTGGGTGGGGTTCGGCAACCGGTCGATCGACGACATGAGCTTCGCGTGGACGAGCTTCTTCCACATGCCCGAGGACGTCTACGAGCAGAAGCTGGCGCAGCGGCGGCGCACCAACAGCGAGTAGCCGCAGAGGATGTCGATTGCTCCGGGGCGGGGTTCGGGAGCCCGCGGCGAACCCGCGCGGCTCCCCCCACCGGCTCCTGAGGAGGGTTGAAGAATGCTGGTGCGGGCTCGATGCAGGTTGGCAGTCGCGATCGCGGGGGGAGTGTCGGTGCTCGCGTTCCTGGCGGTGGCGCCGGCCGCTCCCGCGCAGACCTACCACAGCGGCCAGAATCTGCAGCCGGTCTTCGAGGGGTGGGTGCAGAACCCTGACGGCAGCTTCGACATCTTGTTCGGGTACCTGAACCGGAACTACGAGGAAGAGCTGAACGTTCCCGTCGGGCCGAACAACTTCCTCGAGCCGGGCGACATCGACCAGGGGCAGCCGACGTACTTCTACCCGCGCCGGCAGCGCTTCGCGTGGCGGGTGACGGTGCCGGCCGACTGGGGCGACAAGGAGCTGGTGTGGACGGTGACCGCCCACGGCCGGACCGACCGCGCGGTCGGCTGGCTGGTGCCCGAGCAGATCATCGACGAGCAGGTCATCGCGATGAACCGCGCCGGCGGCGGCGCCCCGGAGATCGAGAACGACGCGCCGTCCATCACCCTGCCGGAAGGCCACCGGCGCACCGTCGCGGTGGGCGAGATGCTGTCGCTGACCGCGGTGATCGCCGACGACGGCGTGCCGGAGATGCGTCCCGCCCGCAACAGCCGCCCCCCGGGCCGCCGCAACGCCCTGGGTCTCCGGCTGGCCTGGATCCAGTACCGCGGGCCCGGGACGGTAGACTTCGATCCGTTCGTCCGGCCGATGGTCGACCACACCCCGGGATGGACCCCGCCGCCGCTGCCCGAGGACGGACGCATCGTCACCACCGCCCGCTTCAGCGAGCCGGGCACCTACGTGATAAGGGCGATGGCCGACGACGGCTACCTCTACACGCCGGCCGACGTCACGGTGACGGTGACACCGTAGCGGTCGGGCGGAAGGAGAGAGAGATGCACAGGACGCGATTCGCGGCGCTCGGTGTCATTGGCCTGCTGTTCCTCGCAGGATGCGGCGGCTCGCCGCCGGAGGAGGCGCCGGCGGTCGACGCGGCCGCGGACAACCCGATGAGCCGGTTCGCGGGGGCGTGGTCGCTGGTCAGCACCGAGCGCCGCGACGCCGACGGCGCGCTGATCGGCGAACCGATCAGCGACCGGTTGGGATACATCATGTACGACGCCACCGGCTATATGGGGGTCACCCTGATGCGTCCCGACCGGGAGCCGTACTCCGACGGGGGCCCGACCCCCGACGAGGCGCTCGCCCAGCTCGGAAGTTACACGTCGTACTTCGGGCCCTACAGCCTCAACGAGGCGGAGGGGTACGTCACCCACCATCTGGAGGGCAGCCTGAACCCGGACGGCGCGGGGTCCGACAATCAGCGGTTCTTCACCTTCGAGGGAGACAACCTGATTCTGCAGCCGCCGGCCAGCGAGGACGGGTCGCGGTCGTACATCACCTGGGAGCGGCTGCCGGACCTGCCGGAGTCGGAGCTCACCGACACCCACCGGCGTCTCTTCGGCTTCTACCGGGTCGAATCGGTGTCGCGCGAGACCAGCGACGGCGAGTCGTTGCCGGCCGACCAGTACGAGACGGCGTACATCGCCTACGCGCCGTCGGGACACATGTCGGTGCACCTGATGCGGGCCGGCCGCCAGCCCTACGCGGGCGACGAGGCGACGGCGGAGGAGGCCCTCGCCACGGTGGAGTCGTACGGCAGCTACTTCGGGCCGTTCTCGGTCAACGAGGAGGAGGGGTACCTCGTGCACCACCGCATCGGCAACGAGGACCCGGGCCAGACCGGCACCGACGGCCAGCGCTTCTTCGAGCTGACCGATACGCATCTCAACCTGATGCCGCCCCCGTCGACCGACGCCGAGGGGCGGGAGGTGCAGGCCACCCTACGCTGGGCCCGCATCAGCGACTGACAGGGCTCGTGACGGAGTGGAGGATCTTATGCAGAAGACGATCGCGTTGACGGCGGCGGCCGGGTTGCTCGTGCTGGGCGGCGCCTCGGCGGCGCAGGCGCAGTTGACGGCGGCCCAGGACGGTCCCATCGTGTACGGGCACCATCACCTGGCCGTGACCAGCATCGACGAGCACAAGCGGTTCTGGGTCGACACCCTGGGCGGCGAGCTGGTCACCTTCGGCACCAGCGAGATCGTCAAGTTCCCCAACGTGCTCGTGTTCATGCGCGAGGGCGAGCCGACCGGCGGCACGAAGGGCACGTCGGTGAACCACATCGGCTTCTCGGTGCCGAGCACCCGCGAGACGGTCGACAAGGTGAGGGCGGCCGGCTACCCGATCGTGACCCGGGAAGAGCTTCCGCCGGCCCTCGCCGTCGAGGACGGCTTGGCCCACATCGCCGATCAGGACACCTATATCGCCTACACCATGGCCCCCGACGACCTGAAGGTCGAGTTCGTGCAGAGCGCGACCGAGCCCCCGATGGCCCTGCACCACCTCCACTTCGCGGGCCCCGTCGACGAGATGCAGGCGTGGTACGTCGACACGTTCGGCGCGGAGCGCGGCATGCGCGGCTCGTTCCAGGAAGCCGACCTGCCCGGCGTCAACCTGACCTACTCGGCGTCGGCGGAGACGCCGGCGGGGACCCAGGGGACGGTGCTCGACCACATCGGGTTCGAGGTGGACAACCTGGAGGCGTTCTGCCGCGAGCTCGAGGCCAAGGGCATCACCTTCGACCGGCCCTACACCGAGATTCCCGCGCTGAACCTGGGCATCGCCTTCTTCACCGACCCGTTCGGCACCTACATCGAGCTGACCGAGGGGCTGGACGCGTACTGAGCGGAGACGGGACGACCGGCGCACCCAGCGCCGGTCGGATCCGCGGCGTCAGGAGGATTCCATGCGCGGCATTCGGCTCACCGGCTTCGTCCTGGTCCCGGCCCTCGTCGCCGGGCTCGCCGCCCCGGCGGCGGCGCAACCCGGCCAGTGGCCCGGGTTCCGCGGCCCGGACGCCGGCGCGGCGGCCGACGACCCCCGGCTGCCCGAGACCTGGAGCGAGACCGAGAACGTCGTCTGGGTCGCCGACGTGCCGGGCCTGGGCTGGAGCTCTCCCGTCGTCTGGGACGACCACGTCTTCCTGACCACCGCGGTCAGCGCCGGCGAGGAACCGCCCCCGCAGCCGGGGCTCTACGACCCCGGGGCCGACTTCGGGGCCACCCCGGCCGCGGCCGGGCATCGGTGGCTCGTCTACGACGTCTCCTTCTCGACGGGAGAGGTCCGCTGGGTGCGCGAGCTGTACTCCGCGTTGCCCGCCATCGAGCGGCACATCAAGAACAGCTTCGCGTCGGAGACCCCCGTCACCGACGGCGAGCGGCTCTACGTCTACTTCGGGACCGTCGGCCTCGTGGCCGCCCTCGACCTCGAGGGCGAGGTGGTCTGGACGCGGGAGATCGGCGTCTTCAACGGCTGGCAGCGGTTCGGCACCGCCGCCTCGCCGGCCCTGCACGACGGACGCCTGTACATCGTCAACGACAACACCACCGGCTCGTTCCTGCTTGCCCTCGATACCCGCACCGGCGACGAGATCTGGCGGGTCGAGCGCGACGAGAACGAGAACTGGGCCAGCCCGTTCGTCTGGGAGAACGACCTCCGGACCGAGATCGTCACCGCGGGCCGCCGGCGGGTGCGCTCCTACGACCTCGACGGCCGCGAGCTGTGGGAGATCGGGGGCATGACCGCCAACGTCGTCCCCACCCCCTTCGCCCGCGACGGCCTCGTCTACATCAGCTCGGGGTACCCCGGAGGCATGCCCCGGCCGGTCTACGCGGTCCGCGCCGGGGCGTCGGGGGACATCTCGCTCGCCCCGGGCGAGAACGGGAACGACTTCGTCGTGTGGTACCAGCCGATGCTGGGCACCTACAACACGTCCGCCCTCGTCTACCAGGGCGCCTACTACACCCTGCTCGACCGCGGGTTCCTCCTGAGCCACGACGCCCGGACCGGCCGCGAGATCTACGGCCGCACCCGCGTTCGCCCCGGCTCGGGGTTCACCGCCTCGCCGTGGGCCTACAACGGCCGGGTCTTCCTGCTCGGCGAGGACGGCGACACGTTCGTCGTGCGCGCGGGACCGGAGTTCGAGCTGCTGCACACGAACTCGCTCAACGAGATGGCCCTCGCCACCCCCGCGGTGGTGCGGGGCAGCCTGATTCTTCGAACCCAGTCGAGGCTCTACCGCATCAGCAACGACGTCGGGGGGCGCTGAGGGGCCGACCAGGGTTCACCTCGGGCTGGCCGGTGTCTTCTTCTCGGCTCGCGCGCGCCGCGTCCTGCGGCGAATCGATCCGCGAGCCCGCGCCCGCCTCCTCGCCGGTATCTAGCAGTACGCGGAAACAGGCACCGGCGACGTTCAGCCGGTGCAATTGCCAGGTGCGCTTCTTCTACGGGTTGGTGCTTGGAGCGTGTTCTTCAGACGACGCGACAAGGAGCTCTTGTCCCAGCTCTCGCTTGATCTCCACCATGCTGACCCGTGCGCCCGGCAGCGTGGTCCGCGCGCCCTTCCTCGATGGCATGGATGGCGTCCTCGCTGAACTCCGTCTTTCCGTTACGGCGGGCTCGGGCCGAGCGACTGGCGCGCATGATGACGATGGCTGATATTGGCGGTGTTTCGCCGCTTCAGCCGACCGCGAGCGATGCGTTCCGGATGTCCGTGACGAGCATATGCGCCGGGGTGTGGGTGATCGCGATGGGCGGGCGCGCCGAGCGCACCGCCACCTGAGGCGTCACGCCGCAGGCCCAGAAGACCGGCATCTCGCCGAATGCGATGATGGGATCGTCGCCCTGCCACGCGCGCTCGATGTTCTCGATCCCGATGCGTTCCGGCATGCCGAGATGGACCGGCGCACCGTGCACCCGCGGGTACCGGCTCGTGATTTGCACCGCCTTGATGGCGTCCGCCGGAGTGAAGGGCCGCATCGACACCACCATTCGGCTGTGGAACCGGCCGGCCGGCGCGCACTCGATGTCGGTCAGGTACATCGGGCATACGCTGCCGTCGTTCCAGTGCCGGAGGGAGAGACCGGCATCGACCAGGGCCTCCTCGAACGAGAAGGAACAGCCGAGCGCGAACGCCACGAAGTCGTCCTGCCAGAGGTCGCCGATGCTCGCGACGTCGCGGTCGAACTCGCCGTTGCGGAAGACCCGATAGCTCGGGAGGTCGGTGCGAAGGTCGAGATCTTCGGCAATCTCCGGAAGGTGCGGACTGCCCGGCTCGGACGTCGCGAGCAACGGACAAGGCTTGGGATTCCTCTGGCAGAAACGGGCGAACTCGTCGGCGTAGGCCACCGGCAGCACGGCAATGTTGGCCTGAACGTAGCCCTTGGCGAGCCCGCCCGTGTGGCCGTGGAAGTGACCGGCGCGGATTCGGCGCCGGATCTCGACCGGGTCCGAGGTGTTCCATTCGTGGTCAAGCCCGTGCGTGGGCTCGACGGCGGGAGCTACGGTCGCGTTCATGGCTGCTCTCTCCTGGTGTCGAGCACCCTGCATGCCCGACGCCAAGTCTAGAACAGTGATCGATATAAAGTTGCCCACTGCGCCCATGCACAGCCCGTTTCTACGGTTTCGCGCGCTTGGCACACGGCAAGGTAATTTCCGTTAGTGTCCTGGCAGCCCGTGACAAGACGCGGCGTCGCACCGAGATGGGTCAGGCGCCCGGCTCACAGGGTGCGACGAGGGAGGATATCGGGCGGCATATTCGACCGAGGAGCAACGCGGTTCAGGCCGGCCGCCATGGCTCGTCGACTGCAGCGGGGCCCTTTGCCACGGGCTGCTGACCGCAGCTTCCGGGCGCCAGCGAGGACCTGCGGCCGCGTTTGCCTACCCAGCGAGGCGCGACCGAGCACCTCGGCGTAGAATCGGTGTCAGGTGCGGGTTGCGCGCCAGGTTGCCGGGCTCAGGGACACGATGTCTTCGACGTCCGGCAGGCGTTTCGCGGCCTGTACATCGCGAGGGGGATGGAGGTGATCCACGCAATGATGGAGGCCGACAGGGACGCGCTCTGGGCCGGCGGGGCCGCTGCCGTCGCGAGCCGCCTTCCGGCGATGGCGGCGGGAATCCTCCTGGCGGGGGCGCTGCCGATGGCCGCCGCCCAGCTCCCGGACGGCCTGCGCGAGCGGGCCGAGCAGGGAGACGCGGTCGCCCAGTCGGACCTCGGCCGGCGCTACTACGCCGGGCAGGGCGTGCCGCAGGACGACGCCGAGGCCGCCCGCTGGACCCGGCTCGCGGCCGAGCAGGGCTACGCGCCGGCCCAGTACAGCCTGGGCCTCCTCTACTTCCGGGGCCGCGGCGTCCCCGGCGACGACGCTGCGGCGGCGCGTTGGTACCGCGCGGCGGCCGAGCAGGGCCACCCGCCGGCCCAGGCCGGGCTGAGCTCGCTGTACCTCTACGGCGCCGGCGTCGAGGAAGACCCGGTTCTCGCCGCCATGTGGATGGAGCTGGCGTGGCAGGCCAGCGTCGGCGCCCCCGACTGGCGTCTCTACGCCGGCCAGCGCGCGGAGCTGGCGTCCTCGATCACGGCCGAGCAGATTGCGGAGGGCCGCCGGCTCGCCCGCGAATGGACGCCGGCGCCGGAACGCTGACCTGCGGGTTTCCTTCCCCAGCGAAGACCCGCCGCGCGATCAGCGTGCACACGCCGAAGACCGCGGGGAGCGCCGCGAGGTCGCCGACTCGCCCGCGCGTGGACGCCGGCGCCGGCACGCTGAGTCACCGTCCCGCAGCGAGACCGCGGCGCCCCCTGCCGCGGCCGGCCGGCCTTCACTCCCAGCGAAAGACCCGCGACGCGATCAGGGTGCACACGCCGAAGACGACGAGCAGCGCGGCGACGTCGCCGACGTGGGCCGACCACGGGTCGCCCTGCCAGATGCCCGACAGCAGGGAGACGGCATAGGTCAGGGGAATCACCCGCGAGACCGCCTGCATGGCGGGCGGGAGGGCGTCTATCGGGTAGAACAGCCCGCAGAACGGCAGCATCGCGTAGAGGGCGAGGCTGCCGAGCGGCGGCGCGAACCGCACGGTGCGCACGAGGCTGGCGATGATGAAGCCGATGGACAGGATGCTCCAGGTGCTGAACAGCAGGGCCACCGTGAACGAGAGCAGCGGGACGTCGGCGCCGGCGGGGTAGTAGCGGCGCCCCGCGAGAACCATCAGGAGCACGGTGACCGCGGTCAGGACGAGCTTGACGAGCACATGGGTCACGAGAATCGTCACGGGGCTGAGGGGGGTCGCGCGGAGCCGCTTGAGGATGCCGCCCTCGCGGTAGATGGCGATGATCGCGACCAGCGACAGCACCGCGCTGATGGCGATGAACACCGCCACGAACACGGGGAGCCCGGTGCGGAGCTGGGTCGCGGCCGGCGACGCGGCCTCGGCGAGCCGCGGGCCGAGCGTGCGCCCCAGCACCACGAACATCAGCACCGGGATGACCACCGACCCGATGAGGCCCATCGGCTCGCGCACGAAGATCTTCATCTCGAGCCAGGTGAGCTTCCCGAGGCCGCGCAGCGGAAAGTGTCGGTTCATGGGGGTCGGTGGGTGCCGTGGTCCCCGGCCGCGTCAGTCGCGGATGGAATGGCCGGTCAGCGTGAGGAAGACGTCCTCGAGCGTCGGCTCCTCGGTGCGGAAAGCGGTCACCCGCACACGGTGCTCCGAGAGACAGTGGATGACCTCGGTCACGAGGTCGTCCCCGCGCCCGCGGATGGTGTGCCGCTCCCCGTCCCGGGTGACGGTGTCGGCCGAGTCGAGCCCCGCGAAGCGGGCCGCGGCGCCGTCGTGGGCGGTGGTCACCGTCACGGTGCGCTCGGGGCAGTGCCGGGCGACGAGGCCGGCCGGGGTGTCGTGGTCGACGATGCGCCCGTGCTCGATGATGGCGACGCGGTCGCACAGCCGTTCCGCCTCCTCCATCAGATGGGTCGTCAAGACGACGGTCTGGCCGCGGTCGCGGATGCCGCGCACGAGGTCCCAGATGGCCCGCCGCGCCTGCGGGTCGAGGCCGGTGGTGAGCTCGTCGAGAAACACCAGCTCCGGCGCGTTGATCAGGGCCAGCGCGATGAACAGCCGCTGCTTCTGTCCGCCGGAAAGCGTCATGAACCACGCGTCGCGCTTGTCGGTCAACCCGAGCTGGTCGAGCAGGCGGTCACCGTCGATGGACGTGTCGTAGAGCGCGGCCCACAGGTCCACCGCCTCCCAGACCTTGATCCGCTTCTGGAGCTGCGCTTCCTGCAGCTGCACGCCGATGCGGGGCTGGAGGGCGCCGGCTTCGCGGATGGGGTCGAGCCCGAGGACCTCGATGCGTCCCCGGTCCGGTCGCCGCAGGCCCTCGACGCACTCCATGGTGGTGGTCTTGCCGGCCCCGTTCGGGCCGATCAGGCCGAAGATCTCGCCCGCCTGCACCGTGAACGAGACATCGTCGACGGCCACCGTCGCGCCGTAGGCCTTCCGGATGCCGGAGACGCGGACCACCGGGGTGTCGGCCATGCGGGCGTCATCTTATCAGCGCGTGGGTGGAGCCCGCGTCGCACCGAGATCGGCGAGGGCCTGGGATGCAGTCGCCACTCGAATGCAGCGGGGCCTCCCGCCGTGGGATGCCATCCCGCCGGTCCGCTTGACACCGGCGGCCGAAGCGTTTGCAATGGCGCAGGAGTCTGCGCCATTGAACGGTGCAGACCCCGGCAGGATTGGGAGCGGCGGCGGCAGAGCCTTCAGGGCGACGACGCTTGCCGGGCCAGGAGTCTGCGGCGTGAACGTCGCGAACTCCTGCGGGATTGGTTGGTCGGGGAGAGGCGTCGCGAGGCGGCCGCGTCCGGGCTGGCGTTGCGCCCGCGCCGGACGCGGGTTGAGATTGGAATTGGACTACACGAGACCGGGAGGTTCGCGATGAGGACATGGAAGACGCTGGCCGCGGTGGGATGCGCATTCGGGGTGTTCGGGATGGCGTGGGGGCTGTCGGCCCAGCAGCCGGAGTCGCGGGCGTTCGAGCTGCGCATCTACAAGGCGGTCGACGGAAAGCGCGGCGAGCTGTCGGACCGGTTCCGCGACCACACGTCCGCCATGTTCGGGCAGGCGGGCATGGAGAACGTGGGTTACTGGACCGCGGCCACCGGCGACGACACCGACGACACGTTCATCTACATGCTGGGGTACCCGACGCTGGAGTCGCGGGACGAGATGTGGGCGAAGCTCGGCGAGAACCCGGAGTTCCAGCGGATCATCATCTCCGCCGAGCGCTCCGAGGACCGCAAGCTGGTCGACACCATCGAGGCGCGGATGCTCGTGCCGACGGAGTTCTCGGCTCTTCGCTAGGAGTCGGCGCCGTAGGAACGCTGCAGGCTGCCCGGCGCCGGGCGGCAATCGGAGCCGCGGGCGACGGTTTCCGGGCCAAGCGTCTGCACGGTAGAACGGCGCGGACTCCGGCAGGGTCGCCTGGGCAGGCGCCGGCGCCGCGCGGGCGGCGGTGTCCGAGCCAGTGACGGCGTGAAGCAGGAAGCGGGGAACCGATGAAGAACAGGACGATGGCGAGAACCGGCCGCGGCATGGCGGGTGCGGCCCTGGGCATGCTGGTCATGGCGGGGCCCGCAACGGCCCAGCACGGCACGAGCGGCGAGTGGCGCGTCCACGGCGGCGACAGCGGGTTCACGCGCTACGCGCCCCTCGATCAGATCGACGCCGACACCGTCGGCGACCTCGAGATCGTCTGGCGCCGCCCCGCCGTCGACGCGAGCCTGCACGCGCGCTGGGAGAACCTGCGCTACTCGAACAACCTGCGGTCGACGCCGCTGATGGTCGACGGCGTGCTCTACGCCTCGAACGGCATCGGCATCGTCGAGGCGTTCGACCCCGCGACCGGCGAGACCCGCTGGGTGCAGGACCTGCCATTCCTCGCCGCCGACGAGACCCCCCGGGGCGCCGCCAACCGCGGGGTCGGCTACTGGGAGGACGACGCCGGCGGCGATGGCCGCATCCTGTCGGTGCGGCCGCCGTACCTGCTCGCGACCGACCCGGACACCGGCCGGCTGGTCTCCGACTTCGGCGACGCCGGCAAGGTGGACCTGCGGGTCTTCGAGGACACCTCCGAGCTGGTCGACTTCAACTATACGTCGCCCCCCCTCGTCGTGCGCGACGTGGTGGTGGTCGGGCAGGCCATGGCCGACCATCCCCTGACGATGGAGAACCGCCCCGGCTACGTCCGCGCCTACGACGTCCGCACGGGGGCCCTGCGGTGGACCTGGAACCCGATTCCCCGGGCCGGCGAGCCGGGGGTCGAGACCTGGCTCGACGACTCGTGGGAGTACTCGGGCATGGGCAATGTCTGGACGATGATGAGCGCCGACGAGGAGCTCGGGCTCGTCTATCTGCCCACCGGGGCGCCCAGCAACGACATGTACGGCGGGCACCGCCCCGGCAACAACCTGTACGCCAACAGCCTCGTCTGCGTGCGGGCCGAGACCGGCGAGATGGTGTGGCACTTCCAGACCGTGCACCACGACCTGTGGGACTACGACAACAACGTCGCGCCGATCCTGATGGACATCGTCGTCGACGGCCGCGAGATCAAGGCGGTGGTGCAGCTCACCAAGCAGGCCATCGCCTACACGTTCGACCGGGTGACCGGCGAGCCGGTGTGGCCCATCGTCGAGCGCCCGGTGCCGGGCTCGGACACCCCCGGCGAGTGGATCTCGCCCACCCAGCCGTTCCCGACGAAGCCGGCCCCGTTCGACGTGCACGGCATCTCCGTCGACACGCTCGTCGACTTCACCCCGGAGCTGCGGGCCGAGGCGATCGAGATCGCGGAGCCGTTCGTGCTGGGGGAGATCTACACGCCGCCGTCGATCCGCGGCGACGGCGACGGCGACCGCAAGGGCACCCTGCAGCTTCCCGGCTCGGTCGGCGGGGCCGAATGGGGCGGGGCGGGGTTCGACCCCGAGACCGGCATGCTCTACGTGCCGTCGGTGACCGGGACCTTCGCGGCCGACCTGACCCCCGGCAATCCCGATCGCATGAACGTGCGCTACACGCGCGGCACCCGCGCCTTCCCCCCGGGGCCGCGGGGGCTGCCCCTGCTCAAGCCCCCTTACGGCCGCATCACCGCCATCGACATGAACACCGGCGAGCACGTCTGGATGGTCGCCAACGGCGACGGCCCCCGCGACCATCCGGAGATCGCGCATCTCGACCTGCCGCCCCTCGGACAGCCAGGGCGGGCGATGACCCTGTTGACGAAGAGCCTGCTGTTCGTCAGCGAGGGCGACCCCATCATGGTCCGCACGCCCCCGGGCGCGGGTCCCGACGCGGGCAAGGGGTTCCGCGCGTTCGACAAGGCGACGGGCGAGGTGGTCTGGGAGACGACCTTCCCCGCCGGCAACGTCGGCTCGCCCATCACCTACCTGCACGGGGGGAAGCAGTACATCGTGCTGCCGATCGGATCGTTGAGCCACCCCGGCGAGTGGATCGCGCTGGCCCTGCCGTAGGAGTGCTACAGGAAGTCGCCGACGGAGCCAGGCTGACCCGGCAACGACAAGCCCATGAGGAAGGCGCGCGCCGCGGAGCGTTCGGATGGCATCATCTGATCGGGATGCAGTCTATCGCCGCAGGTACCGGAGAGCCGCCCGCGCCCCGTCGATGGCGGCGCTCATGATCCCGCCCGCGTAGCCGGCTCCTTCGCCGACGGGGTACAGGTTGTCGAAGTCGTCGGCCAGGAAGGTGTCACGACCCCGGGGCAGGCGGATCGGACCCGAACTGCGCGACTCCAGTCCGACCAGCAGGCCCGACGCGGAACTGAAGCCGGGAATCCGACGCTCGTACTCTCGCAGGGCGCGCGCGATGGCGTCGCGGGCCACGGGCGGCAACAACGTGTCGATACGGCCTGCGCACGTTCCGAAGGTATAGGTCGAGTGCCGGGGTCTCGCCGTGGAACGTTCCGCGAGAAAGTCGTCGGCGCCTTGCGCGGGCGCGGTGTAGTCGCCGCCACCGGCGGCGAAGAAGCGCCGCTCCAGCGTCTCCTGAAACTCCACGCCTGCGAACGGGCCCGATCCATATTCCTGCGGTCCAAAGGTGGTGACCAGGGCGGCGCTGGCCCACGGCGACGAGTGTCTCGAGTTGCTCATGCCATTGGTGCACAAGAGGCCGGGCACGTTGGTGCTGGCGACGATGGTGCCGCCCGGGCACATGCAGAACGAGTGGCTGGACGGCACGCCATCGCCCGCCTTGCACACCAGGTTGTAGTACGCGGGACCCAGCGCGGCCGCGTCGGGTCCGTCGCCGTAGCGACCCCGATCGATGAGCGGCTGGGGGTGTTCGATCCGCACGCCGAGCTGAAACGGTTTTGCCGCGACCTGCACGCCTTGGTCGTGAAGCCGACGCACACTGTCCCGCGCGCTGTGGCCGAGCGCCAGGAACACCGCGTCGCAGGGCAACTCGCCGGCGGACGTGCGAACCGCTGACACCCGCCGCGATGGTCCCGATTCCAGGACGAGGCCGTCGAGCCGCGTGTTCCAGTGGAACCGCACGCCAAGCGATTCCATCCGGCCTCGCAGCACCGGCAGAATTCGGTGGAGACGGTCGGTGCCGATGTGCGCCCGTGCATCGTAGAGGATGTCGGGCGTGGCGCCGCACGCGACCAGTTCCTCCAGGCACGGGACTTCGAGAGGATCGTCAACCCGCGTGTACAGCTTGCCGTCGGAGTAGGTTCCGGCTCCCCCTTCGCCGAACAACACGTTCGACTCGGGGTTCGGCACGCGGGTCCGGTGGAAACGAACGACGTCGGCGCCCCGTTGCTTCAACGCCGCGCCGCGATCGATGAGGTCGACCTCGACGCCGTTCGTCCCGAGCACCAGCGCGGCGTACAGACCGGCGGGACCGCCCCCGACGACCACGACGCGAACCCTCCGACGTTCCGCGTCCAGTGCGGCAACCTGGAAGCTGCCGGCTGCTGGAGCCTCGACCACTCTGCCCGAGCGGACCGCCGAGGCGAACAGGGGGCCGAGGTCCGTCGTGTCGAGCACGAGGTCCGCATGCACGATGAACCGCAAACGACGTGTCTTGCCGCGACGGCGAGCATCGACCGACCGGCGGGCGATACGCATGCCACGCACCCGGTCCGGGTCTATGCCGGCGGTCGAGGCCGCGCGGTCGCGCAGCACGCTCTCCGGTTCGTCAAGGCGCATCTCGATGTTCAGCACGCGCCACGTGGGGGCGGGCCCGGTCATGCGGCACCGTGTGGTCGGCGAGACACTGGTCTGACACTCCATACGCTGGCGGCGATGTCGGTCGCGAACGGCTCAGCAAGCCGGATCCTATCTCAAGGCCCACGGTTCGAGACGCGCCGCAACGCCGCCCCGTGGGGACGGACGCCGGTATGGTTGCAGTTCACGTAATACAGGGTGGGCGTTACGGGTGGCAGCACCGCAAGGCCGGGGCGATGGGGCGCCATGGCCCGTAGTAGGGTGATAGGATTGAGTCGCTGCAAGGCGGACGAACTGGCTCGGCACGTCGTGAACAAGCAGCAAGGGGGACACAATGGTGGATCCGATCAGACGCAAGATACTCAAAACGGGCGCGGCGGCGACGGTTTTGGCCGCCACGCGGGTGTTTGCAGAGCAGACTGGCCAAGACGGCGCGGCCATGTCCTTCTACGAGAAGGGTCCCGTTCGCATCCGCTATGAGGAGGTCGGCTCCGGCTTCCCGTTGCTCATCATCGCCGGCGGGGGACTGAACTCGACGATCGCCGGTTTGGCCACTCATCCCTTCAACCCGATGGAGGAGTTCAAGGGAGAGTACCGCTGCATTGCGTCGGACCTGCGCAACGCCAACCGCGGCCAATCTTCCGGTCCGCTCGAGCTCGATCGGCCATGGGATGCGCATACCGATGACCATCTCGGTCTGATGGATCACCTGGGCATCGACAAGTTCATGGTGCTCGGCTTTTGCATCGGCGGCCCTTTCATCTGGAACCTGCTGCGGCGGGCCCCCAATCGTGTTGTCGCTGCCGTGCTGGCGCAGCCCAGCGGGTGGAGTGCGGAGACGCCCAATCTGTTCTACGACAACAACATGAGGGGTTGGGGTCCAGAGCTCGTCGAGCGCCGGCCCGAGATCACGATGGACATGGTCGACAGGTTCTTGACCACGATGTATCGCACCAATGCGGACTTCGTCTTCACCGTGACACGAGACTTCGTGCGCGAGTTGCAGACGCCGATCCTCATCCTGCCGGACGATGTCCCGGCGCATCCGTACGCTGTCGCCATGGAGGCGGCGATGCTCGCGCCGCAGTCCGAAGTGAGCATGTTCCCGTGGAAGCAGCCCACGGAACGAATTCCACTGGCGGTGCGCCAGATACGGTCCTTCCTCCGGGCGCATAGGCCGGCGTCCGCTTAACTGGACAAGTACGTCGAGGCGGCCGAACTCGAGGAGCCGAAGGCGGCGCTGTTCCAGACCGGCCTTCAGTTCCCCGCGAGAGTCGATGTGCTGTGCCGTCTCGACGACGCCGGAACCCCGAACCGACACCGCCTCGACCAGTTGGTGTCCTCTCTGCACCGCCGCGCGGGCCAGATTTCGGCAGCCCACCCAACGCAGTAATCGCGCCACGCAGCACCACGTTCTCCACTGTATCCGGCTCGACCTTCCCGCCAGAGAGCGGGGCTGCGGTTCGTCGACGGCTTGCGGCTCGCGGGGCTCGCGGAGGTCCGACGGGACTCCTCTTCATGGCCGGGATGCGGAGAAGCGAGGTCAGCGCCCTCCGCTGGGCCGACGCGGCCGACGGCGACGGGACCCCTCGTCACCGTCCGCCGCAGCAAGACGAACCAGGCGGGCGAGACGAGGGACGTGCGGTTCGTGAAGGACGGGCGTCACCCTCGTCTCTCCGGACGCTCCGGGCCGAGCTGCGGGTGACCGCCCACTCGGGACGGCGCCCGGGACTGGACAAGAACGGTATGATGCGTTTGAAGGAGACCACGGCATGTCTAGAGTCCGTTTCGGCCTGCTGCTCGTCGTCGGCTTGAGTCTGGCAGTCGCCGGGGCTCGGTCGGCGGCCAATTCCGAGGCAACCAGCGGTGTCACGCCCGAGTTTCAGCACATCGGCAAGCTGGCGTTCGGGCCCGACGGCGTGATCTTCGCGGCCGACGTCCAGGAGGTCTCCATCACGGCCCTGCATCTGGGCGGGCAGATGGCCGGCGGGGTGCCCGGGACGCAGGACGTGGCCGCGATCGATAGCAAGGTCGCCGGGCTGCTCGGCATCGATGCTGGCAACCTGCTGATCACCGACATGGTGGTCGACCCGCGGACACGCAATACCTGGCTCTCCGTGATGCGCGGGCTGGGCGCTGGCGCCGTGCCGGTCCTCCTGCGGGTGGACGGAGCGGGCGAGATCGAGGTCATTTCGTTCGACGAGGTCCGCTACACGCGGATTGGGGTGCCCAATCCGCCGCCGGCCGAGACGCCGCTGGTGCTCGCGGACGGGCGGGCGATTCCGGTGAGCAACTACCCGGACGATGTCGATCCCGCGGGGCTCATCGGCGTGCAGACCATCACCCACATGGCCTACATCGACGGCAACCTGTACGTCTCGGGCCTGTCGAACGAGGAGTTCGCGTCCAAGATGCGCGTGATCCCGTATCCGTTCCGGGTGGCGGACGCGGGGACGAGCGTGGAGATCTACCACGGATCCCACGGACAGCTCGAAACGTTCTCGCCCGTGTTCACGTTCGTGCCGTACGAGATCGACGGCGAGCCGTCGATCGTCGCCAGCTACCTGTGCACGCCGCTCGTCAAGTTCCCGGTCTCGGCGCTCGCGGGCGGCAAGGTCCAGGGGACGACGATCGCCGAGTTCGGGAACCGCAACCGGCCGATCGACATGATCGTCTATGAGAAGGACGGGCAGGACTACATCCTGCTGTCGAACAACCAGCGCGGCGTGATGAAGGTGCCGACGGCGCCGTTCGGCGCCGCGGGCGCCATCACGGAACCCATCCCCGATACGGCCGGCGTGCCGTTCGAGACCATCGCGTCCCTGCAGGGCGTGCGGCAGCTGGATCAGTTGGATGCTTCGCGGGCGATGCTGCTCGTCGACGCCGCGGGCGGCGGGCTGAACCTTGAAGCGGCCGCGCTGCCGTAGGCGCCTGCATCCGATGGGACATGCGGCGAGGGCCGCCGCCCTGGTGGCGGCGGCCCTCGCGCTCGCGCCGGGGTGCTCGCAGACGAGCGGCCAGGCACCGGAAGCCGTTCCGGGCGCGCCGCGGATCCGATTGGCCACCTCGCCCTCCGGGCAGCGGACCATCGACGTCGCGGGGCTGGCGGCCGCGGATTTGGGGCACCTCGAACGCACCGCCCTGTCGCGCGACGCGTGGCAGGCAATCCTGCGCGTCCACGTCGCGCAGGCGGATCCGGCCTCCGCGGAGTTGCCGCCGGTGCTCGGGGACTACGCCGTGCACGCCGGCGCGCTGCGCTTCACCCCGCGGTTTCCGTTCGATGCGGGTCAGCGCTACGAGGTGGTGTTCGATCCGTCGCCCCTCCCGTCCGCGCGAGGCCGTTCCGCGCCCCTCCCGTCGCGCGCCCTCCGCACGATGGTCGAGGTGCCGGCTCCTGACCGCGAGCCGTCGACCCGCGTCGTCGCCGTCTATCCGACAGGTCCCGAGGTGCCGGAGAACCACCTTCGCCTGTACATCGTCTTCTCCGCACCGATGGGCCTGGGCGGCGGCAGTGCGCACGTGCGGTTGCTCGACGAGGACGGCCGCCCGGTTGCCGACCCGTTTCTGCCGCTGGACGTCGACCTGTGGAACGCGGATCGCATGCGCTACACGGTTCTCTACGACCCGGGGCGCGTCAAGCGCGGCATCCGGCCGAACGCCGAGCTGGGCCGCCCGCTGTCGGTGGACCGCAGGTACACGCTGGTGATCGATGCGGATTGGCGCGACGCCGCCGGTCAGCCGCTGGTGGCGCCTTTCCGCCGGGAGTTCCGAGTGGGTCCGGCCCGGGAGCGCGCCCTCGATCCCGCCGCCTGGCGACTCGACCTCCCGGCCGGCGGCACGCGGGACCCCCTCGCGGTGCGCTTTCCGTTGCCGCTGGACTACGGCCTGCTGCAACGCGCGCTCCGGGTGGCGACCGGCGGCGGCCGGCCGCTGGCCGGGGAGATCCGGGTGGAGCAGGGTGAAACGCGCTGGACCTTCACGCCGCGCGCGCCGTGGCGGCCGGGCGAGTATCAACTCGTCGCGGCGGCGACCCTCGAGGATGTCGCCGGCAACCGCATCGGGCGGCCGTTCGAGGTCGACGCGGCCGAGGCCCAGGGCTCCGAGCGCGCCCGCGGCGCCATGGTGCCGTTCCGGATCGGCCGTGCGAACTCCGCGCGGTAGCCGGCCTTTCCCGACACGGTCGACGCGGCGCTGATGGCCGCGCTGGGCATCGCGACCGTCCCGATCACCTACGCGGTCGACGGCCGGCAGTACGTGGCGGTCAACAACCGGCTCCGTCCTCGAG
This sequence comes from Vicinamibacterales bacterium, assembly GCA_965215895.1. Lineage (GTDB taxonomy): Bacteria > Acidobacteriota > Vicinamibacteria > Vicinamibacterales > UBA8438 > JAJEEA01. The sequence goes on along the minus strand of CBDCEY010000004.1, from coordinate 151,960 downwards.
CTGATGGTGCATCCCTCGATCGGCTGCAGTACGCTTGGTCCCGGTCGCCATCGTCGGATCCCGACCGTGTAGTGCACTTGCAGCAGCAGCGCCCGCAGCAACTGCTGCGGCGGGATCTGACGAGCTGGCCAGGGCTCCCGCGGATGGCGACCGGGTCGACGGGCGACGTGAGGTCGTCGTGCTGGTCGGATCTCCGAGTCCTCTTGGGGTTGTTGTCGTTACTCGTGCGGGTCTGCGCATTGCCTCGCCTGATCTGCTACCGGGCGAGCATCGTTGCCTCAGAATTCCTGCTACCGAAGGGAGGCACGATGTCGACGATCAGTCCGCAAGCGCGGCAGGAGTTGGTGGCGGCGGTGACCGAGCGGTATCAGCGGAGCACGCCAGCCGAGAGGGGGCGGATCCTGGACGAGTTCGTCGCGCTCACCGGGTACCACCGCAAGCACGCCATCCGAGTCCTGAACGGAAGCTCGGCAGTGTCGACAGTACGGCGGGGGCGCCGGTCTGTGTACGACGAAGCCGTGACCGAGGGGCTGGTCGTGCTGTGGGAGGCATCGGACCGCGTGTGCGGGAAGCGTCTGAAGGCGTTGCTGCCGACCCTGGTGCCGGCACTCGAGCGGCACGGGTCCATCCGGCATGATGAGGTCCAGACGACGCGAGGCGCGTCGCAACCGATCACGGATACGGTTCTCCACCGCGTGCTGGAGGTACACGCGCAACGCGCCGACGTGCTTCGATTCGAAGAACGGAAGCCTCGCGAACGTATGCTGCAGCGCGTCCTGGACCAAATCGCTGGTGTCGATGTCGCTGCGCACCCACTGCGGCAGGCGACCCCGCGCCCACCGCCGGAGCCAGGGCCTGCACCGCTCGAACAGCGCGTCGACGGCCGGCCGACTGCCCCGGCGCGCCCGCTCGAAGAGACGCTGCTCCGAAGAGGAGTCGCCGGAAGCAGGTTCGCCGGGGCGTTGCGACGATGCAGGTGTACGTTCTTTCGGCGGCACGACAGCGCATATCATGCCTCACAGCGGTGGTGGCGCCGAAAAAGGGGGGGTGGGTCCGTCGCCCCACCGTCACCTCGCTCGCCACCCTTCCGACCCCTTCGCACAGCCGGCCTCGCCGGCGCGTCGACCGGCGGGCTCTTGACGCGTCGGCTCGTACAACTCGGGCGATTCGGTTCAGCCACGCGAGATCGCCCACCAACGGCGTGTGATCTCCGCGGAATTCCCCACTCATATAATTTGAAGACGTCAGTTAAGGCCAAAGCGGACAGAACCGAGGGCCGGGGGTTGCTTGGAGTTCTGCCCCGGCACCCTCCGCGGCGCTAACTAAGGACAGTGATCGATATAAACTTGCCAACTTCATCGGGGTAGCAGTTTGTAATTCCATTCCCCATGAAACCCGTCGCGGACCAGCGCGATTGCGTCCATCTCCTCCTTGGTCACCCTGACGCCCGTGGGATACTGGCCGGCGTTGAGTTCGGCCCGGACCCAGAGCCCGGTCTCCGTCCGGGTGTTCCCGATGCGGTCGACGATGGTCTCATACGTCGTCAACGGGGTGCCTCGCCAGTTCGCCGTGATGTGACAGAAGAGACGGTGCTCGATCTTGTTCCATTTGCTGGTGCCGGGTGGAAAGTGACTCACGTGGATGGTCAGTCTGGTCTCGTCGGCCAACTGTTGAAGCTCGTGCTTCCAGGCGCGCAACCGATACCCGTTGCTCCCACCCGCATCCGCCGTGATGAACAGGGCCGTGGCGTCGGGGTAGGCGTCACAGCCCATTTGCTGCCACCAATAACGAATTGACGCCACCGCGAAGGCCGGGGTGTCGTGGTCCCGTCCCACGCTCACCCAAGCTTCGTTGCGCGCCATGTCGTAGACGCCATACGGAATCGCCTTGCCCTCCGCGTCCGTCGGGAAATCATGGACCAGCACCGCCGGCGGCGTGCCCTTCGGCTGCCATTCCCGCCCGCCATTCTTGAAGTTCCCGACCAGCTCCTTCTTCTTCGTGTCGACCGAGATCACCGGCTGCCCCTCGGCCAGAAACGAGTCCGCGGTCGCATTGATGTGCTCGAACTGCGCGTTACGGTCCGGGTGGCTGGTCCCCTCCTGACGTTTACGGGCCGATTGCAGCCGGTACCCCAGTTGATGTAGCAACCGGCCGACGGTCGTCGAACTCACTCGCCACCCTTGTTGTGCCAGCCCCGAGGCGAGCTTCGCCCGACTCTTGCATGTCCAGCGCAGCGGAGACGTTGGGTCGCCGCGCGTCAGCGGATCCACCAGCCCTTCCAGGGCGGCCAGGAGGCCAGGCTGCCTCTGTTCGAGACGGGGCCGCCCCGCTCCCGGGCGTCGTATGCGACCCGTCGGCGTCCCGCCTTGCGTGATTTCCCGGCGGCCCTTCCGGAGCGTCTCCCGGGCCAGACCCGTGGCCGACGACACCAGCGCATCCCCGCCATAGCCGATGGCCACAGACTCGGCAGCCGCCCACCGGCGGCGACTGCGCTCATCCAATACCGGCGACACCGCCGCGTACTTGGCGACAATCGTGGCCTCCAGTTCCACGTTGCGCTGCATAGAACCCAAATAGACCACAGATCGCCAAAGATGGCAAGTTAATTTGCGTCAGTGTCCTAAGGGGGCGCATCCGGAGCCCGATCGGCCGCGTCCGGGTGTCGGTCGAGCGACTGCCGACCAGTGCGAACGGCGTGATACGCTGGGGCCGATCGATGCCCGCGATCAACGGCCGGCTGCGCCTGGGAGGAATGACCATGACGAGACGGTTAAAGATCGGCGGCTCGCTAGTTGTCGGCGTCCTGGTGCTGGCACTCCTCACGTTGCGCCTGGCGGGTCTCGAGCCCCGATACCTGGATCCCGGCGGCGAGGAATTCGCAAACAACAACCGGATTGCCAGACCCGGACTGTGGCTCAAGGGCGAGGTGGCCCGGGAGGTGGTAACGAACTGGGATTTCGCCAACAACCTCGACGATCCGGAGCGCCGCGACACCGTCATGCTCGAGACCCGCACGTGGTACGGCATACCCCACTCGGTCACCATCGGCATCGTCGGGCGCGGCGACAAGCTCTACATCCATGCCCATTCCGACGAGAACCGCATGCAAACGCCCTTCCCGAACGACAAGCTCTGGACCCGGAACGTGGCCCGCGACCCGCGCGTGCGCCTGAAGATAGGCGACAAGATCTACGAGGCGACGGTGGCGCTGATGACGGACCGCGACGAGGTCGCGGAGGTGATGGGCAGAGACCCCGTAACGGTCGAGCGAGGGCCCGACGGACGGGAACACGTCGAGTCGGTCATGCACTACTGGCGCGTGTTCCAGCGGAACGTCCCCGACTACTCGGCCGATTCGCAGGGGGTCGCCTTCTGACGTCCGCCGGGACCGGACGGCGCCGTCAGCCTGCCTAAGCGGCGCGACGCGGACGTCAACATCGAGCTCCAGTCGAGCTCGGCTCCCTGGGTCGGATAAGCGGTCTTTACGTCACAGGTCCGCGGCCGCCGGGCGCTGCCCGCCACGACCGCGTCGTCCGTCGTGGGCGGCGCTTCCGGCGCGAGCGCCGGCTCTCCCCGCCCGAACATCCGCCGCATCGTCCGCTGCACGTCGTCGAGGATGAGGTACAGCGTCGGCACGAGGATCAGCGTGATGAAGGTCGCGAACAGCACGCCGAAGGCCAGCGAGACCGCCATCGGCACGAGAAACGCCGCTTGCATGCTGCGTTCCAGCATCAGCGGCGCGAGCCCGAAGAAGGTGGTCAGCGACGTGAGGAGGATGGGACGGAACCGGTTGCTGCCCGCCTCGCGGATCGCGAGCTGGAGTCCGGTCGACTCGAACTCGTGGCGGTCCCCGGGCTGTCCGCCCGCCTGGCGCACCTTGCGGCCGACGTCGGCGTGGACGTTCCGGGCGCGGTTGATGAAGTCGACCATCACCAGGCTGTCGTTGGACGACGACCCCGGTCAGTGCGACGAGGCCGAGCATCGATATCGAGGTGACGTCCAGCCGCATCGCCATGTGCCCCCAGATGGCGCCGACGAGGCCGAAGGGGATGGCTGCCATGATGATCAGCGGCTGCACGTACGAGCGCAGCGGGACCGCGAGGAGGGCGAAGATCATGAGGAGGGCGAGGAGGAACCCCGACTGCAGGCCGCCCATCGCCTCGACCTGCTGGGCCTGGGCGCCCTCGAACGTGTAGAACACGCCGGGGTAGTCGGCCAGGACCTCGGGCAGGATGCGCGCCTGCAGATCCGCGATGACCGCGCCCGCCGACGTCAGGGCCGGATCGACCGACGCGGTCACGTTCACTGCCCGGTTGCGGTCGACCCGCTTGATGGACGCGAAGCCGCGTCCCGGCTCCACCTGCGCGACTTGGCCGAACGGCACCTCGGCGCCGTTGGGGGTGCGGATGCGCATGTTCTCGAGGTCGCCCAGCGACCGGCGGTCGTCCCGGGGATAGCGGACCATGACCCGGATGTCGTCGCGTCCGCGCTGAATGCGCTGGGCCTCCTCGCCGTAGAAGGCCTGCCGCACCTGCCGGCCGAGGTCCTGCAGGGTCAGGCCGAGAGTCTCCGCCGCCGGCTTGATGCCGAGCTGCATCTCGATCTTGCCGGCCCGGAACGAATCGGAGATCTCGTAGACGCCGGCGTACTCCGCAAGCCGCCGCTTGACCTCCTCGGCCGCCGCGCGCAGCTGGTCGATGTCGGACCCGGCGAGCTGCACGTCGACGTCGTCGCCCGGACTCATGGCAGACGTGTTGAAGTTGACCTCGACCACCTCCGGGATCGGGTCGGTCGCCTCGCGCCACATCAGGCCGAGCTGCTCGCTCGTGTACGCCCGGGTCTCGGGCGGGGCGAGCTCGACCGTCACCTCGCCGAGGTCGCGGCCGACGCGGCCTCCATCGGCACCGTCGGTCCGCCCCCGCGCGACATCATCGGCTGGTCGCCGATCGACGCCGACACGTGGGGGAAGTAGTCCATGCCGGTTTCCCGCTCCAGCCGGGCGCGAAGCCGCTCCGCCCCCGCCTCGAGCTTCTCGACCGCCTGCGAGGTCATGTCGACCGGCGTGCCCTGCGGCATGGTGATCGACGCCGCCATGAAGTCCGCCTCGATCGACGGGAAGAAGTGGAAGTTGGCCCACCCGCCGAGGACCATGCCCCCGGTCAGGATCAGGGTCGAGAGCCCGATCGCGGCCGTGACGTAGCGCCAGCGGAGCGCAGTCTCGAGCAACGGCTGATAGACCGTCCGGACGTAGGCCTTCAGCCCGTTGGCGAAGAACTGCTGGAACCGGTGCCACGGACCGGACGCGTCGGGGCGCCGGCGGATGTGGGCGAGGTGGGCGGGCAGGATGCCGAGCGACTCGATCAGCGAGAAGAGCAGGCAGGGAATGACCACGAGGGGGATGACCCGGGACATCTTCCCCATCCCGCCCGGCACGAACATCAGCGGCATGAACGCCGCCACCGTCGTGAGGACCGCGAAGACCACCGGCTTGGCGATCTCCCGCGCGCCCTCGATGGAGCCGCGCAGCCCGTCCCCGTGGCTCTCCTGGTGCCGGTAGATGTTCTCGCCCACGAGGATCGCGTCGTCGACCACGATCCCGAACACCAGGATGAACGCGAACTGGGAGATGGTGTTGGCCGAGACGTCGAACCACGGCATCAGCGCTATGGCGCCGAGGAACGAGATGGGGATGCCCAGGCTGACCCAGAACGCCAGTCGGAACTCGAGAAAGAGCGCCAGCACGATGAAGACGAGCACGAACCCGGTGGCGCCGTTGCGCGCCATGAGGGTCAGCCGGCCGGCCAGGATCTCCCCCTGGTCCTGCCAGATCGTCAGCGAGATGCCTTCGGGCAGCCGCGGCTGCGTGCGCTCGACATAGCCGTGCACCGCCGCCGCGATGTCGAGGGCGCTCTGGTCGCCGGTGCGGAACACCGACACCATCACCGCCGTGTCACGGTCGAAGCGGGCGTACTGGTCGGTCTCCGCCAAGCCGTCGACGACGTTCGCCACGTCGCCGAGCCGCAGGCGGGTGCCGTCGGCGCGGGTCCAGAGCACGAGGTCCTCGTACTCGTACCCGCGGTAGGCCTGACCGATGGTGCGCAGCAGGATCTCGCCGCCGTCGGTGCGGACGGAGCCGCCGGGCAGGTCGAGCGACGAGCGGCGCACGGCGGCGGCGACCTGATCGAAGGTCATGCCGTGCCGCCGCAGCGCTGTCTCCGAGACCTCGATCGAGATCTCGTAGGGGGGGCGCTCACGATGTCGACCTGGGTGATCTCGGGCAGGACCGTCAGCTCGTCGCGCACCTGCTCGGCGATCGCCTTCAGGGTGAAGACGTCGGTGGCCCCCGAGATGGCGATGTCGGTGACCTGGTTCCGCCCGATCAGCTCGCGGATGATGGGCTCTTCCGTCTCGAGGGGGAAGGTGGCGATGGCGTCGACCTGGTTCTTGATCTCGTCGACGACGCGGCGGGCGTCGGCGCCGAACTCGAGCGCGACCATGACCGAGGCGCTGCCCTCGGACGCCGTCGACTGGATCTCCTTGATGCCGTCGATGCCCTGAATGGCCTCCTCGATGCGGAGTATCACGCCCGACTCGACCTCCTCCGGCGCCGCGCCGAGATAGGGGACGGTGATGCCGACCCGATCGAGATCGATCTCGGGGAAGACCTCTTCCTTGACTACCTGGGTGGCGATCGCGCCGCTCATGATGATGAAGACCATCATCAGGTTCGCGGCGACCGGATTGCGGGCGAACCAGGCGATCCCGTCCTTCATGACTGTTCCATTTTCCGTGATAACCGGGGTTCCACGAGTACCCTCATTGCCGTGACTGGCGTCGGCCTCTCGCGGCATCAATGGAGCGTCGAAGCCTTTGAATCGCCCCTATCCGGCTGCGATTGCTCCAGAGCGCCAACGCTGACCGCGATCACCGCCAGCGCGAGGTCTCGCACCGCTCGGGAGAATGCCGGCGGCAGCTAGCCCAAGTTTACCCAGTTGACCGGCCATTTTGCCGATTTTGGCCGTATTTCGGGATTCACATGTCTGTAAGTTGTTGATACTAAAGGAACGGGTCTTGACGGCGCGAGATGTAGTGCCATAATTTGTGTAAAAGGGTTGACTACGGCAGATGCCCCCGCTATCGTGGACATCGTGTTCATTCGCCGCACCCAAACCCGGCGAACCCAGGACGGAAAGCCCTACTTCTCCCATCGCCTGGTGCACTCCGAGCGCGTCGGAGACGCCGTCCGGCAGCGCACCCTGCTCAATCTCGGGCGCCACTTCGACATCCCGCAGCCGCAATGGCCGCAGTTGTGCGCCCGCATCGACGACATCCTGGCCGGCCAGGCGCCCCTGGTGGCCGATTGCCCCCACGCCGTCGAACACGAAGCCCAGCGCATCGCCAGCCAGTTGGTCGTCCGCGGCGCGCAGGTAAGCGGCGCGGCGGCCGGACCGACCGACGTGCAGCCCCTCGATGTCGACTCGCTGCGGCTGGTCCGCCCCCGCAGCGTCGGGGTCGAGCAGCTCGGCCTGTGGGCGCTGGAGCAATTGGGCCTGCCGGCGCTGCTCGCCGACCTCGGCGTCAACGGCGCCCTGCGCGCAGCAGCGGCCGGCGTCATCGTCGGGCGTCTCGCCCATCCCGCCTCGGAGCGGGCGACGCACCGCTGGCTGCAAGAGCGCAGCGGCCTCGGGGAGTTGCTCGGCGTCGACTTCGAGACCGTCGGCGCGATGCAGCTCTACCGCGCCTCGGACGCGCTGGTGAAGCATCGCGAGGCGATCGAGGCGCATCTGTTCGACCGCGCGATGGGACTGTTCGACCTCCAGCCGACGGTGACCCTCTACGACCTGACCAACACCTACTTCGAAGGCGAGGCGAGCGAGCAGCCGCAGGCGCAGCGCGGGCACTCGAAGGAGAAGCGCAGCGACTGTCCGCTGCTGACCCTGGGCCTCATGCTCGACGCCAGCGGCTTCGTGCGCCGCTCCAAGGTCTTCGCCGGCAACGTCCGGGAACAGCGCACCCTGGCCGGCATGCTCGAGGCGCTGGAGGCGCCACCCGGCGCCCTCGTGGTCATGGACCGCGGCGTCGCCACCGAAGCCTGCGTGCAGTGGTTGCGCGACCACGACTACCGCTATCTGGTCGTCAGCCGCGAACGTCACCGCCAGTTCGACGCCGAGGCCGCCGTATCGCTCCAGACCAGGTCCAACCAGACCATACACATGCACAAGGTGGTCTCGGCCGACCCCGACGAGGTGCGCCTGTACTGCTACTCCGAGGAGCGGGCCGAGAAGGAGCGAGGCATCGTCGAGCGTTTCGCCACCCGCTTCGAGACCGCCCTGACCCAGCTCCACGAGGGGCTGGCGCGCCCCCGCGCCCACAAGCGGCTCGACCAGGTCTGGCAGCGCATCGGGCGATTGAAGACGAAGCATTCCCGCGTCGCCTCGCACTACCAGATCGGGGTCACCGCCGACGAGACCGGCGAGAAGGCCGTCGCCGTCACCTGGACTCGCCGTCCCCGGGACGGCTCGATGGCCACCCATCCGGGGGTCTACTGCCTGCGCAGCAGCGAGACAGCGTGGGACGAAGACGCCCTGTGGCGCACCTACACCACGCTCACCGACGTCGAGGCCGTCTTCCGCTCGCTCAAGTCCGAGCTCGGCCTGCGCCCCATCTACCATCACAAGCCGCGTCGAGCCGACGGCCACCTGTTCATCACCGTCATCGCCTACCAGCTCGTGCAGGTGATCCGCACCCGACTGCGCGAGCACGGCAACCCCGCCAGTTGGACCACGTTGCGCCGCATCCTGGACGGCCAGCAGCGCGTCACCGCCACCTTCCGCCGCCCCGACGGACGCACGCTGCACGTGCGCACGGCCACGCAAGCCGAACCCGAGCAGCGGAACATCTACGACGCGCTCGGCGTCGACCCGCACCCCGGGGGCGTCCGCAAAACGCTCATCTGACCGGCCCATCTCACCGGTTTGCGCACGTTTGTAGTGCCACTCCAGTTTTTCTGTCGGCTTAACCCGCTTGTTTGCAGTGATTTATATTTTGGGCTGGTAAACTCGGGCTAGTAGAGTCCCGGAAGCAGACGGGGCGTTTTCTTTGAGTATGAACCGTAGGCAGCGCCCAAGAGTCTGTCCAGATGAGGCTTCTTCGAGAGCGATTCTTCTCAAGACAACAGCTATCCATCCAACTAGGAATACCCATCCGACAATACTAGCGAAGGTAAGCACAGGAGCGGTTCGGGACAATATCAGGCCCAAATAGCGCGGATGACGAATGAAGCGGTACGGACCCTCGTCCATCAGCAGCTTGGAGTTTTCGGTTGTCCTGAAATGTTCCACCCAATGCGCGTCGACCCAGAGTAGGAGCGCCAGTGTCACGGCTGAAAGAGCCACTCCTGTTATTGCAGACTCGAGACTTCAAGAGAACACCCCCATTGCCTCAAGAGGAGCAGTGCCATCACCGTATACCCGACCACCACGGCTATGAGCAGAGGTATCAGCACGTTCCCTCGATGTGCCTGGTTTGCAGCTTGTCCCGATACGGCGTTCATGGGTCACCTCGCTCGCAGTTGTCGGTCGACACGCGTGTCTCCGTTCCTTCCATTATTCCGCCACCGCCAGCCCGAGTCGAGCCGCTCGCCATCGTGCCCGGGCCGCTGGTCGGTCGTCCCGTGGCTACCCGTGTCGAGGGCCTGCGCTCGTCCCTACGGCCGCAGCGTGCGCCGGCTGCGGGGTCGGCGTTCATTGAACTCTCAGTTCAAGGGACGACCGCGAGGGGGCGCAGCCCTTCCGCAACGCCAACGTGGGCGACACTGCGAGGTGCGGGGCCGCGGACCTTGGCCCGCCGTCCTCGCCACCTGCTATCGCGGCGCGCCCGGCGCAGTCGATCCCCGCCGCCGCGGGCCACCCGGCGAGGGTCCCGGCCGGCCGACCATCCAGCGGATGAGCCGGCGTGCGTACGCCGACGACTGTTCGCCGCCCTCGGCCGGTCAGGCCGCACGGGCTGGCGGCGCGTCTACCACGGCCGGACCGGCAGGCCGCGGGCGTTCATCGAGGCCGAAGTTCGAAAGGACGGCAATTTCTGTGCGCGCCTCGGCGATCTCCGTTCGGACCTCGGCGAGACCGACCTTGAGTTGATCGGACGTGACGTGGTCGCTGTGCTCGGCGGCCAAACGGACCGCGTTCGTGATGGCGGGGGAGAGGGAGACCGCCTCGGCGGCGGCGCGGAACGGGATCGGAAGGGTGGTCGCCAGGGCGCCGGCTTGGCTGCTTCCGCGTGCCGGCCGATCGGTGGCCCGGTGATAGGATCCTCCGCGGCGGCGCCCGTGGGGGAGGCTGCGGCAGCGCGATGCGGCCCCTGCGGCCTGCGGCGCCGACGATACCAGGAGGGAATCATGACAGCGAGTGGCAGGTCACGCGGGCTGGCGGCGGGTCTGGTGGTGGCGGTGCTGGCCGGCGCAGGACTCGGCGCCCAGGAGCCGCCCCCGGAGGTGACGAAGGCGCAGTTCGACGCCTGGATGACCGAGCTCTCGAACTGGGGCCGCTGGGGCGACGACGACCAGTTCGGCGCCCTCAACCTCATCACGCCGGCCAAGCGGGTCGAGGCGGCGAAGCTCGTGCAGACGGGGCAGGTCGTGTCGATGGCCCGGCCCATCGAGCTCCAGGTCCTCGACGACCCGGATGCGGCCAGCGCGAACCGGAAGCCGGTGCTCATGGGCGCCGTCCGCAACGTGTTCGACATCGACACCGGGAACGGCTACTTCTGGGAGCGCTACGAGGTCGAGTACCACGGACTCCTGGTGTCCCACCTCGACGCGCTGTGCCACGTGGCGTACGAAGGCAAGGTCTACAACGGCCGCACCTTCGAGGAGATCGCCACCGCCGAGGACGGCTGCACGGCCATGGGCATCATCAACGCGAAGGACGGGCTGGTGACGCGCGGCGTCCTCATCGACATGCCGGGGAAGGCGGTCACGCGCGCGGACATCGAGGCGTGGGAAGCGGAGACCGGCATCACCATTTCGTCCGGAGACGCCCTGTTCCTGCGCACGGGCCGCGACGTCGGCCAGCAGGGCGGCTACCATCCGTCCCTGATCCCGTTCCTCAAGGAGCGCGACATCGCGTTGCTCGGCTCCGACGTGCCCCAGGAGGGCGGCACGGTGGAGGGCGTGGCCATCCCGATCCACGTCTTCACCCTCGTCGCGCTCGGCGTTCACCTGTTCGACAACCTCGGCCTCGAGGACCTGGCCCGGACGGCGAGCGAGGTCGACCGCTGGGAGTTCCTTTTCACGGCGTCGCCCCACGTGGTGCCGAACGGAGCCGGGTCGGCCATGAACCCAATCGCCGTGTTCTAGCGCCGCATCCACGAGGTCGCCGTCCACGGCCCGGATCTCACGCTGGACGGCATTCCCGACGCTGGTCGCCGGGCCCCTGCGTGCTCACCATCAGGTTCATCCGTCACGCTCGGCACGGCCGTCCGCGAGCCCTTTCTGGCGCGCCGGCCCGACGTCGGTCGGGAGCTGTTTCCGGAGAGCATCGATCGCGGCCGGCGCGAGCCGCGTGCAGCAAGGCGGCCGCTTCCCGGAGTTCTGCTTTCAACTGGCCGTATCCGCCTCCCGCGCCTCGCGTTCGCGATCGAGCGCCTGGCGCGCCGCGTCGCTAGCCTACCGGGCTTCGTCGCGTTCACGCAGGACCTCGCTCCGCGAACGCTTCAGCTCGTCGCGTTCGGCTTCGGCCGGCGTTGCCCTCGCCACCACCCCCTGGGCTCGCTCCTCGACCGCCCGGGCTCGCTCGGCCTCCGCGCGGTCCTGCGCCGCGACGGCAGCGTCGCGTGCTTCCTCAGTCCGGTCGCGTTGCGCCTCGGCCTCGCGCTGGGGCTCCATGGCGGCGTTGCGCTGCGGATCGGCGTCCTCCGCATGGACCCCTGCCGTCGGGGACCGCACCAGAGCCGATCAGGGTGTCGCGGCTGACCGCGGTCACCGCGTGGGGCATGTCGATGGTGGGCGCGTCGATGGCGGTGCCGGTCACCGAAACGGTGACATCCTCGAAGAGGTCGCCGACGCGCAGGTCGACGTCAACCGTGGCCGTGAGCCCGGCGGCCAGCTCCACGTTCCGCTCGGCGCGCTCGAAGCCGGGCAGGGTGAACGTGACGACGTAGCTGCCCGAGGGCAGCGCCGGAAACGCGTGGCGCCCGTCGCCGTCGGTCACTGCCACCTGCGGACCGGCGGGCGGACCCGCGCCCGCCATCTCCACGGTCACGCCGGTAGCACGCCGCCGGTGCCGTCGGTGACCACGGCCGCGATGCCGCCGTCCTGCACGGCAGCGGCGCCGGGCGCAACCAGCATGTACGCCACGAATCACCGTCGGGGGGGCCTTCCGGAACCTGCGAAGCGAAATGCGGCTATTTCGCGAAGACGTCAACAAACAGTTCGTCGGACAGGGGACCTAGCCGGCACCTGCCTGAACACGGCACGTGCGTATAATCGCGCCAGTGACCGGGCGCAGTTCCCGGAGGAGGCATCATGCGTGCAACTCGATCGGCTACGTCCCGGACCTGCTTGGCGGTGTTGACGTGCGCGGCGCTCGTCGTCGCGGCCGAAGTGCCCGGCTGGGCGCAGGACGAGGACTTCGTCCCGGTCACCGATGCGATGCTGCAAGATCCCGATCCGGCGGACTGGCTGATGTGGCGCCGGACGCTCGACGGTTGGGGCTACAGCCCGCTGGATTCGATCACACAGGAGAACGTCGGCGATCTGCGCATGGTCTGGTCGCGCGCGTTGATGCGCGGCACGCAGGAGGGGACGCCGCTCGCCTACGGCGGCGTGCTCTACATGCCGAACCCGCGCGACATCATCCAGGCCATCGATGCGGTCACCGGCGATCTACTGTGGGAGTACCGTCGCGACCTCCCGGACGACCTCGACGACTACCTCTTCGCGGTCGCCACCAACCGCAACGTCGCCATCTACGGCAACGTGATCATCGACAACAGCGCCGACGACTACGTCTACGCGGTCGACGCGACGACGGGCGAGCCGGCGTGGGAGACGCAGATCCTCGACTACCGCACGCACCCGGCCAACCAGACTTCCGGCCCGATCGTCGCCAACGGCAGGGTGGTCTCGGGGCGCAGCTGCATGCCGCTGGGTGGTCCGGATGCCTGCGTCATCACGGCCCACGACGCGGCGACGGGGGCGGAGCTGTGGCGCCGGCGGACGATCCCCGGCCCCGGCGAGCCCGGCGACGAGACGTGGGGCGGCGTGCCGTTCGAGCAGCGCGCGCACGTCGGGGCGTGGATGGTGCCGAGCTACGATCCGGCGCTGGATCTCGTCTACATCGGAACGTCGGTCACGTCGCCCGCCCCGAAGTTCCTGCTCGGCGGCACCGACAACACGCACCTGTATCACAACTCGACCCTCGCGCTCGACGGCGCCACCGGTGAGATCCGCTGGTACTACCAGCATCTGAACGACCACTGGGACCTCGATCACCCGTTCGAGCGCCTGCTGGTCGACACCGTCGTTGCCCCGGATCCCGATGCGGTGAGCTGGATCAATCCCCGGCTGCGCGCGGGGGAAGAGCGGAAGGTCGTCACGGGGATTCCCGGCAAGACCGGGGTGGTCTATACCCTCGACCGGGAGACCGGCGAGTTCCTGTGGGCGACGCCTACCGTCACCCAGAACGTCATCAGCGACATCGACGGCGCCACCGGCACGGTGACGGAGAACGCGGAGGTCGTCTTCACGGGGATCGGCCAGGAGGTTCTCGCCTGCCCGACGTGGCTCGGCGGCAAGGACTGGGAGGCGGGCGCGTACAGTCCGCTGACCAACACGATGTACTTCCCGCTCCGCAACGCCTGCGCACGGATGATGGCGACGCCCCCGCGGGAGGATGACCTCGGGGCCCGGTTGTACTCGCTGGCCGTGCGCAACCAGTTCGCGCCCGGCACCGACCAGCTCGGCACGGTGCGCGCGATCTCCGTGGAGACCGGGGAGACCGTTTGGCAGCACGACCAGCGGGCGATGACGATGTCCCTCGTCGCCACGGGCGGCGGCCTCGTCTTCGGGGGCGACGCGAACGGGCGCTTTCGGGCGTTCGACCACGAGACGGGGGAGGTCCTCTGGGAGATCAACCTCGGATCGCCGGTCACCGGGTTCCCGATCACGTATGCCGTCGACGGCCGGCAGTACGTGGCAGTGAGCACTGGCGTGGCCGGCACGTCGGGAGGCCTCTTGGTGCTGACCCCGGAGCTGCGCCCGAGCCTGGGGAACAACCTCTTCGTATTTGCCCTGCCAGAACGCGATACCGTTCCGTGATGTTCCGGGAGGTGCGAAGACAACAAATACATCGTCCGCCGAGATCCGCCCGTATCAAGGATTTGTGCAGACGAAATTCACGGCCTTGCTGGGATCCCCGGATTGACTGTATCGTGCGACGGACGGATACGGGCACAGCGTGCGAGTGAACTCCACGGTCGTCGTGTCCGCATCGTCGTCGACGTACTTCGTGGCAACCAACCGGTCCGGCGCCACGCCTTTTTCTACCCACTCCTCCAGGGCGAGCTGGACATCGTGGAGGGCGTCACGTTGAGGAGGGATCTGTTGGCCGACTCCTCCGAAGCTATTCGCCCCCGGGCCGCGGTAGCAGTGCGCCATCCCGGGGACCATGAACAGTCGATAGAAATCCTGAGTCTCAGCCAAGCCACCCATTTCCGCCGTGACGAGATCGTAGTAGCTTGGGCTGTAACCCGGTTGCAGTGTCTGATCGTTCCATCCGTGATACTGGATGATCTTGACGCCCTGCCGTTTCGCGGCCGAGAGATCGGTGTCGATGGCGTCAGCAAGGGAGCCGACCTTTGACTCGGCAAAGGTCAGGTCCTTCTCGAAATCGAAGGTTCGATAGTCCCAGTTGGGATCTTCAAACACCAGGTTCGAGAAGTACGAGCGCCCGAGGTTCGTCACGCCGTCGGCGTCAACCCATCTCGCCCAGCCACGCTCGCTGCCCATCGCCCAGCCAGGAAAGATGGCTGCGCCGGTCCCTGGATTCTTCGGACCACTGTAGAGTCTTCCCAACGACGCAATCTGCGTCTCCGTCAGGCAATCGTCGCTATCCGCCGTGGTGCATTGCAGGACCTCGGGCGCAAAGCTGCACTTGTCTGGCTGTTCGATCAGACCGTCGACGAGCCCGTCGGTCGCATCGCACGCGGCGACCGCCGCAGCCTGGATGGCGGGCAGCTTGGACGATGGTATCGCCGCCCCTGACGCACTGAGTGTCTGTGCGTCCCAGACGAATCCTGCGTTCGAACGCGACTGATAGTTCCACGGGGCTCCCACCACCACCCCGTCATAGTCGAGCGGGTAGCGCTGGACTTCCATGAGGCCCTGGCGTCCACCATTCGAGCATGAATTGAAGTAGGCATGGGTGGCCGGTCGTCCGTAATAGGCTGCGATCAGGCCTTTCGCCGCCACCGTCACGAGATGTTTCGACCGATAGGCGTAGTCGATGACCCGTTCCGGATGGCCAACGGCCCAGTTGTCGTCGGTCGAGCGATGCCCCGTATCGGTCGACGCCGTGGCGTAGCCTCTCCTCAGCCACTCGTCAAGACCGCCATCCAGGCCCAGACGCGTGTAGTTGAGCCGTCCCGCGAAGCCACCCTCTCCGGAGGACACGAACTTTCCGTTCCATGAATCGGCCGGCAACCAGACCTCGAAACGAATATCGGAATCGCTGGTTGGCCGACTGACTCCAATCACGCGGCAAAACGCCGGAAGACCAGTCAGACTCTGGTCTGTCGGCGTGACGAGGGCGCCTGTGGAGACTGTCGTCGACGCGGCAATGGTCGTGTTGCCTTCAAAGGTCAGGCTGACCAACTCTCCACACGCTTGTTCGGGAGCCGTGGGCCGTGCCGGAGGGCTCTGGCCAGCGGTGGCCTGTGAGGCGCGAACGATGACCGCACACAATAGCGTGGCGCTCAATAACGCCATGATCAGCTGGCTCATCCTCGGCCGCCGCTTCAGGCGGTAGACGAGGTCGCGATGGCTCGCCTTAGCGTCCACTGATCCGCTCATAACTCACCTCGGGAGAGATCTCTTCCCGTCGGTTGATTTCCACGGTCATCGTCTCCCCCTCCCAACGGTTGACAAGCGGCTCGTTGCGAAGATGACCAAACAGGTACTCCTCTACGAACGGCGTGCAGCGGTAGTGAAGAACCTGCATGTTGGGTTCGAGACGACGATACAGCGGCATCGAGACTGTCCAGGGCCGTGTGAAGACGTTCGGGTCCTCGATTGTGACTTCATACTGGATGGCGTGCTGGTCGATCAGCGTAAAGCGTTCGACCAGCCGCAACGCGTCACTGTGGAAGTTGCCGGCGCGATCAAACCAGGTCTGGGCGTTGAAGTCCTCGACTTCGACGACCAGCGTGTCTCCCTCCCACCGACCGACCGAATGCCCCATCGACTGCGGGATGGGCGCCGGGTCCACGTCGTCCAGATGAATCACACGCGCCGCATTTGAAAACGCGAAGAAGATATGGATCTTGTCGGTGCTCTGCACGATCTGGTACGGGTAGGGCATATACATGGCCCGTGGCACGCCCGGCAGCTGACATTTTAGTTCCGGGTCGCGGTCCAGCCAGTGCGCGGCGTTGTCCTGCTTCCGTGCCAGGGCTTCCGGTGTGTACGGAATCTCCCCGTCGCCCTGCACCACACCGAGCGATCCGGGAACTCCGCCGGCCGCACCAAACGGGAGCGATGGGGCCGCCGGCACTTGGGCGAAGTCGTACGGATACACGCCCGGCTGCATCACCGCGCCAGCTCGGGCTTCGTGGGCCTGGAGGTCCCAGTTTGCTTCGTTGTTGGCCTGCCAGATCCCGCTCAGATTCGGCCGACCATCGATACGGTCGACCCGCGTACCCTGGCTCGCTGGTCGCGCCACCGACAACGCGACGACGGTGGCCACCGCCACCCCCGTCGCCACTACCATCGATCCTAGCATCAGTCTGTTTCGCATGTTAGTCGTCCCGCGGGTCATTGATACCGGTACCAAGGGAGTTGGAGTTCGAGGAGATGTCGAACGAGGCCGGATGCGGACCCCGGCCCTCGGCAAATGCCCGCTCCACCGCGCGATTGCCCTGCAGGAGCCCGACCATTCCAAAATTGCCTTCGTGACATCGCGGTTCGTAGTAGATCCGATTCAGTCGACCGTCCTGCCGCTCGAGTGCCTGCTTCGTGGTCCAGGGGCGTGTCCACGTCGTCGGGTCTTCGATCGTGACCGAGTAATCGAGCGTGTTGGCGTCCAGGGGGGTCCACCGCTCGACGAGATGCAGGTTCTCGCGGGAATTCTGAAAATCGAGATACGGCTCAAAGTTGGTGACATCGACGACCAGGGTATCGCCCTCCCACCGGCCGCGGGAGTCCCCAAAGGGTTCGCGGAGATGCGGAGGGAGATGCGGAAGATCGGTCACCGGGATGATGCGGTGGAAGCCCTGGCCCTGGCCGACGTCATAGTAAATCGAGACGACGCCAGGCGATTGCACGATCCGCCAGTACCCGTTGAGCACCGGAAGCTGAGCCGCCATGCACCGCTCGCCGGAACTGCGGTCTTCGGGACCGTTGGCGCGATTCAAGTTGATCGTCGAATACGATGGGGGCATCTCCTCGCGTCTTGGTGACGGTGGCCCGTAGATCCCGTCAGCGCAGTCCCCTTCCTTGTTCTGACACGTCACCGTGTTCTGCTTCAGCGCCAGCGCATATTCGCGCAGCGCCGCTCGCCGCTGCTGGACCTCTGGCGTCAGCGGGGGGAGTCGCCCGTCCGGCGGATCGACGATGAGCGACGTGCGACGCCCCGTCGGCCGCACCGAGACATACACTTCGTCATAGGCACCTGCGACGTCCGCGATGCTCCCCCTCTCCGCGCGAGGGCGAACGTCACTCTCGATACGTCGACGATCCAGGTCGGCGACTTCTTCCTCGGTATAGAACTCTCGCTCCCCCAGGCTGGGAGGGCGCTGTAGGTTTGTCGCGTACGGGTCGGTCCAGATGCCCTGCAGATCAGGCTCGCCCCACGGTGTCCTGGTTGATGCATCGGCCTGGCCGCCGGCGGTCTGGCCCGACAGGCCAACGTGGCTCGCGCCCAGCAGGCCCACGGCGACCATGATTGTTGCGGCTGCTCCCGCCGCTACGAATCGACGTATTGTCATTGACGTGCTCCTTTCGGCTCGAACTTGTCCTGCTGGAGCGCGGCGGCCACAGGCCATCGCCGAGAATCGCATCGCCCCCATCCAGGACCTCCGCGATCCGCTGCTCCAAGCTCGGCGAGCTCCTCGTCGGTGAGGACGTCCTTTCCCTCAAACGCCACCGGCCGCTCTGGCGGAGTGACAACGTTGTTGGCCGAGATGCCTTGCAGATCCGGCTGATCGTCGGCGGCGCGCGGGATGGTCCACGGCTCGGGTTGCGTCTCGCCGGCCTGCGCGTCGGCGGGGAAGACGCCCGACCAGAGGAAAGCGGCGGCAAGGGCGACAACGAGGTACGCGCGAAGCTTCATGAACCTCCTGGCCGTGCCCAGGTCGCAAGTATAGCCCAAGGACCGGTGCCGGCCAGGACCTCCCGGTCCGTTGACCCGGGTTGCCGTTCGTCGCGCGACTTCACGATGTTCCGAGCACGGGAGCGTTCAACAACTTCTTCACGAGCGTTCGATAGGTGTTAGGATTCCGTGCACGCGCAGCACGGACGCTGGCAACCATTCGGGAAGGGGACAGAAGATGAGAACAGCAATGCTCGCCGTCGTGATCAGCCTCGCGTTCAGCGGCCTGGCCTTCGCCCAGGACGACCCGCCGCCGCCCTGCGGGCCGGCGGGCGACCTCGCGATGGAATTCTCCAAGAACGTCGCGGCCGACTCGCGCTGCTTCGAGATCCGCATGTACACGGCCGAGCCGGAGATGGACGGCAAGGGCGGCATCGACAACCTGCACCGGCGCTTCCGCGAGGGCGAGGTGGCGCTCTTCGAGAAGCACGGCGCCGAGGTCGTCTGGGCGTGGCAGAGTCTGGACAATCCCAACACGTTGATCTGGATGCTGACCTACCGCGACCGCGCCCATCGCGATCAGGTGTTCGCCGACTTCCGGAACGACCCCGCCTGGCACGAACTACGCGCGAAGTACGACGTGCCACTCAACGCCGAAGTGTTCATGATGAGCGCCGCCGACTACTCCAAGCTCAAGTAGCCTGCCGGAGCATCATCCCGGCGCTCATCGATTCGATCGCGGATTCAATCGCGGCTCCCGTCGTCCGGTTCTGCCGGCCGGCTGGAGTCGCGAAACACCCCTCGGTTCAGCAGCGCTGCACTCGGGCGAAACGGTGCTGCGGCATCGTCAGGAAGAGCGGGACAGCCCCATGTCGGGTCTCCATCTCAATAGCGGACGACCCCGCACCAGAACATCGTCTCGCCCCGCGTGTCGACCGGAAGGGTGGACCTGAACGCCAGCCGGCCGTCCGCTTCGATGTCGTACAGCGTCAGCGCGGCCGGCACGGTCTCCAGACGCTCTTGGGCGCGGATTCGTGCTGGCTCTGGGCTCGCGGCGACCATTGACCGGCCGTCCGGTTGAAACGCCATCGTCCTGACGGCAATGCTCTGGGTGTCGATCGTCTGCACCAGGGTCGGCTCGCCGGTACCGGAATCAACGGAGAACACCGCAATAGTGTTTTCGGTGCCGTTCGACACCCGCTCGCCCTGAAAGGTCTCCGTTCCGCTGCCCCGGTTCGCAACGTACAGGGTCCGGCCGTTGGTCGGATGCATGCGGATCGACGACGTTGTCTGCCCACCGCGATATGCCTCCGGCGCGGCCAGCGTCGTGCTGACGAACAAGGGCTCCTCCGAAAGCGTGTCGTCCGCTCGGATGGCGTAGGTGTGCAGCAGGTTCTGCGTCTCGAGATCGACGTAGACCCAACGGCCCGACGGATGGAAGTCGGCGTGCCGCGCGCGGTACGCCAGTCCCCCGTTTGGCGCCACCGTCTGCTTGTTGGTCAACTGGCCGTTCTCGAAGCCGTATATGTAGAGGCCGCCCGGATCCTCCGTGTGGACGCCGGGCTCCGGCTCGTTGCCGCGCGCCGGCAGCAGGACCGCGCGGTTCGAGGGCATGACGTACACGGCGTGCGCATAGAAACCCGCGTCCAGGCTCGTCCGCTGATCTACCACGTCGCCGATCGACCCGTCGACATTGAGCCGATGCACCGAAAGGGAGCTCGGAGAGCTGTATGCCGACAGCAAGTACTCGCCACGCTGGTCGACGGTGATGTAGATCGGCCGGTGCGGCAGCTCTACGGCCCCGCCGAACGGTTGGAGATCTCCCGACGAATCCACCTGGAACGCGTTCAGGTAGTGATGCCGCACGCGGGCGGTCGACGTGCGCTGGTCGCTGCTGGCAATGTAGAAGTACGCGCCCGACGGATGCTGCCACCCCTCCTGCACCTGCGCGGGAAGGATCAGCGGGCGCGGTTCCCGCACCAGGGAATCGCCGTCGACGCGAATCCGGTAGAGCCGGGCGTCCACGCTGGCATAGATGGCGCCGCGCGACTGCGACTGCGCGGCGGCCGTGCCGAGCGGGCCCAGGGCAACCCGGCCGGCCGTCCCCGCGAGCAGAGTGTTGAACCGACGTCGACCTACCATGTGGGCACCTCCCGCGCCTCCCCGCGAGGCGCCTCCGTGACCGCGTCGGCGTCGCGGGCGTCTTGGCGTGCGCCTGCGACCTCGCCTCAGTTGCGAGCTGGAGGGAGCGCGAACACGTAGAGCGCGCTGCCGGCCCGCCGGAAGCGGTCGCCCGCGTCCGGCGCCGCATCTGGCGTGACTTGCACGCTCCCCGGGCGTTGGCTGCCGATGATGGCGACGTACTGCCGGCCGTCCGGCCCGATGTAGGTGATCGGCGAGTTCCGGAAGTTGCTCCCGGTCCGGAACGTCCAGACGATGTCCCCGGTCCGGGCATCGAACGCTCGCACCACACCCTCGTTGGGACCGCCCTGGAAGAGCAGGTCTCCGCCGGTTGCCATGACCGGCGCGTTGTTGGCGGTCGTCCACTGAACCCGCCAGACAGTCTCGCCCGCCACCGGATCGTTGGCCTGCAGCTCGCCGACAACCTCCTCATTTGGTGGTTGCGGGGCGCGGCCGCCGCGCTCACGGAGTGTGTAGCCTTGCCCGGGCACGTACTCGCCTTCGATCACCCTCTGGATCCCGCAGGTGTTCGAGGTCGAGGTGTACAGGAGTCCGGTGCGCGGGGAGAACGCGTCGTTCTGCCAGTTCCTGGCGGCAATGCCGGGACACCAGCCGACGGCGATGTTCTCGGCGTCCGGCAGGTACCTCTGTCGATCCTCGAGGTCGGTGAACATCATCTTCCGGATGTCGTAGCGCGGTCTGCCGGTTTCCATGTTCACGCCCTGGATGAGGTCGTTGTAGACGAAGTTCCAGGGCTCGAGGAGCATCTCCCCCGTCGCGCGATCGAACACGTAGAAGAAGCCGTTCCTCGCCGCGCGGACCAGCGCCTTGCGCGGCTGGCCATCGATCTCGAGGTCGACGAGGATGTTCGCGCTGGGCTCATCCAGGTCCCACTGATCTTGAGGGGTCACGTTGTAGGCCCAGATCAGCTCTCCGCTGTCGGCGTCGCGGGCCAGGATCGACGCGCAGTAGTTGTTCCGGTAGCCGGTGAGGCCCCCGTCCTCGTCCAGCTCGACCACGCCCCACTCCCGACGGTAGTCCGGATTCCACGGGCCGCAGTTGCTCGTGCCGTAGTAGAAGAGATTGAGCTCCGGGTCGTACGTGAACCAGCCCCAGACGGAGCCGCCGCCGCGGCGCCAGGAGTCGCCGTACCAGGTGTCGAGCGCCGGGTCGGGGATCCGGTCGTCCGGATAGAAGGGGTCGAAGCGAGACCCGATGCCCACCTCGTTGTTCGGCCCCATGCTGTAGTACCGCCACCTGAACCGACCGATGTCGGTGCTGTAGGCAGTGACGTGACCGCGGACGCCACGCTCGCCGCCTGCTACGCCGACGATGACCTTGTCGCCGACCACCAGCGGCATGGCGCTCACCGTTTCGCCGATCGCGATGCTCGCGTTCTCGGCCTGCCAGACCATGTCTCCGGTCTCCGCATCGAGCGCGAACACCTGTCCGTCGAGGGTGGCGAAGAAGATCCGACCGTCGGCGTGGGCCAGGCCGCGGGACTGCGCACCGCAGCAGGCGCTCGTCACCGTCGTTTCCAGGTCGGGGATCTCGGGCCGGAACTCCCACTTGATGACCCCCTGCCGGACGAGGTCGAGCGCGTAGACGTAGTTCGGCTTCGGGGTGACCATGTACATCGTGTCGCCGATCACGATCGGCGAGGCTTCGTATGAATCCTGGATGCCGAGCTGCATCGTCCACGCCATCGTGAGCTGCTCGACGTTATCGACGTTGATTTGATCCAGCGGGCTGTAGTTCCAGCCTGCATAGTTGGCATTCGGCATGACCCATTGCGACGGGTCGCCCGCCGAACCCTCCTGGGCACCCGCAGCCTCCGGTACGTCGAGAACACACAGCAGTGACAGGAGCGGAATCCACATCCAGCCGCGCCAGTTGGTTGACAGGCCCATGCTGCACTCCTTGGCTCGGGGCACGTGCCCCAGGTTCTGCGCCGTCGATCATCGACGTCCACCGGCAACTCGCGGGTCACCGGAGCCCCATCCGGCCGGTGACCGCCGACACCTGGCTAATAGGGGTAACCCGGAAGCCTTGGCGTTTCGGGCTTCCACTCCGGTAGTGGCGCCGATCCATCACGATTCGGCATATCGACCTTCGGCAGACTCTGGGCGTCGAGTACCAGGTCCTCCGCGATGACCCATGGGGCTCTCCTTCGCAGCCTGAGGCTACCCGCATTGGCTGCCGCAGCCGGCAGTATACGCCAATGCCCGTTTTTCCTCGCCGAGGAAGGGTTGGTCGCGGATGCGGAGGTTTGCCGATCCCTACTTCGGGCTGTCGGTCTCCCGCGTAGACCCCTTGCCGCACCAGTTGGAGGCGGTCTACGACCACCTCTTGAAGCTGGTCGGCGTGCGGTTCCTGCTGGCCGACGACGCCGGCGCGGGGAAAAGCTGTCTGCAAGTGTCTGCAAGACCGCTTGCACTTTCGCGGCCCACCGACTGCGGGGATGATCCTCCAGTAGTTGCTTGCACCGTCGGAGCAGGTGCGCCTTATGCCGATATCGGCATGAGGCAGGGATTGGACTGAACCGCTACCCCGCCGCTCGGCTATGGGCGTTGCATTGTCGGCAGTCGGAGTTCGCGGGCGGTCCACGGGGCGTTGCATGTAGGTCGCCGGCCGATGGCGCTCGGCGACGATGACCGGGAAGGCCGTCCCGCAGCCGTCGTGAGGGGTCGGAAACGCAAGTCGACCGGCCCGGAGTCCGCGGGAACTGCGAAGGGTGCCTGGCGGGGCGTCGATGGGCTTGTCACGACGAATCCAGGATGACCGGACACCCCCAGGTGCCGGCGTGGTGATCAATGGTCTGCATGTTCCCGTCGTGGCACCGGGGACACCGCCGCAGCGAGCGACCGGTCAACGCCTCATAGCGATCCCGATAGTCAGTGGCGACCGGGCCGGCCTCCGCTGCCGGTGGTGGCGTGCGTAGCAAGCGCCGGCACTCGGTGAGCTTCTGCTGGCGGTTGCGATTGGCGAGGAAGCCGTAGTGCCGAATGCGTGGAAGCCGGGCGGGAGCACGTGGAGCAGCATGCGCCGGATGAACTCGGTCGCCGTCAGCGTCATGGTCTTCTTGCGGGACGCGCCAGGCCGGTTGCACTATGCCCGGTACTCTGCCGCCGAACGTCGAAGAGAACACGGTCATGCCGGCCTCCCGAACGGCGCCACGACCGGAACCCCATCGGTTTGGTGAGCGGCGTGAGGGCAGCGGCGTGGTCGGACCCGAGGAGATCGAGCGCTACGACGTCGAAGGCGTGACCTACGTGGTTCACCCAGCGGCCCGCCTCTTCCCGCTTCTGCAAGGCAGGGAGTTCGATGAGCTTCTCCATGACATCGTGGTGAACGGCCTCCGTGAGCCGGTGTTCGTGCGGGGCCTGGAAATCGTCGACGGACGCAACCGGCTCCGCGCGGCCCGCAAGGCCGGGGTCCCGGTCCGGTTCGAGGAACTCGCCGACGATGTGGATGTGTACGCCTTCGTCGCCTCGGCGAATCTCTACCGGCGACACCTGACGACATCGCAGCGTGCGATGATTGCCGTTCGTCTCGTGGAACTGTCGGTACGAGTTCAGCAGTCGCACGCACGTCGTGAGGCTACCGAGAAAGCCAATCGGCGATCTGACGCTGACAGGCGACCTGCCGCTTCCGCTTCGGGCGGCGCTACTGCGTCTGGGATGGCCCAATCGCCCCCGTCAGCTGACGGCCGCCCAGTGGCTCAACCGAAGCCTGCGTCAGACACGCAGAGCGCCTCCGATCAGCACACCCGTTCGGGCAACAGCGGATCATCGCCGGGGCAGCCTTCTCTGTTTCCGCCGGCTCCCTCCCAGGAGGCCAAGCGTCATCGTCCTCAGTCGGACTCTGACGTCTTGACTCAAAAGAAGGCGGCCGCCGCGCTAGGTGTTGGTCATAGAACGGTGGCTCGCGCGGCGGGCATCGTCAAGCACGCGCCCGACCTGGAGCCGGCGGTTCTCGACGGGACGCTCAAACTGGGCGACGCTGACGCGATTCGCAAGCTCCCCGAGGAGAAGAGAAAGCAGGCGGTCGAGGCCGTCAAGAGCGGCAAGAGCCGGACCGCCAAGCGTCTTGTCCACCCGCCGAATGCTCAGGCTCCGACTCGAGAGATCCCGGCGGCGGACAAGCCACAGGCTCCCGGCACGTCCGCGTGCCTAGGTCCGTGTGAGCCCTCGCCAAGTTCGGAGACTGCCGTCGCACGCAATGGGAAGCCGGGGTCCTGCGTTCCCGACGAAATCCTCTCTCCCCCCGCGGTGCTGAAGGGCGTACGCCTCGCTCTCGTCACCTGGCAGCGCCCTCAGTAGGGGCGACCGAAGGATCGAACACCAGCCTGGACGTGGGCTGGCTCGAGCCGGCGAATGCCGGCCCCTACGTCAACTACTACCTGCGCTACCGCCAAGAGACCTACGTGAGCTGGTTCGACGGACCGCAGGACGTCACCGTCAATTTCGCAAACATCACGGGCCTGGAGGCCGGCAGAACCTACCTGGTACAGGTGCTCGCCAACAACAGCAACGGCGACAGCGAGTGGTCACCTTCGGGGGTCGGGAAGACCGACTTCGGCGAGGCGCCCGGGACCCCCACCAGCTTGAGCGCCACTGCCAACGGGCAGAACAGGATCGACCTGAACTGGACCGCCCCCTCCGACCACGGTGCCTCCCCCATCCGCGGCTACAAAATCGAGATCAAATCCGACGCCTCCAACTGGCTCACGCTCGTCCCGAGCACCGGCAATACCAACACCGAGTACTCCCACACCGGTCTCCCCGCCAACACCACCCGCCACTACCGCGTCTCCGCGATCAACACCGAAGGCACAGGCCCGGCCTCGGAGCACCACCCCGCCATCCCGGACGCCAGCGCCACCACCGAGAGGTTGCAGCAATTCGACCAAGTAATGGGCGTGACCATCACGCCGCGCGACGAGGCACTGAAAGTCACATGGACAGAGGTCCCCGAGGCGCAGGGCTACAAGGTCCAATGGAAATCGGGCGGCGGAAGCTACAACACCGGAAGCCGCCAAGCGACGATCACGTCCGGACTGACGACAGAGCACACGATCGGCGGCCTGACGAACGGCACCGAGTACACAGTGCGAGTAATCGCGACGAAGTACCCGATCGCCGACGGCCCACCGTCGGAAACCGCGACAGGAACGCCGACGGCCGGCGCCGGCGGCCGCGGTGGCAACGGCGGCGGCCGAACGCCAACACCAACGCCGGAACCGCAGACGCAGCAGTCCCAGACGCCACTCACCGCGAGCTTCATGTCAGTGCCAGCCGAGCACGACGGAGAGACGGCGTTCTGGCTGGAGCTCAGCTTCGACGCACCCGTAGTGCAGGGCTCGAAGCCGCAGATCCGGGAACTGCTCGGCGTGACCGGTGGTTCGGAAACAAAATTGCGCCGCAAGAACGGTCGACTCGACCACTGGCAGATCCGGGTCGACCCGTCCTCGCTGAACGCGCTGACGGTGACGCTCTCGCCGTCCCCGCCCTGCGGAGAGACCGGCGCAGTATGCACGGAGGACGGGCGCACATTCACGACCGGCCTCGCGACTCAAATCCAGGGCCCCGCCAGCGGCAACAACAACTGGTCCGAAGAATCGGCCGGAACCCCGATCACGCCCGTTCCTGCGCTGCCGCTGGCTGGCATCGGCCTCCTCGGTCTGTTGCTAGCGCTGCGCGGCTCGCGCGCCGGGCGTCCCGGCTGCCGTCGAACGCTTTCCGGTCGGTGATACGCCCCGAACACCGGCCCACGCTGGACCGAGGCGAGGAGCTGTGCACAGCGCTGGGAATCTCGATGACGATCGAGACCAAACAACCGGCCCCGCCTCCCAGCGGGAATGCCGATTGACCGGCGGGCGACCGTGCGGCGGCAAAGTGACGGCCGCCCCCACAACGGGCAACAGTCGTCGAGCCGAAGTGATCAGCGATCGTCCAAAAAGCGGAAGCGAGCATCCGGGCGGCAAACGCAGTCACAACTCCCCGTGGAACCACCGCACGGCGTCCGCCGCCGTGTGGTCATCGACCCCGAAGTGCTCAGCGATCGCGTGGAACGCCGCGCCACCAGCGCGCATGTCGGCCGCCTGGGCAGCGATCCGCTGGTACACCGGGGTCTGGGGCGGATCCCTCAACTCAAAGGCGAAGACGTGGTCGAGCAAGGTTCGAAGGCATTGCGAACGCGTCCAATACTCTAACCGACTTGTTTTCCACAATTTACAGAACAATTGACACGTCGAACCAACGTCCGACAACGTCGCGGTGACCTCACGACGATATACACCGCGGCCGCTAGTAACCCCTCTGGGTACAGTTGGCTCGTGTCAGAAACGGCAATGAACCCGACTGGAAAGGCCCCCGATGACCGAAAAGCGGGT
Organism: Vicinamibacterales bacterium; assembly: GCA_965215895.1. Taxonomy (GTDB): domain Bacteria; phylum Acidobacteriota; class Vicinamibacteria; order Vicinamibacterales; family UBA8438; genus JAJEEA01. The sequence continues at coordinate 124,861 of CBDCEY010000004.1, read as the reverse complement.
AAAGTCGGTCGAGAATAGGCCCGACGGGCAGTTGAAATAAAGCCGACCAACGGGCCGGAAAGGCGGAAATAACCCCGACTGCCAACAACACGAGACCGTGAGAAGCGCGGAGCGGCGCAGGTTATGCGGGAATCGCGGAACAACTGACGACGGCAACGAAAAACGCGGTGGACCCGCAAGGCCAAGTGCGTCAGAATTCGGAGGACGATGACGATGGGAGAAATTCGAGCCAGCGTGACGCTGGAAAACAGCACCGACCGCGAGATCGTGTACCGCGGACACGGCGTCGAGGCGGACGTCCGACGAACGACGGTCGAAGGGATCGTCGACACCGGCGCGGTGAGTCTCGTAATCCCAGTGGAAATCGCGACGGAGCTCGGCCTCCGACACTGGGGAACGAGAACCGTCGTCTACGCTGACGAGCGGCGGGAAGAACGCCCAGTGACGGACGTCACGATCGAGATCGGCAACCTCGCCACGCGGACCGAGGCCATCGTCGGACCGGCCGGGAGCCAGGTCCTGATCGGACAGGTCGTGCTCGAAACACTAGACCTTATCGCCGACTGCAGAAACCGGACGCTGGCGCCGCGCCATCCGGAAGGGCCAGTCCTGGCCATCCGCTAAGCCCCGACCCCCCGACAAAGGGAATAAAACCGGCCAGTCGGATCTATTCCCCGACACTAGTGTCCCACATTTTCAGGACCACGCCAGCGACAATTGGGAGCCAGAGGGGGCCGGTAGCGACGGCGTCGTGAACAGGTCCTGGAGTGGCCGACGTTCAAACATGTTGAGCTGGAGCACCTGCAGCATCTGGTGAAGGCTCCAGCGCAACCGCATGACGAACTTCAGGTACGCCAACAGCAGGTACATGCACATCGCCACCCACAGCTGCGTCATGACGGCGTTCTTCGACCGGCCCACGAAGCGCTTCACTTTCAGATGCTGCTTGATCCACTTGAAAAACAGCTCGATCTGCCACCGCGATTTGTATATATCCGCAATCGTCTGGGCCACCCACGTTGTGTTGTTGGTCACGAACACATAACGGTTCTTCGTCACCGGATCCTGGTAGGCCACTCGCCGCAGCGGCGCGGCATACGCCTTCCGGCTGCGAGCGCTGGTCAGCTCGATCGTCTGATCGCTGAGGACGCCGGTTCCGGGTCGGATGTCATGCTCGCGCGTGACCCGATATCGCACGCCCCGCTTCAGGCGCGTCACGAAGGTCACGCCCCGCGCCTGCAACTGATGGAACCACTTGAAGTCAAGATACGCGCGGTCCGCCACGACCACGCTGCCGGCTGGAAACGTCCAGGTGCGGGCGGCCTTGACGTCGCCGGTCTTGCCCTCGGTCACACTGACGAAGCTCGGCAGATGGCCCGCCTGATCCAGCCCGATGTGCAGCTTGATCGCGGCCTTCGTGCGTCGAAAAGACGCCCACGGGAAGACCGCCAGACACAAATCGATGGTCGTCGCATCGACCGCGTACAACTTGTTCTTGAACCGAAAGCCGTGCCTCGGCGCGCACTGCTGACAGCGGCTCAGCAGGCGTCCGAACAGCGTCTCGTAGAGAGTGTACGGCTGCTCGGCATTGACGCGCGCCAGCGACGAGCGACTGACCGTCGTCCCTACGCCCAAGTGATAGAGCTTGCGCCCTTGGGTGCTCAGGTTGCTCACGATGTCACGCAAGCTCTGTCGGCCCGTCAGTTGCGCCAAGCCAAGGGCCACGAACTGCGCCCAGCGGCTCATGACGCGCAACCCCTGACCTCGCTGGTGTTGGCGGGCCTCGGCTTCGAATTCATGTCTCGGAAGGAACCTGAGAAGCTGCACGAAGACTGTGTTATGATGAGCCACGGCTTGGATCTCCTGTCTTTTGAATGATTTGCGCCACAGATCATTCTACCAGACATGGAAGGTTCAAGCCGCCTTCATTTGAAGGTCTGTGGGACAGCAGTGATTCCCCGAGGACTCGGAAATAAATTCCGTTTCTGACAGACCCGGGCCGGAGCACCCTCCCCGGGCCCGAACATCAGGCGACGGCCCGGAGGTTGCGACATGGCACACTCCAGTCGCATCTATTTTTGAACCAGTCGCATCTATTCTCAAAACCGACGGTCGCCTAGACCAGCGCCTCGAAACCGTCGCACCGGCGATCGTCCCCTCGACCGAAGCGCCGCAGTAAACCCGCCGAACCGACCACGCCTACCTCACCCGCTGCCGGAACCAGCGGATCGCCTTCTCGACCGTGTGGTGGTCAACACCGAGCGACGTCACAGCTCACCACGGAACCACCGCACAGCCTTCCCGGCCGTGTGGTCGTCGACCCCAAAGTGCTCAGCAATCGCGTGGAACGCGGCACCGGCCGAGCGCATGTCGGCCGCCTGGGCGGCGATCCGCTGGTACACCGGCACCGTCGGCGAATCCCGCAACTCGACCTCCACCGGCAGCCCCGCAAGGGTTCGCAATCTTTGCGAGCACGTCCAATACGCTAAACGCCTTTTTTTAAACAATTTACGGAACGTCTGACACGTCGCACCAACGTCCGGGCAACAAGCCAAAAACCATCAACATAGCCTTGCCGGCCGTGTGGTCGTCAACGCCGAAGTGGCGGCCGATCGCGGCAACAGTGACCCCCTGGTCCCGCATCCCGACCGCTTCAGCCGCGATTCCGCTGGTACACTGACGTGGTGAGCGGATCTCGCAGCTCGACCTCGACCGGAAGGATCGCCAAGCAGCTGCAGCCGCACGCACATGTGAAGCAAGGCGCGGCGTACAGGCGCTTCGCCTCGGCGATGTCGCCTGATACCGTCAGCGCCAAACAGCGCACCAGCGCCAGCCGTGGGTACTCCGACAGAACCTCCGGCGTCAGCGCTCCATCGACCGTGCGCAGGACCGCGAGGCCCTGCTCGAGCCACAGCCGGACGCCGCCCGTGCTCTCCGCGATCCGGCCGAGCATCGCCGTGTCGCCCTCCTCGGCCGCGTGGCGCACCGCCTCGACCACCCGACCGCGGCGCGCGAGCGCCCAGGCGATGTCGCGGTGGAGGGCCCGCATCGCTCAGGGAAGAGCATCCCCTTGCTCCAGTACCGACAGATCCAGACCGCCGACCTGCTCGAGCAGCTCCGCGGCCCCGACCCAGGACTTGCCGCCGACGACCGCGCCGACAGCCGTGGCCGCGGCGCGCTTGTGAGCCCGCTCGGTGATAAAGTCGCCGCCGACGAGGGTCGAACACAGGGTACCGGGGGTAGTCCGGCCGCGCCCCGCCCGCGTCGCGGACCGCCCCGAGCTACGCCGCGGCCGCTTCGAATCAGAGGAGGTCGCCCGCGCCCGCGGCTACCCTCGACGCCGGAAGCACTGTTGCTGACAGGCAGCGAGCGACGCACGGGAGACGAATGGCGACGGGAATGGAGACCATGGGCCTGAACAAGAGGACGCAGCGATGACGGGTGCCAACGAGAATGACCCAGGAGTACTACAAGCAAGATACGGGCACGACTGGAAGGACCACCTCGTACCAGAACCCGACGAATTCGACGAACGAACGGGAATCGGGGACTTGGCACCGGGAGCCGAAAACGACACCCCACCGGAAGGCCGAGGCCCGAAGAGCAAGACCCTCCGGTTCACGATATCGTCATCGTACTCTGGACACCCAGCGCCGCCCACACCTGAAGAGCTGTACCAAGCGTGGCACACGACGAAACCAACAGACCGGAGCAGAGCGATCCTCGAGATGTGGATGAACGAAGCGTCGAGCCGGGACGTAATGGATGCATGGATCGACCATTGCTACACGTGGCGGGACCTAGCAGCAGCATGCCAACGTCACAACATCAAGCATGGGTTGAACGCACCCATCATGAACATGATGGTCAGTCGGCCGAGGCAAGAACTACCGAGGGCCTAATGGAACACCAACTGCCCGACCCGGCGCGGAAGCTATGGCAAGAACACGGCGACATGCTCATCGCCGAGCTGCGCGAACTCGGGGATGAACCAGGAGCATGGCATCTGGGAGGCGGAACTCTGCTGGCCAAGGATTGGCAACACCGACGGAGCTTCGATCTAGACATCACGATCTCGACCTCTGTGCCCGCTCGGCAATCGCGCGAAGTGGTCATCGCGATTGCTGACAGACTGAGGCACCAAGGATTCGAGGTAGACGACATCACCGAAGCCCGGTTGGTGCGGGCGAACGCAGGGAATGTCGACGGGTTCGGAAACGAGGCCGGAATCGATCTCTGGGTCCACGACTCCGCACTACCCGGTAAAACGACAACCGAACGCATCGGGAAGCACCTGGTTCCACGACTGAACACGGCTCAAATACTGAACGGCAAGCTTCAACGGGACCAGAAAGGGTTGATCAGGGACGCCTATGACATCGCACATGCGCGACGAAAGGACAGCCGAGCGCTCGAGCAAGCGGTGAACAGCCTGGGCCCAAAGCACCAAAGACGCGCGGAGATCACTTGGGCGGTGAAGTCACTCAACATGGCGAAGAAGCCAACAGAGGTCATAAGCTGGAATGGGGAGCCAGCAGGAGATCAGCGAAACTGCGGGCTGCAAGCAGCTCAAGCCATCCACGACGCAAGATGGGTCGAACTAGAGATCAGTACACAAGACCATTACGTACAGGCGACAACCGTCAACACAGCGGGAGAACGCCAGCAATGGCTTGGAAAGAACGGTGCAGATGGCAAGAACGCCATCACCCTACTAGAACATGCGGGGATTCTGCTGCACCTGCAGAACCAGTACGACCAGCCCGGATGGAAGCTCAAGGAAGTCCTGAAAGAGATTGCCGATTGCGGGACGACCGGACGAACAGAACGGATCGTGCACACCCAAACAGCGGCGAGGCGTGGCAAAACAACTCCAATGGCGAGGTTTGCAGCGGAGATCCCGCAAGAACTGCCGAGAATCAGGGCAGCTGCCGAAACCACCTGATAGCCTTGCCGGCCGTGTGGTCGTCAACGCCGAAGTGGCGGCCGATCGCGGCAACAGTGACCCCCTGGTCCCGCATCCCGGCCGCTTCAGCCGCGATCCGCTGGTACACGGGCGTCGTGGGCGGATCTCGCAACTCGACCTCGACCGGAAGGGTCGCCAAGGTTCGCAATCTTTGCGAGCACGTCCACCAGCCCTAACGCCCCTAGTTACAGCAACTTACGGGGTTCCCCCAAGCAAAGATTTCGAACCGCAGAGTGCCTACCTCGGCAACACGAAATCGCACCCGAGCCCCAGGCAACCCACAAGTGTCGACGGGTCCCGCGGCCCAACGCAGAAACGGCGACCAGAAACGCCGATCCCGGCGTGCGCCTGAAAGCCAACCGCCTGCGAGGCGGGATGTCTCCCGACGCCGATCAGCTCGCCGCCCGCGGCCGCGAAGCGGCGGAGAACACCCGCTGGGCGGCGGCCCACATCATGGACCAGCTTGAGAAGCGCGATGAGGACGGTCGGCAGACGGCCGAGGCGATCTTCTCGTACACGGCGGTCGCCGACGGATGCGATCTCATGGCGGGACCGCCAAGCCCAGCCGCACTCGAGGTCGGCCCGGACTTGACCGTCGAGAACAAGGGGACGAACGCCGACCCAGACACCCGCGCCCAGGTGCGCCGGGACCATTGCGGGGACTGGGCAGCAGCTCAGAACCCCGCCCCACGCGGAACCACGCGAGGGCATCTTGACCGTCTTGGCGGCGACGCCGAAGTGGCGCGCTATCAACAAGATGCGGGCGCCATCGGCGTACATCCAGGCGGCCTCAGCCGCGATCACGGCGACAGAGGTAGACTACAATTATGGAGGACGGACACGAACTCGGCGTTGTCTCGTCGGAGACGCGACGGTGGCTACGCCGAGAACTCGATCGCCGACGACGCGAAGAACCCGTGAACGGCGCAACAGCCCAGCTGCTGCCTGAAGAACACTTCAGTGACGAGTACGCCCCCGAGGAGCCGGAAGCAGGAGGTGGACGAGGACCGAAGTCACGAACAGTGAACTCAGTGCTAGCCAGCGCGTGCGCTGGATGGAGGAAAGAACCCGACGCCGCAGAGTTCTACGAGGCCATGAGAAGCGCGAAGCCCACGAACCGGCAGGTGGCGGTCGCCAACGTGATTGTAACGGAAGCCACATGCGACGAGATACTCCTGGCTTACCTGCAAGGCGCCTACACATGGCGACAGCTCGCACGAGCCGTCCACCGGCGAGGTAGCGGACCATCGCGACTCGCGCGGTACATCAACGTATGGGCCAAGGGATGAAGCTTCCAGAACCGGCACGAACCACATGGCGGCAACACCGGGAGATGTTACACAAACACGCACGCAGGGAGACACCGCCGACCCGGGTCATGCTGGGAGGAGGCACGATCCTAGCCGCCAGGCTCAACCACCGACGAAGCAGCGACATCGACATGTTCCTGCCAGATATTGACAGTATTGACAACTGGAAGCCGGGGGGATCGCTGGACCTTGTGAAGGCCACTGGAGGCAAACTCGAAGGACTGCGGAAAAACCGGATCATCGTACGGGTAACGCCCGAAAGCAGCTTGGACGTGGCCGCGGTACGGCCCAAGCTACCGGACACGGAAACCAAGGACGACATCGACGAACGAACGGAAACGACGCTGACGAACGCGCAGATCATCCTGGGAAAACTGTACCGGACCGAGCAGATCGTAACGCGGGACGCGTTTGACATCGTAAGCGCGGCAAAGGGCGATCCCAGAGCACTGGAAATAGCGGTCAACACGCTGAACAGCGACGAGCTGCGGGTAGTGCGCGGAAACCTGTTCGCAGGCAACGACAGCATGGCGAGGGAAGCAGGAGACGTACTCAAGGGGATAACCCCCGAGTACGAAACCGACCTCCGAAACCTGGGTCGGAACGCTTCAGTCGCCACGAACACCCACCGGTACGAACGGGTTCGGATACAAGCCGAGAACGGCCGACTAAACGTCCAGACAACGACGAAAACCAGGGGAACAGTAGACGAGGACCACGACGGAAAGTTGGTACGGAGCGGACTCCAGAGGACGGGGATCGATCAATACATGGCGGCGAATGCCGCGATCTCAAGTCGCAAAGCGTTGGACGACCTCAACGTAATCGCTGAGAGCGGGTGGACAGGACTGGTGTTCGACAGCAGCGACCGAGAAGCGCATTCCCGCATGGAAGCTGCGCTCCGCGACGCGCTGGAGTACTCAGGTCGAAACGGCGGCACCAACGGAAATGATGACGATGGCCCAGGGGGCGCCAACCCGAGCAACAGTAGCCAAGGCAACGACAACCCACCGAAAGACAACGGAAATAGTGAAGCGACATCTCGAGCAAAATTGTCGTCCCGTTCCCTAAGCGGCCAAGAAAAGACTACGAGGCCCATCATCGTCCAGGGAGAGGGCCGACCCGCTGGCGGCGGAAAGCCAAACGTGCAGGAACGAACCACGCGGACGCGGACGGACAGACAGTAAACCGAACCCGCTGAACGCGGCTGGAAAGATCCGAGCGTGAGCCACCCCGCCCCGAGCGGCACGTCACGACGAGCTACGGCGGCATGGGCTCGCACCAGATGTACGGCGCCGGGACGTCGGCCCCATCCACGGTGACGTCGATGAATCTAGAGGGGGACGCACAGGGGCGGGAATCCACGCTACTGGAATCGACGGTCGGAAGAGGTGACCTCGCGGCACCGAACGACATCACAACTCACGGTGGAACCACCGAATGGCCTTCGCGACCGTGTGGTCATCCACCCCGAAGTGCTGAGCGATCGCCCGGAACGCCGACGCATCTCCGCCGCCTGGGCGCCGATCCGCTGGTATACCGGGGCCATCGGCGGATCCCGCAGCTCGACCTCGATCCGCAGCTCGGCGAAAGTGCGAAGCCTTTGCGTACGGGTCAGCTCGATGCCGTGCTCCTTGCAGAAGCCGATCAACACCTCGTTGAGAAACTCGCTGCCGTTGTCGGTGTCGATCCCCCGCAACGGAAACGGGAGGGCGCCGCGGAGCCGATCCACCGCGTCGACCACGACGCCTGCTGCACGCACGAGCAGCGGTACGCATTCCGTCCAGCCGCTGGCGATATCGGTCAGCACCAGCGTCCAGACGAAGCTGCCAGCCATCGACGATCCACAGTGCGCGACGAGGTCGGCCTCGACGAAGCCCGGCACCGGATCCTGCCAATCGCCGAACGTGCGCACCGGAACCCTGCCCCGTACGCTGTCGCCCCCGGAACGACGGCGCCGGCGCTGACCAGCCGTCACCGCCCTCGCGGACGCCAGGCGGCGGTCGATCGTGGCGGCGCTCACCGCCATCAGTTGCTCGCGTACCCGCGGGTCCAGGGTCACGTGCCCGTGCCGCTCGAGTGCCGGCACCAGGGTCGGCAGCAACGCCTTCAGACGCTTCCCGCACACGCGGTCCGATGCCTCCCACAGGACGACCAGCCCCTCGGTCACGGCTTCGTCGTACACAGACCGGCGCCCCCGCCGTACTGCCGACACTGCCGAGCTTCCGTTCAGGACTCGGATGGCGTGCTTGCGGTGGTACCAGGTGAGCGCGACGAACTCGTCCAGGATCCGCCCCCTCTCGGCTGGCGTGCTCCGCTGATACCGCTCGGTCACCGCCGCCACCAACTCCTGCCGCGCTTGCGGACTGATCGTCGACATCGTGCCTCCCTTCGGTAGCAAGGAATTCTGAGGCAACGCTGCTCGCCCGGTAGCAGATCAGGCGAGGCAATGCGGGGGCGGGCGACGTGTCACCCGTGGATGCGGCGCTCCCGCCGGTCGGTCACCTTCACGATGGACCACCAACTGCACCCGTTCACCCGCCCGCCACCTGCCGGGTCGTCGCGCGGGCGGACCGGTGTTCGCGGTGTTCCCCGGTCCGTTACGTAACGGTGTAGCAATCGTCTTGTGGTGTTGACGAACACGGAGCGGCAGGCGCGTTACCGGGAGCGGCGGAAGGCTGGCGAGTCCGGTACCGCCGGCCAGCGGACCGGAGAATCGCGAGCGATCATGGTGGAACGGAGGGACGAACTCCGCCGAGAGTCGTGTCGGTCATGCGGCCACGTGTTCAGTGGCCGGACGAGTCCGCCGGGCGGTTCACTCTGGAGCGGAGCACGCCGCGGCACGCGGCGTGCTCCGAGCCCGAAGGTCGGCGTTGGTGTGGGTCTGGGGCGAGCAGCACGGCCGCCCCCCCGCCCCTGGTGGGCACTAGCCTAGGCGCTCGAACACCTCCTCCACCCCGCCGTCGACATCGATCCAGACACGAGCAGCACGGGCGATATCGCCCTTGGTCCCGCCGCGAGCATCAGGTCGGACGGGGTTCACATTGAAGTCGACGTGACAGCCGTTCAGATTGGCATCCTTGAGAAACGAGAGAAAACCCCCACCCGCAACGACGGACGACGGTTTGGCATGGCTGCGGGCAAAACCGATGGTATCCGGAGTACCGGCAACCGCGCCTCCAGGTGGAGGAGTCGTCCGGCGCTTGAGAAGCACCCGAACAAAATCATCGGGCGCAAGGCACGCTCCGAGGAAGTTGCGGGTCTGGTCGAGATCGACCGGAAGACTGGACCAATCGGGATTCCAATCCATGACGGCAAGCGTACAAAACGCGCAGGTCCCGGGCTGCGGCAGAGGCAGAACCAGGTGCGGGACCAGCCCGACCCAGGACAGAACGAACGCGCACCACAAAACGGCGCGCAGAAAGAGAACCCCGGCAGGATAGAGAACCCGAGCAAAGAACAGCCCCCACGACGCGGCATAGACCGCCGCGCGGGGGCCAAAACGAAGACCGGAAGAGCAACACAGGAGCGGGGGGGGTTACTGCGAGAATGGGGTTGTTCAGCCGGCCGTCTGGCCGGGGGTTGCGGCGGGTACGGCTTGTACACAGCTACGCGAGTTGACGGACGGCCGCGATACGCGCCGCCGCGGCCGCGGCGGCCAGAGACGAGCACGAATGAACGCAAAGGCCGCCCTGCCGGGCGAGAACGTCGAGCACGACGTGTTCGGGATCAAGGGATTGTCCCTCATGCGAGCGGCGATCTCGCGCGAGACCGCGGAGCGGATCGTCCGCAACCTCCAGGGCAACACCTGGAAGGAGTGGCGAGGCACGAGCGGAACCAGCCGCCGCAGGCGACGATGACGCCCCCGACCCGGGAGAAAACGACCCCGACTGCAGCGCGCCCGACGACGGCGGAGACGGCTGCGAGGGCGACCCGGGAGCATCCGCGGACGGAGCCTCAACGGCGTCGGGGTCGACACCGAAGTGCTCAAGAATGTAGACCGCGTTCGCTTCGCGCGCGAGCGCAACGACACGCTCCGTCGTGAGGAGGTCGTTGTCGGCGTTGGCGTCGAAGAGCCCGAGGTCGTCCGCACGCGTATCGACCTCGTCGGGTCGGTTTCGCGCCCAGCTCCTATAGTTGCCGGCGCCACTGCGGACAGGTTCTCCGGCTTCCCTTCGGTGCCTCGGCCATCCCGCCGCCGCTCCCGGTACATCTTGTGAGCTGCGGTTCGCGTTCCCCAACGGGCAGACGTCGTGGACGTCCGCTGCGCCTGGAGATGCGTCCACGACCGTCAGGTCATCACGTTGAGCAGACGGCGGTGGGGTCCGGCCCTTGCTCCGGTGCGGTCGAGTTCGACCGCTGTCACGAGTAGCCGGGGCGTTTCCCCGTGCTGAGGGGGAAGTGCGGCGGGGTTGGCGGTCGCCGCGGTGGGTGGGCCCGGTGTGTCGTCGACGTCGCAGCCCTTCGGCGTCGAAGCGGCCGGAAGCGGGGTCGCACCCTTTACCCGGTGGCGACCCTTGGTATGTCTAGCTAGCTGCGTTCCAGCGAGGGAGCCGCTTACAGGGCGGCGAGAAGAAGTCCGACGAGCGTAGCGCACCCGCGCAGTTACTGCCCCCGTGTCTTGAAAGCGAGCCCGGCACGCGGGGCGTCCGCCGGTTTGATTTTCAGCCGACGGAGTCTGACTACGCGATTCGGGCGGCCCCGTATTCCGTGTGGCCGCACCGTCGGCGGCAACGCAGCCCGAAGAATCAGAACACCGATGTCGTCGGGATTTGGGTGGGGATGGGCACGTGCTGGAGAGGTCCCGCACGGCCACCCGGGACGAACTGATGCACATGGAAGAGCCGAAAGGCGGCGAGTCCGCCGTCTCATTGATTTCTGGAAACGTGGACTCCAGAAAGACCACCAAAAGGAGGCAGAAACAACCGATGACTTCTGAAACGGCGTGCGAACTGTGTCAAGGAACCAAATGGGTAAAGGTGCCGGGTGATGGCATCACCCGGATGAAGCGGTGTGCGTGTTCGCGGCGCGAGATCGACCGAGCGCGGCTGGCGGCCGCTACGATCCCACGGAGGTACAAGCACTGCAGCCTCGACAACTTGGTGACGTACGGGAACCCGGGGCTCGAGAGGGCGGTGGAACGGAGCCGGCGTTTCATCGACGAATTCCCGGACGTCGACAGGAGCCTGCTCCTGACCGGGCCAAGCGGGATCGGCAAAACGCACATCGCGGTCGCGATCCTCCGGCAACTAGCGGTTGAGAAGCACGTTCGTGGCTTCTACTACAACGCCCGAAGGCTACTCATCACCGTTCGCTTGGGGCACGACCCGGCGAACAGAAGGTCTGAGGAGCACGTGATGAATACGCTTACGGATGCCGAGCTGCTCGTCCTCGACGACCTGGGCGCAGGTTGGACCATCAATGGGGACCACGAAGTGATGGGCTTCATCATCGGCGCCCGGCACGAGGAGCGGCTCCCGACGATATTCACGTCGAACCACCAGCTCAGGGCGCAGGGGCCGGTGCGGGAGATCGGCAACGACAGGTACTCGAGGCTGCGGGAGATGTGCGAGATCATCGGGTACGATGGAGCAGACTACCGCGCATTCGGGTACGACCCGAGCGCAGAAGAGCTAACGGCGTGCTGGGCCGAACGGAACCGGCCGGGGGGAGCGGCGTGAAAGTTCCTGGCGAGTCGGCCTGCTGCCGGACCAGATGTTCACGCAGATGCCGCGCCGTACGCTGCCGGCCCCTGCGCGGTTCCGGGGGATGGCGTCCGGTGGTCGCGTCGGCTTCGATACGGTGGCCTAGCTAGTCCTAGCTAAGTGACAGCCTAACGTCTTGAATCCCCGTGGAGTGCAAAATGCTCCCCGGTGCCTCAAAGATCCCCTCATTTTATCACGTGAATCAATAGGCCGAAACCGTTCCGTGGAACAAACATCTCCGGCGGGATGGACTTTGCAAAATGTCGCGCGCCCAGGTTAGTATGTTGACCCATGCGCTTACATCAGAAACCGCCAACGTCTCGCAACCGACTGCTCCAAAGACACGATCTTTTGAACTTCGTAACCACCTTGTACGAGGGCGATTTGCATGCCAAACGGGTGCTGTCGTTGGCCAATGCCACCTTGGGCGTGCTGGCGAGTGCGTCGCTGGCGATCCATGCGGTGGGGCGTGGCTTGGCCCAGGCCATGGGCACGTTGACCAAGCATGGTGTGAAACAGGTGGATCGGCTCCTGAGCAATCGAGGGGTTGATGTCTGGATTTTCTTCGCCTATTGGTCGCCGTACATTGTTGGTGCTCGCAAGGAAGTAATCGTCGCGCTGGATTGGACGAGCTTTGCCGCGGACGGGCAGGACACGATTGTGCTGTCGATGTTGACAGGCCACGGACGCGCGACGCCCCTGCTGTGGAAGACCGTGGCGTCGTCGACCCTGAAGGGCAACCAGCGCCGCTATGAGTACGAGTTGCTGTGCCGGTTGCGGGAGGTACTGCCGGCGGGGGTGAAGGTCACGGTCGTGGCGGATCGGGGCTTTGCGGATTGCAAGCTGTTCTACGCACTGACGGAGGAACTGACCTTTGAATACGTGATTCGGTTGCGCGGAGACATCTACGTGACGAATGCGCGGGGCGAGCGGCGACCGGCCGCGGCGTGGGTCGGCGCTGGGGGGCGTGCGCGGCGGTTGGTGGGCGCTCGGGTGACCGATGCTCACGAGCTGCCGGTGGGCGTGGTCGTGTGTGTACACGATCGGAAGATGGACGAACCGTGGTGCTTGGTGGCCAGCGAAGCGACCGTGCCGACGCCGGTGTTGATTCGGTACTACGGCAAGCGCTGGGGGATTGAAGCGGGCTTTCGGGACATCAAGGACATGCGCTTCGGGATGGGCCTGTCGTCGATGCACGTTTCGCGCCCGGACGGGCGGGACCGGCTGTTGCTGATCAGTGCATTGGCGAATCGCGATGCTGTCGCTGCTGGGTGCAGCGGGCGAGCGCATCGGCTATGACCGCTGGTTGAAGGCGAACACCGTGAAGCGGCGGACGCATTCGTTGTTTCGGCAGGGGTTGATGCTGTATCACCATCTTCCCAATTGGCCCGATGACCGGATTCGTCCGTTGATGGAGACGTTCGGAGAGATGCTCCTGGAACAGCGGGTGTATCGAGAGGTCTTCGGTGTAATTTGATGTTAGAAACAAAGAAAAATAAGGGGATGCATGAGCCCCTCGGCCCGTTGCTCCGTGCGTTCTTCGCCGACCATCTCGTGCAGCAGAAGGCCGCCAGCCCCCAGACCATCCACGCCTACCGCGACGCTTTCCGCCTGCTGGTCACGTTTCTCGATCAGCACCGTCACCGGAGCCAGAGGCGCTCACCCTGGACGACCTCGACGCTCCCGTGATCCTCGCGTTCCTCCACCACCTCGAAGAGGACCGCGCCAACAGCGTTCAGTCCCGGAACGCACGGCTGGCCGCCGTTCGCTCGTTCGTTCGGTTCGCCGCGTTGCGCGCACCCGAGTCCGTCGACCTGACGTCCCGCGTCCTGGCGATTCCCCGCAAGCGCGCGCCACGACGCCAAGTCCACTACCTGACGCGGTCGGAAATGGACGCCATCCTGACCGGCTGCGACCGCTCGACCCACGGCGGACGTCGGGAACCACATCCTGCTGCTGACCCTGTACAACACCGGGGCGCGTGTCTCCGAACTCGTGGCGTTACGGCGCTCCCACGTACGCTTCGGCGCCGCCACGGTCGTCCAACTCCTCGGGAAGGGCCGCAAGGAGCGGGCCGTACCCCTGTGGACCCGGACCGGCCGCTGCCTGCGCCAGTGGTTCGACGAAGAGGCTGAGGTCACGCCCGACTACGCGTTCCGCAACGCCCGCGGCGACCGCTTGACCCGACAGGGCGTCACCCATCTGCTCGACCAGGCCTGTCAGCGAGCTCGCGAGCGATGTCCGAGCCTGGCCGCCAAGCGCGTGTCGCCGCACGTCATCCGCCACACGACCGCCATGCATCTGCTCCAAGCCGGCGTCGACATGGCGACCATCGCGCTGTGGCTCGGCCACGAGCGGCTCGAGACCACCCATCACTACGTCGAGGCGGACCTGCAGCTCAAGGAATGCGCCCTGCGGAAACTCGATCCGCTCGGTCAACGAACCCGGCGGTTCAAGGCCGACTCCTCTCTGTTGACCTTCCTGGCGAGCCTCTGATTATGGAAAGCGCAGGACGCCCCCAACCCCGACCGCCACCGAGCTCGCCCAGCGCCGCTTGTCATAATGCGGAGCTGGTCATGATGATCATTATGTCCAGCTGGTCATAATGATCACTTCTTGAGGGTTGCCAACACCGTAGAGCACGGCGGCCGCGTGCTTGCACATCACCGCCCAGTCGGGACAGTCGCAAGTGAGGGTAATCTCGCCGGGTTTCGGGAACAGGCCGCGGTCGGGATCGGTGACGACGCGCAGGACGTGATCGGACAGCCGTCCCTGGAGCAGCTCGAGGACGGATCCGACCCGGCCCGCGCACTCGGCCCGGATGGCCTTCCAGGCGGCCTGCCCGAGCTTCCGGATGCGGACGACGACGTGATAGAGGTCCGATCCGACGACCATGGCGTCGACCCCGCCGGCGCGGACGTCCAGGTGACAGACGGAGCCGTTGCGGACATACGCGCGGCCCCGCGGCAGGCGGTTCTCGAAGTCCGAGCACGATTCCAGATGGTGGCACCAGCGCCGGCCCCAGAAGCTGCGGGCGATGGTGCGTTCCTCGATGTGGACGGGTTGCACGTCCACGCCGTTCCGGCGCAGCTCGTCCGAGACTCGGGCTACTCTGGCGCGCCGGGCGCCGACGGGAACGTAGGGTGGAAACCAGGGCACGGCGGATTCCTACGGGGCCGCGCGCGTGACGTCGAGACGCACCAGGTCGAGCAGCTCGTCGTCGGACAGCTCGGTGAGGTTGACCTCGCCGTCGCCGTCTATCAGTTCATCCGCCAACTGGCGTTTCTCCGCGAGCATCAACTCGATCTTCTCCTCGATGGTACCGCTTGTCACGAACTTGTGGACGAGCACGTTGCGGTGCTGGCCGATGCGAAACGCGCGGTCCGTCGCTTGGTTCTCGACCGCGGGGTTCCACCAGATGCCCCCTGCCTTGAGCGACAGGATGAGACGTCCGCCGGCCAAGGCTGGCGGGTGAGCATGGCGTAGGTGGTCACCACCAGATCGCGGCGATGCGCACCCGCATCCCGTCGAAGCCGGTCTTCGACACGGCGGCGTGGCGCGGACGTGTGAGGGCCTGCGGAAGCAGCCGCGGTGAGCGGCGTGTCGGCGGCCACGGTTCACGAGCTGCGGGGGCAGCCCGTGAGTCCACCACCGGGGGGCTCGCGCGCTCGCACGCCTCGGCTGCCGAGTTCGTCCAGCGCGCCAAGATCGTGTTGCTCCTCGCCGATGGCGTTCCACGCGACTGGGTAGCTACCAAGTGCCCAGCGGTTTCAGCGTCAGATCGTGCCTTCTCTGCGCCGAGAAGACGGCCATCTCCACGTCTCTGGCGCGCCACGGTCGTGCTGTACGCTGGCTCAGTATCCCCGCGGTGAATTGACACCAAGCGATCCACGATTCGACGAACCGCCAGTCGCGTTCTCTGAGAACGGCTCCGGGCCGCAACGCTGGCACACATTCGAGATCGGGACCCCCAACTCCGGAGTAGCGGTGCGCACCGCTGTTCTCGCTTGCCCATCGCGTGATCTGCGTGTCCACCATCGGGAATCTGTCGGGACAGATGAATGCGGGGAACGTGGCTGCGGTTGCCACCACAGGTTGCTTGAACAGCTTGCATCGGAAGGCTCTGAACGACGCAAGATTGGGATTCGCAATGTAGTTCGCACAGGACGACCAGAGATCGGCAGGAGCAGCACCTGAACCGAGCAACGCGTCAACCCTCTTCGCGGCGCGGCCCGTACCGCCAGAGAGGAGCTTCCAGAACACGACCTCGCCCCAAGCCTCCAGATGATCGCGAGCCTCCGCCCGAAAGCGGGTCTCGAAGCTCATCGTCTGGGACAGATTGCCCGGAACGATCTTCAGGTCGAACCAACCCCGGTGCTTTTGCGCGTCCCGAAAATCGGTCAGATCAACTGGGTACCTGTACGAGTCGAGCGCCCTCTCCCACGTCTCAGCATCCATTCCGTGTTCGGCGGCCGTTGGCCGAAAGGCCTTGGCGGCCGCTTGACCGACCATGTAGCAGGTAGCCCCGTCGAACGCTCCCCCGACCGCCCCTCCTGCGAGCGGTACAAGCTTCGCTAGGTTCACCACGCCCCTCTCGCCGAACTTGGTCAGTAGCCTGAAACCGACTCGCTTGTTGATCTCTATCAACACCTTTCCCGGAACGTTCTTCAGCGCCTCGAGCGCGACCCGCCCGCCGAGCGTGACTCCAGCCTGCTTCGCCACGTCTTCTATCGCAGTCCCGATCATGCAGACCAGGATCGCGGTCCGTACCTGATCGGTCTTGGAGTCATGCCCGTAGATCTCGGCGATCGCCGCCACCATGGGTGCTTGGATCGCGAGGGAAGCCGCCAGCGAACCCGGAATCGTCACTGGCAACGTCAGCAAGCCTCCAAGTCCAGCCACGAACCCAGCTGCAGCGTTCTTGGCGACAGCCCATTTGATCAACCCCTGCATCCGTGCAGCGTCGTTCGCATAGGACTGGCGCTTGTAGTCGTGGGCCAAGTCGGAAGCAGAGGGTAGCGGCCCGATTCCATCCAGCGCCTGATTCTGGATCCACTGGACCAGGTCCTGCGCAACTTTCGCGAGCTTCGCTGACTCGGCGGACGTCATGGATGGCGTGATGATAGTCGGTCTTCGTTGCCTGCGTCTCGACCGGGGTTCGGGATTCCGGCGTCCGGTCAGGTGCAGGTCGCCGGCTTGTCGCCGTGCGCGATCTGCTTCTCGTCGTCTCGTCGATTTGTCTTGAGTCCGGACCTGGAGGGAGTTCGGCGCGATCTCTGAGCTGTTGCGGCAGCCGGTGGCGGACGGCCCGTCGCCGACCGGGCGGCAGGGCGCGGGGCGTTCTTCCAGGTCGAAGTTCGAACGACGGCCGAGGGGGGGGCCGGAAGGCGACGACGGTCGGCCGAGGCGTGGAGTCCGACCAGGTCGCCCGGCTGAGGTCGGGCCCGCCGCGGCCGGGTGACGCAGTGACCAGCGCGTCAGGCCACGGTTGCTCGGCCCGGCGCGCCCTCGTCGTACACCACGGAATTGGACGCGGAACTCGACGCGGAGTTCGAAGCGGGTGCCGAGCATGACGTTTGGCCCGGCGCGTCCACGCGCCCGTCGGGGACGTAATCGCCAAGCGCCCGGCCGGGCAGGCGTGGCGGGGGCTCGGGGGGCGTGGCCGGCATGGTCCGGCGCGCGGGCTCCGACGCGTTGCCGATGTTTCTGCGCCCAACCGCCCCGGTGGACAGTTGGGCGGCCAGCATCCGCCGCCGGAGCCGGCCGAACACAGCGTTCAGGTTTTTGGGTTGCTTTGACATGGGGAACGCTCTCCATCATAACCCCGGCCTCGCGGATCCGGGCGGACCGGGTGCGCACGGATCCGGGGGTTCAGCATCGGTCAGCGACAGGGCGAACGGCGGGCGCGGCGAGCATCAATCAGATTTTCTCCTCTGATCGCCGAGCAACACCAAGGCCCACCCGGGGGGGTGTTCGGGGCGAAGGCGCCCCCGCTTGGGTCAGATAGTGGACCCTTCGGTTAACTGGTCGAGACGCGTTTCCACCAGCGGTTACAGGCCTTTTCGCAGAAACCGACTCGCCGGCCCCGGCTGACCTTCGTTCCGAAATCGGCCGGAATCGACCAGTTCGAGCCGCCTCGAGCGCGACCGCGGCCGCGGCGAGGGAATTCCATTTTCACCACCGCAGACGTTCGATCCACGTGTCGCCGTCATCGGAGACCAGGACTTCGAAGCAGTTGAGTTCGTGCTTCAGTCCTCGGTCCGGCGTCAGCCAGGCGAGGAGGGCGTCGATGATGCGCTCGTCGCGGGCGAGGGACGTCTTCTGCCGCATCCGACAGACGGCCCCTCCGCCGTGATCCGGAACCACACCTGGCGGCCGTCGGGGTTGAGCTCGGCCCCGTACCACAGAGGGTCTGCCCGTTGGGTTCCCGGCCGGAGGCGCGCGGCGTCAGGGTCCGGGGGCCGCCAGGCCAGTCCTCGCGCTTCCCTTCGATGATGATCGCCAGCCCGTCGTCGGTCCACATGTTCCGCCCCAAATCATTCACTTCAAGCAGGTCAGGACGAGCCGCTCGGCGACGTCGGGCCGGAGCCGACGGGCGGCCTTGGTGGCCGTGTGGCGGGAGTCGAAGATTCGCGGTCGCATCGAGAAGATGCGGCCGCTGCGGGTCCAAACGTCGGAGCCCCGAAATCGCCGTACAGTGCGTAACCGGAGGAAGTTTGAACGCCCAATCCGGCGGAAGTTTGAACACCGAATCCGGGGAAGTTGAACAGCCATTTCGGTGATCGTGAACGCTCGTCGGTAGCCTCAGATCACCGCACGCTTGGCCTTTCCGAAAGGAGGGCAAGGCGATGCCGGCACGGAGGGGGGCGGACGGCGCGGCCGCCCGTGTCAGCCTGGCACTACGTGCTCGACCCGTGGGCCCTCGCGGCCGTCCGCCCGCGCCAGCCGCACTACGTGCTCGACCCGTGGTTTCACCAATGGAGGCAAACGGTGAGCCACGGCTTGGCCGTGGAACCTGCTCGAACGGGGTGGAGGCGGTGCGCCGGTAGCCGCGAGGACCCGGGCGTTGATGACCCGCGCTGTCGAGCCAATCAGCATGACCGCGTGCTCGCCGGCGGCAAGGCGCGGCGCTACGCTCCGCCCCCGCTCCGCGGGGCTGACGGCCTTGACACCGGCTGCGCGCACGGTCACAGGCAGAGCCTGCCCGACAGCCCAGGAACACTCTTCAGCCAGGAGGGCCCAGAATTTGATGTTTTGACGGAGCACTTGGGGGTCCCATTTCACGTGGCCACAAAGGTCCCTTTTTCGGTTGCCATTTCCAGCCGAAGCCTTGCCTGCGCGGGTATAGTGAGGGGGTATGCCCACCCCGACGCAGGGTAGGCGAGGGAGGGAGAATCGACATGAAGCGACAGGCTCAATCCCGTGTGAGCGTCCTGCTTGCCATCATGGCGGCGGGCGCGTTCGTGAGCTTCGCGTTCGGCCAGCCATCGACGAACGCGGCTCCCCAGAGCAACTTCGTCGGCGGCGAGCCGAGCCGGCCGGACTCGTCCGACATGCGAGCGCTTCGGCTGCGCTTCGAGGCCGGGGTCCGCTCGAACTGGCACAGCCATGCCGGCTGGCAGATCCTGGCTGCCGAGGAGGGCCGGGGCCGGACGCAGGCGCGCGACGGGGAGATCATCGAGATGGTGCCCGGCGGGCGTGCGGTCTTCGCGCCGGCGGGCCTCGTGCACTGGCACGGCGCGTCGCCCGACGAGCACGTCGTGCAGCTCACCGTCCTCGGCGGCGGCGACGGCGGGCCGACCTCCTGGTTCGGCCCCGTGAGCGAGGAAGAGTACCGGGGCCAGTAGCCTGCCGGCTCGCGAGCTACATCCGCAGCCGTCACTCGCCGCGACGGCTGACGGAACCAACCGTGAGGGCGGTGACCCTCGCCGACGCGCTGCCCGCCGTGCGGTGGCGGCCTGTCTGGCGTGGGGTCGCCCCCAAGCGGCTATCCAGCGAGTTCCCTGCCGGAGCGGATCTACGGGGAGGAGGACCGCTACGGGCTGCTCGTCTACACCGGCAGTCTGGAAAAAGGCATGCGGGCGACCGCGATTCGAGGCGAGCCCTCCGGCCGGCCGGCGTCCGGAAGGGGCCGCAGCCGATCCGCGAGGATGCGCCAGGGAAACACGGAGTGCAGGCCCTCGAAGGGGAGGACCCTTGGCACCGACGACGAGCTGAACGTCGGAGGCGCGCCGGCGGCTCGACGCTGGAGCCGGCGCGAGCCGCGAGGGCCTGCGCGTCGATGGGGTGTCAAACACGCGCGGGGCGGACGGCGAGGATGCCCCGGACGCGCTCGTCGGCGCTCGCCGCCGATGCCGTCGGCAAACCTCGAAGAGCAGGCGGCCGTTGACGTCGGTGCGCCGACGGATTCGTGTGCCGTGCTCCCTCGCGAGTTGTATTACCGTGGTGATGAGCGGCGCCCACCCGGTCATGGCTCAAGGATAGCGCGCCGTTCTCCCGCTGTGACGTGTTCAACCGCTGCGGGACAGCTCCTCCAGCCATTGGTGGCACCACGTCGCGTCAGGTTCGTCGTCTTCTTGGACTCGCCCGTTCTCAAGGGTGCACTGCGTTGTCGGTCGCGGCCGTCGGTCCCCGTGGTGGGTGGAGTTGTCGAGGAGGAAGAGTTGGTGGAACGCGGCCGCGTCGCGCTGCAGGTTCTCGAGAGAGCGGCGGTGGCGTTCTCGAACGCGTTCCGGATCGATGTCGTGCCCCGTGAGAGTCCGTACGCGGTGGGCGACCCGCTCGATGTTGATGTCGGGGGTCTCGGTGCCGATGTAGATCCCCTCGATGCGGTAGCCCTGCTCGCGAAGCTGCTGGACCATGCCCGGCCCTCGGCGGCCGGCGTAGGTGGTCTCGGTGCCGAAGTCCTGGCCTGCTGCGATGGTCCGGTCGATCTCGGCGTGGGCGATCTCGAGGGCCCGTCGTTGGGTCTCGCGGTTGTTCCAGTCGCCGATCCCGCCAGCGACGGCGTCGAGGTCGTAGTGCCGCGGTGGCAGGCGGTCGTAGTTGGCCCGCTTCCAAGTGGTCTTGCCGGCGCCGTTGCAGCCCATGATGACGGTGAAAGTCGGCGGGGCGGCCATAGCCTATGGTACCCCGCGTCGTACGGAGGTCGATCATGGCGGCGGTTCGGCGGCCGGGGTCTCCGACACGCGCCCCACCCCTGGCCCCGGAGCATCCCGTCTGGACTTCACCGTAGGGCTGGCGCCTCGCGCCCCACTTCCTCGGCGCGCTGCTCGGCGCTGTCGCCGGCGGACCGCCCATGGTCCGTTGCGCGAGCGCACGGCTTTCACAGATCGAGGAGCATTGTCCACCCGTCACTGTACGCCGCCCTGCGGCGGCACCGCGGCGGTCATGACGCGGGCGGCGATCGCATCGTCTTGAGGCCAGGTCACCCGCGCCGTCGGGGCACTCTGGATCGCCGCGAAGACCGCGAGCGGCAGGGTGTGCATGTAGATGTCTTCGACCAGCTTGTCGGAGGTCTCGGGCTCGAGGAGCCAGTTCGCGTACAGTGTGCCGGCGTGTCCCGCTCGGGTTGGCCTGAAAGTGCCGCCTGCACGGCGATGTGCGGGCTCAGGCGGCCGGGAGTGCCGGCCGCGAGCACCCGGCGGACGCGTTCGATGCTCTCGGCCACTCTGTCGCCGTGTCCGAAGACGGCGACGAAACATCGGAGATCGGGGTCGCCTCGCCGGCGTGAATCGCGGCGATCCTTTTCAGTGACCGCGGGATGCGTCGGAGCGAGGTATGTGCGCCGGCTGGGCCGATGTGGCCTACGCGGTCGACCTGCGACGGGCCCTCCCCACGGTCCGCTGCGGCATCGTGGACTCGGTGCCCGTCGACCGATGCCCGTCTCGTCAGTCGCGGCGTGGGATGTGTCCACGGACGGCTGAATCCGTCCGGTACAGTCGAGTCGCGAATTGTGCACGGAACCGTCCACGGCTGCTGAAGAAGCTCTATAACCTCATGGAAATAAAGAGATTATGTTTCAACAGCAGCGTCGTAGCGGGAGCGGCCTGAACCGCACCGCCCCGCGCCAAGGCGCGACGGGGGCGTTGAAGGCGCTGATTGAGGGCGGGTACGCCCATGGACCAGGCTGCGACCGTCTCGGGCAAGCTGAGCGAAGACCTGTCGGCTAACGGCCCGGTGCGACTGCTGACTCAGTGCTGACTCGGCCCAAACCAGCCTGATTATTTGTCTCTGTAAGTTGTTGATTTTAATGGAGCCGGCGAGCGGACTCGAACCGCTGACCTGCTGATTACGAATCAGCTGCTCTACCAACTGAGCTACGCCGGCATGTCCTTGGAATCAGTGGCTATTGGGAGGTGAGGGCGCTATTCTCCGGGTACGGTCGCCGCCGGCAGCACGACGCGCCCGTCTCGATGGGCTTGACGGCCGTCTGCATGCGGTTGAGATCGGTTTCGGGAGGTCCAGCAGCGCCTCCTGCGCCAACGGCAGGCCGGCGAGCACGGCGCCCGTGCCGACGATGGTCATGATGATCGCGACGCCGATCCCGACGATCCGCTTCGTGTCGCGGCTCACCCCCTCTAAGAGTAGCACACGACGGAGTGCGGCTCTGGCGTGGGGGACGTGCGAACTCGCCGAAGGCCGGTCGCGCCGGTAGTCCTTTCCAATCCAGAAATGAGCCTGAAGCGGAGGCACGTGAGCCGAGGCTGACGGGCGACCGAATCAGCGGATCGAAACAGGGATCCTGGCGCGGCGCTGTGAAGTCCGCGCACGCTGACGGACATTATGTTCCATGGCGGCGACGATGGGTTGTGGGGGCCAGAAGCAGTCACGCGCACGTCCCGCGTCGAGGACCTGGAGGGCTTGCAGGGCATTCAGTATTCGAACCGGAAGAGGGCTGGCGGGCAAGTTGCTGAACTGCAGATCTCCCCGTGTCTGCAACGTCTTCCGGTTCGCCGCCCAATCGATCACTGGCTCGATTCCGGTCGGTCCCCGCGGCCGCCGACACCCGCTTCACCCGCAACGTCCCCGCCGACAGGACGCTGGCCGGGGGCGTACTGCTGCCGCATTCGGCTCGGTCTGTCGGTGCTGTCAGCCCGTGCCCGGCGCACGAGATGCTACCCGTGGCGTCGTGTTCGAAGAGTACAACGATCTTGCCTGTGGGACGTGTGGGCGGCGTTCTGTGCCGTCCAAGTCGGGGTGGGAAACGCGCCTCGACGCGGGTGCAGTCAACCGCCAGCGTATCGTGCGCGTTTTCCATGCCGCCGGCGCGATCCATAGGCCGGCCGGCCCCGGCGGGACTGGCGGCGTGCGGGAGCGGGTCTGACCTCGCTGCCGGGGCGCAGGCCGGCGTTGGGATGCTGATGTCGTCTCCGGCGTACGGGTCTTCGGGGCGCGGTGTGTCCGTCGCATCGAGCTGAAGGACCGCTCGATGCGGTGCGCGTCGTGGAGCAGGCCGGTCGCAGATGGCGTCGGCTTGGTTGGCGTCGCCGATGGACGGCGAGCTGGTCGGTGACGGGCAACTGGCTGGCGATGCGGGTCGAGGCGGCGCTCGGCCCGGTCCTCGATGACCTCGGTGAGGTCACGCCGCTCGGCGTCGCGCAGCGGTGGCGGTCCTCCAGTCGTCGAATGGCGAGCAGGTCGAGCTTGGCGAGGCGGGTCAGGAGCCGGGCGTTAGGACCCGTCGCCGCGGCCGACGGCGAGTACGCGCAGCAGGGGCGGCATCCGGACGTAGCGTGCGGTGAAGCTGCGGCGACAGGCGCGTTCGACAAACGCGCATGAGAGGAAGCTCTTGCCGATGCCGGTTGGGCCGATCAGCAGCAGGTTGTGGCACCGGCGATCCAGGCGCAGGCGCCGAGGGTCAGGACCTGCTGTCGGTTGAGCTGGCGGGGGTGGGTGAAGTCGACGGCCTCGAGCGTGGCCGGATAGCGCAGCTTGGCGGTGTGGAGGCGCGGCTGCGGTCTGAGCGGAGGGCGGTCGGGGGTGTCACCCGCAGGGCCGGAGCGCAGCGCGTTGACACGCCCGCCCGCAGCTACTCCGCTCCGACACGCCACCCAGCCGCCCTCCGAGAGCGCGTCACCGAGCGCCATGCGGTCCGCATCGGCTGGTGCGTTGTGGCGTTGTCAGGCTGCCGGGTCGATGGAGGCAAACAGGCGGTCGCGAGCCTGGTTGAGGGCGCGTGCCGCCTCGTTGTCGCTGGTGGCCGAGGCGGCGGCGTCGAGTTCGGCGAAGGTGGTTCCCGGCTTCAGGCAGGCGGCGGCGTTGGGCAACGACTTGAGCTTCTCGTAGGGGGTCATGATGTCGGCGTCGCGATAGCGCTTGCGCACCCGGCCCTTGGCGTCCACCTCTTCGCTGGGGAAGAAGCAGGGCCGGTGGAAGTTGAGGTAGGGCGACAGGAACTGCTGGTTGAAAGCATGGACTCGCTCGGCGTAGCGGTTGGGGATGTGGCCGTAGCCGAGGTGCTTGCGGATGACCGAGCCGTTCTTGCTCTCGACCAGGGCGTTGTCGGTGCAGCGGCGGGCGCGGGACTTGGTGAACGCGTCGATGTGCATCGCTTCGAGCAGCGCCGCCACGTCGCGGTTGATGAACTCCGAGCCGTTGTCGGCGTGGAATCCGTGGAGGATGAAGGGGAACGCCCGCAGCAGAGCTTCGAGAACCGGCTTCAGACAGGCCGCCTGGATATATTCGACCGAACCGATGAACTGGAACTGGGTGACCTCATCCACCAAGTTCAGGTGGTACAAGCCCTTGACCCCGTCGAGGTCGCCCTGATGGACCGTATCGACTCGCACGTGGCCGGGTTGCCCGAACGGCTGCGGCCGGCGGCGTTCCCCAATCGCTATCTGCACGGAGCGCGTGGGGGCCGGGACCGTCCCGCGGCGCCGCTGGTAGGTGATGGAGTGCCGCAGGTTGTACAGGTGGCCGTTGGAGATGGCGGCCAAGCGTTCGAAGCGGGGGTCACCGAAGCGGTGGAAGGCGCGGGCGCAGAGCTTGCGGGTGGTCGGGCCGGAGAGCGTGCCGTGGAGCGCGTCGAGTTCGGCGAGCCGCCCGATGTCGGTGGGGGTGTAGCGGCGGGGGAACGGTTGCCGGGGGGCGCCGCGACGGTCGATGACCTCGCCGGTGGTCCGGTATTGGCGCAGCAGGCGGGTGACCTGGGCCCGCGACAGGTCGGTCGCCTTGGTCAGGAAGCGGCGCAGCAGGCCCTTGTCGGCCTTGGATCGCCCGGCGTAGTCGAACCGTTGTACGGTCTCCGCCACGAACGCGTAGGCCTCGGTGCGGGTTTGCGGTCGAAGGTCGATCTCCTGACTCCCGTCGAGGAATTCCCGAACCTGACCCAGGGTCTGCAGGCGGTGCGTGTCGAGTTGCACGATCATCCTCCGATGATCCGCGACTCGACGCCCGTTCAGGCTCACTTGTCGTTGGAAACAACCCCCCGTTCAGGCTCATGTGTCATTGGACAAGACTCCGGTTGGACGGACGGGCGAGGCAGGCGGTACACTGGCAAGTTTACGGTACCGCCCGGGACGGCGCGAGGGGTGACCGGTGGTCGCGTTGTCGCGGTACGTCCACGAGCGGGCGGCGGATCTCGCATGTCAGAAACGGCAGCCGGGAACGGGTACCTCGTCATCCGGGGCGCCCGTACGCACAACCTCAAGAACATTGATCTGACGCTGCCCGCGGGCCGGCTGATCATCGTCACCGGGGTCAGCGGTTCGGGCAAGTCGTCGCTCGCCTTCGACACCATCTACGCCGAGGGGCAGCGCCGCTACGTCGAGTCGCTGTCGGCCTATGCCCGGCAGTTCCTCGAGCGTATGGAGAAGCCGGACGTCGATCGCATCGACGGCATCTGTCCGGCGATCGCGATACGGCAGAAGAACAGCGTCCGCAATCCGCGGTCGACGGTCGGCACCACCACCGAGATTCACGATTATCTGCGTCTGTTCTTCGCCCGGGTCGGCCGCACGATCTGCCGGCAGTGCGGGCGCGAGGTCGTCCGCGAACCGGCGGAGGCGGCGGCGCGGAAGCTCGCGGCCCTGCCGGCCGGGACCCGGCTGCTGCTGGGGTTCGACTATTCGGTGAGCGAGGTCGAGACGGGCATGCCCGCCGCCGACGCGGGCGGGGCGGAGGCCGGGCTCGGGTCCGCGAACGCGCCGCCCGCCGCCGGGGGGGACCCGGTGTCGGCGGCGATCGCGGGCCTGCGCAAGCGCGGATTCGGCCGGATCATCGTGGCTGACGGGGATGACCCGGATGGGAGGGGCGGCCGGGTCGTCCGCCTCAACGAGGTCGACCCGGCGCAGCTTGCGGGACAGCGGTCGTTGCGCATCGTGGTGGACCGCCTGCGGGTCGGGCCGGACCTGCTGGGGCGGATGACCGACTCGATCGAGACGGCCTACCTGGAAGGCGGGGGCTCGGGGTTCGCGCTGGAGGTCGGGGCGGAGGGGGACACGACCGATGCGGTGATGCACCGGTTCAGCGAGCGGTTCGAGTGCCGGACTTGCGGGATCGGCTACGAGCCGCCCGAGCCGCGCCTCTTCTCGTTCAACAGTCCGTTCGGGGCGTGCCCCACCTGCCACGGCTTCGGCAACGTGATCGAGCTCGACCTGAATCTCGTGGTGCCGGATCGGACGAAGTCGATTCGGCAGCAGGCGATCGAGCCGTGGAGCAAGCCGGAGTACCGCCCCCAGCTGACCCGGCTGATGCGCGCGGCCCAGGGCGGCGCGGTGCGGCCGGACACCCCCTGGTGCGACCTGACCGACGTCGAGCGCGAGTTCGTGGTCGAGGGCGACGGCGCCGGCTATTCGGGGGTCCGGGGGTTCTTCGGGGCCCTCGAGCGCAAGAAGTACAAGATGCACGTCCGGGTGTTCCTGAGCCGCTATCGCGGGTACGTCACCTGCCCCGGCTGCGACGGGACCCGGCTGCGGCCGGAGGCCCGCGGGGTCCAGGTCGCGGGACGCACCATCGATCAGGTCTGCGCCCTCACGGTAGGCGAGGCGGCCGGGTTCTTCGACGGCCTCGCGCTGACCGAGAGCGAGCGGACGGTTGCGGATCGGCTGGTGCGGGAGATCCGGCGGCGGCTGTCGTTCCTGCGCGACGTCGGCCTCGAGTACCTGACCCTGGACCGCCTGTCGTCGACGTTGTCGGGCGGCGAGGCGCAGCGGATCAATCTGGCGACGGCCCTGGGCTCGGCCCTCGTCGGTACGCTCTACGTGCTCGACGAACCCTCGATCGGACTGCATCCGCGGGACAACGAGCGGCTCATCGCCATCCTGCGGCAGCTGCGCGACCAGGGCAACACGGTGCTGGTCGTGGAGCATGACGCCGACACCATCCGGACCGCCGATGTCGTGGTCGACCTGGGGCTGGGGGCGGGGGAGCAGGGAGGGCGTGTCATTCATGCCGGGTCGTTCGAGGCCCTGCTGGAGGATCCGCAGTCGCTGACCGCCAAGTACATGCGGGGCGATCTGGCGATTCCACTCCCCGCGAGCCGCCGGAAGCACCCGCCGCTGGCGATCCGGGTCACCGGCGCCCGCGAGCACAACCTGCAGGGGATCGACGTCGAGATTCCCCTGAACACGTTGACCTGCGTCACCGGCGTCAGCGGGTCGGGGAAGTCGACGCTGGTCCACGACGTCGTGTACGCGGCCATCAAGCGGCAGAAGGGGGCCTGGGACAAGCGGGTCGGGCGCCATGATCGCCTCGAAGGCGCGGAGCTGGTGACCGACGTCACCCTCGTCGACCAGACTCCGATCGGGCGGACGCCGCGGTCGAACCCGGTCACCTATCTGAAGGCGTTCGACCCGATACGCGAGCTGTTCTCGCACACCGGGGGCGCCCGCGCCGCGGGGCTGACTCCCGGCCACTTCTCTTTCAACGTGCCGGGGGGACGCTGCGACGGGTGCGAGGGGGAAGGCGTGGTGCGGGTCGAGATGCAGTTCCTGGCCGACGTGTTCGTGCCGTGCGACGAGTGCGGCGGGCGCCGGTTCAAGCCGCAGGTGCTCGAGGTGCGATACCGCGGTGTCGGAATCGATGGCGTGCTCGACATGACCGTGCGCGAGGCCTTGTCGTTCTTCGCCGGGGCGCCCAAGATCATCCGCCGGCTGCATCTGCTCGACGAGATCGGGCTGGGCTATCTGCGGCTGGGTCAGCCCGCGACGACCCTCTCGGGGGGCGAGGCGCAACGCATCAAGATCGCCTCGCATCTGGTCGCGCGCAGGGCCGATCGCACGCTGTACATCCTCGACGAGCCGACGACGGGACTGCATTTCGACGACGTCGCCAAGCTGCTGGCCGCGTTTCGCAAGCTGCTGCAGGCGGGAAACAGCATCCTCGTCATCGAGCACAACCTCGACGTCGTCAAGTCGGCGGACTGGGTGATCGATCTGGGGCCGGAAGGCGGCGAGCACGGCGGCCGGATCGTCGCGGTTGGCACGCCCGAGCAGATCGCCATGGCCGGGGGGTCGCATACCGGCCGCTATCTGCGCCCGATTCTGGCCAGCGGGCAGGCCGCCGGCGGGTGAGGGGCCCGCCGCCCGTGGTGGACCCCGCGTTGCACCCGGAGCGGCTCGAACGCAGCGGGCTGATCTGCGACCCGGTCCCCGTTCAGGCTCATCTGTCGTTGGAAGTGGCTGGGGCTGCCTGGACGCCGCCGGCGGTGTGGTACGATCCAGCTCTTGTGTCGTGGGTTCACTGAACGTCTGCGCAGACCGATGCGCGGGCTGCGCGCTGCATGGTCGTCATGGAATCGATCCAATCTACTCGCCTGCGCAAGGGCATGCTGGTCAAGCTCAACGATGAGCTCTATCGCGTGATGGACGTCACGCACCTGACCCCCGGGAAGGGGAAGGCGTTCGTGCAATCGCGGATGCGCAACGTCCGGGCGGGCACCCTGCTCGACCACAAGTTCCGGTCCGCCGAGTCCGTCGAGCGGGCCGCCTTCGACGACCGCGAGATGCAGTTTACGTATCGCGACGGCGACGCGTTCCACTTCATGGACCTCGAGACCTACGAGCAGCTCGAGATGAGGGCCGAGACGCTCGGCGACTCGGTCAACTACCTGCTGCCTGAGGCGACGATACGGGTCTCGCTGTTCGAGGGCCAAGCGGTGGGGCTGGATCTGCCGATGTCCGTCGAGCTCACCGTGCAGGAGACGGCGCCGGCGATCAAGGGGGCCACCGCGAACGCGCAGCTCAAGCCGGCGACCCTCGAGACCGGGCTCGTCGTGCAGGTGCCGCCGTTCATCAGCAACGGCGATCGCATCCGGGTGAACACCGAGACCGGCGAGTATCAATCGCGGGCCTGATCGCCCGCGAGCGTGGGACGGATCTGTGGCTGACGGGGAGCTGTTCTCCAGTTTCGTCGATTCGGTCCTGCCGGCCGCGCTGTGGCTCCTGGGGGTGGGCTTCCTGGTGGCCAGTCTCCGGTTGCTGGGGCGGTTTCTGCGGTTCCGGCGCCTCCGCCCGACGGCGGTGCTGACGTGGCCCGGGCGCTCGACCGCCTACGGGGTGTCGCTGGGGTTCGGGGTCCTGTTCGGCGCTCTCGTGTTCATGAAGGTCGTCGTCCGGGATCGTCCGCTGGCCGACGCGTTCGGCGAGGGGATGATGTTCATCTACTACGCCTACGCCTTCCCCCTCAGCCTGCGCATCGGGTACGGGTTCTACGATGCCGGGGTCTGGTCCGACAAGGGGCTCGTGCCGTACCGGCAGATCGGCGGTCTGTCCTGGCAGGGAGGCTCCGATTTGCGGCTGGTGCTCATCGACCGGGTGCGCAACCTCGTGCGGCATCTCGACGTGCCGCGGGAGCACTACGGCGAAGTGCGGCGTCTGTTGCGCGACAAGATCGCCGCCCACGACATCCACTTCGCGGGAAAGGGATTCGATCTCGGTTCCGACGAGCGGGAAGTGGTGTGACCGCCCGGGAGTCTGCGCCGTAGAGCGGCGCCGCCTCCGCCGGAGACGCGGACTCCCTGGAGGGTCGGTGGGCGGCAATCGGAGCCGCAGAAGTTTCGCGCCAGCGAAACTTCCAACGCGACCGCAAGGTCGCGCGGCGACGATTTCCGGGCTACCGGAACAGATCGCGGAGGATGCCGACGAGCCCGGGGCCGGTTGCCGTCGGATCGCCGATCCACTCCGGCGGGGTGAGCCAGACGAACGCGAGTATGGCGATCACCATCAGGTCGTACTGCCACGTGGCCCGGTCGAAGGTCCAGAACAGGGCGTGCCAGACCGCCCGCGCCGGCAACGTCAGGAGGTGCTG
This sequence comes from Vicinamibacterales bacterium, assembly GCA_965215895.1. Classification (GTDB taxonomy): domain Bacteria; phylum Acidobacteriota; class Vicinamibacteria; order Vicinamibacterales; family UBA8438; genus JAJEEA01. The sequence goes on along the minus strand of CBDCEY010000004.1, from coordinate 94,628 downwards.
CATCGTTACCGTGCCCCCGCTTCCTGGGTCTCGAGGGCCCGCCACGTGAAGTAGATCCGGTCGAGCACGGTGACGATCGACAACACGAGGATCACCCAGAGGATGGCGCCCATCCGGTTCGTGAACGCCCCGATCATCACGAGGACGATCCGTTCGGGACGCTCCATGAACCCGACCTTGCATTTTTCGATCATGGACTCGGCCCGGGCCCGCGTATAGCTGGTCATCACCGAGAACATCATCGCGAAAGCGGCGATCATGACGTAGTCGGTGCGCCCGAGCTGCGCGTACAGATAGATGACGCCGATGAACAGCGACAGATCCGAGAACCGATCCATCACCGAGTCCCAGAACCCGCCGAACCGCGACGCCATGTTCGTCGCCTCGGCCACCTTCCCGTCGATGAAATCGAAGATGTTGGCGACCAGCATGATGAAGCCGGCGGTGATGAAGGACCCCTGCGCGAAGAACCAGGCCGCGATGAAGTTGATGAACACGCCGATCAGGGTGAGCACGTTCGGATGAATCCGTAACGCGACGCACGCCCGGATGATGGCGCGGAGCGGGAACATGCAGGCGGCGCCGATGGCACCTGTGAACGTCATGGTGGGAGATGCGAACGCTATGATGCTGTCGGCGCGCCTGCCCCCCAGTGTGGCGCCCCTCCAACAGCACGAACCCAACAGTTTAGTCCATGGCCATTCGTGATCTCAAGAAGCGGATCGCGGCGTTGCCCGAGCAGCCCGGGGTCTATCTGTACCTCGACGCCGCCGGCGAGACGCTCTACGTGGGCCGGGCGCGTTCGCTGCGGGCCCGCGTGCGCAGCTACCTGGGGGCCTACGGCTCGAGCCCCAAGACCGACGCGCTGCTCGACGAGGTGACCCGTCTGGAGGTCATCGTCACCGACTCGCTGGTCGAGGCCCTGGCCCTCGAAGCCCATCTCATCAAGCAACGGTCGCCGCGGTTCAACATTCTGCTCCGCGACGACAAGAACTATCCGTACCTGCAGCTCACGACCGGCGAGGCGTTTCCGCGGGTGCTCGTGGCGCGCCGGGTGGCCCGCGACGGACACACCTACGCGGGACCGTTCCTGCCCGCGACCCTGGCCCGCAAGACGATGTCGCTGACGCACAAGCTGTTCGGCATCCGTTCGTGCAACGAGGTCATCAACGGCCGCCGGGGGCGGGCCTGTCTCGAGTACGACATCAAGCGGTGCATCGCGCCGTGCGTCGATTCCCTGTGCACCCTCGAGCAGTACGCGGAGGCGGTCGAGCATACGAAGCTCTTCCTGGAGGGCCGGAACGAGGAGTTGATCGCCGATCTGAAACGGCGGATGCTGGAGGCCTCCGACGATCTGCGGTACGAGGAGGCGGCCCAGACCCGCGACGCGATCGCGACGATAGAGACGCTGCGGGACCGCCAGCAGAAGATGTCGTCGGTGCGGCTGGGCGACCGCGACGCCTTCGGCGTCAAGATCGGGCCGTCCGGCGCGATCATCCAGGTGTTCCAGATGCGGGGCGGGCGGGTCATCGAACGGGTCGAGTTGGCGGCGGACCTGCCGGCGGGGGCGGGGTCGGCGGAACGGGAGACGGTGCAGGCGGCGGTGCAGCAGTTCTACGAGGCGCGGGCCGCTCCCCCCGAGGTGCATCTGCCGGTCGAGATCGAGGAGCCGGAGGCGCTGGAGAGCTGGCTGGGCGAGCGGGCGGGACGGAGGGTGCGGATCACCGTCCCGAAACGGGGGGAGAAGCGGGGGCTGCTGGATCTCGCCACCCGCAACGCGGCCCTCGCCTACCGGTCGCGCTACAGCGACGAGGCCCGCGCCGGCGCCGCCGCCCTCGACGAGCTGCGGACGGTGCTGGGGCTGCCGGTGGCGCCGCGGCGCATCGAGTGCTTCGACATCTCCACCCTGCAGGGGGCGGAGACGGTCGGATCGATGGTGGTCTGCGAGGATGGACGGGCGGCTCGCAAGGAGTACCGGAAGTACCGGGTGCGGGGGACGAACTGGGGCAAGGAGCGCACTGCGTTGCCGGGGGCGCCCCCGCGCCGCCGCCGGCGCGGCAAGAGCCCGGCGCCCGGCGCCGACGCGGGCGCCGACGCCCGCCTGTTGGACGACTTCGCGGCGATGCGCGAGGTGGTCGGCCGCCGGTACCGCCGGCTGCTCGCCGACGGCGGGCCGCTGCCCGATCTGGTGGTGATCGACGGCGGTCGCGGGCAGTTGTCGTCCGCCTACGAGGCGTTCGCGTCGCTCGGCCTGTCGAACCTGGTGGCGGTCGGGCTGGCGAAACAGGAAGAGCTGATCTTCACCCGGGACGCGGCGGATCCCATCGCCCTCGACGCGGCGAGTCCGGCGTTGCGCCTGCTGCAGCGGCTGCGCGACGAGGCCCACCGCTTCGCGGTCACCTACCACCGGACCGCGCGTTCTCGCCGCGACCTGCAGTCGGCGCTCGACGGCATCCCGGGGGTGGGGCCGCGTCGGCGGCGGGTGCTGCTGACCCGTTTCGGGAGCCTGGCCAACGTCCGCCGTGCGACCCGCGAGGAGCTCGTGCCGGTGGTCGGAGCCAAGGTCGCCGACGCGGTGCTGGCTCACTTCGCGGCCGTGCCCCAGGCCCGGGACTTGCGGTGACCCCGTCCGTCATCTTATGCTGGTGAGCCTTGCCCGATATCGGTCAGTTCCTCGTCATCCTCCCGGTCCTGCTCCTGTCCCTGACGATCCACGAGGCGGCCCACGCCGTCACGGCCGACTGGTACGGCGATCCTACGGCTCGGCGGCTCGGCCGGATCTCCTTGAATCCGGCGGTGCACGTCGACCCGGTCGGCACGGTGATCCTGCCCGTGCTGGGGATCCTGGCCGGCGGCTTCGTGTTCGGATGGGCCAAGCCCGTGCCCGTCAATCCGGCCAACCTGGCGCAGCCCCGCCGCGACTTCCTGGTGATTGCCGCGGCCGGACCGGCCAGCAACATCCTGCTCGCGATCGGGGCGTCGTGGCTGCTGGGCGCCGTGCCGGGCGGGCTGGCGGCCGCCGACGGGTTCGCCGGCGGGCTTGCGACGTTCGCGTTCGCGATGCTCCAACTGAACCTGCTGCTGGCGGTGTTCAACATGATTCCGGTGCCGCCGCTCGACGGCGGGAACGTGCTGGCGGGGCTGCTGCCGGCGGCGCTGGCCGAGCCCTACAATCGACTCGTCAGGCCGTACGGGTTCCTGATTCTCCTGGTGTTGATGGCGACGGGTTGGCTGTACCGGTTGATTGGGCCGCCGATGTCGCTGCTGATGGGATGGTTGCTACCGTGAAGCCACGCGTCGTGTCCGGCATGCGTCCAACCGGCAAGCTGCACCTCGGCCATCTGGTCGGTGCGTTGCAGCAGTGGGCCCGGTTGCAGGACGACTATGATTGCATGTACTTCGTCGCGGACTGGCATGCGCTGACCAGCGAGTACTCCGATACGAGCGGGCTGGCCGGGTACGCCTGCGACAACGCGGCGGACTGGATTGCCGCCGGCGTCGATCCCGACCGGAGCACGTTGTTCATCCAGTCGCAGGTGCCCGAGCATGCCGAGCTCTACCTGCTCCTGCAGATGGTGGTGCCGATTCCGTGGCTCGAGCGTGTGCCGACCTACAAGGAGCAGATCGAACAGCTCGCCGAGAAGGATCTGTCGACGCTCGGGTTCCTCGGCTATCCGCTCCTGCAGGGCGCGGACGTCATCATCTACAAGGCGAACTACGTGCCGGTGGGGGACGATCAGGTCCCGCATCTCGAGCTCGATCGCGAGGTCGTGCGGCGGTTCCACGGGTTCTTCGGCGAGCTGTTTCCCGAGCCGCAGCCGTTGCTCACCAACTTTCCGCGGCTGCCCGGACTCGACAACCGGAAGATGAGCAAGAGCTACGACAACGCCATCAGCCTGTCGGACGATGCCGCGACCGTGAAGAAGAAGGTCATGCGGATGTACACGGATCCGAAACGCATCCGCGCCGACATTCCCGGCACCGTCGAGGGAAATCCGGTGTTCACGTACCACGACGCGTTCAATCCCGATACCGCCGAGGTCGACGATCTGAAGGCCCGCTATCGCGCCGGCACGGTGGGCGACGTCGAGGTCAAGCAGAAGCTGGCCCGCGCCCTGAACGCGGCCCTCGATCCGCTGCGCGAGCGCCGGGCCGAGGTTCTGTCCCGGCCGGGGCGGGTCCGTGAGATCCTGATGGACGGGTCGCTCCGGGCGCGTCGCATCGCCCGGGAGACGATGGAGCAGGTTCGCGAGGCGGTCGGACTGGCATATAGATGACGAACCGGAATGCGGCGCAGGCCGGGCGGGGACCGGGCGGCACCGGTCGGACGGGCGAGTTCGAGTCGGTTGTCGGGGACTATCCGGTTCGGCTCGACAACTTCGAGGGACCGCTCGACCTCCTGCTGCACCTCATCCGGACGAACGAGATCGACATCTACGACATCCCCATCGTGCTGATCACCCGGCAGTATATCGAGTACATCGACCTGATGAAGGAGCTCGACCTCGACACCGCCGGGGAGTTCCTGCTGATGGCGGCCACGCTGATCCAGATCAAGGCGCGGACCCTGGTCCCCCGGCCGGAAACGGGGACGGGAGATCCGGAGGAAGCGGAGGATCCGCGCGAGGCGCTGGTGCGGCGCCTCATCGAGCACCAGAAGTTCAAGGCGGCGGCGGAGCTTCTGCACGAACGGCAGACGGTGCGGAACGCGCAGTGGGGACGCGCCGACGAGCGGCTGGCGGATCTCGCCGGCGAGCCGTTCGAGCGGGAGCTTGAGGTCGACCTGTTCGGGCTGCTGCAGGCGTTCCAGTCGGTCCTCAAGCGCGCCCGGCGAACCGGGGTGCCCCTGCCGGCGGAGGAGGTGTCGATCGAGACCCGCACCCGGCAGTTGACGGCGCAGCTCGCCCACATCGGGGGGGCTTGCGGATTCGAGGACCTCTTCGCCGAGGACGCCAGTCGCATCGACCTCATCACGACGTTTCTCGCGGTGCTCGAGATGATTCGGCTGAAGCTGATTCGCGTGTTTCAATCTGAATCGTGCAGTCCGATCCGGGTGTATAGCCGCGAGCCCCCGGAGGATGCGCCGAAGCCGATAGAGTCGGCCGCGGACCGGGGGGACGGGGCGTAGTGACGAAGGCGTGACGCCGGCCAGGAGGCTGCGGGCGGCGGTCTGCGACCTCTTCCGGCGGCTTTTCCGGCTTGGACGACCAAGCATGTCGGACAATCTCAAACCGATTCTGGAAGCGCTCATCTTCGCGTCGCCGGATCCGCTGACGCCGGGGACGCTCTTCGAGCTGCTCGACGATACCCCGCGAGAGGACATCGAGCGGGCGCTGGAGGCGTTGCAGGCGGAGTACGACGGGCGGGACGGCCTGCAGATGGTGCAGGTGGCGGGCGGCTATCAGATCTGCACGCGGCCCGAGCTGCACGATTGGGTGCGGCGGCTGTTTCACCAGCACTCGAAGCAGCGCCTGTCGGTGCAGGCGCTCGAAACGCTGGCCGTCATCGCCTACAAGCAGCCGATTACCAGCGCGGAAATCGCGGAGATTCGGGGCGTCAACGCGTCCGGGGTGGTCGGGACGCTGCTCGACCGGCAGCTCGTCAAGGTGATCGGCCGCAAGCAGGTGGTGGGCCGGCCGTTCCTGTACGCGACGACGCGGGAGTTCCTCAACCAGTTCGGCCTGAGCGATCTGAACGACCTGCCGAAGGTGGAGGAGATGGCCGAGGCGCTCGGCTTGGAGGTGCCGTCGGCCCTGGCCGCGGACGAATCGGTCCAATCGCTGCCGTTCGACGACCCGGCGGAGACGCCCGGGGATCCCGGGTCCACGCCGCCCGGGCAGGTTCATTAGGGAGCCGTGGTGACACCCCCCGTAGCACCGGACGGCGTGCGGCTGCAGAAGGTGATTGCCGCGGCCGGGGTTGCGTCGCGCCGGGCGGCGGAGTCGCTGATGCGCGACGGCCGGGTCACCGTCAATGGCGCGGTGGTGTCCACCCCCGGCGCGAAGGCGGATCCCGGCGCCGATGACATCCGGGTCGACGGGCGCCGCGTCGGGCACGGGGGGCGGCGCCGGTATCTGCTGTTGAACAAGCCGCGGGGCGTGGTGACCACCCGGGACGATCCGGAGCGGCGCCGTACGGTCATGCATCTGCTGTCGGGGGTTCGCGAGTCCGTCTATCCCGTCGGCCGGTTGGACTACGACAGCGAGGGGCTGCTGTTGCTGACCAACGACGGCGAGCTCGCGGCCCGCCTCACGCATCCACGGCACCGCGTCGAACGGGTGTACGAGGCGCGGGTCCGGGGAGTGCCGGACGCCTCGGCCTTGAAGCGGCTGGCCCGCGGCGTGGTGGTCGATGGCCGCAGGACGTTGCCGGCGACCGCCAGTCTGGTGTCCGCGGGACGCGGCCGGGCGGGAGACCAGTCGTTGATCCGGATCGGCGTCACCGAGGGACGGAAGCGCCAGATACGGCATATGTGCCAGTCGGTCGGACACCCGGTGGTGCGGCTGCGGCGCGTGGCGATCGGGCCGATCCGCGATCGGGCGCTCCGGCCGGGCCAGTTCCGCGACTTGACGCCGCGCGAGGTGGCGGCGTTGCGGCGAGCGGTCACCGCCGCTTCCGAGCACCGAACGTGACCTTCCCCGAGCACCTGCCGAGTTCGCTGATGAATCCGACCGGAGCCGGGGCTCGCGTCACCCCGGTGATCGCGATAGACGGGCCGTCGGGGGCGGGGAAGGGAAGCGTCTCCCGCGCGGTCGCCGAGGCGCTGGGATGCCGCTACATCGACACCGGCGCGATGTATCGGGCGGTCGCCTGGCTGGCGTCGCACCGGGGACTCGCGCTCGATGACGAGACGGCCGTGCGGCAGTTGGCGGAACAGGTCGAGGTGAAGCAGGACGGGGGGAACGTGACGGTCGCCGGCCACGACGTGACGCACGAGATCCGCACCGCCGAGATCGACGCCGCGGCCGCCTGCGTGGCGCGCATGCCGTCGGTGCGGGCGGCGCTGGTGAGCCGGCAGCGGGCCTATGCATCGGCGGGCGGTCTGGTGATGGAGGGCCGGGATATCGGCACGAAGGTGTTTCCGAAGGCCGACGTGAAGATCTACCTGGATGCGGACCCGGAAGAGCGGGCGGCGCGCCGCGCCGCGGATCCGGCGCACGGCCTGGGCCGTACCCCGTCGAACCTCTCGGACGTTGCGAATGCGCTCGAAGCGAGGGACCGTTCCGACCGCACCCGCGACAGCTCGCCGCTCGTGATGGCCGGCGATGCGGTGCGCGTCGACACGACCGGTCTGCGGCTCGAGGTGGTCATCGAGCGCGTGCTGGCCATCGTGCGCGCCCGGCTGGCGGAGCGCGGGGAAGAGGGGCGGTCCGGGTGACTATCGCATTTGACGCGTCTCGATAACTGGCATATAGTCTGCGGCTTATCGCCAATCGATGCGTTTCGGGCAACGGCGGCGGCCCGCCCCGGTTGCCGCGTGTCGACGGCTACACTGCGGCGGGACGGCAATTGGCACTTACAGGAGATTCGCAATTCCATGACGAACGTAGAAGACGTTGAGGTGGACCGCCCGGAAAAGATCGCGCGACCCGCGCCCATGACGGTCATGACCGATCAGTACGACGACGATGATGATCAGTCAGGCCGCGAAGAGTACGAGCGGTTGCTCGCGCTGTACGAGGGCAGTTTCCGCAACATTGCCGAAGGCGAAGTGATTACCGGCACCGTGCTGAAGGTGTCGTCGTCAGAGGTGGTGGTCGACGTCGGATACAAGTCTGAAGGGATGATCGCCATCCAGGAGTTCCTCGACGAGAACGGCGAGTGCATCGTGCGGCAGGGTGACGCCGTCGATGTCCTGCTCGAGCGTACCGAGGATCGGGACGGCCACATCGTGCTCTCGCGCGAGAAGGCCGAGAAGATGAAGATCTGGGACGAGGTCGAGAAGGCGTACGACGATCAGAAGGTCGTCATCGGCCGCGTCATCGAGCGGATCAAGGGCGGGTTGGCGGTCGACATCGGCGTGCGGGCGTTTCTGCCGGGCTCGCAGGTGGACGTGCGTCCGGTGCGCAATCTCGATGCGCTGCGCGGTCAGGAGCTGCGCATGCGCGTCATCAAGGTCAACAAGAAGCGCGGCAACATCGTGCTGTCCCGCAAGGCGTTGCTCGAGGAAGAGAACACCGAGAAGAAGAAGCACACGCTGGCGACCCTCGAAGAGGGCAAGGTCTTCCGGGGCGTGGTGAAGAACATCACCGACTACGGCGCGTTCATCGATCTGGGGGGGCTTGACGGGCTGCTGCACGTGACGGACATGTCGTGGGGCCGCGCCGCGCATCCGTCCGAGCTCTTCAAGGTGAACGACGAAGTCGACGTGGTGGTGCTCAAGTTCGACCGCGCGAGCGAACGGGTGTCCCTGGGCTACAAGCAGCTTCACGCCGACCCGTGGACGGCGGTCGAGGAACGCTACCAGGTGGGCATGCGGCTGAGCGGCAAGGTCGTCAGCCTGACCGACTACGGGGCCTTCATCGAGCTCGAGCCGGGCGTCGAGGGTCTGATCCACGTATCCGAGATGTCCTGGAGCAAGCGGGTCAAGCATCCGTCAAAGCTGCTCACGGTGAGCGACACCGTCGAGTCGATGGTGCTCGGCGTCGATCCGCAGGCGCGCCGCATTTCGCTGGGACTGAAGCAGATCGAGTCGAACCCGTGGCATCAGCTCGCCGACAAGTACCCGATCGGGTCGCGGCTGACCGGCCGGGTCCGCAACCTGACCGAGTTCGGCGCGTTCGTCGAGGTCGAGGAGGGCATCGACGGGCTCATCCACATTTCGGACATGTCCTGGAGCAAGCGCCTCAAGCATCCGTCGGAAGTCGTGAAGAAGGGCGACGAGGTCGAGGCGATGGTGCTCAACGTCGATCCGGACAACCAGCGGCTCTCTCTGGGCCTGAAGCAGTTGGCGACCGACATATGGGACGACTTCTTCGAGAACCACAAGGTCGGATCGGTGATCGAGGGCAAGGTGGTCCGCATCACGAACTTCGGTGCGTTCGTGGAGCTGGCCGAGGGGATCGAGGGGCTCATCCACGTGTCGGAGTTCGACGACCACGTCGGCCGCGACAAGGTCGAGCTGAAGGTGGACGAGGTCACCAGCATGAAGATCATCAAGCTGAGCCCCTCGGAACGGAAGATCGGTCTCAGCATCCGGGCGCTGAAGTCGGACGACTACGAGGCGGACTGGGAGTCCTACGGTACTGGGTCCGGATCCCCGGAGGTGACCCTGGGCGACCACTTCAAGCATCAGACGTAGCAGCCCGTCGTCCGGCTCGGCTAATGGAGCGAGGGAGATCTTGGTGGCAGGCGGGAGCGTGACCAAGGCGGCACTCGTCGAGGAAGTGTCTCGAGCCGCCGATCTGACCAAGAAGCACTCCGAGGTCATCGTCGATGCGGTGTTCCGCAGCATCATCACCGCGCTGCACCGGGGCGAGAAGATCGAGCTGCGGGGGTTCGGCAGCTTTCGCCTCCGGCAGCGCGAGCCGCGAAAGGGCCGGAATCCGAAGACCGGGGATCGGGTGGAAGTACCCCCCAAGCGGGTCCCGTACTTCAAGCCGGGCAAGGAGCTCAAGGAGCTGATCAACCGGGAGCCGGCCCCGGAAGTTCCGCGAGATCCGACGCTGGCCGAACCGGCAGCGGCGATGCCGGAGCCCGGCGGCAGTCCCGGCTACTGATTCCGGCCGCGCGATTCGCGCCGGGGGGCGGCGCGGGCGTTCCCCGACCCGGCGCCCCGCCATGGAACGACTCTGGTCCCCCTGGAGGCTTGACTACGTGAGCGGAAGCGCTGGCGCCTCCGGAGGCGATTGCGTGTTCTGCGCGGCGCTGGCCGGCGCCGGCGGGAGCCCGCCGCAGGGTTCCTCGCTGATCGTGGCGCGCGCCGATACGTGCTTCGTGATCCTGAATCTGTACCCCTACAACAACGGTCACGTCATGGTGGTGCCGTATCGGCACATCGGATCGCTGGCCGAGGCGTCGGCGGCCGAGCTCGGCGAGCTGATGACGATGGCGCAGCGGGCGGAGGTCGCCCTGACCGAGGCGTATCGGCCCCATGGCATGAACCTGGGGATCAACCTGGGCCGGCCGGCCGGAGCGGGGATCCCGGGCCATCTTCACCTGCACGTGGTGCCCCGCTGGGACGGCGACACCAACTTCATGACCGTCGTCGGAACCACCCGGGTGGTACCCGAGACCCCCCCGCAGACCCTGGAGCGCCTGATCCCGATCTTCGAACGCCTCGCCGCCGACGCGTAGCGGCCCGTCGCGAACCCGCGCGGCGCCGAGCCGAGAGCGGGGCGACGGCCGGCACACGCCCCCCACCGGACAAGGCGGCGACGCGGGAGAACATGGAGTTTGCGTCGCAGAAGTTTCGCGCCAGCGAAACTTCCAACGCGACCGCAAGGTCGCGCCGTCACCGTCCCGCGAGGAGATGGGCGGCGATCACCATGCGCTGCACTTCCGACGTGCCCTGGTAGATCTCGGTCGCCCGGACGTCCCGAAACAGCCGCTCGACCGTCGAGCCCCGGCGGTAGCCGGCCGAGGCCAGGATCTGCATCGCCTTGTCTGCGGCCCGGTGCGCCGCCTCCGACGCGTAGAGCTTGGCCATGGCCGCTTCCGAGGCGCTGCGCTCCTGCGTCTCCTTGGCCGCCGCGCTCCGATACACCAGCATGCGCGCCGCCTCCAGCTCGGTGGCCATGTCCGCCAGCATCCACTGCACCGCCTGATACCGGCCGATGGGGCGCCCGAACGTGTGGCGGCGCCGGGCGTGCGCCAGCGCCTCTTCGAAGGCCGCCTGTCCGACGCCGACGGCCTGGGCGGCGATCGCCACCCGGCCGCCGTCGAGCGCCCACATGGCGATGCGGAATCCGCCGCCGGCGTCGCCGAGCATCGCCTCCGCGGGGACGTGCACGGCGTCGAGGTCGAGATCCCGGCATCCGAGACCGCGTACGCCGAGTGTATCGGCGGTGGCCGACGCGTGCACGCCCGGGGCGTCGGCGGGGACCAGGAACGCCGAGACGCCGCGGCCCCCGATGCCCGGCTCGGTCGCCGCGAACAGGATGAAAACGCCGGCGGCGGCCCCGTTGGCCACCCAGACCTTGCGCCCGGTCAGGCGGTAGCCTGCGCCGTGGGGGACGGCCCGGGTGTGCTGGTTGGCGGCATCGGTGCCGGCGTCGGGTTCCGAGAGGGCGAAGGCGCCGACGGCGGCGCCGCTCGCCAGGGGCCGGAGCCATGCCTCGCGCTGGGCCGCGGATCCGAACCGGGCGACGACCTCGGCGGCGAGGGAGTTGTTGACCGACAGGATCGCGGCCAGGGTGGCGCTGGCCGCGGCGATCGCCTCGATCGCCGCGGCATAGCTGACGTAGTCGCGGCCGGCGCCCCCCGCCGCCACGGGGATGGTGACCCCCATCAGCCCCTGCTCGCCGGCCCGGCGGACGAGGTCGGTGGGAAAGCGGTCGGTGGCGTCGATCTCGGCCGCGCGCGGCCGCACTTCCACTTCCGCGAACCGTTGCACCGACGCGCGAAACGCTTCCTGTTCGGCGGTCAGCTCGAGGCGCATGGCGAATTCACGGTCCAGTCGGTTCAAGGCGCAGGAGCCCGTGGTCGAAACCCCGCAGGTTCCTTGATCATATGCGAGGGTGACCGGAGCGGCGGGGCTCGGGCGGCGCGGCGGCCGGCGACGGCGGCGCCGATCCGAGTGGTATCATTGGATGTCGGCGTCTCTTTGCGGAAGGAAGGGCGAGCATGTCGAGCAGTCGATGGTGCGTGCGGGGCGGTGCCGGCATCCGGCTGGCGACCCGTCGGTTCCGGTGGGCGGTCCCGGTGCTGGCCGCCGCGTGGATGCTCCTGCCGGGGGTCGGCGTTCCCGCGCAGGAGGCCCAGGCGCCCCGGACCGGCCAGGCGGACGGCTCCGCGGCCGCGGCGTCCGCGGACGCCGACGCCCGGCCCCAGACACCGGTGTTCCGGTCCGGAATCAACTTCGTGCGGGTCGACGCGATCGTCACCGACGACGACGGCAACTCGATTCTCGATCTGACGCAGGACGACTTCCGGGTCTTCGAGGACGAGGTCGAGCAGACCATCGAGTCGTTCCGGCTGGTGGAGGTCACCGGGGTGCCGGACCCGGCCCTGCCGCCCCCCTCCAGCATCCGCAACGAGTACGACCAGGAGCGCGAGGCGGCGCGGCCGGACTCGCGCATCTTCGTGTTCTTCCTCGACGACTACCACGTGCGGGACGGCAACGCGATTCGGATGCGATCGACGCTCGTCGAGTTCATCGAGACGCAGCTCCGGCCGACCGACCTCGTCGGGGTGATGTACCCCCTGACGCCGATCATGGACGTGCAGCTGACCCGCAACCATGCGCAGATCGTCCGCGCTCTGGAGGGTTTCGAAGGCGTCAAGTACGACTACGAGCCGCGCAACATGTACGAGCATCAGTACGTGAGCTTCCCGACCACCACGGTCGAGATGATCCGCAACGACGTCAGCCTGTCTGCCCTGAAGGGGTTGGCCATCTATCTCGGCGGACTGCGCGAGGGACGCAAGTCGGTCATCGTGCTGAGCGAGGGCTATTCGAACTACGTTCCGCCCCAGTTGCGCGACATGGATGCCCTCGGCGGGGGCTTCTTCAATCCGCAGCGGTACGACCCGCTGGCGGGGGAGACGCATATCGAAGAGACCCAGCAGTTCTTCGAGTCGTCGTACATGCGCACGCAGCTGCTGTACACCGCCGACCTCGCCAACAAGAACAACACCAGCTTCTACATGGTGGATCCCCGGGGGCTCGCCACCGGCGAGTTCGACTCCAGCAACGTCACGATCGACATGCGCACCGACTACCGCCTGTTGCGCGAGCTGCAGGACACCCTGCGTGTGCTGGCGGACGAGACCGACGGCCGGGCCATCATCAACCGCAACGACATGCTGCCGGGTCTGGCCCAGATCGTGGCCGACCAGAGCGCGTACTACCTGCTCGGCTACACCTCGTCGGCGGCGCCGACCGACGGCGAGTTCCACGAGATCGACGTGGAGGTCCTGCGGGACGACGTTCGGATCCGCGCCCGCAGGGGCTACTATGCGTTGACTGCGGCAAACGCGGCGCGGGTGTTGGCTCCGCCCCGGCCGGCGCCGCCGCGGGCCGTCGACACCGCGCTGGCGAGCCTGGCCGAGCCGATGCGGGGGCGTTACGTGCGGACCTGGGTCGGCGCCCGCCGCGGCGACAACGGCAGGACGCAGTTGACCTTCGTGTGGGAGCCGATCGGCGGCGAACGCAGCCGCCGCCAGGAATCGGCATCGCAGGTGATGCTGATGGCGATGAGCGACAGCAGCGCCTACTTCCGGGGAGAGGTGCCGGGAGCGGGGGCGGGCCGGGTGCCGCGCGCCAGCTTCGAGGTCGACCCCGGCGCGCTCGAGTTGAACATCGCGATCGAGGACGAGTACGGCGATGTGCTCGACCGGGCCATCGACGAGTTGGTGGCGCCCGATTTCACAGGTCCCGATGTCGCCCTGAGCACCCCGCAGGTGTTGAGGGCGCGGAACGCGGTCGAGCTGCGCCAGTTGCTCGCCGACGCCGACGCCCTGCCGACGGCATCGCGCTTCTTCCGCCGTAACGATCAGCTCCTGGTCCGGGTCGAGGCCTACGCGCCGGGCGGCATCGCCCCGCGGCTTCGCGCGCAGTTGCTGAGCCGCGAGGGCACCGTGATGATGGAGTTGCCGGTGGACGCACCGGAGGACGCCGGCCCGCATCAGGTTCTCCTGCAGCTCTCGCCGTTTCCCAGGGGAGACTATCTGCTCGAGTTGTCGGCGGAGGCGGGCGACGAGTCGGCGTCGGCGTTGGTGGCGTTCCGCGTGCAGCCGTAGGGCTCCCCAGAACGAGATGGACCCGATTCGCGTCGTCATCGCCAAACCGGGGCTCGACGGTCACGACCGTGGTGCGAAGGTGATTGCCCGGGCGCTTCGGGACGAGGGGATGGAGGTGATCTACACCGGATTGCGCCAGACCCCCGAACAGATCGTCGAGGCGACCTTGCAGGAGGATGCCGGGGTCATCGGCTTGTCCATTCTGTCGGGCGCCCACAACCACGTGTGTCCCCGGGTGATGGAGCTGCTGCGCGAGAAGGGCCTCGACGACGTCCTCGTGGTCGTGGGGGGCATCATTCCCGATGCGGATCTGCCGGGGCTGCGGGCCATCGGTATCGAAGGCGTGTTTCAGCCCGGAACCCCCATGCGGGACATCGTCAGCTTCATTCGCGAGCGCCACCGGGCCGCACCGGCATGACCGGCGGTGCGACCGGCGCCGTCGAGGTGGCCGCCGGTCCGTGACGCGGCGAATCCGTTTACATACGTTCCTGTCGAGGTCCGGAACTGCCGATGCCACATACGCTTCTGCTTGCCGACGACAGCGCCACGATTCGGCGCGTCATCGAGATGACCTTCGCCGGGGAGGACGTTCGGGTGGCGACGGTCGGTGACGGGCGCGAGGCGATAGAACGCATTGCCGCCGACCCGCCGGACATCGTGCTGGCCGATACCAACATGCCGGAGAAGGACGGCTATGCCGTTTCCGCTTTCGTCAAGGCCAATCGCGCGCTGTCCCACATCCCGGTGGTGCTGCTGACCGGGGCCTTCGATCCGGTCGACGGCGAACGGGCCCGCGAGGTCGGCTGTGACGCGGTGCTGGTGAAGCCGTTCGAACCGCAGGTGGTGATCAACCGGGTTCGCGAGCTCCTCGGCGTACCGGCAGGTCCGGAGACCGGGACGCAGGAATCGGCGGGCCCGACGACGCCGGCGCCGCGGGACGATGCGCCGGACCGGGCAGGCGCAGACACCGGGCAGAGCGTCGCGGCGCCTGCATCTCCGCCTTCCCCCGCGGATCGGGAGCGGCCCCTGGAGGCGCAAGCGCCGGCCGTCGCGGACGGAACCCTCGGCGCGGCCGGCGGCGATGGCGACGAGCGGGGGACCGGCCCCGACCCGGCCCCGGCGGCGTCCGCACTGGCGGAAGCGCCGGCCCGGGCGGCGGAAGCGGGGGATTCGACCCCGCCGGTCCCGGCCGTACCCGCGGTGGAGGCGCCGGCGCCGCCCTCGCTGGCCGATGCCTTCGCCTCGCTTCTCGCGGCCGAGCAGGGCGACCTCGATCGGGCGCGTACGGCCTATCCCTGGCCCCGCCAGGCCGCCCCGGTCAGCGAGGACGACCTGATCGAGCGGGTGGCCGAGCGGGTCGTCCAGCGCCTGTCGGACGACGTGACCGGCGAGTTGGTCTCCGAAGTGGTCGCCCGGGTGGCGGAGCGCCTGGTGCGCGACCAGATCGACCGCATCAAGCCGGTTTGAGCGACGGCCCGCCGCACCGACCGACGCGACGACCGGCATCGACTTCCACCCGAGCATCCCGACCTGCAACCCCCCGACCGCCAGCGGCGCGCCCTCCGACGCCATGCCGGCGGCTTGATACCATGAATGATATGCGTGAGTTGAGCAAGGGGTTCGACCATGCCGGCGTCGACCCGAAGTGGTACGCGTTCTGGGAGTCCAGCGGCGCCTTTCGGGCCGATCCGGCGTCATCCCGCCCTCCGTTCAGCATGGTGCTGCCGCCCCCCAACGTCACCGGTGTGCTGCACATCGGTCACGCCCTCAACCAGACCCTGCCGGACATCGTCTGCCGCTGGAAACGGATGACCGGCCACGACGTGCTGTGGCTACCGGGCACCGACCATGCGGGTATCGCGACCCAGAACGTCGTCGAGAAGCACCTGGCAGACGAGGGGACCGACCGGCACGCGCTCGGCCGGGAGGCGTTCGAGAAGCGGGTGTGGGCGTGGAGCCGGCAGAGCCACGGCACCATCACGAATCAGATGCGCACCCTCGGGTCGTCGGTCGACTGGAGCCGCGAGCGCTTCACCCTCGACGACGACCTGTCGCGGGCGGTCCGGCGGGTGTTCGTCACCCTCTATCGCGAGGGGCTGATCTATCGCGGCAAGTACATCGTGAACTGGTGCACCCGGTGCCGGACCGCGCTGTCCGATCTCGAGGTGGTGCACGAGGAGCAGGCGGGCCGGCTCTATCACGTGCGCTACCCGGCGGCCGACGGCGCCGGCGGGGTTACGGTCGCCACCACCCGGCCGGAGACCATGGTGGGGGACACCGCGGTGGCGGTGCATCCGGACGACGAGCGGTACCTTGGCCTGATCGGCCGGACGGTGCGCCTGCCGATCATCGGTCGCGAATTGGCGGTGGTCGCCGACGCGTTCGTCGACGCGGGGTTCGGGACCGGCGCCGTCAAGGTGACGCCGGCCCATGACCCCAACGACTTCGAGATGGGCCGGCGGCACGATCTGCCCCAGGTGGTGGTCATCGGCGAGGACGGCCGGATGACCGGCGAGGCGGGGCCGTTCGCCGGCCAGGACCGGTTCGCGGCGCGGGCGGCGATCGTGGAGCGGCTCGAGGCGGAGGGCCTGCTGGAACGGGTCGAGGACCACCGGCATGCGGTGGGGCACTGCAGCCGCTGCCAGACGGTGGTCGAGCCGCTGGTGTCGACCCAGTGGTTCGTCCGGATCAAGCCGTTGGCCGAGCCCGCGATTGCCGCGGTCGAGGACGGCCGCACCCGCTTCGTGCCCGAGAACTGGGCCCGCACCTACTTCGAGTGGATGACCAACATCCACGACTGGTGCATCTCGCGCCAGCTCTGGTGGGGGCACCGGGTGCCCGCCTGGTACTGCGATCGGTGCGGGTCGGTGCTCGTGGAGGAGGAAGCGCCCGAGGCCTGCGGCTGCGGCGGGCCGCTGCGCCAGGACACGGACGTGCTGGACACCTGGTTCAGCTCCGGACTCTGGCCGTTCAGCACCATGGGCTGGCCGGACCGCACCGCGGATCTCGAGCGGTACTATCCGACCAGCGTCATGATCACCGGGCTCGACATCATCTTCTTCTGGATCGCGCGGATGATGATGCTGGGCATGAAGTTCGCCGGCGACGTCCCGTTCAAGGTCATCTACATCACGTCGCTCGTGCGGGACGCGCACGGGCAGAAGATGAGCAAGTCGAAGGGCAACGTCGTCAATCCCCTGCAGGTGATGGAGGAGATCGGCGCCGACGCCTTCCGGTTCACTCTCGCCGCGCTCGCGTCCCCCGGCATGGACATCTCGCTCTCGGAGGGGCGCCTCCGCGGCTACCGGCAGTTCGTGAACAAGATCTGGAACGTCTCCCGTTTCGTGCTCATGAACCTGCCCGCGTCGCTGGCCGAGCGCCCGCCGGTGCCCCCGCCGGCCGAGCTCGGGACCATTCATCGGTGGGTGCTGCACCGGGTGAGCGAGCTCGCGGCCGACGTGACCCGCGCCCTGGAGGGGTTCCGGTTCGACGTCGCCGCCGACCGGTTGTACCACTTCATCTGGCACGAGTACGCCGACTGGTACATCGAGCTGGTGAAGCCGCATCTGCAGGACGAGGCAGAAGATCGGGAGCGGGCGCGGGCGGTCCTGCTGGGGGTGCACGACCGGGTTCTGCGTCTCCTGCATCCGTTCATGCCGTTCGTCACCGAGGAGCTCTGGCAGACCCTGCCGGCCGCCGCGGAGGCGGCCGACGACGGACGGACGCCGGACGGGCAGGCCCGCACCGTCACCCGCGCCCCCTATCCGCAGCCGGTGCCGGAATGGACCGATGACGAGGCGGTGTCGGTGCTGACGCTCCTGCAGGAGGTGATAACCGCGGTGCGCACGGTCCGGGCCGAGCTGGGAGTGCCGCCGTCGCGCCGGCTCCGGTTGCAGATCGAGCACGCGGATCCCGCCGAGCGCTCGGTCATCGACGGTCACGGCGACTATCTGCGGCGGCTGGCCGGTCTGGAGACGTTCGAGTTCGTCGAGTCGGTGCCGGCCGACCCCGATACGGTGCGTCGCATCGTGCGCCGCATGCGGTTGTATCTGCCGCTGGCCGGCGTCATCGACCGGGCGGCGGAAACCGCCCGGCTGCGCCGGGAGATCGACAAGATCTCGAAACAGCTCGGATCCCTGGAAGGCAAGCTCGGGAATCCGAGGTTCCGGGAGCGCGCCGATCCCGAGGTCGTGGCCGAGACCGAGGCCCGGCACGCGGCGGCGCGGCAGCGCCGGCAGCAGCTCGACGAGGTATTGGCGGAGCTGTCCCCCTGATGGCCGCGGTGCTCGTCTTCTCGGCGCCGCCGGTCGCCAGGGCCGTTCGAGGTCGGTGGGCCGTCCCGTGAACCCGTCATCCTCCGATTCCTTCCAGGCGCGCCTGCGCGATGCGGCGTCCCGACTCGGGCCGTTCGAGGGCCGGGTGCATCACCATCCGCGGGTCGGCTCGACGAGCGACCTTGCCGCCCGGCTCGCCGATGGCGGCGCGCCGCACGGGACGGTGGTGGTGGCGGACGAGCAGACCGCGGGACGGGGACGCCACGGGAACCACTGGTTCTCTCCCGCCGGCACGGGTCTGTACGTGTCGGTGCTGCTGCGGATGGCCTCGCCCCCGGTGCTGACGCTGGCGGCCGGGGTGGCGGTGGCGGAGGCCCTCGGACAGGCGGCCGGGCTCGACGCGATCCTGGAGTGGCCGAACGACGTGGTGGTCGAAGCGGCCGGACGCCGCCGCAAGGTGGCGGGGATTCTGGCCGAGGCGTCGACGGCGGGTGATCGGGTCGATCGCGTCATCGTCGGCATCGGCATCAACCTGCGCGACGGCGCGTGGCCGGGCGAGCTGGCGTCCCGGGCCGGTTCGGTGGAAGGTCTGACCGGCCGATCGGTCGACCCCGCCGCGGTGCTGGTGGAGGTGCTGGCGGCCCTCGCGATCCGCTGCCGCGAGGTCGAGGCTGGCCGGGTCGCGGCCCTGCTCGGACGGTGGGAGGCGCTCGCGCCCTCGAGCCGGGGCGCCACCGTGGAATGGTCGGTGGGGCCGGTCCGCCACCGCGGGGTCACCGAGGGGGTGGATGAACAGGGCGCGTTGATCGTGCGCGTGGGGACGCGTCGCGAACGGTTGTGCGGCGGCGAGGTGCATCACGTCGGATGACGGGGACAGGGGACCGATGCTGCTTGCGATCGACGTCGGCAATTCGAACATCGTCTTCGGAATCTTCGACGGGACGCGGCTCGGCGAGAGCTGGCGCCTGACGACCCTGCGCGGCCGGACCGCCGACGAGCTGCGGGTGCTCGTCAGTCAGCTCTTCGCCGGGTCCGGTCTCGAGATGGCCCAGGTGTCCGGCGTGGTCCTCTCTTCGGTCGTTCCCCCGCTGACGGCGACGGTCACCAGGATGGTGCAGGACGCGTTCGGGGTGGAGACCCTGGTCGTCGACGCGTCCAACGCCGGTCTGCCCGTCTGCTATCAGCCCCCGGAGGACGTGGGGGCGGACCGGCTGGTGAACGGCCTCGCGGCGCGCGACGAGTACGGCGGAGCCGGCCGATCGATCCTCGTCGTGGACTTCGGGACCGCTACCACGTTCGACGTCATCTCCGCGGCGGGTGACTACGTGGGGGGCGTCATCTGTCCCGGGGTCGAGATCTCCGCCGACGCGTTGTTCCAGCGGGCCGCGCGTCTCCCCCGGGTCGACGTCCGCCGGCCGGAGCAGGTCATCGGCACGAGCACGGTGGGGTCGATGCGGTCCGGGCTGTACTTCGGCTACGTCGCCATGGTGGAAGGACTGGTGGCGCGGCTGCGCGTCGAGCTGGGAGGCGGCCGGCCCGCGGTGAGCGTCGCCACCGGCGGGCTGGCTGCGACCATCGCGGCCGAGACCGGGGCCATCGACCACGTCAGCCCGGACCTGACGTTGCACGGTCTCCGTCTCGCCTGGCAGCATAACCGGGGCCCGGTCCGATGATGGATCCCGGCGCCTACTGCCGCGAGATCGAATCGTATCTCTGCCGCTGCAACCAGGGTCATCTCATTCGCATCGTGGGACCGGCCTTCGAGCGGGTGCGCGGCTGGGCCGAGGCGGGGGTGCCGCTGCAGGTGGTGACGACCGGCATCGACCGCCGGCTGGCCCGGTACCGGGCGTCCGGCTCCAGGCGGCGGCCTCTCCGCATCGAGTTCTGCGAGGCCGACGTGCTGGATGTCTTCGACGAATGGCGGCGGGCGGTCGGGGTCGCGGCGGCGCCCGGCGGCGCTCCGGATGCGGCGGACGTCGCCGATGGCGCCGGCCGGTCCGGGCCGCGCCGCCTCAGCCTGCCCCGGCACGTCGACCGGGTCCTGGAGCGGGCCTCCAACCGAATGGCGCGCGACGAGATGCCCGCGGATCTGCGCGCGGTCCTGACCCGCCTCGTCGCCGATCTCGACGCCCTGCGGCCCGCCGCGCGCGGCGCCCGCGGCGCGGCGCGGCGGGCCCTGATCGACCGTCTCGCGGAGATCGACCGGGCGCTGCTGGCCGCGGCGCGCGCGGCGGCGGGCTCGGCGCTCGATGACGTCGAGAGCGACGCGCGGGCCGAGCTGGCCTCGTTCAGGTCGCGTCTGGACCCCGATGCCTACGTCAGCGCCGTGAACGCCAGCGTGGACCGGCTGGTGCGCGACCGTCTCCACCTGCCCGCCGTTCGGTTCGAGGAATAGGGAGAAGTGATTCCTCACCACCGGCTCCCCGTGGCGGCCGGGACGGCGGGGCAGCGCGAGGCTCGAATGGACCCTTCCGATGTGACCAGTTCCGACCCGCCTGACCGCCTCGATCTGACCATCGAGCGGCCGGCGGTCGGCGGCCGGATGATCGCGCGATGGGCGGGACGGGTGGTCCTCGTTGCCGGGGCCATTCCGGGAGAGCGGGTGCGCGCCGTCGTCGAACAGACCCGCCGTGACGTCGTCTTCGCCCGCACCGTCGACGTGTTGCACCCGTCGCCGGATCGGCGCCCGGTTGCCGGCCCGGCGTCCTGCGGGGGCCGAACGTTGGCGCATATCGCGTACTCGCGGCAGCTCGTCCTGAAGGCGGAGATGGTGCGGGACGCCTTTCGCCGGATCGGGCGCATCGAACTCGACGCGGCCGCGGTGGTTGCCGGCTCGCCGGAAACCGGCTACCGCATGCGCGCCCGGCTCCACGCCGGGGACGACCGGGTCGGGTTTCTCGACGAGGGCTCGCATCACGTCTGCGCCGTCGCCGGCACCGGGGTGCTGTCCCCGGGCGCCGAGCGGGTGGTCGCCGCGTTGAACGCCCAGGCCCCCGCGTTGCTGGCGAGCGGCGTCCGGACGGTCGAGCTGGCCGAGGACCTTCCCGGCGAGCACTGCGCGCTGCATCTGGCCGTGCAGGGCGGCGTCGCGGAAACCGGCATACGGTGGGAGGCGCTGGCCGAGGCGGCGGGGGTGTCCGGCCTGTCGGTGGCGTCGCGGACGCTTCCGGGGCCGCCGCGGGTCCTGGGGTCGCCGTTCGTCACCGACCCGTTGGCGAAGTTCCTGCCGTCGCCCCGGGCCGCGACCCTCCCCCTGCGCCGGCACGCCACCGCCTTCTTCCAGGCGAATCGCCATCTCGCGCCGGCGTTGGCTGCGGCGGTGGCCGAGCTGGCCGGCGTCGGCGAGGTCGTGGACCTGTATGCGGGGGTCGGGCTGTTCGCGGTCGCGATAGCGGCCCGCGGAGGCGGCCGGGTGACCGCGGTCGAACGCGATCCGGTCGGCGCCGGCGACCTCGCAGCCAATGCCGCGCCCTTCGCGGCCGACCTCCGCATCGTCCGGGCGCCGGTCGAGACCTGGCTGAAACGCGCCGGAAAGTTGTCCGGCGCCACGGTCATCGTGGACCCCCCGCGGACCGGCCTCTCGCGCGAGGTCGTCACCCGGCTCGCGCGCCGCCGGCCCCGGCGCATCGTCTATGTCTCCTGCGACGTCGCCACCCAGGCGCGCGACCTGCGCGCCCTGCGATCGTCCGGCTACCGCATCGACGAGATCCGGGCGTTCGACCTGATTCCCAACACCCCGCACATCGAGACGGTGGTCGCCCTCGACCGCGCCTAGGCGCGGCGCCGGCGCGGATCTCGAAGGCGCGGTCCCGGAACGCCAGCCTCAGGATGTCGCCCTCCCAGCTCAGGAGGTCGTACTCGACCCCAAGCCGCGCCATCGTCCGGGACCATCGAGCCGGCCGAGAGTCTCCCCGGGGACCGCTGCGTTCTGCATCTGCTCGTCGACGGCACGCGTCTCCGAAGCCGGCATGAGGTCGGAGGCGCTGGCCGCGGCGGCGAGGTATCCGGCCTGTCGGTGGCTTCGCGGACACGGCCGGGGCCGCCGCGGGTGGTCCGGTCTCCGTTCGTGTCCGACCCGCTGGCGAGCTTCCTGCCGTCGCCCCGGGCCCGCGACACCTCGTCCTTCGCCGGGACGCCGACGCGTTCTTCCAGGCCGATCGCCATCTCGTGCCCGAGCGTCGAGACGGTGGTCGCCCACGACCGCGTGTAGCCGCCCGTGCAGTGCCGCCACCAAAGCGCGTGGTAGCATTTGACTCCGGTTTCAACACCCTCGTGATGGCCCGCTGGTTTCGCTTCTGCCCGGCGCTTCGCCGAGGCGGGCCACTGTGCGTCACTCGTCGAGGGAATCCGAGGCGGCGGTCGTAGCTGTGTGAACCGGCCCCGAACCTTTCTCCGATGCCGAGCACCAAGCGTCTCGTCTGCCTCGCAAACTCGCGGAAGCTGCATGGCCGATGCGTTGCCGGCCGGGAGTGGAGCGGGTCAGAGGCCGGGGTTGGATTCGGCCCGTCAGCGCACGCAACGGCGGAGCGGTGTCGGAGTACGAGCGGCAGTACGAGGACGGGAGCGACCCGCAGGTGCTCGACATAATCGACATTCCAGTTCTCGAATCGCAGCCCGCGGACTATCAGACGGAGAACTGGCTGCTGGACTCCGAGCACTACTGGGAGAGAGTGGACCGACTGAGACCGGCCGATCTGCCCGCGCTCGCCGATCCCATCGCCCCGCTCTGGGTCGATGGCCATCACACATACAACGGCCGGAACGACAAGATTCCTATGGCAGTGGTCGGTTCGGTTGCCGCTTCGCTACGGCTACTCAACGTCGAACGGCTGCGGCTCATGGTGTGCACCCCGGGTGAAGCGTTCGGCAACAACAAGCGACGAGTACAGGGCCGGTTTCGACATGCGGGCCAAGAGTACGCGCTGTGGGTTACCGATCCCGGCTTTGAGCGGGCCTATCTGGCGAAACCGAACGGCATCTACGACATCAACGAGTGTTACCTCACGATCAGCCTGGGCGAACCGTACCAGGACGCGTGCTACAAGCTGATCGCCGCCATCATTCCTGCGACCTGACGACAGATCATGCCTGCAGCCGGTAGCATCGTGCTGACGATAGGTCACTCCACGCACCCCGTGGAAGGGTTCATCGATCTGTTGCAGCGCCGTGGGGTGACCGCGGTGGCGGATGTCCGCGCGGCACCCTACAGCCGCTTCAATCCGCAGTTCAACCGAGAGACGCTAGTGGGCAGCCTCGACGCGCGCGGTATCGCGTACGTCTTCCTCGGACGGGAGTTGGGCGGTCGCTCTGAGGATCCCGTCGTCTACGACGACGGCCGCATCAGCTACGAGCGACTGGGCGGGACCCGCTCGTTCCGGGAGGGACTCGACCGCGTGGCGCGGGGTGCGACCGGCCACCGCATTGCGCTGATGTGTGCGGAGAAAGAACCGCTGGAGTGCCACCGCTGCCTGCTGGTGGCGCCGGCACTCGAGGCACGAGGCGTTTCGGTCGTGCACATCCGGTCCGACGGAGGGCTGGAGCGCCATTCGGACGCCATGGATCGGCTCTTGGCCCTGCATGGCCTACAGGATTCGAACGAGGATCAACGGCTGTTCCCCCGATCCCTCGCGGAGCGGATCACGGAGGCCATCGCCCGGCAGGCTCATCGATTTGCGCATCGGAACGATATACAGCCCAACGATTCAGCGCCACCCGGCCGCCGCCGCGGCGAGTTGCATCCATGAGGGTCTTCACCATCGGTTTCACGAAGAAGCCCGCGCGCCGGTTCTTCGAGCTCCTGAGGACGTCCGGCGCGCGCCGCGTCGTCGACGTGCGGCTCAACAACGTCTCGCAGCTCGCCGGCTTCGCCAAGCGCGACGATTTGAGCTATTTTCTTGCCGAAATCTGCGGCATGGACTACGTGCACGTACCGGCGCTGGCGCCCACGAAGGAGATGCTGGACGGCTACAAGAAGCACCGCGGCGACTGGAGCACGTACGAAACGCGGTTCCTGGATCTCATGCGGGAACGCCACGTCGAGCAGACGGTCGCGAGGGCAACCGTCTCGGACGGCTGTCTGCTGTGCAGCGAGGATACGCCCGACCATTGCCATCGCCGCCTCGTAGTGGAGTACCTGGACCGGCACTGGGGCGGACTACAGGTCACGCATCTTGGACTGTGATGGCCGGAAGAGCAGGCCTCTTCAGAGGGAAGCTGAAGGCGGAACCTGGTGCACGCCCTTCGCCTTCCGGCCCTACATTCGGTCCGGCACCTCGCATCCCATCAGCGCGAGGGCCCTCGTCATCTGCGCTTCGAACCAGGCGACGCCCGCCGCGCGCCAGCGCTGGATCGCCTCGTCGGGCTCCGCCACGACCGGGCTGCTGTGGTAGAAGGCGTTGAAGCGCTGCGCGAGTCCGAAGGCGTACTTGGCGAGGACCGACAGCTCCAGCGTCCGCACCGCCTGATCGGCGATCTCGTCCAGCCGGGCCGCCTCGAGGATGAGGCCCCAGAGCTCGTCGCCGGCCGGGCTCGCGAGAGGGGCGTCCGGCATCGTTCCCAGGCTTTCCAGGACGACCGATGTCTCGAGGTTGTTCTGGTCGCGCAGCTTCTGCAGGATCTTGCGGGCGCGGACGGTGGCGTACTGCAGGTACGGCCCCGTTTCCCCCTCGAAGCTGAGGGCCTCGTCGATGTCGAAGGCGATGACCTTGCCGCGGGAGAACTTGATCATGAAGTAGCGCACCGCCGCCGTCGAGATGATCTCGGCGATGCGCCGGTGCTCGCCGGCGGGGAGGTCGTTGTGGCGCGCCGCGACCTCCTGCTGCGCCCGCTCCGTCACCTGATCGAGGAGGTCGTCGGCCTTGACCCCGAGCCCCTTGCGGCCGGAGACCTCGACGAAGGGTTTTCCGTCGTCATCGAGGGCGGCGTGGCCGAGGGCCCGGGCGGTGTTGCGCGACAAGGCGACCATCTCGTACGAGAAATGGATGGAACGCTCGGCCTCCGGCTGGTGGTCGAGAGCACCCAGCGCCTGCACCAGGAGCCGCTGCAGGTAGCTCTGGCGGGTGTCGATGACGTTGTAGACGGCCGCCGCGCGGCCGAACGCCGCGGCCGGGTCGGCGCCGCCGGCCGGGGCGGCGGTGCTCCACGTGGTCCAGAGGGGGCGGCCCGAGGGTTGCGCCGCGAGTCGCCGGTAGTGGAAGTCGCGCCCGAGCAGGCCGAACTTCCAGAGCTGATACGCGATGTCCTTGCCGACGTAGGTCACGGTGCCGTTGGATCGCACGATGACCTTGAGGCGGGCATCCGGGTCGGGGTCGTCGCCGGCGGGGTCCGGCGGAGCCTCGGCGTCGCCGGCCTCGTCGATCGGCATCACCCAGCATCCGGCGAGCCGTCCGTCCGCCTGCAGATGGACTGCGCCCGAGGCCTTCAGGATTTCGAAGGCCCGATCCCAGAACGCCAGCCTCAGGATGTCGCTCTCCCGGCTCAGCAGGTCGTACTCGATCCCGAGCCGCGCCATCGTACGGAGGTGGCATCGCACGATCCGGTCGGTCACCACGCGGGCCATCGCCGCGGTGGGGTCGGCGTCGTGCTCCAGATCGTGCAGGGCGGTCCGGCGGTGCGACAGCCGCGCGTCGTCCTCTTCGTACCACCGGGTGACCCGCGCGTAGAGATCCCAGCAGTAGTAGTCGAATCGGGAGTCGCCGGCGAGCCGGCGCACGTCGTCGAGGTCCTTCTTCTCGAGCTCCCGCAGCCCGACCACCACGTCGGCCACCTGCACGCCCGTGTCGTCGATGTAGTTCTGCACCTCGACGCGGGATCCCCGGAAGCGTAACAGGCGGGACAGCGTGTCGCCGAGGGCGGCGTTGCGCAGGTGTCCCACGTGGGCCGCCTTGTTGGGGTTGATGGCGGTATGTTCGACGATCGTCTTCGCCCCGTCGTCCGATGCGGCGGGCGGCGAGCCGCCGCCGATGCGGGCGCGGGCGAACCGCGACCGGTCGAGGAACAGGTTGAGATAGCCGGCGCCGGTCGGTTCGAGACGCCCGAGGCCTTTCAGCCCGGTTGCCGCCTCGGCGATCTCCCGGGCGATCAGGCGGGGAGCCTTCCGCAGGGTGCGGGCGAGGTCGAAGGCGACGGTGACGGCGAGGTCGCCCATCTGCCGGTTCGGGGGATACTCGATCACGAGCGGGGGCATGGTGTCCGGCGTGAGGCCGTACAGCGCGCGCAGAGCCGACGCGATTGCGTCACGCAGATCCGTGTGCAGGGGCAGTATCATGCTCGGATAGTCGGATGCGACGGTCCGTTCGGATGATCACGGGCCGCCCTGGGCGTTCCATTGGGCTCATGCGGGACACGTCGGGGGCGCATCCGCTCTGGCGCCGGCGCGGCCCGCCGCGGCGGTGGTCGCCCGGGCGTAGTCCGCCGGCGTGTTCACGTTGAAGAGCAGCATTCCGTCGGGATCGAAGGCCGCCAACTCTTCCGGTCCTATCTCCGTCACGCGCAACGCACCGGCCAGCTCCACCAGGCGGAACTGTCCACGGGTGATCCGGGCGTGGATCGCGTCCACGCAGGAACGGTCGTAGACCGCGCACAGCGGCTGCAGGCCGCTGGCGTTCCGCGGGACCACGGCGTCCGCGTGCGGCGTCCGGACCGTGAGGTGGCGGAGGAACGCGGCCGACAGGAACGGAAGGTCGCCGGCGACGACCAGGGTTCGCCGGCTCGGCGATCGCGTCAGCGCGGCGTGCAGGCCCCCGAGCGCACCGGCTCCCGGCACGACATCGCCGCAGACCTGCAGTCCGGAGGTCCGGAAGCGATGATGGTCGTCGGAGACCACGAGGACGTGCGGGGCGACCTGACCGAGCACTGCGAGCTGTCGTTCGATGATTCGCCGTCCGCCGACGACCAGATGACTCTTGTCGAGCCCGCCCAGACGCCGCCCCCGGCCACCCGCGATGATCGCCGCGGTGTTCACGGTCGCGTTCACGGCCCGTGCGGTGACGGGGCGCAGCGCCAGGACGCCCACGGCGGCATTCGCTTCACAACGCGCCAACTCTACCAGATATCGCCGGGCTCGTCGTGAACCTGTGTGTGGAGGCAGCGTTCGGCCGCCGGTCGAATGCGCGAGGCTTTCACCAGGGGCGGCCAGGCATTACCATGGGAGATGGGGTGCGCGGGTCGACGACCTGTGGAATGCGCAGGCCCCGAGGAATCGAAGCATGATTGCGCCGCGGTTTCGTTTGCCGATTCGCCTGATCGCGATCGGGGCGATCCTGTCCGGATTCGACGGCCCGGCGCCCGCGGGGCAGTCGACCGACGGCCTCGATGTGCCGGTGGTTCACGTGGCGGAGGTCGAGGCGCTCATTCACCCCGCCTCGGCCGAGTTCATCACCCAGACCCTCGACGAGGCCGACGCCGCGCGGGCCGACGTCGTGGTCCTCGTGCTGCGCACGCCGGGCGGGCTGGTGGATTCCACCCGCGACATCAACACTGCGATCATCGAGTCGCGGGTGCCGGTGGTGGTGTTCGTGGGACCGAGCGGGGCGCGGGCGGCGTCGGCGGGATTCCTGATCACGATCGCGGCCGACGTCGCGGCCATGGCTCCCGGGACCCACATCGGCGCGGCGCATCCGGTGGCGGGCACCGGGCAGCCGATGGACGACACGGCGTCCGAGAAGGCCGCGTCCGACGTCGCCGCCTATGCCCGGTCGCTGGCGGCGCGGCGCGGCCGGAACGTCGAGCTGGCGGAGGAGGCGGTGGTCGACAGCCGGTCGTTCACCGAGGAGGAGGCCCTCGGGGCGGAGCCGCCGCTGATCGATCTCGTCGTCGACGATCTCGATGCGCTGATCGAGGCGCTCGACGGTCGGGCCGTCACCCGGTGGGACGGGCGCGAGGAGGTTCTGCGCACCGCCGGCGCGCGGGTGGAGCGGATAGAGATGACGTGGCGGCAGCGTCTGCTGAGCACGATTGCGCATCCGCAGATCGCGGTCCTGCTGTTCAGCCTCGGTTCGCTCGGGTTGACGATCGAGCTGTGGAACCCAGGCGCGATCCTCCCGGGGGTCGTCGGCGGGCTGTGCCTGCTGCTGGCGTTCTTCGCGTTCCAGATTCTCCCGGTCAACTTCGTCGGCTTGCTCTTGCTGCTTTTCGGGCTCGTTCTCCTGATCCTCGAGATGGTGACTCCTACCTTCGGCGCGCTGGCGGCCGGCGGGCTGGTGAGCATGGTGTTCGGGGCGGTGATGCTGATCGACTCCCCCCTGCCGGAGCTGCAGCCGGGGTGGCCGTTCGTGCTCACGGTGATCGGGGCGCTGGCGGTGCTGGTGAGCCTGCTCGGGCGCCTCGCGGTTCGCGCGCACCTGCGTCCGCCGGTGACCGGCGCCGCCGGCATGCTCGACAAACGGGGTGAGGTGATCGAACCGATCGCACCGGGCGAACACGGCCGCGTGGCCACGCACGGCGAGATCTGGTCGGCGACGGCCGGCGAGCCCATCGCGCGCGGGGCGCGCGTGCGGGTCGTCGCAATCGACGGTATGACCCTGACCGTGGCGCCCGAGGGATCCGCGGAACGGGTCGAGGAGAGACTGCATTGACCTTGCTCAACAACCCCCTGCTGATCGTGGGCCTGATGGCGGCGTTCTACCTGATGAGCTCCGTCAAGATCCTGAACGAGTACGAGCGCGGGGTGATATTCCGACTCGGCAAGCTGCTCCCGCAGCCCAAGGGGCCGGGGGTCATCCTGGTCTTCGCTCCGATCGATCGGATCGTCCGCGTGGGGCTCCGGACCATCGTCATGGACGTTCCGCCCCAGGACATCATCACGCGCGACAACGTGTCGGTGAAGGTGAACGCGGTCATCTACTTCCGGGTGATGGACCCGCGGAAGGCGATTGTCGAGGTCGAGAGCTTCAACTACGCGACGTCGCAGCTCGCGCAGACCACGCTGCGCAGCGTCCTCGGACAGGTCGACCTCGACGACCTCCTGTCGGAACGGGAACGGCTGAACCGCGACCTGCAGCATCTGCTCGACCAGCAGACCGATCCCTGGGGGATCAAGGTGTCGGCGGTCGAGGTGAAGCATGTCGATCTGCCCGACAACATGCAACGCGCCATGGCGAAGCAGGCGGAGGCGGAGCGCGAGAAGCGGGCGAAGATCATCCACGCCGCGGGTGAGTTCGAGGCGTCCGCGCGCCTGTCCCAGGCCGCCGAGGTCATCGCCACCCAGCCCCTTGCGGTGACCCTGCGCTACCTGCAGACCCTGACGGAAATCGCCACCGAGAAGAACTCCACGATTCTGTTCCCGGTTCCCATCGAGTTCCTGAACCTGCTGCCGAAGAGCTCGCCGGCCGAAAAGGCAGACAGCGACGATGCAGCAGACCGATCGGCCTGACGTCACGGTCAGCCCGAAGCAGTTGGTGTTCCTGACGATGATCGCGGTCCTGGCCGCGGTCGTGGTCTTCCTGTGCGGCGTGCAGGTCGGGCGGGGGGTGGCGGCCCGGGAGGCGGGAGGCGCCGGCTCGGGCACGGCGCTTCCGGCGTCCGGCGGGGCGGCCGGGTTCGAGGCTCCGGCGCCCGAGGGCGGCGACCCATCCGGGTCGCGGCTCGGCGGCTTGAGCTACTTCGAGCGGCTGCGCGGCCGCGAGCCGGTGCCGGAGACGCTGGACTTCGTCGGCGGGCGGCGAGCGGCGGGCAGCGCGGGGCCGGACCCGCCGGATGGGCTCGCCGGCGAGGGCGGGGGCGCGTTCGTGGTGCAGGTGATGAGCGTGCGCGGCGGCGGCGCCGCGCAGGACGTGAAGGCGGAGTTGGAGGCGAAGGGATATCCCGTCGTGATCGAGCCGATGCTCCGGATTCCGGGGGCCCTGCATCGCGTCCGCGTCGGACCCTACGCCGATCGCGCCGAGGCCGAGCTGGTCAGTCATCGTCTCCGTACGGAGGAACGGTTCGAGCCCTGGATCACCCAGCCCTGATCGCCGCGCCTCGGCCGCTCGCGCGTTGGCCGACGACGGGTGGCGGGGCCGTCCCACGAGCAGTCGCGGAGGCGGGTATCCTGGTCGCCACCCTGATTATCGCGGCGTCGATCGGTTATCTGCTGGGGTCGTGCCCGAGCTCGGTGCCGATCAGCCGGGGGCTGTACGGCCGCGACATCCGGAGGCTCGGCAGCGGCAACGCCGGTGCGACGAACATGCTGCGGGCGTTCGGCTGGAAGCCGGCTCTCGCGGTGCTGGCGCTGGATGTTGCCAAGGGGTACATTCCGGCCCTGCTGGTTCCGTGGCTGCTTGCCGGCGACTCGGGTCCGTCGCCGGTGACGGTCGGGTTGGCGGCCGGCGCGGCCGCGACCCTCGGGCACTGCTATCCACTCTTTGCCGGATTTCGCGGGGGGAAGGGGGTCGCCACCGCGACCGGGGCGTTTCTCGCGACCCATCCCGGCGCCGTGGCGGTCGGGCTC
Organism: Vicinamibacterales bacterium; assembly: GCA_965215895.1. Lineage (GTDB taxonomy): Bacteria > Acidobacteriota > Vicinamibacteria > Vicinamibacterales > UBA8438 > JAJEEA01. The sequence continues at coordinate 64,025 of CBDCEY010000004.1, read as the reverse complement.
GCGGTGTTCGTGACGCTCGTCACGCTGTGGCGTTACGTGTCGGTGGCGGCGGTCGCCGCCGCGCTGGCGATGCCCGTGGCTCTGCTGGTCTTCGGGTACCGGTTCGGGTACGCCGTGACGCCGCCGGACCTTTGTCTGGCGGCGGCGCTGGCCGGCTTCATTGCGTTCACCCATCGCTCCAATCTCTCGCGGCTGCGGCAGGGCCGCGAGCCCCGGCTCGGCGCGGCCGGGGATGGGCGCGCGGGCGCGGCAGCGCGGGCGGATGAGACGACGACAGGAGGATGAATGTGACCATCGATATCGACGAACAACTCAAGCGCTACCAGGACCTCGTGGAGCGGTCGCTCGCCCTGTGCGGCTATCTTTGACGCCGCCGGGACCGACCAGGAGCTGCGTGTACTCGAGACCCGGGCCGCCGCGGCCGATTTCTGGAGCGAGCCCGACCGGGCGCAGGAGGTGCTGCGCCGCCGGCGGCGGCTGCAGGACGATCGCGACCTCGCCGAGTCCCTGCGGCGGAAGGCGGAGGATCTCGGCGTCCTCGTGGACTGGATTGGGCAGGGCGAGCCGGTGGAAGAGGATCTGCTGGCGGGGCTCGACGCGCTCGCGGCCGAGATCGAGACCGGCGAGATCAAGAAGATGCTCGGCGGCGAGCACGACGACAAGAACGCCATCGTCGCCATCCATCCGGGGGCGGGCGGCACCGAGTCGCAGGACTGGGCGGAAATGCTGGCGCGCGCCTACCTGCGATGGGCCGAGCGGCGAGACTTCAAGGTCGAGGTGATCGAGTGGCAGCCGGGTGACGAGGCGGGAATCAAGGCGGCCACCCTCACGATCGCCGGCGACTACGCCTATGGCCTGATGCTGGCGGAGGCCGGGGTGCACCGGCTGGTCCGGATGTCACCGTTCGATCAGGCGTCCCGCCGGCATACGTCGTTCGCCTCGGTGTTCGTGTGGCCCGAGCTGCCCGAGGACGTGGAGGTGGAGATCGACGAGAAGGACCTCCGCATCGACACCTATCGGTCCAGCGGCGCTGGGGGACAGCACGTCAACGTGACCGATTCGGCGGTTCGCATCACCCATCTGCCTTCCGGTATCGTCGTCTCCTGCCAGAACGAGCGGTCACAGCACCGCAACCGCGACGCTGCCATGAAGGTGCTCAGGGCCCGGTTGTACGACCGCAAGCAGAAGCAGCAGCAGGACAAGCTGGAGGAGATCGGGGGCGAGAAGAAGGCGATCGGGTTCGGCAGCCAGATTCGCAGCTACGTGCTCCATCCCTACCAGATGGTCAAGGACCTCCGCACCAAGGTGGAGACGGGCGCCGTGGACCGGGTGCTCGACGGGGACTTCGACCCGTTCATCAAGGCGTATCTGATGCAGAAGGCGGGCGGGGAGCGGTCGACTCGAGACTGACCGACCAACCGCGGGATTGGGTGACGGCGCCGGCTGGGGAGCGGGCGCCGCGTGCCGCACTGTACACTGAGTTTACACTGTAGGGCTAAGATTATATAATCTATTCACTGTTAGAATTGTTTCCCGTCTTCACGGGTGCTCGTTCGTAAACTCTTTCAGGACAGGGTGTTATGAGCAAGGTAATCGGAATCGACCTGGGAACGACGAACTCGGTGGTGGCGGTGATGGAGGCGGGCGAGCCGGTGGTGGTGACGAATCCGGAGGGCGGCCGGACCACGCCGTCCATCGTCGCGTTCGCCAAGTCGGGTGAGCGACCGGTCGGGCAAGTGGCCAAGCGCCAAGCGGTGACGAATCCGGAGAACACCGTGTTCTCCATCAAGCGCTTCATGGGCCGCAAGTTCGACGAAGTCAGCGAAGAGATGAAGATGGTGCCCTACCAGGTGGTCAAGGCGTCGAACGGCGACGCCCGGGTCCACGCCGGCGACAAGGAGCTGTCGCCGCCCGAGATCTCCGCCATGGTGCTGCAGAAGCTCAGGCAGGCGGCGGAAGAGTATCTGGGGCAGTCGGTCGGTCAGGCGGTGATCACGGTGCCCGCCTACTTCAACGACGCCCAGCGCCAGGCCACCAAGGATGCCGGCCAGATCGCCGGTCTCGAGGTGCTGCGCATCGTCAACGAGCCCACCGCCGCCGCCCTCGCCTACGGGCTCGACAAGAAGAAGGACGAGACCATTGCCGTCTACGACTTCGGGGGCGGGACGTTCGACATCTCCATCCTCGAAGTGGGTGAGGGCGTCGTGGAGGTCAAGTCGACCAACGGGGACACCCATCTGGGCGGCGACAACCTCGATCAGCGGATCATCGAGTGGATCGCCGACGAGTTCCGGAAGAGCGACGGGATCGACCTGCGGAAGGACCGCATGGCCCTGCAGCGGCTGAAGGAGGCGGCGGAAAAGGCGAAGATGGAGCTGTCGACGGTGGTCGAGACGGAGATCAACCTGCCGTTCGTCACCGCCGATCAGTCCGGTCCCAAGCACCTCGCCATGAAGCTCAGCCGCGCGCGGTTCGAGCAGCTCGTCGAGGATCTGCTGCAGAAAACGGTGGCGCCGGTCAAGCGGGCGCTGTCGGATGCGGGGCTCGACGCGTCGCAGATCGACGAGGTGGTCATGGTCGGGGGGTCCACCCGGGTGCCGCGCGTGCAGGCGATCGTCAGGGATCTGTTCGGGAAGGAGCCCCACAAGGGGGTCAACCCGGACGAGGTGGTCGCGGTGGGGGCGGCCCTGCAGGCGGGGGTGCTCGCCGGCGAGGTCAAGGACCTGCTGTTGCTCGACGTCACCCCGCTGTCGTTGGGAATCGAGACGTTGGGGGGCGTGCGAACCACCCTGATCGAACGGAACACCACCATTCCCACCAAGAAGAGCGAGAGCTTCTCGACTGCGGCCGACAGCCAGACGAGCGTCGAGGTGCACGTGCTGCAGGGCGAGCGCTCGATGGCGCGGGACAACCGGACCCTGGGCAAGTTCCAGCTCGTGGGATTGCCGCCGGCGCCGCGCGGCGTGCCCCAGATCGAGGTGACGTTCGATATCGACGCCAACGGCATCGTCAACGTGTCGGCGAAGGACCAGGGCACCGGCAAGGAGCAGAAGATCACCATCACCGCCTCGAGCGGATTGTCGAAAGACGAAGTCGATCGGATGATGCGCGAGGCGGAGGCGCACTCCGAGGAGGACAAGGCGCGCCAGGAGGCGATCGAGGCCAGGAACCAGGCCGACCAGGCGGTCTACGCTGCCGAACGGATGATGCAGGAAGCGGGGGACAAGCTGCCGGCCTCGGATTGGGCGCCGATCGAGAGCGCGGTGGTCGACGTCAAGAAGGCCCTCGAGTCGGAGGACGCCGCCGCGCTCAAGTCGGCCATGGAGCAGTTGACGGCGGTTCAGCACAAGGCGGCCGAGGCGATGTACAAGCAGGCCAGCGAGACGCCCGATCCCTCGTCCGGCGACGGTGGCGGCTCGGCGCCCGGCAAGGGCGACGCTACGGGCGGCGGCGAGGGTGACGTCATCGACGCCGAGGTGGTCGAGGACAAGAAGTGAGGCGGGGCGGCATCTGAGACGACGGAATGGACCTCTACGTCATTCTCGGGGTCGGACGGAGCGCGTCGGCCAGCGAGCTGAAGCGCGCGTATCGCCGGCTCGCGCGGAAGTACCATCCCGACATCAACCCCGGCGACCGCGAGACCGAGGCCGTCTTCCGGCGCGTGTCCGAGGCGTACGAGACCCTCATGGATCCGGAGCGGCGGCAGGACTACGACGCGCATGGTCTGCCTGCGTCGCGTGCCCCGGAGGGCGGGATCGAGTTCGAAGGCTTCGACTTCTCCGGCGCCTCGGGCGGCGAGGCGGCATCGAGCTTCGGAGATCTCTTCGCCGAGGTCATCGCCGAGTCTGGCCCCCGCCGCCGCCCCGAAGATGGCCCCGCCGTCGATCTGCACGCGACCCTGCAGATCACCTTCGAGCAGGCGATGCGGGGAGGGACGCACGAGGTGACCGTGACCCGGGTCGCCGCCTGCGACGCCTGCGGCGGCGCCGGGGCGCGCCGGGTCGCCGAGAGCCGGTGTGCGAGCTGCGCCGGGGCCGGTCACTCCCGCTGGATGCGGGGGCACATGGTCTTCTCCCGCCGGTGCACGGAGTGCGGGGGGACCGGTCGCCGGCGGCACCGCCCCTGCGGGGTCTGCAGAGCCGAGGGAGTCCTGTCGCGAATCGAGGCGATTGCGGTGCCGGTGCCGGCGGGGGTCACCGGCGGGACCCGGCTGCGGGTCTCGGGAGGCGGAAACGCGGGGCGGCGCGGCGGTCCCACCGGCGATCTCTACGTGACGGTGTCCGTCGATCCGCATCCCCTGTTCCGGCGCGAAGGCGACGACCTGCATCTCGTCCTGCCGATCGCCGTCCACGAAGCGGCGCTGGGGGCGCGGGTGGAGGTGCCGACCATCGGCGCCCGGGCCCGGGTGAGGATTCCCCCGGGAGCCCAGTCGGGTCAGCGGTTCCGCCTGCGGGACCGAGGGGCGCCCTCGTCGCGCACCGGCGCACCGGGAGACCTGATCGTCGAAGTCAGAATCGTGCTCCCCCGCGTGCTCGACGAGCGATCGAAGGAGCTGATGCGCCAGCTCGCCGATAACAGCACCGAAGACGTGCGCGCCGGGCTGTGGTGACCCCGGCGAGAACGGGCAGGGGGGGGAAATGCCAGGCAGGGGATCCGGGCAGGGCTACTACATGATCAGCGCGGTGGCGCGGCGATACGACATTCATCCGCAGACGCTGCGTCTCTACGAACGCGAGGGGCTGCTGAAACCGTCGAGGACCGACGGCAACACGCGACAGTATTCCGATGCCGACCTCGAGCAGTTGGAAACGATCCTGACGCTGACGAGGGAGCTGGGGGTGAACCTGGCGGGGGTCGAGATCATCCTCAACATGCGGGGCAAGATGGACCGCATGCAGTCGGAGGTCAACGAGTTCATGGCCTACGTGAAGCAGGAGCTCGCCCGCGGGCTCGAAGATTGGGAGCAACGATTGGGCACGGCGCTGGTAAGATCGACGCCGACCGATCTGGTCCGTGTCGAGGGGCGGACCCGGGCCGGCAGCGGCGATCCGGGCGGCGGGGACGCGGTCTGATCGGAGCCGCTCGACGATGCCGGCCAACGCCGCCGGGGAATGTGATTGCTCCCATGTCCTGTCCATACTGTGACGGCACCGGCTGGCGCCTCGCATCCGGCGACGGCGTGTCCCGCGTCGAACGATGCGAGTGCTGGCGAACGAATGCGGCGCGGACTCTGTTGGCGGCGGCGCGGATTCCCCCTCGCTACCGCGCCTGCGATCTGACCACGTTCGTCACCTACGAGAATCCCCAGCTCGTGCGGGCGATCGATCGCGTCCGCGGGTTCATCGAGGCGTTCCCGGTGGTGGACAAGGGGCTGCTGCTGATCGGTCCTCCCGGCATCGGCAAGACCCATATCGCGGTGGCGACGCTCCGGCAGGTGGTGTCGGAGAAGCGCGCGCGGGGCCTGTACTACGACACGCGGAGCCTGCTGAACACGATTCGAAGCACCTACGATCCGGTGACCCGCACGTCGGAGACGGACGTGCTCCGCCCGGTAATCGAGGCCGAGCTGCTCGTGCTCGACGACCTGGGCGCGGAGCGGTTGACCGACTGGGTGGACGAGACCATGAACTTCATCGTCAACACCCGGTACAACGATCGCCGCCCCACGATCTTCACGTCGAACTACGAGAACGTTCCGGACCCCGAGGCGCTCGACTCGCTCCGCGTGCGCGTCGGCTTCCGCATGCACTCGCGGCTCCACGAGATGTGCGAGTTCCTGGAGTACGATGGCCCCGACTATCGCGAGGTCAAGGAGTTGGCGCCCAGCAGCGACGACCTCACCCGCCTCTGGAAGGACAAACCGCGGCGCAAGTTGCCGACCCGGACGTCCTCTCGCGCGCGAGCTCGTCTGAAGACCGGCAAGACCGATCTGGGCTGGTCGGGGGGACGTGCGGGCGGGTGAGGCTCGCAGGCTGCATCCGCGGCGCCGACGCCGCTTCCCACGCATCGCCACCGGGCATCATGCCAGACAATGCCAGCGCGCCCGCCGTTCCGTTCGGCCTCTACCTTCACATTCCGTTCTGCGAGGCGATCTGCAACTACTGCAACTTCAACCGGGGGCTGTTCCGGACCGACACGAAACGCCGGTATCTCATCGCGCTGGCGCGAGAGATCGAGTCGGCGGGGGACGGCGGGCGCGTGGACTCCGTGTTCTTCGGCGGAGGCACCCCGTCGGTGCTCGCTCCCGGTGACGTGCGCTCCCTCATCGCCTGCTGCCGCTCGGGCTTCGCGCTCGAGCCGGCGGCGGAAGTCACCCTCGAAATGAACCCCGAGACCGCGTCGCGGGAGCGGCTCGAGGGCTACCGGTCCGCCGGGGTGACCCGTCTCAGCCTCGGCGTGCAGTCGTTCCGGGACGCGGAGCTGCGCCGACTCGGCCGCGTGCATACCGCGGCGCGCGCGATCGAGGCGTTCGAGTCGGCCCGGGCCGCCGGGTTCGACGACATCAGCATCGATTTGATGGTCTGGCTGCCGGAGCAGACCCTCGAACACTGGGACGAGACCCTCGATGTCCTGGTCGGCCTCGACCCCGAGCACGCCTCGCTCTACCTGCTCGAGCTCTATCCGAACGCCCCCCTGCGGGAGGACATGGCCCGGGGCGGCTGGGCGCAGGCGCCGGACGACGTCGCGGCCGAGATGTACCTGGAGGCGCTCGACCGCCTCGAGGCCGCGGGGTACGCCCAGTACGAGATCTCCAACGTGGCCAAGCCGGGCTGCCGGTGCCGCCACAATCTCAAGTACTGGTCCGACGGCGCCTGGGTCGGCTTCGGGTGCGGCGCGCATTCCACGCGGGACGGCCGGCGCTGGCGCAATGTGAGCGAAACGGAGTCTTATGTGACGCGCGTCGGCGATGGCGTGAGTCCGGTGGCCCACGAGCAGGTTCTCTCCGTCGACGAACGTGCCACCGATACGCTGTTCCTCGGGCTGCGGCTCACCGAAGGGGTCGATGTTCCGGCGGTCGAGCGACGATACGGCGTGAACGTCTGGGAGCGATGGGGCGGCGAGTTGACCCGTTGTGTCGAAGCCGGCCTGCTGGAGGACGATACGGACCGCCTGCGTCTGACCCGGAAGGGCCGGCTGCTGGCGAGCGAAGTGATGCAGGTCTTCGTCTAGGAGCTTGCGCCGTAGAAGTTTCGCGTCAGCGAAACTCCCAACGCGACCGCAAGGTCGCGCCAGGCGATTGCGCCGTAGAAGTTTCGCGCCAACGAAAATTCCAACGCGACCGCAAGGTCGCGCGGGTTCCCGGCGGTTCGTGCTCTCGATACCGTTGCCGGCCGAAGCGCTGGGCGGGGCTTCCGGGACTGTGAGGATGGCGGAATGCGGATAACGGACTCGCGGCGGCGACAGGCGGGTGGCGCGGCCGCGGTTGCCGCGGCGTTCTGGCTGGGGTTCCTCTGCGGGGGAGGCGGAAGCCTTTCCGGCGCGGCGGCGATCCAGGAGCCGTCGGCGGCGCGGCAGCAGGATCCGCCTCCGGCCTCCCAGCCGCCGGAGGAGCCGTCTCCGGTCGCGGAAGAATCGTCGGAGGCGGATCCGGCGGCGGACGCACCGTCCGGGCCGGAGGCGGATCCGGCGACGGACGCCCCCGGGCCGGAGGCGGATCCGGCGGCGGACGCCCCCGGGCCGGAGGCGGATCCGGCGGCGGACGCCCCCGGGCCGGAGCCGCCGCTGGTCCAGGACCGGCCCCGCGAGTTCACCGCCGACACCGGCGTCATGCTCAACTTCGTCACGCCGGGAGGGGAGAGCGCCTTCGAGGAGACGATGACGCGCGTGGCCGAGGCGTTGGCGATGAGCGAGAGCGAGGAGCGGCGCCGGCAGGCGGCCGGCTGGAGCACCTACCGGGCCGAGGAGCCCCTCGCCGAGGGCGTCCTCCTGTACATCTCCTGGTTCGACCCGGCGGTTCCGGGGGCCGACTACTGGATACCGGGCATCCTGAACGAAGCCTTCCCGACCGAGGTGCAGGGGTTGTACGAGACCTACGTGGGGGCGTTTGCGGACGGGCAGGTCCTGTTGAACCTGACCCCGGTCGCGGGACCGTGAGCGGCCCCGGCGGCCCGCTTTCGGGGCCGGCGGATTTTCGTATTGGCCGAACGGGGTAGCTGCGGTAGAGTAGCTCCCTTTGGAAAGTCGTATCTGTCTACACCTTGAAGGAGGAACGCATGCGGAGGATGTTGAGTCAGCGGAGCGGTCGGGTCTGGACGGGCACGGCCATCGTGGCGGCGCTTGCCGCCGGTGTGGTGCTCGGGAGCTCGTTCGCTTCCCGGTCGGAAGCGGCGGCCCAGGTCCCGACCGTCAATTTCAACGGCAGTGTCGGGGTATGGCAGTGGGTGGTGCAACAGGGCCAGACCGCCGCCTTCGAGCGGTCGGTGGGGGGGTACGGGCAGGCGCTCGCGGCCCGGAACGGCGGCAGCGCCGGATTCACGCTGTATCGTACGTCGACCCCCGGTCCCGGAGGAGCCGTAATCTACTTCGGACACATCAACTCGGTCGCGGCCGGCAGCGACTACCAGCTGATCACGGTCCTGGCGCAGCACTTCCCGCCGGGGCCGCCGGGGAACGGCGACGAGGTTCGCGACCTGTACGGCGCCTACGCCGGGTCGATAGCCGGGAGTGTGACCTACGATCTCAGCGTCGTGGCGTCGTTCTAGGAGTCGGGGGGAGAGCGGCGCCGCGGGCGACGCTCTCCGGGCCAGCGTCGATTGTTCATGAGGGTTCCGGTCCGGTGGCTGGAAGCGCCGTCGCGCCGCCGAGCCGGGTCCGAACGACACCGTCGCCCACTGCCGGTCGCGGATCAGTCGGGACCGCCGCGGACAGGGTCGTTGCGGTGGTCGTTCCCGGCCGAGTCCCGTTCACGGCCAACCGCGAACAGGCAACGCGGGCTCTTTGTGGCATGCAACGACGCGTTGCCGGCGGCGGATAGATCCCACCGGATTCAGACCGCCAGCCGTGGCGCCGAACCTGTCGCAAGGGGGGCGGCTCCGCGGCTGGCCCTCGCGCGCTTTGCGGCAAATGCCGCCTTCGCTGCCGCCGGCATGGCCCGCTCGGTACGACACATCCCGCCGAGGTGGGTCCCTATCGACGCAGGCGTGTCCGGAGGCGCCCGCGGCCCACTCAAAAGGCGAGATTCAGGCCCGTGTAGAACCGGTGATGGGTCTTGTCCGGCGAGGACTCGCCGCGGAGCATGAAAACGCGATAGTCGAATCGCATTCGGAACGGTCCGACGAGGCCGACCTTGACCCCGCCCCCGCTGTTGGTGGCGGCGCTGGTCTCGAGCAGTCCGGCGCCGTCTTCCCGATAGAGCCCGCCGCCGACGGTGGCATAGAACTGCAGGCCGTTGAACCAACTCGGGGTCTGCGCCAGCACGTTGAACATGCCGGCCCGGCGGCGCGCGTTGCCCATCTCGTCGGCCTTCGTGTCCGAGTACTCGAACTCGAAGCCGATGAGCGCGAGCGACAGGCCGGCGGCGACCCCGCGGACCGGACGGTTGGTCGGCGTGGTGTTCGCACCGACAAAGGCGGTCAGGTCGGCGTCGGCGCGGTGCGCGCTCGCCAGCAACGCCGCCAGGAGCAGGACGAGAACGGGAAGGGGTCGTATGGACATGGGTCGGACCGCCGTCAGCGGAATCACGGTGGAGGGAGATGATAGCAGAGTCGGTCCGGCTACCGGACCGGGGCGGCGGCCCGCCGGGGGCGGCGGCGAAACGGTGTGATAGAGTGACCGGACACCTCCATGGACTTTCGGCCGACCGACGAGCAAAGCCTGCTTCGACAATCAGTTCGCGAGTTCGCGGAAACCGAGTTGGCCCCGGGCGCCCCGGAGTGGGACGAGGCGCAGAGCTTCCCCCTGTTCCTGTTGCCCAAGCTCGGCGATCTGGGGCTGATGGGCATTCAGTTTCCGGAGCGCTACGGGGGCGCCGCCCTCGAAGCGGTCGACTACTGCATCTGCATCGAGGAGCTGGCGCGGGTGGACCCGGCCATCGCCCTCTCGGTGGCCGCGCACAACGGGCTGGCATCCGCACACATTCACCTGTTCGGGACCGAGGTCCAGCGCGAGCGCCATCTCGCTCCGCTCGCCCAGGGCCGGCATCTGGGCGCCTGGGCGCTCACCGAGTCCAATGCCGGGAGCGACGCGGGAAGCCTGCGTACGACTGCGCGCCGGGTCGAAGGGGGATGGCGCCTGAACGGGTCCAAGACCTTCACGACGCACGCCAGTCTGGCCGGGACCTTCGTGGTCATGGCGGTCACCGATGCGGCGCGGGGGGCGCACGGCATCTCCGCATTCATCATCGAGCGCGACACGCCCGGCCTGGTGCCGGGACGCAAGGAGAACAAGCTCGGCATGCGCGCCAGCGACACCGCGGGCCTGGCGCTCGACGATTGTCTCGTGCCGGCGGACCAGCTTCTCGGCGAGACGGGCCGCGGGTTCATCGATGCCATGCGGGTGCTCGATGCCGGCCGCATCGGCATCGCCGCGCTGGCGGTCGGACTGGCGCAGGGCGCCTACGAGGCGGCGCGGCGTCATGCGACCCAGAGGGAGCAGTTCGGACACCCGATCGCGTCGTTTCAGGCGATCCAGTTCAAGCTGGCGGACATGGCCACCCGGATCGAGGCGGCGCGGTGGCTCACCTACCGCGCCGCCTATCTCAAGGATCAGGGCCGGGTGACCACGCGCGAATCGGCGATGGCCAAGTTGTTCGCCAGCGAGACGGCGGTTCGGGTGGCCGAAGAAGGCGTGCAGATTCATGGGGGCTACGGCTTCGTGAAGGACTACCCGGCGGAGAAGTTCTTCCGCGACGTGAAGCTGACGACCATCGGCGAGGGCACCAGCGAGATCCAGCGCCTCATCATCGCCAGGCAGTATCTGGATGCCGAGGCATGACCGCCGATACGCGCGAGCTCGCGACCCGGGTGGTCGATGGCGACCGTGGCGCCATCGCGCGCGCGATTTCCCGGGTAGAGTCGGAAGGGGCGTCGGCCGCGTCGATGGTGAGGGCGGTCTATTCCCGGACCGGCCGCGGCTATCTGGTCGGCGTGACCGGCGCGCCCGGGGTCGGGAAGAGCACCCTGGTCGATCGCCTCGTCCAGACCCTGCGGTCCCGGGGCCGGACGGTCGGAGTGCTGGCCGTCGACCCCAGCAGCCCGTTCAGCGGCGGCGCGGTGCTGGGCGACCGCGTCCGGATGCAGACGCACGCCGGCGACGACGGCGTCTTCGTGCGGAGCATGGCCAGCCGCGGTCAGCTCGGGGGGCTGGCGCGGGCCACCGGCGATGCGGCCCTCGTTCTCGATGCGGCGGGGTTCGAGGTCATCATCATCGAGACGGTGGGAGTGGGACAGGCGGAGGTCGAGATCTCGCGCGCCGCCGACGTGACGCTGGTGGTGACGATGCCCGGCGGGGGTGACGGCGTGCAGGCCCTGAAGGCGGGCGTGATGGAGATCGCGGACCTCTTCGTGGTCAACAAGGCCGACCATGCCGGGGCGGATCGGGCAGTGGCGGAGATCGAGTCCGTGCTGCATCTGAACGACTATCGTCCCGGCGACTGGCGGCCGCCGGTGCTGCGAACCCGGGCCACCGAGGGGCGCGGGGTCGAGGAGGTCGTGGCGGCGATGGATCGGTTTCGGGCGCGGGGCGGAGAGGGTGCGGAGCAGCGCCGCCTGGCGCGGGTGAGGACCCGGATCCGGCAGCTGGTCTCGCATCGGTTCCTCGAGCACGCCGAGCATCGGGCGCTCGAGCCGGGAACGTTCGATCGGCTCGTCGAGCACGTGGCGGGCGCGGTCATCGACCCGTACACGGCGGCCGACCGGATACTCGATCGGGCGGTTTCCGGGGCCGCTCCCACCGCCTCTCCGGAGCCGCGATCGAAAGGACTGGGACTCGGATGAAGGCGACCCTCGATCACATCGGTATCGCGGTTCGTGACCTGGACGCGGCGCTGGCCTTCTACCGGGACGCGCTGGGGCTGGAGGTGGGCGAGGTCGAGGAGGTGCCGTCCCAGCAGGTGCGCGCGCAGTTCCTGCCGCTCGGAGAGACCGCGTTGGAGCTCCTCGAGGCGACCTCCGAGGGCTCGGCGATCGCGCGATCGATCGCACGCCGGGGCCCCGGCATCCATCACCTCACCCTGCGGGTCGACGATCTCGCGGCGACCCTGGCCGGCCTGCGCGATCGCGGCGTCAGGCTGGTCGACGAGCAGCCGCGGCCCGGCGCGGGCGGCAGTCTCGTGGCCTTCATTCATCCCTCCGCGGCGCAGGGCGTACTGATCGAGCTCAAGGAAGATCCCGGCGAATGAGGGCAGCGCCCGCGAACCGGGGTGCCCGCCGGCGCGGAGGGCGCGATCCTGCGCCCGCGGGCCGGGCTGAAAGGGAGATACGTGGGAAAGCCAGAGTCGGCGGTCCGAATCGGGGTGATCGGCGGCAGCGGTCTCTATGACATGGAGGAGTTGACGGACCGGGAGACGGTCGAGGTGTCGACACCTTTCGGCGAGCCGTCTGCGCCCTATGTCGTCGGCGCTCTCGACGGCCGGCGGGTCGCCTTCCTGGCCCGGCACGGCCACGGGCATCGGCTGATGCCGTCGGAGCTGAACTTCCGGGCCAACATCTTCGGGTTCAAGACCCTCGGCGTGGAGCGGATACTGTCGGCCAGCGCAGTGGGCAGTCTGCAGGAACGGTATCGGCCGCTCGACCTCGTGGTCCCGGACCAGTTTCTCGATCGGACCCGCGGGCGCGTCAGCACCTTCTTCGGGGGCGGCATCGCCGCCCACGTCGGTTTCGCCCATCCGTTCTGTTCCGTGCTCGGGGACATCGTCGTCGAGGCCGCGGCCGGGTCCGGGGCCACGGTTCATCGCGGCGGGACCTACGTCTGCATGGAAGGACCCCAGTTCTCGACTCTCGCCGAGTCCCGGCTCTATCGCGCCTGGGGGATGGACATCATCGGGATGACCAACCTGCAGGAAGCGAAGCTGGCCCGCGAGGCGGAGATCTGCTACTCGACGCTCGCGCTGGTCACCGACTACGACTGCTGGCACGAGGGCCACGACGCCGTGACGGTCGAGATGGTCATCGCCACGCTGCAGCAGAACGCCGTCACCGCGCAACGGGTGGTGCGTGACGCGGTCGCGCGGCTGCCGATCGAGCGCGACTGCGAGTGCGCGACGGCGCTCGGCTCGGCTATCATTACTCGGCCGGAGTTGATCCCGGCGTCCGTCAGACGGGATCTGGCGCCGATCATCGGCAGATACCTGCCGCAATCGTAGGAGTTCCTGGTGAGATCGGGTGTCGCAGCGGGGCTCCTGTCACGTGCGCCGGGCTCGCCGGCCGCCGGGCCGTCGTGCGGGCGCCGCCGGTCGATGCCGCCGCGCGGCGGCGCGACAATCCCGCGGCCGGGTCTCTGCGCCGCCCCGTCGACCGTCGACGCGCCGTGCGCGCCGGGAGTCCGGGCCGTGGAACGGCGCAGACTTCCGGCAGGGTCGGTTGGCCGGCAAGCGGAGCCGCCGGCGACGATTTCCAGGCGAGGAGGGGTGCTGCGCTCGTGCATCCGATAGTGACCGTCGGTTCGGTAGCGTTCGATTCCGTCAAGACGCCGTTCGGGGAGGCGTCCCGGGTGGTCGGGGGAGCCGCCACCTACTTCAGCATCGCCGCATCCTTCTTCACCGACGTGAGGCTCGTGGCGGTGGTGGGCGACGATTTCACCGAAGAAGAGATGCGGGTCTTCGCGGGCCGGCGCATCGACCTCGCCGGGCTGCAGCGCGTGCCGGGCGAGACGTTTCGCTGGAAAGGGGAGTACGGCTTCGACCTCAGCACCCGCGAGACGATCTACACGCGGCTCAACGTGTTCGATCGATTCCGTCCGGTCCTGCCCGAGCGGTACCGGTCCACGCCGTTCGTGTTTCTGGCCAACATCCATCCGGCGCTGCAGGCCGAGGTGTTGACCCAGGTCGACGGCCCGCGGTTCGTGGCGGCCGACACCATGAACTACTGGATCGACGGCACGCCGGAGGAGCTGCGGGCGGTGCTGCGGCGGATCGACGCCCTGGTCATCAACGACGAAGAGGCGCGGCAGCTCGCCGGCGAGTCGAACCTCGTGAAGGCGGCGCGCGCCATCCAGCGGATGGGCCCGCGGCTCCTGGTGATCAAGCGCGGCGAAAACGGGGTCCTGATGACGCGCGACGAGGGATTCTTCGCGGCCCCCGCGATGCCGCTGGACACGGTAACCGACCCGACCGGCGCCGGAGACACGTTTGCCGGGGGGTTCATGGGTTATCTGGCGTCGGCCGGCGAGATCAGCGATGCGGTTCTGACCCGGGCGACCATCGCCGGGAGCGCCCTCGCCTCGCTGGCCGTCGAGGGTTTCGGGCTCGACGGGCTGCTGGGGGCGTCCTCCAAGGTCCTCAATCAACGGTTCGCGGCGTTCAAGCGGTTGACCCACTTCGAGGCGCTATGACGCGGGAGAGGCGGCGGTGGATCGGCGCGGCGTTCACGGCGGTCACGCTCGCCTGGCTGCTCCTCATCCTGCTGGTGCCCGCGGCGCTGGCCCGCGACACCCGCGGGCGAGCGGTGATCGCGGTCTCGGCGGGCACGTATCTGATCGCCGGGTTCGTCTGCCACCAGCGTCCGGACCGATCCTTCCATCCGGCCGGCGTGCAGATGCCCGTGTGCGCCCGGTGCGCGGGGTTGTATCTGGGTGCGGGGGTGGGCGTGCTGGCGGCCGGCGTGCGCCGGCGCAAGGGGGCGGGTTCCGGCCCGGGTCGAACCGCGGGCTCGACCGGGCTCGGTCACGCGCCCGCGTGGCTGCGGTGGGCGGTGCTGGCGGCGGCCGTGCCGACGGGAATCTCCTTCGTGGCCGAGATGGCGGGCTGGATTCCGTCGATCGGAGAACTGCGGGCAGCGGCGGGCGTGCCCCTGGGAATGGCGGTGACATGGGTCGCAAGTCTCGTGATTCGCGGCAATCTCGCATGACGGCGGCGGCCGTTCCCGCCGACGCGGGCCGGGACCTGAATCGGGCGCTGGCCGCGGCGGCTCTCGGCTGGGTCGTGCCGGGCGGGGGGCATCTCTGGCTGTCGCGCCGTCAGAAGGGCTTGGTGTTCCTGCTGGCCATTCCGATGATGTTCGCCATCGGGTTGGGGTTCGGTGGACGGCTGTTTCCGTTCGACTCCGGCCAGCCCCTGGTGCTCCTGGCCGCGTTCGCGGATATCGGCAACGGCCTGCCGTACCTGATCGCCCGGGCAGCCGGGCTCGGCGAGGGTCGCGTCGTGGCCGATACGTTCGAGTACGGCAACACGTTCATCATCGTGGCCGGCCTGTTGAACATGCTGGTCGCACTCGACGCCTACGACGTGGCGCTGGGACGGCGGTAGACGAAGAAGATGTCGAGCCATCTGCTGGCGATGATGCTGTTCGCGGGGTTCGTGTCGCTGATCTTCGCGGTGTTGATGCATGATCAGCCGGCCGAGCAGGTGAAGCTGGGCGGCCGACTGTTTGCCGGCTTCGTCGGCGCCGCCCTGGTGCTGGGCTGGATTCTGTTTCCTTTTCCCCTGTGACCCGCGATCCCGATCCGGCGGCTCCCAGCCCCCGTCGCGGCGTGCGGTCGCGGCTCTGGGTCTGGGGCCCCGCGTGGGCGGCCATGGCGCTGATCTTCGCCCTGTCCGCGGTGTCCTACCTGCCGCGGGCGGCCCGCGCGGTCGACGACCGGTTCTGGCACGCACTGGGTTACGGCCTGCTGGCGGCGCTGGTGCTGCGGGCGCTCACCAGGGCCCGCTGGGAGGCGGTCACCGGCCGGACGGCTCTGCTGGCGGCGGCCCTGGCGACCCTGTACGGCGTGACCGACGAACTGCATCAGTGGTTCGTGCCCGGGCGCACCGCCCAGTGGTCGGATCTGGTCGCCGATGCAACCGGCGCCGCGGTGGCTTGCGGCGCGCTGTGGGTGTGGCGATCGCGTGTGGCGCGCGAGCCCGCCGACCCGGAACGAGAAGGGACTTCATGAACGTCGAGCAGATCCTGACAGAACGGACCGGGGCGGTGACCACGGTCACCGTCAACCGGCCGAAGGTGCTCAATGCCCTGAACTCGCAGACGGTCGAAGCTCTGACCTCCGTCCTGATCGACCTGCAGAAGGACGACGAGGTCCGATCCGTGGTGCTGACCGGCGCCGGGGATCGCGCGTTCATCGCCGGGGCCGACATCGGCGAGCTGGCGCAGTTGACCCCGCGAACCGCGCGCGCCCTCACCGACGCCGGGCACCGGCTCTGCACGCAGATCGAGCACCTCGGGAAGCCGGTGATTGCCGCCGTGAACGGATACGCGCTCGGCGGCGGATGCGAGGTCGCGATGGCCTGCACCTGCCGGATCGCCGCGAGGACCGCCAAGCTGGGTCTGCCCGAGATCACCCTGGGCATCATCCCCGGGTACGGCGGCACCCAACGTCTCCCGCGGCTGGTGGGTCGGGGCCGCGCCTTCGAGATGCTGCTCACCGGCGCGCCGGTCACGGCGGAAGAGGCTTGGCGAATCGGGCTGGTGAATCGGGTGGTCGAGCCGGAGGCGCTGTCGGCGGAGGCGCTCGCGCTGGCGACCACCCTCGCCGCGCAGGCGCCGGAGGCGGTACGGCGCATACTGGACGTGGTCAACCACGGCCTCGACATGTCGATGGCCGATGCCACCGCGCTCGAGGCGGCCGCCTTCGGGCTCCTGTGGGCGACCGAGGACGCGCGGGAAGGCACCACGGCCTTTCTGGAGAAGCGCAAGGCGAGGTTCACGGGTCGGTGAATGTGCAGACCTTGAAGGGGAGCGGCGAGATCGGCGACGTTCGGGTCGGTCTCGCCGTGTCGCAGTACCACGATTTCGTCACCAACCGGCTTCGGGACGGCGCGATCGCGGCGCTCCATGCGGCCGGCGTGGGCGACGAGGCGATCGTGGTGGCGCCGGTGCCCGGGGCGTTCGAGGTGCCGCAGGCAGCGCATCGGCTCGCGTCTGCCGGCGATGTCGACGCGGTGGTCGGTCTCGGGTGTCTGATCCGGGGCGAGACCCCGCACTTCGAGTTCATCGCGGCGGCCGTCGCCCACGGCCTGACCCGGGCTGCGCTGGACAGCGGCACTCCGATGACGTTCGGCGTGCTGACCACCAACTCCGCGGAGGAGGCGCTCGCGCGCGCGGGGGCCGATCGGTCGAACAAGGGGTGGGAGGCGGCGGATGCGGCGCTGGCGATGGTGCGTCTCTTTCGGCAGTTGAGGGCGCCCGGCGCGCGGGGGCGCCCGGCGTGAGCGCGCCAAGCTCCGATCCGGCGGGGCGTCATCGCGGCAGGGTCGCGGCGCTCCAACTGCTGTATCAGCGCGAGGTCGGGGGGGTCGGGGGAGCGCCGTTCGACCACGCGGTCGGTAGCTATTGGCGGGAACGCCCGGCTCCGGACGGTCCCCGGCAGTTCGCGGACCGCCTGCTGCGGGGCACGCTGGAGGCGATGGAGCGGATCGATCCGCTCATCGAATCGGCCTCCGACAACTGGCGCCTCTCCCGCATGGCGGTCATCGACCGGCTCGTCCTCAGGTTGGCGGTTTACGAGCTGCTCGTCGCCGAGACCCCCGCCGCCGTCGTGATAGACGAGGCGATTGAGCTGGCCCGGACGTTCAGCGACGAGCCGTCGCCGCGCTTCGTGAACGGGGTGCTGGACGCGGTGCGGATCCGGCTCGACCGGGACCGGGACGGGACCGATCCTACGACGACCTGAGCCACGCGTCCGCGCCGTGGCGGCGCGGACGCGTGCAGGATTGATTGGGCGGCAAGGGGAGCCGCCGGCGACGATTTCCAGGCTATGGCCGATTCTCAAGAAAACGATCAGCGCGCGCAGCGGCGCGCGAACCTCGCCTCGCTCGCCGACCTGGGCGTGCCCGTCTACCCCCACGCGTTTCGCGCCGCGGACCCGGACCAGGATGCGGATACGGTGTCGGCGCTGGTCGACGCCCACGGGTCCACCAGCGGCGCCGATCTCGAGAGCGCGCAGGTCCGCACGGCGACGGCGGGTCGGATCCTGATCGTGCGGAGCTTCGGGAAGGCCCGGTTCCTGGTGATCTCCGACGGCCGGAAGCGGATACAGGTCTACGTGCGGAAGGATGCGCTGTCCGAGCGGGATTTCGGGGTCGCGGCGCTCCTCGACATCGGCGACCACATCGGGGTCGAAGGCCGCCTCTTCCGCACCCGGACCGACGAGCTGACGGTGTGGGCGGACCGGCTCGCGTTCCTGGCCAAGTGCCATCTGCCGCTGCCCGAGAAATGGCACGGTCTGACCGATGTCGAGACCCGATACCGGCAACGGTACCTGGACCTGATCGTCAACCCCGACTCTCGCGCGGTGTTCGAGGCGCGCGCCCGGGTGCTGGCGTCGATCCGCCGGTTCCTGGAACATCCGCAGCGCGGGTTTCTCGAGGTCGAGACGCCGATGATGCAGCCGATCGCGGGCGGGGCCCTCGCCCGGCCGTTCGTGACCCATCACAACGCGCAGGACATGGACCTGTACCTGCGGATCGCCCCGGAGCTCTATCTCAAGCGGCTGGTCGTAGGCGGCATGGAGCGGGTCTACGAGATCAACCGGAACTTTCGGAACGAGGGCATCTCGACGCAGCACAACCCGGAGTTCACGATGCTCGAGTTCTATTGGGCCTACCGCGACTACCGCGGCCTGATGACCATGACCGAGCACCTGCTGGAGACGGTGGCGCGGGACGTCGCGCAATTCACCCGGGACGCCATCGGCGCCGACGGTGACGACCCCGGCGCGCCCGGCGCCGACGATGACGCTGCGGTGGTGTTCGGGGGCCGAACCGTGTCGTTCCGGGGGCCGTACCCGCGCGTCAAGCTGCGGCAGGCGGTGGGTGACGCGGCCGCCGAGCGGCTCGGGACCCCGGTGTCCGAGTCGGACCTCCGGAATCGCGACACGGCCGCGCAGGTCGCAGCGCGCCTCGGCGTCGAGACGGCGCCGGACCAGGGACCGGGCAAGATCAGCCTGGAGATCTTCGAACGGCTGTGCGAGCCGGCGATCCTGCAGCCGACGTTCGTGCACGACTTCCCGACGGAGGTGTCGCCGCTGTCGAAGCAGCGTGACGACGATCCGGACACCGTCGAGCGCTTCGAGCTGTACGTGGCCGGCATGGAGCTCGCGAACGGGTTCAGCGAGCTCAACGATCCGGTCGAGCAGCGGCGGCGTTTCGAGGCACAGCTCCGCGATCGGCAGGGCGGCGACCTCGAAGCGCATCGCATGGACGAGGACTACGTGCGCGCGCTGGAGTACGGTCTGCCCCCGACGGCCGGCGAGGGTATCGGCATCGACCGGCTCGTGATGGTCCTGACCGACAGCCCGTCCATCCGGGACGTGATCCTGTTTCCCCTGATGCGCGCGAAGTGATGGGAGGGACCGGAGCCGGCACCGGTTTCGGCGAGATGGCATGACGCTGCCCTTCGAGCTCTACATCGCGACCCGCTACCTGCTGGCCCGGCGCCGCCAGGCCTTCATCTCGGTGATCTCCGCCGTCTCCGCGTTGGGGGTGACGGTCGGGGTCATGGCCCTGGTCATCGCCCTGGCCCTGATGACCGGCATGCAGGAGGAGCTGCGGGACCGGATCGCCGGGTCAAACGCCCATGTCTACGTGCAAAAGCTCCTCGGCGGGGGGTTCGTCGATCACGAGGCGGAGGTCGCGAAGCTCGTCGAGGTGCCCGGCGTCGTCGCGGCGGCTCCGGCGATGATCGGGCGCGCGATGGCGACGGCGGGGGGCGTCAACGCGTTCATCACCCTCAAGGGGGTGGACCCGGTGCTCGAGGCGCAGGTCACCGAGGTCGCCGCGTCGATCCTCCGGGGCAGCTTCACGGCTTTGTCCGAGCCGCGCGACGGCGTCGTCGGCGGGGTGGTCATCGGCGAGGACCTGTCGCGGTCCCTGCGGGCGTCGGTCGGCGACACCATCTCGGTGCTGACGCCGGAAGGGGCGACGTTGTCGCCGATGGGGCTGATCCCGAGGGCGCGGCGCCTCGAGGTGGTCGGGGTCTTCAACCTGGGGCTGCGCGAGTACGACAGCTCCTACGGCTTCGTGGCCCTCGACGTGGCCGGCCGGCTGTTCAACCGGGACGGGGTCGATCTGATGGAGCTGCGGGTCGAGAATCTGGCGGACGCCCCGCAGGTCGCGCGCGCGGTCACCGAGACCCTGGGGGCCGAGTACTTCGCCGAGGACTGGAGCCAGTTGAACCAGTCGCTGTTCCAGGCCCTGTGGCTCGAGAAGATGGCGATCGGGATCACCATCGGGCTCATCATGATGGTGGCGGCCCTCAACATCGTGGCGTCGCTGGTGCTCCTGGTCATGGAGAAGAGCCGGGACATCGCCATTCTGAAGACGATGGGAGCCGCGTCGGGCAGCATCCGCCTCATCTTCGTGCTGCAGGGGGCGATCATCGGGGCCGTCGGGACCACCGTCGGCGCGGCGTGCGGGGTCACGGTGTCCTATCTCGCCGACCGCTATCGGTGGATTCAGGTGCCGGACGTGTACGACGTGGCGTGGGTGCCGTTCAGGGTCGAGCCAAGCAACTTCCTGCTGGTGGTGCTGGGCTCGTTCGCGGTCTGTCTGCTCGCCACCCTGTATCCTTCCCGCCAGGCGTCACGGCTCGATCCGGCCGAGGCGCTCCGGTATCAGTAGCCTGCATCTTCCGCGCCGGTCTCCTCATGGCTTTCCTCTCCGTGTGTGCCCTCTCGAAGTCCTACGCCGTGGGCGACCGCCGGCTGCCGGTCCTGCACGACCTGGAGCTCACCGTCGACGAGGGCGAGATGGTCGCCGTCGTCGGCGCTTCGGGGGTCGGGAAGAGCACCCTGCTGCAGTGCGTGGGCGGTCTCGACGCGATCGATGGGGGCAGCGTCACCATCGCCGGCACCGAGCTGTCGTCCGTGGGCGACGATGCGCGGGTCGCGTTCCGGAATCGGCACATCGGGTTCGTATTCCAGTTCCACCATCTGCTGCCGGAGTTCAGCGCCGTCGAGAACGTGGAAATGCCCCTGCGGATCGCCAGGGCGGCGCGCGGCGAGGCGCATCGCAGGGCCGAGGCGCTGTTGGGGGAGGTGGGACTCGGCGAGCGGATGACCCACCGGCCGGGGATGCTCTCGGGCGGGGAGCAGCAGCGTACGGCGGTGGCGCGCGCCCTGGTGATGCAGCCGGCCCTCCTGCTGGCGGACGAGCCGACCGGCGACCTCGACGAGCAGACCGGCCGCGACCTGCACGCGCTGCTGCGGCGCCTGCACGAGACGCGCCGGCTCACCTCGCTCATCGCCACCCACAACCTGCAGCTCGCGGGGGCGTGCGACCGCGTGCTCCGCCTCGAAGACGGCCGCCTGCAGCCGGCCTGAGCGCTGGCCGCCGTGGCGGAAGGCCCCGCCGCATTCGACCGGCGATCCATCCCGACTGACTGCGTCGCGGGACCCGCGCTTGCGGGACGACCCGAAGGCTTGTCTTATAATGGCCGAATCTCCCTTTGTGCGGTCTTGCCGGCGTCCCGCGGTGGGTCGAGCCGCCAGTGCCCACGGTGAATCAGGGGTCAACCGATGTTCGAGCGCTACACCGAGCGGGCACGCCGGGTCCTGTTTTTCGCTCGCTACGAGGCGAGTCAGCTCGGTAGCATCTCGATCGAGACGGAACACCTGCTGCTGGGGCTGATCCGGGAGGGCAAGGGGCTGACGAGCCGCATCTTCGCGCGCTCGCATCTGTCCCTCGAAGGCATCCGCAAGGACATCGAGGGGCGGACGGTGTTCCGGGAGAAGGTATCGACCTCGGTGGAGATTCCGTTCAGCACCGAGACCAAGCGCGTTCTGCAGTTCGCGGCCGAGGAAGCCGATCGGCTGTTGCACAACTACGTGGGGACCGAGCACCTGCTGCTCGGCATCCTCCGGGAAGAGCGCTGCGTCGCCGCGTCCATTCTCGTCGAGAAGGGCATGCGGTTGAACACCGTGCGCGAGGACATCGTCCAGCTCCTGAACGAGAAGACCACCCTCACGCGGGTCAAGGAGACGCCGCTGCTCGCGGAGTTCAGCCGCGACCTCACCGAGAGCGCGATGAAGAACCTGCTCGACCCGCTGATCGGGCGCGCGCCCGAGCTGGAGCGGGTGCAGCAGGTGCTGTGCCGCCGCAACAAGAACAACGCGGTCCTGATCGGCGAGCCGGGGGTCGGGAAGACCGCGATCGTCGAGGGCCTCGCCCAGCGGATCGTCGGCGGCGAGGTGCCGCATTTCCTGGCCGACAAGCGGATCCTCGCCCTCGACATCTCGCTCATCGTCGCCGGCACCAAGTACCGCGGGCAGTTCGAGGAACGGCTCAAGGCGATCATGAAGGAGCTGGTCGAGAATCTGAACATCATCCTGTTCATCGACGAGCTGCACACACTGGTCGGGGCCGGTTCCGCCGAGGGGTCGCTCGACGCCGCGAACATCCTCAAGCCGGCCCTGTCGCGCGGGGAAATCCGGTGCATCGGGGCCACCACCCCGGCCGAGTATCGACGGCACATCGAGAAGGATCGGTCGCTCGAACGGCGGTTCCAGGCGGTCAAGGTGGAGCCGACCACCGAGACCGATGCCCTTGAGGTGCTGCTCGGAATAAAGGACCGGTACGAGTCCTTTCACCACGTCACGTATACGCCGGAAGCCCTCGAGGCCGCCGTCTATCAGTCGAGCCGATACATCACGGAGCGGTTCCTGCCCGACAAGGCGATCGACCTGCTGGACGAGGCCGGGTCCCGCGCCAAGCTTCGCGAGGCCCAGTTCAGCGAGGAGCTCGGCGACATCAACCGCGACATCCGCGCCGCGGTCGAGCAGATGGAGAATGCGGCGGCGCAGAAGGACTTCGAGAAGGCCCAGTTCTTCAAGGAGCAGGAGGTCGTCGCCCGCGAGAACCTCCAGTGCGTGCGGGAACGCTTCGACGAGCGCGTCGGCGCGACCCCGATCGAGGTCGGCAAGCAGGATATCGACGGCGTCGTCGCCACCTGGACCGGCGTACCGCTGACGTCGATCAACAAGGACGAAGGCGACCGGCTCCTGCAGATGGAGAGCGAGCTGCACCGGCGGGTCATCAGCCAGGAGCACGCCACGTCGGCCCTCGCGCGGGCGATCCGCCGGTCCCGCGCCGGCCTGAAATCGCCGAACCGTCCGGTGGGCAGCTTCGTGTTCCTGGGGCCGACCGGGGTGGGGAAGACCGAGCTCGCGCGGGCCCTTGCGCACTTCCTGTTCGGGAGCGATGGCGCTCTCATTCGATTCGACATGTCGGAGTACATGGAGAAGCACTCGGTCTCGAAGCTCATCGGGTCGCCGCCCGGCTACGTGGGACACGAGGAGGGCGGTCAACTTACGGAGAAGGTCAAGCGTCATCCGTACTCGGTGGTGCTGCTCGACGAGGTGGAGAAGGCCCATCCGGATCTCTTCAACATCCTGTTGCAGGTGTTCGAGGACGGGCATCTCACGGACGGTCTCGGCAACCGGATCAGCTTCAAGAACACGATCATCATCATGACCTCCAACATCGGGGCCCGCTTCATCCAGAAGAAGGCCTCGCTGGGGTTTCAGTCCGCGGACGCCGGCCGAATCCAACGTAGCGTCAGCGACATGGTGCTGGGCGAGGTTCGGCGTACCTTCAACCCGGAGTTCCTGAACCGGATCGACGAGATCATCGTCTTCGACGCCCTCGTCGACGACGACCTGCGGCGGATCACGCAGATGCTCGTGGACCAGCTCAACCAGCATCTGGTCGACCGCAAGCTGCATATCGCAATGACCTCGGAAGTGGTCGACTGGGTGATCGAGATGACCTGCAAGGATCGCTCGTACGGCGCGAGGCCGCTCCGGCGGGCGATTCAGCGCTACGTGGAGGATCCGCTCTCGGAAGAGTTGATCCGCGGTCGTCTGCGCGGCGGCGAGATCGAGGTGTATCTCGACGGCGGCGAGCTGAGCTATCGCGATGCGGCGCGGACGTATGCCGGCCGCCGGCTGACCGCCAGCGTCTAAAGGATCCAGGGGCGGGTCATACCCTTCCCCGGTGCATGCGGGGAACCCAGACAGGACGGACGGGAAGACGATGAGACGTTCAGTAGTTCCGGCGGTTGCGGTCGCCCTTGCGTCGCTCGGGCTGTATCCGATGGATGCGCCGGTGGCGGCGGGCGAGCCGGGTGCTTCGGGCGGGCAGTTCCAGGTGCCGGTGCTGCCTCCCCCCGATTCGCCGACGTTGTTCACCACGATCGAGCTGCGATTTCCCACCCAGGGCAACGTCGCGAGCGTGGAGGGGCAGACCTACCTCTACTACATGGAGATAGACGACTACGTCAGCCTGCCCTCGCAGGGACGGTGGACGCCGTACGACGAGACGATCGAGCAGGTGCTGCTCGGAGACTTCGAACGGCTGTGGGATACCGGCTTTCTGACCGACCTCACCATCGAGATCGTCGACGATCCGTATCCCAACGGGGTCCAGGGCCGCCGCGCGATATTCGTGATGGAGGAACGCGAGCGGGTCCGTATCGTCAACTTCGAAGGGTCCGAGGTGTACGACCGGGCGGAGATCGACCAGGCGATGGAGTCGGTCGGCATCGAGCTGCGCCTGGACAGCCGCATCGGGCCGGGCGTGATCCGGCGGACCGAGGGGCTGCTCCGCGAGATGTGGGCAGAGAAGGGGTTCCAGTTCGCCGAGGTGACCCACGAGATCATCCCCTTGGCCGGCGGACCCAGGGTCGTGCAGCTCACGTTCAACATCGACGAGGGACCCAAGGTCCACGTGTCGGACATCACCTTCGCCGGGAACGACAACATGAGTGAGCGGTCTCTCAAGGGCCAGATGAGGAACACCAGGGAACGCTGGTTGTTCTCCTTCATCGGTGGCCGCGGGACGTACCGGCCCCTCGGCTTCGAGCAGGATGCCGACCTGCTGGTGGCGCACTATCGGAACAACGGGTATATCGATGCCCAGGTGGGCCAGCCGGAGCTGGAGTATCTGGACGAGTCCGAGGACGGCGAGAGTCGTCCCGTGCGGCTCCGGATTCCGGTGAGCGAGGGAGAGCGATACCGCGTCGGGACCCTGGACTTCGATGGGCAGGACGTGCTCCGGACCCAGGCTCTGGACAGCATCTTCTCGGACCTGGAGCCGGGGGACTACTACTCGGAACAGGTGGTCCGGGATGCGTTCGACGTGGCGCGCGAGGCCTATGGCGCCATCGGGTACTACGAAATGACCCTGTTCCCCGATCTGGTCCCGCGCACGGCTGAGGACGGGGATCTGCTGCGGGTCGACGACGAGCCGGTCGTCGACGTGACCATCCGGTTGCAGGAAGGAGAGCAGTACTTCGTCAACCGCATCACCTTCGTGGGCAACAACACCACCCACGACGAGGTGATCCGGCGCGAGATCAACCTGTTCGAACGGGGCGTGTTCAACACCGAGGCGCTCCGGTTCAGTGTGCGGCGGCTCAATCAGCTCGGGTACTTCGAGCCCCTCGAAGAGGACACCGCCATCCAGATCGAGAAGCGCCCGGGGGTCGAGAACGAGGTCGATCTGACGCTCGAGGTCGAGGAGACCAACCTCAACCAGTTGACCTTCGGCGCCGGCGCGTCGCAGTTCGACGGCTTCTTCCTGCAACTGGCGTTTCAGACCACCAACTTCCTGGGCCGCGGCGAGTCGCTGTCGGTGTCGCTCCAGAACGGCGAGCGCATCAAGAACTACGTGCTGGGGTTCACCGAGCCGTATCTTTTCGGCAAGCCGGTCACCGCCGGGTTCAACGTGTTCCGCCGCGACATCCGGTTCATCAATCAGTTCACGCAGAGCTCGGTCGGGGCGACCACATCGCTCGGGATGCGGGCCGGGCGCTGGTCACAGTTCTTCCTGGGGTACTCGTTCGAGGAAACCGACGTCCAGGAGATCAACCCCGCGTTCCTGAATCCCCGCCTCCTGCAGTTCAATCCGTTCCTGCAGGACGCCCTGCTTCTCGGAGAGGGCGGCGCGCGCACGATCAGCTCGGTCACGCCTTCCTTCGTCTTCAACACGGTGGATCACCCGATCTTTCCGATGACCGGCCAGCGGTACACGGCGGCGTTCGAGATGGCCGCCGGTATGGGAGGCAACACGCATTTCTACAAGCCTTCGCTCGAGGGGGTCTGGTTCCTGCGCCATGCTCCGCGGTTGACGTTCGGGCTGCGGGCTCGCGGCGAGTACATCGCGCCGGTGGGGGACACCCAAACGTTGCCGATCTTCGAGCTGCTGGCGATGGGGGGAGAGTTCAGCCTGCGCGGGTTCGACATCCGCACCATCGGGCCGAACGATCCGCTTGTCTTCGATGCCGCCGGCAATATTGCCTCGGGCAGCGGCCTGGTGATCGGCGGCAACAAGAGCCTGCTGATCAACGCGGAGTACATCATCGCGATCTCCAATCCGGTGCGGTTGCTCTTCTTCTACGACACCGGGCAGGTGGCCGATTTCGGACAGCGGTTCTCGAACGAGTTGTTCAGGACGTCCACGGGGGTGGAGCTGAGGTTCTTCATGCCCGTCCTGAACGTCCCGTTCCGACTGATCTACGCCTGGAACCCGCAGCGGGAAGGCGTCCTCAACGATCGGTTTCAGCCGCAGGAGTCGACCGTCTTCAAGTTCGCGGTCGGATCCACGTTCTGAACCGGGTTCGCCGGGAACACCGGGAACTGGTATCGTATGGCGTGCGTTCGGCAAGTGGCGGCGGGTGCGAGTGTGCCGACACTCTCCGATTTGGGTGTCACGGGTCGATTCGATCGAGGGACTTGTCTGATGAGATTGTTGATGGGAGTCGCGGCGACGATTGTCGTCTGTGCAGGGATGATGCCGGCATCTGCCGGTGCGGAAGAGCAGGCGCCGGCCCGGTTGCCGTTCCCCTCGGATGCAAGATACGCGTACGTCGACCCGGTGCGCGTCTTCGCCGAGTCGCGTGACGGCCAGACCGCGAACCAGCAACTGCAGCAACTGCTCCAGCAGAAGCAGCAGGAGCTCGGGGGTCGACAGCAGGAGCTGCAGGCAAGTCAACAGAAGCTGCAGCAGAACGCCAGCGTGATGAGCCCCGAGGCCCAGCTCGCGCTGCAGCAGGAGATTGAACGCCTCGGCCTGGAGGTCCAGCGGATGACCCAGGACGCGGAGGCGGAACTTGCGCAGCTGGAGCAGCAGCTTCAGCTCTCGTTCCAGACCAAGTTCACCCCCGCCGTCAATCAGGTCGCGACGAGCAAGAGGCTCCACTTCGTCTTCAATGCGGGCGCGGGCGCACTGGTCTGGGCGGATCCCGCCCTCGACATCTCCGTCGACGTCATTCAGGAGCTCGACCGCGCCTCGGGCGGAGAGTAGCGGACGCCATCGTGAACCGGCGCCGCCGCCCCAGGCCCGAGATGGATCGTTGCAGCGGGGAGGCGCGCCCTGCAGGCGGGCCTCGGGCCGCTCGCCGCCGGCCGTTCGTGTGACCGTCAGACCCAGCCCCGCGTCGCGGCTCACCGCGCAGGACCCGCCCGCGCGCGCTTCCGATATGGCCAGCCTCCCGTCGAGCCCGGCATCCTCGTTACCGGCCGCCACCGGGGTTTTCGACGGATTCGACGGGCTCCTCGATCGCCTCTGCTTCCGCTATCCCTCCGTGCTGCTCGACGACATCGTCGAGCACGAGCCGGGGGTGCGGCTCGTCGCCGTCAAGAACGTCACCGTCAACGAGGAGTTCTTCCAGGGGCACTTTCCGGGCAATCCGGTCATGCCCGGGGTGTTGATGATCGAGATGTTCGCCCAGGCCGCCGGGGTGCTGCTGCTCGAGCCGGACGGCGAGACCGCGGCCCTGCGCGCGATGCTCCGCGGCGTCAACAGTGCGCGGTTCCGCCGCCAGGTGGTGCCCGGTGACCGCCTGCGCCTCGAAGTGACGGTTCGCCGCCGCCGCCGGCGGATGGCGGTGGCGGCGGCGGTGGCCCACGTGGGTGAGCACGTGGTCGCCGAGGCGGAGCTGCTGGTGGGGCTGGTGCTCGATGAAGCACGCATCGATCGCACCGCGCGGGTGGCCCCGGGAGCCCGGATCGGGGCCGGGACGGTGGTGGGACCCAATGCCCTGATCGGTCCGAACGTGCGGATCGGACGGGGGTGCTTCGTCGGGGCGTCCGCGATCATCGACGGATGGACCGAGATCGGCGACGACACGCAGGTGTTTCCTTTCGCATCGATCGGCCTGATTCCCCAGGACACGAAGTTCAGGGGAGAGCGCACGACGCTCGTCATCGGTCAGCGCAACGTCTTCCGTGAGTTCGTCACCATTCATCGCGGGACGAGGCAGGGAGGGGGGGGCACCCGGATCGGGGACGACAATCTGTTCATGGCCTATGTCCACATCGCCCACGATTGCCAGGTCGGCAACCGAACCATTCTGGCCAACGCGGTGATGCTCGGTGGTCACGTCACGGTGGAGGACCATGCGTTCATCGGCGCCGTCTCCGGGGTGCACCAGTACTGCCGCGTCGGCCGGCACGCCTTCGTCGGCGGCGCGTCGGTGGTGACGCTGGACGCGCTTCCCTACGCCCGGAGTGTCGGGAACCGCGCGCGCATCTACGATCTGAACACCCTGGGGCTCGAACGCCGGGGCGTGCCCCAGGAGACCATCGCCCGGCTCAAGCGGGTGTTCCGCTATCTGCTGCAGTCGAAGTTGAACACGACCCAGGCGATCGAGCGGATCGAACGGGATCGGAGCCTGCACTGCCCGGAGGTGACGTATCTCGTCGACTTCATCAGCTCGTCCCGGCGAGGGGTCCATCTCCGCCGGCGCACCCGCCGGATCGAGGTGATGGCAGGCGATGACTAGCAGCCCGTGGTGGAACCCCGCGTTGCACCGAGAGCGGCGAGGCGCGGGATGCACCGCCGCTCGAAGGCAGCGGGCGCTTTCACCACGAGCGGCTGGCCCGCGGCGGAATTCCGCGTCGCACCGAGACCTCGCCGGTCGAATGCGGCTGGGCCCTTTGCCACGGGCTGCCGGTTGGGCCGGCGCCCGCGGGCGACAACCTGGGGGCAGGGCTGCGGCGTCATGCGACTCGGACTGATCGCGGGGAACGGCCGGTTTCCGTTCCTGGCGCTGGAGGGCGCGCGCCGGCTCGGCCACGACGTGACCATTGTCGCCATCAAGGAAGAAACCAGCCCGGCGCTGACCGAGGCGGCGGCCGCCCATCCGCCGGCCGACCTGCACTGGGTCTCCCTGGGACAGGTCGGCAAGTGCATCGCGATCCTGCAGGGCGCGGGGGTGACCCGGGCGGTCATGGCCGGGCAGGTCAAGCACACCAGGCTGTTCACGGATTTCGTTCCGGATCTGACCGGCCTGAGGCTGCTCGGCCGTCTCAAGACGAGAAACACCGATGCGGTGATCTCGGCGGTGGCGGACGTGCTGGCGGATCATGGGATCGAGCTCGAGAACTCGACCGCCTTTCTGCGGCCGCTGCTGGCCGCGAGCGGTGTGCTGACGGCGCGTCCGCCGTCCGCTGACGAGCAGGCGGACCTGGACTTCGGCTACCGCATGGCGGACGCGGTGGCCGGTCTGGACATCGGCCAGACCATCGCCGTCAAGGACCGGGCGGTGGTGGCGGTCGAGGCGATGGAGGGCACCGATGCGGTCATCGCCCGCGCGGGCGAGCTCGCAGGGCCGGGCGTCTGCATCGTCAAGGTCGCCAAGCCGACCCAGGACATGCGGTTCGACGTGCCGGTGGTGGGTCTGCCGACGCTGGCCGCGATGGAGAAGGCCGGCGCCCGCGTGCTTTCCGTCGACGCCGGACGAACCCTGGTGCTCGACGGAGCCGAGTTCTACGCCCGGGCGGACGCCCAGGGAGCGGCGGTGGTGGGACGGGAGAGTGAAGCAGGATGAGCGCGCGAGCCGTCTTCTCCCGGGGCCGATCCTCTCGCGGGGTGTCGCGCCCCGTCGGGTTGCTGGCCTCATGACCCGCGCCGCCGAATCTGCCGGTCCCCGGATGGCGGTGGTCGGTGCCGGGCACTTCGGGCGCCATCATGCCCGGATCCTGTCCGCGTCGTCCGGCGTGCGGCTCGTAGCGATCGTCGACGCCAATCCGGAGGTCGCGTCCCGCGTCGCGTCCGAGACCGGCGTGCGGCCGGAGACTGACGCGGCCGCACTGCACGGCCGGGTGGACGCGGTCACCGTGGCGGTTCCGACCGACCGCCACCACGCGGTGGCGGTCCCGTTGCTCGAACGGGGCATCTCGGTGCTCGTCGAGAAGCCGATGGCGCGCTCCCTCCACGAAGCGGACGAGATGATCGCGGCCGCGCGGGCCGGCGGGGCGGTACTGGCAGTCGGACATACCGAGCGCTACAATCCGGCGGTGACCGCCGCCCTGCCCGTCGTGGAGGCGCCGCGCTTCATCGAGGTGCACCGCATCGGCGCCTTCTCACCGCGCAGTCTGGATGTCGATGTCATCTTCGACCTGATGATTCACGACCTCGATATCGTACAGACCGCCGTCGGTGAGGAGGTGGCGGCCATCGAGGCGGTCGGAGTCCCGGTATTGACCGATCACGTCGACATCGCAAACGTCCGGCTCCGTTTCATGTCAGGATGCATCGCGAATCTGACCGCGAGCCGGATCAGCCGGGACCGCGTGCGCAAGCTGCGGTTCTTCCAGCCGGATGCCTGTATCTCGGTCGATTGTGTCCGGCAGGAGGTCGAGACGTGGCGCGTCAGACGCACCGCGAGCGGGATGCCGGCCATCGATGGCGGGCGGGTCGAGGTGCCGCCGGGCGAGCCGCTCGCGCTCGAGCTCGAGGAGTTCGTGAAGGCGGTCTCCGGGGGACCCGCCCCGCGGGTCGACGGGAGCGGGGGGCGGCGGGCGCTGGCCCTGGCCGTGCGGGTGGCGGCCGCGGTGCGCGGCGAACCCGGGGCTCCGGGAGGGTTGGCCGGGCGGTGAGCGGAGCCGCAGGGCGACGATCGCCGGGCTGGCGGCAACAGAATTGCACCAACGGGTGATCGACAGGTGCCATCAAGGGCAGGTGACATGAACGACGCGGGAGGCGCAGAGGCGGTGACGGCCATGGATGACGACCTGGCGGCGGCCCTCGACAAGATCGAGGCCGGCGCCGTCCTCGAAGATCGGGACTGGCAGGCGTTGACCAGCGGACACGACCTGATCGCCTTCGGCATCGCCGCCGACACCGCGCGGCGCCGCCGGCACGCGGACCGGACCACCTTCGTGCAGCTCGTCCCGGTGCCGGTTTCCGCCCCCGTGCTGGCCGATCCGCTCGGTCGGGATGCCGGTGAGGTGCGCCTGGAGGGCCGGCCGGCGACGGCCGAGTCGGCGGTGGCCGCGGTTCGGGCCCTGGCCGCTCAGGCCGGGGGAGTGCCGGTCACCGGGTTCGCCTACGGAGACCTCGATGCGCTGTGCGGGCATGATCCGGTTCGGCTCGGCGACTTGCTGGTGGAGCTGCGGGAAGCCGGGCTGGCGCAGCTTGCGTCGCTCGCCGCGGATGCCCTGGCGGACCCGGAACCGGTGGTTGCCGTCCTGCGCGGCAGCGGTTCGGAGGTCTCCAGGCTGACCCTCGGGGAGGCGGTCGGGAGCGAGGCCTGGCGGTTGATGCGGCGGGTGAAATCCTGGGACGGTATCGGCAGCGTCTGCCGCACCCTGGCCCCGTTGGCGTCGGTCGAGCCGTCGCCGCCGACCACCGGCTACAACGACCTGCGGCAGGTTGCGCTGGCGCGACTCCTGGTTGACAATATCGACTCGATTCAGGTCGACTGGTCCCGCCACGGTCCGAAGCTGGCCCAGGTGGCGTTGACCTTCGGCGCTGATGACGTCGACGCGGTGCCGGCCGTCGCAACGAGCGAACAGGGGTGGCGGCGGTCTCCGCGGGAGGAGATTCGCCGGAACATCACTGCGGCCGGTTTTTCCCCCGTCCCGCGGAACGGCCGTTTCGAGGCACTCGAGTCATGAGTTCAGTTCGCGTCAGCGCCGTGGAATACCTGAACGCGAGGCCGCTCGTTGAAGGCCTCGAGCTCCGGACCGGCCTCTTCGATCTGCAGTTCGACTTGCCAGCTCGATGCGCCGCCCACCTTCACGAGGGCTCGGCGGATCTCGCGCTGATTCCCTCCATCGAGTACCTGCAGAACGCCGAGTACCGCATGGTGCCCAATCTCGCGGTGGCGTCGGAGGGAGAGGTGGCCTCGGTCGCGTTGTTCACCAACCGGCCGGTGACGTCGCTCCGGTCGATCGCGGTCGACAGCAATTCCCGGACTGCCGCCACGCTTCTCCGGATTCTGTGCGCCGAGTCCTGGGAGATCGAACCGAAGCTCGTGAGGCTCCGTCCCGATTTGGACGTCATGCTGAAGCGGTGCGACGCCGCCCTGATCATCGGCGACGCCGCGTTGTTCCTCGATCACGAGCAAAAGGGTCTCGACAAGGTCGACCTCGGCGAGGAGTGGACGGTTCTGACCTCGCTGCCGTTCGTCTGGGCGGCCTGGGTCGGGCGTCGCGATGCGCTGGCGGCCGAGCACGGGCAGGCGCTCGCGGCGGCGCGCGCGCAGGGAGAGCAGGCCATCGACGACATCGTGGCCCGCCACTGTCCCGACAACGAGGAGCGGCGGGAGACCGGCCGGCGGTATCTTCGCGAGAACGTGTCGTTCGGCCTCGACGAGCGGGCGCACGACGGCCTCCGGAAGTTCTACGATTACGCCTACGAGCAGCGGCTGGTCCAGGTGCAACGGGACCTCCGCTTCTACGGGTGGCCGGCAGAATGACCATTGCGTCGATCGTGGCACGGGTGCTCGACGGCCAGCGGATCGATGGCCGCGAAGCGTTGCAGCTCTACACCGGGGCGCCGACGGCGTTGCTCGGCCGCCTCGCCGATACCATCCGGGCGCGCAAGCATCCGTCCGGCGTCGTGAGCTACATCATCGATCGCAACGTCAACTACACCAACGTCTGCGTGGCCCGATGCAACTTCTGCGCGTTCTATCGTCCGGTCGGGTCCGGCGACGGCTACGTGCTGGGCTTCGACGAGCTGTTCCGCAAGATCGACGAGACGCGCGCGGTGGGGGGGCAGCAGTTGCTGCTGCAGGGCGGGCACAACCCGGATCTCCCGCTGCAGTGGTACGAGGACCTGTTCGCCGCGGTCAAGTCCCGGTATCCCGATTTCAGGCTCCACGCCCTGTCCCCGCCGGAGATCCTGCACCTGTCGCGACTGTCCCAGGAGCCGGTGCCGGTCGTGGTCCGCCGCCTGATCCGCGCCGGCCTCGACAGCGTACCGGGCGGGGGCGCCGAGATTCTCGTCGACCGCGTCCGCCGCGAGCTGAACTGCTACGGCAAGGCGACCGCCGACGAGTGGCTGTCGGTGATGCGGGTGGTGCACGAGGCGGGCCTGCGATCGACGGCGACCATGATGTACGGCAGCGTCGATACCCCGGCCGAACGGGTCGAGCACCTGTGCCGGCTGCGGGAACTGCAGGACGAGACCGGCGGGTTCACCGCCTTCATCACCTGGAGCTATCAGCCCTCCAACACGGAGCTGTCCGGGGTGGAGGCGACCGGAATCGACTACCTGCGCACCCTCGCGCTCTCCCGTATCGTCCTCGACAACTTCGACAACCTCCAGGCGTCGTGGGTCACCCAGGGGGGCAAGGTCGGCCAGTTGAGCCTCGCCTTCGGCGCGAACGACATGGGCAGCGTCATGATCGAGGAGAACGTGGTCCGCGCCGCCGGCGCCGAGTACTGCATGGACGAGGCGGAGATCGTCCGCAACATCGAAGATGCCGGCTATGTGCCGAAACGGCGCAACATGACCTACGACCTTCTGGGGGACCCTCTCTTTCGCCGCCAGGCGATACCCCGCCGCACGACGCTCGCGGTGGCCCGCGCGCCCGGCGACACCTCCATACCGGCCGAGTTGTCCCGGTACCCGGCGCGCAGCCGTCCCGGCAAGGAACGGCGGTCAGCGCCCGACCCGCGCCCGGCGTGACCCCGCGCCGCGGATGCGCTATATCGCCGACTGGGTGTTGCCGATCGCAACTCCTCCCGTGCATCGGGGGCGGGTCGATGTCCGCGACGGCCGGGTCGTGGGGGTCGGGACGGCGGCGGACGCCGGTGGAGCGCCGGCCGCGGTCGTCGATCTGGGGCGCGCCGCGATCCTGCCGGCGCTGGTCAACGCGCATACCCATCTGGAGCTCTCGGAGTTGCGGGGCACGGTGCCGCCGGCCGCATCGATGCCGCAGTGGGTCGACAGCCTGCTGCAGCGCCGGGCGGAGGCGGGGCCGCCCGATCCGGACGCCATCCGCCGGGCCATCGCCGAGGCGCGGGCGTCGGGCACGGGGTTGCTCGGCGATATCGGCAACACCGCGGCGGCGGCGCCGATCCTGGCGCAGGCAGGGATGCCGGCCCGTCTGTTCCGTGAGGTTCTGGCCTTCCCCGACCGAGGGGCGTCGGCCGCGGTGGACGCGGCGGCGGCCGACCTCGGCTCGGTGGCGGCGGCCGGCGGGGTCCGGGTGGGGATGGCGGCGCACGCCCCGTTCTCGGTCGGTCGGGCCGCGTTCGCGGCCCTGGATGCGGTGGTCCGGCAGCGATTCGGCGGTCCCCGGTCGATCCACCTCGCGGAATCGCCCGAAGAGCTGGAGTTCCTGCGCAGTGGAAGCGGCCCCTGGCGCGATCTGCTCGACCGGATCGGGCACTGGGATCCCGCGTGGACACCGCCGCGGTGCGGCCCGGTGGAGTATCTGGATCGCCTGGGCTGGCTGCGCGCGGGGCTCGTCGTCGTCCACGGCGTCCAGTTGACCGACCTGGAGCTGCGCCGGTTGGCCGAACGGGGCGTGTTTCTGGTGACCTGTCCGCGGAGCAACGTCTGGACCGGGGTCGGCCCCCCGCCGATAGAGCGCTTCCTGCGCGCCGGCGTGCCGCTTGCCGTCGGCACCGACAGCCTCGCCAGCGCTCCCGACCTCAACCTGTTCAGCGAGCTGGCCCTGATGCGCAGCCTCGCGCCGTCCGCGCCGGCCCGCCGGCTGCTGGCGTGTGCGACGCGTCAAGGGGCCGAGGCGCTCGGGTTCGACGACGAGTTCGGCACCATCGCGCCGGGCCTCCGCGCCGACCTCATCGGGGTGCGCATTCCCGCCGGGGTGGGCGATGTGGAAGAATACCTGGTGGGCGGCATCACCCCGGACCGGGTCACACGGCTCGATGTCCGGAATCCGGACAGCTCGACATGATATCTCCGGCGCTCCGGTACATCCGATCCTGCTTCTCGTTCGTGCGATTCGGCCACTCGGTCTTCGCGCTCCCGTTCGCCCTCGTCGGCGCGCTTCTCGCGGCCCGGGAGCATCCCCTGACGCTCGCCCGCATCGGCTGGATCGTCGCGGCCATGGTGGCCGCCCGGACCGCCGCGATGGGGTTCAATCGACTGGTCGATGCGCGGTACGACGCCCTGAACCCGAGAACCGCCAATCGCGAGCTGCCGCGCGGGGTGCTCTCGCGCTGGGACGCGATCGGGCTGGTGGCCCTGTCCTCGCTCGCCTTCATCCTCGTGACCACGCAGCTCGGTTGGATCTGTCTGCTGTTGTCCCCCCTCGCCCTCGCCATCGTGTTCTGGTACTCCCTGGCGAAACGGTTCACGAGCTGGACGCAGTTGTTCCTGGGGTTGGCTCTCGCCGTCGCCCCGGTCGGCGGATGGCTGGCCGCGGGCGGGCGCGGCGGGTGGGAACCCTGGCTGTTGGCTCTGGCCATCGGCACGTGGGTCGCGGGATTCGACATTCTGTACGCCTGTCAGGATCTCGAGTTCGATCGCGCGCAGGGCCTCCGTTCGATTCCGGTCCGTTTCGGCGTGGGCCGGTCGCTGGTGATCGCGCGCGGGCTGCACGTGGTGACGGTGGCGGCGATGGCCGCCGTGGCTCTCGTCGCACCTCTCGGCGGCGGGTATCTCGCGGGGGTCGGCGGGGTGGCGATGCTGCTGGTCTGGGAACAGTCCCTCGTTCGGGCGGACGATCTCTCGCGGGTGAAGCAGGCGTTCGATCTGAATGGCTACGTGGGGCTCTTCTATCTCGCCGCGACGGCCGGTGCCCTCTATGCCGGATGACCGGGAGCGTTGCGTCTCGGTGGGGATCACCGGGGCGAGCGGCGCCCTGTACGCGGTGCGCACCGTCGCGGCCCTCCTCGCCGACCGGTGTCGGGTCGAGCTGGTGGTATCCGAGTTCGGGCGCCGACTGCTGCACGACGAGCTCGGCGAGGCCGCTTCCTGCGACCGGCTCGTCGAGTACCTGACCACCCGCTATGGCGTGGGGGTGCGCGCCGGCACCCTCGTGGTCCACAGCAACCGCAACGTGGGGGCGACTATCGCCAGCGGCAGCTACCGTTGTGAGGGGATGGTAATCGTGCCCTGTTCGATGAAGACCCTGGCCGGGGTGGCGCACGGACTGTCGCGGACCCTCATCGAACGCGCCGCCGACGTCATGCTCAAGGAGCGCCGTCCCCTCGTGATCGTGCCGCGGGAGACCCCGATGAGCCTGCCGCAGCTTCGCAACATGGTGGCTTCCGCCGAGGCGGGGGCGACGGTGCTGCCGGCGATGCCGGCGTTCTACCAGGGGCCCCGGACGCTCGACGATCTGGCCGACTTCATGGCCGGGAAGATCCTCGACGCGCTGGGTGTCTCGCACGCCCTCTATCCCCCATGGACGGGATGAGGGGGGACCCGGCGCGTCACCTCTCCGGGGACGGCACCCCGCCGCTCGACAAGACTCCGGGACGCATCGCGGGGATGTTCGATGCGATCGCCCATCGCTACGACCGCCTCAACCATGTGCTCAGCGCCGGACTCGATCGGCGCTGGCGGCGGCAGGCGATCGGGGCGATCGCGCCCCCGGCCGGCGCCCGGGTGATCGACGTCTGTACCGGAACCGCCGATCTCGCGATCGCCGCCTGCCGCCGGGACGCTCCGCCACGGACCGTTCTCGGCGTCGACTTCGCCGGGGCGATGCTGGAGATCGGCCGCCGCAAGGTGCGGGCGTGCGGGCTCGATCCGCGCGTGCGATTGGTCCGCGGGGACGCCTGCCGGCTGCCGTGCGCGCCGGCGGAGATGGATGCGGCGACCATCGGATTCGGGATCCGCAACGTGGTCGATCCGGCGCTGGCGGTCCGGGAGATCGCCCGGGTCCTCAAGCCGGGCGGCCGGCTGGCGATCCTGGAGTTCGGCGAGCCGCGCCTGCCGCTGATTCGGGCCGTGTATATGTGGTACTTCCGGCAGGTGCTGCCTCGCATCGGCCGCTGGCTGTCGCGGCATGCGGAGGCCTACGCCTATCTGCCCGCCTCGGTCCATGCCTTCCTCGGTCCCGATGCGCTGGCCGCGATGCTGCGCGACGGCGGATTCGACGAGGTCCGCGTCCAGCGGCTGGCCCTGGGGATCGTGTATCTCTACGTAGCCCGCAAGCCGATAGAACGTTGAACGCGCGGTATACTGGGAAGCAAGCTCCCGTCCCATGTACTTTGACCTCGAGAGCCGGCACTTCGAGACCCCGACCGTCGAGTCGGCGATGTCCTGGCGCGAGTGCGCCCTGCTGTCGTTGTTCACCCATCTGCTGTTAGGG
Source organism: Vicinamibacterales bacterium (assembly GCA_965215895.1). Classification (GTDB taxonomy): domain Bacteria; phylum Acidobacteriota; class Vicinamibacteria; order Vicinamibacterales; family UBA8438; genus JAJEEA01. The sequence goes on along the minus strand of CBDCEY010000004.1, from coordinate 26,415 downwards.
TTGCTGGTGATCCTGGGGCCCCGTCTGCAGTTCGTGCAGGACGCGATGGAGCGCCGAGCCGAACGGCTCGCGGAAATGGCGGAGATGGCGGCGGCCGAACGGCTGGCGCTGCGGCAGGTGCCCGACGATCGGCCGCAGTTCATCTTCGTCGACACCCTGGTCGACCCCCCGGCGTCCGCGCCTCTCCTCGAGGCCGACCTGTCGGATCTGGACCGGGTCGCACAGTCCCCGATCCAGGCGGAGGATCCGCTGAACGACCTGCCCAATGCCGAAGGGAACTCGTTCGAGTTCGTTCAGACCCCGGACCCGGCGGACGGGTTCGACCCGCTGACCTCGCAGGGTGCGGATCCGGAGGCGGCGGAGGCGGCCCTGACAGAGCCGGTGGACGGGGTCGAAAACGGGTTCGCCGACGCCCCCGAACGGGAGGCCCTGGAGGCTGACCCCGGCGAGGGGGAGGGCGAGACCGAGGCGCTGGCCGAGCGCGGGACGCTGCGGCTTCCGCTCGGCGACGGTCCGGGGACGATTCTGAACCGGGCGTTGCGGGGGCTCGACAGCGTGGCCCGCAACCAGTCCTACTACAACCTGCGCGGCCGCACCGATCGCTACGGTCCCGACATCCAGTTCGACTCGAAGGGGGTCGACTTCGGCTCCTGGCTCGCGCGATTCCGCGCCCAGATCTATCGCAACTGGTTCATTCCCTACGCGGCGATGTCGATGTCGGGGAACGTCGTCCTGACTTTCAACGTCCACATGGACGGGGCGCTGACGGATCTCGCGGTGGAGAGACCGTCGACCGTTGATGCGTTCACCAACTCCGCGTTCAACGCGATTCGCGGGTCGAACCCGACCACTCCGTTGCCCCCCGAGTATCCGGAAGACCAGGTCTTCTTCACGGTGACGTTCTACTTCAACGAGCGGCCGCCGGGCCGCTGATCCCGGCCCATGACCGAGCCGCTGCGGCTGACCGAACGCCAGCAAATCGGTCTCCTGATCCTGTTGACGGTCGTAGTGGCGTGGGCGCTTCTCGGGTAGGGAGTCCGGGCCGTGCAACGGCGCGGACTTCTGCCGGGTTGGTTGGGCGGCCGGCGGAGCCGCCAGGGCGGCGGTTTCCGAACGAGGCCAGGTGGAACGTGCGACAACGCATCGGCCTGCGGGACGCGGCCGGCCGGCCGGTGCTGCTCGCCCTCGTCGGACCGACGGCGACCGGCAAGAGCGAGCTCGCGTTGTCGATCGCCGCGCGCGTCGGCGGCGAGATCCTGGGATGCGACTCGACGGCGGTCTATCGCGGCTTCGACATCGGGACCGACAAGGTCCCCGCCGGCCGGCAGCGGGGGATTCCGCATCATCTGATCGATATCGTCGATCCGGTCGAGGTGTACTCGGCGGCACGATACAGCCGCGATGCGGCGCGAATCGTGCAGGAAGTGACCAATCGAGGCCGGCTTCCGATCGTGGCCGGGGGCACCGGTCTCTACTATCGGGCCCTGACGCGCGGGCTGTTCGCGGGGCCGGGACGCGATGCCGAGCTCCGAGCCCGGCTGGAGAGGGTGGCCCGGCGGCGGGGGTGCGGCGCCCTGCACCGGTTTCTGGCCCGACACGATGCGGTCTCGGCGCGCAGGATTCATCCGTCCGACGAGAAACGCCTGATCCGGGCGCTGGAGGTGTTCCTGCTGACCGGCCGGACCCTGACCGACCACTTCGCCGAGACTTGTTCGCCGATTGCCGGCCATGCCGTGGTCACCGTCGGACTGCGGTTGCCGATCGAGCAGCTCGAAGCCCGGATCGCGGATCGGGTCGACCGGCAGCTCGCCGGCGGTCTGCTGGACGAGATTCGCGGGCTGCTCGCACAGGGCGTGCCGGAGGATGCGGGGCCGTTCGGGGGGCTCGTGTATCGCCAGGCCCTTGAGCATCTGCGCGGCGAGCGCGATCTCTGCAGCACGCGGAACCTGATTGTGCGCGAGAACCGACGCTACGTCCGCCGGCAGATGACCTGGTTCAGAAAAGAGGCCGGGGTGCACTGGGTGGGGACCCCCGGTGAGCATCCTGCGACCAGCGAGGCGGTCGTGGAGCTGCTCGATGCCGGCATCCGCGCCGGGACGGGACACACGCTGGCATGATCCGACACGAGTTGGAGGCTCGCGAGGCCCAGCACCTCGCGTCGTACGCGGCGCGCAGCCGGGAGTCGAAAGGGCGGCTCCGGGCGGAGCCCGAGGATCCGATTCGGCCGGCGTTCCATCGCGACCGCGATCGGATCGTGCACAGCAAGGCGTTTCGCCGGCTCAAGCACAAGACCCAGGTGTTCTTCTCTCCGGCCGGCGACCACTACCGGACGCGGCTCACCCATACCCTGGAGGTGGCCCAGATCGCCCGGACCGTGTCCAAGGTGCTCGGCCTGAACGAGGACCTCACCGAGGCGGTCGCCCTCGGCCACGATCTTGGCCACACCCCGTTCGGCCACGCTGGAGAAGGAGTCCTGAGCCGGTTGATGCCGGGGGGATTCAATCACTACGAGCACAGCCTGCGCATCGTCGACGTGCTCGAACGGGGCCGCCGCGGGCTCAACCTGACGTGGGAGGTCCGCAACGGGATCGCCAAGCACTCGAAGGGCAAGGACGGCGCGCCGCTCGGCATGGAGCCGGCCCGGCGGGCGGCGACTCTCGAGGGGCAGGTCGCGCGGGTCGCGGACATGATCGCCTACGTGAACCACGACATCGACGACGCGGTCCGCGCGGGCGTGCTCGATACGTCCGACCTTCCGGCGGCTCCTCTCGATCGGCTCGGACGCACGTCGTCCGAGCGGATCGGCGCGCTGGTGTCCGACCTGGTGACCGCAACCCGTGCGACGAGACCCGACGTGGAGCTCCGCATGAGTCCGCCGGTGTTGAACGCCCTGACGGCGTTGCGGGCGTTCCTGTTCGAGGCGGTGTACGAGAACCGGGTGGCCACCGCCGAGATCGCCAAGGCTTCCGGCATCATCGGGGGGCTCTGGGAACGGGTGCGCCAGGCGCCCGACGGGTTTCTCGACCCGCGCACGCTGGAGGTGGACGGGATCGATGCGGCGGCGCGGGACTTCATCGCGGGCATGACGGATCGGTTCGCCGTGCACCTGTACAAGCGCCTCTTCATCCCGCGGCCCTGGGTGGCCGAAGCGTCCCGCAGGCAGGACGAGCCGGGCGGGGAATGAATGTTGTCGCGCATGGTTCCAGCATGCCGCGGGGGTTTTTCCCCAGGCTCGCAGCTTTAGATGTAACGAGAAGGAAACCTCGAGGTTATAATCCTGGATTCGTCTGGCGCACCGGTCCGTGAGCCGTTCGCCACCGTGGTCGGAGTCGATTGAGATGGAGCCGAGGGCAGTCGGGACGGAGGAGGCGGCGTCCTCCGGTTTTCTCGACCTCCGGACCATCGAGGGACCACGGACCGATGTCCACCGCCGGTTCCCCGCCGGGTCGCTGACCCCGGACGGCGAGCGGCAGTATCGGGTCGCCTGCGTGGTCACCCTCGATCTGCTGGTCCGGAAGGGCGGAAGCCAGTATCGGCTGTCGGGTCGGATCGAAGGGGATCTGGAGCTCGATTGCAGTCGGTGTCTGGAGCCCTTCCGCCTTGAAGTCGGCGTGGACGTAGACCTCCTGTATCTGCCCGCCTCCGAGAACCGCGGCGACGCTGAGGTCCGGATCGAGGAAGAGGACCTGGGCACCGCGTTCTACCGGGACGAAGAGATCGACTTGAGGCATCTGGTTCAGGAGCAGTTCCAGCTCGTGTTGCCGATGAAGCCGCTGTGCCGCACGGACTGCCGGGGACTCTGCATCGTCTGCGGAGGCAACCGGAACGCGGTCCCGTGTCAATGTGTCGACACCTGGGAGGACCCCAGACTGGCCGGGCTGAAACAGCTGTTGAAACATTAGGGCGGCAGCACCGGAGGATTCGAGAAAGACATGGCCAATCCGAAACGACGGCACTCCAAATCACGCACGGCGAAGCGCCGTACGCATCAGAATCTCGAACCGGTGCACCTGGGCGAGTGCCCGCAGTGTCACGAGCAGAAACCGCCGCATCAGGTGTGCCCGCACTGTGGCTACTACCGTGGCCGTCAGGTACGGCCGATCAAGGAGTCCTGACCCGGCGCCTCTGCGGGTCGGGATCGTTCGCCCATCGTCGAAGCCTGTCCATGATCGCATTCGTGTTTCCGGGCCAGGGTTCGCAGCACGTGGGAATGGGGCAGGCGCTTGCCGACCGGTTCCCGGAATGCCGCGAGACGTTCGAGCAGGCCGACGCGGCGCTCGGGATCGGCATCAGTACGCTCTGCTTCGAGGGGCCGGCCGATCAGCTCGTTCTGACCGAGCATACCCAGCCGGCGCTGCTCACCGTCTCGACGGCGGCGGCGCGGGCGCTGATCGGTCGAGGGGTGCGGCCCGGCTGGCTGGCGGGTCACAGCCTGGGTGAGTACTCGGCGCATGTGGCGGCCGGCACCCTGTCGTTCGGCGACGCGGTGCGCACGGTGTGCAACCGGGGGCGTTACATGCAGGACGCGGTGCCGGTCGGGGACGGAGCCATGGCCGCGGTGATGGGCCTGGACGGGCCGCTGGTGGAGCGGGCGTGCCGGGAGGCGGCCCAGGATCAGGTGGTGAGCCCGGCGAACCTCAACGCCCCGGGTCAGATCGTCATCGCGGGCGCGTCCGAGGCGGTGCAGCGGGCCGGTGAGCGCGCGAAGGAGCTCGGCGCCAGACGCGTGCGGCGGCTGCCGGTCAGCGCGCCGTTTCATTGTGCGCTGATGCAGCCTGCCCAGGATCGGCTCGAGCGGGATCTTCGCGCGCTGGTGGTTTCCGATCCGGCCATCCCCGTGGTGGCCAATCTGGACGCCGAGCCGAAACGGGACGCGGCCGCCGCGATTTCCGCCCTGGTGGATCAGGTCACGGCGCCGGTCCGGTGGGAGCAGGTTGTTCTGCGCCTTGCGTCGGAGGGTGTCGACACGTATGTTGAGGTAGGCCCGGGGGCGGTGTTGAGCGGTCTCATCCGGAGAATCGACCGCAACGCGCGTCTGCTGTCGGTCGCCGACCCGGATGGCGTCGATCACGCGGTGGCCGCCCTGGCGGCGTGATCGGGAGCGATATGCTCGGCAGCCTGCGGGACCGCGTTGCCATCGTGACCGGCGCCTCGCGCGGCATCGGCCGGGCCGTGGCGCGACGGCTCGCGGCGGCGGGCGCGGCGGTGGTGGCGGCGGCGCGCGGCGACCATGCCGACGGAGTGGCGGCGGAGATTCGCGCCGGCGGGGGGCGGGCGGTCGGCGTCAGCGTCGACGTCACCGACCGGCAGCGCATCGATGCGATGGTCCGGACCGCCCTCGACGAGTACGGCCGCATCGACGTGCTGGTCAACAACGCCGGCATCGTCCGCGATCAGCTCGCGCTCAGGATGTCGCCCGCCGACTGGGACGCGGTCATCGCCACGAACCTGACGGCGGCGTTCACGTGCGCACGCGCGGTGTTGCGTCCGATGATCAGGCAACGCGGCGGTCGCATCATCAACGTCGGTTCGGTGGTGGGGCGCATGGGCAACGCCGGCCAGGCCAACTATGCAGCGTCCAAGGCAGGTCTGGAGGGGTTCTCGAAGGCACTGGCGCGGGAGGTTGCCTCGCGCGGGATCACGGTGAACGTGGTCGCCCCCGGCATGATCGACACCGACATGACGGCACGGCTGCACGAGTCCGCGCATGCCGCGATGCTCGCGCAGATACCGATGGGCCGACTGGGAACGACCGATGATGTCGCGGGCGCCATCTGCTTTCTGGCGTCGGACGAGGCGGCGTACGTTACAGGGCACGTGCTGGCGGTGAACGGTGGAATGTACATGTAGGAGGCAAGTGAATGGCGGTTGCTGAAAAAGTGAAGAGCATCATCGTGGAGCAGCTCGGTGTCGACGATGAAGAGGTGACGTCGGACGCATCGTTCGTGGACGACCTTGGGGCCGACTCGCTCGACACCGTGGAGCTCGTGATGGCGTTCGAAGAGGAGTTCGGCCTCGAGATACCGGATGAGGACGCGGAGAAGATCACCCGCGTCAAAGAGGCCGTCGAGTACATCGAGGCGCACTCGAAAAAGTAATAGGCGGCTCCGACGGGAGTGAATGTGAGCACGCGGGTTGTGGTGACGGGTGTCGGCCTCGTGTCGCCACTCGGTATCGGTACGGCGGCGACCTGGGAGGCGCTGTGCGAGGGCCGGAGCGGGATCGGTCCGATCACGAAGTTCGACCCCTCGGGCTACGCGGCGCGTATCGCCGGGGAGGTGAGCGGGTTCGATCCGCTCGCCTTCATCACCCGAAAGGACGTCAAGAAGATGGACGTCTTCATCCAGTACGCCATCGCCGCGGCCGATTTCGCGCGCGCCGATGCGCAGCTGGAGGTGACGCCGGATCTGGCGCCCCGCGTGGGCGTGTACATCGCGTCGGGCATCGGTGGGTTCAGCACCATCGAGCGCGAGCATCACGCGCTGATCAAGGGTGGACCGCGAAAGATATCGCCCTTCTTCATTCCCGCCACGATCATCAACCTGGCGGCGGGACAGGTATCGATTCGCCTGGGTGCGAAGGGACCGAACTCGGCGACCTGCACCGCCTGCTCGGCGTCGGCGCATGCCATCGGCGACGCGTTCGAGACCATCCTGCGGGGCGATGCGGACGTGATGGTGGCGGGCGGGTCCGAGGCGGCGATCACGCCCCTGGGCGTCGGCGGGTTCGCGGCGATGCGTGCGCTCTCGACCCGCAACGACGAGCCGACGCGCGCCTGCCGCCCCTTCGACCGGGATCGGGACGGCTTCATCATCGGCGAGGGCGCCGGCGTCGTGATTCTCGAAGAACGCACCCGGGCGCTCGAGCGCGGGGCGCCGGTCTACGCGGAGCTCGTCGGATACGGCATGTCCGCGGACGCCTTTCACGTCACCGCGCCGGCCGAGGACGGGGACGGCGCCTTCCGCGTGATGCGGGCGGCCGTCGCGCAGGCCGGCATCGCGCCGGACCAGGTCGACTACATCAATGCCCACGGGACATCGACGCCGTTCAACGACCGGATAGAGACGCTGGCCATCAAGCGGTGCTTCGAGGCGCACGCCCGGGAGCTGGCGGTGTCGTCGACGAAGTCGATGACCGGTCATCTGCTGGGGGCGGCGGGCGGGGTCGAAGCCGGGATCGTGGCGTTGGCGATGCGGGAACAGATCATTCCGCCCACGATCAACCTCGAGAACCCCGACCCGGATTGCGACCTGGACTACGTGCCCCACGTGAAGCGATCGGCCGCGATGGAGTACGCCCTGTCGAACTCGTTCGGATTCGGCGGGACCAACGCCGCGTTGCTGTTCAGGCGCCACCATGCATGACGCCGGCGGATCGGCGCGACGCGAGAAAAGGAACGGATGAGAATCGCCGTCTGTGTCAAGCAGGTCGTGACCCGCGAGTGGCCGCTCCGGGTCGACGAGGCCCGTACCTGGGTCCAGGATCGGGACGCCAGCTTCGAGATGAACGAGCCGGACGCCTATGCCCTGGAAGAGGCGCTTCGGCTCAAGGAGCAGCATGGCGGGGAAGTGGTGGTCTGCTCCGCCGGCCCGGCCCGGGTGGGCCAGGTGGTCCGGGAAGCGCTGGCCCGCGGGGCGGACCGGGCGATTCGGGTCGAAGGCGACCGCCTGGCCACCGCGGACGCGGCCATGGTCGCCGAGGCGCTGGCCGCCGCCATTCGCGAGGAGCAGTTCGACATCGTCCTGACCGGTCTGCAGTCGGATGACCAGGGGTTCGCCCAGACCGGCGTCGTCCTGGCCGAGCTGCTCGGCATCCCCCATGCCACGATCATCATGGAGGTGCAGGTCGCCGACGGGCGCCTGCGGGTGAAGCGGGAGCTGGAAGGCGGGTGGTTCCAATGGGTCTCGATGCCCACGCCGGCCCTGCTGACGATTCAGAGCGGAATCAACCAACTGCGCTACGCCACCCTCAAGGGCATCATGGGCGCGAAGCGGAAGGACGTCCGGGTGGTCGAGGCGGCCGCCGATCTGGTCCCGCGACAGGAGATTCTCGAGATTCGGGTGCCAGAGAAGACCAAGCAGACGCGAATGATCGCCGGTTCACCGACCGACGCGGCGGCCGAGCTGGTCAAGTTGCTCCGGGAAGAAGCGCGAGTGATCTGACCCCGGACCCAGTGAGCGCATCGTAATGGTACTAGTCATAGCCGAACAACGAGACGGAGTCCTGAACAACGCGAGTCGGGAGGCGCTGGTGGCCGCCCAGCAGATCGGCGAGCCGGTGCGCGTCGCCGTCGCCGGCGCGGGCATGGCCGCGGTGGGATCCGAGCTGGCGGCGGCCGCGGTCGAGTCGGTCCTCATCGTCGATCACCCCGAGCTCGAGTCCTATACCCCCGACGGCTTCGTGGCCGCGTTCGCCGCGGTGGTGGCGGACACCGCTCCGGAGCTCGTCCTGTTGGCGCATACCTATCAGACCCGCGAGTTCGCCCCCCGGCTGGCCGCGCGGCTCGGTCGCTCGCTGATCGCCGACTGTGTCGGGGTCAGGCCGCGGGATGGCCGGCTGGCGTTCGTGCGTCCGATGTTTCAGGGGAAGTTCGTGGCCGACGTCGCCGCCACCGGCCCCGCGCCGCACTTCGCCAGCTTCCAGATCGGCGCGTTCCGGCCGGATGCGCTGAATCGGGGGGCGGCGCCCGCCCCGGTGACTCCGTTCGCGGTGACGCTGGAGCCCGGCACGATTCGGCAGTCGGTCGAGGCGCCGTTCCAGGAGGCCAAGCAGGCGGTGGACCTCACCCAGGCGGAACGGATCGTGGCGGTCGGCCGCGGGATCAAGGGCCGGGAACACCTGAACGTGGTCGAATCCCTCGCGAACGCGCTGGGCGCCGAGGTCGCGGCGTCGCGGCCGATCTGCGATTCCGGCTGGCTGCCGATGGATCGCCAGGTTGGCAGCTCGGGCCAGACCGTCGCCCCGAAGCTCTATCTGGCGCTGGGCATTTCCGGCGCGATTCAGCATCTGGTGGGCATGAAGGGCTCCCGCACCATCGTGGCGGTGAACAAGGACGCCGACGCCCCCATCTTCGAAGTTGCCGACTACGGCATCGTCGGCGACCTGTTCGACGTGGTGCCCGCGATAATCGCGGCCCTCGACGCCTGATGGAGCGCGAAACCCTCGACGTCGACATCCTGATCGTCGGTGGCGGTCCGGCCGGAATGTCGGCGGCCATCCGTCTCGCCGCGCTCCAACGGCGGGAGGGGGGCGAGCCCCTCGCCGTCGCGGTGCTCGAGAAGTCCCGCCAGAGTGGCTCGCACATGCTGTCCGGGGCGGTCCTCGACCCGTCCGGCCTCGACGCGCTGCTGCCGGACTGGAAAGAGCGCGGGGCGCCGGTCGAGACGCCGGTGAAGCAGGACCGCATCTACTATCTGACCGCGAGTTCCCAGTTCCGGGCGCCGATCACGCCGCCGCCCCTGCGCAACCACGGGAACTACGTCATCTCCCTCAACCGGTTCGTCCGCTGGCTCGGCGAGCAGGCCGAGGCGGAGGGCATCGACGTCTTCACGGGGTTCGCGGGCACGGAGGTGCTCTACGACGGCGACCGCGTGGTCGGGGTCAGGACCGGCGACCGGGGCCTGGACAAGCAGGGCCGGCAGAAGGGCACCTTCGAGCCGGGGGTCGACATCAGGGCCGCCGTCACCATCTTCGCCGACGGCGTGCGTGGCAACCTCACGAAGACCCTCATCCGCAAGCAGGGGCTCGACGCCGGGGCGCCGCAGACCTATGCCATCGGCATCAAGGAGCTGTGGCAGATTCCGCCGGATCGGGAGGCGCCGGGCACCGTCATCCACACGATGGGCTATCCGCTGCGGCGCGAGGAGTTCGGCGGCGGTTTCATCTACGTGCTGCCCGAGGGGCGGGTCGCGATCGGGCTCGTGGCGGGACTCGACTACCGGGACCCGCGGTTCGATCCGCACCTGGCGTTCCAGCGGTTCAAGCAGCATCCCCTCGTGGCCGGCCTCCTCGCCGGCGGCGAGATGACCCGCTATGGCGCGAAGGCCCTGCCGGAGGGGGGCTGGTACGCCATTCCCCGGTGCCACCTCGACGGGGCGCTGATCGTCGGCGACGCCGCGGGGTTCCTCAACTCCATGCGGCTGAAGGGCATCCACCTCGCGATGCAGAGCGGCATCCACGCCGCCGACGCCGCCTTCGCGGCGGTGCGGGCCGGCGACGTGTCGGCGTCACAGCTGGTGAAGTACCGGGATCTCATCAACCGCGGCGGCATCCGCCGCGAGCTGTATCCGGTTCGCAACGTCCATCAGGCGTTCGGGGCGGGCCTGGCCGCGGGCGCCGCGTTCGCGGGGCTGGCGTGGCTGACCAACGGGCGGTGGCCGGCCAAACCGCTGTCGAGCGAGGCCGGCCACGAGCGGCTGGTCAGGCTCGCCGACTACTATCCCGAGGGGCCGGCCGATCTGGCCACCGCGAGCAACGCCGTCAACGTGGACCGCGCGCTGACCTTCGACAAGCTCACCAACGTGTACTACTCGGGGACCCGCCACGACGAGGACCAGCCGGTCCACCTGCTCGTGCAGGACACCGACATCTGCCGCACCCGATGCCGCGAGGAGTACGGCAACCCGTGCGTGCGCTTCTGTCCCGCCAACGTCTACGAGATGGTGGACGACGGGACGGGCACCGGCCGCCGGCTGCAGATAAACGCGTCGAACTGCGTCCACTGCAAGACGTGCGACATCATGGACCCCTACCAGATCATCGACTGGGTGCCTCCCGAGGGCGGCGGCGGTCCCGAGTACGAAGGGATGTAGCGTGGACGCCGGTCCACGCGCGGCATCCACTTCCCTCACCCCCTGGCAGCTTGCCCAGGCGCGCGCCATCGCCGGGGCCGGCGCGCCGCTCATCGGGCTGCTCTGCCGGACCCTCCGCTGGCGCGTCGAGGGCATGGGCCACTACGACGCCATCGTGGCGCGCCGGCGCGAGCCCATCTTCGCGTTCTGGCACGGGCGGATTCTGCCCGCCACCTGGTTCTGGCGTGACCGCGGCATCGTGGTCATGACCAGCCAGAACTTCGACGGCGAGTGGATCGCCCGCATCATCCGGCGCTTCGGGTACGGCACCGCCCGCGGTTCGACCTCCCGGGGCGCCCGGCGCGCCCTTGTCCAGCTCAAGCGCGACGTCGCGGCGGGACGTCCCGCCGCGTTCACCGTCGACGGCCCCCGCGGACCGGCGCGCCGCGTCCAGCCCGGTGCGGTCTGGCTCGCGGGGGCGACCGGCAACCCGATCCTGCCCTTCCACATCGAGGCCGAGCGCCACTGGTCGGCGTCGAGCTGGGACCGGACCCAGATTCCGCGGCCCTTCAGCTCCATCGCGGTGGCCATCGGCGCCCCGTTCGAGGTGCCCGACCCGTCCGAGGACGGCGTGGTCGAGGCGCATCGATCCGCTCTCGAGCGGGTGCTCGGTACTCTGGCGGATCGGGCGGCGTCGATGTTGCGTGCGTAGGGGGCAACCCTGTTCCGGTGACGCTGCCTGCCGCGCGAGGCGGTAGATCAGCGGCATAGCTTGCGGGGAGTCGCGAGGACCGCTCGCAGGGGCACGGCGCGGCCTGATACGTGGACGCTCCGTTGCGCAAGACGCGCGCCGCGTCAGGACGCCGGCGGCCGGCAGGCGAAGCTGGCGGCGTCGTCGATGCCGCCGGCGCCCGTGTAGCGGGCGACCTGGGGATAGGGGCACACGGGCCGGGTCATCAGCACCTCGCCGTCGCGGTCGACACGCCGGCCGATGAGCCGCGCGGGCGCCTCCCCGGTCTCGACCCAGGCCACCAACGGCGGCAACGCGTCGATGGTGTTGATGCCCCGCCCGCCCGCGCAGTGGAACATGCCGGGGACCATGAAGAGCCGGTAGAAGTCGGGGGCGTCGGGCGTCTCCCCCAGCACATTCTCGTAGTAGTTCACCGCCATCAGCGGATTGAGCGCGGTATCCGACCAGCCGTGATACGTGATCATCCGGCCCCCGGCGTCGCGGAACCGGGTGAGGTCGGAGTCGGTGGCGTCGAGGATGCCGCGAATGGCGTCCATCCGGTAGGGGTCCTCATCGAAGTCGAACTGCTCGAGCGACCAGTCGGGGTCGTCCTGCCGGAACGCCATGTAGCGCATGAAGGTGACCCCGAAGCGCTCCAGCAACGGTGACCCGCCTCCCGGGGCCACGAACCAGCCGCCCCACCCGCTCGTCCGCGACGCGGCCGAGCCGAGCGGGTCGCCGAGTTCGGCGCCCACCGGCTGACCGGGAAAGTACGGCTCGCCGCGGCTGACGACGCCGCCGTAGATCTTCGCCAGCGCGGCGCTCTGTCCCTCGGTGAGGCAGTCCACGCGGTCTGCGCCGTCGCACCGCGGGTAGTCCGTCCGGGGGTCGAAGCGGCATTGCCGCGGATCGTCGATCAGGCCGTCCTCGAGGCCGTCGAGGCCGTCGCACGCCGCGTAGATCGCCTCGCCGACCCGGGCGATCTTCTCGAGCCCCATCGGGTGCTCGCGCAGCGCTCGCGACGACCAGACGCCGCCGATCTGGGTATTCGCGAAATCGAGCACGGGCGCGCCGGCGACGATGCCGTCGAAGTCTTCGGGGAAGCGTTGCGCCGACATGAGGCCCTGGCGCCCGCCGGTGGAGCAACCGAGCCAGTAGTCGTAGTCGGCGGGCCGGCCGTAGTGTTCGTCGATGAGCGCCTTGACCTCGACCGCGGTCAGGTGGACCGCGCGGTAGGCGTAGTCGATCTCGCCATCCCGGTTGTTGTACGCGAAGCTGGCCAGAGGATAGCGGGCCGCATCGTGCCCGGTGTCGGTGGAGGCGGTGACGTAGCCCTGGTCCCGCAGCGGGTCGTCGCGTCCCTTCACCGGCTGCTGGCCGGCGTAGCCGCCCCCGCCCCGCATGACGAATCGCCCGTTCCAGTGCGTCGGCAGGCTCGCGGCGAAGCGGATGTTGGGCCGGATCATCGCATCGACCCAGCAGTACTCCGTGTCGGCGCCGAAGTTCATCAGCTCGGCGTCCATGACGCTGACGTCGAAGCCGGTGCGCGACAGGAAGCTGGCGCACGCGTGCGGCGCGGGTGTCGTCGCCGCGGACGGATCGGTCCCGCAGCCCGGGCCGGCGGCGGCAAGACCGAGCATCAGGCACTGGGGGAAGCGCATCACGCCCAGGATTATGTCATCGTCGGCGTGGCAGTGGCCCCGCTGGATGCAACCGGCGCGGCATCCCGCGGAGCTGCTCCGCGGTTGCCTATGCTCGCTGCCCGGGCGCCGTGCGCCGGAGCTCGCACGCGTTCCGCACGAACGCTTCGACCCGGGCGAACTGCGACTCGACCAGAATCGCGTTCGGCAGGTCCGGCACTTCGGTGCGCGCATCGAGGTAGGCGATCGACGGTTTCCCGTAATGCAGCGACAGCCTTGCCTCGCTCGCCGTTCCTACGGAGCCCGGCAGAATGATGACGGCGTCGGACGACAGGATGTTCACGTGATTGCGTGACCATTCGTCGCCGCTGTGCGCTCCGAGACTGTCGAGATGCGTGCCGATCGCGAGTTCGACCCAGCGGTTCGGGTAGCCCGGCGGTGGCCGGCCTGCCGGGCCCTCCAGGCCACGGCGGCCGCAGCCCGGCAGGATGCCGATGGCGAGGCCGCGGCGGTGGGGTACGCCGACGAACGCTTCGGTGACGGCGGCCATCACGCCGGGGCCGCCGCCCGTCAGCAGGTGATAGCCGGCGCGGGCGATCCACGTCCCGACGCGTCGCGACCGTTCGGCATGCGGATGGCGGCTGGCGCCCACGACGCCCACGACGGGCCGCGACATCATCGATATCATCGGTGTCATCACTATAGTGCAACCAGGGTGCAATCAGGCACGGTCCAAGGCCGAAACGGTGCGGCTCGCAGCTCACGATGCGGTGACGGACCAGCTGTCGTTGGCAGAGGCGGATGTCCTCGGCGCCGCCTCTGCCTCTTTCTGACGCCGATGGCCTGTCAGATCGACATCAAGGTCTACGAGCCCGGGGATGACGCTTCGGAGACCCCGGGCGGCTCGGTTTGCCGCCGACCGTGCTCGTCGTCGCGGGAGCGGTCGGGCTCGCGCCGGTCATCCGGCCGATCCACTGAATCGCTGCGGGCCGCGCGGGCGGACTACCGGGTGTCCCCGATCCGGAGGCGGCGGGAACACCAGTCGCGGTGCTCGACGTACCAGCGCACCGTCTCGTGCAGCCCCTGCCGGAACGGGCGGCGCGGGCTCCAGCCGAGCTCCGCGACGATCCGGGAGGCGTCGATGGCGTAGCGGCGGTCGTGGCCCGGACGATCCGGCACGAACGTCTTGAGGGTCCGGTAGCTCGCACGGCTGTTCAGCGCCGGATTGGACGGGGCCGGCCGCAGATCGTCGAGGGAGTCGCAGACCAGATCGACGATCTCCAGATTGCTCCGTTCGTTGCCGCCGCCGATGTTGTAGCGTTCGCCGGGCGTCCCGTCCGACAGCACGCGCAGCAGCGCCGCGCAGTGGTCCTCGACGTGCAGCCAGTCGCGCACGTGCCCGCCGTCCCCGTAGATCGGCAGCGGGCGTCCGTCCAGGGCGTTGAGAATCATCAATGGGATCAGCTTCTCGGGGAACTGGTACGCGCCGTAGTTGTTCGAGCAGTGCGTGATCAGCACCGGCAGGCCGTAGGTGTGGAACCACGCGCGAGCCAGATGGTCCGCCGCCGCCTTGCTGGCCGCGTAGGGGGAGTTGGGCGCGTAGCGGCTGTCCTCGCGGAAACGCCCGGTCGGGCCGAGGGTGCCGTAGACCTCGTCGGTGGATACGTGCAGAAAGCGGAATGCCGGGCCGCCGCGCCGGGCCTCGCCGGCGACGTGTGTCCTGGCGCATTCGAGGAGCACGGACGTGCCCACGACGTTGGTGTCTATGAACGACCGGGGACCGTGGATGGACCGATCGACGTGCGACTCCGCCGCCAAGTTCACGAGCGCCCTCGGCCGATGCGCGGCGAACACCTGCTCCATCGCCGCGCGGTCCGCGATGTCCGCCTCGATGAGCGCGATCCGGGGATGGTCGAGCACCCCGGCGAGGTTCGACCGACTGCCGGCATAGGTGAGCTTGTCGACGACGACGAGACGATCCGCGGTGTGGTCCAGCGCCTGCCGTACGAGGTTCGACCCGATGAAGCCGGCTCCGCCGGTGATGATCAGCGTCTCTGCCGGCAGGGGTTGTCCTCCGCGTCCGCGACGATTGCCTGGCGCGTTGGTTGGGGCGGCTGCGCCGCAAGGCGGCGGTCGCAGCCGCGCGCGACGAATTCCGGGCTAACGCGAGTCGTCCTGTCCTTCCCCCCCGTCCTGCGTCCGTTCGGCCGCCTGCCGCTCGACGTTCCTCGCCACCTCGAGAATGTGCCGGATGTCATGGTTCCCTTCGTGGCACGCGTACTCGTAGAGGGGGCCGTCGCGTTTCATCAGCGGGAACTCCGCGCTCCAGGGCTGCGCCCAGGTCTTGTCGTCCTGCACCGTGAACTCGTACCGGATCGTCTCCGCGTCGACGCGGGTGAAGCGTTCGACGACGTGCAACGCCTCGGCCGATCCTTCGTAGTGGGTCTTCTCGTTGAAGTTGATCGTGTCCACCACCAGCGTGTCGCCCTCCCAGCGCCCGCGAGAGTCGCCCGGCCACTGCCGGATGCGCGACGGCAGGTGGGGGCGGCCGTCGAGGGGGATGATGCGGGCGTCGTTGTTGCTCATCTCCTGCATGACGACGACGTGGTCGGGGGTCTGGAAGATCTGGAGCATGTCGTTGTAGGATGGCGGCACCATCGGCGGGCCCTCGTGCCGCCAGACCAGGCAGCGTTCCTGCAGCGTGCGCGTGTGGTAGCCGTCGTACGAGGGCTCGTCGATGTTGTAGACGAGATGCCGGCTCGCCTGCCGGCGCGCCGCTTCGCGGTCCACCGCCTGCGGGATGCGCGGCGGGATGCGCCCGTTCGGCGGGTCGGCGATCAGGGACGTGCGCCGGCTCGAGAACGTCTTCCGCGCTTCTTCCGTCAGCCAGACGGCGTTGTCGTAGTGGATGTTCTCCTGCGACTGGCGGGTCACGGCCTCCCGCTCCTCCTCCGTATCGGCCGCGAGAATGCCGCGCGCCCGCAGCGGGTCGACCCCCTCCTGCGCCACGAGGGCCGCGAGCCCGGCCACCTCCTCCTCGGTCAGGAACGCGCGTTCGGCCAGCGTCTCCGGGCGTTCCAGCGGCGTGTAGGTGGCGCCGGTCCAGATCCCCTGCAGGTCGGGGTCGCCCCAGGGTGTCCGCGGGCCGGGGCTGTGCGCCGGCTGACCCGCCGCCGACGAGGGAAGCACACCGGCGGTGATGACCGCGGCCAGCAGCGACAGTCCGTATCTTTGACTCATGGCACGTCCTCCAGACATTCGTCCTGCGTCCCTGCATCATGCCCTGCGCGGGCGGTGCACGCAATACCCCCGGCGGCCGGCCTTGCAGGCGCGGCGTTCGTGGGCGATCATGCGGTCCAGGGGGGAGCCCGCGGCAGGAGCCCCGCTGCATTCGAGCAGCGTTGCATCCTGCGCGGACGCGTCTCGCGTATGCCAACCGGCGTCCTCGTCGCGCCTTGCGGCGCGGGCGCCTCACCGGGCTCGGTGCCGCGCGGGGTTCGCCACGGGCTCCCAGGAACGAGAGTGCAGGAGGATGGACATGCTCCAGAGATGGTTCGCCGCAGTGTTCCTCATCGCGATCGCGCTGGCGCCGGCGGAGTCGGCCGGCGGTCAGTCCCGGCCCGCGGAACCGATGCCGGCGGCGCCCCGGACCCCCTGGGGAGATCCCGACCTGCAGGGGCAGTGGAACAGCCAGACGTCGACCCCGCTCGAACGGCCCGCCGATGGGCCGTTGGCGGGGCGGGAGACCGTGCCCCTCGAGGAGGCGGCGACGCTGGAAGCGACCAACCGGGCCAACTTCGACCTGCCGCCCCGTGAAGGCAGCGTGGGCAACTACAACGCGTTCTGGCGCGACGTCGGCCGGGCCCTGGCCCGGACGTCGCTGATCGTCGATCCGCCGGACGGCCGCATTCCCGCGTTGTCGCCGGAAGGGCGCGCGAGAATCGAGGCCGAACGCGCCGAGCGGAGCACGCGCGGGCCGTCCAACTCGCCCGACATCTATTCCGATCTCAGCCCCTGGACCCGCTGCATCTCGCGCGGGTGGAACGGCATCGGGAGCTGGTACAGCAGCAACTACCAGATCTTCCAGACGCCGGGCTACGTCGTCGTCTTCCAGGAGCTCATCCACGAGCCGCGCATCATCCCGCTCGACGGGCGGCCGCATCTTCCTCCGTCCGTCAGCCAGTGGATGGGCGACTCCCGTGGCCACTGGGAAGGCGACACGCTGGTGGTCGAGACCACCAACTTCGACCCCAAGACCAGCTATCAGGGCTCGCGCGACACCCTGCACCTGACCGAACGCTATACGCGCGTCGACGACGACACCATCGACTACCGGTTCACCGTCGACGACCCCCGGACGTTCACCCGGCCGTGGACCGTCTCCCGCCCCATGACCCGGATCGCGGATCGCGTGTCGATCTTCGAGTACGCGTGCCACGAGGGGAACTACGCGATGGCCGGCATCCTCGCCGGGGCCCGCGCCGAGGAGCGGGCGGCCGAGCCGGCGGCGCCCCCCAGGTGATCCGATATCCATAATGAGGTAGAATGCACCGGATCGGACAACCCGCCATGGAGGCCTGGATGACGGAAGGCCTGGAACGGATGCTCAAGGGTCGGCTCGCGCGGCGCGCCTTCGTCTGTCTCGCCGGCCTTGCCCTGCCGCTGGCCGCGGCGGAAGCGCAGCCGGCGTCGTCCGCGTCCGCCGTTGCCGAACCGGCGGCCCCGGAGCGGGCGGTTATCAACCGCTACTGCGTCACCTGTCACAACGACCGCCTCCAGACGGGCGGCCTGTCTCTGCAAGGCGTGGACGTCGGCGACGTCGCCGCGCACGTGGAGGTGTGGGAGAGGGTCGTCAGGAAGCTGCGCGCGGGCGCGATGCCTCCGCAGCCGCGTCCGCGCCCCGATGCCGCGACCCATCAGCGCCTGCTCGCCCATATCGAGACCGCGCTCGACCAGGCGGCGAGGGCCAATCCCGATCCCGGCCGCACCGAGACCTTCCGGCGGTTGAACCGGACCGAGTATCAGAACGCCATCCGGGAGTTGCTGGCCCTGGAGATCGACGTCACCGCGCTGCTGCCGCGGGACGACGCCGCCTTCGGGTTCGACAACGTGAACACCGGCGGGTTGTCGCCGACGCTGATGGAACGGTATCTCGCCGCCGCCCGGACCGCCGCCGAGTTGGCGGTGGGCAGCCGGTCGCCCGCTCCGGGGAGCCGCGTGGTCGTCGTGCCGGCCGACCGCACCCAGGAGGACCACGTCGACGGTCTGCCGTTCGGCACCCGAGGGGGGACCGTGGTCGACCACGTCTTTCCCTTCGACGGCGAGTACGAGATTCAGGTCCGCCTGCAGCGCAACCGCAACGAGAACGTCGAGGGGTTGACCGAGCCGCACGATGTCGAGCTGACCCTCGACGGCGAGCGGTTGGGGCTGTTCACCATGGAGCCGAGCACGAACATGGTGATTCAGGCCAACGCGACGTACTACGCGGACGCGGGGATCGACAACCACCTGAACGCGCGCCTGCCGGTCACCGCGGGACCCCACCGGGTGGGCGCCGCCTTCATCAAGAAGAACTCGGCCCTGCTCGAGACGACGCGGCAGCCCTACGACGCCCACTACAACATGGATCGCCACCCCCGGCAGCAGCCGGCCGTGCGCACCATCTCGATCGCCGGGCCGTTCAACCCCTCGGGCATCGGCGAGACGCCGAGCCGCGACCGCGTCTTCTCGTGCCGTCCCGCCGACGGCACGGCCGAGGAGGCCGAGGCGTGCGCCGCCGGCATCATCGCCTCGCTGGCGCGGCGCGCCTACCGGCGGCCCGTCACGTTCGGCGATATCGAGCAGTTGACCGGGTTCTACCGGGAAGGGTATGCCGAGGGCGGGTTCGAGGCCGGCGTCGAGACCGCCCTGCGGGCCCTGCTGACGAGCCCCGAGTTCCTGTTCCGTATCGAGCGCGACCCCGCGGGCGTGGAGGCGGGAACCGCGTATCCCGTCAGCGATCTCGAGCTGGCCTCGCGCCTGTCGTTCTTCCTGTGGAGCAGCCTGCCCGACGACGAGCTGATCGACGTCGCGGCGGCCGGCCGCCTGCGCGACGCCGACGTGCTGCAGGCCCAGGTGCGGCGCATGCTGGCGGATCCGCGCGCCGAGACCCTGACCACGAACTTCGCGTCCCAGTGGCTGCACCTGCGGAACCTCGACGCGGTGCGGCCCGACGCGCGCGCCTTCCCCGACTTCGACGACAACCTGCGGCAGGGCTTCCGCACGGAGACCGAACTGCTGTTCGGCAGCGTCGTCGAGGAAGACCGCAGCGTGACCGACCTTCTCACCGCGGACTACACGTTCCTCAACGAGCGGGTCGCCACGCACTACGGCGTGCCGGGCATCTACGGCGACCACTTCCGGCGCGTCGCCCTGCCCGCGGACAGCCCCCGCGCCGGGGTGCTCGGGCACGGGAGCATCCTGACCGTGACGTCCTACGCCACCCGGACCTCGCCGGTGCTGCGCGGCAAGTGGATTCTCGAGAACCTGCTGGGGACGCCCCCGCCGCCCCCGCCGCCCAACGTGCCGCCTCTCGAGGAGAGCGCGTCGTCGACCGAAGTGACGTCGATGCGCGAGCGGATGGTGGCGCACCGGCAGAACCCGGCCTGCGCGGTCTGTCACCGCATCATGGACCCGGCCGGGCTGTCGATGGAGAACTTCGACGCGATCGGCCGCTGGCGCGACGCGGAGGGCGGGGCGGCCATCGACGCATCCGGGAACCTGCCCGGCGGCGAGCCTTTCGACGGCGTCGCCGGCCTGCGCCGGTCGCTGCTCGACCGCCCGGAGGTGTTTGTCGGTACGGTGACCGAGAAGCTTCTGATCTATGCGTTGGGGCGCGGTATCGAGCATGCCGACGGCCCCGCGGTTCGCGCGATCGTCGACGCCGCGTCCGGCGACGACTATCGCTTCTCGTCGCTCATCCTCGGTATCGTTCGGAGCCCGCCCTTTCAGATGAGGAGATCGCAGTCATGATCATCAGCAAGATGGCCCTGCCGCGGCGGACGTTCCTGCGTGGCGTGGGAGCGACCCTGGCCCTGCCGCTGCTCGACGCCATGGTGCCGGCGGCATCCGCGCTGGCCAACACCGCCGCGGCGGCGCCGAGGCGGCTCGGCTACGTGTACATCCCGATGGGGATGAACCCGGTGCCGTGGACGCCGGCCGAGGTGGGCCGAATGACCACGCTGTCGCCGTCGCTGTCGCCGCTGCTGCCGCATCTCGAGAACGTGACGGTCGTGACCAACCTCGAGATCAACGAGGCGCACATCTCCGGGAACCACGCGTCGGCGAACTCGGCCTTCCTCACCTGCGTTCGCCCGAAGCGCACCGAGGGCAGCGACTACGTCAACGGCACCTCGGTCGACCAGATCGCGGCCCGGAAGGTGGGCGGCGACACGCCGCTGCCGTCGCTGGAGATCGGCACCGACCTGATCGCCCAGGTCGGCAACTGCGACAACGGGTTCGCCTGCGCCTACATGAACAGTCTGTCGTGGGCGTCCCCGACCGCCCCGAACCCGACCGAGGCGGATCCGCGCATCGTCTTCGAGCGCCTGTTCGGCAAGGGCGGCACCCCCGAGCAGCGCAAGGCGCAGTTGCACCGGGACCGCAGCATCCTCGACTGGGTGCTCGACGACATGTCCCGCCTGCAGTCGCAGCTCGGGGCCGGCGACCGGAACCGGGTCGACGAGTATCTCGACACCGTCCGCGAGGTCGAGCGGCGCATCGAGCGCGCCGAGGCGTCGGCGACCGACTCGCCGCTGAGCGACCTGACCCGTCCCACGAGCGTGCCCGACGTCTGGGAGGACCACGTCAAGCTGATGTACGACCTGCAGGTGCTCGCGCTGCGGGCGGACCTGACCCGGGTCATCACGTTCCAGATGGCGCGCGAGGCCAGCACCCGCACCTATCCGCAGATCGGCGTGCCGGATCCGCACCACCCGACGTCGCACCATCTCGACAACCCCGAGAAGCTGGCCCAGCTCGCGAAGATCAACCAGTATCACGTCTCGCTCTTCGCGTACATGGTCGATCAGCTGAAGCGCACCGAGGACGGCGACGGCACCCTGCTCGACCACACGACCTACATGCTCGGCAGCGGACTCGGCAACCCGAACGTCCACGACCACCGCAACCTGCCCATCGTCGTGGCGAGCGGGGCGGGGTCGCGCATCGCCGGCGGGCGCCACGTCAAGTACGACGAGTTGACGCCGATGGCGAACTTCCACCTGACCCTGCTCGACGACGTGGGGGTGCACCTGGACGACTTCGCCGACAGCACCGGCCGGACCGGCGAGATCGTCGAGCCGTTGTCGCTGTAGCGCACACGGGAGGTTACGCGGGCTGCCGGCTTCTCAGGCCGGCAGCCCGCGAGTCGTTTTCGGGCTCGTTCACGGGAGGCATTCCATGCGTTGTTCCATTTTCCGGCCTGTGACTTGTTCGATTGCCACCTGGTTGCTCGTTGCCACTGTTGCAGGTGCCGGCGTCGTCCGCGCCGCCGCGGCAGAGGTCGTCGATGCCGGATTGCTCGACGCCATCCGGGCTGTCGACGCGGGCGGCGTGCGTGCGGCGCTCGACCGCGGCGCCGATGCGACCGCGGCGGAGCCCGACGGCACCACGCCGCTCCACTGGGCCGTCCATGCCGACGATGCGGGCATCGTCGAGCTGCTGCTGGCGGCGGGGGCGGACGCCTCCGCGACGAACCGGTACGGAGTGGCGCCCATCGCCCTCGCCTGCGTGAACGGCAACGCCGCCGTCGTCCGGCTGCTCCTGGACGCCGGGGTCGATCCGAACACGACGCTGGCCGAGGGAGAGACGGCGTTGATGACGGCGGCGCGAACCGGGGCGCAGGACGTGGTGGAGCTGCTGCTGGACTACGGCGCCGACGTGAACGCGGCCGAGGCGTGGCGCGGGCAGACGGCGCTGATGTGGGCGTCCGCCGAGGGGCATGCTCACCTCGTTCCGACCATGCTGTCGCACGGCGCCGACGTCAGCGCCAGGTCAGCCCAGGGTTGGACCCCGCTGCTGTTCGCGGTGCGCGAAGGCGAGATCGGCGTCGTGCAGACGTTGCTCGAGGCCGGGGTCGGCGCCGGAGAGTCTCTGCCGGTGACGCAGGGGCGTCGCCGCGGCGGCACCAGCGCCGAGCGCGAGGCGACCGGTCTCGACGCCTTCCTGCTCGCCGCCGCCAACGCCCACTACGAGCTCGGCGCCCTGCTCGTCGACCGGGGCGCCGACGTCAACGTGGCCTCGCGGGGCTGGACGGCGCTGCACCAGGTGTCGTGGGTGCGCAAGGCGGGCATCGCCGGCAGCAACAACCCGTCGCCGAAGGGCTCCGGCAACATGACGAGCCTGGAGTTCGTGAAGAAGATCGTCGCGGCCGGCGCCGACCTGAACGCCCGGGTCACGACGCGGCCGCCGGCCGGCATCACCCGACTGAACTTCATCGGCGGCACGCCGTTTCTCCTCGCCGCGCGCACCGGTGACGCGCCCCTGATGCGCCTGCTCGCCGAGCTCGGCGCCGACCCGCTGCTGCCCAACGAGGACGGCACGACGCCGATCATGGTGGCGGCGGGTGTCGGCACGTCGTCGCCGGGGGAAGATCCCGGCACCCCGCCCGAGGTGTTGGAGGCGGTGAAGGCGGCCCTGGAGCTGGGCGGCGACCTGAACGAAGTCGACGCCAAGGGCGAGACCGTCATGCACGGGGCCGCCTACAAGCACGTGCCGGCGGTCGTGGCGTTCCTGGCGGAGGCGGGCGTCGATCCCGCGGTCTGGAACCAGCCGAACTCCCGCGAGTGGACGCCGCTCGACATCGTAGAGAACGTGCCCCTCGGCCGGGGCATCCAGGACAACCCGGCCACCGCGGCGGCCATCCGCGCGGTGATGGAACGCGCCGGCGTGGCGCCGGCGGCCTCCGCGCCGTAAGGACGCTGACGGAAATTACCTTGCCGTGCGCCACGCGCGCCAACCCGCAGACAACGGGCTGCGCCTGGGTATAGTTGGCAACCTCAAAGCGATCGCTGTCCTGAGCGATCCGTTGCGCCGATACGCGCGCAGCTTGCCGTGCAGGTCGATCGCGCCGAGCTTCCGATCGCTGCCGCCCGCCGCTTCGACGCGTGCGGCTCTGCAGGGCCTCGGCTTGCCGTGGCGCACGTCAGACGCCGATCGGGTCCGCGATCACCTGCTCCGCCGCGATCTCCAGCGAGCGCAGCCGTGCGTCGTGATCGTAGATGTGGCTGACGATCATGACTTCGTCCGCGCCGGTGCGTGCCACGAACTCCGCCACTCCGGCTCGGATTGCGCCGGGCGCTCCGACCACCGAGCACGACTGCACCTGCTCCAGAATCTGACGCTCGACCGGGGACAGCCGCGTCTCGAAGTGCTCCACCGGGGGCGGCAGCCGGCCCGGCATGCCGCGGCGCAGGCTGAGAATGGACTGCTGCGCGGACGTGCGCAGCAGGCGCGCCTCCTCGGCGGTGTCGGCCGCGAAGACGTTGAGGCCGACCATGACGTACGGCTTCCGGCAGTGCGCCGACGGCGCGAATCGCGACCGGTAGGTCGCGATGGCCTCCATCAGCAGGGCGGGCGCGAAGTGCGAGGCGAAGGCGTAGGGCAGTCCCAGCGCCGCCGCGAGGTGCGCGCCGAACAGGCTCGATCCCAGGATCCAGAGGGGGACGTCGAGCCCCGCCCCGGGCACCGCGCGCACGCGCTGGCCGGGCTCCGGGGCGTCGAAGTAGTGCTGCAGCTCGACGACGTCGCGGGGAAACGCGTCGACGTCGCCCTCGAGATTCCGGCGCAGGGCGCGGCTGGTGGTCTGGTCGGTGCCCGGCGCGCGCCCCAGGCCGAGGTCGATGCGCCCGGGAAAGAGCGTGGCCAGGGTGCCGAACTGCTCCGCGATCACCAGCGGCGCGTGGTTCGGCAGCATGATTCCGCCGGCGCCCACGCGGATCGTCGACGTGGCGGCGGCCACGTGCCCGATGACCACCGCGGTCGCGGCGCTCGCGATACCCGGCATGTTGTGGTGCTCGGCGAGCCAGAAGCGCCGGTACCCCCAGCGCTCGGCGTGCCGCGCCAGGTCCGCCGTGTTGCGCAGCGCCAGCGCGGCGTCGCCGCCTTCGGGAATCGGGGAGAGGTCGAGAAGCGAGCACGCGGTCATGTCCATATCCAGGGGCCTGTCAGCCGTGGGGAGAGTCTCCGCTGCATGCGAGCGGCGATGCATCCCGCCTGACTGCGTTGTTCGTCGGACTGCGTGCAGTCCGCGGCTGCAATATGCCCATATGCGCCCTCCTCACGCCTTGTCAGGCCGGGCTACAGCCCGCTGGCGCACTCGCCGCTCTCGGTGCAACGCGGGGTTGCACCACACGGGCTGCTATTGTAGGCGGCGGATCGTGGGCACTCTCCCTCCTGCAGCGAGAGCCACGGGCCACAGCCTGCGCGCGAGCGCGGAATCGGCGAGTTGTGGTCCGAACAAGCTGGAGTCTGGACATGCACTGCAGGTACTGAGATGATCGCCGATCATGCGCAACGCAGTGGTCACCCCCCAGCGCCGGTTGACGCGCATCGGTGTCGCGGCGGCTCTGGCCGCGGGTCTCCTCGGAGTCGGCGCGGCCGCGCCGGCGCAGGTCACCCGGGCCGGCGGCCTGATTCGGCACGATCGCGGACAGAGCGTATCGCCGGTCTACGAGGGGTGGTACCGGCAGCCCGACGGGACCATCGCCGCGTCGTTCGGCTACTTCAATCGCAACCACGCGGAAGAGGTGTCCATCCCGGTGGGGCCGAACAACCGGGTGGCGCCCGGTCCCGAAGACCAGGGCCAGCCGACGTACTTCTTCCCGCGGCGCCGGATCGGCGTGTTCACGATCACCCTGCCCGCGGATACGACCACCGAGGTCACCTGGACCCTGATCTCGCGGGGAGCGACCCTGGAGATCCCGGTCAGTCTCGACGCCGAGTACCTGATCGAACCGTTCAGAGCGGCGGCCGGACCCAGTCCCGGGAACGCTCCGCCGGTGGTGCGGTTCGACGCGGCGGACGAGGGGTTCTCGGGACCCGCGGGAGGTGCCGCCGAGCGCACGGTCGCCGCCGGGGCTACGCTGGCCCTCGACGTCTGGGTCAGCGACGACGGGTTGGGCTCGGGCCGGGACGAGCCGGAGCTGGCGGTGGCGTGGAGCAAGTTCCGGGGACCGGGCGCAGTCAGCTTCGAGGACGGCAGCCCGGACATCGAGGCGGAGGACGGATCGGCGGGGCAGATCGGACGGGCGAGCACGGCCGCGACGCTGTCCGAGCCGGGCGACTACGTGCTCCACGTGGTCGCCTCCGACGGATCGCGGCAGAGCAACCAGTGCTGCTGGACGAACGGCTACGTGCACGTGCGGGTCGATGCCGCGGACGCTCGCGACTGAGTCGAGACTCGGCAGGAGCTGCGCGGTTGACCGGACACCGTGGAGGAGAAGGCGATGAGGCATGGACAGCTTGCGGAGACGTGGCGGCACGCGGCGCGCGGTCTGCTGCTCGGGGCGGCGGCGGCACTGATCCCGGCCGGCGGCGCGGCGCAGACGGCCGGCCCGGACGTGACGTTCGCGAGAGACGTTGCACCGATCCTGCAGCAGAAGTGCCAGACCTGCCACCGGGTCGGCAGCATGGCGCCGATGTCCCTGGTGACCTGGCAGGAGACGCGGCCGTGGGCGCGCTCCATCAAGGCCCGCGTGCAGTCGCGCGAGATGCCGCCCTGGCATCTCGACAAGACCGTGGGCATCCAGCACTTCATCAACGACCGGTCGCTGAACGACGCGCAGATCGACACCATCGTGCGCTGGGTCGACGCCGGGGCGCCGCTGGGCGACCCCGCCGACATGCCGCCGCCGGTGGTGTGGCCGGCCGCCGACCGCTACGAGCTCGAAGACCGGCTGGGACCGCCGGACATCGTGGTCGAGTCGCAGCCGTGGACGATGCCGGCCGACGGACAGGACGCGTGGTACCGGCCGCGGGCCGAGCTGAACCTGACGGGGCCGGTGTGGGTGCGGGCGTCCGAGACCAAGCCGTCGCTCGAAGGCCGTCGCATCGTGCACCATGCGTCCACCTACCTGCTGCAGCCCAAGGGAGCGGAGCTCATCGAGGCCGAGCGGGCGCTGCGGGACGGACAGGTCGGGGTGGATGCGGTGATCGCCGCCGCCCGGAAGCGGGCCACCGACCCCGAAGAGGTCCGCGAGCTGTTCACGGAGTGGGC
>CBDCEY010000003.1:0-202729 GCA_965215895.1 Vicinamibacterales bacterium | reverse complement strand
GGCGATTCCGGAACACACCTGGACGCCGTCCGGGTCGAGTTCGGCGCCGAACCAGAAAGTCTGGCGGTTGGGTTCCCGGCTGGGGCCGCGGGCGCCGCCGGGCCAGTCTTCGCGCATCCCCTCGATGACGATCGTCGGTCCGTCGACGGTCATGTTCCTCCGGACGGCGCTCGCACGACCTGGTCGGCGAAACCCCTGTAACGCCCGGCTCTTCAAAGGATACGCAAGTCACCAAGACGGCGGGGCCTGGACCCCGCCAATGTTGTGGTACGATGGCCGTGAAGGTGTCGGGCCGCCGCGTGAACGGCGACCCGACGCGCCCAACATTCGTGGGGTAATCCACGAAATGCCAGACGCATCATCGTACCCTCCAGGGTTCAACTACCGCCACCCCGTCTACCTGCGCGTCCGTGGCGAGGCCTTCGCCCGTTCGCGCGGTATCTGTCAGGTGTGCGGCCAGAAGCCCGCCGTCCAAGCGCACCACTGGGCCCTCCAGTACCCGCCTGCGCACGCCACGACGGCCGACGACCTGATCGCGCTCTGTGCTTTCTGCCATTGCCTCGCGACCACGATCCGCCGGTTCACGCGCGCCGGCGGGTCGCGGCATCAGTTCATCGCGCTCCTGTCGGAGGCCTTGGCGAAATGCGACTTGAATTCACCCTTACCGGCGTGTCCCCCATCCTCATGCACAACGGCGCGGTCGGCGTGGCCGACATCGACGAGGAGCTGGTGGACAAGGAGAAAGTTGACGGCGTGGCTGGCGCGGGGCGGACGCAGGATCGGTCTGGGCGACTGGCGGCCGGAGAAGCAGGGCGGCGTCTTCGGCCGGTTCGACGTCGAGGACGTGATCAAGCTGGCCGACGGCGCGGCGGCGACCGGATCTCCGAGCGCACCCGCGAGGGCCTTGCCCGGCGGGCCAGGTCCTCGGGACCTGAAGCTCGGCCGCAGCCGGTGTCGTCGTTCAGCGTGCCGTTCCTGCCGCCCCCAGTCGGGCATCGGGGGTGGAAACGGGGTCCGCCCCCGTGAAAGGAGTTGCGTACGGCCGATCTACATCTGAAGGCCAGGGGCGCAGCTGCCCCACTTGAGCCGGGGAGGCGATCGGATGGGGACTGTTGCGCCGGCCGGGGGCGGACGGCGCGTCTCCCATGGCGCTCCGCGACCTGGCCGGACTCGAACGCCTCGGCCGCGCCGGCTTCAAGCCCGTGCTTCTTCCCGACGCCTGGCGCCGGGCCGGTACGCAGCCGGCGGTTCCGGCCGGACGCACACCGGGCCGGCTCCGCCTATCAGTCTCGGCCGAAACCGCGGGGCAGCTCGACGTCGAGGACGTCAAGGTCGACGTCGCAGACGCCCTCGAGCAGCTCGGCGGTCCGGGAGTCGGCCAGGGACTCGGGCAGCTGGTTGCGCCAGGCCTCGTATTCAGCCTGCAGGGTGCGGAGCTGGTCGTGGGCATCGGCCCACCGCGGGGGCCGTGCCCGGCGGTCCCTGGGGCGCTGGAAGGTCCGGACGGGCTCGCCGGCGTTGTGGCGGTCCCGGTATCGTTGCTGGCGCTCGGCGTTCGTCATGCCCATGAGGGCTATTCTACACCGTTACATAACGGGGTCCTCGACGGCCAGCTTGGCTACGGCTCGGGGTG
Organism: Vicinamibacterales bacterium; assembly: GCA_965215895.1. Lineage (GTDB taxonomy): Bacteria > Acidobacteriota > Vicinamibacteria > Vicinamibacterales > UBA8438 > JAJEEA01. Next base: position 201,096 of record CBDCEY010000003.1, on the reverse strand, counting down.
GTCGTGGTCCTCGTTCTGGTCGCACTGCCATTCTTCAACCCGGTTGGAGCCTGGTCTCACCCCGCCCGCATCGTGGACGAAACCAGCCGTAGATTCCCATATCGTCCAGGTGCACGTGCCTTTGCTGTCTTCTTCCTCGCAGAGCGGGCACGGCTTTGCGTCGCCTTTTTCCGGCATTCCTTGGGCTCCTCCTCAGCGCTCGCGCTTCCGGTCCGGCGCGGTCAGAATGATGATCCCATAAAGGGAATTATGGGCGCTAGCGGCTGCGGCGGCCAAGGTCGCCGACCTGGTCTTCCTCGATCGATCTCGAGACCGTCCCCGCCGCCCCTGCAGCTCGGTGAGAGCGACACGCCGACGGACCGCCGGCGCCGGGCTCCCGCGGGCTCGCAAGGCGGCGGCCGCGCTGGAGGCCTCCCGCCGGTCCGGAACCGCCGGCACTCGGCATCGAGTCGGGACGCACAACCGTAATGGGCTTGGGGGCGGACGGCGCGTCACCGCCTGCGGGACCGGCGGCCCGGTCCCGCGGCCCCGCACGCCGCGCGTTGCGTCGGGAGCCGGGGCGGAACTCCAGGCTGCCCCCGGTCGTCATGGCGCAAGGGGGTTCAGGCCAGCGCCAACCAGTCGGCCAGCCGCTCGACCGCCTGCTCGGGAGTTTCGCCGTAGAACGGCATCAGCGCAGTCGGGCCTCCGGGGACGCCGACGAGATAGGCGCGCCACCGGTCGGGAGCGACCAGGGTCGCCTCGACGACATATCGGCGGTCGTTGATGGCGCGTTCGTATCGTTGAGCGGACATGGATCTGTCGGGAGCGAATACGGTTATTTTGTGCGCAGCCGAGAGACAACGATCTTGCCGCCGGCCGCTGGCACCGATCAAGCGAAGGAAGGTGCGAAGACCCATCCACACCGGCCCGGTTGCTGGGGACGATACCCTTGGTTCCGGCAGAAAAAAATCTGTTCCCCACTGTTGATTCACACCCTGCGCACATGTCATGCACAGGATTTCCACAGCGCTTGGGGATCGACGCGACGCGGACCCCGCCGCGCGTCGTGCTGCCGTGACTGCTCCCCGCCAAGACCAAGCTGTTCAGCACTCCGGACCTCGCTCTGTTGCCCCGGACTGCGGGGCGGACGGCGCGGCGGCCTCGGCCGGACCGGCAGTCGCGGCGCTCGAAGTCGAACGGCGGGCAAGGGGTTTGACGACGGTCGAGGTCGAGGGGGCGCGGCCGGCCGAACCCGGGGGCCAGCGCGGCGACGGCCGTCGCCGCGCCCTGGCCGGGCTCCGGGACGGGGCGCGTGGGTGAGCGCGGTCCCTCCCGTCGATCGCGTCCGCCATGGGGATCCGAGGATCTCGTCGTCGTCCGGGATTCCGGGCGGCCGAAGCGAAGCTGATGGGCCAGGTGGTGGTCGAGGGCAGACTGATGGGCTGGGGCTCGGGGGTGGGTTCGAGGACCACTCCTCCGCCGGCTCCCCGCACCGAGGCACGCGGCGGCCGGACCCAGTGGGGGCAGCCGTCGCGGTCGACGGCTGTCCAGGCTCGAGGGATGCCTGAGCTTCGATGGCGGGTGACCGGACGCGGCCGGGGGACTCTTCACGATCGAGATCGACGACGGGCTGCGGTTTTCCAGCGGCGCTGCCGAGTATCGGGCGAAGGAAGCGTCGGCCCAGACGATCACTCGGGCAGCGAAGTTGGAGAGGGAATGCGCTTGGTGTCACGCGGGGGGGGGGGGGGAGCACAGCTCCCCCCCCCCCCCCCCCCCCGCGTTCGAGGAAGGGTGGTTGAGGGAAGGGCGATGGACGGGGGCTCGGGGGTGGATTCGAGGACCACGAAATCGGTCGGCGGGGACACGGCCGCCGGCTCCAGCACGGGCGCCTGGGGGCACAGCCGGGGCTGGCCAAGCTGCAGGAAACGTACGAACGGCTGACCGAAGGGCCGACGGAGACGCCGACGCCGACGACGACCACGAAGGTCAAGAGCGGGCTGGTTATGGACAAGCCGTCTCTGACCGTCAAGCAGGAGACCCAAGCACGCCAGCGCATCGCTGAACAGGCGCGCGCCCTGGGCGTAGAGCCTGTGCTGCTGCTCCTGTCGTAGCGCCCACGGTCACGAACGTCGAGCCGATTGACTGGGGGGCATGTGCAAGGGCTGTCGCATGGTGCAGACTGTCGATGGCGGTCTCTGCTCCAGGTGCGAGCGGGACGCCGACGACAGGCCAGCACCCCGGACGGTGGACGATGGGCCGGTCTACTCCGGTCGGCCATCGGCCGATTGGAACGAGGGGGGTGACGAGTGAACAGGTGGAGGGCGTCATGAGCGATAAGGCCGAGCCCCATCACGTCAACATGGACGTCGAGTTCACGACCGAGGAGATGGTCGCGTTGCGACGGCTGGCTGACCAGGTCGGGGTTGACATAAAGGTCTTCCTTAACGAGGCCCTGCGGCTCGGCCTGCAGGTCTACACGGCGACCGGGCAGACCATGACCAAGATGAAGTTGACCTGAGTTCACGGTACAGGACGGGGACAGCACGCGGTATCAGGTGTGGGTCAACCCTGAGCACGTGCGGTTCGTCCGCCCAGTTGCCCCAGTTGGTGTGGGCCTCGTGGAGCTGGTCATGTCGGAGGGCGGGCACGCCGTCGTCGTCGGCGCGCTCGAGGATGTCGTCGACCAACTACGGTTTGCCTCGGGGACCCCTGACTGACGACGCCGATCGGTCCCTGCCATCGCATGGAGGCCCTTCTGACCGAAGGTGAACGGTGGATCTGCGACCCTGGCAACGGCGATTCCTGACCGCGGCGACGGCGCCGGGGGATCCGCGAGGCAGCGGTGAAGGTGACGGGGCGGGCCGCAGAGCGGACCAAGGCGGAGTCGTACCCCGAGATGCTGCTCATGGATTGCCGGGTTGTTTTCAACACCCGGGAGGGGGATCGCATCACGAGTAAGGATCTCGACCAAGCACTGCGCCTGCTCGAAGACCGCCCGTGGGACACGATGGGATCCGGAAAGGGGCTCACTGCTCAGACCCGCGGGCGGTGGCTCAACACGTTCGGCATCAACTCCATCCAGCTCCACCCCGAGAACGCGAAGGGGTACGAGCGGGCCGCTTTTGAAAATGCCTGGACATCCTACGGGGAACCGAACAGACCGAACGAACCGAACGGGCCAGGCTCTACGACGTTCGGTTCGTTCGGTTCGTTCGGTTCGTCACGGGGTGACGGGGGAACCGTCCATCCGGAGCCCAGTTGGGTCATGAAGGGAGACGGCACCATGCCGAGAGACCCCCTACACACCCCGCCGTCCGAGCTGACGGTCGACCAGATCGGCGAGCTGGCCGGACCCTCGTCCGCGTTTGATGGTATTCCCGAGACCGTCACCGACCTGGAGCGGTTCACGACCATGGACGGGCGCAACCTCGACCAACTCGCCTTCAAGCGGAGGCACCCGAGCAACCTGCAGCTCGTGTGGGTCGAGAGCATGACCAAGTGGCTCACGGCGCACCGAGGGCTGTCCCGCGAGCAGGCCCTGCAGGCCGTCCGGCACGGTGCAGTCCGACACCTCAACGGAGAGAGCTGACATGGGCGACGACGACCGTGAGGACCTGGAACGGCTCGGCTACGACGACGACGATATCGACGACCGCGGCCTGCGCATCGAGCATGACGACGACGAGCTCGTCGTCGTCGACTACTACGGCGACGAGCAAGGTCGACATGACGAGGCCGAGCTGGACCGATAACCCCCAGCGGGGCCCCGCCCCTGGTCCGGATCGACTCCATTCCCATCACCCGAGAGAGCTGACCATGAGCACTGCTACCGACCCACGAGACCGAATCCCCGAGCTGGCTCAGGACATCGACAGGTTGCGAGAGCTGTACCGCAACTTGAAGGTGCAGAAAACCTCGGCACCGTCCGTGCTCAGCGTCTTCGCTGCGATGCTGACGGCGATAGCGCAGGCGGAAGAGGCGCTATCCGCTATCGTCCTGGAGAACAGCAGCGACGACGAGCCGGCCGACAACGACGAGCCGGCCGACAACGACGAGCCGGCCGACAACGTGATGTGATCCCCCTCGCCCCCACTAACTGGATCCGGACGACGATCACGGCGTCGAGGCGGCCGCGCTCGAGGGCGACCTTGGTCGGACTCGAGGCCGCGGCCGGTGGCAGGTGGCGAGGACGGCGGCCAGGTCCGCCGCCCCGAACCCCCGCGTCTGCCCGCGGCCGCGGTCTGAGGCGGTCCGCCGGTAGCCGGCGAGGACCTGGGCGGTGCGTTCCCCGGCCGGGCTCGGCTCATGGGCGAGGCGGGCCCGGAAGCAGGCCGCGGCCACCGCCGTCGAGGCGCTTGCCGGGGCTCGGCCCAGGTCGTGGAGTTCGGACGGACCTGCGGACGGGCTCGGGCGCTGACCGCCTACGCGCTGACGGAGGGCACCTATCGTGGCCGGTGAGAGCGGCGGTGGATGGGCCGGGCCTGAGCTGACGGCTCCACCAAACCCGATTGACGAAATCAAGGGCGCGCTCGGGGTGCTCGGGGCCGAAGTGCTGACGCGAGCGGAGGCGCGTGCTCCGCGGCGGACTGGCGCGCTCGCGAGCTGCGGCCGGCTCGTTGCCGGTGAGGGCGGCGCCGTCGGCGTCTCGTTCGCCGCGTGGTATGCGAGGATTGCGGAATCGCATCGGAAGTATCTGAATCCGGCTGGTGCCGCGGTGCTGTCCGAAGCGCGGACGAAGCGTGAGGCCGCGGAGGCGTTCAAGCGGTCGATGCGGACCTGGGCGGCGAACCTGCGGAGGGCGACGACATGAGCGAGACGACAGAGACCCCGTCGGCGGAGATGGTCACGTTCGGCCCGGTGACGCTCTCGGCGCTGACCGCTGCGCGGGTGCGGGTCATTGCCGCCGCGTGGAACGTTCCCGATACGGCGGTGATGGCGGTGATGGTCGACTTGGGCGTGGTCGCGTATGGCATGGCCCAGGGCGCCCGGCAGGCGTTCCAACTGGCCGGTGAGGCGAAGGACGCGCCGGACCAGACGCCGGCTCTACCGCCGCGGCCCGGTCTCAAGCTGGTCAACTGAGGCTGTGGCCGGCAAGCGCGCCCGGAAGGTCTACGACGCGCCCGGCTGGAAGCACGTCCGCCGGTTCGTTCTCGACCGGGACAATTGAAAATGTGCACGTACGCGCGAGGGCGGTCCGGGCGGTCCGGGCGGTCCAACCCTCGCGGCGACCATGAGCGACACCCGCGACCCTGACCGCTGGCCCTTCGACGGCGTCGAGTACGTCGAGCCCGAGGACATCACCCCGAACATGAGCGGGACCGGCTTCGACCAGCTATCGGTCCGTCGACACGCCGGCAAGCTCATGCCCGTCGAGAGCATGGTCCGGTGGCTCATCGAGCACGACGACGTGTCGAGGGCGACGGCGCTTGAGCTGCTGACGCACGCGACCGTCCGCCACTTCAACGGAGAGAGCTGATCACCATGAGCACTGCTACCGACCCACGAGACCGAATCCCCGAGCTGGCCCAGGACATCGACAGGTTGCGAGAGCTGTACCGCAACCTGTCGGTGAGGCAGGAAAACACGACACCGTCCTTGCTCAGCGTCTTCGCTGCGATGCTGACGGCGATAGCGCAGGCGGAAGAGGCGCTATCCGCTATCGTCCTGGAGAACAGCAGCGACGACGAGCCGGCCGCCGACGACGTGCCGGCCGACAACGTGATCTGATCCTCCCTCGCCCCCCTACCCCCCCGTGGGAACCCTACGAGGGGCGAGGGGGGGGCGGGCCCGGCGGGTAGGAGACCGGCCGTTTCCTGTTCACTTTCTGCGGGGGTAGAGGCACAAGGCCGTTGGTTGCGTCCGCCTAGTCACGTGATCCATCGCGTGACCTTTTGGAAAGGGGCGGCGAAGTCATGAGGATGACCTACACCGGATACACCGCCGCCGACCCATTGGTGGTTGCTGGTCCATTGGTGGTCGAAACCACCAAACCACCAATGGACGAAAGTAGTCCGTCGGTGGTTGCCCCCCGTGATATACGGGGCAACCACCGACGGACTACAGAGGGGGGCGAACAGGCGACAACCCGCGCCGGTTCAGCGGACCATCTACGGACTATCGCCGGCGGCCGAGTTCAACCCCGGCGGAGCGTTCGTGGCGCCGGCTGAACCGACACCCATCCAGGAGGCGAAAGTGCAGAGAGACATCATGACGGCGGACCCGTCGACCCTGACGGACACCGAACACGCCGAGGTCTGCGCAGCGTGGGACGCGGCGCTGGAGCGGGCTCTCGCGTCCGGCGTCAAGCCGGCGCCCATCAACCCGGCGACCATCATCGCCACCGGCCAGTTCGCAGACCGGCCGCAGCTTCGGCAAGAGCTGACCCGGACACACGTCCGGCTCGGCAACGGCCGGCTGCTGAAAGAGATTCCCGCGCCGGCCGGTGGCTGGGGTTGGTCGGACGCTGACCCTTAGCAGCCGACGAAGGAGAGCTGACCCTGATGACCGAGCAAGAGCAAGAGGCGCTAACCATCGGGCAGCACGACGGCGTGATGCACGTCGTTCGCCACACCGTCAAGGCTCTCATCGCCGCTATCGACGACCAGCCCGACTTCGACCCGCCGCAAGACCCATCCGATATCGAGGTCCGCGTGATTGAACTGCTGCAAAACGTGCTCGATGAGATAGAGGCGGAAGACGAGTTCACCAGCCGATGATCCGGAGCTCGACCGACATCGGGCTGCTGACCGAACGCGAGCCTAGCAAGATGCATGACCACCGGCGACGCCCCTGCGACCCAACCGAAATGGCGGAACGACGCCGATGCGGCGGTACCGAGCGTTCCTCCACCCTCACTAGGGAAGTCCAGATCCACGAACGCAACGCAGGCACCGTAGGCCCGTGCCCCCGCGTAGATCTCGCGCGCCCCCAGGCCGATACATGACAACGACTCCAGGTGACCCGGGGACCGCACGACCGCCGCTGAGCACGAACCACGCGCAGAATCCGATCTTGAACAGCGCCTTCGAGGAGCCGCACCACCACTGGCCGCTGGATGATAACTTCCGCGCGATGAACAACACCCCGGCCGCGTCGGGACGGCGACCGAGCGGCGCGCAGGCCCGGTGCCACACCCAATCGGCCGGAACGGCAGGCGCGCCACCGGCAGGTCGGCCCCGCGGGGGCGGGAGATACTCACCCCGTCCCCCGGCGATTCATGACGAGCCCGGCCCTGCGGCGGACGCTCAAGGTGCTCACCTCGACGACTGGGAACAGGGATCCGCCGACGGATGCCAACCGTCCTTAAATAGCACGATAAAGTATGTTATCGTACACTTTTAACGTGACCCCGCTACCCGCCCACGCGATCGCCAGGACGACGGTTCCCTCTGCACTCGTCGACCCCGCCGCCGGCCACCCTACCCTGCAGCGCGCCGGCCGGCATGCCGTCTTCGCAACCGACGAGTTCTTCTCCGCCTGCGTCGTCAATCCACACACGCGCCGCGCCTACTCCCGAGCCGTCCGGAGGTTCCTCGACTGGTGCGAGCTCCAGAACATCGACCTCGCCCTGGTCTCCCCCGGCGCCGCCGGGCGCTTCATCGAGGAGCTGCCCGGATCGGCGGCCGCCAAGAACCAGGCCCGGGCCGCCCTCAAGCAGTTCGGCGACCGCCTCGTGCAGCGACACGTCATCACCCTGAACCCGTTCGCCACCGTGCGGTCGCAGAAACACCAGACCGACGGCAAAACCCCCGAAATCACCGTCCCGCAGGCCCGCAGGTTGCTCGCGTCAATCGACGTCGCCACCGTCGTCGGATTGCGGGACCGCGCCGTCATCGGCACCCTGGTCTACACAGGAGCGCGCGTGGGCGCCCTGGCGCGACTCCGCGGCCGAGACCTGCAAGACCATGGAACGCAACGCGCCCTCCGGTTCCGAGAGAAGAACGGCAAGGACCGGGAAATCCCCGTGCGACACGACCTCGAGCAGTGGCTCCTCGCCTACCTGGCCGCTGCGGCGATTCCAGCTTCGTCCGACGCGCCGCTGTTCCAGTCCGCCATCACCGGCCGGCCGCGGCGCGAAGACGACCGGCCGCTGTCCGGCCGGCCCCTCGGCGCCTTCTCGATCCGCAGGATGCTGAAACGAAGGTTGGCTGCGGCTGGCCTGCCAGTGATGCTCCGCCCCCACTCGTTCCGGGTGCTCGTCGTGACCGACCTGCTCCAGCAAAACGTCCCGCTCGAAGATGTCCAGTACCTCGCCGGGCACTCGAATCCGCAGACAACCCAGCTCTACGACCGCCGGCGGCGGCGCGTGACACGCAACATCGTCGAGCGAATCTCCGTCTGAAAGCGCCTGGCCCCGGCTACGGGATCGCCAGCGGGCCGCGGGCGTGGCCAGGCACGGCCGTCAACCACTTCGACATACATAGCGGGCGCGGCCTCGCGCCACCCAGCCCCATTCGGCTGGTGGCGCCGCGCTCCCTTCATGCCCTCCCCCATCTTCGCTCTTGCCGCAGGTTCCGAACCTGAACGTCTGTCATGTCGACACACTTCACGCAGCCGGTGCCGAGGGTTTGGCTGGCTGAGATCGTCCCTTCGCAGCGCGTGCAAATGACCTGTGGGTCGTCCGGCTGATATGAGGTGTCCCGGTAGCACCGGGCGCAGACGGGACCGTTGGCAGCGGGCCACGAATGGCCATTGCATGCCGGATTCGGACAAGTGATGCGTGCTGCTGCTGGCTTCGTCTGAGCTGTGTCCGTTGGACCAGCAGCAGCAGCAAGTGGATCTTGGGTACGACCGCTCTCCGTGTAGCCCTTAAGTGGTGATCCACGATCACCACTCAGTGGTGATCCACGATCACCGCTCGGGGGTCCGAGTAGTGATCCATGATCACCACTCGGGGGTCCGAGTAGTGATCCACGATCACCACTCGGGGGTCCGAGTAGTGATCCACGATCACCACTCGAGCGTTTCACGCGGGCACGAACGGTCGGCCAGTCGAGTCCGCCGAGGTTCATGCGGTGACACGCTGGCCGTCGTCTCGAAGCCCGAGTGCTCCGGAACACGTGTAGCCGGTTCAGCACGCGGAGCGCGGCCTGTACGTGCTCACGCCCGATGCGGCAGTCCGTTGCGATGAGCGTCGCGGAGAAGTCCTCGATGATGCCGGCAGGATTTGCGCGCATGTACAGGGCATACGCCACGAGCACGAGGGTGGACGCGCTGACCGTGCGAGCGCCATCGCGGTAGCTCTTGCACGGGCCGATGGCGAGATTCACCAACTCGCGCCACAGCGCCCGGTCCGGGGGCAGCCGCTTGTAGCCTTCGATCAGGCCGAAAAAGCGCAAGGAGAGTTGGTCAGGTTCTGTATCGTTGGGGTGTTGCGACACCGGAGTGGTATCACAACACTGGGTCGTGATATGCTTCATTCTGTTGGCCGCCTTCACCGGCCAGCACCCGCCAGTTTTTTCAACGGCTCGCGCGCCAACGCGAGCCGTTCGACTGTACGGGCGCTCTTTCACGTGTTCAAGTTCTTACCCCGGTCCCCTCCTGTCGATATTGCCCCGGGCCAGCGGTTCGGGGATGACGGCCCCAGCGCCCGCGCGGCGACCCCCTCGACCGCCCCGGCTGGGCGATGTCAGCGTAACACTGATCGGGTTTATCGTCCATCTAGTGTTAACACGGTTCGTCATCCTCATCATGTTGGGGGTTAGCGCCCGCGCGGCGGCTGCGCATGTTCTCGCGACTGAACGCGCTTTAGCGCTTTAGCGCTTTAGCGATTACGCTAGTTTAGGCCCAATCCTTGCTCTCCGTTCGTAGGCTTCGACAGCCCGCTTCAGCAACTGGACGTTCTTGAGGTCTGCATCAACCGCGAGTCGCTTGAAGTGTTGCCGAAATTCGGCCGGCACCTTGAAGTTCAGGTCGACTAGCGTCTCGCTGGGGCGTTGCGAGCGCTGGAGCGAACCGGAGACCGCCGGCTGCGGGCTTCCCTTGGTCGCGAGAACGGTACTGGCATCGATGGCGAGTGGCTTCTTCGGCACGACAACCCCTTTTTAGCGCTTTAGCGACTATGGGCTAAACCGCCTAAGCACTCTTTCGTGAGCCTCCACAGCTCGGTGGCTTCGGTTGCCGCCGGACTGCTGGGTCTGATCTCAGGCGCCGTGCGCCCGTCCGTCATCGACGCGGCGTAGTCGACGCGGTCATGGATCACGGCCGGTAAGACTTGGCCGTGCTCGGAAAGCGCGGCCATGGACTGCACGGTGATTCGGGCGGTGCTCTTGGCCTGCGTCAGGACGAACACGAATGGCGTCCCGGCGTGCCGGACGAGGTCAAGCGTTGCCCCAAGCGCCCATAGGTCATTCGGGCTCGGCCGGGTCGGAATCAGCACGAGGTCAGCGAGTCCCAAGAACTGGCGGTTCTGTTCGGTCAGCGCGGGTGGCGTATCGACGAAGCAGTACGTGAACCCCATCTCCGCGAGCGCGTTGAGCCTCGTCTGCGCCTCGCGGATGTTGACCGGCGCAAGCTTGGGGACGTCAGCCTCACGTGCCTGCCACCACGTAGCGAGAGTTTGCTGCGGATCGGTATCGATCACGACGACTGGCCCGTGACCAGCACGCTCAGCGGCAACGGCTAGATGGGCGACCAGGGTCGTCTTGCCGCCCCCGCCTTTCTGTCCAGCAACCACGATCGTCTGCATTTAGCGAATCCGCGAAAAGGCGAGTTTAGCGAATAGTAGCTAAAATTCGTGCGGAGATCCAGAGGGCCGTTTTTTTTGGGCGGGGAGGCGGTGTCCGAAATGGAGCGAGGCACCTCGGTCCCCGCGGGCGGTTGCCCAAGACGACGACAACACGCACCACCGGGGGGAAGCGGGCCGGACGCGGCGCAGAGACTTTAGCGAAACGGCGAAACGGCGAAACGGCGAAACGGCGAATATTTGTCTGCATTTATGGAGCGAAGCACCTCGGTCTCCGCGACGGGTTGCCCAAAGACGACGACAACACGCACCACCGGGGGGAAGCGCAACTCGTCCGCCAGAATAGATCGTGGGTGTTGGGCTCGGGCCGGACGCGCGTAGATACTTTAGCGAAATAGCAATTTAGCGCATTGCGAGGCGGGTCGAGGTCTGCGCCCCTCGGCGGCCAACCCGGCCGGCGGCCGGCCGCGGTCCCGGCCCGGTTTCCGGAAGCCGCCGCGCCCGCCGGGATCGTCGCGTCGTTCCCTCGGCTTGAAGCTTCCATTGGGTCCGATAACGGGACTTCAGTTAACTCGGGACGGCGTCGAAGCACACGAAGCCGGGCCGCGTCGACCACCGACGTGATGCTCGCCGGTGCCGGCCGGATGGTTGCGGAACTACTCGCTGGGACGACCGCCCAGCGGGGGAGCGGCACGACCCGGCCTTCTCGGCGGCCCGCACCCGTCCTGCAACGACACAGGCCAGCCGTAGAGCACCGGCCCCGTCTCTCCGGACGAACTCGGCACCGCGAAGGGCCACGGCCGCGAGCTCGACGATCTCCGGGTTGTTGTGCCACAGTACGCGGTAAGTCCTCCAGGGCGAAAAGCTCGAGTAATGAGTGGTCGATGCGTTCGTCGAGGTGTGCCCGGAGCTGGCCGGGGTGGCCACAAACGCCCTTCGCTGACGACTAGGCGGTCGCCGCACCAGAGGACGCTCATCAGCTCGCCGAGCCGCCGGCGCGCTTTCTCGGGGGCCTGTCCCCAAGAGGCGGTCAACCTCGAGAAAGTCGTCGATGCGGAAGTCGTGCTTCCGGCGCGTACTTGAGGATGGCGAAAGCGCTGGCTGCGCACGTCGTGCTGCGGTCGACGGCCTGTTCCATTGGAATGCGGCTTCAGGGTGTATTCTCCGGCAGAACGTGCGTTTTTGGTCCTAACAGAACCGTGCCGGGCGAGAGGGGCCTCACCTTGCGAGTCCTGGTCAACATCGTCGTTGCTGCTGCTGCCTGCTCTCTTGCGTCATCGGCTGCTGCACAGTCGACCGCGCAATACGCCGCGTGGGCCCTAGCCCCGGGCGGCGGAGAACCGCCGGTGGCGTGCGGCACTCCGGCCATCTTTGCCCGTCAGCTGCTGTCGGGGTTCGCTCCTCCTGGCTCGATACGCTTCGTCGATGCCCCCGACGTCCAGCCGCTCTGGTTCGACCAGAACCCGTGGCTGCTGCACGCCGAGCATACCGGCGGGCTCGCGCTGAACGACCTGCTGGTTCTCGGCGACGTCGAGACGCTGTCGTTCGAACGCTTTTCCGCCAGCGCCGAGGAGAACGTCGTCGAGGAGACCTGGCAACGGACCCGGACGACATCCATCGACGGCTACCTGATCAGCGTCTTCAACCCGACCTGGACCGACGCCGAGCTGTGGGACACCATCGGCGTGCGCCGGCGGGGCTTCGACCTCCCGTACGTCTACTTCGGGTCGGTGACCGTACCGTCGACGGACGACGGCGATGACGATGACGACGACGACGACGACGAGACCTTCCACATCCGGCTGAGCTGGGCGCCGCGGAACGTGCCGTCGGCCCAGGTGACGCGCATCGACGACAAGACCCAGTACGCGAGCCACGTCGTCAACCTCGTGATCTCCGACTTCGGCAACGCTCGACTGTCGGGCGACCGCCCCGATCTCGCGGGCGCGGCGAAGCAGTTCTACGAACACTTTCGGGACGAGTACGATTCGATCGCCTTCGTATCCCGACAGCTGCAGCTCGTGGGGTACGGCGCGTTCCACCTCAACGTGCGGAACCCCCTCGGCGGTCTCGGCGCCCTCGCGGTCTTCGACAACACATCGTTCTACGGCAGCGCCAGCGTGCTCCGATCCGTCGAGTTCTACCCGTCGGCCAAGTTCGGGCTCACGAGCACCTCGACGCACGAGATCGCGCACCAGTGGCTCGACTACTGGGATTGGTCGGCCCTGGGCGACGGGGTGGAACGGGCCGGACATCACCCCGAGGGGCATACGCCGCTGCTCTATCCGAGCGAGGTCTACGCCGGCGCCGTGCTCGGCGTGACGCGGCGGGTCGCCGGCGGCGACGACGGGGCCTCCTACGCCATCGAGCGCACGCCGACTCCGGCCCTGCTGCATCCCACGACGCGCTATCGGATGGGACTGATGGAGGCGTCGGCGGTGCCCGAGATGGTCGTCTTCGAGAACCAGGGGCAGTTCGACGAGGAGACCTCGTCCTCGCCGGATGTCGGAACCGCCGTCGAAGGCGGCGTCAAGAACGTGCACATCAACGACATCATGACCGAGCACGGCGTGCGCACGGGACCGGCCGACGGGACGTGGTCGCGGGTGACGGTGGTGGTGTCGCGCGACGGTCTGCTGTCCGCCGACGAGATGAGCTACTGGAATCTCCTCGCCGCGCGCCACGCGGCCACCGAAGGGGTCACCTCGTGGGCCGGAGTGCCCTCGTTCTTCGAGGCGACCGGCGGCGCGGTACCGTTGCGGACCGACGTGACGCCGTCAACCCATGCGAAGATCGACGCCCACTTCGAGGTCTCCCACCTGTCGATCGACCCCCGCGAGTTCCGGGGGGTGCGGCTCGACGCGTCGGTGCCGGCATCCATCGAACCCGGCGACACGGTCACCCTCGCGGGAACGGTGACCGCCACCGATCGCGACGATTTCACCTCCGCGTGCGTGAAGTGGTTGCGCTACGGCGCCGCCGCAGGGGACAGGATCTTCGAGTGCGCCCGGATCTCCGGCAATCGATTCTCCGTGCCGTACACGTTCAGCGAGGCCGACGCCGGTCAGTACGCCATCGAGATGTTTCTCTTCTTCCCCGATTCCGGAGCACAGTATCCGCGCTCGAACGTCTCCGGCATCAGCGTGATCGGGGACCCCCCGCAGAGCGGGCCGCACGCCGTCGGCTCCACGAATGCCACGCAGGCCATTGTCGTCACCGTCTGGAGCGGAGGGCCGGCCGGGGAAGCCTGTGCGGTGGGGATGCAGCTGGGTCCGGGCGATTACTGCGCGGTCGACATTCCCGGCGTCGATCTGGGCACCGACTGGTTCGCGGTCACCTCGGACGGCCTCGGATGTCTCAGCTTCATCTGTACCCGAAGTGCGTTGACTCTCAATGGGTTTGAGGCCCGGCCGATCGCGGGCACCGACAACTGGCAAATTCATGCGGTTCCCTGACGTCGGCCCGGCCCGGCGGCTCGGTCGGCCGGGAAGGCGCGAGTTCGCGCGACGCGTCCGCAGCCCGGGAGCCCGGCGGCGGCTCGTTGCCGCCGAAGCTGCCGTCACCCCAGTCGGGCGGCGCCGGCTCCGGCTCGGCCGCGTCTGGCTCGTGACCGCCGTCGTTGCCGCCGGCTGCGCGGCGAGCGGCGCCGAGCCTGCGATTCGGGTCGTGTTGCACGTGGCGCACGCGGTGGGCGTTTCTCCGGTGGGGGCCGTCGTGCGGGGCGACCACCTGGGCGTCGTCTGCTTCGCGGTTGACCCGCCCGCCACCGTCGCGGCGGTAGCCGCGCCGGCGCTGGTCGACGAGCTGCGGGCCGCGCTCGGCGCGGCCGGCGCCCCCGCGACGACGGTGCCGCGGTCTCTGCCGCTGCCGGCCGCCGTGGACGCGGCGGTCTCCGACACGCCCTGCGACGTCGTGCTCTTCGACGACGCCGACGGCGATGGCGGCTGGAGCCGCGGAGAGGGCTACGTCACCGCCTGGAGCGGGAGTCGGGGCAGCGTCCGCATAGTCCATCGGACCGGCGGCGACGGGGGCTGGCGCCTGATCGAAGGCGGCTCGCCGACGGTGGAGCGTCCGTTGCCGGCCGGCCGAACCGTGGCTGTCGATCCGGTCGTCGAGGCGATAGAGGCCCGCTAGCGTCGCTAGCGCGACCTTACGGTCGCGCGTTCCCCCCTCCCGCAAACAACCCGAAGCTGCCGGTTTTTGGGTGCCCGGCAGGCGAAGGACCTCGGGCATCCTTGGACGAGCGCCGCTACGACGGGGCGGCTCGTCGGGGGCTGGCTGAAGGCTGCGGCCGCATCGCGTGCGGCGGACGCTGACCGTGCACGACCGGATCGTCGACGCGTTGAACCCGCAGGAGCCGGTGCACCTGTACTACCGGGGCGACCGGGGCTCGTCGTAGGTCCACGAGGGCGACGGGCCCGTCCGCCCGTTTTCGCGCGGCGGCGGCCGCTGGTTCTTTCGTCTTTTCTAACCGTCCCATAACCCCCTTTATGGGACCCTCGAAGGAAGGGACCCGGATCCTGCATTATGTAAAACCTTCTACTAACCTGTCGAAAGACATGAGCGCTGGAAATCGTCCCAACCAGTACGAACGCAACGGATTGACCGGGATCTGAGGTGCCGCCTAAACCGCGGTGGCTCCTCGCCATCCCCGACGCCATCAGCCAGCTCGAAAAGCTCGACCGGACCCTCCTCACCCGCCGCGACATCGAACGGCTCTTCGGCGTCTCGACCGCCCGGGCCGCCACCCTAATGCAGACCTTCGGGGCCGAGATGACCGGCTGCCAGAGAACACTGCCCCGGACGAAGCTCCTCCGCCAACTCCGGAAGCACCGGGCCCGGTCCGCCTTCCGCGGAGAAGAAGAACGCCGGGAACGGCTCCTGACCGAACTCCGGAAGGCGCGGTTGACCGGGATCCGAGTGACGCTCCCCGCCGAGACCCTCGACGCGAAGTTGGCGAGCTTGCCCGAGGGGGTGTCGGTTTCTCGGGACCGGATCGAGGTGCGGTTCGGCGGCGCGAAGGAGGCGGTGGAGCGGCTCTACGCGCTGGCCTACGCGCTCGTGAACGACTACGAGCGGTTCGAGGGGCTCGTCGACGGGGGAGATGTCGTGGGGGGCGGGGGAAAGGTGTCGGAATGAGCGAGGCGCTGGAGCCGGCGGTCGCGGAGCCGGCGGTCGTCGCGGGCAGGGGAGCCGATGTCGTCCTGCCGACGCTGATCGTCGACGCCGGGCCGGATGCCGTCGGGCGGTTTCTGGAGTTCTTCGCAGGGCGGATCGCGAACGCGAGGACGCGGGCGGCGTATGGGCGGGCCGTGGGGCAGTTTCTGGCGTGGTGCGAGGCGCGGGGCCTCGGCCTCGACGCCGTCTCGCCGCTCCACGTCGCCGCCTACATCCGGATCCCACCCGGGATCGGTCCCCACGGTCAAGCAGTACCTGGCCGCGATCCGCATGCTCTGCGACTGGCTCGTCGTCAGCCAGGTCCTCCCGGTGAATCCGGCGGCCGCGGTGCGGGGGCCGAAGCACGTCGTCACCAAAGGGCGCGACGCCGGTCCTGACCCCGGCCGAGGCGAGGAAGCTTCTCGAGCACATCGACACGGGCACGCTGGCCGGCCTCCGAGACCGGGTGGCTCTTCTCGGTGATGCTCTACAGCTTCGCGCGGGTGAGCGCGGTCCTGTGGATGCGGAGGCAGGACTACTTCGAGCAGGGGAGCCGGGGGTGGCTGCGGCTTCACGAGAAGGGCGGGAAGCGACATGACGTCCCGGCTCACCACCGGGCGGCGGAGGCCCTCGACGAGTACCTCGATGCCTGCGGGCTCGAGGCGGCGGGGGAGGCGCTGTTTCAGAGCGTGGACTGGGCGGGGGATAGGCTGACGGGGCGGCCGCTCTCGTGGCGGGTGGTGCTGGCCATGATCAAGCGGCGGGCGGCGGCTGCGGGCCTCCCTCCCTCGACGTGCTGCCACACGTTCCGGGCGACGGGGATCACGGCGTATCTGTCGAACGGGGGGACCCTCGAGCACGCCCAGCAGATTGCGGGGCATGCGTCGCCGAAGACGACGAAGCTCTACGACCGCACGGCAGACACGGTCACGGTCGATGAAATCGAACGCATCGTGATCTGACGACTACGCTTGCCGGAGCTCGTCGGTCTCGGGGTCTACCACCACCGGAACCGTCTGCCCGGGCATAGGCGACGAGCAGCTTATCGCCCGCAACGAGAGCGTAACGACGCGCGTGCGGCGGCAGGGCAGTTCCTGGCCTGATGCGAGGCCCGAGGCCTCGGCCTGGACTCTCTGTCTCCCCGCTCCACGTGGCGGCCTATATCCGAACCCCCACTCCGGCTCGGTTCACGACCGTGAAAACAACACGCATGCTCTGCGATTGACTCGAGTACCTCCCGCTGCTCCTCGGCACTCCGCGCGCATGATCTGCCGGCCGGTGCTAAGCTCGACTTTTCGGCCGCAGCGGTGAATGAGCCGTTGCGGACCGGCGTATACGTCCATGCCGATGCACCCCATCCATCGTCGTTACCACGCGGAGGAGTTGGTTCGCCTCCAGCGCGCTGGCGAACGTCGGCGGCAGGTGGCATCGCAGCGCCGCGGGCGGATTGACCCCAACCCGCACCAGGTTGACGCCGTCATGTTCGCGCTGCGCCGTATTCCGGAGGGCGGCTGCATCCTCGCCGACGAGGTGGGGCTCGGCAAGACCATTGAAGCCGGCCTCGTCATCGCCCAACTGCTAGCGGAAGGGGCCACGCGGGTCCTCATCGTCGTGCCGCGCCCGCTGCTCGGACAATGGCAGCACGAGCTTTACACGCTGTTCGGCATCGAGGCCGGCGAGGCGGCGGACGCCACCGTCGACATCGCCGCCACCGGCGTTTTCCTTGCCGGGCGCGAATACGTCGGCGGCAACGCGGGGTTCGAACGCCTGGGTGGGTCCCCGCCTTTCGATCTCTGTCTGATCGACGAAGCCCACGAGGTCTTCGCCGGCATCCACCGGCGGTTCGACAGCGACGGCGTTTACGACGAAAACAGCAGGTACGCGCGGACCGCGCATCGGGTGCGCAAGATCATCGGCCCCTCCCCGGTACTGCTGCTGACCGCGACCCCGATCCAGAATTCGCTCGTCGAGTTGTGGGGGCTTGTCCAATACGTCGATCGGACGGGCACGCTACTCGGCGCGAAACCCGTGTTCGAGGACGTCTTCTGCGCTGGCGGCGACGGCCGCGGCGTCGCCGAGGAACAGGCCCTGGAACTCAAGCGCCGGCTCGGCACCGTCATTCAGCGCACACTGCGGCGTCAGGCCCAGGAGTTCCTCGACAAGCCGTTCGTCGGCCGCCGCGCCCAGCTCTTCGAGTACCGGATGAGTCCGGCCGAGCGAGCCCTCTACGACGATGTCACCGACTATCTGTTGAGCCCGCAGCTATACGCGTTCCACGGCCGCTCGCGGCAGCTGCTGCTGCTCGGCTTTCACCGCCGCATGGCGTCTTCGACCGCCGCGCTAGCCGCCAGCCTTGATCGCGTTGCGGGCCGTTTGCGGGCGATGTTGGAGGGCGACAGCGATCCCGGGACGCTTACCGCGTTCGCGGGGGATCTCGAAGACGATCCGATGGATGCCGCGCCGGTCGCCGAAGACGCCGTCTCGCCGGTCGCCGAAGACGCCGTCTCGCCGGTCGCCGAAGACGCCGGCAAGACGGCGTTGACCGGCGCCGCCGCACGCGAAGAGTTGGCGCTGGTGGAAGACTTCGCGCGGCGCGCCCGGGCCTTGCCCCGCGACAGCAAGGCCGACAGCCTGGTCACGGCGGTGCGCCTCGTCATGGCCCGGCCCGGAGACCGCCGCAAGGTCGTGATCTTCACCGAATCGCTTACCACGCAAGACTATCTGCGCAAGCTTCTGCTCGATCAGACCGACCTCGTGGACGGCGACATCACGCTCTTTCGGGGAGTCAACGACTCAGCCCGCGCACTCGGCGCGCTGCGCGTCTGGTGCGAAGAGGTCGAGCCCAACATAGCGCCGCATCTGCGGCCGAGTCCCTCCGTTGCCGTGCGCCTCGCCCTGGTGCAGGAATTCCGCACGCGGTCCGTCGTGCTGATCTCGTCCGAGGCCGGGGCAAAGGGCCTCAACCTGCAGTTCTGCGACACCGTTGTCAACTACGATCTGCCGTGGAATCCGCAGCGCATCGAGCAGCGCATCGGCCGCTGTCACCGCTATGGTCAGAAACGCGATGTCACCGTGATCAACTTCCTCGCCAAGGACAATGAGGCGCAGCGCCTCACGTTCGACATACTCAGCACCAAGCTCGACCTGTTTGGCAAGGTGCTCGACGCCTCCGATGTCGTGTTGCAGACCCCGCGCTCGGATGCGTCTGAGGAACTCGCCTCGGCGCTCGGTCCGGACTTCGAGACCGAGGTGCGCCGCATCTGGGATCGGGCGCGGTCGGCGCAGGAGGTCGAAGTCGAGCTGCGCCGTCTGCGCGACGCCCTGGAAGAACGCCGGCAGGAACTCGAACGCGTACGGGGGCGCACGATGGGGCTCATAGAGAAGAGCCTCGACGAATCCGTGCGCGACGTTTTTCGCCGCATTCAATCAGACCTGCCGGCGACGCTGGCCGAACTTGATGGGGAGCTCGAGCGCGTGCTCACCGCTTGGCTCGATGCGGCTGGCGTCCCGTGGGGCGCTGCCGAAGGCGCCGGGCGCCGGGTGTTCCACATCGGCGCCTCGCGGCGCCTCCCCGCGCCCGCCGCCGCCGGCTTGACGGTGGCCCTCGGCCCCGCCCGTGACCTCGCGGACATCGAGTCGCTGCACCTAGCTCACCCGCTGATCGAGGCGGCGGTCGCGGAAGCCCGGCGGGCGGGCGCCGGCGCTTTCCGTGTTCGTTTCCGTCTCGGCACTGATGCTCCCGAAGTACTGCGGGGGCATCGCGGCGCCCGCGGGCGGCTGGCGCTGACGAGGATCGCCCACCGCGGTTTCGAGCGGGAAGACCGACTGCGCGTCACGGCCGTGTTCGAAGACGAGGAAGTCCTGCGTCCGGCGGCGGCGGCGCTCGACCTCCTACAACAGCGCTGCGAAGACATCGGCATCTTCGATCCGCCGGTTGCGGTGACCGCCGAACACTTGGACGAGGTGGTCGATGAAGAGATATTCCTCGACCAGAGCGCGGTCGCGGCCGCTGACCGGTCGGGCTTTGAGGGTGCCATGGATCAACTCGACCAGTTCCTCGACGACAAGGCGCTGGTGTTGCGCCGTGTCCGCGACGAACGCGCCAAGCGCCTCGCCGCCGCCGAACGCCGGCGCGACCAGGCGCTCGGCGCGGACAACCGGGCGAAGGCGGTGGCGCGCGTGGGCGAACTAGAGGCTGGCATCGAGGATCTCGACGGGCGGATCGCGCAACTGGCCGCCCGCGAAGACGACACCTATCGACGCTGGCACGACGACGCGCACCGCCGGCGCTTCCAGCGCCCGGAACCCGAGCGCTTGTTCACGGCGGAGTTCGTCATAGAGTGAACGACGCGGCAGACAAGACCCGGGTCAAAGCGCCGCTGGCTGCGGGGGAACAGGTTTTATTCCATGCGAAAGAGCACATGAAGGAGAGCGACGTGGCGCTGACGTTGTTGCACACCGCCGACTGGCACCTCGGCCGCCGCTTCCCCGCGTTCGGCCTCGAACAGGAACTGCGCCTGACCCGGGCCCGCCTTGAGGTCGTCGGCCGCATTCTGGACCTGGCCCACAGCCGCGCCGTCGATGCCGTGCTCTGCGCGGGCGACCTCTTCGATCAACCGGCACCGGATCAGCAGTGGTGGGACGGCGTCCTGAGGGAGTTTCAGCGCCGCGACTGGCAGCGCCCGGTAGTGCTACTGCCCGGCAACCACGACCCGCTCAACCCAAGGTCCGTCTATCACCGCGACCACCCGTTCCGAGCCGGACTGCCCGGCTATGTGCACGTCGTGGACCGACCGGGCTGGCAACTGCCGCTCGGCGAGGACGCCGCGGTATTCGCGAGCCCGTGCACGTCCCACGCCGGTCAAACCGACTTAGTCGGGTGCCGGTCGAGACGCGCCGGCAGTTGGCGTATCAGCTCCGCAAGGCTAAGCAGGAGATCGCATGAACAATCGGGACCGGACGCTACCTGCACATGGCCCGTGCCGGGCATCGTGCGCGCCGTCGAGGGGCGCCGCCTCGCGCGGCTCGACGTTGAACCCTCCCGTCGCCGGTGAACCTCGACGAGGTAGACGGCGAGGTGCTGGTCGTTGAAGCCGGCGGACGTCGAGCCCCCAAACGTCCGGACTGAACGGCCGCTCCTGCCCCTCTCTACCGACGACGAGCTGCTCCGGCCCGCCCGAGTTCACGGAGCGCGAGCGGCCGTCGACAATCTCTGCAGGTCGAGGGTCCCCCCTGCTACAGCGCGTCGCGCCCGTCGCCCGCCTGGGCCACGACCTCGGTGGCCAAGCTTGTCCCCCCCGAGCAGGGCGGCGACGGGGCCGAGGACCATCACCTGGTCCCTTGACGACCACGGTTGACGAAATCGAAACGCATCGTGATCTTAGGCGGCGATCAAGCGCACGCTGTGCCGGCTCGCGCTCCGCAGCCGGGACACGGGAGGTGGCAGGAGACGACGCCCGGAGAAGCGCGAAGCGCAGAAGGCGTTGTATGCCAAGCCCCAAGAGTGACGCCGGCTGCCGGCCGGAACGGATGCGCCCGCCGGCTCCCGTGCAGCCATGAAGCATAATGGTGCATGGCTGAAAGACCGCTTGACATCCCGCCCGGCACGCGCGGGCCGGGCTATGCCCGTGCTCCCGCGCATCGGATCGCGTTTGTGCCCCGGCATGCGCGTGTGCGCGTCGCCGCCGCCGGGACCGCGATCGCGAAGACGAGCGAGGGGCTCGCGACCTACTACATCATCCGCGGCGCCGACGGAGAGATCCCGTACTCGTTGTATCGGATGTTCCGGCACATGGCCGCCGTGCGCCTGCGGCTCATGTGGAAGGCCGGAGTGCGGTCGTGGCTCGATCCGGTTCAATTGGGCGGGCTGCTCAAGTCCCTCACCTGGGCGGCTGTCGGAGCGCTCGGAAAACGCAGTCTCAAGCGGAGCGGACTGACTCGGCGGCTGTTCGCGCCCGGCCGTGACGACGCCCGCCCGCGATTCGCCTCCGCGCACCCGTCGCGGCCAGAGTTCACCCGATGACAACGGAGTCCCGCCGGTCCCTGCCGCGAATCGTGTCGCTCGCCACAGCGGTGCCGCCCCACCGGGTCCCACAGGGCGAAGCGATGAGTTTCTTCCAGCGGCGCTTCGACATTCCTCCGGCGCAGCGCGAGCGTCTGAAGGCGGTCTTCTACAACGCCGCTATCGAGACGAGGTACGCCGTTGCGCCCGTCCATTGGTACGAGCGGGCCCACAGCTTCGAGCAGAAGAACAATCTGTACATCGACAAGGCGGTCGGATTGCTCAAGCAGGTGACTGTGGACAGTCTGGCCGCCGCGGGCCTCGAGTGCAGGGATGTGGACATGCTCGTCACGGTCTCGTCGACCGGCGTCGCCTTGCCCGCGCTGGATGCGCGGCTGATGGAGGAGCTGCCGTTTCGCCGCAACGTGCAGCGCCTACCGCTGTTCGGCCTGGGATGTGCGGGCGGGGTACTTGGGCTGGCGCGCGCCGCGGCCTGCGCGAGCGCCCAGCCCGGCAGCCGCATCCTGTACCTGGTCGTCGAGCTCTGCACGCTCACGTTCTGCGGCAGCGATCGGACCACCGCGAATGTCGTCGCCACCGCCCTCTTCGGCGACGGCGCGGCGGGCGCGGTGCTGACCACGGACGGAACGGGACCCGCGATCAAGGCCTGGGGCGAGCATACCTGGCCCGGCAGCCTGGACGTCATGGGCTGGCACGTAACACAGAACGGGCTTGAGGTGCGGCTGTCGCGCGGCGTTCCCGACATCGCCCGACACCAGGTGCGGCCTGTCACCGACGAGTTCCTCGGATCCGTCGGTCTGGAGCTCGCCGACGTGGACGACTTCATCTGTCACCCCGGCGGGGCCAAGGTGCTGGAAGCGCTCGAAGACGCCTTCGGTCTTCCGGCCGGCGGCCTCGCGGTGTCCCGGGGGATCCTGCGCGACTACGGCAACATGTCAGCGGTCACCGTGCTCTTCATCCTGAGGCGCATTCTAGAGACGCCGGCCGCCGGCAACGAGCGGGGCGGAGAGCCAAGGCGGTATCTGATGACCGGGCTGGGCCCCGGGTTCTCGATCGGGTTCGTGGTGCTGGAGTCGGCCTGATGCCCGCGCTGTACGTCATCGTCGGGTTCCTCGTCGTCCAGCGGCTGGCCGAGTTGGGCTTCGCCCGCCGCAACCAGCGGGCGCTCGTGACTCGGGGCGCCATCGAAGTCGGCCGCGGGCACTACCCTGCGATGGTCGCCCTGCACGCCGGTTGGCTACTGGCGCTGCCGGTGACGATCGATGCCCGGACGCCGGCGTCCTTGTCGTTGCTTGCCGTCTTCGTGCTACTGGAGTGCGGGCGAGTGTGGGTGATCGCCACGCTGGGCTCGCGCTGGACGACGCGCGTCATGGTGGTGCCGGGCGCCGCGCGGATCCGGAGCGGCCCGTACCGCTACCTCAGGCATCCCAACTACGTTATCGTGTGCGGCGAAATGGCCGTAGTGCCGCTGATGTTCGGCGCGTGGATGCTGGCCGCAGTGGCCTCAGTGCTGAACCTGCTGGTGCTGCGCGCACGGCTGCGGGTCGAGAACGCGGCACTCGAGGAGCTTCTCGGCGACCAGGGCCGCACACCACCCGATGCGGCGCATCGGGTCTCCGACCGGGAGCGCTGGTAATGCTGCTTGCCGCCGAAGAACTCCTGCTGTTTCTCCTGGACGAGCAAAACGCCACGCTCCTCCCGATGACGGCCATGAGACCAGCCGCTGCGGGATGATCGGATGCGTGGAACCTTGCCTTGCAACTCCAGACCGCGCTCGGTCCGCGCCTCGCGCGGCCGCGCCGCAGCCAGCTTAGGACACTGACGAGAATTACCTTGCCGTCTGGCAAGCCCGCGAAACCGTAGAAAACGGGTTGCGCCTGGGTGCAGTTGGCAACCTTATATCGACCACTGTCCTTAGACGTGGCCGAGAGGCCGGACGTGCCGCCCGGCGGTCAGCTGCTCGACGACCGGTTCCCCCCTGGCCGCGGCCGTTCGACCAGACTGGTCGACACCCCGCTCGACGGCCGCCCGCTGGGCTCGAGTGATTCAGGGTGTGGTATACCGTCTGCCGATATGGCTGACTCTCCCCTTCTGTTCGACTCGTCCAATCTACCCAAAGACCATCAAGCCGCCCGCAAGGACGCGATCGAGAAGATGGAAGCGATCGTGTCAGAGCTGATGAAGGTGAAAGACCAAGATGCGGCGGATGTTGTTCGCCGCGCCGCTAAAGCGCTCAAGCGCCCCCTGTTGGTGGTGTTGCCCGACAAGGACGGCAAGTTCCTCCACGATGGTGGTGTGAAGACTCCTCCTGGGTCTGATAATGGGTGATTCTGTCAACCGGAGCGCTTCGGCGGCGAGGGGTGCACGGCCACGCTTGGCCACCCGTCCGTTGGCAGGCGGACCGCCGCTGGCCGGGCGTGCCCGTTCGCGAGCCACAGACTGGTTCGGCTCCAGGGGGGGGCGGGGGGTGGAAACCGAACCAGCTCACCCTCGCCGGCCCGCTCTGGGCTGGTTGTGCCGGCCGGGGGCGGACGGCGCGTCCGCCCTGCGCGACGTATGCGGACTCAACACCTGCGGGTATGGTCAGGTGTTTGCTCCGTTCGCGGGCGCTGGGTGGACCAACCCAAACGAGCGTCAACGGCCGCCGAGGAGACGGCGCATGGCATCCACGCGCCCGCCGGGGACGTACTCGGCAAGCGCCCGGACGGGCAAGCGTGACGGTGGGTCTGCGGGCGGGGCGGGCATGGTCCGGCGCGCGGGCTCCGACGCGTTGGCGATGTCTCTGCGCTCAACGGTTGGCAGTTCGGCGCCCGGCATCCGCCGCCGCCGGAGCCGCCCGAACACAGCGCTCAGGTCTCGGGGTTGCTTTAGCATTGCGGAACCCTCCTCAGCATAACCCGGCTCGCCCGGCGTGCGCCGCCGACCAGCAACAGCACGCCGGCCACCGGCTGAGCCGGTGCCGGGGTCAGGTCCCCGCGGGGTCGCCGCGACATCGGGGGGGTCAGCTGCCGAAGGCGGCTTCCACGTCGGCGGAGGGCGATGTGGTGTGGGGCGGCACCGGCAGCGGGCTGGTGTCCATCGCCAGCGGCAGCACCGTCCGCTCCGGCGCGACGACGGCGGGATCGATGCGCAGCACCGCGTATCCGGCGACGGCGCCCGCCCCGAAGCCGGGCGTGAACACGCGGGTCGGCGTTGAAAGCACGCCCTCGCGGACCGCGTCGTGGATCGCCAGCGGGATGCTCGCGGCCGAGGTGTTGCCGACCCGCGCGATGTTGAAGTACATCCGGTCGCGGCCGATGCCCGCCTGCTCGGCCAAGTCGACCACCATGCGCTTGTTGGCCTGGTGCGGGATGATCAGGTCGATCGCGTCGACGAGGCTGCCCGGCTCGCCGTCGGGGTGGGGCAGGTCCTGCAGCTCCCCGATCATCTGCTCGAGATAGCGTTTCACCAGCGCCTTGACCTCCGGCCCGTAGACGGTGATGTCGCAGCCGAACTCGACGTTCGGCCAGATGATCGAGTTCACTTGGCTCTCGGGGCCGCTGGCGTAGGTCTGCAGCACGTCCACGTCGCCGGGGGCGCCGTCGGGGGCGGGGGCCACGACGAGAGCGGCGGCGCCGTCGCCGAAGATCATGCGCGACGTGCGTACGCTGCCCACCTTGTCGGAGAACTTCTCGGCGCAGACCAGCAGGATCGGGCGCCGGACCTCCTGCAGGATGCGGACCGCGTCCAGCAGGCCGTAGGGGAAGCCGGCGCAGGCCGCGACGAGGTCGACCGAGGTGTGGGTCTGCAGCATGCCGAGCTGTCCGGACAGCCACGTTGCGGCCGAGGGCAGCAGTCGGGTGTTGGTGCAGGTGCAGAAGATGACCGCGCCCATCTCCTCCGGCGACCGGCCGGCCCGCTTCAACGCGCTCACCGCCGCCTCGAGGGCGAGGTGCTCGAGGCCGCCCTCGGTGTAGCAACGGCTCTCGATGCCAGTCTTGGCGGCAATCTGCGCCGCGCTCATGGGCGACCAGTTGGACGCCGAGTTGCGGATGATGTCGTCGTTGGTGCAGAGGATCTCGCCGCGCCGGACGGCGATGGCCTCGATACGGGGCTGCACCGGGAACTGGGACCGCACCTGCACCGGCGCGAGCGGGGTCGTCGGCTGCCGCGGCGGCAGGGCCGGGGGAACCCGCGGCCGGCGGGGCGCGCCGTTCTTCACGCGCCGGATGAAGTCCATCACGTCCAGGGTGCGGGGCTGGTAGACGACCACGCCGTCGTCGTCCTTCAGGGCCCCCACCGAGGTCAGCCGGGTGTCCGAGCGGTCCCACGGGTACTGGTTGTGCAGGGTCATCGTCCAGCGGCGCAGGGCCTCGAGCTCCGGCACGCTCTCGTGGCAGTCGAGGATCTCTCCCAGGCTGAACCGGGGATAGTCCGGTTCGTACGAGCCCAGCCGGTACACGAGTTGAGAGTCGGTGGCGACCGCCTCGGCGACCGTCGGCTTGAGCGCCGGCAGGTCGGTGGCGTGGTGCCGCTTGTGGCGGAACACGTCGAAGAGCATGCCGAACAGCTTGTGCTCGACCTCGGGCGACCACGCGGCGGGCAGCTGCCGGTAGCAGGCCTCGACGGCCGCGACCTTGCGCTCGCCGTCCTCCCAGGGGGTGAGGGCCGGGAGGAAGATGTCTTCTCGGCGCCGGGGCACGTCGCGCCATCGGGTCGGCCGCTTCTCGTACATCGTGATGACGTAGCGGTTCATCCAGAACAGGTGCAGCCCCAGATCGCGCAGCAGCTCGTACCGGTTGGCGTACCCGCCCGATTCCGCCCGCGCAGCGATCTCCGAGCCGGTCGGCGCCTTGACCTCGAAGTCGCGCCGCACGATGGCCGCGAGGTCCTCGACGGTGTCGATGGACGAGAAGTCCGGTTCGGGAAAGAAGTTGGACGGGAAGACGAGCCGGCGGTGCGAGTTCACGACAAACGGTTTCATCTCTGTGTCATCTCCGGCGCCCGAGCGGGGAGTCCCCGCGGCAGGGCTTCCCGGAGCGGGTCGGGGGTTGGGCCCGACGCCGACGCGCCGGCGGGTGAGTGATACTGACGGGTTCAGGGCCGGTTATTGATGTCGGCGAGAATATCCTCGATCCAGGTGGCGGTCTGGACCCGCTGGGCAGTAGCGGCCGCGACCCGCACGGCCCACGGATTGGCGTCGTCGAAAGTCGGGGCGTCGAGCCGCGGGGCGGCCGGACGCGCCGGCAGGGGACCGTGGTCTTCGGTGAGGAAGTCGTTGCGTACGGCTGTCATCGGTGACTGTCTCCAGGGCGTTGGGTCAACTGCCGGGCGCAGGTCGGAACCCGTCGAGGAAGCCTGCCTTCCGCAGCTTCGTCGAGCGTCACGAAAGTGCTTGGAAAGACGAGGGTGGCCGGGTGGCCGGGACGAGTCGCCAGCCGTGACGATGATTTCCCAGAGCTACGACGCCCTCAGCCAGAGGCGTCGCACGAACTGCAGAGAGGCGGACCGAAGGTCCTGCGAACGCCCGTCGGCGGTCGCCCGTCGGGTCGAGGCGTGCGGGTGCTGGCGAAGTGGCGCGGCAGAAAGCCGCAGCCGCGGGTGGCCATTACTACGGGCGACGGTCCTCCCGGTCGCCTGTCGTCGTGTCGGCAGCATGGTTCTTCCTCCTTCTGAGCCATAGAGAGCCAGGGGTGATCGCCCCCGGGAACGACCGAAAACGGCCGCTCCGGAGGCGGTTTGCCGAGCAGCGCTTATGCCGCGTTCTCGACGGTGTCGTTGCTCCCCGTGCCGATGGCGATCCGCGGTGGCTTGGCGGTCTCGGTCAGGGGAAGGGTCAGTTCCAGCACGCCATGGTCGCAGTTGGCGGCGACGTTTCTCGGCGTCGACGCTGGAGTGGATATTCTACAACTAAAGGCGAGAGTTGGACTGCGAAAGTTCCCTGTTGCCGGTTTTTCTCTGCCCTTGCGGTTCTGCGTCGGAATTTGGCGAGCGGGAGCGCGTCGGTTTCCGTTTTCTCGCGCCACGTACCAGACCCGTCCGTCATCGTCGCGCTGGAAAGGTACCGGTCGAGCCGGTTGTTGCTCGCGCCAGCCGCGACGACCTGCAGGCGGAGGGCTTGGGACGGACAGTGCGTCGCCAGCACGGCGCGGAAGTCGTGCCCGCCGGCACCGCCGATCGCGGCGATGTGCTGGGCGGCGTGTCGGCGGGCACGGTCCCGACTGCGGGGGCAGTCCGTGAGTCCGCCACCACGGCGCTAGAAGGGGGTTCCTCTCTGGGGGCCAGCGGATGTCGGTCTGGGGGATCGGTCGGACGAGATTCGACGAGGGCTGACGCGGGTTCCCAGGGGCGGGCGCGTTGTCCGGCCGGAGCCATCGCCGGAGGGCCGTCGAGCCAAGTGTTGTCGACGCGGGCCGCGCCACGAACGCAGGTCTTTCCGACAAGGGAAGCGACGGGACATCCCATTACGATATAGTATCTGGTAATGGACGCCCTAACCCCTCGCCCTTCTACACCTCTATCGTGGGGGCACGCCTGTCGGTTTCGACTCCGATGGGTCCTCGACAGGCTCTGCGTCATATTGCGCGATCGCCATAATGCCGCCCCCGCGCAGATAGGCCATGGTCCCCATGATTGCGCTTTGTCAGCCCTGTATTGGGCGGTGGCTTCTCTTCCCGAGTTCGTCATCGCTCGCGCCTTCAACGAAGCCACTGAGACTTGGCCCTATGGCGGCGTTTCCAACAAGGAGTTCGCGATTGCCCTGAAGCGCCTCAGCGTCGACAGCGACTACTCACACGCACCAATCACGCTTGGAGCGCTTCTGTCCGCCAAACCGGCCAGATGCGTGGCGCTTCTCCACGGACACTTCATTCCAATCGTTG
The DNA here is from genome assembly GCA_965215895.1 of Vicinamibacterales bacterium. GTDB lineage: Bacteria > Acidobacteriota > Vicinamibacteria > Vicinamibacterales > UBA8438 > JAJEEA01. Next base: position 172,391 of record CBDCEY010000003.1, on the reverse strand, counting down.
ACGGCGCTATCGTCGGGCGCGACGCTCACCAAAGTTGGTCTCCTGACACCCACGTCTATTGCCACTGGATGTTCAGGAAACGCTCGTATCGACCACCATGAAGTTCGCGTCGTACTTTCTCTGGTAACGCCTGAATGGGCTTTTGCCGTCTCGCAGATGGCTGAGAAGCATCGTGAACGCTACCGCAGTTGCTTCCAGCACGATCGACGCAAATGAAGCGTTGTCCGGACCGTAACCCGCCACTTCGGCCTGGTCCTCCGGCGTCTTTGGTGACCACGCGCACTCGAACTTGTACTCGCCGCCTTCTCTGTCCACACGCACGCCGCAGCAGAGCAGCATTCCGCTGCCCTTGTCACGACAAAGCTGTTCTATGCCAAGCCTTGAGGTGTTCGTGTCCGTCGCTGCGAACACTACGTCCGCGTCGTGGACGGCGTCTCTGACGCTTTGCCCTAGGATGTTGTAATCCAGGATCTGATCCGGGCTTCTGAAGCTATCCGCCAGCACGCACACATCGATCTCGTCCCTGCCGATGGCTTCCAGACGCTCTGCGAGCGCTTCTACTTTCAACCTCCCGATGTCCTGCGCTGCGAAGCCGAACACTCGGTTCAGGCCCGACGCCTTGACTGTGCCGCCGTCAATCAGTACGAGGCGCTTTGCGCCAGTTCTCACCAGCATTTCGGCGAAGCTCGCCCCCGTACCACCGCATCCAACTATACAAAATTGGAGCGTCTTTAGCCGTTCCATTAACTCGCCCCCAAGGGCTGCGGATGTGCGCTCATTCATGCACATGGGTAACCTACGCCCACTCGACATGTTGGTATAGTTGCCGACAAGCCGCGTGCAAGATGTTTATGTCTTGAAAGATCGACTCTGGAAGTTTCTGAATCGAATATGGCATGAACTGCCGTCCCTTCCAAGGGAACTCCCTGTAATCTTCGTGATACTTCGGTGCGTCGTCCCCGATTTTTCTCACCCGCGATGCGGTCATCCAACACTTGGGCCCGCGTCCATAGTCAAACGCAATCGACAGCGGTAGCTGCTCCATGCTCGGGCTGTAGTCGAGGATCACTAGAACGGGCTCCTCAAGCACCGGCACCTGCACTAGCTTCCACATCGCAAAGTCGTTCAGCTTCTCCTGCATCGCTGCCGATATCTGTGGACCGCTACCCGGGATTCCTGCGATCTTCGTTTCCTCGGTCACCTTCTCTTGATACGCTGGATCAGCTTCTGGCGGATCCCAGTGAAGTTCCGCGTGCGTCAGACAGTTCTTCACGGCCTTCATTGCCTCTTCGGCCGCTGTTGGCGAGCCGGCTGCATCCTCCGGCTTCAGAATGAGGTCGAACCCGGTGATTTCCACGGGCGTGAAGCGCACGTGCCAGCCCTGCTCGGCTTTCTCAAGAATCCACGCCGGGCCGTCCGGCTTCCCTGCGCCCGGGATCACGAGCGCGGCCCCGGCGCCCTCGAATTTCAGTGCCTTGGCGATAGACGTGATCTCGCCTTTTCGCACGCCTTTCTCGCTCCGTAGAAGCGTCGCGCCGTTGTCGTCGAGCAGCACGACGCCCCAGCATTGCTCGGCTGTGTCTGACACCTTCGTAATGTTCAGCAGTGACATTGATGTCTCACCTCCGCGATCCTCAAGCCCTTTGAGAGCATTCGGCTATTCGGAGCGCCTTGTAGTTCAGTTTGCAGTAGTACTCGTCGCCCAGACACCGGTGGGCGGCGGGGGCGGCGAGGACCATCACCTGGACCGGGGGGGAGTAGCCCGTGAGTCCGCCACCACCCGTCTCGCGGTCCCGCGGCATCCTTGGTCACCATCTCTCGGCCGCCGGCGCTACAGGAGGTCCCGTTCCGGTGCCGTCGCGGAGCTCGCCGGCGGCTCGACGAGCTGACGAGCATCCTCCAGCCCGGCGACCGCCTCTAGTCGTCAGCGAGCTCTCGCGGCTCGGCCGGTCGCTGGGTCAGATCGTATAGTTCATGGTCTTCGCCATCGGACGTTGGTCGCAGTTCGAGGAGCCGGAGAGCCTCGCCCGGCTGTGATGGGAATTGGCGCGGGTAGAACTCGCCCCGTCTGGTCATTGGTCCTTGTGCACCATGTTCCGGTAGTAGTCCCGGTCGGCGGCCAGTTGGTCAATGTGCTTCTCCAGGTCAGCGCGGCGGCCGCGTGTGGCCATGCGATCCGTGAGGAGAAGCCAGAGCACCAGAGCTAGTACGCCGGTGCCCCCGAGTTCACGGAGGACTGGCAGCCACGCAGTCACTTCTTCGATACTCAAGGAAACTTCCACCCCTTTCCCAGCCGGCCACGGGGTTCAAGCCGAGGGTCGGCATCCTCGAGGCCGCCCGTGGAAACGGCTACCTCGCGCTGTCGAGGACGCCGCTCCTCGTGCTTCAACCCTTCGGTGGGTGAGGATCGTTGCCGTAGCTGTTGCGTTCCCTGATCCGACCATCCGGTCGGTGGATGAGCATCTCCGAACGGTTGTTTATCGCGATGTCCCGGGCGGCCGAAATCGCGTCGGACTGCGTCGGATGGACGGATGTTGCGCATTGACCGCCTGCAGACTTGACCGCCCAGCCACGCGGGTGTGGCACCACATGTTGGTTCTTGTTCGACGACATCCTCAATACCTCCCATCAGAGCATGAAAGCGGTGTGTACGGCAACCACAGGTTGACATTATAGGCGACAAAAACGACAATGTCAACCCACCATGGAGAGGGGGCGACGATGTTCGCACAACGGCTCAGACTGGCTCGGCGGAAGGCAGGGTTATCGATGCGCGATCTTGCCGGACGCCTGTCATCGCCGGTGTCGGCGCAAGCGATCAGCAAGTACGAGGGGGGCAGGATGATGCCGAGTTCGGCCGTGCTGGTCGACTTGGCGAGGATGCTCGACGTCTCGCTAGATTTTCTGATGGGCGGTCAGGTTGAGGCCCTGGAAGGAATCGAATTCCGCAAGCACTCGAGGACGTCGGCGAAGGACCGAGCGCGGGCCGAGGCGATCGTGACCGAGACGCTTGAAGACTATCTTGCAATCGAGGACATCCTGGAGATCGAGCCGTCCGTTGACCCTTTCGCCGGCCTCCGATGCGGTCGGATCGATGGTTTCGACGAAGTCGAGAAGAAGGCTGGCGAGCTGCGCAAGCGCTGGAACCTCGGAAACGATCCGATTCCGAGCATGACCGGCCTGCTCGAAGGCCACGGTATCAAGGTGATTGAAGCCGATCTACCGGCGCGCTTCGACGGCCTCGCCTGTGGTGTGAAGCGCAGCGGCAACCGGGCGGATACCGACGTCGTCGTCACCTCGCGCCGGACCAACGTCGAGCGCAAGCGGCTCACGCTGGCGCACGAGCTGGCGCACCGCGTGATCCGGGACACCGGCAACCCGACCATCAAGATCGAGAAGGCGATGCAGCGGTTTGCGGGAGCCTTCCTCGTGTCCGCAGAGCATCTTCGCGCAGAGGTCGGAGCGCAACGCCACGGCATCACCTATCGGGAACTGATGCGGCTGAAACATTTCTACGGAGTCTCTGCGGCCGCGATGCTCATCCGCCTGCGAGATGTGGGCATCCTGTCGGCCGTCGCCATCGAGTACGCCTTCCGGACCTATGCGCGATCCTGGCGCACGCGCGAACCAGAACCGATCATCGACAAAGAGGGGCTGGGCGCGTTCGAGACGCCGTTGCGATTCGAGCGGCTCGTCTGGCGAGCTCTTGGAGACGAGCTGATTTCTCCGATCCGTGCCGCGCAGCTACTGAAACAATCGCGTAGCTATGTGGAACAGGAAATCATGGGGCCGCGTGACCGGTGACTACCGTTGTCGTCAACGACGCATCGTGTCTCATCGATCTGAGGAAAGGCGGGCTCGTGCACGCCATGTTGACGTTGCCGTATCGGTTTGTGGTACCACTACCGATCCGGCAGTCGGAAGCGTTGGACTTCACGGACGAGGACTGGCAGCGCATGGACGCCGATGGTCTCGTTACGTTCGATCTGCCGCCAGAACGAGTTACAGAGGCCATTGGCGTGAAGGCAGCGCACCCGAAGCTGTCGGCAAACGATTGCTTCTGCTTGGTGTCGGCACGGTGTCACGAGCTGGGTATCCTGCTCACCGGAGACAAGCTGCTGCACCGGGCGGCGGCCGAGGGAGGATTGCGCGTGCACGGTGTGCTGTGGGTCGTAGAGGAACTTCGGAAGGCCGGAACCTGCGGTCACGCCATGCTGATTTGGGTGCGGCTCTTCTTCGTCGGCGGCCCAAGGGGCTTCTGCCAGCGGCACGGCAAGAGCTACTTGACCCGTCGAAGGTGTGGTGGGGAGGGCGGCGGGGGCGGCTTGCTGACCGGCCGCGCTATTCCATCAGCGTATCGCTGGGCGTGGTGCCGCTGGTACTCCCGCGTCGTGGAAGTCCCAGTACGCATCGAAGTCGCGGCTGGCTTCGTAGCACCCGGAGCTTCAGAACCGCCTCGGCTCCAACCCAGTTCGCCACCCGGCGGATCCGGGCCCGCGCATGGATGAAACAGCGGTACTGGGTAGCACCAGCGTGCACCAGTGAACTCCATCACGGTCGCGGACCAGGTACCGCACGCCCCTTCGATGACGCCGGTGGCGATGGAACACAGGCACCGCCTTGCAGACGTACTCGGCCACGTGGATGAGGTCGATTACCACACCGTAAGGTCGACGGCGGCGCTCGCGCGGTTGAGTTGCGTCTCGGCGCCATCGACGAGCGCGACCCGCCCGGGCGCGCAACCTGCACCGTCCCGAAGGTCGTCTCCGGGTGGTGTTCCTGCAGACGCCGCTGCGAGCGCTCGACATCGTCGACCCCCTCGACCGGACCGGCGGCCTCCCCCGGGGTGCGTTGATCGAGGTGTCCTTGCAGGAGCCTGCGCATCAACTCCTGGCCCCGTCGGTGGAGCTCCCGTTCGAGCTCGCTCTCACTCATCTGCTGGGCTTCGCGCGATGAGAGGTAGGCTTTGGCGTCAGCGAAGACGGCCTCGGCCACCGCATACGGCGCCTGGTCGGGGGAAGCGGCGCTGTGAGCCACGTCTCGCATCGCTCAACTCTCCCGCAACCGCCGGACCGTGTTGGGCGCCTCACCAGCACGGCGGCAGTGTCGGTCCATGCGAGCTCGATCGCTGGTGGCACCCAACGCGACCCAGAAGGCACGTCCCGAGAACCTCGTCGTCGCTGCTACGGCCATCGCAGAGGCATCTCCCTTCCCAAGGCAGCGTACCAAAACGCCGCGCGAATGTCCAGGGGGGCGGAGGGGACGACCGAAGCGTCCGGGCGCCGTGATCAGGCCGGGCTGGCCGCCCGAAAGAGGCCGGTGGGCGCTGTCCGGGGCGCTGTCCCCGCGCAAAACGAACCGAAAAGTGACCGTCCGCGAGCAAAAACGCCCATGAATAGGTGAAAAAGCCGTCTACGAAGAAGAGCCGCACCCTGCTGATTTCAGCGCTTGAATGCTGGCACGACGATCCCGCGGTGTTCCTTCCCCGGCAGATGATCGACGCCCAGCTTCGCAAATTGCGCTGAACCGTTGTACCCCGTGGGTGGCCGCCCGGCGGACGGGGCGACAGTCGAAGAGCAGGCTAGTGAAGGTCTGCGAGAACAGACGCGAGCATCCCGACCGCGAACCCCGGCGGCGGCGAAGCGTGCCCCGCGGTCTGCTGCGCGTGCCGAGGCCGCGAGTCGCCCGGGCTTGTTGCGGGGGCGGACGGCGCGTCTGCCACGGTGCTCCGGCCACGACCGCGCAGGATCACTCAAGTCTGGCGTTTCTCGATTGCCCGGTACAGCACCTGCAATGCGTCCTCCTGACCGGCTCGGAGGGCGAGCGGCCCGCGGGCCGCTTCCCAGCGGTACACCGTCGACGCGGATACGCGGAGCAGGCCGGCGAACTCGGGGACCGAGAATCCGCCCTGGTGGCGCAGCTCCGCCACCCGGCGGCCCGTAGGCTGGAACCCGGACGGCGGGGCGCCGGTCCGACGCGGCCTCCCGCGGCGGGGCCGGCGGCGTCCGGTGGTCCTCTGCCGGGCGGCCGCCGCGCCGCTGTCCGCCGGGTCGAGATCGATGCCGAAGATGTCCGCGAGATCGCCGGCGAGGACGTCGTCCCCCGCCGCGGCGTCCGGCAACGCCATGTCGCCGCCGACCAGGTCCTCGGCGTCGACGTCCCGCAACCGAAAGAGCAGCTCGGGCCGGTCGTCGAGCCGGCTGCCGACGCCGTAGAGCACGGCGGCCGCGTGCTTGCACATGACCGCCCAGTCGGGACAGTCGCAGGTGAGGGTGATCTCGCCGGGTTTCGGGAACAGGCCGCGGTCGGGATCGGTGACGACGCGCAGGACGTGATCGGACAGCCGTCCCTGGAGCAGCTCGAGGACGGATCCGATCCGGCCCGCGCACTCCGTCCGGATCGCCTTCCAGGCGGCCGGCCCGAGCTTCCGGATGCGCACGACGACGTGATAGAGGTCCGATCCGACGACCATGGCGTCGACCCCGCCGGCGTGGACGTCCAGGTGACAGACGGAGCCGTTGCGGACATACGCGCGGCCCCGCGGCAGGCGGTTCTCGAAGTCCGAGCACGATTCCAGATGGTGGCACCAGCGCCGGCCCCAGAAGCTGCGGGCGATGGTGCGTCCCTGGATGTGGACGGGTTGCACGTCCACGCCGTTCCGGCGCAGCTCGTCCGAGACCCGGGCCACTCTGGCGCGCCGGGCGCCGACGGGAACGTGGGGTGGAAACCAGCGCACGGCGGGATTCCTACGGGGCCGCGCGCGTGACGTCGAGACGCACCAGGTCGAGCAGCTCGTCGTCGGGCAGCTCAGTGAGGCCGACCTCGCCGTCGCCGTCTATCAGTTCATCCGCCAACTGTCGTTTCTCCGTGAGCATCAGCTCGATCTTCTCCTCGATGGTACCGCTGGTCACGAACTTGCGGACGAGCACGTTGCGGTGCTGGCCGAGGCGCGGACGTGTGAGGGCCTGCGGAAGCCGCCGCGGTGAGCGTGTCGGCGGCCACGGTTCACGAGCTGCGGGGGCAGCCCGTGAGGATGCCCCGGCCGGCGGCCCCGGCCCGGGTCGAGCTGCCCCCAGGGGGAGCAACCGGCGGCCCCCGGCCAGTCGACGAGCTGACGAACGCTGCGGGCCGGCGCGGCGCCGGGCTTCAGCGGCGGGCGCGGATCAGGGCTCAGCCCACCCACTCCTGTTTAAGGAGAGCCGAAAAAATCGCCACCACCCGCTTCCACCAGCTCGACATCGACTTCGGCCGCGAACTCGCCGCCTCGCACAAGTCTCGAGGTCGATCGCACGCTCATGGTCGTCTCCTCAGCCACGTCTCGTCCCATCTCGCGGGGTCGGGCCTGTGCGCCGTGACGACGACAGCCGGCGACTCCTTTCCGGCGGGGATGCGCCAGACGACATGAATCGGTCGATTCGCTCCATCCGCTCCATCCCGCTGCAGGGCCAGACAGCAGCGCCCTTTCGGATAGTCCGGATAGTCCTCAACCACGAGGGCCCGTCGCGACTCCGGCGACGACATCGCGAAACCCGCACTGCGTCGGCCGCCAACGTGTCGTCGCTGCCACCTACCAAACGACCTCTCCAAAGACTTCCTTCGCCCGACGATCACGCCCGGACCGTGACCGATTCGACAACCTCAGGAATAGTGCGGGTTGGCGAGGCAGCTATGGCGTGCCGGTGCCGTCGGTCGGGCCCTCCCCATCCCTGCCGTACCTCCCCTTCCACTCGTCGATATGCGTCCTGTCCGACAGCGGGACATTCATCCGGTACGCCGCGCGCGCGATCGCGTGGGCGGCAACCGGAGCCGTTACCAGCAGGAATATGACCGTCAGGGCGGCGATTGCGGTCTCGGCCGTATTCCTGAAGTACAGGGCTGCTGCGCCGAACACCAAGCCAACGCCCAGCGTGCCCGCCTTCGTGGAGGCGTGCATGCGAATGAGCACGTCCGGCAGGCGCAAGATGCCGAGTCCGGCGACGAACAGGAAGAAGCCTCCGGCCAGAAGGCAGGCGGCAACGATCAGGTCCGACCACGGAATGTCACCTGCCATCGGATTTTTCCACCCTTTCGGTGGCCCCTCTGTCGCGATTGAGCAACTCGGTCGTGCGCTCGGCGTACCAGGCGAAGGCGACCGTCGCCAGAAAGGCCACCAGCGCCAGCACCACGGGGATGTCGAGAAAGTCGGGCTCGCTGTGTGTGATTGCCAGGAGGCCCGCGATAGCGACTGCCAGCACGGTGATGAGGTCGATCGATACGACGCGATCCGGCAGGCTCGGCCCCTTTATCAGGCGTACGAAAGAGAAGACCAGCCCCAGCACGGTCAGGACCGTCGTGACGTCGACCGCCCACCTGACGATCTGCGAGTGCTCCGCGAGGTCCGTCACTGCATGGCCTCCCGGACCAGGCGCTCGAAGCCCGCCTTGATCCTCCTGCGCGTCTCGTCCGGATCGTCGGCGAACATCTCGTGCACGTACAGCGTCTTCCCGTCCGGGCTGACGTCGAGGCTCAGCGAACCGGGCGTCAACGAGATGAGATTCGCCAGCACCGTGATTTGTATCGGCTCCTCGAGGTCCAGCGGCACAGCGACGATGGCCGGGCGCGATCGGTGCGCGGGCGTGATCACGTCCCACGCGACCTGCAAGCCAGAGACCGTGAGCTCATACAGGAAATAGGCTCCCAGACGGGCCGACAGCAGCACCCGCTTGAAGTAGGCGGTCTGCCCGAACACGGGGCTCGACAGGCTCAAGGCCGCGAACGCCAGGAGGAAGCCCCAGACGAAAGTCCCGAGGTCGAAGGTCCCGAACAAGGCGCACCAGCCGCCGGCGAGCAGCAGGTTGATTTGGAAGAGCTTCATTCCGCGTCGTCTCCGTAACCGGGAGCGGTTACCGCGACACTGTTCCGGTCGAGCACGGCTTCGACATAGATCGAGGGGTCCATCAGTTCGGTGGCGGCTCGTTCCGCCAGCACGTAGAGAGGCCGGGGGTAGAGACCGATTGCCAGGGTGATGGTCGCCAGTGTCGCAATGGGAGCCAGCAGCAGCCACCGCCGCTGCGGCGAGAACGAGGGGGTCGGCCCGGCCTCGTCCGGGCGAGCCTTCCAGAAGGCGTTGAGCCAGATCTTGGTCATCGAAAAGACCGTCAGCAAACCCACGACCAGCGCCACCCCCGCGAGGACGAATTCATCGCGCTCGACCGAGGCCTGGATCAGCAGGAGCTTCGCCCAGAAGCCGGATAGCGGCGGGAAGCCCGCCAGCGAGAACGCCGGCACGAAGAACAGCGCCGCGAGCAGCGGTTTGTCGCGGTAGAGCCCGCCGAGCGTCCGAAGATCGGTTGATCCGGCCAGTCGATTGACGGCGCCCGAAACGAAGAAGAGGTTCGCTTTCACGATGATGTGGTGGATAACGTAAAAGATGCCGCCCAGCAACCCGAGCGTCGTGAAGAGCGCGAGGCCCAGGATCATGTAGCCGATCTGGCTGATGATGTGGAACGACAGAATGCGCCTGAGCTCGCTCTGCGAGGCGGCCCCGAGAACGCCGGTGACCATCGTCAGGCCCGCCACCCAGAGCAGCAACTCGTGCGTGTACCCGACGTCGTGTCGGAAGATCAGCGTGAAGAAACGAATCAGTGCGTAGACGCCGACCTTCGTCAGCAGGCCGGAGAATACGGCCGAAACCGCGGTCTGCGGCGTGTGGTAGCTGGCCGGAAGCCAGAAAAAGAGCGGGAATACCGCCGACTTCAGGCCGAACGCGACGATGAACACCATGGCGACCAGTGTGAGCAGCCCCTGGTCTTCGACCTCCTGCACGCGCAGGTGCAGGTCCGCCATGTTGAGCGTGCCCGTCAATCCGTACAACAGTCCGATGCCGCTCAGCAGCAGTGTCGTCGCGATCAGGCTGAGGGCGGCGTAGCGCACGGCTCCATCCAGTTGCGCGGGGCTGCCTCCCAGTACCAGCAGGGCCAGTGAGGCGATGAGCATGACCTCGAACCAGACGTAGAGATTGAAGATGTCTCCCGCCAGGAACGCGCCGCACACGCCCGCCAGCAGTGCGTGCAACAGGGGATGCAGAGCCTTGGAAAGCTGGCCGTGCCGGGTGTCTCCGAAGGCGTAGATCACGGTGGCCAGTCCGATCAGGGCGGAGACCGCGACCATCGCCGCGCTCAGGTGATCCGCCACCAGCGTGATGCCGTAGGGCGCCGGCCACCGGCCGATCTGGACCGACGCGATACCGTCTCGCCACACGGTCGACAGCAGGCCCGCGGCCACGGCCGACAGGCCGACGGCGCCGACGAGGCTCACGGCTCGTTGCGTCCTCTCGCTGCCGCGGCCCGCAAAGCCGATTACGGCCGCAGCCAACGGAATCACGATCGGACAGACCAGCAGCCAGTTCAATCGACCGCCCTCAGTCCCGCATCCGCCCCTGCGTCCGCCGACGAGGGTTCCGCGGCGCGCATGCGGTCGGTGTCCACGGTCTCCAGCTCCTGATAGGTCCGAAAGGCGAGCACCAGCGCGAACGTGAGCAGGCTGAAGGAGATCACGATCGCGGTGAGCATCAACGCCTGCGGCACGGCGTTCGAGATGTCCGGGAGGGGCGCGGACTCTCCCGGCGCAATCAGCGGCGGCCGGCCGCGCGTCATGCCTCCGCTGGCGAAGATCACGAGATTGGCGGCGTGGGAGAGCAGCGCCAGCCCGAAGATGAATCGCACGAAGTTGCGACTGAGCATCAGGTAGACGGTTGCCGCCATCAGGACGCCGACCAGCACCGCGACGATTGGCTCCATCGTTGATTGTCCCTGCCGCCCGGCTCGCGGGCTACTGCTCCTTGATGCCGATGACGAAGGTCAGCACGACACCGATGACGACGAGGTAGACCCCGACGTCGAACATCACCGGCGTGCCGATCTTCAGCCCCGCCAGGGTTCCCCATTGGCCGGTCAGGAACGGGGCGGCGTCCCGGATCGATCCGACGAAGCCCGATGCGATCGCGACGGTCAGACCGACGGCGCCGACCGCGCGGGGGTCCGCGCGCAGTATCCCGCGAGCCGCCTGCGGGCCGAAGACGAACGCGTACAGGCTGAACGCGATCGACGCGACCAGCCCGCCGACGAAGCCGCCGCCGGGTTGCTCGTGGCCCCGCAGCAGCAGGAACACGGAAACCACGAGAATCAACGGGACCAGCCGGCGAGTGGTTTCCCGCAGGATCATGGTGTTCATGATGCTGCCGCGCCACACCTGGGCGCGCGCTACCGCTCCCCCCGTGCCCGGAAGCGGAACGCCCTCCCGCCGCCGGGGCCCGGGCAGCAGCAGGGCTAAGACCGCCGCGCCCGCGATCGTGAGCACCGTAATCTCCCCCATGGTGTCGAGTGCACGGAAATCCACGAGTATCACGTTGACGATGTTCCGACCCTGACCGCCCGGCACGGCTGTGGCCTCGAAGTACTCTCTGAGATCCGGCTGGGGAGGGGACGCCGTTACGGCGAGCAGGACCAGGGTGACGCTGACCCCGACCGTGACGGCGACGATGCCGTTGCGCAATCGCGCGAGTCTCGAGGGCCAGATCTCGCTTCTGAAGTCCGGAAGCTTGAGCAGCACGATGGCGGCGATCACCGTGACGAGCGTCTCGACGATCAATTGCGTCATCGCGACGTCCGGGGCCCCGAAGGTGAGGAAGATCAGCGCCGTGGCAACCCCCACCACGCCGAGCGCGCAAATCCCGAGCAGACGGGACCTGGAGCGGATGATCACGACCGACGCCGCGGCAACCAGGGCGACGAGCGACCAATCGAGGAACGTTGCTTCCCCCAACCGCACGGGCCAGGGGACCACCACGTTCTTGATCCAGAGAGTCACGGCCAGGCTCAGCCCGAGCGTGGCGAATACGATCAGCAGATAGTGCCGCTGGACGCCGGACTGCAGCCGGCGGGTCTGCCAGGCTGCGACGGCGGCCATGCCGTTCATGGCCGCGTCGTACGCGCGGTCACCGCTGAACGGAACCCTGCAACCGGCGAGCGCTTGCGTGACCGCTGCCCGCTTCCAGAATCCGAGAACCGCCGCGGCCAGTGTCACGAGGGTCAGCGCCAGGGCCTCGCCCGTGCTGTGCCAGGGAGCGTGGTCGACAGGCAAGGGCTGCCCGGTCACCATCGTTTCGGCGGGCACGAGCAGGCTCATGAACGGGAACTCCGGTGACAGCCCCCAGTAGATTCCGACCGCACCGAGCACGATCGGCCCGCACCAGAGCGCCCAATGGCCTTCCTGCCCCGGCCTGCGGTAGTCGGGGCGCGGGCCGAAGAACGGCCTGATCGCAAGAACCATCGCAACGGTCGCGATCGGCGCGGCGGCGAAGAACACCGCCCACGGCAGCCAGGCGGCGGCGTCGGGCGCGAGGCCGACGGTGTACAGGAGCTCCTTGCCGATGAACCCGACCGAGGGCGGCACGCCGGCCATCGAAACGGACGCGGCCACCGCGGCGGCGAACGTGACGGGCATGGCCCTCCTCAGCCCCCCGAGCTGCGTCAGGTCGCGGGTGCCGGTTGCCTTCTCGATTGTCCCGGCGACCATGAACAGGGCCGCCTTGTAGAGGGCGTGCGCGACCAGGAATGCGAGTGCCGCCAGGACTCCCCGCGACGGCTCGCCCTGCCCCGCGACGGGCGGCGATCCGAGGAACATGACACACACGCCGAGCGCCATGATCGTGGTGTAGGCCAGCACCTGTTTTAAGTCGGACTTGCCCAGCGACACGAACGCCGAGTACACCGCCGTCACCGCTCCCACGGCGGTCAGCGTCGCCATCCAGAGCTCGGTTCCGCCCAGGAGCGGAGTCAGGCGGGCTAGCAGGAACACGCCGGCCTTGACCATCGTCGCCGAGTGCAGGTAGGCCGAGACCGGCGTCGGGGCCGCCATCGCGTTCGGCAGCCAGAAGTGAAACGGGAATTGCGCAGACTTCGTGAAGGCTCCGAGCAACACCAGAACGACGACCGCCGTGTACTGTGGGTGATCGGCGAAGGTCTCCTGGTCGGCCAGCATCTCCCGCAGGCTGAAAGTGCCGACAGCCTGGCCCAGGACGACGAAGCCGGCCAGCATCGCCAGGGCACCCGCGCCGGTTACGAGCAGCCCTTGAAGTGCGGAGCGCCTGGCCGTGGCGTTCTCATGCGAGTAGCCGATGAGCAGGAACGAGGTGATCGTGGTGAGTTCCCAGAAGACGAACAGCGCGACGAGGTTGTCGGCCAGCACCAGGCCGAGCATCGCCAGCATGAAACTGACGAGAAAAAGAGTGAACCGGCCGCGTTGCCGATAGCCCTTCATGTACTCGCCGGCGAAGAGGAAAATGAACGCGCCGATCCCCGTGATCAGCAAGGCGAACAGCAGACTCAGGCCGTCGACTACGAAGTCGAGGTCGATGCCCTGTTGCGGCAGCCACGCAGTTTCCCAGACGAGTACCTCGCCGCCGGAGACGGCTGGAATCATCGTGCAGAACCACACGAAGAGCACGACGGGCAGGGCAACTGCCAGACGCACGTAGGGCGGGTTCGTCACACTCGATTCCCCCGAGCGGCCGTCCGGTTCACCATTCTGCGCGGCCAGCACCACGGCGCGACGTGACTCGACCGCCGGGCTGCCGCACCCCATCGGGGCCGGATGCATCCAGTGGGCTGCCCGTGCTGACCGCGACGTACTGCCGGCCGCCGGCCGCGAAGCTGATGGGGTAGCCGGTGACCGGCGACCCGAGGTTGATCTCCCACAGCACCTCGCCGGTCTCGTGGTCGAACGCGCGGAACCGCCCGTTGACGTCGCCGCCGAACACGAGCCCGCCGCCCGTCGCTACGAGCGACCAGGTGGCTGCCCGCTGCTCGTAGAGCCAAGTGGTCGCCCCCGTCTCCACCGAGATACCGCGCACCGTGCCGAGCATGTCGGTGCCGGGGGCGAGCTGGTGGCGGGCGGCGAGGGCGTAGGTGCGCAAACCGCTGTCGAGCGTCGACAGCATGCGCGCGCAGGTGTTTCGCATCGGGAAGTACATCGCCCCCGTCAGGGGGCTGTAGGCCCCGGCCTGCCAGCCGCGCCCGCCGGCCCAGGTGGGGCAGACTAGCATCTCCTGCCCGAGGGCGCTGAACGTGACCTCGCCGTTCTCGGTGACCGCCCCGGTGGCCCCGTCGATGTGGGTGATCACGTTCTGCGCGATGGTCGGGGTGGCCCAGAGGAATTCGCCGGTCTCGCGGTCGAGGGTGTAGACGACGCCGGTCTTGCCGGGCACGCCGGTCATCACCCGGCGGACCTCGCCCGGCCGCAGCCGCGGGTTGATCCAGCTCACCGCGTCGGGGTCGGGCGCGACCGCGGTGTCGAGCAGCATCCGCTCGAAGGGGTGGTCGAGGTCCCAGTGGTCGTTCAGGTGCTGGTAGTGCCAGACGATCTCGCCGGTGTCGGCGTCGAGGGCGAGGGTCGAGTTGTGGTACAGGTGCGCGAGGTCGGCGCCGCCGAGCATGAACTTCGGGGCCGGCGAGGTGACCGACGTGCCGGCGTAGATCAGGTTCAGCTCGGGGTCGTAGCTGGGGGGCATCCAGCTCCCGACGTGCTTGCGGTCGGCGTCGGGCACCCCGCCCCACGTCTCGTCGCCCGGCTCGCCGGGGGCCGGGGTGGTGCGCCGCCGCCACTTTGACGCTGCCCCCATCGAGCGCGTCCAGTCCGCCCACGCAGTGCAGCAGGGTGCTCTTGCCGATGCCCGAGGCGCCGACGACGGCGACCATCTCGCCCTCGTCGACGGTCAGGTCCAGCTCGCGGAGGACCGGCAGCCGGCGGTCGCCCACCGCGTAGGACTTCGAGAGGGCGCGGACGATGAGGAAAGCCATGAGCGGGCAGCGCCGGTGGAGAAGCTACTCGTACCGGAGCGCCTCGGCCGGATCGAGGCGCGACGCCTGGCGGGACGGATACAGGGTGGCGAGCAGGCAGACCGCGAGCGAGCCCAGCACGACGACCAGCAGGTTGCCCGGCTCGACCCTGAACGGCAACCACCCCACGTCGTACACCGCCGCCGGCAGCCGTATCAACTGGTACCGGTCGGCGAACCACGACACGGCGACCCCGCACGAGGCCCCGACGGCGGTCCCGACGGCCCCGATGATCCCGCCCTGCAGCACGAAGATGATGCGGACGCTGGACGACGAGGCCCCCATCGTCTTGAGAATCGCTATGTCCCGGCTCTTCTCCATGACGAGGAGCACCAGCGACGCCACGATGTTGAGGGCCGCCACCATCATGATGAGCCCGATGGCGATGCCGATGGCCATCTTCTCGAGCCACAGGGCGGAGAACAGCGCCTGGTTCAACTGGCCCCAGTCCTCGGCGAAGTACTCGGCCCCGAGGGAATCGGTGACGGCGCGCGCCACCGCGGGGGCATCCTCGAGATTCTCGACCCGCAGCTCCATGAGGTCGACGCGGTCCTTGTTGAACAGTCGGCCGGCCACCTCGAGGGTGACGAAGCCGTAGGCGCTGTCATACTCCCGCCGCCCCAGGTTGAAGATGCCGACCACCTCAAGACGCTGCGGCCGCGGTATCAGCCCCATCGGCGACGAAATCACCCCCTCCGGCGTCAGCACCGAGATGGTGTCGCCGACCGAAGCGCGCAGGGAGCGCGACAGGTCCTCGCCGATGACCACTCCGCCGAGGACGCCGTCGCGCGGCTCGGACAGCGCCGTGAAGCTGCCCCGCCGGATCGAGTCGGCGACCTCCGTGACCTGCGCCTCGAGCACCGGATCGACCCCCTTGAGGGTGATGAACGCGTTGACGCCGGCGGCCGCAGCCATCCCGCGCCCGAGCATCGCCGGAGCCGCCGCGACGACGCCAGGCACCTCGACGAGCTTCGCGACCTCCGCCTCGTAATCGACGAAGCCCCCGCCGAGAAGCTTCTGCACGTAGACGTGGGCGGCCGACCCGACGATCTTGTCCCGCAGCTCCTCCTGCATGCCGGTCATCAGGGCGAGGGCGATGACCAAGGCCATGACCCCGACCGTCACCCCCAGCGCGGAGACGGCGGAGATCACCGAGATGAACGCCTGCCGGCGCCGGGCCAGCAGGTAGCGGGTCGCGATGTAGAGCTCGAAGGGCAGCGTCATGCCGTCTCGCCGAAACCGATGCCGGCTCCGGTCACCCCCGTCACCGAGGAGCCGGGCGAAAAGCGCGCAGTTTCACCCGTCACCCCTCGCCTCGCGCGCATGAGGGGGAAACAGGATCTCCACGCTGATCTTACCGGGTCCCTGGTCCGGCGCGGTCTTGACATCCGGCGCGGTCTTGACATCGAGACGCGCCGGCGGCCGTCTCGCGGTTTCGCAGGTCCGACTCGGACACTGCGCGTGCTCCGCGGCACGTGAGCTCGGCGACCGGCTCCGCGAAGAAGCGCAACGGGCGCAGTCGAACGAGGATCTGGTGCGCAGGTTCGTCGAGACCTGCCGTCGCACGCGAACCATCCTGCCGGCCACGACGACGATCGAGCGGCTCTGCGCCGGCTCAGGCAGTTCGAGCCGGGCAGCAATCCGCCGACGCCAACTGGCTGCTGGACCGCCTCGAGCACCTCCGGCGCCTCGATTTTCCGGAGGGCCTCTTCCACGATGTCGCCGCGCATCGGATCACGCGGCTGCGCCGGCAAGGGGGAACGCTACTTCGCCGACGGGCTCCGCGAGTTCCCGGACAACCGTCGCCTCGCGATTCTCGCGGTCTGCGCCATTGGATGGCAGAGCGGTCCCCTACCTGACCATGCGGGCCTTCATCGTCGGCGGCGGCAGCAACAACGGGTCGACGACGAGTCGCGGGGAACGGGCGTGGGGTTGGGGCGCTGGTCTCGCGCCGGAGCTCGGGTTCGGGATCGCCCATTGGTCGGCCTGCCGGCGGGTCTACGCCGCGCCGGCGGTCCGCATCGGCGCTTTCCCGAACGTTCGGCTCTCGCTGGTCGTGGGGTTCACGGGGGGCGGACCGTGAGTCCACCACCCCGCGAGGCGCTCGGCGTTGCTCTCCCGTGGTCGTGGAGCTCGGCGCGGTAGGGAGCCGCATCCTCGGGCCGCGGGCCGTCGAGTCAGGGCGTCGAGGCGCTGCGGAGTATCCCGGGGGCGGGGTGCTCGGGGCGGCCTCGGCGAGCCGGCGGTAGGTCGGCGGTCAGGCGCTCGCGGGCTCATGGTCGAACTCGCCACGACCCGGCCCATGGGCCGGGTCGTGGCGAGGCGCACGGGCGCGGCGAACGCCGTCCGGTGGTACCGCCGTGGAGAGAAAACGCCCTGCGCCACGGCGTGGGCCTCGGCGAAATGCGTGGTACGATGATTTATGGTGAAGGCGACAGTTGACATTCGTGACGAGTTGCTCGCCCAAGCTCGTGCGCAGGCCGCTAGTGGTGTGTCCCAGAAATAACCTTGCGATTGCTCGCATGTGGCCGAACGGGTCGTCGAACGGCGATTCCGGCCCGAACCGTCGAAACGCCCCGGAGATCAACCGTCAACTTGTTCAAGAGACACACCACTAGGGAACGCACTACGCTAGCCGCCGTGGTCGAGGAGGGGCTGGTTCTCCGCCTGCGTTCGACACCACGGCGTGGCGGGGCCATGAACCCGTTGCCGGTCTCTCCACGCCGCGGTGGTTTGCGGCCCGGCATCAATGGCTCCTGCAATCGATCTTTGCTGGATGCGACGGACCGGTGATTCCGGATGTGAACGTGCTGGTCGCGGCATTCCGACCCGACCATGAACACCATGTCGTTGCGGCAACTTGGCTCAACGACGCCCGAAACGCCTGCGCGAGAAGAGACGGCACGCTTGTTCTGCCACCCATGATGGTTGCCGGTTTCCTGCGGGTCGTCACGAATCACCGCGTGTTCATCGATCCCGATCCTGTTCAGGACGCCATAGCGTTCGTCGACGCTCTGCTGGAAACCCCTGGTGCTGAAATCTGCCCGTCCGGCCACGAGTGGCCCGTGCTGCGAAACAAACTGATGGAGGGGAACCTGGAGGGGAACCTCGTTACCGATGCGTGGATAGCAGCAGTGGTCCTGCACCAATCGGAGTCCCTGGCCACGTTCGACAAGGACTTCCGACAGCTATTGCCCGCCCACGCGCTCATCTTCCTTGGCAGATAGAGACGCCCCGAGTGGTCGGGACCTGAACGCCGCTATGAGCAGCGGACCACGGCCGAGCCCGTGAATCTAAGAGTTTAGTTAGGTTTGGGGCAATCGACATGGTTTGGACAACGATAAACGGAACAGAACGCGACCTCTGGGATTACGTGGGACGCATGGATCCTGAAGGTCGAGGGTGGGCCAGCCCCAGATGAGGTGGGGGTCGACCGTGTTCACGTCGCCGGTGCGGACGCCGTCCCAGAGCTTGAACGTCGCGCCCCGGGTCGAACGAACGGACAGGCTACCCGACACAGAAGCCACTCGCGCTCCTGGACCGCATCATCAACGTGCTGCGCCTGGGCTTCACGGCACCACGACAGGACGCGCCAGCGTCAGTGTTAGTCCCCCTCCCCCCGGGGGTCCGATAACCGGCGATCTGTTGACTCCCTGCGGGGGCTCATCGGGGGAACCACCGCCGACCGTCCGGCTGCGGCACGTACCCGCCGGCACGCCGGCGGCGGGCTACTTCGCGGTTTTCTTTCTGCGCTCGGCCTTTCTGCGCTCAGCCCAATAGACGGTCATCCGCTCGGACACCGCCTTTCTTCTCTTCGACATCGCACGGCGCTTCCTCGTCGGCTGGGCGTCGGGCGGGGTCTCCGCGACCGGGGTGGCCGCAGCGACCGTGCGCCGCGAGGAGGAGCGCCGAGCCGCGGGCTTCGCCGGCGGGGCGGAGGTCCCGAGGATCTTGTCGACGTCGTTCAACGCCTTCATTCCCCCCCTCCCCTGCCGCGCCTGCTCCTGAGCTTGACGCTTGCGCTCTTCGAAGGGGATCTGCCACCACCATGGCTTGCCTTCCAGCTTGGTCGAAAGCATCGTGCCACCGATCACCATCGCGACGCCGACTGCAATAAACACCGGCCGCAGCCCGTCGCCCCCGATCACGCCCAAGCCGTACGGTGTCACGAGGAAAAAGCCCGCGGCGGCTATGTAGGTCCCGATGTCCGAGGTTCCAGCCTTGGCGCTCATCGCCCACCCCTCCCCTGCTCAGAGTCCTCCGGCGGGCTGAAGTCCCACGCGTGTACGCTGGCTGCGCACGTCCTGCTGCGCGGTCGACGGCCTGTCCTCTCGCGGGGGCGGACGGCGCGTCTGCCACGGCGCTCCAGCCACCTCCGCACCTGTTGACCACGCTTCCCGCACCGGCTGGGGGCGGACGGTGCGTCTGCCATTCCCGCCACGGCCGTGCAGGATCGTGCGAGCCTGACCGGCCCAGGCATCCGGAAGGGCTACTGGCCGCGGCGCGACCGCGTCGAGCGCCAACACCGGCCGTACCGAGGCCTGCGCGTCGGCCGGTCGTCGCCGCCGTGAGGGTCCCTGGGGCCGGACCTGGCTCTCGCGGGGGCGGACGGCGCGTCGCCACCCCCCGGGGGCGGCAGGGCGCGGGGCGTTCTTCGAGGTCGCAGTTCGAACGCGGCCGAGGGGGGGCCGGCCGGCGACGACGTTCGGCCGAGGCGTGGAGTCCGGCCAGGTCGCCCGGCTGAGGTCGGGTCCGCAGCGGTCGGGTGACGCAGATGACCAGCGCGTCAGGCCACGGTTGAGCGGCCCGGCGCGCCCTCGTCGAACAACACCGAATTGGACGCGGAACTCGACGCGGAACTCGACGCGGGTGCGGAGCATGACGTGTGGCCCGGCGCGTCCGCGCGCCCGCCGGGGACGGGCAGGCGTGGCGGGCGCGCGGGCTCCGACGCGTTGCCGATGTTTCTGCGCCCAACTGCCTCGGTGGACAAGTTGGGCGACCAGCATCCGCCGCCGGAGCCGGTCAAACACAGCGTTCAGGTTTTTGGGTTGCTTTGAACATGGGGAAACGCTCTCCAGCATAACCGAACGGGACCTTCTGGTTCGGGGCCGAGCTCCCCGCCGGCGGCCAGCTCGTGCCGCCGGGCGGATGGCCGTCGGAGCGAAGTGTGGAGGTGCTGGCGAAGCGGCGCGGCAGAAAGCCGCAGCCGCGGGTGGGCATTACGGGCGACGGTCCTCCCGGTCGCCTGTCGTCGTGTCGGCATGGTTTCCTCCTTGGCAACCATCGCAGCTATCGCCGGCGCGAGGCCGGCGGTTCAAGCGCCGTCGGCCGACGGCGCGCGAGACGCAAGCCAGTGTTTATAGTAGGCCCATGCCTTTTCCTCGTTGCCCGTAGCCACATCGCAAAGTATGTTTATCACCATCTCTGGACCTGAGATTATTTCTCCTTCGCCAACATCTTGGCCGTCTAAATCCGGATTCGTTGGGAGCTCCACATTGACAATCCACCAGCGCTCGATCTTCTTGATTAGTTCCAGGAGCTTCGGAAGGTACTCGCCCACCTCCGGCATACTGCCACCTCCAATGATATTGCGGAGTTCATGAGCCATGACATTGCGTACCTTCCTCACTTCCTGGATTACAATCTCGTCAGTCTCATCGATAACGTCCATGCGCTTCAGCCATTCAATCCCTCCACGCCATGCGTATAACTTATTTTTTGGATCGAGCGCGAGAACTTTGGCCTTATACGCCTCGGACGGAATGGAGGGACGATCCCTAAACTCGTCGGAAAAGAAACGAAGTGGCCTATCCCTTATGCAATCGACCAAGAACTCATGGGCGACCATAAAGAGACCTACCATGGTCAACTTCTGGCGCACGACGTCAGGGTTTAGGAAATCCGCCCATGTCTGTTCGACGTCACGCATCATCCACGTCCATCTTTCATTTGAGTCGCGAATATAAAATTCGCGGAGGAACCCTACGCGTTCAATCTGGCGCGCGCCCTTTCAAGCTCCGTTCGTGGCATATCCGGACCGCGACGGCGAACCCCAGACATCCAATCCTCACGGCGGACAGCGAACATCTCTTTGCTCAGAAGAGGACTCAAGGATACACCGACCGCCGCGGATGCGGGGGGGGCTCATCGGGAGCGACGGACGGCTGTCGCTCGTCGGCTTGCCGCCGGTTGGGGGGGCGGACGGCGCGTCTGCCCCGATCCCGGCGAGCCTCGGGTGCGGAGGTCCTCGAGGCCTTCCAGCCGGTCCCGAACCCACCGGCACCGGCACCCGGCGTCGAGTCGGACGCACAACTGCGCCGCGCTTGGGGGGCGGACGGTGCGTTTGCCACGGCGGCTCTTCTTCGTCGACGGCCCAAGGGGCCCAAGGGGCTTCTGCCAGCGGCACGGCAAGAGCTACTTGATCCGTCGAAGGCGTGGTGGGGAGGGCGGCGGGGGCGGCTTGCTGACCGGCCGCGCTATTCCATCAGCGTATCGCTGGGCGTGGTGCCGCTGGTACTCCCGCGTCGTGGAAGTCCCAGTACGCATCGAGGTCAGGGCGAGACCGTCAGTGCACGCCGGTCTCGATCGGGGGTGCGTACGGCCGTCTCGACTGACAGGAAGTGACACGCACGACCGATAGAATGACATTCTGGAATCGAAAGGGGGCTGACCGTTGAGAATGGCGACCCCGGACGCATGGAAGACCGAGGACCTGCCTGCGCGGAGAACTTCAGTTCCCCTCGACCGGGCGTTCTCGCGGGAGGAGATGGAACGCATCCGCCATGGCGTGGTGCCCGAGGAGATGGAGGACAAGTGGTTCATCTACTGGAGGGACGACGCCCTGTTCTTTCATCGGAGCTGGACCGGGTACTGCATCTACGTCGTTCGGTTCGTACCCGACGGGGAGATCTGGAGGATGACTCGGGCGGATGTGAATCGAGATCGCCGGCAGTACAGCGAAAAGGATGACGAAAAGGACGCTCGGCTGATTTCATATCTCATCGACGTGTTGTTGCTCCACAGGCAAGCGGAGTGGCCACCGACAGGTCTGCCCGCGGAAGAATCCGCGCTCGCGAACTGGAGCTCGGTCGGTCGCGCCATGACGGGTCGACATCCGGGAGATGGAGATGTCGGCTTCAGGGTCGTGGCGGACGGTGCCAAGGCGATGATGGTCTTTCTGTGCGGCGAATTGAAGCTGCCCTGGTCGTGGAGCGACACGAAGAGCCGACTGACCAAACGCCTCCGCTCGGCCGGTACACTGGGCTGGAATGCGTTCGTAGAGACCCATGGGCTGGCCGTGCACGGTGCGGGGATCTACCGAATGGACGTAGCTGAGCGGACGACCGGCGTCAAGTTGCAGCGGGTGTT
The DNA here is from genome assembly GCA_965215895.1 of Vicinamibacterales bacterium. Classification (GTDB taxonomy): domain Bacteria; phylum Acidobacteriota; class Vicinamibacteria; order Vicinamibacterales; family UBA8438; genus JAJEEA01. The sequence goes on along the minus strand of CBDCEY010000003.1, from coordinate 150,147 downwards.
CGAGGTGTGGGCGTTCGACGGCGAGTTGGGCGATGCGTTCGTGGCCGCGTCCGGCGAGCGGGTGTTTGCCCGGGCGCGGCGATATGCGCGGGAGACCCCGCACGGTGTCTGCGTGGCCTTCGACGGCCGGATCGTGCTCGTCTGGCCGGACGGCGAGGAGACAGCAGTCACGCCCGCAGCATGCAACCACCCGGAGCACGCGAGGCACGACGGCAAGGAGCAGCCGTACGACAACGACGGCGGGGCCGTCACCTTGCACGGGATGAGTTCGCTCTGCTGGGTCCGGGTCAACGTAACGTGTACACGGTGTGGAGCGACGCGCAGCGAAGACAGGAACGGCTGGCGCGTGGAAGCGTCGCCTTGGGTCTCACCGAGAGGGGAGCAGGGACGCAAGTGATGGATACCTCCCCTCTGGCAACGTACACATCGGACTTGCACAGACACAGAGTGGCGTGCTGGGCGGCGTCTCGCGCGGCGAGCGTGCCGTTCCAGTACCCGTTCAAGGTGAAGACAGGCAGAGAATGGCTGCATGCAGGTCTGGGCGTCGCCCCGGCAGAAGACGAGGTGGAGCAGGAGTTCTCGAAACGTGAGTTCGTGCTTGCACTCGACAAGGGGTTTGGCCGGGTTCACTCTCGGGATGGTTTCGACGAGTGGCACCACGGTTTCGTGACCGACCTCAAGCGGCACAGCGCCAGGATCGTGGAGAGACCCGCGTCGTATGGCGTCGCGGCAAAGCTGTTGAACGTATACCTGAAGCTCTACTTCCTGCGTGAGATATCCAGCTCCAGCGTCGGCGAGCAGTTCAGCTACGTCCATCCCCCACTTGACAGCATCCTGATCAGGAGGTTCCAGACGATGGAGGGTGAGGGAAACCCGGAGATAGCCGGCCTCTCTTCTGCTTGGTCGACGTTCACCGAAGGGGACTACAGGAACACGATCGATGTCATGAGGCAGTTCACAGAGCGCCGGGGACACATCGAGGTCGCGGCTGGCTTCGTAGCACCCGGAGCTTCAGAATCGCCTCGGCTCCAACCAAGTTGGCCACCCGGCGGATCCAGACCCGCGCATGGATGAAACAGCGGTACTGGGTAGCACCAGCGTGCACCAGTGAACTCCATCACGGTCGCGGACCAGGTACCGCACGCCCCTTCGATGACGCCGGTGGCGATGGAACACAGGCACCGCCTGCAGACGTAGTCGGCCACGTGGATGAGGTCGATTACCCACCGTGAGGTCGACGGCGGCGCTCGCGCGGTTGAGCTGCGTCTCGGCGCCATCGACGAGCGCGACCCGCCCGGGCGCGCAACCTGTACCGTCCCGAAGGTCGTCTCCGGGTGGCGTTCCTGCAGACGCCGCTGCGAGCGCTCGACATCGTCGACCCCCTCGACCGGACCGGCGGCCTCCCCCGGGGTGCGTTGATCGAGGTGTCCTTGCAGGAGCCTGCGCATCAACTCCTGGCCCCGTCGGTGCAGCTCCCGTTCGAGCTCGCTCTCACTCATCTATCGTTGCTGGCGCTCGGCGTTCGTCATGCCCATGAGGGCTATTCTACACCGTTACATAACGGGGTCCTCGACGGCCAGCTTGGCTACGGCTCGGGGTGGTCGTGGTCCTCGTTCTGGTCGCACTGCCATTCTTCAACCCGGTTGGAGCCTGGTCTCACCCCGCCCGCATCGTGGACGAAACCAGCCGTAGATTCCCATATCGTCCAGGTGCACGTGCCTTTGCTGTCTTCTTCCTCGCAGAGCGGGCACGGCTTTGCGTCGCCTTTTTCCGGCATTCCTTGGGCTCCTCCTCAGCGCTCGCGCTTCCGGTCCGGCGCGGTCGGAATGATGATTCCATAAAGGGAATTATGGGCGCTAGCGGCTGCGGCGGCCAAGGTCGCCGACCTGGTCTTCCTCGATCGATCTCGAGACCGTCCCCGCCGCCCCTGCAGCTCGGTGAGAGCGACACGCCGGCGGACCGCCGGCGCCGGGCTCCCGCGGGCTCGCAAGGCGGCGGCCGCGCTGGAGGCCTCCAGCCGGTCCGGAACCGTCGGCACTCGGCATCGAGTCGGGACGCACAACCGTAATGGGCTTGGGGGCGGACGGTGCGTCTGCCACGGCGCCCCAGTCTGGCAAAAAAGGGGGCGGCCGCCGGGCGCGGGTTTGGGGGCGGACGGCGCGTCCGCCACACGCTCCGGCCACGGCCGCGCAGGATCACCGCGGCGGTCCGCCGGTAGCCGGTGGGCAGTGCCCGGAAGCACGCGGCCGCGGTTGTCGGGGCGCTCGACGCAGCTTCCCTGGTCGTGGGGTTCGGCGGCTGCGGTCGCGTCCTCGGTCGGTCCGGCCGTCGACTGTGGCGGTTTATCGTTGATAATTTTGGGGCGCGGGAGGGAGGGCATGCCCGACGCCGTCGGACCGAAGATCGTCATCGCGGGGACGCGTGAGGACTGGCCCGGCGGGGCCCAGACCCTGACGCCGCGCGACCCCACCCGGGAACCCAACGGGCGGATCCTCTGGTTCGGGGCCGCGCTCGACGCGGACGGCAGCGTAGAGCCTGTGCGCTGCTCCTGTCGTAGCGCCCACGGTCACGAACGTCGAGCCGATTGACTGGGGGGCATGTGCAAGGGCTGTCGCATGGTGCAGACTGTCGATGGCGGTCTCTGCTCCAGGTGCGAGCGGGACGCCGACGACAGGCCAGCACCCCGGACGGTGGACGATGGGCCGGTCTACTCCGGTCGGCCATCGGCCGATTGGAACGAGGGGGGTGACGAGTGAACAGGTGGAGGGCGTCATGAGCGATAAGGCCGAGCCCCATCACGTCAACATGGACGTCGAGTTCACGACCGAGGAGATGGTCGCGTTGCGACGGCTGGCTGACCAGGTCGGGGTTGACATAAAGGTCTTCCTTAACGAGGCCCTGCGGCTCGGCCTGCAGGTCTACACGGCGACCGGGCAGACCATGACCAAGATGAAGTTGACCTGAGTTCACGGTACAGGACGGGGACAGCACGCGGTATCAGGTGTGGGTCAACCCTGAGCACGTGCGGTTCGTCCGCCCAGTTGCCCCAGTTGGTGTGGGCCTCGTGGAGCTGGTCATGTCGGAGGGCGGGCACGCCGTCGTCGTCGGCGCGCTCGAGGATGTCGTCGACCAACTACGGTTTGCCTCGGGGACCCCTGACTGACGACGCCGATCGGTCCCTGCCATCGCATGGAGGCCCTTCCGACCGAAGGTGAACGGTGTATCTGCGACCCTGGCAACGGCGATTCCTGACCGCAAGGATCTCGACCAAGCACTGCGCCTGCTCGAAGACCGCCCGTGGGACACGATGGGATCCGGAAAGGGGCTCACTGCTCAGACCCGCGGGCGGTGGCTCAACACGTTCGGCATCAACTCCATCCAGCTCCACCCCGAGAACGCGAAGGGGTACGAGCGGGCCGCTTTTGAAAATGCCTGGACATCCTACGGGGAACCGAACAGACCGAACGAACCGAACGGGCCAGGCTCTACGACGTTCGGTTCGTTCGGTTCGTTCGGTTCGTCACGGGGTGACGGGGGAACCGTCCATCCGGAGCCCAGTTGGGTCATGAAGGGAGACGGCACCATGCCGAGAGACCCCCTACACACCCCGCCGTCCGAGCTGACGGTCGACCAGATCGGCGAGCTGGCCGGACCCTCGTCCGCGTTTGATGGTATTCCCGAGACCGTCACCGACCTGGAGCGGTTCACGACCATGGACGGGCGCAACCTCGACCAACTCGCCTTCAAGCGGAGGCACCCGAGCAACCTGCAGCTCGTGTGGGTCGAGAGCATGACCAAGTGGCTCACGGCGCACCGAGGGCTGTCCCGCGAGCAGGCCCTGCAGGCCGTCCGGCACGGTGCAGTCCGACACCTCAACGGAGAGAGCTGACATGGGCGACGACGACCGTGAGGACCTGGAACGGCTCGGCTACGACGACGACGATATCGACGACCGCGGCCTGCGCATCGAGCATGACGACGACGAGCTCGTCGTCGTCGACTACTACGGCGACGAGCAAGGTCGACATGACGAGGCCGAGCTGGACCGATAACTCCCAGCGGGGCCCCGCCCCTGGTCCAGATCGACTCCATTCCCATCACCCGAGAGAGCTGACCATGAGCACTGCTACCGACCCACGAGACCGAATCCCCGAGCTGGCTCAGGACATCGACAGGTTGCGAGAGCTGTACCGCAACCTGTCGGTGAGGCAGGAAAACACGACACCGTCCTTGCTCAGCGTCTTCGCTGCGATGCTGACGGCGATAGCGCAGGCGGAAGAGGCGCTATCCGCTATCGTCCTGGAGAACAGCAGCGACGACGAGCCGGCCGACGACGACGAGCCGGCCGACAACGTGATCTGATCCTCCCTCGCCCCCCTACCCCCCCCGTGGGAACCCTACGAGGGGCGAGGGGGGGGCGGGCCCGGCGGGTAGGAGACCGGCCGTTTCCTGTTCACTTTCTGCGGGGGTAGAGGCACAAGGCCGTTGGTTGCGTCCGCCTGGTCACGTGATCCATCGCGTGACCTTTTGGAAAGGGGCGGCGAAGTCATGAGGATGACCTACACCGGATACACCGCCGCCGACCCATTGGTGGTTGCTGGTCCATTGGTGGTCGAAACCACCAAACCACCAATGGACGAAAGTAGTCCGTCGGTGGTTGCCCCCCGTGATCTATACGGGGCATACGGGACAACCACCGACGGACTACAGAGGGGGGCGAACAGGCGACAACCCGCGCCGGTTCAGCGGACCATCTACGGACTATCGCCGGCGGCCGAGTTCAACCCCGGCGGAGCGTTCGTGGCGCCGGCTGAACCGACACCCATCCAGGAGGCGAAAGTGCAGAGAGACATCATGACGGCGGACCCGTCGACCCTGACGGACACCGAACACGCCGAGGTCTGCGCAGCGTGGGACGCGGCGCTGGAGCGGGCTCTCGCGTCCGGCGTCAAGCCGGCGCCCATCAACCCGGCGACCATCATCGCCACCGGCCAGTTCGCAGACCGGCCGCAGCTTCGGCGAGAGCTGACCCGGACACACGTCCGGCTCGGCAACGGCCGGCTGCTGAAAGAGATTCCCGCGCCGGCCGGTGGCTGGGGTTGGTCGGACGCTGACCCGTGGCAGCCGACGAAGGAGAGCTGACCCTGATGACCGAGCAAGAGCAAGAGGCGCTAACCATCGGGCAGCACGACGGCGTGATGCACGTCGTTCGCCACACCGTCAAGGCTCTCATCGCCGCTATCGACGACCAGCCCGACTTCGACCCGCCGCAAGACCCATCCGATATCGAGGTCCGCGTGATTGAACTGCTGCAAAACGTGCTCGATGAGATAGAGGCGGAAGACGAGTTCACCATCCGATGATCCGGCGAAAGAGCGAAACGAGCGAGGGAAGCGGATCGCGGCAGCGGACCCGGCCGCTTTCCTCGATCGAGGCGGCGCTGACGACGCGACCCGGCCTACTATTGGCGCGGGTCGCGGTCGGGATTGCCGACCCCGGGCGAGCTCATGACGTCCGGCTCGCGGCGGTCGATCTGGCCGGGCTGACGGTCGCGGAAGGACGCCGGGTGCGGGTCTACTCCGGTCTCCCGGGCCCCCCGCCCTCGGAGTGTCGTCCATCCAACCCTTCCGGGCGGAGGGCCGCTTCCTTGGAGAACCGAAGATGCGATTCCTGGTCGTGATCGTCACCGCCGTCTTGGTATCGGCCGGCAGCGTCTCCGCGCAGCCACGGTTCGCCGTGCAGGAGCCCGAGCCGGCCCGCCTCAGCGAACGCGAACAGCGCGCCGAAGACCTGGAGGACGTGGGGCTGGCCCTGCTGATCACGGGCGTCGGCTTCTGGGCGCTGGAGACCCACCACCCGCGCGAGCTCTGCGGACCGCCCAGGCCAACGGGCCAATGCGCGGTCGAGACGCGCGGGATCTACACGTGGGGCACCGTCGCGGCGTGGTCGGGCGCCGCGGTGGCGTTCGGCTGGAAGCTGTCGCTGTCGCGCGGTTCGTTGGACGTCGGCGTCGGGCGTGTCCAGTACAACCTCGGCTGGTAACTCATCTCGTCTCGAAGGAGGAATCGGATGAAACGCCTACTGTGCGCAGCTCTCGCGGCGGTCCCGGGGCCGGAAACCGAAAGTTTCGGCAGGGTCGCTCGTGGATCGCTGTGGTGCGAACCCTGCTATGTCCGGCTCGGGATTGTGGACGGGACGGCTGCGTTTTCCGATGCAATGGCGCGGCTCGGGGAGTCCGCATCGTGACCTGGGCGATATCCCGTAACCCGCTACGGCCGGGCGCGCTGGTGACGGCTGGCGACGTGTGCCACCTGCACCCGGACCGCGCCGCGGCCGAACGGTGCGGCGCGTTGATGGGCGGCGCCCCGGATCTGGTGAGGATCGAGAACCACACGGCGCGGGTTTACCGGGTGCTGTGGTCCCTTTCGGACGTGGCCGGGGGCGAGCTACGGAAACCGGCGCCCCCGCCGGCACCGCCACCAGAGAAGCGACCCGGCGCCGTTCGGAGCTGGCCGGGGAACGTCCGCATAAGCGGCCCTGTGGCGGCGCGCGCCGCCTGGGAGCGGCTGACGGGGGGAGATCCATGACGGCGACCTTGGGCGGATGTTGAGCGGGCGGTGTCCGGCTGAGCGCGGCCGGGGCCGGGGCGAGGGGAATCCCATTTCACCACCGCAGAAGTTCGATCCACGTGTCGCCGTCATCGGAGACCTGGACCTCGAAGCGGTTGAGCTCGCGCTTCAGTCCTCGGTCCGGCGTCAGCCAGGCGAGGAGGGCGTCGATGAGGCGCTCGCCGCGGGCGAGGGGCGTCTTCTCCCGCATCCGACAGACGGCCTCCGCCGTGATCCGGAACCACACCTGGCGGCCGTCGGGGTTGAGCTCGGCCCCGTACCAGAGGGTCCGCCCGTTGGGTTCCCGGCCGGAGGCGCGCGGCGTCAGAGTCCCGGGGCCGCCAAGCCAGTCCTCGCGCTTCCCTTCGATAATGATCGCCAGCCCGTCGTCGGTCCACATGTTCCGCCCCAAATCATTCACTTCGAGCAGGTCAGGACGAGCCGATCGGCGACGTCTGGCCGGAGCCGGCGGGCGGCCTTGGTGGCCGTGTGGCGGGAGTCGAAGATTCGCGGACGCATCGAGAAGATGCGGCCGCGGCGGGTCCAAACGGGGAAAAGTGGGCCATGCCCGAGATATCGGCAGATGGCGCAATTGCGCTATCGCTGGCCGCAGGTTGCGATTCCGAGACCAGCGCCGGACACTTGCCCCGGATCCGCCGTACAAGTGCGCAATCCGGAGGATCTTGAACACCCCAATGCGGGGAAGTTGAACAGCAAATCCGGTCATCGTGAACGCTCGTCGGTAGCCTGATCACCGCACGCTTGGCCTTTCCGAAAGGAGGGCAAGGCGATGTCGGGTACGGAGGGGGCGGACGGCGCGTCCGCCATGCGACGGCGGCCACGGGCCGGAGGCGGCGGGGCGGAACCGGTGCCGCTCGAGGGCGGCCTGGGCGAGCGGCCAGGGCTGGCGGAGGCGGTCGTGGGGCGGCTGGTCGAGCCAGGCGTCGAACGCGGCCGCCCGTCAGCGTGTCCGACGGCCAAGCGCGGCCGCGCGACCGACCGCGTTCTCGACGGTGCTCCGGCCCCGCGCGAGCCGCGATGACCTGCAGGCCGAGGCCTTGGGACGGACAGCGTGTCGCGCCCGTCGTGCCGCCAGCCGCACCGTCCATCGCGGCATGGCGCTGAGCGGCGTGGCGGCGGTCACTGGTTCCGACTGCGGGGGCAGTCCGTGAGTCCGCCACCACCCGTCTCGAGTCTTGGCAGCGCGTCCCCTGGTTGGTTCGAGGGCCGCGCGCTCGTCAGCGCGGCAGCGGCGGGCTTGGTTCGACCAGGGCCGAGGACAAACCGGGTCGGCCTCGCTCCCCGCGGCCAGAACCGACAACCCTGCGGTTCGGGCGGCGTGGTGGTGGATCCGAAGGGTGGCTCAGGCCGCACGATGAAAGTGGGGGCTGACGCTGTGCCGGCACCACCACCGGTGCGGTGACGGCCACTGCCGTCGGCGAGAGACGCCTGCCTCAGCGTGGGACCCGGCGCGGAAGAGGCTGAACGGCCGGGCCGTTGGAACCGCCGACCTAGGCGCTTGACAGAATTTAGCCGTTCTGCTAAATTACGCGTAGTTTCACGTCGCGAAAGGAGGACCAAGTGCTCCACCGGCCGCAGAAGATTCGGGGTCACGCGACCGCTGAAGGGCCAGAATCGAGCACCTCGGGCGCAAAATTTTTCCTCAACTTCCCACAATCGGAGAATAAAGCCAATGAATGGCCACACGCAGATCTACGTGAGCGGTCGAGAGTACAAAGTCTCAGGTGATGTCGTGACTTATGAGCAGGTCGTGAAGATCTGGAACAAGCTGCACGAGGCCGAGAACAAGCGCATCATTGGCACACCCGGCATCGATTACGAGGACAGCTTGAAAGGTAAAGACGGTATTCTCCTGCCGGGCAAGGACGTTGCAGTCAAGGACGGCACGAGCTTCTCGGTGGACCCCGAACATGTCTCCTAAGGACCGCCTCTCCGCGTTCGGTGAGCAGGCCGGGTTTACCGTCAGGGTCGCATCCGACGTTATCCTGGCCAGCCGGGTTCCCTGTCTCCTTGCGGCTGGGGTTGTTGGCACTTGCGCCATTAAGACGTCCTGTGACCCTGCGAGCGGGCGACCGAGTGCCCGGATAGGTGGCGCAGTGCATGCGGTGCAGATCACCACTGATGCAGAGCACGACGGGCGCGTGTACCACGCAGATGGACACCCTATTGGAAACGGCATCGCAGGCGACGGAAAGACCTGGTCGCACATTTCTATCCGGAAAGGTAGCCAAGACAGCCCGGAGGACGACGTGTCGGCGTGTGACTTGGTCCACCGCTATGCGAAGCAAATCGTCGGAGCCGTGTCGGCGGCCGGCAACTCCCAAACCGCTTCTCTTGCGCTGCAGGGTCCGTTCAAGATACCCAACACTTTCGAGGCGCGAACAGCGATAGGCCCGGTTCAAGAGCGCATCCGTGGTCAGCGGATTGCAATCATTGGCCTGGGTGGAACGGGCGCCTACGTTTTGGACCTTGTTGCCAAAACGCCCGTGATGGAAATCCATCTTTTGGATACCGACGAGGTTAACTGGCACAACTTCATGCGGGCGCCCGGCGCACCTACTGCCGAGGAGATTGATTCGTGTCATACGGAACGTATGCGCAAAGTCAACTACTACCATTCCCAGTACGCGTCCCTCCGGGAAGGCATCCACCCGCACGCTGTCCGAGTGGACAGCGCGTCCATGTTCGGCGAGTTTCTGGCGGCTCATCCCATCGACTATGCGTTCGTGTGTATCGACCAGCTGACCGACAGCGACTCGCCGCGTCAGGATGTCGTCTACTGCGCGCTCTCGAAGGCGGCGGTTCCATTCATAGATTCGGGCGTAAGTATAACGCTGGAGGACCGCGCCGTTAGAGGCGTCGTGACGACAAGCGCCTATGGCGCAGGGTCTCTGGCGTGGAAGGATGCCATACCAAATGCCAGAGTCGAGGGCAATGTCCCCGGCTATCGCAACGTCCAACTGCCGGAAGTGAACGCGTTGGCGGCGTCGCTCGCCGTGATGGAGTGGCGGCGCCGCACGGAGCAGTATGTTTCAGAGTCCGCTTCGTTCCTGCATAGGTTCCGACTCGAGACGCCGCGCATTGTCACAGCGGACTGAGTCACTGCAGTGTCACCCGCTAAACTCCGTCCCATCTTCGTAGACGTACTGCCCGAGTTCGCCGCAATCAAAGCTGGCGAGCTCTGGATCAGCCACAAGTATCGGACCGTCAACCTGCGCTGTCCCTGCGGTTGCGGCGATCTGACGGTGCTGTCCATCCACCCTAGCCGGTGGCACGTTCACTTCGATGGGAAGTCGGTCTCCTTGGACGGTCCTACGGGTGGGTCCGTGTGGGTCAATTCCGGCTGCGGCAGCCACTACGTCATACGAAACAATACGGTGATATGGGCAGATGGGATAGATTCAGGTCGTCATCTCGAGTATGCCGACGTCGAGCGAGCCCGTCTGCTTGGCTCTAAGCCGAGCCGTCAGACTTTTCGTTCATGGCTCGGAGGCGTATGGCGCGGTCTGTCGTTGGGGAGGTGGCGTACTTAGGGTCCGCGCAAAAATAACTTCCTGTAAGTGGCTGTAGTGTCGCAGTAGAAGCACAACCGTCTCGCACGCCCTGTCCGGCTCCGTGTTCACTAGATCGAGCGGCATTCTTCGGATTCGGGGGTGCAATCAGCTCGGAATTGTGGCACCATTACGGAAGCTGTAATCCGCAATGGTGCCACAAGGAGACCAACCCAGTTCTCCGCCGACACCGTCGTCGCCCTGCTCCGACAGCAGACCGTCGCTGCCCTGCCCGACGTGATGGCCGCCCTCGGTCCCCGCGTCAGCAGGCGCACCGCGTTCCGCAAAGCTCAGGGACCTCCACGCCCGCACCAGCTACTCCCATCGCGGCGGCTACTACACCCTCGACGAGCTCGCCGACTTCGACGAACACGGCCTGTGGGCGTTCGCCGGCGTCCGCTTCTCCCGCGCCGGCACCCTCGTCGCAACCGCCGAGGCGTTCGTCAACGACGCGGAAGCCGGACACTTCGTCGACGAACTCGACAACCGGCTCGGTGTCGGCACCCAGGACGCCCTGCGCAAGCTCGTCGGCGACGGGCGGCTGACGCGGCACAAGCTCGCCGGCCAGTTCCTCTACTGCGCGACCGACCACGCGCAGGAGACCCATCAGCTCCGCGCCCGACGGCTGCTGATGGCCACCCCCGGACTCGGGCGGCCCCTGCCCGACGCCGACCTGATGCCCGAGGAGTTGCGCGCCGCCATCGTGTTTGTTTGCCAGCCTCCTCGACGAGCGCCAGCGCCGGCTGTTCGCCGGACTCGAATCGCTCAAGTGCGGGTGGGGCGGCGACCGGCGCATCGCCTCCCTCCTCGGCATCGACCCGTCCACGGTCGCCACCGGCCGCCGGCAGCTCGTCGACCGCGATGTCGAGGTCGACCGGGTGCGGCGCGCGGGCGGCGGACGAACACGGCTGGAAAAAAAACGCCGGAAGTCATCGCCCGCATCGAAGCCCTGATGACCCACGAGACGGCCGGGGACCCGGTCAGCGGCCTGAAGTGGACGCGCCGCACGACCGCCAAGCTCGCCGACGAACTCCGCGGGGTCGGCATCCACGTCTGCCCGCAGACCGTCGCTCGACTGCTCAAGGCGATGGGCTACTCGTTGCGCGTCAACCACAAGAAGCTCGCCGGCGTCTCGAATCCGAACCGAGACCAGCAGTTCCGGCACATCACCGACTTGCGCGGCCGCTGCGGCCGCCGACAACAGCCCCCTCATCAGCGTCGACACGAAGAAGAAGGAGCTCGTCGGCACGTTCCGCAATCCCGGCGCCAAGTGGGACCGCAGCCCCGAACTCGTCAACGACCACGACTTCCGCTCCGACGCCGACGGCCTCGCCGTGCCCTACGGCATCTACGACCCCCGCGCCAATGCCGGCACCGTCTTCGTCGGCAGAACCGCCGACACCCCGGCGTTCGCCGTCGACTGCATCGAGAAGTGGTGGCGCACCGAGGGCCGCAAGCGCTATCCCGAAGCCAAGACCCTGCAGATCCTGGCCGACGGCGGCGGCAGCAACAGCTGCACGGCGCGCGCCTGGAAGTTCAATCTGCAACATCGCTTTTGCAACCGGCACGGCTTGCCCGTGAGGGTAGCCCACTACCCGCCGGCCACGTCGAAGTGGAACCCCATCGAACACCGCCTGTTCTGCGAGATCAGCAAGAACTGGGCGGGCCGACCCCTCGACAGCTTCGAGACCATCCTGAAGTACCTGCGCACCACACGCACCTCCACCGGACTGAGGGTCCGCGCCCACCTGGTGCGGAAGACCTACGAGACCGGCGTCAAGGTCACCGACGCCCAAATGCGAGATCTGCGCATCACACCGAACAGCGTCCTGCCCAAGTGGAACTACACCATCGAACCCATGTGATGAAAACGGAATCTATTTTTGCGTCGACCCTTAGGCATGGAGCAGCTGGGCCCGCCTGGTGGTATAGAGCTTAATGCGGTAGCCCGCCGCCTCGTTCGAAACGCCGAAGCGGGCCGATACTGCCCCAACCATCAGCAGGCCGGACTCGCGCTCTAGGGCAAGGAGTCCGCCGGCGGGCATCAGGACCGCGCTCGCAAACGCGTTCGCCTGCCACTCCGTGTCTTGGTAGGGCTTGTGCTTAGCCCTGCCGCGGTGAAGGCCGGCCAGTTGCATCGCCGGCATCTGGGCCAGCCGAACGAGCTGCTCGATATGCAGCACGCAGTGGCCCAGTTCGTGGGCCACGAAATATGTGCCGCGCGGGTGACCCTGTTCCAGCCGGTTGTAAGTCTTTTCGGACGCCAGGACCTCGATCACGCCCTGCTCGCTGTCGTACTTGGTGTAGCCCTCGGAATCTTCGATGGAGATCACGCCGTGCCGAAGCGGTACAGGCTGTTCCGAGCGACGGTGAATCGTGATGTCGTCCAGGCCTTCGAACAGCTTGAGCGGCGCGATCGCCTCGTGAGGCGACACGCCGAGCTGCCGCCGGACATAGGCCGCGAGTTTCTCAAGCTGTCGATAGCTGTAGGGGTAATCGGCGCGTACGCCTACGAGCTCCTTAGACATCGTCGTTATCCATCCTTGCGGAGGATCGTTCTGATCTTGCGAAGCTGGTAGTCGGTAACGCCGCCGCGGGCAAGACCGCTGACAAGCCCGCCCACGACGTCGGCCTCGAGCGGCCGCGCCTTGGTGATGTCGTACTCGATGACGCCTCTCTCCTGGTCGGCAGCGGCGATGAGGGACGCGGCGTCGGTCTTCAGGTAGCGGGTGATCCTGAGGATGCGGTCATTGCTGAACGGCCTGCGGTTGCCGCGTTCCACGTCGGAGACGTACACGACGGAGACTCCCAGCAAGTCGGCGACATCGCTCAGCCTCTTGCCGGCTTCCCGTCGGGCTCCGCGCAGTGCCGCCCCGAAGCGCTCTGGCATGTGGCTCCTCTCCTCGTTGAGCGGCCGTAAAATCCTCTGTGAAGTTTAGCTTATTAGCTAAACGTTGTCAAAGGGTGCCCGCCTGGCCGTTCTTCCGGACGGTGAAGGAGCTGGCGGCCAGCCGAAGGGTTCGAGCGTCGCTGGCTTGCCGTGCGCCTTTTCACCCCACCAAGACGAAGTCGCCGGGGGTGGATTCACGCCTGCACCGGACGGCGGAGCAAGTCCAGTGGCCCGCGCCCGGCGGCGGAGTCCGGAAGGGCATCGGGGACTTGGCACATTCTGTTCTGGGGAGCGCGGGGGCGGACGGCGCGTCGGCCCCCGACGGGATTCGCGTGAAGCTGCCCGTCGAGACCCTCGACGCGAAGCTGGCGAGCCTGCCCCGAGGGGGGTCACCGTCGAACGGGACCGGATCGAGGTGCGGTTCAGCGGGGCGAAGCATGCGCTGGAGCAGCTCTACGCGCTGGCCTACGCGCTCGGGAACGACTACGAGCGGTTCGAGGCGCTCGTCGACGGGGGAGTCGGCGGTGGGGGAGAGGTGGTGACGGAATGACGACGGAGGCTCTGGTGCCGGCGGCCGCGGAGCGGGCGGTCGTGACGGGCAGGGAGGGGAGATCGTCCTGGTGACGGAATGACGACGGAGGCTCTGGTGCCGGCGGCCGCGGAGCGGGCGGTCGTGACGGGCAGGGAGGGGAGATCGTCCTGCCGCAGGTGATCGTCGACGCGGGGCCGGCGACGGGGGGAGGTATCTGGAGTTCTTCGCGGGGCGGATCGCGAACGCGAGGACGCGGGCGGCGTACGGGCGGGCGGTAGGGTAATTTTCTGGCGTGGTGCGAGGCGCGAGGCCTCGGGTTCCGGGACGTCTCGCCGCTCCACGTGGCCGCGTACATCCGGACCCACCCCGGGTCGGTCCCGACCGTGAAGCAGCACCTGGCCGCGATCCGCATGCTCGGCGACTGGCTCGTCGTCAACTAGGTCCTCCCGGTGAACCCCGCCGCGGCAGTGCGCGGCCCCAAGCACGTCGTCACCAAGGGCGCGACGCCGGTCCTCTCGCCGGCGGAGGCGATGAAGCTCCTCGAGACGATCGACACGGGCGCCCTGGCCGGGCTCCGGGACCGGGCGCTCCTCTCCGTCATGCTCTACAGCTTCGCGCGGGTGAGCGCGGTGTTGGGGATGCGGAGGCAGGACTACTTCGGGCAGGGGAGCCGGGGGTGGCTCAGGCTCCACGAGAAGGGCGGGCGGCGGCACGACGTCCCGGCCCACCACCGGGCGTCGTCGACCCTCGACGAGCACGTGGAGGCGGCCGGGCTCGAGGAGCCGAAGGCGGCGCTGTTCCAGACGCGGCCGGGCGCCGGCTGTCGGGCCGGCCGCTCGACGCGGGCGCCGCCGCCCTTCACGGACCGGACGTCAGTCGTCTCGCCCTCCTGGTTCGTCTTCCCGCGGCGGACGGTGACCAGCAGCACTCCCTCGCCGTCGGCCGCGTCGTCGACGTCGGCCCAGCGGAGGGCGCTGACCTCGCTCCGCCGCATCCCCGCCATGAAGAGGAGCCCCGCGATCGCGGCGGCGAGGCGGCCGCGCTCAAGGGCGACGGGGTCGGACTCGACGCCGCAGCCGATTAGCAGGTGGCGAGGACGGCGGCAGTCACGACTGCGGGGGCAGCCCGTGAGTCTGCCACCACTACGCTGGGCAGCGTCGGTCCCAGGGCGCAGGGTGGTACCGATGTTCGGGCGCTGCGCCGCCTACGCGAATCGGGCCTTCGCCGGATACATCGCGCGGCGGGGCCCGACTGTCGCCGAGGCTGCCGGAACCACGCGCGGATGCCGCTTGCCGTTCGGTGCGCCATTGGGGGCGCTCGGCGACCGGCGGCGCGGCAAGGGGCAACCCCGAGGGCGGCTTGGCCGAACTCGAGCGGTGGGTCGTTCTGGCGATGATCAAGCGACGTGCCGCGGTCGCTGGGCTCCCGCCCTCGACGTGCTGCCACACGTTCCGGGCGACGGGGATCGTTTGGCCGTTCGCCATCGAAACCGTAGCAATTAGCGCGAGCACCAGGAGTGAGAGTGATCGCATGAGGGGGTGCCTGCCCGCGCCAGCGCGGCTGAGGGCCGTCGCCTACTCCTCGCCACGGAGGTAAATTTCAAGCTTGAGCCGTGCGAAGACTCGTTCAGCTCCAGACACTGGCTGTGCCCACTCAGACTCCCCGCGACAACTCCACTCCCCCTCGCAAAAATACGGTACAGCGATAGGGCCGTACTGCAAGGTAGCAACGTGATCGGGGCCGTCGATGAGCGGTATGCGAAAGTCCAACTCGTAGACCCTCAACTCAATAGAGCCGGCCGAAAAGGCCGAAGACCCAAACTCGATAACCGGGTTCGTTAACAGACTGTCACACGTCACGCCATCTACGCCGGTGAGGCTGTGATCCCTGCGAGATTCAACAACGTTCACGACATTCGGCATAGCGACTTGTGCCGTGTAGTTGTCGTGGTTGTAGTATTGTGGATCTGGAGAAGTGAACTCCGTTGTACACGAGTTCCACTGTAACCAGCCGTCGTCGGCCTTCCAACCAGAAAACTGATATCCGTCTCTGCGACGGTACTCCCCAAAGTACCGGAACTCAGCTCCCCAATTTCCGAACGGAATGCTGTGGGGTGGGTCCGAACATTCGACCGAGATAGGGCCAAAAACGCTGCGATCCAGATTCAGAACGACGACATCTACCACGCAGCGTTGCCCATGAGCCAGTGTCGGAGCGAGCAAAAGCACGCAAATGGGCAGGAGGCTTCGCAGTCCGGACATGGTTACCTGGGCGGCTCTTGGGTGTCTTGGGCCAATAGAATCTCGTCAACCCAGTCCTGCAGATACCTGTCGTTCACTCCACCTTCGACAGATTTCATCCAGGCCCGGCTTTCCAGGGTCCGTAGGACCGTCGGTTGCGGCGCGCCGCCGTCCACGTCGAAAGTGTAGTGGGCTCTGGCCGGGGCATAGTAATCGGCCCAGGCAGCGATCCTGAGGTTGTCTGTTCTACTGGGAACATATACGTGGAAAAACCCTTCCTCATTCACGGCCCCAACGCCCGACGCTAGGCGGCCGTCGTGCGTCATGCTCCACTTCACCCTGGCACCGCTCGCCGGCATCCCTGACTCGTTGACAATCGTGCCATGGAGTCCGACCGGCTTGGACAAATACAGCACGACGTCCGTGTCCACCGGCACCGGCCACACTTGCAGTGCAGAGTTGTACCCGAGCTCGCGCACGGAGAGCAGACCGAACTGGCCCATGCCTGTTTCCTCAAACGCGAACCGGAAACGTCCTGTGGAATCAGTTTCCGCGAAAACAGGCTCGTGATCGGCGCCTCCGTGCTCCCGGTACGTGACCGTAACCGGCTCCCGCGGCGGCTGTTGCATCTCTGCGTCGACGACATGGCCCTGGATCACGACCTCCTGTCCCGGCATCTCTGCCGCGGACAACTGCGCCCCCGCCGCCACTGTGAACACTGTCGCCCAAACGAGCGCTATGCAATTCCTAGCCACCATGCACCTTCATTCATTCTTACTGTGGAGGGGGAACCCCAAATTCCCCTCATCCCGACACTTCGCTCGCGGACACCAAACCAGCGCCGATCCACCGGGACAACACCCAGCCCTCGACGCCACGAAGACCGGACCGCCAGCCCTCATGCGCCCGGAACAGCAGCAGCCGCCGATTCCACCGGAACAACACCCAGACCTCGACGCCAGGAGGACCGGACGGCCAAGCCAGCCCCCATGCCCCCGTCGAGGACACGTGGCTGGCGAGCGCAATCGCGGTCAGCAGGACCACTGGCTCTTGCACGTCGCAAGATGCTGTTGCTCAGCACCGCCCGGACTCTCCCAGAAAAACTTCTGGAAACTACATATCACAACACACCTGTCAAGGGCAAAATCCCCGACGGACAGGGGGACCGTTGCCCCACAGAGAATTCTGACGCAAGTACCTGCAGTTGAGTGTTCACTGTGTCACCAGGCGGGCGCAGGCGCTTCGGGACACCCGCGCGGCAGGTCCCGGATGCGCGGGACGAACGCGTAGCCGAGGTTCGATCACGCGGCGAAGACATGGTCGGTGAAGCCGCCGGTGTCCGGCGTACTGTTCGCGGACGCGCCGCTCGTTCATCAGGAGCTCCCGTCGAGGATGTGGGGCGCTTCGTGGACGGTGGCCGGGATGGTCTGGGTAGCGAACGGGGAAGAATCGGTCGGAGATGACGCCGGGTTCGGCCCCGTACCGGGCGTTGACGAGGTTGAGGGCTTCGCCCCTGCCGGCGGCCGGGAAGAACTGGCCGTCGCTGGAGGCGGTCCGCCCAGTGCCCCCAGAAGGCGGCCATCGGTAGCGCGGCCAGCGTGGCGATGCGCATCAAGGGCGACGTAGCCCGCGCGCGGCGACAGAGGACCGCGCGTTGCCCGCAGAGGATGGTGGGGCTGTGGTCCAGTGGCGGCTAGGCCGCCGGCGGCGAGCGGGTGACTGGCCGGCTGGAAGACGAGCCGGATGGTGGCGTACTACTCGGCCGGGGCGACCGCCGAGCCGGCGCTCGACGCCGGCATGTCCGCGCAGCACGCCGCCGAGGCCCACGAGCCCGCGTGCGGCGACGCCCCCCCGGTCGCTGACCCCAGGCGGTGGCTCGAGCGTCGACGGTCGGCGTCGAGGGAACCGCCGCCGAGGTCGAACGCGGCGTGGTTAGCCGCCGCCGATTTCGAGCTCGGCGCCGGGCTGGGCGCGCGCGGGGCGCGCCCAGCCATGAAGATGAGGAGGAGCCCCGCACAGCACGGCGTGAACTCGGCGTCGGTCAGCGACTGGGCGACGGCGGTGCGTGTCGAGCATCTTCTCCCGATTCTGCGCATCTGCACATAGGGGATCACCCCATAGACCGCATTCATGGGAAACTCCTTCCCTGGTCGCCGTCTCCTGACCGGCTCGGAGGGCGAGCGGCCCGCGGGCCGCTTCCCAGCGGTACACCGTCGACGCGGATACGCGGAGCAGGCCGGCGAACTCGGGGACCGAGAATCCGCCCCGGCGGCGCAGCTCCGCCACCCGGCGGCCCGTAGGCTGGAACCCGGACGGCGGGGCGGTCCGACGCGGCCTCCCGCGGCGGGGCCGGCGGCGACCGGTGGTCCTCTGCCGAGCGGCCGCCGCGCCGCTGTCCGCCGGGTCGAGATCGATGCCGAAGATGTCCGCGAGAGATCGCCGGCGAGGACGTCGTCCCCCGCCGCGGCGTCCGGCAACGCCATGTCGCCGCCGACCAGATCCTCGGCGTCGACGTCCCGCAGGCGGAAGAGCAGCTCGGGACGGTCGTCGAGCCGGCTGCCGACGCCGTAGAGCACGGCGGCCGCGTGCTTGCACATCACCGCCCAGTCGGGACAGTCGCAAGTGAGGGTAATTTCGCCGGGTTTCGGGAACAGGCCGCGGGCGGGATCGGTGACGACGCGCAGGTCCCGCAAACAACCCGTGGTCGTCGGATCGGACCTCTATACACGTCGTCGTGCGCATCCGGAAGCTCGGGCAGGCCGCCTGGAAGGCGATCCGGGCGGAGTGCGCGGGCCGGGTCGGATCCGTCCTCGAGCTGCTCCAGGGACGGCTGTCCGATCACGTAAGGGGGCGTGCTCGATCCGAAAAACGATATCACGCTCGGCAGCTTGCAACGGGCCGCCGCAATGGTCGGACGCCGCGTGAACGTCGAGTTGGTGTAGGGGAGGCGATGAGGCAGTACGTTCGGCCTCACGGCGGGGGAGAACACGATTACCGTTGCAGTGCAGGAAAGATCCTGCGATGGGGATGTCAACACACGGTGGTGAACGGCGCGTCTGCCCAACGGCGCTCCAGCCGCCTCCGCACCTGTTGACCACGCTTCCCGTACCGGCTGGGAGCGGACGGTGCGGCTCCCAATGGCATGGCGGCCACCGCCGCCGGCCGTGTGGCGGCGCGGAACCCGGTGCCCCACGCGGGCGACTTGGGCGCGAGCGGCCAGGACCGGGGGCAGAGCGGGCGTGGGCGGGCAGCCGTCGAACGGCGCAAGCCCGCGGCCGCGCCGGCGACGGGGTTGTCGACGAGCTCCGGCCCGCGCGAGCGGCGACGACCTACAGGCCGAGGGCGTGGGACGGACAGCGCGCGTCGTCCCCTCCATCCGGCGCGGAAGTCGTGCCGGCCGGTACCGCCGATCGGGGGCGACGCGCCGAGCGGCGGCGGTCACGGTTCCCGACTTCGGGGGCAGCCCGTGAGTCTGCCCCCGCGGCGGACAGTCGGCCCAGCGCAGGGCGCTCACCTCGCTCCGTCGCAGCTCCGCCATGAAGAGGGGCCCGGCGATTCCCACGTCGAGGCGGCCACGCTCAGCGGCGACCCGATCTGACCTCGCCACCGTGGCCGAGAGCGGGTGGCGAGGTCACCGGGCTCGCAGGCCGTTCCCGGTCGTGGAGTTGGACAACGTAGGCGGGTTCCGGATCGTCGCCGGCCGTCGAGCCAAAGCGTCGAGGTGGCGGAGCGCCCCGGCTCAGGCGCGCTACCCGACGACACCGTTACCATCCCCCACCAGGCGCGCCATCAGGCTCCGCCTCCAGGCCGACGGGGTTCAGCCGCTCGGCCGGCGCCGGCCCCCCAGGAAAATCAGCAGCAGACCGAGCAGGCCGGCGCCGGTCAACGGCAGCGCGGGTACGGGCTCCACGGCGGAGTTATTGGTCGCCGGCGCCGTGAAGGAAGCCAGGTCATTGCCGGCCAGGTCTTGGAGTGCGACGTCGTCGTCGCCGGGGGTGGGATCGGCGTAGGAGACTACGACCGTCTGACCCCGGGTGATGACGCTGGACAGGAAGAGCTGCAGGCGACGGCCGATGCGCCCGAAGCCCCCGTAGGCGTACCCGTCGACGGGTACGGGTTCCCCGTCCGCGGTGACGGAGAGTGCCGATGCGAGCAGGCCGTGAAGGGAGTCGACCCCGGCGAGCTCCTCGTCGAAGGCGAGAGCCATCTCGTCGCCGGATACCGCCACCTCGGCGCCGACCAGCGAAGGCGGCGTCGTGTCGGGGATCGTCGAGTCGACGAGTTCGAAGCCGCCTTCACAGAGCACCACGCCGCCCGCCCCCGCCGCGAACGTACCCGTCGTCCGCGAGTCGAACGTCAGATCGGACACCAGGGGAATCGGAAGGATGTCGACCGTCAACGTGAGGGTCCCCGTGTCCGCGCCGGTTCCTCGGTACTGGTAGTCGCCCTCGAGT
Source organism: Vicinamibacterales bacterium (assembly GCA_965215895.1). Lineage (GTDB taxonomy): Bacteria > Acidobacteriota > Vicinamibacteria > Vicinamibacterales > UBA8438 > JAJEEA01. Next base: position 129,851 of record CBDCEY010000003.1, on the reverse strand, counting down.
CCGTTCGTCTCGAACCGGCCCGGGCCGATGAAGGTGACGGGGTCGATCCCATTGCCTTCGTTACAGTCCGGCGCGTCCGACAGCAACGTCCAGCCCGTGAACCGTTGCTCGAACTCCGCTTGACTCGCTGGTGCAAGCTGGGCGAGCGCCACGCCCGGAAAGACGACGCCGACGACCACCGCAACGACTACAGCTCGCATTCCAGCTTCCATCCCGATCCTCGCTCGAAGGGGCAGCATCGGCCAATTCTACGCGACCGTCCCCCCCGCCGGGACACGAGTGCCCGGCCGCAGTCAATCGATAAGGCAGAGGATTCTTGGGTTGGCGGCGCGAAGCCCCCGTCGGGGCTTGCGGGACGCGCCAGACCAGGGCGTGGGTGACACGCGACGCGGCGAGCGGAAGCCGCGGCTAGGCGCGGCCGTTCAGGTCGGCGGATCTGGCCGCTGGCGTCGCCACCCTGCCAGCGGGCGCGGTGGCGCGGCCGCGGCACCCGAAGCGACCGCCCAGTGCGTCGATCGCGCCGCAGTGAGGGTTCTGGGTCCGATAACGGGGCTGATGTTAACTTCGGCCCGCGTGTCGGGGCGCGGGCGTGGCGAGTTCGAGGAAGCGGCAGAAGGGGTTGGCTAGGCGCATCTGCTCCGGGGTGCGGCAATCCGGCGTGAGCAGGGTCGGGCTGGCGACGATCGCGGCCACGCAGCGGGCGCGCGAGGTGGCGACGTTGAGGCGGTGGAGGCTGTAGAGGAACTCCATCCCCCGAGGCGCTTCATCGGCGGTCGAGGTGGCCATCGAGTAGATCACGATCGGCGCCTCCTGTCCCTGGAACTTGTCGACCGTGCCCACCCGCGCCTCGGTCGGCAGCGTTGCCCGCAGTACCGCGAGGTGCGCGTTGTAGGGGGCCACGACCAGAACGTCGTCAAGCGTCAGCCGTCTCTGGACACCCTGCCTGTCTACCCAGGCGGCATCGGTGCCGAGCAGTTCACGGATCAGCCCCGCGACGCATTCGGCCTCCTCGGCCGAGGCGTTCGTGTTGCCGGCATGCGCCACGGGAATGAAGCGCAGGCCGTAGCCGGCCAGCGGCCCCGGCCCGACCACCGTCTGCCGGCCGAGCTCCGGGCGGGCGCGGAGCCGGCTCTCGTAGAACTGCTCCGTCGTGAACGCGCAGATGTCCGGGTGCATGCGCCACGTGTGGTCGAGGAAAACGCCGCGGGACGGGTCGACGGTCGCCGATTCACCGAGGAGGTGGCCGAGGGCGGAGACGTCGGCGCCGGGCGGATGAACCCCCTGGATGGGCTGGTCGAGCTGGCGGGGGTCGCCGAGCAGGACGAGGCTCCCCGCTGCCTGGCAGACGGCGAGGGTGTTCGCGAGGCTCATCTGGCCCGCCTCGTCGATGACGAGCACGTCCACCGCGTCGGCCATCTCCTCACGCGCCCACAGCCACGCGGTGCCGCCGGCGACGCCAACCTCGCCGGCGGCGAGTGCCTCGGCCACCTCCGCGTTGGAGCCGGCCTGGACGATGCGTTCGTCGGGGCACCCGTCGCCGGCGTTCGCCTTCTGGATCCCGCGCAGCTCGACCGGCGCTTGCCGCACTGGCCTGCCGTCCGACTCGCCTCCGGTCCGGCCGTTCTCGACCGACGGCCCGTCGGCCGCGTCGCACACCGCGGCGAGCAGGTTGGAGATCACCTTGTGGCTGTTGGCGGTCACCCCGACCCGCTTCCCGTCGGCGAGCAGGTCGAGGATCATCCGGGCTCCGGTGTAGGTCTTGCCGCTGCCCGGCGGCCCCTGCACGGGGAGCACCGAGCGGTTGAGTCGCGGGGCGACCCGCCGGACCGCGGCCAGCGGGGTTTCACCCAGGGTAACGAGGTCTTTCGGGGCAGCGAAGCCTGACGTGTTCGGTGTCGACGCCGGGACTCCGATGCGCGGCGGGACGCGTCCGAGCAGGTCGAACGCCGCCCGTCGCAGGCTGGCCGCCGCGAAGCCGCCGGACACGGCTGTTTCTGCGAGCCGGGCGAGACTCTCCCGCAACACCGTGTTCTGGACGTTGTCGAGCGGCACCAACGCCGCCGGGTGCGGCACGGGTGAGCTGCGGGCGCGCTTCAGGTCGATCGTGCCGGCGGTCTCGTCTAGTGCGACCACCGTCCCGCAGAATCCCCGCTTGAGCTCATCGGATTCCGCAGTGTCGGGGTTCTTCGGCGAGTCTCTGACCTCAATCTTGTGCGGCTGCTCGGGGAAGCGGTAGCGATGGACGACGGACCTCTTCACCTGCTCGACCTCACCGTCGTAGGTCAGCGTCCCGAGTGTGGCCCGGCTCTCGACGTGCTCTTCCTCGGTGAAGCCGCAACGGTGGAAGAACTCCCACCACATGGACTTGTCCTCGCGCCGGTGAAACTCCAGCAGGTGCGCCAGCAGCAGCCGCGCACGCTGTTCGCCATCCAGGTCGGCATCGTCGACCGGGAGCCCGGCGGTGAGCGCCTCGAACAGCGCCGCGGTCTCGACCACCGGTTCCTGTTCCCGGTCGCGTTCCTCCTGCCGGAGCGCCGGCCGCGGCACGGGCTGTCCGGTGAGAGCCTGCAGCTCGCGCCGGCACTCTTCTAGCCACGCGGCGAGGCGCAGCGTCGAGAGGCAGTCGTCCCGGTTGTAGCCCTCGATCTCGGTCCGAAGCGGGTCCGGGACACCGGCCGCATCGCCCGACTCGAGCCGCACCTCGACCTGAATGAGCGCCCGCGTCGCCGTGGTCAGGTCCACCGCGCGAGCGAAGCCGTAGAACGGCTCCAGCTTCTTGATCGAGTAGCTCTCGACCGAGGCGCGCAACCCCTGCCGGACCACGCGATGGAGGTCGACGAACACGCGGCCGCGCAGCAGCCGGTCGACCTCGTCCTCGCGGGTCGCGTAGCGGCTCATCAGGCGCTTGACGGCGGTGGTCTCGTAGGCGCCGTAGTGATAGATGTGGAAGCCGGGATGCTGTTCCCAGCGCGCCATGACGTTGTCGATGAAGTGCTCGAACGCGCGCTTCTCGCTCGCCGGGTCGAGCGCCCATGACGCGTTGTAGTTGCCGTCGCGGTCCGCGACGCCGAACAGGTACTCGAGCCCGCCGTCCGCTGCGAAGGCGTCCCCTTCGAGGTCGAAGAACACGTCGCCGTCCGACGGCTCGGGCAGCGCCGCGAGCCCCTTGTCGGGTTCGACTGGCGTGACGAGTTCGTGGATGCGGCGGCCCTCGCCCCGCGCCTGGTCCTGCACCCGCGCCTGCTCGCGGATGCGGGCCAGCGCGGCCTCGCCGATCCCGTCGAGCCGGGGAGAGACCGGCAGGCGTAGCGCGCCCAGCGCCGCCATCGTCGTCACCTCCTGTTCGACCAGCCGGCTCCGCAGGCCGCGGGTGATGCCGGCGACCAGCGAGAGGTGGTCGTCGGTGCGGCGCCGCTCCGCGCAGGACTGCTGCCACTCGCAGATGCCGCAGTGCTCGACCGGCTCCGGGTAGGTGTCCGGCGGAGAGGCCGCGTGCGCCTCGAACCGCCGCCGGACGGCACGGTAGTACGCCGCGTACTCCGCAACCCGGAAGCTCGCCGGGTTCTCGCTGCCGCCCCCGCCGAGCGCCAGATGCATCCGCTCGGGTTCAATGCCCTGCGCCTGCGCCAGTAGGTCCGAGTACAGAAGAAGCTGCAGCAGCGCCTCGCCCTTCGCACGGCGGGCCAGCTTCGTATCGAGCACCTCGTAGGACCATCCGCCCAGTGCACTCGGCCGGTCCACTCGGAGCAGGAAGTCGGGATAGCCGCTCCACCGCCCGCTGTCGTCCTCCAGGCGCCCCTGGTAGATCACGTTGGCCCCGCGACTCATGGCTTCCCGCGTGCGCGTGGCGGCCGCCGCGGCGTCCCGGTGTGAAAACGGTGTTTCGGATGGGATGATCGTCTCGACGATGCGCCGCTCCTCCGCGAAGCGATCCAGAAGACGCTGCTCGTGCTCGATGCCGCGCTGTCTCAACACATCGGCGCGTGGATCGTCGTACAGCGGTGGCGGGTCGATCTCCCGGAATGCGACGGCGCGGCGCAGGCTCGTGAGGTGGGTGCAGACGAGATGGCGGCTGAGGTCGGTGGCCGAGAACGAGAGCTGGCCGTTGGCATGGCGCATAGAGCGGGGACGATAGCATGGGGCCGGACAGGTGCTCCTTGACGAGCGCGGCCGGCTCACCGGCGGACCGCTGGTCACGAACTTGTGGACGAGCACGTTGCGGTGCTGGCCGATGCGAAACGCGCGCGGTCCGTCGCCTGGTTCTCGACCGCGGGTTCCACCAGATGCCCCCCGCCTTGAGCGACAGGATGACGACGTCCGCCAGCCAGGGCTGGCGGGTGAGCATGGCGTAGGTGGTCACCACCAGATCGCGGCGATGCGCACCCGCATCCCGTCGGGGCCGGTCTTCGACACGGCGGCGTGGCGCGGACGTGTGAGGACCTGCGGAAGCCGCCGCGGTGAGCGGCGTCTCGGCGGCCACGGTTCACGAGCTGCGGGGGCAGCCCGTGAGTCCACCATCACCCGTCGTTGATGAAAGGTGCGGCGGGGCCGTGCCCCGCTCCGGCTCGCCGAGGAGCGGCGTGGCGGGGAGCGGTCGACGGGGCCCCGAGGCCGGCGGCCCGCGACCTGGGGATGCTGCCCGGCCCCGCGTCGCCCTGGCGAGCTGGTGACCCGCGGCGACGCGTGCCACACGTGCAAGGAGACCGCGGCGCGGCCGAACGGTGCGGCGTGCTACTCGGTGGCCCACCTGCCGGTCGCCGTGACCCCGTTCCCTGGGGCTGCGTGCGCCAGCCTTCCAAGCGAGACGGCCGGCCACGCCACGACAGTCCGGGCCCCATCCACCGGCCGCTCCGCGCTCAACGCCTACGTCGAGGCGGCCGGGGGGCAGCAGAAGTAGCTCAGTTCTGGTGTGGAGCCTTGATTAACCAAGGGTGCCGATTCGTTGCCGGATGTCGCGTCCGAATACCCGATCATCCGGAGGCTCTGTCAGTAGCGTTGCTCGCGCTTCATCAGCGAGTAGCCGTTCAATATCGGTCGCTTCGGCAATGCTATTGACGTGTGCAAGGCCGAGTTCACAGAGCCGGACTGCGCACGTATACGGTTCTAGCCTGCATTATTCACGAAGGTCCAGATTCGACCGCCAAAGGGCGTGATCCGGCGCAGGAATGGGTCTCGGACATCGCCGCCTGCAAGCGGAGCCGGGGTTTGAGCAGCCGACCGGGGGGGCATGACGGACGCGAGGGTTGGGCAGCGACAGCCCCGCCGGCGGAGCGGCCCATGCCGCCCAGGAAGCAGGTGGGCGCGGCGCAACGGGTGGGCTATCCGGCGCGCGCGCCCAGCGCGAGTGCGATGTGCCGCCACGCCTCGAGGTGCGGCGTCGAGCGCGGCAGATGCAGAACCACGCGGCGGACCGAGCGGACGACGTGGACTCCCAGCTTCAGCAGCCGGTCCCGCAGCCACGTCACCTGGCTGCGGGCACACGCAGTACGCGCCGCCCGCAATCGCAGTTCCTGCATGAGCACGTAGGCCGCGGCGGTCAGGAAGACGCGCAACTGGTTCGCCGAGAACAGACAGCAGCTCGTGCGGTCGATCTGCAGCCCATCGAGCAGTTCCTTGATCCGATTCTCGATGTCCCCGCGAGCACAGTAGACCTTCTCATAGATGAAGCGCGGCGTCTGCCGCAGATTCGTCACCACGAACCGCGGGTTGTCCCGCGGCTCGCGGTCTCCGAGGCGAACGACTTCGGCCTTGATCACGACCCGGCGCTCGTGGTCCCACGTGCCGGCGGCGTAGCGGGTGTCGGTATAGACGTGCGCGGTCTCGCCACCGACCTCGCTCTGCGCGCGGGCCACCTGCATGGCGGACTCCGCATGCCGCTGCAACACCGCGTTCTTCGCCATCGCCACCACGTAGTCGAGCCGGGGCTCCGCATCCAGGAAATCGAAGATCTCCGGGGTCGCAAAGCCCCCGTCGAGCCGGACGAGAAACCGCGCCTGCGGAAACGCCGCCCGCAGCAGCGGGAGCAACCGACACAGCAGGCCGAGGGTCCCGTCGGCGGCCACTGCCTTCCCGGGCCGCAGCACCGCCGCGCACAGATACTGCTCCGCCTCGCGGTCGAAGCTCAGAAACCCCAGCATCGGCAGATAACACCAGCCGCCATAGTGCCCGTTGAAGAACGTGAGCTGCTGGGCGCCATGCGTCAGGTCGTCGGTCGGGTCCAGATCGATCGTGATCCGGCGCGCCCGCCCGTTCAGGCGGCGCCGATGACGCTCGATGACGCACGCTGCCAACTCGCGCCCCATCCGGTAGAGCACGGTGCGGCGCGCGCCGTTCTCGAATCGCGAGATCGTGGGTTGCGACGCCAAGGGCGCGCCGGACACCGGGTCCCGCCCGAGCAGCAGCTTGTGGATGGGGTCGTCGGCCAAGTGGTCGGCATCGTTGCCATCGGGATGACCGCACGCGATGCCGAAGACCCGCTGGCCGATCAGGTCCGCGAGCGTGTGCCGAATCTTCCCCGGTGCGCGTTTGTCGGCCAGACACCGGGCGAACGCCTTGACCAAGCCGTACACACGCTCGGCCGCCTTGAGCAGGACGGCGCCGCCGTCGGAACTCGCGTGTTCCTGGTTGAACGTGGCGACGAGGGGCTTGTCGAACAGATCCGGAAACAGAACACTCTGTGGTATCGTGTCAGGTGTCACGCAGGGGCCTCCGTCGTGGCTAAACGTTTATATACACTACGTTTGTACCACACTGAGGCCCTTGTGTCTCTCCCAGAATCAACACCTTCACGCATAATCCGGGCTAGAGCTACGCCGATGCCCGGTTGCCTCGTGACGCCGAGGTCGTCAGGCGAACCGAGTGCCACGGATTTCTCCCAGACATTCTCATGATCCTCGAACACAGAGACCAAAGACACTTCCGGCTCACCCACTCGGTCTACGCCAATACCGTGAAGGCCGGCACCATGGATCGAGTTCCTCAACATCCCAAGAAACTTTTGGAACGCTTGAAAATGACCGTCGTCAATCACCTGCGCGAGGCGAGCGCCACCGCTGGTTCGTAGCGCTTGACGAAATTGCTGGTTGCGGAAATTCACTGCGCGTACGTTGATATTCGAAAGGGCCTAGACATGGCGAGCAATGCGCGCAGCCGCATCGAACGCACCGGTCAGCAGAATCGTTAAGTAATCGAAGTGGTACAGCATTTCGCTGCGGGTTGAGTTGTGTTGTCGTCGATAGAATCTGAAGCCCACTTCATCTCGTGCCTGAAGTGCGCGAAGACAGCGAGTAAGGATCGTATCGGCTAGATTTCCGAGGTAGTGGTTGCTGTTGGACATGTCCTGGTCGTGTTGTAGGCACGCGGAAAAATACCTCCACATTGCGGGTAGCCGATGCCTGCACAACACCCAATAAAACATGTCGCGATCGAAGCAGTGTCGGCCCTTTAGAAAAGCGCGAATCGTAAAGTCTCCGGAAGAACGAAGGTAGAGCCCAATTATCTGAAGCCCTTCGCGGAGGTCCACGACGTTCGCCTCAGGAATACGCGACCTCAGCGCAAGAAAGTCAGGACAGGATGTGATGAATAGATCGCGATATGTTTGGGTGTGTGCTGCGAGCACCGGCAAACGTAGTGCCAGGGCGCTGGCGCGTGGGTCCGTAGGGCTGTCGATACCCAGTAGCCGGATTGCTTCTTTAGTCCAGTCCTGTGCGTAAAATCCGTGACCACTGGCCCATTGATTCTCCGGGTTAATAATGTCAACAACGGCCGCACCGTGTTCATTGGGTGTCGGATCGATTACGACACGCCAAGGGAAAGACCGATCCGTTCCGACGACGCGGAGAGCATCGAGGCCCGCCAGTTCTCGAAGAAGATGCAAGCGAAACTGGTCCTCGAGCGAGAGGAGGTGGGTCTGTGGGCAGTATACCGTTATACGTAAACGTCGACCGCTTGGCTCGAAGGGAGGACGCTCATTACCAAGCACCCGTGAGTGGAATAAGGGGATCATATTTGCGTCGTGCGGGGGCGCTCCGCCCCCGAATAGCCTACTTGGAGCTCATGGCCGTCGGCGGCCAAATGGGAGTCTACACCAAGCGAGCTGTCCAACGGGGCGGACGGCGCGTCTGCCACGGTTGCTCCAGCCACCTCCGCACCTGTTGACCACGCTTCCCCGCACCGGCTGGGGAGCGGACGGTGCGTCCGCCCCGATATTGCTGCGGGGGTCGGCCGTGACGACGAGCCGGCGACCGTCATCGCGGGGACGCGCGATCGACGGGGCATCGTTTCCTTCATCACCGTTGCCGGTTTTCTGAACGGACCAGGTTTCCAGAAGATGCGCGCCGAACTGCGCAGAGATGCCGACGAGATTTGGATCATCGACTGCTCCCCGGAGGGGCACCAACCTGACGTGCAGACGCGCATTTTCCAGGGTGTGCAACAACCAGTATGTATCGTCATGGCGCTTCGGAGCGCAGATGCCGGCTCGTCCGCGCCGGCCCGAGTCCGGTATCGTGCTCTGCCGCGGGGAAGTCGAAGTGACAAGTTTGCAGCCCTTGGTGTTGTCGCGCTCGACGACAACGGCTGGGCCGACTGCGCGTCCGATCTTCGCGCCCCGTTCTTCCCCGGAGCAGTCGGCGCTTGGGCCGGGTTTGCTGCCCTTGAGGATCTCTTTGCCTACGATGGCTCTGGTGTCATGCCTGGACGGACGTGGGTCATTGCTCCCGATCGCACTTCGCTAGAGCGCAGGTGGAAGGTTCTTCAATCTGAGGCTGTTGCCGAGACCAAGGAAGCGCTCTTCCATCCACACCTTCCCCGCGGCCAGCTCGGAGATAGGCACGTCAATAGACGCGTTGGGAAGGGGCTCTATGGCCATGAGTTTCGACCCGGGCCTGTTGCCTCGGACACCGGGCCTGTCGTCGCACCCGTCCGATACGGCTACCGCTCCTTCGACCGGCAGTGGATTATCCCGGACGGGCGGCTCATCAATAGGCCGAATCCAACCCTCTGGAAGATCCACTCCGGTCAGCAGGTGTACATGACTGCACTGCAAGCACATGCGCTGACAGCCGGGCCCGCGATCACCTTCTCTGCGGTGATTCCAGATCTGCACCACTACAACGGACGAGGAGGTCGCGTATTTCCTCTTTGGGCTGATCGTCAGAATAGGACGCCAAACCTCAAGGGCGGCTTGCTCCGTGAGGTGACCGAGACCCTTGGAGTCACCGTCAGCGCCCCCGACCTGATGGCGTACTTCGCAGCCGTCGCCGCACATCCTGCGTATACGGCTCGCTTCCAGGTTGACCTCGTCCAGCCGGGGCTTCGTTTCCCGATGACGCGGGAGACGTCGTTGTTCGTCGAGGCAGTCGAGATTGGGCGGGAGGTCATCTGGCTACATTGCTTCGGCGAGCGCTTTGCCGACGCCCGTCAGGGGCGCCCCAACAGTCCGCCGCGAATGCCGGATCGCCAAGGTCCACTCATCCCGAAGGACGGTGCTATTCCTACGAACCCGGAGCACTTTCCAAAGGGCATCCAGTACGATGCTGCGACCCGCCGCCTGAAGGTCGGCAGCGGCTTCATCGATAACGTACCCCCGGCGGTTTGGGAGTACGAAGTGTCGGGCAAGAAGGTCCTCCCCCAGTGGTTTAGCTCCCGCCGGCTGGACCGCTCCCGGCCCATCATAGGCGACCGGCGTCAGCCGTCGGCTCTCGAGAAGATCCAGCCCGATGGCTGGCTTGCGGAGTACACCACGGAGCTCATGAACGTGCTCCACGTCCTCGGGCGGCTCGTCAGACTCGAACCACGCCAAGGCGACCTTCTGAACGGCATATGCGACCGCCCCCTCCTGAACGCTGACGACCTGCGGGTCGCTGGCGCGTTCGATGGGCGCCGCGGTCGACCTACCGACCAAGAAGGGGGATTGTTCGACGAGACGGAACGCTAGCAGCCGGTGGGGAAACTCTCCGAACAGAGGGGAGCGGCAAGGTGTAGGGCGCGCGGGGATCGACTCCTCCGGGGGGACGGACCGCGTGGACGACCTCGGGCCGGCGCCCGCGGCTTGGCGGGTGCACGAACGTCTCGACGCCGCGCCACCGCGTCCGGACCTGGCTCTCGCGGGGGCGGACGGCGCGGAAGCCCCGGTCGCGGCTTGCGGGGCGCGCCACGAGGGCGCGGGTGACGGGCGGCGTGCCTCCGAGCCCGCCTCGCCGGCGAGCGGAAGCCGGCCGGCGGCCGTTCGAGGCAGCGGATCTGGCGCGGCGTCCTCGCCACCTGCCAGCGACGGCGCCGGTGGGGCCGCGGCGTCGAGTCCGACGAGATCGCCCAGCGTGGGCCGCCCTCGACGCCGTGAGCGCGGGAGCTCCTCCTCGTGGCCGGGATGCGGCGGAGCGAGGTGAGCGCGGTGCGTGAGGCCGAGGGCGAGACGCGGGACGTGCGTTCGTGAAGGGCTGCGTCGCCCGCGGGATTCCCCGAGGCTCAGGGCCGCTCCGCGCCGCTCTGGCCGAAGTGGTGGGGATGCGGTTTCAGCGCGGCGGCCAGGAGAGAGGGAAACATGCGCAAGCTCCACACCGTGATCATCATCGCCTTGGCCCTGTTCGTCCTGGTGCCGCCAACAACCGCGCAGCAGTCCGAACAACCCGAGAATTACCTGCTTCTATCCACCAGCCGCACGGGGACCATGGAGGAGGAGCTCAACGAGGCCGGGGGGCGCGGCTACCGCTTCCTCGCGACCCAAGGGGGCGAGACCGCCTTCGGCGGCAGCGAAGCCGTCGTCGTCATGACCCTGGACCCGGAAGGCCGCCGGTTCCGCTACATCCTGCTTGCCACGAACCGCACCGGAACCATGCAGAGCGAGATGAACGACGCCCCGCCGGAGTACAGCTTCGTGGGCATGACGGTGTTCGACACGAGGTTCGGAGGCAATGAAGCCGCCGTCATCCTCGAAGCCGAGATCACCGACGACTGACGCCATCCAGCTGCAGGGCCGGCGCACGCGGCGCAGGCGCTCTTGCCGCGCACGACCTCTGATTCGGCGTTCGACTTCCCCCGGATTCAGCGACCAGGCGCGGTCGCCGTACATCTGAAGGCCAGGGGGCGCAGCTGCCTCGCTTGAGCCGGGGAGGCGATCGGGTGGGGACTGTTGCGCCGGCCGGGGGCGGACGGCGCGTCTGCCACACGGCGTCGAACCCGCTCCCGCTCGAGGGCGACGACCTGGGATGAGCGGCCAGGTTCCGTCATCCCGATCGCCGGCCGCCTGTCCCAGGGACCGCAGCCGTCGGCGATCCGCCGGTGGCCGGCGAGGATCGGCTCCGGAGAGGAACGCGGTCCGCACAGGTTGTGGCGGGCGGTTCGGGGAGGTGGCGGCCGACGTCGGGGAGCTCGCGGCGCCGCTCGGGCGCCTGAACCGCGACGCCGGTGTACAAGGCCGTCGAGGCCGCCGCGGCCGCGCCCGCCGCACGCCTCGGGAGGGCGCAGGCCTCCAGCCGATCCGGAACCGCCGTCACCGGCCCCGCCGTCGATCCGGACGTACAGTGGCATGATCCGCGATGCCACCTTCCTTGGGGCCGACCAGAGTCCGAACACGAGGAAGCGCTCCCTTCACTCGGCCGCGCCGCTTCGGACTCAGGGACCATCGATCACCGGCGCGGGGCGTAGCGCCGCCTCGGCGGGCGGATTGCCGTGCGCCAGAAGCGGCTGGATTGACCTCACGCGGGGTGGTCGGCCTCCTCGGCCGCCCAGTCCCGGAACGACGACCGGAAGCCGTGCGCCACGGCCGCGACCAAAAGCACCCAGCGGCGACGGGGGCTCGGCGGGATGGGGGCGCCGATGGGTGGCCACCAACCGGACCAGGTGTTCGATGGGCGGCCGTCGCCAGCGCTGCAGCTTGACAGTCGAGCTCGAGGACCTCGCCGGGCTGGGGTTCGATGAGCTACCTACAGGGACCGGCGGCTGGTCGATGCCCTCATCGTCTGGATCACGCCGGAATGACCCGGCGCGATCCTCGAGCCCCGTCCTCCTCGTGCGCGGGACGAACATCCGCGGAGGGTGCCCTGGCGAGGTTGGGTCCCCCGAGCGGGCAGTCCTCGCACGCTGCGGGTTCAAGGTCCTGCGTCATGCGGGGGGGGAGTGGCGATGGGTCGAGCACGGGCGGCTGCGCTCTACCGCCTCGACGCCTGATGCCACTCGCAGCCCGGCGCTGCGGCGAGTGATCGGACTGATGCGGGGAACGCTGCCCCTCGGGGTGACGACCTCCGTAGCCTTATCCCGCCGGCCCACCACGCGCGTGGACGCCAAACACAGATGGCGCGGTAAACTACAGATCGTCGGCGCAATCGTGGGGATTGTAGGCCCCGTGACAGGTTCCCTACGCCTCATTACCTGACCATGCATCCGGACGTCAGAATCGAGGTCCGAGACTTCGGACCGCTCGCCTCCGCCGCCGTGGATCTGCGACCGCTGACGGTGTTCGTGGGCCCGAGCAACGCGGGGAAGACCTACCTGGCGACGCTGATCTCCGCCCTCCATCGGGCATCGAGCGGGTTCGCGCGAATACCGCCGAGAGGGATTTTCATCACGGAACGGTTGAACCGGATGGATTCGCGGACGATCAAGCGGGCAATCGACCAGACCCGCAAGAAGCTGCTCGTGCCCGGCAGGGCGTTCACCTGCAAAGATCTCCCCAAAGAGGTGAAGGCCAGGTTCCGGGACATCCTCGATTCCCTCCAGGTGGAGGTCGTAGACGATCTCGAGCGCAGCTTCGACGTCGGAGACTGCTCGGAGCTGATCCGGTCGACAGCCTCGGATCGCCAACTGCACATCTCCCTCCACCTCCGCGAAGGACACCGGGACCTCTGGCACCTGGTTGTGGACGTACCGTATCGGTCCGAAGGCAGCGGCGAGATCGGTGACGTCGTGCTCGTGCCCGCCAGCACTGACGCCAAGGAACGCAGAAACCTAGCAGCATCGAACCGGCGCGAACCCGCAGTGCTCTTCGAGTGGCTGGTGGACCGCGCGGCGCGGGACGGACGGGAACCTCGGGTACGCCATCTGCCGGCGGCGAGGAGCGGCGTGTTGCAGAGCCACCAGATCGTCGCAAGCTCGCTCCTCGAGCGCTTGGACCGCCGTGCCTTACGGCACGCGCCAGACCTGCCGACGCTTCCCAGCGCCACAATCGACTTCATGCGGTGGCTGACCGCGTACGACGAGGGGAAGACCCGCTGCCAGGAGATCCGTGGCCTTGCCGACGAGCTGGAACGCGATCCGCTGGATGGGCAGATACTGGCGCGCCGCCCCGTACCGGCCGGATATCCCAAGTTCGTCTATCGGCCGCGCGGCACGACCGGAGACATCCGGCTCAGCCGCGCCTCGTCCATGGTGACCGAGCTCACGCCGGTCGTGCTCGTGCTGCGCGGAGGCCTCGAGCCCGGAGACACGCTCATCATCGACGAGATCGAGGCGCACCTCCATCCCGCCGCCCAGACTCAGATGGCTACCTTGCTCGCACGCCTCGTCCGCGCCGGCGTGCGGGTCGTCGTCACGACGCACAGCGACTGGCTGCTCAAGGAGCTCGGAAATTTGATGCGAGAGAGCAAACTCGCCGACCAGACCGCGAACATGCCGGGAAACGACTCCCTGACGCCCACCGAGGTCGGGGTGTGGCTGTTCCGCGCGCAGGAATCGGCATCCGGGTTCACCGTCAACGAGATTCCGTTTGACCCGATCGAGGGCATCGAACCTGAAGAGTACGAGGCGGTCGCCGAAAACCTCTACAACCGCTCGGCCGATCTGCAGAACCGCCTGCAGAAGACCGCCAGCGAAGACGGCACGGAGCTTGCCGTCTCTCCTTCAGCTCGATAAAGCGCTGCGAGGCACCGATCGGTACCGCGGCATTCGTAACGTCCACCGGGTCTGTCGTCAAGATCTTTGGTAACATCTTCTACCGGATCGAAAGCGAGTACCTGTGGCTGTACCGGAAGTGGGAGGAATACAAGCTCCTGTTCCTGAACGACGCGCATGTGGAGTTGCTGAGCGCCGCAGCAGGGGGCTTCTGGGAGGAGGTGAGACGGGCCCTGCACGAGAACATCCTGCTGCACATCTGCGTACTGACAGACTCTCCAGGGTCCAAGAAAGCGAAGGAACCGAGCGAAGAGCCGCGGCTGACGGTCTGTCAGCTTCCGGGACACTGTCGGCGGAAACGAGCCAAACGAGAAACGCACCGTCGAATCAAGACTCTCGAGCAAGAGTTGAAACCGTTCCGACGATGGCGGAATGAGCGGATCGCGCATCGGGCACTGCCCCAGTCGTTGAATGGCGACGAAATGGCGGCGCTACGCCCGCCAACGGTCGCAGCCACCGACAGCGTCGTGCAAGGGCTTCACGAAGTGCTGAACGTGGTTCGGGAAGTCGAACTTAAGTACGCGACTTCCGAGGAGCCCATCCTGTGTTATCGACCGCGGGCCGGGGCGTTCATGGCGTATTTCTCCGGCCTCGTAGAGGCAATGCACGGCTTCACGGTGATGTTGGGCCTTGAGAGCGACGAGCAGGACAGGATCGCACGGGCGAGGGCAGTACTGGCGAGAGCTGGATACCGGGATCCGATCGGACGGAGTACTCCGCACGAACTGATAGAACTGTCGAAGCGTTTTGCGGCGGTCCGCCGAAGAACGGGGCGCGCGCGAGGACAAGAGGCGGGGAGCTAAACGGAGCAAACCGGCATTGCAGGGGCCAGAGGGCGGTAGCCTTCCAGCCGTGGTCGGCGGGCGAATTTCGCCAATTGCACGATGTGGACGCGCGCGGGCCGCGCCCCCGCGCCGCCGGAATCGTCGGGCAGCTCCCGCGCGTTCGGGGGCGGACTCCAGGGCTGCCCCCGTTGACCCAGCGGCAGCTGCATGTTTCCGGCGGCGCAGGGCACCCACCGTCGCGCTCGCCACGCTGCTGCGCGATCAGCCGCTCTCGACCCGCAAGACCTCGTTGGCCCTGGAGCGCGGTCGGCTCACTGGTCGGCCTTCTGCACCGGCGCCGGGTTGTTCAGCGCGTCCGCGATCAGCTCGTCGAACTCCGCCACCCGACCGGGCGCGAACCGCGACACCTCCGACCGCCAGCGCATGACCTGCTCCACCGCCATGACCTCCGCGTTCCGCTTCGCGGGCGCTTTCCCGGTCGCCACCGCGTACGCCTGGCCGGCCATGAAGGTGTACCAACCCTGCCGCGCCGCGAGCCGGTCGAGCTTCTTGACCACGTCCCTCGCCCGTTTCTCGGCCGAGGGCAGCAGCCGGGACTCGTCGAGCTGCCCGGACTGCACCTGGCGCAGAACGCGCTCGGCAAGCGGTTCCTCCGAGATGTTGAACTCCGTCTCCGTCGTCATCACCACGCTCGATCCGTTCCGCGGCGCCGGGGCCGGTGGAGCCGGGGTCCTTCCCCGTTTCCGGTCCGCGGCTGGGCCCACCCCGGCGTCCGGTCAGGTCTCCTTCTTCGCCGCCTTCATCGCTGCCTGGCGTTTCCGGTAGCTGGCCGCCGACCGGAACCGCTGGCACTTCCCGCAGGTCGCCGGCTCGCCGGCCTTCGCGATCTGCCTCGGATCGTACAGGAGCACGCCGCACAACGACCACGGGATGTCCTGGGACCGGGTCTCGTCGAGGTCGTGCGTGATCGGCCCCTTCCGTGTCGGGCGCGGGCCGGACCCGGACTGGGGTTCCTGCGAGGGTTCGGGGGTCTCGCGCCGCCTGGCAGGCGCTGTCGTGACGCTCTCGCCCCCCGACGCTGCGGCCGTGGTGTCCAGGAAGACCAGCGCGTCCCGCCGGCGCTCGAAGGCGGCGTGATGACGCCCGCCGGCGCCGCGGCCCTCGCAGCGCTCGTGAACCTCCCAGCGCGGCCGCGCGTTCCGGCTTCCTCCGGGGCGGCGGGTCCGCACGATTCGCCAGGCGCCGTCCGGCGAGCGGTACTCGCGGGTGCCGTGCTTGTCGTCCTGGTGGTGGGGAATCAGCTTCATCGTGCCTCCGTTCAGACGGAGCCGGCCGGCGCCGACCGGACGCGGCCGCGCTTCAGTCGCCGCCGTAGCGCTCGAGCCTCGTGTCGCCGTCATCGGAGACCAGAACCTGGAAGCGGTTGACCTCGGGCCCCAGCCGCCGGGCCGGCGTCAGCCACGCGAGGAGGGCGTCGACCAGGCGCTCGCCGCGGGCCACGGCGTCTCCCTCCCGCATCCGGCGGAGCGCCTCCGAAGTGATCCGGAACCACACCTGGCTGCCGTCCGGGTCGAGCTCGGCCCCGAACCAGAAGGTCTGCCGGTTGGGTTCCCGGCCGGGCTCGCGCGGCGTCAGCGTCCGCGCGCCGCCGGGCCAGTCCTCGCGCCTCCCCTCGATGACGATCTGCGGTCCGTCGCCGGTCATGGGCATCAGGGTAGCGGGATCTTGCAGCCCTCGGCCAGCGGCCCGCCTTCCAATGGGCGCCACTCGTCGGTCCCGGTACCCGCCTGCGTCCGCCATGACGGCCAAAGGAGCCCAGGAAGTCCGTGCTGGCCGGACCGTGGCCGCGATGTGCGCGCGGTGCGCCGCCATCCCCGCGCGCGGGGTAAGGGCGATTTGCCTCGGTCTTGCACTCCTCGTCGCGGGTTCACCCCCGTTTCTTCGGGGGGGGAGGAGCCGGGCCGGCCCAGCGGATCCCGCGCATCGCACCGGCGAGTTCTGCCGGCGAGAGCAGCACAGACTCCGAGAACCAGTCACCGGGCGGACGTCATCGCGGAGCCGATCCCACGGGTTGTCCTCGGGGCGAAGCCCCCCCTACCTGCCCCGCGGGGGCCTCACATCATCTCTCTCCTGTGCGTCGACGTTTCGGCGGTTGCGGTTCCGGTCGCCGGGTGGCCCCGCCCGGCGCGTCTGCATCGCCGCCGCCTCGGTCCGGCGCGATCGGGTCGGCATAGGGAGGGGTCCGGGTCCGCTCGCCGAGACGTCTTCTTGCGACCCTCCGGCAACCCTCCGGCGTCGGCGTCGTCTCTCGCGTTCGTCTGCGGCGCCGGCGAGGCCGCCGGAGGCGGGGGCGGTGGTCGGCGCCGCCGCTTCCGGGCGGCGTCCCGGGCCGCGTCCTCGGCGGTGTCCTTGTCATCGAGGTCGCGGGCCAGCTCGCGCCGGGTCCGTCGCGCCGAGGGGTCGTTCTTGGGGATGTTCTTCCAAACCTTGTAGTGGGCCGCCCATAGCTCGGTCTCGCCCGGCAGCGGATCGACGAGCTCGCCGGTGTCGCGCCTCCGGCGCTTCGGCGCGGTGCGGATCGCCTTTCTCCTCGCGCTCCGGGTCCTCGCGGCGCTGGCGGTTCTCGACCCGGGCCGGGCACTCGATGCGCTGGCCGGCGCTCCCGCTCGAACCGCTCGGCCCATGTCGAGGCCGTCAGTCTCTCGTCGCGCGCCGGGGCGGCGCGGCCGTCGACGTGGGAGACCCGATTCACGCAGATGTGGTGAGCGACCGTGACCCTCTGCCGGTCCTTGAGGCCGAGCTCGGTGAGCAGGGCGGAGGTCGCGTCGAGCTGCTCGTTCTCGCTCGGCTCGGCCCCGGCGGGCCACGAGATCACGATGTGCTTCACCGGCTTCTGCAACTTTCGGCCACGCGCGGAGACGCCCGCGGCGGCTTTCAGATAATTTGCGTCGCGTACGGTCGATGCCATGATCCGGATCGCCATCTCCGGGTCGCCAGTCGGCAGGTTCTCGCACTGGCTCCACGCGACACGCTCGGTGGTGGTCGGTGGCTTCGAGTCGTGCTCGGGGGCGTCGTGGGTCACTGGCCGCCCGTTTTCGCTCACGACGCTTGAACGCCAGGCGGGCGCCGTTCACCGGACCACCCACCGAAAGGATGCGACCCGAGAGAGCGTGGTACTGTGCAGCCATCCTGGACCTATCCGCCGATACCCTCGACGGCTCGCTTGACCCGCGCCTGCAACTACGCCCCGGGATCCCCGCGCATGGACTCGCCGCAGGACGGGCACCGCCCGCCGGGTTCCGGATACTGAATCGTGCGACATGCGTCACACTTGGCCGCGGACGCGTACCCGACCCGTTCACGGACCCGATCCAGGAACGTGGCACCCGCGTTCTCACCCTGACTTCTGCGGCCCTGAATCTTTCCCTCAAGCCGCCCGGTTTCGCGAGCTGCGGAGTTTTCCCGGGCGCGCTGGCCGTCTCGACGCCGGCGGAGATCGGCCACAATCTGGATCGCTTCTTGACGGGTTGCCGGAGTCGGCGCCGGTTCGCCCAGTTCAGCCGAAACGTCACCGATGAACCGGAGCTGTTTCGGGCTCGGCGCGAGATCGGGTCCAGGGCCGCAAGCATCCGGGACGGCCGCACTTGGCGTTGACTGCTCGATGGACGGGTCCGGGTTCCGATCGGCTATCACGACCGCCGTCGCCGTCGCCGTCGCCGTCGCCGCCGTCGTCGTCACCGTCGGCTGATCATCCTCCTCCTTAGCTTTTTGCCCCTTCCGATCTCCTTGCCCCTTCTGGGTCCGCCCTGCGGACCTCAAACGCGGTTTTGACGTCCGCGCTGCGGACCTCAAAGATTCGGGCGACGGCTTGAAGACGACGCAGATACCATCGACCGGCGACGCGACCTCGTAGAGGGTCGATCCCCGATCGCGCCGGCTGCCAGACTCGACGATCTGAACGAGGCCGCGAGCGCGGAGCTCGGCGATCGCTTCGGCCAGACGCGTACGGCCCATGCCGCTTTTCCGCCGCAACCATTTCCAGCTCGGCCAGCACCGCCGCTTGGCCGACGTGCAACGCGACTCCAAGAGCATGAGAACGAGCTTTGCGTGCACGCTCAACCCTTCGACCTCCGCGGTCAGGGAGTACGCGGGCCGCGTCTGCTCGGGGCCGTACGCGGGTTGTTTGCGGGAGGGGGCGAGATCTTGATCTCCCTTTAGTTCTCCACCCGGCGGTGCCGGACCCGCGTATTCATGAAACAGGATATCGTGTAGGGGCTTGGCGCTGGCCCAGAGGTCGGTTTCTCTATGGTGCCAAGAGCCCGTTTTTTAGTTGGACCCGGAGTCCCGCGAGCACCCCGTATTGCGAGACCGGAGATTCTTCCGGTGAGCGCGCCCTGTAGATTTCGTACCGGCGGACTCCACGCCAGCGCCTTTGCGAGCAGGAGGTGACGGATGGAAGTCTTGTACCCCCGGTGCGCCGGGTTGGATGTCCACTCTCGGTGCGTGAACGCGTGCGTGCGCATCGCTGCGGGTCGGAAGGTCACGACCGAGCACCGGGAGTTTGCGACTACGACGGCGGGTCTGCTCGAACTGGCGGCCTGGCTGACCGAGGCGGGCTGCACGCACGTGGCGATGGAGGCGACCGGCGTGTACTGGAAGCCGGTGTGGCACGTCCTCGAAGACGAAGAGTCGTTCACGCTGGTGCTCGCCAACGCGCAGCACATCCGGAACGTTCCGGGCCGCAAGAGCGACCGGAACGACGCGGCCTGGATCGCCGACCTGTTGGCGCACGGGCTGATTCGGGGCAGCTTCGTGCCGCCGGCCCCGATCCAGGAACTGCGCGACCTGACGCGGACCCGCAAGCAACTGGTCCGCGAGATCACGCGGCACACGCAACGCCTGCAGAAGACGCTCGAAGACGCGAACGTGAAGTTGACGCACGTGGTCACCGACATCCTGGGCGTCAGCGGCCGGGCGATCCTGGCGGCGCTCATCGCCGGGGAGACCGATCCCGAGCGGCTGGCCGATTGCACCACCGGGCGCCTGAAAGCCGACCGCGCGGACATCATCGCCGCGGTGCACGGCCGGGTGACGGCGCACCACCGTTTCCTGCTGGAGCTGCACCTGGGGCAGATCGACGCGTTGCGCGCCGCCGTGCAGAAACTGGAGCAGCAGGCCGACGAGGTGCTGCGCCCTTTTCGCGAGGCCGCCGAGCGGCTGACGACGATCCCCGGGGTCAGTGAGACCGTCGCGCGGGTGCTCGTCGCCGAGATCGGCGTGGACATGACGAGGTTTCCCGGTCCGGGACATCTGGTCTCGTGGGCGGGACTGTGCCCGCGCCTCGACGAGAGTGCGGGGAAGCGCCGCTCGACCCGGATCCGTCACGCGACGCCGTGGCTGAAGACAACGCTGGTCCAGGCCGCGTGGGCGGCAACCCGGAAGAACGGGAGCTATCTGCAGACGCAGTTTCGACGGCTCAAGGGCCGGCGCGGCCCGAAGAAGGCAATCGTGGCGGTCGCCGCTTCCATGCTGACCGCTGCTTACTTCATGCTCCGCGACGAGACGGACTACCACGACCTCGGCGGCCGGTACCTGGCGAACCGCGACAAGCACCGCGTTACCCAGCGCCTCCTCCGCCGTCTGCACGACCTTGGAGTGGAGGTCGAAGTGAAGGCCGCCTGAGTCAGTGGTCACCGTGAGTTTCTCTGTAGGGGCTTGGCGCTGGCCCAGAGGTCGGTTTCTCTATGGTGCCAAGAGCCCGTTTTTTAGTTGGACCCGGAGTCCCGCGAGCACCCCGTATTGCGAGACCGGAGATTCTTCCGGTGAGCGCGCCCTGTAGATTTCGTACCGGCGGACTCCACGCCAGCGCCTTTGCGAGCAGGAGGTGACGGATGGAAGTCTTGTACCCCCGGTGCGCCGGGTTGGATGTCCACTCTCGGTGCGTGAACGCGTGCGTGCGCATCGCTGCGGGTCGGAAGGTCACGACCGAGCACCGGGAGTTTGCGACTACGACGGCGGGTCTGCTCGAACTGGCGGCCTGGCTGACCGAGGCGGGCTGCACGCACGTGGCGATGGAGGCGACCGGCGTGTACTGGAAGCCGGTGTGGCACGACATGTCCGAGCCGCAACTGCGGGCGAAGGTGCGGCGGGGCCTGCTTGGTAGCGGCAACATGAAAAGGACTCCCCACCATTTAGCAAGGCCCTCGCTGTCGCTCGGAGCGTGTCTACCTCGCGCACGGTCAACCGCGGCTGTCAAGCCGCCGCCTTGTCCAATGAGAAGTGAGCCTGAAGGGAGGATTGATTCCAACGTGAGATGAGCCTGAAGGGGGCTGGGTCCCGGATCATCGGAGGATGATCGTGAAGCTCGACACCCAGCGCCTGCAGACCCTGGACCAGGTTCGGGAGTTCCTTGCCGGCAGCCGACCGCTCGACCTGCAGCCGCAGACCCGGGCCGAGGCCTATGCGTTCGTGGCCGAGGCCCTGCAACGGTTCGACTACTCCCGCCGGGGGAAGGCCGACAAGGGCCTGATCCGCCGCTTCCTGACAAGGTGACCGGCCTCTCGCGCGCGCAGGTCACGCGCCTGCTGCACCAGCACCGGACCACAGGAGCCATCGCCGACCGCCGCCGCCCCCGGCACCCCTTCCCACGCCGCTACACCAAGGCCGACATCGGGCTGCTCGCCGAAGTCGATGCCCTCCACGGCACCCTCTCCGGTCCGGCCACCCGCAAGCTCTGCGTCCGGGCCTTGCAGCTGTTCGGCGACCGCCGCTTCGAGCGCCTCGCCGCCATCTCCAACGGACACCTCTACAACCTGCGCCACTCGACCAGCTATCAACGCCGGCGCGGGACGATGCCCGCGCCGACCCGCCCCGTGCACATCGCCATCGGCGAGCGGCGCCGGCCCCAGCCCTTCGGACAACCCGGCTACCTGCGGGTCGATTCGGTCCACCAAGGAGACCTCGACGGCATCAAGGGCCTCTACCACCTCAACCTCGTCGACGAGGTCACCCAGTTCCAGTTCGTCGGCTCGGTCGAGCGCATCGACACGCCCTGTCTCGCCCCCGTCCTCGAAGCCCTGCTCCGGGCGTTCCCCTTCAACGTCCGCGGATTCCACACCGACAACGGTTCGGAGTTCATCAACCACAAAATCGCCGCCCGGCTGCAAGCCCTCCACATCGACGAGTTCACCAAGTCCCGACCCCGCCGCAGCAACGACAACGCCCTCGTCGAGAGCAAGAACGGCTCGGTCATCCGCAAGCACCTCGGATACGGCCACATCCCCAGCCGTTACGCTGAACGCGTCAACGCCTTCACCCAGCAGGTCCTCTCCCCCTACCTGAACTTCCACCGCCCCTGTCTCTTCCCCGTCGATGAAGTCGATGCCAAGGGCCGCGTCCGCAAACGCTACCCCCACGCCAACGTCATGACCCCCTACGAGAAGCTCAAGTCGTTGCCCAACGCCGCCGCCTGCCTCAAGCCGGGGACCTCCTTCGACCAGCTCGACGCCGTCGCCGCCGCCATGAGCGACAACGACGCGGCACGCGCCCTCAACCAGGCTCGCGACCGCCTGTTTGTCTCCATCGACCCGGCGGCCTGAAACACCACGCTCCGGGCGGCGTTGACCCGCAGGGCGTTCAGGGACTCGGCCTGGGGCCCAACGGCGGCTGACGGATGGGTCGGGGCGGAGGTAGCTCGGGAGGGCCGGCGTGTCAACGCCGTCAGGACGCGTGGCGCAATCTCCGACTGAGCAAGCCTGGACCGTGACACAACACCAGGGATCGGCTCGGTCTGGGAGAGCTCGGGGCGGTCACCAGGTTCCGGTGGGCACAACCAGGGCCATCACCCCTCGGCTGAGTCCGCTCCCTGCACTACCCGAACGCATCGTGGCCTGGGCCAGCGCCGGGGGCCATGGACGCCAGCGCTCCCATGGACGCAAACAGCGCGCCCACAGGAGCTTGCAAAACCGCAAAGAACGCGGTTTCGCACAGCGCCCACAGCCATCCTCTTCCTCTTCATCAAGATCCACAGAGAAGATCCGGTGCTCGACCGCGTCGCAGGTGTCGAGATTGATCGCGCCCACAACCCCTCGTCGCCGCCATGAAAGATAATGTCGGTCAGCGTGCGCCGGCTCACCGCAGCCCGCGCCAGGATCCCTGTTTCGATCCGCTGATTCGGTCGCCCGTCAGCCGCGACTCACGTGCCGCCGCTTCAGGCTCATTTCTGGATTGGAAAGGACTCCCGCTACGCGGGTCCTCCGCTCCGCTCCGGCCCTGCGGGTGACTGCCGCGCCCGACCGTGCGGGGATGCTCTTGAGGGCCAGCCGGAAGGCTGGCCCTCCTTTAACGCGAAGAAGTGCGGCGTAGGGGCAGCCGCTCCGTTGTCGCGGAGAACCGCTCCAGTAGACTCGGGAGACCGGGCCAGAACGAACTCACCCCGCACGTCCGGTCCGGACGCCAGGAGCTACCGTTGAGGATCGCCTCATGTGGCTGCGCTCCCGACACGGTGCGAATCGAAACAGGCGCGGTCACGGAGCATCGCGCAGGCGACGTTCAGCAGGCGGTCGGCCACCGAGCGCAGAGCGCGGGCGTGGCCATGACCGCGGGCTCGCAGCGACCGGTACTTGTCGTGGCTGACCGGATCGTGTTGGGCGGCGACCCGGGCCCAGTGGTAGGCGGCGTCGCGCAGCCGGTTGTGGGCTGCCTGTCGCCGCGTCACGATCATGCTCTTCCCCGAACGGCGGGTGACCGGAGCTACCCCGCAGAGACAGCGAAGCGCGTCGTAGTCCCGCCGCCCCACCGCGTCGCTTCCCTCGGCAAGCAGCATCGAGAGCACCTTGGTGCCAACGCCGGGCAGCGACAGCAGGATGGCCGCATCCCGGGGCTCCTTCGACGATGACTCGTCCTCCGGGGACGCGTTGGCGTCGTCCGCCGGAGCAGCATCGGCGAGCTGATGCACCAACCGCTCGAGCTCGTGGCGCGCGTGATCGAGCTGGCGGTTGACCAGGGCGAGGCGTTCGGTGGCGAGCCGCAAATGTGCAACGGCGGCCTCGGCTGTGCCCGGGGCGAGCTTGATGGCTGGTGCTCGCAGCCGATCGCGCAGCGTCGACGCGCTGATCCGACGGATGCGGTGCTGCTTCAACACTCTGGTGAGCGTGACCTCGCGAACGCGCTGACCCGCGCGCGGCGTCGGCAGGTTTTGCCAGAGGTTGAGCGCCCACGGCGCCGCAACGTCGTCGTCAACCGCGTCGAGGAACTGCGGGTAGTAGCGCCAGAGCTGCTGCCGTATCCGATTCGCCAACCGAACGCGTTCCCGCGTCAGGTCTTCGTCGAGACGCGACCACTCCCGCAATTCAATGATCGCCGGGTCGGTCGGTTCCAGCCGTCGCAGACTGGTAGCGGCAACATGAAAAGGACTCCCCACCATTTAGCAAGGCCCTCGCTGTCGCTCGGAGCGTGTCTACCTCGCGCACGGTCAACCGCGGCTGTCAAGCCGCCGCCTTGTCCAATGAGAAGTGAGCCTGAAGGGAGGATTGATTCCAACGTGAGATGAGCCTGAAGGGGGCTGGGTCCCGGATCATCGGAGGATGATCGTGAAGCTCGACACCCAGCGCCTGCAGACCCTGGACCAGGTTCGGGAGTTCCTTGCCGGCAGCCGACCGCTCGACCTGCAGCCGCAGACCCGGGCCGAGGCCTATGCGTTCGTGGCCGAGGCCCTGCAACGGTTCGACTACTCCCGCCGGGGGAAGGCCGACAAGGGCCTGATCCGCCGCTTCCTGACAAGGTGACCGGCCTCTCGCGCGCGCAGGTCACGCGCCTGCTGCACCAGCACCGGACCACAGGAGCCATCGCCGACCGCCGCCGCCCCCGGCACCCCTTCCCACGCCGCTACACCAAGGCCGACATCGGGCTGCTCGCCGAAGTCGATGCCCTCCACGGCACCCTCTCCGGTCCGGCCACCCGCAAGCTCTGCGTCCGGGCCTTGCAGCTGTTCGGCGACCGCCGCTTCGAGCGCCTCGCCGCCATCTCCAACGGACACCTCTACAACCTGCGCCACTCGACCAGCTATCAACGCCGGCGCGGGACGATGCCCGCGCCGACCCGCCCCGTGCACATCGCCATCGGCGAGCGGCGCCGGCCCCAGCCCTTCGGACAACCCGGCTACCTGCGGGTCGATTCGGCCCACCAAGGAGACCTCGACGGCATCAAGGGCCTCTACCACCTCAACCTCGTCGACGAGGTCACCCAGTTCCAGTTCGTCGGCTCGGTCGAGCGCATCGACACGCCCTGTCTCGCCCCCGTCCTCGAAGCCCTGCTCCGGGCGTTCCCCTTCAACGTCCGCGGATTCCACACCGACAACGGTTCGGAGTTCATCAACCACAAAATCGCCGCCCGGCTGCAAGCCCTCCACATCGACGAGTTCACCAAGTCCCGACCCCGCCGCAGCAACGACAACGCCCTCGTCGAGAGCAAGAACGGCTCGGTCATCCGCAAGCACCTCGGATACGGCCACATCCCCAGCCGTTACGCTGAACGCGTCAACGCCTTCACCCAGCAGGTCCTCTCCCCCTACCTGAACTTCCACCGCCCCTGTCTCTTCCCCGTCGATGAAGTCGATGCCAAGGGCCGCGTCCGCAAACGCTACCCCCACGCCAACGTCATGACCCCCTACGAGAAGCTCAAGTCGTTGCCCAACGCCGCCGCCTGCCTCAAGCCGGGGACCTCCTTCGACCAGCTCGACGCCGTCGCCGCCGCCATGAGCGACAACGACGCGGCACGCGCCCTCAACCAGGCTCGCGACCGCCTGTTTGTCTCCATCGACCCGGCGGCCTGAAACACCACGCTCCGGGCGGCGTTGACCCGCAGGGCGTTCAGGGACTCGGCCTGGGGCCCAACGGCGGCTGACGGATGGGTCGGGGCGGAGGTAGCTCGGGAGGGCCGGCGTGTCAACGCCGTCAGGACGCGTGGCGCAATCTCCGACTGAGCAAGCCTGGACCGTGACACAACACCAGGGATCGGCTCGGTCTGGGAGAGCTCGGGGCGGTCACCAGGTTCCGGTGGGCACAACCAGGGCCATCACCCCTCGGCTGAGTCCGCTCCCTGCACTACCCGAACGCATCGTGGCCTGGGCCAGCGCCGGGGGCCATGGACGCCAGCGCTCCCATGGACGCAAACAGCGCGCCCACAGGAGCTTGCAAAACCGCAAAGAACGCGGTTTCGCACAGCGCCCACAGCCATCCTCTTCCTCTTCATCAAGATCCACAGAGAAGATCCGGTGCTCGACCGCGTCGCAGGTGTCGAGATTGATCGCGCCCACAACCCCTCGTCGCCGCCATGAAAGATAATGTCGGTCAGCGTGCGCCGGCTCACCGCAGCCCGCGCCAGGATCCCTGTTTCGATCCGCTGATTCGGTCGCCCGTCAGCCGCGACTCACGTGCCGCCGCTTCAGGCTCATTTCTGGATTGGAAAGGACTCCCGCTACGCGGGTCCTCCGCTCCGCTCCGGCCCTGCGGGTGACTGCCGCGCCCGACCGTGCGGGGATGCTCTTGAGGGCCAGCCGGAAGGCTGGCCTTCCTTCAACGCGAAGAAGTGCGGCGTAGGGGCAGCCGCTCCGTTGTCGCGGAGAACCGCTCCAGTAGACTCGGGAGACCGGGCCAGAACGAACTCACCCCGCACGTCCGGTCCGGACGCCAGGAGCTACCGTTGAGGATCGCCTCATGTGGCTGCGCTCCCGACACGGTGCGAATCGAAACAGGCGCGGTCACGGAGCATCGCGCAGGCGACGTTCAGCAGGCGGTCGGCCACCGAGCGCAGAGCGCGGGCGTGGCCATGACCGCGGGCTCGCAGCGACCGGTACTTGTCGTGGCTGACCGGATCGTGTTGGGCGGCGACCCGGGCCCAGTGGTAGGCGGCGTCGCGCAGCCGGTTGTGGGCTGCCTGTCGCCGCGTCACGATCATGCTCTTCCCCGAACGGCGGGTGACCGGAGCTACCCCGCAGAGACAGCGAAGCGCGTCGTAGTCCCGCCGCCCCACCGCGTCGCTTCCCTCGGCAAGCAGCATCGAGAGCACCTTGGTGCCAACGCCGGGCAGCGACAGCAGGATGGCCGCATCCCGGGGCTCCTTCGACGATGACTCGTCCTCCGGGGACGCGTTGGCGTCGTCCGCCGGAGCAGCATCGGCGAGCTGATGCACCAACCGCTCGAGCTCGTGGCGCGCGTGATCGAGCTGGCGGTTGACCAGGGCGAGGCGTTCGGTGGCGAGCCGCAAATGTGCAACGGCGGCCTCGGCTGTGCCCGGGGCGAGCTTGATGGCTGGTGCTCGCAGCCGATCGCGCAGCGTCGACGCGCTGATCCGACGGATGCGGTGCTGCTTCAACACTCTGGTGAGCGTGACCTCGCGAACGCGCTGACCCGCGCGCGGCGTCGGCAGGTTTTGCCAGAGGTTGAGCGCCCACGGCGCCGCAACGTCGTCGTCAACCGCGTCGAGGAACTGCGGGTAGTAGCGCCAGAGCTGCTGCCGTATCCGATTCGCCAACCGAACGCGTTCCCGCGTCAGGTCTTCGTCGAGACGCGACCACTCCCGCAATTCAATGATCGCCGGGTCGGTCGGTTCCAGCCGTCGCAGACAGTGCGGGTCGGTACGCAGCGCCGAGGCGAGTACCCGCGCGTCCCGCCGGTCGTCCTTCGCGCCCGCCGGCGAGAAGCGGTCCCGGAAACGGTCGAGCTGCTTCGGGTTGATCGAGTGGACGGCGAAGCCCCGCTCCATCAGGCTCTCGACCACCGGTCCGTGCGGCGTCTCGATCGCCACGCCGATTTCGCCCGCCGCGCCCGCCCCGAACGACAGCAGCCAGTCCGCCATCTGCGACAGCCCTGCGCCGCCGTGCTCGAACTCCCGTTCCCCGAGCACCTTCCCGGCGGCGTCGAGCACACACGCCTGATGTTTCCTTGACCCCCAGTCGACACCCGCGAACCATGCCAGCTTCAAGTTGAACCTCCCCTTGCCGAGTCGAACGGGCGCGCCTCGATGCCTGCCGGTCCCTGTACTGGCGCTCTGCGGCGCAAACTCCCCACGGGGCATCCATCGGAGGCTGGACCGCCGGGGCACAGGTCCTTTTCAGGTGCTCGATGCACAGGGACCCCTGGGTGCTCCCGGCGGCCTGCCCGACTCCGCGAGGCCATCCCGCGAAGTCATCCGGAAGGGTACAGGGACCCCATGGCCACTGAGCACTCGGAACAGTGATCCCCTGGCGATGATCGACGGGGCGAGACACGGTCGTCTCGTCGACCAAGCCAGGAGGACGCGGAGGTGATCAGGATGTCCCAGTGGGCCGAGATCCGGCACTTGCATCTGGTGGAGAGGGTGCCGAAGAAGGAGATCGCGCGGCGGTTGAAGTTGGACGTGAAGACGGTGCGGCGATCCATCAGCCGGTCGACGCCGCCGGTGCGGGTGTCGCCGACACGGCCGGGGACCCTGGACCCGTGGCGGGAGCGGATCAGGCAGTGGCTGCGCGAGGAGCCGCGGTTGACCGCGAAACGGATTCGTCGGTTGTTGCTGCCGATGGCGGGACCGCTCCCGGCGCGGACGGTGCGCTGGTACGTCGCGGGGCTGAGGACGGCCACCACGAGGAAGGAGGCCTTCGTGCACCGCAGCGTGCTGCCCGGCACGACGATGGAGGTCGACTTCGGCGAGTCGTGGGTCGACATCGCCGGCGTGCCGTGCAAGGTCAAGTACCTGGTGGCGACGCTGCCGTTCTCCAACGCGTACTTCGCCAAGGCGTACCCGGTCGAGCGGATCGAGTCGCTGCTCGACGGCATCGAGTCGGCGTTCCGCTACTTTGGGGGTCTCGTGGACCGCCTCGTGCTCGACAACACCTCGCTGGCCGTCAAGGACGTGTTGGCGGGCCGGGACCGGGTGCAGACCGAGGCGTTCGATGCGTTCCGGGGCGGGTATCCGTTCCGGGCGGAGTTCTGCGCGCCGGCAAAGGGCTGGGAGAAGGGTTCTGTGGAGGGAGGTGTGAAATACGTCCGGAACCTGGTGTTCCGGCCGCGGCTGGCGGTCGAGAGCTGGGCGGCGCTCAACGCGGCGATCATCACGGAGCTGGAGGCCGATTTGCCGATGCGCCACCTCGACGACGGGCGCTCGGTCGAGGAAGCGTTGGCGCAGGAGCGGGAGCACCTGCGGGCGATGCCTGCTCACCTTCCCGCCACCTGCCGCGTCGTCGCGCGAGTGGCCGACAAGTTCGGACACGTCCACGTGGACCGCGTGACGTACTCGGTGCCGATTCGCCACGCCTACCGGCCGGTGTGGGTGAAGCTGTATCACGACCGGGTGGCGATCGCGGTCGGCGCCGAGGTGGTCGCAGAGCATCGCCGGGTGTTCTGCCGGGGCGCCAAGGTCCTCGATGCGCTTCACGTGCTGCCGTTGCTGGAGCGCAAGCATCGGGCCGTGGCCGAGGCGACGGCTCTCCTCGACTGGCGGCTGGCCCCGGTGTGGCAGCGGGCGCGGGCGGAGCTGGCCAAGCACACGCGCAAGCCCGATCAGGAATGGGTCCGGATGCTGCGGCTGATGGAGACCCACCCGGCCCCGGCCGTCGAGCGCGCGGTGACGGCCGCCCTCGAGCGCCATTCGCCGCGCCTGGAGACGGTGCGGCTCATCCTCCGTCAGCAGCAGGCCGGCCCGCCGCCGGTGTGCCCGCCGGTCGCAGGCGTGCGTCCGGAGCTGGCGCGGATCGCGGTACCCGCTCCGAAGCTGTCGGCGTATGACGCGCTGGTGGAGGACCCCTGCTGATGGCTACCACAATTGCCGAGCCCCCGCATCTGGCGGCGGACCTGAAGACGCTGTGCCTGTCGACGATCGGGGCGCAGTGGCGGCTGCTGGCCGAGCAGGCCGCCCGCCAGCGACAGGCGCCGGCCGACTACCTGGCGCAGCTGGTGCACCTGGAGGTGACCGGACGCCGGGAGCGCCGCATCCAACGCCGCATCCAGGATGCCCGCTTCCCGATGCTGAAGACGCTGGACGCCTTCTCGTTCGAGGCGCAGCCCGACCTCGACCGCGACGCGATCCTGCAGGTCTTCGACTGCCGCTTCGTCGCCGACGCCGCCAACGTCGTGTTCGTCGGCGGAGTCGGCACGGGGAAGACGCATCTGTCCATCGCCTTGGGGATGACCTGCTGCCAGCATGACTACCGGGTGCGGTTCGTGACCGCGGCCGAGCTGGTCACGCTGCTCGTCGAGGCGCAGCAGCAGGGCAGGTTGGCCCGAAAGCTCGCCCAGCTCGCCCGCTTCGATTTAGTCATCGTCGACGAGCTGGGCTACGTTCCGCTCGACAAGGCCGGCGCCGACCTGCTGTTCGGGTTCATCAGCCAGCGCTACGAACGCCGGAGCCTGGTGGTGACGACGAATCTGCCGTTCGCGCGCTGGTCCGAGGTCTTCCTCGACCCGACGGCGGCCGCCGCGGTCATCGACCGGATCGTGCATCACGCGACGGTCTTGCAGACCACCGGCGGCAGCTTCAGGCTGCAGGCCGCCAAGCGGAACCAGGCGCCGGCACCCGGCAAGAGGGGAGCCCGTTGATGCCTCCGGGTCGTGCACCTGTCGGCAATTATTCTGCCGGTCGCCGTGGTGGCGATGGGCCGGTTGCGGGAGCACCCGCGGCGCGTGTGGCACTGCCCGTTTTCCTCACGGAGGACGGGTTGGTCACCGGATGCGCAGGTTCGGCGATTGCGCGAGAAGCGGATGGCAGGCAAGACGTTGGCGGCGGCCGCCGCGGCGGCGGGGATGAGCGGGCGGGCGGCGCGCAAGGCGACGAAGCCGAGGTGCTGTCCACGCTGCTCGCCGAGCGCTACGAGCGCCGCTCGGTGATGGTGACGAGCAACCTGGTGTTCAGCCCGTGGGACCGGAACGTCCGGGCGCCGAGCCGCCTGACACCGGTCCGTTACGTAACAGTGAGGAGTAGTCGTGGCGTTGACGAACGCGGAGCGGCAGGCGCGTTACCGGGAGCGGCGGAAGGCCGGCGAGTCCCGGACCCGGTACCGCCGGCCGGCGGACCGGAGAACGCGGCCACAGCAGTGGAACGACGCGGTGCAGACGCTCCTGGCGCTGCAGGACCAGTACCGGGAGTGGCGGGACGCGTTGCCGGAATCCCTCGCCGGGTCCGCGACCGCGGAGTTGCTCGAGCAGGCGATCTGGATCTGTCGGTGCTGGAGGCTGTCGAGCTGCCCAGGGGCTTCGGGCGTGACGGCTAGACCGCCGGCGACAGCTTCCGGTTGGCGGCCACGAAGGGGAGCCGGGCGCCGGCATCCGGAGGCCGTTGATGCCTGTGGGGTCGTGCTCCTCGGTTCGGACCCGCCCCCGGGACGCACGGCAAGCTTGTCGGGAGGTCGGCGCCGCGTAGCTGCGGGACGGGCGGCGTGTCAACGCGCTGCGCGCGTCCTCCGCTCCGCTACGGCCCTTCGGGTGACACACCGCCCGCCCCGCGGCTCGGATGGCAGTTATGGGCCTTGCGGCCCGGCCTGGACGCGCGCGTCCCGACCGTCCACAACGTCCCAGGGACCCGGCGCGCCACCGAACGCCGAACGCCGCACCGGACCGGAACCGCCGGCTCGGGATTGGGGTCGGGGACGGCGGGTTCCCGGCGCGTGGCGCCGGGTGCGCCGTTTCGCTGTGTCGAAGGAGGGTGATGTACTGACAGAGCCAACCGGGGGTCCCTTTTCACGTGGCCGCAGGGGTCCCTTTTTTAGTTGCCATTTCCAACGACCTCGAGGAAGCGCTACGGACAGGTCCGACGATGATGGAAATCGACGCGGAGGAGGCCGCGGCGTTCCAAGGCGTCCGCCATCACTTCGACCACCCGAAGGTGCCCGACCCGGAGACGCTCTCGGACGAAGCGACGCCCGGCCCGGAGTGGACGCAAATCCTGCTCGAACTCGGCGGGGATGACCCCGCGCGGCGGGCGGCGGCGTTGCAGCACGTCCTGACGAGCGGAACGTGCGGGTGGAAGAGGAGCCCGACGACCGACGACTTGAAGAAGGCGGTCGAAAACCCGGCACCCGAGAACCGGCAGACCATGGCGCTGCACGAATGGGCCGACACCGCAGGCTGGCGTATGCTCGCGCTCGGATGGGCGCACGGGCTGTACACGCCCGCGTCGCTGGCGTCGGCGCTCCACCGGACCGGGCTGTCGAGATGCCCGGCAGCGGACCACCTCAAGATGGGCGCGTACGCGCGGACCCCCGCCGAACCCGCCGAAGGATAGAGACCGGACCGACGCGGCAGAGGAGCCGATGAACGACGACAACCCCGTCATGGTGCTGCCCGAACCCGCGCGCCGGGTGTGGCTCGGCACGCGGGACCTGATCAAGGAGGGGATCGGGCGGGTCCAAGACGGCCCCGCAGAGTACTCGATCGGCGGGGGCACCGTGCTCGCGGCACGCCACCGCCACCGGCGAAGCACGGATATCGACATACAGACCCCGACAAGACGGGGGTCCGTGGAAGACCTGCACGGACCGGAACACGCGGATCTACGCACAGCGCTCAGGGCCCGCGGATGGACCGTGCCCAAGACCGACAAGTTCGACTTCTTCAGCGCGGAAGCGGGCCGCGACCCAGAGAACCGGCGCAACGTGGAGATCTGGACGCACGAAATGCCAATCCGGAGGGGATTGGCGACAGCTTCGATCGATGGCGAGACGGAGCGCGTCCAGTCGGACGCGCAGATCCTGTCGGGGAAGACCCGGCGCTTCGCGAGGAACGTCCCGAGGGACATCTTCGACGTGGTCGTGCTAGGAAAGCTGAACCCGGCGGCGGTCGAAGCCGCAGTCAACATCATCTATCCCAAGGAACTCCCGGACTTGGCGAAGCGGTGGGCGGTCAACAACGCCGAGATCGCCAAGAAAGCCGCGGACCGGATCGAGGGGGCGCCGCGCGAATTCGAGGCCGAGATCCCGCGGCTGGGGACCGCCGGCGCCGAAACTCTACGCGACGCGGGCTACGCCCTCCTGCGGATCGAGGTCGACGGCGGCAGACTCATCGTGACCACCAAAAGCGGCTTAGCGGGACTGCGGACGGCCGAGGCCGGAGCCAGCGGCGTCGAGGCCCTTCTCAGCGAACGGGGCCTCGACCACCGAATCGAAGGGCAGGGATTGATGACGACCGAAATCGTCGGGTACGCGGAGACACTGATCGGCCGCGGAACGGGGGCCATCCTCTACGAGGAAGTCGACGGACGAAAAACCCGGTGGCAGTTCCGCGACCGCAGGAACCCCCCGCACAGGGGGGTCAACCCGCCTCGTACGGCGATTTCTCCGGGTCGGTCGACGTGAGGTAGGGGTGATCTGATCAGTCGGGGTCGAGGTCCTGCCTGGCCGGGTCGCGCGGAACCCGCGCCCCACCAGGGTGCGGCGCGCCGGCGCCCCGCTCGCGGGCCGGCGCCTCGTCGGCCTTGTCGTCGACGCCGACGCCGGGCGGCAGCAGGGCCGGCGCGCTGGCATCGTGGCCGTGTCCACCATCCTCCCGTGTCGTCTCCCGGCTCCGCTGGACAGTCTTGATCCCCCCACTCTCCCTCTCTCCCCCCTGTGCGCTCGGCCGCTCGTCCGTCGGCGCGGCACCGTGTGCCGGCGCCGTCAGTGTGGTGGCGATCGGGCCCGGATCGCGGAGCCCGAGCACTTGACCGAGGATCCGGTGGACGAGCTGGTCGACGGCGGCCTGGATCGGGTTGTTTGCGGGAGGGGGCGAAATCCTACGCTAAGCGTTTCGCGTTGCCCGTGGGTCGGTGCTTGGCCAGCGGTATTCTCCGGTCAGGTTGATGTGTTCCCATCCGAGCGGCGAGATCCGCACGGGCCCGCGGACGCAAGGGCGGCAGGAAGTTCGCGCTGTCGAAAGCCCAGGTGCGGCTGGCTCAGGCCGCGATGGCCCACCGCGACACGTCGGTGTCCGAACTGTGCCGAGAACTCGGCATCAGGCCGGTGACGCTCTACAGGTACGTCGGACCCCAGGGCCAGTTGCGTGAGCAGGGCCAGAAGGTCCTCGCCTCCTAAACCGGAGTGCTTGGACCGCGACACTTGGGGGCACCGGCTTAGCGTAGGATTTCGCCCCCTCCCGCAAACAACCCGATGAGGTACGAACGGGAGCGTCATGACCGTTGACTCCAAGGGCCGCGAGCTCTTCATCGTCGACAACAGTGTCTCCGGCTGGACCGGGCTCCGGTACTTGGAGGAGTGGTCCGGCATCGCGAGGGCGTTCGACATCGCGACCGGATACTTCGAGATCGGCGCCCTGCTCACCCTCGACTGCAAATGGCAGGGGCTCGACAAGCTCCGGATCCTGATGGGCGCGGAGATCACCCATCGGACTCGGAAGACCATTCTCGAAGCGGTCCGCGCGCAAGCGCTCGACAAGCTCGACGAGAGCATCGAGGAGGACAAGGAGCCGAACCCCTTCCTGCACGGGGTCCCTGCGATCCTCGACGCGCTCCGCTCCGGGCAGATCGAATGCCGTGTCTACGACAAGGACAAATTCCACGCCAAGGCCTACATCACCCACGCAAAGCTCGAGGTCGTGGGCGCCCAAGGCGCTGGTGGGCTCCAGCAACTTCACGCGGCCGGGTCTCACGAAGAACATCGAACTGAACGTCCAGATCCAGAGCGCGCGCGAGGTCGCGCAGCTTCAGGAGTGGTTCGAGACGCACTGGGCCGAAGCGAGAGAGGTCACCGAGGCCGTCATCGAGACGATCTCGCGCCACACGCACCTGTATTCGCCATTCGACGTCTACGCGAAGGCCCTGCAGCAGTTCTTCCGGGGGCACGAGCTGACTGCGACCGAGTGGGGCGCATGTTCCCGCAGCTCGATCGCTATCAGAAGGAGGCGTACTGGGCGCTCATGAAGATCGCCCGGCAGCACGGCGGTGCGTTCCTCTGTGACGGCGTTGGGTCTTGGCAAGACCTTCGTCGGTCTGATGCTGATCGAGCGGCTCATCCTTCACGAGGGCAAGCGTGTCGTGCTGTTCGCACCGAAGGGGGCCAAGGAGGGCGTGTGGGAGCCCCACCTGCTTCAGTGGCTCCCG
Organism: Vicinamibacterales bacterium; assembly: GCA_965215895.1. Lineage (GTDB taxonomy): Bacteria > Acidobacteriota > Vicinamibacteria > Vicinamibacterales > UBA8438 > JAJEEA01. Next base: position 95,121 of record CBDCEY010000003.1, on the reverse strand, counting down.
CACATCGGCGGCGTCGGCGGTGGCGCGGACTTCAGCAACCTGGCCGTCTTCAGCCACACCGATCTCGGACGCAAGGGGGACTTCCCGGAGCGCTTCCAACGCATCGCGGAACTCGCTGACGTCGTCGTCATCGACGAGGCGCACCACTTCCGCAATCCGGGCCGCCAGGGTGACCCCGACAGGGGACTCGAACCGTCGCGCTACTACGGCCTGTTCGAGCTGCTCGACAACGCGGAACGCCCAAAGGCCGTGTTCATGCTGACGGCCACACCTATCAATAACCGCCTGAGCGACTTCCGCCACATGACCGAGCTCTTCACTCGTCGCGACGAGGCCTACTTCGCGCGCACGATCGGCGTGAACAACCTGCGGGCGCACTTCAACCAGATGGAGAAGACGCTTCGCAGCCGTGTGGGGCAGGACGACGTGGATGCCGCCGAGCACACGACCGAGGCCCACGAGATCCTCATCAGCGACGAGATCTTCCGCCAGCTCGTCGTCCAGCGGAGCCGCGCGTACGCCCGCGAGAGCCAGATACGGGAGTATGGCAAAGCAGCCGCCTTCCCCGAGCGGAAGGACCCTCAGGTGGCGGCGTACTCCATCCGCAAGACCTACGGGCGGATGCTCGACCTGTTCGAGAAGGCCTTCGCGAAGCAGAGCCCGCTCTTCACTCTCCCGATGTACTACCCCCTGCATTGGTACAGGGGGCTGAACAAGGACATCGACGCATTCGTGGAGAACCGCCAGAGACAGGTGGTCGGCCTGATCCGGACCAATTTTCTCAAGCGCTTCGAGAGCTCCGTCGCCGCCTTCGAGCTCTCCTGCGACCGCCTGCGCCAGAAGCTGCTGGCCTTCCTCGAAGTCCACAGTGAGAGCGACGCCGAGAAGAAGCGCCTCGAGAGGTGGAAGGCGCAGAACGCCGACGTGCTGGGCCAAGTCTTCCAGCGCCAGCTCGAGCTCTGGGGCGAAGAAGGCAAGGAGGCGGACGACGAAGACGTCGTTCCCCAGGAGATGCTCGACTCGGTCGAGCGCCTCGACCGGGCCGAGTACGAAGTCGAGGAGATGATGTCCGAGACCTTCCTCGACCTCGACCAGATCGTGCAGTTCCTGAACGAGGCCCGGAAGTTCGAGCCGAAGCACGACGACAAGCTCCAGAAGCTCATCCGCCTGCTCAAGTCAAAGGCGCTGGCCGACCAGAAGATCCTGATCTTCACCGAGTTCGCCGACACGGCCCGCTACCTCAAGCGTCGCTTGGACGAGGCCGACTTGCGTCTCTGAAGGCCAGGGGCGCAGCTGAGCTCCGCCTCGTCAAGTGGGTGGTCGGAACCGGGATCGCCGTTGTCGCCGCCGTCATCGGTGCCCTGCGACTGATGCTCGGCTAGAACCGCGGCGGGCCGTTGCGTAGACCTTGTGGCCCGAAGTTATCGGAGCGGAGCCGGCCGGCGCCGGCGTTCCCCGGTCGGGTACCGCCGGAGCCGCCAGGTCGATGGACCCCCGCTGGACCGTCGGCACCGCGAACCCGTTCCGCGGCCGGCGAGCTGGTCGACGATCCTCCGACGCCATCCAGCAGCTCGAGGACCTCGACCGGGACCCAGACATCGAACGGCTCTTCAGCGTCTCGACCGCCACGATCCGCATGCTCTGCGACTGGTTCGTCGTCAGCCAGACAACTCCTCGGCCGGATCCACCCCGACACCATGGCCGGGCTCCGGGGGACGGGGCGCGTGGGTGAGCGCGGTCCCGCCCGTCGATCGCGTCCGCCATGCGGATCGGCTGTTCGGGGCGCGCCGGGACGGCCTGCCCGGCGGAAGGGGGCGACAATCGTCTCGAACGGGACCCGTCGGCCGCGACGGCGCGGGCGAGGACGGCGATCCAGTCCCGGGGCCCCCACGTCGACGTGTCGCCCACGGTTGGCGTCGCGGAGGGTGCCGGGGCGGAACTCCAAGGCTGCTCCCGTCGCGGTCGTCCCTGAGCTGCGAGTTGATAAACGCTGGCGACAGGGCGCCAAGGACCACGACATCGAGACGGCCGGCGCTTGAGGACCGACCTCTGGTCGGCCTCGAACCCCCCAGCCGCGCCGACGCGTTCGGTGCCGATGTCGGCCCCGGCACCGGCCCACGGAGCCGGCGGCGACGCGCAGACCCCGAAGGGAAAAACGACCCTTGGTCAACGTTTGACCTCCAGTCTGCCCGGCGGCCATCGACGACCTGATGAGACACCAGCTCGTGGGTTTTCCTCGCCGGCTATCCAGCCACGGCGCGCCGCCGGCCGCGCCGCCTCGAGTCCGGCCACGTCGGCCGCGTGCGGGGCGACCTCGAATGCCCTGATCCGCGGGGGCTCCATCTCGGGCCAAGAGTGCCGCGGTCGCCCGTGTCTGTTGGTGCTCGCACCGATGTGGTGTACTATGGTGCAGTGATGGTCGAGGACAGAACCCGCACCAGGAAGAAGACCGGCGCCAAGTCGGTTCGTGTATCTGTGTCCTTCGACGTGGCCGACTACGTCATGATCAAGGGCATCGCCAAGACCAAACGGGTATCCGCCGCATGGGTGGTCCGCGATGCCGTCACCAACTACTTGAATGCGCAAGTACCGCTCTTCGCCAGCGATCGGCGAAGGGACGCGTAACTAACTGTCAGTAGACCAGTCACTAAACTAGTGCGGGTTGACGGGATTGTCCAGAAAGTCTCTTAACCCGGATTATGCGTGAAGGTGTTGTTTTGGGAGAGACACAGGAGCCTCCGTGTGGTACAAACGTAGTGTATACAAACGTTTAGCCACAACGGAGACCCCTACGTGACGCCTCACACGATACCACAGACTGTTCTGTTCCCGGATCTGTTCGACAAGCCCCTCGTCGCCACGTTCAACCAGGAACACGCGAGTTCCGACGGCGGCGCCGTCCTGCTCAAGGCGGCCGAGCGCGTGTACGGCTTGGTCAAGGCGTTCGCCCGGTGTCTGGCCGACAAACGCGCACCGGGGAAGATTCGGCACACGCTCGCGGACCTGATCGGCCAGCGGGTCTTCGGCATCGCGTGCGGTCATCCCGATGGCAACGATGCCGACCACTTGGCCGACGACCCCATCCACAAGCTGCTGCTCGGGCGGGACCCGGTGTCCGGCGCGCCCTTGGCGTCGCAACCCACGATCTCGCGATTCGAGAACGGCGCGCGCCGCACCGTGCTCTACCGGATGGGGCGCGAGTTGGCAGCGTTGCGTCATCGAGCGTCATCGGCGCCGCCTGCACGGGCGGGCGCGCCGGATCACGATCGATCTGGACCCGACCGACGACCTGACGCACGGGGCCCAGCAGCTCACGTTCTTCAACGGGCACTATGGCGGCTGGTGTTATCTGCCGATGCTGGGGTTTCTGAGCTTCGACCGCGAGGCGGAGCAGTATCTGTGCGCGGCGGTGCTGCGGCCCGGGAAGGCAGTGGCCGCCGACGGGACCCTCGGCCTGCTGTGTCGGTTGCTCCCGCTGTTGCGGGCGGCGTTTCCGCGGGCGCGGTTTCTCGTCCGGCTCGACGGGGGCTTTGCGACCCCGGAGATCTTCGATTTCCTGGATGCGGAGCCCCGGCTCGACTACGTCGTGGCGATGGCGAAGAACGCGGTGTTGCAGCGGCATGCGGAGTCCGCCATGCAGGTGGCCCGCGCGCAGAGCGAGGTCGGTGGCGAGACCGCGCACGTCTATACCGACACCCGCTACGCCGCCGGCACGTGGGACCACGAGCGCCGGGTCGTGATCAAGGCCGAAGTCGTTCGCCTCGGAGACCGCGAGCCGCGGGACAACCCGCGGTTCGTGGTGACGAATCTGCGGCAGACGCCGCGCTTCATCTATGAGAAGGTCTACTGTGCTCGCGGGGACATCGAGAATCGGATCAAGGAACTGCTCGATGGGCTGCAGATCGACCGCACGAGCTGCTGTCTGTTCTCGGCGAACCAGTTGCGCGTCTTCCTGACCGCCGCGGCCTACGTGCTCATGCAGGAACTGCGATTGCGGGCGGCGCGTACTGCGTGTGCCCGCAGCCAGGTGACGTGGCTGCGGGACCGGCTGCTGAAGCTGGGGGTCCACGTCGTCCGCTCGGTCCGCCGCGTGGTTCTGCATCTGCCGCGGCCGCCGCGCCGCACCGTTCGGCGCCGTCCCGGTCCGCGTGCAGGTGGCACACGTCGCCGCGCGTCAGCAGGTCGCCCGGCCGGCGCCGCGCCGTGGATACGCCCCACGTCATGACTCCGGCGCGCCCCCTGCGCTACGCTCCCCCCCGCGGACAACGGCGACCGCGGCTGCTATGAACCCACGGCTACACGCCAACAGCAGGCAACAGAGAAACACTCGCAGAAACACTCGCATTCTCAGCCCCTTTCCTCACCTAACCCGGATTACGTCAACTGGGATCACGGCGTCGCGCCCGGCGCGCGCGCTCTGGTCGGACTCCCCTCGCGGTTGTCCTATTGCGGCGGAAACGGCCGGGTGCTCGCGTCGCTCGCTTCCCGACCGCTGGCAGCCTTTCCCGAGCCTGATCCCGTGGGCCGATCGGGCTGATCCGACATCAAGCGGCGGACTTCCTCGGCATCCACGTCGGACGGCAGGCCGAACCCGCGTCCATAGCCGAACAGCTTCGCCACCGTCTTCGATCCGAAGCGGTTGTCGACCAGCTCGAGGTGATCGGCCGTCACGAGGGCGGGATGCGGCACGCCGCACGCGTGGCTCAACGAGAGCACGTCTTTTCTGAGCGCCACGACGTAGTTGGCGAGCCGCGACGCCTTGAGGGTCGCGTCGAGGCCGCGAATCAGCCAGGGATGCTGGGTCGTAATGCCGGTGGGACAGTGGTTCGTGTGACACCGCTGGGCCTGGATGCAGCCGATGGCGAGCAGCGCTTCCCGCCCCACGTTGATCAGATCGCAGCCGAGCGCGAACGCAAAGACGGCGGCCTCCGGGAAGCCGAGCTTTGCTGACCCGGCGAACACCACCTGCTGGTGGACCCCTTCCTCGTGAAAGATCTTCTGCACGCGGCTGAATCCGATCTTGAACGGCAGCGCCACGTGGTCGGTGAACACGAGCGGCCCGGCGCCCGTACCGCCTTCGCCCCCGTCGATCGTGATGAAGTCGACACCGCGGGTACCCGTCGACATGAGTCGCGCGAGGTCGGTCCAGAAGGTCGATTCGCCGACCGCTGACTTGATACCGACCGGCAACCCGGTTGCCGCCGCGAGGGACTCGACGAAATCGAGCAGCTCGTCCGCGTTCCCGAAGGCGCTGTGCGCGGTTGGGCTGGCGCAATCGCGATCGCGCGGAATGCCGCGGGTCTCCGCGATCTCCACACTGATCTTCGCCTGCGGCAGCAGACCGCCGAGGCCCGGTTTCGCGCCCTGACTCAGCTTGATCTCGATCGCGCGAATCTGGGGACACCGCTCGACGGTCTCTTTCAGCCGCGTCATGCTGAAGCGGCCGTCGGCGTCACGGCAGCCAAAGTACCCGGTGCCAAGCTGCCAGACGAGATCCCCGCCTTGCAGGTGATACGGTGAGACGCCTCCTTCACCGGTGTTGTGCAGGCAGCCAGCGATCCCCGACCCGCCGTTGAGCGCCTCGACCGCCGGGCCACTCAACGATCCGAAGCTCATGCCCGAGACGTTGACGATCGATGGCGGGCGGAACGCCTTCGCGCGCCTGCGCGCTGCGCCAAGCACCTTCGCGCACGGGACCGTGAACGAGGGGTCGTAGGCCGGGTCACCGGGAGCGGGCGTCGGCAGCGGAAACGTGCTGTGCTTGATGACGAGGAAATTGGGCTGCAACTCCATGTCCTGGTCGGAGCCGAACCCCGAAGTAGTTGTTCTCCCGCTTCGAAGACGTGTACACCCAGCGCCGCTGGTCGCGGCTGAACGGCCGCTCCTCGTTGTTGCTCGTCACGATGTATTGACGCAACTCGGGGCCAACGGCTTCAAGCCAATAGCGAAAGTGCCCCACGACCGGAAAGTTCCTGAGAATCGCGTGCTGGCGCTGCACGAGATCGTACGCCACGACGGCGGCCAGCAGCCCGAGCGCGCTGAAGAGCAGGATCATCGGCCCATTCTACGGGAGACGCATCCAGCCGCGGCGTTGGCGCGGCCGGGCGGTTCGCAGCGAACGAACCTCACGCGGCGGTCACCGTTCCCGACTGGGGGCAGCCCGTGAGTCCGCCACCACGGCGCTGGAACGGGCCGTCACCACTCAGTCTCAATCACCGTCCCGATCTGGTAGATAGCGGTAACCGTAGCATGAAGCAATTGATACCCTTGCACGACGAACGCTGACGCCTCGTCCACCCCAATCAGACGCATCGCGTCATCGACATCATCGGACGGAAGGTGTGCATCCGCCAATCGCAGCTCGTACACACCGCCCGTGCCGGCCTCGGAGATGAACAAGCGCTGAGGCGAACAGCACGAACCTTGTCCCGAGCACTGCGCCACCATTCGCGTGTTACCTCCTGATAGGCCGCGACCACGACGTCCCGAGAGGGTCGGGCAGTCCGGTAGCTGATGACCGATGTCTCGATGTATGCGCTGGGGTTCATCGCGGCCTCATCGCGTCCGTCGTGGGTCCCCCTTCCACCGGATGCTGGGTGGTGAGAGCGGTCGCTATCGCCGCGATCCTGGCCACGACCCACGTCCTGGCCCTGCGCTACGCGATGCGTCGAGCTCGCCGCGCGGGCCCGCGGGGGCTCATCGGGAGAGCCACCGCCGGCCGGCTGCGGCACGTACCCGCCGGCGCGACGGCGGCGGGCTACTTCGCGGCTTTCTTTCTGCGCTCGGCCCAATAGGCGGTCATCCGCTCGGACACCGCATTCTTCTCTTCGGCCGTCATCGGACGGCGCTCCCTCGTCGGCTTGGCGTCGGGCGGGGTCTCCGCGACCGGGGTGGCCGCAGCCGTCGTCCGCCGCGAAGAGGAGCGCCGAGCCACGGGCTTCGCCGGCGGGGGGGAGGTCCCGAGGATCTTGTCGACGTCGTTCAACGCCTTGATCTCCGCCTGCAGGCGCTCGATCTCACTTTGCCGGTCGGCGATTGCCTCTGCTATAACATTCATAGGTTTTCCGGGGGCTGTATCGTCAGTCGCTCGATGCGCCCGGCGCGGCCGAGCGCGTCCATGGGTTTGGATTCTAACCCAACGAGGGGGGGGTGGAAACCGAACCAGCTCACCCTCGCCGGTCCGCGCTGGGCTGGTTGTGCCGGCCGGGGGCGGACGGCGCGTCCGCCTACGGCGCGGGCCACGAGGCCGCGCGGGATCGACGCTTGGATCGACGCGCCGCGTGGCGGGAACGACCTCGGAAGATCTGCGGTCAGAAGGATACACCGACCGCGGACGGGGCACGTACTCGTCGCGGCCCCGGCGGGCTACTTCGCGGCTTTCTTTCTGCGCTCGGCCCAAGAGGCTGTCATCCGCTCGGAAACCGCCTTCTTCTCTTCGGCCGTCATCGGTCGGCGCTTCCTCGTCGGCTTGGCGTCGGACGCGGTCTCCGCTACCGGGGTGGCCGCAGCCGCCGGCCGCCGCGAGGAGGAGCGCCGAGCCGCGGGCTTCGCCGGAGCGGAGGTCCCGAGCATCTTGTCGACGTCGTTCAACGCCTTGATCTCCCCCTGCAAGCGCTCGATCTCACTTTGGCGGTCGGCGATTTCCTTTGCTATGACACTCATAAGTTGTCCCAGGAGCTGTTATCGTCCGTCGCTCGACGCGCTCTGGGCTCCGGCCGAGCGCGTTCCAATGGGTTCCGATTCTAGCCCAACGCCCGGCCTCCAGCGTGGCCTGCGGCGGCGCGGGTCGGACCGAGCGAGCATCAGTCCTGCGACCGACCTCGAGTGGGGGCAGCCCGTGATCCACCATCCACCCGTCTCGAGCGACCGACCGCCGACCAACCCGCCGTCTTGTCGAGGCCTCCGCGGTTCGACGACTCGACGCCGAGCTCGACGGCCACCACCCCGCCTCGCCTACGTCGCCGAGCGCCAAGGCTGGGCCCGGTGTCCGCGCGGCCCTTCTTTCCGAGCCCTGGGCGCCCCGGCCAGCGGAGCCGCGCCTGGCCCGCGCCGGCGCGGGCCGATGGCAGGTGGGGCGAGGACGGCCATGAAGCCGCCGCCGGCGACGTCGCCCGCGCTCTCGTGATGGCCAAACGACGGACCGCCGGGTGTCCTCAAGTCGGGGTCGTGCCGGCGACCGCGGCCTCGTTGACGAGCTGCAGCTACGGGCTGACTCACGCCGGCGACCGGCCGCGATCTCGGCGAGCTGCGGGTCGCTACGGGTCGCCGCGGCTCTTTCTCTCTACGCCGGCTTGGGGCGGCCGAAGTAGAGAAGCGCGGGGCGGAGGGGTGTCCGTGCCGCGTGCGGGGCCGGTCGGGAGGCGTGGCGCATGGCACGCTCCCGGCCGGCACCCCGCGACCCACCATCAACGCGCCGACCGGTTCGTCTTCCTGCTAGGCATGTAGATATACTATCGTCATGCCCAATACATACACAACGGTTCGTTGTGACACTGAGACGCGGAGCCGGCTCCGCGCTCTCGCCACGGTCGCCGGCACGTCTCTGGCCGACGTGCTCCGCAGGTTGAGTCACACCGACATGCGCGTGCTACTGAGCGTTACCGCGGCGGCGGCGCTCGCCGACCGGAAGGAAGGTGAGGCGTGAGCCGGTGGCGGTGCGCCGCCTGCGGCGAGGTGGACGACGGCGACGAAACCCGCGCTTGCGCCGCCTGCGGCGCGGAGATTGAATACGGCAACCGTTGTTCGGAGTGCAACTGGTTCGTCTCCACGACGGCAAAGTGTCCCGACTGCGGCGAGGAGCTGGTCGGGGCAGCGAAGGGCGGGGCAGCGTGACCCGGCGAGCCGTCGGATACCTCCGCGTATCGCCAGACCACAGCCCGGGGCACTTTGCCCGTACTATCCGCCTGCGCTGGCAGACCTCAGCCTCCCTTCTTCCGTACACCTGCGCTCCGCTAGGCTAGAGCAGCCTCGTCGACCACCTGATGTTGGAGCAGACGCACCGTCAGCCGTCGGCGCGCTCCGGCCGCGTGTCGGCCGACCGCCGCGGGGCATCAACCACACGTCCTCCAGCGGCATACACGGCATCGAGGAAGATCGAACGGATCAGGTCAAGCAGTCTGGAGGATTCGCGATTCGGGACGTCTGTCGGCGCTGAGCAATAATCAGCACGTGGTCATTGTCATGCGTGATGTGCGTCACGTCGCGGAACGCCTGCCGCACGCGCTGGCGGAAGGTGTCGATCGCCGCGCGGAGCGCGTCTTCTGAATACAGCCGAAAGGTCGAATAATGATAGTGGGTGACTTGTTCGACGAGTCGAAACAAGGAGGTGGTGACCGGCCACGCAACCGTCTGCGCGCGAACCGACCTGAAGGCACCGGTGGCTTCCAGGGCGGCTCGCACATCGTTGACCTCATGGAGTCTCGTTTCCCGCGTGGCGAACTCGGGAAAGTGGCGGCCCCAGATCGTGCGGCGGTTCTGCTCTGGGGTTCGCGTATAGACGACGAGCTGGCCGGATGGGGTGAGCACCCGAGGCGCCTCGCCAGCAAACCGGGCGAGGTCGAAGTGGTGCACGGCATTGAAGCAGGTCATCACGTCACAGCTGGAGGCCCGGAATGGGAGCGTTTCGACGGCCCCGACCAGGTGCCGCGTACGCAGACCCGCGTGTCTGTTGCGGATGCGCGCTTGCCTGAGCATGGGCGGACTCAGATCCAGGCCGATGGAAACGACCTGCATGGCAAGAGCTGAGCCTAAGCAATGATTGACCGCGTCCAGGTACCGCCCCGAACCCGTGGCGACGTCCACGAGCCGCACGGGTCTCCCTGGGTCCACGGCGCGAGCCACCACGTCGCTGACGATACGCACGGCCTCGAAATCCAGCTCGCGCAGCGTTCGATACCGTGCAGACACCTTGGCGAAGTGGTCGTTCAACCGCACCGTGCGACCGCGCGCTTCCCAGTAGTACGTCCCAGGGGCAATACGCCCACACACCGGCTACGGGCTGCGCAGCGGCGCTGCAGTTCTATGTTGAGCGCGGTTGCAGCTGATGCGGTGTAACCACCGCTACATAACGCAATGGCATTCACAACGTCAGGTCTCAATTGGAACTTCGGCGCGCAACCAAAGCTCAAGACTGACCATAGCAGACTAACTAGAATGACTAATCGTGTAGTCAACAAGGCCCTTCAACCTTTCCCAAAAAAACGCGGGGGTCGTCGCGCTACTCGGATCATGACACCGGACGGATGATGATGGAAGTTCGCTCTTCCCCGGAAGCCGCGCCGGTCATCAGTCCGGGGGGTCAGCACCACCGCTTCACCCAACAACGCAGGGCGAACGCCGCGGGCGAGGAAACTGCATGGTGAGCAGCCTAGCAGGGCTAGGAGTCTGCGCCGCAGGACGATTTTCGACAAGATCGGCTACTACATGTAGCGGTCAATAGCACCGCATTCCACTTTATATTGTGGCCTATTTTTTCTGCGGCGCAGACTCCTAGGCGGGTGAGACGTCCTCGGCGCGGGGGCCCCTTCGGGCCCCGGCCGAGCGTAAACGTCACGTTGTCGCCTTCGCGCATCGAGTCGAATGGCGTGCTCGTGCACGCGGACTGGTGGAAGAAGTATTCGACGCCGTCGGGCGCGGCGATAAAGCCGTAGCCGTTGGCCGTGATGCGCTTGATCGTGCCGGTTGTAGATTCCATGCGTGAGTCCTTTTGAGTGTAGTCGGCCCGAAATAGGCCGTGAACGCGCCGAGGGGTTCTCGTCGAGGCACTGTCAAGTTGACGACGACAGTGCGCTCTGCCTCCTCATGAGGCCGCGCGCCCCAACCCCGGCCGCCGACAATCCCGAAGGGAGAGCTTCGAGAATGCACTATAATTCTACCCCGAACGACCCCCACGAGTGCGCCCGTCGCATCATCGAGGCGCTCAAGGCTCGCGGGTTGTGGCCGTCGAACGGCGCCGGCGTCGAATTCCCTCCCGCGCGAGAGCCAGGTCCGGCCGCGGCATCGATTCACGGAATCCGCCGTTGTTATCCGACCCAACCCCCGCACCGCGGCGGCGCCGCTGCTGCTCGGCGTGCTCGTCAAGGTGCCGCCGACACTTCCGCCGGCCGGGTTCGGCCGCGGTCACACACCCATTGCGGACGCACTGCCCCACCGCTATGGACGTTGCGACCTGGCGCCGCTGCCGGTCGCGCTCGCGACCGTGGCAGACCGGACACAGACGATACCCAGGCGCCCGCTCGGCCCCGCAGCTAAGATATGGTCCGGCCCGCCCCCAGCGATGCGACGCGCCCAGAGGATGGATTCGAGCCGGCACTTTTCGATTGCGAGGGAATCGCGGAACATGACCGTGGGTGAAGGTGCCGGGGCAGCGGAACGGTCTGGAGCTTGCTGTCAGTCATCGTCGCCGGTCAGTTCCGTCACGCCCGTCCGGTTGCGTTGCACTCCGATCCAGGGCGGTGCCGCGGGGGCCGCGTGGACGACGGCCAGGGGTTGTTTCCCGACCGTTCCGAGGGCGGCGAGGTAGTCCAGAAACGTCCTGGGGTTGCTGTCCGGCACGGGGTCGGCGGGGGCGGTCAGCTCGTGGAGCCCGCCCTGCTGGTCGATTATCACTGTGCGGCTCCCCGGCGGTGTCTCCTCGAGTCCTCTGGGGTCGTAGGTCTCCGGGCCCGGTGTCGTCCAGTCGGTGACGACTCGCCAGTTGCGGGCGGAGACCGTCGTCCCCTTGTGGTCCTCTCCCGGTGTCCCCGGTGTCGTCGCGGCTAACGCGACTTGCGCCAGGGCGGTTCTGCGGCTTGTTGTCGGTCATCGTTTGGGGTCCAGAGAGCGCTGGCGGCTGCCGGTCTCGTCGGGCTGCGGCGGCACTCGCTCGGTGGCCCGCTGCGGTATAACCGGCGACCGGCGCGGGTGTGGCGGCATCTGCCGTGGGGCCGGATGCCGGTGTGGCTGCAGTATACGCCGTGGCGGGTGTCGTGCTCGCGGTGCGGGGTGAAAGGTCGAGCGGGTGTTGGCGATCTCCAGAAACTGATCATTATGACCAGCTGGACATAATCGGCATCATGACCAGCTCCGCATTATGACAAGCGGCGCTGGGCGAGCTCGGTGGCGGTCGGGGTTGGGGGCGTCCTGCGCTTTCCATAATCAGAGGCTCGCCAGGAAGGTCAACAGAGAGGAGTCGGCCTTGAACCGCCGGGTTCGTTGACCGAGCGGATCGAGTTTCCGCAGGGCGCATTCCTTGAGCTGCAGGTCCGCCTCGACGTAGTGATGGGTGGTCTCGAGCCGCTCGTGGCCGAGCCACAGCGCGATGGTCGCCATGTCGACGCCGGCTTGGAGCAGATGCATGGCGGTCGTGTGGCGGATGACGTGCGGCGACACGCGCTTGGCGGCCAGGCTCGGACATCGCTCGCGAGCTCGCTGACAGGCCTGGTCGAGCAGATGGGTGACGCCCTGTCGGGTCAAGCGGTCGCCGCGGGCGTTGCGGAACGCGTAGTCGGGCGTGACCTCAGCCTCTTCGTCGAACCACTGGCGCAGGCAGCGGCCGGTCCGGGTCCACAGGGGTACGGCCCGCTCCTTGCGGCCCTTCCCGAGGAGTTGGACGACCGTGGCGGCGCCGAAGCGTACGTGGGAGCGCCGTAACGCCACGAGTTCGGAGACTCGCGCCCCGGTGTTGTACAGGGTCAGCAGCAGGATGTGGTCCCGACGTCCGCCGTGGGTCGAGCGGTCGCAGCCGGTCAGGATGGCGTCCATTTCCGACCGCGTCAGGTAGTGGACTTGGCGTCGTGGCGCGCGCTTGCGGGGAATCGCCAGGACGCGGGACGTCAGGTCGACGGACTCGGGTGCGCGCAACGCGGCGAACCGAACGAACGAGCGAACGGCGGCCAGCCGTGCGTTCCGGGACTGAACGCTGTTGGCGCGGTCCTCTTCGAGGTGGTGGAGGAACGCGAGGATCACGGGAGCGTCGAGGTCGTCCAGGGTGAGCGCCTCTGGCTTCCGGTGACGGTGCTGATCGAGAAACGTGAGCAGCAGGCGGAAAGCGTCGCGGTAGGCGTGGATGGTCTGGGGGCTGGCGGCCTTCTGCTGCACGAGATGGTCGGCGAAGAACGCACGGAGCAACGGGCCGAGGGGGGCACGGGCGGTCATGGCGCCCCCTTCCCGTCGACGAAAGCCTCGAAACGTGCGGCGGCCGGTTCGAGCACCGGCGGCGTGGCGGTCAGATACCAGTACGTATCTTTCGGATGCACGTGGCCGAGGTAGACGGCGAGCGCAGGGAGCCGGTCGCGGACGGCGACCCCTTGCTCGGCCCAGGCGGCGAGCCGGGCCACGGCGAAGCTGTGACGCAGCTTGTGCAGGCTGACCCCGCGGGTGCCGACCGGCCCGCGCAGCCCGAGCCGACGGGCCAACTGCACGAAGGTTCGGGCGAGGACGTGGTAGTTGAGTTTGTCGCCGCGTTCGGAGACGAAGAAGGCGTTATGCCGATATCGGCATAACGCCTTCTATGCTGACCTTCGGATTATGCCGATGTCCGCGCAGACGCCCCCGTTGCAAGCGGCGTCTGCGCGGAGGTGGTCGACATAATCACAGCCCTTCGAGAAAGGCCATGAGTGAGTCGGAAGGCCGATAGCGGCCAACGGGGATGTCGCTCCCGTCCCCCTTTGCCGACCACACGGACAACCCCGTTGTGCCAGTCGACGTGCTTCACCGTGAGGGCTGCGGCTTCTCCTGCCCGGAGGCCGAGCCGGCTCAGGAGCAGCAGGATGGCGCGGTCACGATGGCCGCTGGAGCGCGTCTCGTCCACCGCGGCCAACACCCGTTGCACGTCGTCATCGGCGAGGGCGCGGGGCAGTCTGGCGTGCTTCCATTCGCGGATGGTCGGGACGGCGCCCTCGATACGGGCGGGAACCACACCGCGGGTGGCAAGGAAGCGGAGAAACGCACGCGTGGCCGTGGCCGGGTTGCGGCACGACGACTGACAAAGCCCGCTGGCCCGGGCCTGCACGAACGCCGCGATCGTCGGCACGGTGAGCCGGGACCAGTCGGGCGTCGGCGTCCCCGCGCACTCGGCAAGTAGGGCTGCGGCATAGCGCCGGTAAATCCGCCGGGTCCCGACGACCAGGCCATGCACTTGTACGAGGTGATCGTCGTAGCGCTGCAACCATTGCTCGGTCTCACATCGGTCGGCGACCGGGCCAGGGTGCGGCGCTACACCCCGAGTCCGTAGATGCGCGGCCAGCAGACGGACGCCACCTGCCACGTTCGAGACCCGACCGTGTCGACGCTTTGGCGCCCGCCACCGCGGCAACCCGCTGATGAAGCGGGTGACGAGCGGCTCATCGATCTCGGTGGCTGCGACCCGTTGCCGATCGAGCCACGCACTGAAGATCGCCGCAGCTCGGACGTGACGTCGCATGACGCTGGTCTCGTACCCGCGGGTCGTGAGGACGTCGACGAAGTCGTCGATCCATTGGCCCAGCGGTCCCGACCGGATCTGCTCGCATATGCGTGGGCGAACGGAGAGCGTCTCGACGCGACGCGGACCCCGCCGCGCGTCGTGCTGCCGTGACTGCTCCCCGCCAAGACCAAGCTGTTCAGCACTCCGGACCTCGCTCTGTTGCCCCGGACTGCGGGGCGGACGGCGCGGCGGCCTCGGCCGGACCGGCAGTCGCGGCGCTCGAAGTCGAACGGCGGGCAGGGGTTTGACGACGGTCGAGGTCGAGGGGGCGCGGCCGGCCGAACCCGGGGGCCAGCGCGGCGACGGCCGTCGCCGCGCCCTGGCCGGGCTCCAGGGGACGGGGCGCGTGGGTGAGCGCGGTCCCGCCCGTCGATCGCGTCCGCCATGGGGATCGGCTGTTCGGGGCGCGCCGGGACGGCTTGCCCGTCGGAAGGGGACGACAATCGTCTCGAACGGGACGCGTCGGCCGCGACGGCGTGGGCGAGGACGGCGGTCCGGTCCCGGGCCCCCACGCGTCGACGTGTCGCCCACGGTTGGCGTCGCGGAAGGGTGCCGGGGCGAAACTCCAGGCGGCCCCGCGCGCGGTCATCCTTTGAGCTGAGAGTTCATGAACGCCGGCTGGGGGGCGGACGGCGCGTCCGCCCTGCGACAGCGCGTCGCGCCTGTCGCCCGCCTGGTCCGGGCCGGCCGCGCCGTCCTCGAAGGCCGAGCGCTGGCCGCCGACCGGAGCCACCCGACGCAGTTGGGCTCGGGGCGGTCTCACGCAGTAGACTGAACAGGCGAGCGCACGGCATGGACCGACAGAATCGACAGACTTGGATCGCAGCCACCGCCGTCATCCTGACCGTCGTGGGGACCACGTGGTCGACCGGACGCCGAATGATCACGCGCGAGGACGTGGACGACCTGCGGACCGAGATCGCAGCCTGGCACCGCTCGGCCGACGAGCAGATGCAGGAGCAGCGCGCGTACATGGCGCAGCACGGGTACATCGTGCGGCACGACTGAACCCAGGTCGCCCCCCCGCCGACGCCGTCGAACCCGTCCAGATGGGATCGCTTCAGGGCGCGGCCGCGGCATCGAGTCCGACCAAGTCGCCCTCGCGGGAGCCGTTGCCCGTTGCCGGCGAGCTGGTCGGCCAAGTCCACGGTGGGCTCCTCGGCATCCGACACCATCCAGCAGCTCGAGGAGGAGTCTAGCCCTGCCCGTGCCCCATATCTCGCTGGCTGGACTTGTAAATCATCCGAATTCATCCCGCAGTTCGAAAGCGAAGGCCATGGCAACGAGTTGGGTGTAGCCGTGCCACAGGAGCTGCGCGCCGGGCGGGTCGCGCTTGCGCCCCAGCCACCCGCCGAGGCGGGCCACCAGACCGACCGCGTCCCCGAGCCGCGTGGGGGGCGGCAGCGTGCGGGAGCGGGCGAAGGTGGCGAGCACGCGCAACTCGCCATCGGAAAACAGCAGGTCGCCCGGCAGCTCAGGCGTCTCGCGGCCGAGCTGGACCATCAACTGGATCCGCCACCCCACGACCATCTTGATGGCCATGGCCCGTTCGAGCCGCTCCGCCTCGTGGTGCTGCAATTCCTCGACCTTGCAGCCGGACTTGAGGACCCGGAAGTACTCTTCGATGCGCCAGCGCAGGGCGTACCAGCCCAGGATGCGCGTGGCGTCGTCGGCGCTGGTCACACGCAGCGTGGTCAGCACGAACCACTCCAGCGGCTTGACCGCGGGCGGCGGCTGTTCCTCGCGCGCATGGACGACAAACAGCTCGACCGGCTCGGCCCCGGGGCACGACAGCGCCACCGGCTGGTAGCGCAGGGTCACCTCGGCGACGCGGGCCGCACGGCCGTCCTGGCGAGCCTGTTTGCTGGCCTTCACCCGCGCGCTCAGCCGCCGCACCTCGACCGTGGCGGCGCCGCGGGCCGGCCCGTCGCGCACCTCGTCGAACAGACGGCGCGAGACCGTGTGCCCGTCGGCCGTCTTCTCCCTCCCCAGCACGCGGTCGACCTTCGCCCGGACCAGCAGTTCGACCTGCGGGGCGTGCGTCCGGCGTTCGATGAACAGGTCGAGGAAGTCGGCCTCGCGGTCCATCGTGCACACCACCCGGGTCTCACCCAGCTGCTCGGCCGCCGCCGCGCAGTCGCGCAGCCCCTCGACCCAGCGGAACGACTTCCGTTCCTCCCGCGGCTTCGGCTTGCCCTTCTCCTCGGGTTTCGGGGGCTCGGGCGCGTCGAACGCCGCCCGCAGGACCCCCAACGCCACCCCGTCGGGATTGACCGCCAGCGTCGTGTGCAGGTCCAGGCCGCGGGCCGCCGCGCCGGTCTGATTCGAGCCGATGGTCCCCAGCCCCCGCGTCTGGCTGCGCCGGGTGAAGTTCAGGCGGGTGCCGTCCTGGATGCACAGCACCGTGTCATGCGTCCGCATCCGTCGCAGCGTGCGCTCGCGATGGGGAGCGAGAATGTTCTCCACCGTCACCGCGCTCTCGGCGGGCTGGTCGATCAGCCGGTAATGTCCCTTGACCAAGGCTCTCACTCCGTTCGCGGCGCCGGTGATGGCGCGCATCGGAGACTCGGCCATCTGCTCGGCGCTCAGGACCAGGCGCGCGCTCAGCCGCGCGTCGCCCAGCCGCGCCCCCCCGAACTCGTGGCCCGCCCAGGACGCGGCGTCCAGCCCGTCGCCGACCGCCAGCGGCAACACGCCCGGTGCGGGCGCCTGGAGGGTATCGCGCCACGCCGGCTCCAACGCGTACATATACACCGCCTTGCACGTTTCGGGGGCCGCGTGCGTACGGTCCTGGCGCCCGCGGCCACGGGTCTCACCTACGCGCACCCAGTTCGCCGCCCGCACGCTCGCCCCGGTGTGTTCGGTCTCGTCGACGAACGTCTCCAGCAGCCAGGGGCGATAGCCGTAGAGGCGCTCGCAGTCGTCGCCGACCGCCCGAGCGGCCCGGCCCAACACGTGGGAGGCCAAGTTGCGGCACGAGATGTCGGGACGTATCAGCAGTCGGCACAGTCCCAGCACCCGGTGCAGGTGAGCGCGCCGGCGCGTGTCGTCCCAGCCGATCCAGGCGTCGCGGGCCCGCAGGCGCCGCGCACACGCCGCGAACCCCACCCCGCCCAGCCAGCCATGCCCGGAGCCCACCAGATACCGCAGTTGAGGGCCGACAAAGGGCCCGGCGCCGCGCGGGTGCTCATGCGCCATCAGCGTGTTCCAGACCCGGCGCTGCTCGTCGGTCTCCACCCGCACCAGCGCCAAGTCCCGGACCTCGCCGACCGTGCCAGGCACCTCAGCCGCCGGCGCCACCGGGTGCGGGAGCACACGCGGGCGCCACACACCGCCGCGAGAGGGCCGACCCCGAGGCAGCGAGACGTGGCCTGCCGCCGCGAGGTCGGCCAACGCCGCGCAGCAGCTCGCGCGCTGCCACCGGCCGCGGCCATCGCGAAAATCGAACGCTTTACAGACGCGATCGGCAACCTGCCCGAGGCCGTGAATGCCCTGCGATACCGCCCCGTCCAGCACCGCTCGCAGTCGGGTGAGGTTGCCCCGCAGGCTGCGCCCGACCTGATTCTGAATCTCCATGCTCGCCACCGTAGCGAAGTGGCTTCATGAAGTCCAGCGAAAAGTTGTGGGGCATGGGCAGGTCTAGCCTGCATTATTCACGAAGGTCCAGATTCGACCGCCAAAGGGCGTGATCGGCGCAGGAATGGGTCTCGGACATCGTCGCCTGCAAGCGGAGCCGGGGTTGAGCAGCCGACCGGGGGGGGCATGACGGACGCGAGGGTTGGGCAGCGACAGCCCCGCCGGCGGAGCGGCCCATGCCGCCCAGGAAGCAGGTGGGCGCGGCGCAACGGGTGGGCTATCCGGCGCGCGCGCCCAGCGCGAGTGCGATGTGCCGCCACGCCTCGAGGTGCGGCGTCGAGCGCGGCAGATGCAGAACCACGCGGCGGACCGAGCGGACGACGTGGACCCCCAGCTTCAGCAGCCGGTCGCGCAGCCACGTCACCTGGCTGCGGGCACACGCAGTACGCGCCGCCCGCAATCGCAGTTCCTGCATGAGCACGTAGGCCGCGGCGGTCAGGAAGACGCGCAACTGGTTCGCCGAGAACAGACAGCAGCTCGTGCGGTCGATCTGCAGCCCATCGAGCAGTTCCTTGATCCGATTCTCGATGTCCCCGCGAGCACAGTAGACCTTCTCATAGATGAAGCGCGGCGTCTGCCGCAGATTCGTCACCACGAACCGCGGGTTGTCCCGCGGCTCGCGGTCTCCGAGGCGAACGACTTCGGCCTTGATCACGACCCGGCGCTCGTGGTCCCACGTGCCGGCGGCGTAGCGGGTGTCGGTATAGACGTGCGCGGTCTCGCCACCGACCTCGCTCTGCGCGCGGGCCACCTGCATGGCGGACTCCGCATGCCGCTGCAACACCGCGTTCTTCGCCATCGCCACGACGTAGTCGAGCCGGGGCTCCGCATCCAGGAAATCGAAGATCTCCGGGGTCGCAAAGCCCCCGTCGAGCCGGACGAGAAACCGCGCCTGCGGAAACGCGGCCCGCAACAGCGGGAGCAACCGACACAGCAGGCCGAGGGTCCCGTCGGCGGCCACTGCCTTCCCGGGCCGCAGCACCGCCGCGCACAGATACTGCTCCGCCTCGCGGTCGAAGCTCAGAAACCCCAGCATCGGCAGATAACACCAGCCGCCATAGTGCCCGTTGAAGAACGTGAGCTGCTGGGCCCCGTGCGTCAGGTCGTCGGTCGGGTCCAGATCGATCGTGATCCGGCGCGCCCGCCCGTGCAGGCGGCGCCGATGACGCTCGATGACGCACGCTGCCAACTCGCGCCCCATCCGGTAGAGCACGGTGCGGCGCGCGCCGTTCTCGAATCGCGAGATCGTGGGTTGCGACGCCAAGGGCGCGCCGGACACCGGGTCCCGCCCGAGCAGCAGCTTGTGGATGGGGTCGTCGGCCAAGTGGTCGGCATCGTTGCCATCGGGATGACCGCACGCGATGCCGAAGACCCGCTGGCCGATCAGGTCCGCGAGCGTGTGCCGAATCTTCCCGGGTGCGCGTTTGTCGGCCAGACACCGGGCGAACGCCTTGACCAAGCCGTACACGCGCTCGGCCGCCTTGAGCAGGACGGCGCCGCCGTCGGAACTCGCGTGCTCCTGGTTGAACGTGGCGACGAGGGGCTTGTCGAACAGATCCGGAAACAGAACACTCTGTGGTATCGTGTCAGGTGTCACGCAGGGGCCTCCGTCGTGGCTAAACGTTTATATACACTACGTTTGTACCACACGGAGGCCCTTGTGTCTCTCCCAGAATCAACACCTTCACGCATAATCCGGGCTAGAGACATGGCGAGATCGCTCTATGACGCGGCCGTTTTGACGACGGTGGTCGGGTGGTTCTATCGGGAGGGATACCGGCAGCAACGCCCGGTTGATTTCGGAGATAACGACAAGCGCATCTGTGAGGTGGCGGAGGCGGTACAGATTGCCCGTGAGAAATTGCGCGATGCGGACGCGAGATGGACGGACCTGCCGCGTGAAGACCTCGACAACTTCATGGACGGCGTCGTGGATGATGAGGATCGTGAAAGCATGACGCTAGGGGGCGTGCGAATCCCGATACGCGGGCGAAAGTCCCGGCTCTCCTCAAACAGGAGTGGGTGGGCTGGGCCCTGATCGACCAGCGATTAGCGGCTGCGAATAACCGCTACGGAGCTAAGCACGCGACCAAGCTGGTGTTGTCGGAACGAACCTACGGATACGAGGAGGCAGAGTAGTAAGCAGGCAGGTTGGCGGCACGCGGGGGCGGTGGAGCGTTCCGGCCTCGAACGCGTCGCGGGGGCGGACGGCCGCGTCTGCCCCGACCCCGGCGAGCCTCGGGTGCGGAGGTCCTCGGGACCTTCCAGCCGGTCCCGAACCACCGGCACCGGCACCCGGCGTCGAGTCGGACGCACAACTGCGCCGGGCTTGGGGGGCGGACGGTGCGTCAACCCCGGCGCGGGCGTTCTTGCGGTGGAAGTTCCTTTTCGGCCCTTTGAAACATTACCGATAACTCCCCCCTTTATCGTCGTGAATAATTGGGGCATGACCGGCGGCGAGCTGGCGATCGTCATCGAGGGGACGCGCGAGGACTGGCCCGGCGGGGCGAGAACCCTGACCGCGCGCGAGCCCATCCGGGAACCGAACGGGACCTTCTGGTTCGGGGCCGAGCTCGGCCCCGCCGGCGACCAGGTCTGGTTCCGGATCGCCGAGGAGGCCATCGGCCGGATGCCGGAGAAGACGCCCCGCGCCCGCGGCACCCTCCTGGTCGATGCCCTCATCGTCTGGATCACGCCGGACCGCCAGCTCAAGCCCGGCCTCAACCGCTTCGAGGTCCGGGTCTCCGAAGCCGGCGACACGTGGATCGAACGCCTGCGGTGGTGAAGATGGATTCCCTTGCCCCGACCCGTCCAGCCGCGGCTGCGCTCGAGCGCCCGACGCCGACCGCCCGCCGCCTCGCCGCGGCCTCCATCTCCCCCGAACACCCGCCGGGCGTACTCCGGCGCTCTGCGCCGGCTCGACGCCTAGCTCGCCGGCCGCCGGCTCGACGACCAGGCCCTCGCCGCCTACCTCGCCGAACTCCACGACCAGGGCCGGGCGCCGGCGAGCGCCTCGACGGTGGTGCCGCGGCGTGCTTCCGGGCCCGCCTCACCCATGAGCCGAGCCCGGCCGGGGAACGCACCGCCCGGGTCCTCGCCGGCTGCTGGTGCCGTCGGCCGCGGCGATTGTCGGCCCCACGGACAGGGGAGAGGGGATTCCAGGTCCTGGACATGAGGCGTAGGGCGCTATACGCTACATATGATCGATGAAGATCAGACACAAGGGGCTGCGGGCTTTGCACGAACGCGACGACGCAGCACGGTTGCCACCGGGTCTGGTACCACGGCTTCGGCGGATTCTGTTCCGGTTGCAGGAGGCGACGGGTCCAGCCAGTGCGGATGCTCCGGGCTTCCGGCTTCACCCCCTCAAGGGAGATCAGGATGGCGTGTGGAGCGTGCGTGTCTAGGGCAATTGGCGTGTCGTATTTCGCTTCGACAACCAGGAGGTCGTTGACGTGAACCTGATCGACTATCACTGACGGCGAAGGGGAGGTATCGATCCATGCCCAGGAGCGATCGCGTACGCGTCATGCTGAATCCCCCGCACCTGGGGGAATTGATCCGCGAGAGCATGGAAGAAGCAGGCTGGACGGTCGGTGAAACAGCATCCCAGCTCCGCTGTGAGCGTGGGACGCTGTCGCGTGTGCTCAACGGCAGGGCCGGCGTGTCCGCGAACATGGCTTTGGCGTTGGAGGGCATTGGCTGGGGCACTGCCGATCACTGGATGCGCATGCAGGCGAGCTACGAACTGGCGCAGGCGCGCCGGCAAAGAACCCACGCTGGCGAGCGGCGGATGATTGAGGAGTCGGCCCCGGGAACCAGTTGAAGGGGGGGCCGACCGCACGGCGGTTGGTATGGCGCTCCGGCCACGGCCGCGCAGGATCACGGTGTCGAAGGGGCCCCGCGCGATGGCGACCTGTTACGAGCGGCCAGGTCCGCCGCCCGAACGCTCGCGCCTTGCCCCTGGGGCGGCGGCCCGGCGGCGGCCCGGCGGCGGCCCGGCGGCGGTCCGGCGGCGGCCGGTCGCTGGGTGGTCCTGCGATGGGGATGTCAAAACACGCGGGAGCGGCTGACTTGTCGGGGGGGGTGGTCTCACTGGCCGGGGGCGGACGGCGCGTCACCCCCGGCCGGGCCGGCCACCGAGGCCGTGTGGGGTGGAGCGTGCGTCGCTGAGTCCAGCTCGTCGGCTTCGGAGCCTGGCGGGCCGCTCGACTGGGGGGGATCCCGGCGCGGGCGGCGGGCGGGCGCTGGGGGCTCAAGCGCGGCCGTCACCGCGCGCTCGCCCGGTGTCATCGAGGACGGGCGGACGCCGTGCTACGCTGGCTGGACCGCGAGAATCGTCTGGTTGCGGAGCTGATGACACTTCACGGAGTAGATGCCTTCGTACAGGTGGTGCGTCAGCGAATCGAGACGGAAGGGCTGAGACCGTTCTCCATGCGGACCGGCATTCCGCTCGGCCAGCTTAGAAGCGTCGTCCAGGGCCGGGCGGCGCGATACACCACCCTCCAGTCGATCGCGTCCGTCATGGGGATGCGGTTGTTCATCGCCCCGGCGGAGCCGAGCGGCATGGAGGCTCCGCCGCTCCCGGCGGAGCTCACGAGGGCGCTCGATCTGCCCTCGGACGCCAGCGTGGTCGACGCGGTGGACGCGATCGACCAGGACGCCGTAGCGTCGATGTTGCGCAAGGGCATGCGTCTCGTGCAGAAGATGACGGAGCTCGCGACGGCGGCGGCAGAGCTGCTGCCGCAGGTGGCCGGCGGGTCGAAGACGCGGATGATTCCGTTCGCCGAGCACGTCCGGTTCGAGGCGGATACCGGCG
Organism: Vicinamibacterales bacterium; assembly: GCA_965215895.1. Lineage (GTDB taxonomy): Bacteria > Acidobacteriota > Vicinamibacteria > Vicinamibacterales > UBA8438 > JAJEEA01. Next base: position 72,223 of record CBDCEY010000003.1, on the reverse strand, counting down.
AGGTGGCGTTCGAGGAGTCGTCCAGCAACGTCCAGCCCGTGAACCGTTGCTCGAACTCCGCTTGACTCGCTGGTGCAAGCTGGGCGAGCGCCACGCCCGGAAAGACGACGCCGACGACCACCGCAACGACTACAGCTCGCATTCCAGCTTCCATCCCGATCCTCGCTCGAAGGGGCAGCATTGGTAGATCCTACTGGGCACCGGTCGGCGGAACCAACCGGCTGAAAGCAAGACCCCCGTTCAAACCGTGCATGCGGATTTCCCGCACACGGCTTACCAGGCGGACTTCAGTTCGCAGCATGCACCACCCCCGGATACCGAATCGTGCCGCGCAGGCGAGCGAGCCCCAAGGCCTCGAAGAACGGACGACGCCAAGCCTCCGCCCGACCAGCCGGCAGACGCGACCCCGCGCGCTTCCGGAGCAAGCCGCGCAGGCGCCCGACCACGTACCAGTCGAGTCGCTCGAAGTGGTTCGCCGCATTCCCGGTGCGGAAATACTGCCCCCACCCCCGCAGGACCCGGTTGACGTCCGCGATGACCAGACGGAGGTCCGTGTGACACCGACCTCGGGGGGTGAGCACCCGCACGCGAGCGCGCACCTGCTGCATCGCCCGCCGAGACGGCCATCGGTGCAGGTAGTAGACGCGTCGCCGCGACCGTACCCAGATGGGACCGCTCATGCGCTTGTGCAGATGACACCCCAGGAAATCGAAGCCCTCACGGCCACCCGTCAGGTCGACCACCCGCGTCTTCTCCGGATGCAGCTCCAGCCCGAGCCGGGCCAGCACCAGGCCCACCCGCTCTCGCGCCGCCTCGACCGCCGCCTTCGTGTCGCACATGACCACGAAGTCGTCGGCGTAACGCACCAGCGTCCCCAGGTGCGCCCACCGGTCCTCCCAGACCCGGTCGAGGACATGCAGGTAGATGTTCGACAGCAGCGGCGAGATGACGCCCCCCTGCGGAGTCCCCGCAAGAGTCCGTTGCACCTGCCCCGCCTCCAACACCCCCGCCGCGAGCCACAGCCGTAGCAACCGAAGGACCCGCCGGTCCGAGATACGCTGGCGGACCAGCGTCAGCAGCTTCTCGTGGTCGATGCTACTGAAGTAGTCGCAGATGTCGGCGTCCAGCACGTGGCAGCCCCCCCGCGCCCCGCGGACGCGAAGGACCTCCAGCGCCTCCGTCGCGCTCCGCTTCGGTCGAAACCCAAACGACGAACGGCGGAAATCCGCCTCGAAGATGGGACTCAACACCAGCGTAGCGGCCATCTGCGCTACCCGGTCCCGGACCGTCGGTATCCCGAGCGGTCGCCGGCGGCCATCGGCCTTGGGGATATATCGCCGGAGGACCAGCCGCGGTCGATACGTCCCCGCGCGCAGCGCCGTGCCGAGTTCCTCGAGGAAGGCATCGACCCCGCGCTGCTCAATCTCCGCCAGCGTCTCCCTGTCGACGCCGGCCGAGCCACGATTCCGCTTGACGCGCCGCCACGCCTCCCGGAGGACGTCATCCCTCCAGATCCGGTCCATCAGGGCGTGGAAGCACCGTTTCCGGGACCGCTTGGCCGCGGCCCAAAGGCGTCGTTGCAATTGGCGCACTTGGTCGAGAGGCGCACGCCTCTCGGGGGAGTTGGGTCCGGTCTCGCCGGCCATGCCCTCGCGCGTCCTTGCGCTCACGCCGTGCCCACCGCAGGGGCCCTTCCCTCCGGCCGCGTTCTGCTTCACGGCCATCCGCAGTACTATGGCCCCCTCGGACTCCCGCTGCGCCGCTCCCGCTTTCACCTTCGGCTTATGCGGGCCGCGTTGCCCCGACTCGGGCTGCGCAGACGGGCCTCTCGTGTTCCGTCCCACTCCGTGTCCGCGTGCTGCGCCCCCTACCCCGCCGAGACCTCCCGCACGTGCACCGCCGGACCGGGGCGCGGAAGACGTGGCCTTCGCCGTGAAATGAGCGGCTCGGCTCTCGGGTTGTGAATGTGTCGAGGCTGCAGGCTTCACTTCATGTTGCGGCCCGCGGACTTGCTCCCTCCGAAGAGGCTCTTGACACCCCGCTCGGGCCACGGCCGTCTCCAGCCATGCCCGGGGTCTGCTACTCGGCGCTCCGGCGCTTACCGAGGCGGGACTTCCACCCGCTGGAGAGGAACAGCGTGACCCGGACGGTTTCCCGTCCGCGTCTTCACGACGCACCATCGGCCAATTCTACGCGACCGTCCCCCCCGCCGGGACAGGAGTGCCCGGCCGCAGTCAATCGATAAGGCAGAGGATTCTTGGGTTGGCGGCGCGAAGCCCCCGTCGGGGCTTGCGGGACGCGCCAGACCAGGGCGTGGGTGACACGCGACGCGGCGAGCGGAAGCCGCGGCTGGGCGCGGCCGTTCAGGTCGGCGGATCTGGCCGCCGGCGTCGCCACCCTGCCAGCGGGCGCGGTGGCGCGGCCGCGGCGCCCGAAGCGACCGCCCAGTGCGTCGCTCGCGCCGCAGTGAGGGTTCTGGGTCCGATAACGGGGCTGATGTTAACTACCACGTTGTGGGCGTGCGGCTCGTGACGGTTGAGCGCCTCGTGGTGAGTTCGTCGTCCGCTTCATTCAAGCAGTCTGATGATCGGCGACTCGCCGGGACGGAGCGGGTCGTCGGTGAACGGCGCCGTCACCCGCACGCCGAACGACTGTGACCCGCTGAGGCCGGCGGGGGTCGGCGGCCTCAGGCGGATCGTCGCCCGGCCCACGCCCACCGCCGTGACCGTCACGCGGGCGCCCGACGCGCGCGCCGTCACCAGGTGCGGCGCCGACGAGGCTCGAACTGCCTGAGCCAGATGAAGCCCGGGCGAGACCCGCTCGGGCAATGCGCGCTTCGATCCAGCGCTCCGCGGCCACCAGCGCGTCGGCGCAGAGCCGCTCGATCGTCGTCGGGCCCGGTTCGGGCTTCAGCGGGCCGTGTGCGGTCGCTCGAGCCGGTCTCGTCAGATCGAGAAGATGTCGTCGAGCTTGAGTTCGAGTCCGGGAAGTTCCGGGGACCGAAGCGTGTCGCCGCGCTCGAAGGTGTCGGTCGGCGTCAGGGCCCCGGCCCGCTGACGCTGGATCTGGATGGTCTCCGCCACGGGGTCCACCAGCCAGTACTCGGCGACGCCGTGCTTGGCGTAGAGCGTGCGCTTGTACCCGCGGTCCTTCTCGGCCGTGCTCGGTGACAGGATCTCGATCACCAGGTCGGGTGCTCCTCGCACGTTCTGGCTGCTGCTCAGCAGGTGTTCCCGTTCGTGGGACACGAAGAGGAGGTCGGGTTGAACGACGTCGTTGTCGGAGAGGATGACGTCGCAGGGGGCTGCGAACAGCCTCCCCAGTTGCTGTTTCCGGAGGAACAGCCCCAGCTCGATTTGCAGCTGGCCTTGCACTTCCTGGTGCTTCAGATTCGGGGCAGGAACCATCAACAGGTCTCCGTCCAGCAGCTCGTAGCGTGTGTCCGCCGGGGCGGTCTGGTAGTCGTTGTAGGTGAACTTGACGGCGGGTTGCGTCGTGGCCACGTGGGTCCGCCTTCCTTGGCTCGGGTGCTCGCGCGGCGATCATCATAGCGCCGTTCGACGCGTGTCGGCAGGGGCGTCCGTGCTAGACGCCGGCGGCATCGAGCAGGTGTCGGCCTCCGCTTTCGGAGGCCGCTTCGGGCCTGCTTTTCGGGCCTCCGGCGTCGATCTGCGGATGTCCTTCGGGTCCGGCGGGACATCCCTTTTTTGAACGGCTGAACCAGGTCCTGGAGGAGGCCGGGTTCGATGCCTTTGTGGAGGGGTTGTGCGCGGTGTTCTATGCGTCGCGGCTGGGCCGGCCGAGTCTGCGTCCTGGGCGGTATTTCCGGCTGCTGTTCATCGGCTACTTCGAGGGTCTGTCGTCGGAGCGGGGGATTGCGTGGCGGGTCGCGGATTCGCTGAGCCTGCGGGCTTTCCTGGATCTGGACGTGACCGAGGCGACGCCGAACCACTCGACGCTGTCGCGCACGCGGCGTCTCGGGCCCCTGACCGCGCTCTGGGGGCGTCTGACGGCCTCTTGGGACTTCCAATGGACGCCAGCGGGGCTGGTCGGCTCAATCGCTCATCGCCAAGCTGCCTGAACAGGTCGGCTCAGCGAATAGACTTCTTCTACGGGCTGCTAAGCGACGAGCTGCCCGGAGCGCCCGCGTTCGCGGAGCGCGAGCGGCTGCAGTGTGGACGGCCCCGGCACCGCCGCGAACTGGACCGATTTCTCGCCTTCACACACGGTGTTGTCGTTCCTGATCTACGACGAGGCGGTGGCGGAGACGCGGCCACCGCCGTCGAGGTGCTCGCCGGGCCGCCCTCGGGGGCGGACGGCGCGTCCGCCCCGATATGCGCGCGACTGGCCAGGCGTGGGCCGAACTCGTACACCGGGGCGCTCCGCCGCCTCGACGCCTGGCTCGACCGCCGGCCGCAGGACGGCACCCTCGCCGCGTAGCTCGGCGAGCTCCACGACCAGGGCCGGGCGCCGGCCGAGCGCCTCGACGACGGTGGCCGCGGCGTGCTTCCGGGCTCGCCTTGCCAGCGAGGCTACCCCGGCCGGGGGAACGGACGGCTCGGGTCCTCGCCGGCTACCGGCGGACCGCCGGCAATCGAGGCCGGCGGGCAAGCGCGGCCGTTCGGGGCAGCAGGCCTCGCCGTCCTCGCCACCTGCCACCAGCCGCGCCGGCGCGTCCGCGGTCGCGAGTGCGAGGCGGTCGCGCCGGCCGCCTCGACGCCGTGATCGCGGGACTCCTGTTCATTGGCGGGGATGTGGCGGAGCGAGGTGAGCGCCCTCCGCTGGGCCGACGTCGACGACGCGGCCGCTGGCGACGGCGTCCTCGTCACCGTCCGCCAGAGGGCGAGAAGGGGGACATCCGGTTCGTGAAGGGGCGGCGTCGCCCGCGTGATCCGTGCCCTGCAGGTCGCCGTGAACCCAGTGCTCGGGGGAGCGTCGGGCTGGCCTCCGAGCTGACGAGCCGGGAGCGTCGACGACGGACGTGATGTTGGTGAGGGTTCCCGGCTCCGGTCACGAACGCACCGGCAGGGACTCCGGGGGCGCGCCAGTCGACCAGAGCTGCTCGACCTCGAACAGAGAGCACCCCAGGACTTCAGCCGCGGCCCTGCAACCGTCGATGATTCTTTGGTACTCGTCGTACTCTGCGATCGCCGTGATTGAGTGGAAATTCACTGCGCCGTGAATCTCTGAGTGCCGCCGAAAGCACTTCACGAGGTGAGCCTTGAGTCGGTTGTCGACCGGTGGGTGCAGCGCATCGCGAAGGCCCTCGCGTCCGAGATCGCCGACGTAGGCTGCCGTTTTGAGGTAAACGTTGATCAGCTTCGCGCTCCAGCCGACCGGGAGTTCCTTGGCCCATCTGGCCGGCAACTTCGGTGCCCGGGCGGACAGAGCGTTGGTCTCGCACCGGTGCCACTCATTGAACTCCTTGCACGAAATCCGCCCTAGCGACGGGTTGAGCACTTTCGAAAACGCGACCCCACCGAGGAGCTGGTAGACGGGTTTGTGGGCCTTGATCGGGCCTCTGCTCTTGACTGCCGAGAGCGCGGTCCATTTCGCGTACTTGACGAGGATCTGGCAGCGAGGTTCCAGCTCACCCATTGAAGGGACCCTCCTGTGGCCCGGTCCCCCGCCGGGCCGGACGCCGCGGGCCAAAACGCCACACGTGGCTGTGGAACGAGGACGGGCGCGACCGCAAGGGGCAACAGGTCGATTCTGGCGAGTTCGAGTTCGTGCTGGGGGTCACCCAGACACTGCGGGCTTTCGAGGAAGGGCTCGTCGGCATGCGGGTCGGCGGTCTGCGGCGCATGCAGGTGCCGCCGGACTACGCCCTCGGGCTGCTCGAGGTGCGCGAGTGACGAGGTAGCCGCCGCCCTCCGGCGGTCCTCCCCGATGCCCAGTCGCAAGGTGTCGCCCCTGCGCGCCTGACGACCGACGGGGCGGGCGGCGTCGGCTCTCGACTGCCGTTCGTCCTTGATGGTCACGATTCACGAACCCGAGGGCTCGATCCCATACTTGGCGGCGAGACCGTTCACCAGCCAGGCCAAGTCGGGATCGCTGGCGAGATGCGCCACGAGCCTCTGCCACGAGCACCGGCGGAGTAGCGGCCGTCGCACTAGCGCTCCGGTTACCGCCTCCCACTGCCGTGCAGCCTCGCCGCCAGGCTGAAAGGCCGGGTTGCGGTCATCGTAGATGACGAGGGTGTGACCGGCGTCGTCGACCGTCCCATCGGGGCGGACGCAAGCGGCGAGGACATTCCTGGCCAGCTGGTAGGTATCGCGCAGCGGGCATGGCTTCATGTCACTGTCCGCCGACCAGTCGAACAGCTCCGGCAGGTACTGCCAGTATCGGACGCCGATCTCGGTCAGCGAGCAGCGCGTCCGCCGGTCGCGCTGGCGGGTGTAGGAGCCGTCGCAGTGGTCGCGCTCGTAGTTCCGGTCCTTGTCCGGCTGCAATTTGGGGCGGGAGCACCGGCCAAAGTGGGGTTCCGTGAACTTGCACTCGACCGCAACCCGTTGGTCCCCGTCGTCGAGCCAAACGTCGACCGACGTTTTTGACCTCCGCTCGCCCAGGTGTTCGACGCGGTACTCCATCCGGACGGTCACTCCGCTGCGCACCGTCGGCAGTCCGTCGTCCGTGGTCAGGCGCGCCAGCACGCCCTCCTTGCCTAGTTCAGCAAGTGAACCGAAGACGCTCTGCGCGAGAGCCTGCGAACTCAGCATGCTGGCGAAGTAGCGGTGTCGCCGACGCACCCGCGGCTCCGTACGTGGCGGGTAGAGCAAGTTGTGCTCGGCCGCTACGTCTTTGTCGACGAACACAGGCGGGCGCTTGGGCGAGCGCTCAGGCTTGTCGAAGAGCTCTGGCCGATCCCCGAACTCGCGCTCGGCATAGTCCCAGAGGCGCTCAACAACGGCCGACCGATAGTCGTCGTACGCACCCATTCAGCCCTCCCGATGAGCCGGGCTCCCGGCCCCCGCGGGGTCTCCCACAAACGGCATCATGGGGAACCCCTTCCCCGGCGGCGCTCGGTCGGCTCGTAGACCCCATCGGCTTGCCGGCCGACGCGAGCCATGCCGGATCCACCCGCTCTACGCCATCGGGGTAGGTGACAACGGCCAAGCCCCCTGATCAACCGCCGCAGAACTTCACCGTCCACCGATATCCCCCTTGAACTGGTCGGGCGTGACGTGCTCGCCCTGCTCGACGACCAGCCGGAGAGCGTCCGTGACGGCGTCCGCCTGCGGGCGTGAAGTCGGCCGCGGTCAGCGACCGGGCGACGGCATGCGTGTCGAGCATCAGGTCGGATTCTCCATGATCCCGGCGTGGGCGTCGTGCGCCGGGGACCCGGGCAGCTGGTCGCGCCAGGCCTCGTGCTCGGCCTGCAGGGTGCGGAGCTGGCCGACGGCGTCGGCCCACCGCTTCGGCCGCGGCCCATAACGGAAATTATAGGCGGAGCCCCTCGCCGCCGCGCCGCCCTGTCTTTCCTTGCGGCCCCGGCGAGCCCCCGGCGGCGGCCGAGCTTCGAGGCGTTCAGCCCGGGGCCGGACGGTGCGTCTGCCCCAGCAGCACGACCTCGTCGAACTGCACGCCCGGGCGGGCCTCGAAGGGCCGGAACTTCGAGATTTGGCCGCCCCCCGGAACATCCGCGACCACACGGCCGACAACAGGGGACCGGCGATTGAGGTCGAGGGGCAGGCGCAGGCCGTTCGGGTGCGGCGGACCGCCCCGCGATCCTCTGCCGACCCTCGGCGGCGCGGTCGCGGCGTTCGAGTCCGACGAGGTCGGCCCTTCGAGCGCGGGCCGCCTCGCCGCCGGTGGATCTCCCGGGTTTCTCTTTCATGGCCAGGATGCGGGGGAGCGAGCTGAGCGCCGCGGCCCCACCGTTCGACGGCCCGTCTGGGTTTTTCGGCGGCTGACCCCAACCACGGAGCGCCGCGGCTCACGTCCTCCCCAGCACAACCGTTAGGTTGAAATCGCCGGCGACCGCCGTGGGGGGCCTGGAGATCCGGCGGTCGAATGTCGACGAGCCTACCGTGCCGCTATCGGGGCACCCAACCCGCATCGGCGAGCCCGCCGCGGCCGGTTGGTGCTCTCGCTTGGCCCCGCCCCGCGACGGAATCCTACCGCGTCGGGTCGGCCGCCGGCGGCGGCCCCCGAACGGCCGCGCGTGCGTCCGGGGGCGGACTCCAGGGCTGCCCCCTGCGGGGCGTCCGCCCGCGCCGCTGGCGGTGCGGCTGTCGTGCTCGAACGGCTCGCCGATCGCGGCGCCGCTGGCGGGTCTGTGAGTCCACCACGCCGGCGACAGGGTCGTCCTCGAGGGCGGCCGCCTCCGTGGCGACGGACGGGCCGACGACGAAGTGCCCGGCGGCCGAGGCGGGCGGGATGCTCGCTGACGCCGCGGCTCCGTCGCGAACACGCGACCGCCAACGGTTCGGGGCAGCCCGTGAGTCCACCACCCCGTCTGCCACTTGACTTAGTGTAGCCAGATGGCTACACAATAGATCGGGTGATCAGGATTGTCCGCTACGTCACGGCGGACGGCACGGACGCGTTCGATACGTGGTTCCGGCTCCAGAGCGCCGAGATCCGCGCCCGTGTCCAGACGCGTCTCGACCGTGTCGAGCTAGGCAGTTTCGGGGACCACCGCGGAATCGGCAAGGGCGTATTCGAGTTGCGGATCAACAGAGGCCCCGGCTACCGCGTCTACTACGGCCGGGACGGAGAGGACCTCGTCGTCCTGTTGGCCGGCGGAACCAAGAAGCGTCAGACGCACGACATCCAAACGGCGCACGCCCTGTGGAAGGCATACAGACAGGAGAAGCGGCATGCCCGTCAGAGCCCATGAGGCCAGCGAGTATCTCCGGACACCGGAGGACGTCGCGGCGTACCTCAACGCGGCGATCGAGGAGTCCGACGGCGACCCGCGACTGTTGATGAAGGCGTTTCGCAACGTCGCGGCGGCCCAGGGGGGCGTTTCCACCATCGCTCGGAGAGCCGAGGTCGACCGCGTGGCCCTCTCCCGCAGCCTGTCGGGAAACCGGGACCCCCGATTGGGAACGGTGACGAAGATCGCGGCGGCGTGCGGCGTGTCGCTACGGTTCGTGCAGCGGGAGGCCACCAAATAGTGCGGCGCGGTGCGGCGCGGTGCGGCGGCGATGTCGAGGCGCGCGTCGCGCTGGGGCCAGCAGGTCGTGGAGGCCGTGTACTCGGAGGCTGGCCCGGACGTGCCACCGGGGTTGATGAGCGGCCCGGTGAACGGTGTCGAGCCGACGGCTGATCTCGGGCTTGACATCGGTCACCGGGCGCTCCGAGGCTCGGCGGCAGCACCCAGGCTGAGAACCCTCCGCCGCTCCCGCCAATCGGGCACCTCGACGAGCGCCGCTACGAGCACGCGGCGCGTTCTCTCGACGAGACCGGTCGGCTCGTCGGTGGCTGGCGGAAGGCCGATGAGCTCCACTTCGCCCCGCGTGACGGTGCCAGCCCGCCCGGCGGCCGTTGCGACCGGCGACCGCGCAGGCGTTCGCCGGCGTAGACGGCACCCGAGCCACCGACCCCCTACCGGCCACGCGCCTCCCCTCGACTCTACACGAATCTGGTCGGTACCCTTCCACGGCCGCTGAACTCACCTCCCACGATTACCGCTCCAAGCCCACCCGCAACCGCCGAGCCCGCTCTTGGAACGCAACCTCGCCTCCTTCAAGAATGTCGCAGACCGCCCTCCGAATCTCCCGGTTCTCCAGTCCGCCCGCGCGATACGTCAACTGCGGGAGCCCGCCATCAATTTGTGGATTTGCCTCGGCAATGATGATCTGGTCCGCATCCGTGTTGACGACAAAGATTCGCGTTGTGCGTCACCATGACGACCTGGCGCCTCGCCTTCGCAGCCGTGAAAATTGGGACGACAACGGCACCACGGAACTCGTGGCGGCCTGCACCTCCGGCGCGCGGTCGCGTGCTACGATCTCCACCCGGGGCGGAGCTCTCATCGTGGTTCTACAGATCGTGAAGTGGGTGAACGGCGGACTGGCATTCATCGCGAGTGTGCTCACGATCGTGTCCGGCGTGCACGGGCCGCTGAAAGTGCTCGGCGACGTGGCGACTGCGGATGCGGCCGTTCGGGGGAGCGTGTGACGAGGACCCCAATCGCCGTCGGGCGGGCTCGCCGCGCCGACGCGCGGCGGTGTAGTATCTGCTTGTTCTGGGCAGCTAAAGTGGAAAAGTGAATTGGGAGATGACAATGGCCGTAAAGCATGTGCCTACAAAGGAAGTACACAGCGGAACTAAGGGAGGCACTACCGGATGTGGCGTTGATACCCAAGTTAATCCTACCCATTGGGTCTCGACCTCAGAGGGAATCACGTGCGACAAGAATGGATGCAAAAACTAGTAGGCTAGACGGGTGACAGCCCCTCTCGCTACCACCTAAAACGACTACGGCCGGACGGGTGTCCTGCCTCTGCTTATAGATCGGCCTTTACCGATTCCATCATCGCCCTGCGCTGCTGCCTGCTCAGCGGCCGCTTCGAGGACTTCTGGGAGCGGCGAGCCGCAAACGCCGCCTGAAGAGGCATCTCACAAATCTGTCGTGCACCCGCGGCGCAAGGGGAGCACGGAGAACCGCCGACGACAACAAGACGAAGGCCGTCGGCAAGGGGTCCGGGGTGAGGTCGCGTCTGCCTGCGGGCTCCTACAGGAGTCCGAGCTGCAGCTTGGCCGCATCGGACATCTTGTTCATGTCCCATTGCGGCTCCCAGACGACGTCGACCCAGGCATCGCTGACCCCGGGCACCGCCCGGGCCTTCGCCTTCACTTCGACCGGGAGGGTCTGGGCGGCGGGACATCCCGGCGAGGTGAGGGTCATGCGGATTCCCACCAGCCCGTCGGCATTCACGTCGACGTCGTAGATGAGCCCCAGCTCGTAGATGTTGACCGGGATCTCCGGGTCATAGACGGTCGACAACGCCTCGATGAGCTTCGGCTTGAGCTCGAGCGTCTTCAACGGGTCCCGCTCTATCGGGTCGTGGGTGGCCGGCGGCGCCGGGACGGGCGGCTCGCTCGGCGGAATGGGCCGGGAAGGGTCCGGACGCGCGGAGCTCGCGGCGGCCGCAGCCTCCGAGGACGGCGCCGGCGTCTTCGCAACGCCGGCCGGCTGGTCGCCCCGAATCGAGGTATCTAAGTTGAAGATTCCCACTGGCGCTGTCTCCCGGAATCGAATCGTCGCCCGCGGCGGGGATTGCGGCTACTCCGTCGACACGACATCGTGTCGGTCGCCCACCGCGGCCCGCAGGGTGTGCCACGCCAGGATCGCACACTTGACGCGGGCCGGATAGTCTCGGACCCCCGCGAACACCGCCAGCTTCCCCAACCCGGCATCGTCCACCGGGGCCGTCCGGTCCGTCCGCAAACGCCGCCTGAAGAGGCATCTCACAAATCTGTCGTGCACCCACCGAAAGCGAGGGTGAGGGGGTCCACACAGTCTGTCGTGTGCGTGACCCGCCTGCGACGCGAACAGCGGACCGACTTCGGCGGCGAGATGCCGACGGAGCGTCCTTCAGCGGGTAGCCGGCTGCGGCGGCGTCCAGCGCCCGGCGCAGGTACCTCTGGGGCGGCCGAACGTGGTCAGCACGATGACGCGAATCGACCGGTCCTGGCGGGCCAGTTCGGCCGCAAGATCGAGGCCGGTCATCCGCGGCATCTCGATGTCGGTCAGCACGATTGTCCGGCCAGGTCGAGGGCCTGCGACAGCGCGTGGCGCCCGTCGGCCGCCGGGCCACGACCTCGATGTCCGGCTCGGGCCGACAGCGACGGCCAGGACCTCGCCGGGCGTCGCGGATGGCGCCGGGCGGAACTCCAGGCTGCCCCTCGCGGTCGTCCTCGATCGCTGGCGACCGCGATCGAAGGGTCGGGGGCGGACGGCCGCGTCAACCCCCGGCGCGGGCGTTCTTGCGGTGGAAGTTCCTTGTCGGCCCTCTCCCCGAACACCCGCCGGGCGTACTCCGGGCCTCGACGCCTGGCTCGACGGCCGGGGGCTCGAGGACGTGACCCTCGCCGCCTACCTCGCCGAGCTCCACGACCTGGGGCGAGCCCCGGCAAGCGCCTCGACGGCGGTGGCCGGGGCGTGCTTCCGGGCCCGCCTCGCCGGGGAGCCGAGCCCGGCCGGGGAACGCACCGCCCGGATCCTCGCCGGCTACCGGCGGACCGCCTCAGACCGCGGCCGCGGGGAGACGCGGGGGTTCGGGGCGGCGGACCTGGCCGCCGTCCTCGCCACCTGCCACCGGACTCGACGCCGCGGCCGCGGCGTCGAGTCCGACCCCGTCGCCCGCGAGCGCGGCCGCCTCGACGCCGTGATCGCAGGGCTCCTCTTCATGGCCGGGATGCGGCGGAGCGAGGTCAGCGCCCTCCGCTGGGCCGACGTCGCCGACGCGGCCGACGGCGACGGGGTGCTGGTCACCGTCCGCCGGAGCAAGACGAACCAGGAGGGCGAGACGACGGACGTCCGGTTCGTGAAGGGCGGCGTCGCCCGCGCGATCCGGACCCTGCGGGCCGCCGCGACCCCGGGGCCGACGGACCGCGTCGCGCCGCTCTCGCCGAAGATGGTGGGGCTGCGGTTCCAGGCGGCGGCCCGGGCCGCCGGCGTCGAGCGGGTGACCGCCCACTCGGGGCGGGTCGGGCTGGCGTCGGAGCTCACGAGCCGGGGCGCGTCGACCACCGACGTGATGCTGGCCGGGAACTGGAAGACGAGCCGGATGGTGGCGCACTACAGCGCCGGGGCGACGGCCGAACGCGGGGCTGTGGCGCGGTACCTCTGACCCTACCTCGCGGAGGTTGACGCCCATAATGCTCCCGTTATCGGACCCTGGAGCCCCTCACCGCCGCCCTTCGAGTTCCCGCCAGACCTCGCTGCCGGCGGTTATGACCTCGTCGCGCGACGGCGCGCGCCGGCAGCCAGCAACAGCCCCAGCAACGCCACCGCTACGGCCGGCAGTGCGGGCACCGTCGTATTTACCTCTACCTCGAACATGACCGACGCCACCGGCGTCGCGGCCGGCTGTCCCTCCGGCCGTGCATCGACCGTGACCGCTGCAGTCCCCGCGTCCGCGCCCGGCGTCAACACCACTCCCGGACCGACGGCCGTGGTCGATACCGAAACCACGCCCGGCGCCGTCGACGATACCGAGAACGTCGTCCCCGCATACGTCACTGCCGACGCGACCGACGACGGAAACGTGAACAACGCGTCCAACGGCACCGTCACCGACGAGCCCCCTGTGCGCAGACCCTCACCGTCCGTCGCGGCCGCAATGGCATCGTTCACCGCCGCCTGTACCACCTCCCGGGCCTTCGGCGTCAGTGCGGCGCACACGGAGAGGCGTGACTGCGTTGCGAACGGGGATGCCAAGTCGAAGTCCGGAGCCAGACAGAGTCCGGTGGTGGTGTCGATACGCAATCGACTCAGGCTGGTCAGGTTCCCGATTTCGACGGGAATTGTGCCGCTCAACTGGTTGTCGTTGAGATACAGCTCGGACAGGCTGGTCAGGTTCCCGATTTCGACGGGAATCGTGCCGCTCAACTGGTTGCCGCCGAGCATCAGGCTTCTCAGGCTGGTCAGGTTCCCGATTTCGACGGGAATCGTGCCGCTCAACTGGTTGCCGCCGAGAAACAGGGCTGTCAGGCTGGTCAGGTTCCCGATTTCGACGGGAATTGTGCCGCTCAACTGGCTGAAGCCTAGAAACACGCTCAACTGGCTGAAGCCGAGAAACAGCTCGGACAGGCTGGTCAGGTTCCCGATTTCGACGGGAATCGTGCCGCTTAACCCGGATTATGCGTGAAGGTGTTGTTTTGGGAGAGACACAGGAGCCTCCGTGTGGTACAAACGTAGTGTATACAAACGTTTAGCCACAACGGAGACCCCTACGTGACGCCTCACACGATACCACAGACTGTTCTGTTCCCGGATCTGTTCGACAAGCCCCTCGTCGCCACGTTCAACCAGGAGCACGCGAGTTCCGACGGCGGCGCCGTCCTGCTCAAGGCGGCCGAGCGCGTGTACGGCTTGGTCAAGGCGTTCGCCCGGTGTCTGGCCGACAAACGCGCACCGGGGAAGATTCGGCACACGCTCGCGGACCTGATCGGCCAGCGGGTCTTCGGCATCGCGTGCGGTCATCCCGATGGCAACGATGCCGACCACTTGGCCGACGACCCCATCCACAAGCTGCTGCTCGGGCGGGACCCAGTGTCCGGCGCGCCCTTGGCGTCGCAACCCACGATCTCGCGATTCGAGAACGGCGCGCGCCGCACCGTGCTCTACCGGATGGGGCGCGAGTTGGCAGCGTGCGTCATCGAGCGTCATCGGCGCCGCCTGCACGGGCGGGCGCGCCGGATCACGATCGATCTGGACCCGACCGACGACCTGACGCACGGGGCCCAGCAGCTCACGTTCTTCAACGGGCACTATGGCGGCTGGTGTTATCTGCCGATGCTGGGGTTTCTGAGCTTCGACCGCGAGGCGGAGCAGTATCTGTGCGCGGCGGTGCTGCGGCCCGGGAAGGCAGTGGCCGCCGACGGGACCCTCGGCCTGCTGTGTCGGTTGCTCCCGCTGTTGCGGGCCGCGTTTCCGCAGGCGCGGTTTCTCGTCCGGCTCGACGGGGGCTTTGCGACCCCGGAGATCTTCGATTTCCTGGATGCGGAGCCCCGGCTCGACTACGTCGTGGCGATGGCGAAGAACGCGGTGTTGCAGCGGCATGCGGAGTCCGCCATGCAGGTGGCCCGCGCGCAGAGCGAGGTCGGTGGCGAGACCGCGCACGTCTATACCGACACCCGCTACGCCGCCGGCACGTGGGACCACGAGCGCCGGGTCGTGATCAAGGCCGAAGTCGTTCGCCTCGGAGACCGCGAGCCGCGGGACAACCCGCGGTTCGTGGTGACGAATCTGCGGCAGACGCCGCGCTTCATCTATGAGAAGGTCTACTGTGCTCGCGGGGACATCGAGAATCGGATCAAGGAACTGCTCGATGGGTTGCAAATCGACCGCACGAGCTGCTGTCTGTTCTCGGCGAACCAGTTGCGCGTCTTCCTGACCGCCGCGGCCTACGTGCTCATGCAGGAACTGCGATTGCGGGCGGCGCGTACTGCGTGTGCCCGCAGCCAGGTGACGTGGCTGCGGGACCGGCTGCTGAAGCTGGGGGTCCACGTCGTCCGCTCGGTCCGCCGCGTGGTTCTGCATCTGCCGCGCTCGACGCCGCACCTCGAGGCGTGGCGGCACATCGCACTCGCGCTGGGCGCGCGCGCCGGATAGCCCACCCGTTGCGCCGCGCCCACCTGCTTCCTGGGCGGCATGGGCCGCTCCGCCGGCGGGGCTGTCGCTGCCCAACCCTCGCGTCCGTCATGCCCCCCCGGTCGGCTGCTCAAACCCCGACTCCGCTTGCAGGCGGCGATGTCCGAGACCCTTTCCTGCGCCGATCACGCCCTTTGGCGGTCGAATCTGGACCTTCATGAATAATGCAGGTTAAACGGTTGTCGACGAGCTCCAAGCGCGTGACGCGGCCGTCACTATTAGTCCTGACCCCGAACCACTGCCCGAGTGGCTCGTCGGTCTTCCAGTTGTCGTTGCGGGACCAGTTTGCGCCGTTGGTGGCGTCGTAGAGTGCTTCGAGGGCGGCGCGGTCGTCCGCCACGGTGCCTTGCCCGCTGCCGACGGCAGGCATGCCCAAGACGAGTGCACCTACGAGACCTACGAGCCAGGCCGTGCGCTCGGTGTTGTTTGGCATGACGACGGAATCATAGCTCCAAGGAAGGCCGGCAGCGCAGCGCTGGAAGCCGAATCAGAACCGGGCCGTCACGGTGCCGCTCGACCCCGGCCCCGACGAAATCCCCGCCAGCTCGCCGGCGGCCGTCGGCGCGCCCCGGCCGCCCAGGTTCCGCGAGACCTCGCCGCGGAGCCAGGCGCGCCGCGGGCCACGATTCTGGGGGCGGTGCAGGCGGGCGGGGCGGGACGGGCCGCGGCGGCTGGGGGGGCGGTGGCGGTGGCCTGTGAATGATGTCTGGCTGTTGCATTTCGCACCTTCCATTCTGAGCGAAATCTATCGCGCCCACGGTGCCGAGCGCAAAAACGCGCGTGACGGGGCGGCGTGCGGCGAGTCAGTCCCGGCACCGCGGCGGGGCGCGACGTGTGAGGGCCTGCGCATGGATCCGGAAGCCACCGCGGTGTAGCGGCGTGTCGGCGGTCACGGTTCCCGCCTGCCGGGGGCGGACCGTGAGTCCACCACGGTACGGCGAGACGGGCCGGGCCGCCGGGTGGAGGGCCTCGGGCCATACGGGTAGTTCTCCACGCTCACCACTTGAACTTCAGCGCGATCCCGTTCTCTTTGGGTCGAGCTCGTAGGTACGCTCTCGCCATGAGACCAGCCGCTGCGGGATGATCGGATGCGTGGAACCTTGCCTTGCAACTCCAGACCGCGCTCGGTCCGCGCCTCGCGCGGCCGCGCCGCAGCCAGCTTAGACGTGGCCGAGAGGCCGGACGTGCCGCCCGGCGGTCAGCTGCTCGACGACCGGTTCCCCCCTGGCCGCGGCCGTTCGACCAGACTGGTCGACACCCCGCTCGACGGCCGCCCGCTAGGCTCGAGTGATTCAGGGTGTGGTATACCGTCTGCCGATATGGCTGACTCTCCCCTTCTGTTCGACTCGTCCAATCTACCCAAAGACCATCAAGCCGCCCGCAAGGACGCGATCGAGAAGATGGAAGCGATCGTGTCAGAGCTGATGAAGGTGAAAGACCAAGATGCGGCGGATGTTGTTCGCCGCGCCGCTAAAGCGCTCAAGCGCCCCCTGTTGGTGGTGTTGCCCGACAAGGACGGTAAGTTCCTCCACGATGGTGGTGTGAAGACTCCTCCTGGGTCTGATAATGGGTGATTCTGTCAACCGGAGCGCTTCGGCGGCGAGGGGTGCACGGCCACGCCTGGCCACCCGTCCGTTGGCAGGGGGACCGCCGCTGGCCCGGGCGTGCCCGTTCGCGAGCCACAGACTGGTTCGGCTCCAGGGGGGGCCGGGGGTGGAAACCGAACCAGCTCACCCTCGCCGGCCCGCTCTGGGCTGGTTGTGCCGGCCGGGGGCGGACGGCGCGTCTGCCACGGCGCTCCAGCCACCTCCGCACCTGCTGACCACGCTTCCCGCACCGGCTGGGGGCGGACGGTGCGTCTGCCAAGGGCGAGCCGGCGGTCAGACCTCGCGCAGGGGGCTCAGGCTCCATGGGGGGGGAAGGGCGGCGGGGCCGACAACGAAGTGGCGGCCGACCACCGGACGTAGGCCAAGACGACTGCCGCCCGGACCCGTTCGGCGGTCAGGCGGTCGGGCCGGCTGAGGTGGTCTCGGTTTTTCGGACAACCGGCTAAGGTGTATTCCAGGGCCTTGGGGAGGCACTGGGATGACGACGAAACGGCGCCGCCGGTTCACGGCGGACTTCAAGAAGCGGGTGGCGCTCGAGGCGTTGCGGGGGGACCGAACGGTGCAGGCGATCGCGGCCAAGCACGAGGTCCATCCGAACCAGGTGGGCACCTGGAAGCGGCAGGCGGTCGAGGGGTTGGACGAGGTGTTCGCCCGCGGCGGATCGCCCGGCCCGTCGGAGCACGAGGCGACGATCCGCGACCTGCACGCGAAGATCGGCGAGTTGACGATGGAACGGGATTTTTTTCAGCGGGGGTTGCAGCGATGAGCCGGCCGGCGCGGCGGAACCTGGTCGACCGGGACGGCGCGTTGAGCATCAGGCGCCAATGCGTGCTGATGGGCATCAGCCGCTCATCGGTGTACTACGCGCCGCGGGGAGAGAGCGCGGAGAACCTGGCGTTGATGCGGCGGATGGACGCCTTGTCGCTCCAGTACCCGTTCTACGGCAGTCGGCAGATGGCGCGCCACCTGCGGCGCGAGGGCGTGGCGGCGGGGCGCCGTCGAGTCCGGCGCCTGATGGGCCTGATGGGCCTGGAGGCGATCTACCGCAAGCCGCGCACGAGCGACGCGCAGCCGGATCACCACGTCTACCCGTACCTGCTGCGCGAACTGAAGATCGACCGTCCGGACCAGGTGTGGTGCGCGGACATCACGTACATCCCAGTGACGACCGGCTTTCTGTACCTGGTCGCGATCATGGACTGGGCCAGCCGACATGTGCTGTCGTGGCGGCTGTCGAACACGATGGACAGCAGCTTCTGCGTCGAGGCGCTGGAGGCGGCGCTGCAGACGGGGACGCCCGGCATCTTCAACACCGACCAGGGGTCGCAGTTTACGAGCGCGGCGTTTACCGACCGTGTCCAGGCTGCGGGCGCGCGGTGCTCGATGGACGGCCGCGGTCGGTGCCTGGATAACGTCTTCATCGAGCGGCTCTGGCGGTCGCTGAAGTATGAAGCGGTGTATCTTCACGAACTGGCGGACGGGTTTGTGGCCGAGCAGGTGATCTCGGAATGGATGACATTTTACAGCGACGTGCGTCCGCACTCGGCGCTCGGCGGACGCACGCCGGCCGAAGCCTACCGCGAGGAGCGGGCGGCGTGAACACGCGGGCAGCGGGGCGTGGGACCACTACGGCGGGCATCGCGGCCACGACCGACGCCGTGACGACCGTGGCAGCCGCCGGCGAGCGTGGGAGGCAAGGGACGACGCGGGGCGTGATTTACCAACCGGGGTCCACCTTGACCAAGTTCGGGACCTTTCCGGAGAACCGGACCACGTCGGTGAGCCGGTCGTTGACCGGCTCCAGCACGGTCCCGTTTCATCGGGGTGGACGGTGTTTCGTCCGGCTGCCGGTGAGCCGGTCGTTGACCGGCTCCAGCACCGTTCCAGTTCATCGAAAAGGAGGAAGCCGTCAGCGCATGAGCGGACCGAGCACCATGTCCCACCCGGCGATGTGGACCTGCCCGGCCTGTGGACGCCCGCTCACCGTCGCGCTGAATCCGGAGGGAGGCGAGGCGGGCGCCCACAGGCCGTTGGAAATCTCGCGGGCGAGCGCCGCCGCCCATGCCTGCGCGCCGGCCGCGAGATTCCCACAGTTCCACAACGCATCATCATCATCGATAACCGGGTACGAACCGGCCTCGTGCCAACCATGGCAGCCGCCGGTCAGTGCAGGAGCGGAGGACGATGAGGGCGTGATTTCGCAATCGGAATACACCTTAACCAAGCCCTCGAGTTGTCCAAACCACCGGGACCACGTTAGGCTTCGATTCCGCATGACCGGTAGTACTCCCATACGTCAGCCGCTGACTTCGCCGTCGCTTGTTGCCCCCTCTGCTCCTGGATCCACTTGTCCACCTTCACTGGATCGCCGAAGCACCCTACGGTCGCAATGGGTGATCCGGTTGGCCGGACACAGGTTTCTGCGATTGCGACGCTTCGGATTGCGCGGGCAGGGATGGTCACTTCGACGAGACTGTAGCTGGGCGGGAATCTGATCGTCTCGAAGTGCAGCCACGCCGGCGCTCTAACCCGGATTATGCGTGAAGGTGTTGTTTTGGGAGAGACACAGGAGCCTCCGTGTGGTACAAACGTAGTGTATACAAACGTTTAGCCACAACGGAGGCCCCTGCGTGACACCTGATACGATACCACAGACTGTTCTGTTCCCGGATCTGTTCGACAAGCCCCTCGTCGCCACGTTCAACCAGGAACACGCGAGTTCCGACGGCGGCGCCGTCCTGCTCAAGGCGGCCGAGCGCGTGTATGGCTTGGTCAAGGCGTTCGCCCGGTGTCTGGCCGACAAACGCGCACCCGGGAAGATTCGGCACACGCTCGCGGACCTGATCGGCCAGCGGGTCTTCGGCATCGCGTGCGGTCATCCCGATGGCAACGATGCCGACCACTTGGCCGACGACCCCATCCACAAGCTGCTGCTCGGGCGGGACCCGGTGTCCGGCGCGCCCTTGGCGTCGCAACCCACGATCTCGCGATTCGAGAACGGCGCGCGCCGCAGCGTGCTCTACCGGATGGGGCGCGAGTTGGCGGCGTGCGTCATCGAACGTCATCGGCGTCGCCTGCAGGGGCGGGCGCGCCGGATCACGATCGATCTGGACCCGACCGACGACCTGACGCACGGGGCCCAGCAGCTCACGTTCTTCAACGGGCACTATGGCGGCTGGTGTTATCTGCCGATGCTGGGGTTTCTGAGCTTCGACCGCGAGGCGGAGCAGTATCTGTGCGCGGCGGTGCTGCGGCCCGGGAAGGCAGTGGCCGCCGACGGGACCCTCGGCCTGCTGTGTCGGCTGCTCCCGCTGTTGCGGGCCGCGTTTCCGCGGGCGCGGTTTCTCGTCCGGCTCGACGGGGGCTTTGCGACCCCGGAGATCTTCGATTTCCTGGATGCGGAGCCCCGGCTCGACTACGTCGTGGCAATGGCGAAGAACGCGGTGTTGCAGCGGCATGCGGAGTCCGCCATGCAGGTGGCCCGCGCGCAGAGCGAGGTCGGTGGCGAGACCGCGCACGTCTATACCGACACCCGCTACGCCGCCGGCACGTGGGACCACGAGCGCCGGGTCGTGATCAAGGCCGAAGTCGTTCGCCTCGGAGACCGCGAGCCGCGGGACAACCCGCGGTTCGTGGTGACGAATCTGCGGCAGACGCCGCGCTTCATCTATGAGAAGGTCTACTGTGCTCGCGGGGACATCGAGAATCGGATCAAGGAACTGCTCGATGGGTTGCAAATCGACCGCACGAGCTGCTGTCTGTTCTCGGCGAACCAGTTGCGCGTCTTCCTGACCGCCGCGGCCTACGTGCTCATGCAGGAACTGCGATTGCGGGCGGCGCGTACTGCGTGCGCCCGCAGCCAGGTGACGTGGCTGCGCGACCGGCTGCTGAAGCTGGGGGTCCACGTCGTCCGCTCGGTCCGCCGCGTGGTTCTGCATCTGCCGCGCTCGACGCCGCACCTCGAGGCGTGGCGGCACATCGCACTCGCGCTGGGCGCGCGCGCCGGATAGCCCACCCGTTGCGCCGCGCCCACCTGCTTCCTGGGCGGCATGGGCCGCTCCGCCGGCGGGGCTGTCGCTGCCCAACCCTCGCGTCCGTCATGCCCCCCCGGTCGGCTGCTCAAACCCCGGCTCCGCTTGCAGGCAGCGATGTCCGAGACCCATTCCTGCGCCGATCACGCCCTTTGGCGGTCGAATCTGGACCTTCGTGAATAATGCAGGCTAACGGGTCCCGATACGCCCGGCAGCACGATCCGGTGTCCGCCTTTCAGTTTCCTTCTCTGGCTTGCGCCGTCTGGGCTCTGCAGGCCTCGGGACAGCGTATCCGTTGCTGCTGCCCGGAGGACCGCGTCGAGGTTGCCAGCCCGTTCTCTGGCGTTGCCCGCAGCCCGATAGAAGTCGCGGCATGCTTCGAGGTATTCGCTCCGGTCCGGCAGTACCTCAAGTAGCTCGTCGCAGCGCCCTGCCGCGGCTGTGGGCGATATCGTCTTCATCTCCAGATCAGCGTACCACGAGGGTTCAGTCTGCCTTTCGGCGACCCCCGGCGACGAGCTGCTTGGCCGCGCGGGCGACCTCGGCCGGGCCGGGGGGCCTCGGTGGACACCCAAAACGGCCATCTGGGTCGGATAACCGGGGTTCCGTTAACCTGATGCCGGTCGGGATGGCGGTCGGCGGGGACGGGTCCACCGTTGTCCAGGGCCGCGTCGAACACCGGCGCGGGCAGCTACACGGTGGCGATCGCCAACACAGTTGAGCAGCCCCGTACACCTGAACAGCCATGGCGATGGGCAAGATAGCGGCGGCGCGACAGGGGTCACCGCTGCCGCGAGTATCTATAGTCGCCAGAGACGTGAATCACCATGAGGTCTGTCGCCACGCCTTCGTCGTTGACAATGAACCGGTAACCGAGTCCCAGGCCTTCGAACAGCGTCTGGGATTGCGGCACCAGCGGCCGCGGCGCGCCCTGGTCGAGGCCCGCGGCACCGAGGCCCACCGCGTCGTAGGCACCGATAATGGTGGCGATCAATTGGCCGCCGGAGAGCGACACCTCGTACGTCCGCTCGTTTCCCCCGTATATCCCGCTGTAGACGCCGACGTATCGTGCCAGCACGTCGGGCGGCACGGATACTGCCCGATTGGCGGCGTCCGAGAGGCTGCCCGCCCAGTCTTCGCTGCTCCGTTCGCAGACCGCCTCGAGCATGTCCGTATCGGCCGCCAGTACCATGTTCACCGTAAAGCCCCACGGCTTCGCGAACGCACCGAGATCGGTGAAGGTGACCTCCACCTGCAGGTGGCCGAAGTCGGGACGCCGGTAGCGCTCTGTGAGCCGCAGCGCCTCCGTGTGCGAGACCCCGTAGCGACTCACCCACGTCTTGTCGTTGAACCCGGCACTGTCGACGACCAGCGTGTCGCCGTCCCAGCGCCCCACCGAGTAACCCATCCAGCTTGGAAAAGGGTCGGCTTCCAGCTCGCGGCCGTCCATGTGGATCACGCGATAGGTGAGGTCATCGTTCAGGATCGCGACGGCGGTCGGCGTGTGGAGGAAGCGTTTCCAGCCGCCAGACCGCTCGGTCTCGGGCCCGCTCGGCAGACACTGGAAAAAGGGGCGCATCTTGTAGTACTCCTGCTGACGCCGACGGGCGAGGTCGGTGACCCACGGCTGCAAGGTGGCGGGATCGGGACGGGCGACGGGAGGCGGCCCGTTCCACACGCCGGTCAAATCCGGCTGACCATCGGGGCCACGCGGCGCCGGCGCGGTGAGGTTCGGCTTCCCGTCAGCCGTGCGCGGGATGCCCGGCCAGGGACGATCCAGCCATTGGGCGGCCGCGGGCATCGTGCCCGCGAACAGCATGAGCACCGCGAGAAGCAGCTTCATACATCCCCTCCAGTCTCCGGGAACCGACTTCGAGCGCCAAGTTTGTCGGGTGTGTCGAGGTGATTCTAAACGCCTGGAGCACGAGCGGCTCCACCCGAGTGCACAGGATTGCCGCTCAGACGTGGCCGTCGCCCCCGCCGCGCCTACGCCGGCCAGTGGCCGAGGCCTTCCCGTCCGCGCCCGTCCTCGTCGCCGCCTACCTGACCGATCCGGCCGCTCGCCCTCTTGCCCTGTTGCCTGGGTCCGCACCTGGGCGATTTCGCCCACCGTTGCTGCGCGCCGAACATCGGCGCGAGCTTCGCAAGCAGCGTCCGGTTGTGAGCGGTCATCGGAGCATTCTCCCTGATCCACGGCGTTGGGTGAGCCGGTGGGAAACGGCCGGCTGGCGACAGTCGCGACGGAGTCATCGCACTGACGGGCTGGCGAGGGGGTCGGCTGTTGGGTGGCGGACGGTGCGTCCGCCACGGCGTTCCGGCCAACCTGATCGTCACCGCCGGCATCGCCATCTCCGGGGGTCGGCCTGGCTGAGGACGCCCTCACCCGCACCTGTTGACCGCGGCGGTCCGCGGGCGCCCCTGCGTCCGATAACCTGCGCCCGCGTCCGGACCTGGCTCTCGCGGGGGCGGAATGGCGCGTCTGCCACGGCGCTCCGGCCACGACCGCGCAGGATCACTCAGTCTGGCGTTTCTCGATTTCCCGGTACAACACCTGCAAGGCGTCCTCCTGACCGGCTCGGAGGGCGAGCGGCCCGCGGGCCGCTTCCCAGCGGTACACCGTCGACGCGGATACGCGGAGCAGGCCGGCGAACTCGGGGACCGAGAATCCGCCCCGGCGGCGCAGCTCCGCCACCCGGCG
Source organism: Vicinamibacterales bacterium (assembly GCA_965215895.1). GTDB lineage: Bacteria > Acidobacteriota > Vicinamibacteria > Vicinamibacterales > UBA8438 > JAJEEA01. The sequence goes on along the minus strand of CBDCEY010000003.1, from coordinate 48,556 downwards.
GCCCCGTAGGCTGGAACCCGGACGGCCTCCCGCGGCGGGGCCGGCGGCGTCCGGTGGTCTTCTGCCGAGCGGCCGACGCGCCGCTGTCCGCCGGGTCGAGATCGATGCCGAAGATGTCCGCGAGATCGCCGGCGAGGACGTCGTCCCCCGCCGAGGCGTCCGGCAACGCCATGTCGCCGACGACCAGGTCTTCGGCGTCGACGTCCCGCAGGCGGAAGAGCAGCTCGGGACGGTCGTCGAGCCGGCTGCCGACGCCGTAGAGCACGGCGGCCGCGTGCTTGCACATCACCGCCCAGTCGGGACAGTCGCAAGTGAGGGTAATCTCGCCGGGTTTCGGGAACAGGCCGCGGTCGGGATCGGTGACGACGCGCAGGACGTGATCGGACAGCCGCCCCTGGAGCAGCTCGAGGACGGATCCGACCCGGCCCGCGCACTCGGCCCGGATGGCCTTCCAGGCGACCTGCCCGAGCTTCCGGATGCGCACGACGACGTGATAGAGGTCCGATCCGACGACCATGGCGTCGACCCCGCCGGCGTGGACGTCCAGGTGACAGACGGAGCCGTTGCGGACATACGCGCGGCCCCGCGGCAGGCGGTTCTCGAAGTCCGAGCACGATTCCAGATGGTGGCACCAGCGCCGGCCCCAGAAGCTGCGGGCGATGGAGCGTCCCTCGATGTGGACGGGTTGCACGTCCACGCCGTTCCGGCGCAGCTCGTCCGAGACCCGGGCCACTCTGGCGCGCCGGGCGCCGACGGGAACGTGGGGTGGAAACCAGCGCACGGCGGGATTCCTACGGGGCCGCGCGCGTGACGTCGAGACGCACCAGGTCGAGTAGCTCGTCGTCGGGCAGCTCAGTGAGGCCGACCTCGCCGTCGCCGTCTATCAGTTCATCCGCCAACTGTCGTTTCTCCGCGAGCATCAGCTCGATCTTCTCCTCGATGGTACCGCTGGTCACGAACTTGTGGACGAGCACGCTGCGGTGCTGGCCGATGCGAAACGCTCGGTCCGTCGCCTGGTTCTCGACCGCGGGGTTCCACTAGATGCCCCCCGCCTTGAGCGACAGGATGCAGACGTCCGCCAGCCAGGGCTGGCGGGTGAGCATGGCGTAGGTGGTCACCACCAGATCGCGGCGATGCGCACCCGCATCCCGTCGGGGCCGGTCTTCGACACGGCGGCGTGGCGCGGACGTGTGAGGGCCTGCGGAAGCCGCCGCGGTGAGCGGCGTGTCGGCGGCCACGGTTCACGAGCTGCGGGGGCAGCCCGTGAGTCCACCACCCCGCGAGGCGCTCGGCGTTGCTCTCCCGTGGTCGTGGAGCTCGGCGCGGTAGGGAGCCGCATCCTCGGGCCGCGGGCCGTCGAGTCAGGGCGTCGAGGCGGCGAACGCCGTCCGGTGGTACCGCCGTGGAGAGAAAACGCCCTGCGCCACGGCGTGGGCCTCGGCGAAATGCGTGGTACGATGATTATGGTGAAGGCGACAGTTGACATTCGTGACGAGTTGCTCGCCCAAGCTCGTGCGCAGGCCGCTAGGGAACGCACTACGCTAGCCGCCGTGGTCGAGGAGGGGCTGGTTCTCCGCCTGCGTTCGACACCACGGCGTGGCGGGGCCATGAACCCGTTGCCGGTCTCTCCACGCCGCGGTGGTTTGCGGCCCGGCATCAATGGCTCCTGCAATCGATCTTTGCTGGATGCGACGGACCGGTGATTCCCGGATGTGAACGTGCTGGTCGCGGCATTCGAGTCTCCTCAAATGCGTGTGGGTAGAGGCGGCGCCAGTTCTATGCCTCCACAGCAGAGGAACAGCATCGAGATCAACGCGCCGGGCGAGTGGAAGCCATAGGCGCGACGCGCGATCACCCGCAGCTTGTTGTTGATGCCCTCCACCGGACCGTTCGTCATCTTCGTGTCCAGGTACGCCAGGATGCCTTCAGCGTGTTTCCGAATCGTACGCCCCAGCTTCACGAACGGCGTCAGGCGGGACCGCGCAGCCCACTCCAGCCACTCATCGAGCAGCGCCGGCGCATCCTCGGGTGTCGCCTGCCCCAGGATCGTCGCCAGGTACTCCTTCAGTTCGTAGGCCCGGTCCAGCGCCCGGTTCTTACGACGCAACGTCTCCAGACGCCGGGCCTCACCAGGCCTCAGCCGCGCCGGGTGCTTCAGCAACGCATAGCGCGTCCCCTTGAGCGCCTTCGCATCCTCCGGCTCCGAGGCCAGCCGCCGCTGCTCCGAACGCTGGAAATGGCAACTAAAAAAGGGACCCCTGCGGCCACGTGAAAAGGGACCCCCGGTTGGCTCTGTCAGTACATCAACCCTCCTTCGACACAGCGAAACGGCGCACCCGGCGCCACGCGCCGGGAACCCGCCGTCCCCGACCCCAATCCCGAGCCGGCGGTTCCGGTCCGGTGCGGCGTTCGGCGTTCGGTGGCGCGCCGGGTCCCTGGGACGTTGTGGACGGTCGGGACGCGCGCGTCCAGGCCGGGCCGCAAGGCCCATAACTGCCATCCGAGCCGCGGGGCGGGCGGTGTGTCACCCGAAGGGCCGTAGCGGAGCGGAGGACGCGCGCAGCGCGTTGACACGCCGCCCGTCCCGCAGCTACGCGGCGCCGACCTCCCGACAAGCTTGCCGTGCGTCCCGGGGGCGGGTCCGAACCGAGGAGCACGACCCCACAGGCATCAACGGCCTCCGGATGCCGGCGCCCGGCTCCCCTTCGTGGCCGCCAACCGGAAGCTGTCGCCGGCGGTCTAGCCGTCACGCCCGAAGCCCCTGGGCAGCTCGACAGCCTCCAGCACCGACAGATCCAGATCGCCTGCTCGAGCAACTCCGCGGTCGCGGACCCGGCGAGGGATTCCGGCAACGCGTCCCGCCACTCCCGGTACTGGTCCTGCAGCGCCAGGAGCGTCTGCACCGCGTCGTTCCACTGCTGTGGCCGCGTTCTCCGGTCCGCCGGCCGGCGGTACCGGGTCCGGGACTCGCCGGCCTTCCGCCGCTCCCGGTAACGCGCCTGCCGCTCCGCGTTCGTCAACGCCACGACTACTCCTCACTGTTACGTAACGGACCGGTGTCAGGCGGCTCGGCGCCCGGACGTTCCGGTCCCACGGGCTGAACACCAGGTTGCTCGTCACCATCACCGAGCGGCGCTCGTAGCGCTCGGCGAGCAGCGTGGACAGCACCTCGGCTTCGTCGCCTTGCGCGCCGCCCGCCGCTCATCCCCGCCGCCGCGGCGGCCGCCGCCAACGTCTTGCCTGCCATCCGCTTCTCGCGCAATCGCCGAACCTGCGCATCCGGTGACCAACCCGTCCTCCGTGAGGAAAACGGGCAGTGCCACACGCGCCGCGGGTGCTCCCGCAACCGGCCCATCGCCACCACGGCGACCGGCAGAATAATTGCCGACAGGTGCACGACCCGGAGGCATCAACGGGCTCCCCTCTTGCCGGGTGCCGGCGCCTGGTTCCGCTTGGCGGCCTGCAGCCTGAAGCTGCCGCCGGTGGTCTGCAAGACCGTCGCGTGATGCACGATCCGGTCGATGACCGCGGCGGCCGCCGTCGGGTCGAGGAAGACCTCGGACCAGCGCGCGAACGGCAGATTCGTCGTCACCACCAGGCTCCGGCGTTCGTAGCGCTGGCTGATGAACCCGAACAGCAGGTCGGCGCCGGCCTTGTCGAGCGGAACGTAGCCCAGCTCGTCGACGATGACTAAATCGAAGCGGGCGAGCTGGGCGAGCTTTCGGGCCAACCTGCCCTGCTGCTGCGCCTCGACGAGCAGCGTGACCAGCTCGGCCGCGGTCACGAACCGCACCCGGTAGTCATGCTGGCAGCAGGTCATCCCCAAGGCGATGGACAGATGCGTCTTCCCCGTGCCGACTCCGCCGACGAACACGACGTTGGCGGCGTCGGCGACGAAGCGGCAGTCGAAGACCTGCAGGATCGCGTCGCGGTCGAGGTCGGGCTGCGCCTCGAACGAGAAGGCGTCCAGCGTCTTCAGCATCGGGAAGCGGGCATCCTGGATGCGGCGTTGGATGCGGCGCTCCCGGCGTCCGGTCACCTCCAGGTGCACCAGCTGCGCCAGGTAGTCGGCCGGCGCCTGTCGCTGGCGGGCGGCCTGCTCGGCCAGCAGCCGCCACTGCGCCCCGATCGTCGACAGGCACAGCGTCTTCAGGTCCGCCGCCAGATGCGGGGGCTCGGCAATTGTGGTAGCCATCAGCAGGGGTCCTCCACCAGCGCGTCATACGCCGACAGCTTCGGAGCGGGTACCGCGATCCGCGCCAGCTCCGGACGCACGCCTGCGACCGGCGGGCACACCGGCGGCGGGCCGGCCTGCTGCTGACGGAGGATGAGCCGCACCGTCTCCAGGCGCGGCGAATGGCGCTCGAGGGCGGCCGTCACCGCGCGCTCGACGGCCGGGGCCGGGTGGGTCTCCATCAGCCGCAGCATCCGGACCCATTCCTGATCGGGCTTGCGCGTGTGCTTGGCCAGCTCCGCCCGCGCCCGCTGCCACACCGGGGCCAGCCGCCAGTCGAGGAGAGCCGTCGCCTCGGCCACGGCCCGATGCTTGCGCTCCAGCAACGGCAGCACGTGAAGCGCATCGAGGACCTTGGCGCCCCGGCAGAACACCCGGCGATGCTCTGCGACCACCTCGGCGCCGACCGCGATCGCCACCCGGTCGTGATACAGCTTCACCCACACCGGCCGGTAGGCGTGGCGAATCGGCACCGAGTACGTCACGCGGTCCACGTGGACGTGTCCGAACTTGTCGGCCACTCGCGCGACGACGCGGCAGGTGGCGGGAAGGTGAGCAGGCATCGCCCGCAGGTGCTCCCGCTCCTGCGCCAACGCTTCCTCGACCGAGCGCCCGTCGTCGAGGTGGCGCATCGGCAAATCGGCCTCCAGCTCCGTGATGATCGCCGCGTTGAGCGCCGTCCAGCTCTCGACCGCCAGCCGCGGCCGGAACACCAGGTTCCGGACGTATTTCACACCTCCCTCCACAGAACCCTTCGTCAAAGCTGCAGAATGCTCCCGGTGCTGTTGAAGCACCACAGATTCGGATCACCCACCCGTTCCATCCGCTCCGGGGCGCCCGCTTCCCGTTCGTGGTGACCAAGTCCCTCTGGGGAGAAGACCGGGTCACGGTGCAACGGCCGGACGGCACGGTCTGGTCGATTCCCGTGGGCTGGACGGACTTTGCGCCACCGGATCCCGCGGTGGTGGCGGGACGCGGGCGTGCGCCATTCCGTCTTGAGGACCTGCTGCGGCTCGCCGAGATGGTGAGCGAGAGGGTCCGGACATGAGCGGCGGTGGCGTCACGGAGATTTCGTCCATGGTGTCATGTGGATTTCATCCACTTGAAGTGGGCGACAGGGCGCCATCAGCACGAGCGTGTTGCAAAAACCTGCAAATAAAACGGCGCTGTCTTTGGGTTCCAGGTCGGAATCTTCTTGACGCCGTCCGATGTTGTAGTCATAATCTATCTGACATACGCGATGCGTCGTCCTCCAAAGCTACCGCCGGACGCCAAGACGCAGGCCCTGCGCGAGGCAGGAGCCTTGCACCCGCACCCCGAGGCCGTCCGCGACGACGCCTTTCGGAGCCATCCGTTCTTCGACCCGCGCGACCGCGTCCAGGTCAAGTACGAGATGGTGCGCCGCCACCGGGTCGATGGACGGCCGGTGACGGAGGTTGCCGCGCGCTTCGGGGTCAGCCGCCAGACGTTCTACCAGACCGCGGCCGCGTTCGAGGCGCAGGGGATCCCTGGCTTGGTGCCCAAGCGTCCCGGGCCGAAGCACGCCCACAAATGCACCGACGCGGTTGTCGACTACATCGAGCGCTGGCGCGCGGGCGAAGACGTGCAACCGGACGAACCGCTGACGGCGGCCGTGGCGCGGCGGTTCGGAATCTCGATTCACGCCCGCTCGCTCGACCGGGCGGTGGCGCGCCGCAAAAAAAAACCGCGCCCGTAGACGACCCCATGACAGCGTCGGGCCTCGACTCCAATCAGGTGTGCCGGCAGTACGAGGTCGTGCGGCAGGATGCCGCCAGCGCTGTCGCGTTCGCTCGCCAGGGGTACGGGGTGGCGCTGTTGATGAGCCGCGGCATGCCGGCGTGGCTGAAGGCCGTCTCGACCCTCTGCCTCCCGGCGGTCGGGCCGCCGCCGGCCGCGAGCGGCGACCTCGACCTGGCGCCGCCCGTCCGTTCCGAGATGACGCGTGTGTTGGCGAGCTTGGTACTCAGCCGCGTTGCGGAGGGCATTTCCCCATGAGTCAATCGACCGCGGTCACGGCGGACCATCTTCGTCGCCTCGCCTGTCTCTACGTGCGGCAGTCGTCCCTGCAGCAGGTGCGCGACCATCCGGAGAGCACTGCCCGGCAGTACGCCCTGAAGCGGCGGGCCCTGGCGCTCGGCTGGGCGGCCGACCGGATCGTGGTCATCGATGACGACCTGGGGATCTCGGGTGCGTCGGCGGCCGAGCGGACCGGCTTTCAACGGGTCGTCGCCGACGTCGGCCTCGGTCGCGTCGGCGTGGTCATGGGGCTGGAGGTCTCCCGGCTCGCCCGTAACTCAAGCGACTGGCATCGCCTGCTGGAGATCTGCGCGCTGAGCGAAACGCTCATTCTTGACGAAGACGGGCTCTACGACCCGGCCCACTTCAACGACCGCCTGCTGCTCGGGCTCAAGGGGACGATGAGCGAAGCGGAGCTGCATGTGCTGCGTGCGCGTCTGATCGGGGGGCAACTGAACAAGGCGCGCCGCGGCGAGCTGTGGATCCGCCCCCCGCTGGGATTTGTCGTCGACCCCGCCGGCAAGCTCATGCTCGACCCCGACGAGCAGGTGCAGAGCGCCGTCCGCCTCGTGTTCGGCACCTTCGGCCGCACCGGCTCGGCCGGCGCGGTGGTGCGCTACTTCCAGCAGCAGCAGGTCGCGTGGCCGCAACGGGTCATCAAGGGACTGCGTGCAGGCGTGCTCGTCTTCGGCGAGTTGGAGCGTCACCGTGTGCTCGACATCCTGCACAATCCGCGCTACGCCGGCGCGTACGTCTACGGGCGGACCCGGCAGCGCAAGGTCTGCCTCACCGGGCAGGCGCGGTATCGACGACTTCCCCGCGACGAGTGGAGGGTCTTCCTGCCTGATGCGCACGCCGGCTACATCAGCTGGGAGCAATTCGAAGCGAATCAGGAGACGTTGCGCGCAAGCACCCAGCGCAGCGGCGCAGACCACCGCAGCGCGCCGCGCGAAGGCGTGGCCCTGCTGCAGGGGCTCGTCATCTGCGGTCGGTGCGGTGGCCGCATGACGGTCCGCTACATCGTGTCTCACGGTCACCCGGAGCCGCTCTATCGCTGTCAGCGCCGGGGGATTCAACGGGCGGAGCCGCCGTGCCAGAGCCTGCCGGGCGCGGCGATCGACCGCGCGGTCAGCGACCTCGTGCTCGAGACCGTCACTCCGGCGTCGATCGACGTCGCGGTAGAGGTGTTCGACGAGCTGCGGGCTCGGGCCGCCGAAGTCGACCGCGCCAAGCGGGCGCAGATTGCCCGGCTTCGGGAGGACGCCGAGCTGGCGCAACGGCAGTTTCTGCTCGTGCGGCCCGAGAATCGGCTCGTCGCCGACAACCTGGAACGGCACTGGAACGAGGCGCTCCAGCGGTTGGCCGCGGCCGAAGAGGCATACGCCGGTGCACACAAGACCCAACCCCCGGCGGTCACTCCCGAGATGAAGGAGCGCGTGTCGGCTCTGGTCGCCGACCTGCCGCGCGTCTGGCATGACCCGCGTACCCCGGCGCGCGACCGCAAGCGGATGCTGCGGCTTCTTGTCGACGACGTCACCCTGCTGCGCGACGACGTGATCCGAGTGTCCATTCGCTGGCGGGGCGGCGCGACCCGCCAGATCGAGTGTCCACTGCCGCTCGGGGCACCGGATCTGCGTCGTACTCCCGCCGCGGTCGTCGAACAGGTCCGCACCCTCGCCACCGAACAGACCGACGCACAGATCGCCGGGACGCTCAATGGGCGGTGGCTACGCACCGGGACCGGTTTGCCATTCAGCCGCCTGCGCGTCCGCATGCTGCGCGAGGCGTATGACATCGACAGCTACGCCGAGCACCTGACCGCGGCGGGCTGGCTGACCGCACCGCAGATGGCCGAGCTGCTCGACGTGCATCCGGCCACGGCCAAGCGCTTCGCGCGCCAAGGCGTGCTACGCGCCGTGCGCGCCGACGACAGAGGCACGTTGCTCTTCGAACCGCCCACCGGACCGCTGCCCGCCGCCCATCCCGGGAAACGGTTACGCGACCGGCGGCAACACCCGAAGCTTGTATCGCATGTACAGGAAGGCGCGTAGTATGAAGCCTGAAACTTTTCCCAGCCCTTGGCCGGCGCGCAGAACTCGGCCCGGAACGGATACCCGCCCCGGAACGCATCGAACGCCTCGGTCTGCACCCGGTCCCGGCCCGCCAACACGTCCTTGACCGCCAGCAGCGAGGTGTTGTCGAGCACGAGGCGGTCCACGAGGCCCCCGAAGTAGCGGAACGCCGACTCGATGCCGTCGAGCAGCGACTCGATCCGCTCGACCGGGTACGCCTTGGCGAAGTACGCGTTGGAGAACGGTAGCGTCGCCACCAGGTACTTGACCTTGCACGGCACGCCGGCGATGTCGACCCAGGACTCGCCGAAGTCGACCTCCATCGTCGTGCCGGGCAGCACGCTGCGGTGCACGAAGGCCTCCTTCCTCGTGGTGGCCGTCCTCAGCCCCGCGACGTACCAGCGCACCGTCCGCGCCGGGAGCGGTCCCGCCATCGGCAGCAACAACCGACGAATCCGTTTCGCGGTCAACCGCGGCTCCTCGCGCAGCCACTGCCTGATCCGCTCCCGCCACGGGTCCAGGGTCCCCGGCCGTGTCGGCGACACCCGCACCGGCGGCGTCGACCGGCTGATGGCCCGCCGCACCGTCTTCACGTCCAACTTCAACCGCCGCGCGATCTCCTTCTTCGGCACCCTCTCCACCAGATGCAAGTGCCGGATCTCGGCCCACTGGGACATCCTGATCACCTCCGCGTCCTCCTGGCTTGGTCGACGAGACGACCGTGTCTCGCCCCGTCGATCATCGCCAGGGGATCGCTGTTCCGAGTGCTCAGGGGGTCCCTTTTCAAGTGGCCATGGGGTCCCTGTACCCTTCCGGATGACTTCGCGGGATGGCCTCGCGGAGTCGGGCAGGCCGCCGGGAGCACCCAGGGGTCCCTGTGCATCGAGCACCTGAAAAGGACCTGTGCCCCGGCGGTCCAGCCTCCGATGGATGCCCCGTGGGGAGTTTGCGCCGCAGAGCGCCAGTACAGGGACCGGCAGGCATCGAAGCGCGCCCGTTCGACTCGGCAAGGGGAGGTTCAACTTGAAGCTGGCATGGTTCGCGGGTGTCGACTGGGGGTCAAGGAAACATCAGGCGTGTGTGCTCGACGCCGCCGGGAAGGTGCTCGGGGAACGGGAGTTCGAGCACGGCGGCGCAGGGCTGTCGCAGATGGCGGACTGGCTGCTGTCGTTCGGGGCGGGCGCGGCGGGCGAAATCGGCGTGGCGATCGAGACGCCGCACGGACCGGTGGTCGAGAGCCTGATGGAGCGGAGCTTCGCCGTCCACTCGATCAACCCGAAGCAGCTCGACCGTTTCCGGGACCGCTTCTCGCCGGCGGGCGCGAAGGACGACCGGCGGGACGCGCGGGTACTCGCCTCGGCGCTGCGTACCGACCCGCACTGTCTGCGACGGCTGGAACCGACCGACCCGGCGATCATTGAATTGCGGGAGTGGTCGCGTCTCGACGAAGACCTGACGCGGGAACGCGTTCGGTTGGCGAATCGGATACGGCAGCAGCTCTGGCGCTACTACCCGCAGTTCCTCGACGCGGTTGACGACGACGTTGCGGCGCCGTGGGCGCTCAACCTCTGGCAAAACCTGCCGACGCCGCGCGCGGGTCAGCGCGTTCGCGAGGTCACGCTCACCAGAGTGTTGAAGCAGCACCGCATCCGTCGGATCAGCGCGTCGACGCTGCGCGATCGGCTGCGAGCACCAGCCATCAAGCTCGCCCCGGGCACAGCCGAGGCCGCCGTTGCACATTTGCGGCTCGCCACCGAACGCCTCGCCCTGGTCAACCGCCAGCTCGATCACGCGCGCCACGAGCTCGAGCGGTTGGTGCATCAGCTCGCCGATGCTGCTCCGGCGGACGACGCCAACGCGTCCCCGGAGGACGAGTCATCGTCGAAGGAGCCCCGGGATGCGGCCATCCTGCTGTCGCTGCCCGGCGTTGGCACCAAGGTGCTCTCGATGCTGCTTGCCGAGGGAAGCGACGCGGTGGGGCGGCGGGACTACGACGCGCTTCGCTGTCTCTGCGGGGTAGCTCCGGTCACCCGCCGTTCGGGGAAGAGCATGATCGTGACGCGGCGACAGGCAGCCCACAACCGGCTGCGCGACGCCGCCTACCACTGGGCCCGGGTCGCGGCCCAACACGATCCGGTCAGCCACGACAAGTACCGGTCGCTGCGAGCCCGCGGTCATGGCCACGCCCGCGCTCTGCGCTCGGTGGCCGACCGCCTGCTGAACGTCGCCTGCGCGATGCTCCGTGACCGCGCCTGTTTCGATTCGCACCGTGTCGGGAGCGCAGCCACATGAGGCGATCCTCAACGGTAGCTCCTGGCGTCCGGACCGGACGTGCGGGGTGAGTTCGTTCTGGCCCGGTCTCCCGAGTCTACTGGAGCGGTTCTCCGCGACAACGGAGCGGCTGCCCCTACGCCGCACTTCTTCGCGTTAAAGGAGGGCCAGCCTTCCGGCTGGCCCTCAAGAGCATCCCCGCACGGTCGGGCGCGGCAGTCACCCGCAGGGCCGGAGCGGAGCGGAGGACCCGCGTAGCGGGAGTCCTTTCCAATCCAGAAATGAGCCTGAAGCGGCGGCACGTGAGTCGCGGCTGACGGGCGACCGAATCAGCGGATCGAAACAGGGATCCTGGCGCGGGCTGCGGTGAGCCGGCGCACGCTGACCGACATTATCTTTCATGGCGGCGACGAGGGGTTGTGGGCGCGATCAATCTCGACACCTGCGACGCGGTCGAGCACCGGATCTTCTCTGTGGATCTTGATGAAGAGGAAGAGGATGGCTGTGGGCGCTGTGCGAAACCGCGTTCTTTGCGGTTTTGCAAGCTCCTGTGGGCGCGCTGTTTGCGTCCATGGGAGCGCTGGCGTCCATGGCCCCCGGCGCTGGCCCAGGCCACGATGCGTTCGGGTAGTGCAGGGAGCGGACTCAGCCGAGGGGTGATGGCCCTGGTTGTGCCCACCGGAACCTGGTGACCGCCCCGAGCTCTCCCAGACCGAGCCGATCCCTGGTGTTGTGTCACGGTCCAGGCTTGCTCAGTCGGAGATTGCGCCACGCGTCCTGACGGCGTTGACACGCCGGCCCTCCCGAGCTACCTCCGCCCCGACCCATCCGTCAGCCGCCGTTGGGCCCCAGGCCGAGTCCCTGAACGCCCTGCGGGTCAACGCCGCCCGGAGCGTGGTGTTTCAGGCCGCCGGGTCGATGGAGACAAACAGGCGGTCGCGAGCCTGGTTGAGGGCGCGTGCCGCGTCGTTGTCGCTCATGGCGGCGGCGACGGCGTCGAGCTGGTCGAAGGAGGTCCCCGGCTTGAGGCAGGCGGCGGCGTTGGGCAACGACTTGAGCTTCTCGTAGGGGGTCATGACGTTGGCGTGGGGGTAGCGTTTGCGGACGCGGCCCTTGGCATCGACTTCATCGACGGGGAAGAGACAGGGGCGGTGGAAGTTCAGGTAGGGGGAGAGGACCTGCTGGGTGAAGGCGTTGACGCGTTCAGCGTAACGGCTGGGGATGTGGCCGTATCCGAGGTGCTTGCGGATGACCGAGCCGTTCTTGCTCTCGACGAGGGCGTTGTCGTTGCTGCGGCGGGGTCGGGACTTGGTGAACTCGTCGATGTGGAGGGCTTGCAGCCGGGCGGCGATTTTGTGGTTGATGAACTCCGAACCGTTGTCGGTGTGGAATCCGCGGACGTTGAAGGGGAACGCCCGGAGCAGGGCTTCGAGGACGGGGGCGAGACAGGGCGTGTCGATGCGCTCGACCGAGCCGACGAACTGGAACTGGGTGACCTCGTCGACGAGGTTGAGGTGGTAGAGGCCCTTGATGCCGTCGAGGTCTCCTTGGTGGACCGAATCGACCCGCAGGTAGCCGGGTTGTCCGAAGGGCTGGGGCCGGCGCCGCTCGCCGATGGCGATGTGCACGGGGCGGGTCGGCGCGGGCATCGTCCCGCGCCGGCGTTGATAGCTGGTCGAGTGGCGCAGGTTGTAGAGGTGTCCGTTGGAGATGGCGGCGAGGCGCTCGAAGCGGCGGTCGCCGAACAGCTGCAAGGCCCGGACGCAGAGCTTGCGGGTGGCCGGACCGGAGAGGGTGCCGTGGAGGGCATCGACTTCGGCGAGCAGCCCGATGTCGGCCTTGGTGTAGCGGCGTGGGAAGGGGTGCCGGGGGCGGCGGCGGTCGGCGATGGCTCCTGTGGTCCGGTGCTGGTGCAGCAGGCGCGTGACCTGCGCGCGCGAGAGGCCGGTCACCTTGTCAGGAAGCGGCGGATCAGGCCCTTGTCGGCCTTCCCCCGGCGGGAGTAGTCGAACCGTTGCAGGGCCTCGGCCACGAACGCATAGGCCTCGGCCCGGGTCTGCGGCTGCAGGTCGAGCGGTCGGCTGCCGGCAAGGAACTCCCGAACCTGGTCCAGGGTCTGCAGGCGCTGGGTGTCGAGCTTCACGATCATCCTCCGATGATCCGGGACCCAGCCCCCTTCAGGCTCATCTCACGTTGGAATCAATCCTCCCTTCAGGCTCACTTCTCATTGGACAAGGCGGCGGCTTGACAGCCGCGGTTGACCGTGCGCGAGGTAGACACGCTCCGAGCGACAGCGAGGGCCTTGCTAAATGGTGGGGAGTCCTTTTCATGTTGCCGCTACCATCGTGGTTGTGTCAGGATCCCTTCACCGACGACTCGATCACCGGCGTCGAGGCGGCCGCGCTCGAGCTCCTGCAGCTCGGTTTGCGCCGCGGGCGATGTCGTCGTTGACGGCGTCCCACTCGGGCGCGGCCTCGCGGACCCGGTGTGGAACCATGGGATTCCTGGCCGGTTGGCCGGAATTCCTGTGCCGTTCGATCCGGTGAGGATTCCTGTGTTGGCTGGGTGGTGGGCCGACTGGCCTTCAGTCGTCAGTCTGCGCGTGGCGGTCCAGGTGCTGCACGATGTACCCGCGCAGCTCCCCCATCTGCTCGTCGGCCGAGCGGCGCGCGGCCGCGATGTCGGCCCCGATGTCGGCCCGGACCCTGGCCAGGTCCTCGGTGGTGGCCATTTGGCGTCCGATCGCCCACGTCGCTCCTGCCACGGACAGGATCACGGTCAGGATGACGGCGGCGGCTGCGATCCAGGTCTGTCGTTCCATGCGTTTCTCCTCGCCATTTTCTCACGAGCCGGTTGCGATCCGGCCGGTATTCGTGTGTGCGTGCGAGTTCCGGTCAGGCTTCAGTTGTCGCTTCGGCACCGTCGACCGGGGCATCAGCCGCCCCATCCCGGGCAGCTCTCTTTCCCGCAGCACGTGAAGTTTCTGACGGACGAGCTGCCGCCGGCCGCGTGACCGCGGGTCGCTTATGTTTTCTCGAGGAGGTTTAGTGCGATGTCACAGACCAAGACCGGGAAGACGAAGAGTGTGCAGGTCTCCGACGCCGGCTACGCCCGGGTGATGGAGACGGCACGGCAGCTCAGGATGACACAGCTCGGGGCGGCGTCATTGCTCATCGAGGCCGCGACGCCGGACGGCATCAACGTTCGCTCCTGCGCATCCCGGCCATGAAGAGCAGCCCCGCGATGACGGCGTCGAGCTGGCCGCGCTCGTCGAGGGCGACTTGGTCGGACGCTTGGCGGGCCGCGCGGGCGGAAAACCCCGCTCCCGGATGCGAGTTTTCTATCGCTTCGGTGGGCCGAACGGGTTTGGCGGTCCAGACGGTGCTGACGGCGGTGGGCCGAACGGGGTTTGGCGGTTCAGACGGTGCTGACGGCTTCGGTGGGCCGAACGGGTCGATTGGCTTGGTCAATGCGCTTGCATTGTGTCACGTTGCGTTGTCATGACCGCCCTTCCTGCTCTTCGGTCTCGGCCGCCGCGCGCCGCGACCGGCCGGGTTTGAAGGGGGGTCTGATTGTAGGGATCCGGACCAGGGTTCGTCAGTCGGCCTCACTGATTCCGATGGACCGCAGTCGGTCAGGTTGCCGGGGTGCGACGGCCTCCGCGACCGGCCGCATTCGCTCATGCCGCGCCATCTCGCGGGGGGTCGAAGCGAGAGCGCGATCCAGCCGGTCAGGTTTCCGCGGCGGGTCGACGGCCGCCACGAGCAGGCCCCGGCCGGGTGCGTCCGCCGCGCCGTTCCAGACCACGAGGTATCCGTCAGTCGCCATCGTCGGCCATGAGCCCGGCGAGCGCCGCGGCCCTCGACACGTCCATCCCGCCCCCGACCATGCTTTGGAAGGCTCGAGCCCGGCCGGACAGGTCCGCAGCGAACAGACCATCGAACGTCAGCCGCACGTCCGCCTCGTCACTACCAGCATGCAGAAGGCGATCCACAGATCTCGGGTCATGTTCTTGTCGTCGTCGTCGTCGTCGTCGTCGTCGTCGTCGTCGTCGTCGTCCTTGTCGTCCTTGTCGTCCTTGTCGTCGTCGTCGTCGTCGTCGTCGTCGTCGTCGTCGTCCAGCCGGATGATATCTACCATTTTGCAGTCACTCCGCACCCATCAAGGTTCGGATCCATCGAGGGGAGCGGGATCATCCCGACCCCACCAGGAAAGGCCGCCGAACGGTAAGTCGGGCGCGCGCCTCCCACCTTCCGACGCTCCCAGCACCTTCGTCCACGAGTGTATCCTGCCCGCGACCGCCCCAACGTCGGTCGTCGACGCGCCCCGGATCGTCAGCTCCGACGCCAGCCCCACCCTTCCCGAGTGAGCGGTCACCGGCTCGACGCCGGCCGCCCGGGCCGCCGCCTGGAATCGCAGCCCAACCATCTGCGGCGAGAGCGGCACGACGCGGTCCTCGGGCGCCGGGCTCGAGGCGGACCGCAGCGTCTGGAGGGCGCGGGCGACGGCGCCCTTCACGAACCGCACGTCCCTCGCCTCGCCCTCCGGGTTCGTCTTGCCGCGGCGGACGGTGACCAGCATCCCGTCGCCGGCGGCCGCGGCGGCGACCTCGGCCCACCGGAGGGCGCTCACCTCGCTCCGACGCATCCCCGCCATTGAAGAGGAGCCCCGCGATCACCGCGTCGAGCCGGCCGCGCTCGACGGCGACCTAGGAGTCTGCGCCGTGGGACGATTTTCGGCACGATCGGCTACTACATGTAGTGGCCATTAACGTCCGTGTCCACTTCATATTGGGGCCTATTTTTTCTGCGGCGCAGACTCCTAGTCGGACTCGACGCCGCGGCCGCGACGCCGCCGTCGGTGGCAGGTGGCGAGGACGGCGGCCAGGTCCGCCGCCCCGAAGGGGCGCGCCTGACCCCGGCCGCGCTCGGACGGCGGTCCGCCGGTAGCCCGCAAGGACCCGGGCCGTTCGTTCCCCGGCAGGGCTCGGCTCGCCGGCGAGGCGAGCCCGGAAGCGCGCCGCGGCCACCGCCGGCGACGCGCTCGACGGGGCTCTCCCTTGCTCGTGGAGCTCGGCGAGGTGTCGCCGGCCTCCGAGACCCGGGCCTCGAAGCGGTTGATGCCAGGCTCGAGCGGCCGGTCCGGCGTGATCCAGACGATGAGGACGTCGACTAGGCACCGGGCCGCGATCGGCGGGCGTCTTCTCCGGCATCCGGCCGATGGCCTCCTCGGCGATCCGGAACCAGACCTGGTCGCCGTCGGGGTCGAGCTCGGCCCCGAACCAGAGGGTCTGCCCGTTCGGCTCCCGGCTGGGCTCGAGCGGGGTCAGGATCCGCGTGCCGCCGGGCCAGTCCTCGCGCCGGCCTGCGATGACGATCGCCAGCTCGCCGTCGGCCATGCCGGCCAATTGTTCACGATGAGGGGAGTTGAACTAACCCGCTCCGCGGGAGACGGCGGCTCGACCAACCGCCACTTTGAGGCCCTCCGGCGCGTCATCCTCAGTGCTTCGGCGCGCCGGTCGTCCCTGCCTTACGCTGCTCTGCGAGTGCCTGGAATCCCCCAGGTCCTTTGCAGAGGAGCGCCTCATGACATCTCTTCGTCAACGCATGCTCGAAGACATGCAGGTGCGGGGTCTGTCCCCGTGCACCCAACGGACGTACGTCTCCACCGTCGCACGGTTCGCTCGGCACTTCGGCCGTTCCCCGGCTCGTCTCGGCCCGGAGCAGATCCGCGCCTACCAGGTCTACCTGACCAACGAACGTCGTCTCGCGCCGAGCTCGCTGATCTCCGCCGTGGCGGCGCTCCGCTTCCTCTATCGGGTCACGCTCCAGAAGCGGTGGGCGATCGACGGCGCGGTCATCCCCGCGCCGAAGAAGCCGCAGTGCCTACCGGTCGTGCTCAGCCCGGAAGAAGTGACCCAGTTCCTCGACGGCGTGAAGGCCGCGAAGCATCGCGCCGTCCTGACCACGTGCTACGCCGCCGGCCTGCGCATCGCAGAGGCCGCCAGCCTCACGGTGTCCGCCATCGACAGCGAACGGATGATGCTGCGCGTCGCGAACGGCAAGGGGCAGAAAGACCGCTACGTGATGCTCTCGCCGAAGCTGCTCGAGATCCTGCGCACCTGGTGGCAGGTCAAACGGCCGCGGCATTGGCTCTTTCCCGGCGAGCGCCCGGAGAAGCCGATCACGCCGGAAGCGGTCCGGTACGCCTGCCGGGTCGCCGCCCGACGCGCGGGCCTCGCCAAGCCGGTTTCGCCACATGCGCTCCGGCACGCGTTCGCCGTCCACCTCCTCGAGGCGGGCACCGACCTGAGAACGATTCAGCTCCTGCTCGGGCATCGGAGCCTGCAGACCACGGCCCGCTACCTGCTGCTCGCCACCAGCACGGTCTGCTCGACCACCAGTCCGCTGGACCTCCTCCCGCGGCCCGTACCCCGAACCGACGCCGGACATCGCGTGAGCGACGGCCATGCCGCGCGCCGCGATCACCGTGGCGGAGGTCTTCCGCCGCCACGGCGACACCTTCCGCGCGCAGGCCGGGGCCGCCCTCTCGACGGCGCAGCGCCGCGTGATGACGGCCATCGAGCTGTGCCGCACCGCCGCCCTCGGCGGCCACGTCGAGCAGTGCGACCACTGCGGCCATCGGCGCGTCTGGTACAACTCCTGCCGCAACCGCCACTGTCCGACCTGTCAGTCGCTGGCCCGCGCCGCGTGGCTCGAACGCCGCCGGGCGGACCTGCTGCCCACCGAGTACTTCCACGTCGTCTTCACCGTGCCCCCGGCGGTCGCCGAGATCGCCACCCAGAACAAGGCCGTCGTCTACGGGCTCCTCTTCCGGGCCGTCGCCGAGACGCTGCGCACGATCGCCGCCGACCCCCGCCACCTCGGCGCCGAGATCGGCTTCTTCGCCGTCCTCCACACCTGGGGCCAGACGCTCGTCCATCATCCGCATCTGCACTGTGTCATCCCGGGTGGTGGGTTCGCGAGCGACGGCGGCCGCTGGGTTTCCTGCCGCCCAGGGTTCTTCCTGCCGGTCCGGGTCCTCTCACGCTTCTTCCGCCGTGTCCTCCTCGAGGCGCTACGGGACGCCTTCGAGTCCGGACAGCTGCGCTTCGCCGGCCGGCTGCAGTCCCTCAGCGACCCTCGGCGCTTCGTCGACCACCTCCGCCCGGCCCGCGAGACCGAATGGGTGGTCTACGCGAAGCGACCCTTCGCCGGCCCCGAGCAGGTCCTCGACTACCTCGGCCGCTACACCCACCGGATCGCCATCAGCAACCAGCGCCTGTGCAGCCTCGGCGGCGACGCCGTGCGCTTCCGCTACAAGGACTATCGCCGGGCCGGCGCGTCCCGCCAGAAGACCATGACACTGTCGGCGACCGAGTTCATCCGGCGCATGCTCCTCCACGTGCTCCCGCCCGGCTTCCACCGCATTCGCTACTACGGCTTCCTCGCCAACCGCAACCGTCAGCAGAAGCTCGCCGAGTGCCGGCGGTTGCTGTCCACGCCGCCGCCGCCGCCACCGTCAGAGCAGGCCGGCACCGCCACCGACTATCGGGACCGCTACGAGGCGCTGACCGGGCGCTCGTTGCGGCGGTGTCCCCGGTGCGACGACGGGAACATGCTCGTCGTCGAGGCCGGCAGGTGGGTGTCTCCGGCCATCCTGGATTCGTCGTGACGACTCCCGCGCCGCCCGCCAGGCCCCGTCCGCTCCCCCGGCGTTCCCGGAGACGGCCGACCTGCGTCTCCGACGCCTCACGAGGGTCGCGGGAACGCGCTCGTGGCCATCGGCACCGGCCATCGCCGCCCGGGAAACGCTACGGACGACCCCGTGGTCGGCATCCCGGCAGTACCTCGCGACGATGCAACGCCCATAGCCGAGCGGCGGAGCAGCGGCTCAGTTCAACTCATTCTTGAGTCACCGGCGCGGTGACACGCTGTGCTCCTTGCCGGCATTCGTTGCTGCCGCGCCGCCGACCCAAGAATGCTCTGCGTTATCGGTAAGGATTCAAGTTCGTCCTGGAAGGGGACCCACATGACCAGCGAAAACGCCTCACGGCGCCGGAGCCTGAGTTTCCTCAGCGCCGGCGAGCGCACGCACCACTGATTCCGGGTCGCGGTCGATCACGGTCAGCAGCACGCGGGCGGCCCGGTCCGGAACCCGCCGGCCCTGCTCCCACTCCTGCACGGCCCGCACGTCGAGGCCGAAACGGTCCGCGAACTTCTGCCGGCTCAGCTTCAGCCGCTTCCGAAGGGCGACGACCCAGCCGCCGACGGGGGCGTCCACGATTCGGCAAGGCAGCGCGACCTCACCGCGCACATGGGCGACGACCTCGCCCAGCGCTGTTTCGATTTCCTGCCCGAGCCTGGTCCGTTCCGTCGTCATTCTCTCTGCCTCTCCCGTTCGATTTCCGCGACCAGCCGCGCCAGCGCCTTTCTGTCCGCCGCGGTCAGATCGTCGCGGTCCGCCTTCGCGTAGGCCGTCAGCATGTAGACGGCTCCGGGGGCCGGGCACCAGAAGTAGATCGCGCGAATGCCGCCCCGCTTTCCCCGGCCGGAGCCAGCCCAGCGCAACTTGCGGATGTCGCCCGTCCCGCGGACGACCGGTGCGGCATCGGGCGCGGCGACGATCGCCGCCTCCATCTCCCTGCGGGCGTCCTCCGAGAGCAGCTTGCGAATGGCGCGTTCATAGGGACGGGTGAAGTAGAGGCGCATTTCGGTCCTGGCACAATCATGCGGCATTGCCGCACAGCAGGCAACCTTTCGGCCGCGGGTCTCCGTGACAACGAGAGCGGAGGGGCGAGGGATGGCAACCTGACCCAGGCCCGATGACGGCTGAGGCTTGGGGATGCCTGCCCGTCGCCGCTGCGGCCTGGCGAGTTGCTGACCCGCGGCGACGTGTGCCACGTGCACGCGGACCGCGCCGCGGCCGAACAGTGCGGCGTGCTGCTCGGCCGTCACCCTGACCAGCACCCCGTCGATGTCGGCCTGATCGGACTCGACGCCGCGGGCCGCGAGCCAGGCGTTGAGACGGTCGACGATCCGGCGGGGAGCGAACGGGGGCGGAGCCCCCCACTGCCCCCTACCCCGCCTCGGCCCAAGCCCAGCCGGCGGGGCACCACGACGGTCTGCACCGTAGTGCTCGATCTCTCGCCGACGAGGTCAGGATCCGGAGCCGCGGCAGGCGCCCGCTGGCGGCGGCGAACTGGTCCGGCGGCGCCCCCGCCGTCGAGTCCGAGCCGGCCGGCGATTTCGCCGGGTGGGGTGCGCCAAGTCAACGCCGACTGTCGCCGCGGTCGGACTGGCGGCGGGCGAGGACCGAGCAGGCCGCGGCGGGCACCGGCGGCTGGTTCACACGGTCGAGCGGGTGCCTCTTCGGGACCCGCCGTCCCCAGTCCCGACCGAGACCGGCAGCGAGGCCTGACGGGAGGCCCGGCAGCGCGCCCCACCGCCTGCGAGTCGATCGGGCCGCCGACGCGGTTGAGAGCCCAGGGTCCGATAACGGGGTATTGTTGGGGGGGTCGATTCGAGCCGACTTCGAGGCGAAGGGTCCGGGGTGATAACGAGTCGATTCTACGAAAAGCCCCCGGAAACACGGGGGTTTTCTGGCCTTGGCTGGTTAACCGAACACCCCGTTATCGGACCCTGGGGCGGCCGTGGCTCGCGGGCGGGCGCCGCGGCGTTCAGTCGCGGCCGAAGCCCCTGGGCAGCTCGAGGCCGAGGGCGTTCGGCCGCGGCGGCCGCGGCGCCGGCTGGACGGGGACGCCGGCGGCGCGGCGCTCGCGGTATCGGCGCTGGCGTTCGGCGTTGGTCAGGGCCACGGGGGGGCTATTGTACGCGGGGACGCTGGCGCGCTCCGCGGTCGAGAGGTGATGCCCCCCCCGCAGGCGGGCGGGGGGGGGCTTTCGGGAGGTGGTGGCGTCGGCTCCAGTGGTGGAGAACTCGCGGGTGCGGAGGAGGAATCCAAATGCCGGAGGACAGCAGCGCAAAGAAGGCGATTCAGTTCGTCCTGCGGGGAGACAGACAGTACACGACCATGCTGGCTGTCTGCTGGGCAGTCACGACACTACTCAGCCTCGTGTTGGGCGGTCTCTTCATGCTGCTGGGGATCCTCGCGTTCCTTACCCGAGGAGGGACCGACGTAGTTGGGGTCCGAGGCCTCCCGCTAGCTCGCCGCCGCGGTCCCACAGCGCCGGGGGAGACGCCGCACGCGGCCATGACCTCGGCGGGTCGCGGTCTGCTGCTGGTCGATCAGGCGCTCGCGCGTTCGTGGTGAAGCGGGGAGTCGAGCTGTTCTTCAAGGAGAACCGACCGATGGTGGAGTCATGACGCACTGGTATCTCGGTGACACAGGCGACGTGCGCAATCAGCTGTGCCTGCAGATCGCGCCACTGCCTTCGCCCCGCGACCTACCGTCGCGACAGCGGGCCTTCGCCGAGGGGGTCGACTGCCCGGTGTGCCTCGACAGGATGCCCAGTCCCCCCCCTGCCCCATCCTGGGGCTCTCGACTGTGGCGGTGGCTGACCGGCGGACAGAGGGCAGCGTGAAGCACATCCAGCATCGCATCGACCCGGACACCATCACGGCGCTGTGCGGTCACACCGAGGGGGTGGGGCGGTACGGCGCCGACCGGGCCTGGGCGGATGGCGTCCTCGATGACCAGCCCCAGACCTACACCGATGCCGTCGACCGCGGATACGACTGCCCCGCCTGTCTCGACGAGCTGAAACGACGACGAGGGATGACGACATGAAACAGGGCGAGCGGCTGGCGGCGGTGTCAGAGGGCGGCGTCGTGAAGCGTGACCCCATCGTCGACTACCACTGCACCGGCGACCCCTCGTGCGGCTGCCAGGTGCACGTGATCATGCGGGCAGCGACCAACGACCGAGGCGTCGAGCTGAGTCCGGGCGACACCTTGGTAATCGCCACCCTCCTGCAGCAGAGCATCGCCATCAACGAGGCGCTGAAGGAACACGGGGTCGACGTGGTCCGCCGCGGGGACGGCAAGATGGTGTTCACCTACCCGCAAGCACCCGAGCCAGCCCACTGACCCCCCGCCCTGTGCTGCCCCTGTGAGGCGCGCGCGGGGCGGATCTTTGAGGCGTTGCCCGTGAGCTCAGTGGAGCAGGATGTGGGTCAAGACCAGTGAGGCGAGGAGCCCCGCGCCGAACCGTGCTACGCCCGCATCGGGTGCCGCGATCAGGTCGCGGAACGGGATGCGCCATCCGTTGCGCCTCATGGTCGGGGCGGCCACCGCGGTGAAGCTGAGCACGATGACCCACCCGGACCGCACGAGATAGCTCATCTCCGGCCAGACTAGCGTTAACCCAAAATACACGGCCATGCTGGCGAACACGGCTCCGAGGACCAGACGCCGTGACGGCCGGATCAGAAAGACCGCGGCGGTCACGAGCACCACGAACCCGTTCTTCACGTAGTAGGACAGCTCGTTGAACCAGTGGGTCAGCGGATCGTCCTGGAGACTGCCCGTCTTGAGGGAAACGACCAGGAAGGCAAAGAGCAGTCCGGTCGCGAGAGCGCCCACGATGGCCGATTTCCCCATGCGGACGACGTCCTCGGGGGACGCGTCCGGCCGCAGGTATCGCTTGTAGATGTCGATGGACCACAGCGTGGACACGGCGTGGAAGATGGAGTCGACCGTACTCATCAGGGAGGCGAAGAGCCCGCAGACGATGAGGCCGCGCAGGCCGGCCGGGAGGAACCGGGTGACGAGGGTCATGTACGCCGTGTCCGGGTCCTCGAGGGGTGCGTCGGCCAGGATGCCGGCCAGGGCGATCCCTGGGATGACAATGATGAGCAGCGTGACGTACTTGAGGACCCCGCCCACTAACAGCCCGACCTGGGCGTGCCGCAGACTCTTCGCCGCCAGGGCCCGCTGCAGGATGACTTGGTTCGCGCCCCAGTAATTCAGGTTCAGCAGGTTCATCCCGATGAGGGCGGTCCACGGCATGGTCGGGTGGTCCCGGGGCAGGTGCAGGTGCATGAGGTGTCCCGTCGTGCCGAAGAGTTCCGACCAGCCGCCCAGATGATGTACGGCGACCGTGACCGTGATGAGTCCTCCACCGAGGAGCAGGACGAACTGTGCGATGTCGGTCCGTACCACAGCGCGCAATCCGCCAAGATAGGTGTAGACGGCCGAGAACATCCCCAGGGCGACGATCAGGACCGCGAGCCGCACGGCTTCCCGGTCGCTGATCCACGCGACCATCTCGCTGAAGATGCCATCGAGCGCGTAGGCGGCCCAGAACAACGCCGTGCCGAGGTAGAGCAGCGCGTAGAGCACGATCATCAGCAGTGCGTACGCCAACGCGATCTGCGGCCCGAAGCGCTGCTCGAAAAACTGACTGATCGTGACGACCTTGAGTCGGAGATAGAGGGGGACGAAAAAGAAGGCGGCGATCACAATGCCGAAGATGGCGTTGAGCTCGAAGTTCCCCTGCGCTAGTCCGCCGACGTAGGCCGCGCCCGTCACGGAGAGAAAGTGGCCGGCCTCGATGTTCGTCGCGATCGTAGACATCGCGATGGACGGCCACCGCAGGGAGCGCGAGCTGAGGAAATACTCCTCGGGACCGACGCCGACATCGGCGCGCGCACGCAGGCCAATGACGAAAATGATGGCGAAGTACGCGACGACGATCCCAAGGTCGATCATGGACGTCGGCTAGCGCGCGGGTGTTGGGAACCGACTGATGAAGAAGACGCTCGGCCCACATGTGATCGCATACCGCGCTCGTGGCGTGACTGGAGCGGCACCAGTGGGGTCGTCAACGGCCGATAGAGGGCGCGCGTGTACGACCACACGCCCGGTGCGCGGTGGCCAACCAATACGTTTCTCGCCGCCCTCCCGCATCCCCCGGGACCACATGCGGCGACAGCGATACTGAAGATCCGGCCGCTCGCCCTCTTGCCCTGTTGCCTGGGTCCGAACCTGGGCGATTTCGCCCACCGTCGCCCCGCCGGCCGCAAGCAGGTCCGACAGGGCGCGCCGTGCAGCCTGCGACCCCCACAGAATGTGGCCCGAGGGCGGCCACGGCGAGGTTCTCGGTCTGCCCGCCGAACATCGGCGCGAGCTTCGCAAGCAGCGTCTGGTTGTGAGCGGTCATCGAAGCATTCTCCCTGATCCCGGCGGCTGGCCGGGCGAGGTAGGCGCGAGGTTCTGGTCGTCGAGCGGGCGGCCGTCGGTCGGCGGCGGGCGCTTGAGCGCCGCCTCGCCGGGACGGGTCGTGGCGAGCGAATCGTTCACCACCGTAACCGTTCGACGTTTCGGTCTGAGCTGGACCGCCGGGCTGTTGCGCCGGCTGGTGCTCAAGCGCACCGCCTCGCTGCCGGTGCGGGCGCGCGCTTGGCTTCGCGACGAGCACGTTCTCTGGCAGCCCGTGGAAGAAGGCTGTTCGCTGAGCCGGCCTGTTCAGGCAGCTTGGCGATGAGCGATTGAGCCGACCAGCCCCGCCGACGTCCATTGGAAGTCCCAAGAGGCCGTTAGACGCCCCCAGAGCGCGGTCAGGCGACCGATCAGTCCGCAAATGGCCGAAAGAGCCCGCCCCCTGCAGGCTCCGGGGCGTGCCGACGCCGGTCAGCCGGCGCAGCAGCAGTCCGAGGTTGCAACCGGCCGCCTGGATGAGCACCCGCTTGCGCACATTCTCGTGGCCGCGCACCCACACTCGCCGCAGCCCCCCGGTCTCGTACTGGTGCGCGAAAGGCCGCTCCACCAGCTCCCCGCGACGGCGTTGAAGACGACGGCCTCGGTCGCCGCGAATACGCCGACGGTTCCCATACAACGCCTTCTGCGCAGCACGCTTCCCCACCGGCGTCTCTCCCGTCTTCTTGTCCTGCCAACAGCGCCGACCCCGCTCCGGCTCCGAGACGTAGCTGCGAACCCCAATCTCGTCGAGAGCCACCAGCGTCGCGTCGCTGTGGTACCCCTTGTCGGCGATCACCTCTTCGACCTCCGCACCGGCCGGCTGCACCGCCTCGACCTGCTCAGCCGCCATCGTCAGCGTCTCCGGCAGCGTCGCCGAATCGCCCTCCGACGCATCCTGCACCGTCACCGAGAGGATGGCGCCCGTCTCCAGGTCGACCCCGTGCTCCGCCTTGTGGGCCAAGTGCGTCCGACCGTCCTTCATCTTTGCGATCTTCGCGTCCGGGTCCTGCGGAGACTGCCACTCCTTGTTCGACGTCTTCCTGTCCTTCCGGGACCGGTCAAACCGCGCCAACTCCGCTCGCGTCGGCGTCTCAATCCCCGATGCCTTCGCCAGCTGACGCACGAACGCCTCGTACGATTCCCCGGTATCCCGCCGCTCGATGCTCCGCATCGCCGCGTTCGCTTCCAGCGTCGTCGCATCGACCCCGACCGTCTTCCCCTTCACCAGACCCGCTCCCGCCAACCGTTCCAGCACCCACGTGAAGTTGCGGTAGGGAACCGGATTGCCCCGGTCCCCCCGCTCAGATCCGTACGTGCACGTTAACGCATACGGCTCTCACCTTGGGTGGTTGACGGCAAACCGCGCGTTGGGCCATGGATGCCGAACCCTCGCGGGGGGCCAGTATAACGCCGTGAGGCGCGTCACTTGGGCTATCGTCGTCCGTGTCCGCTGGGACCGCCGACGACATCGACGACGGCCAGGGGTTCCGTCCCGCGACAACCGCCGAGGTCGATGCGGCGCTGCGAGCGTGGCGAGCGGGCCGCGGATACGATCGACGAAGGTCTCCAAGTCAACCTGTAGCTGCGCCTGCTGTTGCGCCGTCGTCCGCTCGGTACGCAGCACCTCGATACTACCGTTGACGTGGGCCCGCCGCTGCCGCAGCCGTACTTGACGTTGCCGGAGCTGGTCGAGGTCGATGAGTGCGGCCTGATAGGCGTCGAGCAGTCGGTGTTCCTCGCGGTCCAGCTCGGCGAGTTGCTTCTCGAGCGCGTGCACCTCGTCGGCCAAGCCGTCGCCGTCCAGCGACGTGGACTGGGCCTGCAGGCGCGTGTGTCCCTCGCGGATCAAGGCCGGGTGCTCGAGGTGACGGCGGACCTCGCCCCAGACGAGTTTATCCAGCTCGTCCGCCCGCAGATTCCGTTGTGGGCAGCGGCCGACGGCTCTGCGCGCGTACAGCACGTCGTGACCCGCGCAGTAATAGTAGTGGTGGAAGGTGCCATTGCGCCCGCGCATGCGGTGACAGGACATCGCCAGGTCACACACGCGACAGCGGACTACGCGGCGGAGCAGATAGTGGCCGGACTTGAGATGGCGCGGGCTGAAGCGGCTGTTGTCGTAATGGATCGCCTGGGAACGAAGAACCTATAACCCCCGGCACCCCAAGACCAGGTGCCGCCCCACCCAAGAAGAAAAAACGATCGCGGCCGGCGACACCCGCGCCCGCGGGCGGCACCGCCGACTTGATCAACCGCCGGCATCCGAGAGGCCGTCAGCCGGGCGGACATCGACAGGAACGAATCGCGAGATTCCCGCCCGCGCCCGGGGGCGCAGACACCAATCCGATCAACCCCGCCCCGAAAACGACACCCGATAGACATCGTACCAATCACCATCATCGATCCGGGCAACCCCGGAGACGGGACCTGGCAGGCCGACCATGCCGTCGACGTCCGTCCGCCCGCCCCGGGGCGAACCGGTCGCGTCCGATCCAAAACCGACAGAGTGAACCGGCGAAGAGCCCGAGCCAGTGGCCCGTTCCGCAACGGTCCGCACACGGCCGACCACCTCGGACGGACCAATACTGATCTCCTAACCGAGAGGGCCGACCGCAATCAAGGTCCTCAGAGCACCGGAGGGCAACGCATCTTCGATCAACGCCTGCACCACGCCGGCGGCGGACGGGAGAAGCCAACAGAACAGAACGGTGACCCCGCCAAGCCCCCTGGAGCCGATCACCTCCTGGAGAAAAACAGCGCGGCCGCCAGAGAGGCGGGCCGCCCGGGGCACCGACAACGCAACGAGATCCGATGCCGCCTCGATGCCAACACCGACACAGCCGGTACGCTCGACGACGTCGAGAACAACCGACCCGTCGCCGGACCCGAGATCGACGAACACATCGTCAGGACCAACGCCCGCCGCCTCGACAATCAGCCGGCCGACGTCAGCACCGGCCCGCCGCCACGGCGAGAGACAGACCGGCGGGGCACCGAGACCGTCACTGCGCGACCAACACGGAACGAGAAAGCCGGGACGGTCCTCCACGCACGGAACATTCGGAACGATCATGAATCCACATCCTCCTTCCGCGAGAGACGGCGCCGACCGCTGCCGGTCCTGTCACCATGTCAGCTCCCTGCAACCATCGACCCGAAGACCGATGGATCCAGATCGGACCCCTGCGACACAACGACCCCCGCGTAGCGACGAAGCGCAACGCCGGGGTCACCGCCAGCTCCCGAAACTGCTGACGCCGAAGAAGGTTCTGCTAAAAACTCGGACGGAAGAGGACGCTGAACGGACCCGTCGGAAGCATCCACCTCATCGGTAAAGATCGCCGCCGACCTCTTGCACCATGCGACGGTCGCCGCATACCCGTGTTCAAGGGCGTACCGGCAAACCTCATTCCTCGAGAAGTGGTAGCGTTCAGACAACGCCAGGTACCGCTGCGCGAGCGACGGAGAAACCAGAACAACCAGGCGGACCTTCCGGGCTCTAGCCACCAGCACCTCCCCCGCCAAAATGAAGAACCGATCCGCAACGATACACTCTACCGTGCAGAAGCGACTCCGCCGCCCGCGGGGCGGGGAGTAACCGACACCCCCACGAACCGATCACGACAAGCCGCTCCGCCCCGGGGGCGAATGCAGCCGACCCGCCTCTACATCCAACCAACCGTGCACAGACAACTCCCCCGCCCCCGGGGCGAACGAGAACCGTCACCATCATCAAACGCTCGTGAGGGACCGCTCCGCCCCGGGGGCGAACGCAACCAACTCACCTCTAAATTCGACATGTGAACGCTCCCAGACGACCAAGTACCGACCCGTTCCACGACCACCCAAAAAGCGCTCGAAACAGGCCGCCAGGAGACCCCAACCGCACCCTAATCGAGGTGACCGGACAGCAAAAACGCGATTCGGGACTATTATACTCCACCTGCACTCCGACCCCGCAGGTGCCACTTCCACATCCTCAATGGGGTCCTGATTAGGAGTCTTTTCCAGCACCTATATTTTACGCTTTCCCCCGGTGGATACCGATGTGACCAGCAATACGGCACCTATTCCGGACCCACAGCAACACCAACTAATTCGTCTATCGCCCCGCACCAAAAAGACCCCCTCCTGGACTGCTCTCCGAAACACGATCGACCAGACAGGACCCATTGTCACGGTGACCCAGTACGTGACCCCGAGGTGCTGAAAGTGACCCCTATAAAGGAGTCCAAATAGTCCCCTAACCAATACACCTACCCCAAACCGGGGTCAGGGCAAACACTACAGTAAATGGACATCGGGTGTCTGGTAGGGGCCTAGATCAACACCCTTTAACTCGTCTATCGCCCCGACTGCCCTTGAGGGGTGAGCGACCCCACTGGGGGTCGCTCAAACGCCCGTTGAAGCGCCTCCGGCGCGATTGCTTCGCTGAGGCTGGGCTGAACGCCCTGATCGCCCAAAGGACGCGCCCAGTGGGGCAGCGTCCGGACAGCCCTGGAAAGGGCTGTCCAAAGGGACCAAAACCACCCGATCGATGGGTGGAAATTGGTCCCCTGAGAGCTCGAAAACGCGGCCCCGGCACGTGAAAGCCGGGCCGCAAAATGCAACGCGAGGGCGGCGAGCAGCCGCAATCGCGACGCCCGCGACGCGCACTCGAGGACAGATAGAGCCGCGTCGAGCGCAGCTCGTCGACTGGCGGTGCGAGAAACCGCGACCGCCAAAGCTGCGTCGAGCCGAACAAGAAGTGGCGGAATCGATCACGGGATGGTGGTCGAGACCGCCGACTCACGCGACGCGTTTTGAAAAAGCGCGCTTCTCGGAAGCGTCGCCGAGACGAGCGCAAGCGATCGATTCGATCAACTTGATCACCGAACGGGAGCCGCCAGAGGCAGCCAACCGTTCGAAACTCGATCACCGAAACGGCCGCGACGGGGAGCGGTCGCCGAACACAAGAGGCGCGCTCGAGCACGGATGGACCCGAGTCGAGCGCGCCTCACCGAGCAGCGGCGCACGCAACCACGAACGCCGAACCGCCGCCAAATCGATCCGGGAAGAGCGGAATCGATCACAGGATGGTGGTCGAGACCGCCGCCTGACGCGACGCGTTTTAAAAAAGCGCGCTTCTCGGGAGGGTCGCCGAGACGAGCGCAAGCGATCGATTCGATCAACTTGATCACCGAACGGGAGCCGCCAGAGGCAGCCAACCGTTCGAAACTCGATCACCGAAACGGCCGCGACCAGGGGCGGTCGCCCAACACGCGAGGGCGCGCTCGAGCACGGATGGACCCGAGTCGAGCGCGCCTCACCGAACAGCGGCGCACGCAACCGCGAACGCCGAGCCCCGTCAAACCGATCCGGGAATGCCGGAATCGATCACAGGATGGTGGTCGAGACCGCCGGCTGACTCGACGCGGTTTTGAAAAACTGCGCCTCTCTGGAGGGTGACCGAGGCCACCGCAAGCGATCGATTCGATCGACTTGACGACCGAACGGGAGCCGTCCAGAGGCAGCCCTCCGTTCGAAACTCGATCACCAAAGCCGCCGCGACCAGGGGCGGTCGCGACGGATGCGACGCACCCTCGGCCACGGATGGAGCCGAGTCGAGGGTGCCTCTCGACCACCGAACGCGAAAAACGGCGACCGCTGAACCGGCTCCGGAGCGATCCAGATATGGCGGAATCGATCACCGCACGGTGGGCGAGACCGCCGTTCACGACGAGAATTTTCGAGAACCGGTGGCTCTCAGCAGGTTCAGCGAGGCCAACCCGGGCGAGCTGTCCGATCAACTCGATCACGGAACGAGCGCCACCAGAGGCGCGCGAGCGTTCCAAAGTCGATCACCGAAAGCGCCGCGACCAAGGACAGTGACGCGACGCGCGAGACACACTCGGGCGCGGAGGGACCCGAATCGAGCGAACCGGTCGAACGCCGGCGCGAGAAACCGCGACCGCCAAACCGCGACCGAACCCAAAAGAGAAGTGGCGGAACCGATCACCGCCAGGTGGTCGAGACCGCGAACTCACACGACGCATTTTGAACGGCGGGCGCTCTTGAGGACCTTCAGCCAGGCCGGCACAAGCGATCGATTCGATCAGCCCGATCCCGGAACGGTGGCCGCCAGAAGCGCCCGACCGTTCCACACCCGATCACGGGAAGCGCCGCGACCAAACGCAATCGCGAGGCGCTGTACGCACACTCATGAGGGGATGGACCCGAGCCGAGGAGGCCTCGGTGACCGGCGGTGCGAGAAACCGCGACCGCGAAACCGCCACCGCGGCGAAGCAGAACGGGCGGAACCGATCGCTGCTGAGTGATCGACACCGCCCGTTGACACGACGCATCTCGAAACAGCGGGGGGTTCTCAACGATGAACGAAACCACCCCGACAGCTCGGTTCGATCAACTCGATCACGAAACGGCGGCACGCAAAGGCGGCAAAGCGTTCGAAGCTCGATCACCGAAAACGCCGCGAGGGTGCTTGCGGAACGACCGTCGACCACCCGAGGATCACGGACACAGCGACCGCGCCAGTCATCCACGACGACCCGCTCGAGAACCGAGGGGTCGTCGTGGCCCGGCCGGACGACGAAGAGAACCGAACCTCAAGACAGACTGAAGCGCCATGCTCGGAGAAGTCGCACGAGCACAAGTGAACCTGGAACGCGGCCACCGATGAGGAGATCCACACGTCGACTCCGACAACGCGGGTTCGATAACGAGCGGGTCCGGCGACCGAAAGTGCCAACCGACGGCACATGAACGGCCCCGAGCAGGCATGCTTACGCCTGACGGGCCCGCGCTGGAATCGCGCGTCACAACGTCGGAGCGGCTCGGCCCCTCCGACAAGGAGACGACATGTCGAGCATGAACAAGTGGATCGGCCTCGGCCGTCTCGGCCACGACGCCGACGTACGGTCGGCGCCGTCCGGAGCCCAGGTGATGCACTTCTCGATGGCGACCGACCACACCTGGCGCGACAGCCAAGGGGAAATCCACCACGAAACAGAGTGGCACCGGATCGTGTACTGGGCACGCGGACCGAAGAAGAGTCACGCGAAGCTGCGCCGGTACATGGTGAAGGGCCCCGAAGTGATGGTCGTCGGACGCATCCGCACCCACGAGTGGGAGCGCGACGGCGAGAAGATCTACCGCAAGGAGATCATCGCCGAGACCGTCAACCTCACCGGCGGACGGCGCGACTCGGCGCCCGACGACGACGCCGCCGGGACCGGCGGCGACCGCCGCAACCGCCGCAACCGCCGGCGACACCGCGGCGGTCACGGCGACGGTCACCGCGGGGAAAGGGGCACGGCGCCGCCCGAACCGCCGGATCCGATGGACCCCGACATCGAGGACATCCCCATCTGACGCCCACGGGCGGAGCCCGTGAAGGAGGCAGGAACGATGGCGTACCGCGCCGGGGGTCCGCCCCGATGGCGACGGGCCGCATCGCCGTCCACATGGCGGCTCCGAACACGAGCCGAGACGACCGCGACGCGCTCACCGAGTTCGTGAACGTCATCGCGTTCGACGAACGCTGCCGCCACCTGCTGATGAACTGCTCGACCGGACAGCTGGTCGCCGTCGGCGGCGGCGTCACGCTCGACTTCTACAAGAGCCCGCGACGGCACCCGAAAGATCAGCCGGACGATCATCGCAGCCAGCTCAAGGACCGCATCGGAGCGGCGGCCGCCGATGCGCTCCCCGAAGAAGCCGACCAGCCGTACGGCGAACCACCCAATCTCGACTGAGGCATCGAACCCGGTCGCGGCGATGTCGGTCGCCGCGCTCACCTCCTCTCCATCGCCAGTCGAACACGACGGCGACGACGCATCCATCACCAACACAACGTCCCCGCCGAGACCGGCGGGCCGCACAACCGCGGTCGCAGCAACCGCGACATCAAACACCCGTCGGGTATCGCCGCCTTCCAACGGCCAACCCGACGACACTCAACGACGACAGAACTTGAACGCACGCGGGCACAGGCCCGCCACCGTGCAACACGAATCGAAGCCGCCGAGGCTCGCGCCGCGGCGGAGCGACGTACGATCCGCCAACCCAATCACCCAGAACATCGAGCAACACATCCCGGAAACCGACACGCCGACGGCAAATCTCGAGAAGAGACGGCCTGCCCGCCCGCGGGCGGGCGACACTCCGCGCCCGCGCAGGACCGCCCCACAGGAAGCTCGGGACACGCGAAGGTAGAAGGAAGAGAAGGCCGCAGTGGGCCCACGAGGCCGGGCGACGTCAGTCCGCCCCGTCATCGAGAAGACGCAGAGCCTCCTCGAGATCGCGCGCGGCCGCCACTAGGCCGCGCCGCCGCACGGGCTCCCCGACGCTCGCGACGTACCGACCGAGGCGGTCACGGGCTTCACCGACCGCGTCGCGAAGACCCGCCTCGGGAAGAACGTCTGCGGAGGAGCGCACGGCGAGCGCCGGGCGCAGGCCGGACCGAAGTTCACCGCCGCCGGCCGCGGCCGGCCGTCCGCGACCGCGCCGCCCGACACGGCCGCAGGCGCCGCGTGCTGAACCGAGCCGTCCGCCTCGGAGAGAGACGGCGGCGGCAGGGCGTCGAAGCGCAACTCCATGAGAACAGCAGAGACAGCCCGGGGCCCCTGCCGGTCCTCGACTACGCCGGCGACGGCGACCCTCGCACCCACGAGCGACGGCCAGACGGCCGGCGGGACGCGATGGCCGTCCACCGTCTCAACCATAGAACAACGCACGTACAACCGCACGCGCCCGCTACGTACGAAGCCGTAGCCGTCAAATCCGACCGCCCGTCGGAATCTCAAGACGACCGACGAGAGGTTGCTCCATGGAGCACCGTGAAGGGCCGCCATCTCCGCTCCGGAAGGAGCGCCGGCGGGATCAGCCGCCGCCGCCTCGCCGCCGTCCCGACGGCGTCAAGCCGGGCGACCGGCGAGGCGGCATGTACTCGAGGGAGTTCATGACGAGGTCCGGGCCCTCGAAGCGCGATGTCACGATGACCGGATCGGCAGCGTTCCGCACCGACCGCACCATCGCCCGGAGTTGATCCCGACTCAACGGGACCGGCCCCATCTCGTCCGAGGACGAGAAGAGCGTGACGCGACGAGCCCGCTTGATCGCGTCCTCGACCTCGACGACGCCCACGGCGGTCGAGTCGGCCGGCGGAAGCGGATGGGCGATCACGTCGTCGCTTGGCGGGTCATGAAGGCCGGGGTCGAGCACGAAGTCTAGGGATGGACTCCGGTTCCTCCGAGCCCAGGTCCGGGGGTCGTCGGCGGAAGCCGACGACCGCAGGTCAGATTCGTAGTCGGAGGTCACGGCATACTCCTCCGGTCGAAGGGCGCGCCGACGCCGTCGGGGAACAACGCGCTCATGACGTCCACCGGCGGACCGAGTGCCGCGACATCGGCCACCGACACCGCGCGCGACGGTGGCAGTCCGCGGGCCGCGGTCTTCTTCGCCTCGCGGCGGCGTCGCCGCTCGAGGGTGCGGTTGTACAGGGCGAGCCCGAGGCTCAGGGCCTCGCGCACGATGACACCTCGGTACTCACCGGTAGTGCGCTCGAGGTAGTCGATGACGTCCGGCTCACCGGTCGGACGCACCGCGCGAAACCTCGACCCGATCTTCACGGCCCTGCGCCCGCTCGGCCGCCGGCTCGAGCCGCTCAGCGGCGCTCGGCCGTTCCGGCGCCGAGCCCTCCGAGTCCTTCGGGTCCTTCGGCTGGCCTTCGGCTGGACCCCTTGACCCGGAGGAAGAAGCGTGATCGCCTCGCCGTTCACGCGGACCGTCGGCCCGCGGGATCGCTCCGTCGTCCACGACTTTCCGACGGACTGGAGAATCTTCGGATGAATGCCGTCAGCCGGAACGGAGCCCGGGCGGCCGTCGTCGGCCCCGGGAACCTTCGACGCCAAGGACCTGGCGTGATCCGACGCGTCGCGGTAGATCGTGGTCCGCGCGTCACGGCCCTCATCCCCCTCCAGAATACCCGTCCGCACCTGGAAGTCGTGGCGCTGGACGACGGTGGACCGTCCCCCGCCGACCACTTCAAATGAGCCGGGCGTCGCTGCCCAGGGTTCGACCGGCATCAGGTCAGGCCGACCCCGGCGAGGCCGACGATGCCGGAGCGCTGATGATCACGCTGACGGGCGACCCCGGCTCAGGGTGCCATCGACGGCCGCCGGGGGGCTCGTCGCGGATTGACCCCGCAGCGCCCCTCCGAGCTCGACCGTTCGTCAGCCGCTCCTGCCCCGCGATCGACTTCGAGCGCCGAGACCGCCGGACCGGGGGCTGTCGTACCTCCGCCCCCGGGCTGAACGCTTGGAGCTCGCCGCCGGGGTTCGGCGAGGGCCGCAAGGAAGACCGGCCAGCGCGGCGGCGAGGAGGTCGAGATCGAGGATGACCAAGGCCTCGGGCTCGACCGTGAGGCACCAACGCTCGAAGACCTCGTCGGCCATCTCCTCAGTAGTCTGGAGGGGTCGACCGAAGAGGGAGATCGACAAGGCATGAGCAGATGCAGGTCCGACCAGAGCCAGACGCCAGCGCGGTCCTCCTCGCAGAGCTTGCCGCCCGGCATCGGTTCTGAAGCGCGCAACATTGCCCGAGTCCCCCGCCGGTCCACGGACTCGGCGACCGGGGGCCTGAGGTCCTCGGCCAACTGGCGCTCGTAGAGCACCTTCAACCGATGGGCGTCCATAGAGCGTTCATCCTCGTCACCATGCAACGTCGTCACGCAAGGCGGCCGACGCCCCGAGGCTCGCCGGACACGGCCGCAGGGCCGAAGACACCGATCCGGACTACCGCCTCGAGTAGCCGATGCAGACGCAGCTGCTCGTCCTGCAGATCCCGGACGGCCCGAGCGCAGCGCTGCCTCACTGGCGTATCACCCGACCGACCGTACTGACAGCCGTCGAGCAGCTCCGACGCACCGACACACTCGACCCACGCCTCGTGAGCACCGCGGAGCCGAGCGACTTGCGCCACGAGATCATCAGCAACCGACACCGCGACCGACGAGTCGCACAGCCGGACGTCGGGCGAGACGCCGCCAAGGCGGGTAGTGTACGCATCCAGCCCGCACTCACGGCGGGCGAGCAGCTCGGCGGCGGCATCGACGGCGCTGACGAGAACACCGGGACGAACACAACCACCCTCCGACCGACCCGGGGGCGCGGTCAACCACGCGTCCTCCACCAACGCGATGTCCGGCCCGGCGAAATCTACTGTCGTCAGCGGGAGCCATCCGACCCAGGCGGCACGAGGCAGGTCGGCATCGCTAACCCCGCCGCCGAACACGTGTGAAGGCGCAGCGCCGTCGGCGCCAACGCGATAGACGGACACGGGAAGCACCATAAAGACCTCCGCGATGAAGACGACGACCTCGCGGTCTAACGACCGCCGCGGCACGAAAGCCGAACGGCTCAGCCTGCGCCGCGGCGGACCACTCCCTCCGCGACGACGCGACGACGCGACGACGCACGAGCTTGACCGAGCCGGCACGCGCCGGGACCGTCACCATGTCGTAGACGCGCCACCGGCCGCCCCCGTCGAACTCCGCCAAGCCCGCCGCGAGGCGGGCCGCCTCGGCGACGTCGACGCAGTCCTGCAGCTGCCAGCGGCGCTTGCTCGACCCGATCGGGCGCCAGCCGAGAGCGAACGGGAATCTCTTGACCTACTCACCCTGCTCACCGAACACCGCCGCCGGGCCGCTGCCGACTTGGCGCCCGGACCACCGCCCAGCGCCCGCCATCCCAACGAAAGTGGCACTGCTGCGCCGTCGTGACCACGTAGGCGGCGTTCTCCGGCCGGGATCTGGCGGGAACGGAGTGCAGCTCGCCGGTCGCGACCGCCGGACGGCCACCGCCGAGGGCGTCGAGAACTTGCCGGTACTCGTCGAGCGTCGACGGGTAGAGGAGCTGGACCGTCACGCCCTCTTTACCCCGCAACAGCCTCGTGCGCATGGCTACGTCCTCTGGTGAGGTACATCCGTGGTAAACTTTAACCCTGGGTCGCATGAACCCCTGGATTGGATAAACTGGCACAATTAAACCAGTGCTCGGCCGTAGTGTCAACCCCTATCGAACAGAAATGCGGGGAGAAGAACTTACCGAGCGGCAACAGGAGGTTCTGGACCACATTCGGGAGCACATCCGAAAGTGGGGCGTGCCTCCGTCCCGCACCGAACTGACGCGGAGCCTGAAGCTCGTCTCGGGGTCGGCGGTGGCCTACCACCTCCACGCTCTCGAGAGGAAGGGCTGGATCCAGCTCAACCCCCGGATGGACCGGGGCATCAGACTCCTGCTAGAGGGGACGCCCGTGTTCGACCCCGACGAGCTACCCGAGGTCGCCGCCGGGACGCCGATCCTCGCCGACGAGAGCAAGGCGATCATGCGGGTGCAGGACGACCTGGCCCGGCAGATCCATCCCCAAGCCGACTTCTACATGGTCGTGCGGGGCGACAGCATGTCGTCGGTCGGTTACAAGTCCGACGACATCGTCGCGGTGAAGCGAACGCCGGACGCCAACGAGGGCGACGTCGTGATCGCCCGCATCGGGACGGAGATCACGCTGAAGTGCTTCCACCGGTCGTCAGCCGACCGCATCGAGCTCCAGCCGCGCAGCAGCAACCCCGAGCACCGACCGATCGTGATCGATGGAACAACCGCGGACTGGGAGATCGTCGGGGTCGTCGTGGGCGCCATGATCGGAGCCCGACCGACATCGGGCTGCTGACCGAACGCGAGCCTAGCAAGATGCATGACCACCGGCGACGCCCCTGCGACCCAACCGAAATGGCGGAACGACGCCGATGCGGCGGTACCGAGCGTTCCTCACCCTCACTAGGGAAGTCCAGATCCACGAACGCAACGCAGGCACCGTAGGCCGTGCCCCCGCGTAGATCTCGCGCGCCCCCAGGCCGATACACTCCGAAGTGACATGACAACGACTCCAGGTGACCCGGGGACCGCACGACCGCCGCTGAGCACGAACCACGCGCAGAATCCGATCTTGAACAGCGCCTTCGAGGAGCCGCACCACCACTGGCCGCTGGATGATAACTTCCGCGCGATGAACAACACCCCGGCCGCGTCGGGACGGCGACCGAGCGGCGCGGAGGCCCGGTGCCACACCCAATCGGCCGGAACGGCAGGCGCGCCACCGGCAGGTCGGCCCCGCGGGGGCGGGAGATACTACCCCGTCCCCCGGCGATTCATGACGAGCCCGGCCCTGCGGCGGACGCTCAAGGTGCTCACCTCGACGACTGGGAACAGGGATCCGCCGACGATGCCAACCGTCCTTAAATAGCACGATAAAGTATGTTATCGTACACTTTTAACGTGACCCCGCTACCCGCCCACGCGATCGCCAGGACGACGGTTCCCTCGGCACTCGTCGACCCCGCCGCCGGCCACCCTACCCTGCAGCGCGCCGGCCGGCATGCCGTCTTCGCAACCGACGAGTTCTTCTCCGCCTGCGTCGTCAATCCACACACGCGCCGCGCCTACTCCCGAGCCGTCCGGAGGTTCCTCGACTGGTGCGAGCTCCAGAACATCGACCTCGCCCTGGTCTCCCCCGGTGCCGCCGGGCGCTTCATCGAGGAGCTGCCCGGATCGGCGGCCGCCAAGAACCAGGCCCGGGCCGCCCTCAAGCAGTTCGGTGACCGTCTCGTGCAGCGACACGTCATCGCTCTGAACCCGTTCGCCACCGTGCGGTCACAGAAACACCAGACCGACGGCAAAACCCCCGAAATCACCGTCCCGCAGGCCCGCAGGTTGCTCGCGTCGATCGACGTCGCCACCGTCGTCGGATTGCGGGACCGGGCCGTCCTCGGCACCCTGGTCTACACCGGGGCGCGCGTGGGCGCCCTGGCACGGCTGCGTGGCCGAGACCTGCAAGACCACGGAACCCAACGCGCCCTCCGGTTCCGAGAGAAGAACGGCAAGGACCGGGAAATCCCCGTGCGACACGACCTCGAACAGTGGCTCCTCGCCTACCTGGCCGCCGCGGCGATTCCAGCTTCGTCCGACGCGCCGCTGTTCCAGTCCGCCATCACCGGCCGGCCGCGGCGCGAAGACGACCGGCCGCTGTCCGGCCGGCCCCTCGGCGCCTTCTCGATCCGCAGAATGCTGAAACGAAGGTTGGCCGCGGCTGGCCTGCCGGTGATGCTCCGCCCCCACTCGTTCCGGGTGCTCGTCGTGACCGACCTGCTCCAGCAGAACGTCCCGCTCGAAGATGTCCAGTACCTCGCCGGGCACTCGAATCCGCAGACAACCCAGCTCTACGACCGCCGCCGGCGGCGCGTAACACGCAACATCGTCGAGCGGATCTCGGTCTGAAAACGCTTGGTTCGGTGGGACCGCGCAGCGTGGGTCAAGGTCCCCGGACTTGAACAGGTTGAATGGGGGTCATCCACAAGGCCGCGTAGCGGCACTACTTGTACGCTCTTTCACTATATGGAGATCTACTACCTGTACGTACCGGTGACCCGTTTATGCGGGGGAACGACGATGAAGGTGACCCGTTTATGCGGGGAAGGCGCAACTAGAAGGTGACCTGTTTATGCGGGGAAAACCCCCCGTATTCACGTCTGATCTGTGGAAATCGCTGGCGGGATTCGAGAAGGGGTAGACCGCAGCTCGAGGTGACCGCGCGGTGTGGCGTAGTCGAGGTCCTGCCACGCTGTCTTCAGCTTCTCTAGTTCCCGGAGCACTTTTCTCCGGAAGGCGAGGACAGTGACCTTGTCCGTCTTCGTCGGATCCACCCCGAACTGCTGGTAGATCTGCCGCCAAGTCAACCGCAGGGGACGGTTGAGGTTGAAGAGCCTGTACGTCAACCACGAGTAGAGATCGAGACCGAGGGAGCTCCGCTTCATCGCCCGCAGGATGCGCATGTCGATCGGAATCGGACAGGCGATGATCTCATTGAAGAAGTCCTCGCCCAGCCGGATCGTGCTCTCCCAGAGCACCGGTTCGTTCGGTCGCTTCGGGTCCCACCACAGATCCGTCCCGCTGGCGATCGGCCCGGTCACTTTCTGCGTTCTGTGCTCCGTCTCGTACGATAGCTGCACGGACGCACTGAACAGCCTCGACATCTGGTTTCGTAGCCGGGTCCGGACACCCCACTGTCCCCCACTGTCGCTGGACTGGATCCCGAGATCTCTCATGAATTCCGCGAGTGACCGTCCCAGCACGAGCGTCCGGGATTGCGTGCGCACCGCCTCGCTGCACACCCAGGCCAGCAACAGACGCGGCAATGTCCCGTAGGGCAGCTTCTCGTCGCCGCCGGCGAGCACGTAGAGCGTGTACGGACCGTTGACCCGACGGTATTGCTGCCGGTCCCCCGGGTTGGTCCTGGGCAACGTGCAGAGCGCCAACAGTCGCATGATGAACCCGATGTCGGGTTCACCGTTGCGGGCCTGGACGAGCTCATCTATCTGGTCGTTGCGGTTCCAGTGGTGAAGTGCCTGCGGCGTTATCATCATCGGCGTGGGGTCGCCGACGCGTTCGCGGAACTCCTCAATGCCGCGGCCGAGCGCCCGCTTCCGCTCACGCCTCGCCTTCAGGCGCTCCTGCTCGTCCGTCTTCGTCACCGCGACGTCTCCTCGGCTCGCGCGCGCGCCCGCGAGGCCGACGACGTTGCACCGTCGACCCGCTCCGGTGTCGTCTCACCGCTTGGGCGACGACCGTGTAGCCGCGCCACCTGGTGACTCATCGCGCCCAATCTTCTTCTCTCCGGCTCCTGCAGCTCCTCACGCCGAAGCTCGCGCACGCCGCCAGTTATCATGGTTCCATGGTTCCATGGTTCCATGGTTACCTGTTTAGTTCATTAGCGTCCCTCATACGCATCCCACATTGCAAGGAACAGCCGCGACTTCGCCCCCTTTGTGAACCCGAACTGCTGCCCCGCCCGTGCGCTGAACTTGAGGAAAACATCAGGCGGCACCATCAATTGCAACGCCTTGTTCTTGCCCTCCGGAACACGCGGGTCCGCCGCAATCACGCTGGTCGTCCCCTGCCGCGGCGGGGGCGCCCCCTTCCTCAGAGCTGAAGTGTTTACTGGCACGCCTCCTCCTTCGCGACCGTCACTGTCACCAAGCGGTCGATCACCGCCTGCGCCAGCTGCTCCGCCTTCTCGTTCAGGCTTCGATACCGCGTTTCGGACACCGCCCTGCCCCCATCGTGCGCCATCGCGTATGCGGTCGAGCTGGGTAGTTCTCCATCGAGCATGGTGTACTCCGTCTGTTTCAGGTATTCCCTCGCCGCTCCAACTTCCGCCGCGCTCCGCGTCGTCCTCACCAGCGCGAAGACGATTCGCGACACCTCGATCCCGGCGTCGACCAAGCTGTGTGCGAGCTGCACGGCCGGGCGGAGATCGTCTTTCGTCTGGCCGGTCGGGATCACGATCGCGTGTGCTGCGCGTGCGATATCCAGTGTCTGGCGTGACGAGTGCGGTCGGCCGTCGAGGATGTACGCGTCGAAGCCGTCGGCTTCTCGCAGCGCCGTGGAGAGGTTACCGAATGGCTGCACCTGAATCTCCGGCTCCAGTCCGGCCTCCGCACGATCACTCGCCCACGCGGTGCACGTGGTTTGCTGCGTGTCCAAGTCCGCGATCTTGACCGTCATCCCGTTCTGTGCCAGCTCCCGCGCGAGCAGTCGGGCCAAGGTCGACTTTCCCGCCCCGCCCTTCTGCGACACCATGCCGATGATGTAAGCCACCACATCACTTTACCATGGAACCATGTTTACACCTCATCAACGTTCCATGTAACCGTGGTACCACTTGAACTCCCTTTCGCTTCTCGGGGTGTCGTGGCGGAGGGCTGCCAAAAGGCGATTGGGGGGGTGGCCGTCGGTCGGCGCGGGATCGGTTGCTCGAGCTCGGTTGCTGGAATCTTCCCCCCTTTCCCCCTTTCCCTGTCACCCGCGAACCAAATCAGGCCGAAAAAACCGCAAGGTACCACGTAATCCTGTTTACCTTGTATCAACGTTCCATGAAATCAGGCAAGGAGGGTTCCCCCCGCCGCGGACGTTTATCTTGGGGGGGGATCCGAGAAAGCTGGGGTTTCTGGCCGGCCACTGTGCCAGCCATCGAGGGTCCCATAGCCCCCTTTATGGGACCCTCGAAGGAAGGGACCCGGATCTTGCATTATGTAAGACCTTCTACTAACATGTCGAAAGACATGTGCGCTCTGAATCGTCCCAACCCGCACGAACGCAACGGGTTGACCGGGATCTAGATGCCCCCCAAGCCCCGGTGGCTCCTCGCCATCCCCGACGCCATCAGCCAGCTCGAAAAGCTCGACCGGACCCTCCTCACCCGCCGCGACATCGAACGGCTCTTCGGCGTCTCGACCGCCCGGGCCGCCACCCTCATGCAGACCTTCGGGGCCGAGATGACCGGCTACCAGAGAACGCTGCCCCGGACGAAGCTCCTCCGCCAGCTCCGGAAACACCGGGCCCGGTCCGCCTTCCGCGGCGAAGAAGAACGCCGGGAGCGGCTCCTGACCGAGCTCCGGAAGGCGCGGCTGACCGGGATCCGGGTGACGCTCCCCGCCGAGACCCTCGACGCGAAGTTGGCGAGCTTGCCCGAGGGGGTGTCGGTTTCTCGGGACCGGATCGAGGTGCGGTTCGGCGGGGCGAAGGAGGCGGTGGAGCGGCTCTACGCGTTGGCCTATGCGCTCGTGAACGATTACGAGCGGTTCGAGGGGCTCGTCGACGGGGGCAAGGTCGTGGGCGGGGGAGAGGTGTCCGAATGAGCGAGGCGCTGGTGCCGGCGGCCGCCGAGCCGGCGGTCGTCACCGACAGGGGAGCCGCCGTCGTCCTGCCGGCGCTCATTGTCGACGCCGGGCCGGCCGCCGTCGAACGGTTCCTGGAGTTCTTCGCGGGACGGATCGCGAACCCGAGGACGCGGGCGGCGTACGGGCGGGCGGTGGGGCAGTTTCTCGCGTCGCCGAGTTCACGGATCACTATAGACGGATCGAGGGGAATGTACTCCAGCGAGAACACCATTACTGTTTGATTCGTAGCTTTACGGGAGGGGGCGAGATCGATCCCGTTGCCGTCGGCTGCGTCGGCGCCGTCGGCCCAGCGGAGTGCGCTCACCTCGACCGCCAACTAGGCACCCATTGCTCAACTAGGCACCCATTGCTCAACTAGGACAAAAGGCTACTCTCCTAGAAACACCATCGGACACAGCGATGGACCCCTATTCCGCCAACCTGCTCCCCGGCACCCTCGACCTCCTCATCCTCAAGGCGATTTCACTGGAGCGTCTGCACGGCTACGGAGTGCTGCTCCGGATACGGCAGATCTCCGGGCAAGCTCTGGACGTTCCCCAAGGCTCACTCTATCCGGCCCTCAAGCGGATCGAGCACGAGGGGCTCATCGCGTCGGAATGGGGCCAGAGCGAGAACCGGCGCCGGGCCAAGTTCTACAGGCTGACCCGCGCCGGGCGGCAGCGGTTTCAGGAGAAAGCGGCCGGTTGGGAACGTCTCGCCGCGGCCATGGCGGCCGCTCTCGGCACGACCCCCGAGGAAGTATGACGTGTTCTCAAGGTTGCGCTCGTTTTTCGGCGCGCTGTTCCCGGCGGGAGCGTGGCTGACCGGATCGTGTTGGGCGGCAACGCGGGCCCAGTGGTAGGCGGCGTCGCGCAGCCGGTCGTGGGCTGCCTGGCGCCGCGTCACGACCATGCTCTTCCCCGAACGGCGGGTGACCGGAACCACCCCGCAGAGACAGCGAAGCGCGGCGTAGTCCCGCCGCCCCACCGCGTCGCTTCCCTCGGCAAGCAGCGTCGAGAGCACCTTGGTGCCAACGCCGGGCAGCGACAGCAGGATGGCCGCATCCGCGGGCTCCTTCGACGATGACTCGTCCTCCGGGGACGCGTTGGCGTCGTCCGCCGGAGCAGCATCGGCGAGCTGATGCACCAACCGCTCGAGCTCGTGGCGCGCGTGATCGTGTTGGCGGTTGACCAGGGCGAGGCGTTCGGTGAGGAGCCGCACATGT
This sequence comes from Vicinamibacterales bacterium, assembly GCA_965215895.1. Classification (GTDB taxonomy): domain Bacteria; phylum Acidobacteriota; class Vicinamibacteria; order Vicinamibacterales; family UBA8438; genus JAJEEA01. The sequence continues at coordinate 5,787 of CBDCEY010000003.1, read as the reverse complement.
ACAACGGCGGCCTCGGCCGTGCCCTGGCGAGCTTGATGGCTGGTGCTCGCAGCCGATCGCGCTGGTAGCGGCAACATGAAAAAGGACCCCGTGGCCACTTGAAAAAGGACCCCCTGAGCACTCGGAAACAGCGATTCCCTGGCGATGATCGACGGGGCGAGACACGGTCGTCTCGTCGACCGAGCCAGGAGGACGCGGAGGTGATCAGGATGTCCCAGTGGGCCGAGGTCCCGCCACCTGCATGTGGTGGAGGGTGTGCCGAAGAAGGAGATCGCTCGGCGGTTGAAGTTGGATGTCAAGACGGTGCGGCGGGCCATCGGCCGGCCGACGCCGCCAGTGCGGGTGTCGCCGCCGCGGCCCGGACCGCACCGGAACCATGCAGAGCGAGATGAACGAGGCCCCGCCGGAGTACAGCTTCGTGGGCATGACGGTGTTCGACACGAGGTTCGGAGGCAATGAAGCCGCCGTCATTCTCGAAGCCGAGATCACCGACGACTGACGCCATCCAGCTGCAGGGCCGGCGCACGCGGCGCAGGCGCTCTTGCCGCGCACGACCTCTGATTCGGCGTTCGACTTCCCCCGGATTCAGCGACCAGGCGCGGTCGCCGTACATCTGAAGGCCAGGGGGCGCAGCTGCCTCGCTTGAGCCGGGGAGGCGATCGGGTGGGGACTGTTGCGCCGGCCGGGGGCGGACGGCGCGGATGCCCCGGCGCTCCGACCCCGGCGCGGCGGCTCCGGCGCCGCAGGATCACCGCGGCATCCGCGCCCTCGATCTGAGCCGGTGCGCCGCTGGCGGCCGGCAGCGCCGGAACCGGTGTCGCCAAAGCGGTGAGGCGGGTCGGCCGTTCGGTCGGACGCCTGGGCGACAGGGTCGTCGTCGACGAGCTGCCTCCGGGAAGCCCGTTGTTCGCGGAGCGCGAGAGCGCGCGTCGACGAGCTGCAGCACCCTCGTGGACGAGCTGACGAACTTGACGCTGGCGCCTTCGCCGACGAGTTCTCAGGCCGCCGGACCTGCTCCAGCCTCGGCCAGGCCCTGCAACGTTGCTCGGCATCCTGACTGTCTTGGGGTGCTGCCTCGAGCCTGTCCACCCTCTCGGTCGCCGCGATGGCCCGCCGGGGCTCCGCTCAGAGAGGAGAGCGGCGGCCTTCGAGTCTGCCGCAGATGATCGTCGAGGCGGGGCCGGGCAGCGGTGTATCCTGGAGTTCTTCGCGGGTCCATGGCCAGGGCTGGCACGGCGCACAAACGACCGCGGAGAACGGCGAACGAGGGAGTGGAGGACATGAACCATTCGGAACTGCTGAAGCGGATCACCGCACGCTCGGACGTCTTCGGTGGCAAACCCATCATTCGAGACATGCGGTTGTCGGTAGAACTGATCCTGAGCTTGATGGCCCAAGGCGTCACTGCGGAAGGAATCCTTGACGAGTACCCAGAGCTGGAACCCGATGACATTCGCGCGTGCGTCGCCTACGCACATGCCGTGATCGCTCACGACACGCTGTCCGCCATTTCCGTGGCGGACCCATGAAGTTCCTCGTCGATCGCTGTGCCGGCCCACAGCTGGCCGACTGGCTGCGTACCCAGGATCATGACGTCCTCGAGGCCCGCCAGCTCGGACCCGATCCGGGGGATCAAGCACTGCTCGCACGCGCCACTGCGGAAGACAGGATTCTGCTGACGATAGACACCGATTTCGGAGAACTCGTGTACGTGGGACGCTTCCAGCATGCGGGCTTGGTGCGCCTCCCAGATGTTCCCGCGCCGCAACGCATTGCCCTGATGGGCGACGTACTTCAACGACATCGAGGCGCGCTCGAAGCACGGGCGGTCATCACGATCCGCGGCGGACGCATCCGCATTGCCCATCGGCCGTTGCAGTGAAGGCGGCTCCCGACGCACGTACCAGGAGATGTGAACGCTGACGCTCCAGCCGTGGTATAAGGTCGCGCTCCCGAGCGAAGCAAGTCCCGCGAAGGTCGCTCCTTCAACCACGGACGAGTTAGCGATCGCGCTCTCGGGCAGGTCGTCTCCGGCACAGCGCCGGCCGACTACCGCGATCAGCCTGCCACGGAGTCACGTCGAGATGTCCGACTGTGGCGCGCAGGACAAAATCAGAAGGACCACAATGACGTGGACAGTAATCACAGCAGTGCTAACCTGCATTATTCACGAAGGTCCAGATTCGACCGCCAAAGGGCGTGATCGGACGCGAGGGTTGGGCAGCGACAGCCCCGCCGGCGGAGCGGCCCATGCCGCCCAGGAAGCAAGTGGGCGCGGCGCAACGGGTGGGCTATCCGGCGCGCGCGCCCAGCGCGAGTGCGATGTGCCGCCACGCCTCGAGGTGCGGCGTCGAGCGCGGCAGATGCAGAACCACGCGGCGGACCGAGCGGACGACGTGGACCCCCAGCTTCAGCAGCCGGTCGCGCAGCCACGTCACCTGGCTGCGGGCACACGCAGTACGCGCCGCCCGCAATCGCAGTTCCTGCATGAGCACGTAGGCCGCGGCGGTCAGGAAGACGCGCAACTGGTTCGCCGAGAACAGACAGCAGCTCGTGCGGTCGATCTGCAGCCCATCGAGCAGTTCCTTGATCCGATTCTCGATGTCCCCGCGAGCACAGTAGACCTTCTCATAGATGAAGCGCGGCGTCTGCCGCAGATTCGTCACCACGAACCGCGGGTTGTCCCGCGGCTCGCGGTCTCCGAGGCGAACGACTTCGGCCTTGATCACGACCCGGCGCTCGTGGTCCCACGTGCCGGCGGCGTAGCGGGTGTCGGTATAGACGTGCGCGGTCTCGCCACCGACCTCGCTCTGCGCGCGGGCCACCTGCATGGCGGACTCCGCATGCCGCTGCAACACCGCGTTCTTCGCCATCGCCACGACATAGTCGAGCCGGGGCTCCGCATCCAGGAAATCGAAGATCTCCGGGGTCGCAAAGCCCCCGTCGAGCCGGACGAGAAACCGCGCCTGCGGAAACGCGGCCCGCAACAGCGGGAGCAACCGACACAGCAGGCCGAGGGTCCCGTCGGCGGCCACTGCCTTCCCGGGCCGCAGCACCGCCGCGCACAGATACTGCTCCGCCTCGCGGTCGAAGCTCAGAAACCCCAGCATCGGCAGATAACACCAGCCGCCATTAGTGCCCGTTGAAGAACGTGAGCTGCTGGGCCCCGTGCGTCAGGTCGTCGGTCGGGTCCAGATCGATCGTGATCCGGCGCGCCCGCCCGTGCAGGCGGCGCCGATGACGCTCGATGACGCACGCTGCCAACTCGCGCCCCATCCGGTAGAGCACGGTGCGGCGCGCGCCGTTCTCGAATCGCGAGATCGTGGGTTGCGACGCCAAGGGCGCGCCGGACACCGGGTCCCGCCCGAGCAGCAGCTTGTGGATGGGGTCGTCGGCCAAGTGGTCGGCATCGTTGCCATCGGGATGACCGCACGCGATGCCGAAGACCCGCTGGCCGATCAGGTCCGCGAGCGTGTGCCGAATCTTCCCGGGTGCGCGTTTGTCGGCCAGACACCGGGCGAACGCCTTGACCAAGCCGTACACGCGCTCGGCCGCCTTGAGCAGGACGGCGCCGCCGTCGGAACTCGCGTGCTCCTGGTTGAACGTGGCGACGAGGGGCTTGTCGAACAGATCCGGAAACAGAACACTCTGTGGTATCGTGTCAGGTGTCACGCAGGGGCCTCCGTCGTGGCTAAACGTTTATATACACTACGTTTGTACCACACGGAGGCCCTTGTGTCTCTCCCAGAATCAACACCTTCACGCATAATCCGGGCTAACGTGTTTGATATACGGGCCGGCTCTGCGCCGGCGGCCGGCGGCCGGCTACTTCGCGGCTTTCTTTCTGCGCGCGGCCCAAGAGGCTTTCATCCGCTCGGACACCGCCTCCTTCTCTTTGGTCGTCATCGGACGGCGCTTCCTCGTCGGGGTGGCGTCGGACGCGGTCTCCGCTACCGGGGTGGCGACAGCCGCCGGCCGCTGCGAGGAGGAGCGCCGAGCCGCGGGCTTCGCCGGGGCAGAGGCCCCAAGGATCTTGTCGACGTCGTTCAACGCCTTGATCTCCGCCTGCAGGCGCTCGATTTCACTTTGCCGGTCGGCGATTGCCTTTGCTATGACACTCATGAGCTTCCCAGGGGCTGTATCCTCCGTCGGTCGACACGCTCTGGGCTCGGCCGAGCGCGTTCCAATGGGTTCGGATTCTAGCCCAACGAGCGTTCGGCGACCAGGCGGAGCCCGGCACAGTCAACTCCGCTGGATTGGGACACCGACGATGGTCACCAAGTCCCCTCGTGAACGCGTCCGACCGCGCCGCTCGCTGGTACGGCGTCCACTGCAGCCCTCCACCGGCACCGGCCGACCAGGGTGATGGCGGCGAGGACGGGTGCCGGCCGGGGCTGTTGCGCCGGTCGAGGGGGCGGACGGCGCGTCCGCCACGTCGACCGCCTGACCCGGCTCGGGCCGGCCACCCGCGACAGCTACGTCGCCGTGCTCGAGGACGGGACCGAGCTCCCGGTCAGCCGGCGCGGCTGCGCGAGGCTGAACGAGCTGCTGTGAACGTCCGATTATCGTCGGGGGATTTCTCGTCTTCAAGGTGGTGCTTCAGGCGTCGGCCGGGCAGCCGGCCGCGGCCGCGCAACCTCGACAGCGTAGTCGACCGTCTCCGGCTCCACTTCGCCCAGGTGGAGGCGCCTGAGACGCTGCCGGTGTTCCTACGCACCGGAAAACCCCGGCGCGACCCGAAGCCGAAAGCGGGCGCGGGTTCCGGCACCGGCCGTGCTGGCGGCTCTGGAGGGCGGCCGATGACGGGGCGGGCGCTCCGGTCCTACGCGGACAACGGCGAGGTCGACCGGGGTGGGTCGTGAGTTTTCGAAGCCAGCCTCGTAACGGCGCACCCGCGCTGAGATGGCCGCGCTCGGCGATCAGATCCGCGCGGTGCTCGCGGCAGACAACCCACCGTCCGTCCGGCATGTCTTCTATCGTCTGACCGACCCGACCGGGCCGGTGTCGGTCCCGAAGACCGAGCGGGGCTACGACGCCATCGTGAGGCGGTGCACGGCGCTCCGGAGGTCGGGGCGCTCGGCGGCAGGCCCAGGGGGCCGGGGTTCGGGGTTACGACGTCCGGTCAGGTCTCTTCTTCGCAGTCTTCATCGCTTCTCGGCGTTTCAGGTAGCTGGTCGACGTTCGGTATCGCTGGCATTTTCCGCAGGTCGCCGTCTCGTCGCCCTGCGGGAGCTGCTTCTCGTCGTACAGGGGGGCATCGCAAGGTTTGTTCGTAGAATTACTCTAAGGGCCCGAAGGCCCTCGGTTCCTGGGCGACAGCGCACTCGACACCGACGGGCCGGCCTGGCTCACAGGCCGGCGCGAGCGGCTCCACGACCGGCTGCGTGAAGTGCGCGCGAAGCTGGTGGCCGGTCGCCTCGACGGCGTCCGGCTCGAGAAGAGCCGCCTCAAAATCACGCCGTACGACCCGCTCACGCCGCCCGGGCGAACGCCTCGACCGCACGATCGATGCGTTGATGCCGCGCATCCGGATCACCGATCTGCTGTGGGATGTGCACGCCTTCACGGGGTTCCTCGACGCGTTTACCGATCTGCGCTCCGGGCGCGTCCACGCCAATCCGGCCGCGCTCCTCGCCTCGATTCTCGCCGGCGCCACCAACCTGGGACTGGAGCGCATGGCGCGAGCGTCGAGCGGCGTGAGCCATGCACAGCTGTCGTGGGCCAGCGCCTGGTGTCTGCGGTCCGAAACCTACGCCAATGCCTTGGCGCGGATCATCGACGCCCGCC
>CBDCEY010000002.1:0-75962 GCA_965215895.1 Vicinamibacterales bacterium | reverse complement strand
TTGGTGTCAATCAACGGGACGTGGCCGAGTGAGCGGCTGTGCTGCCGGATCGGTTCCGCGTCGTAGGCGGCGTCCATCAGGTCATACAGATTGGTCGTCCGCCCGGCCGACAACGTCGCCAGCGGAATGGCGGCTTGGCTGTCGTGCAGCGAGGCGGACGTCAGCAGGCAACTGATCGGAATCTGGCCGTCGGCCACGTCGATGTGCAGCTTGTAGTCGACCCAGGTGGACTTGTAGCCCTTGCTGTCCTTCTTCATGCCGACATCACAGGCGGTCGGCAGGTCGTCGAGCATCGCCGGCAGGCTCATGGTCGCCTGCCGGTCGAGGCGCTTGAGGACCTTCGGTCGTTCCTCACCCTTCTTCAGCCGTCCCCGTTTGCGCTTGGGCGGCGGAGGCGCCTTCTCCTTCGCGGCCGGCTTCTCGCGGGCCTCGATGGCCGTCGAGTCGCGGGAGAGGTGGCCCACCAGCCGGTCGCGGTGGGTGTTCCAGATCAGCGCTTCGTGCACGCGCTGGGGCAACTGCGTGTCCGAGAACTCGGCGAAGGCGCGCGAGAAGACCGACTCGCTCGGCACCTCACTCCTTCGCTCCCAGCCGCAGATCCGCCGCAGCACCACGTCGGTGTCCAATCGGTCCAGCAGCACGCGCGTCGTCGGCATGTCGTAGACCGCCTTGGCCACCAAGGCCCGCGCCATCGCCGCACGGTCCTTGGGCGGACGCCCCGGCACTCGGAAGCGCCGGGGAATCATCTGCTCGATACGGATGACCTCCAGGGTCTGCACCAACTGCTGTTGTTTCTCGGTCAGCGGACCCAACACGCGCTCCAACTGCGGAAACAGGGCATGCTGGATCGACTGCCAGTAGGGGGCGAAGGCGACGCGCAGGTGATTCATTTCTGAGTCTCCTCAAATGCGTGTGGGTAGCGGCGGCGCCAGTTCTATGCCTCCACAGCAGAGGAACAGCATCGAGATCAACGCGCCGGGCGAGTGGAAGCCATAGGCGCGACGCGCGATCACCCGCAGCTTGTTGTTGATGCCCTCCACCGGACCGTTCGTCATCTTCGTGTCCAGGTACGCCAGGATGCCTTCCGCGTGTTTCCGAATCGTACGCCCCAGCTTCACGAACGGCGTCAGGCGGGACCGCGCAGCCCACTCCAGCCACTCATCGAGCAGCGCCGGCGCATCCTCGGGTGTCGCCTGCCCCAGGATCGTCGCCAGGTACTCCTTCAGTTCGTAGGCCCGGTCCAGCGCCCGGTTCTTACGACGCAACGTCTCCAGACGCCGGGCCTCACCAGGCCTCAGCCGCGCCGGGTGCTTCAGCAACGCATAGCGCGTCCCCTTGAGCGCCTTCGCATCCTCCGGCTCCGAAGCCAGCCGCCGCTGCTCCGAACGCCGCACCTCGTCAACCGCATCCGCCGCAAGCCGTTCAACGTGAAACCGGTCGAACACCACCCGCGCGTGCGGAACCCACGCCCGCAGCGCCTTCTGCCAGCTCGACGCCAGGTCCGCCGTCACCAACTCGATCCGCGCACAGCCACCAGGTCCCAACTGCTCGAAGAAGGCCCCCAGCGTCTCCGCGCTGCGCCCCCGCCCCGCCCACACCACCCGACGCTCGTCATGGTCAACCACGATCGTCAGGTAGCGGTGACGCTTCCGGTAGCTGAACTCATCGACGCCGATTCGTCTCAGCTTGGCGAACCGAGCCCCGTCCAGCCGCCGCGCCACAACCCGTTCCACGATGCTGCCCACCGTCACCCACGATATCCCCAGCAGGCGGCTCACCGCCGTCCGGTCCGTCACCTGCGCCAGATACGCCGCCAATTCCTCGAACCCCGACGTGAACACGCTGGTGCCGCTCGCCCACGGCACCTGCTCCACCTTCACCCCGCGGCAACGCCGGCACGACACCCGCCACGGCGCATACCGCAGCCACGCCGGCATCCGGCCCCATGACAGATGCCGCCACTGGCGCACCGGCTGCCGGTCATACCGCGGCGCCCGCTTCCCGCACGTCCCGCACCGGGAACGCCGCCACGACGGCTCCACCGGACACCGTCAACGGACCGTCGGCGGCCATTTCAACCTGCTTGACGTACATCTGGGTGACACCCAACAGCCGCCGTAGTAACGTAGTCAGACGCATGGGGCTCTCCTCCTCGCGGGTCGTGGTGGTACACGCCCATGAGACCAGGAAGCCCCTTGCGTTTGCAACCGCTTCCGCCCAGCGAGACGACGCACGCGGCCCCGACAACACCTTGGCCCCGCCCAACGGGCGTCCGCCGCTGGCGCCGGGACCCGAGGTGGCCGTTGGGCAATCAGCCAGCGTCTATCCCCGAACCGCCAGCCGTCGCGCTTTCCGCGTTGTCGTGGACGGCCGGGACGCCCCCGTCCAGGCCGGGCCGCAAGGCCCATATCTGCTGCTTGAGCGGAGGGACGGACGGTGTGTCACCCGAAGGGCCGTAGCGCAGCGAAGGACGCGCGTAGCGCGTTGACACGCCGGCCGGCCCGCAGCTACTCCGCTCCGACCTACCCCCGGCCACGGTGCGCCCCGCCCGCCGCCGGTCAGGTGAACGCCATGAGCGGTCAATTCCGAGGCCACCCGCGCTGCCAGCACCCCTCGCCGACCCGCCGATCGCGCCTCAACCCACCCACACCCGTTTGAGGAGAGCCTCATTTCTTGACCACTCCTGTTGCCTACTGTACACTTACGAGCAAAGAGGATGTCAAGCAGCCAATCGATGGCCCACGACGAAGCGATGCATCGGTACGAGGAACAGTACGATGCGCTCAAGGCGAAACTACAAGCGGTCGGGTTCATCGGCCAGGGCAGCGTCCAGACCCGCCGTATAGCCTGTGGGTCGCCCACCTGCCGCTGCCATCACGACCCGGACGCCCGCCACGGCCCCTACCACTACTGGACGCGGAAGGCCCGCGGAAAAACCGTCGGCTTGAAGCTCACCGAAGACGAACTCGGCCTTTACCGGGAGTGGATCGAGAACAACCGTGAACTGGAACGGCTCGTGGAGGAAATGCGCCGCATCTCTTCGCGTGTGCTTGCCCTCATCACAGGCAGGCAGGCTCCATGAACCCCCGCGGCTCCCCGGCCACAGTGGCGGTCACTGTCATCCTGCGAACGCTGCGTCCCGTCCGCTGACCCTCGCTCGCCCCGCGGCCTCAGGCAAAAACTCGGCCGAACACGCTTTTCGCAAGAGGCTCATATATCATGAAAAATAGTGATGTATATCAAGTTAGGGCCGGTTCCGAGGCGGCCACTGACCACGGCGGGTGGCCGACTTGGGACATGGCCAGCCTCGCAAAACCCCGTGCTGCGCTGATCGATCTCGGCAACGAGCAGCGCAGCACCTGTCGGCGTTCCGGCGGCGCCGTCCCTGGAGGAACCGCTTACTCAGCGGGTTCTGCGTCAAGCCGGTTCCGGCCAGCTTGATGAGGACCGGGGGCGGACGGCGCGGCTGCCATGGCGCTTCCGGCCACGGCCGCGCGGGGGTCCCTTCGAGGGCGACCGGGGCGACCAAGTCCGTCGCCCCCGATACGCCCGCGCCTGTCCCCCAGCCGGGCCCGCGGGGCGTTCCGCTGGGTATGGGTAGCCGGCGAGGTGGGCCACGCGGCGGGGCCACCGCCGTCGAGGCGGTCGACGTGGCTCCCGGAGCTCCGCGAGGTAGGCGGCGAGGGTCACATCCTCGGGCGGCCAGCGGTCGAGGCAGGACTCAACGCCTGCTGGTGGTCAGGCGTGCCCGTTGGTGGACGGTGGACCAACCCGGAGCCGTCAACGACCTCCGAGGAGACGGCGCATGGCGTCCAAGCGCCCGCCGGGGACGTACTCGCCAAGCGCCCGGACTGGCAGGCGTGGGGCCGCCGCACCGCGGCGCCCGAGGTAAACGAGCATCACGATGCTCGCGGGGACGATCAGGGCCGACACGAACTGCGAGGTCGGCAAGGCGTCGAAGACCATGCCGCGGGGATCGCCGCGGTAGAGCTCGAGGGCGATCCGAGACGCGCCGTACAGCAGCAGATAGGTCCAGAACGTCCGGCCGGGGAACGCCCGCCACCGGTGCTCGCCGATGAGCAGGACGCCCAAGATCGCGAGCACCGCAGCCGCCTCGTAGAATCTGGGTTGGATGCAGGGCGATGCCCAGGGGGGTGCCGGCGTTGGCGGCGGCCAGGGTGCTGGTGAAGGTGATGCCCCAGGGCGCCTCCGTCGGCTGTCCGTAGCAGCATCCGGCGAGGAGGCACCCCATCCGCCCGACGCCTTGGGCCAGCGCGATACCTGGCGCGAACATGTCGCAGGTAGTCCAAAGGGGCAGCCTGCACCGGCGGATGTACCACCAGCACACCGGCACTGCCAGCAGCAGCCCGCCGTAGAAGACGCCGGCCGATGAGACCAGCCCCATCAGCTGCGACGGGTCACTGGCGTAGCGTCCGAAGTCCACGACCACCAGCATCAGCTTGGCTCCGACGAGGGCGCCGATGATGCCTACGAAGCCCACATCGAAGATCCGCTGGCCGTCCAGACCGGCGCGGCGAGCCCGGTGGATGGCGTAGCGCAGGGCCAGGACGTAGGCCGCGGCCAGGATCACGCCGTAGCTGTAGACGCTGACGAAACCGAGATCGAACAGGAGTGGATACATTCCTCGGTATTCCGTGGATCAGGCCCCCAGAAAACAGCTGGCCCGCCCCCACCGTGATCGCCGAGTCGGCCACGTTGAAACGACGAAGTCGACGACGCAGCCGACCGCCGCCCGGTCGGCGCCCGCCGGGAATCAGGGCGAGACCGGCCCGCGCCAGCGCGGGCGTACCAGCCGCCAATGGTCGCCGCGAGGATAGCAGCCTCATCAGGCCCGAGAATAGCAGGATTGCCCACGACCGGGGGGTCGGAGATCATGTAGTTCGCGGCTCGCGTAGATCGGCAGGTCCGCGGCCCCGAGCGCCCAGCAGATCGCCGGGCCGACGCCGCGTCCGGACTTGGCTCTCGCGGGGCGGGACGGCGCGTCCGCCCGTGGTCAGCTGCACGATGTGCTCGACCCGTGGGTCCCACCAATGGAGCCAACGGCCGGCCGGGGTGAGTCGGTCAACCACGGCTGCCCGAGCAACCTGTTCGGACGGGTAGAGGCGGTGCGCCGGTAGCCCGCGAGTACCCAGGCGGTGCGTTCTCCAGCCGGACTCGGCTCGCCGTCGAGGCGGGCCCAGAAGCAGGCCGCGGCCGTCGAGGCGGTCGCCGGGGCTCCCCTGGTAGTGGAGTTTGGCGAGGTAGGCGGCGAGGGTTGTATCCTCGAGCCGACGTCCGTCGAGCTAGGCGTCGAGGTGGCGGAGCGCCCCGGCGTAACGCCCGGCTGGTGTTCGGGGAGAGGGAGGCCTCGGCGAGGCGGCGGGGCGGTCGGGGTCGGGCGCTCGAGCCCCCGCCCGCGCCGGCGCGGTGGATGGCAGGACGAATCGGATCGCGAGCCTGAGCTCTACCCCGGGGGGAACACCTGTATCGATGAGATGCAGTCGTCCCAATCGCCGCCGCACGGGCCCCTCCGGAATTGTTCGGGTTGAGGGCTACCCGCTTGTCGGAGCAGCTCGCCGTCTGGAATGGTCACTGGGGCGGGTAGATGCGGAGTTTGGGTTGGCGACGGGTGACGGCAGCACGGCGGTGGGATGCGTGGGTGCTGCGGTGGTTGTTCCGGGCGGCGCGGTGGACCCAGCGGTGGCCGCGGGCTTCGCGGTGGGCGGCGAAGGCCGGCCTCCGACGCGTCGAGCGTCTGTGTCGGACAGCAGGCCGAGAGGGCTGACGTGGGCCGGGAGTAAGTCCGGCAGAGCGACGAGCACCCCCGGGTGCTTCAAGTGTCGGCGTCGAGTGGGGCGGCTCCAACCGGGTCGAGTGGTTTCCGGTCCAGGGCCGTACCCGCCGGCATCAGTGCCGTGGATCCTTCAAAAGAGGTGTAGACCTTGTTCCCGCGCCTGCGTTCCTTCATGACTACGTTGCTCTACCGCCAGCGCTTCGAGGCCTCGCTCGACGAGGAAGTGCGGTTTCATCTGGACGCGCAGACACACGATCTGCTGCGCGCCGGGGTCCCCCCACTGGAGGCGGCGCGCCGTGCGAGGGTGCAGTTCGGCAGCATCGAAGCCATGAAGGACGGCTGCCGGCAGGAACGCGGCGTTCGGACCATCGACCTGGGGGGGCCTCGGTGGACACTCAAATCCGGCCATTAATTAGTGGACAGTTGAAAACCGGCCATTTCCGATAGCGGCTCGAGACGTTGACGCCGGCCGGGAACTGCGTGTTCCTGCGCGGCATGAGCAACGTCTTGGCTGAAGACAAACGACAGCAGGTCTTGGCCCTGGGACGCCTGGGGTGGTCGCTGCGGCGGATCGAACGGGCCACCGGGGTCCGCCGCGAGACGGCCAGCGGCTACCTGAAGGCGGCCGGCGTGGTGGTGCGGGGCCGTGGCCGGCCTTCAGCGCGTCCGGCAAAACCGGCCATTTCGTCGGAGGTGTACACCGATATAGAGTTGCCAACTTCATCGCGGCACCAGTTTGTAATTCCAGTCCCCATGAAACATATCGGGGACCAAGGCGATTGCGTTCATCTGCGCCTTTGGTCACGGTGACGCGAGCGCCGAGCTTGCCGTGCATCCCGGGGGCGGGTCCGAACCGAGGAGCACGACCCCGCAGGCATCAACGGCCCCCGGATGCCGGCGCCCGGCTCCCCTTCGTGGCCGCCAACCGGAAGCTGTCGCCGGTGGTCTAGCCGTCACGCCCGAAGCCCCTGGGCAGCTCGACAGCCTCCAGTACCGACAGATCCAGATCGCAGACCTGCTCGAGCAACTCCGCGGTCACGGACCCGGCGAGGGATTCCGGCAACGCGTCCCGCCACTCCCGGTACTGGTCCTGCAGCGCCAGGAGCGTCTGCACCGCGTCGTTCCACTGCTGTGGCCGCGTTCTCCGGTCCGCCGGCCGGCGGTACCGGGTCCGGTACTCGCCGGCCTTCCGCCGCTCCCGGTAACGCGCCTGCCGCTCCGCGTTCGTCAATGCCACGATTACTCCACACTGTTACGTAACGGACCGGTGACAGGCGGCTCGGCGCCCGGACGTTCCGGTCCCACGGGCTGAACACCAGGTTCCTCGTCACCATCACCGAGCGGCGCTCGTAGCGCTCGGCGAGCAGCGTGGACAGACCCGGAGGCATCAACGGGCTCCCCTCTTGCCGGGTGCCGGCGCCTGGTTCCGCTTGGCGGCCTGCAGCCTGAAGCTGCCGCCGGTGGTCTGCAAGACCGAGCGGAACGTAGCCCAGCTCATCGACGATGACTAAATCGAAGCGGGCGAGCTGGGCGAGCTTTCGGGCCAACCTGCCCTGCTGCTGCGCCTCGACGAGCAGCGTGACCAGCTCGGCCGCGGTCACGAACCGCACCCGGTAGTCGTGCTGGCAGCAGGCCATCCCCAAGGCGATGGACAGGTGCGTCTTCCCCGTGCCGACGCCGCCGACGAACACGACGTTGGAGGCCTCGGCGACGAAGCGGCAGTCGAAGACCTGCAGGACCGCATCGCGGTCGAGGTCCGGCTGCGCCTCGAACGAGAAGGCGTCCAGCGTCTTCAGCATCGGGAAGCGGGCATCCTGGATGCGGCGTTGGATGCGGCGCTCCCGGCGTCCGGTCACCTCCAGATGCACCAGCTGCGCCAGGTAGTCGGCCGGCGCCTGTCGCTGGCGGGTGGCCTGCTCGGCCAGCAGCCGCCACTGCGCCGCGATCGTCGACAGGCACAGCGTCTTCAGGTCCGCGGCCAGATGCGGGGGCTCGGCAATTGTGGTGGCCATCAGCAGGGGTCCTCCACCAGCGCGTCATACGCCGACAGCTTCGGAGCGGGCACCGCGATCCGCGCCAGCTCCGGACGCACACTCGCGACCGGCGGGCACACCGGCGGCGGGCCAGCCTCCTGCTGCCGGAGGATGAGCCGCACGGTCTCCAGACGCGGCGAATGGCGCTCGAGGGCGGCCGTCACCGCGCGCTCGACGGCCGGGGCCGGGTGGGTCTCCATCAGCCGCAGCATCCGGACCCATTCCTGATCGGGCTTGCGCGTGTGCTTGGCGAGCTCGGCCCGCGCCCGCTGCCACACCGGGACCAGCCGCCAGTCGTGAAGCGCCGTCGCCTCGGCCACGGCCCGGTGCTTGCGCTCCAGCAACGGCAGGACGTGAAGCGCATCGAGGACCTTCGCGCCCCGGACGAACGCCCGGGGATGCTCGGCGACCACCTCGGCGCCGACCGCGATCGCCACCCGGTCGTGATACAGCTTCGCCCACACCGGCCGGTAGGCGTGGCGGATCGGCACCGAGTACGTCACGCGGTCCACGCGGACGTGTCCGAACTTGTCGGCCACCCGCGCGACGACGCGGCACGTGGCTGGAAGGTGCACGGGCATCGCCCGCAGGTGCTGCCGCTCCTGCGCCAACGCTTCCTCGACCGGGCGCCCGTCGTCGAGCTGCCGCGTCGGCAGGTCGGCCTCCAGCTCCGTGATGATCGCCGCGTTGAGGGCCGCCCAGAAGGCAAGGACAACGCCGCCTTCGGGCGCCTAGTGGTGTGTCCCTTGAACAAGTTGACGCTTGATCTGCGAGGCGTTTCGACGGTTCGGGCCGGAATCGCCGTTCGACGACCCGTTCGGCCACGTGCGAGCAACCGCAAGATCATTTCTGGGACATACCACTAGTTATGCGGGACATGCTCAGCGGCACCGACAACATGGCCCTCGGCACCCAGGCGATGTTGCGGTCGACGACGGCGTCGTTCAACATGGCCCTCGGCAGCGGCGCGCTGGAGGGCAATCTTGCCGGCCAGCACAACGTCGCATCGGCGCCGCCGCGCTCCTGCAGAGCTAGGGCGACCAGAACATTGCCATCGGCCGCAACGCGCTGCGTCTGAACGCGGGAGGCTCGAGCAACACGGCTATCGGGTACGAGGCGGGCATCAACAACCGGACGGGCGGCAACAACGTGTACATCGGCAGCAGCGGCGAGAACAGCGACGAGGGGGTCATCCGCATCGGGGACCCGAACACCCACACCAAGAACCTACCTGACGGGCGAGGTCGTCGGCGACATCAAGGTCGTGCCGGGTACCAGTAGATAGCCCCCGGCCGGGCCGGGTGCGATGAGGGCGTCCTGGAATACGCCAACCGTGATGGGGCCACCAGCGCGCATATTGCCGTGCTGGGGCCTTCGCGTATTGGGCGCGGCGTTTGCCCCCGAGGCGGGCGCCCAGGGAAGCGTCGCGATGGACCGACCGGCGCTGGAGACGCTCTACGACGCGACCGGCGTCGCTGGCTGGACGGACAACACCAACTGGAAGACGCGTCTGCTCGGCTCCAGGACGTCACCGAGGGCGACGCCGGCCGCGATCAGGGTCCGATCGCGAGTTGCAGCTCATCGCCGGTCCGCCCTGTCCTGCGAGCGGCGGATCGATCCCCGCGACCGGCGTCCCGGCCGGGGCGGCCACGAGCGCCGGTCGCCGCTACGGCCCCGCGGCCGGCCGGGGCGCGATGCGCGGCGGGGGGCCGGTCACGCCCGGGTTGCTCCGGGTGCCGATGTAGATCGGCCCCACGTCCTCCTGCGTCAGCCGATGGGTGCGGACGATGCGCGGTGTCAGCAGCATCACGATGTCGGTCGACTGCCTAGACTCGTCGTTGGCCGAGAAGAGCTGCCGGAGGATGGGCAGGCGCAGCAGGCCGGGGAACCCCTTGAGAATCTGGCGCTCCTCCTGTTCTCGACCTCGAGGTCGAGGATGATCTCGTTCTCGAAGGTGACGCGCGGCGTCATCCTGAGGATGACGCCGACCGCCCGGTACGTGAACGAGGTCAGCGGGTTGAACGACGCGCCGCCGAGGGCCAGCGGCGTGAACGCGGTGGTCGGCACCGGGATGTCCTGTCCGAGATTCAGCTCGAGCTCGGCCCCCTCCTGCCCGCGAATCTGCGGCTGGGCGACGAGACGGGTATCGGTGTCCTGCTCGAGGAAGTCGATGACCGCCGCCGGCACCGCGAGGTAGAAGTCCCCGGCGCCGACGCCGCCGGAGACCGCATCCAGGCTGAACAGCCCGGACGCCGCGGCCGACCCGTCGTCGCCGACGCCCAGAGCACCCTCCGGCGAGAACGCCGTCGAGATGGAGTAGCGCGACAGGTCGAGGCCGTACCGCTTCGCGCGCTCGCGGTTGACCTCGAGGATCTCCACGTCGATGACGACCTCGGCCCGCGGCTTGTCGTTCGCCGCGAGGACCCGCTCGACGATGCCGACGACCGGCGCCGTCGCCCGAACCGTGATCGCGTTGGCCGCGACGTTCGCCACCACCTGCGGCTCGTTCTGCATGTTCGGCAGGCGCACGAGGGTGGAGAGCAGCTCCGCCAGCGCCTCGATGTCGCCGTGCGAGACGTAAAAGGTGCGGATGACCAGCTCTTCGTACTCGCCGCGCTTCTCCGGCGTCTCGGGCACGACGACGATGGTCCTCGGGTCCACCACCTTGTGGAACGCGCCGTTCGCCGCGAGGATCCGAGACAACGCCTCTTCGAAGGTCACCCCGGCCAGCGTTACCGACAGCGTCAGGTCCTCGAAGTCACGGTCGTAGAGGACGTTGATGCCGGAGGCCTCGCCGAGGAAGTCGAGCACATCGCGCAGGCTCGTGTCGGTGAACTCGATCACCAGCGGCTCGTCCGACACCGGGTCGAGCAGCGGCGGCTGCGTGTCGAGGCGCGCCTGAGTCCGCATCGCCTCGATGGGGGCCGGCGCCCGCGCCGCCTCCGCCCGCTCGCGGAGCGTCTGCTGCAGGTTGGCGATCATGACGCCGGCCTGCTCGTTGGACGGGTCGAACTCGTACGTGCGCCGGTACTCGCGCAGCGCGCCCGGCAGGTCTCCCAGGGCTTCGAGCTCCACCGCCGCCGCCGCGTGGTAGCGCGCGGCGCTCAGCATGGCGCGTTCCAGGGCAATCCGGTACTCGGCGCGATCGGGATCTTCCTGCAGCGCCCCGGCGGTAGTACTCGACCGCGGCGTCCCAGTTGCCCTCGCGCGCGGCCGTCGCGCCCTGGCGGAACGCCTGGACCGACGCGCACCCGGAGACCACGACGGCCGCCGCGAGCAGCATCGCCGCAACGGCAGACTTCCGCATGGAGATGTGACCCCGGCCGGCCCGCACTGGAACCTCCCTGGTGACGCCGGCCCTCAGGCGCTCTCCGTCCTCGACCCGCTCGAGCACCATCGCGGTCCGGTCGATCGCGACGATGCGGTAGCGTCCTCCCGCGCCGTCGTCCACCCGTCCGTTATAGACGCCGGCGCCGTCGGTCACGACG
This sequence comes from Vicinamibacterales bacterium, assembly GCA_965215895.1. Taxonomy (GTDB): domain Bacteria; phylum Acidobacteriota; class Vicinamibacteria; order Vicinamibacterales; family UBA8438; genus JAJEEA01. The sequence continues at coordinate 64,647 of CBDCEY010000002.1, read as the reverse complement.
GCCACGCGACCGACGCTCTCGGGCTACGCCTCAAGGACGCCGAGAAAACCGGCCGGCGGCGGAGCCGGCCGAGCGGGCCGCCACGCCACCAGGCGGTATCGCCGGGTTCCCGGCCAGAGACGCCGTCCTCGGGCATCAACGACGGCGGCGCGGTCCGTGTGAACCGAAACGGATTGCGGGCCCGGGCGCCGGCGCGCCGACGAGCAGCTTCATCAGGACTATCGGCAGGGCGGCAGCGGCTCGTGAGGGCAGGGGCGGCAGCGGCCGCCTCGGCGGGGGCGCCGGCGGGCAGCACCCCGCGGGTAGGAGGAGGCACAGCAGCAGGCCGCAGGCTCATTTTCTCGATTGGAAAGGACTGCCGGAGCCCGTTCCCCTTTCGACGCACTCCCGGCTCAGGAGGCGCGGACTTCTGGCCCTGCTCACGCAACTGGCCTTGCGGTCCGACGTACCTGTAGATGCCGAGTTCGCCGACAACCGGGGGATTACGTCAACTGGGATCACGGCGTCGGAGGCGGCTGCGCCCGAGGGCAACTTGGGCGGTGTCCCCGGGTAGTAGGATGCCGCTTGTGAAGAGATCGAGGGCCGACACGCGGGGGCGGACGGCGGCCGCGGGCGGGGGCGCGCCGCCGGCGACGAGTGGAGCAGCACCGGTGCGTCGAGAGCGGCAGAGCGTCCTGGTGGTAAGGCCCCGAGCTGACCAAGGCCTCCCGCACGGCGAGCACCAACCGGGTCGTCTCGACCTGGTCGACGTCGACCTTTCCCCGGCGCGCCGGTGACGAGCTCGGCGGTAGAGGCCCGGTCCCAGGCTTGGCGGGTGCGTGTCTCCGACGCCACGGCTTTGGCGCGACCGCCGAGGACCTGCACGTCGATCGGAGCCACCGCCGCGGTGAGGACGCTCACGTCGCCCCCGGCGCGTCCCGGGCCATGAAGGAGCAGCCCAGCGATCACCGCGTCGAGGAGGCGGTTCTCCGGGCGTGGGCTGCAGCGGGACGGCGGTCACCGTTCCCGACTGGGGGGCAGTCCGTGAGTCCACCACGGTACGGCGAGACGGGCCGGGCCGCCGGGTGGAGGGCCTCGGGCCATACGGGTAGTTCTCCACGCTCACCACTTGAACTTCAGCGCGATCCCGTTCTCTTTGGGTCGAGCTCGTAGGTACGCTCTCGCCATGAGACCAGCCGCTGCGGGATGATCGGATGCGTGGAACCTTGCCTTGCAACTCCAGACCGCGCTCGGTCCGCGCCTCGCGCGGCCGCGCCGCAGCCAGCTTAGACGTGGCCGAGAGGCCGGACGTGCCGCCCGTCGGTCAGCTGCTCGACGACCGGTTCCCCCCTGGCCGCGGCCGTTCGACCAGACTGGTCGACACCCCGCTCGACGGCCGCCCGCTGGGCTCGAGTGATTCAGGGTGTGGTATACCGTCTGCCGATATGGCTGACTCTCCCCTTCTGTTCGACTCGTCCAATCTACCCAAAGACCATCAAGCCGCCCGCAAGGACGCGATCGAGAAGATGGAAGCGATCGTGTCAGAGCTGATGAAGGTGAAAAGACCAAGATGCGGCGGATGTTGTTCGCCGCGCCGCTAAAGCGCTCAAGCGCCCCCTGTTGGTGGTGTTGCCCGACAAGGACGGCAAGTTCCTCCACGATGGTGGTGTGAAGACCCCTCCTGGGTCTGATAATGGGTGATTCTGTCAACCGGAGCGCTTCGGCGGCGAGGGGTGCACGGCCACGCCTGGCCACCCGTCCGTTGGCAGGCGGACCGCCGCTGGCCGGGCGTGCCCGTTCGCGAGCCACAGACTGGTTCGGCTCCAGGGGGGGGGCCGGGGGTGGAAACCGAACCAGCTCACCCTCGCCGGCCCGCTCTGGGTGCTGGTCGAGGGCATCGGCCCACCGCGGGGGCCGTGCCCGGCGGTCCCTGGGGCGCTGGAAGGTCCGGACGGGCTCGCCGGCGTTGTGGCGGTCCCGGTATCGTTGCTGGCGCTCGGCGTTCGTCATGCCCATGAAGGCTATGCTACACCGTTACATAACGGGGTCCTCGACGGCCAGCTTGGCTACCGGCTCGGGGTGGTCGTGGTCCTCGTTCTGGTCGCACTGCCATTCTTCAACCCGGTTGGAGCCTGGTCTCACCCCGCCCGCATCGTGGACGAAACCAGCCGTAGATTCCCATATCGTCCAGGTGCACGTGCCTTTGCTGTCTTCTTCCTCGCAGAGCGGGCACGGCTTTGCGTCGCCTTTTTCCGGCATTCCTTGGGCTCCTCCTCAGCGCTCGCGCTTCCGGTCCGGCGCGGTCGGAATGATGATCCCATAAAGGGAATTATGGGCGCTAGCGGCTGCGGCGGCCAAGGTCGCCGACCTGGTCTTCCTCGATCGATCTCGAGACCGTCCCCGCCGCCCCTGCAGCTCGGTGAGAGCGACACGCCGGCGGACCGCCGGCGCCGGGCTCCCGCGGGCTCGCAAGGCGGCGGCCGCGCTGGAGGCCTCCAGCCGGTCCGGAACCGCCGGCACTCGGCATCGAGTCGGGACGCACAACCGTAATGGGCTTGGGGGCGGACGGTGCGTCTGCCACGGCGCCCCAGTCTGGCAAAAAAGGGGGCGGCCGCCGGGCGCGGGTTTGGGGGCGGACGGCGCGTCCGCCACACGCTCCGGCCACGGCCGCGCAGGATCACCGCGGCGGTCCGCCGGTAGCCGGTGGGCAGTGCCCGGAAGCACGCGGCCGCGGTTGTCGGGGCGCTCGACGCAGCTTCCCTGGTCGTGGGGTTCGGCGGCTGCGGTCGCGTCCTCGGTCGGTCCGGCCGTCGACTGTGGCGGTTTATCGTTGATAATTTTGGGGCGCGGGAGGGAGGGCATGCCCGACGCCGTCGGACCGAAGATCGTCATCGCGGGGACGCGTGAGGACTGGCCCGGCGGGGCCCAGACCCTGACGTCGCGCGACCCCACCCGGGAACCCAACGGGCGGATCCTCTGGTTCGGGGCCGCGCTCGACGCGGACGGCCAGCAGGTGTGGTTCCGGATCACGGCGGAGGCCGTTGGCCGGATGCGGGAGAAGACGCCCCGCGCCCGCGGCGCCCGCCTCATCGACGCCCTCCTCGCCTGGCTGACGCCGGACCGTCAGCTTCAGCCCGAACTCAACCGCTTCGAGGTCCGGGTCTCCGAAGCCGGCGACACGTGGATCGAACGTCTGCGGTGGTGAAGATGGATTCGAGCGCCCGACGCCGACAGCCCGCCGGCTCGCCGAGGCCTCGCTCTCCCCGAACACCCGCGGGGCGTACTCCGGGGCGCTCCGCCGGCTCGGACGCTTGGTCCGTCGGGGAGGCCACCGGGGCGGAACTCCAGGCTGCCTCCGGTCGTCATGGCGCAAGGGGGTTCAGGCCAGCGCCAACCAGTCGGCCAGCCGCTCGACCGCCTGCTCGGGAGTTTCGCCGTAGAACGGCATCAGCGCAGTCGGGCTTCCGGGGACGCCGACGAGATAGGCGCGCCACCGGTCGGGATCGACCAGGATCGCCTCGACGACATATCGGCGGTCGTTGATGGCGCGTTCGTATCGTTGAGCGGACATGGGTCTGTCGGGAGCGAATACGGTGATTTTGTGCGCAGCCGAGAGACAACGATCTTGCCGCCGGCCGCTGGCACCGATCAAGCGAAGGAAGGTGCGAAGACCCATCCACACCGGCCCGGTTGCTGGGGACGATACCCTTGGTTCCGGCAGAAAAAAATCTGTTCCCCACTGTTGATTCACACCCTGCGCACATGTCATGCACAGGATTTCAACAGCGCTTGGGGATCGACGCGACGCGGACCCCGCCGCGCGTCGTGCTGCCGTGACTGCTCCCCGCCAAGACCAAGCTGTTCAGCACTCCGGACCTCGCTCTGTTGCCCCGGACTGCGGGGCGGACGGCGCGGCGGCCTCGGCCGGACCGGCAGTCGCGGCGCTCGAAGTCGAACGGCGGGCAAGGGGTTTGACGACGGTCGAGGTCGAGGGGGCGCGGCCGGCCGAACCCGGGGGCCAGCGCGGCGACGGCCGTCGCCGCGCCCTGGCCGGGCTCCGGGACGGGGCGCGTGGGTGAGCGCGGTCCCTCCCGTCGATCGCGTCCGCCATGGGGATCCGAGGATCTCGTCGTCGTCCGGGATTCCGGGCGGCCGAAGCGAAGCTGATGGGCCAGGTGGTGGTCGAGGGCAGACTGATGGGCTGGGGCTCGGGGGTGGGTTCGAGGACCACTCCTCCGCCGGTTCCCCGCACCGAGGCACGCGGCGGCCGGACCCAGTGGGGGCAGCCGTCGCGGTCGACGGCTGTCCAGGCTCGAGGGATGCCTGAGCTTTCGATGGCGGGTGACCGGACGCGGCCGGGGGACTCTTCACGATCGAGATCGACGACGGGCTGCGGTTTTCCAGCGGCGCTGCCGAGTAATCGGGCGAAGGAAGTCGGCCCAGACGCTCACTCGGGCAGCGAAGTTGGAGAGGGAATGCGCTTGGTGTCACGCGGGGGGGGGAGCACAGCTCCTAGCACAGCTCCCCCCCCCCCCCCCGCGTTCGAGGAAGGGTGGTTGAGGGAAGGGCGATGGACGGGGGCTCGGGGGTGGATTCGAGGACCACGAAATCGGTCGGCGGGGACACGGCCGCCGGCTCCAGCACGGGCGCCTGGGGGCACAGCCGGGGCTGGCCAAGCTGCAGGAAACGTACGAACGGCTGACCGAAGGGCCGACGGAGACGCCGACGCCGACGACGACCACGAAGGTCAAGAGCGGGCTGGTTATGGACAAGCCGTCTCTGACCGTCGAGCAGGAGACCCAAGCACGCCAGCGCATCGCTGAACAGGCGCGCGCCCTGGGCGTAGAGCCTGTGCGCTGCTCCTGTCGTAGCGCCCACGGTCACGAACGTCGAGCCGATTGACTGGGGGGCATGTGCAAGGGCTGTCGCATGGTGCAGACTGTCGATGGCGGTCTCTGCTCCAGGTGCGAGCGGGACGCCGACGACAGGCCAGCACCCCGGACGGTGGACGATGGGCCGGTCTACTCCGGTCGGCCATCGGCCGATTGGAACGAGGGGGGTGACGAGTGAACAGGTGGAGGGCGTCATGAGCGATAAGGCCGAGCCCCATCACGTCAACATGGACGTCGAGTTCACGACCGAGGAGATGGTCGCGTTGCGACGGCTGGCTGACCAGGTCGGGGTTGACATAAAGGTCTTCCTTAACGAGGCCCTGCGGCTCGGCCTGCAGGTCTACACGGCGACCGGGCAGACCATGACCAAGATGAAGTTGACCTGAGTTCACGGTACAGGACGGGGACAGCACGCGGTATCAGGTGTGGGTCAACCCTGAGCACGTGCGGTTCGTCCGCCCAGTTGCCCCAGTTGGTGTGGGCCTCGTGGAGCTGGTCATGTCGGAGGGCGGGCACGCCGTCGTCGTCGGCGCGCTCGAGGATGTCGTCGACCAACTACGGTTTGCCTCGGGGACCCCTGACTGACGACGCCGATCGGTCCCTGCCATCGCATGGAGGCCCTTCCGACCGAAGGTGAACGGTGTATCTGCGACCCTGGCAACGGCGATTCCTGACCGCGGCGCCGGCGCCGGGGGATCCGCGAGGCAGCGGTGAAGGTGACGGGGCGGGCCGCAGAGCGGACCAAGGCGGAGTCGTACCCCGAGATGCTGCTCATGGATTGCCGGGTTGTTTTCAACACCCGGGAGGGGGATCGCATCACGAGTAAGGATCTCGACCAAGCACTGCGCCTGCTCGAAGACCGCCCGTGGGACACGATGCGATCCGGAAAGGGGCTCACTGCTCAGACCCGCGGGCGGTGGCTCAACACGTTCGGCATCAACTCCATCCAGCTCCACCCCGAGAACGCGAAGGGGTACGAGCGGGCCGCTTTTGAAAATGCCTGGACATCCTACGGGGAACCGAACAGACCGAACGAACCGAACGGGCCAGGCTCTACGACGTTCGGTTCGTTCGGTTCGTTCGGTTCGTCACGGGGTGACGGGGGAACCGTCCATCCGGAGCCCAGTTGGGTCATGAAGGGAGACGGCACCATGCCGAGAGACCCCCTACACACCCCGCCGTCCGAGCTGACGGTCGACCAGATCGGCGAGCTGGCCGGACCCTCGTCCGCGTTTGATGGTATTCCCGAGACCGTCACCGACCTGGAGCGGTTCACGACCATGGACGGGCGCAACCTCGACCAACTCGCCTTCAAGCGGAGGCACCCGAGCAACCTGCAGCTCGTGTCGGTCGAGAGCATGACCAAGTGGCTCACGGCGCACCGAGGGCTGTCCCGCGAGCAGGCCCTGCAGGCCGTCCGGCACGGTGCAGTCCGACACCTCAACGGAGAGAGCTGACATGGGCGACGACGACCGTGAGGACCTGGAACGGCTCGGCTACGACGACGACGATATCGACGACCGCGGCCTGCGCATCGAGCATGACGACGACGAGCTCGTCGTCGTCGACTACTACGGCGACGAGCAAGGTCGACATGACGAGGCCGAGCTGGACCGATAACCCCCAGCGGGGCCCCGCCCCTGGTCCAGATCGACTCCATTCCCATCACCCGAGAGAGCTGACCATGAGCACTGCTACCGACCCACGAGACCGAATCCCCGAGCTGGCTCAGGACATCGACAGGTTGCGAGAGCTGTACCGCAACTTGAAGGTGCAGAAAACCTCGGCACCGTCCGTGCTCAGCGTCTTCGCTGAGATGCTGACGGCGATAGCGCAGGCGGAAGAGGCGCTATCCGCTATCGTCCTGGAGAACAGCAGCGACGACGAGCCGGCCGACAACGACGAGCCGGCCGACAACGTGATGTGATCCCCCTCGCCCCCACTAAGGACAGTGGTCGATATAAGGTTGCCAACTGCACCCAGGCGCAACCCGTTTTCTACGGTTTCGCGGGCTTGCCAGACGGCAAGGTAATTCTCGTCAGTGTCCTAACTGGATCCGGACGACGATCACGGCGTCGAGGCGGCCGCGATCGAGGGCGATCTGGTCGGACTCGAGGCCGCGGCCGGTGGCAGGTGGCGAGGACGGCGGCCAGGTCCGCCGCCCCGAACCCCCGCCTCAGACCGCGGCCGCGGTCTGAGGCGGTCCGCCGGTAGCCGGCGAGGACCTGGGCGGTGCGTTCCCCGGCCGGGCTCGGCTCATGGGCAGGTCGTGGAGTTCGGACGGACCTGCGGACGGCTCGGGCGCTGACCGCCTACGCGCTGACGGAGGGCGCCTATCGTGGCCGGTGAGAGCGGCGGTGGATGGGGCCGGGCCTGAGCTGACGGCTCCACCAAACCCGATTGACGAAATCAAGGGCGCGCTCGGGGTGCTCGGGGCCGAAGTGCTGACGCGAGCGGAGGCGCGTGCTCCGCGGCGGACTGGCGCGCGCGCGAGCTGCGGCCGGCTCGTTGCCGGTGAGGGCGGCGCCGTCGGCGTCTCGTTCGCCGCGGGGTATGCGAGGATTGCGGAATCGCATCGGAAGTATCTGAATCCGGCTGGCGCCGCGGTGCTGTCCGAAGCGCGGACGAAGCGTGAGGCCGCGGAGGCGTTCAAGCGGTCGATGCGGACCTGGGCGGCGAACCTGCGGAGGGCGACGACATGAGCGAGACGACAGAGACCCCGGCGGCGGAGATGGTCACGTTCGGCCCGGTGACGCTCTCGGCGCTGACCGCGGCGCGGGTGCGGGTCATTGCCGCCGCGTGGGACGTTCCCGATACGGCGGTGATGGCGGTGATGGTCGACCTGGGCGTGGTCGCGTATGGCATGGCCCCAGGGCGCCCGGCAGGCGTTCCAACTGGCCGGTGAGGCGAATGACGCGCCGGACCAGACGCCGGCTCTACCGCCGCGGCCCGGTCCCAAGCTGGTCAACTGAGGCCGTGGCCGGCAAGCGCGCCCGGAAGGTCTACGACGCGCCCGGCTGGAAGCACGTCCGCCGGTTCGTTCTCGACCGGGACAATTGGAAATGTGCACGTACGCGCGAGGGCGGTCCGGGCGGTCCAACCCTCGCGGCGACCATGAGCGACACCCGCGACCCTGACCGCTGGCCCTTCGACGGCGTCGAGTACGTCGAGCCCGAGGACATCACCCCGAACATGAGCGGGACCGGCTTCGACCAGCTATCGGTCCGTCGACACGCCGGCAAGCTCATGCTGCGATGCTGACGGCGATAGCGCAGGCGGAAGAGGCGCTATCCGCTATCGTCCTGGAGAACAGCAGCGACGACGAGCCGGCCGCCGACGACGAGCCGGCCGACAACGTGATCTGATCCTCCCTCGCCCCCCTACCCCCCCCGTGGGAACCCTACGAGGGGCGAGGGGGGGGGGCGGGCCCGGCGGGTAGGAGACCGGCCGTTTCCTGTTCACTTTCTGCGGGGGTAGAGGCACAAGGCCGTTGGTTGCGTCCGCCTGGTCACGTGATCCATCGCGTGACCTTTTGGAAAGGGGCGGCGAAGTCATGAGGATGACCTACACCGGATACACCGCCGCCGACCCATTGGTGGTTGCTGGTCCATTGGTGGTCGAAACCACCAAACCACCAATGGACGAAAGTAGTCCGTCGGTGGTTGCCCCCCGTGATCTATACGGGGCATACGGGGCAACCACCGACGGACTACAGAGGGGGGCGAACAGGCGACAACCCGCGCCGGTTCAGCGGACCCTCGACGGACTATCGCCGGCGGCCGAGTTCAACCCCGGCGGAGCGTTCGTGGCGCCGGCTGAACCGACACCCATCCAGGAGGCGAAAGTGCAGAGAGACATCATGACGGCGGACCCGTCGACCCTGACGGACACCGAACACGCCGAGGTCTGCGCAGCGTGGGACGCGGCGCTGGAGCGGGCTCTCGCGTCCGGCGTCAAGCCGGCGCCCATCAACCCGGCGACCATCATCGCCACCGGCCAGTTCGCAGACCGGCCGCAGCTTCGGCGAGAGCTGACCCGGACACACGTCCGGCTCGGCAACGGCCGGCTGCTGAAAGAGATTCCCGCGCCGGCCGGTGGCTGGGGTTGGTCGGACGCTGACCCGTGGCAGCCGACGAAGGAGAGCTGACCCTGATGACCGAGCAAGAGCAAGAGGCGCGAACCATCGGGCAGCACGACGGCGTGATGCACGTCGTTCGCCACACCGTCAAGGCTCTCATCGCCGCTATCGACGACCAGCCCGACTTCGACCCGCCGCAAGACCCATCCGATATCGAGGTCCGCGTGATTGAACTGCTGCAAAACGTGCTCGATGAGATAGAGGCGGAAGACGAGTTCACCATCCGATGATCCGGCGAAAGAGCGAAACGAGCGAGGGAAGCGGATCGCGGCAGCGGACCCGGCCGCTTTCCTCGATCGAGGCGGCGCTGACGACGCGACCCGGCCTACTATTGGCGCGGGTCGCGGTCGGGATTGCCGACCCCGGGCGAGCTCATGACGTCCGGCTCGCGGCGGTCGATCTGGCCGGGCTGACGGTCGCGGAAGGACGCCGGGTGCGGGTCTACTCCGGTCTCCCGGGCCCGCCGCCCTCGGAGTGTCGTCCATCCAACCCTTCCGGGCGGAGGGCCGCTTCCTTGGAGAACCGAAGATGCGATTCCTGGTCGTGATCGTCACCGCCGTCTTGGTATCGGCCGGCAGCGTCTCCGCGCAGCCACGGTTCGCCGTGCAGGAGCCCGAGCCGGCCCGCCTCAGCGAACGCGAACAGCGCGCCGAAGACCTGGAGGACGTGGGGCTGGCCCTGCTGATCACGGGCGTCGGCTTCTGGGCGCTGGAGACCCACCACCCGCGCGAGCTCTGCGGACCGCCCAGGCCAACGGGCCAATGCGCGGTCGAGACGCGCGGGATCTACACGTGGGGCACCGTCGCGGCGTGGTCGGGCGCCGCGGTGGCGTTCGGCTGGAAGCTGTCGCTGTCGCGCGGTTCGTTGGACGTCGGCGTCGGGCGTGTCCAGTACAACCTCGGCTGGTAACTCATCTCGTCTCGAAGGAGGAATCGGATGAAACGCCTACTGTGCGCAGCTCTCGCGGCGGTCCCGGGGCCGGAAACCGAAAGTTTCGGCAGGGTCGCTCGTGGATCGCTGTGGTGCGAACCCTGCTATGTCCGGCTCGGGATTGTGGACGGGACGGCTGCGTTTTCCGATGCAATGGCGCGGCTCGGGGAGTCCGCATCGTGACCTGGGCGATATCCCGTAACCCGCTACGGCCGGGCGCGCTGGTGACGGCTGGCGACGTGTGCCACCTGCACCCGGACCGCGCCGCGGCCGAACGGTGCGGCGCGTTGATGGGCGGCGCCCCGGATCTGGTGAGGCTCGAGAACCACACGGCGCGGGTTTACCGGGTGCTGTGGTCCCTTTCGGACGTGGCCGGGGGCGAGCTACGGAAACCGGCGCCCCCGCCGGCACCGCCACCAGCGAAGCGCCCCGGCGCCGTTCGGAGCTGGCCGGGGAACGTCCGCATAAGCGGCCGTGTGGCGGCGCGCGCCGCCTGGGAGCGGCTGACGGGGGGAGATCCATGACGGCGACCTTGGGCGGATGTTGAGCGGGCGGTGTCCGGCTGAGCGCGGCCGGGGCCGGGGCGAGGGGAATCCCATTTCACCACCGCAGAAGTTCGATCCACGTGTCGCCGTCATCGGAGACCTGGACCTCGAAGCGGTTGAGCTCGCGCTTCAGTCCTCGGTCCGGCGTCAGCCAGGCGAGGAGGGCGTCGATGAGGCGCTCGCCGCGGGCGAGGGGCGTCTTCTCCCGCATCCGACAGACGGCCTCCGCCGTGATCCGGAACCACACCTGGCGGCCGTCGGGGTTGAGCTCGGCCCCGTACCAGAGGGTCCGCCCGTTGGGTTCCCGGCCGGAGGCGCGCGGCGTCAGAGTCCGGGGGCCGCCAAGCCAGTCCTCGCGCTTCCCTTCGATAATGATCGCCAGCCCGTCGTCGGTCCACATGTTCCGCCCCAAATCATTCACTTCGAGCAGGTCAGGACGAGCCGATCGGCGACGTCTGGCCGGAGCCGGCGGGCGGCCTTGGTGGCCGTGTGGCGGGAGTCGAAGATTCGCGGACGCATCGAGAAGATGCGGCCGCTGCGGGTCCAAACGGGGAAAAGTGGGCCATGCCCGAGATATCGGCAGATGGCGCAATTGCGCTATCGCTGGCCGCAGGTTGCGATTCCGAGACCAGCGCCGGACACTTGCCCCGGATCGCCGTACAAGTGCGCAATCCGGAGGATCTTGAACACCCCAATGCGGGGAAGTTGAACAGCAAATCCGGTCATCGTGAACGCTCGTCGGTAGCCTGATCACCGCACGCTTGGCCTTTCCGAAAGGAGGGCAAGGCGATGTCGGTACGGAGGGGGGCGGACGGCGCGTCCGCCACGCCGCTCCGGCCACGGGCCGGGCACCCAGGCCGAGCTCGACGCCCATCTGCAGTCGCTGGAGACGGAGATGCGGGCGGCGGCGGCGAACCTCGAGTTCGAGCGGGCGGCGGCGTTGCGCGACAAGATCCAGGCGTTGCGCAGCCCCGGCTATGCGCTGTCCTGACGGGCGCGTTTCCCGGCTGCGAGTGTATAGAATGGGGCCAGGGAGCCTATGGCGGAAGCCCGTGCGGTTTCGCCACGGGCTCTTGGTGTCGCGGGCGCCGGAGCCGACGGAGGAGGACGAGGAGAGCTGTTCACTGCATTGGAGGGGCACCATGTCGAGATGCGTTCGGTGTGTAGCGAGACCCGCGGTGGTTGCGGCGGTCGCGGTGCTCATCGTGGGCGCCGCGTCCGGGGCGCAAGGTCCGGAGTCGGCGTCGCTGGCAGGGCAGTTGGCGGCCGCCCTCGAAAGCGCGCAGCTCGACAGCATAGCGGCCCGGGACCCGGAGGGTCCGGAAGGCGCCGACCGGTTCGTGGCCGCCCTCCGCTTTCCGGGACAGTTGATGGTCGTATCCGCCCGATACGAAGTCCCCGTCTACATCGAGCAGAAGCTGGAGGCCGGCAGCTATCGGGACGTCTACATGGACCTCAACATGGCGTCGATAGCCGCCAGCAAGGTCCTCGTGACCGATGTCGGCGCCGACGGCCTGCAGGCGGGGGCGGCGGGCGACAGCGCGAACGTCGCCGGGAGCATGGTCCGGTTCGGCGACGATGCGACGGCCGAGCACGAAGCGGCCGACGCCGGCTACGCCCGCATGCTGCGGGCCCTGCTGGACGCCGTGCCCTGATTCGACGGCGCCGGGAGTCTGCGCCGTAGAGACGGTGCAGACTTCCGGGTTGGTCGGGCGGCAAGCGGAGCCGCAGGAGACGATTGCCGGGCAGTCCTTTCCAATCCAGAAATGAGCCTGAAGCGGCGGCACGTGAGTCGCGGCTGACGGGCGACCGAATCAGCGGATCTAAACAGGGGATCCTGGCGCGGGCCTCGAACAGCTCGGATCTCTCTTCCGGCGGCAGGTGGACGAGCGGCTGTTCGGTAGCCTGTCCGATCGCGTGCGGCTGGCGTCCGACGAGGTCGAGATGGTGATGAGAGCCGAGGTGCGCGAGCTGATCGCCCGGCGGATACGGGACGAGGTGGATCTGTTCCCGGCCGCTGCGAGCGTACGGGCTGACGGACGGCGCGGCCGCCCACCGCGCGCGCACCTCGCTCCGGCGCATCTCCTCTCAACGCCTGCTGGTGGTCAGGCGTGCCCGTTGAGCGTTCAACGGCCGCGGAGGAGACGGCGCATGGCGTCCACGCGCCCGCCGGGAACGTACTCGCCAAGCGCCCGGACTGGCAGGCGTGGCGGCGAGTCTGGGGGCGTGGCCGGCATGGTCCGGCGCGCGGGCTCCGACGCGTTGCCGATGTCTCTGCGCTCAACCGCCCCGGTGGACAGTTCGGCGGCCAGCATCCGCCGCCGGAACCGGCCGAACACAGCGTTCAGGTTTCCGGGTTGCTTTGACATGCGGAACCCTCTCCAAGCATAACCCGGACCTCGCGAACTTGGGCGGACCGGGTGCACCCACGGATCCGGGGGTGCAGCAATCGGTCAGCGACAGGGTCGGATTCCTCGCCGTCGACCTGGTTCGACATCGACCTCCCGGCGGGCCGGCGACGAGCTCGGCGGCCGAGGCCCGGTCCAAGGCTTGGCGGGCGCGGCCTCCGACGGCGCGGCTCTGCGCGACCCGCAAGGGACCTGCGCGTCGATCGGAGCCGCCGCGGTGAGGGCGCTCACGTCGCCCCCCGCGCACCGTTTCCCCGCAAGGGGCAGCCCGTGAGTCTGCCACCAACCCGTCTCGAGCGACGGGCTGGCGATCATCATCGACGATCAGCCGGCAGCACACCGCCAGGAAGCCTGGTGCGAGGGCTCGCGAGACCCGTCCGCTGGTCGTGACCGGGAAGCCGGACCAGAACAATCCGCGCGGCCGGACGATTGGCTGAGGACGGTCGCTGGACCGGAAGCGCCAGCGGACCCCGGCATGGATGAGGGAAGCAAGCTAAAGGAGGAGTCTAGAGACATGGCGAGATCGCTCTATGACGCGGACGTTTTGACGACGGTGGTCGGGTGGTTCTATCGGGAGGGATACCGGCAGCAACGCCCGGTTGATTTCGGAGATAACGACAGGCGCATCTGTGAGGTGGCGGAGGCGGTACAGGTTGCCCGTGAGAAATTGCGCGAGGCGGACGCGAGATGGACGGACCTGCCTCGTGAAGACCTCGACAACTTCATGGACGGCGTCGTGGATGATGAGGATCGTGAAAGCATGACGCTAGGGGGCGTGCGAATCCCGATACGCGGGCGAAAGTCCCGCGGAAGTTCCTTGTCGTCCCTTTGAAACATTACTGATAACTCCCTTTATCGTTGAATAATTGGGGCGCGGGAGGGAAGCATGCCCAACGCCGCCGGACCGGAGATCGTCATCGCGGGAACGCGCGAGGACTGGCCCGGCGGTCCCCGGACCCTGACGCCGCGCGAGCCCACCCGGGAAGCCAACGGGCGGATCCTCTGGTTCGGGGCCGAGCTCGACCCGGACGGGAGCCAGGTGTGGTTCCGGATCACGGCGGAGGCCGTCGGCCGGATGCGGGAGAAGACGCCCCGCGCCCGCGGCGCCCGCCTCATCGACGCCCTCCTCGCCTGGCTGATGCCGGACCGTCAGCTGCGGCCCGAACTCAACCGCTTCGAGGTCCGGGTCTCAGCCGGCGACACGTGGACGTGGATCGAACGTCTGCGGTGGTGAAGATGGATTCCCTCGCCCCGACCCGCCGCGGCCGCGCTCGAACGCCCGACGCCGACCGCCCGACGCCTCGCTCTCCCCGAACACCCACGAAGAGCCCCCGGAAACACGGTGGTTTTCGGGCCTCGGCTGGTTAACTGAACGTCCCGTTATCGGACCCCTTGGGCTGGCAACCCGGACTACAATCACCTCACCATGACGACAGACGAACAAACCAGGAAGAAGGATGCGCTTTTGGAGTACTACGAAGCCAAAGAGAGCGTTCATAAGAGCCGCAACGAACTGAAGGCCATCGCCGGAAAATACGGGCAGATCTCCCACAATCTCACGGATAACCTGAGTATGGAAGAGACCATATCGTCCCTCCATCACGTGACGGCGGGGGCGTTTAAGCCCTTCAGAAATGGCCTGAAACTGCCTACGCCGCCAAGCGACGACGAGCTACAGCGAGCAATCGACGTGTTCGACCAAGCGAGAGAACGTTTGCACACCGCCCTGAGGAAGACCGAAGAGCTTGGCATCAAGCATTAGTAGGAGCGTTCGTGCCGCCCCGCTCCCAGCGGACACGCCGCGGCCGAGGCGTCGAGTCTGACCAGGTCGCCCTCGATCGAGTGCGGCCGCCTCGACGCCGTGATCCTGCAGCCTGATGTGACGGATCCGATCCGGGCACGTCCCGGACTCAGGACAGGACCTCCGCTCCCTCGACCAACCGCCGCCGGCGATCGGCCGCGCGAGCAGGCGGGGCCTGGGCCAGGTACTCCGCGTTCACCGTTCGTCGCTCTCGGCTGGTGCTGGTGGTCATCGGACCACCGTCGCCGGGACCGGCTGATAGGTCGGCTCGGGGCAGCTACGGTCAGAAGGATACACCGGACCGCGGACGGGCACGTGCTCGTCGCGGCCCAGGCGGGCTACTTCGCGGCTTTCTTTCTGCGCTCGGCCCAAGAGGCTGTCATCCGCTCGGAAACCGCCTTCTTCTCTTCGGCCGTCATCGGTCGGCGCTTCCTCGTCGGCGGCTTGGCGTCGGACGCGGTCTCCGCGACCGGGGTGGCCGAGCCGCGGGCTTCGCCGGAGCGGAGGTCACGAGCATTTTGTCGACGTCGTTCAACGCCTTGATTTCCGCCTGCAGGCGCTCGATCTTGCGGTTGCTCGCACGTGGCCGAACGGGTCGTCGAACGCCGATTTCGGCCCGAACCGTCGAAACGCCTCGAAGATCAAGCGTCAACTTGTTCAAGGGACACACCACTAGTGGTATGTCCCAGAAATGACCTTGCGGTTGCTCGCGTGTGGCCGAACGGGTCGTCGAACGCCGATTTCGGCCCGAACCGTCGAAACGCCTCGAAGATCAAGCGTCAACTTGTTCAAGGGACACACCACTAGTGGTTCGTCACATCAAAATCTTCGGATAGACGGACTTGAGTTTACAGCGAGCATCGTCGACCTTCATCTGCCAGTCGACACCGCGTTGGGTGTCATTGGTGTCGCTGGACCACGCCGACACCTCGCCGTGCAGCGTCGCGAGGTCGCCGATGCGGCGTCCGCTCAGACATTGGCGCGTCATCGCACTGAGCTCGTTCTCCGCGATGTTCAGCCAACTCCCGTGTTTCGGCGTGTAGCAGAACTCGAGTCGACGAACCAGTTCTCGTGCCCGCACCGGCTCGAACACCTCGTAGAAGGCGCCCTTCGTGTGCGTGTTGAGGTTGTCGCACACCAAGGTGACCCTCGGGCAGTGGGCGTAGCGTCCTTCCAGCAGCCCGGCGACCTCCACCGCCCAGTCCGCCTTCGTACGCCGGGCCCGCGCCGTCGCCTGCCGCCAACCCGCCAGCGGCTCGCTGAACAGGAAGACCGAGGCCGTGCCGGCCCGTTCGTACTCGTAGTCGACGCGGCGCGGGCGCGCCTTCGTGGCCGCCACCGGCGGGCGCGTTTCCTTGACCAGTTGCACCGGCTGCTCATCCATGCACACGACCGGACAATCCGGGTCGTAGGGTCGCTGATACAGATCCAGGACCTGTTCCATGTGCGCCACGAACTCGGCATCAGCCTCCGGCGGGATCACCCAGTACTCGATTTTCCGCCGGGTCATCTCGTTTTTTTTAGCGTCCGCCGGATCGTTTCGTGGCTGACCGACTCGACGACCCCCAACTCGACGACACGGCGCGCCAGCAGCCGCAACGACCAGTTCGCGTAGCCCTTCGGGGGCGACCCCAGACGCAGAGCGATGACCTGCGCCTCTTGTTCGCCGTCGAGCAGCTTGAGGCCTTGGGGCAACGCCCGCCGTTTGCGTTCCAGCGCCCGCTCGAACCCTTCCAGCACGCAGCGTTCGCGAATGTTTTCGACAGTCTTGGTGCGGCACGAAATCGCGTAGGCAATCTGCTGGTCGGTCCACCCCGGTCCGTCCGCATCGGCCTTCAAGAGAATCTGAGCGCGGCGCACCTTCTCGCTGCTGCCGTTGAGTTTGCGGACCGTCTGTTGACAGATCTCGCGTTCCTGGGCGGTGAGTCGAACGATGTACTTTTTCTGCGGCATGAAAGCTGTCTCGGCTCAAGATCAGCTTCCCGATAGTCCTAATGTTGACACGTGACGGACCACTAGGCGTTGGCGACGGTCTTCACGGGGCGGCCTGTCCATGAAATGCAGCTTCGTTTCCGACCCCGACGTCTCCCGCCCCCGCTTTGATAACGGCCCGTGGTGAAGACTCGGAATTTCCCCGCGGTGCTCCAGATTCTGTGTCAGTCGACAATGAATGATGGCTGATAGGTCTTGTGTTCCTTCCGATCCTGCTCAACCCGTTGCACCAGTTCAGGTTGGGACGATTCAGAGCGCGCATGTCTTTGGACAGGTTAGTAGAAGGTTTTACAGAATGCAAGATCCGGGTCCCTTCCTTCGAGGGTCCCATAAAGGGGGTTATGGGACTCCCGCAGGCGCTCGGCCGCGAGCGCCGCGACCAGGGCCTCGCGGACCTGGGCTGGGCGGCCCGAGGCGCGCCGACGGCCGCCGCGACGGCCGCCGCCCCCACCCGGTCCTGGTACCCATTCGGCTGTGCCGGTTGCGGTGTCGGCGTGCCGCAAGGGCGCCGGGGTTTGAACTGAACCTTACATGCGCCGCCGCCGGCACCTTCCTCGCGCCAGCGGGGGGGCATCAGCCGCCCCATCCCGGGCGGCTCTCTTTCCCGCAGCACGGATATGGGACCCTCGAACCGCGCTCGGCCGCGAGCGCCGCGCCCAGGGCCCCGCGGACCTGGGCGGCCCGAGGCGCGCGCCGATCCGGCACTTGTGTATCGTGGGGACTGTCGCACCACGGCGCGGGCCGTTCGGTCATGTCCGGCTCGCCTTATCGCTCCCGTGGACGTGGTGTCGGCGGTGGACGGCGCCGGGGGGGTTGGTTGCTCCCTTCGACCCCGGCGACCGTCCCATCTTGAAGGGAGCGTGACACATTGGCCGAAATCCTCGAACCGCCGTCGAGAATTCATCAGCCGGACCCGCAGACTCCGCCGACTGATACGCGAATTATTCCGCCGGTCCCGCGAATTCCGCAGCTCAAGTGACCACGGAACGGGCGCGAGAGTTGACGGGCCTCCTTGCCGTCGAGCCGTGAAGACGCACAGAGAGCCCTTTCGGGCCGCCGAGCCTCCGGCCCGAGGACCTGGCCCGGGCAAGGCCTCGCGGGTGCGCTCGGAGATCAGGTCGCGCTCGACCTCGGCGAACAGCGCGAAGAGCGTGGTCATGACCTTCGTCTGGATGTTGCTCTTGCCCTCGACCCGGATGTTCTCCTTGAGCGCCACGAAGGCGACGCCGGCCTTGGCGAGGGCGTCGAGGATGGGGGAACCGGCTGCCGGATCTGTCGGCCGGGGGGGGGGCCGCGGTGACGACCTGGGCGGATGTTGAGCGGGCGTTGTCCGGCCTGCCGGGCTGGCGCCGGGTCGGTGTCGAATGGCACGGCCCATGTCCCGTGACCGGCGCCGGGCATGATTGCTGCTGGTGCGGACCCGGCGCCAGCACGGCGATCCGGATCGGCTGCCGGCATTGCGGCGGGCGGCTCGACGCTGCGGCCGTTCGGGAACATCTAGCGGCCCTGGGGGCTGATTCGGGCGATCTGGCCCCGATCCGGAGAAAACCGACCCGTGAGGATCGCCTGTCCGGGCCGAACGCGACCGGCCGAAGGGAAAACCCCGCGGGAGATTCGGCGCATGGCGTGGGCGCGGCCCTGGGCCGGCCGCTGGCGGTCTGGCGCTCCGGCCGCAATCCGGCCGGTACACCGGCCGCGCTATACCTCGCGGAGCGGCGCCGCGTCTGGCCGGCCGGCGAACCCCTGCCGGAGTCCGTCCGGTGGCTGCCGGCGGGGGAGTGCGGCAAGCTGCGGCCCCGGCTCCCGGATGGCGCGGCGGGCGCCGTCCTGTATCGCTTCGCGCCCCCGGACGGTCCGGGCGTAGCGGTCCAATTCGAAGCGGTCGCGGCGGACGGCTCGCGGGTGTTGGTCGCGGTGGGCCGGCCGGGCGAGCGGCGGACCGCGAAGCGACCGACCGTGATCGGCTCGCGGTTCGACGGCGGGATGCTGGCGTTCGTGGCGCGGGCCGGCGCCGCGGGGGCGGTGCTCCACTTGGCCGAAGGGCCGATCGATGCGCTGGCCCTGGTGGCGCTTGAGCGGCTCGGGGCGGGGAACCTGGGCGGCGGCGCCGTGCTCGGGGCGGCTGGTGCCGGTGGGTTCCGGCCCGCGGCGGTGCCGGGCGCCGGCCCCGTGGTGCTGTGGGCGGACGGAGACAAAACGGGGGCCCTCGCGGCGGTCCGGCTCGGGGCGGCGCTCCGCGCCCGTGGCCGGGACGTGCGGGTGCGGCTGGCCCCGGACGGAGACGACTGGGCGGACGCGGCGAACCTTGAGGCGTGTGAAAGGGGAGCGATCCACGATGGCGAAAGATGACGGGAAGCGGGCGCGGGCGCTCGCGGCGCTACGGAAACACGCTCCGGCGCTCAAGCGGTTGTCCGCGGACCCGGCGGACCTGGCGGACCTGGGGTTCACTGAGGCGGACCGGGCCGCACTGGCGGACCTGGGCGCGGCCCTGGCGGACCTGGGCGCGGCCCTGGCGGACCTGCCGGACGCGGACCTGGCGGACCTGGGCGCGGCCCTGGCGGACCTGCCGGACGCGGACCTGGCGGACCTGGGCGCGGCCCTGGCGGACCTGGCGGACCTGGGGGGAGATCATGGCGATCCTTGATTGACGAAGATGAGTTGAATCGAGCAATCGAGCAAGGGCGGGCGGACGCGGCGGACCCGACCGCGGCCCGGCATCGCGCGTTGGGACCCGGCCGGGCCTAGACGCGGGACCGGAGACGATGCGCGACCGCCTCGATGCGCTTGTCGCCATCGGCGACGACCATCCGCACTCACCTCTGCACCAGATCAAGGCCAGCTCGTCGAACCCGTCGGTCGGTGGAATGAAGCGGCTTCGCGGGAAGGTCCGCCCCCTGGCCGGCGGTCAGCGCGTGGGAGCGCGCCTGGCCGCCCTTGTGAGCCGTAGGACCCGACCGAGACGGCCGACCGCCCCCATGCGCGCGGTCCGGACTTTGACCGTGCCGGCCGCGCGCAGCCGGTTGATTGCCGCGGTCAGCTCGTCGCGGGTCAGCTCGGTCAATGCGCGAACGTCCCGCTCGGCCGCGGCGCCGCCGACCGCCCGCTGCAGCACCTCGACGACCCTCTGGTCCGGTGTCACGGATTCGACCTCGCCTTGATTCGACACCACGCGCACTTGCCGTCTTCGGACCGCGGCGGCTGGCACGTCGCGCCGCATGACGAACAAAGCCACGGCGCCGGCCTAGTCATCTACAGCCCCACCAGCTCGCGGGCCTGGTCAATCGTCATCCCGCCGTTCGCCGGGTCCGGCTTCGCGTTCACCAGCGAACCCACCGCCCTGCTCAACATGGTGACATAGGCCGCACGCGCCCGCCGCATGTCGAGGGTTAGGTCGGGAACGCCCAGCGCTTCGCGTAGATGCCCCTGGACGAGCTCGACAACTGGTTGTACCGACAACGCCAGCGCCAGCCTCCACCCCTCTCTGACGGACCCGCCCGGCGCTGGTGAGAGCGTGCTGTGCATGAACCGGAGCGATTCGCGCTGCCCGGTGCCGGACGCGGGCGCGGCGGTGCCGACGCGGTGCGGTCGCCAGTCTTCCCTCGGCGCCGAGTACTGCGACGACGCCATCGTCGTCGTCGATTCAACGAAGCTCGCCCTGCCGCTCAGGCCAGCTTGCCGGCTCGTCGCCGATGATCGTCTTGAACCGCGACAACCCCATTCCACGCTTGGGGTCGGACGAGATGGCCCGGAGACGGGCGCCGGACGGCTTGTGATTGGACGCCGCTCGTCAGTGATGAAGCCGAGCAGGGTTCGGCTCTGTTCCATCGACGACGAGACGATGACGACCTCGGTGCGGGGGTCGAAGAGCTTGGAGCCCGGCCGCAGCGCCTCTGCGCAGATCCACCCGCACAACGCCGTCTTGCCCTGGCCCCTGGCCGACCGACAACGCGGAGACCCGGACGCCCGGCGCGAAGGATCGACGGACCCAATCCCGCTGAAATCGAGCCAGATCCACGCCGATCTAACCCCTTCGTTGGTAGGAGGCTAAGGCCCTGTGGCGCGCGTCCCCCCCGGCTCGGGGTGCGGCGGGCAGGGGGGTCCCCCACGCCCGTTTACTCGTCCCCCGGCTCGAGCGGCTGCCGGGGGCGGCTCTCGCTGACCGTCCCCGTCATCTGGAAGAAGTTGATCTCGTTCAGCCAGCGCGCCGCATCGGCGTCACCATCCTGGGCGCGGGTCGATAACCCGCTCGATGATGCGTTTCTTCAGAGCCTTCATGTCCGCGACGATGCGGAGCTTCCCATGGCTGCCCGCCTCGACCGTCACCTGCACCTTGTCCGTCATGGTCAGTCCCTCTCAGTGCTCCGTGAACGGTGCGCCCGTCGTTGGGTCAACCTCGACCACCGCCATGGTGGACGGCGGTCTCCCCGCGTGACCGTACCCGCCCGCCAGCGGTCGCGGAGGCCGCGCAGGCGGTTGCGGAACCGGCGCACGTTCGCCTCCGGCCGCCGGCGCCGGCCGGCCGCCCGCAGCTCGAAGCCGAGGAACGTCGCCGGAAACCGCCGTCGCCGCCACCTGCGTCTTCAAGCGTCCTTCGAAACGCGAAAACCCTGGATGAAGGACCGGAGGACGGCGGAGTTCCTGACGCGCACGCCAGAACGGAGGTTCTCGGCAGTGACGAGCCAGGAGCCGCCGCGCAACACACGGCGGCCGCAGTCGCCCTCCCAGCAGTCCGACGTCCACTCCCACACGTTCCCGACCATGTCCGACAGACCCGTGGCGTTCGAGCCGTACGTGCCCACCGGACACGTTCCACGGTTGCCCGTGCGGGCGCGGTAGCATCCGGCTTGGGACCCCTCAGCCGCCCGGCCCCACTCCGCCTCGCTCGGCAACCGATACGTCGCGCCCGTCCTCTGGCTCAGCCACGACACGTACGCCTGCGCGTCGTTCCAGTTCACATACACCACCGGATGCCGATCCGTCTGCGGAAACACGTCGTGGTCCCGCCAACTATCGTCGCCCGTGCCGCCCGTCGCCGACACGAACGCACGATACTCCCCCACCGTCACCTCGTAACGGCCCATCGCCAAGCGGCCGCCCGGCAGCACCACCATCTCCGGGCACTCGTCGCACTCCCGGAAAACGTCGCCCGACGACGCCAACCCGGAGACCGGGACCGAAGCGCCGACCGCCCCAGTCGACGGAGACCCGGTGCCGCCAACATCGATTCCGGCTCCCGTGGCCCCGCCGGCCGGCGCGCGAAGCGCCGCCAGACGAGCCTCGGCCAACGCCCGGAACACACCGTTCGGAAACTGCGACAGATACGCCTCGAACTCCGCAGGGTTCGTGCTGTTCGCGATCGGCTGCCAGAACACGGTCTCTTGCTCCGCAGTGGCCGCGGCCGCCGCGGGCAGCTGGACCGCCGATGCCGCCTGCTGACCCGCAGCAGCTGGCGCTGCCGCCGCGACGGCCCCAGCCCCAGGGCGCTCCCGAGACCGGAACGTCGGCTGCCCGACCGCCGACGGCCGTAGCACTGTGACCGACGCACCGTCCAGATAACCCGTCGCACGCGCCCCCCGCGACGTCTGCCAGCTCCGGACCGCCGCACGCGTGCGCGGGCCGAACAGTCCGTCCGCCCCACCGGGGTCAAAGCCCCCGGCCTGCAGGCCCTCCTGAATCTCACGCCGCGCCGCGCGGGCGAGGCCCAACCCCTCCTCCACCACGTGGCCGTTGCAGCCCCAAACCCGAACGATGCAGCCAGAGCCGCCACGCGAGCCGCACTCCGACAGCGCCGCCTGGCGCGCGCCGTCCGCCGACGCGAAGGATTCCGCCCACCCCACCGCCGTGCTGTCGGCGTCCTGGTCCGCCGCATACGCCCCACAACGCGGGAACGTCAGCACCACCGAGCACCCCGGGCCACACTCCCGCAACGCCGCCGCACGCGCGGACGCCGCCGTCTCGTAGTCCACCGCCCAGCCATACTGGGCGCCCTGACGCTCGTCGACCGCCAACGCACCCACCGGAGTCTGCGCCGCGACCGCCGCCTCACACACGATGCCGCAGAGAACGAGACACGACCACAGAGTTGCCTTCATCGTTCTTCCCCTCCTCGACGAAGACGATTATCTGCCCCGACTATCCGGTCAGCAAACCGTGGTCACGCGCGACCAAGGTTCGCGTCGCCGGGGTCGTTGAGGCGTTCGAAAGGCAACGGGTGAAGTGATAACCGCGGGTTATGGGACCCTCGACCGGCTGCGGCCAGGGCCTCGCGGACCTGGGCGGCCGAGGCGCGCCGACGGCCGCCGCGACGGCCGCCCCCCACCCGGTCCTGGTACCATTCGGCTGTGCCGGTTGCGGTGTCGGCGTGCCGCAAGGGCACCGGGGTTCTGCACGAACCTTCATGCGCCGCCGCCGGCACTTTCCTCGCGCCAGCGGGGGGGCATCAGCCGCCCCATCCGGGGCGGCTCTCTTTCCCCGCAGCACGGATTATGGGACCTCGCCAACCCTTTCCGGGAGACCCGCCCCGGCCGGACCCGGGCCAGCCCCCATCCCGGCCGCCCAGATGCAGGTCAACATCGAAGTGGGCGAGGAGCCGGTCGACCTTGGCTTCGATGCGCTCCATCCTCTCGGCGGCGGCTCGCGTTTCACGGTCAACCTTGGCTTCGATGCGCTCCATCTTCTCGGCGGCGGCTCGCGTTTCACGACCTCGTCTGAGATCGTTGGCCGGTGCATCGCCGAGTGCGGTGGCTGGATGCGGGTCTACGAACACGCAGGCGTGCCGAAGTGCGACACGTGCGGCTGCGTCGACGAGTTCTGAGGGGCGGCGCCCCCTAGACCGTCAACCTAACGGATTGAGAGGTCGATCCGGTACTTGTGTATCGTGGGGACTGTCGCATCACGGCGCGGGCCGTTCGGTCATGTCCGGCTCGCCTTATCGCTCCCGTGGACGTGGTGTCGGCGGTGGACGGCGCCGGGGGGGTTGGTTGCTCCCTTCGACCCCGGCGACCGTCCCATCTTGAAGGGAGCGTGTGACACATTGGCCGAAATCTTCGAACCGCCGTCGAGAATTCATCAGCCGGACCCGCAGACTCCGCCGCCTGATACGCGAATTATTCCGCCGCCTGATACGCGAATTATTCCGCCGGTCCCGCGAATTCCGCAGCTCAAGTGACCACGGAACGGGCGCGAGAGCTGACAGGGCGCGCGGGCGGATGCTCAGGCGGCTGGCGACATCGGGTTCATTGAAAAGTCGGGCGGCCGACCCTGGGCGTGCGGCGGTCAAAACCCGGCACCCATAAAGGGGATTTCGGGGCCAGGGGAGATTGTCGTCAAGGGGAGCAAACGTAGACTCGCGGCAGCCATCGCCGCCACCAATACGCAGGAGAGCTGACCCCATGCCCACCCAGACCATCGTTCCGAAGCGACGCGAGGACATGCCCGAAGAGGAGCGTCGAGCTGCTGAGCTGCGCGACCGGCTGCGCCAGCTTGAGGATGCGTTCCTGCAGCTTCGGATGCCGCGGATGCCTGGCGCTGACTACATCCACGACCGCGCGGTCACGCTGGCGTCGCTCGCACAAGCGCGCTCGCTGATGGAGGGGTGACCCCAACACCCTCGCCGCGCTCGGCCGCGAGCCCGCGGCCAGGGCCTCGCGGACCCGGGCGGCCGGGTCCACCGGGGGGACGGTGGCGCGGGCCGCGTCGGCGCTGTGGCCGCTGGCGGGCCACCCATGATTCGCCGCACATTCAGTCCTCCCGCGGAGCCTCCTTGGCCAGGCGGGCTTCCAGCTCGTTGATCTTCCGGAGGGCGGCGACGCTGAAGATGAGACCCAGCGTGCCGAGACTGAGACCGACGGTTCCGAACACCATACCCATTATCTCGAATGTGCTCATGGTTTTCTTCCTACCCTTCCTGCGGCCGGGAACCAGCGTGCCGCTCCGCGGCGGCGCCGGCCAAAGGTCCCGATCGGATTCTTACGGGTCACGCCGCAAAACCAACCATTATGGGATATCGTCTGGAAGCCTTCGACCGGCGGGGGTTTGTGCACGTCGCGCCGTCTCGAGATCGTCGCTTCCTGCGCAATCCCTCGCAGCCCCGGAGCGGCCGGCGAATGGGGCAATTTTCGCCCACCGGCCACCGCCGTCGACGCCCTCGACGGCGCTCTCCCCTGCAGCCGGCCAGGGTCGCGGGCCGCGCCGGGCGGCGGCGACCCGCGGTTAACCTAATCCCCCCTTATCCGACCCAAGGGGGCGGCGGCCAGCCGCAAGCGGCCGCCGGCGGAAAGCGCCGCGGGCTTCGGCTCTCCGCCTGGTTTCATACATGATTACATGTGTTCATAATTTCTATATTCCACGTACGTATGTCATCATGCGTTCGTGGCAGGATGTACGCATGAAAACAATATCGATCCTCTCTCAGAAGGGCGGTGCCGGCAAGACCACGCTTGCGATCAACCTCGCGGGAGCAACCGAAGCCGCGGGACAGAGTGCCGTTGTCGTCGATCTCGATCCGCAAGCCAGCGCCAAAGCCTGGTCCGATCGACGAGGCAAGGAGAATCCGGTCGTGATCTCGGCACAAGCCGCCGCCCTCTCTGAAGTCTTGACAACGGCAGCTACGCACGGGGCTGATTACGCGATCATCGACACCGCCCCCCACTCCGAAACTGCCGCGCTGACGGCCGGCCGGGCAGCAGACCTCATCCTGGTTCCATGCCGCGCCAGCTACGTCGACCTAAAGGCCATCGAGATCACCGTCGACCTGGTGAAGCTCGCGAAGAAGCCCGCGCTCTTCGTTCTGTCGTGCATCAGGCCAGGGGACAAGACGCTCCCCGACGGTGCAGAAGTCCATCTTTCGCAGTACTCAATACCGGTGTCGCCCCAGCGCATCAGCCAACGGGCCGCCGTCGTCCATGCGCTGACCGCAGGTCAAGCCGTTACCGAGTTCGAGCCCGACGGTGCCGCTGCCCGGGAAGTCACCGAGCTCTTTATGATTGCACGTCGCCATGCCGACGTGTAATCATGTAGGCATGGCATCATGAAAGGCCGGACTGCCGCATGCCCAACAGACCGTCACTCGCTGAGGCCCTAAAGCCGCACGATCGATCCGCTGCTGCAACCACCGTCGTGGAATCACCGCGGCACAACCGCGCCGGGAGAACATCGGTCCCACCGAGCCGAGCCGGAAAGAAGGCCCTCATCGGGTATTTCGACCCAGATGTGTCGAAACAGCTCAAGCAACTGATGCTCGACCACGACCGCAACAGTGTCCAAGATCTTCTGAGGGAGGCGCTCAACGACCTCTTCGAGAAATACAGCAAACCACCAATCGCCTGATGGGGTGGGGGAGGGCATCCGCGCCGAAGGTGGACCAGGTCATGTCAGACGAAAAGGAGCGCCGCGAGGCGCGGCGCGAGCGGAAGCTGGAGGTCGCCCGAGGTATCGAGAAGTTCCGGGGACACATCGGCGACACCACACCGGTGACGATGACGCCGCAGGCGCTTCATCATTGGAACCGAGATGACCAAGTGGCTGCCCTCGTCGAAGCGCGAGAGGGGGAGCCCGAACTCGGGTTCATGATGAGGTTGCTGGCGCTCTGCACCCTCCCGCGCACGAATCCAGGAACCCGTGACAGGTACGTCCGCCGGAACGGTCCCTTCACTCTCATCATGATCGCCGGCGGTGAAACCCCAAAGCTGCCGTACGGAACACTGCCCCGTCTCATGCTGGCCTGGGTGTGCACGGAGGCGGTGCGCACGCAATCCCGGACACTCGTGTTGGGTCACTCGCTCGCAGAGTTCATGAGACAGCTCGGAATCCAGTCGAGCGACAGCGGGGGACGCTGGGGTGTCAGGACGCGACTGCGAAGCCAGATGGACCGGTTGTTCCGCGCAGCGGTGGAGCTGTCGCACGAATCGGACGAGGGCTTCCACAGGGTGGCCGACCACATCACGACCGCAACGCATCTGTGGTGGAACCCCCGCCGACCCGACGAGCCGGTCTTCTGGAACAGCACAATCGAGCTCGGCGAGAAGTTCTTCGCCGAAATCATCGCGTGTCCCGTCCCGCTCGACATGCGCACCCTCCGGGCCATGAAGCGCAGTGCTCTCGGGATCGACCTCTACTTGTGGTTGACCTACCGTCTCTTCTCGCTCAACGCGCCGCTGAGGCTGAGTTGGCGACAGCTCTACCGCCAGTTTGGAGCAGACCCGGCGAGGGTGAACAAACGGACAGTGGAGGACTTCCGGAAGAAAGCGCTCCGTGAACTGGGGAAGCTCAAGACATCGTGGCCGGACCTAGCCTACGCGACTCCCCGCGGCTTCCTCGAGCTGCGCCCGACTCCCCCTCGAATCGGCCGACCTGATCTCGCCGCAGCCGTGAGCAGGTCCCCCTCATAAACGGCCGCCCCATTCCGAGGTCCCGGCGAGTTTTCCATAGATCAGGTATGAATCTCGGGAGTTTTCCCCGCATAAACAGCCCGCCTTCTGCGGCACTCTTCTCCGCATAAACAGCCCGCTTGCGTAGTAAATAACCCGCATAAACGGCCCGCCGTACGTACAGGTAGTAGATACCTCAGGTAGCTAGAGAGCGTACACGTAGTTGGCCGCAAGCGGCCTTGTTGATGACCCTCTTCATCATGAAACCAAGGGCAGTGGGGGGCTCTGCCCCCGCCTCGCGAGGAGATCCTGCTAGGCGGGGTCACCGACGGCCGAAGCGTGTCTACCAGCGGCGAGCGCCCGGCGCCGCCCGACCGCCGGCTACCTCGCCGAGCTCCACGAGCAGGGGAGAGCCACGTCGAGCGCGTCGACGGCGGTGGCCGCGGCGACGCTTCCGGGCTCGGCTCTCCAGCGAGCCGAGCCCTGCCGGGGAACGAACGGCCCGGGTCCTCGCGGGCTACCGGCGGACCGCCGTCGAGCGCGGTCGGGGCCAGGCGCGCCCCTTCGGGGCGGCGGACCTGGCCGCCGTCCTCGCCACCTGCCACCGCCGGCGGCGTCGCGGCCGCGGCGGCGAGTCCGACCAGGTCGCCGTCGAGCGCGGTCGCCTCGACGCTTGTGATCGCGGGGCTCCTCTTCATGGCGGGGATGCGTCGGAGCGAGGTGAGCGCCCTCCGGTGGGCCGAGGTCGCCGATGCGGCCGCCGGCGACGGGATGCTGGTCACCGTCCGCCCGCGGCAAGACGAACCAGGAGGGCGAGGCGAGGGACGTGCGGTTCGTGAAAGGGCGACGTCGCCCGCGCCCTCCAGACGCTGCGGTCCGCCTCGAGCCCGGCGCCCGAGGACCGCGTCGTGCCGCTCTCGCCGCAGATGGTTGGGCGGCGGCGATTCCAGGCGGCGGCCCGGGCGGCCGGCGTCGAGCCGGTGACCGCTCACTCGGGGACGCGACACCTTCCGCACGTCACGCGGTCCGGTTCGTCGGTCAGGAGGGTGGGGTAGGGCTGCCCGCACGCGGCTTCCTCTTGGTCCCGGGGGTGCCGGAGATGCACACCTTCTTCATGACGCCCGCGCGCACGAGGGCGGTGACCTCGAAGTCGTTGAGCTTTCCCGTCGCGCGGATGGCGTGCTGGAAGCCGGCGGCCGTGGTCAGTGCATCGTCTCGCCGTCGTCGCCGTCCTCTCGGTCGGCTTCGTCGGCGAGCGCCTCAACGATGCCGACGTACTGCTCCAGCGTCGCGAGCACCACCGAGCGAACCGCATCCCGGAACGCAGCCGACGGCGCCCACGCCCGCACCGCGGCGGGATCGTCCTCGTCCGGCATCTCGTCGAGGGCCGCTACCGCCAGCCGATCGGGTGGCATGGCGACGCCCCGGTGGACACGCTCCGTGATCACCGCGCGGGCTGCCCGCACGAGCGTCCGGAACTCGGGGTCGTGGAACCGGTCGAACATCCCGGGACACCTATTCCTCTTCGCGTCCATCGAGACGTCGACGACGGGGAAGTGGGCTGTGCCCGGTCGGGCGCCGTGCTGGAGCCGGTGGCCGTGCCGCCGCCGATATTTCGTGGTCCTCGAAACCACCCCCGAGCCCCAGCCCATCGCCCTGCCCTCAACCACCCTTCCTCGAACGCGGGGGGGGGGAGCTGTGCTCCCCCCCGCGCGCCCAGGCGGCGGATTCGTGGTTCCTCGGCCCCGTCATCGAGTCCCCCAGCCCAGCAGTGTGCCCTCGGCCACCACTTGGCCGATCAGCCTTGCTTCGGCTGCCCGGGACCCCGGACGACGACGAGATCCTCGGATCTTGAGACGACCTCTTCGATGGTGGCGGTCCAGGAATTGCCGGTGCTGGCGGCGGTGACGGTGATCTGGATTCCGCTCAGCTCCTTGGGGAGCAGAGCGACTTCGGGTCCTTTGAGGGCGGCGCCCCAGTCTTTGCCGACCCGCCTGGGTTTCCAACCGCCAATGGGTTCCTGCGGTTTGGGAAGCTGGTCGAGGGCGGCCCCGATCAGCTGAGTCGCCTTGGTCTTGCTGAGCTGTTCGAGTTCGGGCTTGTCGGGGTTGATGCCGATCTCGAGAGTGAGCTTGGGATGGTCCGTGACTAGCGTGGCGAGCAGGTCCTTCTGCTGGTCAGTGATCGGATCGGGAGAGTCGACCGTCTCCTCTGCGGGGGTGGTTCCGTTGTCCGCCGGGGTCTCTTCAAGGCCGAAGAGGCGGCGGTCGTGCGGACGCTTGAGGGCCTGGATCTGCTCCTCGAACCAGGCGAGGCTGACCTCGGTTTCCGATTCCCGTGCGGCGAGGACCATGCTACCGAGGACGATCTTGCGCCTGGTGTCGCGCTTGCGTTCGACCGCAGCCTGCTTCACCTCGAGGAAGCGCAGCCGATCTGCGTCCCGCTTGTCGGCCTCCGCGGCTTTGGCGGCTCTCTCCTGGCGCGCGTTCTTGAGCTTTGAGATCTGCTCTTGCCGTGACAAGGGGGTCGGTGCTCTTCCGGCTGCTTTCGCACCGGGCCGCAGGCCGACTCCTATGCATGTCGTCGTCGACGGCCTGCGGGGGCCTGGTGGATCCAGGCCCCCGCGCGCTGTTCGCACGTCGACCCTCCCGGCGCGGGCGGGGCCTCAAGTCCGACCAGGACGGCTACGAGGACCCACCGGCCGAGCACGTGGTGTAGGCTGACACGGGCGGACGCGCCGGCCGCCCCCCCCGCGAGAGCCAGGTCCGGCTGCGGCGCAGGTTTGACAAAATCCCCGATTATTGGACCCAGGGCCAAACACTGCTGCCGCCAGAGTCGAAGGGGAACGGGTTCTGTCTGGCCGGCGAGCCCTCGTTGGGCTAGAATCCGCACCCATGGACGCGCTCGACCGCGCCGGGCGCGTCGAGCGGTTGACGATACAGCCCCGGAAAAAACCTATGAGTGTTATAGCAAAGGCAATCGCCGCACGGCAAAGTGAGATCGAGCTCCTGCAGGCGGAGATCAAGGCGTTGAACGACGTCGACAAGATCCTCGGGACCTCCGCTCCGGCGGGGCCAACGGCTCGGCGCTCCTCCGCGCGGCGGCCGGCGGCGGCGGCCACCCCTGTCGTGGAGACCGCGTCCGACGCCACACCGGCGAGAAAGCGCCGTCCGATGACGGCCAAAGAGAAGGAGGCGGTGTCCGAACGGATGAAAGCCTCTTGGGCCGCGCGCAGAAAGAAAGCGGCGCAGTAGCCCGCTGCCCGCCGCCAGCGGCTCTCCGGATAAGCCCCCGCATCTGCGCGGGCGGCGCCTCTGGCTGAGAGCGTCGTAAGCCGGAACCACCCCACCGAAATCGCACTTGTGTCTCGCCGGAACCGGGCGGCATCCAGCTTCGGATGTCATCCGCCCGGCGGCACGATCTGGTCGCCGGCGGTCGAGCTCGGCCCCGAACCAGAAGGCTGGAGAGCGTTTCCCCATGTCAAAGCAACCCAAAAACCTGAACGCTGTGTTCGACCGGCTCCGGCGGCGGATGCTGGCCGCCCAACTGTCCACCGACGCAGTTGGGCGCAGAAACATCGGCAACGCGTCGGAGCCCGCGCGCCGGATCATGCCGGCCACGCCCCCCGAGCCCTCGCCACGCCTGCCCGGCCGGGCGCTTGGCGTCCCCGGAGGGCGCGTGTACGCGCCGGGCCACACGTCATGCTCCGCACCCGCGTCGAACTCCGCGTCGAGTTCCGCGTCCAATTCGGTGTTGTTCGACGAGGGTGCGCCGGGCCGCTCAACCGTGGCCTGACGCGCTGGTCACCTGCGTCACCGGGCCGCGGCGGACCGACCTCAGCCGGGCGACCTGGCCCGGACTCCACGCCTCGGCCGGACGTCGTCGCCGGCCGCCCCCCTCGGCCATCGTTCCCACTTCGACCTCGAACGCCCCGCGCCCTGCCGCCCCCCGGGGCGGACGCGCCGTCCGCCCCCGGCCAGCACAACCAGCCCAGCGCGGGCCGGCGAGGGTGAGCTGGTTCGGTTTCCACCCCCGGACCCCCCTGGAGCCGAACCAGTCTGTGGCTCGCGAACGGGCACGCCCGGCCAGCGGCGGTCCGCCTGCCAACGGACGGGTGGCCAGGCGTGGCCGTGCACCCCTCGCCGCCGAAGCGCCGAAGCGCTCCGGTTGACAGAATCACCCCTTATCAGATCCAGGAGGAGTCTTCACACCACCATCGTGGAGGAACTTGCCGTCCTTGTCGGGCAACACCACCAACAGGGGGCGCTTGAGGTGGTCTCGGTTTTTCGGACAACCGGCTAAGGTGTATTCCAGGGCCTTGGGGAGGCACTGGGATGACGACGAAACGGCGCCGCCGGTTCACGGCGGACTTCAAGAAGCGGGTGGCGCTCGAGGCGTTGCGGGGGGACCGAACGGTGCAGGCGATCGCGGCCAAGCACGAGGTCCATCCGAACCAGGTGGGCACCTGGAAGCGGCAGGCGGTCGAGGGGTTGGACGAGGTGTTCGCCCGCGGCGGATCGCCCGGCCCGTCGGAGCACGAGGCGACGATCCGCGACCTGCACGCGAAGATTGTTGGCGACCCCCAAGAAGTGATCATTTCTGGACACTCGTCGACGGACCTCGTTGACGACGACGCGGTGGCGGGTCGTCGTCATGGGCGGGGTCGGTGCGGCGACGTCGTTTGCGCTGCTGCTGGGTGAGTTCGGCCTCGCGGCGGCGATAGCTGCGGCCTTCAACGACGAGGATCTCGACGTGGTGGGTCAGGCGGTCGATCAGGGCGACGGCGCAGGAGGCGTTGGGGAAGACGGTGTCCCAGTGCTTGAACGGCAGATTGGTGGTGATGAGCAGCGAGCGATGCTCGTAGCGGCGGCTGACGAGCTGGAAGAGAAGGTCGGCGGCGCGGGCGTCGTAGGCGAGGTAGCCCAGTTCGTCGATCACGACCAGCGAAGGCCGGGTGTAGTGGCGGAGGCGTCGTTCGAGGGCGCGGGCGGTCTCCTGTCCGTTGAGGTCGAGCAGGAGGTCGGCGGCGGTGGTGAAGAGGGCGGAGTGTCCGGCGAGGATGGCCTGGTGGGCGATGTTCTTGGCGAGCATGGTCTTGCCGAGTCCCTGGGCTCCGACGAGGATGACGTTCTCGCCGCGGGCGAGGAAGTCGAGGGTGAGGATGCGTTCGAGGGCGGGGCGGTCGAAGGCGGTCGGCCAGTTCCAGTCCCAGTCGGCGAGGGGCTTGAAGCGACCCAGTCGGGCGCAGGTGAGTCGGCGCTCGACGCTGCGGCGCTGTCGGTCTTCGAGCTCGGCGGCGACGATGTGTTCGAGTAGCACGGTAGTGCTCCAGCGTTTGCGGGTGGCGAGGGCGACGAGGTCGTTGAGGTCGTCGGCGGTGCGATTGAATCCGAGGCGGCGGAGGTTAGTCTCCAGCGTCGTCGGGGGTGTTTCGTCCGAGGGCATCGTAGGTCTCCAGGTCATGGGGCCGGACATCGAGGTCTCGCAGTCCCGGTCGGTCGGGCAGCGTGAGCCGGAGGGGCGGTTTGAGTCCGCGTTGCCGGCGGCGCGTTTCGAGGATGTGAGTGATGGAGCCGGCGCCGAGGGCGTCTCGTTGGAGGGCGTCGTCGACGGCGGCGGCCAGCTCCTTCGGCCCGTAGTCGTCGAGCAGCGCGAGCAGCCTGGTTGCGTGGGGTCGTAGCGCCTCCCCGCGCTCTGCGAGCCGTTCGAAGAGGGCGGCGGTGGCGGGGACGGCGACGCGGAGCCGGTCGCGGGTGGTGTGGACGTTGGCCTGGCGGGTGGCGGCGAGCAGGCCTTCCAGGTGCGCGGGGTCTTCGACGGTCTGTGCGGTGTCGTAGGTGCGGCGATGGCGGGCGAGCTCGGTCTGCTGGTCAAGGATGCGGACTCGGGTGTCGCTGGCGAGCAGGGTCAGGGGCTTGCGGACGTGGGTGTGGGGGATGGAGTAGAGATTGCGGTCGAAGCGGACGTAGGGGGTCTTGCCGGAGCGGACGACGCGCACGAGTTCGGTCTCGAAGGGATGGGCGGGGAGCGGGAGCAGACGGGGCTTCTCGTCGGCCCAGACCTCGGCGACGGTACGGTCGGGTTGCTCGGGGTGGCGCCGTTGGTGGGCGACGTCGTCTCGCCAGCGTCGAAACTGGGCGTTGAGGTCGTCGAGGTCGCGGAAGGGCCGGGCGGCGAAGAAGGCGTGGCGTAGGTATTGGATCTGCCGTTCGATTTTCCCCTTCTCATTTCCGCGTCCCGGCGTGCAGGGCCGGGGGGCGAAGTGGTAGTGGCCGGCGAGCTCGAGCAGGCGGGGGTGGAACTGGACGGCGGCGCCGCGGCGGTCGAGGACAGCGCTTCGGAGGTTGTCGTAGACGAGCGTGCGGGCGGTCCCGCCCAGGGCGTCGAAGGCTTCGACGTGTCCGCGGAGGAAGCTCTCGAGGGTCTGGTCGAGGGTGAAGAGGGCGGCGATGGCGCGCGAGTAGCCGAGGACCATGACGAATCCGGAGACGGCGCGGGTGCCGTGTCCGATGCGGACCTTGCCGAAGGAGCCCCAGTCCACTTGCGCCTGCTCCCCGATCAGGGTGACGACCCGCCGGTAGACGGTGCGGGTGGACTCGGGCCGCAGGCGCCGCACGAGGCGTCGGACCTGGATGACCGAGCCCGGGTAGCCGCGCTGGCGGACCATCTCGTGGATGCGTGTGGCGCGCAGCCGGGGGTACTGGGCCAGGGTGTCGCGGATGAACGGCAGGTAGGGGTCGAGGGCGGTGGGCCGACACACGCCGCCCCGGACGCTTCCCGACTCGTGCTCGACGGCGGCGCGGACCGTCTCACGGTGGAGGCCGAGTTGGGCCGCGATGGTCCCGAGCTTCCAGTGCTCGCCGTAATACAGGCGCCGGATCTCGGCGCGCTGCGCGGGCGTGATCATCGTTCCTCCTTCCCCGCACGACGCGAGGCTCCCGCATCGGGGTCAGCCACCGGCTCGACCGGCCGCAGACCACGCATCGCGCGGCCGCGGGAACGGGGGCGGCGTCAGGGACGGGGAGTCTGTCGGATGGCGGGGGTGCGGGGGAAGTGTGATCCGTCACGCGGCGCCGGGCGCGGTAGGCGCGCTGCCGGTCGCGGTGGTCGAGACGTCCTTCGGGACTGCGCTGATGACGAGCGTTGGCGGCTCGAACGGACCGGCGACGACCGGCCGTCCGGCACGGCGACGTGCAGTAGGCGTGGCCGCGGTCACACGCCGCGCAGACGGCGAAGGGACGGCTGCACTGGCGACAGCTTCTCTGGCGGAGGGGCTGGTCCACGGCGTCGGAGCGCGCGGGGCGATCTCCGACTGGACAACGAGCCTGAACCGTGGCACAACAGCAGGGACCGGCTCGGTCTGTCGGAGCTCGGGGCGGTCACGAGGGTCCGGTGGGCAAACCGGGCCCTCACCCCACGTCTGAGTCCGCTCCCTACGCTACCCGAACGCAGTGCCGACCGCCAGCGCCGGGGCCGTGGACGCCGACGCTCCCATGGACGCAAAGAGCGCGCCCACCGGAGCTTGGAAAACCGCGTGGACGCGGTTTTCCACAGCGCCCACAGCCATCATCTTCATCTACCTCAAGATCCACACGAGAAGACCGGTGCCCGAGCCGAGCGCACCGACGAGTGTCGAGAATTTGTCACTTTCTCGCGATCGTTGACAAAGATCGACCGTCCGGACCAGGTGTGGTGCGCGGACATCACGTACATCCCGGTGACGACCGGCTTTCTGTACCTGGTCGCGATCATGGACTGGGCCAGCCGACATGTGCTGTCGTGGCGGCTGTCGAACACGATGGACAGCAGCTTCTGCGTCGAGGCGCTGGAGGCGGCGCTGCAGACGGGGACGCCCGGCATCTTCAACACCGACCAGGGGTCGCAGTTTACGAGCGCGGCGTTCACCGACCGTGTCCAGGCTGCGGGCGCGCGGTGCTCGATGGACGGCCGCGGTCGGTGCCTGGATAACGTCTTCATCGAGCGGCTCTGGCGGTCGCTGAAGTATGAAGCGGTGTATCTTCACGAACTGGCGGACGGGTTTGTGGCCGAGCAGGTGATCTCTCGGAATGGATGACATTTTACAGCGACGTGCGTCCGCACTCGGCGCTCGGCGGACGCACGCCGGCCGAAGCCTACCGCGAGGAGCGGGCGGCGTGAACACGCGGGCAGCGGGGCGTGGGACCACTACGGCGGGCATCGCGGCCACGACCGACGCCGTGACGACCGTGGCAGCCGCCGGCGAGCGTGGGAGGCAAGGGACGACGCGGGGCGTGATTTACCAACCGGGGTCCACCTTGACCAAGTTCGGGACCTTTCCGGAGAACCGGACCACGTCGGTGAGCCGGTCGTTGACCGGCTCCAGCACGGTCCCGTTTCATCGGGGTGGACGGTGTTTCGTCCGGCTGCCGGTGAGCCGGTCGTTGACCGGCTCCAGCACCGTTCCAGTTCATCGAAAAGGAGGAAGCCGTCAGCGCATGAGCGGACCGAGCACCATGTCCCACCCGGCGATGTGGACCTGCCCGGCCTGTGGACGCCCGCTCACCGTCGCGCTGAATCCGGAGGGAGGCGAGGCGGGCGCCCACAGGCCGTTGGAAATCTCGCGGGCGAGCGCCGCCGCCCATGCCTGCGCGCCGGCCGCGAGATTCCCACAGTTCCACAACGCATCATCATCATCGATAACCGGGTACGAACCGGCCTCGTGCCAACCATGGCAGCCGCCGGTCAGTGCAGGAGCGGAGGACGATGAGGGCGTGATTTCGCAATCGGAATACACCTTAACCAAGCCCTCGAGTTGTCCAAACCACCGGGACCACGTTAGCTTGAGCGCTTTAGCGGCGCGGCGAACAACATCCGCCGCATCTTGGTCTTTCACCTTCATCAGCTCTGACACGATCGCTTCCATCTTCTCGATCGCGTCCTTGCGGGCGGCTTGATGGTCTTTGGGTAGATTGGACGAGTCGAACAGAAGGGGAGAGTCAGCCATATCGGCAGACGGTATACCACACCCTGAATCACTCGAGCCCAGCGGGCGGCCGTCGAGCGGGGTGTCGACCAGTCTGGTCGAACGGCCGCGGCCAGGGGGGAACCGGTCGTCGAGCAGCTGACCGACGGGCGGCACGTCCGGCCTCTCGGCCACGTCTAAGCTGGCTGCGGCGCGGCCGCGCGAGGCGCGGACCGAGCGCGGTCTGGAGTTGCAAGGCAAGGTTCCACGCATCCGATCATCCCGCAGCGGCTGGTCTCATGGCGAGAGCGTACCTACGAGCTCGACCCAAAGAGAACGGGATCGCGCTGAAGTTCAAGTGGTGAGCGTGGAGAACTACCCGTATGGCCCGAGGCCCTCGACCCGGCGGCCCGGCCCGTCTCGCCGTACCGTGGTGGACTCACGGACTGCCCCCAGTTGGGGTCGCAGGACCCGGCATCACCCTGATCGCCCGATGCCTGCGGCGGTCTGGAGTGGACGCCGTGCCAGCGACCGGCGCGGGCGAACGCGTTGACGAGCGACCCGTCGGCCGCGGGCGCTCTCGCCGGCGACGTTCGCCGCCCAGCACTTGGGGTCGACTTGCTGGCCATCGTAGTGTCCCAACGCCGCGGGCGTGATCCGCCAAGGACTGCAGCTCAGTCGAGGAGGTCGGTGGTCGCCGGCGTTCATGAGGAGGGCAGCCTGGAGTTCTGCCCCGGCACCCGTTGCAGCTCTTCCGGGCGGCTCCGAAGGCGGCGCTGTTCCAGAGCGTGGACCCGGCGGGGGGCGCCCGGCTGACAGTCCCGGTGACCAGGATGGGGCGGCCGCGATCCGCCGCACTTCCGGGTCGAGGTAGGCGACCCGGATCCGCACTTGTTGACCGCGGCCGCGCGGCCGCTCCGTGGTCTCGCCGATGAGGCTCGCTCGACCACCGAGGGCGGGACCCCGCCGTTCGACCCAGCCCTGAACGACCGCGCCGGCGCGGCGTGGTCCGCGTGCACGTGGCACACGCGTCGCCGCGGGTCAGCAACTCGCCAGGGCGCCGCGGCCGCGGCGACGGGCAGCATCCAGGTCGCGGGCCGTCATTGGTGCCGGCCTCAAGCTCGTCGACGCCAATTCTACGTCCCCTGCCGGACACGCCACCGCGTCGCCCTGCAGAGAGCCCTGCCCGGCGGGATGGGGGCCAGGACCCAGGCCGCGCGCTTGGGACGTCGATCTCGAGAGAGAGTCACCGGGGCGGCCTCAGTCAGCCTGTCGCTGCCTGTTCGTACAGCCGTTCGTACGCGTCGTGCTCGGCGAGGCGGGCTCGTTCGTTCGCTTCGAGGTATTCGAGTACCAGGCGAACGTCCTCCGCGTCGAAGACGTGGGGACCCCGGCAATCGCTCAGCGCGTCGACTTGGCGGCGCAGGCGTTGGGCCGCCGCTCCGGGCGTCCCCTGGAAGTACTGGTCAGGCATGTGTAGCTCTCCGGAGCGAACGGTACCACGACTTCGCCAAGCCAGCCGGTCGAGAGGAGGTGCGAGTCCACCAGTTCGCTGGGCCGCCGGGACCTGACCCACGGACTCCAGGGCGGACCGCCGCCGACCGCGACCGGGGCTTCCGCGCCGTCCGCCCCCGACGCCGGTCCGCCGGCCCCGGGGTCGCGGCGGCCCGCAGGGTCTGGATCGCGCGGGCGACACCGCCCTTCACGACCCGGACGTCCGTCGTCTCGCCCTCCTGGTTCGTCTTACTCCGGCGGACGGTGACCAGCACCCCGTCGCCGTCGGCCGCGTCGGCGACGTCGGCCCAGTGGAGGGCGCTGACCTCGCTCCTCCGCATCCCGGCCATGAAGAGGTGCCCTGCGATCACGGCGTCGAGGCGGCCCCGCTCGCGGGCGACGGGGTCGGACTCGACGCCGCGGCCGCGGCGCCGCGGGCGGTGGCAGGTGGCGAGGACGGCGGCGAGGACGGCGGCGAGGTCCGCGGCCCCGAAGGGGCGGGCCTGTCCTCGGCCTCGATCGCCGCGGCCACCGCCGTCGCGGCGCTCGCCGACGCCCGGCCCTGATCGTGCAGCTCGGCGAGGTAGACGGCGAGGCTCGCATCCTCGAGCCGCCGGCCGTCGAGCCAGGCGTCGAGGCGGCGGAGGGCCCCGGTGCTAGTGCTGCGGGTTAATTACCTTTATCGGCAATAATTGGGGGACGTGACCGTCGGCGAACTGGCGATCGTCATCCCGGCTGGGAGGGCGCGCCATCAGGAGGTGTCCGGCACCGTCCTAGCCGCGGCCCAGGGGCGCTTGGCTTGGTCGAGGGCGCTGGCCTGA
Source organism: Vicinamibacterales bacterium (assembly GCA_965215895.1). Lineage (GTDB taxonomy): Bacteria > Acidobacteriota > Vicinamibacteria > Vicinamibacterales > UBA8438 > JAJEEA01. The sequence goes on along the minus strand of CBDCEY010000002.1, from coordinate 26,339 downwards.
TCGAGGGGTGCTGGGGATGGTCAAACGCGCGACGAAGAAACGGAACCGGAGGCGGCGACAGGCGGGCAGTCGGTGCGCCAATGAAGAGCTGGAAGAGCTGGTTGTTGGGTTCACGCCCGACGCTTACCGGTTGGGTCTGTTGTTGTTCTTTGAGGGGTCTCGGCCGGATTGGCTGTTGCCCTCGCACCACCGGGAGATTGAGGAGTTTGCACGAACGACGAACCAGGTCACGCAGGACAAGACCGGCGCTGTGGACCTGATGGCGGTTCTTCGATCGGTGGCGATGCTCACGATCCCGATGATGATTACGGCTGTGATGACTGGTGCTGGTGCTGATTTCAGAGCGGAGGATTTCGACCGGCCCCGGTTCATTGAAGAGGTGGAGACGTTGTCCCGGGAGCTCGTAGAAGCTGGCGTGCAAATCGGGCCTGCGTGGTCGGTCTGGCTCTCAAGCTGGACCTTGCGCGGTTCGGGAAGCTGTCTGTCGACGGGACGGAGGTGCGCGCGAACGCGAGCAAGCGCAAGGCGATGAGCTACGGTCGGATGCAGGAGGAGGAACGGCGTCTGTCCGGCGAGATCCGAGTAGCGCGACGACCCCCGCGTTTTTTGGGAAGGTAGAAGGGCCTTGTTGACTACACGATTAGTCATTCTAGTTAGTCTGCTATGGTCAGTCTTGAGCTTTGGTTGCGCGCCGAAGTTCCAATTGCGACCTGACGTTGTGAATGCCATTGCGTTATGTAGCGGTGGTTACACCGCATCAGCTGCAACCGCGCTCAACATAGAACTGCAGCGCCGCTGCGCAGCCCGTAGCCGGTGTGTGGGCGTATTGCCCCTGGGACGTACTACTGGGAAGCGCGCGGTCGCACGGTGCGGTTGAGCGACCACTTCGCCAAGGTGTCTGCACGGTATCGAACGCTGCGCGAGCTGGATTTCGAGGCCGTGCGTATCGTCAGCGACGTGGTGGCTCGCGCCGTGGACCCAGGGAGACCCGTGCGGCTCGTGGACGTCGCCACGGGTTCGGGGCGGTACCTGGACGCGGTCAATCATTGCTTAGGCTCAGCTCTTGCCATGCAGGTAGTTTCCATCGGCCTGGATCTGAGTCCGCCCATGCTCAGGCAAGCGCGCATCCGCAACAGACACGCGGGTCTGCGTACGCGGCACCTGGTCGGGGCCGTCGAAACGCTCCCGTTCCGGGCCTCCAGCTGTGACGTGATGACCTGCTTCAATGCCGTGCACCACTTCGACCTCGCCCGGTTTGCTGGCGAGGCGTCTCGGGTGCTCACCCCATCCGGCCAGCTCGTCGTCTATACGCGAACCCCAGAGCAGAACCGCCGCACGATCTGGGGCCGCCACTTTCCCGAGTTCGCCACGCGGGAAACGAGACTCCATGAGGTCAACGATGTGCGAGCCGCCCTGGAAGCCACCGGTGCCTTCAGGTCGGTTCGCGCGCAGACGGTTGCGTGGCCGGTCACCACCTCCTTGTTTCGACTCGTCGAACAAGTCACCCACTATCATTATTCGACCTTTCGGCTGTATTCAGAAGACGCGCTCCGCGCGGCTATCGACACTTTCCGCCAGCGCGTGCGGCAGGCGTTCCGCGACGTGACGCACATCACGCATGACAATGACCACGTGCTGATTATTGCTCAGCGCCGACAGACGTCCCGAATCGCGAATCCTCCAGACTGCTTGACCTGATCCGCACCAGAACATTGGCGATGCCCTCTTGCACCAGGTGGGGTCTGGGTGAACCGTACCGGGATCGCGGCCGGTCGCCGGCGTGAGTCAGCCCGTAGCTGCAGCTCGTCAACGAGGCCGCGGTCGCCGGCACGACCCCGACTCGAGACGGGTTGGGTGGTGGACACGGGCTGCCCCCAGTCGAGGTCGGTCGCAGGACTGATGCTCGCTCGGTCCGACCCGCGCCGCCGCAGGCCACGCTGGAGGCCGGGATCATCTGGTCGTCGGGAACGGCAGCGTTGACTGCGCCGGCTCCGTCTGGCCGCCGAACTCTCGTTGGGCTAGAATCGGAACCCATTGGAACACGCTCGGCCGGAGCCTAGAGCGCGTCGAGCGACGGACGATACAGCCCCTGGGAAAACTTATGAGTGTTATAGTAAAGGCAATCGCCGACCGCCAAAGTGAGATGGGTGCGGCTCTTCTTCGTCGGCGGCCCAGGGGGTTTCTGCGAGCGGCATGGCAAGAGTTAGGACAGTGATGAAACCCGTCGCGGACCAGCGCGATTGCGTCCATCTCCTCCTTGGTCACCGTGACGCCCGTGGGATACCGGCCGGCGTTGAGTTCGGCCCGGACCCAGAGCCCGGTCTCCGTCCGGGTGCTCCCGATGCGGTCGACGATGGTCTCATACGTCGTCAACGGGGTGCCTCGCCAGTTCGCCGTGATGTGACAGAAGAGACGGTGCTCGATCTTGTTCCATTTGCTGGTGCCGGGTGGAAAGTGACTCACGTGGATGGTCAGTCTGGTCTCGTCGGCCAACTGTTGAAGCTCGTGCTTCCAGGCGCGCAACCGATACCCGTTGCTCCCACCCGCATCCGCCGTGATGAACAGGGCCGTGGCGTCGGGGTAGGCGTCACAGCCCATTTGCTGCCACCAATGACGAATTGACGCCACCGCGAAGGCCGGGGTGTCGTGGTCCCGTCCCACGCTCACCCAAGCTTCGTTGCGCGCCATGTCGTAGACGCCATACGGAATCGCCTTGCCCTCCGCGTCCGTCGGGAAATCATGGACCAGCACCGCCGGCGGCGTGCCCTTCGGTTGCCATTCCCGCCCGCCATTCTTGAAGTTCCCTACCAGCTCCTTCTTCTTCGTGTCGACCGAGATCACCGGCTGCCCCTCGGCGAAAAACGAGTCCGCGGTCGCATTGATGTGCTCGAACTGCGCGTTACGGTCCGGGTGGCTGGCCCCCTCCTGACGTTTACGGGCCGATTGCAGCCGGTACCCCAGTTGATATAGCAACCGGCCCACGGTCGTCGAACTCACTCGCCACCCTTGTTGTGCCAGCCCCGAGGCGAGCTTCGCCCGACTCTTGCATGTCCAGCGCAGCGGAGACGTTGGGTCGCCGCGCGTCAGCGGATCCACCAGCCCTTCCAGGGCGGCCAGGAGGCCAGGCTGCCTCTGTTCGAGACGGGGTCGCCCCGCGCCCGGGCGTCGTATGCGACCTGTCGGCGTCCCGCCTTGCGTGATTTCCCGGCGGCCCTTCCGGATCGTCTCCCGGGCCAGACCCGTGGCCGACGACACCAGCGCATCCCCGCCATAGCCGATGGCCACAGACTCGGCAGCCGCCCACCGGCGGCGACTGCGCTCATCCAATACCGGCGACACCGCCGCGTACTTGGCGACAATCGTGGCCTCCAGTTCCACGTTGCGCTGCATAGAACCCAAATAGACCACAGACCGCCAAAGATGACAAGTTAATTTTCGTCAGTGTCCTTACTTGACCCGTCGAAGGCGCGGTGAGGAGGGCGGTGGGGGCGGCTCGGTGACCGGCGGTACTGTTCCATCCGTGTAGCGCTGGGCGTGGTTCCGCTCGTACTCCCGCGCTTCGTGGAAGTCCCAGTACGCATCGAAGTCGCCGCTGGCCCGTAGGGCCCGGAGCTTCAGGACCGCCTCGGCTCCAACCAGGCGCCAGCGGGCTCCGGTCAACTCCATACGGTCGCGGACAAGGTACCGGCACGCCCCTTCGATGACCCCGGTGGCGATGGGATAGCCTGCCGCGAGGTAGCGGTCGTAGTGCAGATACGGCGCGTATTTCAGCAGGTAGTCGGCGCACCTGTCGACCGGCTTGCGGGTGTCCTTCGAGAAGCCGGCGACGGTCGCCGCGCGCCGCATCGCCGCCGCCACCCGGCTGGCCTTGCCCTCGAGAATGCTCCGCACGCGCGTCCAGGCCCAGTGAGTCAACTCGGGGCTCCCCTCGCGATGGAACACGTGCCCCGCCTTCCAGACGTACTCGACCACGTGGATGATGTCGAGGATCACCGTGACGTCCACGCCGGCCCTCGACTCGGACCGGGAACCCGGACTCATGACTGCCGTCCCGCGCTGCTGCGCGCCGACAGATGACCGGCCAGACATCACGGACCGCTTCGGTCTGGCGAGCCCGAGGCCGGTCACGGCGGGTCCGGTGGGCACGGGGGGCACACCACCCCCCGTGCCTCTGCGTCCGTGCCTGCCCGGCCCGAGCAGCACTGCCGGTGCGCCGCGGGGGGCTGTGGACGCCACCGCTCCCATGGACGCGAAGACCGCGCCCACCGGAGCTTGCAAAACCGCAAAGAGCGCGGTTTCGCACAGCGCCCACAACCCATCATCTTCTTCCTGGAAATCTGGAAGAGCACCGAGCCGACCTCGCCGACCGGCGTTGAGCATTCGTGAGGTCAGTGCCCGTTGACGCGTCCGCTCAAGCTCGACATGAAGGGAGAGTCCATGCGATAACCCCGACCGACGGCAAGAACCGAGAGAACCGGGACTCATGATTCCAGGTCCCGCGTCGCTCGCTCCGACAGGTGATCGGTTTCCGTCGGAACGGGTGATCGGTTTCGATCGGAATGGGTGATCGATTTCGTCGGAATGCGCACCGGGGTGTAGGGCCCCGGCGTTTTCCAAGCGGATGACGCAACCCCCCAGGGAGAGGCACCCCGATGAGTCCATCACGCTATTTTATCTCCGTATTCACATCCACCAGCTCCAACATCCACATCAGCTCGCCCCCGCCGCCGCCCCCAGAACCCCCGCCGTGGTGGCGCGATTTCCTTGCGACGCTCGTGAGTTCGACGACGAAGGCCTCCGGCTCTCGCCGCTACGGGTACAGGTAGCCGTGCTCGTCACAAAAACGGGCCCTAGGGTCAGCAGGAATCTGTTGCAATTCCGCTCTATTCCGCTGGCAGAACTCCCGAATTAGCACCAGCACCTCATCAATTTCCGCTACCGATTCCCGGAACTCCCGCGAAGGCTGCGAATAGTGGCGCCCCAACAGGAGCAGACCGCCAAGGAGTGCGAGCAGCCCGACGGTCCATAGAATCGCTCCGACGAGGTCTCGGTTCGGTCTGTGTCCCATCCGTCGTCTCCGCGAGCCCCCCCGCTCGGCTTGAAGTTTGCCGGGGCTCGCCTCAGGTCGTGGAGCTCGGCGAGGTAGGCGGCGAGGGTTGCATCCTCGAGCCGCCGTCCGTCGAGCCAGGCGTCGAGGCGGCGGAGCGCCCCGGAGTACGCCCGGCGGGTGTTCGGGGAGAGCGAGGCCGCGGCGAGGCGGCGGTCGGGCGCGGTCGGGCGCTCGAGGGCGGCCGCGGCGGGGCGGGGCGGGGCGGGGCGAGGGAATCCATCTTCACCACCGCAGGCGTTCGACCGTCGGGGCCGAGCTCGACCCCGAACCAGAAGGTCCCGTTCGGTTCCCGGGTGGGGTCGCACGGCGTCAGGGTTCGGACCCCGCCGGGCCAGTCCTCGCGCTTTCCCTTGATGACGATCTTCGGTCTGTCGTCGGTCATGCCCTTCAATTATTCCGATAAAGGTACTTATCGGTAATGTTTTAGAGGGCGCGAAACACCCGGGCTCAGGTCGGGTCCAGTTCGCATAAACTCGACACATTCGCACTGTTCTTCGCCGCTGAGGGAGGGCGCGAATCAGCCGCCGTTGAGCTCGATCAGCTCGCGGATGGCGTCGTCGCCGCTGATGTCGGCGGGCCAGCCGTAGGCACCGGCGCCGGCAGCATCGAGAGCAGCGTGCGCGTCCGCGAGCCACTGGGGGCGGGCGTTGTAGAGGTTCGTCAGCGTGCGCTTCCTGAGCGCTTTCGCGGCGGGCACTCATCGAAGCCGAGCGCCGTGCGCGCTGCGCCAGTTCAGCCGCCCGATGGGACCTCGCGGCCGAGCGCGGTCGCGAGCGCCGCGCCCAGGGCCTCGCGGACCTGGGCGGCCCGGGCGACCACTGCCCACCGCGGCGGCCTACCTTGTCGCGACGGCCGGGACTCCGGACACTTCGATGGGAGGATTTGCTTGTCCGGCTCGCCGTCTGGGCCGGTTGTGAACCACTGCGTACTGCTGCTGCCTGGCCTGGACGGCAGAGCGACTACACACGTCGGGCACCTGAAAAGGCTGGAGTCGACAAACGTTGTTACTCCTGCATCAACGGGGGTCGCAAAGCTTACGAGCTCGATGCCGCAGGTGCATTGGTGGTGTTGCTTGATCCTGTTCACGTCGTCCCCCTTACCCCTTTAGAAGCCGTATTTTCCCACAGCTCTGGCCCCACCTCGAAGGGCGCGAGCGTGTCACGTTGTCGGCCGGCTCGTCGTTGTCGGCCGGCTCGTCGTCGCTGCTGTTATCCAGGACGATAGCGGATAGCGCCTCTTCCGCCTGCGCTATCGCCGTCAGCATCGCAGCGAAGACGCTGAGCAAGGACGGTGTCGTGTTTTCCTGCCTTATCGACAGGTTGCGGTACAGCTCTCGCAACCTGTCGATGTCCTGGGCCAGCTCGGGGATTCTGTCTCGTGGGTCGGTAGCAGTGCTCATGGTCAGCTCTCTCAGGTGATGGGAATGGAGTCGATCCGGACCAGGGGCGGGGCCCCGCTGGGGGTTATCGGTCCAGCTCGGCCTCGTCATGTCGACCTTGCTCGTCGCCGTAGTAGTCGACGACGACGAGCTCGTCGTCGTCATGCTCGATGCGCAGGCCGCGGTCGTCGATATCGTGCCGCTTCTCGATGCGGACGAGCCTCCGGTCGATGCGGTCGAACCGCTTATCGTGCTCAAGGAGCTTCCCGTCGAGCTGGTCGAACCGCTGCATCACCGCCGCCAGTTGTCCCTTCGTCACGTCGTCTGACCCCCCTAGATAATCGACAAGAAACAGCCGGTCTCCGAACGGACGCCGGCGTTCGGGGGAAGTCGTCCGGATCCAGTCACTATCGGGTGTGCAACCTCGCCTTGATTGTCTCAATCCGCTCTCGCGATGCGATGCGCCGGAGACTCGCCAGCTCTTGGGACAGGTCGCTCCCGTTATTGTCTTCGGCGACGTCGAGCGCATTGTGCAGCGCATCGGCCATCTGTTGGTCAAGAGCCGATTCCGCCCACTCCACGCCGAGTTTCAGAAGCCCAGCACCGTGTTCCCGTTCCGCTTTCCGTTCCGCCTTGAGCACATCGTCCATGCTCATGCTCATCAGCTCTCCTTCGTCGGCTGCCACGGGTCGGACGCCGGCCACGCAGCCGCCCCAGCTCCGCGCGGAGTGCCAGCAGGACCGCGTCCGACGCCGTCCCGAGCCGGTCATCATCCATGCGCGGCTCCGCTGCTCATGCGAACGTATCCTCGGCCGGCTGGCCGGTGGAGCCGTCGGTGGAGCCATCGGTGGAGCCGTAGCCGGCGGCGAGGGCCTTGACCTCTGACCAAGTGTAGGGCCTGCGCCAGCCCGTCAACCGTACTCCACCGTACTCATCATCGTCAGGGTCGCACATAGGCGCATCGCCCGATACTGCCGTCCCGTCGACCAGCTCGCCCCGCTCGCCGGCTTCGTCCCACCGACCCTCGACGGCGAACTCATGCGGCAAGTCCCCACCGGTCGGATACCTCCAGACCGCGGCGACCTCGCCGCACAGCACCCACGGGGATACGTCGGCCTCGCCCGGGTGTGCGTCGTACGTCCGGCGCACAGCGCCACACCGGCACCGCCGCACCGCCGCGGCCGCCGGACGCCATCGCCCGGAAGAGTTCGCCGGCCAGCTCGCCAAACCGCGGGGGGGCAGGAAGCGCATGCCGTAGCATCCGCGTGAACATGTGGTCCGGCAGCAGGCCGACGTCGTCGGCGAACATGCAGAAGACCAGCCGGTTGACGAAGTGCGCGACCGCCTGCGGATCGTGACCGCGCTCTCGCAGCGCCTGGGCGACGGACGCGAACGACGCCGCCACACGCTCGGTGAGCGACTGCCGGGTCTCCCCTGGTCGCAGACGTTCGGGGTCGGAGAACGCCCACTTCAGCCTGTCGCGTGTCGCCGCATCGGCCAGATCGTCGAGCTCGAACTCGTGCGTCCGGCTGACGCTGTTCGTCCAGTTGGTGCGGATCCGGAACCGCACCATATGTCGGACACGATCAGCAGCGGCGGGTTCTCCAGCGCCAGCGCGTACTGCCGGAGCTGGTTGAACGCCGCGTCGAGGTTGGCCCGCCGTCCCTTGTATTCCCAGGCGAAGTGGTGGCGCTTCCAGACGTCGGCCCAGCCGTCGCCGCCGGCGTCCCTGCGTGCGCCCCGCTCGAAGCAGTACGACTCACCCGTCGGGTCGGCGTCGGCCGGCGTCGGTTCGCCCAGCAGACGGCACAGGTCGATGAAGTGCTCCTGCGACGCCGAGCGCTCTTTCAGCGCGGAGGCTCGCCACTTCGTGATGAACTCGTTCGGCGTCACGACTAGATCTTCGTTCAGCGCCGGCGCTCGGCCGCGATCGCGGTGGCCAGGGCCTCGCGGACCTGGGACGGGCGGCGAAATCGTGGGAGAATTCGGCCCTGCTCCGGGCCGGCCCCATTTTGAAGCGTCAGGTAGCCCGTGTGCTGGTCCTTCGTGGCGCGAGAGGACCGGCCCGGAGCAGGGTCGGCCTCATTGAAGCGATGGACGCGGCCGCGGCAGAGGTCGTGGGGATCTGATCCCATCCGCGAGTCCGGGAGGCCCCAGGGTCCGATAACGGGACATTATGGGACCCCTCGCCGGCCGCGCCCAGGGCCTCGCGGACCTGGGCGGCCCGAGGCGCGCCGACGGCCGCCGCGACGGCCGCCCCCCACCCGGTCCTGGTACCATTCGGCTGTGCCGGTTGCGGTGTCGGCGTGCCGCAAGGGCGCCGGGGTTCTGCACGAACCTTCATGCGCCGCCGCCGGCACTTTCCTCGCGCCAGCGGGGGGGCATCAGCCGCCCCATCCGGGGCGGCTCTCTTTCCCGCAGCACGGATTATGGGACCCTCGTGGGCGGGCGCGAGCCCCGCGGCCAGGGCCTCGCGGACCTGGGCGGCCCGAGGCGCGCCGACGGCCGTCGCGGCGACCGCCCCCCACCCGGTCCTGGTACCATTTCGGCTGTGCCGGTTGCGGTGTCGGCGTGCCGCAAGGGCACCGGGGTTCTGCACGAACCTTACATGCGCCGCCGCCGGCACCTTCCTCGCGCCAGCGGGGGGGCATCAGCCGCCCCAGCTCGCCGACCTGCGCGAACGCATGGCCAAGCTCGAAGGCGCACTCGATGGCTTTCTCGCCGGAGCGAGCCTACAGCATCGGGCGGCGGGCTCTCACCAGTTCTCCGCGGCGGTGCGGGGCGTCCTGTCGGTCAAGGCGGGCGTGCTCACCGTCTCGAAGCTGAACAACGGCACCAAGGCTCTCCCGCTGGAGTTCGAGATCATCAACACGGCATCGAACGTCGGCGCGGCGGCGTGGGGCTCGACGGTGGTGGGCGGTGGGCCTGACGACGACAACGGCGGCGGCGGCGGTGGCGTGTCCGACGACCGGGCCGAGCAGGCGGTGCTGTCCGCGCTGGAAGGGTCGACCGAGGGCGAGCCGGTCATCATGAGCGAGGTCCGCGAGACGGTGCAGGGCCGGCGCAAGTTCAACGGTCGGCAGTGGAAACCCTACCGGGCGGCGGTCAGGCGGAGGCCGAAGACCTGACCATGCGCGCCATCCGGGACGCCATGAACCTCGTAGACGCGGAGGGGACGGTCGGCGCGCCCGTCGACTGCTACGAGCCTGATGAGCTGGCCGGGTTCGTGACGCAGGTGCTTGAGCGGTCCGGGCTGCTCCCGGTGCAGAACGCCATGTCATCTGGATAGGTGCTCTCGGCACTCTGCTACGGTGGAGACGTCGCACCCACGGCGGCGCTGTTCTGGTCAAGTCCGGCGCCCTTGCCTCTCCCGGACGTGGTGACGACGGTGGACGGCGGCGCTGGTTTCCCTGACTGGCGCCGACCGTCCCATCTGCCGAAGGGGGGCAGACCCACCATGACGGACGAAGCACTGGCGCATCTTCACACGGCCTTAGGGGCGCTTGACGGGCTCGAGAAGCGCATCAAGGCGCGAACCGACATCAAGCGCGCACCGGAGACGCAGATTGCCTGTGAGGCGCTCGCGAGGGCCACGGCCGCATTAGGGGCAGTCACGGCCGACCTGATCATTGTCAAGGCGTTGGTCTCCCAAGCGACGCGACACGCCGCGAACGCACCGGCGTCCCGGACGCACTGACCGGGGGCTGCTGACCCGTGCTCTCTACGCCACGCGAGCCCTCGCAGGCACGGGACATCCAACCCGACTCCGTTCGTCGCGTCACGGCTGGCTGTGCGGTCCGAAACCTCGAGCCCGACTGCCGAGAGCCAGCGGGGCCCCGACTCCGGGTCCCCGCTGGCGGTGCCATGCGCGGTGGGGCCACAGGATGCAAGGCGTCACGCCGGGAGTGACCGCCGTGCAACAGGCGGCGCCGACTGTCCCGTATGCATTCGAGCGTTCGGCCGCGGCGTCCCTGGGATTCTCGTTCCCGATGGTGGCGAGCGGTCAGGCGAATTACCCGGTAATCACGACCGCGGCGCCGGCGGGCTCAGTCGACAAGGCGGCGGCGGCGGCGCTCGCGACGGCCGGGGCGTTCCGGCTGGACACCCGGCTGCCGAAGAGGGATCGCCGGCTCGTTCGAGGTCAGGGTCGAGGACGTCGCCGTGTTCCCGGACATGGAGCGGGCGCTCCGCGAGTCGCTGATGGACTCCGCGAGCAACGCCCTGGACGAGGGCGTATTCAACGGCAACAACGCCAGCGGCCAGCCCAGCCATCTCACGGTCAGGCCAGGCTGCCAGCCGTCGAGCGCCGCCTGTCCGCTGGCGAGCACGGCTCCGCCAGGGTCATAAAGCCGGTAGCGGCCCAGGTGCTCAGCGGTCATCGTTCGTCGCTCTCGACGGAGGCGGGTTGTCCTGGGACAACGGTTCAGTGCAGGGGCGCGCCGGCCGGCGGTTCGGCCCGGTCGCGGGCGATGTCGGCAAGGGCCGCGGTCACGTGTTGCCCGCGGCGCAAGGTGCCGAGCCCGGCGGAGAGAATCAACCCGGCGGTCAGCTGGAGCCCGGCATCGTCACCGAGCCCGTGAGACTCCGCGATCGCCTTCAGCTCGGTCAGCAGGTCGGGGTGCACCGGAACCGTGATCGTGTAGCACGTGGCCATGGGGGGTCTCCTTGGGGTGGCAGGGGGAGCCGCTCGACCTCCAGCCGCAGCACTCCAGCCGGCCGGAACCGAACCAGCGCCGCCCGGTGCAGTCGGGCCGCGGCGGGCCGGCGCCTGCGGCTACCTCGACTGGATGTACAACGGGTGTGGTCACCGCGCCTCCCACCGACGATGGGCGCAGACGATGCACATGGGCGATCCAGCAGGGTCCAGGTAGATCCGCTCCGTGGCACCACAGGTCTGGCACTCGCCGACGAGCATGGTGATCATCAGATCCCCACTACGGTGCGGGCCTCTTGAGGCTGCAAACCAGCTTCGACCAGCGCCTTGAACGCTCGCGCTCGGGACGTTATGTCCGTCCGGGCCAGCGCGCCCAGGTCGAGCCGGAACGGCTGCTCGAGCTTCTCGACCAGCTCCACCTCGACCGTCCGGGCCAGGGGCTCGACGCTGCCCGGCAATGAACTGTCGCCAGCTCTCCCGCAGCGTAGCCGCCGCGGTCGCGTCGACCAGGCCGGCCGGGACACCGAGCGCGCCCAGGATGGACCGCTCGACTACACCCCGTAACGTCACGTCAGGACGCGGCGCATTTCCAGCAGGCGGACAGCCATGAAGCACATGAACGCCCCCATGCCGTCGCTGTGGGCGTAGCGTGCGCTATCGATTGCCTCCATGAGGCGCGGGTAGTCGTCTGTTATCTGATCGACCCAGTCCTGATGCACGTCGCGCTCCCACGACCACCGGTCCTGGAAGGACGCACCGGCGGCGAGACTGTCAGGCGTGGCGTGGAAGTCGCGGCTCTTATTGAACGGCGGGTCGGTGGCGATTAGGTCTACCGACTCGGAGTTCATGGCGCGGAGAACGGGCAGGTTGTCGGAGTGGAACAGCGTGCGGGTCTTCCAGTTTGGCTCACCCATAGGGGGGACAATAGGGGATCGGTTGCAGTGGCGTCAAGAGAGCGGTGAGCCGGGTCATGGACACCCGGTCGGCTTGGCTGTCGATGTAGGAGCCGATCAGGATCAAGCGGCGCTTGCGGTCGGCGGCGGAGACGCGCCCATGCGCTGAGCAATAATCAGCACGTGGTCATTGTCATGCGTGATGTGCGTCACGTCGCGGAACGCCTGCCGCACGCGCTGGCGGAAAGTGTCGATAGCCGCGCGGAGCGCGTCTTCTGAATACAGCCGAAAGGTCGAATAATGATAGTGGGTGACTTGTTCGACGAGTCGAAACAAGGAGGTGGTGACCGGCCACGCAACCGTCTGCGCGCGAACCGACCTGAAGGCACCGGTGGCTTCCAGGGCGGCTCGCACATCGTTGACCTCATGGAGTCTCGTTTCCCGCGTGGCGAACTCGGGAAAGTGGCGGCCCCAGATCGTGCGGCGGTTCTGCTCTGGGGTTCGCGTATAGACGACGAGCTGGCCGGATGGGGTGAGCACCCGAGACGCCTCGCCAGCAAACCGGGCGAGGTCGAAGTGGTGCACGGCATTGAAGCAGGTCATCACGTCACAGCTGGAGGCCCGGAACGGGAGCGTTTCGACGGCCCCGACCAGGTGCCGCGTACGCAGACCCGCGTGTCTGTTGCGGATGCGCGCTTGCCTGAGCATGGGCGGACTCAGATCCAGGCCGATGGAAACTACCTGCATGGCAAGAGCTGAGCCTAAGCAATGATTGACCGCGTCCAGGTACCGCCCCGAACCCGTGGCGACGTCCACGAGCCGCACGGGTCTCCCTGGGTCCACGGCGCGAGCCACCACGTCGCTGACGATACGCACGGCCTCGAAATCCAGCTCGCGCAGCGTTCGATACCGTGCAGACACCTTGGCGAAGTGGTCGCTCAACCGCACCGTGCGACCGCGCGCCAGGGCGGTTCTGCGGCTTCCGGTCCCGGTGGCCGCCAGTCCCCGGACGATCGTTCCGTCGGAGCGCACGGCCAGGGTCCTGATCGGGCAGGGTACGTCCGTCTTGTTGTCGGTCATCGTTTGGGGTCCAGAGGGCGCTGGCGGCTTCCGGTCTCGTCGGGCTGCGGCGGCACTCGTTCGGTGGCCCGCTGCGGTATGACCGGGCGACCCGCGCGGGTGTGGCGGCATCTGCCGTGGGGCCGGATGCGGTGTGGCTGCAGTATACGCCGTGGCGGGTGTCGTGCGCGCGGTGCGGGGTGAAGGTTCGAGCGGGTGCCGTGGCGGATGGCAGCAGCGGCGCCCAGGCGCTGCGCAAGGCCATCGGGCAGGTGTTCGGGTCGTCGCACTTGGTGCAGCGCTGCCGCAATCACAAAGTTGCGGAACGTGCTCGGCCATCTGCCGAAGGATCAGCAGGAGCAGGAGCAGGCGCGGTCGACACTGCGGGCGGCGTGGAAGCTGGACGCCGAAGAGGGCATCCGGAAGCTGGAGCAGTATGCGTCGTGGCTGGAGCGGGAGTGGCCGTCGGCGGCGGCCAGCCTGCGGGAAGGGCTGGCGGAGTTGTTCACGGCCAATCGCCTGGGACTGCCGCAGTCGCTGCGCCGTTGCCTGACGACGACGAACATCATCGACTCGTCGCACGCGGGGGTTCGCCAGCATACGGATCGGGTGAGTCGCTGGCGGAACGAGGAGATGGCGGTGCGGTGGGCGGCGGTGACGTTCCGGGAGACGGAGAAGCACTATCGCCGCATCACCGGGTACGAGCACCTCTGGATGCTGAAGGCGCACCTCGACGAAGAGAAGGATGGCGTCCTTGCCGGGATGCAGAAGGTGGGGTAACGTGTTCCTGTCGCCGCCGACTTTCAACTACCGGCGGGACACCCTCTCTTGAGGTGTGATGTGCCGCTACCGGAGGATGCTTTCGGCAATGCGCTTCCGGCGCGGCATGGATCGTCGTCGGCGCAGCGGATGCGCTCCTCCGGGGTCAGCTCCTGCCTGAACATGACGTGATCGGGCGGCCAGTCCGCCGGCGTCGGGTCCGCACGACCGGCCCCTCGGAGACCCGGCAGAACGCCACGCCGGAGTGCGCGTAGACGCCGCCGAACAGGATGCTCAGGCGGCAGCGTTGGTGCTCCAGTGCCCGCCACGACACCACACGCTCGCCTCGTGTCGGGGCTCGATGTGAAGGTCGACGCGCTGGACGCCGGCTCTTCGCCCGTCGACGTCGTCGATGGGGAAGTTCCCGTACCCCTCCGCTTCGCGGTAGCTCCGCAGGTAGTCGACGTGGCGCCGGGTTGCCGATGAGGAGAGGAAAGGCCTTGCAGTCCGCCGGCGTTGCCGGGACGCCCTTTCTGCTTGACCGTCAAGCACTTCCTTCGCTATAACGGTCTCGTTCTCCCAGCAGGCCCTGCACCGGGCGCTCTATCCATGCATCTGCACAAGCCGCTCTTGGCGCTCGCCCTCGCGACCGGGGGCTTCCTGGCGGTGTTGCCGGCGGCGACGGTGACGATGCCGGTGGACGAGGTGCGGGCGGGGATGCAGGGAACCGGCGTCACCGTCTTCGACGGCACCGAGCGGAGCGAGTTCACGGCGGAGATCATCGGGGTGCTCGAGAACTCGTTCGGGCCGCGCCGCAACCTGATCCTGGCCCGGCTCGACGGGGGTCCCCTGGCCGCGAGCGGAGTGATTCAGGGCATGAGCGGAAGCCCCGTCACCATCGACGGGCGCCTCGTCGGGGCCGTCTCCTACTCGCTGGGCACGTTTTCCAAGGCCACCATCGCCGGCATCACGCCCATCGACGAGATGCTGCGCGACGATGCGCAGGCGCCGGTCCGGACCGCGGACGCCGCGCTGAACCTCGCCCTGCCGTTGGCTGCCGACACCCTGACGGGCCTGCTGCCCGCCCGCCTCGAGCGTCCGGAACCGTTCGCGGCGCGGCGGAGCGACATTGACGCCCTGGGCCTGTCGGCCGCCGCCGGGACCTCGTTGGGGGCCCGGCTGCGCCCCATCGCGACGCCTCTCAGCATGAACGGGTTCACGCCGGCCGCGTTCGACCACATCGCGCCGCTCTTCCGCTCGGCGGGCATGGCCGCGGTCGTGGGGGGGACGGCGACCGGGCGAGCCGCGGCGCAGTCCGACGCCCCGCTCCAGGCCGGCGACGCCGTGGGCGTCTCCCTCATGCAGGGCGACCTGTCGATGGCGGGAACCGGCACCGTCACCCTCGTCGAGAACGGCCGGGTGTACGCGTTCGGGCACCCCTTCTACAACCTCGGGTCGTCCCGCTTTCCGATGACCCGCGCCTACGTGCACACGGTGCTCCCGAGCCAGGCAATCTCCTCCCGCATCGCCACCGTCGGCGAGACTCTCGGCACCATTGACCAGGACCGTTCCAGCGGCATCAGCGGCAGTCTCGGTCCGGGTCCGCGTCTGGTGCCCATCCGCGTCACCCTCGACGCGCGGGAACGGCAACGGACGGACACCTTCGACTTCCAGGTCGTCGACGACGACCTCTTCACGCCGCTGCTCGCGTACAACGCGATGTTGAACACCCTGTTCTCGCACAATCGGCAGGTGGGCGCGGCGACCTACCGGGTGCGCGGAGAGGTGGCCCTGGAAGGACACCCGCCGGCCCGGTTCGAGGAGACGTTCGCCGGCAACGCCGCCACCGTCCTCGCCTCGGTCTACGTCGCGGGACCTTTGACGGCGTTGGTCAACAACGGGCTCGAACCGGTGACGGTCGAGCGGGTGGACGTGTCGGTCACGGCCTGGGACGGGGCCCGGACCGCGGTGCTGGAACGCATCTGGCTGGACGATCCCCGGCCGCGGCCCGGACGGACGGTGCCCCTGCGTCTGGCCATCCGCACCCGCAACGGCGAGGCGGTCATTCGGACCGTGATGGTCGACCTGCCGTCGGCGGCGCGCGGCCCGCTCCAGGTACTGGTGGCCGACGGCGCGACCCTGGCCCGGCAGGAGCGGCAGCAGGCGGGACAGGCCGCGCGCGCCTCGGACCTCCGCCAGCTCATAGACGCGCTGAACACGGCGCGGCGCAACGACCGTTTCTATGTTCAACTGCGGCGCAGCGACGCCGGCGCGGTCGTGAACGGCCGCCGGCAGCCCTCCCTCCCCCCCTCGGTGCTGGACGTGCTGGGGACCGATCGCTACGGCGGCGGTCTCGCCCGGATGAGCATCGCCGCGGTGCGCGAGTGGGAGATACCGATGGACCACGTGGTCTCCGGGGCGCGCGTCCTGACCTTGGACCTCGGTACGCCCTAGCGGTATGTCCTTAGAAATGACTTTATAGTTGCCTGCGTGTGGCCGAACGGGCCGTCGAACGGACGATTCCGGCCCGAACCACCGAGACGTCTCGCAGATCAAGTGTCAATTTGTTCAAGTGACACACCACTAGCGGCCTGTGTTGGAACCGTGCGTCGCACCGGGAACGGCGAGGCGCCTGCATGAAACGGCGTGACGCGGGAGCTCATCGGGCATGTAACCGAGGAACGAAGCAGTCAGGATGCATCGCCGGCCGCGCGCACTCGTCCCTCCGTCGTCTCCGGATCCCTTCCCGATGAAACGCAGCCTCTTCCCGATCGTGCTCGTCGCCGTCGCCGTCACCCTGACCGCATCCGGGCCGGTTTTCTGGCAGGTATCGACGCAGGCGGAGTTCCTGCGCGGCGAGGTCGATGCCCTGTCGGTCGACGCCGAGGGCCGGCTCCGGCTGGGTCCCGCCGCCGAGATCGTGCTCGAAACGCCCGAGCCGTCCCTGTGGTCGATCGCGCGCGCGTCCGACGGAGCCGTCTGGGCCGGGAGCGGGACCGACGGGCGGCTGTATCGTGTCGGGACCGACGGCGCCGTCGTCTTCGACGCCGACGAGCTCGACGTGCACGCCCTCGCGGCCGACCGGGAGGGCGGCGTCTTCGCCGGCACCTCGCCGGCCGGACGGGTGTATCACGTCACCGCCGGGGGTGAGGTGACGGTGGTGGTCGATCCCGAGGAGACCTATGTCTGGGCCCTCGCGCTCGCCGACGACGGCGCTCTGTACGTGGCCACCGGCAACCCCGCGCGCATCTATCGGGTGCCGGCCGGCGGCGACCGCGAGCTGGTGTACGAGAGCGATGCGACGCACGTCCTCGCGCTGGCCGTCGCGGCGGACGGTACGCTGTTGGCCGGCACGGAATCGCCCGGCCGGGTGCTGCGCATCGACCCGACCGGCCGCGCGTTCGTGCTGCTCGACGCGCCCTACGAGGAGATTCGCTCGCTGCGTCCCCAGCCCGACGGATCGCTGCTCGCGGTGGCGGTGAGCGGCCAGCCGGCGCCGGCCGCGGCTCCCGCATCGCCCCCCCCTGCCGCGGCCGCCCCGGTGCCGACGGTCTCGGTGACCACCAGCGTCACCGCGGTCGTCGTCGGAGGCAACGCGACCCCCGCCGTGCCGCAGATGTCGACCACCGCGCCCGCGAACACCGGCCAGAAGGGGGCGGTCTATCACATCACCGCGGACGGGTTGTGGGACCGGCTGTGGCAGTCGAGCCTGGACACCCCGTTCGACGCGGCGTTCGACGAGCGGGGGGCGCTGGTCGTCGGCACCGGACCGAACGGCAAGCTGTACCGCGTGTCCCGCAACCCGCCGCGGACGGTCCTGTCGGGTCAGGCTCCCGCCCGGCAGGTGACCCGGCTGCTGCCCGAGCCGGACGGCTCGATCGCCTACGCCACCGCCAACCCCGGAAAGATCATGCGGATGGCGAGCAGCCTCGCGGCCCGGGGGACCTACGAGTCCGAGGTGCACGACGCCGCGGCGGCGGCCCGCTGGGGCACGATTCGCTGGCGCGGCGCGACGCCGGGCGGGAGCCGCATCGAGCTGGCCACGCGATCGGGGAACACCGCGATTCCCAACGCCACCTGGAGCGCATGGTCGGCCGCCCATACCGTTGCGTCGGGCGCCCCGATCACCAGCCCCAACGCGCGCTATCTGCAGTGGCGGGCCACCCTCCACCGCGGCGACGCGTCGCCGGTGCTGACCTCGGTGACCGCCGCGTACCTGCCGCGCAACCGCCGGCCCGAGATCGCCCAACTCACGGTGCACCCCCCCGGCACCGCGTTCCAGGAGTCCTTCAGCTCGAGCGACCCGCCCATTGCCGGGCTCGACGAGCGTTCGTCGCCCCGACCGGCCACCGCCAGCACCGTCGGCCGCGAGACCTATCGCAAGGGCATTCAGACGTTCCGCTGGCAGGCGAGCGACGAGAACCGCGATCCACTCGACTACGCCGTGTCCTATCAGCGAGCCGGCGGCACGGAATGGCACGTCCTGCGAACCGGGTTGCGGGACACGGTGTTCGCCTGGGACACCACGACGGTCCCGGACGGCGCCTATCGGGTGAAAATCACCGCCTCCGATGCCCGGGGGAACGCCCCGGGCGCGGCCCTGACCGGCGAGCGCGACAGCCTCGTGTTCGACATCGACAACGCCGCGCCCCGCATCGAGGTGGCGGCGCGGCGGCGCGAGGGCAACCGGGTCGTCCTGCCGTTCACCGTGCGCGACGCGCAGTCGCCGGTGCAACGGGTCGAGATAACCACCGGAAACGACCGCTGGCAGGTCGTCTATCCCCTCGACGGGGTGCCCGACGGTCTGGTGGAACGGTTCGAGGTGGTCCTCGACGCGGCCGGCGACGCGCCGATCATCATTCGGGCCACCGATGCCCTCCGCAACACCGTGAGCGTGTTCGGGGAGTAGCGAGCGACGCGGCGGTCGCGTCGTCCCTGCCCCGCACCACCACTGCCGACCCATGCTGAACGGCCTGATCGTCTTCGCAGCCCTGGCGTCGGTCTTCCTGGCCGCGCTGTCCGGCCAGATGCAGGCGTTGACCGACGCCATCGTCTCGTCGGCCCGCGGAGCCGTCGAGCTCGCCATAGGGTTGATCGGCCTGATGGCGTTCTTCCTCGGATTGATGCGGGTGATCGAGGATGCCGGCGCCCTGCGGCACCTCGCGCGACTGATCGGACCGTCCTGCAACGCCTCTTCCCGGGGGTTCCCGTCCTCGGCCTGCCGGATCGCGATCGAGGGGGATGACGGAGAGGTCGGCCCCTGCGAGCCGGCGGCGATGCCCTTGCCGAGCCAGGTGATGCCCGCGGCGCGGGGTGGCGGCGCTTTGCCGTTGACCAGAATCAGGGTGTGGTCGGGGGCGAGGCCGCGGCGGGGGACGGGGGGGGACGGCGCGGCTGCCCCGTTCACGCTGCGGTGCGCGTCCGCCAGCCGCCCGGCGAGCGCCGCCGAAGCGGGATGATCGCGCCGGCCACCGGCAGAGCCGGCACCGGCGTCAGGTCCGCGACGAATCGAGAACTGGTCGGCCGCCTCGCTCGGACTGTATCCGGCTCAACCTTCCCCTCCAGGAGGGCGGGCTGTCAGCTTGAGCGCGGCCGCGCCGCGACCTGGTTTCTTCTTCGCAGCCTTCATCGCTTCTCGGCGTTTCAGGTAGCTGGTCGCCGTTGTGTATCGCTGGCATTTTCCGCACGTCGCCGGCTCGTCGCCCTGCACGATCTGCTTCTCGTCGTACAGGAACACGCCGCACAGCGACCACCGGAGTCCGTCGCCGGAGCGAGTTTCGTCGACGTCGTGCGTGATCGGCCTCCTCGGCGTCCGGCGCAGGCTGGACCCGGGGGGTTCGTCCGGGCGTTCGCGGGTCTCACTTCGCTTGGGGGTCGCGGCCGCGGCGGCCGGGCTCTCACCCCGCGGGGTCACGGCCGTCGTGTCCAGGAAGACCAGCGCGTCTCGTCGACGCTCGAAGGCGGCGTGGCAATGCCAGGGGGCGTGGGCCTCGTGGCGCTCGTGAACCTCCCAGCGGGGCCGTTCGTTCCGGTTGCCGACGGGCCGGCGGGTCCGCACGACCCTCCAGGTGCCGTTCGGCGAGCGATACTCGCGGCGGCCGTGCTTGTCGTCTTCGTGGTGGGGGATCAGTTCCATCGTGCCTCCATTTTCGGTCGAGCCGTTCATCGGCGGTCGTGAGGACCCCGGGGCGCTGCGTTCCCAGGCCCCAGGGTTCGGCTCGCCAGAGAGCCTCGCCAAGGCCGGCGTCGCCTTCGTGGCGCTCAAGGAGAACATCCGGGTCGAGGGCAAGAGCAACATCCAGACGAAGGTCCTGACCACGCTCTTCGCGTTGTTCGCCGAGGTCGAGCGCGACCTGATTCTCCGAGCGCACCCGCGAGGGCCTTTGCCCGGGCCAGGTCCTCGGGCCGGAAGCTCGGCCGCCCGAAAGGGCTCCCTGGCTTCACGGCTCGACGGCAAGGAGGACTGAAATCCAGCGCTTCCTCCGAGCTGGGTCAAGCCGAGCCCTACAGCGACCCCACCAGCGCGTTGTTGAGCGGATCGAAGTGCGAGCGTTCTACGTCCTCGCGAGGGATTCACGGCAAGGCATCGTGGGACGCAGCGTGTCACAGCATCTCGCTCGACCTTGACGCGATCACCGACAACGTAATCGAGGAAGCGAAGCGCCGTGTTGCGATGATGCCGGAGCCGGGGACCCCTGTTCACTGAGTGAAACGACGCCCGGCTACCGCGCCCATGCCCTCGGGGAGACACGGGCGTTACGATTGACCATGCCCCGAACCCGTCAGTTCCAGACGAACGCCGACCGCCAGCGCGCCTATCGGGATCGCAAGCGAGCGGCCGACAACCCCCCGCGGCCGCGCCCGCGCCGATGTCGGCCGGCCGACCCCGTAGGGGCGCTCGCAAGGTGGGCGAGGTCGGCGCTCGTAGTCCCGCCGGGCCATCCTGCGGCGGGGCGGCCGATGACGCTACCGCCCTGGGCCGTCGAGTTCCTGCGGGGGGCGCTGGCCGCGCCGGGGCACAAGGCCCTGCTGTGCTGCGGCCGGAAGAACGCCAAGTCGGCGATCACGGCGGTGCTGATGCTCGGCTACCTCGTCGGGCCGCTGCGGACCGCCGGCTGGAAGGGCGCGGTCGCCAGCATCAACCGCACCAAGGCCGGGCTTCTCATGAAGCAGTGCGAGGCCATCGCAATGGCTTCCAAGCTCGAGGATCTGACGTTCCGGGCGGACCCCGTACCCGGGGGGCAAGCTGGCCGACACTGACGTTCCGGGCGGACCCCGTACCCGGGGGGCAAGCTGGCCGACACAATCAGTCGGCTCGTAGAAGCGACGGAGAACCGTGAGAGGGATGAGCAGGAGAGCTGATGACCAAAGTAGTCCGATTCAAGAAGCCCAAGAGCGGGGACATCTACGCGGTGCGGCCAGAGCACGTCGCGGCTGTCTACGGGCATGAACCGTTGCCGAAGGCCAAGGACCCGATTCACCTCGAGTGCACACTGATGCTGACCAGCGGCAAGGCCCTGACGGTCGAGGGCGCGTTCGACGAGGTCATCAACAAGCTGTGGGGGGCTGATTGACTCTCTTCCCCCCCGCGGGGACCCCTGCCCCAAGTAGGGGCCGGGGTCCGTCGAGGGTCGAAAGAGCCTCCGCGCAAGGATGGCGCCCGCCTTGCGGCCGGGTGCATCGTGGTCGGGAACGATCCAGACGATGAGGGCGTCGACCAAGGCGGGCGCCGCGGTCGCGGGGCGTTGGCGGCCTTCTGGTTGATCGCTCTCAGGTGTCTCATGGTCTCACCGCCGTTCACTCGAACCGCCGCAGAAACTGGGGGTTCCGTTCGGCCAGCTCGCCGTAGACGCGCAGGCAGACGTCGGTCCACCCGCGGATCCACTCGCAGTAGTGCAGGTTCGGTTGGGCGCTCGTGCCGTACCGGGTGTGCGCCTCGTGATAGCACCCGCCGGAGCACAGCGGGCGCGCCCAGCAGGTGTGGCAGTCGGTCTTGTTCGCCAGATGGTGACGTTCCAGGAACGCGTTCTGGGCGTCCCGGTCGATGCCGTCGTCGACGGTGCCCAGCTTGTGCTCGTCCGAGCCCGCGAACCGGTGGCACAGGGCGACGTCGCCCCCGGTGGCGACCCCTACCAGCCCCAGCCCCGCCCCGCACGGATAGGCCTTGCTGGCGCCCTTGTGGATCTCCTCGAGGGTCTCGCTCACGTTCGAGAACCCGTGGTGCTTTCCCGCCAGCCCGGCCTCGAGGAATTCGTCGGCGAGCGCCGTGAACTGCTCCACCATCTGGTCGAACCCCGACCCGTCGAGCGCGTAGTCGCGGCCGGGGGAGGTCGTCACCGGAGCGAACCCCACCTCCTGGAACCCGATCTCGTCGGTCAGGTGCCGGTAGATGCTCACGACGTCGCTGACCTGCGAGGTCAGGGTCACCCGCGCCCCGATGGGCCGGCTCGTGTGGCGCCGCAGTAGCTCGCGCACCCGCGGGAGCAGCTCGTCGTAGCTGCCGCGGCCGTCGTGGAACACGCGGAAGCGGTTCTGCATCTCGCGGGGGCCGTCGATCGACACCGTGACGGAGACGTCGTGCTCGGCCAGGAACCCGATCATCTCGCCGGTCAGGAGGGTGGCGTTCGTGGTGAGGTTGAACTCGACCCGCTTGCCCCGGGCCTCGGCCTGCTCCCGGGCGTAGGGCACAACGCGGCTCAGGACCGGGTAGTTCATCAGGGTCTCGCCGCCGAAGAAGCTCACGTGCACCACCCGGTTGTCGCCCGACTCGTTCATCAGCATGTCGACGCTCTTGCGGGCGGTCTCCTCGCTCATGAACTTGGGCTGCGCCCCGTTGGTGGTGTCGACGATCTTGTCCTCGCTGTACTCGTAGCAGTAGGTGCAGCTGAGGTTGCACTGATTCGTGACGTTCAGGACCGCGGTGGTCAGCGGGAACGGCGTCAGCGGGATGAACGCCGGCGCCGGCGGCGGGGGGGCGGCGACGGCGCGGACCGCGTGGACCTGCTCGAGCTCGGTCAGGGTCTGCTCGAGGTCGGCGTCGGGAAACCGCGATCCGACGTCGGCGAGGAGATCCTGACGCGGCACCTGCCGCTCGGCGAGGCCGTCGATGAGGGCCGCCGCCGGCTCGTCGAGCGCGAACACCGCCGCGCTCGGCACCAGATAGAGGAAGCGCCGCCCGGCCGCGGCGAACGGATGAAACTCTCCCTGTGCCAGCAGGCTCATGGTTGCTCCACGGCCGCGGGGTCCCAGCGCAGGTACAGCGGCACGGTGACGAGAAGATGGGCGCGGCCCCGCAGCCCGCCGCCCTCGCTCGCATCCGGCGGCCAGGTCGCCACCACCCAGACGTCCCCGACGTTGTTCCGGCTGCCGCTGCGCTCGACGTTCGGCCCGTCGACGGCCGGAATGAACAGCCCGTCGGACCCGAGCTCGCCCACGTAGCGGATGTCGTCGTCGCCGATGGTCACGGCGTACTCCTCGATCGACCACTGGGCGTCGACCATCCCCAGATCCAGGTCGTCGTCGGTCGCCGGCTCGCCGTCCGGCCCGTCGTGCCAGGCCCGCGCCTCGAACTGCCGGAACTGCTTGGGGAAGCGGACGCCGCCGACCCGGGCCATGCCCGCTCTCGGGGTCACCTCGATGCGGTGCACCTCGTCATAGACGGTGACGGCGCCGGTCGCCGCGGTCTGGCTGACCACCAGAGCCCGGCTTCCGATGACCGCGTCCGGCTCGACCCGCACCTGCACGTCCAGCCAGTCGCCGGTCGTCCCCGTCACGTCCAGCACCGAGACGCCGGGGCCGAGGTCGATGGACGAGGCCGACTGCGCGGCGAGATTCTGGCCGTGGACCCGGAGCGTCGCGGTCTCGCCCGCCTGCAGCGCCGAGGGATGCACCCCGGCCACCGCCGGTTCGTCGCCGAGGCGCTCGAGGGTGACGTCGATCCCGGTCTCGTCGTAGCCGCCCGTGAACCACCGGCCGCGTATCGTGCGCCAGTCGGGCTCGACGAACATCACCTCGCGGAGCTCGTCGTCGTTCGGGTTCCCCGGAATGGACCGGCCCCGCCACTGGAAGCCGGTATAGATGAGGGCGCGGCCGGTGCGTTCGACCTGCCGGCCGGTGTGCGCGTAGGCGTACGTCGCCTCGGTCGTGAACTCGTCCTCGGAGCCGGCCACGGGGGTGATCGTCACGCTTCCGTAGACCGCGCCGCGGCCCTGCGCGTGTCCGCGCAGCAGCCATGTGCCCCCGACGCGGGGCGGCCGCATCGTCGCCGACCACGCCGCCCACTCCGTGGTGTCGAACGGGAACCGCTCCGAGAGGTGGGCCACCGCCCGGTCGACCGCCTGCGGCTCGCCGTCGCCGGGGTTGCCGCGTCTGAAGGACTGGAAGTCGGTGAACGGGTAGTAGCCGCGATGCATCGCCATCAGCAGCGACCATTCCTCCTCGGTCCGCCGCTGGCTGATGACCCGCCCCATCGAATGGCACTGCGTGCAGGTCTCTTCGATGTCCGGATCGTCGTAGGGCTGGTCGTCGCTGCGGCGTTCCGCCTCGTAGGCGGCGGCGTGCGCCTCGGCCGGGGCCAGGCCCAGGGTGTTCGAGAGATGGCGCACGACCTCGCGGGCCGTCTCCGGGGTCAGGGGCACGTCGTTCAGGGTGACCATGCGGCGGATGGTCTGCTGCCACCCCTCGGGCGTCGTGCGCCGGAACGAGATGCGCGACAGACGGCCCGCGTCGTCGGGGCGGTGGCACGAGCCGCAGGCCTCCACCACCGTCTCGTCGTCGATGGGGATGCCTGGGCCGACGGACTCGGCCGGCTGGGCGGCGGCGCCGGCCGTTACCAGCAGCGCCGCGAGCGGCACACCGAACAGGGGTTTCAGACAGGGCAGTGGCATCGGTCGACTCCGCGGGACGGCCCTTTGTAACACATGACGCGGCGTCTGTCAGCCTTGCCGTGAAGGTCGTGCTGCCGCAAAACGCAAGCGACCCATCTGCTTCGGCAAGTGCGCGGCGCGGTCTCGTCGGCCTCGGCGGGGGTGAACCCAGTGGCGGACGACCCGTGACGCGAGCCTTGCCCGCACCGTGGTGTCGAGTCGGCCCGCCGCGCGGCAGGCCGGTCCCGCCCACTTCCTGCACTGACGGGCGGTCAGCTCCCCGCCGGCCCGCTGATGTACGCTCTAGCTAGATGTGCGCGCGCGGACCATCTCGAAGCCGGTCGAGGCAGCGTGTGTCAGAGCACTGCTGTCCCACAGACTTTCAAATGAAGGCGGCTTGAACCTTCCATGTCTGGTAGAATGATTTTTGGCGCAAATCATTCAAAAGACAGGAGATCCAAGCCGTGGCTCATCATAACACAGTCTTCGTGCAGCTTCTCAGGTTCCTTCCGAGACATGAATTCGAAGCCGAGGCCCGCCAACACCAGCGAGGTCAGGGGTTGCGCGTCATGAGCCGCTGGGCGCAGTTCGTGGCCCTTTGGCTTGGCGCAACTGACGGGCCGACAGAGCTTGCGTGACATCGTGAGCAACCTGAGCACCCAAGGGCGCAAGCTCTATCACTTGGGCGTAGGGACGACGGTCAGTCGCTCCTCGCTGGCGCGCGTCAATGCCGAGCAGCCGTACACTCTCTACGAGACGCTGTTCGGACGCCTGCTGAGCCGCTGTCAGCAGTGCGCGCCGAGGCACGGCTTTCGGTTCAAGAACAAGTTGTACGCGGTCGATGCGACGACCATCGATTTGTGTCTGGCGGTCTTCCCGTGGGCGTCCTTTCGACGCACGAAGGCCGCGATCAAGCTACACATCGGGCTGGATCAGGCGGGCCATCTGCCGAGCTTCGTCAGTGTGACCGAGGGCAAGACCGGCGACGTCAAGGTCGCCCGCACGTGGACGTTTCCAGCCGGCAGCGTGGTCGTGGCGGACCGCGCGTATCTTGACTTCAAGTGGTTCCATCAGTTGCAGGCACGGGGCGTGACCTTCGTGACGCGCCTGAAGCGGGGCGTGCGATATCGGGTCACGCGCGAGCATGACATCCGACCCGGGACCGGCGTCCTCAGCGATCAGACGATCGAGCTGACCAGCGCTCGCAGCCGGAAGGCGTATGCCGCGCCGCTGCGGCGAGTGGCCTACCAGGATCCGGTGACGAAGAACCGTTATGTGTTCGTGACCAACAACACAACGTGGGTGGCCCAGACGATTGCGGATATATACAAATCGCGGTGGCAGATCGAGCTGTTTTTTAAGTGGATCAAGCAGCATCTGAAAGTGAAGCGCTTCGTGGGCCGGTCGAAGAACGCCGTCATGACGCAGCTGTGGGTGGCGATGTGCATGTACCTGCTGTTGGCGTACCTGAAGTTCGTCATGCGGTTGCGCTGGAGCCTTCACCAGATGCTGCAGGTGCTCCAGCTCAACATGTTTGAACGTCGGTCACTCCAGGACCTGTTCACGACGCCGTCGCTACCGGCCCCCTCTGGCTCCCAATTGTGTCACCAGGCGTACGAGC
>CBDCEY010000001.1:0-23855 GCA_965215895.1 Vicinamibacterales bacterium | reverse complement strand
ACCGACGTCGATCTCGGGGACCTCATGGCGTTCTACGACGCGGGCGTCGCGGAGGGGGGCTGGGAGACGGGCATCCGCACCGCGCTGCAGGCGACCCTGGCCAGCCCCGACTTCCTGTTCCGGCTGGAGCGGCCGGCCGGTCCCGTGGAGCCGGGGCGGAACTACCGGATCTCGGACGTGGCTCTGGCCTCGCGGCTCGCGTTCTTCGTCTGGGGCGGTCCGCCCGACGAGGCGCTGAGGGCGCTGGCGGCGGCGGGGACGCTGTCCGAGGCCGAGGTGCTCGAGGCCCAGACGCGGCGCATGCTCGCCGACCCGCGGGCGGAGTCGCTGGCCACCCGGTTCGCGGCGCTGTGGCTGCGGCTCCAGGACATGGACCAGGTGCAGCCGGACGCGTTCTGGTTCCCGAACTTCGACCGGCAGCTCGCCGACGCGATGCGCCGCGAGACCGAGCTGCTGTTCCACAGCCTCGTGCGGGAGGACCGCAGCTTCTTCGACCTCTTTACCGCCGACTACACCTTCGTGAACGAGCGGCTGGCCCGCCACTACGGCATACCGAACGTCGCGGGACCGCAGTTCCGGCGCGTCGAGTACGGCGGCGATCAGCGGCGGGGCCTGTTCGGCCACGGCTCGGTGCTGATGCTGACGTCGATGGCCAACCGGACCTCGCCGGTGCTGCGGGGCAAGTGGGTGCTGGAGGTGGTGCTGGGCACGCCCCCGCCGCCCCCGCCGCCCGCGATTCCCGACCTGGACGAGACGGCGGCGGTCATCGACGGCAGGGCCCTCACGACGCGCGAGCGGATGGAGATCCATCGGACGAACCCGACCTGCAACGCCTGCCACCGGTTCATGGACCCGCTGGGGCTGGCCCTCGACAACTTCGACGTCATCGGGAAGTGGCGCATCCGCGAGAACGGCATACCCCTGGACACCCGCGGCGAGATGTGGGACGGGACGGCGGTGTCGAGTCCGCAGGAGCTGCGGGCGGCGTTGCTGAAGCTGCAGGTTCCGCTGGCCCGCACGTTCACCGAGAACCTCATGGCCTATGCCCTGGGCCGGCGGGTCGAGCACTACGACATGCCCGCGATTCGACGCATCGCCCGGACGGCCCGGGACAACGACTACCGCCTGTCGTCGTTCATTCTGGGGGTCGTGACGAGCCCCGCGTTCCAGATGCAGCGGGCGGAACCGGCCGGCGCCGGCGAGGCGGGCGCCACCGTGCAGTAGGGCGCCACCGTGCAGTAGGGCGCCACCGTGCAGTAGGGCGCCACCGTGCAGTAGGGCGCCACCGTGCAGTAGGGCGCCACCGTGCAGTAACACAGTACCGGCGGAACATTCAGACGAGACAGGCTGGGAGACAGACTCATGTTCATCACCGGAAAGCACCTTCCTCGCCGGACGTTTCTCCGTGACGTGGGGACCGCGACGCTGGCCCTGCCGTTTCTCGACGCGATGCGCCCGGCGGGACGGGTCTCGGCGGCGGCCGCCGCCGCGCTCGATCCGACCCGGCTGATCTGCATGGAGATGGTGCATGGGGCGGCCGGATCCAACGCCTGGGGGGGGACCCAGCATCTGTGGAGCCCGGCCGCGGCCGGCCGTGGCTTCGACCTGACGCCGAGCGCGCTGAGCTCGCTGGAGCCGTATCGCGACCACCTGACCATCATCAGCGACACCGACGTGGGGATGGCGGAGGCGTTCTCGCCCCCCGAGATCGGCGGCGACCACTTCCGGACCAGCTCGGTCTTCCTGACCCAGTCGCATCCGAAGCAGACCCAGGGGTCGGACGTCCTCGCGGGGACCTCCCTGGACCAGTTGCATGCGCAGCGGTTCGGCCAGGACACGCCGATTCCGTCCATGCAGCTCTGCATCGAGAACGTCGACCAGGCCGGCGGCTGCGCCTACGGCTACACCTGCGTCTACACCGACTCGATCAGCTGGGCGTCGCCGACCGAGCCGCTGCCGGTGACGCGGTCGCCGCGGGTCGCCTTCGAGCAGCTCTTCGGGGTGGGGGGCACGGCGGAAGAGCGCGCGGCCCGGCGGCGGACCGACGCGAGCATTCTCGACTGGATGACGTCGCGGGTGTCCCAGCTCACGCGCGAGCTCGGGGCGACGGATCGGCGGCGGATGGAGCGCTATCTGGACAACATCCGCGAGATCGAGCGGCGCATCCAGCGGGTCGAGGTCCGGAACCTGAGCGGCGAGCCGCGGGAGCTGCCGGCGGCGCCGGCCGGCGTGCCCGACTCGTTCGACGAGCACGTGAAGCTGATGTTCGACGTGCAGGCTCTCGCCTTCGAGAGCGACGTGACCCGGGTGTTCTCGTTCAAGATGGGCCGCGACGCGTCGGGCCGGGTGTTCCCGTTGAGCGACACCGACCGGCCGTTCCACTCGGCGTCGCACCATGGCGGCAACGAGGATGCGATTGTCGAGTTCAGCAAGATCAACCGCTACCACGTCAGCCTGCTGCCGTACCTGCTCGACAAGCTGAAGAGCACGACGGAGGGCGACAGCGATCTGCTCGAGAAGAGCGTGATTCTCTACGGCTCGGGCATGGGCGACCCCAACCTGCACAACCACAAGCGCTGTCCGCTCATCGTGCTCGGCCACGCGAACGGCCGGCTCGCGGGCGGGGTGCACGTGAAGGCGCCGGAGGGGACGCCGATGGCGAACGGGATGCTCAGCCTGCTGCATGCGCTCGGGCACGACGACCGCGCGCGCTTCGGCGACAGCACCGGCGAGCTCGCGCTCAGCGTCTGATCGGGGAGAGCGGGGGAGAGCGTCATGAAACTGTCACTGCGCGCGGGCGCCGTCGTGATGATGCTGGCGGCGTTGTGCGCCGCACCGTCCCTGTGGTCCGTGGTGGTCGCGGCGGCCGCCGATTCGCCGGTCGCGGACGCCGCGAGCCGGGGCGACGAGGAGACGGTCCGGGCCCTGCTCGAACGGGGCGCCGACGTGCAGACGGCGCGGCCCGACGGAATGACCGCACTGCACTGGGCGGCGATGCGGAGCGACCTCGAAATGACCGAGATGCTCCTGTATGCCGGCGCGAACCGCGAGGCGACGACCCGCATCGGCCAGCATACGCCGCTGCACGTCGCGGGCCGGAGCGGCGAGGCGCGGGTGGTGCAGGCGCTGCTCGAGGCGGGCGCCGATCCCCACGCGGCGACGGCGAGCGGGGCGACCGCGGTTCATCTGGCCGCGCAGGCGGGGAACGGAGCGGCCGTCGCCGCCCTCATCGATCACGGGGCGGACGTGAACGCGCGGGAGCGGACCTGGGGACAGACCCCGCTGATGTTCGCGGCCGCGTCAAGCCGCCTCGGACCGGTGAACGTGCTCATGGAACGCGGCGCCGATCTCGAGACCGCCACCCGGGTCGTCGATCTTCCCGCCCTCGACGCGAGGGACCGGGCGGCGGCCGCGCGGCGGCAGGCGGTGCTGGAAGGGTTCCGGTCGGCGGCGCCGCCCCACGAGCAGACGGGGTGGCGGCCCACCGCCAGTGAGGTGCAGGCCGCGGTCCGCGCCGCGCGGGAGGTGCAGGCGCTCGCCGACATTCCGGCCGGCGGGGACGGAGCGCGGTTGGAACGCGGCACTCCGCGCGCCTACACCGAGCGGGTCGGGGTGCAGGGCGGCCTGACCGCCCTCCTGCATGCGGCGCGTCAGGGGCACACCGAGGTCGCGATGGCCCTGCTCTACGCCGGGGCCGACATCAATCGGGTGAGCGGCGATCATACGAGCCCGCTGCAGATCGCGGCCATGAACGGTCACTTCGACCTGGCGTTGCGGCTGATCGAGCGCGGCGCCGATCCCAACATCGCCACCGACGCCGGGGCCACGCCGCTGTTCGCGGCGCTCAATCTGCAGTGGGCGCCGAGGGCGCGCTACCCGCAGCCCCGTGCGCACGACCAGCAGGAGGCCACCTACCTCGACGTCATGGAGGCCCTGCTCGAGGCCGGGGCGAATCCGAACGCGCGGCTCGAGAAGCACCTGTGGTACATGTCCTACAACCACTGCTGCTCGGAGAGCGTCGACGGGTCGACCCCGTTCTGGCGCGCCGCGTACGCGACGGACGTCGAGGCCATGAAGCTGCTTCGGGCCTATGGCGCGGACCCCCACGTGCCGACGCGGGCGCCCCAGCCGCGCCGCCGGAACGGCGTCAGCCCCGCCGAGGCGCCCCCGGATCCGTCCGGGCTGCCGCCGGTGGAGCCGGGCGGCCCCGGCGTCTGGCCGCTCCACGCCGCGTCGGGCGTCGGTTATGGCGAGGGCTTCGAATCGAACGCCCACCGGCACGTGCCCGACGGCTGGTTGCCGTCGGTGAAGTACCTGGTGGAAGAGGTCGGTGTCGACGTCAACGCCAGAGACCACGAGGGCTATGCCGCGGTCCATCATGCGGCGGCCCGCGGAGATACGGAGCTGGTGCGCTATCTCGTCGAGCAGGGCGCCGACGTGATGGCGGTCAGCCGCCGCGGCCAGACCACCGCGGACATGGCGAACGGTCCGTATCAGCGCACTTTGCCGTTCCCCGACACGCTGGCGCTCCTCGAGGGCCTCGGCGCCGTCAACAACGACAACTGCGTGTCCTGCTGAAGTCCGGGAGCCCGCGGGTAACGCGGGCTCTCAGGCCGTCGTCCGCGGTCGGACTGGATCGAGCGCGACGTCGCGTCGGCAGAGCTACCGTATGACTGACGTGTCCGGCCAAGCGCTCTCGCCGGCGGCGCACCCGCGTCCGCCGGCCGCTAGTCCCGCCGGACACCGCACGATGCGGCCGGCGACCGCACCCCGCACCCCTTCCCGGAGATCGAACATGCGAATCACGGTGGTTTCCCGGTTGCTCCTGCTGCTGTCGGCAATCGTCCTGTGCGCCCCGGCCGCGCCGCTCCACGCGCAGTCCGGCGCGATGGACATCTACTGGATCGACGTCGAGGGCGGGGGCGCCACCCTGGTCGTCTCCCCGTCCGGCGAATCGATGCTCGTCGACACCGGCTGGCCGCGCCCGGAGGGGCGGGACGCGCAGCGCATCGTGGCCGCGATGGAGGACGCCGGTCTCGAGAAGCTGGACTACATGCTGATCACGCATTTCCACACCGACCACGTCGGCAGCCTCGCCGAGCTGGCCGGGATGGTCGAGATCGACCACTTTCTCGATCACGGCGGCGATACCGAGGAGCGGAACCAGCAGTGGCGCGACATCTACCTGGAGACAGCCGGCGACGCGCGGATGACCGCTGGCGCCGGGGACGTTCTGTCGATGGGCGACGTCGAGGTGCGGATGATCTCCTCCAACATGGAGCTGATCGCCGAGCCCATCAACGACGGCGGGCCCAACCCGCACTGCGCCGGGGCCGAGAACCGGCCGCCCGCCTCCCCCGAGAACCAGCGCACCCTCGGCGCGCTGTTCAGCTACGGCGGGTTCCGGTTCGTGGATCTGGGCGACCTCGACTGGGACATGGAGATGAAGCTGTCGTGCCCCGTCAACCGCCTGGGCACGGTCACCGTCTATCAGACCAGCCGCCACGGGGCGTTCGACGGCGCCGGCGCCCCCGCCCACCTGTGGGCCGTCGAGCCGCAGGTCGTCGTGGTGAACAACGGCCCGCGCAAGGGCATCACGGCCCCGCACCACTACGACCGCATCGCCGAGGTTCCCGGTGTCGAGGGCATCTGGCAGACGCACCTCGCGCTCGAGGCGGAAGGCCACAACACCGCGGACGACATGATCGCCAACTTCGAGGACACCGACGACTGCCAGGGCCACTGGCTGAAGGCGTCGGTCGAGGCGGACGGCACGTTCACGATGACGAACGGCCGCAACGGCTACAGCCGGACGTACACCGCCCGGTGACCCGGAAATCATGGAGTAGAGTGGTGGGCGTGGCGCGTGCCGATGCGGTGCCGTTCGCTCGAAGACGCGACCGACGAGAATTCTCCATGAAGGCCATGGTCCAAGGCGGCCGGCTACGTTGGACGAGCCGAGCTCCCTCGCCGAGGGTACGATTCTGGAGCTGGTGCTCGACGACGAAGGTGACGACCTCGATGCCGCCGAGCGTGGCGCCCTGCACGATGCCATTTCCAGGGCGTGGGCGTCGGCGAAGAGCGGGCGGGTCCGGCCGGCGCAGGTCGTCATCGATACGTTGCGGCGCCGGTGACGGTCGTCACGCCAGATGGGGTCGAAACGCAGATCGAGATCGATCCGGTCGTTGGTCGCTCGTTCGGAGGCGCCGGCACACGAAGGCCGAGAACGCGAGGGGGGGGATCATGCGCATTGGCTCCGCGACTCGGGTCATCGCGTGGATGATCGTGCTGCTGCCGGGCGCCGGCATGCCGGCGGAGGCGGCCGACGCCCGGCTCAAGGCGGCGGTCAGGAGCGGGGACCACGCCTTGGTGCGTGCCCTGATCGAGCAGGGCGTCGACGTGAATGCGCCCGAGGGCGACGGGGCGACGCTGTTGCACTGGGCGGTGCGGTGGGACGACGTGGCAGCGGTCGATCTTCTGCTCGAGGCCGGCGCCCGCCCCGGCGCGGCGAATGCGTACGGCGTCACGCCGCTGTCGCTCGCCTGCGTCAATCGGAGCGCGCGGACGGTCGAGCGGCTGCTCGCCGCCGGCGCCGACCCGAACGCCGCCACCTCGATGGGCGAGACGGTGCTCATGACCTGTGCGCGGACCGGGGCCGCGGGCGCAGTGCGCGCGTTGCTCGATGCCGGCGCCGACAACGTCGATGCGCGGGAGTCTTCGCGCGGCCAGACCGCGCTGATGTGGGCGGTGGCCCAAGGCCACCTGGACGTCGTGCGGGTGCTGATCGAGCACGGCGCCGACGTGCACGCGCGGACCGAGACCCGGTCGCTTCTCGTGAGCGTGGGAGGGCGGGGTGCGGAGCGCGCGGCGAACCTGCCGCTGGGCGGGTTCACGCCGCTACTCTTCGCGGCGCGGCAGGGCAGCGTGGACAGCGCCAGACTGCTCCTCGACGCGGGCGCGGACGTGAACGAGACGGCGCCGGACGGCGCCTCGGTCCTCGTCGTGGCGAGCTTCAGCGGCCACGGCGAGTTGGCCGCCCTGCTGTTGAGCCGGGGGGCCGAGCCGAACGCGGCCGGCGCGGGATATAAGGCCTTGCATACGGCCGTGCTGCGGGCCGACGCGCGGCTGGTCAAGACGCTGCTCGCGCACGGCGCCGACCCCGACGTCCGCCTCACCAAGGGGAGCCGAGTGCCGCGGGCCACCAACTGGTGGGTGCTGCCCGGATCCCTGGCCGGAGCGACGCCGTTCCTGCTCGCCGCGAAGTACGGCGACGTCGCGATCATGCGCATCCTCGCCGAGAGCGGGGCCGATCCGTTCCAGCCGATGCGCGACGGGACGACCCCGCTTATGATGGCGGCGGGGGCGGCCTGGCCCAACGGCGAGATCGACCGCCACGACCGGCGGGTCCCGCCCGAGGTCGCGGAGGCCCTGCACGGCGACGAGCGCCCGAACCTGGAGGCGACCCGGTTCGCGCTGGCCCTGGGGGCCGACGTGAACGCCCGGAACGAGGGGGGCGACACCGCCCTGCACTCTGCCGTCTTCAAGGCGTGGCCGGCGGTGGTGCAGCTGCTCGTCGACCACGGCGGCGACCTGCACGCCGCGAACGGGCGCAACCGCACGCCGCGGCAGATGATGTGCCACGCGGCCGACGGACAGCTCGTGCGCTGTGCGGGGTAGCCGTCCTCGCGGTGGGAGGATACGGACGTCTGGAGGTTGGTTCAGCGGCAATCGGGAGCCGCGGGCGACAACTTCCGGCCAAGGCGTCGGCGCGGTGGAACGCAGCGGACGCCTGCGGGTCGCTCGGGCGCGGAAGCGTAGCCGCAAGGCGGCGGTTTTCCGAGCCCGCGACCCGATGCGTGTCGATCGCCGGTCGGTGCATCCACCGATTCCGGCGGGAGACGAAGGGGTGATGAGATGGCGCACGAGAGAGCGCGTACCCGGGAGAGAGCGCGTAGCGTCGTGACGCCGCGGCGACGCTCGGGGTCACGGGCGGCCGCGTGGTTGGGTCCGGCGGCGGCCGGATGCCTGCTGCTGCAGGCCGCTGCCGCAACCGCGGGGCAGGCCGAGACCGCGCCCGCCGCCGGCGTCGAGGCGCCGCCGGCCGCCGCGCCGTCGTCCGCGGCGCCGGTCGAGGCGATGCTGAACCGCTACTGCATCTCCTGTCACAGCGACGGAGGCTACGCGGCGGGGCGCGTTCCCATCTCGCTGCAGCCGCTGGACCCCGCCGACGTGGGCGCGCACGCGGACGCCTGGGAGAAGGTGGCGTTGAAGCTGCGGTCGCGGATGATGCCCCCGGTCGGCCGGCCGCGCCCCGACGAGGCCGCCTACGACACGGTGGCGACCTGGCTCGAGGGCGCGCTCGACCGCGCCGCCGCCACCGACCCGAACCCGGGCCGCACGACCGCCCATCGCCTCAACCGCGTCGAGTACGGCAACGCGATCCGCGATCTCCTCGGCCTCGAGGTCGATCCCGAGGCGCTGCTGCCGCCCGACGACGACGACGAGGGCTTCGACAACATCGCCGACGTCCTGTCGGTGTCGCCGACCCTCATGGAGCGCTACCTGTACGCGGCGCGGCAGGTGAGTCAGCTCGCGGTCGGCGACGCGGGGCTGCGGCCCCGCTTCGACACCTACCGGGTGCCCGACCGCGAGATCCAGGACGACCGCACCAGCGACGATCTGCCGTTCGGCACGCGCGGGGGGGTGGCGGTGCGCCACTACTTCGCACTCGACGGGGAGTACACCATCCGGGTCGGGCTGCGCCGCAACTTCTACAACTACATCCGCGGCATCGGCAACGTCGCCCACCAGCTCGACGTGCGGGTCGACGGCGCCCTCGTCGCGACGTTCATCGCCGGCGGCGGACTGAGCCTCGACGCCGAGCGGTGCATCGCGAGCTTCTGCGGCAGCTCGGGGATGGGCGGGGCCGAGTGGGAGCGGTACGCCAACCACGCCGACGACGACTTCGAGGTGCGGGTGCCGGTCGAGGCCGGGCTGCGGACGGTGGCCGTCGCCTTCGTCCACCACCCCTGGCTCGACGAGGGGGTGCTGCAGCCGCCGGTGGACATGTCGACGTTCGGCTACAGCACCGACGAGGAGATGGACGGCAAGCCGGCGGTGGGCAACGTCGTCATCGGGGGGCCGTTCGACGGGGACACCCCCGACGATGTGCCGAGCCGGCAGAGGCTCTTCGTCTGCCGTCCGTCGGACGGGGCGGCCGAGGAGGCCTGCGCCCGCGACATCATCAGTACGCTGGCCCGCCGCGCCTATCGCCGGCCGGTGACCGCGTCCGACGTGGAACACCTGTACGGCTTCTTCGAGACGGCGCG
The DNA here is from genome assembly GCA_965215895.1 of Vicinamibacterales bacterium. Classification (GTDB taxonomy): domain Bacteria; phylum Acidobacteriota; class Vicinamibacteria; order Vicinamibacterales; family UBA8438; genus JAJEEA01. The sequence continues at coordinate 14,526 of CBDCEY010000001.1, read as the reverse complement.
GGCGCAGGGGGACTTCGACGCCGGCGTCCGGACGGTGCTCGAACGGGTGCTCGTCGACCCGGAGTTCCTGTTCCGCATTCCGCGTCCGCCCGCCGATGCGGACGCCGCGGTCTACCGCATCGACGACGTCGAGCTGGCGTCGCGGCTCTCGTTCTTCCTGTGGAACAGCATCCCCGACGACGAGTTGCTCGCCCTCGCCGAGCGCGGGGAGCTGGCGAGGCCCGAGGCGCTGGACGAGCAGGTGCGCCGCATGCTCGCCGACCCGCGGTCCGCCTCCCTCGCCGGCAACTTCGTCGACCGCTGGCTCGAGCTGCACAAGATTCGCAACGTGGCGCCGGATCCCACCATCTTCCCCGCGTTCGACGAGAACCTGCGCGACGCCATGCAGCAGGAGACGGCGCTGTTCATGGCCAGCCAGCTCCGCGAGGACCGCGGCGTGGTCGAGCTGCTGCGGGCGAACGACACGTTCCTCAACGAGCGCCTGGCCCGGCACTACGGCGTTCCCGGCGTCTACGGGAACCACTTCCGGCGGGTGGTGCTGCCCGACGACCGCCGGGCGGGGCTGCTCGGCAAGGCGAGCATCCTCACCCTGACGTCGTACTCCACCCGGACCTCGGTGGTGAACCGCGGCAAGTGGCTGCTCGAGCGGGTCCTCGGCGCGCCGCCGCCGGCGCCGCCGGCCAACGTGCCGCCCCTCGAGGACAGCGGGGAGGGCGCCGCCCCCACGTCGCAGCGCGAGCGCATGGAGGCGCACCGGCGCAATCCGACCTGCGCGGTCTGCCACCGGGTGATGGACCCGCTGGGGTTCGCGCTCGACAACTTCGACGCCATCGGGCGCTGGCGGACCACCGACGACCCGCGGATCCCGGGGCAGCGGGGGCCGATGATCGACGCCTCGGGGGTGATGCCGGACGGTACCCGGTTCGAGGGTCCGGCGGGGTTGCGCCAACTGCTGCTCGGCCGGCAGCAGGAGTTCATTCGGACGGTGACCGGGAGGCTCTTCACCTACGCGCTCGGCCGGCGGCTGGAGCACTACGACATGCCGGTGGTCCGGCAGATCGTCCGCGACGCGGCGGACCAGGACCACCGCTGGTCCGCGTTGATTCAGGGTATCGTCAAGAGTTCGCCGTTTCAGTTGAGGAGGGTCGAATCATGATCGTCACCAAGAGGGTCATCCCGCGCCGCACGGTGCTGCGGGGCGTGGGCGCGGCGCTGGCGTTGCCGCTGCTCGACGGCATGGTGCCGCCGCTGACCGCGCTCGCCCAAACCGCGGCGAGGCCCGCGAAGCGGCTGGGCGTGGTCTACGTCCCCAACGGCATCATCACGCGGAACGGCAACTGGACGCCGGCAACTGACGGCCCGGGATTCGATCTGCCCCGGCTGCTGAAGCCGCTCGAGCCGGTGCGCGGCCACCTCACGGTGCTGACCAACCTCGACAACCGCGCCGCCTTCGCCCGGCCCGGCGAGGCCCTCGGGTCGCACTCGCGTCCCGCCGCCGCGTTCCTGACCGGCCTCCACGCCGAGCAGACGCAGGGCTCCGAGCTCGACCTCGGGACGTCGATGGACCAGTTCGCGGCGCAGACCCTGGGCCGCGAGACGCGCCTGCCGTCGCTCGAGCTGTCGCTGGAGGGCGCCGACACCTTCAACGGGGTGAGCACCTGCGACACCGGCTACAGCTGCGCCTACCTCAACATCTCGTGGCACGACCGCACCACGCCGATGCCGCGCGAGACCAATCCGCGCGTGGTGTTCGAGCGGCTGTTCGGCGACGCCGGCAGCACCAGCGCCGACGTGCGGCTCGCGCGCGCGAAGCAGCAGCGCAGCATCCTCGACGCGGTGATGGACAAGATCGCCGGGCTGCAGGGCCGGCTGGCCGGCGACGATCGCCGCAAGCTCGGCAACTATCTCGACGCGGTCCGGGAGATCGAGCGGCGCATCGAGATCGCCGAGCGGCAGGCCGACCGCGAGCTGCCGCTGCTGGACCAGCCGGCGGGCATTCCCGTCTCGTTCGAGGAGCATGCGCGGCTGATGTACGACCTCCTGGTGCTCGCCTGGCAGACCGACGTGACCCGCGTCTTCACCTACATGGTCGGCCGCGAGCAGAGCGGCACCACCTATCCGCAGATCGGGGTCCCCGACCCGCACCACCCGCTGACGCACCACCGCGGGGATCTCGAGAAGATCGAGAAGGTGACGAAGATCAACCAGTATCACGTGCAGCTCTACGGCGAGTTCCTCGCGCGGCTGGCGTCCACGCCCGACGGCGACGGCTCGCTGCTCGACCACGCGATGCTGCTCTACGGCGCCGCCCTGCGGGACGGGGACGCCCACCAGTACGACAACGTTCCCCTCCTGCTGGCCGGACACGACGGCGGGACGCTCAAGGGCGACCGCCACCTCGTGTACCCCGAGGGCAAGAACCCGATGACCAACCTGCAGCTCACGATGCTGCAGAAGCTCGGGGCGCCCGTGGAGCACTTCGGCGACAGCACCGGCACCCTCAAGGAGCTGACCGGCCTGTCGTAGGAACCCCTCGCGGCCGGGGTGATTTCCGTCACCCCGGTCGCCTCGGCTGCAGCCAACCAATCCGCAGATTCTGTCTGCCTCCCGCCGGAGCGTCGCTCCCGCGACAGCTCGCTTGGCCGCAGCCGGCGGCGAGGCCCACGGCTCGAGCGCTTGGGACGTGATATAGACTAGTCTCTGTACGGTCTATAGACTGCCGTTCATGGAGGGTGCCGCCCGTGTCCGAAGTTGGCGCATTCGAAGCGAAGACGCATCTGCCGCAGCTGCTGAAGCGCGTGGAGCAGGGCGAACGGTTCGTGATCACGAGACACAAGCAGCCTGTGGCCGAGTTGATCCCGTTCCGGCAACGGGACACCGACAGAATCCGCGCGGCCATAGACGGCCTGAAGCAGTTCCAGCGGACGCACAGCCTGGGGGGGCTGTCGGTTCGGCAGATGATCGAGGAGGGGCGGCGCTACTGATGGCGTTCGTGCTCGACTGTTCGGTCACCATGGCGTGGATCTTCCGGGACGAGGCGACCGATGCGACGGATCGGTTGCGAGAGGCGCTGCTCGACACTCGCGCCTTCGTCCCGGCGCTGTGGCCGGTCGAGACGGCCAACGCGCTGCTGGTCGCGACCCGTCGCGGTCGGATTGCGCCGGACGAGTGGCCGGGCATTCGCGCGCACCTCGATGCGCTGCCGATCGAGATCGACAGGGTCTCCTCGTCTCGCGCATCGGGTGCGGCACTCGACTTGGCGAACGCACACGGGGTCTCCGTCTACGACGCGATGTACCTGGAGCTCGCCGCGAGGATGCGGATGCCGCTCGCCACGCTGGACCGGGTTCTCGGTGCCGCGGGGAAGTCGGCCGGTGTCGACGTGCCGGCAATCGTCTGAGCCGGACCGGGCGGAGGCGGACGCCGCCGCGTCCATCACCCGACCGTCCGCCTGCCGTGACGCTGTTCTTCAGCCGAAATCTCCGGTCAGACCATGGGTCGAGCGGGCGACGCCGTGCGCGGCCATCGCCGCAGCGCCGATAACCGCGTACCGCGCGATCGAGAATCGCGGCGACCCGGTCGAGCAGGCTCACCCGATCAGCCGGTCGAGGCATGCGCTGGGCCGGCGGGTTGCCTGCCGGCGCCGTTCGAGCAGCCGAATCGCGGTCCGCCGGTCGAGGCCGTGGGTGGCGCGGAACGATTCGATCGCCTCGTCGCCCAGACGAAAGGCCAGCTCCACCCGCTCTGCCGGCGACATCCGCCGGATCTCGTCGCCGGTACGCGCGCGGAGGTCGGAGGCCACCGACTTCATGATACGAGTATACCGCTCGACCGGTGCGGTCGATCCGTCGCTCGGCATCGGGTGGTAATCTCGGTCCCTGGGGAGATTTCGGGGCGTGACCGGCGACCGGGTCTCCGGTAGCGGACGGCGATTGCGCCGAGTCGAGGGTTGGACCGTGGAGATTGTGTCCAGCGTCGGTCTCGGAGTCGGCCTTGCCGCTGCGTGCGGCCTCCGGGTCTTCCTGCCGGTTCTGGTCATGGGGCTGGCGGCCCGCACCGGCTTCCTGGACCTGACCGATGGCTTCGAATGGATGGCGGGGACTCCCGCCCTGTTGACCCTCGCGGTGGCGATGGCGTGCGAGATCGGCGCCTACTACATCCCGTGGCTCGACAACCTGCTGGACACGGTCGCGATGCCGGCGGCGGTGACCGCCGGTACCCTGGTAGCCGCAGCGAACGTCGAGACCGCGACACCGCTTCTGAGCTGGAGCCTGGCCGCCGTGACCGGCGGCGGCGCGGCGGCCGTGGTTCAGACGGGAACCACCCTGCTGCGCGGAGCTTCGACTCTCGTCACCGCCGGCCTCGGCAACCCCGCGGTTTCGACCGCCGAGAACGGGGCGGCCATCGGACTGTCCCTTCTCGCGCTCACCGTGCCGGTGCTGGCGCTGGCCACCGTCCTGGTGCTGGTCACGGTAGTCGTCGCCAGGATCCGGCGGCGTGCATTCAAACCGCGTTCGGTGGGCTCCTGAGCCGGTTCCACGGGCGTCGCAGCGGACCCCGACGGCGTCCGTTCGAGCCTCTCGATCGCCATGAAACCCTCCCAGAATGCACTATAGTCGTGTGCACATAGTTCGTGTTCGCGTCCCCGGAAGCGGAGTCATGAAGAACATCACGTTGAGCGCCGACGAGAATCTGATCGAGGCGGCCCGCCACAGGGCCGCAAGCGAGCGAACCACCCTGAACGAGCAGTTCCGGGGCTGGCTGGCGGACTACGTCGGGCGCAGGCAGCAGGCCGAAGCGGCGGCCGCGACGGTGCAGGCGTTGAGACGGCAATTGTCCACCGGCGGACGACGATTCACCAGGGACGAGATGAATGAGCGTTGACGACTTCCTGGACACCAACGTCTTCGTCTACCTGTTCGACGAGACCGCTTCCGGGAAGCGTCAGATCGCCGACAGCCTTGTTCGACGAGGCCTGGCGGACGGAAGCGGATGCATCAGTTACCAGGTGATCCAGGAAACGATGAACGTCTTCGTGGGAAAGCTTGGCGCGACTCCCGAGCAGATGCGCCAGTTGATGGACGACGTACTCTTCCCGCTCTGGCGGGTCGACCCCAGCCGGGCGCTCTATCGACGCGGCCTCGACGTGCGGGCACGCTACGGATTCTCCGTGTACGACAGTCTCATCGTGGCGGCCGCGCTCGACGCCGGGTGCAGGACCCTCTACAGCGAGGACTTGCAGCATGGACAACGCATAGAGGGATTGACCATAGTCGACCCGTTCGGATCCTCGTCGGGAACGTGAGAGCCGAGAGCCCGGAACGCTACCGCACGTCCCGAAAGAACGCCCGCAGGTCGTCGACCAGCAGCTCCGGCGCTTCGCTGGCCGCGAAGTGGCCGCCGCTCGGCATCATCGTGAAGCGGACGAGGTTGTAGCGCGCCTCGAGCCAGCGCCGCGGCGTGAACCGGAACTCGCCGGGGAACGCCGCGCAGGCCGTCGGCACCTCTATCCGCGCCGGGTCCGGCGAGTTGGCGCCGTGTCGGCCCTCGTAGTAGTAGCGGGCGGCGGAGGTCGCCGTCTGCGTGGCCCAGTAGATGGTGAGGGTCGTCAGCAGCTCGTCCTTGCTGAACCGGGTCTCGGGGTTGCCGTCGCAGTCGCACCAGCTCCGGTACTTCTCGACGATCCACGCGGCGAGCCCGACCGGCGAGTCGTTGAGGCTGTAGCCGAGGGTCTGGGGCTTGGTGCCGTGCATGTGGCTGTAGCCGCGCTCCTCGTCGGTCCAGAACGCGGCGCGCTCCTCCATCAGCGCGATCTCGGCGGGCGGCACGCCGGCGGTGGGGTTGTCGGGGTCCGGCGGGCCGGCGGTGCAGAGGTTGAGGTGCAGGCCGGCCACGTGCTCGGCGTCGTTGGCGGCCAGCCAGCGGCTGATGCCGGCGCCGAGGTCGCCCCCCTGCGCGCCGTACCGCTCGTAGCCCAGACGCGCCATCAGCTCGGCGAAGATCGCCCCCGTACGGTCACGGCCGTAGCCCAGCTGCCGCGGCCGGTCCGAGAACCCGTAGCCGGGGATGGACGGGACGACGACGTGGAAGGCGTCCTCCGCGCGTCCCCCGTGGGCCACCGGATCGGTCAGGGGCTCGATGACCTTGTCGAACTCCGCGAAGGTCCCCGGCCAGCCGTGGCTCAGGATCAGCGGAAACGCATCGGGCTCCGCCGACCGGCGGTGCACGAAGTGGATGTCGAGGCCGTCGATGGTGGTCTTGAACTGCTCGAGCCGGTTGAGCCGGCGCTCCTGCGCCCGCCAGTCGAACTCGTCGCGCCAGTAGTCGACGAGCTGCCGCAGGTAGGCCTGGTTCATCCCGAGCTGCCATCCGACGCCCTCCGGCTCGTCGGGCATACGGGCCCGCGCCAAGCGCTCGCGCAGGTCCGCGAGCACGTCGTCGGGCACGTCGATGGCGAACGGCTCGATGCCGTCGCCGGGAGCAGTCTGGCTTCGGGCCGCGCCCGAGGCCGTCGCGCCCGGCCACGACCAGAGGACGCCCGCGCCCAAAGCCAACGCCAGCGCGACGCACAGGGCGGCGACGGCTCGTCTCATGGTGATGCTCCCTCTACGCAGTGCGAGTTGGGCCGAGCGGTAATCTGCCGCTGGCCGCGTCGCCCGCGTCGCCAGTTTGGTCGAGCCCGGATTGTACCATCCGTCCCGTGGCCGACTTGGCCCGGACCGGCGCGGGGTTTCCCGCGAGTCTTCGGACGGTATCGCGCGGATCGCCGAGCCTTCGTCCGTTCCGTTTCGATGCCTCTGCGCACGACTTCACGAACAGAGCGTTGAGCGGCCGCGTACCGACGCCCGCCGAGAGCGCAGCCAGATGGAGAGCGGGCGCGAGCCATTGGGGGAATGGCGAAGGGCTGGCCTGAAAGGGGCTGCGCCGGTATAGTTTCGGTGCGCCGTATCCGGCGCAGGAGGAGGTGGAGATGAGACGCAGCAGATACTTGGCAATGCTCACGGTGGTCGGTGTGGTCCTGACGGCGGCGACGTATCAGGCGCAGCAGGAGCGGGCGGCCCTCGAGGTGCAGGAGATCACCGACAACCTCTACGTGCTGGCGAATGCATCGTCGGTTCAGGGAATGGGCGGCGGCGGGAACACGGCGATCTTCATCACCACCGACGGCGTCGCGCTCGTCGATACGAAGATCAACGGCTACGGCCAGGACATCATCGCCCACGTGCGCGAGCTGACCGACAAGCCCATCACGACCGTCATCAACACCCACACCCACTTCGACCACAGCGGCGGCAACACCGAGCTCCCGGACACCGTGAACTTCGTGGTGCACGAGAACACCCTGGCGCAGATGTCGCGTGAGACCTGCGAGCCGGTGACCAACTGCGACGCCTTCAAGGGCGGGAACGCGAACTACCTTCCCAAGACCAGCTACTCCGAGCGGATGTCGCTCTTCAACGGCGCGGATCGGATCGACCTCTATCACTTCGGCCGCGGCCACACCGACGGCGACACGTTCGTGGTCTTCAGGGACGCGCGCACCATGCACACCGGCGACATGTTCCAGCGCAAGGGGCTGCCGTTCATCGACGTCGCCAACGGCAACGGCAGCGCCACCGAGTTCGGCGAGACGCTGAAGAAGGCGGTCGCCGGGATCTCGGACATCGACACCGTGATTCCGGGGCACAACCCGACGCCGGTGACCTGGAGCGAGTTCGTCGAATTCAGCGGGTTCTTCAACGACGTCGTGAGCAAGGCGCAGCACGGGAGGGCGGCCGGGCTGTCGGTGGACGACGTGGTCGCCGCGTACAGCGTGCCGGGCCAGTACAGCGACTTCCAGGCGCCGGAGGGGAGCCTCCGGACGACCGTGCAGCACGTCTACGACGGCAACTGAGGGGGAGGCGGGGTCATGACGTTCGCGAGAGAGCGTCTCGGCCCCGCGGCCGGGGCGGTGCTGCTGGACGACGGCAACTGAGAGGGAGGCGGGGCCATGACGTTTGCGAGAGAGCGCCTCGGCCCCGCGGCCGGGGCGGTGCTGCTGGCCGTCTCGGTCGCGGGAGCCCAGACGAGCGACGATCCGTTCGCGGCGCCCATCGCCGCGACCGACGGCGTCATCCGGGTCGGCGCCGTCGAGTTCGCGGCGCTGCCGGACGTCGGCGGCGAGACGGCGCGCATGATGCGGCTCGTCGACGAGCCGGGCACCGGCCGGCTGTTCGTGAACGACATGCGCGGCCTCGTCTACACCGTCAGCTACGACGGCGGGACCGTCACGCGGTATCTCGACCTCACCGCCCCCCCGCGGACGGTCGCCGTCGAGGCGTCGGGCCGCGAGCGCGGCTTCCAGAGCTTCGCTCTCCATCCCCGGTTCGGCGAGGCCGGCGCGCCGGGGTACGGCAAGCTCTACACCTACACCGATTCGAGCAACACGGCGCCGCCGGCCGACTTCGTGCCCGGCGGCGGCAACGACGCCCACGACACGATCCTGCTCGAGTGGACGGCCGCGGACGCCGCCTCGCCGTTCTACGACGGCGGGCCGCCGCGCGAACTGCTGCGCGTCGAGCAGCCGTTCGGCAACCACAACGGGGGCCAGCTCGCCTTCAACCCCCTCGCGGCCCCCGGCGATCCCGACTTCGGCCTTCTCTACATCGGGTCGGCTGACGGCGGCAGCGGCGGCGATCCGCTCGACCTCTCGCAGAACCTCGGCTCGATCTTCGGCAAGGTCCTGCGCATCGATCCCCTCGGCTCGAACAGCGCGAACGGCCGCTACGGCATCCCCGCCGACAACCCGTTCGCCGGCAACGGCGACGACGCCACCCTCGGCGAGATCTACGCCTACGGGGTGCGGAACCCCCAGCGCCTCGCCTGGGACGCGCGGAACGGCAACCTGTTCCTCGCCGACATCGGCCAGAACATCGTCGAGGAGATCAGCCCGGTGTGGTCAGGCGCCAACCTCGGCTGGAACGACTGGGAGGGGAGCTTCCGGTTCATCAACCGTCGCGAGGTCAGCCTCGTCGACCCCCGCGGAGAGGCCGGCCTCAGCTATCCCGTCGTCGAGTACGGACAGCTGGATCCGCTGTTGCAGGGGCGCTCCCACGCCACCGGACTCGTCGTCTACCGTGACGACGCGATCCCTCAGCTTGCGAACCTCCTGCTATTCGGCGACGGTCCCAGCGGCGAGGTCTTCCACGTCGACGCCGATGCGCTGCCCGAGGGCGGCCAGGACGCGATTCGCCGGGTGCTGTTCGAGCACGAGGGCGCGACCCGCACGCTTCTGCAGCTGATTCAGGAGAAGAACATCGAGCAGGGGCGGACGCCAACCACACGCGCGGACCTGCGCCTGGGAACCGGTCCCGGCGGTCAGCTCTTCCTCCTGAACAAGCACGACGGGGTGATTCGCCGGCTTGTTCCGTAGCCGCCCGGCTCGTTCCGTAGCGGAGAATCGGGCCCCGAGCCTCGTCTCATGGGACGGGCGGCGTCGTGGCGGGCGCCCTGCCGCACGCCGCACCTCCGCGTCGCCGGGGCGACCCTCGCCGACATGCGGCTTCGAGCAAACTCGATCCCTTGAGATCGCGTCTCATTCTCAAGCGTGCTATGATACGGGCCACATGGAGAGGGCGGACCAGGATCGGGTCGTCTGCGCGTGCCTGCAGGTCACCGAGCGCCAACTGCGCGCGGCGGTCGAGCAGACCGGCGTGCAGACCGTCCGCGAGCTCATCCGCGCGACGGAGGCCGGCACCGGTTGCACCGCCTGCCACCGCCGGCTCGAGAGCTGTCTGACCCGCTGGGCGAGCCCGGCCCCGCCCCCGTGCCTGTCCGAGCCCACCGGCGAGACCTACGCCGGTCCTCCGGCCTGAGCTGACGGCTCTCGGCCCCCTCGTCACGCCTGTCCGGGCGGGCGTCCTTTGCCCCCCTCGCCGGTTTCGGTTTCGCCGCCGACGCCTAGCGCGACCTTGCGGTCGCCGTAGAAGTTTCGCTGGCGCGAAACTTCTACGGCGCAAGCTCCTAGCGGTCGTGGCCCCCCATCTGCTCGGTCAGGTAGTTCTCGATGCCGACCTTCTCGATGCGGAACAGCTGGGTCTCGGCCCAGTCCACGTGCTCTTCCGACTCGGAGAGAATCGGCTCGAGAATCTCGCGGGTGCCGTTGTCCCCGAGCTGCGTGCACAGGGCGATGGCCCCGTTGTAGTGCTTGACGCCCTTCAGCTCCAGCTCCAGGTCGTTCTCGAGCTGCTCCTTGACGTCGGTCCCGACCCGGATGACGTCGTACCGGGCGATCTCCGGGGTTCCCTCGAGGAACAGGATGCGGTCGATGAGCTGCTCGGCGTGCTTCATCTCGCCGATCGACTCCTCGTGGTGCTTCTTCGCGAGGTGGTGGAATCCCCAGTTGGCGCACATCTTCGCCTGGCAGAAGTACTGGTTTATAGCGGTCAATTCGATGGTCAGCGCGCGGTTCAGCGCGTCGATCACCTGGGTCTGTCCCTGCATGGCTGCCTCCGTTTCGTGACGCGACGGGCGGCGGTCCCCCGTGTCCCGCCTGTTTTGAGTATACGCGCCCGATCACGTCACGCGCCGCGGCCGCCTTGCCCGCCGGTGGCCGAGAACGCCGCCGCTAGAGCCTGAACCGCACCTCGCCGACCACCGTGCGCCGCAGGATGTCACCGAAGATGTGCTGCTGAATGCTCTGGTTGAAGAGGTTCGTCACCTTGAGCAGCGTCGTGACGGCGCCGCTGTTCCACTTCACGCCGAAGCTGCCGTTCACCATGGTGTAGCCGTCGGAGTAGCCGTGATACTGCGGCGTGAGTACGTCCGCCCAGAACGCGGCGGTAGCCATGCTCACGGACACGTTCCCGAGGAATCGCCGTCCGTCGAGGGAGCCGCCGACGTTGACCCGGTGCGTGGGAGGCAGGGTGAGCTCCGTCGGCAGGTACGGGTTGTCCGACTCCAGGATCTCCGGCTCGTCCTGCCACGAGTAGTTGAACCACGCGGACGCCGATCGCGAGATCCGCTGATTCATCCAGAACTCCGCACCGAGGTGCCGCGTCGGCCCCAGGTTCGAGTAGGTGAAGGTTGTTCGCGGCAGGAGGATCCCCTGCGTCGCCATGAACGCCAACACCTGTGGCGGAAGCACCCAGCCCGGCGGCGGGCTCGCCGCCGTGTAGGGGTCGGCGTCGAAGGGCAATGGCACGAAGCTGATCGGATTGTCGCGCCGATTCAGGTAGATGGCGGCTCCGGCGGTCGTCTGTCCCCCGAACGTCCCGGTGTAGCTCAGCTCGTACGCGGTCAGGGACTCTTCCGCGAGCTCGCCGCGCGCCAGCGTGCCGACCGGCACGTCGCTGCCGGACACGCGGACCACCAGCGGAAACGGCTGGGCGGTCGTCTGATCGAGCTGCTGCCCGAGCTGCTGCAGTACCACCGGCACGACCGCCGGCGGCAGGCCGGGCGGCAGCAGCGCCGGCAGCAGCGGCCTGAACGCGGCCAGCCCGCTCAGGTCGACGGGCTGCACGATGCTCATGTCCAGGAAGTTGTTGATGGTCGACGGCGACCGGAACGCCCGGTTGTACGAGACCGTCACCGAATGGTCGGCGCTGGGCTTGATCATGAACGACAGCCGCGGGGAGAAGACCGGCTTGGACAGATTGCCGAACTTGTCGACCCGCCCCCCGAGGACGAGGCGGAAGTGGTCGAAGAAGATCTCGTCCTGCAGGTAGGCGCCGAGCTCGAGGCGGTCCTCCGACATCGGGGCGATGGAGATGTCGAACGTGTTCCGCCGGAGATTGCCGCCGTAGGTCAATACGTTCCGGTCCCCGAGCAACGTCGAGTTGCCGATCTCGGCGTCGAACGTATTCGACTTGAACCCGAGCTGCACTGGCTGGCCCTCGGTGGTCGGGTCCGGCAGCAACAGGTTCGGTGCGTTGCCGTCGAGGAAGTTCGAGAAGACCTGGAACCGGAAGTCGCCTCGCGTATAGCCCAGCTTCGTGTAACCCAGATAGGACCCGCGCTGGATGTCGAACGGTCCGACCCCGCTGTGCACGAGCCCCTCGGTGCCGGCAACGCCCCCGGAGTAGGAGAGCCGGCCGTTCGACAGCTCCTGGTCCACCCGCACGTCGAACTTCGGCTGGCTGGTGCCCCGGTTCGCGAACGCCGCGCCGAACGGACCGGCCCCGTCGAGCGGGTACGGGGCGCCGCCCACCATGCCTCCCGGCAGCCGCGGATCCGAAATCACTGGCACCCGCCCCGTCGGGCGCGGAAACGCATCGGACCGGAAGTACCCGGCGCTCACGCGGTACGACAGCCGGTCGGTCGGCGCCCGAGTGACCGTGGCGTTCGTGCCGAACGTCGTCCCGGTGCCCTGCCCGATCGTCGAGCCGGCATCCCGATCCATCCAGCCGCCGCTCATCGTCACCGTCGTCCCGACCGATTCCCGCGGCGACTTGGTGATGACGTTGACCGCGCCGGTCATCGCGTTCGCGCCCCAGGTGGCCGAGGCCGGCCCGCGGACGACCTCGATCTGCTCGATGTCGCCGGTGTTGGCCGGGACGAGATCCCAGAGGACGAGCCCGAAGAAGTCGAGGTACACGCTGCGCCCGTCCACGAGGACGAGCTGCGAGTTGGCCAAGGTGCCGGTGGACTGCCGGCTGGTGACCTGGACGTCGCGCGCCGAGAGCTGGACGACATTGACGCCGGGCACCGAGCGGAGGACGTCTCCGATGTTCGAGCTGGCGGTGGTCTCCAGCGTGGAGGCCAGGATGACCGACGTGGTGACCGGTGCGTCGACGATCCGGACCTCGGTCCGCGAGGCGGTGACGACCACCGTGTCGCCGAAGCTCGCGATCGGCAGCGCGAGGGTCGGCGCCTCGACGAGCGCTTCGGCGACGACGATGCCTTCCAGCGTGGCGTCCGAGAATCCGGACAGCGCCGCGGTCACGGTATGCGCGCCCCCGGACAGTCCCGCAAATTCATAGTCTCCGTTGCCGTCGGCCTGCGTGACGCGCGTCCCCTCGGGACCGCTCAGGGTGACCGTGGCGCCCGGCAGCACGGCCCCGGTCTCGTCGGCGACGCGGCCGGAGATCGCTCCCTCCTGGGCCGCGGCCAGGGCCGGCGAGAATGCCAGCAGAAACAGAAGGAGCGCGCCACTTTTCTGAGTCACTCTTGCCTCCAAGGTGTTTCGAGAACCGTGCTCTTCCTGTTCGCTCGATTCCAAGTCCGTCTCATCCGGCTTCCGCGTGCGGCACCATGGGCTGGGCCGGCTGGGCCGGCCGGCGGGTGCGCGGCCCGTTCAGTATCGTCCCGATCGCGGTATAGCGAACGCCCCTCTGGTAGAGGAGCAGCAGAAACGCGACGACCGCGGTGCTGATGAGCACGAACTTCAGGTGGACGCTGACCGGCCACCTCACCAGCAGCATCTGCGCGCCGATCACCAGCGGCAGGTGGCACAGGTACAGCCAGTACGACGCATCGGACAGGTACCGCACCCAGAAGCGTTCCTTCGAGGCGATCCACCGGAACAGCCCCATCGAGCCGAAGCACATCAGCCACGCATAGGCGACCTGCACGACCGAAGCCACTCCCCAGGCCCCTGCGGAGCCCGCCGCCGAGGATTCCTCGACGTAGAGCAGCACGACCCCGGCCGGGAGGAGCAGCATCAGCGCCGGAATCAGGGCGGCAGTCCACCACCGCCGCACCGCGATGTCCCGCTGGCGGAAGAAGACACCGAAAGCGAAGAAGAGGGCGTAGTAGGCGAGTACGCGTCCGGCCGGAACCACTTCGTTCGCCGTGTCGGGGCCGAACGCCCCCTCGCGCATCAGGTACTGCGGCGCGACCGCGAGCGGCACGAGCAGCCACCACAACGGGTGGCGGAACGCGAGGCCCAGGCGGACGGCGGCCATGAGGGCCGCCACCAGAAGCAGCAGGTACCACAGGAACCAGAGGTGGTCCAGCCCGCTCGTCCAGGTCAGCGCCCAGTCGAGCAGCGTGAAGTCGGCCCCCTGCTCGAGCCAGGCGATGGCCGGAACGACGGTGAACATGCCCGCCAGCAGCGGCAGGCCGACGCGTTCGAGGCGATGCCGGGCCAGGCGGTGCAGCCCGCGCGACCGCCACAGCATCGCCGTGAAGAAACCGCTGACCAGGAAGAACAACGGCATCCGGAAGCCGTGAATGGCCGACAGGATCCAGGCGTAGACGTTGGCTTCCGGCGCGGTCTCCCAGGCCCAGGGGTCGTGCACCGGCCAGAACTCGACCGGCACGAGGAAGACGCCCGCGTGCAGCAGGATCCCGAGCAGCATGGCGACGCCGCGCAGCGCATCCAGATCGTGAAATCTGGTCATGGTGAGCCCGCCCGCGACGTCATGGCGGCGATTATAGCGCCGGTCCACCGACATCTTCTCCCAGCCTGTCTTGCGGTGCGCGCGTCCCTCCGCGGACGAGCGGGGGCAGCCGCGGCGACCGTCGAGGGAAGACGACCGGACCGGGCGACGACAGTCTTGCGTTGCTGCAAACCAACCACGGGGCGGAACTCATCGCCACCGGTCG
>OZ244130.1:0-2532160 GCA_965215895.1 Vicinamibacterales bacterium | reverse complement strand
AGCAACGTGATCGGGGCCGTCGATGAGCGGTATGCGAAAGTCCAACTCGTAGACCCTCAACTCAATAGAGCCGGCCGAAAAGGCCGAAGACCCAAACTCGATAACCGGGTTCGTTAACAGACTGTCACACGTCACGCCATCTACGCCGGTGAGGCTGTGATCCCTGCGAGATTCAACAACGTTCACGACATTCGGCATAGCGACTTGTGCCGTGTAGTTGTCGTGGTTGTAGTATTGTGGATCTGGAGAAGTGAACTCCGTTGTACACGAGTTCCACTGTAACCAGCCGTCGTCGGCCTTCCAACCAGAAAACTGATATCCGTCTCTGCGACGGTACTCCCCAAAGTACCGGAACTCAGCTCCCCAATTTCCGAACGGAATGCTGTGGGGTGGGTCCGAACATTCGACCGAGATAGGGCCAAAAACGCTGCGATCCAGATTCAGAACGACGACATCTACCACGCAGCGTTGCCCATGAGCCAGTGTCGGAGCGAGCAAAAGCACGCAAATGGGCAGGAGGCTTCGCAGTCCGGACATGGTTACCTGGGCGGCTCTTGGGTGTCTTGGGCCAATAGAATCTCGTCAACCCAGTCCTGCAGATACCTGTCGTTCACTCCACCTTCGACAGATTTCATCCAGGCCCGGCTTTCCAGGGTCCGTAGGACCGTCGGTTGCGGCGCGCCGCCGTCCACGTCGAAAGTGTAGTGGGCTCTGGCCGGGGCATAGTAATCGGCCCAGGCAGCGATCCTGAGGTTGTCTGTTCTACTGGGAACATATACGTGGAAAAACCCTTCCTCATTCACGGCCCCAACGCCCGACGCTAGGCGGCCGTCGTGCGTCATGCTCCACTTCACCCTGGCACCGCTCGCCGGCATCCCTGACTCGTTGACAATCGTGCCATGGAGTCCGACCGGCTTGGACAAATACAGCACGACGTCCGTGTCCACCGGCACCGGCCACACTTGCAGTGCAGAGTTGTACCCGAGCTCGCGCACGGAGAGCAGACCGAACTGGCCCATGCCTGTTTCCTCAAACGCGAACCGGAAACGTCCTGTGGAATCAGTTTCCGCGAAAACAGGCTCGTGATCGGCGCCTCCGTGCTCCCGGTACGTGACCGTAACCGGCTCCCGCGGCGGCTGTTGCATCTCTGCGTCGACGACATGGCCCTGGATCACGACCTCCTGTCCCGGCATCTCTGCCGCGGACAACTGCGCCCCCGCCGCCACTGTGAACACTGTCGCCCAAACGAGCGCTATGCAATTCCTAGCCACCATGCACCTTCATTCATTCTTACTGTGGAGGGGGAACCCCAAATTCCCCTCATCCCGACACTTCGCTCGCGGACACCAAACCAGCGCCGATCCACCGGGACAACACCCAGCCCTCGACGCCACGAAGACCGGACCGCCAGCCCTCATGCGCCCGGAACAGCAGCAGCCGCCGATTCCACCGGAACAACACCCAGACCTCGACGCCAGGAGGACCGGACGGCCAAGCCAGCCCCCATGCCCCCGTCGAGGACACGTGGCTGGCGAGCGCAATCGCGGTCAGCAGGACCACTGGCTCTTGCACGTCGCAAGATGCTGTTGCTCAGCACCGCCCGGACTCTCCCAGAAAAACTTCTGGAAACTACATATCACAACACACCTGTCAAGGGCAAAATCCCCGACGGACAGGGGGACCGTTGCCCCACAGAGAATTCTGACGCAAGTACCTGCAGTTGAGTGTTCACTGTGTCACCAGGCGGGCGCAGGCGCTTCGGGACACCCGCGCGGCAGGTCCCGGATGCGCGGGACGAACGCGTAGCCGAGGTTCGATCACGCGGCGAAGACATGGTCGGTGAAGCCGCCGGTGTCCGGCGTACTGTTCGCGGACGCGCCGCTCGTTCATCAGGAGCTCCCGTCGAGGATGTGGGGCGCTTCGTGGACGGTGGCCGGGATGGTCTGGGTAGCGAACGGGGAAGAATCGGTCGGAGATGACGCCGGGTTCGGCCCCGTACCGGGCGTTGACGAGGTTGAGGGCTTCGCCCCTGCCGGCGGCCGGGAAGAACTGGCCGTCGCTGGAGGCGGTCCGCCCAGTGCCCCCAGAAGGCGGCCATCGGTAGCGCGGCCAGCGTGGCGATGCGCATCAAGGGCGACGTAGCCCGCGCGCGGCGACAGAGGACCGCGCGTTGCCCGCAGAGGATGGTGGGGCTGTGGTCCAGTGGCGGCTAGGCCGCCGGCGGCGAGCGGGTGACTGGCCGGCTGGAAGACGAGCCGGATGGTGGCGTACTACTCGGCCGGGGCGACCGCCGAGCCGGCGCTCGACGCCGGCATGTCCGCGCAGCACGCCGCCGAGGCCCACGAGCCCGCGTGCGGCGACGCCCCCCCGGTCGCTGACCCCAGGCGGTGGCTCGAGCGTCGACGGTCGGCGTCGAGGGAACCGCCGCCGAGGTCGAACGCGGCGTGGTTAGCCGCCGCCGATTTCGAGCTCGGCGCCGGGCTGGGCGCGCGCGGGGCGCGCCCAGCCATGAAGATGAGGAGGAGCCCCGCACAGCACGGCGTGAACTCGGCGTCGGTCAGCGACTGGGCGACGGCGGTGCGTGTCGAGCATCTTCTCCCGATTCTGCGCATCTGCACATAGGGGATCACCCCATAGACCGCATTCATGGGAAACTCCTTCCCTGGTCGCCGTCTCCTGACCGGCTCGGAGGGCGAGCGGCCCGCGGGCCGCTTCCCAGCGGTACACCGTCGACGCGGATACGCGGAGCAGGCCGGCGAACTCGGGGACCGAGAATCCGCCCCGGCGGCGCAGCTCCGCCACCCGGCGGCCCGTAGGCTGGAACCCGGACGGCGGGGCGGTCCGACGCGGCCTCCCGCGGCGGGGCCGGCGGCGACCGGTGGTCCTCTGCCGAGCGGCCGCCGCGCCGCTGTCCGCCGGGTCGAGATCGATGCCGAAGATGTCCGCGAGAGATCGCCGGCGAGGACGTCGTCCCCCGCCGCGGCGTCCGGCAACGCCATGTCGCCGCCGACCAGATCCTCGGCGTCGACGTCCCGCAGGCGGAAGAGCAGCTCGGGACGGTCGTCGAGCCGGCTGCCGACGCCGTAGAGCACGGCGGCCGCGTGCTTGCACATCACCGCCCAGTCGGGACAGTCGCAAGTGAGGGTAATTTCGCCGGGTTTCGGGAACAGGCCGCGGGCGGGATCGGTGACGACGCGCAGGTCCCGCAAACAACCCGTGGTCGTCGGATCGGACCTCTATACACGTCGTCGTGCGCATCCGGAAGCTCGGGCAGGCCGCCTGGAAGGCGATCCGGGCGGAGTGCGCGGGCCGGGTCGGATCCGTCCTCGAGCTGCTCCAGGGACGGCTGTCCGATCACGTAAGGGGGCGTGCTCGATCCGAAAAACGATATCACGCTCGGCAGCTTGCAACGGGCCGCCGCAATGGTCGGACGCCGCGTGAACGTCGAGTTGGTGTAGGGGAGGCGATGAGGCAGTACGTTCGGCCTCACGGCGGGGGAGAACACGATTACCGTTGCAGTGCAGGAAAGATCCTGCGATGGGGATGTCAACACACGGTGGTGAACGGCGCGTCTGCCCAACGGCGCTCCAGCCGCCTCCGCACCTGTTGACCACGCTTCCCGTACCGGCTGGGAGCGGACGGTGCGGCTCCCAATGGCATGGCGGCCACCGCCGCCGGCCGTGTGGCGGCGCGGAACCCGGTGCCCCACGCGGGCGACTTGGGCGCGAGCGGCCAGGACCGGGGGCAGAGCGGGCGTGGGCGGGCAGCCGTCGAACGGCGCAAGCCCGCGGCCGCGCCGGCGACGGGGTTGTCGACGAGCTCCGGCCCGCGCGAGCGGCGACGACCTACAGGCCGAGGGCGTGGGACGGACAGCGCGCGTCGTCCCCTCCATCCGGCGCGGAAGTCGTGCCGGCCGGTACCGCCGATCGGGGGCGACGCGCCGAGCGGCGGCGGTCACGGTTCCCGACTTCGGGGGCAGCCCGTGAGTCTGCCCCCGCGGCGGACAGTCGGCCCAGCGCAGGGCGCTCACCTCGCTCCGTCGCAGCTCCGCCATGAAGAGGGGCCCGGCGATTCCCACGTCGAGGCGGCCACGCTCAGCGGCGACCCGATCTGACCTCGCCACCGTGGCCGAGAGCGGGTGGCGAGGTCACCGGGCTCGCAGGCCGTTCCCGGTCGTGGAGTTGGACAACGTAGGCGGGTTCCGGATCGTCGCCGGCCGTCGAGCCAAAGCGTCGAGGTGGCGGAGCGCCCCGGCTCAGGCGCGCTACCCGACGACACCGTTACCATCCCCCACCAGGCGCGCCATCAGGCTCCGCCTCCAGGCCGACGGGGTTCAGCCGCTCGGCCGGCGCCGGCCCCCCAGGAAAATCAGCAGCAGACCGAGCAGGCCGGCGCCGGTCAACGGCAGCGCGGGTACGGGCTCCACGGCGGAGTTATTGGTCGCCGGCGCCGTGAAGGAAGCCAGGTCATTGCCGGCCAGGTCTTGGAGTGCGACGTCGTCGTCGCCGGGGGTGGGATCGGCGTAGGAGACTACGACCGTCTGACCCCGGGTGATGACGCTGGACAGGAAGAGCTGCAGGCGACGGCCGATGCGCCCGAAGCCCCCGTAGGCGTACCCGTCGACGGGTACGGGTTCCCCGTCCGCGGTGACGGAGAGTGCCGATGCGAGCAGGCCGTGAAGGGAGTCGACCCCGGCGAGCTCCTCGTCGAAGGCGAGAGCCATCTCGTCGCCGGATACCGCCACCTCGGCGCCGACCAGCGAAGGCGGCGTCGTGTCGGGGATCGTCGAGTCGACGAGTTCGAAGCCGCCTTCACAGAGCACCACGCCGCCCGCCCCCGCCGCGAACGTACCCGTCGTCCGCGAGTCGAACGTCAGATCGGACACCAGGGGAATCGGAAGGATGTCGACCGTCAACGTGAGGGTCCCCGTGTCCGCGCCGGTTCCTCGGTACTGGTAGTCGCCCTCGAGTCCGTTCGTCTCGAACCGGCCCGGGCCGATGAAGGTGACGGGGTCGATCCCATTGCCTTCGTTACAGTCCGGCGCGTCCGACAGCAACGTCCAGCCCGTGAACCGTTGCTCGAACTCCGCTTGACTCGCTGGTGCAAGCTGGGCGAGCGCCACGCCCGGAAAGACGACGCCGACGACCACCGCAACGACTACAGCTCGCATTCCAGCTTCCATCCCGATCCTCGCTCGAAGGGGCAGCATCGGCCAATTCTACGCGACCGTCCCCCCCGCCGGGACACGAGTGCCCGGCCGCAGTCAATCGATAAGGCAGAGGATTCTTGGGTTGGCGGCGCGAAGCCCCCGTCGGGGCTTGCGGGACGCGCCAGACCAGGGCGTGGGTGACACGCGACGCGGCGAGCGGAAGCCGCGGCTAGGCGCGGCCGTTCAGGTCGGCGGATCTGGCCGCTGGCGTCGCCACCCTGCCAGCGGGCGCGGTGGCGCGGCCGCGGCACCCGAAGCGACCGCCCAGTGCGTCGATCGCGCCGCAGTGAGGGTTCTGGGTCCGATAACGGGGCTGATGTTAACTTCGGCCCGCGTGTCGGGGCGCGGGCGTGGCGAGTTCGAGGAAGCGGCAGAAGGGGTTGGCTAGGCGCATCTGCTCCGGGGTGCGGCAATCCGGCGTGAGCAGGGTCGGGCTGGCGACGATCGCGGCCACGCAGCGGGCGCGCGAGGTGGCGACGTTGAGGCGGTGGAGGCTGTAGAGGAACTCCATCCCCCGAGGCGCTTCATCGGCGGTCGAGGTGGCCATCGAGTAGATCACGATCGGCGCCTCCTGTCCCTGGAACTTGTCGACCGTGCCCACCCGCGCCTCGGTCGGCAGCGTTGCCCGCAGTACCGCGAGGTGCGCGTTGTAGGGGGCCACGACCAGAACGTCGTCAAGCGTCAGCCGTCTCTGGACACCCTGCCTGTCTACCCAGGCGGCATCGGTGCCGAGCAGTTCACGGATCAGCCCCGCGACGCATTCGGCCTCCTCGGCCGAGGCGTTCGTGTTGCCGGCATGCGCCACGGGAATGAAGCGCAGGCCGTAGCCGGCCAGCGGCCCCGGCCCGACCACCGTCTGCCGGCCGAGCTCCGGGCGGGCGCGGAGCCGGCTCTCGTAGAACTGCTCCGTCGTGAACGCGCAGATGTCCGGGTGCATGCGCCACGTGTGGTCGAGGAAAACGCCGCGGGACGGGTCGACGGTCGCCGATTCACCGAGGAGGTGGCCGAGGGCGGAGACGTCGGCGCCGGGCGGATGAACCCCCTGGATGGGCTGGTCGAGCTGGCGGGGGTCGCCGAGCAGGACGAGGCTCCCCGCTGCCTGGCAGACGGCGAGGGTGTTCGCGAGGCTCATCTGGCCCGCCTCGTCGATGACGAGCACGTCCACCGCGTCGGCCATCTCCTCACGCGCCCACAGCCACGCGGTGCCGCCGGCGACGCCAACCTCGCCGGCGGCGAGTGCCTCGGCCACCTCCGCGTTGGAGCCGGCCTGGACGATGCGTTCGTCGGGGCACCCGTCGCCGGCGTTCGCCTTCTGGATCCCGCGCAGCTCGACCGGCGCTTGCCGCACTGGCCTGCCGTCCGACTCGCCTCCGGTCCGGCCGTTCTCGACCGACGGCCCGTCGGCCGCGTCGCACACCGCGGCGAGCAGGTTGGAGATCACCTTGTGGCTGTTGGCGGTCACCCCGACCCGCTTCCCGTCGGCGAGCAGGTCGAGGATCATCCGGGCTCCGGTGTAGGTCTTGCCGCTGCCCGGCGGCCCCTGCACGGGGAGCACCGAGCGGTTGAGTCGCGGGGCGACCCGCCGGACCGCGGCCAGCGGGGTTTCACCCAGGGTAACGAGGTCTTTCGGGGCAGCGAAGCCTGACGTGTTCGGTGTCGACGCCGGGACTCCGATGCGCGGCGGGACGCGTCCGAGCAGGTCGAACGCCGCCCGTCGCAGGCTGGCCGCCGCGAAGCCGCCGGACACGGCTGTTTCTGCGAGCCGGGCGAGACTCTCCCGCAACACCGTGTTCTGGACGTTGTCGAGCGGCACCAACGCCGCCGGGTGCGGCACGGGTGAGCTGCGGGCGCGCTTCAGGTCGATCGTGCCGGCGGTCTCGTCTAGTGCGACCACCGTCCCGCAGAATCCCCGCTTGAGCTCATCGGATTCCGCAGTGTCGGGGTTCTTCGGCGAGTCTCTGACCTCAATCTTGTGCGGCTGCTCGGGGAAGCGGTAGCGATGGACGACGGACCTCTTCACCTGCTCGACCTCACCGTCGTAGGTCAGCGTCCCGAGTGTGGCCCGGCTCTCGACGTGCTCTTCCTCGGTGAAGCCGCAACGGTGGAAGAACTCCCACCACATGGACTTGTCCTCGCGCCGGTGAAACTCCAGCAGGTGCGCCAGCAGCAGCCGCGCACGCTGTTCGCCATCCAGGTCGGCATCGTCGACCGGGAGCCCGGCGGTGAGCGCCTCGAACAGCGCCGCGGTCTCGACCACCGGTTCCTGTTCCCGGTCGCGTTCCTCCTGCCGGAGCGCCGGCCGCGGCACGGGCTGTCCGGTGAGAGCCTGCAGCTCGCGCCGGCACTCTTCTAGCCACGCGGCGAGGCGCAGCGTCGAGAGGCAGTCGTCCCGGTTGTAGCCCTCGATCTCGGTCCGAAGCGGGTCCGGGACACCGGCCGCATCGCCCGACTCGAGCCGCACCTCGACCTGAATGAGCGCCCGCGTCGCCGTGGTCAGGTCCACCGCGCGAGCGAAGCCGTAGAACGGCTCCAGCTTCTTGATCGAGTAGCTCTCGACCGAGGCGCGCAACCCCTGCCGGACCACGCGATGGAGGTCGACGAACACGCGGCCGCGCAGCAGCCGGTCGACCTCGTCCTCGCGGGTCGCGTAGCGGCTCATCAGGCGCTTGACGGCGGTGGTCTCGTAGGCGCCGTAGTGATAGATGTGGAAGCCGGGATGCTGTTCCCAGCGCGCCATGACGTTGTCGATGAAGTGCTCGAACGCGCGCTTCTCGCTCGCCGGGTCGAGCGCCCATGACGCGTTGTAGTTGCCGTCGCGGTCCGCGACGCCGAACAGGTACTCGAGCCCGCCGTCCGCTGCGAAGGCGTCCCCTTCGAGGTCGAAGAACACGTCGCCGTCCGACGGCTCGGGCAGCGCCGCGAGCCCCTTGTCGGGTTCGACTGGCGTGACGAGTTCGTGGATGCGGCGGCCCTCGCCCCGCGCCTGGTCCTGCACCCGCGCCTGCTCGCGGATGCGGGCCAGCGCGGCCTCGCCGATCCCGTCGAGCCGGGGAGAGACCGGCAGGCGTAGCGCGCCCAGCGCCGCCATCGTCGTCACCTCCTGTTCGACCAGCCGGCTCCGCAGGCCGCGGGTGATGCCGGCGACCAGCGAGAGGTGGTCGTCGGTGCGGCGCCGCTCCGCGCAGGACTGCTGCCACTCGCAGATGCCGCAGTGCTCGACCGGCTCCGGGTAGGTGTCCGGCGGAGAGGCCGCGTGCGCCTCGAACCGCCGCCGGACGGCACGGTAGTACGCCGCGTACTCCGCAACCCGGAAGCTCGCCGGGTTCTCGCTGCCGCCCCCGCCGAGCGCCAGATGCATCCGCTCGGGTTCAATGCCCTGCGCCTGCGCCAGTAGGTCCGAGTACAGAAGAAGCTGCAGCAGCGCCTCGCCCTTCGCACGGCGGGCCAGCTTCGTATCGAGCACCTCGTAGGACCATCCGCCCAGTGCACTCGGCCGGTCCACTCGGAGCAGGAAGTCGGGATAGCCGCTCCACCGCCCGCTGTCGTCCTCCAGGCGCCCCTGGTAGATCACGTTGGCCCCGCGACTCATGGCTTCCCGCGTGCGCGTGGCGGCCGCCGCGGCGTCCCGGTGTGAAAACGGTGTTTCGGATGGGATGATCGTCTCGACGATGCGCCGCTCCTCCGCGAAGCGATCCAGAAGACGCTGCTCGTGCTCGATGCCGCGCTGTCTCAACACATCGGCGCGTGGATCGTCGTACAGCGGTGGCGGGTCGATCTCCCGGAATGCGACGGCGCGGCGCAGGCTCGTGAGGTGGGTGCAGACGAGATGGCGGCTGAGGTCGGTGGACCTGAAACGCCGAGAAGCGATGAAGACTGCGAAGAAGAGACCTGACCGGACGTCGTAACCCCGAACCCCGGCCCCCTGGGCCTGCCGCCGAGCGCCCCGACCTCCGGAGCGCCGTGCACCGCCTCACGATGGCGTCGTAGCCCCGCTCGGTCTTCGGGACCGACACCGGCCCGGGTCGGGTCGGTCAGACGATAGAAGACATGCCGGACGGACTGTGGGTTGTCTGCCGCGAGCACCGCGCGGATCTGATCGTCGAGCGCGGCCATCTCAGCGCGGGGTGCGCCGTTACGAGGCTGGCTTCGAAAACTCACGACCCACCCCGGTCGACCTCGCCGTTGTCCGCGTAGGACCGGAGCGCCCGCCCGGTCATCGGCCGCCCTCCAGAGCCGCCAGCACGGCCGGTGCCGGAACCCGCGCCCGCTTTCGGCTTCGGGTCGCGCCGGGGTTTTCCGGTGCGTAGGAACACCGGCAGCGTCTCAGGCGCCTCCACCTGGGCGAAGTGGAGCCGGAGACGGTCGACTACGCTGTCGAGGTTGCGCGGCCGCTTCAATGCTGCACCGCCCTTCGGCGGCCGGTCGTCCTCGTCGTTGTCCCAGAGGCGAGCGCCGCACCGGCGGCACTCCTGCTCGTCGAGCCCGTCGTCCTCCCCGCAGACGGGACAGATATGGATGGTCGGCGCCGTCATGCCGCTCCCGCCTTTGTCGGCGGAGGCGAAGGGGGCCCAGGTTGCCCTCGCCGGGGATGCCCTGCACGGGGAACCTGCTCGGGCATCGCCTGTCGCTTCCCGTTGCAACTTGTTCTGGTCAAGCCTTGTCAGCCTCGGATCGCTGGGTCGCGGGTGATCTCGAGCAGGCGCTCGCCGGTCCCGCTCGACATCGGCCTGGGCCGGCGTGACCAGGTGACCGGCCGCCGGTTGAAATGTGTAATACTTACACATGGATGGCGCAGTGGTCATCAAGCGGCTCCGGCTGGCTGGTTGGATAGCAAGGGCAGCCACCATCACTTCACCCACCCGACCAAGCCCGGCGTCGTGACCGTTCCGCACCCGCGCCGCGACATCATGATTGACACGCTGCGGAGCATCTACCGCCAAGCGGGCTGGGACTGGAGGGATCGGTAATGCAGTTTCTGATCGTGCTACACACGCAAGAGGGCCGCACCGATTACGGCGTGACCGTGCCATGTCTGCCGGGCTGCGTATCGGCAGGCGACACCCTAGAGGAAGCATTCGCGAACGTCCACGAAGCGATCCTCGGCCATCTGGACGTTATGGTGGAGGACGGGCAGCCCATTCCGGAACCAAATGACACGGTGCCGCAGCTCGCCCCGGGCCAGATGATCGGAGCCGTGAAGATCAACCTCGCCGACCTGGACGCACTCCGCGAGACGGTTCGGCTGAACATCTCGATGGCACGCCGCGCATTGGAGCGGATCGATGAGGCCGCCAAGCTCGCCGGGACCACCCGGTCGGGGTTTCTCACGATGGCCGCGTTGACGCACATCGAGCGCCGCCAGCAGCCAGTGAGTCCGGTCAGACGAGGGGCGGGGCGGCAGGTTGAGGACTGTTGCGCCGGCCGGGTCCGGCGCCGCCGATCGCTCGGCTCGACGCCGGCGATCGCGCCGGAACCCGCACGCCCTCATGGGTCGGATAACCGGGCCTTCGGTTAACCGTCGGCACGCGCTCGGTGGAGCGTCGGGGCCGGCGCCGGCTTGCGGTGGTAGACCCCGGCAAGCCGGCGAGGTGCCCGAGTACGGCGCGCCGGAACGGGTAGACGAGCTGCAGCGGCGGACAGGTGACGAGGACACGGCGGCGAGGTCCGCGGCCTGGAACGGCCCCCGAGCGGGCCCCGGCACGCCGGGGGCGAGGCCCTCGACGGTCGGTTCGGCCGCGGCCCGAGGCGGATCTGGCCGCTCCACGTGGCCGCCGTACAATGCGATGGATAGGTGGAACACGGCACACTTTGAGGCGACGGCGGGCATTTGGCTGCGGGACCGGCCGCGGCTGAAGCCGAGATTCAGGCGACAAGCGGAGAATAGAGATGGACTGGCTCGGGCTCCTGCAGTTTCTGACCACTGAATCGCAAACCGTAGGGATCTTGATCATTATTGTATCGACCTTCCTTGGGCTGCTCGCCCTGCTGGTCGTCATCGGCGGTCTCGTTCAGGGACGGGAGATCAACTTCTGGCCGCCTCGACTCGGTCCGAGACCCAGATCGATCGCCCCGTCTGGCCAGCAGTCGCAATCGGCAGCGACTGGACCACTCTGGGTCGAGAACTCCAAGACCGTTGACGAACGAACGGTCTGGCTCGCATCCGCGATCCTGGTTGTAGGGGTTCAATACTCACCCAAGTTCTTCAAGGATTTCTTCGATGTGATTCGATCGAGGTCGCAGGTTGGTAAGACGACGCTTGCATTAGTTGTGAGACCGGAAGGCCCAGCAGCTCGGTATCTCTCCGAAAACACCATGCGGACCGGGATTCCGCTCGGCCAGCTTCGAAGCCTCGTCCAGGGCACAGTGCTGCAATCGCCTGACCGGTGACCTTGGCCGACCGGCTGACCGCCGGCGCGTCCTCGCCGGCGTTTACCCTGGCAGGGCTCCTTGGGTCGGATAACCGGCGATCTGTTGACTTCCCGCGGTGGCTCATCGGGGGAGCCACCTCCGGCCGGGTGCGGCACGTACCCGCCGGCGCGCCGAAGGCGGGCTACTTCGCGGCTTTCTTTCTGCGCTCGGCCCAATAGGCGGTCATCCGCTCGGACACCGCATTCTTCTCTTCGGCCGACATCGTACGGCGCTTCCTCGTCGGCTTGGCGTCGGGCGGGGTCTCCGCGACCGGGGTGGCCGCAGCCGCCGTCCGCCGCGAGGAGGAGCGCCGAGCCGCGGGCTTCGCCGGCGGGGCGGAGGTCCCGAGGATCTTGTCGACTTCGTTCAACGCCTTGATCTCCACCTGCAGGCGCTCGATCTCACTTTGGCGGTCGGCGATTGCCTTTGCTATGACACTCATGAGTTTTTCCAGGGGCTGTAATCGGTCCGTCGTTCGACGCGCTCAGGGCTCGGCCGAGGGCGTCCAAAGGATTCCATTCTAACCCAACGATAGTTCGGCGGCCAGACGGAGCCGGCGCGGTCCAACTTTGCCGGGTTGGGGGCAGTGGCCGGTCGAGGCGCAGGAGGCCCGCGGCGGACACCGACGATTGGCCATCCAAGCCGACCAGGTGCTCGCGGCCGAACGTCGACGGCGCTGCAGCTCGACAGTCGAGCGCGTCCGGCGCGGCCTCGGTCGGGCGCCTTCCGTCAAACTTCGGGGCGCGAGTGACGGTGACGAGGACCCCAAGCGGCGCCGCTTGGCCCGCGCTGGCGGGTCGCGCCCGTTTCGCGGCGTAGCCGGAGTCGCAGCCCAGGGGTGTCGGGTCCGCCTGATCGGGTATCATGCGCGGGCGAAGCACGAGACGAGGTTCACTCATCTCCAGGAGGGAATGTTGGCAAGAGTCAAGAACCTCACCGAGGCGATGACGAAAACGCAGTTGTTTTCGGATATCGCGGAGAAGACGAAGCTGACGAGGCGGCAGGTCGCGGATGTCTTCGAGGCGCTGGAATCGGTCATAGAGCGCCATGTCCAGAAAGGGGCCGTCGGCGCTTGCACGATACCCGGCCTGATGAAGATCAAGGTCATGAAGAAGCCCGCGCAAAGGGCCCGGAAGAACGTGCCGAATCCGTTCCGGCCCGGTGAGACGATGGACGTGAAGGCCAAGCCGGCCAGCGCGTCCGTGAAGGTTCTGCCGCTCAAGAAGCTAAAAGACATGGCGTAGGCGTCCGGCGGACGCCTGCGCCATCGCGCGGGGCTCGTGGGCGCTGTGGCGCTCGGCGCAGGCAGCCACCGGGGCGGAACTCCAGGCTGCCCTCCTCATGAACGCCGGCGACCACCGACCTCCTCGACGAGCTGCAGCCCTTGGCTGCACGCCCGCGGCGGTTTGGACACCGACGATGGCCAGCAAGTCGACCCCAGGTACTGGGCGGCGAACGTTGCCGGCGAGCGCCCGCGGCCGACGGGTCGCTCGTCAACGCGTTCGCCCGCGCCGGTCGCTGGCACGGCGTCCACTCCAGACCGCCGCAGGCATCGGGCGATCAGGGTGATGCCGGGTCCTGCGACCCCAACTGGGGGCAGTCCGTGAGTCCGCCACCGCGGCGGCTCACCAGCGGCGCCCGCGGTCTCGGCGCACACGCCCACCAGCCTCCCCAAGGGCGTTGAGCCACCATCAGGGGGCAAGCCCCGTGGGGCGCCGCGTGGTAGAGGTGAGCAAGGCTGGGACTCGTGGCGGAAGCGGCGGTGGAATGACGTAGTGGTAAAATGACCCGTTGGGCTGG
The DNA here is from genome assembly GCA_965215895.1 of Vicinamibacterales bacterium. Lineage (GTDB taxonomy): Bacteria > Acidobacteriota > Vicinamibacteria > Vicinamibacterales > UBA8438 > JAJEEA01. The sequence goes on along the minus strand of OZ244130.1, from coordinate 2,518,743 downwards.
CTCGGTTGGCGGGATGCTTGAGAATGATGAGTCTCAAGAATTGGGCCGGCAAGAATCAAGGGAAATCCATTATGGGAATTAGCAACGTGCCCGTTCCGATGACTCCCCGACAGGGAGACGAAGTAATCAAGTTCTTGGAGTTGATCGCGAAGCGGCTGGTAGGGATTGAGCCAAAGCCTACCTCTCATCGCGCGAAGCCCAGCAGATGAGTGAGAGCAGTCCCTTGACGCCATCGATCTGGTCGAGCTTCAAGCGCGAGGAGGCAGGGAGTACCGAACAGCGTCAACGGTGGATGGCAGAGTGCGAAGAGCGATCAGCGCCCGGCATAAGGGGTGCGTCGACGGTGCTGGTGCTATCGCGAACTGGCGAACTGGGTTGGAGCCGAGGCGGTTCTGAAGCTCCGGGTGCTACGAAGCCAGCCGCGACTTCGATGCGTACTGGGACTTCCACGACGCGGGAGTACCAGCGGCACCACGCCCAGCGATACGCTGATGGAATAGCGCGGCCGGTCAGCAAGCCGCCCCCGCCGCCCTCCCCACCACACCTTCGACGGGTCAAGTAGCTCTTGCCGTGCCGCTGGCAGAAGCCCCTTGGGCCGCCGACGAAGAAGAGCCGCACCCAAATCCATTATGGGAATTAGCAACGTGCCCGTTCCGATGACTCCCCGACAGGGAGACGAAGTAATCAAGTTCTTGGAGTTGATCGCGAAGCGGCTGGTAGGGATTGAGCAGTCCCTTGACGCCATTCTGAGCTTCAAGCGCGAGGAGGCAGAGTACCGAACAGCGTCAACTGGATGGCAGAGTGCGAAGAGCGATCAGCGCCCGGCATAAGGGGTGCGTCGACGGTGCTGATCGCGAACACGGGTTTCGATGGAACGCGACGAGCTGCTCTGGCCGGCTCGGGGGAGCGCGAGCGGCCGTCGAGGACCTGCAGGTCGAGGGCCTGCGCCAACGCGCGTCGGCGCCACCCGCCTGGGCCACGACCTCGATGGCCGGCTTGATCGCGAGCAGGACGGGAGGGAGGGCGCCGAGGACCACCACGGTCGACCTGCCGGTTCTGTCCTGCCGGCGGCCGGCTCGATTCTGCTGGGCGTGCTGTGCGCAGCAGCGGACGGCGCGGCGCGGCGGAGGAGCCCTCGCGCCCGCCGGAGGGACGCTGCCGCCGCCCACCCGCCGCGGCGGCGGTGACGGCTCCATCCTGGCGGTGCTGACGGCGGCCCTGGCGCTGCACGGGCAACTGCCTCTCCGGTGGGCGTTCGCGCGTCGAGCAGGACGGCCACAGGCACGGCCGCCTGCGCGACGAAATCTACCCTGACTCTCGCGGGGGCGGACGGCGCGTCTGCCCCGTCCCCGACGAGCCTCGGGTGCGGAGGTCCTCCAGGCCGATCCGCAAGCGGCGACGTCGTCAGCGGCGCTCGACATAGAGCCGGACGGGTGTCCGCGCTGGCCGCCGAGCGGTCTGGTCGGTGGCTCGAGGGCATGGCACTGCCGCCGCCCCGTGCCGCCGGTGGAGCTGGCGCCCCGGCCCGAGCGTCCCCGAGCCGACCTCGACCAGGTCCGCATCGAGAACCCCGCGCCCGCGGCCGCGCCGGCGCCGGTGGAGCTGGCGCCCCGGCCCGAGCGCCCCCGCCCCGACCAGGAGCGGATCCTGGACGAGTTCGTCGCGCTCACCGGGTACCACCGCAAGCACTCCATCCGAGTCCTGAACGGAAGCTCGGCAGTGCCGGCAGTACGGCGGGGGCGCCGGTCTGTGTACGACGAGGCCGTGACCGAGGGGCTGGTCGTGCTGTGGGAGGCATCGGACCGCGTGTGCGGGAAGCGCCTGAAGGCGTTGCTGCCGACCTTGGTGCCGGCACTCGAGCGGCACGGGCACGTGACCCTGGACCCGCGGGTGCGCGAGCAACTGATGGCGGTGAGCGCCGCCACGATCGACCGCCGCCTGGCGTCGGCGAGGGCGGTGACGGCCGGTCAGCGCCGGCGCCGTCGTTCCGGGGGCGACCGCGTACGGGGCAGGGTTCCGGTGCGCACGTTCGGGGATTGGCAGGATCCGGCGCCGGGCTTCGTCGAGGCCGATCTCGTCGCGCACTGTGGATCGTCGATGGCTGGCAGCTTCGTCTGGACGCTGGTGCTGACCGATATCGCCAGCGGCTGGACGGAATGCGTACCGCTGCTCGTGCGTGCAGCAGGCGTCGTGGTCGACGCGGTGGATCGGCTCCGCGGCGCCCTCCCGTTTCCGTTGCGGGGGATCGACACCGACAACGGCAGCGAGTTTCTCAACGAGGTGTTGATCGGCTGTCTGCAAGGAGCACGGCATCGAGCTGACGCGGTCCAGGCCGTATCGGAAGAACGACCAAGCCTGGGTCGAGCAGAAGAACGGCGCGGTCGTCCGCCGACTGGTCGGGTATGGCCGCCTGGAAGGCATGCCCGGCGCCGAAGCGCTGGCCCGCCTGTACTCGGCGGCGCGCCTGTTCGTGAACGTGTTCCAGCCGTCGTTCAAGCTCGCCGAGAAGACACGGGTCGGCGCCCGCGTCCACAAGCGCTACCACGCGCCGGAGACGCCGTGTGCGCGGTTGCTCGCCTCGGACACGGTTCCCGCCGCGATGAAGGACCGTCTGCGGGCGCTGGCCGGGACACTGGATCCGCTCGGGTTGCTGGACGAGATCCGTGCGGTTCAACATCATCTGGCCGGACTGGCTGCGGGCTCGACGGTTCATCCGATGCCGCAACGCGATGCCGACCTCGACGGCTTTCTGCGGAGCTTGGCGCTGGCCTGGCGCGCTGGCGAGGTGCGGCCGACGCACCAGCCTCGCAAGAGACCGCCGCGACACTGGCGTACTCGGCAGGATCCGTTCGAGACGACGTGGCCCCGTGTCGTCGAGTGGCTGGAGGCGGAACCGCATCGGACGGCGAAGGAGCTCTTCGACCGTCTGCGGCGGGAGCACCCGGGGATGTTCCTCCCGGGCCAGCTCCGGACTCTACAGCGCCGCGTCAAGGACTGGCGTCGTCTCGCCGCCCGTCGTCTCGTGTTTGCCGATCCGATCGGAGCGTCCCAAGGCGCTGCTGCGTCACCGAGCCCAGACGCCGATTCGAACGACTTAGCTTCCGACTCAGCGCCATCGATCCTGATCCGGGAGGTCGGGACCGCGTAGCTGCGGGCCGGCCAGCGTGTCAACGCGCGGCGCGCGTCCTTCACTGGGCTACGGCCCTGCGGGTGACACGCCGTCCGTCCCGCGGCTCAGATGGCAGTTATGGGCCTTGCGGCCCGGCCTGGACGGGGGCGTCCCGGCCGTCCACGACGCCCACGGGACGCGGCAAACCGCCGGATTCCGGATGGCGCGCCGGACGGGAACCGGTTGGAGTTGGCGTCAAACGGCGGCGACAAGCCGGCGGGCTTGGCTCCGCGTGGAGCGCATGGTGTCGCGTGCGCGGGGACTTCGGGAAGGCGATGGCGGCTCCACCAGGGGCGGGGGCGGCCGTGCTGCTCGCCCCAGACTCACACCAACGCGGACCTTCGGGCCCGGAGCACGCCGCGTGCCGCGGCGTGCTCCGCTCCAGAGTGAACCGCCGGGCGGACTCGTCCGGCCCTCGGCGGAGGTCGTTCCTGTTCCGCCGTGATCGCTCGCGATTCTCCGGTCCGCTGGCCGGCGGTACCGGGACTCGCCAGCCTTCCGCCGCTCCCGGTAACGCGCCTCCCGATCCGTGTTCGTCAACACCACAAGACTATTGTTACACCGTTACGTAACGGACCGGGGAACACCGCGAACACCGGTCCGCCCGCGCGACGACCCGGCAGGTGGCGGGCGGGTGAACGGTGCAGTTGGTGGTGCATCGTGAAGGTGACCGACCGGCGCGAGCGCCGCATCCAATGCCGCATCCATGGGTGACACGCCGCCCGCCCCGCGGCTCCGATAGCAGTTATGGGCCTTGTGGCCCGGCTTGGACGGGGGCGTCCCGGCCGTCCACGACGATTCACGAGACGCGGCGGACTGTCGGAATCGGGATCGGAGCACGCCGCCTGCCGCGGCGTGCTTCCGGTCCAGGGTGCACCTCCGGGCGGCCGGTTCCCGGCCGTGGGTGCCGCCTGCTCGCGATTCGTCCGAGACAGCGGGTACGATCATTCTGAGGATGGCGGGTAACATCCTCAAATGAGGCAACACGAGCGGCAAAAGTAGTTGACGCTGAACACGGGGCGACGGCCGAGCGCGGGGCCGTGGCACGGTACCTCTGAAGCAGGCCCCGGCGGTAGCCCTTTCTGGGTCCCTTCTGCTTGAGCGTTTCCTGAGCTGTCGGGCAGAATCTGCCTGTCGGGCAGATCACCGCGGGCATCGGCGTGCTCATCGTCAACGGCAAAGATCCAGACCCAGGGCGGAGGACGAGACGTGACGAGACTGGTGAGATTCGAGCGTGACGACGCCAGCGACGCGGTCATCATCAACCCGGCGCACGTGCGCTACATCGAGGACGCGCCAAGGTCGAAGCGCGACAGGCAGCCGATGACGCGCCTGCACATGGAAATACACTCCAAGGGCTCAACTCAAGCCCTTGGGTGCTCCCGAGCCGGCCTCCGGGGCGCGGGAGATCGGCGGCGGCGGGAGACCGGCGCGGCTCTGTCAGGAAGAAACGCACGTTCTGGCTGAACAGTTTGGCAGCACGGAACATGACGCGTTCCGTGGTCCGTATCTGTCAGAAAATACCCCCGAAGCCACATTCCATGGACAGGCCGGTCGACCGTGGAGCAGGACGTGCGCAGCGCGACCTTGATCTCCGAGCGCACCCGAGAGAGGCTCCCTTGCCCTGGGCGCCGCCGACCGCGGCTGCAGCGCGCGAGGCGCACCGGTAGAGAGCCCTGGTCGTTGAGCTCGTCGGACTCTCGCCGGCTCCCGCTGTGCGGGCGCCCCAGGTCCCTCTAGCGGCGCCTGGGCTGGTCTCTCGGGCGGTTGTTCGGCGTCGAGGTCGACGACCCGCCCCGCCGAGCCCCTTACAGTGTATTTCTGCACGAATCGGGTCGGTACCCTTCATGTGATCCCGAGAGCTTTGGCCTTCAGCTGGGCGGTGTGCAGGCGGTTTCGCGCTTGGTCGAACGCCTCGATTGCTCGCGGCAGCTCGTCTTCAGTTGGCAGCGCAGGTAGTTCCAGGCCATCGCTGAAGGACTTGAACGCCACGCTTGGGGGATGGGGATGGCCTTCTTCTCGGCCCAGTTGACCTAGTTTCTTCGTGACTGCGCTGGAGAACGCTCCGCACCTATGGGTGAGAGACGCCAGCTCAGCACGCCTCTCCTTGACGCCCTTTCCGGCTTCATGGAGTTCCCAAAGCGCATCCTTTCCCGCTTGTTCGTCTGTCGTCATGGGGTGGGATTGTAGCCGCGGGGTCCACCCCCAGGGTCCGATAACGGGTGTTCGGTTAACCAGCCAAGGCCAGAAAACACCCGTGTTTCCGGGGTCTTTCGTAGAATCGACTCGTTATCGCCCGGGACCCTTCCGCCTCGAAGTCGGCTCGAATCGCAGCCCGTCTCGCCCGAGTACTCGCCGGCTACCGGCGGACCGGCGGCGATCGCGGCCGGGGCCAGCCGCGGACCTGGCCGCCGTCCCTCGCCTCCCTGCCACCGTCCGCGGCGTCGCGGCCGACCAGGTCCGCCTCGAGCGCGGCCGCCTCGCCGCCGGTGATCGAGTCGTCGGTGAAGGGATCCTGACACGACCACGAAGTCCCGCGCGGATTGAGGAGGGGGCAGAGGGAGGCTCTGCCCCCTCCCGCGTGCTGGAAGCCGGCGGCCGTGGTCAGTGCATCGTCTCGCCGTCGTCGCCGTCCTCTCGGTCGGCTTCGTCCGCCAGCGCCTCGACGATGCCGACGTAGAGCTCCAGCGTCGCGAGCACCACTGAGCGAACCGCATCCCGGAACGCGGCCGACGGCGCCCACGCCCGCACCTCGGCGGGGTCGTCCTCGTCCGGCATCTCGTCGAGGGCCGCGACTGCCAGCCGCTCCGGGGGCGTGGCGACGCCCCGGTGGACACGCTCCGCGATCACCGCACGGGCTGCCAGCACGAGCGTCCGGAACTCGGGGTCGTGGAACTGGTCAGGGTCGAACATCCCGGACACCTATTCCTCTCCGCGTCCGTCGAGACCGGCCGGAAGGGGAGTGCGCTGGTTCCGAGGACCGACGCCCGAGCGAGCGTCCCGGTCGACTTCCATCGCGGGGTAGTCCGCCGCTCCGAACAGCTCCCGCCGACCGCGGCCAAGCGTCCTGGGTTCGTCCGCGACCAGCGCGGCTACTCGGGGCTCGACCGCCCCAACCTGCGGGACCTGGCCGCCGGCCCCCCCGGTCCCAGGTGCCGGCGATGTTCACCTGCAGTGGGGGACACCGCGCTGTGCATCGACGACGTGCGATCTTGACCTCCCCGCTCGATCTCCCCGCCGCCCGAAGAACTGCATCGAGGAACGGGGTGGTGGGGGCGCCGGCGGCCGTGCCGCCGGCGCCCGACCTGTTTCCTGGTCCCCGCCCATCGAGCCTGGAGCCCATCGCCCTGCCCCACCCGAACTCCCAGCCCACGAAAGACCTGTCGAGGACGAATGCAGTGGGCTGTGCCCCCGGCGCCGTGCTGAAGTCCTCGATCCACCCCCGAGCCCCAGCCCATCGCCCTGCCCTCAACCGCGGCTCTTCGACTACACCCGGCGGACCGGCATCGCCACCACCGGCCATGCGGCCCCGCCCGGCTAGTGGTTCGTCACATCAAAATCTTCGGATAGACGGACTTGAGTTTACAGCGAGCATCGTCGACCTTCATCTGCCAGTCGACACCGCGTTGGGTGTCATTGGTGTCGCTGGACCACGCCGACACCTCGCCGTGCAGCGTCGCGAGGTCGCCGATGCGGCGTCCGCTCAGACATTGGCGCGTCATCGCACTGAGCTCGTTCTCCGCGATGTTCAGCCAACTCCCGTGTTTCGGCGTGTAGCAGAACTCGAGTCGACGAACCAGTTCTCGTGCCCGCACCGGCTCGAACACCTCGTAGAAGGCGCCCTTCGTGTGCGTGTTGAGGTTGTCGCACACCAAGGTGACCCTCGGGCAGTCGGCGTAGCGTCCTTCCAGCAGCCCGGCGACCTCCACCGCCCAGTCCGCCTTCGTACGCCGGGCCCGCGCCGTCGCCTGCCGCCAACCCGCCAGCGGCTCGCTGAACAGGAAGACCGAGGCCGTGCCGGCCCGTTCGTACTCGTAGTCGACGCGGCGCGGGCGCGCCTTCGTGGCCGCCACCGGCGGGCGCGTTTCCTTGACCAGTTGCACCGGCTGCTCATCCATGCACACGACCGGACAATCCGGGTCGTAGGGTCGCTGATACAGATCCAGGACCTGTTCCATGTGCGCCACGAACTCGGCATCAGCCTCCGGCGGGATCACCCAGTACTCGATTTTCCGCCGGGTCATCTCGTTTTTTTTAGCGTCCGCCGGATCGTTTCGTGGCTGACCGACTCGACGACCCCCAACTCGACGACACGGCGCGCCAGCAGCCGCAACGACCAGTTCGCGTAGCCCTTCGGGGGCGACCCCAGACGCAGAGCGATGACCTGCGCCTCTTGTTCGCCGTCGAGCAGCTTGAGGCCTTGGGGCAACGCCCGCCGTTTGCGTTCCAGCGCCCGCTCGAACCCTTCCAGCACGCAGCGTTCGCGAATGTTTTCGACAGTCTTGGTGCGGCACGAAATCGCGTAGGCAATCTGCTGGTCGGTCCACCCCGGTCCGTCCGCATCGGCCTTCAAGAGAATCTGAGCGCGGCGCACCTTCTCGCTGCTGCCGTTGAGTTTGCGGACCGTCTGTTGACAGATCTCGCGTTCCTGAGCGGTGAGTCGAACGATGTACTTTTTCTGCGGCATGAAAGCTGTCTCGGCTCGAGATCAGCTTCCCGATAGTCCTAATGTTGACACGTGACGGACCACTAGGTCCTCACCGCCGCCCCTCGGTCAGGGGGTGGACACCGTTCCACCCCCGATCGCCGACCTGGAGCGGCCGGCGCGCTCTTCGTCCGACCAGGACGACAGGCTCGTCGCGGCAGACTACCCCGCGATGGAAGCCGGCCAGGCCGCAACCTAAGAAGCATGCGGCTCCCTCCGCTGCCACCAACTTCAAATTTCTGAACGTCCGAGTGGGCCGCCGCGAGTATCGGTCGCCGGACGGGACCTGGCGGGTCGTGCGGACCCGCCGCCCCGGCGGCAACCGGAACGAACGGCCCCGCTGGGAGGTTCACGAACGCCCCGAGGCCCACGCCCCGTGGCATTGCCACGCCGCCTTCGAGCGCCGGCGAGACGCGCTGGTATTCCTGGACACCACGACCGTAACCCCGGGGGGCGAGAGCCCGGCCGCCGCGGCCGCGACCTCCAAGCGACGTGAGACCAGCCAGCCCCGGAAGCCGAGGAGACGGATCACGCACGACATCGACGAAACCCGGTCCGAAGAGAACATCCGGTGGTCGCTGTGCGGTGTGCTCCTGTACGACGAGAAGCAGATCGCGCACGGCGACGAGCCGTCTACCTGCGGGAAATGCCAGCGGTACACCACGGCGACCAGCTACCTGAAACGCCGAGAAGCGATGAAGGCTGCGAAGAAGAAGAAACCTGGCCGGACGCCGTAACCCCCGAACCCCGACCGGCTCGGCCGGAGACCGGCCGTGGGAGGCGAGAGCACGGGACGTTCGACGACCTCCAAACCTTCACGCGGCCCGCGTACGAGGACGACCGCGACGGCACCGGCATCATCTACCAGTGGCTCGAGCGCAGCCGATCGAGCGACACCGACAACGATGGCGTCGCCTGCGAGTCTACGCCGAACGCCGGCGCTTTTTGGAGTACGATGCATGCCATGGGCGACGATTTCGACACCGTATCGGACGATCGGGCGGAGTTCGCCGCGGCCTCCCGGCCGTTCCCGATGCCGCGGATTCCGGACGAGCCGATGCCGCCGATCGGGAACCGGTTCCTTATTCGTAGACGTGGCCGCGCAGCGCGCGAAGCAGTTGCGGCGCGGCGCGTTGCCGCGGATCGCGTCGTTGCGGCCCGACCCGGAGACCGGCGAACGGCCGGAGGTGTTGATCCGCATCGAACGAATCGCCATGGAGGAAGTCGAGCAGGGGCTCGTGGTCTACGAGCTGCCGGAGGCGACTCGTGAGTGACATGCAGTCGGCCTTGCTGGGGTTGCTGCAGGGGCTGGGCCTGTCGACGGTCTTTCTCCTGGCCGTCTTCATCGGCTTCTGCGTCCTCGTCGGTTTCACCAAGCATCGGGCCATCCACAAGGGCAGCCGGGTCGTGCGCAGCCTCGACGATCGCCTCGGTTCCGGAGCGCGCTATCTCTCCCCGAGCGTGCCGCGTGGTCCCGCTGACCAGCTCAAGACCCCCGAGCTGCTGGAGCAATCCGGCAACCAGGACTGATCGCCAGCGGCGCGCGGTCCCCGGGCGCGCCCGCCGCGTCAAGCGGCCGGCGTGGCCGCGGCCGGCGTGGCCGCTCAGGTCGCCGGCGTCGCGCCGGTCGCGCAGCGCGAGGCCGGCCTGCAAGGTGTCCTGCACCTGCCTGGCCTACCCGCTGTGGGCCATGCGCTCCTGCATCTGTCGGGTGAGATGCGGCACCTGACCGATCATGCGCTGAAGCAGCATGAGTTGACCGCGGTGGTGCATCTCGTGCTCCTTTGGCGACAGGAGCATCTCGAAACGCGTCTTGGTCGCAGGCTCCGCGCCGGGGGGCATCGCGACGGGTTCCGCAAGAAACTCATCCGACAGGCCCTCGAGGAACGACGCGAAAGCCTCTCCCTGTGATTTGAGGTAGGCGATCGTTTCTGCTTTGGTCCGCGGCTTGGCCTCTTCCGCGCTGAACTTCTGGACCAGCTCCATGAAGTTCACGTCCTTGAGGTCGGTGACCTTGTTGCGCTGGATATAGTCCTGAAACCCGGTGCTCACCGCGATGTGGACCAGGGTGGCGCCGATGCTGCGCGTGTCGGGACGCGCCTGGAATCCGTACTTGTCCCCCGGAATGTCCTCGGCAGTCTGAATGGTGTTGCCGCGAACCTGGCGAAAGCTTCGTGCCAGGTCCTTGCCTCCGTAGTGCGTCATTGCGATGTTCCTCCGATTTCGATATCAGGATCTACTCAAGCTAGCTCGACAGCAGTCGCTGTCGGGTCAGCTCGATGTGGCCGGCAAGTGCGCTGCTCATTGCCGATCAGCGTAGCACGGGGTTTTCGAGGCTGGCCAGAATGTCTCAGTCGGCCACCGACGTGGTCAGTGGTCGCCTCGGAGCCGCCGTTCGGCCGCCATCCGACCCGCTCGACGACGGCTCGCGGCAACGCGTGTCGTTCCTGGGTTACGGACTCGGGGTGCTGGAGCGCGGCGGGCTCGACTTCGAGCTGGGCGTGGATGCGCAACGCCGCGAGAGCCCCATGCTCGGCGGCACGAATCACGGCGGCGTCGGCCGGGCGACGGTGCGCTGGTGAGCCCTGACGCGCCTCCGCGGTCAACGTGCGGCTGCCGGCGACGTGGCGACCGCCTGGTCGTGAGCGTCGCCGGCCCGAACCCCTCCCGGCCGTCGTTCGAACTTCCACCGCAAGAACGCCCGCGCCGGGGGTTGACGCGCCGGCCGCCCCCCCAAGAACAGGCGCACCGGAGAACCTCGCCAGCGACGGCGGCGAGGGCCGGCAACCCCCGGCGTCGGCTTACCAGCCGCTTCGACGGCGGGACGCGCGCCGGCGACAAATCGGCACCGTTCCGCGCCCGGAGCGCCCTTGGCAGACGCAACGCCCGCCGCTGGCCCGCCGCAACAGCCCAGCGATCGCGTCGCATTCCCTCCCCCGCCTCCATCGGCTCTACCCTACTTCCGCCGTCGCGACGCAGGCTTCTCCCCTTGTTTCTGCTTGCGCGTTTCACGGCGTCGAGGCGGCCGCGCTCGAGGGCGACCTGGTCGGACTCGATCCTGCGTCCGCGCCGGCGGCGGCCACAGGTCCGCCGCCCCGAACGCCCGCGCCTGTCCTCGGCCGCGGCCGCCGGTCCGCCGGTAGCCGGCGAGGACCCGGGGCGGTGCGTTCCCCGTCCGGGCTCGGCTCGCGGGCGAGGCGGGCCCGGAAGCAGGCCCCGGCCACCGCCGTCGAGGCGCTGGCCGGGGCTCTCCCATGGTCGTGGAGCTCGGCGAGGTAGGCGGCGAGGGTCGCATCCTCGAGCCCGCGGTCGGCGAGCCAGGCGTCGACCTTTGATATCGCCGGGCGCGCCGGGGCGCGTAGTCGTTGACAGCCGCGTCCGCCGCGGCGTGAATCTCGGCGTCCGTCAGAGCCACCACAGGCGCGGACCTCGGGACCGCCGGATCGATCTCGGCGCTGGTCACGTCGTACTCCGGTGAGCACACCAGGGCCGCGGCGTCGACCATCGCGCGCAGGACCTCGCGGACGCCGCCGGCCGTGGTTCTTTCTTCCTGGGCGTGGAACTCCACGGACATGTAGCGGCGGCCGGCTACGTCGACGGCACGGCGGATGGCGTCGGTCGCGCGGGCCTCGACCCGGATCTCGCCGGTGGCGCGGTGCTCGGTGAGGATACCGATTCCGTCAGACGGCCAGACCACGGACCCCGGAGCGAACAGCTCCGCGCGCCCGCCGCTCGCGGCGCGACCCTCGGTGAGGATGACGCCGCGGAGCATCGGCCCGTCCTCACTAGCCGGCCGGCCAACCTCGTATTCGACATCAGGCCCGCACTAGCCCGGACCTCGACGGGGATGGTGAGTATGTCGGGTCTCATGCCTCATCCGTGAAGCCGTCCACACCCAGATACCCTGCCCCGCCGCCGGGGTTGTCGTGCGGATAGCGCCAGGCGACAAGGCGTGGTAGTAGGACCGGTCGGCCGGCGCGCCGCCTCTACCCACTGCTATTTGAGGAGACTCGTAAAACTCAACTCCCGTCTCGGGACGCCGAAATGGCCGGGTCGAGGGCGGCGCGGTAGGTGTCGACGGCCTGCTTCAGGCGCTCGGCCTGTTCCAGGCGCTCGGCATCGTTCTCCCGCTCGCCCAGGATCCTGAGGACATTGCCGAGGTTGTTCTGCGTCGTGGCCCAATCGAGCGGCACGCGCTCTCGGGTACGTTCCTGAAGGGCGGCGCGGTAGGCGTCGACGGCCCGTTCCAGGCGCTCGGCATCGTTCTCCCGCTCGCCCAGTGCCAGAAGGGCATTGCCGAGGTTGTTCTGCGTCGTGGCCCAATCGAGCGGCGCGTGCTCTCGGGTACGTTCCTGAAGGGCAGCGCGGTAGGTGTCGACGGCCTGCTTCAGGCGCACGGCATCGTTCTCCCGCTTGCCCAGTGCCAGAAGGGCATTGCCGAGGTTGTTCTGCGTCGTGGCCCAATCGAGCGGCACGCGCTCTCGGGTACGTTCCTGGAGGGCGGCGCGGTAGGCGTCGACGGCCTGTTCCAGGTGCTCGGCATCGCTCTCCCGCTCGCCCAGGATCTTTCGCGTCAGGTCGCTCATCGCACGTTCTTGCTCCCTCTCCTATTGGCCGTCCGACACGTTCTCTACCAGTGGGACCAACGCCAGAGCCCGAGCAGAGCGCGCCGCGGGGAGCATGGAAGGGCGTTCTCTCAGCCCAAGGATCAACGTAATCACGTCCCCAGCGATGGCGATGCCGGCTTACGGCACTTTCCTCGCTCGCGCCGGCACCCGTCAACGCCTTCCCCGGCTACCCGCGCGTCGAAAGCCCATGCTCGCAGGGTATCACGCGCGACCCCGCACCCGACTCGCCGGCACGGGCTGCCCGCAAGTCGGCCGCCTGCAGCAGGCCGGCGGCGGCCCAACCCCCGCCTCGCCGGCGGCGGGCCGTCGCGTGCTTGCCGCCACCTCGCCTGTATGCCCCGGAACGGCGGCTCCGCGTTCGGCCGCGACGGACCTGGGCCGCTCGTCCAGGTCGCCCTCGAGCCGGCTGCTTCGATGGCGTGCCGTTGTGGCAGACGCGCCGTCCGCCCCCGTAGTTGCCCTCGCGTTCCAGCAGGTCGCTCGGACAGCCCTGTCCCACCAGCGGCGCTCGACAGGGCCGGCGGGCCGCCGCGCTCGCGGAAGATGACGCGATAGCCCTGTTGGGATCATGGCGTCGAGGCTGCACGGATTTTGAGTGCGGCGGCGACCGAACTGATCGGTGGTGCATCTCGGTGCTACGACTTGGGTCCAAACATCGGCAGGAACATGTCATACAGAGCCTTCGCCGCCGGATACTTCTGGATTAGTTCCGCCGTGTTCTTCATGAAGATATTGCCAGACTCCTTCTCAGTCTCCGCGTGGAAGTGATGAAACTTCGCGTATATCAGGATGCCTTCTCCGTTGGAGTCGAGAAACAGGTCCGCATCGACCGCTCCCCGCAGCACGAGCGAGGCCGCCATTTCCCAGAAGCTCAGCGCCTGCCTCCACAGCACGTTGTCTGCGGCTGTCATGTCCTGTGAGAGATCACCGGCTGCCCCTTGGCCAGAAACGAGTCGGCGGCCGCATTGATGTGCTCGAACTGCGCGTTACGATCCGGGTGGCTGGCCCCCTCCTGACGTTTGCGGGGCGATTGCAACCGGTACCCCAGTTGATGCAGCAACCGGCCGACGGTCGTCGAACTCACTCGCCACCCTTGTTGTGCCAGCCCCGAGGCGAGCTTCGCCCGACTCTTGCATGTCCAGCGTAGCGGAGACGTTGGGTCGCCGCGCGTCAGCGGATCCACCAGCCCTTCCAGGGCAGCCAGCAGACCAGGCTGCCTCTGTTCGAGACGGCGCCGCCCCGCGCCCGGGCGTCGTATGCGACCTGTCGACGTCCCGCCTTGCGTGATTTCCCGGCGGCCCTTCCGGATCGTCTCCCGGGCCAGACCCGTGGCTGACGACACCAGCGCATCCCCGCCATAGCCGATGGCCACAGACTCGGCAGCCGCCCACCGGCGGCGACTGCGCTCATCCAATACCGGCGACACCGCCGCGTACTTGGCGACAATCGTGGCCTCCAGTTCCACGTTGCGCTGCATAGAACCCAGTAGACGACAGATCGCCGAAGATGGCAAGTTAATTTACGTCAGTGTCCTTAGCGGCTCGGCCTGAGCCCTCGGGTGCTCATGAAGCTGTAGAGCGCGGTACGGGACACGCCGGTGATCTTGGCGATGGCGGTCTTGGACACGCCCAGCTCAAGGAAGTGACGGATTTCGTCCTCCTTGCCGTCGAGCCGTGAGACGCCCAGCGAGCCCTTCGGGCGCCCGAGCTTGCGGCCCGAGGACCTGGCCCGGGCGAGGCCCTCGCGGGTGCGCTCCGAGATCAGGTCGCGCTCGACCTCGGCGAACAGCGCGAAGAGCGTGGTCATGACCTTGGTCTGGATGTCGCGCTCGCCGTCGACGCGGATGTTCTCCTTGAGCGCCACGAAGGCGACCCCGGCCTTGGCGAGGGCGTCGAGGATGGTCACGATCTGACCCAGTGACCGGCCGAGTCGCGAGAGCTCACTGACGACCAGGCGGTCGCCGCGCTGGAGGACGCTGGTCAGCTCGTCGAGCCGCCGGCGCTTCTCGGATGCCTGTCCGGAGGCGGTCGCCTCGATGAAGTCGTCGATGCGGAAGCCGTGCTTCCGCGCGTACTCGAGGATGGCGAGGCGCTGGCTGCGAACGTCCTGCTGCGGGGTCGAGACCCGCAGATAGGCGGCGGTCTTCACGGCCTGTCCATGAAATGCGGCTTAGCAGCCCGTGGAAGAAGGCTGTTCGCTGAGCCGGCCTGTTCAGGCAGCTTGGCGATGAGCGATTGAGCCGACCAGCCCCGCCGGCGTCCATTGGAAGTCCCAAGAGGCCGTCAGACGCCCCCAGAGCGCGGTCAGGCGACCGATCAGTCCGCAAATGGCCGAAAGAGCCCGCCCCTGCAGGCTCCGGGGCGTGCCGACGCCGGTCAGCCGGCGCAGCAGCTGTCCGAGGTTGCAACCGGCCGCCTGGATGAGCACCCGCTTGCGCACATTCTCGTGGCCGCGCACCCACACCCGCGCAGCCCCCCGGTCTCGTACTGGTGCGCGAAAGGCCGCTCCACGAGCTCCCCGCGGCGGCGTTGAAGACGACGACCTCGGTCGCCGCGAATACGCCGACGGTTCCCATATAGTGCCTTCTGCGCAGCACGCTTCTCCGCCGGCGTCTCTCCCGTCTTCTTGTCCTGCCAACAGCGCCGACCCCGCTCCGGCTCCGAGACGTAACTGCGAACCCCAATCTCGTCGAGAGCCACCAGCGTCGCGTCGCTGTGGTACCCCTTGTCGGCGACCACCTCTTCGACCTCCGCACCGGCCGGCTGCACCGCCTCGACCTGCTCAGCCGCCATCGTCAGCGTCGCCGGCAGCGTCGCCGAATCGCCCTCCGACGCCTCCTGCACCGTCACCGAGAGGAAAAAAGGGACCCCTGCGGCCACGTGAAAAGGGACCCCCGGTTGGCTCTGTCAGTACATCAACCCTCCTTCGACACAGCGAAACGGCGCACCCGGCGCCACGCGCCGGGAACCCGCCGTCCCCGACCCCAATCCCGAGCCGGCGGTTCCGGTCCGGTGCGGCGTTCGGCGTTCGGTGGCGCGCCGGGTCCCTGGGACGTTGTGGACGGTCGGGACGCGCGCGTCCAGGCCGGGCCGCAAGGCCCATAACTGCCATCCGAGCCGCGGGGCGGGCGGTGTGTCACCCGAAGGGCCGTAGCGGAGCGGAGGACGCGCGCAGCGCGTTGACACGCCGCCCGTCCCGCAGCTACGCGGCGCCGACCTCCCGACAAGCTTGCCGTGCGTCCCGGGGGCGGGTCCGAACCGAGGAGCACGACCCCACAGGCATCAACGGCCTCCGGATGCCGGCGCCCGGCTCCCCTTCGTGGCCGCCAACCGGAAGCTGTCGCCGGCGGTCTAGCCGTCACGCCCGAAGCCCCTGGGCAGCTCGACAGCCTCCAGCACCGACAGATCCAGATCGCCTGCTCGAGCAACTCCGCGGTCGCGGACCCGGCGAGGGATTCCGGCAACGCGTCCCGCCACTCCCGGTACTGGTCCTGCAGCGCCAGGAGCGTCTGCACCGCGTCGTTCCACTGCTGTGGCCGCGTTCTCCGGTCCGCCGGCCGGCGGTACCGGGTCCGGGACTCGCCGGCCTTCCGCCGCTCCCGGTAACGCGCCTGCCGCTCCGCGTTCGTCAACGCCACGACTACTCCTCACTGTTACGTAACGGACCGGTGTCAGGCGGCTCGGCGCCCGGACGTTCCGGTCCCACGGGCTGAACACCAGGTTGCTCGTCACCATCACCGAGCGGCGCTCGTAGCGCTCGGCGAGCAGCGTGGACAGCACCTCGGCTTCGTCGCCTTGCGCGCCGCCCGCCGCTCATCCCCGCCGCCGCGGCGGCCGCCGCCAACGTCTTGCCTGCCATCCGCTTCTCGCGCAATCGCCGAACCTGCGCATCCGGTGACCAACCCGTCCTCCGTGAGGAAAACGGGCAGTGCCACACGCGCCGCGGGTGCTCCCGCAACCGGCCCATCGCCACCACGGCGACCGGCAGAATAATTGCCGACAGGTGCACGACCCGGAGGCATCAACGGGCTCCCCTCTTGCCGGGTGCCGGCGCCTGGTTCCGCTTGGCGGCCTGCAGCCTGAAGCTGCCGCCGGTGGTCTGCAAGACCGTCGCGTGATGCACGATCCGGTCGATGACCGCGGCGGCCGCCGTCGGGTCGAGGAAGACCTCGGACCAGCGCGCGAACGGCAGATTCGTCGTCACCACCAGGCTCCGGCGTTCGTAGCGCTGGCTGATGAACCCGAACAGCAGGTCGGCGCCGGCCTTGTCGAGCGGAACGTAGCCCAGCTCGTCGACGATGACTAAATCGAAGCGGGCGAGCTGGGCGAGCTTTCGGGCCAACCTGCCCTGCTGCTGCGCCTCGACGAGCAGCGTGACCAGCTCGGCCGCGGTCACGAACCGCACCCGGTAGTCATGCTGGCAGCAGGTCATCCCCAAGGCGATGGACAGATGCGTCTTCCCCGTGCCGACTCCGCCGACGAACACGACGTTGGCGGCGTCGGCGACGAAGCGGCAGTCGAAGACCTGCAGGATCGCGTCGCGGTCGAGGTCGGGCTGCGCCTCGAACGAGAAGGCGTCCAGCGTCTTCAGCATCGGGAAGCGGGCATCCTGGATGCGGCGTTGGATGCGGCGCTCCCGGCGTCCGGTCACCTCCAGGTGCACCAGCTGCGCCAGGTAGTCGGCCGGCGCCTGTCGCTGGCGGGCGGCCTGCTCGGCCAGCAGCCGCCACTGCGCCCCGATCGTCGACAGGCACAGCGTCTTCAGGTCCGCCGCCAGATGCGGGGGCTCGGCAATTGTGGTAGCCATCAGCAGGGGTCCTCCACCAGCGCGTCATACGCCGACAGCTTCGGAGCGGGTACCGCGATCCGCGCCAGCTCCGGACGCACGCCTGCGACCGGCGGGCACACCGGCGGCGGGCCGGCCTGCTGCTGACGGAGGATGAGCCGCACCGTCTCCAGGCGCGGCGAATGGCGCTCGAGGGCGGCCGTCACCGCGCGCTCGACGGCCGGGGCCGGGTGGGTCTCCATCAGCCGCAGCATCCGGACCCATTCCTGATCGGGCTTGCGCGTGTGCTTGGCCAGCTCCGCCCGCGCCCGCTGCCACACCGGGGCCAGCCGCCAGTCGAGGAGAGCCGTCGCCTCGGCCACGGCCCGATGCTTGCGCTCCAGCAACGGCAGCACGTGAAGCGCATCGAGGACCTTGGCGCCCCGGCAGAACACCCGGCGATGCTCTGCGACCACCTCGGCGCCGACCGCGATCGCCACCCGGTCGTGATACAGCTTCACCCACACCGGCCGGTAGGCGTGGCGAATCGGCACCGAGTACGTCACGCGGTCCACGTGGACGTGTCCGAACTTGTCGGCCACTCGCGCGACGACGCGGCAGGTGGCGGGAAGGTGAGCAGGCATCGCCCGCAGGTGCTCCCGCTCCTGCGCCAACGCTTCCTCGACCGAGCGCCCGTCGTCGAGGTGGCGCATCGGCAAATCGGCCTCCAGCTCCGTGATGATCGCCGCGTTGAGCGCCGCCCAGCTCTCGACCGCCAGCCGCGGCCGGAACACCAGGTTCCGGACGTATTTCACACCTCCCTCCACAGAACCCTTCTCCCAGCCCTTTGCCGGCGCGCAGAACTCCGCCCGGAACGGATACCCGCCCCGGAACGCATCGAACGCCTCGGTCTGCACCCGGTCCCGGCCCGCCAACACGTCCTTGACGGCCAGCGAGGTGTTGTCGAGCACGAGGCGGTCCACGAGACCCCCAAAGTAGCGGAACGCCGACTCGATGCCGTCGAGCAGCGACTCGATCCGCTCGACCGGGTACGCCTTGGCGAAGTA
Organism: Vicinamibacterales bacterium; assembly: GCA_965215895.1. Classification (GTDB taxonomy): domain Bacteria; phylum Acidobacteriota; class Vicinamibacteria; order Vicinamibacterales; family UBA8438; genus JAJEEA01. The sequence continues at coordinate 2,500,410 of OZ244130.1, read as the reverse complement.
CGCGTTGGAGAACGGCAGCGTCGCCACCAGGTACTTGACCTTGCACGGCACGCCGGCGATGTCGACCCACGACTCGCCGAAGTCGACCTCCATCGTCGTGCCGGGCAGCACGCTGCGGTGCACGAAGGCCTCCTTCCTCGTGGTGGCCGTCCTCAGCCCCGCGACGTACCAGCGCACCGTCCGCGCCGGGAGCGGTCCCGCCATCGGCAGCAACAACCGACGAATCCGTTTCGCGGTCAACCGCGGCTCCTCGCGCAGCCACTGCCTGATCCGCTCCCGCCACGGGTCCAGGGTCCCCGGCCGTGTCGGCGACACCCGCACCGGCGGCGTCGACCGGCTGATGGATCGCCGCACCGTCTTCACGTCCAACTTCAACCGCCGCGCGATCTCCTTCTTCGGCACCCTCTCCACCAGATGCAAGTGCCGGATCTCGGCCCACTGGGACATCCTGATCACCTCCGCGTCCTCCTGGCTTGGTCGACGAGACGACCGTGTCTCGCCCCGTCGATCATCGCCAGGGGATCACTGTTCCGAGTGCTCAGGGGGTCCCTGTACCCTTCCGGATGACTTCGCGGGATGGCCTCGCGGAGTCGGGCAGGCCGCCGGGAGCACCCAGGGGTCCCTGTGCATCGAGCACCTGAAAAGGACCTGTGCCCCGGCGGTCCAGCCTCCGATGGATGCCCCGTGGGGAGTTTGCGCCGCAGAGCGCCAGTACAGGGACCGGCAGGCATCGAGGCGCGCCCGTTCGACTCGGCAAGGGGAGGTTCAACTTGAAGCTGGCATGGTTCGCGGGTGTCGACTGGGGGTCAAGGAAACATCAGGCGTGTGTGCTCGACGCCGCCGGGAAGGTGCTCGGGGAACGGGAGTTCGAGCACGGCGGCGCAGGGCTGTCGCAGATGGCGGACTGGCTGCTGTCGTTCGGGGCGGGCGCGGCGGGCGAAATCGGCGTGGCGATCGAGACGCCGCACGGACCGGTGGTCGAGAGCCTGATGGAGCGGGGCTTCGCCGTCCACTCGATCAACCCGAAGCAGCTCGACCGTTTCCGGGACCGCTTCTCGCCGGCGGGCGCGAAGGACGACCGGCGGGACGCGCGGGTACTCGCCTCGGCGCTGCGTACCGACCCGCACTGTCTGCGACGGCTGGAACCGACCGACCCGGCGATCATTGAATTGCGGGAGTGGTCGCGTCTCGACGAAGACCTGACGCGGGAACGCGTTCGGTTGGCGAATCGGATACGGCAGCAGCTCTGGCGCTACTACCCGCAGTTCCTCGACGCGGTTGACGACGACGTTGCGGCGCCGTGGGCGCTCAACCTCTGGCAAAACCTGCCGACGCCGCGCGCGGGTCAGCGCGTTCGCGAGGTCACGCTCACCAGAGTGTTGAAGCAGCACCGCATCCGTCGGGTCAGCGCGTCGACGCTGCGCGATCGGCTGCGAGCACCAGCCATCAAGCTCGCCCCGGGCACAGCCGAGGCCGCCGTTGCACATTTGCGGCTCGCCACCGAACGCCTCGCCCTGGTCAACCGCCAGCTCGATCACGCGCGCCACGAGCTCGAGCGGTTGGTGCATCAGCTCGCCGATGCTGCTCCGGCGGACGACGCCAACGCGTCCCCGGAGGACGAGTCATCGTCGAAGGAGCCCCGGGATGCGGCCATCCTGCTGTCGCTGCCCGGCGTTGGCACCAAGGTGCTCTCGATGCTGCTTGCCGAGGGAAGCGACGCGGTGGGGCGGCGGGACTACGACGCGCTTCGCTGTCTCTGCGGGGTAGCTCCGGTCACCCGCCGTTCGGGGAAGAGCATGATCGTGACGCGGCGACAGGCAGCCCACAACCGGCTGCGCGACGCCGCCTACCACTGGGCCCGGGTCGCGGCCCAACACGATCCGGTCAGCCACGACAAGTACCGGTCGCTGCGAGCCCGCGGTCATGGCCACGCCCGCGCTCTGCGCTCGGTGGCCGACCGCCTGCTGAACGTCGCCTGCGCGATGCTCCGTGACCGCGCCTGTTTCGATTCGCACCGTGTCGGGAGCGCAGCCACATGAGGCGATCCTCAACGGTAGCTCCTGGCGTCCGGACCGGACGTGCGGGGTGAGTTCGTTCTGGCCCGGTCTCCCGAGTCTACTGGAGCGGTTCTCCGCGACAACGGAGCGGCTGCCCCTACGCCGCACTTCTTCGCGTTAAAGGAGGGCCAGCCTTCCGGCTGGCCCTCAAGAGCATCCCCGCACGGTCGGGCGCGGCAGTCACCCGCAGGGCCGGAGCGGAGCGGAGGACCCGCGTAGCGGGAGTCCTTTCCAATCCAGAAATGAGCCTGAAGCGGCGGCACGTGAGTCGCGGCTGACGGGCGACCGAATCAGCGGATCGAAACAGGGATCCTGGCGCGGGCTGCGGTGAGCCGGCGCACGCTGACCGACATTATCTTTCATGGCGGCGACGAGGGGTTGTGGGCGCGATCAATCTCGACACCTGCGACGCGGTCGAGCACCGGATCTTCTCTGTGGATCTTGATGAAGAGGAAGAGGATGGCTGTGGGCGCTGTGCGAAACCGCGTTCTTTGCGGTTTTGCAAGCTCCTGTGGGCGCGCTGTTTGCGTCCATGGGAGCGCTGGCGTCCATGGCCCCCGGCGCTGGCCCAGGCCACGATGCGTTCGGGTAGTGCAGGGAGCGGACTCAGCCGAGGGGTGATGGCCCTGGTTGTGCCCACCGGAACCTGGTGACCGCCCCGAGCTCTCCCAGACCGAGCCGATCCCTGGTGTTGTGTCACGGTCCAGGCTTGCTCAGTCGGAGATTGCGCCACGCGTCCTGACGGCGTTGACACGCCGGCCCTCCCGAGCTACCTCCGCCCCGACCCATCCGTCAGCCGCCGTTGGGCCCCAGGCCGAGTCCCTGAACGCCCTGCGGGTCAACGCCGCCCGGAGCGTGGTGTTTCAGGCCGCCGGGTCGATGGAGACAAACAGGCGGTCGCGAGCCTGGTTGAGGGCGCGTGCCGCGTCGTTGTCGCTCATGGCGGCGGCGACGGCGTCGAGCTGGTCGAAGGAGGTCCCCGGCTTGAGGCAGGCGGCGGCGTTGGGCAACGACTTGAGCTTCTCGTAGGGGGTCATGACGTTGGCGTGGGGGTAGCGTTTGCGGACGCGGCCCTTGGCATCGACTTCATCGACGGGGAAGAGACAGGGGCGGTGGAAGTTCAGGTAGGGGGAGAGGACCTGCTGGGTGAAGGCGTTGACGCGTTCAGCGTAACGGCTGGGGATGTGGCCGTATCCGAGGTGCTTGCGGATGACCGAGCCGTTCTTGCTCTCGACGAGGGCGTTGTCGTTGCTGCGGCGGGGTCGGGACTTGGTGAACTCGTCGATGTGGAGGGCTTGCAGCCGGGCGGCGATTTTGTGGTTGATGAACTCCGAACCGTTGTCGGTGTGGAATCCGCGGACGTTGAAGGGGAACGCCCGGAGCAGGGCTTCGAGGACGGGGGCGAGACAGGGCGTGTCGATGCGCTCGACCGAGCCGACGAACTGGAACTGGGTGACCTCGTCGACGAGGTTGAGGTGGTAGAGGCCCTTGATGCCGTCGAGGTCTCCTTGGTGGACCGAATCGACCCGCAGGTAGCCGGGTTGTCCGAAGGGCTGGGGCCGGCGCCGCTCGCCGATGGCGATGTGCACGGGGCGGGTCGGCGCGGGCATCGTCCCGCGCCGGCGTTGATAGCTGGTCGAGTGGCGCAGGTTGTAGAGGTGTCCGTTGGAGATGGCGGCGAGGCGCTCGAAGCGGCGGTCGCCGAACAGCTGCAAGGCCCGGACGCAGAGCTTGCGGGTGGCCGGACCGGAGAGGGTGCCGTGGAGGGCATCGACTTCGGCGAGCAGCCCGATGTCGGCCTTGGTGTAGCGGCGTGGGAAGGGGTGCCGGGGGCGGCGGCGGTCGGCGATGGCTCCTGTGGTCCGGTGCTGGTGCAGCAGGCGCGTGACCTGCGCGCGCGAGAGGCCGGTCACCTTGTCAGGAAGCGGCGGATCAGGCCCTTGTCGGCCTTCCCCCGGCGGGAGTAGTCGAACCGTTGCAGGGCCTCGGCCACGAACGCATAGGCCTCGGCCCGGGTCTGCGGCTGCAGGTCGAGCGGTCGGCTGCCGGCAAGGAACTCCCGAACCTGGTCCAGGGTCTGCAGGCGCTGGGTGTCGAGCTTCACGATCATCCTCCGATGATCCGGGACCCAGCCCCCTTCAGGCTCATCTCACGTTGGAATCAATCCTCCCTTCAGGCTCACTTCTCATTGGACAAGGCGAAGTCCTTTCCAATCCAGAAATGAGCCTGAAGCGGCGGCACGTGAGTCGCGGCTGACGGGCGACCGAATCAGCGGATCGAAACAGGGATCCTGGCGCGGGCTGCGGTGAGCCGGCGCACGCTGACCGACATTATCTTTCATGGCGGCAACGAGGGGTTGTGGGCGCGATCAATCTCGACACCTGCGACGCGGTCCGAGCACCGGATCTTCTCTGTGGATCTTGATGAAGAGGAAGAGGATGGCTGTGGGCGCTGTGCGAAACCGCGTTCTTTGCGGTTTTGCAAGCTCCTGTGGGCGCGCTGTTTGCGTCCATGGGAGCGCTGGCGTCCATGGCCCCCGGCGCTGGCCCAGGCCACGATGCGTTCGGGTAGTGCAGGGAGCGGACTCAGCCGAGGGGTGATGGCCCCGGTTGTGCCCACCGGAACCTGGTGACCGCTCCGAGCTCTCCCAGACCGAGCCGGTCCCTGGTGTTGTGTCACGGTCCAGGCTTGCTCAGTCGGAGATTGCGCCACGCGTCCTGACGGCGTTGACACGCCGGCCCTCCCGGAGCTACCTCCGCCCCGACCCATCCGTCAGCCGCCGTTGGGCCCCGGGCCGAGTCCCTGAACGCCCTGCGGGTCAACGCCGCCCGGAGCGTGGTGTTTCAGGCCGCCGGGTCGATGGAGGCAAACAGGCGGTCGCGAGCCTGGTTGAGGGCGCGTGCCGCGTCGTTGTCGCTCATGGCGGCGGCGACGGCGTCGAGCTGGTCGAAGGAGGTCTCCGGCTTGAGGCAGGCGGCGGCGTTGGGCAACGACTTGAGCTTCTCGTAGGGGGTCATGACGTTGGCGTGGGGGTAGCGTTTGCGGACGCGGCCCTTGGCGTCGACTTCATCGACGGGGAAGAGACAGGGGCGGTGGAAGTTCAGGTAGGGGGAGAGGTTCTGCTGGGTGAAGGCGTTGACGCGTTCAGCGTAACGGCTGGGGATGTGGCCGTATCCGAGGTGCTTGCGGATGACCGAGCCGTTCTTGCTCTCGACGAGGGCGTTGTCGTTGCTGCGGCGGGGTCGGGACTTGGTGAACTCGTCGATGTGGAGGGCTTGCAGCCGGGCGGCGATTTTGTGGTTGATGAACTCCGAACCGTTGTCGGTGTGGAATCCGCGGACGTTGAAGGGGAACGCCCGGAGCAGGGCTTCGAGGACGGGGGCGAGGCAGGGCGTGTCGATGCGCTCGACCGAGCCGATGAACTGGAACTGGGTGACCTCGTCGACGAGGTTGAGGTGGTAGAGGCCCTTGATGCCGTCGAGGTCTCCTTGGTGGACGGAATCGACCCGCAGGTAGCCGGGTTGTCCGAAGGGCTGGGGCCGGCGCCGCTCGCCGATGGCGATGTGCACGGGAGCGGGTCGGCGGCGCGGGCATCGTCCCGCGCCGGCGTTGATAGCTGGTCGAGTGGCGCAGGTTGTAGAGGTGTCCGTTGGAGATGGCGGCGAGGCGCTCGAAGCGGCGGTCGCCGAACAGCTGCAAGGCCTGGACGCAGAGCTTGCGGGTGGCCGGACCGGAGAGGGTGCCGTGGAGGGCATCGACTTCGGCGAGCAGCCCGATGTCGGCCTTGGTGTAGCGGCGTGGGAAGGGGTGCCGGGGGCGGCGGCGGGCGGCGATGGCTCCTGTGGTCCGGTGCTGGTGCAGCAGGCGGGTGACCTGCGCGCGTGAGAGGCCGGTCACCTTTGTTCAGGAAGCGGCGGATCAGGCCCTTGTCGGCCTTCCCCCGGCGGGAGTAGTCGAACCGTTGCAGGGTCTCGGCCACGAACGCGTAGGCCTCGGCCCGGGTCTCCGGCTGCAGGTCGAGCGGTCGGCTGCCGGCAAGGAACTCCCGAACCTGGTCCAGGGTCTGCAGGCGCTGGGTGTCGAGCTTCACGATCATCCTCCGATGATCCGGGACCCAGCCCCCTTCAGGCTCATCTCACGTTGGAATCAATCCTCCCTTCAGGCTCACTTCTCATTGGACAAGGCGGCGGGTTGACGGTCGCGGTTGACCGTGCGCGAGGCAGGCACGCTCCGAGCGGCAGCGAGGGCCTTGCCAAATGGTGGGGAGTCCTTTTCATGTTGCCGCTACCACTGGAACACCGCTCGCGCAATCCACCCTATGGCCGACGCGGCCACCAGTGATGCCGCGTAGAACAGGACTCCGACTTCGATCAACGCAACGGCTCTCCTTTCGCACGCGGCCTTCGGACACCAGCGTCCTTCACTCCAGCGACCGCACCGCGCCGTCGTACCCGCCGCCGCATACGCCACCAGCGTCTCGTCTGCCGAAGCTGCCCCCAAATCGACTCTGTACTGCGTCGGTGATGCGCCGCCGGCCGGGCCTGTGAAGGTGGCCGTCGTCGGCTGGCGGCAGCCCTCGATCGGGCCGTGGTCGCACGTGGCCGCGGATGATGCGCTCGTCCGCAGGTTCCGTACCTGGCCCGGCGGGTACGGCAGATCGGTCTCCTCCTCGGGGATCTCGATCACTTCGATCTGAAATGGTCCGTAGTAGCCCTCTCCGGATACTGCCCAGGCCCACAGGATCAAATATCCGGTCGGCGGATCATTGAGCGTGTGTGACAGCCCCGTGGGCGAGAAATCCTGGTCCAGTACCACCGTTCCGCTGAGGTCCTCAAGCAGCAACCGGTACCCTGGCTCGATCGTCGCCGTTCTCGACGCCGTCCCAGTAGATACCAAGGTGCCTGTCCCCACCTAAAGCCTTGAAGAACCTCGTCGTCAAGTTCTGGATTCTTCCCGGCCGCGCGCTGCTGGCGGCCCGGACTCCCGGGGGCCTGAGCGCCGCCGCCCGTTGCGTCAGCTTCCTCTCGCTGATGCCGGGGGGCAGCGGCGTGGTCCTGTCGAAGTACAGGGTCGGTTCGGTTCCCGGCCGGGGGTTGGCCAGGGCGTCGGCCGGCGCGTCCGGCAGCCTAGTTGCGTGCGGGGTCGCCGCGGCGGCCGCGCCGCCGGCGCCGACCCCCACGCCATCGGCTGCTGCGAGCCCTGTTTCCACGGGGCTCGGCGCGATCGGCTGGGCGTCGTCGCTGCATGCCGCCGCCAGCATTGTCGACGCCATCAGCAGCATGGTGCCCAGCATCGCTATCGGTCGAGCGTTATTGATAGCTCTACCGTTTGGCACCCTTGCCTTTCCAGCAGGGAATGCCCAGCGTTCAAGCTCAGTGGCAGGTTGCGTGTGAAGTTGCTTCATGGCGAATCCCCCATACGGTGCTCCGGCGGCCTGCCCGACTTCCCCGGGGGTCCGCACATAAATACCTTTGTAATCATACTAAAATGGTGCGTGACAATGGCGCCCATTAATTGGTAAAGTAAGCGAATAACTAGCGAATTACGCCGAAGTAGACGCACAATACCGGACTCGGACCGAATCGCCGGGGCCGCGGTCCGGCACCGAATCACCCGCCGGCGGGCGGCGGGCGGAAGGGGGAGAACGAATGACCGAGCGCGAGCCAACGGCGGCTGAAAACACGGCGCTGCGCGCCCGCATCTCCGCGCTCAGCGCGGCGAGCGTGCGCATCAGTGCGAGCCTCGACCTCGAGACCGTGCTCAACGAGGTGGTCGACAGCGCCCGGGCGCTCACCGGCGCGCGCTTGGGCGGCATCGACACCATCGACGAGGCGGGGGCGCCGCAGGACTTCGTCACCTCGGGCTTCACCGCGGAGGAGCACCGGCGGATGGCGGAGTGGTCCGACGGGCCGCGGCTCTTCGAGCACTTCCGCGACCTGGAGGGGCCGCTCCGGAGCGCCGACTTCCCGGCCTACGTGCACGCGCTTGGCTTCCCCACGGACCGGCTGCCGTTGAAGATCGTCCAGATCACGCCGATGCACCATCGCGGCGTCCATGTCGGCGGCTTCTATCTCGCCGAGAAGGAGGGCGGGGAGCCGTTCACCGACGAGGACGAGGAGATCCTGGTGCTGTTCGCCTCGCAGGCCGCGACGGCGATCGCCAACGCGCGCACCTACCGCGCCGAGCAGCGCGTCCGGGCCGACCTGGAGGCCCTGATCGAGACCTCGCCGGTCGGCGTCCTGGTGTTCAATGCGCGGACCGGCGACCTGGTCTCGCTCAACCGCGAGGCCAGGCGCATCGTGGAGAGCCTGTGCGCCCCCGGCCAGTCCGCCGAGCAGCTGCTCAAGGTCATCACCTACCGGCGTGCCGACGGGCGCGAGATCGCGCTCGACCAGCTCCCGCTCGCCGGGGCGCTGAGCGGCGCCGAGACGGTACGGGCCGAGGAGATCGTGCTCTCGGTCCCGGACGGGCGCAGCATCACGACGCTCGTCAACGCCACCCCGATCCACGACCCGGACGGCCCTGCCGGCGCGGTCGCCTCGGTGGTGGTCACCCTCCAGGACCTGGCGCCGCTTCGGGAGCTCGAGCGCATGCGGGCGGAGTTCCTGGGCATGGTGAGCCACGAGCTGCGCGCGCCGCTGACCTCGATCAAGGGCTCGGCCGCCACGGTGCTCCGCGCCTCGCGCCTCTTCGGCCCGGCCGAGGTGGCGCAGTTCTTCCGCATCATCGACGCGCAGGCCGACCGCATGGACAGCCTGATCGGCGACCTGCTCGACGCCGGGCGCATCGACGCCGGCACGCTGTCGGTCGCGCCCGAGCCCTCCGAGGTCGCCGCGCTGGTGGACCAGGCCCGCGGCACGTTCATCAGCGGCGGCGGGCGGCACACCGTCCGCATCGACCTGCCGCCCGACCTGCCCCGGGTCATGGCCGACCGGCAGCGCATGGTGCAGGTGCTCAACAACCTGCTCGCCAACGCCGCGCACCAGTCTCCGGAGTCCGCCCCCATCCGGGTCGCGGCGGCGCGCGAGGGACTGCAGGTGGCGGTCTCGGTCTCCGACGAGGGCCGGGGCATCGCGCCGGACCATCTCGGCCAGCTGTTCCGCAAGTACACCGCCGCCGGGGACCGGGAGAGCGGCGTCGGCGGCGGGCTGGGACTCGCCATCTGCAAGGGCCTGGTCGAGGCCCATGGCGGGCGCATCCGGGCCGAGAGCGGCGGCGTCGGGCTCGGCGCGCGCTTCACCTTCACGATCCCGGTGGCCGCGGTGTCCGGCGCCGGTCCCGCCCCGGTCCGCCCCGGCGCGCCGGGCCAAGCACCCGAATCGGTACCCATCCTGGTGGTCGACGACGACCCGGAGACGCTGCGCCATGTCCGCGACACGCTGGCGGAGGCGGGCTACGCCCCGCTGGTCACCGGCGACCCCCGGGAGCTGGCGCGCATCATCCGGGCCGAGAAGCCCCACCTGGTCCTGCTCGACCTGATGCTGCCCGGGACCGACGGCGTCGAGCTGATGCAGACCGTGCCCGAGCTCACCGACCTGCCGGTCATCTTCATCTCGGGCTACGGGCGCGACGAGACCATCGCGCGGGCGCTGGAGGCCGGCGCCGACGACTACGTGGTCAAGCCGTTCTCGCCGACCGAGCTCACGGCGCGCATCCGGGCGGCCCTGCGCCGGCGGTCGAACCCCGTCCCCTTCGTACTCGGCGAGCTCGCCATCGACTACGACCGGCGCCGGGTCAGCGTGGCCGGGCGCCCGGTGACGCTGACGCCGACCGAGTACGAGCTGCTGCGCGTGCTCGCGCAGGGCGCGGGCCGGGTCCTGACCCACGAGGCCCTGCTGCGCCAGGTCTGGGCCGGACGCGAAAAGGCCAACCCCAAGATCGTGCGCGCCTACGTCAAGCGGCTGCGCCACCGGCTCGGCGACGACGCCGCCCGTCCGGACTGGATCTTCAACGAGCGCGGGGTCGGCTACCGCATGGCCCGGCCCGGCGAGGCGTAGCGTCGCACCGCGAACACGCCACGGCGCTACCCATGGCCCACCTCCATTCGCGCCTACCAGCGCAGCGTGCCGCGAAGCTGTACGGCGTGCTCCGGATCCGCGCCGGGACCGACCTGGCGCTGGCCCAGCTCGAGCGCCGCGTCGAAGCGGCCCAAGGTGAGCGTCACGCCCTGGCGAAGCGCCTGGCGCGATCCGCCGCCAGACTCCACACCGATGTAGTAGGGCGCCCACCGCGCGCGGCCCTTCAGCCCGTCAAGCCCGTACCGCAACTCGACCTGGTAGCGTTGCGCCGCGTCGAGCGCCGCGTTTCTCACCAGCCCCGAGGCGTCCTGGCGGCTCCACAGCGACTGCACGCCGCTTTGGGTCGCGCCCCAGGCCGAACCGATCCTCGTCGACAACCCGCGCCCGTCCTGGGACGGGTACGGCTGCCCGTTCGTCAGGTCCGGCACCGTTTCCTCCAGATCGAGGTCCGCGTCGATCCAGGTCCCGCTGTCGTCGATCGCATACTCGTACCGGATGATCGCGGAACCGCCGTCGCTCGACGGGGCGTCCCAGCTCAGCGTCACCTGCTCGTCGCCCGGCACCCCACTCAGGTTCTGCGGCGCGCCGGGCGTGGTGACGGGCGGCGGGCCGGCCGCGGAGCAGGGGACCTCGGCGCGGCCGGAGCGGCAACCAAGCCGCAGCACGGGAGCCTCCGCGGCCGCTCACACTCCGGTGGAACCCCAGGGCCCGCTCCGCCGACCTGAGGTTAACCGAATACCGCTTATCAGACCCAACGCCGCACCGAACTGACTCGTCACCGCTCGACGACGCACCCCTGGTCGGATTCGCCAGGAAGGTCGCTCTCTCGCCAAGTGTCGAGACGCCGCGGCTCCGCAAACGGTCCGGCGGCGCCTGCAAGGTTGCCGGAACACGCCCGCCCAGCGCCACCTACCGGAACACGATTTCGCCGTCGACTTCGCCGTCGACATATGCGGGCGCGGCCGCGTTCACCCGACCGCGAGACCCCGGACGGCCCGACACGCTCGCCTTCGGTGTAGGATGAAGGGACCATGCCCTGGACCGACATCTTGTCGCCGGCCATCGTGATCGCCGTGGTGGTCTTGCTCTGGCGCGACACGAACAGCCGGATCGCCGCCCTTGGCGCCACCGTCGCCGCTCTCGCCGCCACCGTCGCCGACGTAGATCGGCGGCTGGCCACGCTCGAGGGGCGGATCACCGGCTGGCAGGATCAGCGCCACGGCACCGCCGAGTAGGACGCCCCCCCGTCTCCGGCCCGTAGCATGTCGGGAGAGGACCAGCTTGGCACGTCCCCATGCGCCGAAGCGATTTCAGTCCACCACTTGAAGTCCGTCGATTGGGTGGCGCTCGACAAGCAGCGACATGCGAGCAGTACCGGGCCTGGGCCGCGAAGCTCGACCTGGTGATGCGCCAGGAGCACCGCGCTGGCGAGAAGGCTCCAGGTCGGGCCCCACGGACCCTCACGGCGGCGACGGACGGCCGACGCGCAGGCCTCGCCTCGGGAGGCTGTTGGCGCTCGGTGCGGTCGCGCCGCGGCCAGTAGCCCTTCCGGACGCCTGGGCCGGCTCGCACGTCCTGCACGGCCGTGGGGGGCAGACGCACCGTCCGCCCCCGGCCCCGGCGGACCACGTCGTGTCGCTCTCGCCGAGCTGCAGGGCGGCGGCGGGGACGAGGACGACCAAGTAGACATCCTGCTCGCCCACGGCGTCGACCGCGTGCCGGAAACGGGACGGCTGAACGTCCGTCACCCCGGCGCATCCGCCTGGCGGCGCGCCCGCTCAAGGTGTCCGAAAATCCCCCGGCTGTCGCGACGTCGGCCGCCGCGATTGGGCGCCCGCATCGCCGCCGTAGGCGCGTGGGCGCCCCGGCCGCTCAGGTCCGCGAGGCTCTGGCCGAGCGCAACCGCGAGCGCCCCTATAATGCCGTTTATGAGACAGCCCGAGCGCGACGACTTCAAGGCGCGGCTCGCCGACGTTGAGCAGAAGTACGGCGAACTAACCCGCTGCCCCGCGGTGATCCCGGTTGGTGAAGATAAACCGCCGCAGGAGCCTGGCGTCTACGCGTTCTTCATCGAGGACCAACCTTGCTACGTTGGCCGGACCAAGAACCTGAGACGGCGAATCCAACAGCACAGGCTTGGGAACGGCACAACGGGGCATCTGCCCGCGACAATCGCGAGCCACAAGGGTAAACCCCCCATCGACGCGGCGACGCTGCAGAGCGTGAAAGCCATGAAGGTGAGTTGGGTTGTCGTCGCGGAAGCCGATGACCACGGCGTGCGCCAAGCCCTGCTCGAACTCTATGCCGCCGTCCAGCTCCCCACCCTGGGACGCTACAACACCTTCAAGAACCACTGAGCCCGGCGCCCGGCGGCGGGGTCTGGAGAAGTAGGGCCACCTCAGCTCGAAGATGCTGACCTCCGGGATCAACATCGCCAACAGCTACACCGCGTCGAACTGCGCCCTGTGAGGAGGACAGAAGAATGCTTCGATACGCCAGCGTGCTGATTCTCGCGATGGCCACCGCGGCCTCGGCGCTCGCCCAGCCGATGTCGCTCACGGCGTCGGTCGCCGTCACCTGGATCACCGACACCTACGCCGCCGACCAAGCGGCGGGCGAACCGGCGTGTCGCGACTGGGATGCGCTGCCGGAACGGGAAGACGTGTCGATGGGCGACGTGCACCACCCCGCGATCGTGGTCGTGTGGCGGGGCCAGCCCGGGTGGATGTTCCAGGACGACGACCCGGAGGCGGCCAACACCCTGAGCTTCTCCGGCGGGACCGACTTCAGCCGGGGGCCTTCCCTGGTGCCCCTCTCCACGGTCAGCGTGAAGCAGGGCGCCGTCCGGCTCGAGATCGCCTACGTGCACGCCGACGCGGGAGTTGACGCTCAACGGAATCGGGTGCGGCTCTTCTTCGTCGACGGCCCAAGGGGCTTCTGCCAGCGGCACGGCAAGAGCTACTTGACCCGTCGAAGGCGTGGTGGGGAGGGCGGCGGGGGCGGCTTGCTGACCGGCCGCGCTATTCCATCAGCGTATCGCTGGGCGTGGTGCCCCGCTGGTACTCCCGTGTCGTGGAAGTCCCAGTACGCATCGAGGTCGCGGCTGGCTTCGTAGCACCCGGAGCTTCAGAACCGCCTCGGCTCCAACCAAGTTGGCCACCCGGCGGATCCAGACCCGCGCATGGATGAAACAGCGGTACTGGGTAGCACCAGCGTGCACCAGTGAACTCCATCACGGTCGCGGACCAGGTACCGCACGCCCCTTCGATGACGCCGGTGGCGATGGGAACACAGGCACCGCCTGCAGACGTACTCGGCCACCTGGATGAGGTCGATTACCACACCGTAAGGTCGACGGCGGCGCTCGCGCGGTGGAGCTGCGTCTCGGCGCCATCGACGAGCGCGACCCGCCCGGGCGCGCAACCTGCACCGTCCCGAAGGTCGTCTCCGGGTGGCGTTCCTGCAGACGCCGCTGCGAGCGCTCGACATCGTCGACCCCCTCGACCGGACCGGCGGCCTCCCCCGGGGTGCGTTGATCGAGGTGTCCTTGCAGGAGCCTGCGCATCAACTCCTGGCCCCGTCGGTCCAGCTCCCGTTCGAGCTCGCTCTCACTCATCTGCTGGGCTTCGCGCGATGAGAGGTAGGCTTTGGCATCAGCGAAGACGGCCTCGGCCACCGCATACGGCGCCTGGTCGGGGGGAGCGGCGCTGTGAGCCACGTCTCGCATCGCTCAACTCTCCCGCCACCGCCGGACCGTGTTGGGCGCCTCACCGGCACGGCGGCATTGTCGGTCCATGCGACGTCGATCGCTGGTGGCACCCAACGCGACCCAGAAGGCACGTCCCGAGAACCTCGTCGTCGCTGCTACGGCCATCGCAGAGGCATCTCCCTTCCCAAGGCACTGTACCAAAACGCCGCGCGAATGTCCAGGGGGGCGGAGGGGACGACCGAAGCGTCCGGGCGCCGTGATCAGGCCGGGCTGGCCGCCCGAAAGAGGCGGGTGGGCGCTGTCCGGGGCGCTGTCCCCGCGCAAAACGAACCGAAAAGTGATCGTCCGCGAGCAAAAACACCTATGAATAGGCGAAAAAGCCGTCTACGAAGAAGAGCCGCACCCAACGGAATCCCCGTCGACCTCCCGGAGGGGCACGATGTCGCACCCGATCGAGAAGAACCTGGCTCTGATCGGCCTGCGGCGAAGCGGTGGCAAGCCTGATTCCGGAGTCTGGCGCCGCGCAAAGGCGCATCTGAAGGCGGAAACCCACGGCAAGTGCGCCTATTGCGAGTCGTCCACGAGCACCGTGGCCTACGGAGACGTGGAGCACTTCCGCCCCAAGAGCGTGTACTGGTGGCTGGCGTATTGCTACGACAACTTCTCCTACAGTTGCCAGCTCTGCAACCAGCTGTACAAGAAGGCCACTTTCCGGGTTGCCAGAGAGGACCGTCGCTGGCGCAGTCCGGCCGTGCGCTCCCGGACAGGCATGACCGCCAGAGAACAAGCCCGACTGATGACTCCGGACCCGCGTGGCCGAGCTGGCGGTGGCATGCCGTTCGATGAATTCGTTCGGGCCGCCACAAGAGAAAAGCCCTATCTCGTCGATCCCTACCTGGAAGATCCCGAAGAACTGTACAAGTGGGAGGCCGATTCAGTCCTCCAGGAAGTCCGAATCACCGCCCGCACGAAGCGGGTCCGTGCAAGTCGCGGCATCCGCGCGGCCGAAGACGATCTCGGCCTCAACCGCGAAGAGCTCCGCCGCCGCCGGTGGCACAACTACCAGACGCTCAGGACGCTCGCGGACCTCATCGAGAAGGTACCAGCGGAATATGCGTCAGCGAGAGCCAGAGCCATCACCCAAATCGAGACCATGATGGCCTCGGATCAGGAGTACGCGGCTATGGCCCGCTACTTCGTACTCATCGAGTGGCGACTGGACGTCAATCCTCCGGAGAGGCGGGCGGAATAGCAGCTACCCGAGGGGGCTGAGCACGCATACGACGGAAGCGATCCGTAGTTTCCTGGCCGCGCATCGCCGCTCTCACGTGCACTTCACGCCGACGAGCGCGTCGTGGCTCAACGCCGTGGGGACTTGGTTCGGCCAGTTGGGGCAGCGTGCGCTGCCGTACCGCGTAGTCGAAGCAGTCAGATTGCTCGTACATGCTCGCACCGCGAGTCGTCAGAAGTCATTCGCCACACGCGACGGCACTGCAACCAACGCCGGAACACAGGCACATCCATTAGCGCGGCGACGACACTCCGACGGCGTGCTTCCGGCAGCGCGTGCTGATACGGACCAACGGCCAATACCCGCTCCAGGTCCGCGAAGCGGTCGTCCACCACCTGGCGCAGCCTGCTCTCGGAGACATCGAGCCGAGTCGACGACAACGCACCGCCGGAATCGACTCGCACCGCCAATCCGGCCAGCGCCCCGATCGGCCGCAATCCCTGAACGAGTTCGCACAGAGCGATTTCGTACTCGGCCCCGCCGAAGTGGAACCAGGTCAACCCTGACGACAGATCGACCAGCGGCGCGTCTTCTTCTTCCATGCCCAGGCCGCGCCTGACGTGCACCGCGTACTCACGTCTGACCGGCGCGCGCCTGGCCACATACCGGAAGCCCTCCCGAGCCGAACGGGCGCCACGAGGCCTCAGCAGGATCTCGCCGCTCACCGTCTCCATGTCCCAACTCTGTCCGCCAAGCGCCAACCCCTTGCGTTCCGAGGGCGGGCCCGCAACGTACGCGATGACCTCGCCGGTGCTCGCGTCGACGGCGGGAACGCCTGCGCCCGGTGAACCGAAGTTCGCGTGCATCCCGCGACCGCCGGCATCGAACAGGTCGGCCCACGGCTCGCCGAGCCAGAGCCGTCCCCGGTCCTCGATGAGGCGATCTTCGTCGAGCAGGTGCTCCACGATCGCGTCGACGCTCGCCGGTTCGTCATCCGGCCAGACGTCCTGAGCCAGCTCGACCACGTGGCTGCGCTTCCGGCCCCGCGGTCTGCCCTGCGCGACGAAGCTGGCCGCCTGCTGCACGAAGACCGACCAGCGGCGCGCATAGCCCTCTGGCTCCAGTCGCCCGTCTCGCGCCGCGATCAGCATACTCGCCAGCGCCGCCTGCTCGACCGCCGTCCGGGGCAGTGCCAGCACCCTGGTGCAGCCGACTCTCCGCCCAGCCCGCCCGATGCGCTGCAGCAGGGAACGCGTCCCCGGAGGCGCGCCGACCAGCGCGACGAAATCGACGTCGCCGATGTCGACACCGACTTCGAGCGTGGTCGTCGCCACGAGCACCGCATCCCCGGCCGCCGCAAACTCGCCTTCGGCGCGTTCGCGGACCGCGCGTTCCAGACTGCCGTGGTGGGCCAGAACCCTGATGGCGCGCCGGCGCGGCAACATGGCGGCAAGTTCGGTCGACAGCGTGTCCACGAGCCTGCGTGTCGGCGCGAACACGAGCGCCTTCCGCAACCGCGTGTCACCCGCGCCCGAAAGCGCCTGCCAGATGCGACGCTCCGCCGCCTCCGCGAACTTCTCCGCGGGCGCGAGTTCGAGGCGGTCACGCAGTCCAACTGCGTCCAGAGACGGTTCGACCGGAAACCAGGCAGCTGCGCCGGATGGCCCGAAGACCTTGAGCTCGCGTGTGCCCGGCACCTCGACCGCCACGGCCGACGGCCCGAGCAACCGCCGGGCAAGACCCTGGGGGTCGCTGATCGTGGCGCTTCCCGCGCAGACCTGGAGGCCGGCCCGATCGTCCGTCCCCGATTCGTCGGTCAGGCGCCGAACGCGTCGAAGACGGCCCATCAGCCAGGACAGTTGGTCGCCTCGGGCGGTGCCATCGAACAGGTGCGCCTCGTCGACGAAGACAACCGACACGGCCGCAAGCAGGTGGTCGGTGATCCGCCCGTCCTCCACCCGCCCGTCCCGCACGAGCATGGAATCGAAGGACTCCGGGGTCGTGATGAGTACGAACGGGCGTCTGTGCTTGTCCCTGTGATCGCTGGTCTGGCGGCCGCAAGTCAATCCCAGCCGCCCGAGGGGACCGTCGAGGCGCGCCGCAAGGTCGTTGACGAGCGCGCGTGTCGGCGCGACCAGCAGCATGCGGATTCCGGATCCATGCGTGGACACCCGGTCCCAGGTCCTGGCGACCAGCGGAGCCAGGACCGCTTCCGTCTTGCCGGACGCGGTGGCCGACGCCAGGAGAACGTCCCGTCCCTCCAGTATCCGAGGAATCGCGGCGCGCTGCACGTCGCGCAGGGTTCTGAAGCTGCCGAAGAAGGCGTCGCCGACCGGCCCCAGAGCGCGGACGAGTTCGCGGTCACTCACCAGCCGCTTCGTCTCCGTCACGCCTCATCGGCGTCCATGGAATCCCGATCGAACGCCACGTCCAGCCATTCCAACAGCTCGCGCACGAACCGGCGCGGCGCAGGGTCACCAGGTTCTCCATATCCCTCGGCGTACCGCTTGGCATGCTCGTCTATCGCGCGTTCGATGGACCCTTCGTCGACGCCGGAGACCCATTCCGGATAGGCCCTGCTGTACAACCCGCACAGCCGCCTGCCCAACTCCCGCATCTGTGCCGAATCCGGCCGCGGCGCGTCGATCTGCTGAATTCGCGACATGCGCTCTGTGAGATCCCGCGCCGCGTCGTTCGCTGCTTCCTCGTCCGTGGCGGGCGCGCTCCCGAACGCGATCACGAGCGGAACCGGCTGGCCGAGCAGATCATTCAACGCGTGGAGCAGTTGCTGCCTGCGTCTGCGGCGCCCGACGCTCCAGAGCGTCGCAGCATACTCGACATCCACCTCGTCGATGACCACGACAAGCCCTCTTGCTCCGGCCGCCTCGCAGAACTCCGCCCAGTCCCGCAGCAGTTCGCAGAACCGCTCGGCCCGCTCGGCGATCCGGTGCGCCTTCATGGCAGGAAACTGGACCGGTTGCCGTACGAGCCTTCGCAACCTCAGCTTCGCGTGCGAAACAGGCAGACTCGTCGTGAGGTAGTCCTCCAACGTCTCCACGACATCGGGATCGTCGAACGCTGCGACTGGCATCTGGAAGACAGCTTGGGCGATTCGAGACCGGCGGTCCCAGCCACTGCCACGCTTGCGCAACTCGGCGAGCCACCGGCCTACGCCGGATGGCGCGGACTCCCCCGGCAAGCAGAGCGAGCGCAGGACGGGCTCCAGAATCGTCATCGGATCCGCCAGCGTCACGCCCTCACCGTCCAGTATCGCCGACGCCGTGGCGAGCCTCTCTTGCGCCGCCAGGGACGCCAGCATCGTCAGCAGATGGGTCTTCCCGGCGCCGTACGGCCCGCTCACGAGGATGGCAGCCGGCTTCCGTCGAACTGCGCCACCAACGGCTCTCCTCAGCAGCGCTTCGGCGGTCTCCGTGCCCACGCTCAGGTCCAGGACGTCCTCTTGGAGCACCTGGCCGAGCTTGAGCGCCAGGACCGCCCGGCGCGCGCCAACCACGCTCTCCGTCAGCGTGCCCAGGGGCCTCCAGTGCTCCGGCTCATCCCGAGACGCTTCGTCTTCCGAGCCCGGCAAGCGCAAATCGCCGGCCGGCGCCAGCTCCTTCTGGGGCACCCAATCGACCATGTAGCCGAAATCCACCCGGACGCCGGGAACCCGTCCTCGCGCGGGTGCCGCCAAGACGACGCCCGCCCCAAGCGCCGGATGCCTGACTCGATCCCCGGGGATCATGGTTCGTGACCCTCGGCGTTCGCTTCGTCGCTCTTGAATCTGTTGAACACGCCCTCGTACCGATCGACCAGTTCGTCCCGTCCGATCGACCTCTCGCCGGCCTGCGCCTGGAGTTCGAGCAGGTTCACCCACGTCTTGACGAAGAGGCGGCGGGCGTCCACGTTGAGGTTCCGTTCGCAGGCAACGTCCGCCAAGCGCCGGGCGTTCTCGGCCTGCAACCCCGGATCGAACGCATGGCCGGTGGCGCGCGTGCCCATGTCGATCAGTTTCCCCCCGACCTCCTTCAGCAGCACCTCTTGCGGTGCAACCTCGTGGAGCGGCAACTGCACGGCGAGGTCGTTACCCTCCGCGAACGAGGCGCCTCTGACCGCGAGGCGCTGTTCCAGGGCTGAGTAACGGCCCACGTGGTCTCCGCCGAGCACATCCGGCGTCGCCGCGAAGACGCCGCACAGGGGAACGCCGCCGGGAATGCCGGCTGGCGAATCGAGAAACACGCGCATCGCAGCGAGTATCCGCAGCAGCGCCTTGCCGCGGACCTGGGTCAGGGTTTCCACTTCGTCCAGCAACAGCACGAGTCCGTGCACACCGGCCTGCGGCAGGAACTTGACCAGAGACAGCAGGAGATTCCTCCCGAACGTCCTTCGATCCTCCTTCCGCAACCTGGCGAGCCGCAACTCCTGCAGGTCCCCCCGATTGAGGATCTCCGGCTCGCCCTGCAGCCAGTGGAACGCAGCCTCTCCGACTGTCGTCCCTTCACCCTCGACGGCTTCCAGCGCCGCCGCCATCACCCGGCCGAAGGCGTTCTCCGGAAAGTCCTCTCGCCGCAGACTCAAGCGCCACCGTCGAAGGGCGCCGTCCACGTCCGGCGCCCCGGCGCGCTCGATCTCCTCCCGCTTCGTCCTGATCACCGCCTCGAGCAGCGCCTGCAAACCCCGGAAGCCCTCTCCCGGCTGCTGCAGGTTCTTGACGAGCTCCTTGTACACCGCCAAGGGCTCGTCCAGGCTCAATCCGGCGCTACACGGCACGTAGGAAACGGCGAATCCCTCGTCCAGCGCGCGCGCGCCGAACGAACACAGAAAATGCGTTTTCCCGCCGCCGTAATCCGCCAGAACCAGCTTGTAGTGCGCGTCTTCCCGGCACAGCCCACGAAGGTAGCGCTGCGCCAGACGATCGAGCCAGGGCTGGATGCCGGCGGTATAGTCCGGAAGTACTCGGGCCGCCCGCGCGAGTTCCGTTGGCGCCTTGCCCTCCTCGCCCAGTTGCGCCCAGATCTGCCGCGCCTCACGCTCGTTCACGTCCATCCCTCATGGCGCTGAGTTCCTGGGCCACGCGTGCGGCCGCCTCCTTGACGTACTCGCGCACGGCGCCCTCGTTGATGTTCTCCAACGCATAGCTGACGGCGAGCGACCCAAGCTCGCGCTGGACTCGGTCTGCGTCAGCTGCCGGTAGCCCCGCACCCCGGCCGATCCCGACAATGCGCCCCGCAAGCTCCTCAAAGAACGCAGGTTCCCGTGGGGCGGGCACGGTCAGCTCGTCGAGATCCACCCACACCGCCCGCGGGTTGCGGGCGCCGGGCCGGCGAGGTCGCTCGATGCGCTGGCTCAGGGCCTGCAGATGCGCTCTCGCGTCGACGATGAACTCTTCCGTGACCGCGTAGTACACCCCGCAACCCCGAAACGCTCCAGTGGCCATGTGGTCGATGAACGTCCTCACGTGCGCCAGGTGCCTCAGGCGCTGCCGACGGCGGCCCCGCGTCAGGGCCGTCTCCGTCTCGTCGAAGAGCACCAGGAGACCGGCGAATCCGAGGACGCGCGGGAGCGACAGCAGCGCGCGCAGCCAGATCGCCGCATTGCGTCGGCTCAACTTGCCCAGCGGTCTCGGCAGGTCGCGGTGCATCCGATACAGCTCGCCCAGCGTCACTCGGTAGGACGAGGTCGCCGCCAGTAGCGCCTCCAGACGTTCGCACAGTTCCTCGTCACCGCCCCCCATGACAGCTTCCGTGCAGTAGGCCAGAACCAGGTTGCGGAAGTCCGGCGCCAGCGCCTTGTCGTCCCGGACGCGCTCGACCACTTCCCGCCGCCCGGCGTGATCACGGCCGACGAACGACGCCTCGACTACCCTCGCGACTCCAGACACCCCGAAGAACCGCTGCATCTCGGAAGCGTTCGGCGGAGTCATGCGGCCGGCGATCGCGCGGTACGTCTGGTCCAACTCCCTGAACGGACTCTGGTTGTCCTGGCCGTCGACATAGGCGGTGACGAATCCGTGTTCCCGCCCCCACTGCGCGAGAGCCTGGAGGTAGTGTGTCTTCCCGCGCCCATAGGGACCGAAGACGAACTGCAGGTCGCCACCACCGGCGGCGACGAAGGGCAGCGTTTCCCGCGCAACCCGCTCCAGCGTCTGCCGCAGGCCGGCCGACACCTTGATCACGTCCGCGCCGCCGCCGGCTGGCGTGCCCACCTCCGCGAGATGCGCCAGCACCTCCAGCGGATTCACGCGGAACGGCTCCGTTCGATCCAGATCGAGCCGAGCTGCACGCCGTCGGTGTCTCGTCCGTCGAGCACCGGGAGTGTCACGCTTGCACCCCTGGCGACGGTAGCCATGTTGGGCGGCTGGTTGGAGACTCGCTCACCCCGCTCCGTCTTCCAACCCTCGCGTCCGAACCGCGCGAAGTCGTAGACGAACTGCGTAATCGGATAGTCGGCGTACGTCTTCGAATCCGGCTTCTTGAGGAAGCGTTCGTTCCGGCTCTGCCGGGCCAGCGCCGCCAAGGGATACAGCTTGCGAATCGGCACCCTGCCGTCTCGATCCCGCTCTAGCGTCTTCGCCAGACCGATGGCGTCCTTCAGTGCCTGGAGGAATCCGAGCCTGTCGAACGGAAAACGATCGAGCGCCTCCCGGGCGGCGCGCAGGCGGGAAAAGAGCCGTTTCCCATCCACTTCATCGAACGCATCCAGCTTCTCGCTTCCGAGCCGGACCGTCACACGGTCCTTGGTGTAATCCACTCGAAGGCAGTCGACGACGTCGTAATCCCGTCGCCGTAGAACCATCCAGCCAACTTCCTTGGCCGATCGCGCGAGATCCTCCCGGCGCCGATCGAGGGCCGCGTCCCGCTGTCGAGCGTGCGCAGCCTGCTCGTTGTCCAGATCGCGAACCCAGCCTTCGAGCCTCGTGTCCAGATCCCGCAGCGCGGCAACGGCTTTCTCCCTGGCGGAGAACGCCTGTCCCGGCTCCGTCGACGCCTTCGCCAGCGCCGTCAGGGCTCGAGTTACCTTGCCCAGCACCTTCTTGATCGCGTCCGGAGACGCCTCGCGCTTGTCTGTCCCCAAGAGTGACCCTTGTTTCGGTGACATCGTTGGACTCGACCGGTGCCGAGTATACGTGATGCGGGTTAATTAAGCCGGCCGACTGGCAGCAGGAACACGCAGCCGCATTCTCGCCGAGTTGGGGGGATGCGGTACCGCCTCCGGCGGCTACGGATTCGTGCCCCACATCAGCTCGGCCACGAACCCGGCGGGAATCCCCACCAGGAAGAGGGCCATGCTGATCAGCAGGAACCGCGCGTATATCGGCACCTTGACGGCGCGATGCGACAGCTCGACGGACACCGTCTCGGCGTTGTCGATCGCCTCATAGGCGCGGGCCAGCCCGTCGGCGTCGGTCACGTCGAAGTAGTCCCCGCCAAAGGCCCGGATCATGTCGATGAGCCCCTGGGTGTTGTTGGCCGGTTGGCGCGACGCCGCGCTCCGGCCGGTGCGCGCCGCACGTTGGGGATCGGTGGCGTTGATGAAGATCATGTAGGGAACGATGTTCCGCTGGGTCAACGCGACGAACTCCGCCTCGGGAATCTCGTCGACGTCGGCGTCGGTGACGATGAGCACCGCCCGGTGGGGAGTCGCGCCGCGCCCCAGGAGGGCGACGTCGCGGTCGAAGTGGCGCACCACCGACTGCAGCGCGCTCACGATGTTGGTGTTGCCCTCCCGGTCGACGATGCGCACCTTGTCGGGCGGAACGTACATCTGATCGATCGGCGTGCCCGACTGGGCGGCGAGGATGCGCACGATGGCGTACGGCGCATCCATGACCTGAAAGTAGTACAGCTCGTCGTCGATGACGAAGTCGTCGACCATGTAGGGAAACGACGAGAAGAGCCACAACGCCACGCGGTCGTTCTTCGCCCGGCGCATCTCCAGGAACTCCAGATGCGCCTCGCGCGCGACGTCGGCCCGCGACCGCTCGGTCCCCGGCAGCTCCCAGGACATCGACAGGGACGTGTCGACCAGATCGATCCGGATCCGCGACTCCATCTCGCCGGCGATCTCCTCGGTCGACGCGAGATAGGGGTCGGCCATCGCGATCAGCATGATCGCGAGCGCGAGGCCCAGCAGGACCTTGGGCAGGTGGTACAGGGCGCGGCCCAGCGCCCCGCGCCGGAAGCGCCGCTCGATGCGATGTCCGGAATGCTGTCGATGGTGGAAGCGGGCGAAGCCCCACAGACGCGCCAGGGTCGCGAGCCCGACCAGGACCACGGCGACCGACAGCCAGTAGGTGAGGCCGATGTCGGTGAACCGGATCTGATCGAACTCGGTCCCCAGCAGCTCCTGGGCGCGAATCCGCAAGACGTCAGAGAGCGCGGTCCAGTCCATGGATTACCGGACTGCTTGGCCCCCGACGAGCATCTGACCAGCCAATCCGCCCTGCATTCGGTCCAGCAGCCCGTGGCGCAGTCCCCGCTGCAGTCGAGCGACGATGCAACTCGCGCGGGCTGCGTTGCTCCGCGGACTGCGTTTGGATCCGCGGTTACCGGTGCCAAATAGGCACCCTCGCCGCGCGTTGCGACGCGGGCGCCTCACCGGTCGCGGTGCAACACGCGGCTCGGCCACGGGCTCCTAGCGGGACCCCTCGACCGGCTGCGTGTCGAGCTGTCGGGCGCCGGCCATGATGCCGTGCATGCCGATGTTGCCCTCGTGGCAGGCATACTCGAACAGCGGCCCGTCCGTCCGGCGCAGCGGCATCATCGCGGTCCACGGACGGGTGAAGTGATTGTCGTCCGCGAAGGTGAACTCGTACACCACCGTATCCGGATCGACGCGCCGGAACCGTTCGACGAGTCGCGTGTCCCGGCTCGACCCGCGGGCGGCGGTCTCCCGCAGGAAGTTGGTGGTCTCGACGACCAGCGTGTCGCCCTCCCAGTGCCCGCGGGAGTCGCCGGCCCACTGTCGAACCGCGCCGTGCGGGCGTCCGTCGAGCGGAATGACGCGGGCGTTGTGCACCATCTCGTTCTGGATGACGACGTAGCCGGGGATCTGCAGGATGAGCACGTTGTTGTTGTACGCGCCCGAGCTCATCGGCGGCCCCGAGTTGAACCCCATGATGCAACGGTCCGACAGGCTGCGGTCGGTATAGTGGTCGGCGAAGCCGTTGCGCAGGTTCAGCCGGTCCAGGGCGCGCGCCCGGCGGCTCTCCTCGCGCCAGGGCAGACGGCCGTCCGGCGGATCGACGATCAGCGAGGTCCGCCTGTCGGCGGTCAGCTCGATGCCGCGCTCGTACCAGAATTCGTTGTAGGACAACACCCCGCCTTCCGCGCGCGGCTGATAGCCGGCGTTCGGCGCGCCCGTCTCCGGGTCGAACAGGTCCCGGTTCAGCCGGGTGCGCTCGGACGCCTCGAAGGCGGCGGCCTCCTCCGCGGTCAGGCTCGCCTTCCCGGCCAGCGCCTCCGGCCGCTCCAGCGGCGTGATGGTCCGGAACGTGAAGATCCCCGAGATATCCGGATCGCCGTGCAGCGTCCTCTGCACCGCGTCCCCGGACTGCGCCGCGACCGGCGCGGCGATGAGCGCCACGACCACGCCGGCGATGCCGGCCGTCACGCGACTACGACTGAGCATGTCCGTCCCCCCCGTCTACTGCACCGGCCCCGAGGTCACGCGGGGACCGCAGGGCCTGATTGCCCCGTTCGATCCGCATATTCTACCCTGCCCCGGCCGGCTGTTCAACGATGCGCCTGGCGGGAACGCCTCGATCCCGCATCCTGCCCCTGCCCGGAACTTTCTGCGCCGAACGGCATCCAACTTTACTGGAGAGTCCATCGAGAATCCGTGCTCCGAGGTCGCGGCCGAGGTTCCGGACCCTCCGGGCGCGCGCGATGCACTACGATGGTCGTCCAGGGACACAGCTCCGGCGCGTGAGCCGTCCGCTGCGCCGCAGCGCGCCGACCACCCCGACGCGGGAGACTCCAGCACGGGAGGCAGGGTGAAACCGGTTCGAGCCATCGACTGGGCGGAAACGACGACCTCCGAGACCGAGCTGGCCGAGCGGTGTGCGGCCGGCGACGCCCAGGCCTGCCAGGAGCTGGTCCACAGCCACCAGCGGATGGTGTATCACCTCGCCCTGCAACTGCTCGGCAACCCCGAGGACGCCCGCGACCTGTCGCAGGATGTGTTCCTGACGGTGTTTCGCTCGATTCACCGGTTCCGCGGCGACTCGGCGCTGCAGACCTGGATCTACCGCATCGCCGTGAACCAGGCCCGCAACCAGCAACGCTGGTGGCGCCGCCGCAAACGGTCCGATCAGGTGTCGCTGGAAGCGGCGTTCATCGACCCGCCGGCGCCCGCGGCGACGACGTCGCCCGAGCGCGCCCTCGACCGGAAAGAGCTGCGCCAGCGGCTGTGGCGCGCCCTGCGCCGCCTGCCGTTCGAGCAGCGTTCGGCCGTCGCGCTGCGTGAGCTGCACGGCATGCGCTATGCCGAGATCGCGTTCTCGCTCGGAATCTCGACCGCCGCGGTGAAATCACGACTGGCGCGCGCCCGTCGGACCTTGCGCGCAGAGCTGAGGCACGCCTTCCGATGACACGTAAGAGATCACTTCGCTGCCGCACCGCGCGTCACTGGCTGACCGAGGCCCATGATGGCGAGCTCCCGGTCGCACGCCAAGTGGCTCTGGACGCCCATGTGGATGCCTGCGTGGATTGCCGGCGCGCCCGGCACGACCTGACGGCCATCAGCATCGCCCTGCGCGAGTACGCGACCGAGCACCGGCCGGACGAAACCGACTGCGCCCGGGTGGCGACGAGGGCGCTCGACGCCGTGCCGCCCGGACCACGCCTACCACTCGAACGGCGGCTGCGCGAGGTCATCGCGGACGGACAGCGCCTGTGCGTGGTGGGGGGCGTGGCCGCTTCGATACTGGTGGCCGGCCTGTTCGTGGCCATGGCCCTGAGCTTCTCGCCGCCGGTCCATCCGCACTCGCTGGCGGGATTCCTGCAGGGGTCCAACAGCCTCGGATCGAACGCCAATCCGTTGCTGGGATTCGAGGCCGGGGTGAGTCTGCCCCATGTGTCGGCCGACACCCAGGCCGCCGCCATCTTGATTCAGCCGCTTCCGCCGCTCGTGCTGGAGAATCTGGCGCTGTCCGCGGTGGTGACCCGCGAAGGCCTGCTCGCGTCGGTCGAGGTGCTGCGACAGCACTCGGTGGAGGCTCGGGGCGACGCCCTCCACGAGGGAGCGCCCGGCGCGCCGGCGAGCTCCGGTGTCCGCGAAGGGGCCACCGCGGCCGAGCTTCAGCGGGCGCTGTCGCGGCTGGCGTCCGATGTCCGCTTCGTGCCGGCCCGGGCGGGAGGGGCCCCGGTGGCCGTCAACGTCGTCTGGCTGCTGGAGCGCACGACGGTTTTGCCCCGCTCTCCGAGAACGCAAAGCCAATGGACGGCTCCCGGCGCGCTGGAGGCCGCCGGCCCGATGTTCAGTCAGCCTGCGTGATTCAAACATCCCGCGGACGCCCTCCGGGAGTCTGCGCCGTCAGAAGGCGCGGATTCCCGGAGGGGTTGGTCGGGCGGACGCGGCCAGGAGCTTGCGCCGTGGAAGTTCCGCGCCAGCGAAACTCCCAACGCGACCGCAAGGTCGCGCCAGGAGCTTGCGCCGTAGAAGTTTCGCGCCAGCGAAACTTCAAACGCGACCGTCAGGTCGCGCGGTCGCGCGGTCGCGCGCTAGCGCCGCTCGGTCGGGTCGCGGCCGTCGAGGGGCGCGCCGGTGCCGGACGAGCCCAAGAAGAACTTCCGGCCGTCCTCGAAGGTCACGTCGCGGCCGTTGGCCCGGGCGCTGCGGTCCTTGCTCTGGTAGCCGTCGACCACGATCCTCGCGCCGACGGGAATCGTGTCGCGGGTCAATCCGCGCCGCAACAACGTGTTCGGCGTGCCGCCCTCGACCATCCAGACCTGCTTGCTCCCATCCTCGGCCGTATGTTCCACGTGGATCCAGGTGTGGGGGTTAACCCATTCCACCCGGACCACCGGGCCCCGCAGCACGACGGGGCGGTTGGGGTCGAACTCCGCGCCGAAGGCGTGATGCGCCTGCGCCGGCACGCTGCCGATCACCGCCAATCCGGCCATGACGAGAGTGATGGCCATACCGATTCCGAACCGCACACGGGTCTGCTTGCGCATCGTCCTTCTCCTGACTGTCGAATCCGGCTCGCCGGATCCCCTCGTGCTATCTGGTGGGATTGGCCACGCCCTCGGGCTGCTCGCCGCGGAAGTCCGCCTCCAGCAGCCGAGCCCCCTTCATGATGCCCTCGAGCGCATAGTTCGCCTCGTGGCAGGCGTACTCGAACACCTTGTTTTCGCTCCGGGGCCAGGCGTACTCGCCGGTGAACGGCGCCGTCCACACCGACGGATCCTCGACCGTGAAGGTGTAGATGAGCGTATCGGCATCCTGCATGCGAAAACGCTCGGTCACGGTCATGTTGCCACTCCCCTGGCGGAACGCCGGCCGATCCACGAAGTTGGTCGTCTCGACGACCAGGGTGTCGTCCTCCCACCACCCGATCGAATCGCCCAGCCACTTCTTGAGCTCCGGCGGATCGTGCTCGGCGTTCATCCGGACGATGCGGGCGTCGTGCACCATCTCGATCAGAATCATGATGGTGTCCTCGCCCTGCACGATCCGCTTGTGGTTGTTGTACAGGGCCGGCAACATTGGCGGTCCCGACGTCGAGCCGAAGCTGAGGATGCACCGCTCGGCATAGGGCCGCTGCTCCATGTTGTCGTAGGGACCGGGCGCATCGAGCCCCGCTTCGAGCCAGTAGGCGGTCCCGTCGTTCTGCGCGCGCCGCGGAGGGCCGGCTTCCCGCGCCGCCCTGAACGCCGCCTGCCGCTCCTCGGTGACCGGGGGGAAACGGCCGTTCGGCGGGTCGACGAGAATCGACGTCCGCCACTCGCCTCCGATCCGGAACGCGCCGGTGCCGCGATCGATCCAGAACGAGTTGTATCCGCCGACGTTGCCGGCCGCGCCTGCCGACCCGTCTCCGCCCTGGGGCGGCGCCCCGCGGTCGGGGTCGCTGGGGGCGTTGCGCTCGGCCATGCGACGCGCTTCGGCGGCGGCGACCGACGCCGCCTCCTCGTCGGTCAGGGACATCTTCTCCCCGAGCTCGGTCGGCCGCTGCATCGGCGTCAACGTCGATACGTCATAGGTGCCCGACAGATCCGGACGGCCGCTCGGGGTGCGGGGAATGTCGCCGGTCTGCGCCGCCGCGGGCAGCGCCGCCAGTCCGAGTACCGCCAGCGCGCCGACTGCGATTCGACTGCTCATGTCAACCTCCCTGCGAGGACCTGGATCCCTCAACGCGGCAGCGGCTCCCGGCGCCACTCGCCGAACAACAACTCTTCGACGAACTCGACACAGCGAAAGTCCATCAGGCGGGCGTTCTCTTCCAGGCGGCGATAGAGCGGCATCCTGATGGTGAACGGCTCGGTCAGCACCATCGGATCCTCGATCGTCGCCTCGTAGTCCATGTGGTTCGGCCCCAGCATGGTATAGCGCTCCACGACATGGAGCTGATTGCTGTGATGGCTGCCCGCCCGGTCGAACCAGGTGCCGTCGTGGAGACCGGTCACGTCCGCGACCAGGGTGTCCCCGTCCCACTCTCCGACCGACCACCCCATCCACGAGTCGACCTGCGAGGGCCCGGGATTGTCCAGGTAGATGTCGCGCACCGCGCCCGCGAACTGGTACGCGATGAAGAAGTCGTTCTCGCTCTGGACGATCTGGAAGGGCATGGGGATGTAGGTGGCGCGCGGAACCCCCGGCATGTTGCACCTGACCTCGGGGTCGCGGTCGATCCAGTTGGCGCGATTCTCCTCCTTGAGGGCGCGCGCCTCCGGGGTGTAGGGAATCCGGCCCCCGCCGACGATGACCCCCAGGCTGCCCGGCACCGCGCCGACCGCGCCGAGACGCAACGTCGGAATCGAGGGCACCGGGTTCACCGGTCCCGGGCGCATCTGCATCGAGTGCCGGGCCATGTGCGGCTCGAGGTCGTAGTTGGCCTCGTTCAGCACCTGCCAGATGCCGTTCATGTCGGGACGTCCGTTCGACAACCGCGGCACGCCGCCTTCCTGCGCCGGAGCCGAGGCCGCCACTCCGATCAATCCCAATACCACCGTCAGTACACCGGCCGATACCTTCATTTATCACCACTCCAGGGCACGCCGCGACGCGCCGGACACGGCGAGCCCGGTCCGTACCGTAGGCCGATATTCTAAACCGGCTCTTGCGCCAATGGCACAGCAGCTCTCAGCGGCGGTCCCGAGACCGCGCGGGGAAGTCGACCAGGAGTCTGCGCCATAGAACGGAGCCGACTCCCGCGGAGGCGCGACTCCCTGCAGGACCGGTTGGGCGGACAGTGGCCGCCGTGAGGCGGCGATGTCCGCGGGCCAGGAGCTCGCGCCGTAGAAGTTCGCGCCAGCGAAACTTCAAACGCGACCGCAAGGTCGCGCCAGGAGCTCGCGCCGTAGAAGTTCGCGCCAGCGAACTTCAAACGCGACCGCAAGGTCGCGCCAAGAGCTCGCGCCGTAGAAGTTCGCGCCAGCGAGCCTTCTAACGCGACCGCAAGGTCGCGCGGTCGCGCTAGCGGCGCGCCAGGGGCACCCGGAGCGCCTGCCCCGGATGGATGAGGGACGAGGTGAGTCCGTTGGCGCGCCGGAGGGCGTCGATCGACGCGCCGTGGCGGCGGGCGATCCGGGTCAGGGTATCGCCGCGGCGCACCACGTGGACGGCGGTCGTTTCCGCCGCGGTCTCCCCGGTCCCGCGGGCCGCCCGGGCCGTCAACTGTCTCACATAGGCCGCGTAGGGCTTCGGGAACACCGCCACGTGATAATGCGGCGGCCGGCGCTCGGCCGTCGCCTCGAGCACGCCCTGGGCCTCCAGGGACAGCAGCACGCGTTCAAGCCAGGCGCGGCAGCGCCCCCCGGGACGGCGGAGGTCGATCGCCATGCCGGTGGGATGGACCGAGCGATCGGAGGCATTGCGAGGCTGATGGGACCGGGGTCGCGTCAGGCTCGTCACCACCAGCCGCTCGTCGCACGCCCGCCGGTACTGCGCCGACAACCGCTCGATGAACAGCCGCACCTCGGGACGGGCGAACGGGAACGACACGTCTACCAGGGTGTAGTCCCGATTCCCGGCGACGGGCACGAGCAGGCCGGCGTCGACGAACCGCCGCAGTTGCCGCGTGCCCGTCAGATGGGTGAGGTCGTGCCGCCGCGCCTGCGCGACCTGACGATCCAGCGACGAGGCGCTGCCGCGCAGACTCTGGGCCGATATCCCGCCCTGTGCAGCGCCGAGCAACAGACCGACGGCCAGGAGCGCGGTGACGGACCGGCGCCGCGACGGCGCCCACGGCGTCCGTTGCCTCACGCATCTGCGGGCGGAAGAACGAAGCTCCCCGGTGGAAACGGTACGATTCCCCATACACGCGGTGTCGGCCGACCCGGCGCAGGACTTTAGTCCGACACGGAGCTGCGGCCGCTTCGGGCCGCCATCGCCCCAGGCGCCGGGCCGCTCACCGCGGACGGGACGCAACACGGTGAGTCAGGGCGCGACCAACGAGCGCACCACCACGATCAGCCCCGCGGCCGCCGCCACCGCGAGGACTGCGGGCCGGGTGTAGCCGCGATCCAGTCGCCGCGCGAGGCGGCGCGACACCAGGAAGCCGAATGCCGCGCCCGGAAGCATGAACAGCGTCAGGCGCAGCTCCTGCGCGCCGAACCGGCCCGCCGGCACCAGCGCGGCGATCGAGATGAGGGTGCCGACGAAGAACAGGCTCGACAACGTGCCCCTGAACCGCGCGCCGGAGGCATGCTGATACAGCAACGCGATCGGCGGCCCCCCGATCGCGGCCACCGACGGCGCCCTGCAGGGTAAATCCGGCCACGCTGCACAGCACGACCACCGCGAGATCGAGGGAGGACATGATGGGTTGCGACCACCGCGGGCCGGCACGGGGCCGTCTCGCCATGGGGAGGGACGCCAGCCGGGTGCGAGCAGCCGGTAAGCGTAGCACACGGGTGCGCGCGGGAGTGGTCACCGCGGGCCGGAACGCGGCCGCCGCCGCCCTCCGTGCCGCCGGGCGGATAGACTAGAGGCTGTGAACGATCAGCCTCGACCCGTCGTGACGCCGCGCCCGGCCGCCTCCGTGGTGCTCCTGCGGGACACCCCCGGAGGACCCGAGATTCTCTACGTGCGCCGCAGCGCGGACCTCAAGTTCATGGGCGGCTACTGGGTGTTCCCCGGCGGACGCATCGACCCCGGCGACCACCGGCCGGGTGGCGAGGCCGACGATCTGGCCGCGGCCCGGCAGGCGGCGGCCCGGGAGGCGCTCGAGGAAGCCGGGGTGGCAGTCGACCCGGCCGCCCTGCATCCGGTGTGCCAGTGGACGACCCCGGCCACGAGCCCGATCCGGTTCGCCACCTGGTTCTTCGCGGCTGCCGCCGACCCCGACTCCGTCCGCGTCGACGGCGTCGAGATCCAGGACCACCGGTGGTGGCGGCCGCCCGACGCCCTGCAGGCGCATCGCGACCAGCGCATCCAGTTCGCGAATCCCACGTTCGCCCTGAGCACCCGGCTCTCCGGACACGCCACCGTCGCCGAGGCCCTCGCGGCCGTCGACGCCTGGCCCCGCGAACGCCTGCTGGGACGCCTGCACCCGACGGACGGCGGGCGGGTCGCGCTCTACGCGGAGGACTGCGGCTACGAGACGGGCGACCTCGACTGCTCCGGCCCGCGGCACCGAATCTGGATGCTCGACGGCGGTTGGCGCTACGAACGGGACTTCCAGACTCCTTGACCGGATCTAGTCTTCACCGCCGTCCATTCGCCAGATCGAGCGCCGCACCCCCACGTGCGAGACGCGGAAACCGGGTCGACGTCGATCGGCAGCGCGTCGAGGTGCGCGCGAAATCCCGGGCCACTCGTGCTGCGCGATCGGACCGCGGCGGGTCGCAGGTGAGACACCGCCGAGGACGGGCCGGCCGCTACTCCGGCGGGAGCTGGAAGGCGAGCAGCTCTCCCGATCGGCCGCCCCCGCTGGTGGCTACGACCAGGTACTGCACGCCGTCCAGGAGATACGTCATCGGCGAACCGCTCTGCGGCGCCGGCATGAACAGGGCGCCCCGCTCCTCCCCGGTCGCCTTGTCGTAGGCCCGCAGCATCGCGCCGCGGTCGCCCGCCGCGTTGGTGTGGGTCTGGGGGTCGCCGGCGATGAGCAGCGTGCTGGTCACCAGCGTCCCGACGCTCCCGGGCTGGCCGGTGCGGGGAATGTCGAGCCCCCGCAGCGCTTCGTGGTTCCGGATGTGGTCGGGCGTCTCGCCGTGGGGAATCTGCCAGAGAATCTCGCCCCGGGTCATGTCGATGGCGCTGATGATGCCGTAGGGCGGCTTGAGGAGCGGCAGCCCCCGGATCGTGAGCTGTGCGCGTCGCCGCTCTTCCTCCGACAAGCGCGGGCGGGGCGGCACCGCGAAGCTCGTCCGGCCGCCGCCGGCGGCCGACCCCGCCCCGCCGGTGGTGCGGGGGCCGGTCACCGCGTTGCCCTGGATGTAGGCCATGTCGGACTGGCCGGGATACGGCGGCACGATGCCGAGCAACCCCAGCGAGCTGTTCGACGACACGTAGAGGATGCCGGTCTCCGGATCATAGGACCCGCCCGGCCAGTTGGTGCCGCCCCCCTGGGCAGGCGCCATCAGCGTGCCGAGCGGCCCGTCCAGGCGGCTGACCACCGGGGGCGTGAACATCGGGCCCAGCTTGTAGAACGACGCCCGTTCCTCGCCCTCGGCCCGCAGCTCCGGCGTGAAGTCGATCAGATCGTCGACGGTGACGCCCTGCCGGTCGTAGGCGGGCGGCCGGGTCGGGATGGGCTGGGTGGGAGAGTACCACTCGCCGGGCACGTCGCCGGCCGGCACCGGCTGCTCCTCGATCGGCCAGATCGGCTCGCCGGTCTCGCGATTGAAGACGTACAGGAACACCTGCTTGGTGGGCTGCGCCACCGCCTTGATCGTCTCCCCGTCGATGACGACGTCGAGCAGGATCGGCGCGCACGGGATGTCGTGGTCCCAGATGCCGTGATGGACGAGCTGATAGTGCCACCGGCGCTCGCCGGTGTACAGATCGACCGCGACCAGGCTCTCCGCGAACAGGTTGTCGCCGGGCCGGTTGCCCCCGAAGTAGTCGCCGGTCGCCGCCTCGACCGGCAGGTACACCAGCCCCAGCTCGACGTCGACGGAGATCTGTCCCCACACCCCGGTGTTGCCGGTGTAGACGGCCGAGTCGCTCAGCCAGGTCTCGCGCCCGAGCTGGCCGGGACGCGGAATCGTGTGGAAGATCCACAGCCGCTCGCCGGTGCGCACGTCGTAGCCGCGGACGTAGCCCTTCACGTTGGCCCGGCTCCGGGGGTTCCCCCCGGTGCGGTGGGCGGCGCCGACGATGACGACGTCGCCGGCGACGATGGGGGTCGCGTGCAGGCCGACCTCGCCGGTCACCGGATCGATCTGCTGGTCGTTGTCCCGCTTCAGATCGACCATGCCGTCGCTCCCGAACCCCGGGACCCGGCGGCCGGTGGCGGCGTCGAGCGCGACCAGCCGATATCCCGGGGTCACGTAGATCACCCGCGCCGGCTCGCCGGCCGCGCCCCCGTCCCACCACGCCAGCCCGCGGCCCGAGAGCCGACGCGGGGCGGCGGTGCCGCGCGCCTCCTCGTCGAGACGGTGCATCCACAGCAGCTCGCCGGTCGCCGCGTCCAGGGCGACCACCGCCCGGCGCGACCCCGCCGTCGAGTACAGCACGCCGTCGACCACGAGCGGCGTCGACTGGAAGCGGGTCTCGGGCACCGGCCCGAGACTGTCGGTCCGGAAACGCCACGCTATCTCGAGGTCCGCGAAGTTGTCCGCGGTGATCCGATCGAGCGGGGCGTAGCGGGTGTGTCCGAGGTCGCCGCCATACGTCGGCCACTCTCCCCCGACCGCGCCGGTCTGGGCCGTCACCAGCGCCGCACTCGACAGAAATACGCCTGCAAGCAGGCCGACGATGTGGTTACACTTGAGCATCGTGTCAGTATACGTCCGTCTTCCCGCGCCGCGCGCGCCGGCGTCTCGATCCACCCCCGACCACGGAGCCCAGCATGTCTACTGACGATTCCCCGGAAGTCCGGACCGAAATCGAACCGCTCGGCGACGCGGGCCGGCTGGCGCGCGTCACCGTGCACAACCCCGCGCGCCTCAACGTGCTCGACAGCGACCTCATCCGCCAGTTGATCACCGCGTTCCGCACCCTGGGGGGAGAACACGAGCTGCGGTGCGTCGTGCTGACCGGGTCGGGCTCCCGTGCCTTCATCGGCGGGGCCGACATCCGCGAGCTGGCCGAGCTCACCCCCGAGACGACGCACGCCTTCATCAGCCGGCTGCACCTCGCCTGCGCCGCGATTCGCCGGCTGCAGGTGCCGGTCATCGCCCGGATACGCGGGTACTGTCTCGGCGCCGGCGTCGAGATCGCCGCCTCGTGCGACCTTCGCGTGGCCAGCGAGGAGGCGACGTTCGGCATGCCGGAGGTCAAGGTGGGGATACCGTCGGTCATCGAGGCGGCCCTGCTTCCGCGGCTCATCGGAATCGGCCGGACGCGCGAGCTCGTCTACACCGGCGAGCCGATCACGGCGGCCGAGGCGGAGCGCTACGGGCTGGTGGAACGCGTCGTGCCCGCCGCCGAGATCGACGCGGCAACCCGGAGGTGGGTGGTCGCCATCGCCGCCGCCGGCCCCGGCGCCATCCGGCTGCAGAAGGCGCTGGTCCAGCGGTGGGAGACGCTGCCGCTCGACCACGCCGTCCAGGTCGGCATGCGCTCGTTCGCGACCGCCTACCACACCGACGAGCCGCGCCAGCGCATGCGGGCGTTTCTAGACCGGAAGCGGCAGTAGCGCAGGTCGGACCATCCTTCCGGATTCACTTCCGACCTGGCGCGACCTTGCGGTCGCGTTGGGAGTTTCGCTGGCGCGAAACTCCTACGGCGCAAGCGCTTGGCGCGACCTTGCGGTCGCGTTGGGAGTTTCGCTGGCGCGAAACTCCTACGGCGCAAGCTCCCAGCCCGAGTTCGGGTCAGCCGGCGGCCATCGGCTCGATGTGGCCGTACATCAGGCCGCCGAACACGCCGCGCTCCATGTTGTGCTCCCAGGAGCCGCCGTAGCGATCCTCGTAGAAGAACACGCGCGCCGTGAAGGTGCCGTCGAGCCCCGGAATGCCGAAGTCGGTGATGGAGACCATCGGGGTATCGCCGGCCCAGACGAGGGGGACGACGACCGGGAGGGTGACGTCGACGCTGCCGTAGACCATGCGCACGTCGAACCGCCACCGGTCGTCGCCCACCTTGGCCACGCCGGCGATCTCGTAGCGCTCGGGGCGGGCGCCCCCGGTCTCGCGCCCGTCGACGGTGAAGTTGCCGACGAGCACCACCTGCTGCATCCGCTCGGCGAAATCCCGCTCGAGGTCCGTCAGTGACGCCACCGGAACCGCCTGACCGGCCCCGGACTTCGCCACCACCCAGCCGAGCCCGAACGTCACCGCCAGCACGGCCGCGCCGGCGACGATCTTCACGATGTTGCCCGTTGCCATCTCGCATCCTCCCCGTCGTCAAACGCGCGACGCCGCCCGCGGGCGGCTGCGGATGACGCACGCCGACCGGCGCCGGCTGCGCCGACGGCGTACGCCCTCACCTCCGCAGATGAACCAACCGCTCGATGCCCGCCGCGAGGGGCGGCGAGGCCCGGAAATCGCCGCGCTGCGGCTCGGCTTCCCGCCCCCGCGGACCCTCGAGGCTCACTGCCCGGCAACGGCCTCCACGAACTGCTCTCCGATCAACAGCGCCGGGTCCGCGTCCGCCTTCGGCGCCAGCTTCTGGACTCGGCCGTACTGGTTGTCGGCCCCGTACAGGTTGCCCTCGGCGTCGACCGCGAACGAGTGCATCTCGATGAACTCACCCGGCCCCTCGCTGTCGAGCTCCCAGTTGCCGATGGGGTTGCCGTTCAGATCGAGCTTGACGATCTTGGCCGGAGAGAGGTCCGTCACCCAGACCTCGTACTGGTTCACGATGATGTCCAGGGGCAGGCCGAACCCCGGCCAGGTCGCGATGGGAGAGATGTTCGGGTGATACCAGGCGGCGGCGCGGGTGGTCTGGTTGAACACCTGCACGCGGCGGTTGTTGCGATCGGCGACGAAGATCCGGCCGTTGGGGCCGACGGCCAGCGAGTGCACCACGTTGAACTCGCCGCGTCCATCGCCCGCCCGGCCGAACTCGTCCAGGTAGTTGCCCTCGGCGTCGAGAATGATCACCCGCGAGTTGATGAACCCGTCGGCCACAAGCACCCGGCCGTCGGGCAGGAACGCGACGTCCTGCGGCCCCCCGAGATGGGTCTCGTCGTCGCCGGGGACGTTCTTCTCGCCCAGGGTCATCAGCAGCTCGCTGCCGTCGTTCGAGAACACGAAGATCTGGTGACCCGACTCGTGCACCACCCACACCCGGCGCTCGGGGTCGTAGGGACTGATGCGAATGCGGTGCGGTCCCGGTCCGTCCGACCCCTCGAACAGGTGGTCCCACTGGTCCCAGACCTCGATGAGGTTCCCGTCGCCGTCGACGACGTAGATGCAGTTCTGCCACGTCCGGCGCTCGGCCTCGCGCAGCGTATTGATGCCGATGGAGCCGGCATAGCTCTCGAACCCGGCCGGCACCGGGTCGGGCAGGCGGGTCTCGCCCCGCTGCAGGATGAAGATGCGGTCGGGCGACTCGGGAAACACCCCGGAGTTCCCGCCGAAGGCGAAGCCCTCGCCCGCGAACGGCTTCAGCCAGCCTTCGACCGCCTCGTAGGGCGCCGGCACGGTCGGCCCCAGGTCCTGCGCCGAGGCGGAGCCGGTGAGGATGCCGCCCATCGCGACGGCGAGCAGAATACGAACGGCGTTGCGCATGATCATGCCTTCTCCACGTTTGTCACTGTTCCCATTTGCCCAGCCGGCAATCGGCGGCCCACGCCTCGTTCAGCCCAACCGACCCTCCGGGCGTCCATGCCCGTTCTGCGTCGCAGGCTCCGGCCGGCGGCCCGGCGCCGCTTCGCCCGCACGTTCGGAGCGGGCCCTGCCCGCCAGCAGGATATTTTGACACACGACCGCCCGACTCGCGGCATCGAACGCCGGCTGGGTCCGCGCGCCCCCGGAAACCGCACCCTGCGCTGCGCACCCCCCGCGACCAGGGGGGTCCCGCGCCAACCGCGTCGGACACGGGTGCTCACCCGCATCAAAGGACGGGCCGGAGGGGTCCCGCGCGCACCGCGTCAGACGGCTTGCGGCCCCGCCGTCGCCCGCCACCGCAGCCAGTGGTCGGCGAGGACGATGGCGACCATCGCCTCCGCCATCGGGACGAACCGCGGCAGCAGGCAGGGGTCGTGACGCCCCTTCGTCCGGATGGTCGTGGGCTCGCCGCCGGTGGTCACCGTCGCCTGCTCGCGGGGCAGACTGCTCGTCGGCTTCACGGCGGCCCGCAGCACGATCGGCATACCGCTCGAGATGCCCCCGAGCATGCCGCCGTGGCGGTTGGTGCCGGTGACGACGCGGGGACCGGCCGCCCCGCCGCCGCCCTCGGCGGGACGAAACAGATCGTTGTTCTCGCTGCCGCGCAACGCCGCACAGCCGAAGCCCACGCCGTACTCGACCCCGAGGACCGCCGGCAGGCTGAACAGCGCCTTCGCGAGGTCCGCCTTGAGCTTGTCGAAGACGGGTTCTCCGAGCCCCGCCGGCACCCCGACGGCCACGATCTCCGCAACCCCGCCGATCGAGTCTCGCGCCTCGCGCACCTGCTCGATCAGCGCCACCATCTCAGCCGCGCGGGCCGCATCGGGACACCGGACGATGTTCGGCGCGCCGTCCGGCAGCCGTTCCACCTGCTCCAGCGTCACCGCGGCGGGGTCCGGCACCTCCGCCACGACGTCCCCGACCTGGCGGACGTAGCCGACCACGCGGCCGCCGAACGCCGAGGCGATGATCCGTTTCGCGACCACCCCGGCCGCCACCCGGACCGAGGTCTCGCGCGCGCTCGCGCGTCCCCCGCCGCGGTAGTCGCGCCGGCCGTACTTCGCGTCGTAGGTGTAGTCCGCGTGACCCGGCCGGTACTTGTCCCGGATGTCGGCGTAGTCGCGGCCGCGCTGATCGACGTTGCGAATGAGAATCGCGATGCTGGTGCCGGTGGTCTTCCCCTCGAAGACGCCGGACAGGATCTCCGGCGCGTCCGGCTCGTTCCGCGGCGTCACGATCCGGCTCTGGCCGGGGCGGCGCCGGGCGAGATCCTCGGCCAGATCCGACTCGGCCAAGGGAATGCCGGGGGGACACCCGTCGATGATGACGACGTTGCCGGGACCGTGCGATTCGCCGGCGGTGGTGATGCGGAAGCTGTGTCCGAACGAGTCGCCGGGCATGGATCGATCTCAGGCTCGAATCGGGCGCGCGCCATCCCTTTGGGGCAGCCCGCGCGTTATTGCGGATCGATCACGTCCCGGCGGCGCTTCCACCGGCCCAGCAGCAGCGTCGCGAGGCCCAGCATCATCTCGTCGATGAGCGGGAGGGGGTCGGGGACCAGCAGATCGGCCACGAACAGAGCGCCCGCGACGAGAAAGAGCTGCCACGAGCGCAGGCGCGACAGCCAGGCGAAGAGACCGCGGCCATCCGGGTTACTGGACATGCTCACGGTAGAACGCCAGCATGCGCGACCAGCAGGCGGCGGCGTGCCCGGCGTCGTACACGTCGGGACGCGTATCGTTGAAGAACGCGTGATCGGCGCCGTCGAAGACGGTGATGTCGGCGGACTTGCCCGCCGCCGCGAGGTCCGCTTCGAGCTGACGCGCCGCCGGCGGCGGGACGAACGCGTCGCGCTCGGCGAAGAAGCCGAGCACGGGCGCCTCGAGCGCCGACAGGTTCGGCTTGACGTTCGGATGGATCCCGTAGAACACGACGCAGGCGCCGACCGCGGGGTTCTCGCAGGCGGCATAGAGGGAGAGCTGCCCTCCCATGCAGAAGCCCACCGTGCCTACGTGCGCCGTCGTGACCTCCGCGCGCCCGAGCAGGTGGTCGATGGCGCCCCGCAGGTCCTTCTCGACCCGTCCGATGTCGAGGGCCATCATGAGCTTGCCGGCGTCGTCGGGGCTCGTCGTGCTCTCGCCGTGGTAGAGGTCGGGCGCGAGCGCCACGAAACCCTCGGCGGCGAAACGGTCGGCCACGTCCTTGATGTGAGCGACGAGCCCCCACCACTCCTGCAGCACGATGACCCCGGGGCCGCCACCGGCCGCGGGGGTTGCCAGGTAGCCGCTGCCGGTCGCGCCGTTGCTCGCAAACTCCACCCTGGTTCCGGGCATTCGATAACCTCCGTCGCGGACGCCTCACATTATACGGTCGTGACCGGCGCGAAACGGTCGTGACCGGCGCGATCCTCACCGGGTCGGACCGGCAGGAGACAGCGGGACGCGAGGAACGGGGGCCAGAGTCCAACGGAGGCTCCCCGACCGGAAGTCGCCGCCTGCGGCTCGAACTGCCCCCCGACCGACGGTACCGGCAACCTGCCACGGTCCGGAGCGTCGGGAAGCTCCCGGCCGTCACCGCGTGTCCGCCGCGACCTGACGTTCGATTACGCCCTCTTCGTCATAGAAGTCGACGGTGGCCCGGCCGTTCTCGGCGACGCCCAGCACCAGCCGCGTCCGGGTGCCGTCCGTGAGGTTGACCACGGTCGAACCCTGCACGGTCCCCAACGCGAGACGCTGCGAGCCGCCAGGGTCGAAGACCGTCAAGAACGGTGCGTCGTCGGCGCCCACCGCCATGCCGATACCGGGCTGCCCCCGGCTGTTGAAGAGGGTCGCCCGCGGCTGTCCCTGGTTTCCAAGAGTGAGCTGCATCGGGAAGCGTCGTCCGTCCGACAGGCCGAAGAAAGGGGTGCCGGACTGGGAGCCGATCAGGGCGTGGCGCGCGGTCTCGTCCCCGACCGTGACCATCCCGTCCTCCTGGCGGACCGTCGCGAGAATCCGGGTGGCGCCGTCCGGGTCGGTGAACCGCAGGACCGGATGCCCGTCCGCGTCGACCCCCACGAGCCCCCGGAACGCCCCGTCCGGTGCGTAGAACGCCAGTGAAGCCAGTCCGCGCTCGTCGTCGCCGGACAGAATCGCCCGCAACCGCCCCGTCCCGTCGACGATGTTCACCTGCGAGGCGGTGACCACCCCCGCGCCCTGCGCGTCCAGCCGCGCCGTCAGGACCATGTTCGACACCGCGCCGCCGACCAGCGACGCCGCCAGCATCGCTCCTACGAGCCATCCCTGCCGTCTCATGTCCGCTCCCCGGCCCTCACGCAAGCCAGCCGCCCGGGCCAGAGGCCCGCTGCACGGCAACCCTTCGTCACGCCTCGCCGCACGGCCGCCCAGCGCCCGCCCGCGCCCTCGGCTGTCCCGGCGCGACGCGGCGTTCTGCCGCGGCCGGCTCCGCCTAGTCAACGGCGCTGAAGCGCCGCCCGCGCGTCTCGGGTCCCAGCCAGATCACCGCCGCCACCAGCAGTCCGCCCACGACGATGCAGGACATCATCGCGTCGCCGGCGGTCATGCCGCCGTCCTGCAACGCCCCCAGCACGAACGGGGTGGCGGACCCGACCGCGGCGCCGACGTGGTAGGACAGTCCCGGTCCCACCCCGCGCACCGCGGTCGGAAACCGCTCGGTCAGATAGGCCGGGGCCATTCCCCAGATGGCGCCGCCGGTGGCGCCCATCAACACCGCCCCGGCGAGCAGCTGCGCCGGGCCGGACGCCGCCAGGAAGACCGGCGTCAGCGCCACCCCGAGCAGCGCGGCGAGCGTGACCGCGCCCCGGCGCCCGATGACGCCCTCCGAGGCCCGGCCCCACAGAGCGATACCCACGATCGCCCCCGCGTTGAAGCCGACCACGTAGCGCAGCGGGTCGACGCCGATGCCCCGCAGGAACGTGGGATACCAGAACGAGAGCGCATAGTAGGAGAACATGAACGCGGACATCACCAGAGAGCTCTGCACCGTCGCCCAGAGCAGGTCCGGCTGCAGGAGCCGCAGCAGCGACACCCGGTCCGCCAACTCCTCCCGCCCCCGCGCCTTCAGGTACCGCTGCCGCTCGAGCCAGACCGGACTCTCCTGGACGCCGGTGCGAATCCACAGCACGAGGAGGGCCGGGACGCCCCCGATCCAGAACATCACCCGCCAGCCCATTGTGGACGCGGGCGACGCGGTGAACGGATCGGGCACGGCGCTGAACAGAGGATAGATCAGCGAGAAGGTCAGCGCCGACAGCATGTATCCCCAGAACCAGCCGCCCTGGAGCAGCCCCGACGCCAGCCCGCGGAGCCGGGTCGGCCAATGCTCGAGGGCCAGCGGCATGCCTGCCGCCCACACGCCGCCCATGCCGATGCCGAACAGTCCGCGGCACGCGAACAGCAGGGCGTAGGAGGTGGAGAAACCGCTGAGGAACGCGAACAGCGAGAACCACAGGATCGACAGCATCAGCGGGAGCTTCCGCCCCCGCCGATCCGCCATCATGCCGGCCCCCAGCCCGCCGACCAGCCGGAAGAACAGGGTCACCGTTCCGAGCGCCCCGGCCAGCGCGGCGTCGACCGTGAAGCTCTCCTGGATGTCGATCA
This sequence comes from Vicinamibacterales bacterium, assembly GCA_965215895.1. Lineage (GTDB taxonomy): Bacteria > Acidobacteriota > Vicinamibacteria > Vicinamibacterales > UBA8438 > JAJEEA01. The sequence goes on along the minus strand of OZ244130.1, from coordinate 2,458,670 downwards.
GGATGAACGTCATGATGGTGAAGTCGAACCCGTCGAGCAGCCAGCCCAGGAAGGTGGCGAGAAACGCCCGCCGCTGCTGGCCGTCGACCTGCCGGTACCACGGCGTGTCCGGTTGATTCACCATCGACCATCCGCAGTCTCGGTTCCGACTGCGCCATCCGTCTCGGGAAGCGGCCCATTATAGCGTCCGGGTTCCCGGCGCTCTTCGTGCGGTCCGGCGTCCCCCGATCCGACCGCGATCACCTGCGGGGTTGCCGAAAAACTAGAATGGGCCTCACGCCAACGCACCGGTTCCGCCGCGCGGCGTCGTTTCGTAAACACGGGTGCACGGAACTGGGAGATTCCCATGCTGATCCCGATCCGACGAACACGACGCGCGCGCACGGCGCTGCTCACCGCCGCGCTCTGCCTCTCCGGCGCCGCGCTGCCCGTGCAGGCTCAGGAACACGTCCTGCACGTGAGCGTCATGGACGGCGCGGGCAATCCGGTCACGGGCCTCACCGAGGACGAGATCATCGTGCAGTGGGACGGTGAGAACCTGGAAACGACGAGGTTCGAGCCCGTGGGTTGGCCGGTCCGGATCACCATCTTCGTCGACAACAGCGGCGGCGCGGTCAACGTGGTGCCGCAGATGCGCAACGGCGTGCAGGCGATGCTGCGGGTGCTCCCGGCCGGGATCGACGTCGCGCTTCTGACCCTGGCCCGGCAACCGCGCTGGATCACCCGGCACACCTCCGACCGGGCGGAACTCGAGCAGGACGTCCCCCTGATAACCCCGGACTCCGACACCGGAGCGCGGTTCGTGGACGCGCTCATCGAAGAGGCGGGCCGCATCGACGACGACGACGAGCGCGAGTACTACCCGGTCGTCGTCATGGTCAGCGCCGACGGGGTCGACAACAGCACGAGTCAGCAGGGACGGGTGGACGAAATGGTGGAGCGGATGGTGAACAACTCCGTGGAGGTCCACACCCTGCTGTTCATCAGCGGCGCAGGATTCGGCGCGGCCGCCCAGCAGGCGAACGTCGGCAATGCGCTCATGCAGATCACGCGCGGCAGCTTCGAACGAATCGCGGTCGGCACCGCCATCGTCGACAAGCTGAGGGATCTGGGCCGGGACATCACGCAGAAGCACGGCAGGGTGAGCAGTCAGTACCGCATCACCTATCGGCAGCCCCGCAACCCGTCCGCGCAGCCGGCCATCGGCGTCGCCACCGAGCGGGAGGGACTGCAGATGATTCCGACCCTGGACGGCAACATCCCGGCGCGGATGCCGGGGCGGTAGGCCGCGCAGCACCGAGGACCGAGGCGGCCGCCGGAACGAACCCGGCGGCCGCCTCGCTCTAACGCGGGCGCTTCGTCGCCGACCGCTTCGGCACGAAGTCCGGATAGGTCTTGACGCGGGGCGCAGGCCGGCCGCGGTCCCGTGCGTGCAGGGCCACCGTGGCCTGGTGGGCCCGCCGTTGCGGCTCCGGAAGCCGGTAGCGCGCCGCGAGGGCCAGCACGAGGTCGACGGCCGACGCCGTATCCGCCCGATGTCCCGGCGACACGAAGACCGGGTTCACCCCCCGCCGGGTGCGGACCACCGCCCCCACCGTCTCACCCTCCAGGCGGAGGGGCGCCGAGGCTCCCCGGCGGTCCGGCACCACGTCGTGCTCACCCACGAGCCGGGTCTTCGCACACCCGACGGACGGCGCGTCGAGCAGCAGTCCGGCATGGCAGGCGAGACCGAACCGGCGCGGGTGCGCCAGTCCCTGTCCGTCGAACACCACCACGTCCGGCGCCTGCGCGAGCTGCTCGAACGCGTCGAGCAGCGGCGGCACCTCGCGAAACGAGAGCAGCCCGGGGATATAGGGGAAGGTCGCCGCCCGCGTGACGCCGACCGTCTCGACCGTCTCCAGCGAAGGCAGCTCGACCACGACGATGGCGGCGTACACCCGATGGGTGCGGCGCGAGTACGCCACGTCGGCCCCCGCCACCCATCGCGGATCTCTCGGAAGCGGGGCGGCGACGAGCCGCGGGCGCAACGAGTCCTGGATCCCGACCGCCTGCGCATGGGATACGCGCCAGGGATGCAGGGCCCGCGGGTGCACGATGCCCACGTCGACCGGTCAGTACCGGAACAGATACTGAATCTTGGTGAAGACCGCGCGATTCGTCTGCAGGTAGCCGCGATCGGTGATGTTCACCTGGTCGTCGTAGAACTGCTCGTACTGCTGGTAGTGATCGTCGTACCCGACGTAGAACGCGGTCCCGGAGTTGACGCGATAGGTGGCCAGGACGTTGAGGCCGACCGTCCGGTCGTGGGTGTTGAACTCGGTGATGTTGCGCAGCGCCAACCGGTCGGTGAACTGATAGGTGTTGAGGGCGCGGAAGATGTTCACGTTGAAGATCTCGCCGTGCTCGTCCCGTTCGCCGTCGTTGAGCCCGGCCACGAAGAGACCCCGCGGATCCATGAAACGGCTGGTCTGGATGTTGACGTTGGTGGCGAAACGCGCCGTCGGCCGGAAATTGATGAACGTCCGGAAGCCGCTCTCGCGCCCGAGAAACGGGTTGGCCGCGTCGAAGTAGACCTCGTCCCCCCAGTCGAATCCGCCGCCGATCGACAACACCCGGCTCGTGTTGACGTTGCCGAACATCCGATACCGGCGCTTCTCGAAGTCGACCCCGAGGTAGCGCTCCATGTCCTGGTCGAGGTCGAAGCTGTAGCGGATGTTCTTCGCGAAGTTGGCGCTGACCCCGGCCCGGAAGTTCTCGTCCTCGAGCACCTGATCGAAGTTGTAGTTGCGGCCGTACCGGACATCCGGCCCCCAGCTGATCAACCAGTTCTGCGGCCACCACTGATACTCGAGCCGCGCCTGGGTCTCGCGTTGGTCGGTCCGGCGCACGAACCCGACGTCGGTCTGGAAGTCGGGAGACAACGCGAACGAGTCCAGCGAGTAGCTCAGGTTGCGGCCCCGCTTCCGGATCCCGAAGTCCACCGCATAGCCGTCGCTCTCGTCGACTCCCTGGCCCGCGCGCCGGTCGGCGCCGAGGGCCCGGAACCCGAGTTGGTGGGTGGAGCCGATCCGGAAGTTGCTGTCCATGCCCACGACGCGGCTGTACCCGTCGAGAAACTCGCGGTCGGTGACGACCGCCCCCACGAACGACTCGGAATAGAGGTCGTAGCGGACGCGGCCGACGAAGGTCTGCGCGGTCTGGCCGTACGCCGGGTCCAAACGGTCGTCCACGCCGAGGCTGGCGCCATGGTCGTTGGCGAACAAGACCCCCAGCGTGGTCTTGCCGGCCTTGCCGGTCAGCTTGGCCCCGTACTGCGGATCGAGGATGGTCCGGGTGTGCACGACGGTGACCGGCGCCTGGATCTGGAAGATCTCGGCCCCTTCCAGAAAGAACGGGCGCATCTCCGGGTAGAAGAGGGCGAAGCGCTGGTTCACCTCGACCTGCGGCCGGTCCGATTCGATTTGCGAAAAGTCCGGGTTCAGGGTGAAGTCGGCGATGAGGTTCGGGGTCACGCCGTACTTGAAGTTGGCGCCCACCTCGGGACGCGGCTCACCGTCGACGACCCGACCCGCGCCCTCGTCGAACGAGCCGTACCGGAACGCGGTGAACGTCGGCTGCATCTCCAGGTTGCGGCTGGTCGACAGGCCGGACATCCCGTCCATGACTCCCATCTGCGGCAGGAACCCGGCGATGTCCCGCGAGACCGGCGACCACACGATCGTCTCGTCCTTGTCCCTGATCTGCCGGACGATCTGGAATCCCCAGGTATGCGGCACACTGCCGGGCCGCGCCGGATACCGCAGGCTCTTGAACGGGATCGCCATCTCGGCCGTGAACCCGTCCGCGACCGGCTGGCCGCCGCTCAGGAAAAGGGCGTCCCACGATCGGTCGCCACGCGGCACGCCGCCGCGCCCGCCGCCGCCGAATCCGCCGCCACCGCCGCGCCCGCCGCCGCGGCCGCCGACGATGGAATCGCCCTGCACGCCGTAGCCGTTCACCGAGAACACGTACGCGCGCTGCTGATCGAGAAACGTGTCGAAGTAGACCGAGATGGTGTCGTCGCCGAAGCCCGCCCGGTCGCGGTCGACCCGATTCGCCCGCATGGCCTGCGGGTTGTCGTACTTGGCATGAAACGCCAGATAGAGATTCGTGTCGTCATAGGCGATGTAGACGTCGGTATCCTCTGTCGCCGGCGCCCCGTCGATCGGCTGCCGCTGCACGAACTCGGTGATGCGCGCCGCGTTCCCCCACACCGCATCGTCCAGCAGGCCGTCGACGGTCGGGGGGGTCAAGGTCCGCCGCGGACGCACCGTCACGCGCCCGGCGAGCACACCGGCATCCCCGGCCGGCAGGGCGGAGGAGGCGGCGGGGACCGCGTCGGCCGGGCCGGCGCCGGCCGCGGTCGCCGGAACCCGGGGACCGCGTCCCGCCAGCCGCGAACCCGGCGCGGGAGCACCGGCAGGGCGAGCGCCTCCGCGCGGTGTGACCGCGGATGCGGAGACGAACCGGCCGGCGGCCAGTGGACCACCCGCGTTCGGTCTCGCGCCAGCCGCCGCCAGTCCCGCGCCGTTCGGCCGGCGCATGGCCGGGGCCGGTGTCTCCGGACGCACCAGGCGGACCAGTCCATCCGCCACTTCCGTCAGGATCCGATCCTGCAACGCGAACGGATCGTCGGCGTGACCATCGATCGTGGCGATCTCGCGGGCCGCCCCGGTCTCGACGTCGATGACCCGCGCCACGATCCGCAACTGCTCGTCCACCCGCTGAAACCCGCCCGCCACGAGCCAGGACACGCCGGCGGCCCGCGCCTCCGTACGCGCCCGATCCTCGTCGCCCCCTGCGCCGACCGCCGGTGCGCCGCCGAACGGCGCCCGCCGGTCGACGACCGACAGCCCCCCCGACCGCTGCATGCCGGAGATGACCGTCTCCGCGATCCCGGTGCCCAGCCAGTCGTCGCCGGGTCGACCCGAGATGTTCACGAAGGGCATCACCGCAACCACCGGCCGGGCATCGGCGGGTCGTCGCGCCGTCTCGCCGGCCCCTGCCGGCTGGGCGAACGCTCCCCCTCCGGTGACGAGCCCACCGACCGCGAACACCGCCCCGATGGCGCAGCGCAACGAGGTTTTTTTTGAAAGCAACGTTTCACTCCCTGGCAAGCGGTAGGGCCGGTGCGAGAACGCGCCCCCGGTCCTTCCTATCGGTCTACGACGCCGGCTGCTACAGGTCCGCTTACGCAATCCGACACCGTCGCAACGCTTCGACCGACGCGGCAGCACTTTTCCACGGGCGGCGCACTGTCCCGACTGCCCGCGCAAGGCCCCCAGCAGGTATCATACAGCCGCGAGCGCGAGTATGGGCAGTGGAAGGCAGTCATGAGCAGCCGCGGGCAACCGAGCGCCGCGGGCGAACCGACCCCGGCACAGGACAGCAGGCGCAGGACCGGCGTTCGGATTCACGGGTATCGGCGTCCGCCGGCGGGCTGCCACCCGTCGAACGATGCGCCCGGCTACCGGTCCACCGCCGCCCGGCATCCGACCCGCCCGCTGGTGGTCATCCCGCAGACGCTCTCGGAGATCACCGGACCGGTGTACGGCCACGACGACGCCGGGCCGACGGATCACGACCTGACCCGGCAGCACGCCGGCGAGCCGCTCGGCGAACGCATCATCGTCGCCGGCCGGGTTCTGGACGAGGACGACCGGCCGGTCCCCGAGACGCTGGTCGAGATCTGGCAGGCCAATGCCGCCGGCCGGTACGCGCACGCGCAGGACCGGCACGCGGCGCCTCTCGACCCGAACTTCTCCGGGGCCGGGCGCGTGCTGACGAACGCGGACGGCGAGTTCCGGTTCCTGACCATCAAGCCGGGCGCCTATCCGTGGCGGAACCACGAGAATGCCTGGCGGCCGGCGCACGTGCACTTCTCGGTGTTCGGCCGCAGCTTCCTGACCCGGTTGATGACCCAGATGTACTTTCCCGGCGATCCCCTGCTCGCCTTCGATCCGGTCTTCAATGCGGTTCCCGGAGAACCCGCCCGCCGGCGCCTGATCGCGTCGTTCGAGCTCGACACCACCGAGCCGGAGTGGGCGCTCGGCTACCGCTTCGACATCGTGCTGCGGGGGCGGGACGCCACGCCCATGGAGATCTGACCCGGTGCCGTTGCCGACCCCGTCCCAGACCGTCGGCCCGTTCTTCGCCATCCTCGTGCCGGTGCGGGACCGCCTGCGCCTGCGGGGCGACGAGACCCCCGGCGTTCCGATCCGCGTGGACGGATCCGTCCGGGACGGGGCGGGGCGCGCGGTCCCGGACGCGCTACTGGAGATCTGGCAGGCGGACGCGGCCGGCCGGTGCAACCATCCGGAGGATCCGCGGCGCACCGGCCCGGACCCGTCTTTCGCCGGGTTCGGCCGGGTGCATACCGACCCCGCCGGCTGCTTTTCCATCGACACCATCAAGCCCGGACAGGTGCCCGGCCCGGGACGGCTGCAGGCGCCGCACCTGCTGGTCGGCCTGTTCGCGCGGGGCCTGCTGGCGAGACTGGTAACCCGCATCTACTTCGACGACGAGCCGTCCAACGCCGGCGATCCGATCCTGGCCTGCGTCCCCGCGGACCGCCGCTCGACCCTCATCGCAACGTCCCGGGGCGACGGCGGCTACCGATTCGACATCGCCCTGCAGGGGCCGGACGAGACGGTCTTCTTCGATGTATAGGAGTCCGTGGTGAAGCCCCGCGTTGGACCGGGACCGGGGAGGCGCCCGCGGGACTCCCCGGATCCGTCATGACTGCCGACAGCCGCCTGCATGCCCGCCTGCTCGGTGACCCGGAGCTCATGGGACGCTTCGGCGGCCGGGCGCAACTGCAGGCGATGCTGGATGTCGAGGCGGCGCTGGCCGAGGCGGAGGCGGAGGCCGGGGTCGTACCGGCGGCCTGTGTCGCGCCGATCCGGGCGGCGGCGGACGCCGATCTGTACGATCGCGCGCAGATCGCCCGGGAAGCGGCCGAGGCCGGAAACGCGGTCATCCCCGTGGTCCGTCATCTGACCGCGCGGGTCGCCGCCACCGACCCCGACGCCGCGCGCTACGTGCACTGGGGCGCAACGAGCCAGGACATCCTGGACACCGGTCTGGTGTTGCAGTTACGGGCCGCGGTGCCGGCCGTCGCCGGCCATCTCCGGCGCGCCGAGAGGGCCGCGGCCGGCCTCGCGCGCCGCTACGCCGACGCCACCATGGCCGGCCGCACGTGGCTGCAGCAGGCGACGCCGATCACGTTCGGACTCAAGGCGGCAGGGTGGACCGACGCGCTCGGCCGCACCCGCCGGCAGGTGGAGACCGCGCTCGACCGCGCCCTCGTGTTGCAGCTCGGCGGAGCCGCCGGCACGCTGGCCGCCCTCGGCACGCGGGGTCTGGCCGTTACCGACGCGCTCGCGGCCCGCCTCGATCTCCAACCGGCGGCGACGCCCTGGCATGCCCACCGCGACCGGTTCGTACACCTGGGGTGCGCGCTGGGCGTCGCGACCGGCGCCGCCGGCAAGATCGCCCGCGACCTGTCTCTGCTGGCCCAGACGGAAGTCGGGGAGGTCGCGGAACGCGCGGCCGGCGGGCGCGGCGGATCGTCGACGATGCCGCAGAAGCGGAACCCGGTATCCGCCTCGGTGGCCCTGGCCGCCGCCGGCCGCACTCCGGGCCTCGTCGCGACCCTGCTCGGCGCGATGGTGCAGGAGCACGAGCGGGGGCTGGGCGGCTGGCAGGTCGAGTGGGACGCGCTGCCCGAGCTGGTGCTGGTCGCCGGCGGCGGCATCCGGGCGACCGCCGAGGCGCTCGACACGCTGGCGGTCGATACGGACCGCATGCGCGCCAACCTCGACGCGTCCGGCGGCGGGCTGCTGGCCGAGGCGGTGGCGATGACCCTGGCCGAGTCGATCGGCAAGCACGAGGCGCACGCCTGCGTCGGCGCCGCCTGCCGCCGTGCCACCGAAGAGGAACGGCCCCTCGTCGACCTGCTCGCGGAGGACCCGATCGTCAGCCGTCACCTCGATCGCGCACGGATCGAGGATCTGCTGTCGCCCGACAACTACCTCGGCGTCTCGCAACGCTTCATCGAGCGCGCCCTCGCCGGGGTCGACGACGATGCCTGACGTCGACGCGAACGCATGCCGCCTGTCCTGGACCGTGCGGGGACCGGCCGACGCGCCGGCCCTCCTCCTGCTCAACGCGCTGGGCACGACCGTCGACCTCTGGAGGCCGCAGATCGACCGCCTCGCATCCGCGTTTCGGGTCATTCGCTTCGACACCCGCGGACACGGAGCGTCCGACGCGCCGGCCGGCCCCTATGGCCTCGACCGGCTCGGACGGGACGCCCTCGCGGTTCTCGACACCGCCGGCGTGTCCCGCGCGCACGTCTGCGGGGTCTCCCTCGGCGGACAGACGGCCCTCTGGCTCGGCCTGCACGCGCCCGAGCGGGTCACCGGAATCGTCGCCGCCAACACCGGGGCGCGCATCGGCACCCCCGCGCCATGGGACCAGCGCATCCACGACGCGGGCACTCTGGGCATGCAGGCCCTGGTCGAACCGGCCATCGCCCGCTGGTTCACCCCCCGATTTCGACGCACCGATCCGGAGACCGCCGACCGGTTCCGGGAGATGTTGCGCGACTGCCCCGCCACCGGCTACGCCGGCTGCTGCGCCGCTCTGCGCGACGCGGACCTGCGCGCCGACCTGCACCGCATCACCTGCCCCACCCTGGTGGTCACCGGGCGCGAAGACCACGCCACCCCGCCGGCCGACGGCCAGTTCATCCGCGAGCAGGTCACGGGGGCCGAATTGCTCGCGCTCGACGCCGCCCACCTCGCGAACGTCGAACAACCCGACGCGTTCACCGCCGGGGTGCTGTACTTTCTCTCCCGTGTCCCGCCGCGATAGCCCGACGATCGTCGCTGACGCCGGCCCTGGCCGCCGGGTGGCACCCCGCGTTGCATCGAGAGGGGCGAGGGCGCCTGCGGGCTGTCACGGCGCGCGCCTGACGAGGCGGGTAGGACGCAGAATGGGGGCATATTGCAACCGCGGACTGCACGCAGTCGGGCGAACAACGCAGTTCGGGCGGGATGCATCGCCGCTCGAATGCCGGGGCCCGGCCACGGCACATCAGGGCACCGAACCCCAATGTGCTACCCTGTGCGTCAATGTCCGAAACCACCGCCGGCACATCGAGGGTCGGCGTCCGCGCGTTGCGGCAGAACCTGAGCGTGTATCTGCGCCGCATCCACCGCGGCGAGCGATTCGAGGTCACTGATCGGGGCCGGCCGGTCGCGCTGCTCGTGCCGCTCGGGGCCAACGTGTCTCCGCTGACGAGGCTCGTGGCGGCGGGACGAGCGACCATGCCGGCGGGAGACCTCCTGGATCTGCCGCCGCCCGCCGGCGAACCGTCGACGGCCGCGAGCGACGCGATCATCGCGGACCGCGCGGATCGGCGGTGAGGCGGTTCGTGGTCTATCTGGACTCTTCCGCCATCGTCAAGCTCGTGGTCAGGGAGCCCGAGTCGAGCGCTCTCCGCCGGTACCTGGCCGGGCATGCGGATCGCGTCTCGAGCGGGCTCGCGCGGGTCGAGGTGGTCCGAGCCCTGCGCCGTACGCGGGATTCCGATTCCCAGCCCCTTCAGCGCGCTGCATCGGTCCTGGAGCGCATTGCCCTGGTGGCCGTTGACGAGCCGATCCTGAACGACGCCGCCGCACTCGAGCCGAGACAGCTCCGGAGCCTCGATGCCGTCCATCTCGCGACTGCGCTCTCGCTGGATGGACTCGACGCCGTCGTGACCTACGACCGGCGACTTCACGCGGCCGCGGCCGCGGCCGGCCTCGAGGTGGTCTCCCCCGCGTGAGACGCCCGCGGCACGCGAAACGGACTGGACGATTGATGGACGAGAAGCAACGACACGCGGCGGGCATGCGAATGCGGCGCGAGATTCTCGGCGACTCCTACGTCGACCGGGTGGTCGCGGACACGACGGACGCGAGCAGCGATTTTCAGGACCTGATCACGCGCTACGCCTGGGGCGAGATCTGGACCCGCCCGGGCCTCGACGAGCGGACCCGCCGGGTGCTGGTCATCGGCACCCTGCTGGCCCTCAAGCAGTGGGACCAGTTCCGGCTCCATGCCCGCGCGGCGCTCGCAGAGGGCGGGTTCACGGCCGGCGACCTGCAGGAGATCATCCTGCAGCAGGCCATCTACTGCGGCGCCCCGGCCGCCCACACCGCCATGCGCATCACGCGCGAGCTGCTCGCGGAATCGGCGTGACCCCGGATCGCCGGCGCTGGCGGAAGCGCACGCGCTCGCGGACTCACGGAAAGATCCCGTCGTAGAGATCGCCGCGATCCGGCAAGTCGGTCACGAGACGACAATCAGAGCCCGCCGGCCCCGGCGGGCACGCAGACCGCGCCCGAGTCCTCCCACTTGTTGTCGGTGAGCTGGCGCACGTCGGTGCCGTCGGCGCGGATCGCGAAGATCTCGCCGTAGGGCTGCGGCACCGAGTCGTACAGGGCCATCTCGTCCTTGAACCCCATGCGGGCGCTGCTGAAGACGACCCACTCGCCGCCCGCGCACCACGACGAGTGCGCACCGTTTCCGGCCGCGTGGGTCAGCTGCCGGAGCTCGGTGCCGTCGGGCCGGACCGTGTAGAGATCGAAGTCGCCCCCGCGGTTCGAGGTGAACAGGATGCGGGCGCCGTCCGGGGACCATTCCGGGAAGTTGCTGTAGTAGTCGGGGCCGGTGAGGGCCACCTGCGGGCCGCCGGCCGCGGGGATGACGAAGAGGCGGCGGCCGCCCTTGTACACCAGACGGTCGCCGTCCGGCGACCAGCTCGGAAACCCGTTGTTCACCTCGTCGTCCACCACCAGCCGCAGATCCGACCCGTCCGGGTCGATCACCCCGATCTGCGCCGGCGGCAAGCCGGCGGGCCGGAAGTATCGCCCGAACGAGAGGGCGATCTGGTCGCCGGCCGGCGACCAGACGGCGGCGAAGGCGCTGACCCCCTCGCGGTGGAAGAGCGTCCGCTGGTCCGTGCCGTCGACCGCCATGATCTCGACGCTGGCGTTCCCCGGGTTCGACCCCGCGAGCCCGGTGGCGTCCGAGACCCGGTCGCCGTACTGGCTGAAGATCATCCGCGCGCCGTCCGGCGAGAACGACACGAACGGCTCGTGCAGGAACAGCTCGAACTCGGGGTCGGGGCTGAAGGCGGGAACGAGGTGCTGGGTGTAGCCGAGCCGCTCGATGCGCTCGTACGCCACCTGCCGGCCGTCCGGCGACCAGCTCGGGCCGCGCACCGCGCCCTCGATCACCGTCTCGACCCGCCGGTCGGGATGCCGGATTCTCAGGCCGCCCTCGTCTCCGCCGGCGCGGCTCACGTAGCCGATGCGCCCCCCCGACAGCCACGCCGGCGAGAGCTTCGTCTCCTGCGAGGCGGTGAGCTGGACGCGCTCGCCGGTGGCGACGTCCACCGAGGCGAGCTCGGTGCGGGACCGGCCGCTCTTCGCGAGATAGGCGCCGACCGGGTCGGTCTCGTAGAACAGGACCTGCCGGCCGTCCGCCGACCACGACGGGCTCCCCGCCACCCCGCCCGGGGCCGTCAGGCGGCGCAGCCCGGACCCGTCCGGCCGGACGAGATAGACCCCGGTGGACTGCAGATGCTCCCACTGGCCGGGCTGGTCCCCGGGCTCGGCGTCCCGATCCGACGTGAACGCGATCCACGCCGCGTCGGGCGACCAGCGGGGCCGGAAGTCGCCCGACGGGTGGCTGGTCAGATTCGAGGCGGTCTTCGAGACGAGGTCGAGCAGCCAGATGTCCGCGGTGCCCCTCTCCCGCGTCGAGACGAACGCCAGGGTCCGGCCGTCCGGCGACAGGGCGCCCTGATCATCGAACGCGGGATGATCGGTGAGCTGCTCGAGCCCGGTTCCGTCCGGACGGATGCGATAGAGGTCGGCCTGCCCGTCCGGCTCGGCGGTGAAGACGACCCACTGCCCGTCGACGGAAAAGGACGGGGAGTACTCCAACCCCCACGCCGACGCCAGCGCCCGCGCATTCGCGCCGTCGGCGTCGGCGATGAAGACGGTCATCACCGGGGCCTGATACCGGTTGAACAGCACTTGGTGCGCGGCCGTCGCGGTGTCCGCCGCGGGCGCGCCCGACTGCGCACCGGGAACGGCGCCCGGCTCGAGAGTGGACTGCGCGGTCGCGGGCAGCCCGTATCCGAGAATCATCGCCGCGCCCATCGCCAATGTTCTGGTCATGTCGAAAAGCTCCCCGCGCGCAACCGCCTGCCTGATCGGCGGCGGCGCGCGCCGCCACCCCCTCCGGTGGACACACGGCGCGTACCGCACCCTAACTCCAGTGTCCGGTCCCAGTGTTCGCGAATATCGGGAAGCGGACTTTCTTCCCTGTCTACGGGCACACTCAAGACGACGGATGTTCCTCGAATTTCACTGACAGGACACCGGCTGGCGCAGCGAGAACGAATGAAGCCGTCAGCGCCGGGGCCTTCACTCCGCTCCGCGCGTCCGGGCCAGATAGTCGACGAGGGCGTCCACGTTCTCGTCGGCCACGGCCGCGCCCTTGGCCCGCATGTCCGTCACCGTGACCCGCCACCGGCGCTCGTCGAACCGGGCGGTCTCGACCCGGTCGAGCGAGTGGCAGACGGCGCAGGTCGCGGTGAGATAGCCGGCGGCGGCGGCGGCATCGGCGAAGATCCCGTCGTCGACGGGGACCACGACGTAGTCGCGGGGAAAGGGCGTGGAATCGGGACCGAACTCGGCGACGAGCCAGTCCAGCAGCACCGACCGGTCGTCGTCCGAGATGACCGCGCCCATCTCCTCCATCGTGCCGACGAGCTGGCGCCACCCCCCGCGGTCGAGCGCGTGGTAGGCGTAGTCGTCGATGCCGTGACACGCCGTGCAGGACCGGAGAATGACCTGCCGCACCGGCCCGCCCGGCAACCGCACTTCCGGCCGGGCGGCGCGCCGGTTCTGCTGCGCCGCGGCCGGGGCCGCCACCCCGACGACCAGGGCCGCAACGACCGCTGGCACGGCCCACCTCGGACACGACGTCCCGGTCACCATCCTCCTCCCGGACACTGCCGCTTCCTCCCGCGTTCCTGAACGCGATGCGCTTCAGGCGATGGACAGCGGCCCGGTGCTGTCGCCGACGCTCGTCCGCTCGATGCCGTAGAGCCCGAGGATGCTCAGCAGCAGGTTGGACGTTCGCTCCGCGGAGTCCGGGAACACCAGGTGCCGATTGCCCTTGAACGTGCCGTCCACGCCGCCGACCAGGACCACCGGCACCTTCTCGTGGGCGTGGCGGTGCGAGTTGCCCATGTTGCTGCTCTTGTAGATCAGCACGTGGTCCAGCAGCGTGCCGTCCCCGTCGGGCACGTTCCGCAGCTTCTCGCAGAAGTACGCGAGGTTCTGCACGTGGTACCGGTTCACCTTGGCATAGTTCGCCTTGTTGTCGGGAATGTCGCCGTGGTGCGACGTCCCGTGCCACCCGCCCTCGTACCCCGACTCGGGGAAGCTGCTCGCGGAGAGGTCGCGGCCGAGCATGAGGGTGGCCGAGCGGGTGATGTCGGCCTGGAACGCCATCACCATCAGGTCGTACATCAGCTTGAAGTGGACGTCCTTGTCCTCGGGAATGCCGAACGGCACCTCGCCGGACAGCTCCACCTCGGGGTTGCTGGTCGCGATCCGGATACGCCGCTCGAGCTCGCGGACGTTCTCGAGATAGTCGTCGAGCCGGCTGCGGTCGCCGGCGCCGAGGTCCTTCTTGAAGTGGGTCAGCTCGTGGGTCACGGAGTCGAGCACGCTGACGGTCTGCAACCGGCCCGCGCGGCGCTCCTCCGGGCTGGCGCCGTCGCCGAACATCCGCTCGAACGCCATCCGCGGATTGATCTCGGTCGGCAGAGGCGTGGTCGGGGTGGACCAGGAAACGGAGTTGGTGTACGCGCAGCTGTAGCCCCAGTTGCAGTTGCCGCTGTTGCCGCTGGGGTCCTCGATGCCGAGCTGAATCGACGACAGCAGCGTTTCCCGGCCCCACCGCTCCGCGATCGTCTGGTCGATGGTGACGTCGAGATTCGGGGTCACGGCGTCCCGCTTCGGCCGTGCGCCCGACAGGAAGACGGCGCCGCGGGCGTGGTTCCCGCCCGGCTCGTCCACCGTCGAGTACGCGGCCGTGCAGTCCAGACCGCTGATGAGTACGGTGCGGTCGCGGAACCGCTCCAGCGGCTTGGTGATGAACGAGAACTCGAAGTCGCGGCCCGTCTGGAGCGGGCTCCAGTAGCCCGGCGATGCGCCGTGCGGATGCCAGATGCCCGCGAAGCGCGGCACCGGACGGGCGGCGGTTCTGGCGAGCGCGGTATGGGCGGGCACCATCGCATCGAGCAGCGGCACCGCCACCGTGACGCCGACGCCGCGCAGGAACGTACGGCGGGGAATGTGCTTCTTCGTAATGAACATCAGCGCCTCCTCGGCAACATCCGACTCGAGCCGCGCCCTGGCCGCCCGCGGCAGGAGGCCCCGGTGCATTCGACCGGCGATGCATCCTGCCTGAACTGCCTCGTTCCGCGGAACCGCGTTGCTCCGCGGTCACCCGTACCCATGTGCCCCCTCGTCACGCCTTGTCACACCGGCGCCTCGACCGGTCCGCCGGCCCACTCGCCAGTCTCGGTGCGACGCTGCGTTCCGCCCACGGGCCGCCATGCCGATACCGGGACGCGGCCCACTCCTTCGGACCGACGCCTGACCGGCTCACTTCACGGCGCCGCCGCCGTCGCCGGCCGCGCGGCCGCCGAGCCGGCGGGGTCCGCGGACACCCCTGCGGCCGCGGACGCGCCGCTGTCCGGCGTCATCCGCATCTGAAACGGCGGGCTCCGGACGATGCCGAGCACGATCGACGAGAACCGGTAGTCGTCCTCCGCCGCCTGCCGGACAATCGCCCGGACCACCGGCATGTCGAAGTACTCGACCCCCCGGCCCAGCCCGTAGGTCATCAGCTTCTCGGTCACCGTGCGCACGAACTGCGGCGCGTACCGCAGCAGCGCCTGCCGCAGCGCGACCGGCCCGTCGATCGCGGTGCCGTCGTACAGCACCGCCGACGCGTCGATCGGCGTGCCCCCCTCCCCGCCGTCCTTGAGGCGCCACTGCGCGTCGGCGGACAGGTTCTCGAGGGCGAAGCCGATCGGGTCCATGATGCGGTGACAGCCCGCGCAGGCGGGGCTGGCCCGGTGTCGGGTCATCTGCTCGCGCAGGCTCAGCACGCGGTCCGGCCCGTCATCGGTCTCCTCGAGCGCGGGGACGTTGGGCGGCGGCTCGGGGGGCGGCGTCCCCAGGATGTTCTCGAGAACCCAGACCCCCCGCTTGACCGGCGACGTGCGGTTGTTCTGGACCCACGTGACGGACAGGAAGCTGCCCTGTCCCAGCAACCCGCGCCGATAGTCGAGGTCCGCGCCCAACCGCACGCGCCGGAAGTGGGAGCCGTAGATGTGGGGAATGCCGTAGTGCTTCGCCAGGCGTTCGTTGAGGAACGTGTAGTCGGCGGTCAACAGGTCCACGACGTTGCGGTCCTCGCGCAGGACACTCTCGAAGAGCAGCTCCGTCTCACGGGCGAACGCCTCGCGCAGCTCGTCGTCCCAGTCCGGAAACGCCGCCTGGGCCGGCGCCGTCGTCGCCAGGTTCCGCAGGTACAGCCACTGCTGCGCGAAGTTCGTCACGAGGCTCGCCGACCGGGGATCGGCGAGCATGCGGCGCACCTGCCGATCGAGCTCGGCGGGGTCGCGCAACGCGCCCCGGGTGGCCGCGTCGATCAGCGCGTCGTCCGGGATGCTGCTCCAGAGGAAGAACGACAGCCGGGATGCGAGCTCCAGGTCGGTGACGCGATAGATCCCGCCGGGCGCTGCGTCCACCGGCTCGCGCTCGACCCGAATGAGAAACCGGGGGCTGGCGAGGATACGCCGCAACGCCAGCTCGATGCCGTCCTCGAACGTCCCCCGCGCGCGCCCTTCCTCGTAGAACGGCATGAGGGCGTCGAGGTCGCCCGCGGTCGTCGGCCGCCGATAGGCGCGGCGGGCCAGGACCGCCAGGATCTCCCGTGCGCACGACGTCTCTTCGCCGGCGTGGGACGGCCGGCACGTGAAGACCTTGCGGATGCTGCGCGAATCGGTGGCCCGGGTGGCGTCGAAGGGTCCCTGGATTTGCAGGGCGCCGATGGCCGGATAGGTGGTCAGCTCGCGCACCCGGCCGTTCTCGAGCGACTTGCGCTCGAAGTGCTTCGCCACGTCGAGACTGGGCCGGTAGTTGGTCGCGACGAAGGTGGCGCCCACCAGACGCGAGCCGGCCTTCACCGGGAGGGTCACCTCCAGATGCCCGTCCCGCGCCGCGTCCATGCCCCGGAAGGCGCCCATGCCGGTGTAGCGCCACCCGTGCACGCGCTGCCCGTCGATGTAGAGCTCGAGGTCCTCGCCCGGGATGTAGGTCCCGACCCCCAGGTTCCGGATGGTGAAGGTATAGTCCCCGTCCCCGGGAAACACGTGGCGGACGGCCATGCCCCCGCGGGTGCCGAACGGCATGCCCGCGAGGTGGAGGTTCTGCGAGCTGTCGGTCCGGCTGATGTAGGTCGCCTCGGTCGGGGTCTTCCAGTACCCCACGGCCATGCGGGCGATCTTGGCGGCCGCGCTGACGTAGGTCTCGAGCAGGGTCGGCGAGATCGTCAGCGACCCCGCGATGTTGTCGAAGCCGCGGCTCGAGTCGTCCGGCGGCAGCAGCGTCGCCGGATCGACCTCGAGGTCCAGCAGGTCGCGGATGACGTTGGCGTACTCGGTCCGGTTCAGGCGGTGCAGCACCTTGAAGCCCGGCTTCAACGGCGCCGACCGGTCGATCTCGGCCTCCAGCCAGTCCCGGAGAGCGGCGTAGTCGGCCTCCGGCGGCCGCCGCGCGCCGGGCGGGGGCATCATGCCCGCGCGCAGCTTGCGCACCACCTTCTCCCACAGCTCCGGGTTGTCGCCCACCGCTGCGAGGTCGTGGGCCTCAAGCGACAGGTTCGCGGCCCGCGTGCGGTCGTTGTGACAGGACAGGCAGTACCGCTGGAGGAGCTCGCCGTGCGCCGCCGGGGGGGAGGACGGGCCGGCCGAAGGCGCCTGCGGGGCCCCGGCGCCGGCGATGCCGGCTCCCGCCAGGACGACCGCGAGACCGCCGACCACGAGTCGATGCTGCATCGCCGACTCCAGGCCCGGCATTCCCACGCCCGCGGCCAACGGGGCGGCGGCACGCCGGGCGAAAGCGTCTCCCGTACCTCGGATGCAGACAACTATTGCGTGAACGACGCCTCAATGCAACCCCTTCCCCGCCGGTGGCCGGCAACCTGTGGTTTGTGCATCGGGAGCCAAAATGGTAGAAGACTGGCTGAAAGCAATCGACGATTCGGCCGGACACCGGCCAGGAGGCCGCCCCATGCCCTGCACGCGCCCGATGACGTACGGTCCGGTCAAGGCGCGCCTGCTCCGCGCCTGCACCGTCGCCGGCCTCGCGGCCGCCGCTGCGGTTCTCGCAGCCGGCGCCGCCGCCAACGAGGTGGCCGACGCGGCCATGGAAGGAGACCCGGCCGCGGTGCGCCGGCTGCTGCAGGAGGGCGCGGATGTCGACGCTCCCCAGAGCGACGGCACCACCGCCCTGCACTGGGCGGTGCGGTGGGACGACCACGAGACGGCCGGGCTGCTGATCCGGACCGGGGCGGCGCTCGACGCCGCGAACCACGCCGGGGCCACCCCGATGCGCCTCGCCACCCTCAACGGCAGCGCGGCGATGATCGCGCGCCTCCTCGACGCGGGGCTCGACCCCAATGCCGCCCTCAGCCCGGACGGCGACACCGCCCTCATGATGGCCGCCCGCACCGGCCGGCCCGACGCCATCCGGACGCTGCTGGCGCGCGGCGCCGAGGTGAACCGCGCGGAAACGTGGGGCGGCACCACCGCCCTGATGTGGGCGGTGGCCGAGCACCACGCCGAGGCGGTCGAGCTGCTCATCGCCCACGGCGCCGACGTCGACGCGCGGTCGAGAATCTACCCGGTGGCCGACGCGGCCGGGAGCGAGGGCCCCGAGCCCGAGGACGCGGAGCCGGACGCGGAGCCGGTGGGCTACTCCAACGGCGGGTTCACCCCGTTGCTGTTCGCGGCGCGGGAAGGGGACCTGGCCTCGGCGCGCGTGCTGATCGCGGGCGGCGCCGACGTCGACGCGGTGGCCAGCGACGGGAAGGACCCGCTCGGTCTGGCCATCTACAACGGCAACTACGGGCTGGCGTCGTTGCTGCTCGACAGCGGGTCGCGGGTGGACCACCCCGACGCGGAAGGGTTCACCCCCCTGTTCTGGGCCGTCGACCGGCGCAACATGGAATGGAACTCCGGCTTCCCGTGGACGGTGACCGCCGATCCGCTACCGTTGATCCGCAAGCTGCTGGACGCCGGGGCGGACCCGAACCGGTTCGTCGACAAGACCCCGCGCTCCCGCCGCAACTTCGGCGGCTCTCCGCGCATCCAGTTCGCCACCACGCTCATGCGCGCCGCGTACTCCGCGGACCTGGAGCTCGTCCAGCTCCTGCTCGACTACGGCGCCGATCCCGACATCCGGTCCAGCGCCAACGAGACGCCGTTGCTCGCCGCGGCGGGTCACGGCTGGATCGACGGCTACAGCCAGGGCAAGTCGTTCGCGGAGCGGTTGGACGTCATCCAGTTGCTCATGAACCTGGGGGCCGACGTCAACTGGGCCGACGACGCCGGCATCACCCCCCTGATGGTCGCCGCCAACATGGGCGATCTCGCGATCATCCAGTATCTCGTCGACCGGGGGGCCGACCTCGGCGCGCACGATCTCGGGAAGAAGAACGACGGCGCCTTCGGAGGCAGCATCGAGCCGTTGATGCCCATCGACTACGCCATCGGGGTCGGCACGTTCCGCCCGAACAACGCGATCGTGATGATGGAGGAGGCGGCGGAGCTGATGACCCGGCTGATGGACGAGCGGGGGATCGTGCACACCACCTCCGAATGCACCCTCCGGGCCTTCACGTGCCGCGATGTCGACCCGATGGCGGCTTCGCCGGCCGAGATCGCGCGGCTCCGGGCGATCCAGATCGGTCACCGGGTCGAGGGTATCGTGGGAGGGCTGGCCGTCGAGGAAGACCCCGTCGCCGGCGCCGAGGTTCCGAGATAGCCGAGGAGGACGTGCCGCGCGGCACGAGAGACAGGGAACGGGAGGCTTTCTGATGGGCGCGAGATTACCGGCGGCGTTGGTCGGATCGGCGTTGCTCCTGGCGGGGACGGTGTCTGCACACCACTCCTTCTCGGCTGAGTTCGACGCCAATCAACCGATCGCCCTCACCGGGGTGGTCACCACCATCGAGTGGAAGAATCCGCACGTGTGGTTCTTCATCGACGTCACCGACGACGACGGCGCGGTGACGAACTGGGGCTGGGAGATGGGCAGCCCGAACGGCCTCATGCGGCGGGGCTGGACCCGGAACTCCATGAAGATCGGCGACGTCGTCAGCGTCGAGGGCAGCCGCGCCAAGGACGGGGCCAGCCGCGCCAATGCCCGCGCGGTGCTTCTCGCCGCGAGCGGGGAGCGCCTGTTCGCGGCCTCGAGCCAGGGGCAGACGCCATGACCGCGGGCCTGCGAACCCCCGAGGCGTGGCGGCGCGCGGCGGCCGCGGCGCTGGTCGCCGGCGGCGTCGCCGCCTGCCTCTCCGCGGGCGCCGGCGTCGCCCGGGCGGGGCAACCGGAGACCGCGCCGGCGGCCGAGCCGACGCCCCGCCTGCCCGACGGCACGCCCAATCTCGGGCGGGTCGCGGGCGAGAAGGGCGTCTGGTCGGTGCCCTACATCACCAACATGGCGGCACGCGCACTCGGACCCGACGGCGCGCCGGTGGCCGCCGCGACCACGCCCGCCAGCTCGCGCGGAGCCCGCGGCGGGGCCGCCTCCGAACCTCACATTCCGTTCCTGCCGTGGACGGCCGCGATCTACGACTACAACTCGGAGAACGAGTCCAAGTACGACCCGGAAGGCTACTGCCTGCCGCCGGGCGGCCCCCGGATGATGGCGACGCCGTACCCGATGGAGTTCATTCAGCTTCCGGAGCAGGAGCGCATCATCATGATCTTCGAGGGCGCCACCCACGTCTGGCGCGAGATCTACATGGACGGCCGCCCCCACCCGGAAGGCGACGCCCTGAACCCCACGTTCCTGGGGCACTCGGTCGGGCACTGGGACGGGGATACGCTCGTCGTCGACGTGGTCGGCTTCAACGAGACGAGCTGGATCGACTTCTTCGGGCACCCCCACACCGACGCGTTGCACATCGTCGAGCGGTTCTCGCGCCCCGACAAGCACACCCTGCGCTACGAGGCGACGATCGACGACCCGGAGGCGTACACGGAGCCGTGGACGGTCGGGTGGGACATCCCGTGGAGTCGGGACGGCGAGTTGCTGGAGTACATCTGTCAGGACAACAACCTGTATCTCTATCACCTGACCGATGACTTCGGGCAGCCCATCTTCGGCAACCGGTAGGAGCCGGTGAAGCGCCGGGACGGGTGAGCCGCCAGCGGGCTGCAGGGCCGCCAGCCGCAGGCAGCGAGGGCGCCAGCGGGCCGCGGACGCCCGCATGACGAGATCAACGAGGGCGTCTGTCGGAGGCACAGAAGACCGACGCAGCGTGCGCGGGATGCATCGCGGGTCGAATGCCGCGACGCTCGCCACGGGCTGCCGGGGTGGACAGGGAAGGGAGCGATTGGCGGCAGCGCCGCGAGCCCCGTTCAGTTCCGCATGAGGGTGAAGTCGCCGGTCACTTCGCCCTGCGTCCACGAACCGGTGAGCACGCGGTTGTAGGAACCCATGTTCTGCAGCTCGCCCTCGACGACGTACCGCACCGGGTCCCCGTCGGGACCTTCGTCCACCGCCTCGAAACGGAGGGTCCACGTGGACGGATCGAGCGACGCGGTCGCGATCGGCACGGGGTTCGGACCGGGGTTGATCGTGCCGGTAACCGCCTCGCCGTCCCAGTCGAACACGAGCAACAGGCGGGTGCGATTGTCGTCGTCGGGCCCCCAGTCGCCGCTCCACGAGCCCTTCAGGGGATGTCCGTACTGCGCCTGCGCCACGACCGCGCCCAGCACCGAGACCGCGCCGATCAGCAGGCAGAGCACCGTCCGTATCGTCCTCGCCTTCGTAGTCGTCATCGTCACCGGGATCCTCCTGCCGCCAGCCTCCTCGAACGCCGGCGACGCCGACCATCGTAGCACCGTGGAGCCCGGTATCCGTCAACCGTCGTCAACCGGGAGGTGACTCATGCAGTTCCTCAAGCCCTACACCGAGTGCATCCACGACACCGTCCGCATCGTCGCCGGCGTGCTGTTCTTCCAGCACGGCGCCCAGAAGATCTTCGGCATCCTCGGCATGGAGGAGAGCGTCGAGCTGACCTCCCGCCTCGGGCTCGCCGGGATCATCGAGATGACCACCGGCGCCCTGATCGCCCTCGGCCTGTTCACCCCCGTGGCCGCGTTCATCGCCAGCGGCGAGATGGCGGTGGCGTTCTTCATCTCCCACGTGCCGCTCGGCAGCCTGTGGCCCATCGTGAACCAGGGCGAGCCGGCCGTCCTCTTCTGCTTCCTGTTCCTGTACCTCGCCAGCCGCGATTCCGGCGAATGGAGCCTCGACCGCATGCTCAGGGACCGCAAGGGCTCCTGAATCCGGAGTCCTGGGGTGAGGCAGGCGGCCGGGCATCACCGGCCCGGCCGCGATTGTCGTTCGCTCCCGCCCACCCGGTCCAGTAGCTCCTGGAAGTCGGTTTCGTCGAGGACGCGTACGCCCCGCCGCGCGGCCTCGCCCGGCTTCGCGCCGGGGCGCGCGCCGACCACGAGATAATCCGTAGCCGCGCTGACCGACCCGGCGACCTCGCCCCCCAGAGCCTCTATGCGCGCCCTGACATCGGCTCGTTTCACCCGCAGTCTGCCGGCCAGGACGAACGTCCTGCCGGCCAAGGGGGCCGGAGCCGCCGGCCCCTCCGCGTCCGGAGCTGCTCGCCTCTCATCGCTCGCCGGCAGTTCCCGGCGGGGGGCCGGGGGCGCCTCCGTCCCCTTCCCGGT
The DNA here is from genome assembly GCA_965215895.1 of Vicinamibacterales bacterium. Lineage (GTDB taxonomy): Bacteria > Acidobacteriota > Vicinamibacteria > Vicinamibacterales > UBA8438 > JAJEEA01. The sequence goes on along the minus strand of OZ244130.1, from coordinate 2,436,508 downwards.
TGCCATCGAGGAACCGTCGGTCGGGCCGCCGCCGGCCAGAAGACGCTTGAAGTCCCTTTCTTCGAGGATTTCGATCTCCAGCCGCCGCGCCTTCTCCAGCTTCGAACCGGGGCTGTCGCCGACCACCACGTAGTCCGTCTTGCTGCTGACAGACCCGACGACCCTGCCCCCCAACGCCCGAATCCCGGCCCTTGCCTCGTCCCGGGTCATCGCCGAGAGCGTTCCGGTGAGAACGAACGTCTTTCCGGCGAGGGCGGGCGGCGCCGCGTCCGGGAGCGGCGCCGCGTCCGGGGCCGCCGGCGTCGGCCCGAGGGGGTCGACCCCGGCCCTGCGCAGATCGTCGATCAGCACCCGGTTCCCGCTCGCGTCGAAGAACGTCCGAATCGATTCGGCGATGCGGGGACCGACCCCGTCAATCGCCGCCAACGCCTCTTCGTCCGCCGCCGCCAAGCTACCCAGGCTGGGGAAGCGCTCGGCGACGAGCTCGGCCGTGTGCGCGCCGACGTGCCGGATTCCGAGCCCGTACACCAGCCGTCCGAGCGACGCCTGCTTCGAGCCCTCGATACTCGCGATCGCGCGGGCGGCCGATTTCTTCCCGAGTCTGATGGCCCCGGGGATCTCGGCAAGCCGCGCGGCGGCGAGGGAGAACAGGTCGTCGGGCGTCCGGACCCACCCGAGCTCGACCAGCTTGCCGGCCAGCCCGGCTCCGAGTCCCGCGCGCCCCCCGAGGCCCGCCCCGATCCGCTCCACGAAGCGCCGGAGGGCGACGCGGAACGCGTCCGCTCTCTCAACGCCCGGCGGCGCGGCGGGTGCAGATTCGAACGCCGGCAGCCGTCCGCGACCGGTCCCCGCTTTCTCCGCCGTCGTCTCCGGAGGGAGGAGAGAAAGGCACGCCAGCTCGAACAGGCGCCGGTGGGCGGGTTCGGCCAGGAACGCCCCGATCGCCTCGGCCTCCCGTCGCCGAATGCCCCCCGCCTGCGCCAGAGCGTCCGGCGCCGGATCGGCCAGGCGGGCGAGATCCGGCATCGCATGAGCCACCCGCTCCGACGTCTTCGGCCCGAGACCGGGAATGCCCAGCGCCTGCAGTACGCGCGCCGGACCGAGCGCCGCCTGCACCCGGGCCAGGTGCTCCGTCAACGCCGCCGCCCGCGCCGCCCCGAGGGCGGTCTCCTTCTCCAGATCCGCGAGCTCCTCCGCGCGCAACCCATAGAGATCGGCGAACCCGCGCACGAGTCCCCCGTCCACCAGCTTCCCGACCAGCCAGTCCCCGAGGACGTCGATGTTCATCGCCGTGCGATGGGCGAAGTGGAGAATCGACTCCTTCAGCCGGGCCGGGCAGCTCGCGTTGATGCACCGCGCCACCACCTCCTCGGCCTCGCGCATCACCGGCGAGCCGCAGGCCGGGCAGTCCGCGGGCATGCGGAACGGACGGCGGTCGCCCGCCTCGGCCGCGACCCGCACCACCTTCGGAATCACGTCGCCGCTCCGCTCCACCACCACGCGATCGCCGATCTGCAGGCCGAGCCGCGCGATCTCGTCCTCGTTGTGGAGGGTCGCGCGCGACACCGTCACCCCCCCGACCTCCACCGGCCGGAGCCGCGCCCGCGGGGTGACGGCGCCGGTCCGCCCCACCTGTACGTCGATGTCCTCGACCACCGTCTCCGCCTGCTGCGCGGCCGGCTTGCAGGCGATGGCCCACCGGGGTGACTTGGACGTCGCCCCGAGCCGGCGCCAGAGGCCGGTGTCGTCCAGCTTGAACACCACGCCGTCGATGTCGTACGGCAGCGCGTCGCGCCGCTCGATGCACCGGTCCCGGAACGGCGGCAGGGCGTCGACGCCCGAGAGCCTCGCGTGCTCGGCCGCCACCTTGAAGCCGAGCCGCTTCAGGACGTGCAGCGACGCCCAGTGCGAGTCCAGCAGCGGCTCGCCGCCGGCGAGCAGGGCGTAGGCGTGGAAATCGAGACGTCGCGCGGCGGTGACCGTCGCATCCAGCATGCGCAGCGAGCCGGCGGCGGCGTTGCGGGGATTGGCGAAGGTCCGCTTCCCCTCCTCGATCTGCCCGCGGTTCAGCCGGGCGAACGCCTCCCGGGGCATCACCACCTCGCCACGCACCTCGAAGTCGGGCGGCACCCCGGCCTCCTGCAGGGCGGCCGCGTCCACCGACAGCGGCAGCGACCGCAGGGTCCGGGCGTTGGGCGTGATCACCTCGCCCTCGACGCCGTCCCCGCGCGTCAGCGCCAAGTCGAGCCGGCCCGCCACGAAGCGCACCGCCATCGAGGCGCCGTCGAGCTTCAGCTCGCCGACGTAGTCGAGGGTCTCGACCCCGGCCAGCTCGCGCGCCCGCCGGTCGAAGTCGCGCAACTCGGCGTCGTCGAAGGCGTTCTCGAGGCTGAGCATCACCGACGAGTGGGCCGCCTTCTCCACCCCTTCGCGCGGTGCCCCGCCGACCCGCTGGCTCGGCGAATCGGGGGTGATCAGGTCCGGGAACCGCGCCTCCCACCGCTCGAGCTCCCGCATCAGGGCGTCGAACTCGGCGTCGCTGACGTCGGGGTCGTCGAGGACGTAGTAGCGGTGCTCGTGGCGCACGAGGTCGCGGCGCAGCTCGGCGATGCGCCGGCGGGCGTCGGCGACGGTGACCGGAGGTGGGGAATCGGCAGGCATCGACGCTATCCCTGCATTTCACGTGCCGACGTGGCGTGTCACGGCGCGGTTCTCCGCCGTGGGCACCGGGTCGCGGTTGACGCCGGCACGGGCGGCGACCGGCGCGGGCGCGCCGGGGACGATATCACGGCCTCTTACCAAGTCCAGTTGGGAGACGATCATGGGCACGCACGACCCGCTCCGGGAATACCCATTGGGACAGCTCATCCCGACGCGTGCGGCGCGTCCCGATCGGGCGGAGCTGCTCGCGGAGATCGATCGTATCCGGGCGATGACCGTCGGCCCGCTCGAGGACAGCGTGTCTCTGCTCCACCGGGATCGCGACAGCCGATGACGCTGAGCGGCACGTCCGGCGCCGACGGCACCCCGACCCCGCCAGAGCCCCAGAGGCGAGGGTCGCGCCGCATCCGACCGGAGCGGGCCTTTCAGTCAGAATCCCCTGCTTGCTCTCTCGGCCCCGCATCGATTCGGCGCGGCGGGTTGCGAACGTACACGCGGCCGGAGGCCTCTTCTCTCGCTCGAATCTCCCTGAAGATTGACTTGATGTCGTATCCGTGGCGCGCGGCGTGTTCTTCTCGCACCGCTCGGAGCTCATCGATTACGGCGTCGGTCATGGCTCGGTCCTCCAAGAGCTCGTTGGGCGTGCAGACGACCGGGGGCTTGTAGCCTGCGGCCCGGCATACGTGTTCGATGGTGGATCGCACAATGGCATTGGCGATGTGCCGGAAGTTCCACGTGACCAGGTAGTCGACGCCGTTGGTGACGGCAATGGCGATATGCGCGGCGTCGTCTGCGGCCCTGGGCGGAATCGCGCCGACGTCGAGCAGCTTCTCCGCCCGTGCCTGGGTCTCCTCGTTCGTGCCCAAAAGACTGATGTCTTCGAGCATTTTCAGTCGAGCCCGCGAGGCGTGAACGTCCCCTGCGGCGGCTTCGCTGACAACCAACTCCGAGGTGACGAGCTCGAACCTGCGTGGCGCGTCCCGCCACCACTCGCGCGTTATCTGCTGATACGCCGCGATCACCAGATCCCGTGACGGTCTGGCGGTCAGGTAACTGACGACCGACGTTTCGATGTATGCGGTTGGGTTCATCGTGCCCCGCGTCGTGCTGTTTCGCTCCACGCTGCCCGCTATCCTCCAACCCGCCGGTCTCCACCGCGCCGGCGATCCTTGCGGCGGCGCCCGCGGAGTGTCGCTGCGCCGCCGTCCGCCAGCATCTCGATGACCGCGGCTTCGTGTTCCGGGTCGATGGAGGCCGCAGCCAAATTCGTCCAAAAACGCGGACGGTCCACCTCGGTCTCGACGGCGCGCGCCTCGCCCTGCAAGACGATCTCGGTCCCTCCACGTCCGACCTTCAACACGTAGTCGCCTGGGCCCAGCTTGACCCGCGTCTGCAGGCAGTCGGTCCACTTCTGCCAGCGGGCGAGCTCGACCGCGGCCTTCCGCTGGCGCGCGTTCCACTCGCCAGCGAACAGCTCGGCCAGCGGTTTCGGACGCGCCGGGGCCGGACCCAGCTCGAAGCCGGAGCCGGACAGCCGGTGGCTCAGCGCCGCCATTCGGTGGGAGACAGCGGCGGAAGCGACCGCCCCGCCGCGCAGCGACAGCGGCAACGCCAGCCAGCCGGCGCGGGCGCCGAACAGCAGCGCCGCCGCCAGCCGGTCCTCGGTGGTCAGCGCTTCGTGCTCGAACGCCAGCAGATCGGCGCAGGTCGACCGCAGGAACAACAGCGCCATCGCCCGTGAGAACGGCTTGCGGAACCGCTCGAACAGGTCCGACGCGGTCAGGTCCGCCAACCCGGTCAGGGAATCGAGCATCTCCCGGAGCTCAACGACGTGCTTCCGCAACGGCTCGTCGATATCCGTCGATGCGCGATCGAGGTAATCGAGCAGTCGGGCGTTGGCGTCGTCGGCGCCGGTCGCGCCCGCCTGCTCCGCGAGCGTGTCGACCGCGCCCCAGAACAGCTGCCGGGCATCGCCCCGGTCGATGCCGGGCAGGGCGGCCGACGCCGACGCCGCAGACGGCCCGGTCTGCATCCAGGCCGTCAGCCCCGCCGCCACCGTCGCCGACAGGCCGGGCGGCAGGTTTTCCACGGGGTCGAACGCGGCTCTGCAGGCGGCCAAGCCGAGAGGCTCACCGCCTTCCACCACGTCGCCCGGGTCCCGATTCGCCAGCAGCCTCAACATGGCCAGCATGCCGCCGGCGGCCTGGGCCGCTCCGAGCCGCGCCGTGCGCTCGGGCGGCAAGTGCGGCGGCGGCCACGGCGACCCAGCTACAGGAGCGAAGCGCTTGCGGTCTGCGCGCGTCTCGAAGTCGACCAGCGGCACGTTGCCGTAATCCAGCGCGTCGACTCTGCACGCCGTCGCGTCATCGCGCGACCCGAATCGGATCTCCTCGATAGCCGACATCGGCAGCGGCGCGGGGACGAAGATCAGCGGCGCACCGCCCGCCTCGTGTGGCCAGCGGCGCTTCTCGACGCCACCCGGGCCGGGAACCATGACGGGACCGGCGCAGTCCCGCAGTGAGATGACCACTTGGCACGGTCTGAGGTGCCCGGCCTCGGCGACTGAGTGGTCGACGGCGTCCCGGCCGGGACGGCCGGTGAACAACGGTATCCAGCCCGGGCAACTCTCGAGGGTGTCCCGGTAGTACTTCTCGCCGAAGCCGCTCCTCGGCAGCACCAGGCCGGCCGCGAGCATGTACAGCAGGTTCAAGTGATTGGTGACCAGACAGCCGCGGTCGGGAATCGCCTCGGATGCGGCGAACGCCGGTTGCGCACCGTCCGGCAGATCGGGTCCCGAAACGGCGCGTCCGCCGCCGGCGCCGCGCGGGCCGGGCTCCGGCTCGATGCCGCCCAACAGGGGAGGTTGCTCGGGAGTCCTCATCCTGCTCCTCTACACCACGTCGGTACGCTGCAACACGGCCGGATCGTCCGGCAGGATTTCTTCGATCCGACTGACCACACCGCGCCGCCGGAGCAGAATCACCTGCTCGCGCGCCCTGGCCACCATCACGTAGAACCGCTTCCTCACGGCGTCCAGGTCGGTCGGCGGTACGTAGTGGCGGTCTATGTCGGCGAGCACCGCGACGTCGAACTCCAGGCCCTTGCAGGCCTGAGCGTTGATGACCAGGATACCGCCCTCGTCGAACCGCACGTCCGGCCGGTGTTGCTGACCGAAGAACGTCTCTATTTGTGGCACGCCGTTGTCCAGGCAGCAGGCCGCGGCACGCAGTCGGTCGACATAGCGTTGCCTGACCTCGTTGTTCGGGGTGATCACTCCGACGAGCTTCCCCGGATCCCGGTCGACAATCTTCACGATGCGCCGGCAGATGTCCGCGAACCGGCTCTCGGCATAGTCGCACAACAACGCGGCGGGACCGGGTCGCGACGGCAGGTCGACCGCCGGACTGGCCGGATCGCCGGTGTAGAAGGCGCGCGCCAGCTTCGCGACCGGGCCACAGTTGCGATAGTTGTGCCTCAGCTCGATGACGTCCCGGGTGTCGATGGCCAGCGCAGTCTCGATGTCCCCGCGGCTACTGCGGTCGTCGAGAATCTGCTGGTTCTGATCGGCGGCCACGAAGAAACGCTCGAATCCGAGGGCGACGAGCGCCCGGTAGAACTGCGGCGGCATGTCCTGGCCTTCGTCGATGACGAGAAACGGCGCGTCGGCCATCGCGGGTCTCCCGGAGCCGATCTTCGCCATCACGCCATCCCAATCGATCGGTCGAAACCGGTTGGGTTGTGCAGGCTTCCGCGGCAGAGTCCCATCCGTAATCTCTTCGAACCGGTCACGGAACCACGCCCACCACGTGGCGCCCGACAGGTCGCCAAGGAACAGTTGGCCACTGGCGCGGTGCAGCAGGTGGTTGAAGACCAGGAAGACGTACTCCTTCTGCTCGCGCTGGTGGTGGCGTGCGCGGATCAGCGTCACGACGGTCTTGCCGGTGCCGGGGCCGCCGACGACAAGGTGCTGGCCCTCCCCGGGCAGGGCGCGCACCGCCTCTTGCTCCTTGCTCAGGTCCTGGATGCCCGGCAACTCGAACCTCCGGCGTCTCGCCGCCGGGGCGCGCACGTTCTCCCCCTCCCTGTTCCGGTCCATCCTGAACGTCCTGCCGCGTCCGAATCTCTTCTGGCCTCCGGCCTTCAAGGAATCAGGCGCAGGTGCCGGCCTGCACCTGCCCGCCGAACAACGCCGGGCAGCGCCCATCCGCATCGCCGGCCACGAAGGTGCGGTCCAGCAGCACATTGCCGTAGGCGCAGCTAGGCTCCGGCACCAGGGCGCACGCATGGCAGGCAGCCCGGTTCAGCAGCCCGGGCCCGTGGCCCTCCTGCTCGCCGCAGACCGGATCCATCGAACACCACGCCGCCGCCTCCACCGCAGCGGTGAGCAGGCGCAGGAACCGGCGCGGCTCCGCCTGCTGTGTCAAGCCACCGAGCGAGCCTTCAGTGTCGGGCACCGCGACGTAGATGAGGATGCCGGCCATCGGGAGCTGGTCCGGTTCGCCGCCGGCATGACTGTAGATGCGTTCCTTCAACGACGCCGCGGGATAACCGGCCGCGGTCTCGAACTCGCGGACCAAAAGGTGGGCCAGCGTGTGCAGCAGCAGGAAGCGAGGCGAGACCTGTGGCGGCGCGGCCAGGCGCACGGGACCGCCGACGAACCGATCACGGAACGTCCGAGCCCGCGCTTGCAGCGCGTCCTCCGCCTCCCACTGTCTCAGGCGCGCCTCCCCCAGGGTGAAGAACACACCTTCGCCGTACAGCTCCAGGGCCGGCAGCCAGTCGCTCTTGCCGGTCAGGTCCGGCGGCGTCACGGTCTCGCTCCCCAGCCGCCGGAACCCCTTGAACACCATGACCTCCTTGAGCCGCTCGACCGCTACCAGCCGGTCGACGGCCTTTGCCATGCGGCCGGCGGAACCCTTCAGACCCCGGACCAGCGCCGACCACTCCTCACTGCGGTGCTCGGTCACGAAGTCCTCGTCTTCCCGCAGATCCGGGATCGCCTCGACAAGCGCGCGGTACTCGCTCTGCAGGAGCTCGCCGCCGGGGATGGATTGCCCGCCGAGCGGATAGCCCCGGTCAATCTCGGCCTGCGCCTGCTCGACCTCGTTCGGCGTACAGTCGAACTCCCTCGCGATTTGCCGCAACACCGTCCTCCGATGCAAGCCGGGGCGTGCTTCGCGCATCGCCTTCTGTTTCTCGGTACTGCTGTACAGACGATCGACCACCGTCCCCCGGCGGATGCGCGACTCGGGCGGTATCACCAGTGCGTTGGCGGTATCCGGCGTGTGGACGCGCACGTCGTTGATGGCGATCACCCAGGCCGGCTCGTCCAGCGGCTCCGGCGGGGGTTCGGGAAACCACGGCTGCCGCCACACGCGATCTCCGAACGGGAAACGGTGCGGCACCGGACCGGACGCCCGGCAGCGCGTGCATCGAACCTCGTGACCGCGGCCGGCCGACACCACCTTCAGATACGGGCGCTGCCAATCGGGGCGGCACTGACGCCGAGCCGGATGCCTGCTCCCGGCGTGCGCGAGCCCGTGCCACGGCACGTCGGCGAGATAGCCGCGAGCGTGGGCGAGGACCCACGGCGCCTGCTCCAGTCTTCCTCCACAGGCCGGCCGGTCCGCTTGCCCCGCGCACGCAGCGCCGGACGGCCGGGATCGGGTGTCCGGAGGCGCCCTGGAAGCGCGCTTCCAGGGCCGATAGTGCAGCAGTCCGCACCGCGAGCAGCGCGTCCATCGCGGAAACCGCGTGGCGGGAATGGGGCATCCGGTCACTTCCCCGTCCTCGACGCGCGCCGTCGGTGGTGAACGCAGCGTCTTGCCGATGCCGAGGGCGACGCGCACCTGATCGACGTAACGGATCTCGTGATCGGGCCCGCACCGCCAGGCGCTCGTGTCCTGGACCGTCACCAGGCGGTCCGGACCGCGCACCACCGCCCCGACCGCGCAATAGCGCAGCAGGTGGGACAGCCGCACCGGAATCGGTTCGTCCGGCATGTACCCTCTCCGATCGCGCTCCTCCATCCCTCGTCACGCCTCGTCCCCGCGAGCGCCTTACAGTCCGCTGACGCCTTCGCCGGTCCCGGTGCAACGCGGGGTCCTACCCCGGGCGGCCGGGCTTCTTCACCGCCCGCAGCACCGCCGTCTCCTCGATGTTGCGCATCGAATTGAGCGTCTTCCAGCGGCCCCGCCGCACGCCGTCGAAGTCCCCCAGGAGGCGGTCGGCGGCGTTGTCCCGGCAATCGTATTGCAGCCCGCGCCTCTCGCGTTTGCAGCGCGCTGCCTCGTCGTGCCATTCGTCGACCAGCCGATCGAGGTGGGCGGCCGTATCGTCTGCCGCATCGGCGTCGGCCCGGCGGCAGCGCCGCTTCAACGCCTCGACGACGGCCTGCACCCGCGCGTCGTCCTTGCCGAGCCGGCCGGCGGCGGTGTTGGCGGTCAAGGCGTCGCAGCCATGCCGCAGCGCGATGACCAGCGCCGCATGCAGCGCGCGCTTGCGCACTTGGTAGGTGTACGGTGTCACGCTGGTCGGTTCGACGAAGCGATAGAACGACTCGTGGTAGGGACGGAAGTTCTCGTAGTGGGACAGGCTGCGCGCCTGGTGGCGGTAGTAGTTGGCGAAGACGAGGCCCGGAACGTCGGCGCGGCCGATGCGGCTGCTGGCCTGGATGTACTCGGCGGTGGTGAGCGGCTGGCCGTTTATCACCATCGCGGCGAGTCGGTCGACGTCGACCCCCACCGAGATCATGTTGGTCGCCAGCACCGCATCCAGGCAGTGCGGCACGCCGCGGGGCGCCGCCAGCCGGTCGAAGGTGCGGGCATTCTCCTGCGCCGTCGACTGGCTGGTGAGCTGGGCGATGGCCGGCTGGCTGCGCCCCCGGCCCGCGTCGGCCGCGTCGTCGCCAAAGGCGAGAGGGCCGGACGCCCCCGGCGCCAAGCCCTCGCGAACTGCATCGTGCCGCTCGGCATCGAGGCGCCGCATGAACGCTCGCACGTCGGTGACGAACGCGTTGTGGCTGGCGCCGACGCCGCGCAGGCTGCCGTGATAGATCACCTGTGTCCACCACGCGTCGAGCAGGTCGCTGCCGTCCTGCTGGTCTTCGAACACCGCCAGCGGCGCCGCAAGCAGAGCCGCCGCCAGCGGCGCCAGGCAGTGCTGCTGGTCGAGCCCCGGCGCCAGGTAACCGACGTAGAGCCGGCCCGGCGGCGAACGGTCGGTGCGCGCGAACCACGAGTCGTCGGCCGACAGGCCGGGCGGCGGAAAGACGGCCATCTCGCGGCCGTACAACCGCCGCACCTGCTCGTGCGCCATGCGAATGGTGGCCGTCGAGGCGACATACTTCGGCCGCACGCCGCGCCGTTCGAGCACCGTCTCGAGGGCCGCCTCGTACACGCCGGCCACCGACCCGAGCGGACCGGCGATCAGGTGCAGCTCGTCCTGGATCACCAGCTCCGGCGTCCGGCGGGCGCCGCCTCCGAAGAAAGCCGCGGCGCGCTCCTCCCAGGCCAAACGCGCGAACTTGTCGATGGTGCCCACAAGCAGCGTGGGCGGCTGCTCGTACAGGGCTTCGTCCACCACGTTGCAGGGCAGCGGGCGCCCGTCGCCGAATGCACACGTGGGGTTGCCGCACAAGAACCGGAACTCCGTCGGTCCAGCGCTGTAGCTGTGCGGCGCGGTGAGGCTCCGGCCGCACCAGGGACAGGACTGCAACACCAGGTGATGGCCGTGGCTGCCGTCGTCGCCGCGCGTCGGCCGCGACGGGGCGGCATCCGGCGCTGGGCCGCCGTACCCCGCAGGCCGTTCGGCGCCCCCCGCCAAATCGGCGACCGGACCGACATCCTTCGGCGCCATGCCGGCGACCTGCTTCGCGGCCTCCTGGAAGGAATTTGGACTGACCGCGGCCCCGACCCAAAGCCCGACGGAAACAGGCTCCTCGCCGATCCGCGCAACGTCGCGCCGGCGCAGCAGTTCGAGCGCGCACACGATGCGCGCCGCCCGTTCGAACTGCTGCCGGGTCAGCAGCCGTAGGGTATAACGCATCAGCACCGCGGTGCCGCCGCCGGCATCGCCGTGCCGCAGCCGCCGCCAGACGGCCAGGAAGGCGAACAGCCCCAGGTAGGCCTCCGTCTTGCCGCCGCCGGTGGGAAACCAAATCAGGTCCAGTACGCCGCGGCAGGGATCCTGCTCGTCGATCGTCGACTCGATGACCGCCAGCAGGAACGCCAACTGGAACGGCCGCCAGCGGTACTCGCGCGCGTCCTTGTCCCGGCCGCGGGCGCGATCGTGCTGGCGCATCTGATCCAGCATCGCCCGGTTGGCCAGCCGGAACGCCAAGGCCGCGTCGACATCGCGGCGCAGCAGCTCCACTCCGCCCCGCATCCGTTCCCTCGCCGCGTCCATCTGCGCACAGATACGGGTCGCCGCCGCCTTCTCGCCTGCGGTGAACCAGCGCGCGGTCTCCTGCTGCCGGCCAACCCACTCGTCATAGCCATCCACGAAGGCGTCGAACCTGTCGAGGATCGCCTCGAACGGCGCCTCGGCGATATCGTGCATCATCAGCACTTCGTCGTCGAGACCGACGACCTCCGTCGTCACGACGGGCACGTCCACCGCCGGCATGTACTCGGACCAGATGCGCGGCGGCCGGTCCGGCTCCAACGACCAGTCCGCCGCCGCGCCGTGGCCGATCGCATAGATATGCGTATCGCGGTACTGGAGTTCGATCTCCTGTTCCTCGCCGGTGAGCAGGGCCGGGTCCACGCGCGGGTACTCGACCAGCTCGCCCGACTCGACCGCGCACTCCAGACGGGCCTCGAACAGGCGCCGTTCGGCTCGGTCCGCGCCGGGCGGCGCCTCGCGCTGACGGTTGGCAAAGACCACGGTCAGTATCTGCCCGTCGCGGTACGGCCGACGGCGGACATCGAGTTGTGCCTCCCACTGACTGGTTTCGCCTTGTTCGGACTCCGGCGGGGTCGCCGGGGGGAGATGCGAGAACGTAGCGGTAAGCGCGTCGCCATCCCGATACGGCCGGCGGCGCACATCCAGTCTCCTGCCATCCGGCGTCTCGCCGTCTGCCTCCGGCCAGACCAGGCTGCACTCGAAGGGTGTGCGCTCGTAGCGCGCACCGGCTCCGTTGCCGCTGTCGTCCAGCGTTCGTCCGTCCCCGGCAGCCGGGTCGGCGTCTGGCGGATGGGCCACGAACCGGCCGGACGCCCCCCGCTCGCGCACTCGCCGATAGCTTGCCGCGGAAGCGGTGACGCGCAAGCGGGCATCGCCGCGCACGCAGAAGGACACGCCGACGGAGGACGGCGGGACGTAGCGGCGCCGGCCCACCGGCAGCGCCGTCACGCGGCCCGGCGCGCCGTCGGCGCCAACCGGCGAATCGTCCTCCTCGTCATCCGGCGGCACCGTCGCGGATCTCGACACATCCGCCGCCTGCGAATGCTCCGGTTGCCCCGCCGAGTCGAGATGGAGTCCATCTTCGTCCTTCTCCGACTGCGCGGGATCGAGCCCGGTCATGCCCGAACCACCCGGATCGACCGGATGCAGCACACCGGTCGGATAACGTTCGACGGGCGAACCGAGCAGCCAACCCGAACCGGCCGGACCGATGAGCTGGCCGCGCAGCCAGTCGACCAGGCGCTGCCGCTGACGGCTGAGCTCCGCCGCCCCGGCCGGCACCGTCCCCGCAGACGCGCCGCCCGCATCGGCCGCGGTGTCGTCGTGGTCCATCGTCCGGTTCACTACCGGCCCTGCTGCAGCAGGTTCCGGTGCACGACCGCCACGCCGTGCATGTAGCCGCCGAACCGGGCGAAGCGGGCGTCGGCGGCCAGGAAGATCTCCTCCCTCGCCGCCTCCGTGCGGCCCCAGGCCTCGTGGTAGAGCCCGCGGTACAGATGGGCGTAGAACCGTGCGCTCGCCTGCGCCCCGGCCGCCGACAGAACCTCCTGGGGCGACATCCGCCCGCGGAACATCTCGTAGATCTCGCGCATGGGCCGGCGCGAGTCCCGCCCCACCGGCAGCAGCGCCGCCACCGCCGCGTCCGGCGACTCGCCGCGCGCGACGCACAGGAAGTGCCACGCGGCGTTCTCGACGTCGTCGGGGTTGACGATGCGGTGCTCTTCGAACTGCCGGACGCAATCGTCGTAGCGTCCGGCGTAGTACAGGGCGATGCCCCGCTGCCAGAACTGGGGCGCCGCATCCGGACGCGCGCGCGCCACCTGGTCGAAGCCGGCGACCGACTCCTCGATGCGGCCGGCGAGAAAGTCGGCCTCGGCCTGACGCATGATCTGCCCCGCCGACTGCGCCTCGGCGCCCGTGGCGCCAGCCGCGAGCAGCAGGACGAACGCCGCACTCGCCGACAATGACCGAACGCTCCTCACCATGATCTCACCTCATCCTGCCGTCGGACGTCCGCCCGCCCGCACTCGGTCCGGGGGACCCTGGCCCGGAAATCGTCGCCCGCGGCTCCGATTGCCGCACAATCGACCCTCCAGGAATCCGCGCCGTTCCACCACGCAGTCTCCTGGCCGGAAATCGTCGCCGGTGGTTTCGACTGCCGCACAACCAACCCTCCGAGGGCGTCAGCGCCTCCGGCCCGAGGCGGCGCCGTTCTGCGGCGCAGACTCCTGGCAGACAGTATACGCAGGCGCGTCACCCGCCGGAACGCGCCCGGCGCCCCGCGGTATAATCGGCCGACACGTACACCCGACGCAGGGATCGTCTTGCGTACGAAGACTCGACAAGGAGAACAGAGATGAAGAAGATGCTGCTGCTGTGTGGCGCCGCGCTGCTCGTGGGCTTCGCGACCGCCTCTCCCGCGCAGGCGCAGGCCGCCGACATGACCTACTTCCTGACCAGCGCCGGTCCCGGGAACGGCGCCAATCTCGGCGGGCTCGAAGGGGCCGACGCCCACTGCCAGTCGCTGGCGGCGGCGGTGGGGGCCGGGGACAAGACGTGGCGGGCGTATCTCAGCACCACCGGCGAGGGCGGCGTCAATGCGCGTGATCGCATCGGCAGCGGTCCCTGGCAGAACGTCGCCGGCGTGGTCGTCGCGGGGAATCTCGACGTGCTCCACTACGAGAACAACCTGACCAAGGAGACCGTGCTCAACGAGCAGGGCGGCATGACCAACGGGCGGGGCGACAACCCGAACCAGCACGACATCCTCACCGGGTCGTATCTCGACGGCACCGCCGTCGACGGCGACACCACCTGCAGCAACTGGATGTCGGGCGCCGACGGCGAGGGCAGCGCCCTGGTCGGCCACTTCGACCGCACCGGCGGCGGCGCCAACCCCAACTCCTGGAACTCGGCCCACGGCTCGCGCGGCTGCAGCCAGGCCAACCTGCAGGCGACGGGGGGCAACGGCTACTTCTACTGCTTCGCCGCCAACTAGGAGTCTGCGCCGTAGATCGGCGCCGCCTCCGGCCGGAGGCGCTGACTCCCTGGAGGAGTGGTTCGGCGGCAAGCAGCGCCGCAGGCGACGCTTGCCGGGCCAGGCGCACGGCCGGCAACGGCGCGCGGCCACAGCGGGACGACCGCCGTTCCGTCGTGCTCTCGCAGCGCCCGGGCGATCGGTCCCGACCGATCGCCCGGGCGGCTGACTTTCTCCGGTTCCCATGCCTCGATCCTCCCGCCCGCGAACCCCGTCGGACCCCGCACCACGCGCGGGAGAGGCCCCGCGGCCGTCACGATTCTCGCCCGCGCTCCGCTACGCCCCGGCTATCCTGATCCTCCTCGTCTCGACCGGTCTCGGGATCACCCTGGCCGTCTCGACCGGCCGGCCGGCGCCCGAATCGGAGGTGGTCGATCGTCCCGTTCAGGTGACCGGCGACGACTATGTCTCGTCGGACACGTGCCGGGCGTGCCACCCCTCCGAGTACGAGACCTGGCACGGGTCGTATCACCGGACGATGACCCAGGTCGTCACCCCCGACACCGTCCGCGCCGACTTCGACGGCGTGCGGGTCGACGCGGTCCACGGGAGCCCGATGGAGCTCGAACGGAGGGGAGACGAGCTGTGGGCGGAGTTCGACGACCCCGGCTGGGAGGGACCCGACGCCGAACGCCCCCGGATCCGGCGGCGGGTGGTCCTGATGACGGGGTCGCATCACCAGAACGTCTACTGGTACGCCACCGGGCACGACCGCGGGCTGAACGTCCTGCCCGGCGCGTATCTCCTCGCCGAGCGGCAGTGGGTGCCGCGCAGCGCGCTGGTGCTGCACCCGCCGGGGCAGTCGCTCGCCATGCTCGACGGCCACTGGAACGCGGTGTGCATCGTGTGCCACACCACGCTGGGCCGCACCGCCTTCGATACCCCCTACCGCTCCGAGCCGTTCGCCGAGCAGACCGTCGACACCACCGTCGCGGAGTTCGGCATCGCCTGCGAGTCGTGCCACGGTCCCGCGCAGGCCCACGTCGAGGCCAACCGCAGCCCCCTGCGCCGCTACGGACGCCACCTCGCCGGAGACGGCGACCCGACCATCGTCCAGCCCGCCACCCTCGATCCCCGGCGGTCGTCGCAGGTCTGCGGGCAGTGCCACAGCGTGTGGGAGTACTACGCCCCCGAGGACGAGCGGCGGGCCAGCCGCGACGGGCTGCCCTACCGCCCCGGCGACGAGCTGCGGGACACCCGCTTCGTCGCCCAGCCCGCGGTCGACCGCACCTCGGCCGACATCCGCGCCCTCGTCGCCGCCGACCCCGAGTTCGTCCGCGGATCGTTCTGGCGCGACGGCACCATCCGGGTCTCGGGCCGCGAGTACAACGGGCTGCTCGACTCGCCCTGCTTCCGGGACGCGGAGACCCCGGAACGCACGCTGAGCTGCTTCTCCTGTCACACCATGCACAAGACGCCCGAGGACCCGCGAACCGTCGCGGCGTGGGCCGACACCCACCAGGTGTCGGCGGGCATGGACGGCGACGAGGCGTGCCTGCAGTGTCACGAGCCGCTCCGCGACAACCCCGCCGCGCACACCCGGCACGCGCCGGAGTCGACGGGCAGCCGGTGCTACAACTGCCACATGCCGTACACGAGCTACGGGCTGCTGAAGGCGATACGCAGCCACACCGTGGGCAGCCCGTCGGCGGCCGAGACGGTGGAGGTGGGACGGCCCAACGCCTGCAACCTGTGTCACCTCGACAAGACCCTGGCGTGGACCGCGGACCGGCTCGACGCGTGGTACGGCATTCCCGCCCCGCCGCTGCGGGACGGCGACCGGACGGTGGCGGCCGGGCTCGGCTGGATGCTGGCGGGCGATGCCGGCCTGCGCGCCCTGACCGCCTGGAGCATGGGCTGGGGGCCGGCCCAGGAGGCCTCCGGGACCATCTGGATGGTGCCCCACCTGGGCGAGGCGCTCGGCGATCCCTACGACGCGGTGCGGTTCATCGCGGCCCGCTCGCTGCGCAGCCTGCCCGGCTACGCGAACCTCGAGTTCGACTTCACGGGTCCCCGGCAGACCCGCGTCGACACCGCGGTCCGGGTGCTCCGGGAATGGCGCGCCTCGCCCGCCGCCCGCCTGCGGCGCGAGCCCGAGCTGCTGGTCGACGAACGCGGCGAGCTGCGGGTCGACGCCATGCGGCGGCTGTTCGACGCCCGCGACCGCCGGCCGCTCTTCCTCCGAGAATAGTGGCTCAGCGAACCGGCCGGGACGTCGACTACGCAGGTCGCCACCTCCGCTTCGGCTGGTGGTCGCTCCTGGCCTTTCTCTGCGTGGGCCTGGTCCTGGAGCTGCTGCACGGGTTCAAGGCCGGCTTCTATCTGGACGTCACGAACGAGACCCGGCGTCTCATGTGGACCCTGGCCCACGCCCACGGCGCCCTGCTGGGTCTCGTCCACATCGCCTACGCGCTGTGCCTGCGCGCGTTCCCCGACCTGGGCGACGGCAATCGGCGGGCGGTCTCGCGGTGCCTCGTCGGGGCGAGCGTGCTGTTGCCGGGAGGGTTCTTCGCGGGCGGCGTCGGGCTCTACGGAGGGGATCCGGGCCTGGGCATCGCTGTGGTGCCGGTGGGGGCGGCCTGCCTGGCCATCGGCGTGTTCCTGGTGGCCCGCGCCACCGCGACGCGGGAAGAGCGGCGGAGCGCCACTGGCGCCGCTCCGCCGCCCACCCGTCCGGCTTCTACTCGGCCGCGGTCACGGTGATCTCGACGTTCACGTACGAGATCAGCATCGCGTCGCAGGCGAAGGCGCGCAGCGTGTAGGTGCCCGGCTCTTCGAAGGTGACGGTCGTCTCGAACGTGCCGGACGTCCATCCGTCGCCGTCCATCCCCTCCTCCCATTCCTGGTAGCCGTAGGGCTCGAACTCGGCGTCGGCCGGTCCGCGATACACCACCCACAGCACCGACAGGTGATTCCGGGTCGGCGTGGGCCGGGTATAGCTCGGAATGTTGTCGGGAATCTGCGGCGCGTCGGGCGGCGCCACCAGGGTCGGGTCGCGGCGGCGCCGCGGCAGGCTGTCGTCCCGTTCCGGGACCGGGGTCGGCAGATCGTCGTCGGTCAGCCGCGCGGTGAGGGTCACCGGCGTCCCCACCGCGACCGTGTCGTGGCTCGCCTCGACGCCGACCACCGGCGCGATGTTGGAGTACAGCTCGTCCAGCCCGCGTCCGAACTGCGTCCGGGCGTTCGACGTGATCGTGTTGACGTCGATCTCCCATTCCGGCTGCAGCCAGCCGTAGGCCCGCTGGGTGCTGCCCTGCCGGGTCACCGCCCAGATCAGCTCGGCGTCGAGGGGAAAGTCCGCGGGCACCGTCACGGCGAACTGGTACCGGTTGGTACGGGGATAGAAGTACGCGGGCTGGCCGCGATCGGGTTCGCCCGGCGAGAAAAAGTTGTCCTCGCCCACCGGGACGTGCGGCCGCTCCCTGTAGTTGCGGTTCAGATAGCCGTAGTGGAACCGATAGTTCCCGTCCTCGTTCCGGGTCCACCCCTCGAAGATCGGCTGGATGTCCTGTCCCGAGTTGAATCGTTGCTGGGGCTGGGTCACGATCGGCACGTCCCGGCGATTGACCTGCGCCGACACGCTCGCTGCAAACGCCAGCACCAGCACCGCCCCCGCCCCCCCGGCGAGCCATCGTCGCGGGGCCCGTCGACCGAGAAACTGCATGATCACTTTCCGCTTCCCTCCTGCTGCTGCAAAAAAAGCCCCCTGCGGGAGCCGCAACGGCTCCCCGCAGAGGGCATGCATTCTACCCGAACGCGAGACCAGCCACCGCTGCTAGTCGTTGTCGGCGTTCGCCTTCCGGGCCTCAAGCTCGGCCACGTACTCTTCGTCGCTCAGATCGTGCCAACTGATCCAGGCGAAGGCCATCTCGTCGACGGTGCGGCTGCCGCCGCCGGTCCAGTTCTTGGCATCGTGGTTGCCGCGGTTCGCCTGCGTGTTGTCGTGATAGCTGATCACGTGCAGGGTCGTTCCGGGCGGGTACACCGGCTGGGCATCGTCCTCGTAGTTGTAGACGATGTGCCAGTTGAAGTCGAAGTTGGCGCAGTTGACCATCTCCGTCGACCCGTTCGGATAGATCAGCTCCAGGCACTGCCGGGTCCCCAGGAAGTGCATGTGGGGCTGGAAGGCGGTCAGCTTGCCGGGCAGATACATCTTCTGGTAGCCGTCGTGGCGCGTCACCTGTCCGGCCGGAATGTCGAGCTCGCCGGCCTGGCCCAACTGCCGCGAGTAGAGGATGTGCTCGGGCTCGTAGTCCTCGGGATACAGCACCAGCCCCAGATCGGTCTGGTCGGTCGCTTCCTCGCCCACCGAGTGGTAGTGGAAGCTGAAGCGCACCCGCGCGTCGCCCGGGAGCAACCGCCCCGTCCCGTCCGGATACACGTCGGCGTTCTTGCCCACGGCGTACTCGTTCAGGAACGCGTCCTCGGAGCTGTCGTTCAGCAACGCATCCGGATCGGTGACCGCGTAGGTCAACGCGTGGTGCACGACCCGCAGGTCGCCCGCCTTGGTCTGGATCGCCTGGATGTAGCGGTCGTTCGGAATCCCCGACGGCACGATGTAGTCACCCCACCAGTCCCCCGCCTCGGCCGGAACCGTATGCGGCGGCGAGGTCACGATCACGTCGGGCTCGATGGTCCAGGCCCCGAACTCCTGGAACTCGACCACGGCCGGCGCATCCTCGGGATTGCCCCGCGGCGCTCCGTTCTGCACCCAGTTGCCGATCGTCGCGATCTCGTCGTCGGTCAACGACTTGTCGTTCTTGAAGCTCTGCAGGCCGACCTTGGGGTCGATGTGCCACGGGGGCATCTCGCGCGCTTCGACCTTGGTCCGGATCGACCGCGCCCACGGACGGGCCTCCTGATAGGTCATCAGCGACATCGGCGCCATGTTGTCGGGCCGGTGGCACACCTGGCAGGAGCGTTGCAGAATCGGCTCGATGTCCTTGTGGAACGTCGGGTTCTCGGGCGCTTCGGCCGCGGCCAGGGCCGGGACCATCACCGCTGCTGCCGCCAGACAGCCGAGCACGAATCTGGCGTTTCTCATTCCCCTCACCTCCATACTCCTGAGTCGCCGAGCAGGCGGCCTGACGGCTCGCCCGAACGTTCACTACGTAGTTCACTACGTAGCGCACTAGTCTAGCGCCGTCGGCACGGGTTGTCCACCTCTGAATGCCGGGCCGCGGGCGATCGACGGCGCATCGGCGGTCCAGCGCGCCGGGAGCTCGTGGCAGGAAGGCCCCGCCGCTTTCCGCCGGGCCTCGGTGCGGCCCGGGCTTGCGGCAGGCTGCTACCATCGGGACATGATTTCGGACACGGTGCCGCAGAAGCAGACCGTCGAGGTGCTCGGCAAGCGGATGGCGTATGTCGAGATGGGCCGGGGCGATCCCGTCGTCTTCCTGCACGGCAACCCGACCTCGTCCTATCTCTGGCGCAACGTCATGCCCCACGTGGCCCCACTGGGGCGCTGCATCGCTCTCGATCTGATCGGCATGGGCGATTCCGAGAAGCTGGACGACCCGGGACCGGGACGGTACCGCTTCGTCGAGCACCGCGAGTTCCTCGACGGCGCCCTCGCCGCCCTCGGGGTCGCATCGAACGTCTTCCTGGTGGTGCACGACTGGGGCTCCGCCCTCGGGTTCGACTGGGCCAACCGGCACCGGCCCGCGACCCGGGGCATCGCGTACATGGAGGCGCTGGTCCGGCCGGTGACGTGGGCCGAGTGGCCGGAGGCAGCGCGGCGCGTCTTCCAGGGGTTCCGCTCGGACGCCGGCGAGGGGATGGTCATCGAGAACAACGTCTTCGTCGAGCGGGTCCTGCCCGGCTCGATCCTGCGGGCGCTCACCGAGGCGGAGATGGCCGTCTACCGCGCCCCCTACACCGAGCCGGGCGAATCGCGGCGGCCCACCCTGACCTGGCCCCGCGAGATCCCGATCGACGGCGAGCCCGCGGACGTCACCCGCATCGTCCGGGACTACGCGGAATGGATGGCCGGGAACGACCTCCCCAAGCTGTTCGTCAACGCCGACCCGGGGGCGATTCTGACCGGGCCGCAGCGCGAGTTCTGCCGAAGCTGGAAGCACCAGGAGGAGGTGACGGTCCGCGGGCGGCACTTCATCCAGGAGGACGCTCCGGACGAGATCGGACAAGCCGTGGCCGCCTTCGTGCAGCAGCTCGGCGGATGACGGCTGACCGAGTCCCACAGCCACAGCCGCCGCGGGAACGCTGTCATGCCTTCGGACAGCGGCTCGGATGACGGCGCGGACAGGCCCGCGAGCGGAGACTAAGGCGAGGGGTTACGAGTCGACGGCGGGCTGGTCGCCGACGGGGCCGTATTCCAGCAACGCGGCCCCCTCGAAGACCTTGACGACCCGCAGCACGAAATGTCGGGAGTACGCCCCGGCCGGTTCCGTCGGGTCCCGACTCTCCGCCGCCTCCAGCTCGAGGACGCGCTGCGCCCCCTCGACGAGGTCGACGGTCGCCGCCCTCCCCTTGACCACCACCTCGACTTCGCTCCCCGGCGCCACTCCATCGACGATGCGAGCACCGCCCCCCGGCCGCGCCGTCAACTGGACATCGACGCTTGCACCTCGTCGAGGACGGCGCCGCGCGGAAACTGTGCCAGGAACGCCCTCGGGTCCTCCTGCGCGAAGGCCCGGTCGTCCGGCGACTCGAGCGAGCGACAGGGATGATCGGGGAACATCATCCGGCACAGCGTGGTCTTTCCGCTCTGCCGGGGGACCCGTGAGGGTGATCGAAGACGCCCAAGTGGCCGCCCGTTCCAGTTCGGCCTCCAAGTCGCGATGTATCACGGCGCGGAGTCTAATCAGTGCACGGTCGGCTAATTCAAAATAGAATTTTCAATTAGCACAACAGGCGATCTTTTCATGCGCATGAACTGGAGGTCGTCGTGCGGGGAGAGCGATGTCGCGTCCGCTTCCGGGGCACCCCGCTGCTGGTGCTGGGCGCGGCGCGCGGCTACATCATCCCGCGGCAAGAAGTCATGCGGACGGCGTACGGCACCGAGTCGCGAATCCTGCCGGACATCGCGCACGACCTGATGCTGGACACGGGCTGGCGCCCGGCGGCCGACGCGCTGCTGGCGCGTAGCTCGCCGGACGCTCGCCTGAGGCGCGCGCCGAGCCGCCGTCCGATGCCGTGGGCCCCTATCGGGCGTCCGGCTCGCGCGAGATGTCCGGGGGACTGGGGTCGGCCCCCAGAGTCCGGAGCAGCGCGGCGGTGGTGTCCGACTTGATGAAGTTCCCACCGGTGTGGATGCCCTCGGCGATGACCAGGGGGGTCCGGCTCCGGTGGTTCTTGGCGTTGACGTCGGCGCCTCGGTCGACAAGGAACTGCACGATGGAGTCCGCGCGCTCGCGCCAGGCGGCGCCGTGCAGGGCGGTGTCGCCGGCCTCGTTGACGGCATTGACGTCCGCGCCCAGCTCCGCCAGCAGGTAGACCGCTTCGACGGCCTCGATCTCGGCCGACCGGGTGATGCCCGGCTCGTGGCCCACCCCCGCCGCCATCATCAGGGGGGTGGTGCCGTTGGCGGTGGGAATGAACGCGTCAGCGCCGTGCTCGAGCAGCAGGCGCATCACCGCGGTGTCGTTCGCGCGCGCCGCGATGAGGAACGGCGTCCCCCCGGTGATGTTGCCCAGGTGCCCCTTCACCTTGATGCCGAACCCCGGGGTGCGGTTGGTGCGGGCGTTGGGGTCCGCCCCGTGGTCGAGGAGCGCCTTGACGGTGCGCAGCCGGTCGGCCGCGTGCAGCCCGCCGAAGATGCTCCACCGGTTGCCCTCGGCCACCCCATTCGAGAGGTCGTTCAGCTCGGTGTCCCACTTCCCCGCCGCCCAGTGCAGGGGAGTGAACCCGGGACCGAGATTCGGGTCTGCGCCGCGGCGCAGAAGCAGGTCGACGTAGTCGACGTGCCCGCGAATGGTGGCGATGACGAGCGCGGTGGTCCAGTCCTCGGCCACCGCGTTCACGTCCGCCCCCGCGTCGAGCAGGGCCCCGGTCACGGCCTCGTAGCCCTCCCGCGCCGCGAGGAGCAGGGCGGTGTAGTCGGTGGTGGTCCGCGCGCCGACGTCGGCGCCGTGCTCGATCAGCCCTTCGACGACCTCGGTGTGCCCCTCCCAGGCCGCCCACATCAGCGCCGTCTGGCCGTGGTGAATCTCGCTGGCGTTCACGTCGGCACCGGCCGCCGCCAGCCGGTCGACCGCGTCCCGGACCCCACTCCGCGCGCAGGTCATGAGCGCCGTCTCGCCGTTCTCCTGGCGGGCGTTGGCATCCGCACCGGCCTCGAGCAACCGCCGGACCATCCCCGCGCTGCCGTTCGTGCAGGCCAGGGCCAGGGGGGTCACGCCGTACTGGTCGGCGCGGCTCGCATCCGCGCCGGCGGCGAGCAGTACGCTCGCGATCTCCGTGTCGTCCCACTGCGCCGCCCAGTGCAGGGCGGTAACGCCGTCCGGCCGGCTCGCGTCCACCGCGGCGCCCTCCGCCAGCAGGCCGCGCACGGCCGCGGCGTGCTGCTGTCGAGCCGCCTCGACGAGCGAGAGGTCATCGACGGGGGCGACGGCGCCGGAGACACGGGCCGCGACGAGCAGGCAGAGCCCTACGCCGATCACCGATCTGCTGTTGATTCGCATCGTCACGTCCTCCGGCATTTCTGCCCCGGCGCGGTCGCGCCGGATCCCCGTACGGTGGGCCGCCAGCCCTCACCACGCACTGGCCACCCCGGAAATCGCCGCCCCTGCGGCTTTGCCGCCGCCTTGCGGCGCCGCCGCCCCAACCAACCCGGCCGGAATCCGCGCTTCTACGGCGCAGGCTCCCGACCCCGGCAATCGTCGCGTTGGGAGTTTCGCGCCAGCGAAACTCCCAACGCGACCGCAAGGTCGCGCTACGGCCCCCGATTGCCCCCAACCCCGCCGACAGTCTGCACCGCTTCTACGGCGCAGAACTCCTAGACGCCGGACAGGACCGGCAGATCGCCGGTCGCGTCGCCGAGCCGCTCGGCCGGGATCCCCATCTTCTCGAGGATCGTCAGGTGCATGTTGGCCAGCGGCGTCCCCTCCGGCAGCCGCACGTGCCGCCCGCCCTTGAGGGTGCCGCCCCCGCCGCCGGCGAGGACGATCGGCAGGTCGAGGGGGTCGTGGGCGTTGCTGTTCCCCATTCCCGCCCCGTAGACCATCGCCGAGTGATCGAGCAGCGAGCCGTCGCCGTCGGGAGTCGACGCCATCTTCTCGAGGAAGCGCCCGAAGATCTGCATGTGGAACGTGTTGATCTTCGACAGCTTCGCGAGCTGCTCGGGCCGCTGCCGGTGGTGCGAGGTCGGATGGTGCGGGTCGGCCACCCCGATCTCGGGGAAGGTGCGCACGCTCTTCTCGCGGCCGATGAGGAACGTGCAGACCCGGGTCAGGTCGGCCTGATACGCCACCAGCATCAGGTCGAACATCAGGTTCGCGTACTCCTCGAAGCCGGCCGGAATGCCGGCCGGCTGCACCACGTCCGGCAGCTCCCGGTCGCTCTGGCTCTCGGCGATCTGAATCCGGCGCTCGATGTCGCGCACCGAGTCGAGATAGCCGCCGAGCTTGGAACGGTCGCCGCGGCCGAGCTGCCGCTGCAGGTCGGTGATCTCGGCGCTGACCGAGTCGAGAATGCTGCGGTCCCGGCGCAGCGCCCGCAGCCGCGCCTCGGTCCCGGTGCTGCCGACCGCCCCGAACAGATGCTCGAACACCGCGCGCGGGTTCGTCTCCATCGGCAGGGGCGTGTTGGCGTCGCGCCAGGCGAGGGTGGCGCTGTAGGCGCAGCCGTAGCCGTCCTCGCACTGGCCGGCCAGATCGTTGGCCTCGAGCGACAGCTCGAGCGAGGCGAGCTGGGTGTCCTCCCGCAGATCGCGAGCCGCGAGCTGGTCCATCGACACGCCGACCTCAAGGGTGGTGTTCGCGGTCCCCGACGCCTTGCGGGCGTGCGCCCCGGTGAGGAACGCGGCCTGGCAGCGCGAGTGGTCGCCGTCGCCCTCGTCCAGCCACTGCCTGGCCTCCTGGTTGGCCATGCCGCTCAGGACGAGCAACCGGTCCTTGACGGGAGCCAGCGGGGTCAGAATCGGGCTGAGCTCAAGCCTGCCCTCGGCGGCCGGCAACCAGTAGGGCATGCTCATGCCGTTGGGCACGTACATCGCCCCAAAGCGCTTCACCGGCCGCGCCGCGGTGAGCCGCATGGCCTGCAGGGCCGGCACCATCCCGTCGAGCAGGGGCAGCGCCACGCTCGCCCCGAGTCCCCGCAGCACCGTCCGGCGGGACAGGCATTTCTTCGTGATCACCATGTGACACTCCTCATTGCATGCTTGCGACCGGGCGCCGCCGTTCTACGGCGCAAACTCCTGGCGGCGGGAGACCCGCGCGTCACGGCGCGATCGCCGCCGTCGCGGCCTCCTGCGCCTTCCTCATCTGAAACGGCTGACTCTCGATGATCCCGAGAATGAGGGACGACCACCGATAGTCGGTGGACGCCGCCTCGCGCAGGATCCGCCGGACCGCGGGCATCTCCTGGGCCCCGACGGGGCGGCCGAGGCCATAGGTCAGCAGCTTCTCCGCGACCGTGCGGACGAACTCCCCGCGGCGCTCGAGCAACGCCTTGCGGAAGTCGGCGGGACCGGCGAATGCGGTGCCGTCGGGCAGGACCCCCGAGGCGTCTATCGGCGTCCCGCCGTCGGTGTCGCGCCACTGCCCTATCCCGTCGAAGTTCTCCAGGGCGAACCCGAGCGGGTCCATCCGCTGGTGGCACGACGCGCAGGCCGGGCTCCGGCGGTGCTGCTCCATCTGCTCGCGGATGGACGCCCCGTGGCCGGACGCGGCGGTCTCTTCCAGGGCCGGCACGTTGGGCGGCGGGGGCGGCGGGGGCGCCCCGAGAATGTTGTCGAGGAGATACTTGCCCCGGACCACCGGAGACGTCCGCGTCGCATAGGACGTCACGGTCAGGATGCTGGCCTGGCCGAGCAGACCGGCGCGCCGCGGGTCCTGCAACGGGACGCGCCGGAAGTGCGCCCCGTAGACGTTGCGGACGCCGTAGAACCGCGCGAGCCGCTCGTTCAGGAACGTATGGTCCGCCGTCAGCAGCTCGGCGAGCGGGCGATCCTCGCGGATCTGATGATCGAGGAACAGCTCGGTCTCCCGCCGGAACATCTCGCGCAGGTTGTCGTCGAACTCGGGATACGCGCTCGCATCCGGATCGACCGCCGCGAGGTTCCGAACGAACAACCACTGCCCGCCGAAACTCTGCGCCAGCGCCGAGGCCCGCGGATCGGCGAGCATGCGGCGCACCTGCGCCTCGATGACCCCGGGCTCCCGGAGGGTGCCGCTCGCCGCGGCCTCGAGGAGCTCGTCGTCGGGAATGCTGCTCCAGAGGAAGAACGACAGCCGCGACGCCAGCTCGAGGTCGCTGATGTGGTAGACGCCGCCCGCCTCGATGCTCGCCGGGTCGCGCTCGACGCGGAACAGGAACTGCGGAGACACCAGCAGCCGGGCCAGCGCTTCCTGGATGCCGCGCTCGAAGCCCCCGTCGCTCCGGCCGGCGCGGTAGAACGCCAGCAGCGTCTCGACGTCGGCGCCGGTGACCGGCCGGCGATAGGCCCGCCGGGCGAGCCCGGTCAGGATCTGCCGCGCGCACGCCGCTTCCGCCTCGGCGGTGGTCCCCGCCGGCCGGCAGACGAAGATGCGCCTCCGGCTCGCGGTGTCCCCGGGGCCGGTCGGATCGAACGGCCCTTCCAGCCGCACGTAGTCGACGTCCATGCGCGGGGCTTCGTAGGTCGAGCTGGTATGCCGCGGCGGCAGGAGGGCCGGCGGCGGCCCCTCGATCAGCACGCTCTTCTTGACGAACGCGACCCCGAGCGTGTGCATGCCCGCCGGCGCCCGGAAACGCACCTCCAGGGCCTCGTCGGCCGTCAACTGGTAGCGCGACGTCCGATAGATGCCGGACCCCGTGCACGCGGGGTCGTCGTCGGAGGCATCCGCGCACTGGCCGCCGATGGCGAACCGGGTGATCCGGACCCCGTCGAGCAGCACGTCGATTTCCTCGTGCGTGGCGATGGCGCGGATCTGCGAGTTGGTGAAGTTGCGACCCAGGCGGACCTTGACGACGTACTCGCCGTCGAGCGGGAAGTAGTGGCGCACCGCCAACCCGCCGCGGGTGCCGCGCGGCAGGTCCTCGCTCATCCGTTCGTCCTGCCGCAACCCCCGCGACACACGGAACGTCTCGACGGCCGGCCCCGTCGAGGGATCGCCGACCGCGAGCTGGCTGATCCGGCGGGCCGCGAACAGGTAGCGGCCCAACAGGGTCGGAGACATCGAGAGGACCTCGGCGATGTTGTCGAAGCCGTGGTCCGACTCGTCCGGCGGCAGCAGGGCCGCCGCGTCGATCTCCAGGTCGAGGAGATCCCGCACCGTGTTGCCGTACTCGTACCGGTTCAGCCGGTGATCGGGGGGGCGGCCCGGATTGGGATGGGCGGCGGCCGCCGCGTCGAGCTCGGCCTCGAGCCCCGAGACGAAGGCGTCGAGGGTCTGCGGATCCGGGCGGCGCCGGCCGGGCGGCGGCATCGCGCCGCTCCGCAGCTTGCTCACCACCTTCTCCCACGTCTCGGCGCCGGCGGCGACCTGGCTGACGTCGGCGCTGTCGAGCAGCAGGCCGGCGGTCCGGGTGCGGGCGTTGTGACAGGCGACGCAGTACTCGTCGAGCAGGGCGCGGGAATCCGGAGACGGGGCGGCGGCGGGCCGGGACGCCTCACTCGCCGTGCGTGACGGTTCCGCCTGCGGGGATGCCGCGGCAGGACCGGGCGTCCCCAGGACGCCGGCCGCAAGCCACAGCAGGATGCACGCGCCGAAACCGAGCGTTGCCGGTCGGACCATCTCGCCCTCCTGCCCACCGGGTGCAACGGACCGCGGCCCACTTGCCTCCACTGCACACGGTCTCGCCGCGAGTGTAGGCGCAGCCGGCCCCGGCGTCAAGGGTCGGCGCCCCCACGGAGTTGCGAACGAGGGCGTCCTGGGCCATCATGAACAAGTTCTGAAGAAAAGACCGTGTGCAGGGAGGCTCAGATGCGCCATCGTCATCTCGGACTGCCGTTCCTGATCATCGCCGTCGCGGCGGGCGGCCTGCAGCCGGCCCCGGCCGGCGCGCAGGATCGAACCGCGGGTACCGACAACGGGTCGGCGTGGACGATGCCCCGCATGCCCGACGGCCAACCCGATCTCCAGGGGTTCTGGACCACCCAGACGTTCACCCCGCTCCAACGGCCCGAGCATCTCGCCGACCGGGCGTTCCACTCCGAGGAGGAGTGGGCCGCCCTGCAGGCCCAGCTCACCGCGGAAGGGGTCGATCCGCTGGCCGGGAACGTCATCAACGTCGAGGACCCCGACGAGCGGGAAGAGCGGCTGTACCAGACCAACCGCGACCCCAGCTACGTCCACTACGACAACGAGATCTGGCTGCGGACGCCGGTCCCCAAGGGCCTGTCGACCCGCCGGACCTCGCTGATCACGGATCCCCCGAACGGCCGCATCCCCGCCTCGACCCCGGAAGCCCGCGCGCGGGACGCGGCCCGGGCCGAGGCGAGGCGGGGCCGCGACCCGTTCCACGGACACGAGACCCGGCCCCTCTCGGAACGCTGCGTCGTCTGGCCCCACAACGGCCCCCCGATGCTGCCCCCGGCCTACAACGACATCCACCAGATTCTGCAGACCCCAGACCACGTCGTCATCTTCACCGAGCTGAACAACAGCCTCCCCCGTATCATTCCGCTGGACGGGCGCCCCGCCCTGCCCGACGCGATCCAGCTCATCCCCGGCGACTCCCGGGGCCGGTGGGAAGGCGACACCCTGGTGGTGGAGAGCGGCAACTTCACGGACAAGACCCGTTTCCAGGGGTCCACGACCGCCCTGCACGTGACCGAACGGTTCACCCGCGTCGACGCCGGGACGATCCGGTACGAGTTCACCGTCGACGACCCGAGCACCTGGGTGCAGCCCTGGAGCGCCGAGATTCCGATGCTCGCCACCGAGGGCCCCATGTACGAGTACGCCTGCCACGAGGGCAACCACGACCTGCGGCACATTCTCGAGATCGCCCGCAGTCTGGAGCGGCAGGAGGCCGAGGCCGAGAGATAGACAGGTCGAGCGGCGCCGCGGGCGAGCCGCGGCGGGATGCGGGATGGATACAGCGTGACGAAGCGCAGAATGCTGGCGACGGCGGTCGCGGTGGTGGTGGCTCTGAGCTGCGTCACCGCCGCGTCGGCGCAGTTCGGATTCCGGGGCTACCGCCTCTGGGGACGGCCCGACCTGCCCTACGACGGCCGCTTCACCTTCGTGCGCCTGCGCTGGACGGGGGGCACCTACGGGGCCCGGCCCGAGGGCATGGGCATCAACTTCTGGATGCACGAGTTCCCCGGCGCCGAGGCCAATCTCATGTCGGTGGTCGGCGAGTACACCGCCGTCAACGCCCGCACCGACGGCAGCCTGACCCTCCCCCTCGACGACCCCGAGCTGTTCAAGCACCCCATCGCCATGATGTGGGAGCCAGGCTTCTGGATCATGACCGACGCGCAGGCGGCCATCCTGCGCGCCTACATGCAGAAGGGCGGGTTCATCATCTTCAACGACTTCGAGACCCGGCAGTGGATCAACTTCGAGGCCCAGCTCAGGCGGGTGCTCCCCGACGCCCAGCTCATGACCCTGGACGCCAGTCATCCCATCTTCAGCGTGTTCTTCCGCATCCCCAAGATCGACAACCCCAACCCCTACAACCACCATCTCGGCGGGCTCACGCCGGAGTACTTCGGGGTGTTCGAGGACAACGACCCGAACGGCCGGCTGATGGCCATCGTCAACTACAACACCAACCTCGCCGAGTACTGGTGGCTCGCGGGCCGCGGCCTCCTGCCCATCGAGGCCGAGAACACCGGATTCCAGATCGGTGTCAACTACATGCTGTACGGGCTGACCCACTGAGGGTGGCACTCCCTCGTGGTTGGCCGGCGGAAATCTCCAAGCGGCAACTTCGTGTTCCGGTGCGGAAGGGACACTCGGCCCCCGATGGTCTTGCGGTCATCGGAGGTCGAGTGTGGGGCCGGCTAGGCGGCTAGGCGGCTAGGCGGGTGCGACATCCTCGGCGCGGGGGCCCTTCGGGCCCTGGCCGAGCGTAAACGTCACGTTGTCGCCCTCGCGCATGGAGTCGAATGGCGTGCTCGTGCACGCGGACTGGTGGAAGAAGTATTCGACGCCGTCGGGCGCGGCGATGAAGCCGTAGCCTTTGTCCGTGATGCGCTTGATCGTGCCGGTTGTAGATTCCATGCGTGAGTCCTTTGAGTGTAGTCGGCCGAAATAGGCCGCGAACGCGCCGAGGGGTTCTCGTCGAGGCACTGTCAAGTTGACGGCGACTGTGCGCTCTGCCTCCTCATGAGGCCGCGCGCCCATTGTAGCTGCGGAGGATCCTACCTCAGCTGCGGAGGATCCTACCTCAACTGCTGCGGAGGATCCTAACCTCGTATTCACGACTGGCGAACGGTGTCGTGCAGGCGACGGTCCGATACCTCCGTCATCGACGGCCCCGCCGCCGGGGCACGATGCTCTCGGCCGGCGCGTGGAGCCGGGGTAACGCAGCCAACGCCCTGCTCTACGGATCGAGCTGCTCGAGCGCGGCCAGGAACTCGCTCCAGGGCACCGGATCCCCATGCACCGGGGCCAGCGTCTCCACGTCGAGACCCATCCGCTGCGCCTGCGTGCGCAGGCTGCGCATGGCCGGCAGCTGGGCCGGCTTCGGCGGCTCGTGGGTATCGAACAGGTCGGCCTGGAACGCGATGCGCTCGGCCGGCAGCCACGCCATCAGCATGCCGGCAACGTGGCCCAGCGGCTGCACGTAGTAGACGCGCAGGATCCGGGAGTCGTCGGTGATGACGTAGTTCTCCTGGATCGCCTCGTAGTTGTAGCCCTCGGCGAGCTCGGTCGGCGGCCATATCGAGACGATGTCCGGCTCGACCGTCCTCGGCTCGTAGCTCAGCACGTCGTGGTTCAGGAAGTCGAGGTTGATGAGGTGCGTCACGATGGTCGAGCCGACGTGCAGATAGGTGCGCAGCCCGCCGATGTGATCGAAGTGCGGATGGGACGTGATGACCCAGCGGATGGGCTTGTCCGGGGCCAACCGGGTGATCTCGTCGATGACGGCGAGGCTGCGCTCCTCGTCCCCCGGCGCCTCGAAGACGGCCACGAAGTCGCGGAACTCGACCATGTAGCTGTTGGCGGGGCCGCCCCCCAGCCGATACACGCCGTCGGCCATCTCCTCCACCGTCACCTCGGTCGACCATTCCGCCGCCGCCACCGCCTCGGGCACCGGCGCCGGCTCGCCGCACGCGTTGGGCACGATGTCGGCGAACGTCCCGCCGTAGGCGTTGTGCCCGGTGCTCCTGCGGTAGAACTGCCAATTGTCGTCCCAGCCCTGGTGCGAATGCCAGTTGGTGGGCCACTTGATGTTGCCGAACGAGACGTGATTCGTCGACTCGTGCTCGATGTTGAAGTCACCCAGCGTGGGGATGTTCACCGTCGTCTTGAGGCGCTGGATCTGGTTCCGGGGGTTGATGGTCGCGTCGACGCGGTACTTGCCGAACATCGTGATCGCGACCACGTGCATCTTCTCGGGCGCCACCACGTTCCCGTCGCGGCCCTTCTCGATCTGCTCCCAGCGCCAGAACGCCACCGGGTTCGCGCCGGGCATCCGGGCCGCCTTGAGAAACCCGTGGGGGTTCAGCCACAGGTCGAGCCGGTAGACATCGGCGATCTCGGGCGGCACCGCCACCGGCGGCCCGTCGCCGTCCATGTGCCACGAGAACTCGCCGTTCGTGACGTGCGTCTGCCGGGTCGACTGCTGGGTCGGGGTGCCGCCGCGCCAGCCGAGCCCGTACTTCCAGGACGCCGGAGCCAGGCCCGGCTGCCGGTCGAACGTCTCGACGCTGGTCTCGGCCTCCCAGTCGATGACGCGCGTGTAGTTCGCCATCGTGTCGATGCGCGGCCAGTCGACGTTGACCGCGTTCTCGAACGTCTGGCCCACCGCGCCGGCGTAGCCGGTGCCCGAGAAGGCGATGCACCGCACGTCGGCCTCGCCGATCTCCTCGGCCACCGCCGCCAGGAGGGGCGCCGGATCGACGTAGCCCGGGGGAAACTCCTGGGCCGCCGACGTACTCCCGGCCAGCATGAGCAGAACGACCGTGCCGACAAGACGCTTCGCCATCTTCATCCTCCCGCTCCCAGCCCGGCAATCGTCGCCTGCGGCTCCGCTTGCCGCCCAACCGACGCTCCGGGAGTCGGCGCCTCCGGCCGGAGACGCCACCGTATCCACGGCGCAGACTGCTACGCGGCCAGGAGCCGCTCGACGTGCGGCGCCAGCTCCTCGAACGGGAGATCCCCGGGGTTGTAGAGCTGCACGATGCCCTCGCGGTCGATGACGACGAGGGTCGGCGTGGTGCTGACGCCGAAGTCCAGGAAGTTCTGCTGGCTGACCGGCACGCTCATCCACGACGGGATGGGGAACCGTTCCTGGTAGGCGCCGCGCAGAAAGGCGAGCTCCTGCTCGGGCGTCGCGTCCTCGCCGCGCTGCACGTACCCGTAGAGCTGCGTCGGACCGAGGATGGCCAGCCCCTGGTCGCCGTAGGTCTCGTGGAGCTGCTCGAGAACCGGGAGCTGCCGCTTGCAGTCGGGACACCAGTGGGCCCAGAAGAACGCCACCACCACCTTGCCCTTCAGGCTCTCGGCCGACGGCAGCTGCGTGCCCAGATGTTCCTCGACGTCGAGCACGGGAAACGGCTGCCCCTCGAGGCTGAGCAGCAGCACGTTCTTCTGGATGCGCGTCTCGATGGACGTCCCCCGGTACTGCTCGCGCGCGGCGCTCAGGAGCTCGACGGCGCCGGCGCGGTCGCCGCCGGCGTCCCGGGCATGGCCCAGCACCTCGATGCCCGCCCCCAGCGCGAGCGGCAGCTCGCTGTCGGCGTCGAGATCGCGCTCGCCGAGCAGCGCGACGCTGCCGTCGCGGGCCTCGGCCGCGTACTGCTCGGCCACGTCCCAGCGCTCGGCGAAGCTCGCGCCGCGGCCGAGCCACGAGGCGGCCAGCAGCCAGCCCGGCGACGACGTGTCCTGCCGGGACCGTTCCGCCTCGATGAGGGTCTGCGCGGCGTCGACCTCTTCCGCCCACGCCATGTCCCGCATCTGGCCGACCAGCTCGGAGATCTCGAGAGGAGCTGACGCCGGCTCCGCCCCCTCGCCGCTCCCGGACGGCGCCGATCCACAGGCGACGCTGAACGTCAGCCCGGCCAACCCCGCGAACACCGCCAGCTTGCTCACTGCCATTTCAGACGCTCCCCTGCCCTCGGGCATGTCGTGCGGGTGTCGTCCGGCTCCGCACGGCGCTGTGACTTCGGCGCTACGGCCTCATTGTACTCCCGCCGGGCGGCACGGCGACGGTCAGGCGGATGAGAACTCGGCGTATACTCCGGGTACATGGATTCGAGAGGCGTGTGCGCGGTCTTCGGCGGTTTCGCGGTACTGTGGGCGGCCTCGTGCGGCGTGGGCGGATCGGCCGGCGCAGGCTCCGGCGCCGCCGTGGACGACGCCCCCGACGTCGCCGCCGCCGTCGATGCCCCCGAGGCGGTGTCCGAACCCCAGCCGACGTTCATCAACCTCCTGCCGTGGGGTGAGGTCGACTTCACGCGGGGCGAGTTTCCGTCGCGGGAAGCGTGCGACGCCTTCGTGCGCGCCCTCCCCGGCTACTCGGGCTACACCACCCCCGAACGCTGCGAGCCGGTCGACGACCCGGTGTACTGCACCGTGTGGCAGGACCCCGACGACCCGCAGGCCCGGATCGACTGCTTCAGAGGCGTGGGCGGCTGCGAGGTCGAGCTGCAGCGCCACGATCTGCTGGCGGAGAGCCGCGGCCGGACGATCGCCGCCCGGTGCGGGCCGAATTCCCTCGCCGACGCCTGGGCGCAATACCAGAGCCACCAGCCCGACCCGGAGCCGTGAACCCACGCGACGGCAGCGTCTTCTACAAGATCGGCCGGCTGGCCGGCGGCAAGGCCCGCAAGGCCAAGTGGGTCTGGCACTCGCTGACCGGCGACCAACGCCAGGCGATCGAGGCCGAGTACGGGGTCGGCGCGGACATGGCGGCGGTGGTGCGCGAGAAGAGCGGGGTCGAGCCCGACCCGGCCCTGCGGGCGCTGCTCGATCAGATCGCGCAGGCCCTGGCGGGGGTGGTCCGCAACAAGCTCCACCGGTTCGAGGTCGGGGTGGTCGGCGACGAGCATCCGACCGCCTACGCCCTGCCCGGCGGCTTCATCTTCGTCACCGCCTCGCTCGCCGAGCTGTGCGGTCGCGACCGGAACGAGCTGGGGTTCGTCGTGGCCCACGAGATGGCCCATGTCATCCGGCGGCACGCGATCAACCGGGTCCTGCGCCAGACCGCCTACTCCGCCGCGTCGATCCTGACGCCGGGCCGCGGCGTCATCGCGCCGTGGCTGCAGCGCATCGGCCTCCAATGGCTCGAACGCGCGTACTCGCGGGAGCAGGAGTTCGAGGCGGATGCGCTGGCGGTGCTGCTGACCCGGGCCGGGGGGTTCGACCCGCACGGCGCGCTGCGGCTGTTCGAGCGGCTCCGCGCGCTGGAACCGGACGGCGCCCGGGGACCCGGTGCGTATCTGTCCACGCACCCCCCGGTCGACGATCGCATCGCGGAGCTGCGCCCGGGCCTGGCGTCCGACCGCACGGCGGGCGGCTGAGATGCGACGGCAGAAGGCTACGGCTTCGCGTCGAGCCGGGCCTGCAGCGCCGCCTTGATGCCGCCGATCTCGTCGCGTTGCTGCTTGTAGCGTCTCAGGAAGTGGGCCGCGTCGTCCAGGATCTCGACCAGATCGGTATTGCCGATCCAGGCCCCGGCCTTCGTCCGCGCCGCGATATCCTGGGCGCCGTGGGTCTGATCGAGGACGAGGGAGGTGTCCTGCTCGACGATCGCCACGACGGCGGATACGAGGGCGAGCTGGTGCGGATCGTCGAGGGTTTCCGCGAGTTCCCGAAGCGGCGCGAGACGGTCGTCCTGCAGGTCGGTCATGGATCTCCGGATTGAGGCCGGCGGATGCCGTTCAACGTACCGAACACGTAGAATACAGTACATGGACCGCCTCGATCCCGCCGGCCGCCCGCCGGACAGTTTCGCCGGATCGACCGGCAGAGCGCCGTTTGGACCCGACCACCGCCGTGCGAGATCCGCGACGGCCGCGAGCGGCCCCGTGGCCGGCGGCAACAGGGACTCGATACGCGGCAGGGGGCGCGATGGGACCGGGACGGTGGCGGCCGCGGTCTTCCTGGTCGCGGCCGGCGCGATCTGGATGGGATGCGCGCCCTCTCCGGCCGGAGAGGGCATCGAGGACGCGGCCGTCGGCGAGGACCGCGGCGCCGAGGCGGTGATGCTGGCCGTCGACCACGAGACACGCTGGCGGGAGCTGCGCATCGAGGGCGCGACGGACCTGCCGGACGGCGCGGTCGTGTCGTACGAGATTACCCACGGGCTCGCCAACGAGCTGCCGCGGGGCGACTGGCCCGCGCAGAACCTGATTACCGACGGCGCGGCGGTGGTGCAGGGCGGCGTGTACTGGGCGCGCCTCAACACGACCTACTGGCCGCCGGGCCGCGTCGACGTCCTGGTGCAGTTCCCGGTGGCGCCCCAGCCGGAGCCCGTGCGGCTCCGGTACGGACCGTTCGGCGAGCGCCTGACCGGCGACAACGTCAGCTCGCTCGGCGGCTCCCGGGTCGTCACCGCCGAACACGCTTTCGACTGGACGCGCTGAGCGCGCCACCTGACCGCCGTGTCCTTCTTTCGTCCCGCCGTCGACACCCTCCGGCCCTACGTGCCGGGCCGGCAGCCTGCCGCCGGCGCACAGATCGTCAAGCTCAACACGAACGAGAATCCGTATCCGCCCAGCCCGCGGGCGCTCGCCGCCCTCGCAGCCATCGAGGCGGACGAGCTGCGGCGCTATCCGAACCCCGTCAGCCAGGAGTTCCGCCAGGCGGTGGCCGACACCCTGAACCTCGACCCCGCGTGGATCCTCGCCGGCAACGGCAGCGACGATCTCCTCACGATGCTGGTCCGGTCGGCCACCGGCCCGGACCGCCCGGTGGTCTACCCCACCCCGACCTACGTCCTGTACCGCACCCTCGCCGGCATCCAGGAGGCGCCGGTGGTCGAGGTGCCATTCGACGACGACTTCGTCCTGCCGGTCGCGGCCCTCGCCGAAGCGCGGGGCGCGCTGACGTTCGTGGCCAACCCCAACAGCCCGTCGGGGACCGCCGCGCCGGTGTCCACCCTCGCTTATCTGGCCGACTCGCTCGACGGCCTGCTGGTGATCGACGAAGCCTATGTCGCCTTCGCCGACGCCGATGCCCTCGACCTCGTGCGGCGGCGCCCCAACGTGGCCATCCTGCGGACGCTGTCGAAGAGCCACGGGCTGGCCGGCCTGCGGCTCGGTTACGCCATCGCGCCGCCGGCGGTGATCGAGGGGCTCGCGAAGGTGAAGGACAGCTACAACGTCGGCGCGGTGGCCGACCGGGTGGGGGCCGCGGCCATCCGCGACACCGCCCACGTGCGGCACGTCGTCGACCGGATCGTCGGCAGCCGGCAGACCCTGGCCGAGCATTTCGAACGGCTGGGGTGGCGGGTGTGGCCCAGCCAGGCGAATTTCCTGCTGGTCCGGCCGCCGGCCGGCGATGCCGCGCGCCTCCACCGGCAACTCGAAGCGTTCGGCGTGCTCGTACGCTATTTCGACGAGCCGGCGCTGGCGGACACCCTGCGCATCACCGTCGGCACCGACGAGCAACACGCCATGCTGCTCGACGCGCTGCAGCAAATCCTCTAGGCGAAGCCCCCGGCCGCACGCATGACCATCGCCGTCGACGTCGCGATTCGCCTCCCGGCCGCCGCCCGGGCCATCGCCGAACGCCTGAACGCCGGGTTCGAGGACGCGCCCGACACCGGATTCCGGTTCGACGGGTCGCATCATCCCCACGTCACCCTGAGCCAGCACTTCGTGGCGCGCGAGCGCCTGTCCGAGGTCCGCCGGTGCGTCGGCGACCTGTTGGCCCGGTTCGATCCGTTCGAGGCGCACGTCACCGGCGCGCGGGCCGGCCGCACCTCGCAGGTCCTGACCGTCGAGGCGTCCACGCCGCTTCAGCAGCTTCACGAGCAGTTGATGGACGCACTGCGGCACCACGAGGTCGCGGGCGGCGTGGCCGCGTTCCAGTCGGACGCGGCGCCGGCCCGGCCCGCCGACGCCGCCTGGGTCACGGGGTTCCGCGAGCACTCGAGCTACGCCCGCTACGATCCGCACGTGACCATCGGCATCGGACCCCGGCCGATAACGACGGCGCCGTTCCACTTTCCGGTCGTAGAAACCGCCCTCTGCCGGCTCGGCCGTTTCTGCACCTGCCGGGACCGGCTCGCGAGCTGGAGGCTGTGAATCGCACCGGGGTCCGGCCGCTCGCGGCGAACGGCTCGAGGTTGCACCCGGGTACGCGGCGGCGACCGTGGCCGGGCAAGAGAGCCCGGCGCTGCACCGGACGCAGACGGCAACTTCCGCCGGCGACCGCAGGCCCGTGCTGAAACCGCGGAGCCTGCCACGGGCTCCCAGCCCGGACGGCGTCGCCGGCAGCTCCTCTTGCCGCCCGACCGGCCCCTGCCAGGCCCGCGGCGGCGGGCTGCCGCGTCCGGTGCTTGCCAGTGCCTTCTGGCGGCTCTCCGTGTCCGACGTGTGCCCGCCCCCGCGGCGGCGGGCTGCCGCGTCCGGTGCTTGCCAGGGGGGACCGTACCGGGAGAGCATACGACCGGACTCGCGGGAGCCCCGGCGGTGCAGGCGGTTCGGCTGACCGCGCGTACCGCGCTCCCCAGGGTCCCAGACCGCGCCGCGGGGCCGCGGCGCCTTCGATGGAGGTCCTCTGATGTTGCGTATGCTCGTCATCCTGAGCTCCGCCGCCCTGCTCGCGGTGGGCGGCCTGTATGTCACCCTGGAGACCCCCGCGGCCCGCGCGGCGGGCGAACCGGCCGGGCAGGAGCCGTTCACGCCCCACGAGGTCACCCCGGCCGACATTCCGCCGGACATCCATGAAGACTCCTGGGCGCGGCTGCCCACCATCCAGCGCGAGACGCTCGACGCGGAGGGCCGGCGCGTCTTCGACATCATCGTGAATCCGGACAGCCGCTACGCGAGCGGGCCGCGCGGCCCCATCGGGATGTGGCTGTACAGCCCGCCGATGGCCGAGCATCTGTTTCCGGCCAGCTCCTATCTGCGCTTCGGCGCGGACGGCGCGCGGGACCAGCGCCTGGCCGAGCTGGCCATTCTGACCGCCGCGCGTTCCCTGGACAGCCAGTACGAGTGGTCGGCCCACGAAGGGCTCGGGCGCAGGGCCGGGCTCGAGGAGGCGATCATCGACCTGCTCCGCTACGACCGGCCGGTGGAGGACGGGGAGGGGCTGCCGGGACTGGGCGAGGTGGAGCGCACGATCATCGAGGCCACCCGCGAGCTGATCCGCGAACCGAAGCTCAGCGCCGAGACCTTCGAAGCCGCCCAGCGACTGTTCGGAAACCAGGGGATAGTGGACCTGGTGGGCCTGGTCGGCCACTACACGCTGGTGAACTACACCCTCAAGGCGTTCGACGTGCAGCGGCCGCCGGGGAGTCAGTTGCTGCTGCCGCTGTCGGACCAGCCCTGACGCCGCACGACACTCATCTGCACTGGTTCGGGGGGCGCCGCGGCGGCGGCGCTCCCTGCGGGTCTGCCGGCCGATCAGGCGTCGGGGCGCGGGGAGCGCTCCAGCGGCGGTCCCGTGCGGTCGGCCGGTGAATCGAGGCGATCCGGGCTCCCTCCGTTATCGGCCAGCCGCCGGCGCTCGGCGACGATGAGGCCGTACTCCGCCGCCCGCTTCCACACCCGGTTGGCCATTTCCGTCAGGTGGACCGCGCGCAGGCCGTAGTAGAGAAACACGGCGCCGGCGATACCCAGCACCAGCGCCTGCAGCGCGTTCACGGCCGCTTCGCCCAGCTCCGGCGCGAGGCGTCCGAGGCCCTGGTAGACGACGAACCCCACCGCGGCCAGGAACGGTCCGGTGACGGTGCGGACGCTCCAGGACGCCACCCGCGACTGCTTCTCCATCAACGCCGCCACGGTCCGCAGCCGCTCCAGGCCGCGGGCGATGCCGTCGAAGTCGGCCCCGAGCAGGACGTCGCGCAGGGTAACCTGGGCCCGGCACGCCCGCGCCACCCGCCGGTCGCCGCGGAGCCAGGACACCCCCTCGACCACCACCGTGAAGTCCGGAAACCGGGTGCGCAGCCGGGCGATCAGCCGATCCCGTCCCGCCTCCGTGTGCTCGTGCAGCGTCGAGGCGGGGTCCACCTCGATGCGGCGCCGGGACGGGATCAGCACCAGCTCCTGCAGCTCGCCGGTCTCGGGGTCCTCGATGTAGGCGGCCGCGTGGGGCGCGATGCCCTCGTGGAGCACCGCCTCGTGGTCGAGACAGGGCAGGCGGGGAACCGCGGCGGCGACATCGACCTGCAGCCGATACAGCTTGACGGCCCGGAGGCGGGCGAACGACGCCACGTCGGCGAAGAACCGGCTGCTGACCGCGCACGTCCCGGACGTCGGGCCGCCGGGAACCACGCCGCCAACGCTCTCCACGCGGGTCACTGTCTCCCGTTCCGTCCGCGACCGGCGGGAACCGCGACGCCGCCCTTCGCGTATCCCCAGACTGTACCGACGGGCGGGGGCGCCGGTCGGGGCGGCCCTGATGGCTGCGAGGCCTGTCAGAATAGCACGTGCCCGCGGAACCCCAATCCCGCCGCGCGGCGCCGGCGGCGGGACGACGAGGAGAGAATCGATGTCGGACCAACAGTGGTACAAGGCCCTGGACGGGCAACAGATCGGCCCGCTGTCGGAGGCGGATCTGGCCGAGGACATCCGGAACGGCGACGCCGACGAATCGACCCTGGTCTATACCGCCGGCATGGCCAACTGGACCGCCCTCGGGGATGTCCCGCGGCTTCGCGCGCACCTTCCGGCGGAAGTCCGCTCCGTGCTGCCGGTGCCGGCGGGCCGCGTCGCCCACGAGATCGACTACCGCATCGAGGGCGTCGAGATGCAGTACGTCGAGATCGAGCTCGACCCCGGCGAGAGCGCGGTCGCGGAAGCGGGAGGGATGATGTACATGCACAGCGGCATCGCCATGGAGACGGTGTTCGGGGACGGCAGCGAGGCCCCGCAGAGCGGGTTCATGAACAAGCTGCTCGGCGCCGGGAAACGCCTGCTCACCGGCGAGAGCCTGTTCATGACGGTGTTCACCAACAACGCCCGCGGGAAGGAACGGGTGGCCTTCGCCGCGCCGTACGCCGGCAAGATCCTCCCGATGGACCTGAGCCAGTTGGGCGGCGAGCTCATCTGCCAGAAGGACGCCTTTCTCTGCGCGGCCAAGGGCGTCTCGATCGGCATCGCCTTCCAGAAGAAGATCGGCGTGGGGCTCTTCGGCGGCGAAGGGTTCATCATGCAGCGCCTGGAGGGCGACGGCCTCTCGTTTCTGCATGCCGGGGGCAGCGTGCACCAGATGGACCTGGAGCCGGGAGAAACGCTGCGGGTCGATACCGGCTGCCTCGTGGCGCTGCAGCCCAGCGTGACCTACGACATTCAACTGGCGGGGGGCGTCAAGACTGCGCTGTTCGGGGGCGAAGGGCTGTTCCTCGCCCATCTCACCGGTCCGGGCCAGGTGTGGTTGCAGTCGCTGCCCCTGAGCCGCCTCGCCGACCGGATCTACAAGGCGGCGCCGCAGACCGGCGGTCGCCGCCAGGGTGAAGGCTCGGTGCTGGACCACGCGTTCGGTCTCGGCAACCTGATCGACGGGAAGTAGCCGGCCGCCCGCGGGGGGCGCGCAACCGACGCCGAAAGGCCGAACGGCCCCCTGCCGTGAATCGCAATGAGGATGATATAGTTCGTCCCGGTTCGGTCTCGTCGCGCCGCCCGCGGTCAGGTGCTTACGTCACTTCGAGCCGCCCCGGGGCGCGCGAGACCCCGTACGAGCGCATACGGCGGTGTCTGCCGGCGTACACCCTTCGGCAACCGGCGTCAACCGGGCGGCGATGCCGCCTCTGATCGCCGCGAGACAGACGAGGTATGAGAGAAATGCGGAATCCGTCCATCAACCCCGGTCGCCGCTTCCCCGCGGTGTTCCTGCTTGCAGCACTCTGCCTTGCGGCATCGTTCACGACGAACCTTGCCGCCCAGGACCAGACCATCTGGGACGGCGTATATACCGAGGAGCAGGCCTCCCGCGGCCAGCGCACCTACGAGCAGGAGTGCGCGGCGTGCCACCTCGACGATCTGATGGGTGACGGCATCGCGCCGTCGCTGGTCGGCTCGTCCTTCTTCTTCCGGTGGAGCGATCTGTCGATCAGCGACATGTACACCGCCATCCGCACCACCATGCCGCAGGGCGCTCCGGCCAGCCTGAGTCCGTCGGGCTACGCGGATATCTCCGCCTACCTGCTCATGAAGAACAACGTGCCGGCCGGCGCCATGGAGCTTCCGAGCGACACCGACGATCTCGAAGCCATCATGATCACCGAGGCGCAGTAGACCCGCTCGCTCCGTCGGGGCCGGCGACCCGGCCCCGGCGACACCCACCTCGCCCGACCTGCGACAGCCGCAACGGCGTTCGTCGCCAGGGTGGAGGTTCGGGATTCCCGCCGCCTCACGTCCCGCCGTATCCCCCCACCCGGAGAAAGCGCCGGCCTATGGGATCCTGGCCGGGCCAGAGCCGCGACGCGGTCTGCTCGGTGACGACGGCAACCGGGCGGGTGCGATCCTGCTCGGTGAAGAGGCGGCCGCGCGTCAGGACCATCCCGAGGGTCCCGAAGTCGGCCGGGCTGACGAAACGGTAGTTGCCCACGAGGGCGGCCAGCGCGGCCGGGTCCGAGGGCGTCTCACCCGCCGGCACGAGCGCCTCGACGAACGCCTCTCCCTCCAGGGGGAGACGCTGGGTGATCCCGGCCGACGCGATGCCCGCCGCGCCCGCCAGTCGGGCCAGGAGATCGTCATGGAACTGCGTGCGGCGGCCGGGGTCGTAGCGGGAGCCCGGCAGATTCAGATCGATGGCGACGACCGAGGCCGGGTCGAACCCCCGATCGACCTGCATCAACCGCACGAAGCTGGCCAGCAGCAGGCCGCCCGCCACCAGCAGCACGACGGTCAGCGCCACCTGCGCGCCCACCAGGAGGTCGCCGAGCCGGCGCCATGAGCGGTCGCTGCCGGCGCGCGCGTCGGCCCTGAGCACGGCGGCGGGGGCGGTGCGGCTCGCGCGCCACGCCGGCGGAATGCCGCAGCCGATCGCGCAAACCGCGGCCGCTCCCGCGGCCATCGCCAGCGCGAGACCGCCGACCGCGGCCTCGCCGAGGCGCGGGACGTCCAACGGCGCGAGGGCGACCGCAAGACGCAGACCGGCGTGCGCAACGCCCACGCCCGAGACCCCGCCGAGCCCCGCCAACAGGGCGCTCTCGGCGAGGGTATGACGCACCAGATCGGCGGTGCCGCCGCCCACCGCGCTCCGGACCGCGAGCTCGTGCCGCCGGCGCAGGCCGCGCGCCGACAGCAGGCTCGCCACGTTGACGCACGCGACGAGGAACACTGCCCCGACCGCGGCCAGCAACCACCACAGCGCGGCCCGCACGTCGCCGACGATCTGCAGGTCGAGGGGCTTGACGATGGGGGTGATCGTGAACGGGAACTCGCGAAAGGCCTCGCGCGTCAGCGCCGTGAGCTCCGGAAGGGCCTGCTCCGCCGTGGCGCCCGGAGCCAGACGCACGAGCGCGGGATAGTCGAACTCCCCGAACCGGCGCGCCCGCTCCGGCGGGTAGCGGAGCGGCCGGAAGATCTCCGCGGCGCCGGTCCCGCCGGACGACAGCGGCATGAGCCGCTCCAGGTCGGGCAGCCAGAACGACTCGGGCAGCACGCCGATCACCTCGACCCGCTCGTCCTCCAGCGCGAGCACGCGCCCGACGATACGGGAATCGCCGCCGAACGCCCCCTGCCACAGACCGTGCGTGAGAATCGCGACACCGGGACCGCCGACGGCCGCGTCGGCAGCCTGGAATGTCCGGCCGATGGCCGGAGCCACCCCGAGCAGATCGAAGAAGTTCGCCGTCACCTGCGCGCCCTGCAGGCTCCGGGGCTCGCCTGCGTTCACCAGGGTCGACCGCGCAGGGCGGACCGCCGCGACGCCGGAGCAGACGTCCCGGCACCGGGTCCACGCCTCGAGCGCCCGGAGGCTGGCGGGGAACGCGGGGAACCGGTCCTCCATCTCGCGGACGTGGATCTGCACCGTCACGAGCTGCGCGGGATCGCGGAACGGCAGCGGCGCCAGCAGCACGCCGTGGACGAGCGAGAAGACCGCCGTCGTCACCCCGATGCCCAGCGCGAGCACCGCAACCACGGTGGCGGTGAATCCCGGGCTCCGGCGCAGCCCGCGCGCCACGTGACGCACGTCGCGGCCGAGGCCGTCGAGCCAGCGCCACCCCCAGACGGCGCGCGTGTCCTCGCGAATCAGCGCCGGGTTCCCGAGCCTGCGGCGGGCGGCGCGGGCCGCCGCCGCGGGGGTGAGGCCGGCGTCGATCTGCCGGTCGCGCTCGAGCTCGAGATGCAGGCGCATCTCGTCCTCTATGTCCTTCTCGGCCCGCCGGCGGCCAAGGTAGGGAACGATGCGGCAAAGCCAGGCGGGCCACAACATCGGTCACTCCTTCCGGGTGCAACACCGAGCTCGACAACAGCTCCCAGCCCGGCAATCGGAGTCGCGCCGTTCTACGAGCCGGACTCGCGGACGCCGGCCGGAAGCATGATGCGGCCCACCGCCTCGACCATCCGCTCCCATTTCGTCGCTTCCCGCAGGAGCTGCCGGCGGCCGGCCGCGGTCAGGGTGTAGAACTTCGCCCGCCGGTTGTTCGACGACGTGCCCCAGGCCGCGGTGATGAATCCCCGGCGCATCAGCCGGTTCAGGGCCGGGTAGAGCGAGCCGTGGTCCACCCGGAGGACGTCGTCGGAGCCGCGCTCGATGACCGTCGCGATCTGATGCCCGTGCGCGGGGCCGCTCCCCAGCGTCCGCAGAATCAGCATGTCCAACGTCCCCTGCAGCAAGTCGAGCTGATCGTCGCGTCGCGGCGTCACCGGGGCACCTCCAGTAGAGTGGCTACCATTGAGCCACCGTTCAGGTAGAGTGTCAACCTTTACGGTCCCGAGGCCCGGCAGGAGGCCCAGCCTTCTTGACCGGGGTCAAGAAGGTCTGACGGGCACCTCGAGCACGGCCATGGATCGGGATTGTCGACCAATCCGCGAGCTCAACCGCGGGAAACCGGTACTCAACGCGGCATGTTCAGAACCAGTCCGGGTACTCGATCCTGAACAGCCTCACACCTTCGATCGGCGACCCCGTTCGCCGACGCCCCCGCGATGCAGCTTCAGCGTGTAGATGCTGAACCGCGACAGGAGGTGGGATACGTAGACGCTGCCGGCGGTAGCCGCCAGCAGCGGGGCCAGGATCCGGTAGTCGCGCGTCATCTCGAACAGAAGGAGGATGGCCGGGGCCGGGGCCTTCGCCGACGCGGCGAAGAACGCGGCCATCCCGACCGTTGCATAGGCGC
Organism: Vicinamibacterales bacterium; assembly: GCA_965215895.1. Classification (GTDB taxonomy): domain Bacteria; phylum Acidobacteriota; class Vicinamibacteria; order Vicinamibacterales; family UBA8438; genus JAJEEA01. The sequence goes on along the minus strand of OZ244130.1, from coordinate 2,392,665 downwards.
CCGGGCCGGCCGTCCACGCCGGAAACAGGGTATGCGCCAGCGAGCCGCACGCGCCCCCGAGCATGGCACCCATATAGAGGCCCGGCCCGAAGACGCCGCCCGAACCGCCGGACCCGAGGGTCGCGCAGTTCGCCAGAAACGCCGCCGCGAACAGCCCGGCCAGCAGCTTCCCGGAAAACTCCGCCTCCAGCGCCGACTCGACGGCGGGAAACCCCGCGCCGTAGACGTCGGGAAAGCACCACAGCACCACGCCGGCGAGCCCGCCGCCGGCGGCGGGCTTCAGGTCGCCGGGGAAACGCCATGCACCGAACAGATCCTCGGTCCGATACAGGGCGCGCACGTGGAGCACCGCGGCCCAACCGATCAGCGCGCCCATCAGGGCATGGAGCGGCAGCTCGGCCACGCTGACCGGATCGTGGGCGGGCACGCTGAACGCCGGGGCGTTCCCCAGGAGCTGCCGCGCCACCAGGCTGGAGATCAGCGAGGACAGCAGGACGAGCAGTACGTCGGTCCGCACGCGTCCGACGACGATCTCCAGGGAGAAGGCCGCGCCGGCCAGCGGGGCGTTGAACGTCGCGGCCACGCCCGCCGCGGCGCCGCAGGCCACCAGAGTCCGAACCCGCGGAGACGGCAGCTTCGCGAGCTGCCCGAACCCGGAGCCGATGGCGGAACCGATCTGCACGATCGGACCCGCGCGGCCGGCGGCGCCCCCGAAACCGATGGTCAGCAACGCCGCGATGACATCGACCGACGCCACCCGTTTGACAATCCTCCCGCCGCGCCGCGCCAGCGCCATCATCACCAACGGCACCGCGTGCCCGCGCGCCTCCTGGGCGACACGGTGGATCAACGGGCCGGCGAGCAGGCCGCCGAGCACCGGAAGCAGCACGAGATGGGCGGAACCGAGCCACCCGAGGGACGCAGCGACCGGGCCGCGGGCGAAACCGGCGATTCCGTCGAGCAGCAGAATGAAGCCGGCCGCACCCCAGCCGGTCAGCATGCCGACGACGACCGCAAGAACGACGAAACCGGCCTGCCGGGAAAGAAACGAGAGGCGAACGCACCGCTTCGTCCACCGTGGCAACGCCCGCCAGCGCCGCGGGGCGGCGTTCGGGTTCCCGCATGACGATCCGGCCAGCCGTCCGTCCCCCATTGGCGTGTCGACCGCGGCCGCGATTCCCCCCGGACGCTTCCGCCGCGTCCTCGGTCTCCGACCCCCGGCGCGGAAAGAGCCGACCAAGACCCCCGGACGGTGCGGCCCGGTCAATGGCGCGGGCGGTCGGCCGCGCCGCGCAGCGCGGCCAGCGCGGTGTCCGCGGTGGGGCGGCAACCGCCCGTCAACGTCCGGGCCAGAACGCCGGTGACGTTGGCCACCGCGAAGCTCAGGCCCTTGAGATTCCGTTCCGGCGGGATGCCCGGCGCCGGCCGGGGATAGCCGGACGCCCGGCAGACGGGCCGGTGGTCCGCGTCCGTTCCCACCTCGACGGACAGCCGCGGGCAGGCCCAATCGAGCTCGACCGCCACGACGCCGTCCAGGATTCCCGGCAGATACGCCGCCTCTTCGTGACGTCCCGCGGTGACGATCAGCGCCCCCGCCTCCGCGGCCCGGTCCGCGGCGGCGCGCAGCGCCGCGGCATGCGCGCGGTTCGGGGTGCCCAGGCTGAGATTGATGAGATCGGCGCCGTGCCGCCACGCGGCGTCGATACCTGCCACCAGGGTGTCGATGGACGCGGACAGCGCCCGGTCGAAGACCTTCACGATGAACAGGTCGGCCCCCGGCGCGCGTTCCTGGATGGCCGCGGTCACCGCCGTCCCGTGACCGACCCGATCGAGGAAGTCGCCGCCGTTCGCCGCGCCGGGCACGACGGTCAGGCCGCCCGCGACGCATCCGATGTGCGGATGCGACGGATTGACGCCGCTGTCCACCACCGCCACCCGTACCGGCCGCGTCCCGCCCAAGCCCGTCTCCCCCGCTCCCGCGCCCTGACCGATTCTCGATTCGACCGCCCCGCCGCGGCACTACCCTGGTGCATCCGTCCCGTCACGTCGGCCTGCGCCATCCCCCGGCGCCGGCGCGCCCGCGCCGCGCGACTCGCGGCCGGCCGCGAACAACTGCGCGAACCGGCCGCCCCGCGCCATCAGCTCGTCGGGGGCGCCGTCCTCGACGACGCGCGCGCCGTCGAGGACCGCGACCCGATCCGCGCGCCGCGCGAGAGCCGCCCGATGGGTGATGAGAACGGTGGTGCGCCCCCGCATGACCGTCTCGAACCCCTCGGCCACCTGCTGCTCCGATTCGGGATCGAGGGCCGCCGTGGGCTCGTCGAGAACCAGCACCGCCGGAGCCGTCAGCAACGCCCGCGCCACCGCCAGCCGCTGCCGCTCGCCCGCCGACAGCGCCGCCCCGCGCTCTCCCACCAGAGTCGCGTAGCCGTCCGGCAACGACGCCAGCAGCCCCGCCAACCCCGCCGCGCCGGCCGCGGCCCGGACCTCCTCGTCGGTCGCATCCGGACGCGCATACCGGATGTTGTCGGCGATCGAGGCGTGGAACACCGCCGGCTCCTGCTCGACGAGCGCGACCTGCGCCCGCAGATCGCGCAGCCTGAGCGCCCGCAGGTCCTGCCCGTCGAGGCGCACGGTCCCCGCGTCGGGGTCGAGGAACCGCAGCACGAGGTCGGCGATGGTGCTCTTCCCGCCGCCGCTCGGGCCGACGATGGCGAGGCAGGCGCCCGCCGGCGCCTTCAGCGTGACGTGCTCGAGCACCGGCGAGCCGCGATCGAACGACAAGGTGACGTCGTCCAGCTCCAGCTCGCCGCGCACCGCGGGCAGCGCCGTCGCCGACGGGAGCTCGACCACCTCCGGCTCCACGTCCAGGATCTCGTGCACCCGGCCCAGCGACACGCGCACCGTCGCGAGGCTCGCGTACAGCCCCATCAACGCCTGCACGGGCCCGAACAGCCGCAGTTGATAGGCCATGAACGCCACGAGCGTGCCCAGCGTCAGCGTCCCGTCGATGACCCGCTGGCCGCCGTAGAGAAACACCAGCGCGGTGCTGCCCGACAGCACCAGCCCGGGCAGGCCGCCCGACAGATAGGTCGTCCACTGCATCGCCATCAGGGCGTCGATGAACCGGTCGTTCCGGCCGCGAAAACGCCGCACCTCGCGTTCCTGCGCGTTGGCGGCGACGACCAGCCGGACCCCCTGCAGGGTCTCGATGAGGAAGCTGCCGATGTCGGCGCTCCGCTCGCGCAGCACCGCGACCCGCGTCTCGAGGCGGCGCCGGTAGTGCACGAGGGCCCAGATGCTGACGGGGAGCGCCGCGGTGCCGAGCAGCAGCAGCCGCAGGTCCAGGTAGGCCAGCATGACGACCGCCCCGACGAGGAACAGCACGTTCCCCACCCATGCCAGCACCACCTCGGACGCCACCCGCTGAATCTCGCCGATGTCGTTGTTCAACCGCGACATGATGTCGCCGAACCGGGTCCGCGCGTGGAACCGCGGCGACAACCGCTGCAGATGGCGGTAGAGGGCCAGGCGCATGTCGAAGAGGATGTCGGCCGACACCCGGGTGTAGCGCAGCCCGCTCCAGACGTTCAGCCCGAACCCGGCCGCGGTGACCGCGACGAACAGCAGCACCACCAGGCGCAGGGCGCCGGCGTCACCGGCGAGAATCGCGCCGTCGACCAGCGTGCGGGACAGCAGCGGCACCAGCAGCGAGAAGGCGGTGGAGACGAGGCTGAGCACCACCACCAGGAGCAATTGCCGCCGGTAGGGCCTCAGATAGGACAGCGCGCGCCGAAAGTGCGGGTCGAGCACGGGTGAAAGAATATGCCGAACCGGCGTCTCCGACTAAGGGATCTGCACCCTTTCGGCGACGTCGGACCCTGGAGCATCGGTCGGGAAGTGAAGACGCGCCGCCGGAGGGGGGGCGCCGCGGCCGGGGCGGCGGGAGAACCGGCGGCCACGATCACGCGGACGGCCAGGCCCGCTCGCCGTGGGAGAAGCCCGGACGATTCCGACCCGCGGCGCATCGTCATTCCCCCTGACCGGATCATTCCCCCGGTCACCGCGCCCGACGGCTCCGTCGCCGCCTGATGACCGGGCGCCTTCCGCCCGCGGGCGTCCTCGCGGGGCTCTACAACGACGCGGGTTCTACCACCGCTCCGCTGGATTCGGCCACAATGGCGCGATGAGTCCGTCGCCCCTCGACGTCGTCGTCATCGGGGGCGGCCCCGCCGGCTCGGCCGCGGCCCGCCTGCTCGCCGCCTGGGGCCACTCGGTGCAGGTGCTGGCGAAGCCGGCGGACGACGCCCGCACCCTGGGCGAGTCCCTGCCGCCGAGCTGCCGCAAGCTGTTCGACCTGATTGGTGTGACCGGGGACGTCGAGGCGGCAGGCTTCCTGCGCAGCACCGGGAACACGGTGTGGTGGGGCGGACAGGGTCCGCGGGCGGTGCGGTTCGCGGGGGGCGGAATCGGGTGGCAGGTGCGGCGCAGCGAGCTCGACCGCCTGCTGCTGCGCCTCGCGGCGCAGGCCGGAGCCGCCGTCGAGGCCGACGCCGTCGTGCGCCAGGTCGACCTGGCGCCCCCGTCCGCCCCGGCCGGAGCCGCGGAGTCCTCGACCCGCTACCTCGCCGGCGGCGCCGCCCGGTCGCTTCGGGCGCGGTTCGTGCTGGACTGCTCGGGCCGGGCCGGGATCGTCGCGCGGCGCGGATTTCGCCGGCACGCAGCCGAGCGCACGACGCTGGCCCTCACCGCGGTGTGGTCGCGGCCGGGCGGCTGGGGCCTCGACGACGAGTCCCACACCCTGGTCGAGAGCTACGGGGACGGGTGGGCGTGGTCGGTCCCGGTGACGGCGGAGCAGCGCTACTTCACCCTGATGGTGGACCCCCGGGTCACCCGCCTGGAGCGCGGCGGGCCTCTCGCCCCCTGCTACGACGCGGAGCTCGCCAAGACCGCGGTTCTCGGCCGGCTGACCGCCGGGGCCGCCCTCGACGTCGAGCCTTGGGGATGCGACGCCTCCGTCTACCACGCGCATGCCTACGGGGCCCCCGGCATGCTGCTGGTCGGCGACGCCGGCTCGTTCATCGACCCGCTGTCTTCCTACGGCGTCAAGAAGGCCCTGGCGTCGGGGTGGCTGGCCGCCGTCGTGGCCCACACCGCGCTGACCGACGCCGGACTGGCGGGGGTCGCGCTCGACCTGTTCGACGAGCGGGAGCGGGAGATGCACGCCGCCCTCGAGCGGCAGTCGGCCGAGTTCTTCGCGGAGGCGGCGGGCCGGCACGAGCATCCGTTCTGGACCGACCGCGCCGAGGCCGACATGCCGGAGGCGGCGCCCCTCGCACCCCCCGAGCCGGCCGTCGACGCCCTCCGCCGGGACCCCGCCGTCCTCGCCGCCTTCGAGGCCCTCCGGCGGGCCCCGGCCCTGCGTCTCCAGCGCGGCGAGCGGCTCGCGGTCGTCCGCCGCCCCGCCATCACCGCCCGGCGGATCGTCCTGGAGGACCGGCTAGTCGTCCCCGGCTGGCCGGACGCCGACGCCGCCCGGGGCCTCCGTTTCCTCCGCGACATCGACCTCGTCCGGGTGGTCGAGCTGGCGCCGCTCCACCGGCAGGTCCCGGACCTCTACGAGGCCTACAACCGCGTCTGCCCCCCGGCGCCGCTGCCGGACTTCCTGGGCGCGCTGTCGGTGCTCGTCGCGAAGGGTGCGCTGCAGATGGCCGGCGACGAGCCGCGGGAGTGAACCTGAACCAGATCGACGGGGTGAGACTCTTCCAGACGGATCCCTTCAGCTGATGCACACGCCACACTTCTCAGCTATTGCCTTCGCAAGCCTTTCGAAATCCCTGTAGCAATCTTGCACGGCGTAGATGTGACCGCCAAGCGCGCCGTCGGCTGCCTTCAGATGGAACATCGGCTTGCGGGCCTCATGCGCCATGGCCATGAGAGGCTGCGGTAGTGCTTGAGTGTAGCAAGGCACTCCTCGTCGTCTTCAGTTGAGCAACCTGTGCCACCATGCACATCAGGCGGCTTGTCAGGCACTACCTGTCTGCGATACACGTCCGGAATCCGCTCGATCCACTTTTGGTACGCCTGAACTGGACGACCCGCGCGCACCGCGTGCTGCATCACGATATAGCCGCCCGGCACGATATCGGCCAACGGCAGCTCAAGCTGCTCAACCTCCGGACGGCGCTCCAGGCGATCCCGCCATTCGTTGCGCCACTCGCGGAGGGTCGGGCCGACGTTCCGGAGGGCCTGGAGGGAGAACAGATCCGGGGCTAGCGGAAAGACGACGAAATTCGCCGCAATAATTGCCGCTCGGTTGATGGCGCCGAGATTGGGACCGACGTCGATCAACGCCAAGTCGGCCTTCTGCTCCTCTGCAGCTCTCAGAATGGTCCGATGGAATGCGGACTCGGTGCGAAACGCCGACTCGTCGCGTCCCAGGCAGTCCGGCCACGCCGAGGACAGCTTTGCCTCAAAGCTGGACAATCCGAGATCGCCGACGACCAGGCCCAGGTTGTCGGCGATCTGCTCGACATGTGGCGCCCTGATGTCCCCGAGACCACGCAGGATAGGTGATACCGCACCGAGAATGCTGTCGTGATGCGTGCCGTCAGGCCACAATCGTTCGAGCCGTTCCTCATCGAGGAACACGGCGCTCAGCTTCGCCTGCGGGTCGAGGTCCGCGGCAACCACCGAACATCCGAGCTCCGCGTACATCCAGGCCAAGTGGTACACCAGCGTAGTCTTGCCGACTCCTCCCTTGTTGTTGAAGAAGGCGATCGTCTTCATGGCACCCTCCGAATGGTCGCCAGCACATGGGAGGGCTCGAACGTGAATGTCGCCTCCGGATTACCGTTTCCGATGGCAGGACTTCGATCACCGCCACCTCGCCCTCGGGCAAGGCGTACCTCTGAACGGTCATGACCGGAAGCGGTTCGATGTTGACGTTCGAGCGCAACTCCCCAAGTCTCCGCAGCAATTGGTCGTTGACGGTGAGACCGCTGACGGTTCCGTCGTCACCGACTCCGACGATGAGGTGCCCCGGCTGCCGGTGATTGGGAAAGTCGTTGGCGAAGGCGCAGATCGCCTCGCCGAACTTGTCCGTATTCGTCGTCGAGATCGTGAGCTCGACGCGGTCGGACTCCCGATCGGTGATCAACGCGCGCAACTGATCCGTTGTCAGCACGATTCGGCTCCCACCATAGAGCGTACATCAGGGTGCCGGCGGGGAGCTGACCACCCGCGAGTGCGGGAAGCGGGCCGGACCGCACCGCCGCGCAGCGGGCCGGCTCGACACCACGGTGCGGGTGAGGGGTCACGTCTCGGGTCTTCCGCCACTGGCTTCACCCTCGCCGAAGCCGACGCCGCACACTTGCCGAGCAGATGGGTCACGTGCGTTTGCGGCAGCACGACGCTCACGGCGAAGCTGACAGACGCTGCGGTATGTGCTACAAAGGGCCGTTCAACGGAGTCGACCGATGCCACTGCCCCGTCCGAAGCTCCTCGTCGCGTCGCTCGTCGCACTGCTCGTGACGGCCGGCGCCAGCGCCCAGCCGGCCGAGTCCGGCGGCCCGGGCATCCCCATCGACGACGAGACGGTGCTGGAGGCCTGCGGCTCGTGCCACCGCCCCGACGACGCGGGCCGTCTGTCGCGCATCTCGTTCCGGCGCACGACGCCCGAGGGGTGGCAGCAGACCATCCGCCGCATGGTCACCCTGAACGACGTGCCCCTGACCCCGGAGACGGCCCGCGACGTCGTGCGCACTCTCGCGAACACCCTGGGCCTCGCCCCGGCCGAGGCGCACGCCGCCGCCTGGGAGGCGGAGCGCCGCAGCGACGACCAGCCCTACGACGATGCGGACATCGAAGAGACCTGCACGCAGTGCCACTCGATGGGGCGCGTGATCAGCCAGCGACGGACCGAGGAGGAATGGTCGCTGCTGATGGCGATGCATCGCGGCTACTACCCGTTCACCGACTTCCAGTCCTTCAGACGCGGCAACCCCGGCGACGGCGAGCCGCAGGCGGTCGACCGGGCGGTGGCCCACCTCTCGGAGCGGTTTCCGTTCGACACCACGGCGTGGTCGGCGTGGTCGGCGACCATGCGGCCCCCCCGCGTCGGCGGCACGTGGCTGCTGCGCGGACACGCGCAGGGCCGCGGCGCGGTCTACGGAAGCGTGACGATCACCCCCGTGGCCGGCTCCGAGGACGAGTTCACGACCGAGGCGACGTACACCTACGCGCACACCGGCCGGCAGGTCGAGCGCACCGGCCGCGCCATCATCTATACCGGCTTCCAGTGGCGGGGCCGGTCCATTCCCGGCGACCCGAGCGAAGACGAGTTCCGCGAGGTGATGTTCGTCGAGCGCGGCTGGCGCACGATACGGGGCCGGTGGTTCGCCGGCGGCTACGACGAGACCGGGATCGACGTCACCCTGGAGCGCCTCGCCGGGGCCCCGGCGGTGGCCGGGGCGCATCCCCCGTCGCTCGCGGCCGGCGCCACCGCGACGATCCGGGTCCATGGCCGGAACCTCGCCGCGTCGGCCGACTCCATCGACCTCGGCCCCGGCGTCTCGGTGCTGGAGGTGACGGGGACGACCGGCGACTGGCTGGACGTGCAGGTGCGGGTCGACGCGGACGCGGCCACCGGCGGCCGCGATCTGGTCCTCGATCAGACCGCGGCGACCGGCGCCGTCACCGTCTATGACGAGGTGCACCGCATCGAGGTGACCCCGAGAGCGGGCATGGCCCGGGTCGGCGGGATCCGCTTCCCCAAGCAGTTCCGGCAGTTCGAGGCGCGGGCCTTGCACAACGGGCCGGACGGCGAGCCGGCGACCGACGACGACCTGGACCTGGGGATGGTCGACGCCCGGTGGTCGATCGAGGAGTACGCCGTGACCATCGGGGACGACGACATCCGCTACGTGGGGGCCATCGAGCCCGGCGGGCTGTTCATTCCAGCCGTCGACGGGCCGAACGTCGAGCGCAGCGGCAGCCGGAACAACGTCGGCGACGTCTGGGTCGTGGCGACCTGGCCGCCGGATGCGAGCGAGGGCGGCGGGCTGCGGGGCCGCGCCCATCTCCTCGTCACCGTGCCTCTCTACCTGCGCTGGGACCCCGCGGCCGTGGAGCAGCCATGAGCCTACTGGCACAGGGAGAGTTTCATCCGTTCGCCGCCGCCGGCCGGCGGTTCCTCTATCTGGTGCCGAGCGCGGCGGTGTTCGCGCTCGACGAGCCGGCGGCGGCCCTCATCGACGGCCTCGCCGAGCGGCAGGTGCCGCGTCAGGATCTCCTCGCCGACGTCGGATCGCGGTTTCCCGACGCCGACCTCGAGCAGACCCTGACCGAGCTCGAGCAGGTCCACGCGGTGCGCGCCGTCGCCGCGCCGCCGCCCCCGGCGCCGGCGTTCATCCCGTTGACGCCGTTCCCGCTGACGACCGCGGTCCTCAACGTCACCAATCAGTGCAACCTCAGCTGCACGTACTGCTACGAGTACAGCGAGGACAAGATCGTCGACACCACCAACGGGGCGCAGCCGAAGTTCATGAGCGAGGAGACCGCCCGCCAGAGCGTCGACCTGCTGATGAAGGAGTCGGGCGACAACCGGGTGGTGCACGTGAGCTTCTTCGGCGGCGAGACGCTGATGAACTACCGGGTCCTGAGCCGCGTCGTGCCCTACGCCCGCGAGCAGGCGCAGGCCCGGGGCAAGCACGTCGAGTTCAACCTGACAACGAACGCCACGCTGCTGACGGGCGAGATGATCGGGTTCCTGGCCGACAACGACATCTCGGTGACGGTGTCGATCGACGGTCCCCCCGAGATGCAGAACCGCTTCCGCGTGTTTCACGACGGCGGCGGCAGCTACGAGGTGCTGCTCCCGCGGGTGCGCGAGCTGCTGCGGCGCCACACGAGCCGGCCCATCGGGGCCCGGGTGACCCTGACCTCGCAGGTCAGCGACGTCGCGAGCATCTACCGGCACCTGACCGAGGAGATCGGATTCCAGGAGGTGGGGTTCGCCCCGGTGACGACCTCCCCCGGCCGCGACTACGCGCTCGACGGGTCGGGGTTCGACCAGATGGTGGAGCAGTTCACGGTGCTGGCCGACGAGTTTCTCGAGGCGGCGCTGGCCGGGCGGCACCACGGGTTCTCCAACGTGAGCGAGACGCTCGAAGAGATCCACAAGGGCGCCAGCAAGGCCTACCCCTGCGGGGCGGGGCTGGGGCTGGTGGGGGTCGCCACCGGCGGCGACATCGCCCTGTGCCATCGGTTCGCGGGCTCGGACGAGCACAAGCTGGGCACCGTCACCGACGGCATAGACCGGGGCGCCCAGAATGCGTTTCTCGAACGTCATCACCTGGCGAACAAGACCGACTGCCACACCTGCTGGGCGCGCCCGCTGTGCTCCGGCGGGTGCTATCACGAGGCGCACACTCGATACGGTACGAGCGCCCAACCGAATCTGCACTATTGCGAGTGGATTCGCGGCTGGACCGACGTCTGCCTGCGGGTCTACGGCGAGCTGGCCGAACGGAACCCCCAGTACCTGCGCCGGTTCGAGTGAGCGGGCGGTGAGACCATGAGACACCTGAGAGCGATCAACCAGAAGGCCGCCCGCGTCGAGCGGACGGTCGCCACGCCCGCGCCGGACGCGTCCCCGGCCGGGGACGTCGTCGCGCTGCAGCAGGGATCGGGTCCTCCCCAGCAACCGGAGGGGCCGCACATCCCGCTGGGCTGCTCGCTGGTCTTCTCGCCGGGCTGGGAGGCGGATCGCAACGGCGGCACCGCCGGGCTGTGCCAGCCGGTCGAGCGGGATCTGTTCGACTGCCATCGCGGCTGCTTCTGGCCCGCGCACGTCCCCGACCAGCTCAACCACACCCCCGACTGGACCGGCAAGTGCGCCGCCGCCCAGAAGGACTGGCGCAACATCGACCTGATCTTTCCGTAGGAGTCTGCGCCGCGGAACGGCGGCCCCGCCGGCCGGAGGCAACCGCCTCCCACCGGCGGGGCCGACTCCCTGAGCCCGTCCCTCTTTCGGGAGACCTCGACCCATGCGCGAGCTGGTCCACACCTTCGCGATTCTCGTCCTCCTGTCCGGCAGCGCGCTCGCCCAGCCCGCGGCCGAGCTCACCGGCGGCGACGGCACCTTCTACGTCGGCGCGTTCCCCAACCGCATCTACGTCATCGACGAGGCGACCGAGCAGGTCGTCGACACGATCGAGATGACCCTCGGGGGACCGCCGAACGACATGCGGATGTCGGCCGACGGCTCCCGCATGTACATGCGCGACCGGACGTTCGAGCAGATCGAAGTGATCGACCTCGAGACCCGAAGCACCGTCGACACCTTCACCCTGAGCGACGGCGCGACGAAGGTGCGCATCCGCAGCATGGTGGTGTCGCCGGACGACCGCTACGCGATACTGCTCGCCGACACCGCGACCAAGCAGATCGACCGGTTCGAGATCGCGCCGCGGCGGCTGCTGCAGGTGGATCTGACGTCGCACGAGATCATGCGCGAGATCCCGTGGCCGGACGGCGAGGAACAGACCGGGGTGAACATGCTGTTCTCGCCCGACGGCGGCCTGCTCTATCTGTTCGGCGGGGAGATCATCGCCCTCGACACCGAGTCGTTCGAGGAGGTCGATCGGTGGGAGCTCTCGCGGATCGAGGCGCCGGACCTGGAGCGGTTCAGCTTCGGCTTCCGCGTCGACCCGAACGAGGAGCCGGGCTACTTCACGAGCCTCTTCCGGGTACAGGACCCGGTGCAGAACCGGCGCCTGATGGGGGTGGCCCGCATCAACCTCGCGGAGCGCAACGTCGACTTCTACACCCTCGGACCGGACCAGCCGCTGTCCTCGTTCTCTCTCGCGCCGGGAAGGAGCAAGGCCTACGCGATTCTGAGGCAAATCGGCCACTACGAGTTCTGGACCTTCGACCTCGCGGGGCGGGGCGTCGAGCGGCGCGAGGTCATCGAGGGACGCCCCCGCATGTCGTTGGCCGTGAGCACCAACGGCCAGCTCCTCTACGTCCACCAGGCGGGCGCTACCATCGACCTTTACGAGGCGTCCACCTACCGCTATCTGCGCACCATCAGCCTCGACGGCGACATGACCAACCTGTTCCTCGTCCCGAACTGAGCCCGCCCGGGGCACGGCTGCTAGAATCCGGCCCGTGAGTACGATCGCTCCCTCGGCCGGGAACCTGCCGGCGTCCGTGCCGGAACCGCTCCGCACGTCCATCGTCGCCGCCAGCGATGCCTGGTGCTCGCGGCCGCGCGTTTTCTGTCATAGCGACCCGAGTACACGTGCATGCTGCTTCGACTGCTCCGGACCTTCCTCCGGCCGTACCGTACGTGGTTGCTCGGCGTGGCCGGCCTGCAGTTCGTCGCCACGATCGCGGCGCTGTTTCTGCCGAGCCTGAACGCCGACATCATCGACAACGGCGTCGCGCGCGGCGACACCGGCTACATCGCTCGCACCGGGCTCGTCATGCTGGCGGTGGCCCTGGTGCAGATCGCCGCCACCGTGGCCGCCGTCTATTGCGGGGCGCGGACCGCCATGGGACTCGGCCGGGACGTGCGGGCGGCGGTGTTCCACCGGATCGGGTCGTTCTCGAGCCGCGAGGTCGCCCGGTTCGGCGCCCCGTCCCTGATCACGCGGAACACCAACGACGTGCAGCAGGTGCAGATGCTCGTTCTGCTGAGCTGCACGCTGATGGTCAGTGCGCCGATCATGATGGCCGGCGGCGTGATCATGGCGCTGCGAGAGGATATCGGGCTGTCCTGGCTGCTCGGCGTCAGCGTCCCCGCCCTCCTTGCCGGTCTCGGCGTGGTGATTTACAGGACGATCCCGAGTTTCCGGCTCATGCAGGTGCGCATCGACGCGGTCAACAAGATCCTGCGCGAGCAGATCACGGGTATCCGGGTGGTCCGGGCGTTCGTGCGGGAGCCGTTCGAGACCCGCCGGTTCGAAACGGCCAATCTCGAGGTCACCGAGGTCGCCCTGCGGGTGGGCCGCTGGATGGCGACGACGTTTCCGCTGGTGCTCCTGATTCTCAACGTATCCAGCGTCGCCGTGCTCTGGTTCGGCGGGCAACGGGTGGACGCGGGCGCGATGCAGGTGGGCTCGCTGACCGCCTTTCTCGCCTATCTGATCCAGATCCTGATCGCGGTCATGATGGCGACCTTCATGGTGGTGCTCGTGCCGCGGGCCGCGGTCTGCGCCGACCGCATCGGCGAGGTGCTCGACACCGAGTCCTCCGTGGTCCCGCCGCCGGCGCCGGTGACCGAGCTTCGCGGGCGGGCGGCGTTGCGGCTCTCCGGCGTGGAGTTCAGCTACCCCGGTGCGAGCGAGCCGGTGCTGCGGGGGATCAGCTTCGCGGCGGAGCCGGGGCAGACCACCGCGATCATCGGATCGACCGGCGCCGGCAAGAGCACGCTGCTGCGTCTGGTGCCGCGGCTCTTCGACGTCACCGGCGGCGAGGTCAGCGTCGGCGGGGTGGACGTGCGCCGGCTCGACCCCGAGCTGTTGTGGAGCCGGATCGGGCTGGTGCCGCAGGAGGGGTATCTGTTCTCGGGCACCCTCGCCTCGAACCTGCGCTACGGCAGACCGGACGCAACCGTGGGGGAGATGTGGGCGGCGCTCGAGACCGCCCAGGCCCGCGAATTCGTCATGGAGATGCCCGACGGTCTCGAGGCGCCGATCGCGCAGGGCGGGACGAACCTGTCCGGGGGGCAGCGGCAGCGCGTGGCGATCGCGCGGGCGCTGATCGGCGCCCCCGAGATCTATCTCTTCGACGACTCGTTCTCCGCCCTCGATCTCGCCACCGACCGGCGGCTGCGGCAGGCTTTGAGGCCGGTCACCCGGGAGGCCGCCGTCGTCGTCGTCGCACAACGGGTGTCGACGATTCTCGACGCCGACCAGATCATCGTGCTCGAAGGCGGGGTGGTCGTCGGACTCGGCCGGCACGAGGAGTTGCTGGCCGGCTGTGCGACCTATCTGGAGATCGTCGAGTCGCAGCTCGGCGCGGAGGAGCGGGCATGAGCGCCGCGGGTACGCCCCCGCCCCGCACGCTGAAGCAGACCGAGCGCGTCCGGCCGGGCGGACCGGGCGGCGGGCCGCTGAGCGGCGGCATGGTCGCCCAGAAGGCGATGCGCTTCGGGCCCTCGGCCAAACGGATGCTGGCGCGCATGCGTCCCGAGCGCGCGAAGGTCGCGGCCGTCGTGGCGCTGGCGGTGGTCAGCGTGGCTCTGTTCGCGGTCGGTCCCCGGATTCTCGGCGGCGCCACGGATCTGATCTTCGCCGGTCTGTTCGGCCGGCAGTTGCCGCCCGGGGTGACCCGGGCGCAGGCGGTCGACACGGTCCGGGCGTCCGGCGACGCGCGGCTGGCGGACATGCTGGCGGCGATGGACGACATCGTGCCGGGGCAGGGTGTCGACTTCGAGGCGGTGGGCCGGGTGCTGCTGCTCGTGCTCGCCCTCTACGTGGCGGGGTCGCTGCTGAGCTGGTTGCAGGGTTACCTCGTCAACGACGTGGTCCAGGGCACGGTGTACCGGATGCGGGCCGAGGTCGAAGACAAGATCAACCGGCTGCCCCTCGGGTACTTCGACCGGCAGCCCCGGGGCGAACTGCTCAGCCGGGTCACCAACGACATCGACAACGTCTCGCAGAGCCTGGCCCAGACCCTGAGTCAGCTCCTCAGCTCGCTGCTCACGGTGATCGGCGTGGTCGGGATGATGCTCTACCTCTCGCCGACCCTCGCGCTGATCGCCCTGGTCACGATCCCGGTGAGCATGGCGCTGGCGGGTCTCGTCATGAAACGCTCGCAGGCGCTGTTCGTGTCGCAGTGGCGGCGGACCGGCACGCTCAACGCGCAGGTCGAGGAGGCGTTCACCGGGCACGAGCTGACCAAGGTGTTCGGCCGCCGGCGCGACGTCGAGGCGCGGTTCGCGGCCGAGAACGAAGCGTTGTTCGAGGCCAGCTTCGGGGCGCAGTTCATCTCGGGTCTGATCATGCCGATGATGATGTTCATCGGCAACCTGAACTACGTGGCGATCGCGGTCGTCGGCGGGTTGCAGGTGGCGACCGGCGCGATGAGCCTGGGCGCCGTCCAGGCGTTCATCCAGTACTCGCGGCAGTTCACGCATCCGCTGACCCAGGTGGCGTCGATGGTCAATCTGCTGCAGTCGGGGGTGGCCTCGGCGGAGCGGGTGTTCGAGCTGCTCGACGCCGGGGAGGAGCCCGCCGACAGCGCCGCACCGGCACCCCCGTGTGCGCGACGCGGTCGTGTCGAGTTCGAGGGCGTGTCGTTCCGTTACGATCGGGACACGCCGCTCATCACGGATCTGTCGCTGCTGGCCGACCCGGGTCACACCGTGGCCATCGTCGGCCCCACCGGCGCCGGCAAGACGACCCTGGTCAATCTGGTGATGCGGTTCTATGACATCGGCGCGGGCCGGATCACCCTCGACGGCGTGGATATCGCGCAGATGCCGCGCGCCGACCTGCGCCGGCAGGTGAGCATGGTGCTGCAGGACACCTGGCTCTTCGAGGGGACGATTCGCGACAACATCGCGTACGGCCGGCCGGGGGCGTCCGACGCGGAGATTCTAGAGGCGGCGCGGGCCACGTTCGTGCACCGGTTCGTCCGCAGTCTGCCCGACGGGTACGACACCGTGGTCGACGAGGCGGGCGGCAACCTCAGCGCCGGCGAGCGCCAACTGATCACGATCGCCCGCGCGTTCCTCGCCGATCCCGCGTTGCTGATCCTCGACGAAGCGACGAGCTCGGTCGACACGCGCACCGAGCTGCTGCTGCAGCACGCGATGGCGGCGCTGCGCACCGACCGGACCAGCTTCGTCATCGCGCACCGGCTGTCCACGATTCGCGACGCGGATCTGATTCTGGTGATGGACGCGGGGCGCATCGTGGAACGGGGCACGCACGAGGAGTTGCTGCGGGCCGGCGGGGCGTACGTGGCGCTCTACGACGCGCAATTCGCCGCGCCGGCGGTAGCCTGATCGACGGCGTCCGGGGCCCCACCGGAACGGCGGCCAGCGCAACCGCTTCCCGGTGCCGAACCGAGCACGCGGAACGTGCCCGTGACGCTCGGGGCCCTCCTTCGGTCTGCGATAGCCCGGCTGGGTATCTGCTTTCGCTGGACGGATCACGGTGCCAAGGAGATCGAGATCACCGACTATCACTGAGAGCGAACACCATGACCCACATCACTCCCATCCATCCCGGTGAACACCTCGCCGAGATGCTGACCGAGCTCGGAATCAGCCAGTACCGTCTGGCTCGGGCCATCGGCGTACCTCCGCGGCGCATCAACGAGATCGTGCACGGCCGCCGATCCGTCACGGCGCACACGGCGTTGCGAGTCGGGCGGGCCCTTGGAACGACACCCGAGTTCTGGTTGAACCTGCAGCGGATGTACGACCTCGATCTGGCACGTGCCTCAGCGGACGTCAGCAGCATCGAACCGCCGCCGAAGGGACACCAGCAGGGTCAGGACCATTGGCACCACCCCCCCGCCGGCCGTGCCGGTGTCGAGCACGCCCCGGCAGCACGCCGGCAGGCGATCGGGAAAGATAACGCCGTTCTGGAACCCGAGCCCTACCCAGAACGGGATGCAGACGATAAGCCCCTTTCATCGTAGCCGAACTCGCCCGTGGTCACCATGCGCACGCCCTGACGGAGGAGGAGGACGAGGAACATGAAGATGTACCTGCCGGCCACCGGGTCGCGCACGACCTGTCGCAGCGCCGGAAGCTTGGGCACGAACGCGGTCAGGAGGCGCGGTTCCACAGCCCGCTCTACCTCGACATCGTCGAGGAGGACAATCCTGTTCGTCGACCACGGGAAGTTCTTCAAGACGGCGCTCGCTGCCATGCGCGCCCCCATCCGGGAGCTTAAAGGCCGCCGGGTGTTCCTCGACGACGGAAGCCGGTACTGGCACCTGAAGCCGGACTTCCGGTTCGCCGAGGTGGTCACGATATGACCAGTTCGCGCATGGGACGGCTCTACATCGAGGGAAGCCGCGAGCCGGGTGGAGCTGGTTCGCCTCGCCGTCGAGCGTAGGCTGTCGGTCACCGTCCTCCGCGAGGCGCAGGATTGCGTCGCGCTGTTCCTCAAGGGTGCGCCGCGCCTCGTCGCCCCCGAGCCAACCCAGACGACGACGTCGCCGAACTGCTCCGCCACGAGGCCGCGCGCCTTCCCCAGTCGCTTGGCCACCATCTCGACCGAGATGGCGGGCGACCGCGGCATCCCGTTCTACGGCGACGAGCACCAGACCTCGGCCCCCCGGACATCTTCGACGAGTCGGATGCCGAACGGGTGGCGACCAACCTCGCGTACGTCGCCGATCTCTGCAACCGCTTACTGAAAGCCGCGCCGTGATCGACAACCACCAGTCCCCAGCCGCTTCATCCGCCATCGCCCCTTCCTCCCCCGCCCTTGACGATCCCGCCTATTCGTGTTATCTTCGCCCTGCGATGAAGGGTTCCCGCTTCCACAGTACCCATGCCGCTTACCTTGCTTGTCCGTGTGGCCGGCCCCAAACTACGCGGGAACCCCAGTGACTATGCCCCGCTCGGGCCTCTACTTGCTCCTGCCAGTCGCCACCCTGTTCGCTGCGACGATCCCAACGCGCCCTGCCAGCCAAAGCGACAAGTGACGAAGGAGCAACCCGAGGTTCCCGCTGGCTCCCTTCAAATTGAAGTGGTCGTTCTTCGACAAGGCGCCTCTAAGAGGTAGCAATAAAGGACCCAAGGAACCTTCCATGGCAAACACCAAAAAAAGTGTTCGTTGTGATGCCTTTCGAGAAGGCATTCGATTGGGTATACGATGACATGATCAGGCCCCCGTTTGAAGATGCCGGGTACGACATTGTGCGTGCAGATGATATTACCAGTCAACAGAACATCATAAAGAGCATTGTCGTTGGTATACATGATGCTGACCTCATTGTCGCTGATCTCTCCGGCCTGAATGCCAACGTCTTCTACGAGTTGGGGATCGCTCATGCAAAGGGCAAGGATGTCGTCTTGCTGTCGCAAGACTTGGCAAATGCCCCGTTCAACTTGCGATCTTACAACATAATCGGATACGAGCCCAGGGGTAGCAACTTTGACTACGCCAAGAGACGTCTTGTAGAGATAGCAACCGATACCGATGGAACAATAGCCTTCGGCAGTCCCGTTTCTGACTTTTGGCCGCAACCCGAGCCGAATGGTCGTACCGATAGCAGGAGATCCGATGACCGCGGTGAAGAAGATGACGATGGAAACAGCGACGATGAAGCAGAGGGACGGGAACCATTAAGAGAACCAGAGCCGACGGAAGGCTCCGAGCGAAATTCCGATGAAGATGGACCAGGCACACTTGACCTGGCAGTCCAGATAACAGATAGTTCCGAGGATGGCAAGAAAATACTCGAGGCCATTAGCACTGAAATAGTTGCTCTAGGAGAAAAGGCAAATTCTCTCACCCCACAGGTCGAGGTGTTCGCGAAGCGGAAGGACGTACGCGGGCTGACGGCTCTTCTTCAGCGATTCGGTGCGTTCCTCGACGAAAAGGGCGGTATCATCGACGGCTTAGTCGTACGGTTCCGTGCCGTTTGGGACACGTCCTCCAACGCCATGCGAACGTACTTTTTTCACCCGGATGTGGACAAGGCCGCACGGAGAACAGCACTGGACGACGTGCACCAACTCTCGCAGGGGGGAGAGTCGGCGAGAGACGGAGTCTCAGGTTTTATAACAGTGCTCCGTCAAATGCCCAACGTTGAGCGACGATTTACCAAAGCTAAGCGTAGGCTCGTGAAGGTACTCCAAGCCTTTCTGGTGATCGCAACAGACATGGCAGCATTGGAAGACAGGCTGGTTCATATTGACCAATGGGTAACGAGAGACAGAGAGAGGAAGAGAACCAAAATTATGCTCAAGGCCGAGTTCAAACGAGAAGTGTTGAGGGTTGTGGCGAGAACACAAGAGAGTTAATCCCGATGCAGACCCCTTCTTGTGGTGGATGCAGACAAGCAACGCGCGCCCAGACCTCACCTATCGGCGCAGGAGTAATATTGATCTTTGGCAAGTAGTACAAGGGTGGCTTCAGTAGAGTGTATCCATCTATTTGGGCCGCGCTCCGTCAGTCCCGATCGGAGAATTGGCGGGCGGTGTAAGCAATGCCACTTACGTACAAGTGGCGGCGGATCTCGATTTCACCGTCATCCGATGGGAGGAGCGTAGCTGCTCACCCCGGGGAGTCAGGTTGTAGCTACCGGCTCAACGAGGCGCCATTCGGCATGGACCGTGCACGCGGACACTTGGATTCTCCTGATGGTGATCTTGGCGTCCGAGCGATCGATCGCGACCTGCGCCACTGAGGGAATGCCGCTGTAGCCGCAGTCCACGACCGGGCCATCGGCGGCGAACACCGATTCCATTCCGAGCGGCAACGGGCACAGCTAGAGCAAGCGCGGCCAAGGCCGCGAGCTTAAACCACTGAAACAAAAGGACTTAAAAAATCGGACGTGAAACCTGGAACCCCTTGGGAAACACGAGTATCAGGACAAATAGTGGGACCTACTTCCGAACCAATCGGTAGGACCAAACGTAGGACCAAGCTACAACTACGAACATCAGGACCAATCCCCCGGGAAAACGTAGTCCGCCCAGTGCTGCATGAGCGGACGCCTAGCTTTGAGCAGGTCGTTGCGTCGGTACGATCTGGCTGTGGACGTGCCCCGGCCGGTGCGCCAAAGCAGCTTCGATTGCAGCGGTTTTTTCGTCGTAGTGGTCGCCTACCCATTCCGCAAACGTGCTTCGGAACCCATGCGCCACGATGGGACGACCGGCAGAATCCGTGAACTTGAGACCATGCAAGACCGCCGATACGTCAGGCGATTGCAGAGCGCGAGGTCGTTGTCGGCCGACGCGGTACCCGAACACCAGAGAACCCGACGGATCAGGCGTCACGAGCATCCGCAAGAATGCTCAAGACTTGGCGCGACAATGGCACGCGATGCTCTTTCCTTTTCTTCATACGATGCTTGGGAATGGTCCAGAGCTTGGCCTGAAGATCGACCTCCGACCACCGTGCCTCCGTAGCCTCACGAAGGCGAACCGCTGTGAGCACGAGGAAGGGGATCGCCAACTTGAACACATGCGGCACGGACGCAGCCTCAAGCGCCGCGAGCGCCGCCCGAATCTGGCTGTACGGCAAGCTAGGCTGGTTCTCCGGCCGGGACCTCACCCTCGGAAGCCGGTCGACAACCTGCTGGGCAGGATTGTCATTGCGGTGATTATTGCGGATCGCCCAGCGCAGAATGTGAACCAGTTGATGCCGCACCCGATGACCGACAGACCCGCGCCCCGACCAGTGAGGGGAAACGACGTTGAAGCAATCGTCGACTGTGAGCTCGTCCACTCGCTTGGGATCAAGCACTGGAAGAACGTATGCGTCGAGACTAGCGCGGTACCGAACCTCCGCGTCTGCAGCCGTCCAGTTCTTGCCCTGGTCCTCAAGGACGAAGTCAACAGCCTCCCGAACGGTCGGTGCCAACGAGACCGGAGTCGACGCAGATTTACGAGGATCACCGCCCTGGCGAGCAGTCAGTCGGATCGAGTCCGCGAAGCCACGCGCTGCCGCCAACGAAATGAGCGGGTACGGACCTTAGCCCAATATCGCTGCGCGTTCCATGAACGAAGGTCCGGACAAACCAACTCCGGGAGCCGGATGGACGAACGTAGAGCAGCAGACAGCCGCCATCAGAATACCGACCAGGCCCAAGCGTCTGACACTGACGGTCGGTCAGGAGATACCGCCGACGGCGGCGAACTTGACGGGATTGATTTTCAGTCGATTCACTCCAAGGGGACATGGCCCGACCCTCCACGCACCGCGGCGGGAGAGCCCAAGCTCACGAAACCTTGACGGAACCCGGCAAAAACGGCAGAATCTCGTCTGGATAGCGTGAGTTGGGTCTCCCGGCAGCGCTCTCTGCTCGGTACGGTTCACCACAACCGCCGAGCTCTGGTTGTACCAGCACCGGGAGCGGCACTGTGCCGCTCCCGGTGCTCCCTTCCGACGACCAAGCGACGCACTCCCGAGGCACGTCAACCACCGCCGTCAGACCCGCAACGAACCTAGAACCTCTCGGGAACCCAGTCGCCAACCCGGTGACTATACTTCAACTATGGGTGCCTGTTACACTTTTTCTTCGCCTTTTTATAGACGGTAATCGGAACAACCCAGAGCACACACAGGAACGCTGACAGGCGCAGGTGTTTCGCGTGAATCTCGCAGCTCGAGCGACGAGCAACGAGAGGAGTGAGCCCCATGCAACACCCCACGGATCGACAAGAGGAGGTTCTGGACTGGATCAAGAACCACATCCGACGCTGCGGCGTCCCGCCGACGCGAACCGAGATCGCCCACGGACTCGGGCTCTCCGACGCCTCGTCTGTCATCGGACATCTGAAGGCCCTCGCCAGACACGGCAGGATCAAGATCCTGCCGAAGAAAAACCGGGGCATCCTGATCCTCGAGGACGACATTCCACTGATCAGCGCTCTGGCGGAAGTCGCCGCGGGAACGCCAATCGTGTGCGACGCCCACACCATCGAGCGGGTGCCCAGGGCGATCGCCGAGCAGTTCCGACCGCGACCGGACTACCTGCTGACCGTGCGCGGCGACAGCATGGAACGCGTCGTACAAGACGGAGACATCGTAGCCGTCCAAAAAACACCCGAGGCCAAGACCGGTCAGATCGTGGTCGCCCGGTTCGGCGACGACGTAACGCTGAAACGGTTCGCCCGGATCGACGATCGACACGTCGAGTTGCGGCCCGAGAGCCACAACACCACGCACGCGGTCATGAAAATCGACCTGGCGAAACACATCCTGGTGATCGAGGGCGTGGCCGTCGGCGCCCTGATCAGAGGTTTGGACAACACGGAGTCGACGCGGAAAACCAAAAGCGACCACCGGTAGCTCTCACGAGTCCTGAAGCGCCGCGCCCGCCGCAGCAGACGGAACGTCGGAACCAGGCACAGCTAGCACACGGCCGTCCCGTCTCTCAAGCTTGCCGCGCTTCCTGAGACCGGACAACGCTGTATCAACCGCAGCTTCTTTAATCCCCTGGAGAGCAAAATGCTTGACCAGGGCGGCGCGGGTACAGGCGACCGAAGTAGCCACCGCTTCCTGAACGCGAACCGTAAGTGGAATGCGGCGAGGAGACAAGCGTCGCGGCGGAGCTCCGGCGCCACGCACGTCCTCGGAAAGCGACACAGACCCCGGAAGAGGACCTTGGTCAGGACCAGCCTCAACACCGACAGGATGAGGATCGGAAGAACGCCGATCAACATCCGACCCACCGGGATCGTCAGGAGACGGAGGAGATGAAGCCGAGAGCGGCGTCTGGATCCCGGGAACAAGGTACTTCCCTCGCTGCTGGATGGTGCCACGCTGCTTCAGGCGCTGGATCGCCGAATCAAGGGAATTCTCATTGACGCCGACCGGGCGGAACAGTCTGAGCAGATCAGAACGGCTGTTCACCGAAGAACCCAGCAACGCATCGAAGACGCGCGCAGTGAGAGGCGGCGGGTCCGCAACCGCGTCCGAAAACGAAGGCTGAACAGGCTGCTCGGCGTGCTCCTCGAAGACGGAGACCGCCGCAGCCAGACGAGCGTACTCACGCTCAACATCCGCACACTGTCGCTCAAGCTCCTCGCGGCGACGCGCCACGACTGCAAGCCGATCGCGAACCGACGAGATTACGGCTCCAAGATCCCCCATTCCGGCACCCTCCCAAAAGCCTGGAACTGTTACCGGGCGTTCGCACCCGGTGAATCTACCACATAGCACTGAAAGGTGCAAGGTTCAGTCGGCAAGCGTGGCACACGTAGGTACAGAAGAAGCACAGACAGAGAGGGGCGAACTCGACCGGGGACGAGCCCGCCTAAACAGAACCGCCGGGACCCCTGCGGAGACCAGCACAGAGCAGCAGCCTCACGCTGCCGAGCACCAAGGGACGCAACAGAGGGGAGGAAACCGAATTGACCGCAAAAAGCAGGAAGCTCCACAGATCCGCGACCGACCGCCTGATCAAGATCATCGAAAGCGAGCTAACGAAACGGGGCGTCAACGGCCAAGAGATCGCAAGAGAGGCCCGGCTGCCCGCAGACGCCTTCCGCGCACTGCGGAGAGGATACAGGCCGACCATCGACCGCGCCGACGAGCTATGCAAGGCTCTGGGAATCTCGATGACGATCGGGACCGAGGAACCGGCCCCGCCTGGCACCGGGAATGCTGATTGACCGGCCAAGAAAGGATCGAGACAGCGAACGGCACAGCCGAGGCGCTGAGACCAGCCCGCCAACAAGCCGGGCACCGACCCCACCATCGGACGGCAGACGTGGGACAATACCGCCCCATGACGACGGCAACCCGGCTCGAAGACCTCAAGCCAAGCCGAACCATCGAGCGAGTCGCACCCGGCGAGTGCGTCACCCTGCTGACCGTACAGTGGTTCGAAACGGACGCCGTCGAGGTCATCTACAAGAGAGCCGCTGGGAACACAAGTTCGTGTTTTCCCGCACGAGGTTCATCGCAGATGGAAGCAAGAAAACCGTTTAGCCAAGTTGTTAACACCAGAAAACCAGATCCCAGGCTCAAGAGAGCCAAGCCTCAGCCCGAGCGCCGACGCCACCACATTGCCGTTGGAGAGGACCGACATCGAGACGGTGCTGGCGGCGTCGGACCTCGACTGGTCCGACATCGACCCGTCGATCCTCGGCACGCTGTTCGAGCGGGGCCTCGATCCGAACAAGCGCGCCCAGCTCGGCGCGCACTACACCGACCGGGACAAGATCATGCTGCTCGTTGAGCCCGTGGTCGTCAGGCCGCTGCTCGCCGAATGGGACGCCGAGAAGACCGAGATCACCGCCGAGCTGGAACGAGCCGAAGCCGCCAGGTCCCGCCCCGCCCGCACGAAGCGGCTGAACGAGGCCGAACGGCGGTACCGGGCGTTCCTCAACCGTCTACGGGGGTTCTCGGTGCTCGACCCGGCGTGCGGCTCGGGCAACTTCCTGTACCTGGCCCTGCAGGCATTCAAAGACCTCGAGCATCGCGTTCAGCTCGAGGCCGAGGCGTTGGGGGGCTTCCAGCGGGCATTCCCGGAGATCGGCCCGGCCAACGTCAAGGGCATCGAGATCAACCCCTACGCCGCGGAGCTCGCGCGCGTGTCGGTCTGGATCGGCGAGATCCAGTGGATGCGGCGCAACGGCTTCGGGGAAGCGCGAGACCCGATCCTGAAGCCCCTCGACACCATCGAGTACCGGGACGCAATCCTGACGCCGGACGACCTCGAGCCGGAGTGGCCGGCGGCCGACGTCGTGATCGGCAACCCGCCGTTTGTTGGCGGTAACCGTCTGATCGCCACTCTCGGCGAGGACTACGTGTCACGGATGTGCTCCGTCTACGCCGGGCGCGTATCGGGAGCAGCCGATCTCGTCTGCTACTGGTTTGAAAAGGCGGGGCGGCAGCTCGCTTTGGGCCAGGCCCTGCGAGCTGGGCTGGTCACCACGAATTCGATTCGGGGCGGCGCGAACCGGCGCGCTCTGCAGGCTGCGGTCAACGGCCAGCCGATCTTCGAGCCGTGGAGCGACGAGCCCTGGGTGATCGACGGCGCGGCCGTCAGGGTCTCACTGATCTGCTTCGGACGAGCCGACGACGCCTGGGTGTCTGAAGTCCGACTCGATGGCCAGCCCGCCGACGAGATCCACACGGACCTGACGGCGCGTCGCGGCGACGTCGGTGTCGACCTCACTGGGGTCCAACGTCTCCAGGAGAACGTCGACGTCGCCTTCAGAGGCGACGAGAAGGGCGGACCGTTCGACGTTGCGGGCGACCAGGCGCGAGAGTGGCTCCGCCTGCCGGCGAATCCGAACAGTCGAACCAACGCCGACGTGTTGAAGCCTTGGGTGAACGGGATGGACATGACCCGGCGACCAGCTGGGAAGTGGATCGTCGACTTCGGGTGGACGATGTCAGAGAACGCCGCCGCGCTGTACGAAGAGCCGTTCCGGTGGGTGCGGGAACACTGCTGTCCCACAGACCTTCAAATGAAGGCGGCTTGAACCTTCCATGTCTGGTAGAATGATCTGTGGCGCAAATCATTCAAAAGACAGGAGATCCAAGCCGTGGCTCATCATAACACAGTCTTCGTGCAGCTTCTCAGGTTCCTTCCGAGACATGAATTCGAAGCCGAGGCCCGCCAACACCAGCGAGGTCAGGGGTTGCGCGTCATGAGCCGCTGGGCGCAGTTCGTGGCCCTTGGCTTGGCGCAACTGACGGGCCGACAGAGCTTGCGTGACATCGTGAGCAACCTGAGCACCCAAGGGCGCAAGCTCTATCACTTGGGCGTAGGGACGACGGTCAGTCGCTCGTCGCTGGCGCGCGTCAATGCCGAGCAGCCGTACACTCTCTACGAGACGCTGTTCGGACGCCTGCTGAGCCGCTGTCAGCAGTGCGCGCCGAGGCACGGCTTTCGGTTCAAGAACAAGTTGTACGCGGTCGATGCGACGACCATCGATTTGTGTCTGGCGGTCTTCCCGTGGGCGTCTTTTCGACGCACGAAGGCCGCGATCAAGCTGCACATCGGGCTGGATCAGGCGGGCCATCTGCCGAGCTTCGTCAGTGTGACCGAGGGCAAGACCGGCGACGTCAAGGCCGCCCGCACCTGGACGTTTCCAGCCGGCAGCGTGGTCGTGGCGGACCGCGCGTATCTTGACTTCAAGTGGTTCCATCAGTTGCAGGCGCGGGGCGTGACCTTCGTGACGCGCCTGAAGCGGGGCGTGCGATATCGGGTCACGCGCGAGCATGACATCCGACCCGGAACCGGCGTCCTCAGCGATCAGACGATCGAGCTGACCAGCGCTCGCAGCCGGAAGGCGTATGCCGCGCCGCTGCGGCGAGTGGCCTACCAGGATCCGGTGACGAAGAACCGTTATGTGTTCGTGACCAACAACACAACGTGGGTGGCCCAGACGATTGCGGATATATACAAATCGCGGTGGCAGATCGAGCTGTTTTTCAAGTGGATCAAGCAGCATCTGAAAGTGAAGCGCTTCGTGGGCCGGTCGAAGAACGCCGTCATGACGCAGCTGTGGGTGGCGATGTGCATGTACCTGCTGTTGGCGTACCTGAAGTTCGTCATGCGGTTGCGCTGGAGCCTTCACCAGATGCTGCAGGTGCTCCAGCTCAACATGTTTGAACGTCGGCCACTCCAGGACCTGTTCACGACGCCGTCGCTACCGGCCCCCTCTGGCTCCCAATTGTCGCTGGCGTGGTCCTGAAAATGTGGGACACTAGTGGTGCGGGAACGCGTCTACCAAGTCTTCATGGATACGCCTCGCGGCCATCGAAGCAAACCCCGTCGCAAGCACTGGTGGCGACATTCTCGGCCATATCCCGAGATGCGTCAGGCGCTCGACACCTTGTCACGCTTCATCGCAACGCCAACCGTCGCCAAGCACCGACTGTTCGTCTGGTGCGACGCCCGCATCTGCCCCGATCATCAACTGATCGCGATCGCGCGCGACGACGACACGACCTTCGGCATCCTCCACAGCAGGTTTCACGAGATCTGGTCTCTCCGGCGTGGCACGTGGCTCGGCAAGGGCAACGACCCGCGGTACACGCCGAGCACGACCTTCGAGACGTTCCCGTTCCCGCCCGGTCTGACGCCGAACGTGCGAGCCGCCGAGTACGCTGACGACCCCCGGGCGATCGCCGTGGCCGAGGCCGCCCAACGGCTCGTCGACCTGCGGGATCGGTGGCTCAACCCGCCAGAATGGGTCGAGTGGGTGGAGGAGCCGGTTCAGGGATACCCGCGACGGCCGGTTCCCCGTGACGAGGACGCCACGAAGGCGCTCAGGAAGCGCACGCTGACGAACCTCTACAACGCCCGCCCGCAGTGGCTCGCCGACGCACACGCAACACTCGATGCTGCGGTGGCCGCGGCCTACGGGTGGCCAACGGACATCACAGATGACAACGCGCTCCGCCACTTGCTCGCGCTAAACAAGAACCGGACATGAGGAGCGTCAGTGGATCGCAACATGGAGCCCGCGGAGACTCTCTGCGCCGCCGCCCGCCGCGGTTCCGGCGACGGCGCGCGGGCCGGTCCCCTCACAGTGTCCCGCCGTGGCCAGCGGGGCCGGCGGTTTCGCACCGGATAGAGGCCTGCCAAGTGCGGCCGACCAGGTTCAGGACTCATTGTCGGCATTGGAAAGACTAGCCCCGTTGCTCCCTCGGAGTCGGGCGGCCATTTCCGTCCGCAACGCGTGCATAAATGCGCTGCCTATATTCCAGTGGTTTATGAGGGCAAAATCTTTTGATTTGTCTATCGGAAAGTTAGCTAGTGTCCACTTTCTCAAAAACCCGGCGCCGTGTGCTTCGTGTGTCCTGACGGCGTCCACCATCGCGATTATTGTGTCTAGTATTTTCAAAAAGGGATACGGAAACGGAACACAGAGGTTCTGATTGTCAATATCTCTCACGGCTTCCCGTTGTCCCGAATGTATGAGCGATGTCCTTACAATATTCGTTAGGCACTTTCGGAGATGCACCGAAATTCCCGGCCACTCTCGGGCACGTCCCATAAAGAAGTTCTTTCTGCGTCGTCCGTCGACGTATTTATCATAATTTTTGTGTTCATAAAGCAGAAACAGTACTCCCATGTACTTATCCCAAAAAGCGCGCATTCTGAAAGAGCAAGCCGACAAGACATATAGAATATCCACTTTCCCAGAGAATAGTTCGAAGTCATCTAGCACTGACCCCAACGTGGTTTTGCCTTTATCGTGCAGTCGATTATGCATGCCTCCCGCCAATAGCGAGTCCTTCATAATGAACAAGCAAGTCAATTCAAGATCGATATATGCATTCAATAGCTTGCCATTGATTCGATCATCTTTGGAATGGACACGCGAGTATTTGTAGATGTTGAGAATGGGGCCGCGCATGTCATGCCCAGAGGAGGAGGTCGCCTCTCCGTAGCGGCTGATGTATGCCGCAAAAGCCTCTGCATCTTGAAGAGATGAAATCTTAAACGTTTCTGTGTCCTTATGCATACGTGCTCCAGTCATGCATTATTTTCCCGCCTCGCTCCCGCGGCGTCAAGCGACACTCAAAACTGACCCCTGACGACACCGAGAACGCGCTGTCGCTCAACGGCGACGTGCGCACGACGATGCTCGGAGCCGACTACCGGCGAGGCCCGCTCACCGTCGGCCTCTCGGTCGGCCGCACCATGGGGCTCGGTGGCTACAGCGGCCCGAGCGCCGGGCAGATGACAACGTCGATGACCGGCTTCTACCCCCTGGGCGGGCTACCACATCAACGACCGCGTGTCCGTTTGGGGAGTCACCGGCTACGGCACCGGCGCGCTGAGCCTGACGCCGGGCAGCGCCATGGCCCTTGAGACCGACATGTCCATGGCGATGACCGCGGTCGGGACGCGGGGCGACCTCGTTGGGTCGAGACGGACCGGCGGCTTCGCGCTCGCGTTCATGGCCGACGCCCTGTGGGTCGGCGCATCCACCGACCAGGTCGAGGGCGCGATCCGCCGGATGCCCGACGCGACCCCCGAGGCCCGCGGCCGCCGCCTGCGGGACGCGCTCCACGTCTGGCTCGCGGCGTACCGCTCGCTCAGGTGCGGGATCAACCGCTTCGAGGTTCGCGTCGCGGAGAACGGCGACACGTGGATCGAACGGCTCCGCTGGTGACCCACCAGCGACCCCG
Source organism: Vicinamibacterales bacterium (assembly GCA_965215895.1). Taxonomy (GTDB): domain Bacteria; phylum Acidobacteriota; class Vicinamibacteria; order Vicinamibacterales; family UBA8438; genus JAJEEA01. The sequence continues at coordinate 2,363,857 of OZ244130.1, read as the reverse complement.
ACGGACGACCACAGCGGCGCCGAGACGCGCTATCATGATCCCCGCGACCATCCGGGCAAGGGAAGAGAGCACCCACGTGGCTACCGCGCAACCCGCTGTCAAGCTCACCTACGAGGACTACTGCGCCGCGCCGGCGGACAACCGCTACGAACTCCTGGGCGGCGAACTTATCATGGTCCCTGCCCCGAACATCAAGCACCAGACGGTGCAAGTGAAGCTGACAACGCGACTGGGCTTGTTCATCGAGGGCCGGGCCTTGGGAACGCTGTTGACAGCCCCCTGCGACGTGCTCCTGTCCGACAGCAACGTCGTCCAGCCGGACCTCCTGTTCGTCTCCCGGGAGCGCGAGCATCTGCTGAGCGACGGCGAGAAGGTGCGGGGTGCGCCCGATCTCGTGATCGAAATCTTGTCTCCATCGACCGCCGACAAGGACCGGGGCTCCAAGCGCGAACTCTACGACAGACACGGGGTGGCGGAGTACTGGTTGGTCGACCCGATCGCCGAAACCGTCTCGATCCATCGCCAACGCGGGGGCGTACTGGCAGCCACCGACACCTTCAGCCGGGGACAGACGCTACGCTCGCCGCTCCTCGCCGGCCTTGAACTCCGCCTGGACGACGTCTTCTCGTCTTGAGGCCGAGTGCCGCACCGATCCGTGGCGCGAGAGGCACGGCGCCTCGCAGCAAGCGGCGGCTGGATCTGGCCTCGATCGGCACCGTCAGCAGCGGCGGTTGCACCAAGAGAGCGCCCGCAAGGGCATGCACGTTCAACAACGGCACCGCTTGGGGCCCTCCGGGGCACCCGATGGACAGTCATCGCCGATGGATGCACTGACCCTCAAGGAACTCTACGAATCCCAGCTCCGGGAAGAGCTGAAGTGCCCGCCAACACCGGACTTCAACCGACGCGAGATGTCCTGCATGCTGCGTGTCTCGCGGGGGATGACTCCCGGGGGGCTGTACGGGCACGACCATGCCCGGACATGGGTCTGGTCGGACCTCCACCTGGGTCACACCAAAACCATCGAAGCCTTCCGCCGACCCTTCGGGACGGCTGACGAGATGAACGACACGATCTTCCGGAACTGGGAGCAGGTGGTCGCTCCCGCGGACACCATCCTGATCCTCGGTGACGTGACTGTCCACGGTCTCTGGGGCCGACGCCTCGCGCGCGTGCGTCAGGCCCCGGGCCAGCGGGGATCGAGAGCCGACGGCTGCGGGACGCAACCGCAAACCAACAGCAGCCAGAATGGTGCACGTCAACAACGACGATTGTCGGCAATGTTCCCGAATGTTCCCATGTTGAGAAGTAGCCAACGTAGGACGAATCGTAGGCTGGCGGGAGACCGGCTCCCGCAAGTTGTTGAGCCATAAAGGCTTACGAAAACAAGAACAGATACACCGACTCCGGCGCCTCTTCCAGCGATGCGAAAACCGCGCTGGGGATTTCGAGAAGCTGATAACGATTCGGAATCGCGTTCGGCGTGCGAAAAGCCCGCAGCAAGACGATGGCGTCAACCGCCGCACGATACTCTCGAAACAGCTCAAGCGTGTATCGTCGGCGCGTGCGAGCCGACCGCACGTCCTGAATCCAAGCAGCTTCTGTCAACTTGGAAATGTGAGCTGTGTGCTCCGACAGTTTTTTGGCCGATGTCGATTTCAGTGACAGCTTTCGCGTCACACCATCGCTCGGCGTAACTGTGAGGTCGACAAACCGTTGCGTAGCCGACGGAGACCTTTCTATCGGCCATTCAAGGGCCTCGCACGCGTTGCAGAAGGCGATTTCGAAGCTGCCCAGACCCAGCGGTTCGAACGTTGTGCCATGGTGCGCCGAGATCGCGAGACCGAAATACTCGATCCACTGCGGATGTCTGGTCAGCCAGGTTGGGGAGCGCATCTCCGCAGCCGGTGATTTGGCCAGCGAATCGACGATCCGTGCGACGAATCGCACCGCCATCGGGGACAGACGGTCGATTCGCGCCTTGAGCTGCTGCCGATCGTTCATCCGGCCATCCGCCGTTCGATCAGAGCCACGAACTCGGGCTTCAGCTCGATACCGACCCAGTGTCGACGCAACCGTGCCGCGGCGATCAGGGTGGTTCCGGAGCCGGCATACGGATCGAGCACGACGTCGGTCGGCTTGCTCGTGAGCGCAATACACCTTTCCGCCAAGGTCATCGGCATCGGCGCGGGATGATCGTCGTCAGGACCGTGGCGATGGCGCGGCCGGGTTGGAATGTCCCACACCGTTCTCAGGCGCCTGTCGTTGACCTCGCGAACGGCGCGGACGTCGTAGTAGTAGTTCTGCGCCTTCGAAAGCAGAAAGACCGTCTCGTGAGCCTTGGTCGGCCGGTCCTCCACGGACTCCGGATGCGCGTTCGGCTTGTTCCAGATCACTTCGGACCGGACCCACCAGCCCGCGTCTTGCAACGCGAAGGCCACACGCCACGGCAAGCCGATTAGATCCTTCGACTTCAGTCCCGCCGGCGTCGGCGGCCGGATCGACATCGCGCGTGCCCGGTTCTTTCTGTCAGGCGCGCGGTAGCGACGATTTCCAGACGTATAGGCGTCACCGATGTTGAGCCAGACCGTGCCGTCCGGTGTGAGTACGCGGCGTAGCTTGTCAAAGTCGGCCACGAGACTCTCGATGTAGCCGCCCAGGGCATCGTCGCGCCCGAACCGGTCCCTGACCTCGTAGTCGCGCAGCGACCAGTATGGAGGGGACGTGACCACCGTCTGGACGCTGGCGGCCGGCAGAAGACCGAGACCGTCCGCAGCACGCCCCAGGATCAACACCGGTTCTGCCACGGACGAGAGCGAGCGGTCGTCCGCCGCATCGAGTCGGATGTAATCGGGTCTACCGGCGCCGTGTTCAACACCGGACGCAGCACCGGATGTTATTGGAAACAGTGTGGTCACGGAAGTCGGCCCAACGTCGACGGACCCATATCCGATGGTACGCCTCGCCTGACCTCATTGTGGCATATTCTCCGGACGAACACACCTTCAAGCTCATCGAACCCTCACGTTGCCATTCCGACGGCGTCTCGTCGACGGCGTAGCGCAGGCGGGAGCTCGACTGGTCGGCATCGTCCGCGTTGAAGTACTGGGCCATCGCCTGTGCGGCGAGGCCGAGGGCTCGACGACGGAGTGCCTGCTCGATGGCCTCGAAGTCCTGCGCGGCGGCTCTCCGCGGGCCGATGAACGCATCGATTTCAGCCGCAAACGCGGCTACGAACGCTGCGCTCCAATCACCTTGACGGCTTGGCTCGCCGTGGCGAGGGCTCGACGGTGAACTGTCTGCAAGAGGGTCTCGAAGTCCTGCGCATTCACGTTTCCTCGTCTGAGGAACGCGTCGACATCGGCCTCGACCGCCGCCTCCAACGCTGCGAACATCTCCTCCTTGAAGCCCCTTTTTTCGGCCGCGTGATCGAGCGGTTCAGTCAACTGCGCCTCGGGCATGGTCGGACCCCCCCACCCGAGTACTCGGCCGATCAGCGCTCGCTCAATACCCCAGGGCGGCAAGTCCTCACTTTCTTGTCGTGCACCCTGTCGCCGCGCCCGAATCGAAGTATGCCGCGGTCACCCGAGGAAGCGCGGGGCGATCAGCAGGACCAGGGCCGGGACGACGGTGACGGCGATGAGGTCCATCAACACGCCGTAGCGGATCATGTCGGTGATGCGGACCCGGCCCGAGGCGTAGACGATGGCGTTGGGCGGGGTCGACACCGGCAGGGCGTCGGCAACCGAGGCGGACAGCGCCGCCGCGACGCACGGGATGACCGGGTTGACCCCGGCCGCCGCCGCGATCGAGATGACAATCGGCACCGCGATGTTGGTCGCCGCGGTGTTCGACATCGTCTCGGACAGCACGACCGTGAACAGGGCGGCCGCGAACGTCAGCGTGGCCAGCTCGCCGGTCGGCACGAGGCCGGTGATGCCTTCGCCCACGACCTGCGCGAGGCCCGTCGACGCGGCCAGCCCGCCCATGGCGAGCCCGCCGCCGAACAGCAGGATGGTCCCCCAGTCGATCTGGGCCGCCTGCTTCCACGTGATGGTGGTGGGCTCGGTCGCGCTGATCGGCAGCAGGAACAGCAGCACCACCCCGGCGAGCGCCGCCACCGCCTCCGGCACGCTGGCCAGCACCGAGGCCGCCACCGGATGATCGGTGCCCAGCACGAGGGCCAGCAGGCCCGGCCCCACCCACAGGCAGACGGTGACGCCGAACGCGATCACGGCGTTGATCTCCCCGCGGCGCCACGGCCCGAGGGCGGCCTTGCGCTCGGCGATGATCCGGTCCGTGCCCGGAATCTCCTTCATGCCGGTCTGTCCGATCCAGTTGAGGTAGACGAAGACGATCGCCATCAGCACGCACACGATGGGCACCGAGAACAGCATCCACTGCACGAACGTGATCCGGAAGTCCAACTGCTCGCTGAGCATGCCGACCGCGATCAGGTTCGGCGGCGTGCCGACCGGCGTGGCCATTCCCCCGCGCGAGCAGCAGTACGTCGTCATCAGCATCAGCGCGGTCCCGTACTTCTTCGGGACGTCCGACGTCGACTCCATGAACCGAATCAGCGACACCCCGAGGGGGACGAGCATCGCCGCCGTCGCGGTATTGCTCATCCACGCCGACAGGCCGGCGGCGAGCAGGCCGTAGGCGAACAGGATGCGCGTGGGCCGGGCCCCGATGATCTTCAGCGAGAGCACCCCGAACGCCACCCGTTCGTTCACCCGGTGGACGAAGAGGGCCTGGGCCAGGATGAAGCTGCCGATGAACAGGAAGATGGTGGTGCTGGCGAACGGCCTGAAGGTCTGGGCGGCCGGCGCCACCTGCAGGGAGATGGCCAGCGCCGGCCCCAGGAGAGCGGTGACGGCCAGCGGCAACGCCTCCGTAATCCAGAACACGATGACCAGCGCCATGACCGCCGCGAGCCGGTGCCCCTCGGGAGTCAGGGACTCGAACGGCCACGCCAGGACCAGCAGGAAGAGCAGGGGTCCGACCACCAGCCCGATCTTCCGCCGTTTCTCGTCGAAATGGGTTTCCGCGGCGGTCTTGGCGGGCGACGACAGGGGCTCTGATGTCATAGGCTGGTCTGTCTATCACACTTCAGAGCCGCGTCAAAGCCGTTCCGAAGCCCCGCTTCCGGGCGCGGCGCCGCGGTACCGCATCGGAGCGGCCCGCGCGATCGCCGATCTGGGGGCCGTGGCGCGGACGTGATATCCTTGGTGGACAATTCCGGTTTCGACTGAGGAAGGTGCCCTGTGATGGATCATACGGTGTTCGCGCTCATCGGCACGCTCGGTGTTCCCGAGTTGATCATCATTTTTCTGATCCTGATGCTCATCTTCGGCGCCAACCGTCTGTCCGGGCTCGGTAAAGGCATGGGCCAAGCCATCCGCGGCTTCAAGGATGAGATGGGATCGAGCTCGAAGGAAAAGCCGGCTGAAGCCGAGCCGCCGCGCGACGCCTGACCCGCCCGCTGTCGCGCCGTCGAGACGTTACGTACACGAGAAGGGCCGGCGTACCCTTGCGAGGCACGCCGGCCCTCGAACCTCTCCAGGCCCACCGGGAACCGGCAGTTGCCTGGGCTCGACGGCTAGTCGAGCCCGAGATCCCGCATGTGCGCCACCAAGTCCCGCCCCGCCGTCGACGGGTTGACCCGCTTGTCGATCCGCAGGATTCTGCCGTCGCCGCCGATGATGAAGGTCCAGCGGGACGGCCACCCGCGCCCGCCGGCGGGCACGACCCCGTAGGCCTCGGCGACCTCTCCGGTGGGATTGCTCAACAGCGGAAAACCGGAATCGAGTGACTCCGCGAACTCGCGGTTCGTCTGCGGATCATCGGTGCTGATCATGAAGTACGCCATGTCGATGGCTTTCAACGCGTCGCTGGATTCACGCAGCGACCTGCACTGGGCCGTTCAACCACCGGTGAACGCCTTGGGGAACCAGGCCAGCACCACCGGCGTGCCCGCATAGTCTGACAGGCGGTGGGTCTTGCCGTCCGTGCCCGGCAGACCGAACGCCGGCGCCATGTCGCCGACCTTCAGGGGCTGGGCGGCCGCTCCCCCGACGCCCACCGCGGCCACGGCCACCACGACCATGACGCAGAGTGCGACGAGCATTCTCATTGTCTCCTGCTCCTCCGAGTAACGACGTTTCCGGAATGGACGCGGCATGCTATCACGTTTGCTCGACGCGCCCCGGCGCCGCCGCGACCGGCGACGCGGCGCTCGCGGGGTCGAGCACCCCGATGTAGGGAAGGTGCCGGTACCGCTCGGCATGGTCGAGGCCGTAGCCGACCACGAACCGGTCGGCGATGGTGAACCCGACGTGCTCGATGCCGACCTCGACCCGGCGGCGCGAAGGCTTGTCCAGCAGGGTGACGGTGCGGAGCGAGCGGGGGCGCCGGGCGCGCACGGTGTCGATCAGCAGCGCCAGGGTCCGCCCCGTGTCGACGATGTCCTCGACGATCAGCACGTCGCGGTCCGCGACGTCGTCGTCGAGGTCCTTCACCAGCCGCGGCAGAGCGGACGGGCGCGTTCCGGACCCGTAGCTCGCCAGTCTGGCGAAGTCGACGGTGACCGGCCGCGCGAACGCCCGCATCAGGTCCGCGAGGAAGACCACCCCGCCCTTCAGGACCGACACCAGATGCACTTCGCACCCGTCCGCGTAGCCGGCGCAGATCTCCGCCCCGAGCTGCCGAACCCGCTCCTGGATCCGCTCGGGCGTGAACAGGACTGCCGGAGCCGATCCCTGGACCATGCGTCAAGCGGGTTGCAGAGGCGGAGGCACGTACCGATCGCTGGAACGGCCGGTCGACCCGAGCGTCGAGGAAGTGGTGGGCGCTAGTGGATTCGAACCACTGACCCCCGCCGTGTGAAGGCGATGCTCTACCACTGAGCCAAGCGCCCACTCCGAGGTCGGCCGCTCATTGTACCTCACGCCGGCGACCGGCACCAGCGCGACCTTGCGGTCGCGTTGGAAGTTTCGCTACGGCGCAAGCCCCTGGCCCGGCAATCGTCTCCTGCGGCTCCGCTTGCCGCCCAACCAACCCTACAGGAGTCGGCGCCGTTCCACCGACGCAGACTCCTGCCCCGGCAATCGTCGCCGACGGCTCCGCTTGCCCCGACCAACCCGGAAGTCTGCACCGTCTCTCCGGCGCAGACTCCCGGCGCCGGTCGAATCAGGGCACGGCGTCCAGCAGGGCCCGCAGCATGCGGGCGTAGCCCGCGTCGGCCTCCGTGTGATCCGCCGTCGCCTGGTCGGTGAACCGCACCACGCTCCCGGCGACGTTCGCGCTGTCGCCCGGGGCCCCCGCCACCAGGCCGTCGGCGCCGACGTCGGTCACCAGGACCTTGCTGGCCGCTATCGACGCCATGTTGAGGTCCATGTAGACGTCCCGATAGCTGCCGGCGGCCAGCTTCTGCTCGACGTAGATCGGGGGGTCCATGCGGGCGGACACGACCATCAACTGTCCCGGAAAGCGGAGGGCGGCCACGAACCGGTCGGCGCCTTCCGGACCCTCCGGGTCCCGGGCCGCTATGCTGTCGAGCTGCGCGCTTTCGAGGGCGGCCGCCAACTGCCCTGCCAGCGACGCCGACTCCGGACCTTGCGCCCCGGACGCGGCGCCCACGATGAGCACCGTGACCGCCGCAACCACCGCGGGTCTCGCTACACACCGAACGCATCTCGACATGGTGCCCCCTCCTATGCAGTGAACAGCTCTCCTCGTCCTCCTCCGTCGGCTCCGGTGCCCGCGACACCAGGAGCCCCTGGTGAACCGCACGGGCTTCCGCCACAGGCTCCCTGGCCCCATTCTACACACTCGCAGCCGGGAAACGCGCCCGTCAGGACAGCGCATAGCCGGGGCTGCGCAACGCCTGGATCTTGTCGCGCAACGCCGCCGCCCGCTCGAACTCGAGGTTCGCCGCCGCCGCCCGCATCTCCGTCTCCAGCGACTGCAGATGGGCGTCGAGCTCGGCCTGGGTGCCGAACGTCTCCGCGGTCTCCCGGACCGCCGGCACCGTGACGTAGTCCCGTTCGTACACTCCGGTCAGAACGTCGTCGATGGCCTTCACGATCGATTCCGGCGTCAACCCGTTCTCCCGGTTGAACGCCTCCTGCAACGTGCGGCGGCGCTCCATCTCACCGAGCGCGGTCCGCATCGAGTCGGTGACGACGTCCGCATACATGATGACGATTCCGTTGACGTTGCGGGCGGCCCGGCCCGAGGTCTGAATCAGCGAGCCGGAGGACCGCAGGAAGCCCTCCTTGTCCGCGTCGAGAATCGCCACCAGCGACACCTCCGGCAGGTCGAGACCCTCTCGCAGGAGATTGATGCCCACGAGCACGTCGAACACCCCGCGCCGCAGGTCCCGCAGGATCTGCACCCGCTCCAGGGTCTCCACCTCCGAGTGCAGATACCGCACCTTGACCCCGAGCTCCTGGTAGAACTGCGTCAGGTCCTCCGCCATCCGCTTGGTGAGGGTGGTGACGAGCACCCGCTCCCGGCGCTCGGCCCGCTGCCGGATCTCGTGCAGCAGGTCGTCGACCTGCCCCTTCACCGGGCGGACGTCGACCACCGGGTCGATCAGCCCGGTGGGACGAATGATCTGCTCGACGACCACGCCCTGGCACTGGTCGAGCTCGTAGGGCCCGGGAGTGGCGGACACGAAGACCACCTGGCCCACGCGGTGCTTCCATTCGTCGAACGTCAGCGGACGGTTGTCGAGGGCCGAGGGCAGGCGGAACCCGTGCTCCACCAGCATCTCCTTCCGCGAGCGGTCGCCGTGATACATGCCGCGCACCTGCGGGACCGTCTGGTGGCTCTCGTCCACGATGGTCAGCGCATCCGGCGGCACGTAGTCGAGCAGCGTCGGAGGCGGCTCGCCGGGGGCCCGGCCCGTCAGGTGCCGGGCGTAGTTCTCGATGCCGTGACAGTAGCCGATCTCGCGCATCATCTCGAGGTCGAACATCGTCCGCTGGTGCAGCCGCTGCGCCTCCAGCACCTTGCCCATCGACTCGAGCTGGCCGCGGCGCTCGGCGAGCTCCGCCTTGATCGCCTCGACCGCCTGCAGGGTCCGCGCCTTCGGGGTCACGAAGTGCGATTTCGGATACACCGCGAGCTTGTCGTGGTGACGGAGGGTCTGGCCGGTGACCGGATCGAAGCTGACGAGCTCGTCGATCTCGTCGCCGAAGAGCTCGATCCGCACCCCGACGTTCTCGTAGGAGGGGTGCACCTCGACGATGTCGCCGCGCACCCGGAAGGTGCCGCGGTCGAAGTCGTGGTCGTTCCGCTCGTACTGGATCTCCACCAGCTTCCGCAGGATCCAGTCGCGTTCGACGCGTTGCCCCCGCTCGAGCGGCAGCATCAGTCCGTAGTACGCCTCGGGCGATCCGAGCCCGTAGATGCACGAGACGCTGGCCACGATGACGACGTCCCGCCGCTCGAAGAGGGACCGGGTGGCGGACAGCCGCATGCGGTCGATCTCGTCGTTGATCGTCGCCTCCTTCTCGATGTACGAGTCGGTGGCGGGCACGTAGGCCTCGGGCTGGTAGTAGTCGTAGTAGCTGACGAAGTACTCGACCGCGTTCTCCGGAAAGAACCGCCGGAACTCGAGAAACAACTGGGCGGCGAGAGTCTTGTTGTGCACCATCACGAGGGTCGGACGGTTCACCTGGGCGATGGCGCTCGCCATCGTGAACGTCTTGCCGGAACCGGTCACCCCCAGCAGGACCTGGTGCGGGTCGCCGCGCCGCAGGCCTTCCGTCAGCTCCTGCACTGCGCGGGGCTGATCGCCGCGGAGCTCGAAGTCGCTCACGAGGGTGAACCGATCGTAGGTGGATGGCACGAGGAACTCCCGATGGACGCGGCCCGCCACGGCGCCCGCGACCACAGTCGGACCGAGGGGCGCGCGCAGAGGCCGGGAACCCGTGGCCCATGACCCGCTCGGCGCCGTTCTGCGGCGCCGGGACCTGCGCCGTGGAACGGCCCGGACTCCCGGGGTGGGCCGGCCGCGGAGCCGACGGCGCGACCGCAAGGTCGCGCTAGGGGCTTGCGCCGTAGAAGTTTCCCGCCAGCGAAACTTCCCACGCGACCGCAAGGTCGCGCTAGCGGTCCCGCGACTCGGTTTCTTCGATATAGGGCGCGAAGTAGCCTTCACGCGCGCGGATGCTGGCGTTCTCGAGCTCCGGCCGTTCCCCTCGCAGACTCACCGTCACCTCGCGCCAGGCGCCGTCGGTGGCCCGATCGGTCGACACGTAACCGAGCGAGTACCGCGCCTCCAGCTCCTCGCGAATCTGCTGGTATATCTCGTCCAGATCGTCCTGCGAGGTCGGGAAATAGGCGCGCCCTCCCGTCAGCCCGGCGATCTGCTGGAGCCGCACGCGTTGGCGCATCTGCGCCATGTTCCGGCGCTGGGCCTGGAACCCGACCGCATAGACGGTCACGTCGGAGGCGCGCAGGAGATCGCGCAGCTCGTTGTACCGCAGCCGGCTCCGCGTGTCGGCGCCGTCGGTATAGAGCAGCAGCAGCTTTCGACCGTCCTGGGCGAAGGCGCCGTCGAGATAGACCCCGAGCGCATCGTAGAGCGCGGTCATCCCCTCGGCCTCCTGACCGCGCAACCGTTCCACGAGCCGGGGAAAGTCCGCCTGGGTGAACCGGCTCACCCGCACCTGGGTATCGAACTCGACCAGCGTCATGTCGACCGCGAAGTCCAACCCCCGCAGGAACCGGATTGCCGCCGTCTTGGCGAACGCCGCATCGACCGTCATGCTGCCGCTGACGTCGAACAGCACCCCGAGATGCAGCGGCATCCGATCGAGGTCGAGCTCGAGTCCGCGCGAGAAATAGGCGATGCGCTGCTCGCGTCCTTCCTCCACCACCCGGAAGTCGTCGGCCGTCAACCCGGAGACCAGCTCGCCGTCCTCGTCGAGGACGGTGACCCCGAACCGAACCAGATCCACGCCGCTTCGAAACACCGGCTGCCCGGAGGCCGCAACCACCCCCGCGAAGACCATGACGACCGACGTCACATATCGGCGCATCGCACTCTCCTGCTTCCACCCCGGAATCCGCCGCTTCGCGTCCACCGTCCGGCATCTTATCCGATTCCCGCTCCGGCAGACCGGCCGCGCGCGAGCCGCGCCGACTATAATGGAAAGCTTGGCCCGATTGGACGCGGCTCGAACGGTCAGCAGCATGAAATGCCTCGCCGTCTGCCAGGACGAACTGCTCATTCGACTCCTGGCCCGGACGCTCAGGCCGCGCCTGGACGTTGAGTTCGTCGTCGAAGACCGGCTCCTGGGGCGGCGGCTGGACGATGCCGGCATTGCCGTCCACCTCGGCAATCCGCGCCGGCTCGACACCTACGTCAAGGCGGACATCGGTCCCGCCACCTGCGTCATCGTCGAGGACTCCCCCCGCCGGAATCCGGGACGGACGATCGAGACGATCCAGGACGCGGGCGCCACGCTCGTGTACCTGCTCGATGCCGAGCAGCCCCGAAGCCCGAAGCAGCGGGAGCGGCAACGGCAACTCACCCCGTCCGGGGTGACCCGGCTGGCCCTCGCCGACCTGCTCCGGGGCGCCCTGGGGGCGGCGCTGGAACGGTCCATCACCCGCGCGCGGGTCGAACAGTACCAGCGGTTTCTCGCAGACGCCGACCGTATCCTGATTCTGTTGCACAACGACCCGGACCCCGACGCGATGGCCAGCGGCCTCGCCCTCCGCACCCTGCTCCGCCGCACCAGGGCGACCGCCATCATCGGAACGTTCCAGGGGGTGACCCGACCCGAGAACATCCGGATGGCCAACCTGCTCGACATCCAGATCGAGCTGCTCAACCGCCGATCGGTGACCGAGTTCCCCCGCATCGCCACCGTCGACGTGCAGCCGCACTACTTCGGCGGGCTGATCAACCGCGTCGACCTCGTCATCGACCATCACCCCGCGCGCGCCGGGTACAGCGCGGCTTTCAAGGACATCAGGCCCGACTACGGCTCCACCTGCACCATTCTCACCGAGCATCTTCGCGCCGTCGACGCCAACATCTCGGAGCGCACCGCCACCGCGATGCTCTACGCGATCAAGTCCGACACCCTGTTCCTGTCGCGCCACACCGACGAATCGGACCTCGATGCGTTCCGTTTCCTGTATCCCCTGGCGAACGCGGCGCTCGTCCGCAAGATGGAAGGGTCGGAAACCAATCTCGAACGCCTGGCTTGCCTGACCAGGGCGATGCAATGCAGCAAGATCAGCGGGTCGCTGTATACGTCGCACTTGGGCGAGGTCGCGCGCGAAGACCTGATCACGTTCGTCGCCGACTTCCTCCTCCAGGTGGAAGAGGTCTCCTGGTCGGTGGTGTCGGGCATCGTGCAGCGGAACGTGGTGATTTCCGCCCGCAATCTCGGCGATTCGGGCGATGCCGGCAAGTTCGTGAAGCGGTCGTTCGACGACATCGGCAGCGCCGGCGGCCATCGCGTCATGGCCAAGGCGGTGGCCCCCGTCGACCGGTTCGCCCAGAAGTTCGGATCGGTCGAGCCGGAGCGCGTTCTCGCCGTCACCCATGCGCTGGCCGACGAGTTTCTGCAGACGCCGCCGGCCTCCGAGCGGCGCCGCGGCACGGGCATCGAACGACCGGTGTGAGCGGAGGAGTCCCGGGCGCTGCCCGGTTACGACACCGGTGACACCGGTGTCGGCGGACGGGGTCGAGGCGTCGGCGGCATCTCTTCGCCGCTGGGCGCCACCACCGGATTGACGAACTGTCGGTACCCGTCGTCGAAGCCTCGGTCCATGAGATCGGTGAGGGTCCACCGCCGATCGGAGCGTTCGTCGTACGAACCGGCAAAATCGAACGGCCCCAGGGGATTGTGGAGGGGACGTATCTCGAAGAAAGCCTGAAACAGCCGAGCCCGGTTGCCGACCGCGTCACGCGCCGCCGCCGTCTCGACAGACTGGAGCGACTCTCCCATCCGGCCGCGGCCGTCGCGCCGTTGTCCCCCCAGCGCGTGCGGACCGGACGGCGGGGGCTGCGCGGACACGAGGATGACCTGCTGGACCCCGGCGAGGGCCACCTCGTCGAGCAGCCGCCCGAGGGCGTCCGGCCGGTCGCACAGTCGATGCGTTTCACCCCGCCAACCGCTCGTGGCGGGGAACTGAACGAACCACGGTTCCGTCACCACCGGCAAGCCGAGGGAGGCGGCGAGAGCGTCGAATCCGTGCCGCGCGGCCCATCCGCTCAGGTCGAGGGCCTCGAGAGGCCGGTCGCCGCCCGTGCCCCGGCGCCGAAAGAACGGCCCCCTGAACTTCTTCGTCAGCATCGCCAGGACCAGATCCCGGGATCCGTCCAGATCGTGCACGGCCACCAGGAGCTCGCGGAATCCAGGCTGCCCGAGGCTGTCCGAGAGCAGACGGGTGTATCGCAGTCCGAGCTGCTCGGGGCTCGGACGCGCCATCGCCGACGCGCCCCGCACCGACTTCCACAGTCCGTTGCCGAACCAGCGCTGGCCGTAGTCGGCGTCGAGCGGCGCCCCCGCCAGCAGCCACCAGAACGCCCCGCGCCCGCGCCGCCCGGGGCGCGTCCGGTACCACGTCAGCACCGCCGAGCAGACCAGCGCGCCCAGCAGCAGGGCCAGGGCGACCACGGTGACTCTCGGCAGCCACACCGGCAGCATGTCCGGGGCGAAGACCCACTCGACGAGCCGTCCGAACCCGCTCGTGAGCCAGCCCCCGTTCAGGCCGACTATCTGGACGAAGTAGGCTATCGCGTAGACCAAGGTGGCGAGAACGACCACGCCCAGCGGAAGCAGCAACGTAGCGAGCGCCACTCCGAGAATGGCGGTCGCGGCGACCAGGGCCGGACGCCAGCGATACAGCCGGGTCGCCCCCGGCGCCGCCCACAACCCCGTCCGTTCCCAGAGCTGGTCGGCGCCGTCCACCGCTCCGAACAAGGCGCCCACCGTACCGACGCCGCGCCCGGCCATCAGATCGACCTTGACGCCGGCCTCGTGCAACGCCCGCAGCACCCCAGCATGGTAGGCGCCGGCGGTGCCGGTACCCGTCAACACCACGGCGGTGCGCCGGTACGGAGAGTATCGCTCCCGGGAACCGGATGGCGGCGGAGCCGCCGCACTACTCGACGGGGTCATGGAATCCCCGGGCGGGCGGTCTACTCGCCATGAATCGTGACGAGCTTGAGCACTTCGAACTCGCGAATCCCGCTCGGGGTCGGCACCGCGACCTCGTCCCCCTCTTCCTTCCCCATCAGCGCGCGTCCGATGGGTGAGGCGGTGGAGATCCATCCCTTCCGCGGATCGGCGTCCTCGGGCATGACCAGCCGGTAGACAACGGCGTCGCCGCCCACCTCGTGCAGATGCACGGTTGAACCGAAGCCGGCGCGATCGGCGGGAATCCGGTCGAGGTTCAGCAGCGACAGCTCGGCCACTCGCTTGCGCAGCATGGCCAGACGGGCCTGCACGAAGACCTGCCGCTCTTTCGCGGCCTGATACTCCGCATTCTCACGCAAATCGCCGAGTTCGCGAGCCCGCTTGATCTCCTGGGGCAACTCGCTGTTGAGCTCCCGCTCAAGCCCCCGGATATCGACTTCGAATCGCTTGATCAGTTCCGCCTTCATGTCGGCGTCGCCTCCACCGCACCGCAGCCGCCCGGCCGACCGGCAAGGAGAGCCATCGCGCCATCCGACCGCCGACGAGGGACCTCCATCGCCGACGGCTGCCTGCCGCCGCCAGTGGCGTATCCACCAACGGCTAACGATAGCACATCTGCTATGCTCGCCCCGGCGCCGCCGTCTCGTGCGGCGCCGCACGAGAACATGCCGCCGAACACCGCGACCCCTCGCCGCGCGCCCCGCGGGCGCCTCACCGGTCCCGGGGCTGCGCGCGGTTTCACCACGGGGCCCTAGTGGAACCGCTCACCAGCCGGCGCAACCCGCTCGTGGCCCGGTTCCGGCGCGCCGCGCGTCACAACGCGGGGGTCGACTCGACGGTGCTCCTGGAGGGTCCCAGACTGGTGGAGGACGCCCTGGCGGCGGGCGTGCCGGTGGACATCGCGGCGGTCTGCACCGCCTCCGCCGGCCGCCGGGCCGCGGCGGTGGCCCGGCGGCTCGAACCGGTGGCACGGGTCGTCCGGGTGACCGCGGCGGTGATGGATGCGTTGAGCCCGGTCTCGACGCCGAGCGGCCTGGTGGCCCTGGCCACCCTCCGCCCCGCCCGGGTGGAGGACACCATGCAGGTCCCGCGGCCGCTGGTCGTCGGGTTGAGCGGGGTCCAGGATCCCGGCAACACCGGGGCGGTGATCCGCGCCGTCGAAGCCGGGGGAGCCTCGGGCGTCGTCACCGTCGGCGGGGCCGATCCGCTCGGGTGGAAGTCGCTCCGGGGGGCGATGGGCAGTGCGTTCCGATTGCCGATCGCCCGCGGCGACGACCCGGCCGCGGTCCGTCGGCAGGCGTCGGTTCACGGCCTGCGGGTGATTGCCGCGGTGCCGCACGCCGGAACCACGCTGACCGAGGCCAACCTGACGGCCCCCTGCCTGGTCTGGCTGGGCGCCGAAGGGTCCGGCCTCGACGGGGACGCAATCGCGACCGCCGACGACATCGTGTCGATTCCCATGCACCGTCCCGTCGAATCCCTCAACATCGCGGTGGCAGCCGCCCTCATCATCTATGAAGCGGCCAGACAGCGGAGCGGACCGCGACCGGCATGACTTCCCGATCCCTCTTCGACGAGCCTCCCGGCGATGCCGGCGCGGAGGATACCCCGCTGGCCGAGCGGATGCGCCCGCGGAGCTTCGACGAGCTGGTCGGCCAGGACGATCTCATCGGCCGGGGCCGCCCGTTGCGGCAGGCCATCGAACGCGACACGCTGCGGTCGATCATTCTGTGGGGCCCTCCCGGCAGCGGGAAGACCACCCTCGCCCGCCTCATGGCCGACGTGACGACCTCGAAGTTCGTCGCGTTCAGCGCGGTCCTCTCGGGCATCAAGGAGATCCGGGCGGTGGCGGCGGCGGCGGAAGCGGCGCGGGGGCACGGGGGCCGGCGGACGATTCTGTTCGTCGACGAGATCCACCGCTTCAACAAGGCCCAGCAGGACGCTTTTCTCCCCCGGGTCGAAGCGGGCGACATCGTCCTGATCGGGGCCACCACGGAGAACCCCTCGTTCGAGGTGAACGCGGCGCTGCTCTCGCGCTCGCAGGTCTACGTGCTGAAGCCGCTGCCCCGCGAGGCCATCGCCACCCTGCTCGCACGGGCCCTCGCCGATACCGGGCGCGGCCTGGGCAGGGATGCGCTGGAAGCCGACCCCGACGCCCTGGCCGCGATCGCGCGGCATGCCAACGGGGACGCCCGGGTCGCCCTGAACCTGCTCGAGCTCGGCGCCGCCGCGGCCCTGGCCCGCGCGGCCGAGACGGGGACGACCGGCGCCGCGCGGCTCACCCTGGAAATCGCCTCGGACGCGATGCAACGCCGCGCCCTGCTGTACGACAAGACCGGCGAAGAGCACTTCAATCTGATCTCCGCGCTCCACAAGTCCATGCGCAACAGCGATCCGGACGCGGCGGTCTACTGGCTCGCCCGCATGGTCGAGGCGGGCGAGGACCCCCTGTACATCGCCCGCCGAATCGTCCGGTTCGCTTCGGAAGACGTCGGCAACGCCGATCCGCAGGCCCTCGGCGTGGCGATGGCGGCCAAGGACGCGGTACACTTCATCGGCATGCCGGAAGGCAACACCGCCCTCGCCCAGGCCGCCGTCTACCTGGCGACCGCCCCCAAGAGCAACGCCGTCTATCGGGCCTATGCACAGGCCGCGGCCGACGCGCACCGCGAGGCCGCCGACCCGGTGCCGCTGCATCTGCGCAATGCGCCGACGCGCCTCATGAAGGACCTCGAGTACGGCAAGGGATACCGCTACGCGCACGACGAACCGGAGGCGGTGGCCGCGATGAGCTGCCTGCCGCCTTCGCTCGACGGGCGCCTGTACTACACGCCGACGACGCGCGGCTTCGAGAAGGAAATCGGCCGCCGGCTGGCCGCGTGGCGGCGCATCAAGGCCGAGCGCCGGGCCGCCGCGGAAGCCGCGGCCGGCCGGAGGGGCGCCCCTTCCCCGCCCTCCGAGGCGGAAGACGATTGAACCATGCCTGGCGCACTCTACTACCTCGGCCGCGGACTCCAGCTTCTGGGGATGGCGGCGCTCCTCGAAGCGATTCTCATCGCCGGCCCCCTCGGCCCCAGCCCCCGCATCTTCGGGTTCGGCGTCGCGGCCTTCCTGGTGGGCCACTTCATGGTGAAGCGCACCACGGGCGGCGGTTGACTGCGGAACGACCCGGCGGGCAATCGCCGCCCCCGGGCCGCCACCGACAGCCGTCCGGCCCACGGCCGCGCCGGCGAGCGCGAACCCTTCCCCGCCCGCGTTGTTCGACTCTTCCTGCCGGGTCGAGGTCCGGTCGGTCGCGAGCAGCCGGTAGTCGTCCCCCTTCGGGCGGTCAGCGTCGCCGCGCGATGATGACCCAGATCTCGGCGTCGGGCGACCAGGCTTCTTCCCGATAGCCGCCGAGGACCGCGTCGACGGCAAACCCCGCCCGCTCGACGCGCTCGACCACCTGCGGGACGGTCAGGGTGCGGAAAGCGATCGAGACGGGGTAGCTCGTCCGCCGTCCCCCGCGCGTCTCGACGAACTCCTGATTGAAGATGGTCAGTCCGTGGCGCGGCACCTGGCGGACCGATTCGATGAGGGTCACCCGGCGGCCGCCGCTCATCGGCCCGCGCAGGCTGACCCGCCGGGCGTACTCGCCCCACCGCGGCAGGCCGGGGGCCAGGTCGACGCCGAGCGTGCCGCCGGGCGCCAGCACGCCGGCGACGGCGTCGAGGGTCGCGGCCACATCGTCGTCGGAGAGCAGCGACTGCAGCATGCCGTAGGGCGCCATGACCAACCGGCAGCGCCAGTCCGGGCGGAAGGGCAGCGCGCGGATGTCGCCGCGCACGATCGCGGCGCGGCCGGTCAGGCGGGCGCGCCGCAGCCGCGCGCGCAACCGCCGCAACATGGCCGCCGACCGGTCGATGCCGACGAAGCGGCGGGCCTTCCGCGCGACGGGTACCGACAGCCGCCCGGTGCCGCAACCGAGCTCGAGGACCGTCCCGTCCGCGCGGGCGGCGAGGTCGGCCCAGAACCGGACGTCGCGGCGGCCGACGGTCTGGGCGTTCTCCCAGTCGTAGAACCGCGCGTAGGCATCCCACCCGCGCCAGCCTTCGGAGGGAGTGCTCATGCGCTCGTCAACCCGGCCACCGGCTAGATGCGCTCGAACCGCTTCTCGATCTCGCGGCGCGAGAGGCGCAGGACGACGGGGCGGCCGTGCGGGCAGACCGAGGAGTGGGCGGTGCGGCGCAGCGCGTCGAGAATCCAGATCATCTTCTCGGGCGTCAACCGGTCGTGCGCCTTGACGGCGGCGTGGCACGCGGTGGTGGCGGCGCTGCGCCGCAGCGCCTCGTCGATGGCGGCGCCCTGGTCGAGACCATCGAGGTCCTGGGCCAACCCGCGCACCGCGGCCTCGCACGCGGCGAGGGGCACGAGCGCGGGCACCGCGGCGATCCGGACGCTCTCGCCGCCGAACGCCTCCACCTCGAACCCCAGCCGCTGCAGGGCGGTCTCGTGGGCGGCCAGCGCATGCCGCTCGGCCGGGGGCAGGTCGAGCACGATCGGCTGCAGCAGCCGCTGACTCTCGAGCGCCCCGGCGGTGAGCCGTTCCATCACCTGTTCGAACAGCACCCGTTCGTGGGCGACATGCTGGTCGATGATGGCGATGCCCTCGTCGTCGATGGCGATGATGAACGTATCGCGGAACTGCCCGAGCGGCTGCATGGGCCGGTCCACGACCCCCGCCGCGGGCGGCACCGGGGGCGCGGCCGGGCGCAGCTCGCGGACGGCGTCGGCCAGCGTCGGTCCGCCGGAGACGCCCGGCGCTCCCGGATCGCGGCCGTCCGATGTCGCGCCGTCCGGTCCCGCCGCGGCGCCCTCCGGGACCGCGTGCGAGACGGGCCGCCAATCGCCGGAGGCTTCCGCCGCGGACGCCGGCGCCTCCCCGGAGGCCGGCGACGCCGGGGGGGCGGGGGTCGCATCCCGCAAGGTCACAGCCGGCGCGGCGGTGTCCCCCAGCGCTTCCGCGAGGGCGCGGCGCAGCACCTCGTGGACGAGGGACGGCTCGAGAAAACGAACCTCGGCCTTCGTCGGATGCACGTTGACGTCGACCCGGTCGGGGGGCAGCTCGATGAACAGATGCACCTCGGGACGGCGTTCCTTGATGGTGGCGACGTCGTAGGCGTGGGTGATCGCGTGGGCGATGGTGCGGTCCTTCACGGCGCGGCCGTTGACGAAGAGGTTCTGCGCCCCGCGCCGGGCCCCTTCCTTCCCGCCGGTGAGCCCCGCCACGAACCCCGTCACCGTGACCCCGGCCGCGTGCTTTCGCACCTCGACGAGGTCCTGGCGGTCCTTGTAGAGCTGGAACAGCCGATCCGCCAGGCTCTCGACCGGCGGCCATTGCGCCAGCCGGCGCGTCCCGCTGGTCAACGTGAAGCCGACCCGGTGCCGCCCCAGGGCCAGTTGGGCGACCAGTCGCGAGATCTGCGCCGTCTCCGCGCTGTCCGATTTCAGGAACTTCCGGCGCGCCGGCACGTTGTAGAACAGGTCGGTCACCTCGATGATCGTGCCTTCCGCGGCGCCGATCTCGCGGTTGGAATCGATCGCCCCGCCGGACACGCGCACCTCGACCCCGCGGGAGGCGCCGCGGGCCCGGGTGCGCAGCCGCAGATGCGACACCGAGGCGATGCTCGGCAGCGCTTCCCCGCGGAACCCCAGCGAGGTGATGGCGGCGAGATCCTCGACCCGCCGGATCTTGCTGGTGGCATGCCTCTCCAGGGCGAGCAGCGCCTCGCCGGCGGTCATCCCCGCGCCGTCGTCCTCCACCCGCACGAGGCGCTTCCCGCCCAGCTCGACGGCCACCGCGACCCGCAACGCCCCGGCATCGAGAGCGTTCTCGACCAGCTCCTTGACCACCGACGCGGGACGCTCGACGACCTCGCCGGCGGCAATCTGATTCGCCAGCTCGGCCGGCAGCCGCACGATGCGCGGCGGGCGGTCTTCCGAGGGCGCGTGGCCGGTCATGGGCGAGCGCACCGGCGGGCGCCTAATCCGCCTCCTTGACCAGAGCCGACACGTCCGCGAGCTGGAGAATGAGGCGCTCGAGCTGCTTCAACAGCGCCAGACGCCGGCGCCGCAGATCCGGATTGCCGGCCATCACGAGCACGTCGGTGAAGAAGCGATCGACGGCGGGACCGAACGCGGCCGCCTCGGCGAAGGCCGCGTGGTAGTCGGTCCCGGCGGCCACCGCCGCGGCGATGGCCGGGCGGCGCCGCTCGAGCTCGGCCGCCAGCGCCGCCTCCGCGGGCTCGGGGGCATCGTCGGACACCGCCGCCCGTCCCGCCTCCACGTCGCCGAGCTCGGCGTCGGACAGCTCCCGGGCGATGTTGCGAACCCGCTTGAACAGCGCCGCGAGCTGCTGGAACTCCGTCGACCCGGTGAACCCGGGCAGCGCCTCCAGCTTCCGCCGCGCATCGAGGGGGGTGACCGCGCGCCAGGACGGCCACGGCTGGGTCACCGCCCGCACGTTCCGCACGTCGTGGCCGCGCTGCTCCAGCACGAACCGCAGCCGCTCCAGCAGGAACTGCTGCAGCCGCTCCGTCACCTCGGGCGCGGTGGCCGATTCGTGCCCCCCTCCGTGCGCCGCCTCCGCCGCCGCCACGAGACGCCCAAGGTCGGGACGAGCCGTCAACCCGGTCAGCTCCGGCAGATCCACGAGAATCCCGAAGACGCCGTGGGCCTGCCGCCGCAGCCCGAACGGGTCGCGCGCCCCCCGCGGCCGTTCGCCGGCCTGGAACAGCCCGACCAGCGTGTCGAGCTTGTCGGCGAGCGCGGTCGCGGCCCAACTGATGCCGGCCCGGCCCAGGTCGCCCGGCCGCGGCGGGGCATCGGCGGTGACCCCGATCGGCAGGTAGTGATGGTAGATGGCGCGCCAGACCTCTTCCGGCTCGCCGTCCTCGCGGGCATAGATCCCCCCCATCACCCCTTGCAGCTCGGGAAACTCGCCGACCATGTCGGTGGTGAGATCGGCCTTGGCGAGGCGGGCGGCGCGGGCCGCGTGGTCGACCTGCGCGGGCGCGCCGAACGCCTCGCCGGCCAGGACGCCGGCCAACCCCTCGATCCGCCGGGCCTTGGCCAGATAGCTGCCGAGCTTCGCGTGAAACCGGAGCGTGTCGAGACGATCGAGGCGCGAGGCCAGCGGCGCGCGCCGGTCCGCCTCCCAGAAGAACCGGGCGTCCCGCAGCCGCGCCACCAGCACCCGCTCGGAGTTGCGGGCGATCGCCGGCACGTTGTCCTGCGGGACGTTGGTCACCGCGAGGAAGTGCTCGGTGAGGCGGCCGTCGCTCGTCGCCACCGGGAAGTAGTGCTGGTGGTGGATCATCGTCGTCTTCAGCACTTCGTCGGGCAGCGCGAGAAACTCCTCGGGAAAGCGGCCGGTGACCACCGACGGGTACTCGACCAGATCGGGCACCTCGTCGAGCAGCGACGTCGCCCCGCCGGCGCCGCCGACCACGCCCCCCACCCGCTTCGCGTTGCTCTCGAGCTTCTTCGCGATACGCGCGCGGCGATCCTCGCGGGACAGCAGCACGTAGTGCCGCTTCAGGGTCTTGCGGTACTCGGCGAACGAGCCCACCCGCACCGGACGCCCCGGCCGGGCCTCCCGGGCGAAGAACCGGTGCCCGCGGGTCGTCGAGCCGGCGCGAATCGGCGCCACGCCCCGCGCCGCCGCCTCCGGCGTTCGCCCGATGACGAAGGGCACGACCCGCCCCCCGAACAGAAAAACCAGCCAGCGGATGGGACGCCCGAAGAGAAGGTCGCCCCGACCGTCATCGAGCCGGGCATCCCAGTGCATCTGCTTCGGAAAGGCGAGATCGCGCAGAGTGGCGGCCAGCACGCCGCCGAGCACCGTCCGGGCCGCCTTCCCCCGCTGCCGGCGCCGGTGGGCCAGATAGGTCCCCTTGGGCGTTTCAATCCGGATGAGCCGGTTCACGGCGACGCCGTGCTTTCGGGCGAACCCGAGGGCGGCGGGGGTCGGGTCTCCCCCGGCGGTGAGCGCCGCCCGCAGCGGTGGTCCGGTGAGGGTCTCCTCGATGTCCGGTTGCCGTTCCGCCACCCGGGCCGCGCGGACCGCGAGGCGGCGCGGCGTCGCGAACGACTCCGGGGGGGTCGGACACGCGAGCCGCGCCGCCTCGAGCCGGGCGCCGACGCAGGCGCCGAGTTGTTGCACGAGCGGCGGCAACCAGCTCGCCGGCAGCTCCTCGCACCCGATCTCGATCAGCAACTCTCGATACATGATGTCCTGGCCCGCAAATCGCCGCCACGCGGCTCCGCTCCCTGCCCGACCAACCCGTCGAGGAGTCCGCCCGCGGGCTACGCCTTGGGGGCGGCGGCGTCGCCGACGCCCGCGTGCGCCCTGGCCACCGCCACCGCCAGCTCGCGCACCCGCAGGATGTACGCGGCCCGCTCGGTCACCCCGATCCCGCCGCTGGCGTCCAGGATGTTGAACGTATGCGAGCACTTGAGACAGGCATCGAGGGCCGGCAGCACCAGCCCCGACCGCACCAGGGTCCGGGCCATGCGGTGATGCTGCTCGAACAGGTCGCGATGACAGGCGGCGAACTCCGACTCCGGCATGTCGATCATGCCGAAGGCATACTTCGTCTGCTCCACCTCGTCCTGGTGCCGCACCGTGCGATAGGTCACGCCCGGCGCCCACTCGAGGTCGTAGACGTCGTCCACCCCCTGCAGGTGCATCGCGATGCGTTCGAGCCCGTAGGTCAGCTCGACCGACACCGGGCACAGCTCGATGCCGCCGGCCTGCTGAAAATAGGTAAACTGGGTGATCTCCATCCCGTCGAGCAGCACCTGCCACCCGATGCCCCACGCCCCGAGGGTCGGAGACTCCCAGTTGTCCTC
Source organism: Vicinamibacterales bacterium (assembly GCA_965215895.1). Taxonomy (GTDB): domain Bacteria; phylum Acidobacteriota; class Vicinamibacteria; order Vicinamibacterales; family UBA8438; genus JAJEEA01. Next base: position 2,340,791 of record OZ244130.1, on the reverse strand, counting down.
CTCGAAGCGCACGTCGTGACGCGACGGGTCGATGCCGCACACCCGCAGGCTGTCGAGATAGAGATCCTGGGCGGCGTCGGGCGAGGGCTTCAGGATGACCTGGAACTGATGATGCTTGAACAACCGGTTCGGGTTCTCGCCGAACCGCCCGTCGGCGGGGCGCCGGGACGGCTGCACGTAGGCGACCCGCCAGGGCCGGGGCCCGAGCACCCGCAGAAACGTCTCCGGGTGCATCGTGCCGGCCCCCACCTCGGTGTCGAGGGGCTGGTGAATCAGGCATCCCCGCGACGACCAGAAGCGCGACAACGACGCTATCAGATCCTGGAAGGTCACGGCGTCACCACCCGGTACGAGCCTCCCGGCGGCGCGGCCGGAATCGTCGCGCGACGGCGACCCGCGGCGGCGGCCGGGGTGCGAATCCTGCGGTCACGTGTCTTCATCATGATGGCGTCGCTCCGGAGCTCGTCCGGGCCATCGCCCGCAACACCTTGGCGGCCCGCAGCTCCTTCTCGAGATGCATCGCCAGCAGGCGCTCGTGGGCCCGGTCGAGCTCCTGGTCCGCGCGCGGCGGCAACCCGACCTGCGCCAGCGCGTCCGGCGGGGTCGCGGCGGCGTCGCGGAGAAACCGCACCGCCTCGGCCGACAACGGGAGGCCCCGGTCGCCGGCGCACGCGTCGCACCGGAAGCCGCCGCCCGCCGCGTCGATACGGCCGCCGCGATCGGGGCGGCGGCCGCAACGCCCGCAGACGTTCAGCGAGGGATAGACCCCCTGCAGCCGCAGCACCCAGTACTCGAAGTAGCGCGCCAGCCGGGCGATCGGGATCTCCCCGGCCAGCAACGCCCCCACCGCCGACCCGAGACGAAACAGCGGCGCGTTCGGCTCCGCTTCCTGCGCACACTCGTCGAGGATCTCCGCGAAGTACTCGACGTAGCCGAGCCGTTCGCCGTCCCGCGCGGACATCGGAGACCGCACCGGCTCGACGTAGCTCAGCCGGACCAGGTCGCGGTGCTCCCGCTCGTAGTAGGCGAGCCGCACCGCGGTCAGCGGCTCGAGCCCGCCCGCGAACCGCCGCGAGCGCGGGCTGCGCGCGCCGTTGGCGACGCCGCGCTTCTTTCCCCGCTCGGGCGTCAGGAACACGACGATGCGGTCCGCTTCACCAAGATGGTAGGTGCGCAGGATCAGCGCGTCGGTCGTCAGGACTGGCATCGCGAGCGCGAAGTGCGCCGCGCGTCCCCCCCCGGGACACCGGCTGGCCCCCATTGTAGCGTCCCCCCGCCGCCCAGACGATGACCGACCACCGGGGCGATCACGCCAACTGCTCCAGATAAGGCAGGAAGAGGGTGGCCAGGCCGAGAAAGGCAAAGAACCCGAAGACGTCCGTCAACGTCGTGATGAAGACCGCCGACGCCAGCGCCGGATCCACCTTGAGCGCCCGCAGGGCGATCGGAATCAGGGTCGCGGCCACCGCCGCGACCAGCAGGTTGATCACCATCGCCAGGGCCAGGATCGCCCCCAGGTAGACGTTCCCGGACAGCAGCCAGGCCACCAGGGCCCCCACCGAGCCGAGGACCAGTCCGTTGCCCAGCCCGACCAGCGCCTCCTTCAGCACCGCCCTGCGGGAGTTGCCCCAGGTGAGCTCTCCCAGCGCGATGGCCCGCACGATCACCGTGAGGGTCTGGGTCGCGGCGTTGCCCCCCATGCTGGCGACGATGGTCATGAGGACCGCCAGCATCACGACCTGATCGATGGTCGCCTGAAACACCCGCACCACGAACGCGGCGAGCGCGGCGGTGACCAGGTTCATCGCCAGCCACGGCAGCCGCTTCCGCGCCGACTCGAGGGCGGGCGTGAACACGTGCTCGTCGCCGCTGACCCCGGCCAGCCGGTAGAGGTCCTCCGTCGCCTCGTCCTTGATGATGTCGATGACGTCGTCGACGGTGATGATGCCGACGAGCTTGTTCTCCTCGTCGACCACCGGGATCGCCAGCAGGTTGTAGTTCGCGACGTGCTGCGCCACCTCTTCCTGGTCCGTCTCGACCCGCGCGCTGATCAGGTCGGTGGTCATGATCCGCTGCAGGGGGGTCTCGGGGGCCACGAGCAGCAGCCGTCGCAACGACACCACGCCCACCAGATGCCGGCGCTCGTCGACCACGTAGAGGTAGAAGACCATCTCCACCTCGCGCGACCCCTGCAGGGCCTGGATCGCCTCGCCCGCCGTCAGGTCCTCCGACAGCGCGAACACCGTCGGGTTCATGATGCGGCCGGCGGTCTGCTCGCGATACTCGAGCAGGTTCTCGACCTCGCCCGACTCGTGGGGGCGCATCCGCTCGAGCACGGCCGCCGACAGGTCCTCGGGCAGCTCGTCGATCAGCGCCGCGGCGTCGTCCGACGGCAGGTCCAGCAGCCACAGGGCTATGCGCTCCGGCGGCTGGTCCGCCAGCAGCCGGGCGCCGGGCTCGGGGCCGTACTCCATCAGCGCCTCCATCGCGAGGCGGCTGTTGTGGTCGAGGAGCAGGTCGAACGCGCCGTGGCGGTCCTTGTCCGAGAGCTGGTTCAGGACCTCGGCGAGGTCGGCGGGACGCTGTTTCTGGAGGAGATTCAGGAGATTGGCGGACGCACCAATCCTCTGCAGTCGCTTGACCGAGTCGAGCACCACGTCGATTCGGCGATGGAAGGGCATGGTCCCGTCGTCCGGGGGGCGGTCACGACCGAACGCCGCGACAAGTCGGGTTCGTCTGGATAATCCACAATCAGTACCAGCAACTTTTCAGTGTAGCACAGCGATCGGGGCCTCTCCGTCCGCTCATCCCGTCGAGACGGTCGACGACCACGGCGGTCACGAACGGCAATTCAGCATGCGGGTGACTGACTTGGCAGCTTCTCGCGCACGCCCTCGGCCGCGGGCAGGCGCTCCGACTGATCGGTGAGGAAGCCGCCGGGATGGAGCGGCTCACCGGCGGGAAGCCGCTCCACGAGCTCGCGCTCGGGGATTCGACCCCGTCACGGGTCGCCGCCGACACCGGCACGATGGCCCCGAAGTTCGCGCTGCCGGCGATACCCGTCGACGATCGGCAGCAGGCACAGCCTGCTTACTGACGGTCAGGCGGGGTCTCCGCCGGCAGGGCCTTCCGCCGCGCCGGGAGGCGCTCCCTCCGTGCAACGGCGCTTCACCGCCGGCGTGCAACCGGGCGCGCTCAGTTCGCGCCGGGGGGCGTGCAACGCGGGGTCGGCGGATCGGTGTAGCTGTCCCGGTAGACGCCGTGGCAGTTCGAGCAGGCCTCGGCGATCTCGCCGGTCATGATGATGACGTCGAAATCGTCGTAGACGCGGGCTTGCGCCCACTCGTAGGCGGTCCGACCCGCCGCCCGCAGCCCGGCGACATACTGCTTCCAGTCGTCGCGTTCGATCGGGACCGGCACGCCGTTGCGCGCGGGGTCGTCCTCGAGGTTCTCGCACACGCGCGGAAGCTCGATCAGGTTGGCGGCCTCCACGAGCGCGACGGCCGCGTTCTCAAGAGCCTCCCACCCGGTGTAGATGCTCGCGAAGCGCGCGCTGGTGGAATCGCCCTCGGCCGCCTCGACCGGATCGTCGGGGTTGTTCGTCTGCGCGTCGAAGATCAGGTTCGAGTTGGGGAAGAGAATGCCGCGCATCACCTCGGCCAGATCGCCGTAGGGCTGCGGCTCCGCCTGCTGGGCCCCGGCCGTGCCCGCGGTCAGCAAGATCGCCATGAAGAAGACGCTCAATCTACGCATTCGCTCATCTCTCCGATTGGGTGTGCCCAAGTCAGGACCGGCAGTGTATCCCGTCGCCGGCGAACGGGTCAACCGCGAAGGGTCGCCGGGCCGGACCGACCCGCGGCGGCGCGGTATAGACTCTTGGTGAGACTTCCACATCGAGGAGGATGCGTGACCCTATCCAGTCTTGCCCGAGTCGTGCCCGTCCTGGCCGCTTTCGCCTTCGCCCTGTTCACGGCCGCCGATTCAGCCCCGCTGATCGCCGCCGGACCCGAGCAGGAGGCTGCCGCCGAGGCCCCGGAGAACCCGATCGAGGCGACCCAGGAATCGGTGAGGGCCGGCCTGCGGGTCTACGGCCGCTTCTGCCGTTCGTGCCACGGCATACAGGCCGACGGCCAGGGCATGACCGCGCCGCCGGGTTCGAGGCCGGCGAACCTGATCGACGACGAGTGGGCGCACGGCGACCGTGACGGCGACATCTACCTGGTGATTCGCAACGGCGTCCCTCCGAACTACGACATGGACGCCTGGGAGGGCCGCATCACCGACGAGGAGATCTGGCACGTCGTCAACTTCCTGCGCAATTTCGCCGAGCGGTTGGCGCGTTAGTTGCCCCCGCCGCGACGGCCGGCATGCGGCCCGCGTCGAGTCCCACGGCGGGCTGGCGGGGAATCGGCTCCCGATACGGCTCCGGTGGGTCGCGCCGGCCGCTGCGGCGCTGACGTGGTGTCCGCGAAGGCGCCGTGTGTGGTCCCTCATCCCTGCTGGGTCGGCGCCACGCCCGCCTGATCCAGGATCCGGTCGTTGTCGCGCCAGTCGGCCCGTACCTTCACGTGCAGATCCAGATAGACGGGGGTGCCGAAGAACCGTTCGAGGTCCTGTCTGGCCTCGGTCCCGATCTGCCGGATGCGCGCCCCGGCGGCCCCGATGACGATCGGTTTCTGGGACTTGCGTTCCACCAGGATCGAGCAGAAGAGCTGCAGGCGTCCCGGCTCGCTCTCGTCGTCGAAACGGTCGACGACCACCGCCGTCACGAACGGCAGCTCCGTGTGGGTATGGCGCAACACCTTCTCGCGCACCGTCTCGGCCGCGAGCAGGCGTTCCGGCTGATCGGTGAGATAGTCGTCGGGATAGAGCGGCTCGCCCGCGGGAAGCCGTCCGATGATCTCCCGTTCGAGGATGTCGACCCCGTCGCCGGTCGCCGCCGACACCGGAACGATGGCCGCGAACTCGCGCTGCCGCCGGTACCAGTCGATGATCGGCAGCAGGCGCGACTTCGCAATGAGGTCGATCTTGTTGAGGACGAGCAGCACCGGCGCCGGCGCCTCCTTCAGGGCGTCGATGACGAACCGGTCGCCGGCGCCGAGACCGTCGGTGGCGTCCCGCACGAGCCCGATCAGGTCCACCTCGCCGATCGACTCAAGGGCCATCTCGACCATGCGCACGTTCATCCGGTGCAGCGGCCGGTGAATGCCGGGGGTGTCCACGAAGACCACCTGCGCCGCGGTCTCCCCCGCATAGTTCCGTACCGCCAGGATCCGGTTCCGCGTGGTCTGCGGCTTGTCGGAGACGATGGCCAGCTTCGTGCCGACGACCCGGTTGACGAGGGTGGACTTGCCCGCGTTGGGGCGCCCGATCAGCGACACGAACCCGGTGCGCACGACCCGCTGCTCCGTCTCCGGCACGGCTATCCCTCGACCGTTTCCGCCGCCGTCCGGCGGCTGACCCGCACCTTCCGCACCCGCCGGCGTTCGGCCTCGAGCACCTCGACGACGAGGTCGTCCACGTCGACGGTCTCTCCGACCGCCGGCACCCGTCCGAGCCGGGCCAGCAGGTAGCCGCCCACGGTCTCGAAGCCGTCCCGCTCGACCGACACCCCCATGCGCTCGGCCAGCTCGCCGACCCCGACCGTGGCGAGGAACACGAAGCGCCCGCCGTCCTCCTCGACGACCTGCTCGGACTCGTCGCCGTCGTACTCGTCCCGGATCTCGCCGACGATCTCCTCGAGCAGATCCTCGATGGTCACGAGCCCCGCGGTGCCCCCGTACTCGTCGACGACCATGGCGCTCTGCGCGTGCCGGAGCTGCAGCTCGCGCAACAGGTCGGCCACCCGCTTGCCCTCGGGCACGAAACAGGCCGGCCGGAGCAGGCGCGGAAGGATGGGGGAGCTCCCGGAGACCCCCTCGAGGTTCACCAGGTCCTTGGCGAAGACGAAGCCCAGGATGTTGTCGAGGTCGTTCTCGAACACCGGGATGCGCGAGTACTCCTCGGCCGCGAACAAGGCCCGCAGCTCCCCCACCGTCGCATCGTGGGCGATCGCGACGATATCCGGCCGCGGAGTCATCACCTCGCGCACCAGCGTCCCCCCGAAATCCACCACCGACTGAAGCAGACGCCGCTCCTCGGGGTCGACCGCCTCCGGCCGCATCTCCTCGTCCTCGCCCGACGGATGGTCCGCCCCGCCGTTGCCGCGTCCGTTGCTCCGCCCGCGCGGCGGCCGCGCCAGACGCAGCAGCCAGCCGGTCACCGGCCCCAGGACCCGGAGGGCCAGATCGAACGACGGCAGCAACAGCTCGAGCACCCGGCCGGCGTTGCGCCGCGCGAGGGCCGACGGCACCACCTGCTCGCAGACGAGGACGAACCCCACGATGCTCAACAGCAGCACGCCCGCCGCCCGGGGCGTCGCCACCCCGATCAGGTGGGCCAGGATCACGGCGGCGACGGCGAACAGGCCGCCCCGCAGCAGGCGGGTGATCACGTACAGGCGGAGGGGATCCGAGAGATGGGTGACCAGGGACTCGTTGCGGGCATCCCGCTCCGCGGTCAGCCGCTCCGGCAGCCGGACCATCGCCCCGAGCGCCGACTCGATGGTCGCGACGTACACCACCGCGCATCCGAGGAGAAACAGCGCCAGGGGCATCATGCGCCTTCCACCGGCAACCCGCCGCGGCGCTGAAGCCGCCGCTCCAGGCGCCGCATGCGTCCATCGTCCCGTTCATGGTCGTAGCCCAGCAGGTGCAGCAGGCCGTGCAGGGCGAGACGGCGCCACTCCTGCGGCTCGGCGAGCCCGGCCGCGCGCGCCTGCCGCGCCGCCCGCCCGGTGGCGATCACGATGTCTCCCAGGCACGGCGCGCCGCCGGCCGGCCCGGCGCCGGGCGGCCCCGGCTCGCCGGCCTCGGCCGGGAAGGACAGGACGTCGGTCACCCGGTCGATGGCGCGGAACCGGCGGTTGAGATCGCGCATCTTTCGATCGCAGACCAGGGCGACCACCGCCACGCCGGCCGCGGACCGGGGCGCCACCCCGGCGAGCCATGCCGGCAGATCGCCGGCCGCCCTGGGCCGTCCGCGCCCGTCCGTCACCACCACCTCCAGCCGGGCGGTCGGTCGGGCGGGGCGAGGGTCGGGGTCGTCCGCAGTCATGGGAGATCGAGCGGGGTCATGGCGCCGGATCGAACGATGCCGTCGCGGACGGGGCCCCCGCCGCGGCCGGCGCGGCGGGACCTTCCGCGTAGGTCTCATAGGCCCGGACGATCCTCCGAACGAGGGGGTGGCGGACGACGTCGCGATCGTCGAACCGGGTGAACGCGATGCCGTCCACGTGCTCCAGGATCCCCAGGACCTCGACGAGGCCGGAGACGCGCCCCGCCGGCAGATCGATCTGGGTGATGTCGCCCGTGATCACCGCCTTGGATCCGAACCCCAGCCGGGTGAGGAACATCTTCATCTGCTCGGCGGTGGTGTTCTGGGCCTCATCGAGAATCACGAACGCGTCGTTGAGGGTCCGCCCGCGCATGAACGCGAGGGGGGCGATCTCGATGGTCCGGCGGTCCAGCAGCCGATCAACCCGATCGAGGTCGAGCATGTCGTAGAGCGCGTCGTAGAGCGGACGCAGGTAGGGGTTCACCTTCTCCTGCATGTCCCCCGGCAGGAACCCGAGACGCTCGCCGGCCTCGACGGCGGGGCGCGCGAGGATGATGCGGGTGACCTTCTTGGCAGTCAGGTACGCGACGGCCTGGGCCATCGCGAGATAGGTCTTCCCGGTCCCCGCGGGTCCGACCCCGAACACCACGTCGTGCCGATCGATGGCCTCCAGATACCGCCGCTGGTTCAGGCTCTTGGGGGCGACCTGCCGCGTGCTCGACGCCTTGACGGTGGTCTTGACGAAGTAGTCGCGCAGCCGGACCGACGCATCCTGCATCACGAGCTGGGCCGCCTGCCGCACGTCGTCGGGCGACAACCGGTAGCCGTCGCCGACCAGCCCCGACAACTGACGGACGGTCCGTTCCAGCCCCTCGACCGCCCGCGGCTCGCCCTCGACCAGCAAGTGGTTGCCGTCGGTGCGGACCCGCACCCCGAACAGCTCCTCGAACGTCGTGAGGTGGGAATCGTGGGCGCCGAACAGTTGCTCGATCCCGTCGTCGGGTACGGCTATCCGCGTGGCCGCGGCAGTGCCGGATGGGCTGGGTTCTTCGGACACGTGCGTCTGCGATCGTGCACCAAACGGCCGGCTACGGCAAGTGCCCGTCGCCAGCGGCGGCCTTCGCCCATCGACAGCCCGCTCTCCCGCTCTCCAGCGCCGGTCCGGCGACCGGCATCAACTGCAGCCCGCCCACCCCGTAGCCGGTTGCCCCAGCCATGGGATCGTGGACACCCGCGCCGCGCGCATGCACGGCGCCCGAGGCCCCCGGGCTGGCTCAGGAGCTCGAGCGCGACCTCGCGCTCCATGCCCGGCCGCAGCGGTCCCCGAAGCCCCGCCCCCGCACCGCCTCCGGACGTTCCTCCACCTGCTCCCCCCCCTTGGCCGGCCCGCGCCAAGACGCCACGCGGCGCGGGGGAACCGCCCGCCGCACACCGGGCGGCGGTTGCTGGAAGTGGGGTCGAACGCGCCGTTGGGATGCTCGATTTTCAGTTCGCACGTTCATGTGTACAATGCCGCACGACACACCGAATTCGGAAGCCGGACACTTCGGCGAGGAGCTCGACAACCTGCTCCACCGCGGGAGTCCCACAAAGGGGCGGTTGGTGATGCGGGTGAACCCGAAAATCATGGAAGCGTGCGATCACGCCGTGGGCACCGATGACGTGATCCTCGAAAGATCGGTTGCCCCGTCCGGAACGGACTCGGGGCACTGCCATGGCGTGCATCCTCGCGCTCGCCGCCCTCCTTTTCGCTGTCCCCGCTGCTGCCCAGACTCTCCACTCGACCACCATGACCGTCGGCGCCACCACAACGGCCAACGCTTGGCTACAGCAAGGGTGGTCTTGGAGATCGCGGCTGCGGACTACCCGATGACCGGTGAAGAGAAGTGAACCCATGACGGCGTACCAACCAGGGCCCGCGGCCTGATCCCGCGCGCGCGGCGCACTCTGGACAGTAGACACGCCACAGTCGGGTCCGGCCCTGCGACGGTGACGTGATCGCCATTTCCCCGAATCCTTTGCCCGCACACCGGGAAAGACAGAAGCGATGGAATCCAATAACGACAGCCACAACCAGAACGTTCGTTATGAGCCCGACGAGCGGCCTCCGCTCGCGCTAACCGTCGGCCTCGGATTCCAGTACGCCATGCTCTCCGTCGCGGGCGTTGTGCTGACGCCGGCGATTCTGATCGGCGTGGTGGGCGGCAGTGAAGCCTACTTGTCATGGGCGGTGTTCGCCGCTCTCCTGGTCAGCGGGGTGACCACCGTGGTCCAAGCTGTCCGCGTCGGGCGCATAGGCTCCGGCTACCTCTTGGTCATGGGTAGTAGCAGTGCCTTCCTCGCCATTTGCGTTTCGGCGCTCGAGCAGGGCGGGGGTGGGCTGCTGGCAAGTCTGATAGTCATTTCGTCCCTGTGTCAGTTCATCCTTGCCGCGAGGTTGTCGCTGTTCCGAAAGATATTCACGCCGACCGTAGCGGGCACCGTGCTGATGCTGATTCCGGTGACCGTCGGACCCATCATCCTGGGCAAGCTGACCGAGGTGCCGGCGGACGCGTCGCCCGCCGCTGCGCCGGTCACCGCGGGCGTGACCTTCGCGGTGATAGTCGCGATCTCGCTCCGCGGGTCCGGCTCCTGGAGGCTCTGGGGAGCGGCCATCGGTATGGTCGCGGGCTGCGTGACCGGCAGCGTGGCCTTCGGGATCTACGACACGGCGCGCGTCCTCGACGCTGCCTGGATCGGGTGGCCAGCGATGGCCTGGCCCGGATTTGACGTTAGCTTCGGCCCGGATTTCTGGGCCCTCCTGCCGGCATTCATACTGGTGACGCTCGTCGGCGCCCTGGACACGATCGGCGACAGCATCGCCATCCAGCGGATCTCGTGGCGCAGTCCGCGCGCCATCGACTTTCAGTCGATACAGGGCGCGCTCGGCGCCGACGCCCTGGGCAACCTGCTCTCCGGCCTGGCCGGTACGGTACCGAACAGCACCTATGCGAACAGCATCGCGGTCGCCGAGCTCACCAGGGTGGCGGCCCGTTCGGTTGGCGTGTGTGTCGGCATAATCTTCATCGGGCTGGCGTTCCTGCCCAAGCTCGTGGCCGTCATAGTTGCGATCCCGGGACCGGTGGTAGCCGCCTACTTCATCGTGCTGGTGTCGTTCCTCTTCATCCTGGGCATGAAAATCCTCATGCACGACGGCCTCGATTATCGGAAGGGCATCGCGACGGGCCTCGCGTTCTGGTTGGGAATTGCGTTCCAGCTCGACTGGGTCTTCCCAGAGTACTTCCAAGGGCCGTGGAGCGAACTGCTCGGGAACGGAATGACGGTTGGCGGCTTCACGGTGATCGCCCTGATGCAGTTCGTGGAGCTGACCGGGCCACGCCGCCGACGCATCAAGACGGCATTGACTCTTGAGGCATACCCAAAGATTGATGCGTTCTTGACCGACTTTGCTGCCCGCGGGGGCCGGAACAAGGAGATGACCGAACGGCTCCGGGCGGTCGGCGAGGAGATGCTGGTCACCCTCACCGGGCAGGAAGAGAACGGAACGGCGAACCTTGAGCGGCTAATACTGCTGATCGCACGCGATGACGCCGACGCGGTCGATCTGGAGTTCGTCGCTACGACCGACGAGACGAATCTCGAGGATCGGATAGCGCTGCTCAGCGAACAGGTCACGGGGCCGCCGGTCGAGGAAGAAGTCTCCCTGCGGCTGCTGCGTCATTACGCATCATCGGTGCGCCACCAGCAGTTCCACGACACCGATGTGGTCACGGTTCGCGTGGGACCGCCCGTCTCGCAATGAGCGGTCAACCACGAATCTCGTGCTTCCCTCGGCGCTTTCCCACTTTCCAAGCAGGAATCAAATGGCTCGCAGCACCGGGGCGGAGGTGCCCAAGCGTCAGGCCGAACCGTTGGTGGTTCGGGCGGCTGAGGACTTCGACGCGTTCTACGAGACGCGCCGTGCAGCGGAGGGCGAGCCGCCGCCCGAGGGGTCGGTGGTCGTGCTGGCCTTCGACGGCAAGGGCGTGGTGCTGCATCGCGAGGACCTGCGCGAGGCGACGCGCAAGGCGGCCGAGAGGCGCCGGCAGCACCGGGAGCCGCTCTCCCGGTTCCACCGCCTCAAGCCGGGAGAGAAGAGCACGCCGTCGCCGTGATCCGGAACCACACCTGGCTGCCGTCCGGGTCTAGTTCGGCCCCGCACAAGACGACCCGCCCGTTCGGTTCCTGGGTGCCAGCGCGCGGCTTCAGGGTCTCGCACCGCCCGGCCCACCGGAGGACGGTCCGCCAAGTGTTTCAGCGCCGTTCGCGTCGAGGCCCCGGTCGCGCTTGGTGAACGTCAGCCGAGCAGCCGTGGCGCGGCTATCACGAGCCCGGCGACGGCGAGCATGCGCCACGTCAGGCGGGTCTCGGCAGCGCTGATGGCGGTCAGCACGCCGGCAATCTCGGCACGCAGTGTCTCCGGCGTGACATGCTCGCCGTGCTCGGCAGCCTGGCGGATGCCGTCCGCGATGGCGTCCGCATGATCGCGACCGATGCCTGCCTCGGTCAACTGCCTGACGATGGTGAGGGTGTCGAACATCCAGCGCGTCCTCCTCGCACCTTGCCGCCCAGCTCGTCGGAGCGCGTCTCTGCAGCCGGTGGCCCATGACAGCCGCGTACAGCACGCACGCCAGCGTCAGCAGCTCGACGAGGTTCCAGGGTCCAACATGCCTCTCATCCTATCGCGAGAATGGGCACAGAATTGCGATCACGGCCGTCGTGACGGCGCGCATGGTTGCCTGCGGGGGAAAAGTCGACGTCTCGGCGGCGCGCCAGAGCTGGGTCCGGTTCGATGAGGCCAGGCGGACCAGCGGCTTGGGTGGCCGACTCGCGGGCTGCCCCCAGTCGGCCGCCTGCGGCAGGTCGGGGGCCTGAAACTCGCCGTCGAAGGCGCCCGCGTCGGCTCGTCGCCAGCGCTGCAGCCCGTCGCCGGCCGCGGCCGGCGGCTTCGACGACCAGAACCTCGGCCGTCTACCACGTGGAGATCGCTGGCGCGCCGGGAGGGTCGACAGTCGAGCAGCGCGAGGCGGCCCGGCCCACACTCCGGCTTGGCCGGTTGGCCGAAGACCCGCTATCAGACCCGGCTGTGTGCGGGTATCGGCGCCTCGGTATGGCCGCGACACGGCGTGAGCCATACAACCCGGGCCGCTGGGACAGGCGCCGCACAGAACGCACAGCCCCCTGCCCCCGCCGCGGGGGTCGACTGGCAGGTGACGGAGACGAAGGCGGCTCTCTCGGAACCGATCACGGGACGGACCGGCGTCGGCACGATCGAACCGCCCTCGTGGAGGCTGACCGTTAGCCGGTCTCCGACCTTGAGGTGGGCCAGATCCATCAAGGCAGCGTCGAAGATGATGCCTTGGGAGTTCCCGATCCGGGTGATCGTCTTCGTCATGCCGTAAAACTATGTTTTACATGCTCGTGCGTCGAGGTCCTCACCATTCCTGAAGGGGCGGGGCAAGTCGTTTCCAATCCTGAAATGAGCCTGAAGCGGCGGCACGTGAGCCGAGGTGACGGCGGCCGAATCGGCGGACCGAAACAGGGGTCCTGACGCGGGCTGCGAAGAGCCCTGCGCACGCTGACCGACATTATCCGTCATGGGCGACGAAGCGGCCCCCGGTGGCCCCTGGTGGGCTTGTCGGGGCAGCCCTCCTGCGTGGGCGGAGCTGTTCGGCGATGCGACACCCAGCCCCGGGGAAGGCACCGTCCCCGCCGCCGACTCCCACCCCGAGGCGTGGGTTGGGTCAGTAGCCGGGGGTTAGCTGTGGGTTAGCTGGGGTTAGCTGGGTTAGCTGCCGTCCCGTGAGGCGTCGTGGACGGCCGGGACGCCCCCGTCCAGGCCGGGCCGCAAGGCCCATAACTGCCATCCGAGCCGCGGGGCGGGCGGCGTGTCACCCGAAGGGCCGTAGCATCGCGGAGGACGCGCGGGGTGCACGTCAGATTCGTGAGATGACTGTCAGGCGGCCCTGGCGGCTCGTCTTTCCCAGAAATCCTCGAAGCGGCCGCTGAGCTTGCAGCACCGCAGGGCGATGATGGCGTTGGCGCCGGCCACGGTCCAGTGCATGCCGGCGCGCTTGAGCCGGGCGCCGATAGCGAGCTTGCATCCGGCCTCGACGACGCCCGACGACACGCAAAGACCCCACGCTCGGAACTCCGGATAGCGCATCCGGTGGCGGTTGCGGGTCAGGTAGTCGATACACTTGCGGGCCTCCTCGCAAGTCTCACGGTGGGCGCGCAGGGCGGTCAGGATCGCATCGAACCGCCCGGCGTCCAACTCGTCCCGCCGGTCCTTGCCCCACTGGGCGGCCAAGTCCGTGCCGGCGCCGTAGATGGCCTTGGCGACATCGCACAGATGCCCCTTGGCATGGTAGATGTCGACGATTTCGATGGCGCCGGGGAACTGTTCGGCGGCCAGATTCCAGATCCACTCGGCCCCGTCGCCGATGATGACGCGTCGCGCCGCGGTGTCGAAGCCGCGCCGCCGCGCTTCGCGATACGCCCGTTGCGCGAACGGGGAAGGCAGCGGGTCGGTGGGGCGGCTGGCCGCGCTCTCGACCGCGGCGCTGTAGCTGACCGACCCGGGGTCGCGTTCGGGGAGGCCGTCGGCGTTGCGTGTTTCCGCCGTCCACACGGTGACGAGCTTGACCTCGCGGGTCTTGGCCGACCCGTCGGGCTGCTTGCCGCGCCGGCCTTCCACCTCGGACTTGCGCACCGGCACGCCGGTGCCGTCAAGCCCCAGGTACATCGTCGATGCCGCGCCGGGTGCGGGCTCGACCCTCTCGCGTTCGTCGGCCGCGACTTCGCGGCCCAGCGCTTCGGCGATGCGCTCGACCTGTTTGGGGTCGACCGCCACGCCGGCCAGCTCCCCCATCCACTCGCTCGCTTCGGCGAAGCTGACGCTCGTCGCCGCCAGTCCCACCAGCCGCGCCGTGGCGGGCGACAGCGAGGTGTCTTGCAGACCCAGGCCCGGTCGCGCGGACAGCTTCCCCGGCGGCAGGCGGCGCAGTGGTAGTAGGCGCGGTGCAGGGTCAGCGGTCCCAACAGCGTGGTGAAGGTCTTCGGGCGGCGGCCGGCGTAGTGCGCCGTCTGGCCGCAGGCGCACGCTATCGTCGAACTCGAATGGTCGGAATAGTCCGCGTCGTAGTACTCCGCCATCGCCTGCGCGGCGAGGCCGAGGGCTTGGCGGCGGAGGGCCTGCTCGAGGGCCTCGAAGTCCTGCGCGGCGGACCGCCGCGGTCTGATGAGCGCATCGATTTCGGCTGCGAGCGCGGCTACGAACGCTGCGCGCCAATCACCTTGACGGCTTGGCTCGCCGTGGCGAGCGCTCGACGGTGAACGGTCTGCAAGAGGGTCTCGAAGTCCTGGGCATTCGCGTCTCCTTGTCTGAGGAACGCGTCCACGTCGGCCTTGACCGCCGCGTCCAACGCGGCGAACAGCTCCTTGACGCCCCCTTTTTCGGCCGCGTGATCGAGCGGTTCAGTCAACTGCGCCTCGGGCATGGTCGGAGTCCTCCTACCCGAGGAATCGGTCGATCAGTGCTCGCTCAATACCCCCAACGGAAAATCCCCAACTTTCTTGTCGTGCACCCGGACGCGCGGACGCGCGCAGCGCGTTGACACGTCGGCCGTCCCGCAGCTACGCGGTACCGACCTCCCGACCGCTGCCGTGCGTCCCGGAGGTCGGGTCCGAACCGGGGAGCACGACCCCGCAGGCATCAACGGCCTCCCGGATGCCGGCACCGGCGCCGGTTCGTGGCCGCCAACCGGGAAGCTGTCGCCGGTGGTCTAGCCGTCCCGCCCGAAGCCCCTGGGCAGCTCGACAGCCTCCAGTACCGACAGATCCAGATCGCAGACTTGCCCGAGCAACTCCGCGGTCGCGGATCCGGCGAGGGTTTCCGGCAACGCGTCCCGCCACTCCCGGTACTGGTCCTGCAGCGCCAGGAGCGTCTGCACCGCGTCGTCCCACTGCTGTGGCCGCGATCTCCGGTCCGCCGGCCGGCGGTACCGGAGCCGGAGCTCGCCGGCCTTCCGCCGCTCCCGGTAACGCGCCTGCCGCTCCGCGTTCGTCAATGCCACAAGGCTATTCTATGCCGTTACGTAACGGACCCGAAGAAAGGAGGCTCGGCGCCCGGGTCGGCCGGACGTTCACGAGGTCGACCGTCGGACGGACCGGTCCCGGCGGGAATCGCCTCCGGCGCCTGCCCCCCGCGGGCGTGCTCCCGGTCCGCTGCTGCGGCAGCGCCCCCGTTCACCCGTGCGGCGACCCGCCCCGCCCAGCCCGGCTCCCGCGACACCAAGCTGCCGGGTCGATGCCGCGCGTGGCGGGGTGTTTCAGGCGGCGGGGTCGATGGAGGCGAACAGGCGGTCGCGGGCCTAGTGTCCTGTCCGGCAAATAGGGTTACCTAACAACCGCCTCTTGCTGCGCTGCCAAAGCCGCGCGGGCGCGTTGGATCTTACGGAGAATGGCCTCGCCCGTCGCCTTCCACTTGTAGGGCTTGGGCATCAGATTCCGATCAGCGAGGTAGCGTTCGATGTCGGCCACCAAGGCCCTGACGCTGTCGAAACTTCCTTCTCGGATCACCTCCTGGGTCAGGTCCGCGAAAAAGCGCTCGATCAGATTGAGCCATGAGGCACTGGTCGGCGTGAAGTGCAGGTGGAACCGCGGATGCTTCGCCAACCACGCCCGCACGCGGTGATCCTTGTGGGTACAGTAGTTGTCGACGATCAGATGGAGATCCACGGAGGGCGGCGTCTCCCGGTCGATTTGCTTGAGGAATCGGAGCCATTCGACGTGCGTGTGCTGCACCTCGGTCCGCGAGATGAGTTTCCCGTCCAGATAGTTCAGGGCCGCAAACAGCGTGATCGTCCCATGGCGTCGGTAGTCATGGGTCTGCGTCCGCGCCGACCCGCTTCGTAGGGGCAAGCCCGGCTGGGTGCGTTCCAAGGCTTGACACTGGCTCTTCTCGTCGCAACAGAGCACCAATGCCCGCTCGGGCGGATCCAGATACAGGCCGATCACGTCCCAGAATTTCTCCGCAAACTGCGGGTCGGTGGACACCTTGAAGGTCTTGACCACATGCGGCTTGATCTCGTTGGCGCGCCAGATCCGGTGGACGCTGTCTGGCGACAGCCCCACCGCGGCGGCCATGGTGCGCACGCTCCATCGCGTCCGCGGCGCGGGCGGTTGGGTCGCCCGAAGGATGACCTGCTCGACCTTCTCCGGTGCGATCGATGAACGCCGACCCCGACCGGGCCGATCCTGCAAGCCCGCCAATCCCTCCCGCTCGAACCGCTGCGACCACTGGTTCACGCAAGCCTTGCTCACGCCGAGCTCCGCCGCCACTTGGGTTTGCGTGACTCCGGCGCTCCGTCGCAAGATGATTCGCGCGCGCAGGTGGTCCCGCATGGCGGTGGTGCGCGCGTTTACGCGGCGCTCCAGCTCGGCCCGTTCGGCGTCCGTGAGTTCAAGGATGGAGATCGGACGTGCCATTCCGCGTACGCTACCGAACGGAACCTATTAAGTCAAGCTATCTATCGGACGGGACACTAGTTGAGGGCGCGTGCCGCGTCGTTGTCGCTCATCTCGGCGGCGACAGCGTCGAGTTGGTCGAAGGAGATTCCCGGCTTGAGGCAGGCGGCGGCGTTGGGCAACGACTTGAGCTTCTCGTAGGGGGTCATGACGTTGGCGTGGGGGTAGCGTTTGCGGACGCGGCCCTTGGCGTCGGCGTCTTCGACGGGAAAAAGACAGGAGCGGTGGAAGTTCAGGTACGGGGAGAGGACGTGCTGAGTGAAGGCGTTGACGCGTTCCGCGTACCGGTTGGGGATGTGGCCGTGGCCGAGGTGCTTGCGGATGACCGAGCTGCCACCTGCTCGACGACGCACTGATCGGACTGCTCGGCCTGACCGTTCTCGCACCCGACACGTTCACGCTCGAGGTCGCTCCCGCGGTCACGGGACGTGTCGCCCCGACGCGCCACACCGCCATTTCGTTGGCCGGTGTCCCCCACATACCTCCGCCCCGCATCTGAACCCGCCGAACGCCGGTGTCCAGCCTCCGTCGGCCGGTGCTCTCTTCGCCGGCCGTGGCGGGTTGCGTGTACGCCGGCAGGTTGCGCGAGCCGATCCGCGGCGCCGCGCAAGGACTCGTGGTGTTCACAGGTGGAGGTGATTCGGATGACTGTTGGGACTGCAACGGGCAGGGCAGGCGCCCGCCGGCCGCGTTGCTTGACGACGGCGCTGTTGCTGTCGAGCCTGCTCGCGTTGCCGGAAGCGGCGCATGCACAGACGAGTGTCAGCGGGACCGTGTCGGACCTTCAGGGGCTGCCGCTCCCCGGCGGGACCGTCTTGCTCCGGTCGGAGACCGGACAGTTCGTGGCGTCCGCGGTCACGAATCGCGAGGGCAGGTTTGCGTTCCCGGATATCGCCGAGGGCACGTACGTGGTCGAGGCCACGTTGCTCGGGTTCGCTACGTCCGAGACGTCCGTCGTTACGGGCAGCGGTGCGCCGGTCGCGGTCACGCTCGAGGTGGGTGCGTTCGCGCAGGAGGTGACCGTGAGCGCCCTGATGCCGGAGCTGGCGACCGAGCTCGTGGCGACCGTCTCGGAGATCGAGCGGCGCGTGACGCAGGACCTCGCGCAGTCGCTCAGGAGCCACGCCGGGGTGACGGCGCTCCGCCGCGGCGCCCATCAACCTCGATCCGTCGGTGCGCGGCCTCTACGCCGAGCAGATCGGGGTCTTCGTCGACGGCACCCGGACGTTCGCGGCCGGTCCGGCGAGGATGGACTCCGGGTTGAGCCATATCAGCCCCCACGCGCTGCAGTCGCTCCGCGTGGTGCGCGGCCCCTACGCGCTGACCTGGGGGGCCGGCACCCTCAGCGCCATTCGGGCCGAGACGTTCAAGCCGCCGTTCGGCGGCGACGGCTTCCAGGTCGGCGGCCGGGTGGGCGGCAACTACGGCAGCAACGGCTCGGCCGGCGACGGCTTCGCGGGGCTGTGGGGAAGCAACGATCGGGTCCGGTTCACCTTTCAGCACAACAGCGGGACCGGCAGCGACTACACCGACGGCGCCGGCAACGACTATGTTGACTCCCGCGTTATGTTGAGTCCCCCGGTAGCTCCACCTCGTTTCACCGCGTCCCACGCCGTTGTTCTCGCTTGGTCTGCTTTCCATAATTCCTCCCTCTTGAGGGCGATACCCGCCCCTGAAGGAGGAGGACCCTGTGCTCAGCAGCTTCTTTCCCGCGGACCGGTTGGAGAGCTATCGCACCTCTCCGTACAAGGACCGCATCGATCGGATCGGCCAGCGCCTGGTCGAGCAGCGGTATCACCCCGAGGTCACGGCGCAGCATCTGCGAGAGTGGCTGCGGGTGGCGCGCTATCTCCAGGCGCAGGAGTTCCGGCTCCCGCTCGCCCTCGACGCCCCGGAGGTAGCCCAGTACGTGACGGACCGAGTCATCGGGCTCAGTGCCAGTCGAACGCGCTTCGTGTGGGCGGCGGTTCGGATCTTCCTGGACGCCGACGAGCACGGAAACTGTCGTCGTCGCATCGGACAGGTGCCGCGGCCAGCGCCGTCGTGGTCGGGGTCGGCGGTGGTCGAGTACACCACGTTCCTGCGCTCCCATCGCGGGTTGGCCCCACCGACCGTCGGCAAGCGGGTGTGGCAGCTCACGCGCTTCGCGGCGTACCTCGAGCAGGACGGCGTGACCCGGCTCGCCGCCATCACGCCCCGTCACATTCACGATTTCCTGATCCGGCTGCGGACACAGGCCGTCGCCACGCGCCTGACCTACGTGACGACACTGCGCAGCTTCTTCCGGTGGGCCGCGATGACAGGGTCGCTCCCCCGCGACCTCAGTGCGGCGGTGCCGCCGCCCCGTCAATTCAAGCAGCGGGGCCTGCGGGATGCGCTCACCGAGCGCGAGGTGACCCGCCTTCTGCATGGCGTCGATCGCTCGTCGGTGATCGGCCGGCGGGACTACGCCGTCTTGCTGCTGGCGACCCGCTACGGCCTGCGTCCGTGCGACCTCCGGCAGCTCCGCCTCGAGGCCGTCGACTGGCGCGAGGGCGTGCTGTCGATCACCCAGGCCAAGACCGGCCGCGTCCTCACCCTGCCGCTGCTCGCCGACGTCGCTGACGCCCTGATCGCCTACCTGCGGAACGGCCGGCCGGCGACGCCGTCGCGGTATGTGTTTGTCCGACACAAGGCGCCCTTCGAGCCGTTCGTGGCCGCGAACAATCTGGCCACGATCATGCGGCAGGCCCTGCAGCGCGTCGGGCTCGATCAGCGGGAAGGACGCCGCGGGCTCTACCTGCTGCGCCACACGTTGGCGAGTCGGATGCTCGCCAGCGGCAGTCCGCTCAAGCACATCGGAGATGTCCTCGGGCATGCGTCCACCGACACCACCATGGAGTACGCCTCTGTCGATCTGACGGCCCTGCGACGCGTGGCGATCAGCGAAGCGGAGGTGCGTCCATGACGCTGGGAACGGGCGCGCCGCACTCGACGTGGTCGTCCCCGCTGGCCGCCGCGCTGCAGCGGTTTCTCGAGGGCAAACGGGCCGCGGGCTATCGCTACCGTGCCGAAGCCAAGGCGCGGACGTTCGTGCCCGCGGCACGATTCCTCGGCATCCACCGCCGCACCAGTGTGCCGCGTGTCCTCTCGCTCGATGAAGGCCGCCGATTCCTCGACGCCTGCGACACCCTGGACCGGCACCGCAGCTCCCCGCGGCGCGAGCTCGTTCTCCGGACGCTGCTGGTCCTGCTGTACCTCACGGGGTTGCGGGCCGGCGAAGCCCTTCGCCTCACGCTGGCGGACGTCGATCTGGAGACCGCGGTGCTCCGCATTCGCGACACCAAGTTCGGCAAGTCCCGACTCGTGCCCGTGGCCGCCGACGTCGCGGCTCGACTCGCGCACTGTCGAGACACGGTCACGGACGAGCTCGGAGAGCGGACACCGGGCGAGCCCTTCTTCCCGGCGCCATCCGGCCAGCCGTACTCGCTCTCGGCCCTGCGTAGCGCCTTCCACGCGGTCCTGGTCGCCGCGGGGATTCCTCGCTGGCAGGGCGGGCGATCATTGCGGCTGCACGACCTCCGGCACTCGTTCGCCGTCCTCCGCCTGACCCTGTGGTACCGCCAGCAGGCTTCACTCGGAAACCTCCTGCCGGCGCTGGCCACCTACCTCGGACATGTGGGCATCGCCAGCTCCCAGCGCTACCTCCAGCTGACCGAAGACATCGCCGCCGACCTCACGCACCGCTACGCGGTGCGCTTCGGGCACCTTCTTTCCGACGGAGGGCGTCGATGACCACCCACGACCTCGCGCCCTTCGTCACGACGTTCTTCACGCGGCATCTCCCGGCCGAGCGAAACGCCAGCCCGCATACCATCGCCGCGTATCGCGATACCCTCAAGCTCCTGCTGCGCTTCCTGGCCGCATCGATGCATCGTTCCGCCGCCGCATTGCACGTCGAAGACCTCACGCCCGATCGGATCCTCGCGTTTCTGGACGACCTCGAGACCGTTCGGCGCAACACCATTCGCACGCGCAACGCCCGGCTCGCCGCCATCCACAGCTTCTTCCGCTACGTGCTCGACTCCGAGCCCGCCCTCGCGTTGCCCTGTCAACGCGTGCTCGCCATCCCCGTGAAGAAGGCGCCACGTCCCGTGCTCGGCTACCTCAGCGATACCGAGCTGGCGCACGTACTCGCGCAGATCGATCGCTCGACGCAGGTCGGCGAACGCGACTACCTCCTGGTGGCCCTCCTCTACGACACCGGAGCGCGCATCCAGGAACTCCTGGATCTGGCTCCGTGCGATGTCCGATTCGCCCCACCCCCGTTTGTCCGGCTCTTCGGAAAGGGCCGGCGCGAACGGCTCACGCCCCTGCTGCCGCAAACCGCTCGGCTGGTGCGACGCTTCCTCGCCGCGGCAGGACGCCGCGAAGATGACACAGCGCCACTGGTCCAGAACCGGAACCGGCAACGCCTCACGCGTCACGGCGAACGCTACCTCCTGGAGAAGTACGTGAAGCGCGCCCAGGCTTCGCTCCCGAGTCTCGCTCGGACCCGCATCACTCCTCACACGTTCCGCCACACCAAGGCGATGCATCTCCTCCAGTCGGACATCCCGCTCGTCACCATCAAGGACTTCCTGGGCCATGCCGACGTGAAGTCCACGGAGGTCTACGTCCAGAGCGACCTCGCGATGAAACGCGATGCCTTGGACCGTGTCGGCACCCCAATTCGGGTCGGGCCAAGACCTCGCCGGCTCTCCAAGGACCTACTCGAATGGCTCGAGGACCTGTAGGAATTATGGGAAGTGCGAGGCGTCCACGATCCGCCAAACAGACGCTCCTGATCGGCTACGCCCTTTGAGACTCAACATAACGCGGGAGTCAACATAGTGCAGTGCAGAGCATTCTTAGATCGGCGGCGCGGCGGCGAACGGCCGGCAAGGGGCAAGGCGTGTCACCTCGCCGGTGAGCTAAGAATCGATTGGACTGAACCGCTGCTCCGCCGCTGGGCTATGGGCGTTGCATCGTCGAGAGGTACTGCTGGGATGCCGGTCACGGGGTCGTACGTGGAGGTTGCGGGTCCGCGATGGTCGGTGCGGATGGCCACGAAAGCCGTCCCGCGGCCCTGGTGAGCCGTCGGAGACGCAGGTCGACCGACCCGGCGACCTCGGGAGCCTCGGAGGGTGCCTGGCGGGCGTCGGTGGGCTCGTCACGAGGAATCCAGGATGGCGGGAGACACGCACTTGCGGGCGAGGTGGTCGACGACGAGCATGTTTCCGTCTTCGCACCGGGGACACCGCCGCAACGAGCGACCGGTCAGCGCCTCGTAGCGGTCCCGATAGTCGGTGGCGGCGCGGGCGGCCTGCTCTACCGGTGGTGGCGGCGGTGTGGACAGCAGGCGCCGGCACTCGGTGAGCTTCTGCTGCCGGTTGCGATTGGCGAGGAAGCCGTAGTAGCGAATGCGGTGGAAGCCGGGCGGGAGGACGTGGAGGAGCATGCGCCGGATGAACTCGGTCGCCGTCAGCGTCATGGTCCTCTGGCGGGACGCGCCGGCCCGGCGGTAGTCGGTGTAGCGGAAGCGAACGGAACCGTCGTCGAGGCTGCACAGGCGCTGGTTGCCGATGGCGATCCGGTGGGTGTAACGGCCGAGGTAGTCGAGGACCTGTTCGGGGCCGGCGAAGGGTCGCTTCGCGTAGACCACCCAGTCGGTCTCGCGGGCCGGGCGGAGATGCTCGGCGAAGCGCCGAGGGTCGCCGAGAGGCTGCAGCCGGCCCGCGAAGCGGAGCTGTCCGGACTCGAAGGCGTCCTGCATCGCTTGGAGGAGGACACGGCGGAAGTAGCGTGAGAGGACCCGGACCGGCAGGAAGAACCCGGGGCGGCAGGCAACCCAGCCGCTGCCGTCGCTCGCGAGCCCCCCACCCGGGATGACGCAGTGCAGATGCGGATGATGGACGAGCGTCTGGCCCCAGGTGTGCAGCACGGCGAAGAAGCCGATCTCGGCGCCGAGGTGGCGGGGGTCGGCGGCTATCGTGCGGAGCGTCTCGGCGACGGCCCGGAACAGGAGACCGTAGACGACGGCCTTGTTCTGGGTGGCGACCTCGGCGACCGCCGGGGGCACGGTGAAGACGACGTGGAAGTACTCGGTGGGCAGCAGGTCCGCCCGGCGCCGTTCGAGCCACGCGGCGCGGGCCAGCGATTGACAGGTCGGACAGTGGCGGTTTCGACAGGAGTTGTACCAGACGCGCCGATGGCCGCAGTGGTCGCACTGCTCCACGTGACCGCCGAGGGCGGCGGTGCGGCACTGCTCGATGGCCGTCATCACGCGGCGCTGCGCCGTCGAAAGGGCGGTCCCGGCCTGAGCCCGAAAGGCGTCGCCGTAGCGGCGGAAGACCTCCGCCGCGGTGAGCGCGGCGCGTGGCACGACCGTCGCTCAGGCGACGTCCGGGATGCGTTCCGGTACAGGCCGCGGGAGGAGGTCCAGCGGACTCGCGGTCGAGCAGACCGTGCTGGTGGCGACCAGCAGGTAGCGCGCCGTGGTCTGCAGGCTCCGATGCCCGAGCAGGAGCTGAATCGTACGCAGGTCGGTGCCCGCCTCGAGGAGATGGACCGCAAAGGCATGCCGGAGCGCATGCGGCGAAACCGGCTTGGCGAGGCGCGCGCGTCGGGCGGCGACGTGGCAGGCACGCCCGACCGCGTTCCGAGTGACCGGCTTCTCCGGGCGCTCGCCGGGAAAGAGCCAGTGCCGCGGCCGGTCGACCTGCCACCAGGCGCGCAGGACCTCGAGCAGCTTCGGCGAGAGCATCACGTAGCGGTCCTTCTGCCCCTTGCCCTTCGCGATGCGGAGCGCCATCCGTTCGCTGTCGATGGCGGACACCGTGAGGCGGACGGCCTCGGAGATGCGCAGGCCGGCGGCGTAGCACGTGGTCAGGATGGCGTGATGCTTGGCGGCCTTCACCCCGTCGAGAAACTGGGCCACTTCTTCCGGGCTGAGCACGACCGGCAAGGAGCGGGGCTTCTTCGGCACGGGGATCACGTCGTCGAAGACCCACCGCTTCCGCAGGGTGACCCGATAGAGGAAGCGGAGGGCCGAGACGGCGACGACCAGCGAGCTCGCCGCAAGACGGCGCTCGTTGGTCAGGTAGACCTGGTAGGCGCGGATCTCCTCCAGACCGAGACCCGCCGGGGAGCGGCCGAAGTGGCGGGCGAACCGCGCGACGGTCTCGACGTACGTCTGTTGGGTACGCGGCGACAGCTGCCGCACCTGCATGTCTTCGAGCATGCGTTGACGAAGAGATGTCATGAGACGCTCCTCTGCGAGGGGCCCGGGGGATTCCAGGCGCTCGCAGAGCAGCGTATGGCGAGACGGGGGACGAGATCGGCGGAATGATCTGGCTGGCCGCCTCAGAGCAGGCAGGTCGATTCAGCGACTACCGCGAAGCGGTTTAGTCCAATGACGCTTATGGAAAGCTTTCCATAAGCGTCAGGTGCAGGGCGACTACGAGTCGTTCGACACGCGGTGGGACCTCGGCGCGCGGCTCACGGCGCGCACGCTGCTGGAGTACAGCGGCGGCTTCCAGCGCCAGAACGACATCGACTACCCGGGGCGCATCCTCGACGCCACCTTCTTCGAAACGCAGTCGCACGCCCTGGACCTCTCCCGCTCGCCCGCGGCGGGCGCGTTGACCGAGCTGGCGGCGCAGGTGTACGTCAACCGGAAAGACCACCTGATGAACAACGACAACAAGCCGACGGCGGTGCGCAACCACGACCGCACGCCGCCGTTCCCGATCCGGGTGGACCTGCCGGCGTCCGCCGACACCGTGGGGGCCCGGCTGCACGCCGCGCTCCGATCGGGGGCGTTCCGCTACAAGCTGGGGATGGACGCCTATCGCCTCCTGCAGTCGGCGCGGCAGACGGTGAGCGACCGCGACACCGGCGACATCCACCACGACGGGGACCCGGTCTGGCCGGACGCCGAGATGACGAACCTGGGCGGCTACGCGCAGGTGCTGTACGAGCGGGGCCGCAGCACGATCGGCGGCACCCTGCGCATGGATCGCGAGGAGGCGCAGATCGGCCGGGTCACGTCGTTCTTCGCGCACAACGCCGTTCCGACCTACGAGCTGCACGCCGTGCACGGCCGCTTCCACTGCGTCACGGCCCACTGCATGCCGGGGATGAAGGGGATGACGGGCAGGGGCCCACGGGTCTCGTGGACCACGCGACGGACGGGCACGGGATGACCGGCCATGGCGCGGCGATGCTCGTGGCGGGCGATCGGTTCGCGCAGACGAACACGAACGTCAGCGCCGCCGTGAACGCCAGCCTGCGGATAACCGACACCTAGCGGGTCACTCTGGGCGCCGGCCGCGCCGTCCGCAACCCGTCGGCGCTCGAGCGCTACGCGGACCGTTTCCCGGCCGTGAAGTTCCAGACCGCGGCCGAGTTCATCGGCAACCCGAACCTCGTGCCGGAGAAGAGCCTGGAGTTCAACGTCGGGACGACGCTGCGCGCCGGCGAGGCGACGGCCGGCCTCGATGTCTTCGTCCGGAACGTGGACGACTACATCACCGTCACCCTCGACCCGAACCTGCAGAAGCGGCTGCCCCTCAGCCCCGACGCCCTCTATCGCTACGTGCAGGCGGACGCCGCGCGGTTCGCCGGCTTCGACCTGACCGCGAACTCTCCCGCCCGGCGACTGGATCGACCTGCGCGGCGGGTGGTCGTACGTCCGGGCCGAGGACGTGCTGTCCGACGAGCCGCTGTTCGGCATCCCGCCGTTCGAGCAGCGGTACGCCGTCGAGGTGCACAACCCGGCCCGCTCCGCCTGGGTCGAGCTGCAGGTCACGAGCACCGCCACGCAGGAGCGGGTGGCCGCGACGCGCCTCGAGCAGGCGACGGCGGGCTGGACGACCGTCGACCTCTTGGCCGGAGTGCGGGCGACCGAGACGCTGACCATCCGCGCCGGGGTCCAGAACCTGACCGACGAGTACTACGTCAACCACCTCAACTCGCTGAACCCGTTCACGAGGCAGCGCATTGCCGAGGTGGGCCGCCGCATGTACACGGGGCTGGAGTACGACTTCTAGCGCGACCTTACGGTCGCGTTGGAAGTTTCGCTGGCGCGAAACTTCTACGGCGCAAGCCCCTGGGTCACCCGGCTCCAGCCATTCCAGCCTGGACAGGTTACCCAGACTTCGGAATCGGACCGCTCAACGTGTCGCCGGACAGTCGGAGCCGTTTGAGGTTCGAACGTCACAGCAAGCGCCTCGGCCAGGGCCGCATCACCCGCGGCTGCGCCGGGCGGATCACTGGCCCTCGGTCTGCAGGTGCAGCTCGCGCAGCTGGTGGGGGCTCACCGTGGTCGGGGCGCCGGTCATCAGGTCTACGGCGGCTGCGGTCTTGGGAAACGCCATGACGTCCCGGATGGACGCCTCGCCGGCGAGCAGGGCCACGATGCGATCGACCCCGAAGGCGATGCCGCCGTGCGGCGGCGTCCCGTACTCGAGAGCATCGAGGAAGAACCCGAACCGCGACCGGGCGTCCTCGTCGCTGATCTTCAGCAGCTGGAAGATGCGCCGCTGCAACGGCTGCTCGTGGATCCGGATGCTGCCGCCGCCGATCTCCCAGCCGTTGAACACCAGGTCGTAGGCCTTGGCGCGGATGCCGCCGAGGTCGCCGCCGTCGAGAAGATGGCGGTCGGCGTCGTAGGGCGACGTGAACGGATGGTGCCGGGACACGTGGCGCCCCTCGGTCTCGTTCCACTCGAACATCGGGAAGTCGACGACCCACGCCAGGGCGGGACGGGACTCGTCGACGAGCCCCTCGCGCCGGGCGAGCCGGAGACGCATCTGCCCGAGCAGCCGGGACGGTTCTTCGCCCGAGCCCGCCGCGACCAGCACGAGGTCGGAGTCGCCGGCGTCCGCCGCCGCGAGCAGGCGCCCCAGGGTGTCGGCGCCCGCCACCTTGAGAATCGAGCTCTGGACGTCGCCCTCGGGTCCGCGCCGCGCCCACACGAGACCGGAGGCCCCCAGCGCGATCGCCTCGTCCACGAGCTTGTCCACCTGGCTGCGCGAGTGCCGCCCCGCCCCCGGCACGACCAGGGCGCGGATGACCCCGCCCCCCGCCACGCACTCCCGAAACACCCGGAAGCTCGAATCGGCGAAGACGGCGGAGACGTCGGCGATCTCCATCCCGATGCGCAGGTCGGGCTTGTCGGATCCGTACTTCGCCATCGCGTCCGCATACGACAACCGGGGAAACGGCGTCTCGATGGTCAGGCCGGCGGTGTCGCACACCGCCTGCATCAGACGCTCGACGATGGCGAAGACGATGTCCGGCGTGGCGAACGACACCTCCATGTCGATCTGCGTGAACTCCGGCTGCCGGTCGGCGCGCAGGTCCTCGTCGCGGAAGCAGCGGGCGATCTGGAAGTAGCGGTCCATGCCCGAGATCATCAGGATCTGCTTGAAGATCTGCGGCGACTGCGGCAGGGCGAAGAACTCGCCCGGATGCACCCGGCTGGGAACCAGATAGTCGCGCGCCCCCTCCGGCGTCGACTTCGCGAGCACCGGGGTCTCGATCTCCAGGAAGCCCTGCTCGTCCAGCGCGCGCCGGACGGCGAGCACGACCCGATGGCGGAGCTGCAGGTTCCGCTGCATCCGCTGCCGCCGCAGGTCGAGATAGCGGTACTTCAACCGGAGGTCCTCGGAGACCGGGGTCTCCTCGGCGATGTGGAAGGGCGGGCGCTTCGACTCGTTCAGCACCTCGATGGACCGCACCGCTATCTCGACCTCGCCGGTGGCGATCTTCGGGTTGAGGGTGTCCTCGGATCGGCGCTCGACGATCCCGGCGACCGCGACCACGAACTCCGGCCGCAGCCGCTTCGCCGCCGCGAGCAGCGTCTCGTCGTCCCGCGCCACGACCTGGGTGACCCCGTAGCGGTCGCGCACGTCGACGAAGATGAGGGAGCCGAGGTCGCGCACCCGGTGGACCCAGCCCAGCAGGGTCGCCTCCTGGCCCATGTCGCTCGGGCGCAACGCGCCGCATGTATGTGTCCGCACTGGTTCACACCCTGTCGCCGGCGTTGATGTCCCCGCCGTTGCCGAACGCGCCTGCATGCCGGCTTCGCAACCCGGAGAGGATGCCGAGCCGGGCCGTCCACCGGTTCGCGATCGTCCTGGTCAACGTCCGTATGGCAGTCGTCGACCGACTCCCTTCAATCGATGACCCGCACCGTGCGCGGTTCCGGGTCCTCCACTAAGCCCAACGCCGGCTGACTCGTCTGTCGACCCTGACCCTGCGCCGCGGCGGCACCCCCGAGTTCCTCCGCGACCGCGTCGCGGGCCACCCGCCGCTGCTCGCCCGTCTCCATCTCCTTGACCGTCACCTCGCCGGCGGCCAGCTCGTCCTCGCCGAGAATCAGCATGCGCCGGGCTCCGCTGCGGTTGGCCCGCTTCATCTGCGACTTCGAGGAACGCCCCCCGTAGTCGATCAGCACCCGCAGGCCGGCCCGGCGCAGGTCGCGGGCGAGCACCCGGGCCGCCGCCCACGCCGCGTCGCCGAGGGCGACCACGAACGCATCCGCCGACGCGACGTCGCCCGCCCCTTCGGGCAGCGCGAGCACCAGCCGCTCGAGCCCCGCCGCGAAGCCGATGCCCGGGCGCTCGGGGCCGCCGAGCTGCTTCACCAGGCCGTCGTAGCGGCCGCCCCCGAGCAGGGCGTTCTGCGCCCCGAGCCCGGCTCCGAGAATCTCGAAGGTGGTGCGCGTGTAGTAGTCGAGGCCGCGCACCAGCCGGTGCGACACCCGATACGACAGCCCGTAGGCGTCCAGATGACGCCGCACTTCGACGAAGTGATCCCGGCAGGCGTCGCACAGATAGTCTTCCGAATGCGGCAGCGCGTCGATGATCGGCTGGTCGGCCGGCACCTTGCAGTCGAAGATCCGCAACGGGTTCGTCTCCGCCCGGCGCCGGCAGTCGGCGCACAGGTCGGACACCCGCTCGCCGAGGGCGGCCAGCAGCGCCGCACCGAACGCGGGCCGGCAGGCGTGGCACCCTACGGAGTTGATGACGAGCTCGGCCCCCTCGAGACCGAGCCCGGTCACGAAGGCCGAGGCCATCTCGATCACTTCCCCGTCGATGGCCGGATCGGCAATCCCGAACGCCTCGACGTCGAGCTGGTGAAACTGCCGGTAGCGGCCCTTCTGCGGGCGTTCGTAGCGGAACATCGGCCCCAGGCTGTACAGCTTGGCGAACGGCAGGGCCTGCTCCAGACCATGTTCGACGAAGGCGCGGACGAGGCTGGGGGTCGCCTCGGGCCGCAGGGTGATGCGCTCGCCGCCCTTGTCGGTGAAGGCGTACATCTCCTTCTGCACGATGTCCGTCGACGCGCCGGTCCCCTTCGCGAACAGCTCCTCGCGCTCGATGACCGGGGTCCGCACCTCGACGTACCCGTAGCGCGCGCACACCTCCACCGCCGCGCGCTCGACGCGCTGCCACCGTCCCACCTCGCCGGGCAGGATGTCCCGCGTGCCGCGAATGCCGGGAATCACCGTGAGGAGGGGTCCCTTCGTTCAGCCGCAGACCGCATCGTCATGGCGCGCCCCGCTTCTCCCCGGGCCCGTTCGAGGGCATCTGGAAGTCGCGCTTGTAGGCGACGTAGTGGTCGGCGTAGCGCCGAATCGACGCCGCCTCGTCGTCCGTGGTCGTCCGCCGCACCCGGCCGGGGCTGCCCATGACCAGCGACCCCGGCGGGATGGCGGTCCCCTCGGCCACGAGGGTGCCGGCCGCGACGATCGAGCCGGCGCCGACGACCGCGCCGTTCAGCACGATGGCCCCCATCCCGATGAGGCACCGGTCCTCGACGACGCAGCCGTGGAGAATCGCCCCGTGCCCCACCGTCACCTCGTCCCCGAGCAGGGTCGCATGCGTCTCGCCCATCCCGTGGAGCACGCTGGCGTCCTGGATGTTGGTGCGGTCGCCGATGCGGATCCGATTGACGTCCCCGCGCAGCACCGCGTTCATCCACACGCTGCTGTCCTCACCGATCTCGACGTCGCCGATGACCTGGGCGCTTTCGTCTACGAACGCCGAGGACGCGACTCGCGGGAAACCGGCGCGGTGGGACCGAAGCACGGCGTGAATTATACGTCGAACCACCGCCCGGCCGGGCCGCGAGGGCCGCAGAGCCCGTAGCGGAACCGCGCGCCGCACCGGGACCGGCGAGGGCGCCAGCGGGCTGAAGGGCGCCCGCGTGGCAGGGCGCGACGGAGGGCGCCGGTTGCGTACAAGCAACCGCGGACCAACCCGGTCGGCGGCGCGAGGCGGTCCACGCGGGGGATGCAGCGCCGGTCGATTGCAGCGGGGCTATCGCCAGGGGCTCCCGCGACCCGGACCGTAGTGGCATAATGGAGGGCGATGGAGGTTCAGGACAGGCTAGGCCGGCCGCTCGCCAACCTGCGGGTCTCGGTGACCGACCGCTGCAACCTGCGGTGCCAGTACTGCATGCCCGAGGCGGACTACGTCTGGCTGCCCCGCAACGACATCCTGACCTTCGAGGAGATCGAGCGCCTGGTCGACGTGTTCGCGGCCCTGGGGACCGAGAAGGTCCGCATCACCGGCGGCGAGCCCCTGCTCCGCACCGACCTGCCGGACCTCGTCGCCCTGCTCGCGGGCAAGTCGACGCTGCGGGACCTCGCCCTGACCACCAACGGCATCCTCCTGGCCGAGCAGGTCGCCGCCCTGCGGGACGCCGGCCTGCCCCGCATCACCGTGAGCCTCGATACGCTGCGCCCGGACCGCTTCAAGGCCCTGGCGCGCTTCGACCGTCACGGGGACGTCCTGCGGGGGCTGGAGGAGGCGGCCGGCGCCGGGTTCGAGAGCATCAAGATCGATACGGTGGTCATCCGCGGCGTCAACGACGACGAGCTCGCGCCGATGCTGGAGTTCGGCCGGCGGATGAACGCCGAGGTCCGGTTCATCGAGTACATGGACGTCGGCGGCGCCACCCGCTGGTCGATGGACGACGTCGTGTCGCGCCGCGACATGCTCGACCGGCTGTCGGCCCGCTACGGCCGCATCGAGGCGGTCGACGAGACCACGGCCGCACCCGCCGACCGCTACACGCTGCCCGACGGCACGGTGTTCGGCATCATCTCGTCGACGACCCAGCCGTTCTGCCGGCAGTGCGACCGCAGCCGCCTCACCGCCGACGGGCTCTGGTACCGCTGCCTCTACGCCCGCACCGGCACCGACCTGCGCCAGCCGCTGCGGGCCGGGGCCAGCCACGAGGCCCTGCAGGACCTCATCGCGACCACCTGGCAGGCGCGCGACGACCGCGGGGCCGAGGAACGCCTGGCCGCGACCGACCGCTCCACCCTCATCCCCCTCGAGGCGCTGCAGGACCAGCCGCACCTCGAGATGCACACGCGCGGCGGCTGAGCCTCAACGTTCCTCGCTCGGCATGACGTAGCCGAGAACGTCGGCCGCCTCGTCGTTGAACTCGTCAGCGTGGGCGTTGAGAATATCGCTGTCGCGCGCATCGGTCGCGGCCCGTTCCCGTGTCGCGAGGCTCCGGCGAAGCAGCCGCTCCATCACCTGCGATCGACTCTCGCCATCGAGGGCGGCCTTCTCCACCGCGGCCACCACCCCTTCTTCGAGTGTGACAGAAATCTCCAGTTTCATACTCCGATCGTAGTCACCGCAGTCGGCACCAATCCAGCGGGTGGTCGGATCCCGATGCCCGGGAGCAGGGAGGGCCTCGATGCGCCGTCGACATCGGAGGAATTGCCTGGGCAGTGTCATGATGGGGAGGCACCGCCGTGACCGCCGGACCACCGTTGACGGCGGCACAGAAAAGAGGACGAGATGAGAAGACAGGGATACGGCCGCGCCACGGTGTGGAGTCGCCGCGCGGCGATGCGGATTCTCGGTCTGGGCGGCGCCGGCCTGGCCGCGGCGTGCGGGCGCGCGCCGGCGTCGGACACACCACCGGCGGAGTCGCCCGCAACCGCCGCTTCGTCCTTTCCGGACGGGGCGATCATCCGCACGATCCTCGAGGACGTTTCCCCGGACCGGCTGGCGCACGGCGCGGTGCTCTTTCACGAGCACATGTCGCTGGACATTCCGTTCTGGGACCGGCTGGTCGGAGCCGACAACCCGGCCCGCGAGCGGTTCATCGGGTCGTCGGATGCCCCGTACTTCATGCAGGACGTCGAGGTCATGGCGGCCGAGATGCAGGCGGCGGCCCGCGAGGGCGTCGCCGCCATCGTCGACGGCGGCCACGACGACATGGGACGCAGCGTGGCGTTCCTGCGCGAGGTCTCGGAGCGCTCCGGCCTGCCGATCGTGGTGAGCGGCGGGTACTACACCGACCCGTTCCATCCGCCGGACCTGGCGGATCGGAACGACGACCAGATCGCGGAAGCCCTGGCCCAGGCCGCGGCGGCGGAGCGGTGGGGCGCCTTCGGCGAGATCGGCAGCTCGGCCGAGATCACGCCGTCGGAACGCAAGGCGTTCAGCGCGGTCGGCAAGGCCCACCTCCTCACCAACGTGCCGATCTTCACCCACACCGCGAACGGTCTCGCCGCCGAGGAGCAGCTCGACCTCTTCGAGTCGCTCGGGGTCCCGCCGGAGCACGTGGCCATCGGCCATCTCGGCGGGCTCGACGATCCCGAGGCGGCCGTCCATACACGCATCGCCGCGCGCGGCGCGTTCGTGGGCTTCGACCGTCTCGGCGGCGGGCCGGACGCCGACCGGCACAAGGTGCCGATGATCCGGGCGCTGATCGAGGCGGGCCACGTGGACCGCGTGCTGCTCGCGTCGGACTTCTCCGCCGCCGTGGACATCCAGCGCAACGGCGGTCCGGGGTACGCCAAGACGATCACGCGGTTCGTCCCGATGCTGCGCGAAGCGGAGGTGACCGACGATCAGATCCACGCCATGACCGTCGACAACCCGTTGCGGTTCCTCGCCTTCGTTCCACCGTCGGCGTAGCGCCGGCCGAGCTCCGCCTGGAGCGCGCCGCGGCGTCGTCGAAGTGAACCGGACCGTCCGGCCGGTCGGCCGCCTTCACTTCTTCCGGCGCGAGAACAGCAGGCCCGACCAGTCCTCGTCGAAGTCCCGCCCCTGGCTCGGCGCGCGCGACAGGTCGATGGCCACCGCGGCCGGCGGGTCCTCGCCGATCGCCTTCAGGTCCGCCGGGGTGCGGAGGGGACGCACGTCGACCGCGTAGCCGCCCGCCCGCAGCCGTTCGACCCAGGCCGCCGCAGGGCGGTAGTTGAGGACACGGATGCCGGGGGCGGACATGGTCGCGATCGGAGAACAGGTGATGGTAGCACCGGCCCGCGCCCCCCGGGCCGTCGCTCGCGCCGACGGATACAATCTTGGCGACATGGCCGCCACTTCGCCAGCCACGCCGGACGATTCGCTCACCGCCCTGCTCCACCCGCGCTCGATCGCGATCATCGGCGCCTCGGACGACCCCGCCCGCATCGGCGGCCGGCCGCTGGCGTACACCCGAGACGCCGGGTTCGCCGGGCGCATCTACCCGGTGAATCCGCGGCGCGCCACCGTCCAGAACCTGCCCGCGTTCCCGACCATCGCCGACGTCCCCGAGCCCGTCGACACCGCGATCATCGCGGTGCCCGCCCCGGCCGTGGTCGAGACCGCCGAGGCCTGCGCGGCGGCCGGCGTGAAGGCCGCGGTCATCTTCAGCGCGGGCTTCGCGGAGACCGGCGAGGAAGGGCGGCGGCAGCAGGACGCGCTGTCCGCCATCGCCGGCGCGTCCGGCATGCGCATCGTCGGCCCCAACTGCCTCGGGGTCTACAACTCCGAGACCGGCTTCTACGGCACGTTCACGACGACCCTCGAAGCGGCGCACCCCGTGCCCGGCGGAGTCGGGCTGGTCAGCCAGAGCGGGGCCTACGGCAGCCACCTGTCGCTGCTCGCCACCCGCCGCCGCATCGGCATCCGGTTCTGGGTGACGACCGGCAACGAGTGCGACGTCGACGTCGCCGAGACCATCGGCTGGCTCGCCCGCCATCCCGACATCTCCGTCATCGTCGCCTACGTCGAGGGCGTCGCCGACCGCGACCGCCTGCTCGCGTCGCTCGCCCTCGCCCGCGAGCACCGCAAGCCCGTCATCCTGCAGAAGGTCGGCCGCACCGCGATCGGCGCCGACGCGGTGCGGTCCCACACCGCGACCCTCGCGGGAAGCGACGCGGTGTACGACGGCGTATTCCGCCAGTTCGGCGTCCACCGCGCCCGCGACGCCGAGGAGATGCTCGACGTTGCCTACGCCGCGACCTTCGGCGCGTTCCCGGCCAGCCGGCGCGTCGGGCTGATGAGCATCTCCGGCGGCGTCGGCGTCCAGATGGCCGACGAGGCGGTCGCCTGCGGGCTCGACGTCACCCCGATGAGCGACCGCGCGCAGGCCCGGCTGAAGGCGCAGCTCCCCTACGCCTCGCCCCGCAACCCCGTCGACATCACCGCCCAGGCCTTCAACAACCTCGACCTGATCCGCTCCAATCTCGACGTCATGCTCGAGGAAGGCGCCTACGACGCCATCGTCGCCTTCTTCACGTTCGTCGCCGCCGCCGAGGGGATGGTCACCCCCATTCGCGAGATGATGCACGACGCCCGGCGCCGGCACCCCGACCGTCTGCTGGTGCTCTCGATCGTCGGCCCGCCCGCCGTCGTGCAACGCTACGAGGCGGCGGGCTGTCCGGTGTTCGAAGACCCGTCGCGCGCCGTCCGCGCCGTCGCCGCGCTGGTCCGCCTCGCCGAGAGCTTCGACCGGCCGGCGACCGCGCCCGCCGTTGCCCCCGCCGCCGTCCCCCTGCCCCCGCCGCCCATCGGCGAGGCCGCGGCCAGCCGCATCTTCGCGGATGCCGGGCTTCCCGTCATCGAGTCGCGGCTGTGCGGCACCGCTAGCGAAGCCGCGCAGGCGGCGGCAGAGCTCGGGTTCCCCGTCGCGCTCAAGGTCGCGTCACCCGACATCGCGCACAAGAGCAACGCCGGCGGGGTCGTCCTCGACCTCGACACCCCGGACGCCGTGGCCCGGGCCTTCGCCACCGTCACCGGCCGGGCGCGATCGGCCCACCCCGACGCCCGCCTCGACGGCATCCTGGTCTCGCCCATGGTCACCGGCGGCGTCGAGATGATCCTCGGTGTGCAGCACGACGCCACCTTCGGCCCCGTGGTCATGTGCGGCCTCGGCGGCGTGTTCGTCGAAGCGCTCGAGGACGTCTCGTTCCGCGCCGCCCCGTTCGACGCCGCCGAGGCGCACCGCATGTTGCGCGAGCTGCAGGGATTCCCCCTGCTCACCGGCGCGCGGGGCCGCCCCCCGGGGGACATCGACGCGCTCGCCGAAGCGCTCGCCGCCCTGTCCCGCTTCGCCGCCGCCCATGCCGGACAGATCGACAGCGCCGAGCTGAACCCGGTGGTAGTGCGCCCCGCCGGCCAGGGCGTGGTCGCCCTCGACGCGCTGATCGTGCCGAGGACGCCAGCCCGATAGGTGGGTCACCGTACGCCGACGACGCAACCGAGGCGATCGAGCGACGGGTCCCTCGCGTGGAAAGTCCGCGAGGTGTCGTCAATCTCCATCGAAGCGGTAGACACCCGTGGCGATGGCCAGGGTCAAGGGGTTGCGCACGTGACGCACCGACTGTGCCAAAGATGCCGCCGGCCGTGATGAGAGTAACATGGCGTGTGAGATGCCAACGAAGCCCCACCCCGGATCCACTCTCAACCGACGTGTCGCCGTTGCGGACGATACCGAACCAACCCCGAACCTGGAGTTCCCCGGCTGCGACCCCGTTCCCCTGACGACATGGGAGGACGTGCAGGCCTACGACGGGCGCATCGAGTACTGGTCGGCCTCGTCGGGAACGGCGTGGGTTCTGCGCGACGCCGGCCCCGTCCACGAAAGCCCCCCCTGCATCCTGAACGAGCTCCTGACCCGCATCTCCCTCGAGCGCGGGTCGCGCATCCGGTGCTGCGGGGCGGTCTATCTGATGGAGCGGGATCCAGACGGCCGGCCCCGGCTGGTGATGGTGGCGGACCAGACCATCTACATGCACCCCGAGGTCTGGCTGCCGGGCGACCCCGCCATCGTGAGGGGGGAAGACCCCCTGCCGGACGTGCTCCTCGAAGTCGATCACACCACCGACGTCCGGCGCAACAAGCTGCCGCTCTACGAAGCCTGGGGGTTCCCCGAGCTGTGGGTGGACACGCCCGACACGCCGTCGCCGAGCCGGCCCCGGCGACTCCGGCCCGGACTGACGATCTACCTGCTGGACGGGGGCCGTTACCGGATCGCCGGCGAGAGCCGCGCCTTTCCCACCTGGTCGGCCGCCGGCATCCACGCCGCCCTGAACGAGACGCGCTTCAGCCCGCGCACCCTGGCCGACCTCACGCGGGTGGGCCGGCAGCTCGGCGGAAAGGAAGGCACCACCCCCGACGACGACCCGCAGCTCGGCCGCCACCGCCGGCAGGCCCGCGACGCCGGCCGCGTGGACGGGCGTGCGGAAGGCATCGCCCGGGAGCGGGCGCTCCTCGCCCGCCTGGCCGCGCGGAAGTTCGATCCGAGCACCGCCGAACGCCTCGCCGGCCGGCTGGCCGATATCGAAGACCCCGGGCGTCTCGCCGGCATCGGCGACCTGATCATCGACTGCGACGACGGCAAGGACCTGCTCTCCCGCCTGGCCTGAAGGCGGAATCGATCGGACCGATAGCCGGCGGCTTGCGCTGCATGCGCCGGCGCCGCGCAGCCCTCCGCCCTTCGGGCCGGCGCGTTTTGGCCCCGACAGATCGCCGCCGACCTCCGGTTCCCGGTGGCGCTCCAGATCGCGTCGCCGACATCGCCCACCGGGTCGATCGTGTCGATGCGCTAGAATCGCCGGGATGAAGGTCGTGTCGAAGCGTGCGCCGGGAGCCCGAGTCCTCGACGACGTGGCGCGTCTGCAACGCACGCTCAACCGCCTGCGGGGACGGGGACTCGTGCCGCGCGGGCTGTTCCGATTCTCCTCCTTCGAAGAGGCGGACAGATGGATGATGAGTCAGATCGCGCGTTCAGCCGCGCACCTGAACTCGAAGACCTCCTCGCCCTCTGCCGCGCCCTCCGCGCAGAAGGAGTCCGTTACCTCCTGATCGGTGGATTCGCGGTCATTCTCCACGGCTTCGTCCGGACGACGAAGGATATCGACATCCTCGTGGATCCCTCGGACGACAACGTCGCGGCCATCAAGAGAGCTCTGGCGACGCTTCCTACAACGCGGTGTCGCAGATCGAAGACGGCGACGTGCGGCGCCACGCGGTGGTT
This sequence comes from Vicinamibacterales bacterium, assembly GCA_965215895.1. Classification (GTDB taxonomy): domain Bacteria; phylum Acidobacteriota; class Vicinamibacteria; order Vicinamibacterales; family UBA8438; genus JAJEEA01. Next base: position 2,303,765 of record OZ244130.1, on the reverse strand, counting down.
CGGATCGCCGACGAGATCGTGGTGGACCTCATGGCCTCGGCGTGCGGCGTCACCTACGATGACGCCATCGTGCAGGGCATCGAAGACGTCGACATCCCCCTGGCCGGCAAGCAATTGCTGATTCGAATGAAGAACACGCTCCGCGACTCCGACAGGATGGACGTGCGGTTCCTGCAGTGGCGGATCGAAGACGACAACACGTGACGTGAGAGGGCCGCGATGATGTCTTCATCGCTGCCTTCCAGGCATGGCGCGACGGAAACGGGGCATGAACGGCCACGAGTGCCACCACTGCGAGCAGTGGGTCGCAGAGGGCGAGGCGCACGACTGCTGGACGACGACCGAGGCGGCGTTGACCGCCGATCTTTCGGAGGACCTGCAGGAGGCCTGGGAGCGGCTGCGCGAGACCGCGGGCGGGTTCGGCGACCAGCGCGTCTACGCCTCGCACCGGTCGATCATGTTCTCGCGCGGGTCCTGCTACTTCTTCGTCCGCCCGAAGCGGACCTTCCTCGAGCTGAGCGTCTTCCTCGGCCGGGCCGTGGACGCGCCCCAGGTGCGGCGCATCGACCGGGTCTCGAAGTCCAAGCTGCGGCACACGATTCCCATCCGGCACCGGGACGAGGTAGAGCCGCCCATCACCGACTGGCTCGCGGAAGCGTACGCCCTCTCCGACACGCCGGTCGCCACACCCGCGAGGCGTCGGAATCGATACGCGAAAGTCCGGGTCTGACGGGCGGGCGGACGATCGAGATCCGTGAACGGGAAGGCGTCATCAAAATCGAGCCGGCAGCCACGGCAATGCGTCTCGTAGAGCGGAACGGGCACCTCGTGGCGGTTCCAGATCGCGAGCTTTCGCCGCTGACCGATGAGTTCGTCCGCGCCACCCTCGAAAAAACGCGGCGGTGATGCCGATCTCGCTCGAGAGCCGACCTGCGCTGTACAAGAACGGGAGCTACCGTCCGGCGTCCTCCGCGTCGTCTCCGGACTCCCGCTCGAGGTCGGCGTTCTCCTCATAGGCGTGGTGAAACTCGCCGCCCACGGTGTCCGGACGGGAGCCCGGATAGATTCGCAGCAGGTCCCACTGGTTGATGGCGGCTCTGACCTTGTAGCGCATCCGGGCCTGGATGCCCACGCCGCGGTCGCTCGTCTCCAGCCGCGGGGCCTCCCACCCGTAGGCATCGCTGTAGATCCGCCGCAGCGTCTCCAGGGTGTCGCGCACATCGTCGGCGGTGGGCGCGGACAGGCGGATGCACTTGCGTTCCAGCAGGCGCATGCCGGCCTCGGCCCGGCGCACGCTGTCCGCGTAGCGGCTGACGGCCAACCTCCGAGCCGCGCCCTCGCGGTCGTTCTTGCCGTCCGGGCCGAGGATGGCGGACGCGAAGTCGCCGGTCACCGTCGCGACCGCGACCAGGCCCGGACAGGCGTCGCCGGCGGCGTGCCCCAGCCAGCGGGTCAGCTCGGCGTACGACCGGCCGCGCTGCAGGGGCGAGTACGAGCCGACCAGCTCGATCTCGTCCAGCAACACCACCCAGCCCTTGTACCTGGCGCCCCGCATCAGCTCGACCGCGAAACGGAGGCGCTGCGGCGGCAGCTCGGCGACCCGGGGCGTGCGGAAGGCGCACCGCTGCCCCTGTCCGATCAGCCGCAGTCCGTCCTTGACGTCGGACACCCTGATCCGGTCTCCCGCCCAGAACGACTCGATCCTTGCGTTGCGCTCGGGGTCGCGCCGGCTGTCGTACACGGCCACGCTGGCCGGGAAGACTCGGTGCAGGACCCCTTTCGACTCGGCGGTCTCCACCCACTCGAGGAACCCGGCGAAGCTCTCCGATCCCCGGTCGGCGACCGTGCCCAGCTCTTCGAACAGGCGTCCCTCGCGATCCGGCATGCGGGCGTTGTCGACGGCCGACTTGAACACCTTGCCGAGGTCGTAGAGGGGCGTCTCCTTGCTGACGGCCACGCGGCTGCACACGAAGCCCTGCGCGAGCGCCTCCCGCTCGAGGTGGACCAGCAGGTGCGACTTGCCCGCGCCGAAGTCTCCCGACACCAGCATCCCCTGGACGTGCGCGGACGGAACGCGCGCGTCTTCGGCCCCGGCCAGCAGCTCGGCGAACGCCGCTTCCGCCTTCGGCTGGCGGCAGCCCAGCACCTCCACGGCCGCCCGGTTGGGCACGCCGTTGCGCAGCGCCTCGATGGCGCGGCGTGTCGTCAGCTTCCCGTCATCGCGATCCATGCTGCAGTCCGCCATGGTGCGACAGCCGCACCAGCGCGGCGACCGGATTGACCAGGCGCCGGTCGCGCACGTCGTTCATCACGCGGGTCTTCAACGCTTCGTAGATGCCGAAGCCCCGCGAGCCGTGGCCGGCGCCGTCGTCGAGGAAGCCGTCGCCGGTCGCCACCACCAGCAGGGTTCCGGCCAGGCGATCGACGCCGTCCACGAACTCGCGCAGCAACTCGTAGTGATCGACGGTCATCGCCCGGGTGTAGTACCGCAGACCGTCTCTGGGGTTGCGGGCCACGGTGACGCGGCGGTTGTCCAGCAGCACCACCGTCCCCGTACAGCCCGCCTCCCGCACCCATTGCAGCGCCGACTCGAGGAAGCAGCGGGCCGTCGCGCGGTTGATGGCGGTGTGGATGAGGAAGGGCCGCACGGGGCTCAGGCGCGTGTTGGCCCCGGTCAGCCAGTCCAGCACCGGCTGGCCTTCGTAGCTGCCGTCGGGCCGGTTCCCGGCCAGCTCGCACAGACTGGTCATGGCCACCCGGAAGTCCCGGACCATCGCGGGGTGCTTGAAGACGCGCGTCTCGATGTCGGGCCTGAGCCGCATGAGCACCGACTGCGACTCGAGGCCGTTGGCGCCGGCGATGGCGTCGAAGACGTTGTCGTCGCCCGCGGTGTCGATGGCGCCGACCTGATACCGCCTGTCGGCCGCCAGCCGCAGCACCCGTCGGCGCGCCAACCCCCGCCAGTCGATCTGCCGCGCCAGCCCGAAGAAGAGATCCTGGGGCATGTGGGCCCGCAACGCCGCCGCGTCCAAGGCGGCGAAGACGTAGCCCGACTCCCGACAGCGGCGCTCCAGCGCCTCGCGCAACGCCGGCTGCTCGTCGTCCGGGGTCACCGTGAACTTGACGGCCGCACCGCCGTCCCTGACGAATGTCGACAGGTATTCGTCTTCGATACGGCGCAGCCAGTCGTCGATGGAGATGGCGTTCGTCATCACCCGTCCGCGGTGAAGCTGATGCCGTAGTACCGGGCCTCCTGGCCGTCGGGGCCGACGAACGAGAAGAACCCGGACTGCCGGGTGCCGGTGGAGGCCGGGAAGGCGACGGCGGCGCCCTTCCGGGTCCGCCGGGGACCGTCGGCTTCCAGGATGTACAGGTCCCGGGCGAAGTCCGTGCGGTCGTACTCGCGGCCGGCCCCCGGCAAGGAGGTCAGGAGCTTGTAGACCCTGGTCAGGGGAACGACAGGCCCGTCGCCCGCCACCCGGCCCCGGGAATCCTCACGCACGATCTCCGCATAGACCGTGTAGAGCGCCTCCAGGAAGCGGTCCGACCGGTATCGACCGGGCTTCTTCTGGTTCCTCAGAAGCAGGCCCGCGAGGTGGGACGGCCGAATCGCGGCCACCTTCTTCCCGTCCACCCTGACCGCTCGGTCGCCGGGCAGAATGCGCACGATGGACGGGTAGGAGATCAGCTTCCCGTCCCGCTCGTAGACGTTCAGCCCCTGTTCCTCCGCGGCCGCGCGGAACTCGTCGGCGTAACCGTCCTCGAGATACCGCTGCTCTTCGTCCTCGGTCAGGGACCACGAGGCAACGGCGCCGACGACCGCCTGCCGCAGCTCGCGCAGGGCCGCGTCGAACTCGCTCCGCGCACGCTTCACGCCCGCGATGTTCCCTTCGCGGGCCGCCTTCTGCATTCGCTTCGCCAGCGAGACGAGCCCCTGGGCCGACGCGATCGTGGAAGCTGCGGAAACTTCGACATCTCCGAAAGCCTGTTCGAAACCGCTCACTTGCCGTCCCCTCCACCCGGCGCTCCCGGCGCTGCGCGGCCGATGTTCTTCCACGAGCCGGCGCCCCGATTTTTTGGGCGAGTCTACTACAGACCGGCGCGGAAGTAAGATCGGGAAGGTGCTTGTGCGCGCCGTCAGACGGAAGCCCGCTCACATGACGACGGAGCAAATCCTGTGAAGACGATTTCGGTTCGAGACCTTCAGAAGGGTGTCAAGCAAGTGGTCGATTCGGCGCAGACGGACCGCGTCGTCGTCACGCGTCGGGGCGAGCCGGCGGTAGTGCCGCTCGGAGTCGAAGGCAAGGATTGGGAAACGGTGGTTCTCGAAATCAGCCCTGCCTTCTGGGACCTCATCGCGGCACGCCGGCGTGAACCGACGCTCTCGGCAGAAGAGTTGGAGCGCCAGCTCATGTAGCCAGGCGGTCGTTCTCCAGGGCCTCACGCCACGAAGGGCCCCTCGTACACGAGAAGGGCCGCACGACACGTGCCGTGCGGCCCTTCTGTATCTGCGCTGCCGAACCGGGTGCCTCCCCTTGCGGTCGCGTTGGAAGTTTCGCTGACGCGAAACTTCGGCGGCGGCAGTCCCCCGCCAGCGCTAGCCGACGGCGACGGGCTGGCGGTCCTCGGTCTTCGGCTTGGCGCCGCCGAGCCCCTGGATCTGGATGACGCCGCTCTCCGTGGGCATCTCCTCCTTCAGGATGTGCTGGCGGTAGAGCTCGGCCATCCGCTTGTTCTCGGCTTCCTGCTTCATCCGGTCGCGGGCCTCGATCTTCTCCTGCCGGGCGTTCTTGGCGATGCCCTTCTCGTCGAGGTCGGTCTGCTGGCCGGCCGCCACCGCCTCGGGGTCGAGCACCAGGTTGTGCTCCGTGCTCACCATGTCGACCTTCTTGCCGCCGGCGAAGATCTCGTGGCGGCCGTGCTCGTCGTACCACTTGGTGAGGGTGGCCGTCATGTGCATCTTCTCGATGATGTTGCGCCAGCCGATGCCGGTGTTGTAGGCGCAGAAGGAGATCTCCCCCTCCTGGGTGGCGTAGGGAATGATGCACCGCTCGGTGCGACGGAAGTCGTAGTTGAAGAGGTCCTGGAACCACATGCCGGCGATGAACAGGAAGTTCCAGCGGTCGGACCGCCGCTTCGCGATGTCGGCCCCCGTCCGGTCGCCGGTCACCTTGCCGTAGTCCTTCCTGGATGCGCCGAACGTCTTGTCGAACTTCTGCAGCAGATCCAAGAGCTTGAAGTGCTTCGGCGCCCTGAACGGGTCGTAGTTCCGCATCAGGGCCAGGGCCATCCCGAGGACGGAGGCCCGGCGGCCGCGGCCGCCGTCGTTCACCCGGCCGAGGTCCCTGGCCAGCCGCTCCGCCTTCAGGAACGCGGTGACCGGCACCGACTCCTTCGTCTCCTTGTCGATCATCACCGCCATGCCGATGCCGCAGTTGGGATGGCACCCGCAGTTGAGCTGGCCCCAGTCGGCCTGCGGCCCGTGGAGGTGGTCGGCCGAATCGGTGAACGTGCCCATGAACGAGATCGGGAACCAGTCGCGAACCGGCTCGCCGATGCCGGTCTGGTTCTTCACGTCGTGGGCCAGGTGCGACAGGGTGTAGCGCTGGGCATGCCGCCGCTCGTCGGTGATCTCCTCGTCCCGCCCCGTGAAGGACACCGGCTGGAACGACAGGAAGTTGATCTTCTTCGGGTTGTCCAGCGCGAACTGCACGACCCGGCCGACCTGCTCGTTGTTGATGCCGTTGAGAATGGTGATGACGGGGACGATGTCGACCCCGGCCCTGTGCAGGTTCTCGATGGCGCGCAGCTTGACGTCGAACAGGTTGCCGACGAGGCGGTGCGAGTTGGCGGCGTTGCCGATGCCGTCGAACTGCAGGTAGGCGTAGCGGAGGCCGGCGTCGGCCGCGGCCTGCGCGAAGTCCGCGCTCTTGGCGAACTCGATGCCGTTGGTGGCCGCCTGCACGCTGTTGTAGCCGACCTTGCGGGCGTAGCGCACGGCGTCGAGGAAGTACGGCGAGATGGTCGGCTCGCCGCCGGAGAACTGCACCGACATCTGCCGCTTCGGCTTGATCGAGATCGCGTTGTCGAGCAGGGTCTTGATGTCGTCCCACCCGAGCTCGTGGACGAACCCGACCTGGTTCGCGTCCATGAAGCAGGGGTCGCACATCATGTTGCAGCGGTTGGTCAGGTCGATGGTCAGCACCGAGCCGCGGCCGTACTTGATGGTGCTGCTGCCGTGGTTGTGCAGCTTCTCGTCGTTGTGCGCCCGCATGTCGCTGCCGGGGAACGACTCTTCGAGGTGCTTGAAGAACTCGGTGTCCATGGCCATCACGTCCTCGAAGTGGCCATGGATCGGGCAGTCCTTCACCATGAGGATCTTGCCGTCCCGCTCGATGATGGTCGCCTTGATCTCGCCGACCTTCTCGTTCAGCAGGATCTTGTAGTCCCTCTTGCCGTCGAGAATCTCCTGCCGCGCCTCGCGGACGCACTTCGGACAGAGCGAGTCGGTCTCGCGGGGCCACCCCAGGGGCGGCTTCACCTTCTCGTGCGATTTCAGCAGCGGCTTGTCGGCCCAGGCCGGCGTGAACGACGGCCGCTGGCTGAACTGGTTCACGAAATCGAACACCCGGAAGCCGGCATCGGCCACCAGGGTCAGACCCTTCTCGGCATACTTGATCGGTTTATGCATCTTTGACTCCTGCAGATCGGGCGCGGGCGTCGAACGCTGCGGCGCCGACCAGCCGCACCCCGGCCGGGAGACACGGTCTCGCCGGGCTGGCCTGCAATCCTGTGTTGCCGTAGCCTAGCGCGAGCCCGCGGGGAACCCGCGCAACTTTTCTCCAGGATGGCGCATCGGTGCATTGAACGGGCATCCACGGCGCTGATTGGCGCACCCCGGCAACCCGGAGACAGGCCGCACCCCGGTTCGGTTGGCGGGACGGTCAGGCCGGTCAGGCCGCACCCTGACGAAACGTGAGGTTGAGTCGCCCCGCAAAACCGTGCCCGGACGGACCCGTTCCGGGGAGAATCGACACCACCCCGTGATAGCGCAGCCGGCTGCGGCCCCCGAAGACGAACCCGTCTCCCGACGCCAACCGCACCAGGGTCTTCGGTTCCTGCCGCGTGAGCCCGCCGATGACGAACTTCGCGGTGTCGCCGAGGGAAAGCGACACGATGGGCACGCCCGCGTCGAGCGTCTCGGGACGCTCGTCCTTGTCCTGATGCAGTCCCATCTTGCCGTCGGCCTGATAGTAGTTGAGGATGCAGACGTCGGGGGCGAGCCGCATGCCCGCGGCCGCCGCCACCCGCGACGCCAGATCGGCCAGATTGGCGGGCAGGGGGAGGACGGTCCGGCCGTCGTGATCGCTCCGCGCCGCCTCGTAGCGATAGGTCCGGGCGTTCCAGTGCCGGCCCAGACAGACCATCCGCACCCGCATCCGGCCGCCGCCCCGCACCCGGGGGACGTACCACCCGGCCGGTCCGTTGCCGATCGCCAGGCACTGTGCGGCGAGCTCGCGCTGCTCCTCCGGAGCCAGCACCGCGGGCAGGTGCACCGCATCGGGATGGATCTCGATACAAGCAGCCAGCATCAGTGCTATTTTAAGGGCCGGAAGCGCGCTCGGGCCGACGTGGCCGGCGCACGACAGTCCCGACCGAGGATGCTCGAATCTTGACCACTGCCTGGAAAACGCGACACTCGGCTGACATCGCGGTGATCGGAGCCGGCGTGTTCGGCGCCTGGACGGCGCTGCAGCTCCGGGGCACCGGCCGATCCGTGGTGCTGGTCGACGCCTTCGGGGCGGGCAACACCCGGTCGAGCTCGAGCGGAGAATCGCGGCTCATCCGCTTCGGCTACGGCAAGCACGACTTCTATACGCACTGGTCCCAATACTCGGCCCACGCGTGGCAGGAGCTCCTTCGCGACTGGCGCGAGGATCTCTTCATCCGCACCGGCGTGCTGTGGATGGCCCGGTCGAACGACACCGCCCTCGACGAGACCGCCGGCACCCTGGAACGGCTGCACATTCCGTTCGAGAAGCTCGATCGAGCCGAAATCGAACGCCGGTATCCCCAGTTCACGCTGGGACCGGTCACGCGCGGTCTGCTCGAGCCGACGGCCGGGGTCATCCTCGCGCGCCGGGCGGTGCAGAACGTCGTGCGCCAGGCGGTCAAGCGGAGCGTCGACTATCTGATCGCGAGAGTGCTGCCCCCGCCCGCGAACACCGATCGCGTCGAAGCGCTGCAGACGAGCACCGGCGACCAGATCGTGGCCGACACCTACGTCTTCGCCTGCGGCCCCTGGCTCCCGGAGATCTTCCCGGGCGTGCTCGGTGAACGGATTCACCCCACCCGGCAGGAGGTCTTCTTCTTCGGACCCGACGCGGGTGACCGGCGTTTCGCGGCCCCGGCGATGCCGGCCTGGATCGATCCCTTGGGGGGGGTGTACGGTCTCCCCGACATCGAGGGCCGGGGGTTCAAGCTCGGTCTCGACCACCACGGCCACGCCTTCGACCCGAGCTCCCGCGACGACCGCACCGCCTCCGAGAGCGGCCTGCAGGTCGCCCGCATGATCCTGGCCCGGCGCATGCCTGCCCTGCGCGATGCGCCGCTGCTCGACGCACGGGTGTGCGCCTATTCCAACAGTTGGAACGGCGACTTTCTGATCGACCGCCACCCGGACATCGCCAACGTATGGCTCGTCGGCGGCGGGTCCGGCCACGGCTTCAAGCACGGCCCCGCCGTCGGCAACTACGTAGCCTCGCAGATCACCGGCATCGACGAGCCGGAGCCGAGACTCACCCTTGCCGGACACCGGCACCAGCGGGAACGGCAGATCTTCTGAAGCGGAGCAGGGGGGTCAGGAGCCCGCGAGAGGCCCCGCTGCGTTCGACCGGCGTCGGCGCAACGCGGGGTTCACCAGGGGATCCCGGGAAGCGATGCGCGGCCGCACCGCCCTGCGTTCCGCTCCCGCCGCCGCCAGCCGGGGACGGAACCGGAACCAGAGACGCACGCCGAGGAGCAGGGCCAGCACCCCCGCGTACGCGAGCGGCGGCCGGATGTCGATCTTGACCAGCCACAGGTAGTGCACGACCCCGGCGACGGCCGCGACGTAGGCCATCCGGTGCAACCGCCGCCACCGCTCGCCCCCCAGGCGCCGGATCATCGCGTTCGTCGAGGTGACGGCCAGGGGCACGAGCAGGACGAACCCCGCGAACCCCGCCGTCACGTAGCGCCGCTCCACGATGTCGTCGAGGATGAGGTCGAACGCGAAGAAGAAGTCCAGCACCAGGTAGGTGCTGAAGTGCAGCAGGGCGTAGAAGAACGCGAACAACCCGAGCATGCGGCGGAACGCGGCCGCCCACGGCCAGCCGAAGACGCGCCGCAACGGGGTCACGGCCAGCGCGATCAGCAGGAACCGCAACGTCCAGTCACCCGTCCGGTGGGTGATGAACTCGATGGGGTTGGCGGACAGATCACCGGTGAACGCCCGCCAGAGGAGCATCCCCAGCGGGATCAGGCAGGCGGCAAACACCCACGGCTTGACACGACGCACCGACATGTCCATCCGGCCCGAACGCGTGCTTCGGCGGCCCTCCCTCTAGTAGTTCCGGCGCAGGTCCATCCCGTCGTAGAGGCTCGCCACCTGATCGGCATAGCCATTGAACATCTGCGTCCGCATGCGGAAGAAGCTGCCGATCCGGCGTTCGCTCGCCTGGCTCCACCGGGGGTGATTTACCTCGGGGTTCACGTTCGAATAGAAGCCGTACTCGTTCGGAATCGCCACGTTCCAGGAGTTCCGCGGCTGGTCCTCCACGAACTGGATCTTGACGATGGACTTGATGCTCTTGAAACCGTACTTCCACGGCACGACCAGCCGCAGCGGGGCGCCCTGCTGGTTCAGCAGGGTCTTGCCGTAGACGCCGACGGCGAGAATCGCCAGGGGGTGCATGGCCTCGTCCATCCGCAGCCCCTCGACATACGGCCAGTCGAGCGAGCGGCCGCGCTGACCGCGCATCTCGGACGGACGATAGAGCGTCTCGAACCGGATGTACTTCGCCCTGGAGGTCGGCTCGAACCGCTTGATGAGGTCGCCGAGCGGGAACCCGACCCACGGCACCACCATCGACCACGCTTCGACGCAGCGCAACCGATAGATGCGCTCCTCGAGAGGATGCGGGCGCAGCAACGTCTCGAGGGGCACGTCGGCGGCCGGCTTGTTCATCTCCCCTTCGACCCGGACCGACCAGGGATCGATGGTCATATCGTGCGAGTAGCGCGCCGGATCGCCCTTGTCGAGTCCGAACTCGTAGAAGTTGTTGTAGGTCGTGATGTCGGCGAACGAGTTCAGCGGCTCATCGGTGCTCAGCGGAGACTTCAGCAGGTTCGGGATCGGCTCCTGCGCCCGCAGCCGGCCGGCCTCGGGGCCGAACGCGGTCCCGGCGGCGATCGCCCCGGCGACCGCTCCCGACGCGGTGCGGATGAACTCTCGCCGGTTGCGGTACAGTCGCTCGGGGGTAATCTCCGACGAGCGGATATCCGGTGCCTGCCTGATCAACATCGTGCTGCTCCAGTCGGGTGATTACCGATCACCTCTCTAGCCATGTTCGCTCCACCGCGGCCGGCTTGTCAACGGCCGTCCTCGCCCGAGTCCCTCCACGCCGGGTACAGCGCGGCCAGCCGGTCCGGAGAACAGCCGGCCAGATGCAGACCCAGGATGCGCAGGTTGGCGGCCGTGCGCCGCCACCAGCCGTCCTGCTCCCAGCGTCTCGCCGACACCGTGACCGCGAGGGACGAACGCCAGAACTCTCCCCGAGCGCGTATCCGCCCCACGAGGTCGGCGTCTTCCATCACCGGAATCGGCCGGTAGCCGCCGAGCCGCCGGAACAGGTCCCGCCGGACGAAGATGGCCTGATCGCCATAGGCGAGCCCCAACCACCGCACCCGCCAGCGAACCCCCGCCTCGATCACGCGCGCCTGCCACCGGCGGGCATCGATCCGCAACCGGAAGCAGCCCCCGACCGCGCCGGCCGCCTCGGCTCTCCCGATCTCGCCCATCCATCCCGCGTCCGGCCGCGCGTCGGCGTGGAGAAAGAGCAGCCAGGCTCCGGCCGCGCGCGCCGCCCCGGCGTTCATCTGCCGTCCCCGCCCCGGTTCGCTCTCGACCCAGACGACGTCCGGCCGCGTCCGGCGCATTCCGCCGACGGCGGCGTCGCCGGCGTCGCCGTTGGCGACGATGACCTCGCACCGCGGCCGGCCCGGCAGTCGCGACAACAGCGCCGCAAGCTGCGCCGCGTCGTGCAGCACCGGAATGATCACCGATATCGCAGGGGCGGCTGGCGCCTGGAGATCGTCCACCGACATGACCCGTATCCGGAGCCCGCGGCGAAAGCCCCGCGGCATTCGACCGGCGGTCCCGCCGCAACGCGCGGTCCCGCCGCGGGCTTCCGCGCCGCGGGAGTCCGGCGGGACCGGTCTACCCTACCATCTTCCCGGAGCGCCTCTATAATCCGGTCCGGTGACCCGCGCATGCCACGAGCCGGCGCCGCCGTTGTTGCGGCGCGGGATCGACCAGTTCAACGCCGGCGAGTTCTTCGACCAGCACGAGACCCTGGAAGATCTCTGGCGGGCGGAGGCCCGGCCGGTTCGCCGCCTCTACCAGGGCATTCTGCAGATCGGCGTCGCGCTCTACCACCTGCAGCGGGGCAACCACCATGGCGTGGTGACGATGATCGCGCGCGGGACCGACCATCTGCGCTCGTTCGCGCCGGTCTGTCAGGGCGTCGACGTGGCGGATCTGATCGCCGGGGCGGCGCGGGTGCGGGAGGCGGTGGACCGTCTCGGGCCGGACCGGCTCGACGCCTTCGACTGGTCGCTCGCCCCGACCGTCAAGTGGGCCGGGCCGGACGCGGGATCCGGCGGCCCGACGTGAGACCCCGCGCCGCGCCGAAACCGCCGGGCGCCCGGCCCCCAAGGCCTATGAACGAGCCTGTCGGGCGCAGGTGGCCGAGGAACAGCGCGGCTCCGCCAGGGTGCATCGCCGGTCGCAGCGGGGCCTCTTGCCACGGGGCGCCCGCAACCCGCCCCCAGTCGGCGGCCCCGACCGGCAGGGACGGCTGCTATACTCTCCGGCCGATGAGCGCCGCCGCACTCCGTTTCACGGAGCAGACCGTCGCATTCCTCGAGGCCCTCAAGCAGAACAACACCCGGGAATGGTTCAACGCGCACAAGACCGACTACGAGAACCACGTCCGCGCCCCGATGCTGGCGATTATCGAGCGGCTCGCGCAGGACTTTCCACGCATCGCCCCCGACCTCGCCGCCTCGCCCCGGTCCCTGTATCGCATCTATCGCGACACGCGGTTCTCTTCCGACAAGACCCCGTACAAGACCCACGTGGCGGCGGCGTTCACGCACCGGATCCTGCCGAAGAACGAGAGCGCCGCCCTGTACTTCCACTTCGCGCCCGGCCAGTTGTGGATCGGCGGCGGGCTGTACGCCCCCGGGACACCCCTGCTGTATCGCATCCGCCAACACATCGCGGCCGACCCCGACCGCTTTCGGCGCCTAGCGGAGTCGCCGGCGCTGCGGCGCCGGGGGGGTGTGCGGGGCGAGAGCCTGAAGCGCATTCCCCGCGGCTTCCCCGCCGACCACGAGGCGGCGGAGTATCTGAAGCTGAAGCAGTATCTGGCGGGGGGCGAGGAGCCGGACCCGGCGCTCGGCCTCAGTCCCCGCTTCTACGGCGCCCTGCTGCGGCGCTTCCAGACCCTCGCGCCGTTCGTCGAGTTCCTGAATGCTCCGCTCGTCGCGGCGGCGGGGTTCGCCCGCTGAGGAGTCCTCGCCGCAGGAAACCGCGCAAGACTTCCGGCAGGGTCGGTTGGCGGCGAGCCGAGCCGCGGGCGACGGTTTTCCGGGCCACGAGTCTTCCCCGCTGCCGACGGTGTTACCATGCGGTGACCATCGCAGGGGCCCAGGTTGTTCTTCGAGATCCTCGACATCCTCGGCCGCGGCGCGAAGCTGCGGTGCCCGTGCTGCGGGCACGGGCGGCTCTTCCGGACGACGTTCCGCACCTACGACCACTGCCTCTCGTGCGGTGAGCGCTTCGAACGCGAGCCCGGACAGTGGTTCGGGGTCATCTACATCAACCTCGGGCTGTCCGGCATCCTCCCGGCCGGCGGATACCTGGTCATCAACGCCTTCACCGCCTTGCCGATGTCGCAGCAGTTCAGCCTCCTGCTCCCCGTCGCCGCCCTCGGCCCGTTTCTCTTCTTCCGTCTGGCCACGGGTCTCTGGACCAGCATCATCTTCCTGGGCGAAGGACTCTACATTCAGTGGCCGAACCGGTAATCGGAGACCCCGGCGACGCATCCGGCCCCGCCGCCGCCGCGCCGCCGATCGGATCCGCCCTGTTCCACCGGCTGGCCGTGGCATTCACCTTTGCCAGGTACCGGAACATGTGGCTGGCCGCGTTCACGTCCGCGGTCGGAACGTGGGTGCAGCGCATCGCCCAGCAGTGGCTGATTCTGAGCCTGACCGGGTCCGCGTTCTTCCTCGGCCTCGACACGTTCCTCGCCGAGCTGCCCCTGTTGCTGTTCACCCTGATCGGCGGGGTCGTCGCCGACCGTTACGATCGCCGGCACCTGCTGATGGGCTCGCAGGCCCTGCAGATGGCCTGCGCCCTCACCCTCACCGCGCTGGTGTTCTTCGACGTCGTCCAGGTGCGGTACATCCTGGTGCTGTCGTTCATGTCCGGCCTCGCCCAGGCCTTCGGGGGACCGGCCTTCCAGTCCCTGGTTCCGTCCCTCGTGCCCCGGCAGCATCTGCCCAACGCCGTCGCCCTCAACTCGATTCAGTTCAACCTGGCCCAGATGGTCGGGCCGGCCATCGGCGGCGTGGTCATGGTGGGGCTCGGCATGGCGGCCTGCTTCGGCCTCAACAGCCTGTCGTTCCTGGTCGTGATCGCGGTCCTCGGGCTGATGCGAATCCCGCCGCCGGCGACGGCCACGCGCCAGCGGATCCTGACCGAGCTGGGCAGCGGCCTGCAGTACGTGCGGCACAGCCGCGCCCTCCTCGGGTTGACGGCGCTGGCGTTCGCGACGACGTCGCTGGCCCTGCCGATCAGGGCGTTCCTGCCGGTCTTCGCCGAGGGCGACGTCCTGCTGCTGAGCCGCATGATGACGACGTTCGGGGCCGGCGCGGTGGTCGGAGCGCTGGTCGTCGCCTGGCTGGGCCGGTTCGACCACATGGGGCGGGCGCTGCTGCAGACCCAGATCGTCTTCGGCGGCATCGTCGCCGCATTCGCCCTCCTGCCGATCGGCGGCGCCAGCTATGTGCTGCTGTTCCTCGGCGGCATGGCCCTGCTGATGATCTTCTCGCTGATCAACTCGCTGGTGCAGCTCACCGTCCCCGACGAGCTGCGCGGCCGGGTCATCAGCATCTATCTGATGGCGTTTCGCGGCGGAATGCCGCTGGGCAGCCTGGTGAGCGGGACGCTCATCGCGCAGTTCTCGGCGCCCCCGGTCATCGCCGCGAGCGGATGCCTGCTGTCGCTGGTGGCGGCCCTGTTCCTGGCCGGCCACCGGCAGGTGCGGGAGCTCTAGAGGTCGGCGCGCCCCTCTTGATTTCTCGCCCCGCTGCGCGACAATGGGGGTGTCGGCACATTGAGGGCGACCCATGTCCAAGACTCGCGCATCACGCACGCCCGCACCTCGCCGGAAGCTACGGGCCGGCACGCGTTGGCCGATCGTGGTCATCGGTCTCGTGGTCGGCGGCGGGGGGGGGTTGCTGGCCAGTTGGGTGATCGACCACGTCAATCAGTTGAACGGCCGGATCGCCACGCTGGAGGTCACCGGACAGCGCGCGGCCGACGAGGCCCGCGAGCAGACCACGCGGGCCGAGCGGGCGGAACGGTCCGCCCGCTCGGCGGCCGCGGCGCGGGAAGAGGCCGAAGCGGAGGCCGAGACGGCGCAGAGAGTGGCCGCGGACGCCGACCAGCGGGCCGCGACGGCTCTCGAGCGGGCGTCCGACGCCCAGGCCACGTCGCTCGCGGCGCAGGCCGAGGCCCGCCGGGTGCAGGAAGAGGCCGAGGCCACCCGCCAGGCCGCCGAAGCGGAGATGAACCGTCTGAGCGAGGCGCTGGGCCGGATTGCCGAGACCCGCCGCACCGCCCTCGGTCTGGTGATGAGCCTGGACGAAGGCTATCTGAAGTTCGATTTCGACCGGGCCGACGTGCGGCAGGAGAGCCGGGAGATACTCTCCCGCATCGCCGGCATCCTGTTCACGTCGGAGGACTTCGCCATCACCATCACCGGCCACACGGACGCCCGCGGCGACGACGCCTACAACCAGCGGCTCTCTGAACGGCGGGCCCGGGCCGTCGCCGACTACCTGATCGGGGCCGGACTCGCCAGCGAACGCTTCGCCGTGGAGGGCCTGGGCAAGGCCCACCCCCTCGACACCGGCGACAGCGACGAGGCGCATGCCCGGAACCGGCGGGTCGAGCTCGGCATCGTGAGCGCCCGCATCATCGCGTCCCGGCCGACCGGGCCCTGAGCACGTCGACTCGACCGACCGCGACCGGAAGGCAGAGGAGCCGCTTGCAAAACTCTGTGGGGTGCGGGCTCAATTTCTGGATTCCCCCGGTGAGCATCCTGGTGTCTGGCATGCCGACTGGGCGTTCTGGACCGGAAGACGGCAGCGGCGGGGGTCAGAAGCGTGGGAATGCGGGCATCGACGTGTTCACAGCGGCACTGGTGGTGACGGCCGCCGGTCGGGCACCGGAAGTGGAGCCGAGGTTCGCCGCCGACGCGTTGTCTGTTACGTCACCAAGCGCATGAGCTGGTCGACGGTCAGTGCCAGTATGCCGAACATACAGTGGCACATCACCTTCGGGGCGCCGCGGACCCGGACATGGCGGCCCCCGAATTCGTCCTTGAGCCGGCCATTAACGCGCTCACCGGCCGTGCGTTCGTTGTACCGAACCTGCTCGGGAAGCTGGAATCCGATGCGCTCCAGGCGCCGGGATTCGGTTCGCAGCTCCTCCGCCAGCGTCTTGTCGCGGCGGGGGTTGCGATCGATCAACGGGACATGGCCGAGTGAGCGGCAGTGCCGCCGAATCGGCTCCGCGTCGTAAGCGGCGTCCATCAGGTCATAGAGATTGGTCGTCCGCTCGGCGGACATCGTGGCCAGCGGAATGGCGGCTTGGCTGTCATGCAGGGAGGCGGACGTCAGCAGGCAACTGATCGGAATCTGGCCGTCGGCCACGTCGAGGTGCAGCTTGTAGCCGACCCAAGTGTCCCGATAACCCTTGCTGTTCTTCTTCGTGCCCACGTCGCAGTCGGTGGGCAGGTCGTCGAGCATCGCCGGCAGGCTCATGGTGGCCTGCCGGTCGAGGCGCTTGAGAACCTTGGGCCGTTCTTCGCCTTTCCGCGGCCGTCCCCGCTTGCGCTTGGGCGGCGGGGGCGCCTTGTCGGTCGGGGCCGGCTTCTCGCGGGCCTCGATGGCCGTCGAGTCGCGCGAGAGATGGCCCACCAACCGGTCGTGATGCGTGTTGCGGATCAACGCTTGGTGCACGCGGTCGGGCAATTGCGTGTGGGCGAACTCGGCGAAGGCGCGCGAGAAGACCGACTCGCTCGGCACTTCGCGGTGTTTCTCCCAACCACAGATCCGCCGTAGCGCCACGTCGGTGTCCAACCGGTCGAGCAGCACCCGTGTCGTCGGCATGTCGTAGACCGCCTTGGCCACGAAGGCCCGCGCGATCGCCGCGCGGTCCTTGGGCGGACGCCCCGGGACCCGGAAGCGTCCGGGAATCCAGCGCTCGATCCGGATGACCTCCAGGGTCCGAACCAACTGCTGCTGTTTCGCGGTCAACGGACCCAGGACGTGCTCCAATTGAGGAAACAGCGCATGCTGGATCGACTGCCAATAGGGAGCGAAGGAAGCACGCAGGCGATTCATGGCCGGTTGACTGCTCCTTTCACTTGCCGTATAGTAACGGCCAACGAGGATGTCAAGCAACGAATTGATGGCCCACGCTGCGGCGATGCGTCGGTACGAGGAGCAATACGACGGGTTCAAGGCAGAGCTGCAAACGCTCGGGTTCATAGGCCAGGGCTCCGTCTCCACCCGCCGGATAACATGCGGGAGGCCCGCCTGTCGCTGCCACGACGACCCGGACGCCCGTCATGGCCCCTACCACCACTGGACGCGCAAGGCCCGCGGAAAGACCGTCGGCTTGAAGCTGACCGAAGACGAACTGGTCCTGTATCGGGAGTGGATCGCGAACAACCGTGAGCTGGAACGGATCGTGAGGGAAATGCGCCGCATCTCTTCGCGCGCGCTTGCCCTCATAACCGGGAGGGAAGCTCCATGACCCTCGCGTCTCCAGCTCCCCGGCGGCAGTGCGGGCATTACGAAGGGTTTACCGCCATCCTCCAAACGCGGCGTACCGGCCGCTGACCGTCCCTCGCAATGGCACTTCGGGTAAAGAAACCCGAGCCGATCACGATTTCGCAAGAGGCTCAGAGGATAGAATCCCGGCGTGACGACCCACGGCGGCCTCCGCGAGTTGGCCGGCCTGTTCCTGCGCCTGGGGGTGACCGCCTTCGGCGGCCCGGCCGCGCACATCGCGATGATGCGGGACGAGGTCGTCGAGCGGCGCCGGTGGCTGACCGACGCCGACTTCCTCGACCTGCTCGCCGCGACCCACCTGATTCCCGGTCCCAACTCGACCGAGATGGCGATTCATCTCGGGTATCGACGCGGCGGCGGTCCGGGGCTGCTCGTCGCCGGCGCCTGCTTCATCCTGCCCGCCACCCTCATCGTCGGCGGCCTGGCCTGGACCTACGTCCGCTTCGGCGACACCCCGCAGCTCGGGTGGGTGATGTACGGCGTCGGTCCCGTCATCATCGCGATCGTCGCCCAGGCCCTCTGGAAGCTCGGGCCCGCCGCGATCAAGGGGCCGTTGACCCTGCTGATCGGTCTCGCCGCGGCCGGCCTCGCCCTGCGGGGCTGGAACGAGCTCGGGCTGCTCGCCGTCGGCGGCCTGGTGATGGCCGGGGCCCGGCTGGGCCGCCCCGGCATCGCCGCGCTCGCCGCGGCGTTCCTGCCGGCGACGGCCGCGCTGGCGGCGGGCTCCGGTCTCGCGGCGCCGATCACCCTCACCCGCCTGACCCTCTTCTTCCTGAAGGTCGGGTCGGTCCTGTTCGGCAGCGGCTACGTGCTGCTGGCCTTCCTCCGGGCGGACCTCGTCGAACGCTGGGGCTGGCTCAGCGACGCCCGGTTGATCGACGCCATCACCATCGGCCAGGTCACCCCGGGCCCGGTCTTCACGACCGCCACGTTCATCGGCTACGTGCTGCACGGGTGGAGCGGGGCGCTGCTCGCCACCCTCGGCATCTTCGCGCCGGGGTTCCTCTTCGTGGCCTGCTCGCAGCCCCTCATCCCCCGCCTGCGGGCCTCGGCCGTCACCAGCGCCGTCCTCGACGGCGTCGTCGTCGCCTCGCTCGGGCTGATGGCCGCGGTCACCTGGAATCTCTTCCGCTCGACGATCGTGGACCCGCCCGCCGCGGTGCTTGCGTTGGGGGCGGCCCTCCTGCTGTTCACCACCCGCCTCAACTCCACCTGGCTGGTGCTGGCGGGCGGGGTCATCGGGGCCATCCTGCAGAGCGCCGCCTGAAGGCGGCCGCGTCTCCCTCTCTCGTTCCCGGTCCGCGATGACGAG
Organism: Vicinamibacterales bacterium; assembly: GCA_965215895.1. Taxonomy (GTDB): domain Bacteria; phylum Acidobacteriota; class Vicinamibacteria; order Vicinamibacterales; family UBA8438; genus JAJEEA01. Next base: position 2,285,044 of record OZ244130.1, on the reverse strand, counting down.
AGCGCCAACCCGATCCGAGGCGGGATGGCATCCCCTGTCGGTTTCCAGCGCAGGCACGCCGGACGTCCAGGCGGCGGCGCCAGGATTTTAGGTGGCGCAGGCCGGGACTCCGGCACTAGAATTGTGCGGGCTCGCGGAGCGGGCGCCGCGGCCACGCCGGCGCCGGGATGAAGGGAATGGAGCAGACGGTCTGCGTTTATTGCCGGAAACGGGCCGCGGCCCCGAAATGGGCGCCGTTCTGCGGCGAGCGCTGCAAGCTGCTGGATCTTCGGAACTGGGTGGACGGCCGGTATCGCGTCCCCGGAGAAGATGCAGACGCGGCGGGCGAGGACGACTCGGACCAACAGCCCTGAACGGCGGTGTCATCCCCCGCCGCCAGAGCCGGCTCGCTCGCACGATCCGATTCCCTGGTGACCCGTGGCAGGACATCGCGTCGCACCAAGACCGGCGAGGGTGCCGGCGGGCTGCAGGGCGCCCGTGCGACAGGGCGCGGCGAGGGAGCATTTGGGCAGAGGCGACCGCGGAGCAACGCAGCTCCGAGGAACAACGCAGTTCGGGCAGGATGCACCGCCAGTCGAATACAGCGGGGCCTTTGCCCCGGGCGGCCGGGCACGATCCGATTCCCGAACGGAAACAACCGCGAACAGACATGGCTGATACGCTGACGATTACCGACAACCGCACCGGACGACAGTACGAGATCCCGGTGACCGACGACACCATTCGCGCCTCGGATCTCCGGCAGATAAGGGTCAACCTGGACGACTTCGGGATGATGTCCTACGACCCGGCGTTCCTGAACACCGCCTCCTGCCGGAGCGCGGTCACGTTCATCGACGGGGAGAAGGGCATTCTGCGGTATCGGGGCTACCCGATCGAGCAGCTCGCGGAACGCAGCACGTTCGTCGAGACCGCCTATCTGCTCGTCCATGGTGAGCTGCCCGACGAGAGCCAGTTGGCGGACTGGCAGGAGGATCTATCCCAGCACGTGATGCTGCACGAGAACATCAAGAAGATCGTCGAGGGCTTCCGCTACGACGCCCACCCCATGGGCATCTTCCTGAGCACCGTCGGCGCCCTCTCGACGTTCTATCCCCTCGCCAAGGCCATCGACGACCCCGCGTCGCGGCGCCTGCAGGCGATTCGACTGATCGCGAAGGTGCCGGGCATCGCCGCCTACTCCTATCGCCACAGCGTCGGCAAGCCCTACGTCTATCCGGACAACGAGCTCAGCTACCCCGGCAGCTTCCTGTGTCAGCTCTTCAAGCAGAACGAGCCCGTCTACCGGCCCGACCCGGTGCTGGAACGGGCCCTGGACGTGCTGTTCATCCTGCACGCCGACCACGAACAGAACTGCAGCACCAGCGCGATGCGCAACATCGGCAGCTCGAACGCCGATCCGTACGCCGCGATGGCCGGCGCCGCGGCGGCGCTCTACGGGCCGCTCCACGGCGGGGCCAACGAAGCCGTCCTGCGCATGCTGACGAAGATCGGCACCGCCGACAACGTCCCCGCCTTCGTCGAGAGCGTCAAGAGCGGCGCGGGACGGCTGATGGGGTTCGGTCACCGGGTGTACAAGTCGTACGACCCCCGCGCCAAGGTCATCAAGGCCACCGCGAACCAGGTCTTCGAGGTGACCGGCCGCAATCCCCTGCTCGACGTCGCCCTCGAGCTCGAACGGATCGCGCTCGAGGACGACTTCTTCATCGAGCGCAAGCTCTATCCCAACGTCGACTTCTACTCGGGGCTCATCTACCAGGCGATGGGCTTCGACCCGGCGATGTTCCCGGTGCTGTTCGCCATCGGCCGCACGGCCGGCTGGATCGCGCAGTGGGAGGAGCTGCTGGCGGACGATAGCCGGAAGATAGCCCGGCCCCGGCAGATCTACGTCGGCGAGTCGGAACGCGACTACGTCCCGATGGCGAACCGCTGATCGCGGAAGCGGAGCCGCCGCCGCCGATCGAGGCGGCGCACCTGATGGAGCCGCGCGACGCGGTGCCGCGCCGCCCTCGATGGTCGCGATCGAGAAGGTGACACGATGGCTTCGGCGCGGCAAATGACCTGCACCGACCCGGCTCTTCGAGGGGTGAATCGGCTCTATCGACCGTCTGCGAGGCTCGACGCCGGCCCCCGATACGCGACCACGAGCACCGTCACGTCGTCGCTCTGCGGCGCCCCGGCCGTGAACTTCTTCACGCTCGAGAGCAGATGCTCCAGTTGGGCCGGCGCCTCGCGGGACGGGGCGCCGGCGATGCTCTCGAGGATGCGCGCGTCCTCGAACTCGGCGCCGTCGGGGTCGAACGCCTCGGACACCCCGTCGGAGAACAGGACGAGGAAGTCGCCCGGCTCCATCCTGACCGACGCCTCGGTGAACGGCAGGCCGTCGAACAACCCCATCGGCATGCCGCCGGTCTCGAGCCGGCGCACCTCGCCGCGCCCGTCGACCAGGAACGGCGGATTGTGCCCGCCGTTGCAGAAGGTCAACGTGCCGTCGGGGTCGAGCTGGGCGTAGAACAACGTGACGAACCGGGCCGCGATGGCCCGCCGGACGAGAGCGGAGTTGAGCCGGCTCAGGGCATCGGCGGGACCGGAGGCGATGACCGTGTGCGCGGCCAGACTACCCTGCGTCAGGGCGCCGAGCAGCGCGGCGGGCGGCCCCTTGCCGGAGACGTCCCCGAGCGCGAACCCGAATCGGCCGTCCGGCAGATCGATGTACTCGAAGAAGTCCCCGCCGATCGAACGGCACGGCAGCATCTCGGCCGCGGCGTCGAAGAACGGTCCGGTTCGACTGCGGGTCGGAAGCAGGGCCTGCTGTATCTGCGCCGCCGTGGCCATCTCCTGGTCGAGCCGCGCCTTCTCCACTGCGGCCCGATAGAGCCGAGCGTTGTCGATGGCCACCGCCGCCTCGGCCGCCAGCGCATCGAGGGTCGCGCCGGTCTCCGGCGCGAGCAGCGTCCCCTTCGTGCGGCTGTCGAGATAGAGCACGCCGATGCGCCGATCTTCGGTGGCCGTTTCTTCGGACTCGACGTAGCGCATCAGGCGCAACGGGACGCACAGGACGTTGCGGATTCCGAGCGCGACGGTGCCCATGTGCTGGCCGGCGAGGTCGCCGTCGAGCAGATCGGTCTCGATGCGCGACCGTCCCGCGCGGAACACCTCCTCCGGGATCTTCCGGCTGGTCTGGAACGTGTCCCCGGGCAGGGTGGCCTGATCCCGCGAGCGGCCCAGCTTGAACTCGAGCCGGTCGTCGTCGCCGGCCAGCATGATGAAGCCGCGCTCGGCCCGGCCGACGGCAATCGCGGAGTCCACGACCAGCGCCAGCACGTCGTACAGGACCTTCCCGGAGCTCAGCGCCTTCAGCCCCTCCAGCAGCACCGCCACCTGGTGCAGCTCGTTGACGGCGGCGCGCTCCGAGGGCCCGTCGGCCGCACCCTCGTCATCCGACAGAAAGACGAACTCGGCCCCGTCCCGCTGGCCGAGCCTGACCCGGTCGCCGTGCGCGAGACGATGCTCGGTGATCGCCTCGCCGTTGACGAAGGTGCCGTGGCGCGACCCGCTGTCGGAGATGCGGAAGCCCTCTTCGACGGCGGTGATCTCGGCGTGGGCGCGAGATACGTCGCCGTTCGTCAGATGCAGATCGCTTCCGATCCGCCGGCCGATGGTGAACGGGTCCTTGTCCACGGGGACGACCCGCCGGCCGTGCTCGTCAGTGATGTCCAGTCTGGGCGAGGCCATGGAACCCCTCGAATAGGGAGATCACCGTCCGAAGCCGGGCGTCATCCTGCCCCCGCCCGGAGGCAGCCGGCTCCCGCTCCCGGAGCCGCTCTAACAATCCGTCCCCGAACCGCATCCAGCCCATCAGCCCCAGGACCACGAAGCCGAGCAGCACGACCCAGAGCCACCACCGCCCGCGCCGGCCGGCCCGGGCCGGCTCGCGGCGGCGACGGGCGGTCGCGGCGCCGCACCGGAAGCAGATCAGCGCCTTCTCGGCTATCTCGGTGCCGCAGGTTGCACAGTGCATGGGGAACAGGAGTCCTCATGGTTCGACGCCAGACGCCGGATCTGGCGGGAGACCCGCGCCAGATCGATCAGCGTGCGTTCGAGGTCGTCTAGATACGCCCCCGCCGGCATGCGGGGCCGGGCCGCCTTCAGCGCGTGGACCGCCTCCTCGAGCGCCGCCCGCCGCGCCATCAACGACGCCGCCGCCGGATCGGCGGCCGTCGCGAGCCGTTCCCCGGGGCCGGCGCCGACATGGAGCCGGGCCGCGGCATGCCCATCCGGACCCGGCTGCCCGGCCTCCCGGCCGCGGCCGTCGCCGTTGTCGTCGATGACCGCGCGCTCCGTCGCCAGCCGTCCCCGTTGCCGATACCACTGCCGCACGCCGAAGCTCGCGAACTCGAAGGCCTCGAGCACCGACACGCGGCCGTCCCGGTCTTCATCGGCGGCGGCATCGGTCAGCGAGTCGACGAAGAACTGCGGGAACACCGTGTCGTAGCGCTGCGCCGCGGACTCGGTCGCGGTGACCACGGTGCGGCCCGGCCCCGACAACCGCGCGAGGAACGGAAAGCTCGCGCTGCTGGTGTTGACGAAGACGAGCCGCCCCGGCAGGGCCCCCAGCCACCGGTCCCACTCCCCCGCCTCGAGGTCGGAACCGACGAGGTTGAACTTGGCATCCACGCCGTCGAACGAGCCGTGGCCGATGAGGACGACGAAGAGGACGGCGTCGTCCCCCATCCGGCCGGCCAGCCGGTCCACCGCCTGCCGGACTCCGCGGCGCGACGCACGCCCCACGCCGGGACCGGGAGTCTCCGCGAGCACGATGAGGTGGGTCTCGTCGAACCCCGGCAGACTGCGCAGGGCGGCGACCAGCGCGGTGCGCCACTGCGCGTGCTTCTCCCGAAACGCAGCTCCTCCGGAGGCGCCGCTGACCACCAGGGCGTACTGCTCCTGGGCCGACAGGGGCGCCGGGGCCGCACCGCCGGCGAGGAGGGCCGAGACCAGGGCCGCGGCGCCGTACCGCCGGGCGCTGTTCATCGCAGCCCCCACCGGCGCCGCAATCCCCATTCCGCGGCGAGCAGACCGACAATCAGCAGGAACCCCCAGACCGTATCCCAGGCATCGCGCAGGACCGGGGCGGGCGGCGGGCCGAGCCCGGCGCGCACCGCGCCGGCGAGCCGGACGGCGCCGTCCAGGCCGACGGCCCGGCCGCCGGTGGTCTCCGCGAGCCGCCGCAACAGGCGTTCGTGGCGGCGGGGCTCGCTCAGCTCCGGATCCGATCCGCCCACCAGCACGGACGCGCTCGCCGGTTCGAGGGTGCCGGCGGGGTGCTCGACGATCGCCGTCACCCGGTGCACGCCCCGCCCCCCCGGCGCGACCTCCACCGCGTACCGTCCCGGCTCGCCCGGCCGCGCCAACGCGGCGTGCTCCTGTTCATCACCGTCCGGGCCCCGCACGCGGACTTGTATCCGGGCATCGGTCAGCGGCGCGAACCGTTCGTCGGCCGCCACGATCTCGACGTGCAGCGCCTCGCCCGCGGAACGCCCGCCGTCGACCCGCAGCGTAACACGATCGGGCGCGCCGGCCCCCAGCCAGCGCACCGTCTGACGCCAGAAGCGTTCGTAGGTCTGGTCGGTCGACGGCGCCAGCATCTGCCAGCGCCAGGACGCCTCACCCGCGAACACCATGGCGCGACCGCGCCCGAAGCGCTGCACCGCGATCACCGGCGGGGACCCCGATTCGCCGGCCGCGACGGCCAGCACGGCCGCACCGGGGCGGGGCGGTCCCATGGGAACGATGCGTCCCAGGGGCGGCATCGCCGCCCACCCCCCGGTGGTCTCCTCGACACGCGCTCCCAGGCGCATGACCGGGTGACGCTGCCCGTCCGGGGTGACGGCGATGCGGGGCGGGCCGCCGGCGGCGGCGCCCGACCCGAGGACCCCCGAGCGGCCCTCTTCCCGCAGGGCCAGCGGCAGCAGGGCCTCGAGGGATGTCGCCTGGAACCCGCGACCTTCGAACGAACGGGCGCCCATGACGAGCAGGCCGCCCCCCCGCTCGGACACGAACGCGGCGGTGTCCTCGATCTGCGGCGGGCGCAGCCGGTCCGGCTCGACGTTCCCCAGAATGACCGCGTCGTACCCGAACAACGCCTCGCGCGTCGCCGGGTATCCGCCGGCCAGCGCCGGCGTGCGGTCGGCCGCGCCCTGGATGTAGAAGGTGCGCTCCCCCAGGTCGTTCCGGCCCTTGTCGATCACCGCATCGATGACGACCCCGGGGTCGCTGCGGAGGACCCGCTTCAGGAAGCTGTGCTCGTATCCGGGCCCGCCCTCGACCAGCAGCACGCGCCGGGGCCGGCCTGGGGGCGGCACGAGCACGCTGCGGACGTTGTTCCCCGCCACCAGCTCGTCGTCGTCGACGGGAATCTCGACCGTGTAGAGGGTTGCGCTCTCCGGCTTGGGCGACACCGGGACGACGGTCCGGGTGACGGCGCCGTCCGTCGGCGGATTCACCGTCACCACCCGCAGCACGCGGCCGTCCTCCAGCACCCGGACCTCGAACGGCTCCGCGGCGAACCCGTGGCCGACGGTGGAGAACACGAGGTCGACGGTCGACCCCGCGACCACCGGCCGGCCCGCGCCCAGGTCGATCACTTCGCGGTCGCGGGCGGCCTCGGAAGCGCCGGCCCCCATCGTGAAGACGGGCGGTCCGGGCGGCGCGGCGGGGGCTCCGGCCCCGGTATCGGCGCCGTCGGACACCAGAACGATGCCGGCCAGCCGGCGCTCCCCGTAGTGCGCTTCGACCTGACCGAGGGCGCCGGTCAGATCGCTCCAGCGGGCCTCGGGCCGCGCCGCCGCGAGCTCCAGGGGCTCGAGCCGTTCGCCGATCCCCCACAGCTCGACCTGCACCGCGCCGGCGAGGGCCGGAATCAGGTCGTCGCGGATCGCGGCCACCGCGGCATCGAGACGGCGCGCGCCGCCGGCGTCGGCGATACCCATGCTGCGCGACTGATCGAGAAGGATCGGAAGCACCGGGCGCGACGCGGGCGACGGCTCCACCCGCACCGGCCGGGCGAGCAGGAGGACGATCAGCAGGAAGACGGCGAATCGGATTCCGATCAGCAGCCCCCGGCACCCCCGCGGCAGCGGCGCGAGCGGTCGCAGATAGCCCCAGCCGGCGGCGGCGGCGCAGGCCGCGACCAGCCCCAGCGTCACCCACCACGGCCACCCGGCAGCGAAGCGCATCACGGAACCGCTCGCCGGGCGCCGGCCAGCGACCGGTAGTACTCGTCCACCAGACGCCGATAGCGCTCCGGCACCGCATCGTCCGGTCCCGCCGGGTACCGATCCTGCAGCGCCCGGTCCGCCAGCTCCCGCGCCCGGTCCCGCTCGAACCGCTGCAGGGCGGTGACGAGGTCGCGGCGCAGCGAGGTCCAGTGGGCGAAGTCCAGCCTGGCCCGGTCGGTGCCGGGCGCCGAGCGGCTGCGCCACTGCTGCGCCCAGCGATCGAGGTCGGCGACCAACCCGGGATCGGCCTCCCGCAGCGCCCGGAGCAGCTCGGGATGCTCGGCCAGCTCGCCGGCCGCCTCCTGGCCCGCACCCGACGCCTGCCCGGCCCCGTCGCTGCCCGGCCGTTCGGATTGACCCGCGCGGCGTTCGGACGCTCCCGCCTCCTGGCCCGAGCCCTCGCCCGTCCGGCGGGCATCGCCCCCGGATCGGGGCGCCGGCGCCGGCCCGTCCCCGGAGGAGGCGTCGGCGGAGGGCTCGCCGCCACGCGCGGGGGGCGGCGCGCCGCCCTCCGGCGCCGCCTGCAGCCGCTCGCGCAACCGCCGGGCGGTCTCCAGCTCCGCCGCCAGCCGCCGTTGCCCCTCGTCCTGCATCAGCGCCCGCCGCAACAGGCCGGCCACCGTCCCCAGCCGGTCCGCCAGCGCCGCCTCTTCGGCCTGCACGTCTCCCGGCGGCCCCGACTCGCCGGCGGGAGGCCCGCCGGCGCCAGGATCGGCGCCGGCGCGGAGGCGATCGGCGCCGGCCCGCATCCTCTCCGCCACCCGGTCGCGGACGAGGGTCCGGTGCGCCTCGGCGATCAACGGCTCGGTCCCGGAAGGACTCGGCGACGGGGCCTCGACGCCGGGATCGGCGCTCCCGCGCAGCGCCGACAGGCCCCGCTCGAGGGCCTCGGTGCGGTCGGCCAGGCCGTCCTTCTCGCCGGCGATCGCGTCTCGATGGACCGGGCTGCCATCCGCCCCCGCGGCCTGCTCCATTTCCCCGGCCACCCGCCGCTGGGCCTCGGCGATCTGCTGCGCTTCGAGCTGCAGGTCGCCCAGCGCGCCGGCCCGCTCCCCCCGGCCGGCGTCCCGCAGGCGGTCCGCGAGCCGCCGCAGGGCCTCCTCGGCGCGGTCCCCGTGCTCGCCCGCGGCGTCCCCGTCCTGCCGGCGCAAACCGTTGGTCGCGCGCTGCATCTGCTCGGCCGCCCGGCGCAACTGCTCGCGGGCGGTCCGGCCCGACCCGGACTGCCCCTCCGAACCCGGCTGCCGCCGGCCGAGCTGCTCGGCCAGGGTCTCGAGCTGGGCCCGCAGCGCCTGCTGCTCCCGTCTCAACCGTTCCAGCCTCCGCCGCCGCTCCTCCTCCGTTCCGGTCTCCGGGGACTGGCGCAGCTCGCGATTGATCCGCTCCTGCCGCCGGGCGAGCTCCTGCAGGCGGTCGAGGGCCTCGTCGTCCTCGCCGGCCTCCGGCTCGCCGGGTTGCCGGCCGGTCTCGTAGCTGGTCTCCTGCTCGCGGCGCAACTCCCGGTCGAACAGCGCCGAGAGGTCCTGCTGGGCCTGATAGCCCGCCGACCCCGGGCTCGGCTGCATCGAGACCTGCCGGCGCCGGACCGCGGCCTGGGCGGTCAGCAACTGGTTCAGCGCCTCGGTCTCGTGCGGCATCGCCGACACCGGGTCCAGCGCCGCCAGCGCCGCCTCGGCCGCGGTCATCGCCTCGACCGCGGCGGACAGCGCCCGGCCCTGAACCGCCTGACCGGTGTCGCCGGCGGCGCGACCCCGCACGGGCCCGGACATCTGCGCCGCCGCTCCCGCCGCGGTGGCGCGCACGTCGCCCTGCACCTCCGCCACCGCCCGGACGTCGTCCGCGTCCGCGCCCCCCGGCGCTTGCGCGAGCCGCCACGTGGCCACGATGATCTGCTTCTGCAACGCCACCAGCCGGCCGATCTCGGCTGCCTGCGGTCCCAGACCGCCGCGGCTCAGCGCTTCCTCGAACGCGTTGTCGAAGGGACGGATCTCCAGGAAGTACAGGTCGGAGCGCGCCTCGGTCGAGCCGCCGGCCTGCCCCGCGTCGCGCACCCGCGCGAAGTAGGTGATGACGTCGCCCGGCTCGACGGCCAGGTCCTCGACGGGGAGCGTACGGACCCCGGTCACCGCCGGAGCCCGCTCGGGGACGTCGAACGGCAGCACGCGCTCGGCCCGACCCGCGATGGTATAGACCAGATCCACGCGGTCGACGGCGTGGTCGTCGCCGGCCTCCACCGCGATGGTGACCTCTTCGAGGGGGGTGACCTCCCGGTCGCCGCCGGGGCGCACGACCCGCACCGTCGGGGGGCGGTCGGTCGTGGCGCGAATGACGTAGTCGGCCGCGTCCCGGTTCGACAGCCCGTGGGCGTCGACGACCCTGACCGTATACCGGGCGTTCCCCTCCACCACCAGCGCCGCGGTGCGGCGGCCGTCCCCGGCGTCGGCCAGCGCCACCCGCCGGCCGCTCGACAGCACCAGCGCCCCGTCCGCCACCGGCTTGTCGGTATGAACCACCAGTCTCGCGGTGGTGCCGGCCGGGGCGAAGAGATCGCCGCCGTCCTCCTCGACCCGCGGAGCGAGGCCGGTGAACGCGGGGTAGGTGTACTCGACGTCGATCCGCGTCACCCGCGGCGGCGACAACGCCTCGACCAGATAGTCGCGCGAGGTGAACGCGGCGGCGCCGACCCGGTAGCGGAAGCTGCGAGTCACCGACGGGAACTCCGCGAGGTAGCCATCGCCGGCCCGCCGCATGCGGATCTCGCGCGGGGCCATGCCGTCGAGCACCGAGAGGACGGGCGGGGTCCGGGCCATTGCGCCGCCGGGGGCGGTGAATCGGGCGCGGATGCGGAGGGGCTGGCCGGCCACGAGACGGACGTCGCCGGGGTCCACTCCGAGCTCCACGCCGGACGGCAGCGCATACAGCCAGGCGGTCCTGGCGACCCGGTTCAGGGGGGTGAACCCGAAGGCCACCACCGCGACGAGCACCGCCACGGCCAGCCCTCCCCGCACGGCGGCGCGCCGCATCCGCGCCGCCGCGACCACCCGGCCGGGATCGATCCCCCGCAGGCGTTGGGCGGCATCGGCAATCACCAGCTCGCGAAAGCCGGTGTCCGACGACGACGACGCGAGCGCGGCCGCGCTGGCCACCCGATCTTCCAGCTCGGGACACCGCTCCTCGACGAACCGCGCCACCCGCTCGTCCGACGGCGTCCGGCCCAGCGGCCACAGCGCGCGCGCGCCGAACGCGAGCGTCGCGAGGAGCGCGGCGCCGGCCACCACGAGCAACGGAACGTCCGGCGGCGCGAGAAGCATCTCTACGGCGATGACCACGAGCACGCCTATGCAGCCACCCCCCGCGACGCGGGCGAGACCGTGCAGCCACCGCGCGGCGAGCCAACGACGCCGGACCCGGGTCAAGGCGATTCGCAGCTCGGTCGCATAGCCGTCAGCCATGGCGCCAATTGTCTCACCCGTCCGGGGCGGCGGCAACCGGCGGCGGGAGCGCGTCACGCCTTGTCAGGCCGGCGCCTCGCCGGTCCCGATGCGACGCAGGGTCCTGCACGGGCCAACGCGGGCCGTCAGGGCGTCCGGGCCGCGAGCAACCCCTCCGCGACGAGCACGAGGGCCATGCCAATCAGGAGGTACCGCCACAGATTCTGCTCCGCCTCCTCCGGAGGCCCGGCTTCCTCCGGAGGCCCGGCCTCCCGCGGGCCTGCCGGCTCCGCCGACTCGGGCTCCGCGGCCCGGGCGAGGCGGTCGACCGACGCCAGGAACGCGTCGTCGGAGAGGGAGGTGAACACCGACTCCCGGGTATCGACGTTCAGCACGATGGGGCCGGTCGCATCGGTCAGCCGCGCCGGACCCGGCTCGCCCGGCGCGCCCGGCGGGGCGGCGCCGATGACGAACTCCCGGGGCGGCGGCGACCGGACCGCGAGATAACCCACCATTTCATGGACGAACGGAACGAACTCGGGCTGCCGGGGCAGGTCGTTGCCGTCGTTGCGCAGGTCCGAGGCGAAGAGCAGGACGCGGCCGGCGCCGGCCGTGTGGTCTACCAGCGCCGGGGCGCCGTCGGTGAACGAGAGCACCACCGTGCCGCCCGCCGCGTCGACCCCCGCCGTCCGCGCGAACCGGGACCGGCCGAGCCGACCGGCCAGCCCCGCCAGGGCCCGCACCAATGGATGGCGCAGATCCGCGGGCACCAGGGTCACGGGTTCGGCGTGCGTGCGGGCCGCGTCCGCATCCGGCCCGGCGCCGGCGCCGGCGCCCAGCAGGCCGGCCCGGGCCGCGGCCGCGCCCGCGGGTCCGCCGACCGCCAGCAGCCCGCCGCCGCCGTGCACGAACGCGCCGAGCCGCTCGCGCCCGGTGCGGTCGAGACCGCGGGCGCCGGCCAGCACCACCACCGCCGCCTCCGCCAGCCGGTCCGCCCCCCGCCCCAGCTCGGCCGCCGCAACGGTGGTGACGGTGAACCCGCCCACCGCGCCCCCGGGCGCCAGCGCCCGTTCCAGATAGAGCTCCGGGGCCCGCCGATCCTCCAGGACCAGAATCACCTCGGCAGCGCCGGCCGGGTCCAGCCGCCGATAGCGGCGGTCGTCGGCGGGATACCCCACCGCATCCGAGACCACCGCGGTCACGACGCCCGCGGCGGGCAGCGCCACCGGACGCGTGACGGTCGACGCGCCCGGCCCCACCCGGTGCACGCTGTCGTCGACCACCGCGCCGTCCACCGCGATCGTGAGCCTCGTGTCCGCTGCCGAGGCTCCCCAGCGCCACAACCGGATCGCCGTCCGCGACGGTTCCGGATCGATTCCCACTACCGCCAAGTTGCCGGCGGGCGCGGCCACCCGCCGGGTCTCCACCGTGATATGCGGGGCGAGGCCGCCGGTCCCGACCTCCCAGCCCCCGGCCTGCAGGTCCGTCACCACCACCACCCGGCCCGGGCGGTCCCCGATCAGGGCCGAGGCGGCGGCCAGCCCGTCGCGGTAGCGGGTGCCGCGCGGACGCGGCGACACGCCGTCGATCGCGGCATGAGCCTCCCCGCGCGCACGAGCGAGGGGCGCCACCACCCGCGCGGCGTCATCGAACGCCACCACCCCCGCGAGCTGCTCTGCGGGAACCGCATCGACCACCGCATGGGCCAGCGCGCGCGCCTCGGCCGCCTGCCCGGGCGCGGACACGCTGAAGGACGTGTCGACCAGCACCACCGTCGCGCGCGCGCCGGACGCGGCCCGGTCCGCGAAGAACGGGCGCGCGAACGCCAGCGCGAGCAGCAGCACCGCCGCCACCCGGAGCGCGAGGAGCAGGAGCTCGCGCAGGCTCTGCCGGCGCGTCTGCTCGACCCGCGCGCCGCGCAGGAGGCGCAGGTCGCTGAACGGCATGCGCGGAAGACGTTCGCGCCGCAGGAAGTGCAGGACGATCGGCACCGCGACGGCCAGCGCGCCGAACAGGAACGCCGGCGTGAGGAACGCCATTCACCGCCTCCGCCCGCGCGCCGCGAGATACGCGAGCAGCGCCGTGTCCAGGGGATGGTCCGTACGCAGGAGGTGGTAGTCGATGCCGGCGGGACGGAGCGCCTCGCGATAGCGTTCCACGAGGGCGTCGATCTGCGCCAGGTAGTGCTTGCGCACCCGGGCCGGCACCACCGGCATCTCGTCGGCGGACTCCAGATCCCGGAACCGCGCCGCCTCCTCGAACGGAAAGGTCAGCTCCGCCGGATCGAGGACCTGGAACACCAGGACGTCCGCACCGCGGAACCGCAGGTGCTTCAGCCCCTCGATGATGCCCGCGGGCTCGTCCAGGAGGTCCGAGACGAGCACGACGAGCCCGCGGCGCTGCATGCGCGCGGCGAGCCGATGAAGGGGCATGGCCACGTCCGACCGCGTCCCCGCCGCGGCCCGGCTCAACCGCGCGAGCACCCGGCGCAGATGGCCGCTCCGGGCGCCCGCCGGCACCGTATCGACCACCTGGTGGTCGAAGAGCGTCAGCGCGACCGCGTCCCGCTGGCGGTGCATCAGATAGGCCAGCGCGGCCAGCACGAAGGACCCGTACTCGAGCTTGCTGACGGCCTGGGAGCTGTAGCCCATCGAGGCGCTGACGTCGAGGAGCAGGTGGCACTCGAGGTTGGTCTCCTCCTCGAACTTCTTCACGTAGTACCGGTCCCGGCGCGCCGCGAGCTTCCAGTCGATCGTCGCCGTGTCATCGCCCGGCACATACGGGCGGAACTCGCTGAACTCGACGCTGAACCCCTTGAACGGGCTGCGGTGCAGGCCGACGAGGAACCCTTCGACGATGGCGCGGGCGATCAGCTCGAGCGACCCGATGCGGGCGACGATGGCGGGATCGAGGAACGACCGTTCGTCGGCAGCCACGGGGGGCATCTCGTGCGCTCACATCCCGCTGGCCGGCGGCGGCACCGTCTCGAGCAGCCGGGCGACGACCGCGTCAGCATCGACGCCGTCCGACTCCGCGTAGAAGTTGGTGACCACGCGGTGCCGGAGGATGGGGAGGGCCAGCGCCCGGACGTCCTCCACCGAGACGTGGTAGCGTCCCTGCACCAGGGCCCGGGCCTTGCCGCCGAGGACGAGGGCCTGAGACGCCCGGAGGCTCGCGCCCCACCGGACCCACTTCTCGACGAAGGGCGGCGTGTTGGGCTGTCCGGGCCGGGACGCATCGACAAGGCGGACCGCGTAGCGCGCCACCGCCTCCGCCACCGGCACCTTCCGCACCAGTTGCTGCACGGCGAGGATGTCGTCCCCGTTCAGCACCCGCGCCAGACGGGGCTCGTCGTCGCCGGTCGTCGCGGTCACCACGCTGACCTCGTCGTCCTCGGAGAGATACCGGATGACCACGTTGAACATGAAGCGGTCGAGCTGCGCCTCGGGCAGCGGATAGGTGCCCTCGAGCTCGATCGGATTCTGGGTGGCCAACACGAAGAACGGGCGGCGCAACGGATAGCTGTGCCCCGCCACCGTCACGTGGTGCTCCTGCATCGCCTCGAGCAGCGCCGCCTGCGTCTTCGGCGGCGTCCGGTTAATCTCGTCGGCGAGGATGATCTGGGCGAAGATCGGCCCCTTGCTGAAGGTCAGGGTGCGATGGCCGCCAGACTCGTCCAGGATCTCGGTCCCGGTGATGTCCGCCGGCATCAGGTCCGGCGTGAACTGGATCCGCTTGAACGGCAGATCCAGGATGTCGGCGAGGGCCTTGATGAGCCGGGTCTTGGCGAGTCCCGGCACGCCGGTGATCAGGCAGTGCCCCCCCGTGAACAGCGCGGTCAGCACGAGGTCGATCGCCTCGTCCTGGCCGACGATCACCCGCCGGAGCTCGCCGAGGATCCGCTCGCGGCTGCGGGCGAGGTCCCGGACGGCAGTCGCCGCCGCCTCGGCCGCGGCGGAGAGACCGGCCGGCGGGGACGTCCCGACGACGTGGAGGTCTTCCGTCGAGACGTCAGTCATGCGCAGGGACCGGCGCCGCCCGGACGACGAGCATGGGAGCCCGCGGCGGAACCCCACGTGGCACCGAGACCGGCGGTCGAATGCCGCGGGGCTTTCGCCACGGGCTCCTGGGGTCAGTGCGTGAGCGCATAGACCACCTCGTTGATCATCATGCGGTAGGCCTGCGCCGTGTACTTGATGTAGCCGGGGTAGTCTTCCGCGTTCGACCACTCCCAGCCGTCGCCCATGTCGGTGTTGAAGTTGAGCAGCGCCATCGCGCGTCCGTCGTCGTCGAGAACCGCGTGCAGCCCCGCCTCGTATCCGCCCTTCTCCCAGGTGACCCCGTTGAAGAACGATCCGAGTCCGGGTATCTGCGGGTACTCGGTCACCCGGTAGAAGGCGCTGAACACGGGATGGTCCGGCGGAAGCCTGACGATCTCCCGATCCGGAAACACCCGTCGCAGCTCCTTCTGCACGGTGCCGAACTCGACCGGCCCGTGGAAGTCGTCGAAGGTCGCGGTGCCGCCCCGCAGCAGGAACTCGCGCAGGACCCCGACCTCGTCCGGCTTGAGCCGCAGGTTCCCCGGCTCGACGAAGTAGATCCACGGGTACTCCCACAGCCGCTCGTCCGCCAGAGTCAGCACCACCGGGTCCTTGACCCGGATCGAGGTGACCCGACCGAGCCGGCGCGACAGGTTCTGCTCGGCCGCGGGGCCGTCGATGGCCCAGGGGTCGCTCCAATAACGCGCCCGGAAGGCCCGCAACTGCTCCTCCCACGAGGTGTACCGGATCCGCACGAAGGTCCACTCCAGGCCGTCGAGCTGGGGCGTCGGCGGAGCCGCGTCGATGTCGGTGATGACCGCGCCCGGCGGCTGGCCGGCGGCCGGAGACACGCCGACGAGCAGCAACGTGAGCAGGACCGGGATCCCGCGGCAAAACCTGGTGCTGCGCGGAGAACGCCGGGCGAGAGCAACGCGGCTCTTGCCACGGGCTCCCCGGGCCAGGGATGCCGCGGCCCGACGCGGCCCCCCGGCCAACGTCACAGACCGGCCTCCACGATCTGAAGCAGCAGCTCCTGGGCGCGCTCGTAGGTCGGGGCGATCTCGAGGGCCGCGATCACCTCGCGCTTCGCCGCGTCCAGGTCACCGGTCGCCAGATGGCTGTCCGCGAGGTCGACGTGGGCGGACACCCGATCGATCGGCCCCGCGGCCAGCGCAATCGAGAACTCCCGCACCGCGGTCGCGGTCTCACCGGCGGCCATCGCGAGTCGGCCGAGGGCCTGATGGGGCTCGGCATCGAACGGGTCGAGCTCGACGAGCAGCTCGTAGGCGCGAAACCGCCGCCGCTCGTCCCCCGCCTCCTCGGCCAGCGCAGCCAGCTGCCGGGCCGCGTCGACGGCCCGATGGTCGTGTTCGAGATGGGCCTCCAGATGCGCCATCGCCCGTTCCCGATCGTCCTCCTCGAGGGCGATGGCGGCCAGCGGCAGATGGGCGCTGCTGTCCCCAGTGGCCATCGGGGCCAGGGCCGCCGCCTTCTCGAACGCGGCCCGCGCCGCCGCGGCGTCGCCGTCCGCCCACAGGGCATGTCCCAGCGACATGTGGACGGGGAAGCTCTCCGGATGCTGCTCGCTCAGCTCCCGCAGGTGCTCGATCCGGGCCTCGCCCTCCAGCTCCCGGCTTCCCTGCTCCGGGCTGACCGGCTGCGGGTTCGTCAGATCGCCGCTCAACCTGCCCGCGAGCACCCGGTTCCCCTGCTCCGGACTCTCCATCGCCCGGCCCAATGCCCCGAACCGCGCCTCCATGGCCACGTCGAACGACGCCTGGAGGGTGTCGAAGTCCAGTCCGACCCGGTCGAGGGCCGCCTCGGTGTCGAGCCCGTCCCCGTAGGCCCGCAGGAGATCGTAGATGGTCGACTCGCCGTACGCGTCGATGATGTGCTCGACGAGGACCGAGGCCTGGAAGTACGCGATCGAAATGGTCTCGGGCCGCGAGAAGCCGCCGTTGAGATCGCGGAGCGACAGCACGTCGCCCCGGTTGAGGTTGGTCGCGAACTCCAGGTCCTGATCGCGCGCCCAGTCCGCCCGCGCCCGCTTCTCCTCGAAGGTCGAGAGCCCCTCCGTCAGCCACCGCGGGACGCGCTGGTTCGACATCTGCAGGGCGACGACGTGGGCCATCTCGTGCCACAGCGTCGACTCCCAGTTGAACTCGCCGGGACTGCGGGCGCGGGGCGAGTCGAGCGTCACCACCTTGCCGAAACAGGCGCCCAGCGCCCCGATCATGCCGGGCAGGCCCAGGGTGCGCACCGCGAAGTGGTCGTGCTGCGGGAACACCTCGATCAGGATCGGCACGTCCGGCTCCATGCCGTAGCGGGCCGAGAGGTCGTCCAGCGCCCGCTGGCCGAGCTCGATCACGTAGTCCTTCAGCACCGGGGCCTCGTCGGGATGGAGCCGGACGATCAGGTCGCCCTCCTCGAACGTCTCGAAGTCGTCGAGGGTGTCGAGCATCTCCAGCAGGTTGAAGGTGATGACGTCGTACGGATCCTCCTCGAACGACCGTTCCAGGGCCCGCCGCGCCCTCGGCTCGTCGCCGGTCCGGAGCAGGTGCATGCCGAGCTCGGCGTAGCTCCGCGTGTTCGCGGGATCGAGCTCCAGCCCCCGGCGCACGAGCGCCGCCGCCTCCTCGAACCGGTAGTTGCGGGCGGTGAGGTTGCCGGCGACCCGGTAGACCTCGCCGTAGGTCGGATTGATCTCGAGCACCCCCTGGACCTCGGCCTCGAAGTCCTCCAGCCGGTCCTCGACGTAGGCGACCGCGGCCACCAGCGAGCGCGCCTCGAGGCTCCGATCGTTGATGGCGAGGGCACGATCGAGCGACGCCCGGCCGGCCTCGTGGTCACGGTCGTCGAGGCTGCGCTGGGCCAGGAACAGGTGCGCGTCCAGGTAGTCGGGATCGATCTCGATGGCCCGGCTCGCCGCCGCGCTCGCTTGCGGGGGGTTGGTGTTCGCCAGGGCCCGGGCCATCCCCAGGAGCGCCGGCGCCCAGTCCTCGTCGATCTCCAGCGCGGCGATGTAGGACTGCGAGGCCTCCGCCTGATCGTACTTCTCGCCGAAGAGGTCGCCCCAGAGGGTCTCGAGCGCGGGGTCGTCGGGGGCGACCCCGGCCGCGTTCCGCAATAGCGCGTTGGCCTGCCGGTAGCGGCCGAGGGCCCGCGCGGCGCGGGCGGCCCGGTACAGGTCGACGGCATCCGGCGAACGCTGCAACCGGTCGACGAGCACCCGCAACCGGGCCGCCGCCTCGTCCCGCCGGCCCAGATACTGGTGCAGCAACGCCAGCTCCAGCCCCGCCGCGCTGATCGGATTCGCCGCCGCGACCGGCGCGAGCAGCTCTTCCGCCGCGTCGTACTCGCCGCGGAGAATGTCGAGACGCGCCAGCAGCGCTGCCGCCGACGGGTCCGCGGCGTCCCGGTCCCCCGCCAGGGTCCGCGCCTCGTCGTAGGCGCCGTGGGCGAGCGCACGGGTGGCCGCGCGGTGGAACTGATCCTCCTCCGCCCGCGTGTACCGCTCCTGGGCCGACGCCGCGACCGGCCACGCCCACACGGCACCGACGACGACCGCGGCGCAGAGCACACCAAAGCCGGGATGTCTGCTGGTCACGCTGACTCTCCTCTGCATCAGATCCTGAACGGTCCGATTATATCCAGGTCCGGCACGCGTCGAGCGGCCCCGCCCGGCGCGGCGTGCTCTTCCCTCGTGTCGACCGGCGCTGGCAGCGTCCTGTCGTGCAGGAACTGCTCCCGGCTCCTGCCGGCAGTCCGCCGGCCGGTTTTCCACAGTTTCGCGCGCTCGGCACACGGCAAGGCAATTCCGTCAGCGTCCTGACCGCAGAGGGGACCTGCGAGCGGCGGCCCGATCGGATCACAGGAAGGCGATGGACTGGTGCGACGGAATCTCGAACCGGCGGCGGCACCGGGGACAGGACAGCATGTCGTCGACCCGCACCATGTAGTCGCGGAGCTTGCGGTACATCTCGCGATCCTCGGCGTCGGCCCCGCGCGGCGGCTGGTCCTTCTTGAGACGCCGGATCCACCGCACCTGAAACTCGCCCCGGTGCCGGCACTTGGGACAGGTAAAGGTAGCCGGCTTCAGCTCTTCCCGCTCGTTGAAGAAGTCGCGCTCATGGCGTGCCATGGGGAAATCAGACGTCCTTTATGCAGGTCACGAGGGACCAGATGCGAGGGATGTTGACCTTCTCGATGGAGATCGGCTCGAGCCCGGCCTGGGTCAGGAACGCCGGCAGATCGAGATCCGCCTTGAAACCGAGATGCACGGTGACCGGAGAGATCCAGCGTTCGATTCTCGCCCCCAGCCGGCTCCCGCTCATGAAGTGATTGAGGAACACGAACCGGCCACCCGGCCGGCAGACGCGCCGCATCTCGTGCACCGTCCGGATGGGATCGGAGACCACGCTGATGGTGTAGGGCGCGTAGACGATGTCGAATGAATCGTCGGGAAACTTCAGGGCCTCGGCGTCCATCTGCAGCAGCCGGACGTGGGTCATCCGGCGCCGGGCGATGCGCCGTTCCGCCTTCTCCAGCATCGATGCGGACAGGTCGATGCCGGTGACCTTGCAGTCCCGCGGGTAGAGCACCGCGTTGATGCCGGTGCCGACCCCGACCTCGAGCACCCGATCGCCCGGCGAGATCCCGAGCAGCCCGATCGACTCGACCCGGCCCGCGTGCAGCGTGGGACCGAAGGTGAAATCGTACACGGAGGCAATCTTCTCGTAGACCTCTTCGACGAAGTCGGTGTCCACGGACGCGACGGACAACGCGCGGGTCGCGGCATCCGGCGGCGCGACGACCTTCTTGGGGTCCGAGTCCTGCAACTCTGGGGACATGATGGGTGCGCTCCGCCTGGCGGTCGATCGGATGGCCTCGAGGAGGCCCATGCGATCGATGCACGGACCCAGAGAGAAGACAACCGTTCGACTATAGCCCTTCGCTGGCCGATGGGCAAGGAGAGAAGGCGTTTGACAGGCCGAAGACGGCGCCGATATCCTGCGGGGAAGCGGATGCCGACCATCGCCAACCCCTGACCATGCAGCAGGAAGTCAGCCTCACGGTCGAGCAGGCGTTGCTGACCACGGTGGTGGTCAAGATCGCCCTCGTGGCGGCCCTCGCCACCATGCTGGTCCGGTTCGGCCAGTTCCGCCGGATCCTCCTCACCGAGAAACGCGCCTGGCGCGAGCGGCTGACGTTCGCCTTCGCGTTCGGAATCCCCGTCAGCATCGGGGTCATCTCCCGGCTGCTGCTGAACTACGCGGCGGCCGATCTGTCCCTCGCCGGCTCGTTCCTCGCCGGACTCATCGCGGGACCCTATGCCGGAGCCATCGTCGGCGGTCTCGTCGGACTCCCGGCCCTGATGGCCGGCGAGTGGATAGCGATCATCGTCATGGTCGGCTGCGGGTTCGCCGGCGGCGGACTGCGCGAGCTGTCTCCGAAGGAGGCGATCTGGCACGTGAGCCCGTTGCTGGTGACGGCCCTCCGGCGGCACACCTGGCGGCTGGCGGGACGGTTCCGGATCGACTGGCAGCTCACCCTGATGGCCGGACCGATCTGCCTCGAGCTCCTCCGGCAGGCCCTCTCGGCCGAGTTCGGCGTCCAGCGACTGTTCCGGCTGGAGCCGGCCAACGTCTGGCTGCTGGCGGTGACGGTGCTGACGACGGTCATGTCGGTCGCCATCCCCATCAAGATCTGGAACACCGCCCGTATCGAGCACCGGCTGCAGGAGCAGGAGAAGCTGCTCATGCAGGCCCGGGTCGAGGCGCTCGCCAGCCAGATCAACCCCCACTTCCTGTTCAATACGCTGACGTCGATCTCGTCGCTCATTCGCTCGCAGCCCGAGACCGCCCGCATGCTCATCGGCAAGCTGTCGGGGTTGTTGCGCCGACTGCTGCGAAGCCAGGAGCACTTCGTCACCCTGCGCGAGGAAATCGAGTCGATCGACGAGTATCTGGACATCGAGACGATCCGCTTCGGTCCGACGCTGGTCGTCGAGAAGCGGATCGCCCCGGAGACCCTCGATCAGATGGTGCCCAGCATGTTGCTGCAGCCGCTGGTGGAGAACTCCATCAAGCACGGCATCTCCCGCAAGGTCGGCGGCGGCCGGATCACCCTCTCGAGCGCGCGCCTCCGCGGCCATACCGTGATCGAGGTGGTCGACGACGGCCTGGGCATGGTGACCGACGCCTCCGACCCCGCCGGGCGGCGCGGGATCGGCCTGAAGAACGTGGACGAGCGCCTGCGGGTGATCTACGGCGCCAACTATCATCTGAAGCTGCACAGCGCGCCCGGCGAAGGAACTCGCGCCCGAATCGAGATTCCGGAGCTGGCGCTGCCCCGAACCGGCACCGCCCAGACCGCCGGTGGCTAGCGACCGGCGGTCCTGATAGAATGCCTCTGCGAATTCTGGTCGCCGACGACGAGCAGCTTGCACGCAACGAGCTCTGTTTTCAGCTCGATCAGCTCGACGACGTCGAGGTGGTGGACCAGGCGGCCGACGGACTGCAGGCGGTGTCGTTGGCCGAGTCGCTGAATCCCGATCTGGTGCTGCTCGATATCCAGATGCCGGGAATGACCGGGTTCGAGGTGGCCCGCCGGTTGCTGGAGCGCGGCGTCAGGAGCCGCGTCGTCTTCGTGACCGCCTACGATCAGTATGCGATCGAGGCGTTCGAAGTCAGCGCGGTCGACTACCTCCTGAAGCCGGTCGAGTCGGCCCGGCTCGCCCAATCCATACAGCGGGTCCGGCGCCTGCTCGCGACCCGGCCGGGACAGCCGGAGGAATCGGTTGCGAACAAGGAGCTCGAACGGATCGTCCAGTATGTAGCCGAGCGTCAGCACCGGCGGGAGCGCCTCGCCATCAAGGCGGGTGACCGCTTCCTGCTCGTGCAGGCGGACGACATCGTGTACGCCTCGTTGGCCGACGACGCCATCACGATCGTGACCGGAACCGTATCCGGCACCTCGAACTATCGCACGCTCGATGAGCTGCATTCGCATCTGGATCCCGCGGGGTTCTGGCGCGTGCATCGATCTCATGTCGTCAACATCAACAAAATCAAGGAGATAGTGCCCTGGTTCAGCCGCAACTACATCCTGAGGATGAAGGACGGGAAAGGTACGGAGATCCCGGTCAGCCGCACCCAGACCAAACGTCTCCGGGAGTATCTGAGCCTCTAGCGCCAACGGCCGAAGGCCCGCCGCCCCACCTGCTCTCCCCGAGCCAAGCCTACGATGCCGAGCGGAGGGCACGACGCTCGGCCCTCGCGGCGCAGGCCGGCGAGGAAGTCGTGGCGTGGATCAAGACGTTCGCGTCCGCCGCCGTCTACGCGACGCTCATCGTCACGTTCGGGTTCCAGGTCGCACGGGTCGAAGGCCGGAGCATGGAACCGACCCTGGAGGACCAGGACCGGCTGATCGTCAACAAGGCGCTATACCGCTTCTTCGGGACTCCGGAGCCTGGTGACATCGTCATGCTCTACTACCCGCGCGACCCCGACAAGTCGTTCGTCAAGCGGGTCATCGCGCAGGAGGGCGACGAGGTGCGGATCCAGAACGGGAACGTCTACGTCAACGACGTCCTCCTGCCAGACGAGTACGTTCCGCCCAACTTCCGGAGCCACGAGAACCTCGGTCCGGAACGCGTCGAGGACGCCCATTACTTCGTCATGGGCGACCACCGGAACAACAGCTCCGACAGCCGCGCCTGGGGTCAGGTGCCGGAGCGCTACATCATCGGCAAGGTGCAGCTCCGCTGGTGGCCGCTGTCGAACGCCACGATATTCTGAACGCAGCGCTGTCCGCGGCGGCCGCCCTCCGGCCCGCTTGGCGAGCGGCCGTCACCCCGGGAAACGCGCATCACTCCACTTCGCTTCCCAGGCTCTCGAGGGTCTCGAGGGTCTCGCGGACGCCGTCCCCCGTTATCGAAGTTGCCCCGACCATGCGGAGCTCCGCATGGTCGAAGAACCTCAACGGTCGGGGTGGGCCTAGAAGAACCGCACCGAATAGCCCACCTTCATCCCGCGGCCCATCTCGGGAGCCAGGTCCTTGATGAAGGACGTGTGGTTCCGGTAGAGCGCGTTGGTCAGGTTGTAGCCGGTGAAGGTGAGGATGTGCGCCGCGTGCTGGCGCGGCCAGACGTAGGACGCGCGCAGGTTGACGACCGAGTAGCCCGCCGTCTCGGTCTCCCCCGGGAACACGCGGTTCCGGGCGCCCGCGAACTCCAGCTCCGGGCTGACCGTGAACCCGCCGTACGGAAGGTCCAGGCTCAAGGTCGCCCGTAGCGGCGGGATGCGCGGCAGGGCTTCGTCGGTCGTGGTGAGCCTGGCGTCGACGTAGCCGATGCCGAGCGTCGTCCACGCCTGGCTCCCCAGCCGCAGGCTCCCGCGGGCGTCCCACCCCACGAACCGGCTGTCTCCCTGCTGGAAGTCGAAGACGGGGAGACCGTCGGCGAGCGCGCCGGTCCGTTCGCCAAAGATGAAGTTGTCGATCTCGTAGACGTAGACGTTCAGGTCGCCGCGGACGCGCTCGGCCTGGTGCCGCAGGCTCAGGTCGAGCCCGAGCGTCGTCTCGGCGCCGAGGCCGGGGTTGCCGACCTCGAAGGCGAGGTTGCCGACGTGCGGACCGAAGTTGTACAGCTCCTCGAGAGCCGGGGCGCGGTGCGACGACGTGAGGTTGGCGACGAACGCGCTGCTCGCGCCCAGATCGGCGTGCAGGCCGACGGACGCCGAGCTCCCCAGGAACTGCCGATCCCGCGGGTCGGGGGCCACGAGCTCGTCGCCGCGATCGTCGTCATGGCCGCCGCGATCGTCGTCATGGCCGTCGTCGTCATGATCGTCGTCATGGCCGTCGTCGTCATGATCGTCGTCATGGCCGTCGTCGTCATGATCGTCGTCATGGCCGTCATCGTCATGATCCGGGCGCTCGCCGGCCCGGTAGTCGTTCCGTTCGACCCGGCCGCCGAACTGCAGCCGATAGCGTCCGAAATCGATCTCCTCGTAGGCGAAGGCCGCGAACGCGGTCTGGTCGGTCGGCGGCGCGAGCGCCTCGAGGCCGACCGCCTCGAAGTTGCGGACCTGCGTCCATGCCCCGAATCTGCCCGACACCCGGGCCGTCTGCCGCTGGTCCACCTCTGCGCGCAGGATGCGGGTCCGGTTGGTGAACCGGGTGCCCACGCTCTCGATCCCCTCCGCGATCTCCAGCTCGTCGTGGCTCCAGTCGATGACGTTCGCGGTGAGACGGACCCCCGCGATGGCTCGGTTGGAGAGGCTGTGCAGACCGATATCGAAACGACCGGCGCGGCGCCGCGAGTCGAGATCGACCTCCAGCTCCTCTTCGTGCCCACCCTCGTCCTCGTGGCCGTCGTGCGCCCCGTGGAACTCGCCGGCGAACGGAACGCCGTATCGGCCGTCCTCCCCCGTGAACCCGCCGCTGGCGAACGCCCGTTCGCCGAACCAGCCGACGCCGGCCCGCGCGTTCGCGAGCTCCGTCCCTGAGTTGTCGACGGTCCCCACAGGGGTGTCGTAGTCCCCCGTCCGCCGCAGGCTGCCGCCGCCCCAGAAGAGGACGTCGCCCCGCGCGTGCTGCAGGCTGGCGGCGGTGCCCGCCTGCCCGTTCGCGCTCCCGGCGTCGGTGCTGAACTGCCCCCGCGTGCCCTCGAACAGCGACTCGCGGTAGCTCTCGTGCGGCGTGATCACGTTGACGAGGCCGCCGACGGCGTTCGAGCCGTAGAGCAGCGTCGCCGGCCCGCGAACGATCTCGATGCGCTCGGCGCCGTTCGGGTCGATCGTGACCCCGTGGTCGCCCGACTGGCTGGAGAGGTCGCCGGTGCGGACGCCGTCCTCGAGAATGAGCACCCGGTCGCCGTCGAAGCCGCGGATGATCGGCCGGCTCGTGCCCGGTCCGAAGCTGCGGTTCGCGATGCCCGGCTCGTTCTGCAGCGCCTCGCCGATCGTGTTGGTGCCCTCCACCGCAATGTCGAACGAATCCAGGGTGGTGACCGCGTTGAAGGCCTCGAGCGCTGTTTCAGCCCCGCCGGCCGAGGCGGTGACGGTCAACTCCTCGTGGACCGCGGACAGGCCGAGCGCGAAGTCCACGGTCGCCGTCTCGCCGGCCGCGACGGTTACCATCCGCCGGTCGGCGGTGAGGTGCTCACGCTGGGCGACGACCTCGTACGAGCCGGCCGGCACGTTGTCGATCTCGAACGCGCCCTGCTCATCGGTCAGTCCGACCGCGCCCGCGCCGACCACCACGATCACCGCACCGTGAACGGGCCCGCCGTTCTCCATCAACGTGACCCTGCCGCCCACGACGCCGGTCTCCTGCGCCCAAACCGGCCCCGCCAGCATGGCGGCCGCTGCAAGCGCCGCCGAGAAGCGAGTCGCTGTCAATCCGTACATCGAGTCCCCCTCGTCTCCACAATGCCTGTTTGCCCAACCCTTCCTGTCGTGGTCGGCAGCCGGCCGACACGTCGCCGGAATGCACCCTCCCCGGCGGGGTGCTACACGGCGGCCCGCGCCGTGGGTACGTCGGACGTGACCACGGGGGCGCGGGCCGCAGCGGCGGCGACCGCTACGCGACCAACGAATGCAGCGAATGACGGGAGCCAGCGCGAGCTTGCGGTCGCGTTTGAAGTTTCGCTGGCGCGAAACTTCTACGGCGCAAGCTCCTAGGCGGGTGGGGCGCGGGCGGGGAGACGGGAGAATCGATCGGATGCGATCCATCCGTTACGGGGAAGCTGCTCGATCAGCTCCGCGACGGCCGCCGGTCCGATCTCGAGAATGCCGGACAGCTCGGCGGCCGGCTGGTGACGCAGCTGGCAGACCGCACAGTCCTGGTCGCCGGCATGGTCCCCGTGCCAGACGGTCGCGGCGGACGCGGCACCGACCAGCGCGATCGCCAGAACGGCGATCCAGGCGCGCCAGCCAGGGCTACGCCGTACGAGCCCTGTGTGCATGGATCCTCCTTGGAAGTACCATCGCTACTCCAGCCTAAACGGTACGTCGCCGTCTGGCAAATCCGGAGTGCAGCCGGCAGGGTCCCGACTCGCGGTTGCTCCAGCAGAAGCCGTCACCCGCGCGCCGGGCGCCCCGATTCCGCTCTCGTACCCAGACTGCCGACTCTACGGGAGCGGGACGACCGACGCGGGCGTCAGCCGTCCTGGTAGATCCCCTCGATGACGTCCTGCCAGCGCTCCGTCACGACGCGGCGCTTCACCTTCAGCGTGGGCGTGAGCTCGCCGGTGTCGATGGAGAACTGCGCCGGCAGGAGCGCGAACCGCTTCACCTGCTGGTAGCTGGCCAGCTCGGCGTTGGCCTGATCGACGATGGGTTGGAACAACGCCCGCACGTCCTCGCGCTGCACGAGGTCTTCGAGACTGCCGGCCGCGAGGCCCGCCCCCGCCAGGCGTTGCTCCAGGTTGGGCGCGTCCGGCACGAGCACCGCCGACACGTAGGGACGCCGGTCGCCTATCAGCATCGCCTCGGCGACGATCGGGTCTCGTTTCAGCAGGGCCTCGATCGGCTGCGGCGCGACGTTCTTGCCGCCGGCAGTAACGATGATCTCCTTCTTGCGATCCGTGATCGACAGATACCCGTCCTCGTCGAGACGGCCGATGTCACCGGTGTGAAACCACCCCTCCCCCATGCACGCGGCCGTCGCGTCGCGATTCTCGTAGTACCCCATCATGATGTTGGGACCGCGTGCGAGCACCTCGCCATCGTCGGCGATGCGCAGGTCCACCCGGGCCAACGCCCGCCCGACGGTGCCGATGCGCGCCTCCCCCAGCGGATTGACGGTAAGCACCGGCGCGGTCTCGGTCAGGCCGTACCCCTCGATCACCGGCAGTCCCACCGCGTACAGGAACTCGGCCACCTCGCGGCTCAGCGGCGCGCTGCCGGAGACGACGAACCGCAGGCGCCCGCCGGTCCGCGCGCGGACCTTGGAGAGCACGAGCCCGTCGGCGAGAGGCGCCTGGAGCCGGGTGAGCAGGCCCGGCTTCCGACCCGCCAACCGCGCCCGGGCCCCGGCGTGTCCCACGCCGGTGGCCCACGCGAACAGCGCCTGCCGCAGCCGCGGCGCCTCCGCGATGGCCGCGACGACCCGTGCCCGGAGCTTCTCGTAGACCCGCGGCACGCCGGTCATCACCGTCGGACGCACCCGTTGCATGTCCCGGCCCAGCGTATCGAGGGCCTCGGCGAATATGAACGTGGCGCCGTTGTAGAGGTAGAGATAGACGGTCGTCCGCTCGAACGCGTGACTCAGCGGCAGGAACGACAACGCGGTGTCGTCCTCGGAAATGCCGATCACCTGGTTGACGCCGGCGATGTTCGTCAGGAAGTTGCGGTGCGATAGCATCACCCCCTTGGGGTGTCCGGTCGTGCCGGACGTATAGATGATGGTCGCCAGCGCGTCGGGCTCGACCGCATGCGCCCGCTCCTCGAAGATGCGTCCCAGACCGTCCTCGGTCATCAGCCGGTGGTGCCCGCCCTCGATGATCTCGGCCAGCGAGTGCTCTCTCAGTGCAGCTTCGGCATCCGCCTCGGAAGCCCCGGCCTCGCCGCCGCTCATGTCGGGAGCGGCGGGTTCGAAGATCACGATGGACTCGACCGCCGGTGCTTCCTTCCGCGCCGCGCGGACCTTGGCGGCCTGGTCCTCGTCGGCGACCACCACCACCTTGGCCCCGCTGTGGGCCAGGATGTAGCCGACCTGGTTGGCCGGCAGGGTGGCGTAGACCGGCACCGTCACCGCCCCGGCCGTCAGTATCGCGAGGTCGGTGATGACCCACTCGGGACGGCTGTCCGACAGAATGGCCACGCGGTCACGCGGCCGGACCCCGAGCGCTGCCAGCCCCAGACTGAGGTCTCGCACCTCATCGAAGAACTGGCGGTTCGACCATTCGCGAATCTCGTCGCCCACGCAGCGGCCGGTGAGCACCGGTTTCGAAAAGCGTCCGGACACGTGAAACGCCAGCTCCGCCAGGGTCCGGATGTTCGGCTCGGTCATGTCTTTCTCTCCTGTCCCGGTCGCAACCGGCCCCGTCATTCCCGGCGGTAATCGCCGCTCCGGCCGCCCGTCTTCCGCACGAGGCGGATCTCGCCGATCACCATCGTCTTGTCGACCGCCTTCACCATGTCGTAGACGGTCAGCGCGGCCGCCGCGACCGCGGTCAACGCCTCCATCTCGACGCCGGTCTGCGCGGTCGTACGCGCAATCGCCTCGATCTCGTACCCGCCCGGCCGTTCCCGCAGATCGACTTCCACGTGCGACAGCGGCAGCGGATGGCACAGCGGGATGAGGTCCGCGGTCCGTTTCGCGGCCATGATCCCCGCGAGCCGCGCCGCCTGCAACGGGTCGCCCTTGGCGATCCGCCCGTCGCGAATCAACGCCAGCGCATCCGCGGCGATGGTGATGGAGCCGCGCGCCACCGCCTCGCGGCGCGTGCTCTCCTTGGCGCCGACGTCGACCATCCGGACGCGGCCCTCGCCGTCCACGTGGGATAGGCGCTTCCCCGTCGCTCCGGCCGATGCATTGGGTTCAGATAAGGACATGATGCCAGCCCGGAATTCGTCGTCTGCGGCTCCGATTGCCGCCCAACCAACCCTCCAGGGAGGCGCCGCCTCCTGCGGGAGGCGCCGCCGTGCCACTGCGCAAACTCCCAGGAGCTTGCGCCGTAGAAGTTTTCGCGCCAGTGAACTTCAAACGCGACCGCAAGGTCGCGCCAGGAGCCTGCGCCGTAGAAGTTTCGCGCCAGCGAAACTTCAAACGCGACCGTAAGGTCGCGCTAGCGGCGGGCCGGCCGGTCGCCGCCGCGAGCCAGATAAAAGGACAGACTCTCCAGCGACACCGTCAGGTCGACACTCTTCAGCTTGACGCCCGGCGGCACCCGAAGCGCACCCGGCGAAAAGTTGAGCAACGCCTTGATACCGGCCTCGACGACCGTGTTCACCACCATCTGGGCCGATGCCGCGGGCACCGCCACCACCGCGATGGTGATTCGTTCCTGCCGCGCCACCTGCTTCAGGTTGCGGATGTCGTGGATGAGCACCCCGCTCCGCGACCGGCGTCCCACCTTCTCACGAAGCGTATCGAACAGCGCGACGATACGGAACCCCTCCTTGCGAAACCCCGGGTAGTCGGCCAGGGCGAACCCCAGGTTGCCGGCGCCGATAATCGTCACGTTCAGATGCCGGTCGAGCCCCAGGATCTGCCGCAGACGCTGCCGGAGATCCGCAACGACATAACCCACTCCGCGAACCCCGAGGTCGCCGAAGTGCGACAGGTCCTTGCGGATGAGCGCGGCGTTCAGATCGAACTGCGCGGCGAGCACCTTGGACGACACGGTACGCACACCGCCGGCCTCGAGCTCGTTCAGGAATCGAAGATACAGCGACAACCGATTGGTGGTCTGCTCGGAAACCTGCTCTGCCATCGCACCATGGCCAGCCGGCCGCCGCCGGCCCCCTCCGTCGCCGCAACTGCCCGGAAAGAGTATATGTTAGGATACCGGCGTGCGGGCCAGGTCAACCGGCGACGGACGCCGTTCCATCGCGCCAGTCCGGCCGACGCCGGACGCCGGACGCCGGCGGTTCGCGGCCGCCCTCACGATCCTGTCGCTCGCCGGCCTCGTCCAACCGGCGTTTCTTTCCGCCCAGTCGGCCCGTTACGTTCCGACCACTCTGGCTGCACTCGATGCCTATCCCAGCTTCTTCCATCGGCAACCGGTGGTGGTACGGGCGACGCCGGAGGGCGATTTGCGGGATGTGTTCATCGGCGACGGCGAGTGGCGCATCCGCGCGCTCTACGTCGCCCCGCCGGTCGCCGACGAACGGGACCTCCTTGAGATCGAGGGCACGTTCTGGGACGTGGGCCGGCTCCAACCGAACGACCCGCGGATGGCGGACCACCGCATCGCGGCGTTGTCGGAACGCCTGCTCGGCAAACCCTGGCCGTCGAGCGGCGAGCTTCGAATCCTGATCGCCGACGACACGCGGCGGGCGAACGCGCCCGAGAGCGCCACCATCCGGACCATCGCCCTGGAACCGGCCCGCTATCGCGACCGAACGGTCACCGTGACCGGCCGGTTCCGCGCCCGCAACCTGTTCGGCGACCTGCCGGAGGCGCCGGGCAACACCCGCGACGACTTCGTGCTGCGGTCCGGGGACGCCTCCGTCTGGATCGTGGGCATGGAGCCGAAGGGCGACGGGTTCGACTTCGACATCATGGCCAGGCTCGACACCAACCGGTGGCTTCAGGTGACCGGCGTCGTCAGCGGCGGCGACCATCTGACCACCATCGAGGCGGAACGGCTGGCCGCGGTGGAACGGCCGGCGCCGACCACCACCCGTAGCGAGACGCCCCGGCCCGAGCAGCAGCTCCCCGCCGAGGTGATCTTCTCGGCGCCGACCCAGGACGACATCGGGGTGGCGCTCGACGCGCTGGTGCGGTTCCAGTTCTCGCGCGACATGGACCCCGATTCGTTCACGGGCAACGTCCGGGCCGACTACGTGGGCGCGGCCCCGGCCGCCAACGCCGACGACGTCGGCACGCTCGAGCTCACGGTGGAGTATCGTCTCCGCAACCGGGTGCTGAACGTTCAGTTCGCCGAGCCGCTGCTCCCCTACCGGCCCGTCGCGGTGACGCTCGACGACGGCATCGAGGCGGTGGACGGCGCCGCGCTCCTCCCCTTCACGCTGCGATTCGCCACCGGCGGCTCCTAGGAGCTTGCGCCGTAGAAGTTTCGCGCCAGCGAAACTTCAAACGCGACCGTAAGGTCGCGCGCGCTCTCCACCCGATCCGCCGCCGGAGGCCGCTTCGGTTTCGCGGTCAACGGATGGGACCGGCCGCCAACAACCCTTCCATCGCCGACCGGGTGACCGCGATCAGCTCGTCGCGCTGGATGAAACCGAACCGCCGGGACTCGATGGGAGGGCCGATCCGGATGCTGACGGTCACGGGCCGGATGATGGGGCTGCCCCGGTGCATCGCCTGGCCGGCGCCGAGAATCGTCAACGGCACGACGGCGGCGCCTCCCCGGATCGCCATCACGAATCCGCCCTTCTTGAACGGCAGCAGCGCTCCGCTCCGACTCCGGGTGCCTTCGGGGAAGACGAGGAACGAGAAGCCCGCCCGCAACGCGGCGGCCGCGGTGTCGATGGCGGCGCGGCTGTGCTCGCGATTGCGCCGGTCGATCGGAACGAACCCCGCGATCGCGAAGGCGGCGGGCAGCAGCGGCAGTTTCTGGAGCTCGGCCTTGTACAGAATGCGCAGCTTCGGGTGCACGGCGCGAAGCGCCATGTAGACGATGGGCGGCTCCAGATTGCTCGTGTGGTTGACGCAATAGACGGAGGGACGGCTGCCCCGGACGTGCTCGGCGCCGGCTACGCGATAGCGGATGCCGACGGTGGCGAGCCCGATCCGCACGCCCTGACGGCCGAACCAGTAGAGCACGCCGGGATGCCGCACAATCAGGGCGATGAGCATGCCCACCGGGGCGGTCACCGCCACGTAGACGGAGACGATGAGGTAAGCGGCGACGGACCGCACGGCGGCGACGACGGTGGGCCACGGGACGCGCATGGCGGAATGAGAGTCCGGCGCATACGAAAAGAGCCCGATCCGGCGTTCGCGGATCGGGCTCGACGGAGACGCCGATCAACCTTCAGGACGCACGAGCCTCCTGGGTCCGCCCAGCGGCAGGCGCCTTCGCGGCGGTCGTCTTCGGCTTGGCCTTGGCCGCCTTGGCCCGAGCCATGGCCCGGTCCCGATTGGCGAAGCACCGGTCGAGCGCCTTGTTCACCCGCTCGTCGATGGCCTCGGCGCTGTCGCCCACGACCTCCGAAATCTCGGACACGACCAGGAACTTCGCCCGGTCGAGCATCCGTTTCTCGCGGAACGACAGGTTCTTCGATTTGGAGAGAAACGTCAGATTCTTGAGCACGTCCACCACGTCGTAGATCGAACCGGTGCGCATCTTGTCCGAGTTGTCCTTGAAACGCCCCTTCCAGTTCTGGTGATTGTCGATCTTGCCGTTCCCGAGGAGCGTGAACAGCTTCTTGACCTCCCGGTCACTGATCGCACGACGCAACCCGACCGCGTCGACATTGTCGAGCGGGACGAGCACGGTGGTATCACTGTCCGCCATACGTAGCGAGTAGAACCCGCAGGTCGTCCCCATGATCGTGCGGGTCTCGATGCACTGCACGACCCCGAGACCATGGTTCGGATAAATGACCTTGTCTCCAACTTCGAACTTCACGTAACCCCCCAGTTGGAATCCAGCTATGGCGCTCCAAAGTTTTTTAGTATAGTCCATCTGGCCCCTCGGATCAACGGCAACCCTATCATTTCTAGACGGTTACGGAATTTCCAGCCTGCGGATGGAGCCGTTCCGGACCGCCTCCGCCCCGCGCCGGCGCGGGGCGGAGGGTGCCGGAACGGGATCGAAAGTACTGTAGAGTAGGGGGCAGCAGGTACAACCGTGGTTGGATAGGGAGACTCTCATGCGTAGACGGGCCGCGATGCTCGCGGTGGTTCTGGCGATCGTCGTTTCGGCGCAGATCGCCCCGCCCACCGTGACCGCTCGCCAGCCGGGGGCGAGCTTGGCGCCCTACGTTCCGACGCCGTACGACGTGGTCAACCGGATGCTCGAGCTGGCCGAGGTGACCCGCGACGATGTCGTCTACGACCTCGGCTGCGGCGACGGCCGCATCGTCATCACCGCCGCCGAACGCTTCGGCGCTCGCGGCGTCGGCATCGACTACGACCCGGAACGGATCGCCGAGGCGAACGCCAACGCGGCACGCCGGGGCGTGCAGGACCTCGTGACCTTCATCCAGCAGGATGCGATGGAAGCCGACGTGTCCGACGCCACCGTCGTCACCCTGTACCTGTTGTCGTCGTCCAACCGCAAGTTGCGTCCGATCCTGACGCGACAGCTCAGGCCCGGCGCGCGCATCGTGTCGCATGCCTTTCGGATGGGCGACTGGCGGCCGGATGTGACACGAGAGTTTCAGGACGAGCGCGGCACCACGCGTACGCTGCACCTGTGGCGCGCCGACGGCGTGGTGCGACCCTAGAGGCGCACGCCCTCCGTGCCGGAGTGGTGAAACTGGCAGACGCGCGGGACTCAAAATCCCGTGGGCTTTACGGCCCGTGTGGGTTCGACCCCCACCTCCGGCACCATCCTTCGACCCCGTCGCCCCGGTCTGGCGCCGACTTGGCGCGACCTTACAGTCGCGTTGGAAGTTCGCTGGCGCGAACTTCTACGGCGCAAGCTCCTGGCGCGACCTTACGGTCCGCGTTGGAAGTTTCGCTGGCGCGAAACTTCTACGGCGCAAGCCCCTGGCCGCTCCCGCGCCGGGTTCGGCGGAAACGAAATCAGTGGACCGGGGACGGCCGGCCGCCCGATGCGATGACCCGGGCGATCATCTGGGTCAGCTCGTCGGCGGGCAGATCGAAGGGACCGGCGGCGATGGCGCCGCTCGGGATCTCGATCGCGATCGCCACCCCGGCGGCGACCGCGGTGACGATCCAGCTCAGCCCGCGCAGGGAGACCTCATCGGGCTCCGCCGCCTCCTGCCGGTTGGCCCGGTCGAACACCCGGAGGATCGACAGCAGCACCTCGCGCACGTCGCTGTCGGTCCAGCCCGGCGGTTCGGGACCCGGGTAGTTCACGGTCTCGGTGACCACCTCGTCGGTCCCCTTGAGCAACACTTCGACGTCGAAGCTCATACGGTGGCTCCTTCCGGCGCCATCAGGATCGGTCCGGCCGCGACCGGTGGGCGGTCAACGCGGCGAGGCGGGCGCGAAATCCCTCGGGGTCGGTTTCCGGGTGTTCGCAGGCGTGATCCCGGCACAGATAGGCGGTCGGTCGACCGTCCAGCATCTGCATCGATTCGATCCACGGCAGCCGCGCCCCAATGGCGGCCTGGTGCGCACCCGGCTCGACCACCAGGCTGACCGCCCCGGGCAGAAAACACTCGATGAACACCCGGTGCAACGCCGCGGTTCCGGGCGCCTCGCGCGGGCCGACCAGGATCACCTGCGGCACGCCGGCGCGCCAGGCCGACGCCGCCGCCATCATCATGGGGACCACCCGCGCGAGCTGCGCCGACGCCGGAACCCGGCGCAGGGTCTGCTCGAGCTGATCCCGATACGTCCCGGTCTCCGCGGCGCCGGACAGATGCGCCAGGCTCAGGAGGTTCCACGCCGTCACCGAGGCGGCCGAAGGCTCGGCTCCGTCGTAGTCCTCCTTCAGCCGGAGGAGCACGCTGGAGTCGTCGCCGCTCGTGCTGAACCACCCCCCGTCCGCGCCGTCCCGGAACAGCCGGCTCTGGGTCGCGTGGAGCTGCTTCGCCCAGTCGAGCCATGCCGGGTCGCCGCCGGCCTGAAACAGCTCGAGCAGCCCCCAGACGACGCAGGCATAGTCCTCCGCGTAGCCGTCGATGCCCGCCCGCCCGTCACGGAACCGCCGCAGCAGCACCCCGCGCTCCGCATCCCACAAATGGTCGCGCAGGAACCGGGCCGCACCCCCCGCGGTCTCGAGCGGGTCCGGCGGTGCGGTCTCGCCGAACGGAGTGAGCCGCGCGGCGCGCGCGAACGCCGCGATCATCAGCCCGTTCCAGCCGGCCAGCACCTTGTCGTCCAGGGACGGGCGGGGCCGCCCGCCCCGCGCCTCGAACAGGCGCGGCCGGGCGCCGTCGAGCACCGCCATGACCGATTCGAGGGACCGCCCGCTCAGGCGCGCGGCGTCGTCGACCCCGTGCGCCACGTAGAGCAGGTTCTTCCCGGTGAACTCGCCGTGGGGGTCCTGGGGGGCGTTGCCGTCCCGCTCGATGCCGTACCGAAAACGGACGATGTCGGCGTCTTCCCCGAAGAGCGCCTCGATCTCCGGCTGGGCCCAGACATAGAATGCCCCTTCCCGCTTCGCCGCCGCCCCCCCGGCCGGCGGCGCATCGCCGTCCGGAGGCAGGCTGTCCGCGTCCTCGGCGGAAAAGAACCCGCCCCCGGCGTGACGCAGGTCGCGGCGGACATAGGCCAAGGTGTCGTGGGCCACTTCCGCGAACGACGGCTCGCCCGCCGCCTGCGCCGCCTCCAGGAACGCGATCACCAGTTGCGCCTGGTCGTAGAGCATCTTCTCGAAGTGGGGCACCCGCCACCCGGCGTCCACCGAGTACCGATGGAACCCGCCCCCGACATGGTCGCGCATGCCGCCGAGGGCCATCGCACGGAGCGTCTCGAGCACCATGTGCCGGGCCTCGACGTCCCCGGTCCGGGCATGCTCGCGCAGCAGAAAGAGCAGCTCGGCCGGCCGCGGGAACTTGGGCGCGCCGCCGAACCCGCCGGCGCGCGCATCGAACACGCCGGCGTACTCGCGAACCCCGCCCGCCAGCAGATCGCCGTCCGGCATGCCTCCTCCGGACGGCTGCCGGCTCTGCTGAACCTCCCGCAGCCGCTCGATCACGCCGTCGGCCGACGCCACCAGCTCCGCGCGCGATTCGCGCCAGCGCTTGGCGATCTCGGTCAGGATCTCCACGAATCCGGGGCGTCCCCAGCGCGCGGACGGCGGGAAGTAGGTGCCGCCGTAGAACGGCTTCAGCTCCGGGGTGAGCCAGACGCTCATCGGCCATCCCCCCGAGCCGGTCGCCGCCTGCACGAAGGTCATGTACACCCGGTCCACGTCGGGACGCTCCTCCCGGTCGACCTTGATTGGAACGAAGCTGCCGTTCAGGACCCCGGCGATGTCGTCGTTCTCGAAGGACTCGTGCTCCATGACGTGACACCAGTGACACGTCGAGTAGCCGATCGACAGGAAGATGGGCAGATCCTCCGACCGGGCGCGGGCAAAGGCCTCGTCCCCCCAGGGGTACCAGTCGACGGGGTTGTTGCAGTGCTGGAGGAGATACGGACTGGGTTCGTCGGCAAGGCGGTTCGGCATCTATTCGGACTCGGGCTCTTCCCAGCGCGGATACGACCCCAGCGTCCTGAGCGACGGGGCGAACTCGGCCAGGTGCATCAGGGCGCGCGCGCAGGGCAGATCGTCGCGCGTCGCCGAGAGGTCGGCGTAGAACAGATACTCGAACGGCCGCTCGGGGATCGGCCGCGACTCGAGCTTCGTCAGGTCGATGTCCCGCAACGCGAACACGCTCAGCGCCTTGAACAACGCCCCGGCGTCGTTGGTCACGGTGAAGACGATCGTCGTCTTGTTGGCAGAGCCGAGCGGCGTCGGGTCGCGCCCGACCAGCAGAAACCGGGTGGTGTTGTCGGCGAAGTCCTGCACTCCGGCCATCAGTATCGACAACCCGAACACCTCGGCCGCCCGCTCGGAGGCGATCGCCCCGGTGTCGCGGAGCCCGCCGGCGCGGATCAGCTTGGCGCTGCCCGCGGTGTCGTAGGTGGGCACGAGCTCCACGTCGAGCGTGCGGAGAAACCGCTCGCACTGGCCCAGGCCCTGCGGGTGCGAGAACACCCGCCGCAACTGATCGCGGGCGGTTCCTTCGAGCGCGAGCAGATTGTGCACGATGGGCTGCTTGACCTCGCCGACGATCGGCAGCTCGTGCTTCAGCAGGAGGTCGTAGTTGCCGTGAATGGTACCGTGGCTGGAGTTCTCGATGGGCAGGATCCCGTGCGTCGCCATCCCCCGCCCGACGGCCACGAACACTGCCTCGAAGGTCTCGCACGGCAGCAGGTCGGCGGACGGCTTGAACCGCAGGGCGGCCGCCTCGGAATAGGCGCCGGGTTCACCCTGGTAGGCGATACGCATCGCTAAAGAGTATCAGGAGACGGCCATCAGCCCGCGGGCCCGGCCGCGGCGCGGGACTATAATCCGGCAGATGCAGCCCTGTTCGCCCCCGCCGGCCGCCACCGGCGCCCCGTCCAGGGAGCCGGTGGCAAAGGGCCCCGCTGCACTCGACCGGCGCGTTCCCCATGCATATCCTGCCGACTAGCATCGATACCCGCAGCGAGGAGTTCCGCGCCAACCTGCGCGCGATGGAGACGCTGGAGCGCGATCTCGATGCCCGCCGGGCGCGGGCGCGGGAGGGGGGCGGCGAGCCGGCGACCCGCCGGCATTCCGAGCAGGGCAAGCTTCCGGTGCGCGTCCGGCTGACCCATCTGCTCGACCCCGACACCCCCTTTCTCGAGCTGTCGGCGCTGGCCGGCGGCGGCATGTACGACGACGAGGCGCCGGGGGCCGGGCTCGTCACCGGCATCGGGCGCGTGAGCGGCCGCGAGGTGATGGTGGTGGCCAACGATGCCACCGTCAAAGGGGGCGCCTACTTTCCCGTCACCGTCAAGAAGCACCTGCGGGCGCAGCAGATCGCGCTCGAGAATCGGTTGCCGTGCGTCTATCTGGTCGATTCCGGCGGCGCCTTTCTTCCGATGCAGGCCGAGGTATTCCCGGACCGGGAGCACTTCGGACGCATCTTCTTCAACCAGGCCCGGTTGTCGGCGGCGGGCATACCGCAGATCGCCGTGGTCCTCGGCTCGTGCACGGCCGGCGGCGCCTACGTGCCGGCGATGGCCGACGAGACGATCATCGTCGAAGGCGCGGGCACCATCTTTCTCGGCGGGCCGCCCCTCGTGAAGGCGGCGACCGGCGAGGACGTCCCGGCCGAGGAGCTCGGGGGCGCCGACGTCCACACGCGGCTGTCGGGGGTCGCCGACTACCTCGCCCGGAACGAGGTCGAAGCGCTGCAGACGACCCGCACCGTCGTCTCGACGCTGCACGCGGTCAAGCCGCCGGCCGGCGACGTCACCACGCCCGAGGACCCGCGATACGATCCGGGTGAGATCGGCGGCGTCGTCGGCGCCGATCTCCGGCGCCAGTACGACGTGCGCGAGGTGATCGCCCGGCTCGTCGACGGCTCCCGCTTCGACGAGTTCAAGGCCCGCTACGGTCCGACCCTGGTCACCGGCTTCGCCCGTCTCCACGGCTTTCTCGTGGGAATCCTCGCCAACAACGGCGTCCTCTTCTCGGAGTCGGCCCTCAAGGCGACCCATTTCATCCAACTGTGCAACCTGCGGGGGATCCCGCTCGTCTTCCTCCAGAACATCACCGGGTTCATGGTCGGCCGCGAGTACGAACGGGCCGGGATCGCCAAGCACGGGGCGAAGATGGTGCACGCGGTCGCGAACGCCGTCGTGCCCCGGTTCAGCGTCATCATCGGCGGCTCCTTCGGCGCCGGCAACTACGGCATGTGCGGCCGCGCCTACGACCCGCGCCTGCTCTGGATGTGGCCCAACGGGCGCATCTCGGTGATGGGCGGCCCCCAGGCGGCGAGTGTGCTCGTGACGGTGAAGCGGGACCAGCAGACGCGCCGGGGCGGCCGCTTCACGCCTGAAGACGAGGCGGCCATCCGCGACCCCATCCTGGCCCGCTACGACCACGAGGGCTCTCCGTGGTACGCGACGGCCCGGTTGTGGGACGACGGGGTGATCACGGCGGCCGAGACCCGGCCCGCCCTCGCCCTCGGCCTGTCGATGGCCGCCAACGCCCCCCTGGCCGACCCCAGGTTCGGCGTCTTCCGGATGTGATGCCCATGGCAACGCCCATCTGCCGGTTGCTCGTCGCGAATCGCGGCGAGATCGCCCTGCGCATCATCCGCGCCTGCCGGGAGCTCGGAATCGAATCGGTGGCCGTCTGCTCCACCGCCGACGTCCGGGCCCCGCACGTGCGCGCGGCCGACCGCGCCGTCACCATCGGCCCGCCGCATCCGCGCGAGAGCTATCTGAACGCCGGCGCGATCATCGACGCGGCCCGCGACACCGGCGCCGGCGCCATCCATCCCGGCTACGGCTTCCTGTCCGAGGACCCGGACATGGCCGCCGCCTGCACCGACGCGGGCCTGGTGTGGGTCGGGCCTCCCGCCGACGTCATCGCGCGCCTCGGCTCGAAGATCGAGGCCCGGCGCCTGATGGGCGAGGCGGGGGTGCCGATCGTCCCCGGCGAGACCCCGGCCGATCAGACCGACGCCGGGCTCGCCGCCGCGGCCGAACGGGTCGGCTACCCCCTGCTGCTGAAGGCATCCGCGGGTGGCGGCGGACGGGGGATGCGCACTGTGGGCACGCCCGGCCGCCTGCGGGAGGCGATCGGCGAGGCGCGCCGCGAGGCGGAGTCGGCATTCGGCAACGGTACGCTGTACGTCGAGCGGCAGCTCGTCCGCCCCCGGCACGTCGAGGTCCAGATCATGGCCGACGACGCGGGGCGGGTCGTGCATCTGCACGAGCGGGACTGCTCCATACAGCGGCGGCACCAGAAGGTGGTCGAGGAGAGCCCGGCGCCCGGCCTGACGCCGGCGGTGCGCGCACGCCTGACGGAGGCCGCGGTCTCCGCCGCCCGCGCCGCCGGCTATCGCAATGCGGGGACGGTGGAGTTTCTCGTCGAGGGCGCC
Source organism: Vicinamibacterales bacterium (assembly GCA_965215895.1). Taxonomy (GTDB): domain Bacteria; phylum Acidobacteriota; class Vicinamibacteria; order Vicinamibacterales; family UBA8438; genus JAJEEA01. The sequence goes on along the minus strand of OZ244130.1, from coordinate 2,245,892 downwards.
GGCGACGGCGCGGCCGTCGCGTTTCTGGAGATGAACACCCGGCTTCAGGTCGAGCATCCGGTGACCGAGCTGGTGACCGGCCGCGATCTCGTGCACGCCCAGCTCGCGGTGGCCGGCGGCGGCGCCCTGCCGTGGTCCCAGGACGAGATCGCGGTGCGGGGCCATGCCATCGAGTGCCGGGTCTACGCCGAACGCCCCGCGGAGGGCTTTCTGCCGGACGCCGGCACCCTGCTCCGCTACCGGGAACCGGCCGGTCCCGGCATCCGCATCGACGCCGGGGTCGTCGAGGGCAGCGTCGTCTCCCCCGCCTACGACGCGCTGCTCGCCAAGCTCGTCGTCCACGGCGAGACGCGCGTACAGGCGCTGGCGCGCGCGCGGGCGGCCCTCGCCCGGTACGTCGTGCTCGGCGTGCGCACCAACCTCGGCCTCCTGTCGCGCATCCTGGGCCACCCGCGGGTGGCCGCGGGACCGGTCGACACGGGGTTTCTGGAGACCGCCCTCGACGACCTGCTGGCGGAAGGCGACGAGGACCCGGCCCTCGCCCTGGCCGCGGCACTGGCCGTCGACGCGCGGCTCTCGCCGGGCGCCCCCGAAGCCGGGCCGTCGTCCCCGGACACCGTCCGCGATCCGTGGAGCACGCTCGGGGGCTGGCGGCTGGCATGACCCGTCCCCGCCGGCCGGTGACCGTGGAGACGATCGCCCGAGACGGGGACGAGGCGGCCGGCCGGGTCCGCATCTCGGGGATCGACGAGCCGGTGGAGGTGGAACGGATCGACGCGGACACCTACCGGGTCTCGCTGGGGGCACGGCGGTTCGAGGTCGTCGTCGCCCGCGAGCCGGATGTCGAGTGGGGCTGGGTCGACGGCCGCGCCTTTCGCTGGACGCGCGCCGCGGAGGTCGGCGGCGGTGAGCGGGAACCGGCCGGCGACACGAGCGCGATACGCGCCCCCATGCCCGCCATCGTCACCGCAGTCGCCGTCACCCCCGGTCAGGCGGTGGCGCGGGGCGACACCCTGGTGGTGCTCGAAGCGATGAAGATGGAGCTTCCGTTGAAGGCGCCGCGGGACGGCCGGGTCACCGCCGTCCGCTGCGCGGCCGGTGACCGCGTGGACCCGGCTACGTCCCTGATAGAGCTCGACGCCGGCGAGACGCCGCAGGACTGAGAAACCGCAGCCGAAGCCGGCCCTCGGGACCGCGAAGGGGTTCTACCACCAAGAGCCCCGGTCACGCCGCGCGGCTCCTGCCGCGGGCTCCCGGATCCGTAGGCCCTTTATGCCGATCCGGGCCGATCTGCGCCGATCCGCTCAGGCGGTCGCAGGTTCGGACTCGGCCGGCTGATCGGACCCCGCCTCCGACTCGACCGCTTCGACCACGTCCGGATAGGCGACCATGTCGATCGCGTCGTAGTCGGCCGGGCAGCCGAAGTCCCGCTTGCCGGGCGCCGTCGGGTTGCCGATGGTGACGCACAGCCCGCAGCCGATGCACTTGTCGATGAGCACCGCGCAGACCCAGCGGTCGTTCTCGTCCTTCTCCTCGACGATGCAGTCTTCGACGGGACAGGCGGCCTGACAGATCGAGCAGGCGAACGCGCCGAAACAGCGGTACGGGTCGATCACCGCGACCTTGCGCGGCGCCCGCTTGCGAGGGGCGTTCTGAAGCTTCGTCCACATGGGTCCGAATTATACCCCAGGAGCCGGTGGCGAACCGCGCGCTGCGCCCAGACCGGCGCAACACGCGTTTCTCACGGCTCCAGGTCCGGGCGCCTCAGATGGACATCCCGCGCCCGGCGATCGGCCACACCACCTCGACGTGGTCGCCCCGGACGCCGTAGAGCTGGTCGTAGAGGTTCACCACGGGGTCGCAGTGCGACACGATCAGCTCGAGCTTGTCGCCCACCCGATAGGTCCGGCTGGCGTTCTCCTCGTAGCGGATCGTCCCGAACTCGTCCGATCCGGAGGTAAAGCTCATCCCGGTCTCGCCGGCGACGATCGGCCAGGGCCGGTTGATGGTGTTCGCCTTGGCGCCGGCGTCGGTGGTGGCGCGGCCCTCGTACTGGGCGTTCAGCACCGTGGTCAGCACCGTCAGGGCCGGGGCGAAGTCGCGGTAGACCTCTTCGTCTTCCGCACCGCCGATGCCCAGATACTGCGCGTCCATGAACACGTAGCTGCCGACCTGCACGTCGGTCAAGCCCGGGGTCTCGTGGTCGATGTTGTAGGTCCCGGTGCCCCCGCCGCTGAAAATGCGGGTGTCGAGCCCCGACCGCTTCATGCCCCCCGCGGTGCCGGCGGCCGCCTCCAGATTGGCCAGCGTGCGCCGGCGCCTCTCGGCGAACCCGGTCACATGCTGCGAGCCGCCGTCGTAGCACAGCATGCCCCGCAGCCGCAGCCCCGGCAGCGTGTCCACGAGCTGCGCCAGCTCGAGGGCGGGGGCGCCCGGCGTGATGCCGGTGCGGTGTCCGCCGGGGTCGACATCGACCACGACGTCGGCGACCACCCCCGCCTCCGCCGCGGCGTCCGAGAGATCGCGCGCGTTGGCGGCGGTGTCGACGGCCTGGATGAAGCCGCCGCACCATTTCTTCAGATACATGGCGCGACGGATCTTGCGCGGGGTGACGTTCACCGTGGTCATCAGGATCTGTTCGACGCCATGCTCGAACATCACCTCCGCCTCGGAGATCTTCGCGGTGCAGATGCCGACCGACCCCGTCGCGATCTGCAACCGCGCGATGGCCGGACACTTGTGGGTCTTGGCATGGGGGCGGCTGGCGATGCCGTTGCGCGAGACGGTGGTCTGCATGCGGTCCAGATTGCCCTCCAGCCGGTCCAGATCGACGCAGAGGCACGGCGTGTCGAGGTCCCACTTGGAGATGCCCGCCTCGACGCGGCCGCCGAGCGCCTGCTGCCGCATCTCGGCCGCGCTGTAGCCCTTGACCGGCTTGGGAATCCACACCGACGCCGCGCCGGCGCCGGCCGCGTGCAGGAAATGACGACGAGACAGGGGATGGGTCATCGAACAAGCTCCTCTCACCGGTGGTTATACCGCATAACCCGGCGCGAACGGGAATCGCCGGCCTGCGTCAGAAGCGGAACAGCCGGTTCACCTTCACCACGAGCCCGCGGTTGCGAAGCCCCGAGAACCGGTCCGGCCTCAGCGGATCGCTGTCCCGGTCCTCGGTGTAGACGACGAACAGCTCGCTGCCGGGGCTGTACTCCCACCTGAGCCGAAGGTTGTTGCTGACGGTGCGAGTGCTCGAGTTGTACTGGATCAGGCCGCTGAAGAACATGCGGGGCGAGAGGGTCCAGGTGACGCGCGAGACGAGCAGATCGGTGCGGAACGAGCCCTGGGGGGTCTCGATCCAGTTGACCGACAGCGTCGGCTCGACGGCCAGCCGCGGCATCAGGACGAGCCGGGCGCGCCGGAAGCCGATGGACCGGATGGTGCCGCTGAAGTACTCGCCCAGCCGCACCGTGTAGATGCCGCTCAGGCGGCGCTGCCCGCCGAGGGCATAGGTGGTCTCCACGTCGCGAAAGCGGTAGCCGCCGATCGGCAGCACCACGTTCCGCCCCGGCTCGAACGGCTCGACGAGGAACTCGTAGTTCTCCGCCGCCGAGACGCCGATCCGGTCGCTGTTCTCGAACTCCGTCAAGAACGCCAGTTGCGTCTGCCGGGTCTCGACCGCCCGGGTGTCCGCGGTCTCCACGTAGTCGAAGCTGCCTTCGAGCCGGAACTGGCGGATCGCCTCGATCGACGCGGGCCGGGGGCTGAACCGCGCGGTCCCGAACGAGCGCCGGAAGTTCTCGCGCCGCCAGTACCCGACCTCCGGCCGGAAGTTGTCCTCGACCGTCAGGTGCTCGGCCTGGAATCCGTAGCGGTCTCCCGCATAGGTGAGCTGCCCCTGGTAGCTGCGGTCGCGTCCGGTCCGGCCCGGCGTCCGGGTCCGGGCCAGGTAGGCGACGGCGCTGACGTTGTCGTAGAACGAGAACGTGCCGTCGGCGCCGTAGGTCTGGCTGGCCCCATCGCCGGCGAGCGACACCGAGCGGTTGGTGACGAGGGCGCCGACGGCGCTGCGGCGCAGAAGGTCCCGCTTGACCCGCACGACGGTGAAGTTGGTCGGCTCGACCTCGGCGTCCAGCTCTTCGCCGGCGTGGATGTTCAGCGCCCCGACATCGAAGGCGCCCACCTTGCCGGTGACCCGCCCGCCGCCGACGATGGGGACGACGGCCCTCTCCTGGAGGCCGATGCGGCGGGAGTAGAACAGCGTCGGCGCGTTGCTCTCCTCGCGGGACGCCCCGCCGCCGATCTGCCGCAGCGCGCCGTCGCGGGTGCTGGGACCGCCGCCGCGGGCGAAGTCGAAGATGCCGCGGCCTTCGAGAAAGAACTCGCGCTTCTCGGGAAAGAACAGGCTGAACCGGGTCAGGTTCACCTGCTGCTCGTCCACCTCGACCTGGGCGAAGTCGGTGTTCCAGGTCAGGTCCGCGGTCAGGTTCCGGGTGATGCCGTACTTCAGGTCCACCCCGTAGTCGCCGTCGCCGTCGTTGCGGCGCGGCGGGTCCGCGGTGAGGTCGGTCGCGACCCCGGAGATGCCGTACGGCTTGATCTCGAGGTTGGTGCCGCTGTCCGGCACCTCGAGACCCACCAGCAGGGCGGCGTCGGACGTGCGGAAGATGCCGCGGCGCCCGGCCGCGATCGGCACCGACGTGATGTACGCCATCTCGTTCTTCCGGCGCACCCTGCGGGAGATCTGCACCCCCCACCGCTGGACCGGCCCCGGCCGGTAGCGCAGGGACTTGAACGGGATCTCCATCTCCACCGTCCAGCCGCCCTCGAACCGTCCGGTGCGCACGTCCCAGACCGGATTCCAGTCGCCGTTCGGATTGCCCTCGTTCGTGATCCCGAAGTCGCCGATCGCCCCCAGCGGGTTGGTGTAGAAGGTGACCCCGTTGCGCCGGTCGTTGAAGGTGTCGAACGCGACCCAGAACGAGTCGTTCTCGCGAAGCTGCGGGGTGTCCCGCCGCATCTCGTTCGCCACCCATTCACTTGGCGGCGCCGAGTCCCACACCCGCCCGCTGACGTAGATGTTCGTCTCGTCGAACAGGATCCACGCCTCGGTCTTCTCGCTCGCCGGGGCGCCTTCCACCGGCATCTGCTGGACGAAATCGGTGATGGCGGGCACGGCGTCGTACGCCGGCTCGTCGAGCCGGCCGTCGAGCCGGAGGCCGGTGGCGAGGCGGACCGCGCGGACCGTCGCCCGGCCCTGCGCATCACGCGCGACGACCGCCGGCGGGCGGGGCGCGGCCGGCCGGTCCGGCAGCCCGGCGAAGGCGAACCCGCCGGCGCCGGGCGCCGATGCATCCCCGGCGCCCGAAACCCGGGCGACCGGGGCCGGGGTCCCCGGCACGCCGCCCGCTACTCCGGGAGATGGCTCCTGGGCCCAGGGCCGCAAGGGGGCTACGGCCACGCACATCGCGAGCCCCAGGACGACGCGCGCCCCGGTGACGGCGCACCGCCGACCCACCGAGCGTCTGTCTAGAAGTGAGCGCAACGGCGCCCCTCTCGTCCCACCGTCTCCACCATCCGGTGGAGCCGGCCCAAGGTGACTACATCGGATAGTGCCCAGCTCACGTACTTCGCGCCAACTGGAAGCCGTACACAGTAACGCCCCGACGACCGGGGCGCTACACTCAGTAGATCGTAACCTATCCCAGACAGCAGCAGGCGGGCTACGTAGGCTAGGTATGCGCGATACGACGCGAGGCGAGCTGACATCCCCGTCCCGCGCGAGCAAGTGGTCTTTGCGCTCAGCGTGAGTACGCGCATCCCCCAGTCTGGGGTCCGGCAACCGGCCCGAATCCAGGGACTGGCTACCAAGACTCCATGAGGACGTTACCATGCCAAGCTGAAGAACTTCACAGCACCCTCATAGTGGAAGATGCAACGTTGAAGTACGTCTCGCCCGATTAGTGCATCGATTCCAGTATGGCTGAGTTCTGAGAGTGTTACAGGAATCGTCTTGATGAGCAGTGCATCATCAGAAGGACTTCGCGGCGGAATGACGATTGCAATATCATACTCGTGTGCGAGGTATGGATCCTTGCCGGTCGAGGGTGTAAACGTGGGTTGAAACCCTCGACGTTCTAGCGCCAACTGCTTGATGATCTTCGGGTCAACGCAGGAATTACTCGCTCCCGTATCCAGAAGGGCACGCCCCACAAAAGGCGCGGGCACCCGCTGCTTGCGATCCTGCATCAATGCCAAGCGTGCTTGACTGACGTGAAAAACGGCAGTTACGATTGGCCCATCCGGCTCTATCGCACGTGTGAAGTGAGCCACAGTTTATCGCCCGACCGGCGCCACCATGCGTGAGATAAACTGTGCGCGCCCCGGCTTGAGAATCACCTTCTTAACGAGGAACGGAACTAGCCCGAACTGCTCGTATCCGGCACTCAACGCCTTATCGTAGGTCTCGAAGAAATCGATAATCTCTGACCCGCGAATGAGTACGTACTCGCCATCATGGGCAGCCCATTCGCTCAGGTGAGCCTCGTACGTCTGGATCTCCTCCACCAATTCATCTTTCTCAGCCATCCGAGTGACCTCCGTTCGTCCGTGCGGCCGGCCAAGCCGCTTCACCTGCGTCGTCAAGCGTACGATCGCGCACTTTACCTCAACCCAGCACCCAGGTGCTTACGGCGTCCAACGTGTTCGCCATCAACCAAGAATCGACCCGTTCTCCAACTCTCCGCTATGCATCCGTTTAGCACACGCCCGCAGCAAAAGTCAAGTCCCGCGCGCAAACGATGGCGGGAAGAACAGTAGCTTAATCGTATCACGCCGGCACGTACGGTGTTGACGAGACCGAACCAGGGCCGTCGTTCGCGAAGAAGATCCGCCAATCCGGGATGGCGTCGCAAGGTTCCGCTGTGTCAAGTCGAGCCCCCTCCGAGGCACTATCCATCCACTCATCGAAACACGTCGCTCATCGGGCGCCCGGCGTACCCGGTCATCTCCAGGTATCCGCGTCCCCGGACCGGGCGGTCGCCGACCCGGCCGGTCACCGTCACCGCGCCTTCCCAGTAGGTCACGCCGGTCGAGTCGCCGGTGTCCAGCTCCTGGGCGTCGAGGGCCGCCGTCACCTCGAAGCTCGCCCGCCGGCCCGGCACGTCGACGCGCCACTCGACCGGGTAGGCGGCGCCGCTGGCGGGCGAGGACCACCGGCGTCCGGGCACGAGCCGCACGTCCTCCCGCCCGAGCCGCGTCGCCGCGCCGGCGGCGTCCACCCAGGTCCCGGCGGAGTGGTCGTCGGGCCGCCCGTCCGCGCGGCGCAGCTGGAAGACCATCAGGTCCGCGCCGTCATCGAGCTGGAGCGAGAACCAGTCCCATCCGACCTGGCCGGGCTCGAGAAAGGTCGTGCCGAACTCGTGGTCCATCCAGCTCGCGCCGGTCACGTCGACCCACTCGCCGTCGAGCCGGACCCGGCCCGCCGTGGACATGCGGGTCATCGAATAGTACAGCGACGCGTTGCCCGCCGACGGCCCCTTCCGGCTGAGACCGCCCTCTCCGTGCAGGGTCGGCCCCTTGCCGGGCTCCAGATCGAGCTCGACCCCGAACGACCGGTCGATCGCCTCCAGCCGGTGGCGGCCGCCGTCGAGAGACGCCCGCCAGTCGCCGTTCCAGACGTCGAGGGTCTCCGTCCGCGCGCCGGCCCATCCCAGCCCGCCGCGATCGAGCCGCTCGGCCACGAGGTGCCGGCCGGTCCGCAGGTCGGTCACCGCCAGATGGGCCATGAAGAGATCCCGGACCGCCCACCGCGACGGGTTCTCGGGGGCCGGATCGACGCCGACGCGGAAGAAGGTCACCTGGTAGCCGAACCGGCGGCCGCGGTCCGATTCGAGGTTCCCGGTGTAGTACCACCACTCGATGCGGTACTCCGGATGACTGCCGTGGTCCCGCGGAAACTGCCACGGGTAGGCGGGCCCGGCCTGGCGCCAGCCCTCCGGAGTCACGGCGCCGGCATCCTGGCCGGGAGCGGCCCCACGACGCGGGGCCGGCGGTTGGATGCTCAGGCTCCCCGGCGGCCCGTTTCCCCCCCGGACCTCCCACGGCGCACCCGGGATCGCGGGCGACATTACGAACGTCAGAGCGACGGGAGCGGCTCGCATTTGCGGTCCGCCGCCTCCGGCTCGGGATGCGACCCCGTGAGCCGGCAGCGGGACCTTGCGTTCCACCGCAACGAGCGAGTCGTCCGCGAGGCAATGCCCCGCGAGGGCGCCGTTCGGGCACAGGCAGGCGAGAACCGCCGCCGTCCACGCGGGATGGGCCGCCCGCCTTCGGCCGGGCCCGCGCCGCCCGTTGCCGGGCGCCCGCCGGCAAGCCGGCGGGCTCGCGCCGCCGCGGACACCAATCATCGTTCCGCCCCCGCCGCCACCCGCGACGCGACCCGGGCCGGATAGAGGCCGGCCAGCGCCGTCGTTACCGCGATGAGGACCGTCGACTGCACGAGGAACCCGAGCGGCAGGTGGAACTGGATGGTCCAGCCGAAGCTCTGCACGTTGATGACGTAGATGAGGATCAGCGACAGCGCGACGCCCACGACGAGTCCCACCCCCTGGCTGACGAGCCCGATCATCGCGGCCTCGATGACCACCATGCGCCGAATCTGCGGGCGGCCGGCCCCGACCAGCCGCAACACCACCAGCTCGCGGCGGCGTTCCAGCACCAGGGTCAACAGGGTGGCGGCCACCCCCAGGATGGCCACGACGATGGCGATGGCCTGGAGCGCGTAGGTGATGGCGAACGTCGCGTCGAAGATGCGCAGCACCTCGGCGCGCAGAGTCCGGTTCGTGCGGATGAAGAGGCGGTGGTCCGCCCCGGCCGCGGCCAGCAGCTCGTCACGGACGGCGTCGGGGTCCGCGTCCGGCGCGAGATAGAGCGTCAGGCCGCTCGGCCGGCGCGGGCCGTAGTGGCGGTCGAACGTCTCCTCCTCCATCACCACGAGACCCCGGTCGCTCGAGTAGTCGTAGTAGACGGCGGCCACCCGGAACGGCCGCGGCCCCCGCGGGGTGTCGAGCTCGATGCGGTCCCCGACCGCCGCCCGGTGCTTGATGGCGAAGCTCTCCGACACGATCACCGCGTCCGTTCCGATCGCTTGCCGCATCGCCGCGGGCCCGTCCGCCGGGTCCTTGTACAGCAGCGCACCGTGATCGAGCAGCACGTCGAACCGGCCGGCGCCCAGAATGATCAGGTCGCCGTCCGGACCGTAGGGCAGATCGACGCTGCGAAACCCGTCCACCGCGACCACCGCGGGGTGCGACGCGACCCGCCGCTCCGCCGCCTCGGAGATGCCCGCGGACGCGCCGACCCGCCCGCCGTCCGCGACGGCGACGAAGAGATCCGCCTGCAGGGTCTGCCCGACCCAGTAGGAGACCGTCTCCCGAAAGCTGCCCACCATGATCGCGATGGCCGCGAGCATGGCGAGACTGACGACCAGCGCCGCCACGGAGACGGCCAGCCGCGACACCGCCGCGGACAGATTCGCGTGGGCCAGCCGGCCCTCGATGCCAAACCAGCCCGCGAGCGCCGCGCGGCCCCGCCGGCGAAGCCCCTCCAGCAGCACCGGCACCAGGGCCGCCGCCCCGAAGACGACGGCCAGCGCCGCCCCCAGACCGAACAACGGGAGCCCCCCGACCGCTTCGAGCGTCGACAGCCACCCCCCGGCGACGAACAGCCCCGCCGCGAGGAGGGCCGCGCGCCGCGGGAACCGGCGGTCAGCGGTCCCGCCGTCGGGGGCGCGCACCGCCGCGACCGGCGTTACCCCGGCCGCCTCCGCTGCCGGTATCACCGCCGCGACCAGGGCCAGCGGGACCGCAACGGCGCCCGCGAGCGCCATGTCCGCCGCCCCCAACGCCGGCACCGTGGCCTGCGACGTCACGTAGAGCGTGTTGACGGTGGTCGAGGTCAGCCCCACCGCGGCGCGGGCCAGCACCCATCCGGCGGGGGCCCCCAGCGCCGCGCCGAGCCCCGCCAGCACCGCGGCCTCGCCCAGGAACAGCCCGAGCACGAGACGGCGCGACGCGCCGAGCGCGCGCAGGACCCCGATCTCCGCGCGGCGCGCAATGACCGAGACGGCCACCGTGTTGTAGACCAGGAACAGCCCGACGACGAGCGCGATGTAGGACAGGGCGGTCAGGTTGAAGTGAAAGGCGGCCAGCATCCGCTCGACCTGCCGTCCCCGCTGGGCGGGGCGCTGCACGCGCAGGCCCGCCGGCAGCCGTGCCGCGATCACGCGCTCGACGTCGTCGACGGCGGACGCGTCGAGCAGTTGGATCTCGACCCGGTCCACCCAGCCGAGGCGATCGAACCGCCATTGCGCGGCCGCGATGTCCAGCAACGCGAGCCGGCCGTCCACCACCCGCGCGGGACCCTCGTCCAGGAGCAGACCGCGCACGACCATCTCGTGCACCGCGTCGCCGACGACGAGCCGCACCGGCGTGTCGACGTCGATGCCGTGACGCCGCGCGAACCGTTCGGTCAGGACGATCGACCTGGAGTCCAACAGGACATCGAGCAGCTCCCGGGACCGCGGGGGCCGCCCCCGCCGCGAGAACCGCAGCAACTGGTAGTCCCGGAACGGCCGGTCGCGCAGCACGTCGACCCCCAGCACCCGGATCCGGCGCCCGGCGCCGTCGGGCGTCTCCAGCCGGGCGTTGCGATCGATGACGGCGCTGACGCGCCCGTACTCGCGCAGCCACCCCATGCCCGCCAACTGCGCCTCCGGCACGCCGACCCCCGCCCCCACGATCTCGAGCGCGGTGCGGCCCGCGACGACGTCGAGCGCGGTCTCGAAGCCGCGCACCGAGGCGGTGTTGGCGAGGCGGATGGCCACCACCACCGCCACCCCGAGGGTGAGCCCGGCCACGGTGACGAGGCCCCGCACGGGGTCCCGCCGCAACGCCCGCACGATGAACTGGCGGAACAGGGTCACCGCGGTGTCCTGGGGGCTCGAGGCGGGGGCCCCGCTGCATTCGATCGGCGTTGCATGCTCGGGCTCCGGTCAGGTCTCGATCGGCGCGGGACCGCGGACGCCGGCCGCGGGGCGGCCCTCCTCGGCGCCGTCCCGCAGGCGGAGCACGCGGTCGGCGGCGGCCGCGAGAGTCGGATCGTGGGTGGCCAGCAGCACCGCGACCCTGGTCTCGCGGTTCAGGTCCCGCAGCAGGGAGAGCACGCGCCGGCCGTTGTCGGTATCGAGGTTGCCGGTGGGCTCGTCGGCGATGATCAGCGCCGGCTGGTGGACGAGGGCCCGCGCGACCGCCGCCCGCTGCAGCTCTCCCCCGGAGACCCGCGCCGGATAATGGTCCAGGCGATGACCGAGCCCCACCCGCCGGGCCCCCTCCCCGGCGCGGGCCAACCCCGCCCGACTGGGCGCGCCGGCCAGGAGCAACGGCAGGGCGATGTTCTCCGCGAGGGTCAGAGTGGGGAGGAGATTGAAGAACTGGAAGACGAAGCCGATCCGATCGCGCCGCAAGGCGGTCAGCGCTTCGTCGTCCAGATCCGCGAGGTCGACGCCGTCGACGACCACCGTCCCCGCGGTCGGCCGGTCCATCCCCCCGCACAGATGCAGCAGGCTCGACTTGCCGCATCCGGAGGGTCCCACCACGGCCACGAACTCGCCGGCCGCGAGCTCCAGGCTGACCCCCCGCACGGCGTCGACCGCGCTCTCGCCGTCTCCGTAGCGTTTGTGCAGGTCCAGGACCTGGAGCACCGGCATCGGTCCGCGATACACGTCGGGGGCTCGATTCCGATCAGCTCACCACGGGGCGGGCTCGATCCACTGCGAGCAGAACGGCTCGGGCAGCCAGTGCGGTCCCGGATCGCCGATGGGGCTGCCGGGCGGGACCGCGGGCGGCTCCCACGCCGCGACGCCGTCGGCCGGGGCTTCGAGAACCCGGGTGATGTCGCGGCGCAGGGCGTTCACGTGCGCCGCATGGGCAATCACCTCGAACTCGCCAAGAAGGCTGCTCGCCCACCCCTGGCCAAGGAGTTGCTCCAACTGGTAGGCGGCAACCGCGCGCACCTGGGCCATCGGCGCCACCGATGCCAGACGGATCAGGCGATCCACGACGACGCGCTCCACCGCCCGCTGCACTTCCTGGCGGTATCCGTCGGAAAACGATGCTCCGAGCGTCGTCTCCGTGAGGACGTCGATGACCTCGACGAGCCCCGGCAGAGCACTGTCCAGTGCGTGCTGCTCGACGAGACGGGCGGCGCGGTCCGGCCGCAACAGCGCCGACACCGCGAGGTCGGCCGCGACCACGGCGGGGGTGACCCGGTCGAACGTCGGGCCGGTATGGCGCGGGAACAGCTCGCGGTGGCGCCCGTATCCGGCGGGACGGGGCGGAATCAGGTCGATGACATCGGCGGGAACGGTGAGCTCGTCGACGTGCAGCACCCGCATCAGCGCGTCGAGCGCCGCCCGCTGGTCGGCCGCGGGAACGGCCCGGAGCGGCTCGCGTCCATCCCCCCGGAACGCATACGTGTAGTCGACGCCGCCGAGGGCCGACGCCGCCGCCTCGATTTGGTAGCGATGGTGCAGGAACAGCGGCACCAGCGTCTCCTCGAGCAGGGCGAGCGGGGTGCCGTTCCGCACCGCGGTCTCCCCGAACCGCTCCAGCGCGGCGCGCCGCACGCCGAGCATGCGGAGCAGCTCGGCCGCGGGGTCGGCGCCGTTGGCCCAGATGTGCACGCGGGGGTTGGCGCCGGTGTCCTGCCCGGTCATGAAGCGGAGGTCCTCGTCCCACGCGGCGTCGAGCACCCTGCCGAGCGCCGCCGGCGCGTCCGCCCCGGCCGGGAAGTCCTGATACCCGTAGCGAATCGCCACCGCGTCCCAGGCGCCGATCCCGACGTCGTAGGCGTCGGACAAATCGATGCGCCCGTCCCGGTTGACGGTCACCAGGGGATGCGGATAGTCCATGACCGAGATCCGCCCCTGGGCGCTGGCGTAATAGTTGTGGCCCAGCCCCAGGGTATGCCCGACCTCGTGGGCGGAGAGCTGCCGGATGCGCGCCAGGGCCATCTCCGACAGCTCGGCCGGCTCCTCGTCGCCGGTGAGGTAGGGCGACAGCAGCCCCTCGGCCAGCAGGTAGTCCTGGCGGACGCGGAGCGAGCCGAGGGTGACGTGCCCCTTGATGATCTCGCCGGTGCGGGGGTCGGTCACCGACGAGCCGTAGCTCCAGCCCCGGGTCGAGCGGTGCACCCACTGGATGACGTTGTAGCGGACGTCGAGGCTGTCGGCGCCCTCCGGCATCAGCCTGACCTGGAACGCGTCGCGATACCCGGCCGCCTCGAACGCCTGGTTCCACCACCGTGCGCCGTCGAGGAGGGCGGACCGGATCGGCTCCGGAGTCCCCCGGTCGAGGTAGTAGACGATCGGCTCCACCGGCTCGCTGACCGCGGCCGCGGGGTCCCGCTTCTCGAGCCGATGACGCCGCAGGAACCGCTGCGTCATCGGCTGTCCCAGCGGCGCGCCGTAGTCTTCCCAGGTCAGCGCGCCGAAGCCGGCCCGCGGATCGTAGGGACGGGGGGTATAGCCGTCGTCGGGGAGCTCGACGAACGAATGGTGCTGGCGCACCGTCACCGCCCGCGCGGAGGGCGCCACCGCGGCCAGCGAGCCGCGCCCGAACCCCGGCCCGCCGCCGCGCGCGTCGCCGGTGAACGTCAGTCGCGCCTCGAGCTCGGTGTTCCGGGGAAACCCCCGGGTGCGCGGCAGATGGACGGCGCTGCGGCTCTCGTCGAGCCGGTAGGTTCCGGGCAGCCGGTCCGCCACGCCGTGCGCGTCGCGGAGGAGAAACGGCGTCGCGTCGACCAGGACCGTCCCGTCCGTCTCGGCCTCGACGGTGAACCCCCACAGCACCGAGGTGGCAAACGCCTCTTCCAGCGCCCGAACCTCGGCGGGGTTCGTGCTGTCCACCCGATAGCGCTGGTTGGGCTGCACCAGGAGCACCTTCGGGCCGACGCGCTCGAACCGGACGATGGCGGTCGCTCCGAGCTGCCCGCGGTCGAGCCCGATGTCGTTCGACCCTACCCCGGCGGCCAGCGAACGCACGTAGAGCAGATCGTGGTCGAGCCGGGCGACCTCCATCCACAACTTGCCGGTTCCCGCGTCCCAGTGCAGCGGGAGCAGCCCGGACAGCCGCTCCATGCCCGCCGTCCGCTCGGCGATGGACGGCCGCGCCGCGGGCTCCTGGGCCAGGCCCGGAATCGGGAGGAACGCCAGCGCCGCGGGCAGCACCGGCAGGAATCGCCTCAGGAGCACAGGCATTGTCTTGTCTGGGGGCTCTCCGGGGGCCGCCGTCAGTTGCGGCCCCGCGAGTCGGCGACATAGCCGCGGCGGGTCCGTACCGTATGGTCCCGGCCCGCAATGCGAACCCGGATGGACCGGTAGCTGCCGTCGGCCGGCCGCGTGGGCCGGTAGCCGAGCATGTACTGGTGGTTCAGCTCTTCGGCTATGCGCGCCGTCGCCGGCCCCAGCTCGGGACTGTCGTGCACCACCTCGGTATAGCCGCCGCTCTCGGTGGTGATCTCCCGCAGCGCGAACGGATTGACCCGATCGTTGATGGCGCGCGTATCCGGCGCGTCGATGGCGATGGCATAGACGAAGGCGGAGTTGCGGCGGAGCTGGCGGCGGACGTCCCGCACGTCCGCGAGGCTGCCCGTGTCCGACCCGTCCGAGATGAGCACCACCGCCGCGCGGGGATGCTTGCGCTCCTCGAACAGGGGCAACGCGTTCATCATCGCGTCGTAGATGCTCGTGCCGCCCCACGGGCGGATGTCGTCGAGCCGGTTGCGGAGCTGCCGCGGCCCGACGGTCCAGGGCACGGCGATGCTGGGCTCGTGATTGAACACGCTGATGAAGACCTCGTCGCCCACGTCCAGCCGATCCGTCAGGAACTGGTCGAGGGCGAGCCGCGCGTCGTCGATCCGCTGGCCGAACATGCTCTGGCTGACGTCGAGCACCACGCCCAGGCTGAGCGGCACGCGCTCGCGCGTGAAATGGGTCAGGGGCTGGGGCTGGCCGTCCTCGAAGATCTCGAAGTCGTCGCGCCCGAGGTCGCCCACGAGACGGCCGTCGGCGTCGACGACGGTGGCCGCCATCTGGACGATCTCGACCCCGGTGCGGAAGAAGTCGTCGCCACGGTCGGCCGGTTGGCCGGACACGGCAATCGAGACCGCGGCCGCGACGAGCGGCGCGAGGAGCATCCCGGGCAGTGCGCGGCGAGACATGACTGTAACCGCCATTCTACGCGAGCCGCGCACGCGGTTCCAAGACCTGCGCGGGCGCCTCGAGCCGATGGGCGACGACCGGGGCAGGCGGTCGGGGGCAAAGAAAAAGGCCCGGATGCGGGGCACCCGGGCCTTTCTCAAGCTTGCCTTGCGGCTTCCCGGCCTATTCAGGCTCGGTGACGTCGCGGCCGTCGGCGGGAGCGCCGGTGCCCGACGAACCCATGAACAGCTTGCGGCCGTCCCTGAAGGTCAGGTCGCGGCCGTTGCCCTTGTTCGAGCCGTCCTTGGCCTGGTAGCCGTCGACGATGATCTCGGTGCCGGGCAGCAGCGACTGCTTGTTGAAGCCCCGGCGGAGCAGCGTGTTCGGGGTGCCGCCCTCGACCATCCACACGGTCCCGTCTTCGAGCTCGAGGTGGACCCACGCGTGCGGGTTGATCCACTCCATCCTCACAACCGTGCCCTCCAGGTGGATGGGCCGGTTGGCATCGAACTCCGCCGAGAACGCATGGTGGGCGTCCCCAGGCACCGTGGCCAGCGCTACGAAAGCCCCGACCGCCACGACAACTAGCATTCTTCGCATCTCGTACGCCTCCTCGTTGTGTAAGCTCACACTCCGGTGATTATCGAAATTCCCGCGTCCCGTGTCAATACCGGGACTTCACCGGGACTTCGCGACGCCTGTCGACCGCCTATTGGGGCGGCTCGAGCACCATCTGACGATCGGAACCCTGGCCGGACGCGCGGAAGACCGGGGTCAGGTCGGGGTCCTTGCGCAGGTGCCCGTACATCAACTCCTCGGCGAACTCGACGCACTTGTACTCGAGGAGCTGCATGTTCTCGTCGATGCGCCGGTACAGCGGCAGCTTGATCGTCCAGGGCCGCGTATACGTCTCCGGATCGGTGATGGTCGCCTCGTACATGAGGTGGTTCTCGCTGACGGCGGTGTACCGCTCCTCGACGTGCAGCGCGTTGCTGTGGTGGTTGCCCGAGCTGTCGAGCCAAGTGTCGGGCATCTGCGCGGTCACGTCGATGACCAGGGTCTCGCCTTCCCAGCGGCCGATGTTGTGGCCCATCCAGGAGTCGACCGGCGCCTCGAAGTCGGGGCGATCCATGTAGACGATGCGGCTGGCGCTCGCGAACTCGTAGGCCAGGAGCACGTACTCGGGCGTCTGCACGAGCTGGAGCGGAGACGGCATGTAGGTCGCCCGCGGCACGCCCGGCATGTAGCACTTCACCGCCGGATCGCGCTCCAGCCAGTACTGCAGGTTCTCCTGCTGCTGGGCCCGCGCCTCGGACGTATAGGGAATCTCCCCGCCCTCGACGATGCCGAGCCCGCCCGGAATCGCGCCCAGGGCCGCCATCTCGACGACCGGACCCAACCGCGCCGCATGCGGCTCGATGTCCCAGTGGGCCGAGCCGATGGCCTGCCAGATGCCGTTCAGATCCGGCTGGCCGTCGGCGGTGCGCGGAGCCATGTACCCGTCATCCTGTGCCCGGGCCGGTTGGACGGCCGCGGTCAGGCCGAAGACCATCACGGCAGCCGTCAGGCCGGCAATCGTTGCAGTTCTGAACCGATTTCGCATTTGTTTGTGTCTCCCTGACACGCCACCCGCGTGTCTGACTGGCTGGCAAGACCCTGCACGACCACAGGATCCGTGCCACCACGAGCTCTGCCCTACGACAGCACACCCCTACGACAGCAGTCCGATGAGGCGCGCGCCAATCGTCACGCTCGTCCAGAGCGCGATCGACGTCACCCCCACCACCTTGGGCCAGACGAGCCCGAAGTGCCCCTCCTCTTTCGATGCGATGATTCGACGAATCACGAACGTTACCACGACGCCCACGAACAGCGCCTCCATCTTCCACCAGAAGAAGGGGCTATAGTACTGCTTCAACGCGGTCGACGCCATCTGCGGAATGCCGGTGAGCACCAGCACGACGAAGCTCCAGACGAGCCACGGCTGCGCGGCCCGCGCCAGATCCGGAATCGACGCCGAGGTCAGCCCCCGCCCCAGCAGCCGCAGATCGACGACCAGCAACGCGCCGGCGAACACCGACACGGCAATCAGGTGGATGCACTGAATGATCGGCGTGGGCCAGACGGAATTGAGGAAGTAGGCGCTGAACGACAGCCCCTGCATCCACTGAAAAAGCGATTGCAGCATAGCGTTACCCCAGCCCCAGATCGATCCACCACTGCGGCACCAGTCCGCTGTAGGCGGTCATGCGGCCGGTGACGATGACTCCGGCCCACAATGCCAACGAAACGTAGCCGGCCAACCGCGCCTTGAGCGGCGCCACCGGATCGTTTTCCCACTGATCGACGGTCTTCTCGATGCTCTGGTGGAAGTACGCCGCGTTGAACACCAGGATGACGAGCATCCCCATCTTGAACCAGAACCAGAAGTTCGGAAAGTAGCGCATCGGCTGGCTGTAGAGCATGACGAAGCCGGTGCCCGCGTTGACGAGCACGCCGGCGTACAGCCAGGGAAACAGCCCCGACTTCACCTTCGACACCGGAATCCACCTCAGCGCCGTACCCGCCAGCCGCAGGTCCCAGTAGCTGATGATGCCGGCCACCAGCCCCATGCTGACCACGTGCACCGTCAGCAGGTAGACATAAGCGTTCAACGACTCGCGAAGCGAGACGCTGCTCGGCAACACGTCGACCCATTCGAACAGGGGCCGCATCAACTCAAACAGGCTGCTCATTGTCCGCTACTCCGTCGGTCGTCTCGCTGCGCCCACCGCAGGCTTCGTCCGGCCCCCAGCCACCAACGGGAAGGACTATCCTCCGCTCGCATCGCCGCCTCACCCGCGCCGAGCCGTACCGCCATGACTCCGGTATCCGCCGCGACGGGACCCGCCAACGAGCCGCACGACTCGCGTCGGCCGGCGCGAACCTCCCGGCGTTTCGCAGGCGCGGAGTGTACCTCGCAGCTTGGTCAAGGTCAAGAAAACCGAAAACAGGGGAAATGGCGTCAGGAGGGCAGCCGCAGCCGGCGGGCGTGGCGGCGCAGCCGCCGCCATCCCTGGGAGACCGACGTCACGCTCAGGAAAATGCCGCCGAGACTCAACCCGATCACGATCGCGTCCCACAGCGGCCGCCGCGTATACAGGGACGGAAAGTCCAGACCGTGCAGGGCCCGGTAGAGCCAGCGGTTCGCCCGGGTCAGGCGTTCCTCCTTCCGGGCAATAGCCCCGCGGTACGGGTCGAAGTAGAGCCACGTGGCGTCGGCATCGTCGTAGGTGACCCGGAAGACCGGCAACGGCCGGCGCCGCCCGCGATCGTAGTAGTACGCGTCGTAGGCCCGGAGCCAGACCGCCGCCTCGATCGCGGCGCCGGGCATGGCGGCGGCCGCCATCACCTCGATCCGCGCGTCGCTGAACCGGACGAAGGCGCCGCGTTCCGGATGCAGCATCGAGACGAGCCGCTGCGCCGGGACCTGGGACCGCAACGTGGCCAGCGTCGTGGGCAACGCCAGGCCCACGGGCGCTGCCCCCGCGGGGTCGACGGCCAGCAGGTGCGGCTCGTTCGCGAGCTGCAGCACCTCCAGCTCCTTCGGCCGGAACGACTCGCCGATCGCGGCCACCCCGGCGCGAAGCCCGTCGACGGTGAGGGGACCGAGACGCAACGGTCCCCCGGTCAGCGCCCGGCGCTGCGCGGCCGTCGCGCCGGTTCCCGGGTGCCAGCTCCAGGGATCCATCGACAGCCCGCCGCTGAAGACCCACGTGAAGGTGAACAGACCGAAGACGAGCCCGGCATAGTGGTGCCAGCGCATCAGTCCGGCGTAGGGCGAATGCGAGGCGCCGCCCCGCAGTCGATACGCGGCCGAGACCGTCACCCGCCACAGCCCCCAGACGATGCCCGACAGCGCCAACAGGCAGCCGAGGATCGACAGCCCGATCACCAGATCGGACCAGACGGCGGCCCGGGACCGCAGGGGCGTGAAGTACAGCCAGTGCGGCACCGCTCCGAGATAAGCCCACAGACGGCCGCGGCGGGTGGTCTCGAGGACCGGCTCGGCGGTGCGGTCGGATACGTAGAGGACGGTGGCGGCCTCGTCGCCGAGGCGCACGCGATGGAGGGGAAAGAAGGCGAGGCTCTGCAGCGTCCACTGATCGGGCGCCGTCAACCACGCGTCATGGCGGGCGGTGCCGGCGTGCTCCGGGACGAACCGCCGCGCGATCTCCAGGGCCTGCTCGGGCCGCAACCCGCCCGCCGCCTCCCCGGTATCGGCGTAGATCGTGGTCCAGCCGCCGGCGCCGGCGAACCGATAGACCGGCCGGTCGCCGTGCATGCCGACGACGATGCGGGCCGGGGCGAACCCCGCCCGGACCGCCGCCTCGCCGACGTCGATGCGGGCCGTGGACAGGTCGAGGGCCGGCGCCCGCGCGAGCCGCTCGCCGGGATCGAGGGCCGGCATGCCGGCGTACATGAGGACGATGCCGGAGGCGAACCAGACGATGAACAGCAGGCTGCCGGCGATGCCCAGCCAACGATGGGCATAGATGAGGACCCGGCGCAAGACGATGGATGGGCTCGACACCGACCGCCCCCCGTGTCTACCCGGGCCCGGCAAGCGTCGCCTTGCGGCTCCGCTTGCCGCCCAGCCAACCCTGCAGGATTCCGCGCCGTTCCACGGCGCAGACTCCCAGGAGCCCGTGGCCAGGGCCCGCGGTTTCACCACGGGTTCCTGACCGCCCTCCGATACTCAGGCCCCCGGCGCGACGGCCCGGCCCCGGTCCTCATCGTCGACCCAATACAGGGTGTGGCAGCTGTTGCAGGAGTTGTAGACGACCTCTCCGAGATCGAAGATGCGGTCGGCGTCCTGCGCCTCGGCCGCCTCGAACGCCTGCATGGCCGCGTCGGCCATCGCCTCGCTCATGCGGATCCACTGGTCCTGATCGCGGGCGCGGTTCTCCATCATGAGCAGGTTGGCCGACTCCGCCAGGGCCATCGCCCCCAGCTTCACCTGCAGCCAGTCCTCCTCGGTCTCGGGCTCCCAGGACGTCTCGCCGTTCTCGTCGAGCACCGTCCCGACGGCGTCCCACAGAAGATCGGCGGCCGGGTCCAGCATGTTCGCCATCAGCACGCTGACGGTGTTGTCCGTCCGGAACGGCGGCCCGGCCGGCGGCTCTCCTCCGCACGACGCCGCAAGCAGCGCGGCGGCGGCGACTATCGCGGTCCTCGTTCGCATCTCGTCTCCTCAGGGGCTTGCGCCGCAGGAGTTTCGCGCCAGCGAAACTCCCAACGCGACCGCAAGGTCGCGCCGGCTCGCGCCGTAGGAGTTCGCGCCAGCGAAACTCCCAACGCGACCGCAAGGTCGCGCCTGGCGTGCGCCGCAGGAGTTTCGCGCCAGCGAAACTCCCAACGCGACCGCAAGGTCGCGCCGGCTCGCGATTCGGCGAAGGACACCGTCAATGCCGATCTGGCGCTCCCTCGGCAGGACGCCCGGGGTTGGACCGGTCGTGGCCCGACGCATCCGCGTCCGTTCCTCCGCTTGCGGCAGAGATTATATCGTGGCGCGCCGACTCCGACGCCGTCGCACCGGCCCTATAATGGTCGCATTTCCCGTTCGACGCGCGTCGCGCTCGACCGCTGCGGCCCCGAGACGTACCCGGCACAAGAGGGAGATCGACCATGACCGCACTTCGCCGACTGTCGCTGCTTCTCGGAGTCGCCGCCTGCGCGGCGGTCCTCTCGACCGGATCCCAGGCGCAGGAGCCGGACACCTCGGCCCCGCTCGTGAGCGCCGAGCAGTTCGAGCGGTGGCAGACCGAGCTCTCGAACTGGGGCCGCTGGGGCCCCGACGACGAGCTGGGCATGGCCAATCTGATCACCCACGCGAAGCGGGCGGAGGCGGCGGCCCTCGTCACCGAGGGCCACACCGTCTCGCTCTCGTCGAACGCGCAGAACTACCGCTCGGTCGACGTGCCGTGCCCGGTCGAGTGGTCGATGACGCGGGCGACCCGCACCGGGGCCAGCGACACCATCGCCTATCCGTGCATCCACGGCCCCGGCACGACCCACCTCGACGCCTTCGCGCATGTCTTCTTCGACGGCAAGATGTGGAACGGCTACGACGTGGAGGGCCTGGTCACGATGGACGGGGGCGCCGCGAAGAACTCCATCATGGCCGTGAAGAACGGCCTGGTGACCCGGGGCGTGCTCTACGACATCGCGCGGCTCAAGGGCGTGCCGTGGCTCGAGCCGGGGACCCGCATCACCGTCGAGGACCTCGAGGCGTGGGAGGCGCAGACCGGCGTGCGCGTCGGGCCCGGCGACGCCTTCTTCATCCGCTGGGGACGGTGGGCTCGCCAGGACGCCCTGGGCCCGTTCGACACCGGCCGCGAGGCGGCGGGACTGGACAACAACGTCATTCCGTGGCTGAAGGAGCGGGACGTGGCGATTGCCGGCTGGGAGACCCCCGGCTACGTGCCGCAGCCGGAGGGCGACCTCCCCCGCACCGCCCTGCACAACTTCGCGCTGACCATTCTCGGCATCCAGGTCCTCGACCGGGCCGACTTCCAGGCCCTGGCCACCGCCGCCGCCGAGCGCAACCGGTGGGAGTTCATGGTGACCATCGCCCCCCTGGCGATTCCCAACGGCACGGGGTCGCCGGTCAATCCGATCGCGATGTTCTAGAAGGCCGGGGCAGAGCCCCGCGTCACACCGAGAACCGGCGAGGGCGCCAGCGGGTCTGCCGGGGCGCCCGCGGGGAGTCGTGCGACAAGGCATGACGAGGGAGCATGTTCAGCGCATGCGCCCCCCGCCGGACGCGCCGCGGGGCGCGCATCCGGAGGCGAAGAGGAATCCGACGTGAAGGTCACCACAGTAGACGCGATCACGTGCATCGTTCCGCTGGACCGGGACATCGCGTTCGCCACCCGGGCCGTGACCGAGCGCCACTACACGCTGGTGCGCGTGCGGACGGACACCGGAGCCGAGGGCATCGGCTTCTGCTACGGCGGCACGCGGGGGGGGCGGCTCGCCACGCTGGCGGTGCGCGAGTTGCTGCGGGACCTCGTGGTGGGACGCGACCCGCACGACGTCGAGGCGATCTGGGAGGCGATGTACCGCGAGGCCCTGCTCCAGGGCCGGCGGGGCGCGGTGGTGCGGGCCATCAGCGCCGTCGATCAGGCGCTGTGGGACGCGGTGTCCCGCGAGGCGAATCTGCCCCTGCACCGCTACCTGGGCGGGTACCGCACGGAAATGGCGCCGGCCTACGCGAGCGGCGGCTATTACGCCGACGGCAAGACCCCCGACGATCTCGCCGAGGAGGTGCGCGGCTACGTCGACCTGGGTTTCACCGCCGTCAAGATCAAGGTCGGCGGCGTGTCGACCCAGGAAGACGCGATGAGGATTGCGGCCGCCCGGGAGGCGATCGGTCCCGGCGTGGAGCTCTTCCTCGACGCCAACAACGCTTGGCGCGACGCGGCCGGCGCGATCCGGGCGGTGCGTGCGTGGGAGGGGTGGAATCCGGGCTGGATCGAGGAGCCGCTGATGCCCGACGACATCGACGGGCACGCGAGGGTCGCGGCGGCGGTGGCGACGCCGGTCGCCACCGGCGAGATCCACGCGACCCGGTGGGACTTCCTCCAACTCGTCGATCGGCGCGCCGCCGCCGTCCTCCAGCCCGACGCGGGGGTCTGCGGCGGCATCACCGAATGGCGCCGCATCGCGGGGCTGGCCGCGGCCCACGACCTCGCCGTCGCCCCCCACTGGCTCGCCGACCTGCACGTGCACCTCGTCGCGGCGACCCCCAACGCGTCGTGGGTGGAGTACTTCACCGACTTCCGCGTGCTCAACCTGGGCCGGCTTTTCTCCACGGCCCTGCAGGTCGTTCCCGGCGGCGTGGCCCTGCCGTCCCGTCCGGGGCTCGGGATAACCCTGGACGACGGCGCGGTGTCCCGCTACGCGATCGACGGGTGGAGCTGACGTCCGGACGCCCCGACGGCGGCGGCTCGCAGTCTGCTGTGGATCTCCGCTGAGCGCGCGGCCCGGCGACCTCGGTGCGGACCCGTGGACGTGGCGCCCTCCGGAGAGGCGCCCGCGGCCGGCGATTCGGAGCCTCGTCGGCTCCGGACGGGGCTCTTGAATCCGCGGCGGATACGCGGCTAGACTGTTAGTGCCTATAACGCCCACATGCAGACACGAGCCTTCTTCGTCGCCGGGTTGTGCATCTTCATCGCGACGGGCGACGCGGCGGCGCGCGAGGCGGCGGGGCTCGCGCCCGCCGCCGGTTCCGCCCAGACCGCGCCGGCCGGCGGCGGTCCGGACCGCGTGGTGCGCGGCACCTGCGTCGCCTGCCACAACGACCGATCGCTGCGCGGCAACCTGTCGCTGGAGCGCTTCGACGCGGCGGCGGCGGCCGACCACCCCGAGGTCGCCGAGGCGATGGTCCGCAAGCTGCGGGCGGGCATGATGCCCCCGCCCGGCCCGCGCCGGCCCGACGCGGCCGATCTCCGCGCCCTGGCCGAGGCCCTGGAGCACCAGCTCGACGAGGCCGCCGGGATCGCCCCCGACCCCGGAAGCCGGCCCTTCCAGCGTCTCAACCGCGCCGAGTACGCCCAGGCCGTCCGCGAGCTGCTGGCCCTCGACGTCGACGCCGGCGACTGGCTGCCGCTCGATCAGATGAGCGCCAACTTCGACAACATCGCCGATGCGCAGACGTTGTCTCCGACGCTGCTCGAGGCGTACCTGAACGCGGCGAGCGCCATCAGCCGCCTCGCCGTCGGCGAGCCCGGGAGCCGGGCCGTCGATCACACCTACTCCAACTCGGAGTACGTGTCGCAGCATCCGTGGGACCACGTCGAGGGCGCGCCCTATGGAACCCGGGGCGGGCTCGTCGTCGACCACGTGTTTCCCGCCGACGCCGAGTACGTGTTCGGGCTGACCTTCACGTCCGGGGCGAACACGCGCATCGAGGACATCGACGTCTCCGTCGACGGCGAGCGGGTGGCGCTGCTGCACTACAACACCGACCGCCGAGTGGACGCCGACGGCCGGGGCGGCGTGACCACCGAAACGCCGCGGGTCTTCGTGCGGGCGGGACCGCACCGGGTGGCGGCGGCGTTCGTCCGGCGCGCCGACGGCCCCTACGAGGACCTGATCCGCCCCCACGACTGGTCGTTCGCCGGCGGCGGCTCGGGCGGGGCGGGCATCACGACGCTGCCCCACGTGCGCGATCTCATCGTCAGCGGGCCCTACGGGGTCACGGGCTTGTCCCAGACCCCGAGCCGGGAACTCATCTTCACGTGCCGTCCGACCGATCCCGACGAGGCGCGGCCCTGCGCGCGCCGCATCGTCACGCGCCTGGGCCGCGAGGCGTACCGGCGCGCCCTCACCCCGCGCGACGTCGACGGGCTGCTCTCGTTCTTCGACGAGGGCGCGGCCGGCGGCGGCTTCGAGGTGGGGGTGCGGACCGCGCTCGAGGCGATGCTCGCCAGTCCGCACTTCGTGCTGCGGCTGGAGCGCGCGCCGGTCGACGCGCCGCGGCGAGGCTACCGCCTGAGCGACGCCGCCCTCGCCTCCCGCCTGTCGTTCTTCCTCTGGGGGACGCCGCCGGACGAGGAGCTCCGGACGCTGGCCGACGCGGGCCGCCTGTCGCCGGAGGAGCTGGAACGGCAGGCGCTGCGCATGCTCGCCGACCCCCGGGCCGAGGCGCTGGGCACCCGGTTCGCGGCGCAGTGGTTCCGTCTGCAGGACATGGCCAAGGTCCGGCCGGACCCGAACTTCTATCCCGACTACGACGAGAACCTCGCCCGCGCGATGCGGCGCGAGACCGAGCTGTTCTTCGCCGACCTCGTGCGGGAGAACCGCAGCCTGCTCGACCTGTTCCGGGCCGACTACACGTTCGTCGACGAGCGGCTGGCCCGGCACTACGGCATTCCGGGGGTGGCGGGCCGCCACTTCCGGCGGGTGGACTATCCGGACGACCGCCGCCGCGGCGTGCTCGGTCACGGCAGCATCCTCGTGCTGACGTCGCTCGCGAACCGCACCTCGCCGGTGCTGCGCGGCAAGTGGGTCATGGAGGTCCTGCTGGGCACCCCGCCCCCGCCGCCGCCCCCCGACATTCCGGCCCTGGAAGACACCGAGGAAACCCGGGACGGCCGGCGCCTGACGACCCGCGAGCGGATGGAGCTGCACCGGTCGAACCCCGCCTGCAGCTCGTGCCACCGGCTGATCGACCCGATCGGGCTGGCCCTCGACAACTTCGACGTCACCGCGAAGTGGCGGGTGCGCGAGCATGGCGTCCCCCTGGACACACGCGGCGACTACTATGACGGCACCCCGGTGTCGACGCCCCGCGAGCTCGTCGACGCCCTGCTCGCGCGGCCGATTCCGCTCGTCCGCACCTTCACCGAGAACCTGCTGGCGTTCGCGATCGGCCGGCGGGTCGAGCACTTCGATCAGCCGGCCGTCCGCGCCATCACCCGCGCGGCCGAGGCGAACGACCACCGCATGGCGTCGTTCGTCCTCGGCGTCGTCGGCAGCGACGCGTTTCAACGGAAGCGGGGACAGTAGCCCCCGGCCCCCGGCCGGCCAGAGGAGACCTCATGGCGTTCATTACCGGAAAGCACCTGCCCCGGCGGACGTTCCTGCGCGGCATGGGAGCCACGGTGTCGCTGCCGTTCCTCGACGCGATGGCCCCGGCGGGGCGGTTCGCGCGGAGCACGGTGGCCGCGGCCACCGACGTGACCCGCCTCGTGTGCATCGAGGAGGTGCACGGGCTGCCCGGCTGCAACGAGTGGGGCGCGACCCGGCACCTGTTCGCGCCGGCGACGGTGGGGACCGACTTCGAGCTGCTGCCCGACAACGCCCTCAAGTCGCTGGAGCCGTTCCGGGACCGTCTCACGATCGTCAGCAACACCGACGTGCGGATGGCCGAGGCGTTCAGCCCGCCGGAGATCGGCGGCGACCACTTCCGGTCCTCCGCCGTCTTCCTCACCCAGGCCCACCCCAAGCAGACCCAGGGCTCGGACCTCTTCGTCGGCACGTCTCTCGATCAGCTCTACGCGCGGCGGTTCGGCCAGTCGACGCCGATGCCGTCGATGCAGTTCTGCATAGAGAACCTCGATCAGGCCGGCGGATGCACCTACAACTACTCGTGCGCCTACACCGACTCCATCAGCTGGTCGTCGCCGAGCGAGCCGCTCCCGATGATCAGGGACCCGCGCGTCGCGTTCGAGATGCTGTTCGGGGCCGGCGGCACCCCCGAGGAGCGGGCCGAGCGCCGGGCGACGCGGCGCAGCATCCTCGACTGGATCCTGAACGACGTGGCCGAGGTGCGCAACGAGCTCGGCTCGGTCGACCGCCGCCGCATGGATCGCTATCTCGACGACGTCCGCGAGGTCGAGCGCCGCATCCAGATGGTGGAGGGCCGCAACGACGGCGCCGAGCCGCGGGAGCTGCCCGACGCCCCGCCCGGGGTGCCGGACTCGTTCTCGGAGCACATGCAGCTTCTGTTCGATCTCCAGGTGCTGGCGATGGAGACGGACATGACGCGGGTGATCTCGTTCAAGACCGGCCGCGACGCCCAGAACCGGGTGTTCCCCGAGAGCGGCAGCAGCCGGCCGTTCCACCCCGCGTCCCACCACGGGAACAACGAGGCGCGGATCATGGACTTCAACACGATCTGCCAGTACCGCGTCGGCCAGCTCCCCTACTTCCTCGAACGGCTGCAGCAGGCGATGGAAGGGGACGCGTCGCTGCTCGACAAGACCGCGATCGTCTGGGGCTCGCCGATGGCCGACGCCAACATCCACAACCACCGGCGTTGCCCGCTGGTCCTGCTCGGCGGGGCCAACGGTCACCTGACGGGCAATCTGCATCTGCGGGCGGCCGACGGGACCCCGATGGCGAACGCGATGCTGACGCTCCTGCAGTCGCTGGGCCTCGAGATGGACCACTTCGGCGACAGCACCGGAACGTTCTCGCTGTCCGGGCCGACCGCGCCGGAAACGACGGAGGCAGGGGGGTAGGCTGGTGAATCTGCCACGCACGGGTCGAGTCGGGAACGCGGTCGCCGGCGCGCTGCTCCTCGCCGCCCTGGCCGGCGGCGGGCTGACCGGGGGGGCCGGGCTCGCGGCGGCGCCGGGCGCCACGCCGGTCGCCGACGCCGCGCGACGCGGAGACCTGGATGCCCTCCGCGCGCTGCTCCGGCAGGGCGCGGACGCGAACGCCGCGCACGGGGACGGCATGTCGGCGCTGCACTGGGCGGCCGAGCGCGGTGACGCCGGGATGGTCGAGGCCCTGGTCCATGCCGGGGCCGCCGTGAACGCGGTGACCCGCATCGGGCACTACACGCCGCTGCACGTGGCGAGCACCGGGGGACACGCCGCGGCGATTCAGCGCCTGGTCGAGGCGGGCGCGGACGTGTCGGCCACCGCCAGCACGACCGGCGTGACTCCGCTGCATCTCGCGGCCGCGGCCGGGAGCGCCGCGGCGGTGGCCGCCCTGCTCGACCACGGCGCCGACGTCGATGCGCGGGAACGGGCCTGGGGACAGACGCCGCTGATCTTCGCGGCGGCGAGGGATCGGGCCGACGCCATCCGCGTCCTGCTCGAGCGCGGCGCCGACCCCGCCATCACCTCGACGACGGTAGATCTGGTCGCCGACGGCCGGCTCGCCGGCGAGGCCAGGCAACGGCAGCGCGCGGTGATGGCCGCGCTCGAGGCGGGAGACGCCTCGCCCACCTCGAGCCAGGTCCAGGCCGCGGTGCTGGCCGGACGCGCCCGCTACCTGACGGGCGAGGTGCCCCCGGCGGAAGAGAACGCGGGTGCCCGGCCGCCGTCCCTCGAGACCAAGGGGGGGCTGACGGCGCTGCTCCACGCGGTGCGGCAGGGGCATGTCGGCGCGGCGATGGCCCTCCTCGACGGCGGCGCCGACGTCAACCGGGTCGGAGCCGGCGACGCCACGAGCCCGCTCCTGATGGCCGCGATAAACGCGCAGTTCGATCTGGCCCTGATGCTCATCGACCGCGGCGCCGATCCCAACCTCGCGTCCGGCCTCAACGGGGTGACTCCCCTGTGGGCGACCGTGAACGCCGAGTGGCAGCCGAGAACGCGGTTCCCGCAGCCGCAGCAGCACGGCCTGCAGCAGTCGAGCTATCTGGACGTGATGGCGGCGCTGCTCGAGGCCGGCGCCGATCCGAACGCCCGGCTGACCCGCCATCCCTGGTACATGGTCTACAGCGGCTGCGGAAATCGGAACTGCGGCCTCGTGGAGACCGAGGGCTCGACCGCGTTCTGGCGGGCCGCCTACGCGACGGACCTGCCCGCGATGCGCCTGCTCGTCGAGCACGGCGCGGACCCCCAGGTCCCCACCCTGGCGCCGCCGTTTCGGCGCGCGCGCGGAGGCACCACCGCGGAGAACGACGAAGAGCAGGACGTGCCGGCGGTGCTGCCAGCGGCGCCCGGCCTGTGGGTGGCGACGGATCTGACGACGATGGGCCCCGACCCGTCGGGCCTGCCTCCCTACAAGGAGGGCGATCCGGGGGTGTACCCGATTCACGCCGCGTCGGGCGTGGGCTACGGCGAGGGGTTCGCCGGCAACGCCCACCGCCACGCGCCGGACGCCTGGCTGGACACCGTCCGGTACCTCGTTGAGCTCGGCGCCGACGTGAACCAGCGGGACCACAACGGCTACAATGCCATCCACCACGCCGCCGCGCGCGGGGACGACGAGCTCATTCTCTACCTCGTCGAGCAGGACGGAGACGTGACCGCGGTGAGCCGCCGCGGCCAGACGACGGCGGACATGGCCAACGGCCCGGTGCAGCGCGTGTCGCCGATCCCCCGGACGGTGGCGCTGCTCGAGCGTCTCGGATCGAAGAACAACCACAACTGCGTGACCTGCTGATCCGCGGCCGCCGGCGGGACCCCCGTCACGTCATCCCGCACCGCGTCGCAGGACCACATGGCGAAACTGCCGCCGATATAGCGTAGCGGTCGCGCGGACCGCAGGCCCACCAAGGAATTGAAAGGGGAGGCAGTGTCCGCCCCGTAGAGCTTGCAGGCTCCGAGCACTGGCCAGCAAGAAGACGCAGGGAGGGGAACATCACACAGGAGGTGGAGCATGGAAGACACACTGAACACGACAGTCACACTCGCGGCAGTAGTTGGCTGCTCCGTCGCAAATGTGCCATCCGTTGTCCCGGCAATCGCGTCCACTATATCTGCCCCCTGCCCTGCGATTTACCCCTAGAGACTTGAATGCCCGAGAGAGTTGACGTCTCAGGCCGTGCGCGCGCAACGTCGCGGGTCCTGCTCTCCGTCGCGCTGGCGCTGCTGACCCTGCCGCCGGCATGGGCCCAGAACGCGCCGCCCTGGCTCGAGATGACCATCGTGCACGTCGACCCCGCCCGCGTCGACGAGTTCCTGGCCGCGCAGCGGGAGATCTCGGCCCTCGAAAGGGAGGCGGGCACGCCGTGGCGCAGCGTGGGCCGGACCGCGGTGTTCGGCGACACCTACCGGTTCGTCATCACCACCCCCCTCGCCAACTTCGCCCGGCTCGACCGCGCCGACGACACGGACGGCGCCCGCGCGACGATCGTCAGCCGCATCCGGAACGTCATCACGAGCCGCACCACCTACGCGGTGCGGACGACGCCGACCCTCGACAACCCGCTCCCCGACGGCGAGGCGCCGGCCCTGATGCTGGTGCAGGTCGTCTCCGTCGCGCCCGGCCGCGAGCAGGAGTACCTGCGGGTGATGGCCGAGGACGTCCTCCCCCACTTCGACGAGGCCGAGATGCACCACAGCAGCGGCGCCCTGACGTTCGGGGGCGAGGGCGGGTACGTCCACGTCTTCCACGTCGGCAACTTCGCCGCCCTCGACCGGGGGTCGCCGATGGCCCGCGCCCTCGGCGCGCCCGCGGCGCTGGAGGTGATGGCGAAGCTGTCGGGCGTCGTGCTCCGGAGCGAGCAGTGGCTCGTCCGCTACCTGCCCGGCGTGAGCTTCCGGCCGGAAGCCGACGACGAGAGCCAGCCGTAGGCGGAGCGGGCAGGCGGAACCGCCTGGGCGACGATTGCCGGGCGAGGAGGTGGACCCGAAATGGGGCTGTTCAGCGTAGGATGCGTGATTGAGCATCACCAGGACAGAGCCCGTGCGGTGCGCGTCCCCGACTTCATGGTGGATACGGGCAGCGAATTGACGTGGATACGGCGCGACCATCTTGAGAGGGCCGGCATCGAACCCGAGAAGGAAGGCGTGCATTTCGTCATGGCCAATGGCGAGACAATCTCCAGGTCCATCGGATTCGCAGTGATTCGGATCGGCGCTACGTTGACGACCGACGAGGTCGTGTTCGCCCATGACGACGACCTGCAGTTGCTTGGCGCACGTACTTTGGAAGGTCTGAATCTGAGAGTGGATGCCCGCAACCGCAAGCTGATCGCAGCCGGTCCGGTCGTCGCGGCCGGTAACGTCGAGACGGCCTGACGACTCCCGCGGCCGGACCGGGCCGCACCGTGGCATCGCCCCCAGCGCGTGCGATGCCTTGTGCTATCGTGGACGAGCATGACCGAGCATGGGGTGCTCATCGCGAACCATCGAGAGGCCACGATGCACACGGGGCCGCTCGGATCCACCATCCATGTCCTGCGCGCCGACGCCGGGACCATCGCGGAGCTCGCGGCCATCGACTGGAACCGCTCGTTCCGGCGTGTCTGCCTCGACCCGGCCGGCGGGCTCATCACCCTGATGGCGCCGTCGCGCCTCCACGACGAGCTGGCGACGATTCTCGACGACGTCGTGGACATCGCCGCCAGCACTCTCAGCGGCGCGGTCAAGGGGCTGCTCACCGCCCGCCTTCGCGAACCTGGCGCGCCTCCCGGCACCGGCATGGAGCCCGACTGCGCGTTCTACGTCGGCGAGCACGCGCGCGCCTATCGCGAGGCCCTGGCGAAGGGGGAAGACGCGGCCGACGAGTTCTTCGAGAAGACGGCGCCCGACCTGGTCGTGGAAGTCGAGATCACGAACGCCGACGCGGGCAAGATCGAGCGCTACGGCAGCATGGGGGTGCGTGAGTTGTGGTTGCTCCGCCATCGCGGCGGCCGGGACCTGCCGGAGGCGGACTTCCTCGCCCTGTCCCCCGGGATGAGACCCCGGCAACTCACGGCTTCGAACGTCGTCAGCGGGCTCACTCCCGCCGACGTTCGCGAGGCGGTGACCGGCATGCGGCTCAGCGTGACCCGCGCCGAGCGAACCGAGGCCGTTGCGAGCATCGTGCGCCGCCGCCAGCGCACCAGCGTGCGGGTTCGCGAAGAGAGCGGGCCGTACTCCCCCGACCGCGGCCCGGAGTAGCTCGACTCCGCGTTTCGTGACGCTCCGCTTCGGGCGGCGCAAGCCGCGCCGACCTTCCCGACGACGGCCACCGACGGATCAGCTCCGCCCTTCGTGGAAGAGACTCCTGACCACGAACAGCACGTTGGCGGGCCGTTCGCCGAGCCGGCGCATGAAGTAGGGAAACCACTCGCGCCCGTACGGCACGTAGACGCGTACCCGGTGCCCCTGCTCGATCAGCCGGGCCTGCAGGTCGCGCCGCACGCCGAACAGCATCTGGAACTCGAACCGGTCCGGCGGCAGGTCGAGGGCGCGGGCGTGGGCGCGTGTCGCCGCAATCATCTCCGGGTCGTGGGTGGCGAACGCGGGATCGACGCCGTCCTCGAGGAGCGACTGCATCAATCGCACGAACGACGCGTTCACGTCCGCCTTCCGCGGCCAGGCGACGGTGGGGTCCTCCTGGTAGGCGCCCTTGCACAGCCGCACCCGGGCCCCGAGCGCGTTCACCCGGGCGAGGTCGTCGGCCGTCCGATAGAGATAGGACTGCAGCACCACGCCGACGTTGCGATGGCCGGCCCGCCAGACGCGCTCGAACACGTCGAGAGTGGAGTCCACCCAGGGCGACTGCTCCATGTCGATGCGGACGAAGCACCCCTCGCCGGCCGCGTCGAGCACCCGGCCCAGGTTGGCTTCGCAGGCGGCGGGGTCGACGGCGAGGCCGAGCTGGGTGAGCTTGACGGAGATCTGGCACGTCAGACCGGCGTCGCCCACGTCCTGCATCAGGCGGGCATAGGCGTCGGCCGCGCCCCGCGCCGCCGGCAGCGCGGTGACGCTCTCTCCGAGACGGTTCAGGGTGCAGTCGAGGCCGCGGCCGGCGAGCGCGCGGGCGGCGGCGAGGGCCTCCTCGACCCGCTCGCCGGCGATGAACCGCCGGGCGAACCAGCCCTCGCGCATTCCGTATCGGGAGGCGAGCCGCTTCACCGTCGGGCTCGCCGCGAGGGTGTGGAAGAGCGCGCGCGACAGGGGCTCGATCATGCGGCCCATCTCGCGTTCATGCCGCGCACTCGCGGGAGAAGGCGCGGGTGGAGCGAGAGCCGCCGGCCGGTGACCGGCCGCTCTCTCCGCCCTCCGGCCTTCCGCGCCGCCGGGTAGATCACGCGAGGACTTCGTGCACCACCCGGGCCGGCTCGACCCCCGTCAGCCGGGCGTCGAGCCCGCGGTGCTTGTGGGTGAACCGCTCGTGGTCGATGCCGAAGAGGTGCAGGATGGTCGCCTGGAAGTCCCGGATGTGCACCGGGTCCCTGACGATGTTGTACGAGAAGTCGTCGGTCTCGCCGTGCACCACCCCGCCCTGCACGCCGCCGCCCGCCATCCACAGGCTGTAGCACCGCGGGTGGTGGTCGCGGCCGTAGTCGGTGGGCGTCAGCCGGCCCTGCGAGTAGATGGTGCGGCCGAACTCCCCGCCCCAGATGACGAGGGTCTCGTCGAAGAGCCCGCGCTCCTTCAGGTCCTGGATGAGGGCCCACGCGGCGCGGTCGACGTCGCGCGCCTGCGCCGGCAGCACCTGGGGCGCGAACGAGTGCACGTCCCAGCCGCGGTGGTAGATCTGCACGAACCGCACGCCGCGCTCGACGAGCCGCCGCGCCATCAGCGCGGCGTTCTGGAACTTGCCGGCCTGCTTCGCCTCCTCGCCCCAGCGCTCGAACGTGCTGTCCGGCTCGCTCCTCAGGTCGGCCATCTCCGGCACCGACGACTGCATGCGGAAGGCCATCTCGTACTGCTCGATGCGGGCGAGGGTCTCGGGGTCGCCGACCTGCTCGTGCCGCAGCCGGTTCAGATCGCCGAGCCCGTCGAGCATCTCGCGGCGCACGCCGGGCGACACGCCGTCGGGGTCGCGCAGGAAGAGCACGGGGTCGCCCCCGGTGCGCAGCCCCACCCCGGCGTACTCGGGCGACAGAAACCCGGCGCTCCACAGCTTGGCCGAGATCGCCTGCACCCCGGCGCGGGGATGGCTGCGCTCGGCGTTCATGACCACGAACGTCGGCAGGTCCTCGTTCATGCTGCCGAGGCCGTAGGCGAACCACGCCCCGATGCACGGCCGGCCGGGAATCTGCTGGCCGGTCTGGATGAAGGTGATGCCCGGCTCGTGGTTGATGGCGTCGGTGTGCATGGACCGGATGACGGCGAGGTCGTCGGCCATGCTCGCGGTGTGCGGCAGCAGCTCTGAGAACCACGCGCCGCCCCGCCCGTGCTGCGAGAACTCGAACACCGACGGCGCGATCGGGAAGCGGGACTGCCCCGACGTCATCGTCGTCAACCGCTGTCCCTGGCGGATCGACTCGGGCAGCTCCTGGTCGTACCAGTCCCGCATCTTGGGCTTGTAGTCGAGCAGGTCCATCTGGGGCGGCGCCCCCATCATGTGCAGGTAGATGCAGCGCTTCGCCTTGGGCGCGAAGTGCGGCAGCGACGGCAGCCCGCCCACGGCGGCGCGATCCTGTCCCGGCAGCGCGAACGCGTCGTCCGCCAGCAGGTTGGCCAACGCCAGCCCGCCGATACCCCGGGCGGTGCGACCGAAGAACTGACGCCGTGTCTCCGCGCGAACGGCTTCCTTGAGTGGGTGCATCGTGTCCTCTCGCGGTAGGCTGCGCCCTACTTGTTCAGGACCTCGTCCAGATTCATCAACTGGCTGGCCAGCATCGTCCACGCTGCCGACTCCGTCATCGGCAGGGCCGCGTCGTGCGCCGACTCCCCGACCTCCAGCAGATCCCGCGCCCCGTCGGCGTCGGCTCCATACAGATCGACGAACCGGTCCCAGGTTCGCCGCGCCACCGCCCGCTCGGGCGCGGTGAAGCTGCGCGCCAGCAGACGGGTCGTCATGTAGTCGAGCCGCTGGTCGAAGTCGTACCCGGCCTCGCGCATCGCCCGTTGCGCCAGATGCCGCGACGCCTCGACGAACTGCGTGTCGTTCATCGTCACCAGGGCCTGGAGCGGGGTGTTGGTCCGCTCGCGGCGCACCGTCGAGTGCTCGCGCGTCGGCGCGTTGAAGATGTCCATCGACGCCGGCGGGGCCGACCGCTTCCAGAACGTGTAGAGGCTGCGCCGGTACAAATCATCGCCGCTGTCCCGCTCGTAGACCCGGGTGTTGCTCTGGGGCATGGCCACCGTCGACCAGACCCCCTCGGGCTGGTACGGCTTCACGCTCGGCCCGCCGACGGTGCGCACGAGCAGCCCGCTCGCGGCCAGGGCCTGGTCGCGGACCATCTCGGCGTCCATCCGGAACCGGGGTCCGCGCGACAGCAGCCGGTTCTGGGGGTCCTGCTCGAGCTTCGCGGGGGTGGTGGCCGCGGCCTGCCGGTAGGTGGCCGAGGTCACCAGGGTGCGGAAGAACCGCTTGACGTCCCAGCCCGACGCGCGGAACCCGGCGGCCAGATGGTCCAGCAGCTCGGGGTGCGAGGGGGTCTCTCCCTGCGCCCCGAAGTCCTCGCTGGTCGCCACCAGCCCGGTGCCGAACAGCTGCTGCCAGAACCGGTTCACGGTCACCCGGGCGGTCAGGGGATTCGCCTCGTCGACGAGCCACCGGGCCAGGCCGAGACGGTTGCGGGGCCATGATTCCGCCATCGGCGGCAACGCCGCCGGCGTACCCGCGAGGACCCGCTCGAGCGGCTGGTCGTACATCCCGCGGCTCAGCACGTGGGCCGCCGCCTCGCTCTCCGGCCGCTCCTGCATCACGTGGGTGATGCTGCCGCGCCGCCGCACTTCGCGCCACTCGTCGTCCACCGACCGTCGCCGGGCCTGGAGCCCGCGGTACGGCTCGTCCTCGATACTGAGGTAGCGCAGCCGCAGGGCGCTGCGCTCCGGCATGGTCAGGCCTTCCGGCGACTTGACGGCGGCGCCCCGCAGGGTCCGCCACTCGGACACCACCCTGGCTTCCTGCACCGTGAGGGCTCGGTTGAACACGCGGAGGTCGGCGATGCCCCCGCCGCCGAAGTGGCGGGTCTCGAGCACCCCGCGGTTGACGGCGCCGCCCCGTCCCAGGTAGAACGGCTGGCCGGTCACGATGCTGCCCTCCGCCTTCGCGAAGAACTCGCTGCCCTGCTCCTCCACCCGCTCGCCGTTCTGATAGACGTGCAGCCCGCCGCGCTCGCCCGACCCGTCGTGGGTGAGCACGACGTGGGTCCACTCGCCGGCCGGCATCCGCTTCGTGTTGATCGGCCCGACCCGGGCGGTGGTGGCCACCCCGCGCGCGTTCCGCTCGCCGGTCAGCCGGAAGCTCAGCTGCCGGGAACCAAGGGTCACGGCCCAGCCGCGCGCGCCGTCCTCCTGATCGTACTGGCCGGCCACGACGAAGTTCCCCTCGCCCTCCGGCTGGTAGATCCACATGGCGATCGAGAACGGCGTGTCGCTGTCGAGAGCCAGGGACGGCAGCTCGGCCCACGACTCGGCGTCGAACCGGACGGCGGGATGGCCGTCGGGGCCCTCCTCGATCACGGCGCCGGGCTGGAGGGCGATCGGACGCCGCCGGCCCGCGTGGACGACGGCGGGACCGGCCGGATCGTCGAGCACCAGCGTCAGGAGCTCGGCCGACGGCTCGAGCGGGGTCTCGATCTCGCGGTACTCGCCGCGCGTCAGCCACTCGATGAAGTCGGGGTCGACCGACGCCATGCGCTCCTCGATCTCGGCGTCGAGGCCCGACGCCTCCTCGCGCAGCCGGCGCCACAGGTCGCGGTCCGCGTCGTCGGGCACCACCAGGATGGGCGGGGGGTCCGAGACGTTGCCGTCCATGACGTACTGGGTGGTGTTCCGGAAGAACGCGGTCATCGCGTAGAACTCGCTCTGGGCGATCGGATCGAACTTGTGGTCGTGGCAGGTGGCGCAGCCGACGGTCAGCCCGAGGAAGACGTTGCCGATGGTCTCGGCCCGGTCCTTGGCGTAGATCGCCTCGTACTCCTCCGGCACCACCCCGCCCTCGTTGGTGGTGATGTTGTTGCGCTGGAATCCGGTGGCGACCAGCTGGTCGAGGCTCGGCTCGGGCAGCAGGTCGCCGGCCACCTGCTCGACGACGAAGTCGTCGAAGGGCCTGTTCTCGTTGAACGCCCGGATGGTCCAGTCGCGCCAGGCGAACATCTCGCGGTAGTTGTCGATGTGGATGCCGTGGGTGTCGCCGTACCGCGCCGCGTCCAGCCAGTAGCGGGCGCGATGCTCGCCCCAATGCCGGGACTGCAGCAGCCGGTCGACGAGGGTCTCGTAGGCGGTGTCCGAGGTGTCGTTCAGATAGGACGCGAGAAGGCCGGGGTCGGGGGGCAGCCCCGTCAGATCGAGGGCCACCCGGCGGGCCAGCGTGCGCCTGTCCGCCTCGGCCGCGGGCGCCAGTCCTTCCGCCTCGAGCCGGGCGAGCACGAACCGGTCGATCGGGTTGCGCACCCACGCCTCGCCGGCCACGTCGGGCGGCGCATGCTGGGCGACGGCCTCGAACGACCAGTGCTGCTCCCAGGAGGCGCCCTCGTCGATCCAGCGGGTCAGCACATCGATCTGCCCGGTCGAGAGGGTCTTGTTGGACAAGGCCGGCGGCGGCATCCGCAGGCGATCGTCGGCCTGGGTGATGCGCTGGTGCAGCCGGCTCGCCTCGGCGTCGCCGGGCACGATGGCGGCGCCCCGCGGGCGCGCCCCGAACGCCCCTTCCTGCGTATCGAGGCGCAGCCTCGCCTGGCGGGTGCCCTCGTCGGGACCGTGGCACGAGAAGCAGTTGTCGGCCAGGATCGGCCGCACGTCGCGCTGGAAGTCGACGGCGGCGGCCGGCGGCGGAGCCTGGGCCGCGAGGCCGGCCGGGGACGCGGGCAGCAGCGCCGCAGCGCCGCCGGCCACCGTCAGGGCAAGAGCCGTGCGACGAATGGACATGGTGTATGCACTCCGCATGCGAGGTTTCCGGCACCCGCGAACGAACATCCCGCGTCCGCGGGCCGGACCTGCTCCGAGGCCACGGACGCACCGCGCGGCGGGCGGCCCGCCCCAGGAGCCCGTGGCGAAAGGCCCCGTTGCATTCGACCGGCGATGCATCGCCGGTCGAATGCAACGCGGAGTCTGGCCGCGGGCACCGGGCATCCTGCCTCCGGCGCGTTGCCGGCCACGCGGCCATCCGGCCGGCGCACGCCCCGGGGGACGCGCCCGGTCAGTACCGGAACAGCCGGGTGAACTTTACAACGAAAGCGCGGTTCTGGAGCGTCGGAAACCGCTGGTCCGGCGCCAGCACGGTGTCCCGCTGGTCGTTGTAGACGACGAACAGCTCGCTGCCGGGGCTGTACTCCCACCGGAGCCGGAGATTGGTGCCGAGGGCTGCCGACGTCGCGTTGTACTGCAGCAGACCGCTGAAGAACATGCGCGGGGTGAAGGAGTAGGTCAGCCGCGTGACCGCCAGCGGCGCCGTGAATTCGGCGTCCGGGAGCTTGACGTGGTTGACCGACAGGCTGGGCTCGAACGAGAACTGGGGGGTGACCTCGATCCGGCCCCGCGAATAGCCCACCGAGGTGATCTCGCCGTTGTAGAACTCGCCGTATTGCAGCGAGAGCGTGCCGGACAGGCGCCGCTGCGCGCCCATCGCGTACGACGTGTAGTAGTTGCGGAACCGGTAGACGCCGGCCGGAATCGTGAAGTCGGTGCCCAGGACCTGCTTCCACGGCTGGTCGAGGAACTCGTAGCTCTCCTGCACGTCGGCGGTGAACCGGTCGCTGTTCTCGAACTCGGTCTGGAAGTTGACCTGCGCGATCCGCGACTCGACGATTCCGTCGATCGCCGTCTCGAAATAATCGTAGGTGCCCCCGACCGTGAACTGGCGCACCGCGGCGATCCCGCGCGGGCGGGGGCTGAACTTGGTCTGCACGTAGGTGCGCCGGAAATCGTCGCGGCGCAGGAAGCCCACCTCCGGGTTGAAGTTGTCGCCGACCAGCAGGTGGTCGACGTTGAGCGCGTAGAGATCGCCGTTGTAGGTGAACGCGGCCTGGTAGCTCTGGTCCTTGCCGACGAGCCCCGGGGTCCGGGTCCGGGCGTAGTAGCCGTTGAAGTTCACGTTGTCGTAGAACGAGAACACGCCGTCCACGCCGTACGCCTCGTTCGACCCGTCACCCTCGACGGACACCGACCGGTTGGTGAACAGGGCGCCCACCGAGCTCCGCCGCAGGACGTCGCGCTTCACCCGGAGGGCGGTGAAGTTGGTCGACAGCGCGTCGACGTTGTCCGTGCTCAGGTTCTCGGTCTGGATGTTCAGGGCCCCCAGCGTGAAGTCGCCGACCTTGCCGGTCATCCGCCCCCCGACCTGAATCGGCACCGTCTGTCCCGACTCCAGCCCGATCCGCCGGCTGAAGAAGACCGTGGGGACGTCGCCGCCGCCCATGAACCCCCCGGAGCCGGGCCGGCCGATGCCGCCGGGCCCGCCGCCGCTGCCGAACTGCACGCCGCGGCCGAAGTCGAAGATGCCGCGGCCCTCGAGAAAGAACTCGCGCTTCTCGGGAAAGAACAGGCTGAAGCGGGTCAGGTTGACCTGGGCCTCGTCGACCTCGACCTGGGCGAAGTCGGTGTTGTACGTGAAGTCGGCGGTCAGGTTCTCGGTCACGCCGTACTTGACGTCGACCCCGTACTCGAAGTCGCCCTCGTTGTAGAGGTCGGAGTTGACGTCGGTGGCCGACGACCCGATCCCGTAGGGCTTGATCTCGAACGTCCGGTTGCCGCTCGGCACGTCCAGCCCGGCCAGGGTGGCCGCCGCCGACAGCCGGAACATCCCCGGTCCTGCGGAGATGGCGACGGGAGTGATGTAGTTCCACTCGTTCTTCCAGCGGACGTTGCGGCCGAGCTGGATGCCCCACACCTGCGATTCCCCGCCGGGGAACCGAATCGACTTGAAGGGAATCTCCATCTCGACGGTCCAGCCGCCGGCGAAGCGCCCGGTCGTGACATCCCAGATGGGGTTCCAGTCGAGGTTCGGATTGCCTTCGTCGGTGATCTGGTAGTCGAAGAACCCTCCGATCGGGTTGACCATGAACGCGAAGCCGTTACGCCGGTCGTAGAAGGTGTCCAGGGCGACGCTGAAACTGTCGTTCTGAATGATCTGAAACGAGTCGCGCTGCATCTCGTTGGCGACCCAGCGCGACTCCGGCGCCGAATCCCAGTTGCGCGCCGACACGTAGATGCTCCGGTCGTCGTAGAACACCCACGCCTCGGTGCGTTCGGTCGCCGGCGCCCCCTCGTCCGGCTGCTGCTGCACGAAGCCGGTCAGCGGCTGCACGATCTCGTAGACGCCCTCGTCGAGAACGCCGTCGATATCGAGCGGCCCGTCGATGGGCACCGCGCGGATCGTCACCCGTCCCGCCACGTCGCGCGCGAGCGTCTCGGGGGCCACCGGAGCCGGGGGGCCCCCGACGACGCGTGGCGCCCCCGCCGCAAGGCCGGCGGGACGCCCGGCGACGGCGCCCGGAGTCGACGGCGGCCTGAAGGGAGGCCGTCCCGGGGGCGCCGCGGCCGCGCCGCCGCCCAGGGGGCCGCCCGTCGGACCGCCCAGGGGGCCGCCCGGCCGGGATCGGGGCCGCATCCCCGGCGCCGGCGGCTGCCCGGGCGCGGGCTGCATCCGGCCCGCCGACGTCTCCGGC
Source organism: Vicinamibacterales bacterium (assembly GCA_965215895.1). Taxonomy (GTDB): domain Bacteria; phylum Acidobacteriota; class Vicinamibacteria; order Vicinamibacterales; family UBA8438; genus JAJEEA01. The sequence continues at coordinate 2,205,690 of OZ244130.1, read as the reverse complement.
CGGCGCATGGGCGGCGCCCCGGCGCCGGCGCCGGGCCGGTTCGCGGCCATCGCGGGACGGGGATCGGACAGCCCCCGGCGCAGGTCGACCGACAACCGGTCCTGCAGATCGAAGAGATCGACCAGCATGCCGTCGACGGTGGTCGCATGCTGCACCGCCGCCGTCGCCACGTCGACGATCCGCGCGGTCAGCCGCACCTGTTGGCCGAGCCGCTGGAAGCCGCCGCTGACCACCCACCGCGCGCCCAGGGCCCGCCCCGCCTGCACCGCGGGCGTGTCGCTCAGGTCCACCGCCGCCCCCGGATCGACGCCCACCCCGCGCAGCGCCGCCTGCACGGCGTCGTTCCCGACCACCGCCACCGTGCCGAGACCGGCCAGATCCACGGTAATCGTCTCGGCGATGCCGAACCCGATCCACGCGTCCTCCTCCGCGCCGGTGATATTGGCGAACGCGACGACGGCCACGGTGTCGCTGGAGGGCGCGGGCGCCTGCCGTGCCTGCGCCGCCGGCGCGATCCCGCCCGCCCCGGCGCGGTACGCCGGCCCCTCAGCCTGCGCCGGGACCGACGCGAGCAGGAGCAGCATCGCCAAGAGCCCGCTCCGGGCCCCCGCGTTGCCGCGTCGCTCGGTGCCACGGACTCCCGGCCCGCCGCGGATCCGTTTCGAGGAACGGCTGGCCGCTTCCGCTCCGGACATCCTGCGTCTCATCGCACCGACTCCCTGTACGCCACCGCACAATTGTTGCATACCCATACAGGACGTTGGAAACCCACGTTCCGTTGACAAGCGGCCCTCGCCCCCCGCTCTACCGGCGAACCGGACGCAGGGCGATTCGAGCGGCCGACTCCCGCAGAGCCTGCGCCACCCGTGCGCCGGCCGGTGCGTTCGCGTCATAATGCCGGGGCGGGAACCCGCCGGCCGGCATGGGACGGCAGGGACGATGCCGAGGCAGCCCGAAGAGCAGGGTCGGGAGCTCAACCTCGAGAAGTTCGTCCAGCCTGCATCAGCGATCGGTCTCGTCGGCAAGTGGGACCCGAAGCGCCAAAAAGGCGGTCCCGCGCAGGGAAGAGGAGTTGCGCGAACCGCAGCGCAAGGCAGGCCCGCCCGCCGCGGGGTGAGTGACCGAACGCAGCAGTACCCACGCTCGGACAGGTCGACGAGCACGTCGATCGCATCGTCGCGCTGCGACGGAGCACGAGACAACGACACCCAGGAGAGGACGACATGGCGAGACTACCGTTACGACTGGTAATCGCAAGCGCCGCGATCGGCGCGATCGGGCTGGCCATTCCGCCGGGGGCGGCGGCGCAGGAGCCGGTCTACACTCCCGTCACCGACGAGCGGCTGCGCGCCCCCGCCGACGGCGACTGGCTGATGTACCGCCGCACCTACGACAGTTGGGGCTACAGCCCCCTCGACCAGATCACGACCGGGAACGCGGCCAACCTGGAACCGGTGTGGTCGCTGTCGACGGGGGTCACGTCGGGCCACGAGTCGCCGGCGGTCGTCAACGACGGCATCATGTTCGTCACCACCCCCGAAGACCGGGTCATCGCGGTGGACGCCCGCAGCGGCGATCAGCTCTGGCTGTACCAGCGGCAGTTTCCCGAGGACATGAGCCATCCCCACCGGACCAACCGGGGGGTCGGCCTCTTCGGCGACAAGGTCTACTACACGACCCACGATGCGTTCGTGGTCGCGCTCGATGCGATGACCGGCGACCTCGCCTGGGAGGCCGAGGTGGCCGACTACCGAACGGGGTACTACATGACCATGGCGCCGCTCGTCGCCAACGGCAAGATCCTCGTCGGCGCGTCGGGCGGCGAGCGGGGCATCCGGGGTTTCGTGGCCGCCTACGACGCCGAATCGGGCGTGGAGGTGTGGCGGTCGCACACGATCCCGGGTCCCGGCGAGCCCGGCAACGAGACCTGGCCGGGCGAGACGTGGCGCACCGGCGGCGCGTCCATCTGGATCACCGGCTCGTTCGACCCCGAGCTCAACCTCACCTACTGGGGGACCGGCAACCCAGGCCCCTGGATCGGAGACCAGCGGCCCGGCGACAACCTCTATACCAACTCGGTCGTCGCCTTCGACGCCGACACCGGCGAGCTGAAGGGCTATCACCAGTACCACTGGAACGGCTCGTGGGACTGGGACGAGGTCTCGGCCCCGCTGCTGATCGACGTTCCGCGGGACGGCCGCACCATCCCAGCGCTGGTGCACCCCGCCCGCAACGGCTACCTGTGGATGCTTGAGCGCGGGCCGGACGCCATCACTTTCGTCGACGCCCAGCCCTACGTGGACCAGAACGTGTTCACGGCGATCGACCCCGTGACCGGCCGGCCGGAGTACGACCAGGAACGCAAGCCCGGCACGAACCGGCCGGCGACCTTCTGTCCGTCGCTGTGGGGCGGGAAGGACTGGCCCCCGGCCGCCTACAGCCCCCAGACCGGCTACCTCTACATTCCCGCCAACGAGAACCTCTGCTCCACCATGGTCGGCCGCGAGGTCGAGTACGTCCCCGGCCAGGGGTTCACCGGGGCCACGTCCCAGGTCTTCGTGGTGAACGACGCCGACCATCTCGGCGAGTTGCAGGCCTGGGATCTCTCGACCGGCGAGCAGGTCTGGACCCATGAGTTCCCCGAGTCGCAGAACTGGGGCCCGATCATGACCACCGCCGGCGGCCTCGTCTTCGCCGGCGGCACCCACGACCGGTACTTCCGGGCGTTCGACGCGGCCACCGGGGAGATCGTCTGGGAGCAGCGCCTGAACTCGGGGGTCATCGGCGTCCCGTCGTCCTACGCCGTCGACGGCGTGCAGTACATCGCCGTCCAGGCGGGTTGGGGGGTCGACGCGCAGGGCATGCAGCGCGCGGTCAACGCGCACCTCGAACGGAACATCCAGGTGCCGCAGGGCGGCGTCGTCTGGGTGTTCGCGTTGCGCGACTAGCGGAACGCCCGGCAGTCGACAGGCCCTCGGGGCCTGTCGACTGCCGGCTCCACCCCCGACCCTGCTCCGCCACGGGGACGTCGCCATCACGATGGGACGGGTGCGCGCCCGCTCCGGCGGGTCGGCTGCAGCCCAGCGCGCCTTCAGCTTCTGGTACGTCCGGGTCTATGCCCACCGGGACGGCCAGTGGCGGTACCTCTCGCACCGCACAGTGCATGGTCCGTTGCACGAGAACTGATCCGCATGACCCGGCGCCTGGACGCTGCCGAAGACCTGGTGGGTCGGCTGCTGCCGCGTTTGACGGATTCGCGCCGCACGTCATCGGTCGCGCCGCTCGGCGGCGCCGGCGTCGTGATCGGAATCCTGCTGGCGGTTCAGCCGGCGGGGGGCCAGTCTCCCGCAGGCGCCGCGATCCCGACCGCCGCAACGCCGTCGTTCGCGGCCGTGGCCAGCGCGGACCCACCGCGTCTGGACGGCGTCGTCCTGGGCGATCCGGTCTGGAACGCCGCGGCGCCCGCCACCGGCTTCCGGCAGACCCAGCCCGATGAAGGGGCGCCGGCCTCGGAGCGCACCGAGGTCCGCGTCGTCTTTACCGCGAGCACGCTGTACATCGGGGTGATCTGCCATGACCGCGACGCCGGGTCGATCACGATTGCGGACAGCCGGCGGGACGCATCGCTCGACGATGGAGACAGCGTCCAGATCATTCTCGACACCTTCCTCGACCGGCAGAGCGGTTTCGTCTTCGGCACCAGCCCGGCGGGGCAGGAGTACGACGGGCAGGTGGTGAACGCCGGAGAGGGTCGCCTGGGGCGCAGCACCACCACGTCGAGTGGCTCCGGCGCCGGGTTCAACGGCAACTGGGACGGCGTATGGGAGGTGCGCACGTCGCTGTCGGACGCCGGCTGGAGCGCCGAGTTCGCCATTCCGTTCCGGACCCTCAGCTATCCCGTCCGCGAGGTCCAGACCTGGGGCGTGAACGTCCAGCGGAACATCCGCCGCCGCAACGAGATCGTCTACTGGGCGCCGTTGCCCCGGCAGTACAACCTGCTGCGGCTGTCGCTGGCGGGGCAACTGTCCGGGATTCACCCGCCGGCGTCGGAGCGCAGTCTGAAGATCGTCCCGTACGTCGCCGGCGACCTGGCGCACAGCGACGAGCGCCGCCGCACGCTCGCGCTGAGCGACGCCGGCATCGATCTGAAGTACGCCGTCACCCCCGCCCTGACCCTCGACCTGACCTACAGCACGGACTTCGCACAGGTCGAGGTGGACCAGCAACAGATCAATCTCGATCGCTTCAATCTGTTCTTTCCCGAGAAACGACCGTTCTTTCTCGAGAACGCCGGCGTTTTCTCGGTGAGCAGCGTCCGGCAGGTGGCCGGGGGCAACCCGGGTCAGACGGAGCTGTTCTTCAGCCGTGGCATCGGCATCGGTCCGGGCGGGCGGGAGATCCCGATTCTCGGGGGCGCCCGTCTGTCGGGCAAGCTGTCCGACTCGGTGTCGGTCGGTCTGCTCAACATGCAGACCGAAGCGGTGGACGGGCTCGCGCCCGCGAACAACTTCACCGTGGCGCGGGCGTATCGCGACCTGCCGAACAGCTCGCAGATCGGCGCGATCTTCGTCAACCGGCAGGCGACCGGCGCTTTGGCCGGAGGCGGCGACTACAACCGCACCTACGGGGTGGACGGACGGGTGGGGATCGGACCGAACGGGCAGATCGCCGGGTTCGCTGCCTTGACCGACACGCCCGGGCTCGCCGGGGACGACCACGCCTACAACGTGGCCTGGGACCACAACTCGGAGCGCTGGCGCTTCACGCTCGGCTACGTCGAGGTGGCCGACAACTTCAACCCGGAGGTCGGGTTCCTGCGCCGGCAGGGGTTCCGCAACCTCGACTCCGGCTTCTCGTTCATCACCCGCCCGAGAGGCATCCGATGGCTGCAGCAGGTGCGGCCGCACGCCACCTTCAACCGGTTCTGGAACTTCGCCGGGTTCCAGGAGACCTCGTTCCTGCACATCGACAACGATCTGGAGTTCGCCGACAGCACGCTCGTCAAGACCGCCTGGAACGTCACGGGCGAGGGCGTGACCGAACCGTTCGAGATCGCGAAGGGCGTCATCGTGCCGGCCGGCATCTACAACCACCACGAGGCGCAACTCTCCTACGAGTCGAACCGCGGCGCACCCGTCAGCCTGGGCGCGCGAGCCCGGATCGGGGGGTTCTTCGGCGGTCACCGGGCCACGGTGGGACCGACTCTGAGAGTGCGCAGCGGCGACAGGTTCAATGCGTTGCTGCAGTGGAGCCGGAACGACGTCCACCTGCCGGGCGGCCAGTTCGTCGCCAACTTGACGAGCGCGCGGATCGCCTACAACTTCTCGCCCCGTCGCTTCGTCCAGGCGCTCGTGCAATACAACGATGCCGCCGACCTCTGGTCAGCCAACCTGCGGGTGGGGTTGCTCGGGCAGGCCAACACCGGGCTCTTCATCGTCTACAACGACACGCGCGGCCTGCACGACACGATACCCTCCGGCGGCGGGCGGAGCCTGATCCTGAAGTTCAGCCGTTTGTTCGACCTGGATTAGATCGGGAGTGGTCGCCGCGCAGCAGCCCGAGGCCGTAGCCCAGCCGGCAGTGCCGCCCGTATTCGGAGGCCCCGATGCCGACCAGCGGCGCTGCCGCGGAGCGGCCCCTGCAGGAGCTGCGCATCAGGCAGCGTGACGCGCGTCTTGACATTGTAGGCTCACGTAGCTACACTCGCGCACGATGAAGACGTCAGGCGTACGAGAGATCAAGAACCGCTTGAGCGAGTACCTGCGGATGGTGGAGAACGGCGAGCGAGTAGCCGTCACGCACCGGGGTCGGGTCGTGGCCGAGCTCGGTCCGCCGGCCCACGTCACCGAGGAGGAAGCCTACGCCGAGCTGCGGCGTCGAGCCCGTAACGGGACCGTTCGCCTCGGCGCGCCCAACCGCCCGGACGTCTACCCCCGCCCAGCCCGGCGACTGCCCTCCGCCGTCGTGCAGGAGCTGCTCGACGACGTTCGGGGCGATCGGTGAATCTGTACGCGGAAACCAGCGCCGTGGTGTCGTGGCTGCTTGACGAGGAGCGCGGCGACAGCGCCTGGTCGCAACTGACCGCGGCGGCGACCGTCTCCACTTCCGATTTGACGCTCATCGAATGCGACCGCACGCTTCGGCGCGCCGCCGCCACCGGACGATTGACGGCGAACGAGTCTTCGCAGATGCAGGCGGTCATCGACACGGCCTCCGCCCACTGGACCCTCCACGGCATGGACGCGGAGATCGTCCATCGGTCCCGCCGGGCGTTTCCTCGTGAACCGATCCGAGCCCTCGACGCCGTCCATCTCGCAACCGCGCTGGCGGTTCGGAATCTCTTCCCCGACGTTCGGGTGCTGTCTTTCGACGACCGTATCAGAAGCAACGCCGCGGCTCTCGGTTTCAACGTCGTGCCGTCCCCTGAACGACGACCTTGACAGCTCTTGGGGAGGCGCAATGCGCCCCGCGGTCGGACGGAGCACGCCGACCGGCGCCGGGAGTTCATCACGGCCGATGTACGACGTGCTTTCGCGGACTCGGACCACCCCGGAGGTCCGCCGAGAAGGCTCGGCGGACCTCCCGACAACGGCGCGCACGCCCCCCGCGCAGGCCTCACATACCGGAAACGCGGCCGGCGATGCGGTAGCAGTGGAAGATGATGTGCCACCCGAGCGCCACCACCGCGAGCCACGCCACCCAGTAGAAGTCGCCGGGAATCCCGAGGTTGCCGCCGAAGAACGGCGTCGCGTGCTCGTTGAGCATCGCCCACAGCAGCGGCAGCGACAGGTAGGTGTTGTGCTTGGAGCGCAGCCCGGCGAGGGCCGGGTCGCCGGCGTCCGGGGCCTTGCCGGCCTTCACCGCGGCGATGATCCGCTGCTGCGCCGGCCAGATGCGGAACCACACGTTGAAGGCCATCATCGTCCCGAACATCGTGCCGGTGTGGATGAGGACGGAGCGCGGCGGGAACCCGCCGACCTCCACGAACATCCACACGACGACCGCGAGCAGCACGAAGGAGACGATGGTGGCGGCGCGGACGTTCGACTTGAGTCCGCTCTTCCAGAGCGCGTCGTAGCCGAAGACGGCCAGGAACGTCACCGCGATCATCGCGATCGGGCCCGCCCCCCAGCCCGCGCCGACCTCGATCGCGAGGCCGCCGTGGTAGAAGACCAGCAGCAGCAGCAGGACCCCGGTGATCCACGTCCAGGCGGCGCCCCAGCGGAACCAGAACAGGGCCCGGGGCATCAGCTCCGGCACCACCTTCTGCTTCGTCGGCCCGTCGAGCTGCGCGGCCATCTGGCCGTTCACGAAGTTGAAGAAGTAGAGGTGCCCGATCCAGATGATCCCCACGAACACGTGGAGCCACCGGAAGATGAACTGCAGGCTTTCCATCATGGTCGTTCCTCCCTCCTCGTTGCGGCGCAGGTAGAGACTTCCCCGATTCTACGCGTTCGGGGCGCGCGCGACAGTCGACGGAGCACGAACGATGCCCGAGCCGCGCTACCCCTCGCTGAGCTCGTCGTACGCCACCCCGAGCACGCCGGTCAGGCTGAGCAGCGGAAACGGCGACACGTGATCCTCGAACCCGGGCAGCGACTCGGCGCCGGCGATCTCTTCCTTCGACCGGCCCGCCTGCATTTCGTGGCGCGTCAGCTCCAGCGCCGCGGTGAAGTAGTCGCGCAGGTGCGCCAGCTCGGCCCGGTCGCCCGTGACGCCGGCGCCCGGGGTCCCATGCCCGAAGATGTAGATGGTGTCGGCCGCGTGTTCCGCCGAAACCCGCTCCAGCGCCTCGATCCAGCTCGTAATCCGGGCGCCCGAGGGACGGTCGACGAACGGGTGCAGGCGATTGAACATCAGGTCGCCCATGTGCACGACGTTGGCCTGCTCGAAGGTCACCACGCAATCGCCGCTCGTATGACCGGCGCCGTGATACCGCGCCACGACCGTCTCGTCCCCGATCGTGGTCCGCCACTCATCGGTGAAGGTCTCGTCCGGATAGGCCTGCGAGTCCTCGTTCCCCGCCTCTTCGGCCGTCCGCCGCTGCCACGCGGCGCTGTTCTCGTGGGCGACGATCGTGCCGGCCACCGGGCGAAACGTCTGGTTGCCGCCGACATGGTCACCGTGGTGGTGTGTATTGAGCAGGATGTCGATCGCATTCGACGACCGCTCCCGGATCCCGTCGATGCATGCCGCCGCCGCGGCCGCGTTCTGGCTGTCGATGATCAGAATCCCGTCCGCGTTCACCAGCCAGCCTATCGTGCCCCCCTGGCCGTTGAAGATGCCCACGCCCCGCCGCAGGTCCTCGAACGAGGTGGTGAGCTGCTGCAATCCGGCGAGCGGCAGATCCCTGAGCGCGGCCGCCGTCACCGTCATGCCCGTCATTGCGAGAAAGCGCCGTCTGTTCATGATTCGATCTCCTTCTTCCGCTGTCCGTGTTGAACGTCACCCAGGGCGGAGCGCCCGGGTGCAGTTGGCGGCTCCATATCGATCACTGTCCTGGCCCGCCCGCGGCTACTCGATGGCCCCGTAAACGAGAGTCTGGAACTCGCGCTCGAGGTCATAGGCGGCGAACGGGGTGAACTGGGTCCACACCATGCCGATGAGCTCGGCCTCGGGGTCGATCCAGAAGAACGTGTTGGCGGCGCCCGCCCAGCGGAAGACGCCGTTGTTGTCGGGCTCGGGCGAGGCGCCGGCATCGACCATGACCGCAAAGCCGAGCCCGAAGCCGTAGCCGGGGCTGAGGAAGGTCCCCAGCTCGATCGGGACCAGCGCGTCGGGCAGGTGGTTCGTGCGCATCTTCGCGACGGTGTCCGGGGCGAGGATGCGGACGCCGTCGAGGCTTCCCCCTTCGAGCAGCATCTGGGCGAACCGGATGTAGTCGGACGCGGTCGAGGTCAGGCCGCCGCCGCCGGAGGGGAACGCCGGCGGGCGCGTGTACCGGCCGTCCACCGGAGAATCGGCGACGACGAGCCGGCCGCCCACCTTCGCGTAGTTGGCCATGAACCGGCCGCGCTTCTCCGCCGGCACCCAGAACGCGGTGTCGTCCATGCCGAGCGGACCCAGGATGCGCGCCTCGACGAACGCGTCGAAGGCCTGCCCCGAGGCGACCTCGACGACGCGGCCGAGGACGTCGGTCGACACGCTGTAGTTCCACCGCGTTCCCGGACTCGCGAGCAGCGGGAGCTCGGCCACGCGGCGCGTGAAGTCCTCGAGGCCCTCGGCGAGCCGGAGCGGGTTCGCCTGGTTGTAGAGGCGGTCGACGGCCGAGTCGCCGAAGGACCCGTAGGTGAGACCCGACGTGTGGGTCAGCAGGTGCTCGACCGTGATCGGGCCCTCCGCCGGCACGCGGTCTCCGCCGTCGGTCAGGACCTGCACGTCGGCGAGCTCGGGTACGAACTTCGAGACCGGGTCGTCGAGGGCGACCCTGCCCTCCTCGACCAGGATCATCACCGCGACGCTCGTCACCGGCTTGGTCATCGAATAGATGCGGAAGATGTCGTTCCGCTCCAGGGGGTCGCCGGTCGCGGTGTCGCGCGTCCCGACCGCGTCCCAGTGGACGACCTGCCCGCGCCGCGCCACCATCGTCATCACCGCGGCCAGCCGGCCGTCGTCGACGTAGGCCTGCATCGCGGGGGCGATGCGGTCCAGCGCGTCCGCGGACATCCCGACCGCGCCGGGGGCGGCGACCGGGAGCCCGGCGTGCGCCTCGGCGTCGTCCTGCGCGAGCGCGGCCGGCGCGAGCGCCGCCGCAACCACCCCGGCGAGCCCGACCGCGATACCTGCCGATTGACGAGTCATGAACGCGTCCCTCCCTTCCTGGAGCCGACCTCCGCCCCCGAGCCGATCCATGCTGCACGCATCCTGTCCAGCCCGAGGATGGTACCCCGTGTCGGCGCGGCGCGCCACGGGCGACGAAGCGGCGTCCGACATGCCGGCCGCCCCCCCGCGCCCGCTCCGCGCGGGCGGCTCGTAGTTACCTGCGAGCCGCCCGCGCGCCGTTGCCCTGGGGATTGCTCAGAAGCCGTACCGGATACCCGCCTGGAACTGGCGCGGGTAGCCCCCGGCCAGGAGCTGGGTCGGCACGAGGAAGCTGCCGGACCGCCGGTCGCCTGTCGGGTTGACGAAGTTCACGCGGTTGGTCAGGTTGAAGAGCTCGCCGAAGACGTCGACGGTCTGCTGCCCGTCGCTCCGGAAGCGGTAGCCGATCCGCATGTCGAGCTGGAAGTAGCCGGGACCGTAGGCGCCTCTGAGCCCGCCGGCGTTGTCCACCGAGATCGCGTTCTGCCCCATGCCGCTGTAACTGCCCGGGGACAGCGGATCCGGCGACAGTCCGTTCTGGTTCGGATCGAGGTTGCTGTCGTGGATCGTGAACGGGGTGCCGCTCATGTACCGGGCGACGGCGCTGAGGGTCACGCCCCCGGTCCCCGGCAGCTCGGTCTGCGCGCTCAGGGTCAGCAGGTGCCGCCGGTCGTAGGTGCTCGGCCCCCACAGCATGTCCAGGTTGCGGTCGGCGCCGACCTGAGCGATGTTGAGCTCGTCGTTGGGGTCGCCGTCGTTGTTACCCCGGGCATAGCCGATCGAGTACGCGATGCGCCCGCCCCAACTGTTGGAATAGCGCTTCTCGATCTGGAAGTTGAGCCCGTCGTACTGCGAGCTGGCGTTGTTCTCGATGACGTACACGTTGCTGCTGAACGGCTCGATCCCCAGCTGGTCCGCGAGCCCCATGAAGTCGACCCGGGTGATCGGATCCGTCCGGCTCGTGCCGGCCCGGACCGGCTGATTGAGGTTGTACCGCAGCGGCAGGTCGCGGCCCCAGAGATGGATGTAGTCGACGCCCAACGAGACCTGGGTTCCGAGCTCGCGCTCGTAGCCGAACGTCACCGAGTCCTGGTGGGCGACGGGCCGCTCGGGCGTGTCCAGCCACACCGCCCCGAGGTTCCGGAAGGACGAGCCGGGGGGCACGAGCTGGTTGAGGATGTCGCGGTTCAGGACGGGCCCGTTGGCCAGCAGCAGGTGCGTCGGGAACATCCCCCTGCTCGGACCCGGATCGATGTCGTCGAGCGGGAACTCGATCTGCTGCGAGCTGGCATAGACGCCGCGGCGGACGAAGTTCTCGAACCGGTTGACCCACAGCCGCTCGTAGAAGCGGCCGAAGCCGCCGCGGATGACCGACCCGCCGCCCGCGTCGTAGGCGAAGCCCAGGCGCGGCGCGATGTTGTTCTTGTCGACCGGGTAGGCGTCTGGGTCGTCGAACAACGGGTTGAAGAACGCCTTGATGGGGGCGATGTGGACGTCGTAGCGCACCCCCAGGTTCAGGGTCAGATCGTCGATGCGCCACTTGTCCTGCAGGAAGAGCCCGCCCGAATGCACCTTGCTGTACGGCGTGTCCGGCACCGGCATGCGAACCGTCAGCCGCTCCGGGTAGGTGAAGGGATCGGCCGCATCGAACGGACGATCGCTCGCCAGGGTGAATCCGCCGTTCATGAAGCTCTGGTCGACCCGCCGGTGCTGGGAGTTGTTGTACTGGATGCCGAACTTGAAGTCGTGGTCCCCGCCGTCGGTCGGCACGAACCAGCTGAAGCTGTTCTGGAACGCGTAGGACTGCATCTTCCTGTCCAGCGCGAAGGAGTCGGCCTGGGTGACGATTCCGCTCCGCAACACGATGGTGGGCGGCTCCAGCGTCTGGTCGTTCGTCGCGTGATACCCGAGCGAGCCCCAGTTGGGACGCTCGTAGGTCCACGACGCCCGCAGGGTGTTGACCGCGGTAGAGCCGATCACCCAGTTGTGGGTCCCCACCAGGGTCCAGTCGTCGTCCCGCTCGTTGGTCACCGTCTCCGCCGTGCGGGAGCCGCCGGGGTTGCCGTTCGTGGGCTGGTGGTCCCAGAGAAACCGGATCGAGTAGTTGTGATCGGAGTTGATCTGGTCGTCGATGCGGGCCAGGTAGTTGTCGAAGTTGGACTCCTGCACGGTCGAGAAGCTCAGGTCCTGCCGCTGCGGGTAGAAGCGGCTCTCCCCGACGTCGAGGTCCAGCCGCTCGTAGCTGAAGAAGAAGTGGGCCCGGTTCTGCACGATCGGCCCACCGATGGTGCCGCCGAGCTGCCGCAGCACCGTGTCGGGCTTCTCGAGGCCCTGCTGCTTGACGAAGAAGTCCGGCGCGGTCAGGCCGGCGCTCGTGTAGAAGCCGAACGCGCTGCCGTGGAACTCGTTGGTCCCCGACTTGCTGATGGCGTTGATGACCCCGGACGTGGCCGACTCGTACTCGGCGTCCATCTGGTTGGTGACGACCTGGAACTCGGCCACCGCCTCGAGGGCGGGCTTCGCCTGGGACTGTCCCCCGCGCAGGTCGTCGTTGTTGGCCCCGCCGTCCAGCATGAACATGATGCCGGTCTGGTTCTGGCCGTTGATGCGCACCCCGGACGAGCTCGGGCTGCTCGACGGCGTCAGCTGCACGCCGGGCAGCAGGGCGACGAAGCTGGTGAAGTTGCGGCTCGAAGACGGCAGGTCCCTCAACTCCGCCTCCGAGACGTTACCGCCGACCTGCGCCGAGGTGAGGTCGACCAGCGGCGACTCGCCGGTGACCGTCAGCGACTCCTCCAGCGCCCCGATCTGCAACGAGAGGTCGATCTGTACCGTCGGCCCCACCTGCAGGACGATGTTCTCGGTGATGAGCTCGCGGAAACCCGTGAGCCGGGCGGTGAGGGTGTACGGGCCGGGTTGCAGGCTGGCGAGGGAGTACTCGCCTCCCGGTCCCGTGACGGTCTCCCGGAAGGTTCCCGTCTCCTCGTGGGTGGCGAGGACCGTCGCGCCCGGGAGCACGCCGCCCTGCTCGTCGGAGACGGCTCCGCGAATCGCGGACGTTCCCTGTGCGAAGGTTGGCGCGGCTATGGCGCACGACAGCCCGAGAGCGAGCGTTGACACGACGATTGCACGCATGGGATCACCTCCAAGGAAAGCACGGATTTACGCCACCGACCGAACGGTCGCCGAGCGAATATCCTCCAGCGGGTCCGCGGTCGCACATGCCGACCATGCGCGCTCGCCACGCCTGGTCAGGCAGGCCTCGACGCGACGCGGTGTTTCGCCAATATCACATTCTCACACCAACATCCCTCCGCACCAAACAATTCCGTCCACCCACCGGCGCGCCGCCCCCGGCGCCCGGCGGACCGGCCGGCGCCGGTCGCCCGTACGTAGCGCGCCGAAGCCACGCGGATGGCGCGGGGGATATTGCCGCATAGGGCGTACGCCAGGCCAGGCCCGGAGAGGGAGGACGGGCGGCACGCCTACCGCACGCCGAGCAGGATCTCCGTCGTCAACTGGTCCAGCCGCTCGTAGGACAGCTCCCGGGCGCCCAGCGCCGCCCGGTCGAACCGGTGGGTCCGGAGGGCGGCCGCGGCATCCGGGCTGAAGGCGCCGACCGCGGGCGCGGCCTGCGACGTCTCGGCGAGCCGGGCGAGCAGGCCGCCGATCTCGGGGTCGGCGTTCCACCGCGCCGCCTTCTCCTTCAGGATGAGATACGTGCGCATGCAGCCCCGCGCGAAGTCCTTGACGCCCTCGACGCCCTCGGTGCGGTAGGCGTGGGCGTCGAAGTGGCGCGGGCCGGCGTAGCCGACATCCTCCAGGAACTTCACCAGCCAGAACGCCGCCTTCGGGTTCGCCGCGCCGAAGCGAAAGTCCTGGTCGTAGCGGCCGATGACCTGGTCGTTCAGGTCGATGTGGAAGAGCTTCCCCGCCTCCCACGCCTGCGCCACCGCGTGGGTAATGTTCAGGCCGGCCATGTGCTCGTGGGCGACCTCCGGGTTGACCCCCACGAGCTCCGGATGGTCGAGGGTCGGAATGAACCCGAGATACGCGCCGGTGGTCGCGAAGTAGATGTCGCTGCGCGGCTCGTTCGGCTTCGCCTCGAGCGCGAAGCGGTAGCCGTAGCCGTTCGCGATCGAGTACTCGCACAGGAAGTTCAGCGCCTCGCGGAACCGCTGGATGGCGGCGTCGGGCCGCCGGCAGCCGTCCGTCTCGGTCCCCTCGCGCCCGCCCCACATGACGAAGATCTTCGCGCCGAGCTCGGCCCCGAGGTCCATCGCCCCCATCGCCTTCTGGACCGCGAGGGCCCGCACCGCCGGATCGTTGGCGGTGAATGCGCCGTCCTTGAAGGCGGGGTCGGTGAACAGGTTCGTGGTCACCATCGGGACGACGAGCCCGTGGTCCCCGCACGCCTGCCGGAAGTCCCGCACGATGCGGTCCCGCTTGGCCGCCGTCGCGTCGATGGGCACGAGGTCGTTGTCGTGCAGGTTCACCCCCCAGGCGCCCACCTCGCCGAGCAGCGCGACGAGCTCGCCCGGGGTCAGCCGCGGCCGGACGGGTTCGCCGAAGGGGTCGCGGCCGGGGTTGCCGACCGTCCACAGACCGAACGAGAACTTGTGCTCCGCGCGGGGAACGTAGGCATCGTCAGACATGGTTCATCTCGCCAGCGTCAACCGTCGCGGCCGCGGCCCCGGCAACCCGCGGGAGAACCCTGCGCCGCCGCCCCGCGGGCCGGCCCCCGGCTGGTCGCGGCCGAATCCGAGCTGGCACCCCGCGCCGCCGCGCCTCACGGGCCGGCCCCTCCGGCTGGTCGCGGCCGAATCGAACCGCCGCCCCCCGCGCGCCTCACGGGCCGGCCCCCGGCTGGTCGCGGCCGAATCCGGGCCGGCACCCCGCGCCGCCGCGCGCTCAAGGGCCGGCCTGCGGGTGCAGGGCGCCATAGAGGGCGCGGAAGCGGCGGTACTGCCCGTCGAGGATCGCCATCGCACCGGGATCCGGCGCCACCGTCCCCGCCACCCGGACGGCGCCCGCGCACGCCTCGTCCACCGAGCCCCAGACCCCGGCCCCGACCCCCGCGAGCAGCGCCGCGCCGTAGGCGGCGCCCTCCTCCGCCGCCAGCACGTCGACGGGCTGGCGGTAGACGTCGGCCTGAATCTGACGCCACAGCCGCGAACGCGCACCGCCGCCGCCGAGCCGGATGCGGGTCGCCGGCACCCCCATCTCGTCGAGGATGGTCAGGCTGTCGCGCAGGCTGAAGGCGACGCCCTCCAGCACCGCGCGGATCACGTGCGCCCGGCCGTGCGCGGCGGACAGCCCCACGAGCGCCGCCCGCGCGTGCGGATCCAGATGCGGCGTCCGCTCGCCCATCAGATAGGGCGCCCACAGGACCCCGTCGGCCCCCGGCGGCGCCGCCGCCGCCTCGGCGCACAGGCGGTCGTAGGGATCGCCCGGCGCGTCCGGACCGCCCCCGTCGGCGCCGAGGCCGATCGTGTCGCGCAGCCAGCGCAACGACAGCCCCGCGCCCTGGGTGACCCCCATGACGTGCCAGCGGCCCGGCGCCGCGTGACAGAAGGTGTGCACCCGCCCGCGGGGGTCGCGCGCCGGCCGGTCGGTGGCCGCGAACACCACGCCGGAGGTGCCGATGGTGGCGCTGACCGCGCCGGGGCCCACGATGCCCATCCCCACCGCCCCCGCCGCCTGGTCTCCCCCACCGGCCACCACCGGGGTTCCGACCGCGAGGCCCGTGGCCTCGGCGCCGGCGCGGGCGAGACGGCCGGTGACGGCCGGCCCTTCGTGGGCCGCGGGAAGGCTGGCCGCGTCGATCCCCACCCGCCCGAGCAGCTCCGACGACCAGCACCGTCGGGCCACGTCGAAGAGCAGGGTCCCCGAAGCGTCCGCCACGTCGGTGGCGCGCTCGCCGGTGAGCCGCCACCGCACGTAGTCCTTGGGCAGCAGCACCGTCCGCACCCGCTCCCAGTGCGCCGGCTCCTCGTCGCGCACCCACAGCAGCTTCGGGAGGGTGAACCCGGTGAGGGCGGGATTGGCGACCAGCTCGATCAGACGGGCCGCGCCCACCTCGTCGGTGAGCCGCCGGCACTGGGCGCCGGTCCGCTGGTCGCACCAGATGATCGCGGGCCGCACCACCGCTCCCGCCGCGTCGAGCAGCACCGCCCCGTGCATCTGTCCCGACAGGCCGACGGCCCGGATGGCGCCGGGCGCCGTCCCCCCGGCCGCCAGAGCCGCCCGGATCGCCGCCTGCGACGCGCGCCACCAGTCCTCGGGGTGCTGCTCGGCCCAGCCGGTCCGAGGCGAATCGAACGCCGCGTGCGGCTCGGTCGCCGTCGCGGTCACCGACCCGTCCGCCTCGACGATCGTCGCGCGCGAGCCGCCGGTTCCGACATCGAGTCCCAACACCGCCATCGGCCCCAAAGGATACCCCGGCCGCCGGCCCCGCCGGGCGGGCGCGGGTCCGATCACGCGTCATCCTTCCGCGGCGAGAGCCCGTGGCAAGAACGCGTGTCGCACCGAAGATCGGGGGCGCGCCCGCGTGGCAAGGCGCGACGAGGCACAGGCAACCGCGGACCCAACGTAGTCTGCGGAGCAACACAGTCCACACGGAATGCATCGCCGGTCGAATGCAGCGGGGCTTGTCACGGGCTCTCGACGCTGTACCATGAGGGCACGGAATGACGCCAACCGCGGAAAGGATGTGGACCGTGCGACAGGTAGATCCCTTCATCGTCCTGGCAGCAGCAGCCTTCACGATCCTCGCAGTCCAGCCCCCGGCGGCCGCGCAAACCGCCCCGGCCAGGGTCCTCTATCTCACGCAGTCCGCCGCGTTCGCGCATCCCGTCCTTCCGCACTCCGAAGCCGTCTTCACGCGCATCGCGAAGGAGTCGGGACACGTCAACCTGACCGTCTCCCGCGACGCTTCGACCCTGACCGCGGCGATGCTCGCCGAGTACGACGCGGTGGTCTTCTTCACCACCGGCGAGCTGCCCATGGACGACGCGCAGAAGGCGGACCTGCTCGCCTGGGTGCGCGGCGGCGGCGCGTTCGTCGGCGTGCACAGCGCCACCGACACGTTCTACGAGTGGCCGGAGTATCTCGGGCTGATCGGCGGCTACTTCGACGGCCATCCCTGGCACCAGGAGGTCACGGTGCGGGTCGAGGACGGGCAGCACCCCGCCACCCGGCACCTCGGCGAGTCCTTCCACATTCACGACGAGATCTACCAGCACCGCGAGTGGTCCCGCGGCAACGTCGACGTGCTGCTGAGCCTCGATACCGGCTCGGTGGACATGAACGCGCGCAACATCCGCCGCGCCGACGGTGACTTCGCCCTCGCCTGGACGCGGCAGGAGGGTGCCGGCCGCGTCTTCTACACCGCGCTGGGCCACCGCCCCGAGGTGTGGGACGACCCGCGCTTCCAGACCCATCTGCTGCAGGGCATCGCGTGGGCCATCGGCAACCCCGCGGCCGCCGCCGACGACACGGCCGCCAACACCCTGACCGACCAGGAACGGGCCGACGGCTGGAAGCTCCTGTTCGACGGCGAGAGCCTCGCGGCCTGGCGCGGATACAAGCGCGACGGGGTGCCCGAGGGCTGGCAGGCGGTCGACGGCGCCCTCGCCCGGGTCGGCCGCGGGGGCGACTTGATCACCGTCGAGCAGTTCGCCGACTTCGAGCTGCGGTTCGACTGGAAGGTGGAGGAGGCCGGCAACAGCGGCGTGATGTTCCGGGTCGCGGAAGGCGACGGCCCGCCGTGGCACACCGGACCCGAGTTCCAGATCCTCCACAACGCCGGCCACCGGGACGGGCTCGCCCCCATCACCTCGGCCGGGAGCAACTACGCCGTCCACCCTCCGGCCCGCGACGTCACCCGACCCGTCGGCCACTGGAACACCGCCCGACTCGTCGTCCGCGGCGCCCACGTCGAGCACTGGATGAACGGCGAGAAGCTGCTGGAGTACGAGCTGGGCGATTCCGACTGGGAGCGGCGCATGATGGCCAGCAAGTTCGCCTCGATCCCCCGCTACGGCCGCGAGCCCCGCGGGCACATCGCCATCCAGGACCACGGGGACCCCGTCGCGTTCCGGAACATCAAGATCCGCCGGCTCGACGCGAAGTGACCTCCGTCGCCATGTGACGCTCAGCTGCGGGGCGGAGAACGTCCTTCCTCCTCCGCCCTGTGGCGTATCCGTCCGCGGTGTGTCCTATTTCGATCCTTCGCCGAAAATCAGTCCACAGCCAAGTCGAGCACCTCCAGCAGCGCCTGTCCCACCTTCGCCATCACGCGTGGTGTCACTCGCGCCAGCGGCCCCCGAACCAGTCGGCGATTGTCGATAGCGCGGAGCTGATCGACCAGGGCGTCCGAGTCTCGTTGCAGATCGCCCGTCGCGGAGATCCGGATGCGGAGCGGTTCGGCGTCATCCACCAGGCGTGTCGTGAGCGGCGCAACCAAGGTCGAGGGATGCCCCGCATTGAGCAGCGCCTGGGCTTGCACGACCAGCACAGGCCGGGTCTTCCCGGGCTCAGTTCCCCGCCGCGGATTGAGGTCCGCGACCCAGACCTCGCCTCGATCAGGCATCGACGTCCCGTTCGATGGCGTCGAATTCGGCATTGACCCGCATGCTGTCCTGTCGGACGCGGCTTGAGGCGGCCCGGAGCCGCTCCGCACGCAGAAGGGCGCGGGTGTCGCGGTTCATGCGCTCCAAGGCTCGGCGAATGTACTCGGCGCGCGACAGTTGCAGCGCCGCGGCGCATCGGCCGGACGCATCGAGCAACCGTTCCGGCAGCTTCAACGAGATCGCAGGCATGACTGTTTATATCCAATCTTCAGTCCGAATATCAAGATGTGATACCCCGAACGTGCCACAATTTGGCCATGGAGTTCACGCGTGGCTCTCCCCTCATCTCGGCTCCGGGGCCGTGCTTGCGTACGTTCTGATCGATCAGGTGAGCCGACCGGATTGACCACCTCGCCGACACCGCCGCCGGAATCGGATCCTCTTCTCGGCCTCGAACTCGCAGGCCTCCTAAAAAGCCTTGTCATTACACACGTATAACGATAAAAATACATACTATTCAACCATAAACCCATGCCCGAGTTGCTGCAACGTCGAGAGATCGGCCATCTGGAGGCCTGGGCGGCGCGCCGGCCGCACAAGCCGATCGTGATCCGGGGTGCGCGGCAGGTCGGCAAGTCCACGCTGGTGCGCGAGTTTTCCCGCGCCGCGCGACTGACGCTGGTGGCGGTCGACTTCGAGCGCAACCCGGAGCTGCGGGAAGCCTTTACGGGCCGGGATCCGGCACGCATTCTGGCGCTGCTCAAGCTTCTGACCGGGAAGACGGCGGCGGCGGGGACGCACCTGCTCTTCCTGGACGAGATACAGGCCGCGCCCGAAGCGCTCGCGGCGCTGCGCTACTTTCGCGAGGAAATGCCCGAGCTGCACGTGCTGGCGGCGGGGTCGCTGCTCGAATTCGCGCTCGCGCAGACACGCTTCCCGATGCCCGTCGGCCGCGTGGAGTACATGCACCTCGGACCGATGCATTTCGAGGACTTCGTGATTGCCATGGGCGACGCGGACCTGGCGGACTTCCTGCGCGCCTTCCCCCTGCGCAGCGTCAAGGAGAACGCCCTGCCGGCGGCGCTGCACCGCAAGTGCCTCGATCTGCTTCGCCGGTACTGGGTCGTGGGCGGACTCCCGGAAGCCGTGGCGGCGTTCGTCCACGCATCATCGGGGGGCGGCGTCGACTTCGAGCCGGTGTCGCGCGTGCTGCAGAGCGTCGTCGCGACCTACCGCGACGACTTCGGCAAGTACGGCCGGTCCCGCGACCGCATTCGGATGGTCTTCGACAGGCTGCCGCATTTGGTGGCGCGGAAGTTCAAGTACGTGGAGGTCAGCCGAGAACATCGCGCCTCCGAGATCGGCGCCGCGCTCGATCACCTCTGCATGGCCCGCGTCGCCAGCAAGGTATTCCGCACCGCCGCCAACGGGGTGCCGCTCGCGGCCGAGATCAACGAGCGCTTCTTCAAGTGCCTGCACGTCGATGTCGGCCTCATGTGCGCCGCACTGGGCCTCGACGTGCTCGATCTGGAACGGCAGGGAGACCCGACGCTCGTCAACCGCGGCGCCGTCGCGGAACAGTTCGTGGGCCAGCATCTGCTCTACTCCGAAGCGCCGTACCTCACGCCGGCGCTGCACTACTGGGCGCGCGAGACGAGGAACGCGGCCGCCGAGCTCGACTACGTGATCGCCGCGGGAAGCCGCGTCGTGCCGGTCGAGGTCAAGGCGGGCGCCACCGGCTCCCTGAGGTCGCTGCACCAGTTCATCCATGAGAAGTCCTCGGGCCTCGCCCTGCGCTTCAATGCGGACCCGCCGAGCCTGCTCCGAGACGCCAGGAAGCTGCCGGATGGAACGACGGTGCGCTTCGACCTGCTGTCGTTGCCCCTGTATCTCGTCGGCCAGGCGCGCAGGCTGATCGGCGAGGTCGCGGCGGAGCGGTCCTCGTGATCGATTGGCCTCGCGGATGCCGTGCCCGAATTCGACCGCTGTCTCGCGTTCCTCGAAGGCCGAACAACCGGGCTGGCAGGACCACCAACCAACGCGGCCCCGCCGCCTGATCGGGACTACTCCCCCAGGGACCGAAAGGAGCCGCCGACGGCCTCGCGGGTCTTCTCCGCCAGACTCCGGTAGTCGGCCTCGAGGATGGGCGGCGACACGACGACGTCCACCTCGATGCGGCGGGAGTGCAGCAATCGCCACACGTGGGGGAAGAACCCTATGTTGCCGTACCAGCAGACGAGGTCCCGATTCTCGGGGCCGACGGGGACCGAATCGAGGGTCCGGTAGTTCAGGGTCAGGGGCAGCACCGGCGTCCCGGCGGCGGCACAGGCCTTGAACAGGGGGCTCTTGAAGGGGTGGACCCCGGCGCCGTCGCCGGCCGCGCCCTCGGGGAACAGGGTCACGGGGACGCCGCTCTCGAGCAGGGCGGCGATGGCCCGGACCTCCTGCACCAGCCGTCTCCGGTTCTTCCGGTCCACGAAGAAGCAGAGGGCCAGCCGGCAGACATGGCCCAGGAAGAGAGTCTCCCGCATCTCCCGGGACGTGATGAACGTCGAGGGAAAAAGGGACGCGTGAACCAGTATGTCCAGATACGAGAGGTGGTTGGCCGCGTAGAGATACGTCTGCCGCGGCGCGATGTGACGCGCGTTCCTGAGGGTGACCCCGATTCCCCAGTGGCGCAGGAACGCGCGGCAGCAGAGGGACGTGACCCGGTTGGCCCAGCGTGCGGCCGCACGGGGAAACCACCGCGTCAGGCAGACGGCGAAGGTCTGCCCGAACGCGAAGGTCAGGACGATGATTCCCCCGCCGATCAGCTTGAGCAGGGCGGTGCAGGACGTCATGAACGGGTCGGCGGGGGCGCGGTGCGGGCCGGCCCGCGGTGGAACCCGGGCCGGCCCGCGCAAACCGGCGCTACGGCAGGGCGAACACGAAGATGTTGTTGCCGTTGCTCGGCTGCAGCTCCGGGGTCAGGCGCATGTTGTCGCGCGAGCTCAGCGACGATCCGGTGCTGGTGACGACGTACTGCTTGCCGTCGACCGCGTAGGTGATGGGGAAGCCGGTGACCGACGTCCCGAGGTTGATCTCCCACAGCGACTCGCCCGTCTCGTGGTCGAGGGCGCGGAACCGGCCGTTGCCGTCGCCGCCGAAGACGAGCCCGCCGCCGGTCGCGATCAGCGAGGTGGTGCCGGCCCGCTGCTCGTAGACCCACGCGGTATTCCCGGTCTCGGCCGAGATCGCCTGCACGATGCCGACCTGGTCGGTGCCCGGCGCGACCTGCTGCCGCTGGGCGAGGTTGTAGAGCGTCAGCCCGCCCTCGGTGGTCGCCATCATGCGCGCGCACACGTTGCGCAGCGGGTAGTACATCAGGCCGGTCAGGGGGCTGTACGCGCCCGCCTCGTGGTCCTTGCCGCCGGTCACGAAGCTCGGGCAGATCAGCATCTCCTGCCCCTCGCGCTCGAAGACGAGCTCGGCGTTCTCGGTGACCGCGCCGGTCGCGCCGTCGATGGCGCTGACCACGTTCTGGGCGGTGGTCGGCGTGGCCCAGAGGAACTCGCCGGTCGCGCGGTCGAGGGTGTAGACGATGCCGGTCTTGCCGGGGATGCCGGTCATGACCTTCCGGACCTCGCCCGACTGCAGCCGCGGGTTGATCCAGGGCACGGTGGCGGGGTCCGGCGCCACCGCGGTGTCGACGAGCAGCCGCTCGAACGGGTGATCGAGATCCCAGTGGTCGTTCAGGTGCTGGTAGTACCAGACGATCTCGCCGGTGTCGGCGTCGAGGGCGAGGGTCGAGTTGTGGTACAGGTGCTTCAGGTCGGTCCCGCCGATCATGAACTTGGGCGCCGGCGAGGTGACCGACGTGCCCACGTAGACGAGGTTCAGCTCGGGGTCGAAGCTCGGGACCATCCACGAACCGACGTGCTTCCGCTCCTCGAAGGGGACGCTGCCCCAGCTCTCGTCGCCGGGCTCGCCGGGACCGGGGATGAGCCGGCGGCGCCACAGCTCCTCGCCGGTCATGGCGTCGTGGGCGACGATGACGCAGGCGTGGGGACCGCCCTTCGGCGCGCAGCTCCGGCCCGACACCACCTTGCCGTTGGCCACGATGGGCCCCGAGGTCTGGTTGGCGGGATGCACCCGGTAGTCGAGAACCTGCGTCTCCCAGACCAGCTCGCCGGTCTTCGCGTCGAGCGCGAAGATATAGTCGTCGCCACTGGTGTCGATGATCAGGTTGCCGTGGATGGCGATGTTGCGGTTCGTGTCGGTGAGGCTGCCGATCATGTACTCGGCGAGGTCGTCGGGCCGGTCGCGGCGGTACTCCCAGATCAGGTCGCCGGTCACCGCGTCGATGGCCTGGATGACATCCCGCGGGTTCGGCATGTACATCACGCCGTCGTAGACGAGCGGGGTCCCCTGCTGCAGCCCCGGCCCCAATGCCCGCGTCCACACCATGCGGATGTCGCCGACGTTCCCGCGGTCGATCTGGTCGAGGGGGCTGTAGCCCCACGTGTCGAGGGTGCGCCGCCACATCAGCCAGTCGTCCGGATCCGGATCCTGCAGCATGGCGTCGGTGACGGGGACGAAGTCGGCCGGGGCCTGGGCGTGCGCGGCGGCCGGGAATCCGGCCGGCGCCAGCAGCCCGAGGGCGACGAGGGACGACAAGACGAGGCGGCGTGCGTGCATGGCTGCTCCTTGACGAAAACGGTGAAACCGATGCGCCGGCCCGGTCACTCCGGCAGCGCGAAGACGTAGAGTGCGTTCCCGGTGGCGGCCTGGTGGATCTCCGGGTTCAGCACGGCGGTCAGCCCCCGGAAGATGCCGAGCCCGGTCGGCACGGCCAGGAACTGCCGGCCGCCGGCCGCGTAGGTGATCGGGTAGCCGTGGACGGCGTGGCCGAGACGCGTCTCCCACAGGACGTCGCCGTTCCGGACGTCGAAGGCCCGCACGTAGCGGTCGGCGTCGCCGGCGAACACCAGTCCGCCGGCCGTCGCCAGCGCCGCGGTCAGAAACACCGCGCGCTGCTCGCGGCTCCACAGCTCCTCCATCGTGCGCACGTCGTAGGCGGCCAGCCGGCCGACCCGGCCGCCGGTCCCCGGCATCTCGAGGATCTCGACGCTCTCGGCCGCCTCGCCTCCTCCCCCGTCCACGAACTCGACCTGGCGGCCGGACATCGTCATGCACATCTGGTGCAGCGGGATGATCAGCGCGCCGGTCTCCGCGTGGTACGCGGTCGCCTGCCAGTTGTGCCCGCCGTACAGCCCGGGACAGGCGGCCACCACGTCTCCGATGCCGGCGTCCCGAATGTCCTGCCGGTAGGTGACCCGGCCCGTCTCCCGGTCGATCGACTCGAAGACGTTCTGGAACACGGTCTCCCGAAGGTCGAGGAAGCGCCCGGTCCGCCGGTCGAGCTTCCACAGAATGCCGTCCTTGCCGATGGTGAAGAGCCACCGCTCGGGGCCGGCGTCGATCAACACGCGCTCGTAGACGCTGTCGAGATCGAGCGTCTCGCCGGGCACGTGCTGAAAGTACCATTCGACCCGGCCGGTGCCCGGATTCAGGGCCAGCGTCGAGTTCGTGTAGAGCGCGTCCTGCCTCGTCGACATGCCGCGGCTCGCCGCCACCCACGGCTTGGCCTGCGCGGTGCCGATGTAGAACAGGTCGAGCGCCGCGTCGTAGCTGCCCGGAATCCACATGTCGCCCCCCGCCCGCAGGTACGGCGCCACGTCACCCCAGGACGCGTCGTTCGGGTCGCCGGGCAGGGCGATGGTCGACGTGCGCCAGAGCTCGTTGCCGGTATCCGGGTCGTGCCCGGTGATGAAGCAGGTCTCGTCCTTGTAGCGCTGGCAGCCGTTGATGCCGCTCACGACGACCCCGTTCGCCACGATCGGACCGCCGAACTGCATGAAGCCCTGGGTGTAGTCCGCCTTGACCGTCTCCCACACCCGATCGCCGGTGCGGGCGTCGAGCGCCACCAGCCTCGCATCGTAGGTGGCGAGGAACACCTTGTCCCGGTACAGGGCGATGGTGCGCGTCGCCCCGAACCGCGCCGCGTCTTCCGGCAGCGGGTGGCGGTACTCCCACAACACGTCGCCGTTGCTCGCGTCGAGCGCCTGCACCACGTTGCCGGGGTGGGCGAGGAACATCACCCCGTCGTGCACCAGGGGGGTCGTCTGGTTGTTGCCGTCCTGCATCGTGACGGCCCAGGCGAGCCGCAGATCGCCGACGGTCTCGCGGTCGATCCGATCGAGCGGGCTGTAGCCGTGGTTGTCGAGGGTCCGGCGCCAGCTCGGCCAGTCGCCCGGCGGGGGCTGCTGCAGCAGCGCGTCGGTGACCGGGGTCAGTCCCAGCGCCCGCGGGGGGCCGTACCGCCGGGTCCGCGCCGCGGCGTCATCCGCCGCATCGACCTCGGCGCCGTCGGCCGGATCGGCCGGGGCGGGCGCCTGCCGGGACGCCGCCGCGGCGGCGAGAACGGCATCGCCACCGATGACGACCGCGGCGTCGGCGGTCAGCCCGCCGTCTCCCGCCGCATGTCCATTCGATTGCAGCACCAGAGCCACGACGTTCAGATAGGCCTCGTCGCCCAGCGAACCGCCCAGGCCCGGCGGCATCTCGCGGCGGATGTAATCGAAGAGCTCGCCGGCGGTCCGCTCGCCCCACCCGCCCGCAAAGCCCGATCCGGTCAGGGCAGGCCCGTGCGACCCGCCCTCCAGTGCCGTTCCGTGGCACTCGGAGCAGCCGCGGGAATAGACGGAGCGCCCGGCCGCGGCCTGGGCCGCCGTGAACCCGCCCGCGCCGTTTCCTTGCCCGGCGGCTCCCTGCGGCGCAGCGACAGCCGCCGGGGCGGTCAGGCCGGCGGTGATCGCCAGCGCCCCGACCAGGCCTGCCTGCATCTGTCTCGACATGGACGCTCCTTAACAGCGCGGAACCGACCAGTGTCCCGTCAGCGAAGTCCGCGGAACGTTTGTTGTCGAGGAAAACAGCCCGTGAACCGGGAAGACAAGCGGCCTCGAACTACTCCGCGAACCTTGACTACACAGAACACCAGGGGTGGACATTCACCTTCTGCCGCGCGGCGCCGCGCGGCAGAAGGTGACGAAAGTGCTCGCGGGATATGCCGCCGCGGTGGAATGCCCGGGCGGATCGCGCCACGGGCTGCCGGGCACGACCAGGTGTCCCGAATCCGCGGGTGGACGTTCTCACCGGCGACCCGCCGCCGACTCCTCAACGACGACGCTGGTCGTGCCCAGCAGCGGCGTGGCGTACTCGCGGCGGGCCGCGCGCGCCGGGGGCACCGGCCCCACCTCGAGACCGGCGGCAATCCGCACCGGCGAGAACCGTTCCCGCGGCACCATCTCCGCCACCTCACTCCAATGGTCTTCGACCACGATGGAGACGGCGGGCGGTCCCGGAACGACCCCCGGACATCCCGTCAGGGTGACGTGGAACACGTCTCACGGCCCTTCGTGCGTGTGCAGATACCGTTCGCCGGCCGCCACCGCCTGCCGGCCCGCGGCCAGCCGGTGCTCGTTGGTGACGCCCTCGGAGCAGGCCTCCTCGAAGAACTCGTACCCGCCGTCCTCCCCTTTGCGGCCCATCTCGAAGGCCAGCGTCCACGGGCTCGTGAAGACGGTGGGGTCCTCGAGGGTCGCCTCGTAGCGCAGGGTGTCGTCATCGACGAGGGTCCAGCGCTCGACCACCCGCAGATTCTCGCTGTAGAAGCTGCCGTGGGAATCGAGCCAGGGCTCGTCGTTGAAGTTGGTCGCCTCGACCACCAGCGTGTCGCCCTCCCAGCGCCCGCGGGAGTCGCCGTTGTACATCGCGATGCCGGCGCCGACGTGCGGGCGCCCGTCGGTCGGGATGACCCGATAGGCATGGGCCCACTCATACATGACCACCACGTGGCCGTCGGTCTGGCGAACCTCCAGATCGCCGCGATAATTGCTGCGCGGCGCCCCCAGAAGCAGGCAGCGATCCTCCGGGTCGATATGGCCCAGCTCGGTGGGCGTCTCCATGTCGTAGAGCAGCTCCGTGCGCCGCTCCGCCGCCCACGTTTGATAGGGGATGCGCCCGTCCGGCGGATCGATGATCAGCTTGAAGGGCAGGCCGAGACGCTCGGGGCCGCGGCTCTGCATGCGGGCGTGGACCGGATCGCAGCAACCATCTTCGATGCTGTGCGAGGCGTTGGCCGGTCCCCCGTCCCAGTACCCCTGCATGTCGGGGCGGCCGTCGGCCGTGCGCCTGGGCGACCACGCCGACTCCGCCTCCTGGCCGGCCTCGGCGGCCGCCGAGGCGGCTTCCGCTTCGGCTTCCACACCGGGTCCCGCCGCGGACGTCGACTGCCCGAGGGCGGGGGACGGCAGCAGGCCGCCCGCGATCAGGCCCGCGACCGCCAGGACACTCCAGACCGTGTATCTGCTCTTCATCGTCGGCGCCTCTCTCCAGACCGTTCCGGGAGCTTCCGTCCGTCCGTCCATCACCACCGCCCGGCGTCCCGAAGCGACGCGGCCCTCACCGGGCCCCGACCGCCAGATCCTCCTCCGCGTAGGCGTAGCACTCGTACTCGAGAAGCTGGGCGTCGGCCTCCTGCCGCCGGTAGAGCGGCATGCGTATCGTCCACGGCTCCGTGAACACCTCCGGGTCCTCGATCGTGGCCTCGTACAGCAGGTGATCGGGACCGGTGGGCGTGTAGCGCTCGACGATGTGCAGCGCGTCGCTGTGGAAGTTCCCGGCCCGGTCGAACCACGTCTCGTCGATGAAGTGGATCACGTCGACGACGAGGGTGTCCCCCTCCCACCGGCCGCGCGAGTCGCCCATCCAGAAATCGATGTGCCCTTCGGGATGCGGCGTCCCGTCCATGTACACCGTCCGGGTGGCATGGACGTACTCGTAGAGGATCAGCACCCGGTCGGCGAACTGCAGAATCTGGAACGGGTACGGCATGTAGTTGGCGCGCGGCACCCCCGGCATGGCGCACCGGGTCTCGGGATCGGCCGTCGTCCGGTTCTCGAAGTTCTGCTGCTTCTGTTCCAGGGCCCACGGCTGGTAGGGGATCTCGTTGCCCACCACGACACCCTGGCCGGCGGGGACGCCCAGGCTGGCCGCGTGGTCCTGGATGTCCCACGCGGCGGTGTTCAACGCCTGCCAGATGCCCTGCAGATCGGGATGGCCGTCGCTGGTCCTCGGCGGCACGTAGGCCTCGGCCCCGGACTCCCCCGACGGGGCCTGACCGGCGGCCGGAACCACCAACAGGCTCAGCACGAGGACCGTCTCACCGCACCTTCGTACGCACCTGCCGAAAGTAGTCATCAGCTGCTCCACCACGAACCGCTCGGCGCCTCGCGCCCAGCCCGGGAATCTCCGCCTGCCCGCGCAACCGACGTCAGGAGCCCGTGGCGAAAGTCCCCGCTGCATTCGAGCTGCTCTCGGTGCAACGCGGGGTTTCACCAAGGGCTGCTAGCGATTCGGCTCCGGCGCGCCCGTTCCCGACGAGCCCGCGAACACGTTCCGGCCATCGGGGAAGGTGATGGTGATGCCGTTCGCGGTCGGCGTCGCGTCCTTGGCCTTGTAGCCGTCGACCACGATCTCCATGCCCGGCGGGAAGTCGCCCCGCCGCAGGCCCCGCCGCAGCAGCGCGGTCGGATTCCCCATCTCCACCGCCCAGTTCACCACCGCCCCGTCGGGATCGGCGACGTCCATGTGGATCCACCCGTGCGGGTTGACCCACTCCAGCTCGGTCAGCGTACCCTTCAGGGTGACCGGCTGCTCGATGTCGAACTCGGCCGAGAACGAGTGATGCGCCGACACCACCGCCCCCGCCAAGAGCACCCCAAGCGCCACGACGCCGACAGACAGCATTCTCATGCCCACACCTCCTGCCGTCTCGAAGAAAACCGAGTTGCGTATTGAGGGTACACCCGCGCCGGCCGAGACGCAATCCGGAAGGACCCGCCAAACAGCCAGAAGGGCGAGGCCGGCCGCCCGAGGGGGGGTAGACCGGCGCCGTGGTGCGGGTCCGCCACGGGCTGCCCGCGCCCCATGCGTCTATCGCGCCTGGTCCCGGTGGGCTTCATAGTAGGCGCGCAGGATGGCGTTGATTCGGCTCTGGTAGCCCTTGCCCTGGTCCTTCAACCAGGCGAGCACGTCCGTGTCGAGACGAATCGTCAGTTGCTGCTTGCCTGGAGGGACGACCACCCGCGCCTGCCGGAAGAAGTCGGCGTCCAGTTCGGGAATGTCCGAGTAGTCGATATCCTGGTCTCGCAAGGCGTCAACGCGCTTCAGGTCGCTCGCGGTAGCGTTTCGCTTCACGGCTGTTCGCCTTTCTCATCGATATCACCCGCGTGTGCCCGCCGCGCGGCGTGTGCGCGACCACGGCCACGCGACCCTCCAGTTGACCCGGGGTGATGAACCGCTGTTCGCCGTAGTCGCGGCGCGTGTCTTCGAACGTCACACACGCGCCGTCGAACACGACCTGAGCGTCCCGGAAACCGAGACCATGCTTGGCGAGGTTCTCACGACTCTTCGTCTCGTCCCACGAGTATCCGCGCATCCTGAGTAGAAGCCACAAACGTAACTACACCAGGGCGGAATGTCAAGGCGACCCGGTGCCGCGAGCCGACCAGCGATAACGGGTGTACACCGCGTCCTGCCACGCGACAGCCGCCGACCGCCGGTCACCGAACGGCCCGTCATCCGCGAACAAACCCGGCACTGCGGCGTATCCTTTCCTGAGGCGTCGGACCGGCAGCGCCGCGCTGCGGAGCGACGCCGGGCCGTCCCGCGGAAAACCGTCGCAGCAGGGAGACCCGCACATGCCCAGTCTGATGCAGAGCCGCGACCGGTTCAGCGCCACCGTCGGACCGTTCTTCTTCATCGTGCAGCAGCAGACCGTCGCGGTCGTGCAGCGGCTCGGAAAGTTCGACCGCCTGGCCGAGGCCGGCCTGCACATCAAGGTGCCGTTCATCGAGAAGGTGGCCGGCACCGTCAACCTGCGGGTGCAGCAGCTCGACGTCGAGGTCGAGACCAAGACCCGCGACAACGTGTTCGTCCGCGTCATCGTGTCCGTGCAGTACTTCGTGCTGGTGGACAAGGTCTACGACGCCTTCTACAAGCTGGACGACCCCGTCAACCAGATCAAGGCGTTCGTCTTCGACGTCGTGCGGGCGCGGGTGCCGAAGATCAAGCTCGACGACGTCTTCGAGAAGAAGGACGAGATCGCCGGCGCCGTCAAGAACGAGCTGTCGCAGGTGATGGACGACTTCGGCTACGGCATCGTCAAGACCCTGGTGACCGACATCGACCCCGACGCCAAGGTCAAGGCGGCCATGAACGAGATCAACGCCGCGCAGCGCATGCGGGCGGCCGCCACCGAGAAGGGCGAGGCCGAGAAGATCATGCAGGTGAAGGCAGCCGAGGCCGACGCCGAGGCGAAGGCCCTGTCGGGGAAGGGTGTGGCCGACCAGCGCCAGGCCATTGTCGAGGGGCTCCGCGAGTCGGTGGACGAGTTCCAGAGGACGGTCCCGGGCACGTCGCCGCAGGACGTGATGAACCTGATCCTGATGACGCAGTACTTCGACATGCTCAAGGACATCGGCCAGTCGTCGAAGGCCAACACGATCCTGATTCCCCACTCGCCGGGCCACGTCGCCGACATCTCCGCGCAGTTGCGCGACGCCATCATCACCGGAAACGAGGTGAGCTCGAGCAGGTAGCCCGGTCGCCGCGGGTGTTCCGGTCAGCCGGTCGCTCGCAGGAGCCCGCCTTCGCCGCCGCTGGACGCTGCGGCGCTGGCGGGTCCTGCGTTTACAGCTCCGTTCCGGTAGCCCTGCACTGGTTCGGGGGACGACCATCCGCGGCGAAGGGCCCGAGCCATCGGTCCAGCGCACCACCGGGCGGCGATCGTCCGACCGCGGCTCTCCGCCAGCAGATCGTGGCGCTGCAGCTCGACCTCGCCCGCGTGAGTCAAGACGACCACTCGTCTCGGAGCCTCCATGGACTACCTGCTCGCACTCGGTTCGGCGGCGCTGTACGGCGCCGCCGATTTCCTGGGCGGCCTCGCCTCGCGCCGAGCGAACACCCTCGCCATCGTCGTGACGTCGCAGGGCTGCGGCCTGACGCTGCTGGTCCTCAGTCTGCCGTTGTTGCCCGAGGCCACACCTGCAGCGCGCGACCTGGCCTGGGGCGCAGCGGCCGGACTGGCCGGCGGCGTCGGGGTGACGCTGCTGTATCGGGCGCTTGCCGTGGGGAGGATGGCGGTCGTGGCTCCGATCACGGCCGTGTGCGCCGTGATGATTCCGGTCGTCACCGGCGTCGCGCTCGGCGAACGGCTCGCGCCGCCGACCATACTGGGCGTCGTACTTGCGATCGTGGCCATCGTGCTGGTCGGTCAGCAGGAGGCAGCGGCGGAGTCCGTGTCGGTGCGGGCCGGGGCGCTGCCGCCTGGTGTCGGGCTCGCGCTCCCGTCGGGCGTGGCGATCGGCTTGTTCCTTCTGGCCCTGGCCGAAACGGACGCCCAGGCAGGTATGTGGCCCCTCGTGGCGGCGCGTGCCGTCTCGGTTACGCTGTTCGGCGCCATCGCGCTGGTCAGCGCCCGACCGTTGCGCATGGTGGCGCCCGTCGCCCGGATCGCCATCGCCGGCGGCGCCATCGACATGGGCGCCAACGCACTGTACCTGTTGGCCACCCGCTACGGACCCCTCAGCGTCGCCGTCACCTTGTCATCGCTGTACCCCGCGAGTACCGTGATCCTCGCGCGGATCGTCCTCGGCGAGCGCCTCAACGGCTGGCAGGGCATCGGTGTGGCGTGCGCGGTCCTCGCGGTCGCGCTCATCGTTGGCGGTTCGCGGCCGTTGTAGAAAGTGCACGAAGCACCCTGCCACACAGCGTCGACCTGCGCGGACTGGCCGAACGGCTCGCTTGGGGCTCGCGTGGCCGTCTCGGCCGTCCGCGCTACAAGGCTGCTCGATGCGACGGACACACGACGCGCCGGACCACCGCCCGCAGGAGGCGTGGGGCGTCGTCCAAGGCGCGTTTACCCACCCTTTGGAGGCCGAAGACGGCGCCCATATCGCTCCACAGGCACCGGACGAGCTTTCCACTTCGCCGGAATCCCGTGTTCCAGATCCCCGGAATCGGTGTTCCACTTCAGCGAAATACGCAGAAACCTCGGATCGCCTTTCCCCTATTCGTCAGCCGCGGGATCCATCCCCGCGTGTGCGGGGAAACCTGGCCGGGCTGGCGCCTCAGGCCGCGGTGATCGGGTCCATCCCCGCGTGTGCGGGGAAACCGCAGAGCGGGCCTGCTTGTGTCGTCGGGCGAGCAGGCGGTCCTGGCGTAACTCCGAGCGGCTTCAGAGCCTGCAGTCACGTCTTTCGATAGCCAGCGCCCTCGTGCGCGAGGGTGAGGAGCTTCAGGACTACCAGACGGTCGATCTCGGTCAGACGCACTTGCGATACCCGGCATGGACAACGCGGGGGCGGTGCCAGTCGATCTCCACAACCCTGGCGGCGGTCGCCGCGGCGCCGTTCTTGCCCTCCACATCTCGCAGATGAGCTGGCCACGGACCACGCAATCGGTCGTCGGCAAACTCCACCAGCCCTGCGCAGTGCGTCGCCGTCTCGACGAGTTGACGGTTGTCGTCGGGAATCCGGATCTGGCCACGCTCCACGAGCCACGCGCGCGTTGCCAGGATCCCGACGATGTTCGGGTAGACCCTCCCGAGGCCCAGGATCGTACGCCCGCGCCGAACTTCGCCCCTCTCGCTCAGCCCGCCGACAAGCTGGTCCGGCGTAGGCGCCAGCACCGTAACCCGTGGCGCCTCGAACCCCGCCGCCCGCCCACGGTCGTGCCGATGCAGCCGGCCAATCCGCTGCAGCAGTACGTCTCCAGGTGCGATGTCCGTAACCAGCCAGTCCGCATCGATATCGAGCGATTGTTCCGCCGTCTGGGTCGTGACTGCTACTACACCGTCCCGCGACTCTCTCGGCGACAGGGCCCGTTCCAGCGCGTCATCGAGAAGCCGACGATCCTCCGGCGCGAACCGACCGTGGTGCGGAGCGGTTCTTCCCCGGCAACGCAATAGCGGCGAACCGATCTCCTCGAGTTGCTGAACCGTTCGTCGGGCGTCATCGACCCGATTCCGGATGAAGAGCACGGCCGCTCCCGCCGCCGCCGCCGCCTTCAGCCGCGCCAACAGGGGGCCGTCGTCCATCTCGGGGTTGAGCACTTCCACTGCAACGCGCTTCTCGCACGCCGCTCGGCGGTCGCCCGGGAGCGCCTGCAACTCCCCACCGCTGGTTTGCATGGATGGATACGGCTCCGCCGCCGCCCGAACGGCATCGGCCGCCTGATGGGCCTCGACACGACCGCCGAGCAGCCGCAGACGCGCGAGTGAACCGAGCGTCGCCGACATCAGGATCGCGTGTCCCCCCGCCGCCCTGTGTTGATCTAGCACGTTGCGCAACAGTTCAGTCATGTACGCATCCGACGCGTGTACCTCGTCGACGCAGAGCGGCAGCCGCAGCATGGGACCCGAGCGGAACGGCGCGTGCCCTACCCGGAGACCCCCCATCAGGAGTTGATCAACCGTGCCGACCATCACCGCCCCGGAAAGATAGCGCTTGGCGTTCTCGAGGGCCCAGGTCCGATCCCGATCGGCTTCATCCGGCCACAGAACGTCAAAGCTCTGCGGCAGACGCTCACCCTCGTGGTCGTCCGCACGGAGATACCCCGGAACGGCCAATCCGACCGGCGGCGCCGCCGCACCCAGCCAGCCGCCCAGCGTCTGTCTGATCCGGCGATGGATCTGGACAGCCGCAGCACGGGTCGGCAGCGCGAAGTAGAGACCGTCCACCTCGCTGGCACGGAACAGCCGCAGGAAGTGAATCAGCGCCGCCTCCGTCTTTCCGGAACCCGTCTCCGCTTCAAGCACGGTCACTTGGCCCGGTCGTGGCAGGGAAGCTTCCAGCAGCGCCACCTGCGCCGGACGTGGCGTGCGTGGCGCCGGAACGTGCGGGAACAGGGTCCCGAAGTCCATCGAGCACTGCGCTGCCGCCTCACGAGCCCGACCCGGATCGAACCAACGGCGATTCATCAGTGCCGCCGCCTGCTGCCGCGCCCACCGAACGCGCGACCTCCCCGACGGCGCACCCTCGCGTTCAGATCCGAACACCGTCCCGTCGGAACCCAGCCAGTCGGCCAGCGTCACAAGACCGGCGAAAGCGTGCTGGAACCGCGACCGGTCCGGCAAATGGTCGTGATCAGGCGCAAACGCTCGACGAGAAAACATGTCAGCCAGGATCTCCGCCACCACCTCAAGTGAAGCGAGCGGGTCATAGCCGTCACGCCCTCGCCAGAGACGAGGGTCGGAGCGAGGGGCGTCATGAGCCGGCAGGGTGCCGTGATGCGCCAGTATTACGCTCCAGAAACCGCATTCCGCGTCCGTATCCGCGAACCACGATCGCCACCGCGATGCCATGAGGGCGCGAAGCACGTCGCGCCTCAGCCGGCGCCCCTCCATCGTCAACGGAACCGATCCTAGGAGCACCTAGAGCGGTCCGATGTGGCCCGCGTCCGGCTTCTTCCCGGCCAGCCTGGCCTGAAAGCCGTGATTCACCTTGCCGGCGTCGTGAAGCCCGACCAGGAAGCAGAGACGAGCGATGTCGACATCCGACAGGTCGCGTCCGGCCAGCGAACCGAGCCGCGCCCTGATCGTCGGGAGATTCGCCAGCGCCTCCGCCACCGCAGCAACATCGATCGAGTGGTCGATCAGACTGAGCCAGCCCGACCCAGTCGCTCCTTTTCGATTTGGTGACTTCGCCCAGGCCAGTGCTACACTTCCATCCGGTCGGTCTCCACCGCCGTGCATGATCCAACCACCTTCCTCGCAATAGACTTCGAAACCGCGACTGCCCGCCGGGACAGCGCCTGCGCAATCGGACTCGCAGCCGGTTGCGACGGCCGCGTCGTGCTCTCGCGAACCTACCTGATCCGACCGCCCAGCCCTCGGTTCACCTTCAGTGACCTCCACGGCCTGACCTGGAGGGACGTGCACGACGCACCCTCCTTCGCCGAGCTCTGGCCAACGCTTCGCGCCTGGATCGACAGCGCCGCATTCCTCGCCGCCCACAACGCGCCGTTCGACCGGAGCGTTCTGCACGCGTGCTGCGCCCGCTACCGTCTGCGCCCGTCACGTGCGCCGTTCATCTGCACGGTACAGCTTGCCCGAGCGCAGTGGGGAATCCGCCCGACGAAACTCCCCGACGTCTGTCGCCGGCTGCGCATCCCGCTACGGCACCACGACGCGGGGGCGGACGCAATGGCATGCGCACGAATCGTGCTGGCGGCCAAGGCCCAGGGTTGGCGCCCCGGCCCCCAAGCGGCTCGATCGCGTACCAAGGCCCGCGGCACCGCCGCCCCGGTGCTGTCCCGTACCGCGCGGGGACGGAATCTACCATCGCGTTGCCGGCAGGGCACGCTTCGGCCCGAAACCGGCGCGACGCTCCGCATCCGTTCCGCCAGCGGGCCGATGCGGCGGAAGCATCCGTGGTGGCAGACCGTTGCCGGATCGGTCCGTACCTGGTGGAGGCGTCTGCGGCGTGCGCCGTAACCAGGGTGCACTCCGACGCTCACCTCGCCAGTTCCGAACAGTTCGGCCAACCGGGATCTCTGACCCGCTCAACAAGAAAGGGTTGCACGATGCGAACTTTTCGCTTGACAACTTTCTGACCGCAGACTGGCTCCCAGTCCGGAATGCGAGCTGCAAGGGGGTTCAGGCCGTCACATCGGCTCGCTGCGGCCCTGCGGCCGGCCAGAACGATCCAAACCGACCCCGGCGCCCCGATCGACGCGCACGAATGCTCTCAACTCTTTGAAAAAACGGGGCTTACAATGGATCCATGAACGTTGCTCCAGACCACCAGGAAGCCGATTGCGCGGGCGTCCCCCCGTCCGGACCCGTTGGCGAGGCCGCGCGTCTCGGCGACGACATCGCCGAGCTGTCCGCCCGCATCCAGGCCGCCACCTACGAGCTGCTCGTGCTGATCCGCCGCTTCGATGAGCGCGACGGGTGGGCCGGGTTCACGTCGTGTGCGCAGTGGCTGAACTGGCGCACCGGGCTCGCCCTCGGCGCGGCCCGCGAGAAGGTGCGGGTGGCGCGCGCGCTGGGAGACCTGCCGCGGCTGAGCGAGGCGATGCAGCGGGGTCGGGTCTCCTACTCGAAGATGCGCGCCCTCACCCGGGTGGCGACGCCCCAGAACGAGCGCCGTCTCCTCGACTTCGCCCTGTCCGGCACCGCGGCCCACGTCGAACGCCTGACCCGCGCCTGGCGCCGGGTGGACCGGCAGGCGGAGGCGGCCGATGAGCAGCGGCGGCACGCGGGCCGGAACCTGACCACGCGGGTCGACGACGACGGGATGGTCGCCATCGGGGGGCGGCTGTCGCCCGAGGTCGGCGCCGTCGTGCGGCGGGCGCTGGAGGCGGCGGCCGACCGGTTGCGGGCGGACGTGTCGGGGGAAGAGGCGGCGAAGATCAGCTTCGGCCAGCGGCAGGCGGATGCGCTGGGGTTGTTGGCGGAGAGCGCGCTGGCCGCCGACCTCGACCGGGGGACGGCGGGCGACCGCTACCAGGTCGTGCTGCACGTCGAGGCGGACACGCTCCGGTCCGAGGCCGGCGCTCGCGAGCCGGACGTCTCCGCGGAGACGCCGCCCTCCGCCGCGGATCGTGAGTCCCACGTTTCCGCGGAGACGCGGCCCGGCGGCGCGGATGGCGAGTCCCGCGCTTCCGCGGAGACGCCACCCGGCGGGGCCGGTCGCAAGTCCCACGTCTCCGCGGAGACGCCGTCGGCGGAAGCTCCGCCGGCGGACGTGACCGTCGGTTCGGACGTCTCCGCGGAGACGTCATCGCGTCCCCCTGGCGTCGAAGGGCGTGCAGAGGCGAGCCGTAGCGCGGCCGCGGCTGATTCTCCCCCTCAGGGTCCCGGCCAGGCCGCGCTGGAAGACGCCGACGGCCTCCGGGTGTCCACCGAGACCGCCAGACGAATGGCGTGCGACGCCGCGAAGGTGGTGATGCGGCACGCGGCCGACGGCTCTGTCCTCGACGTCGGCCGCAGGACCCGCACCATCCCGCCGGCGCTCCGGCGCGCACTGCAGGCGCGGGATCGGCAGTGCCGGTTCCCCGGCTGCCACGCCCGACGTTGCGATGTCCATCACATCGAGTCCTGGGCCGACGGCGGTGCGACACGGCTCGACAACCTCGTGTTGCTTTGCCGCCGGCACCACCGGGCGGTCCACGAGGAGGGCTTCCAGGTTCGACTGGGCCCGGCGGGCGATGCCGAGTTCCGCTGGCCCGACGGCCGGCCGTTCCCGGACGCGCCGGCGGCGCCGGCCTGGACCGGCCCGCCGCTGACGCCGACCGACGCGGGCTTGGCCGCGGCCGACATCGCGATCGGCCCCGACACCGCGACGCCGGACTGGCACGGAGAGCGGCTCGATCTGGACTACGCGATCGGCGTCATGTGGATGCCGCGCAGCGGCTCCAGTGCGGATGCGGGCAGGGCGCAGCAGTAGACCGGTGGTGCGGATGTCGGCGTGAACCTCGAACAGGAGGCGTCCGCTGATTGCTGGTTCGGTCCGCCTCTTGGGTGGGTCTCGGCTTGGGCACGCGGTGCCTCTCCAGCAGACAGATGTCCCTTTGGGTGGTACGACGTCGACCTCGTGGGTCTTGACCGACCCGTCGGATTGTTTCCCGGCGGCCCCTCCACCTCAGGCTTGCGCAGCGACACCGGTGCCGTCCAGCTCGCGGCACATCGTCGGCGCAACGCCGGGTGCGGGCTCGGCCACATCGCGCCTGGCGGCGGTACAATGCGCTGTCTGGCGATCGAACGTGAAGCGCCGGACGACATCCCGCCCAAATGGCAATCGACGTTCCCGCGGAATCGACTTCGGATCATCTCCGGAGTACGCCGATGCCCTGCGCCGATTGCGCCGACAAGCCCATGGCACAATCTCGAAGGAGCAACCCATGTCCCGCGTACAGCTTGCGATCAACGTCACCGACCTCGACAAGGCGGTCGCGTTCTACTCCCGCCTGTTCGGCACCGCCCCCGCGAAAGTGAAGCCCGGCTACGCGAACTTCGCGATTGCCGATCCGCCGTTGAAGCTGGTCCTCTTCGAAGGTCCGGAGGGCGCGACCCTGAACCATCTGGGAGTCGAGGTGGAGACGGCCGAGGAGGTCGCGTCGGCCGAACGGCGCCTGCGCGCGGACGGGCTCGAGACGACCGGCGTCGAGGAGACCGTCTGCTGCTTTGCCGAGAAGACGGAGACCTGGCTGGCCGACCCCGACGGTGCGCGCTGGGAGTGGTACGTCAAGTCGGGAGACGCCGGTCAACTCGAGAAGACGGTCGCGGGCCGCCATGCGTCCGACGCCGCGGCCGGGGGCGCATCCACGACCTGCTGTTCGTGAGCGGCGCGACGGCGGGGCCGTGATCCGGTCTGGGCGCGTGGGACAGCCCCAAGCGACCCGGTTCGGCGCATGCCGGCGACGCCCGGCGCGCCCGCGCGCCGATCGCGCGGAGCCGTCGCGATGCCCCGCGAACGGGGCGGGCGTTGGGATGTCACGCGAACCGGGGGGCCGGCGCGAGCCCGGCGCCCGGCGGCGGCGCGCGGCGCGCGCTTCATCGCTGCGGAACCGCTCGCGGTCGAAGTCGGCGCGAGCCCGGCGCCCGGCGACGGCTCGCGGCGAGAGTCTACTGGCAGGCCGCCGTCACGCAGATGGAGTCCAGCGTGCGGCCCTCGGGCGGCGCCGGCAGCCCCGCCTCGGTCATCAGGGCCCGCAGCAGCGCCGCGGTCTCGGGATGCGCGATGGACGACTGCACCCCGATGCGTACGAGGCCGTCGGCGTAGTCGATCGCCTGCCACGTGACGCCCGCCAGGGCGTGGATGCTGTCGCGGCTGCCGTAGTCGCGCGCGCCGGGATCGGCGCCGTGATCGACCAGCAGCCGCACGATGTCGTTGCGGCCCTTGTGCGCGGCGCCGTGCAACGCGGTGCGCCCGTCGGCGTCCGCCGCATTCACGTCGGCGCCGAGATCGAGCAGCAGCCTCACCGTGTCGAGCGTGTCTTCCTCGGACCATTCATGGGTCACGCCTTCGACCCAGCCGATTCCGGACGCGACCATCAGAGGGGTCGTGCCGTTCGTGGTCGGGATCGACGGATCCGCGCCGTGCTCCAGCAGCAGCCGCAACAGGGCCAGGTCGCCGGACTGGGCGGCGCGCAGGAACGGGGTGGCGCCCGCCTCGTACAGCCACTGGTGGGTGAAGATCGTCCGGGTCTCGGTGCTCGAAGCCATCCGCGCGTTCGGGTCCACGCCCCGGGCGAGAAGCGCGGCAATCAGCTCCAGATGGTCCCCATCCGGCCGGCGCGTCGGGTAGTCCCCCGCCTCGATGTTGCGGTTGTCCGTCGCGAGATACAGCGGCGTCCAGCCGCCCTGGTTGGCGAGGCTCGGGTCGGCGCCGCGTTCGAGCAGCACCATCGCGAGCCGGTAGTGCCGGTTGTGGACGGCGGCCAGCAGCGGCGTCCAGCCGTACTCGGTGGTCTGGTTCACGCCGGCGCCCGCGTCCAGCAACGCCCGCGCGGACTCCACGTCGCCCTGCCGGGCGGCGAAGACCAGCGCGGTCAGACCGCCGGCGAGGGGCCGGGCGGGGCGGGGCGGGCGGAGCGCAGACGACGGCTCGGGGACGTCGGCGCGGGTCGGTGCGCCCCGGGGCTCGTCCCCGGGCCGCGCCTCCCCCGCCGCCGCGGCATCCGGGCTGCCGCCCCCGCGCGCGGCGTCCCGATCCCGCCGGGTCAGCGGCGGCACGTCGCTGAGATCCGCGGTGCGGGCGGGGGCGCCCGCCTGTCCCACGCCCCGCCGTGCGTCCTCGATGCGATCGCGCGCGATGGGGGCCAGGTACGGCCCCCGGCCCATCGGGACCGCCTTCGAACGGGCCGAGACGTCCGCGCCGCGCTCGACGAGAAGACGAACGGCCTCGGGACGCCCGTTCGCGGCGGCCCACATCAACGCCGTCGTGCCGCGCCGGTCCTCGGCCGCGTCCACCGCCGCGCCCCGCTCCAGCAGCACCCCGAGCACCTCGAGGCGGCCGGTCCGCGCCGCCATCATCAGCGGCGTCTCACCGCCGGGCATCCGCTCGTTCGGGTCGGCCCCCGCGTCGATCAGCCTCTCGACCAGGGCCGCGCGGGCGCTGGCGCCGGCGAGCGCGAGCGGCGTGACGCCGGCCCGGTTCTTCGCCCTGACGTCGGCGCCCGCGTCGATCAGCAACCGGGCGATCGCCAGGTCGTCGCGATACGCGGCCCAGTGGAGCGCCGTGGCCCCGTCCGCGGCCCGGCCGTCGACGTCGGCGCCCCGATCGATGGACGCGCGCACGGCCGCAACGTCGCCGATGCGAGCCGCCTCGATCAGCGGCGTGTCGGCCGCCGACGCGGACGCGCAAGGGCCACACGCCAGCGCCAGGGCCAGCAGGACCAGGACGGGACGGGAGCGTCGCAGACGCATGATCAGCCTCTTTTTCTTCTGCGTTACCGCCGGCCGGCTCCGCGGAAGCTCTTCCGCTACAGCCCCGCCAGCCGGCCCGTGCTGTCGCCGATGCGGTCGTGGTGCACGCCGAACATGTCCATGATGTTCAGCAGCAGATTTCCGCTCGTCACGCTGCGCTGGGGATAGGCGAGGTGCCGCCCCCCTTCGAGCCGCCCCGAGGCGCCGCCGATCAGCACGTGCGGGACATCGTAGTGCAGGTGCTGATTCGAGTTCCCCATATTGGAGCCGTAGAGCACCAGCGTGTGGTCCAGCAGCGTGCCGTCGCCGTCCGGTATCGAGCGGAGCTTCTCCACGAAGTGCGCCAGCGTCCCGACGTGGTAGCGGTTGAGCTTGGCGTACTCCCGCACCCGGCTCGGCTCTTCGGCGTGGTGCGACGCGCCGTGAAAGCTTGCGCTGGTGCCGCTCTCGGGGTAGACGCGGCCGGTGAGGTCGCGCGCGTAGAGCAGCGTCGAGACGCGGGTGATGTCCGCCTGGAACGC
The DNA here is from genome assembly GCA_965215895.1 of Vicinamibacterales bacterium. GTDB lineage: Bacteria > Acidobacteriota > Vicinamibacteria > Vicinamibacterales > UBA8438 > JAJEEA01. The sequence continues at coordinate 2,165,260 of OZ244130.1, read as the reverse complement.
CAGCGCCAGCAGATCGAGCTGCAGCCTGATGTGCGCGTCGAACGACGCCGGCACGCCGTAGGGCACGGCGACGTCGGGGGTCTCGATCGACGCGCGGGCCGCGATCTCCAGCCGCCGCTCGATCTCGCGCACGTCGGTGAGGTACTGATCCAGCCGGACGCGATCCCCGGCGCCGACGTCGACCCGCAGGCGCGCCAGGCTCTCGGTGACCGAGTCGAGGATGCTGCGCTGCCGCTCGCGCCGCCGGAACCGCTCCTCCGCCGTGCTGCCGTCGCCGAACATCCGTTCGAACACCACCTGCGGGTTGATCTCCATCGGGAGCGGCCGGGTCGGCGTCTGCCACGAGATGGAGTTGGTGTAGGCGCAACTGTAACCCTCGCCGCAGTTGCTCGAGTTGGCGCCCGGATCCTCGACCGCGAGCTGCAGCGACGGCAGCAGCGTGTCCTGGCCGATCCGCCGCGCGATGCGCTGGTCGATGGTGGTCCCGGCGTCGATGTCCGCGCCGGTCGTCTTCTTCGGCTTCTCGGCGCAGAGATACGCGGCCGCGACGAAGTGGTCGGCGCCGGTCACCCCCGGCGGCGACTCCGCCGACCGCGACCAGAGCCCGCTCGTGATCACCACCTGGTCCCGGAACGGCTCGAGCGGCTCCCAGATGTACGGATACGCGAAGCCCCGCCCCACCGTGTCGGGAATCCAGTAGCCGGGCGCGGCGCCGTGCGGGATGAAGATCCCCGTGAAGCGGGTCGGCGCCGCCGCGGCGGCGTGCAGCGGCGTGGCCGCCGGCACCATCGACTCGAGCAACGGCAACGCGACCGTCGCGCCCATTCCCCGCAGAAACGTCCGGCGCGGCAGGCGCCGCTTCGCGATGAACATCCTCAGCCTCCCCCAGCCCGTGAATCGTCGCCTTCCGGCTCCGCCTGCCGCCCGACCAACCCTGCGAATCCGCGCCCTTCTACGGCGCAGACGCCTCGCCCGGAAATCGTCGCCTGCGGCTCCGATTGCCGCCCGAGCAACCCTGCGAATCCGCGCCGTCCTACGGCGCCGACTCCTGCTCCTGATCCGCGGGCGCGCCGTCGCCGACCAGCATGTTCATCTGGAACGCATCGCTGCGCACCACGCCCATCACCAGCGTCGTGAAGCGGTAGTCGTCGGCCGCCGTCGCGCGCACGATGGCCCGCACCGCCGGCATGTCGTGGTGCTCGACCCCGCGGCCGAGGGCGTAGGTCATGAGCTTCTCGGTCACGGTTCGGACGAACTGGTCCGAGTAGCGGAGCAGGAAGGCTCTGAGGCCGGCCGGACCGTCGATGGCGTGCCCGTCGTACAGCACGTCCGAGGCGTCGATCGGGGCGCCGTCCTCGTCGGTGCGCCAGCGGCCGATGGCGTCGAAGTTCTCCAGCGCGAACCCGATGGGGTCCATCAGGCGGTGGCACCCGGCGCAGACCGGGTTCCCGCGGTGCTGCTCCATCTGCTCGCGCATCGAGGGCTCGCGCGTGTTGCCGGCGGGATCGTCGGCCGGCGGCGGCAGGTCGGGCACGTCGGGCGGCGGGTCGGGCGGCGTGACGCCCAGCAGGTTCTGCAGCACCCACTTGCCCCGCTGCACCGGGGACGTGCGGCCGGGCTGCGACGACACGGTCAGGATGCCTCCCTTGCCGAGCAGGCCCCGGCGCGCGTCGTGCCCGTCGCCGAGCGCGACCCGCCGGAACCGGCTGCCGTAGACGTTCGGGATCCCGTAGTGCCGGGCCAGCCGCTCGTTGACGAACGTGTAGTCGCCGGTCAGCAGGTCGAGCACGCTGCGATCCTCGGCCACGAGGCTCGCGAAGAACATCTCGGTCTCGCGGCGGAGCGCCTGCCGCAGGTTGTCGTCGAAGTCGGGAAAGCGCTCGACGACCGGGGCCTGGCTCTCGAGGCCCCGTAGCGTCAGCCACTGGCCCGCGAAGTCGGCGGCCAGCGCCGCCGACCGCGGGTCGGCGAGCATCCGCCCCACCTGCTCCTCCAGCACCGCGGGCTCGCGCAGGCGGCCCTGCTCCGCGAGGTCGAGCAGGTCGTCGTCCGGACCGCTGCTCCACAGAAAGAACGAGAGCCGCGAGGCCAGCTCCAGGTCGCTGACGGGATGGACGTCGCCCGGGGCTAGGCCGGGGGGCTCGACCTCGACCCGGTAGATGAAACGGGGGTCGGTGAGAATCCGCTGGAGACCCATCTCGATGCCGTCTTCGAAGCCTCCGGTCTCCCGGCCCAGCCGGTAGAAGCCCATCACCGTGTCGAGTTCCGCGGCGGCGACCGGCCGCCGGTAGGCGCGGCGCACGAGCGCCGACAGGATCGCTTCGGCGCAGGGCTCTTCGTCGGCGGCGCCGGCGGGACGGCACGTGAAGATGCGGCGGCGACTCGGCGTATCGCCGGCGCCGGCGGCGTCGTACGGGCCGTCGATGCGGAGACTGCCGACGTGCGGATGGAACGTGAAGCCCGGAAGCCCGCCGGTCTCGATGGTGCTGCGCAGGAACGCGTCGTTCAGATCGAGGCTGGGGGCCAGGTTGGTGGCGAGGAACGTGACGCCGACGGTGTGCGGGCCGGCCTCGACCGGGAGGCGGAGATCGATGGCGAGCTCGCGCGCCCCGCGGCCGCGCGCCCCAACCCCCAGCGCCTCGTCCCAGTCGACGAGCGCCACCCGCTCGCCGTCGACGAGGATCTCGAGCTGCTCGCCGCGCACCTCGCCGAAGGGCCGCGTGTTGCCCATGTTGCCCATGTTCACCGGCACCACCCGGAGGGCGTACTCGCCGTCGGCGGGAAACAGGTGCCGCACGTTGAGCCCGCCGCGGGTGCCGAACGGCAGCCCGTCGACATGGTAGTTCTGGGTCGCGTCCTCCGCCACGCGATAGACGGTCTGGGAGGGGCTCGCGACGTTGCCGACGGCCAGCCGGGCGATGCGGGCCGCCGCCGACAGATAGGCCTCGATGAGGGCCGGCGACAGGCTCAACGTGCCGGCCTGGTTGTCGAATCCCCGGCTCGAGTCGTCCGCGGGAAGAAGCCGCGCGGCGTCCACCTCGACCGCCAGCAGATCGCGCACGACGTTGGCGTACTCGCTGCGGTTCAGGCGGTGGAGCCCGGGGGGCGGGAGGCGCCGCACCGCGTGGCGGTCCAGCTCGGTTTCGAGCCACTCGGTCAGCGCCGCGTAGACCTCGGGGTCCGGGCGCGGCGAGCCGGCCGGCGGCATCATGCCCGCCCGCAGCCGCCGCACGCCGCGTTCGAGGACCTCCGCGTGATCGGCCACGCGGGCCAGATCGACGGCGTCCCACAGGACGCCGGTGTTCCGTCCGACCGCGGCCCGCGGGTTGTGGCAGCGCACGCAGTAGTCGTCGAGGAGCCCGCGCACGGTCGCGCGGGACATGCCGGGGGCGGGGGTCGAGCCCCGGGCGGCCGGGTCGGCCGGCTGCGCCGAGACGCCGGCTGCGAACGCCGCCAAACACGCCGCCGCAAGGAATCCAGCTCTCATTTGCGACCGTCCAGACGGAATGCGATTTGTCGATGCCTGCCCACTATGCCGGGAAGATCGCGGCAATGCAAGGACGCGTGAGCAGCCGCCCGAGAGCTCGGGGCGCTGTGCCGCGCCGAGTCTGGCGCTGAATCGTCGGCGAGGGCATCACCAGTCCCGTGCCCTCGCTGTCGATCACCTTCGCCGGCACCCTTCACCGGGGTGCTCTCCTTCACCGTGGCGCGCTCCGACACCGAGCCCCTGGACCGTCCCCTTGCGGCTTCGCCCTGCACGCGACAGAATCCCTGGAGCCCGCGCCGTGCTGCGGCGCATGCCTCCCGGGATGGAGACTCCCCCATGACCCTCCAGCGAATCCTGCTGCCGACCGACTTCAGCGACACCGCCCGCCACGCGCTGGGCTACGCCCGCGAGATGGCCGAACGCTTTGGCGCCGAGGTGCACGTGCTGTACGTGGTGCCCGACCCGTCGCCGCAGGACTGGGCGGTCGGGGCGGCGGCGCCGGTCGTCCCCGATCTGCTCGAGAACTGGCAGGCCGACGCCGAGCGGCACCTCGAGCGGGTCTCGCTGGGCGGCGTCGAGACGGTGCGGGCGCTCCGGGTCGGCCACGCGTTCGTCGAGATCGTCCGCTACGCCACGGACAACGCGATCGATCTGATCGTCATGGGCACGCACGGGCGCGGGCCGGTGAGGCACCTGCTGCTCGGCAGCGTGGCCGAGAAGGTGGTGCGCAAGGCGCCCTGCCCCGTCCTCACCGTGAGACAGCCGGGGCCCGCGTTCGAGATGCCGGCGCCGCCGGCCGCCGAGTAAGGGGGGACGATGGTGTTGCTGGTTCGCAATCGTGTGAAGGACGCCGACAGGTGGAAGCGCGTCTTCGACGCCCAGGCGGCCGCGGGCGCGGCGGCGGGTCTGACCGTCCTTCAGGTGTGGCGCTCGGTGGACGCGCCGGACCAGGTCTTCTTCCTGCTCGACGTCGAGGACCGGAAACGGGCAGAGGCGTACATGGCGTCGCCGGAATCGGCCGCGGTGGGCGTCGAGGCCGGCGCGCTCGACGGCGAGGTCCACTTTCTCGACGCGTTCCCGGGGTAGCTCCGGCCCAGGCTAGCGAAACACGGCGAGCAGGATGTCGTCCGTCTCGGCGTCGTGGCGATCGGCCAGTTGCCGGATGGACATTCCGGGGTCGTCGACCTCGAAGCCGTCGTCGCCGAGTCTGTCGACGAGGGCTCTCACGTCCATACCGACGACCGGGGCGAGCAGGGCGATGGAAGCACTGTCGATTCGCTCGACGATCAGCTCCTCCGCTTCTCCCGTATTCAGGATCGCGGACGCCGCGACCAGACCGATTCCCGTCGACCAGGCCAGCACCAGGACGCGGACGGCGCCGCGTTGGGTGAAGTAGTTGCTGAACGACCGCCAGTGGGTCAGCACGTGAAGAACGACGGCGGCGGAGAACCCGATGCCGATCAGCTCGTGCGCGAACTTGAAGGGCCTCTCCGTGACGAAGAACATCAGCAGGCCGGTAGCCACCACGAAGATGCCCGCGCCCATCGTGAGAGGAGTCGACCATCGCCGGGTGTTGAGGTTCCTCATCGTCGCTCTCGAGACGGTTGATACGGGTCGGTCGGCTGCGCCCGTAGCGCGCCGCGTCGCCAGAGGAGACTCGGGGCGTTCGGCGGACGCTCTTGCGTCGCTGTGGAGGTATACGCGCGAGAACCGCCGGCGGTTCGATCAGGGCTTGGCGACGTTCCAGTACACGCCCGCGCCGCCGTAGGTTTCGCCGAGCTCGGCCAGCCACGCGGCGCGGTCGATGTCAACGGCGCGTCAGGGCTTGGCGACGTTCCAGTACACCCCGGCGCCGCCGTAGGTTTCGCCGAGCTCGGCCAGCCAGACGGCGCGTTCGATGTCGTCGGGGCCGCCGTCCAGCTTCGCGAACGTGTAGGTGGCCTGCCCCCGGTTCTGCCCGGGCGCCTCGTCATCGGCGTGGGTGTAGAGCGCGTACCCCTTGTAGGCCCACTGCCGGGTCCCGTCGCGGCGCGCGATGACATCCCAGAAGCCGGTCGACCGGGCATCGCCGGGCGCAAGAAACGGGCGCCACAGCTGCAGGCACTCCTCGTCCGCGCACGCGTCGCCGCCCAGCCGCTTCCCCCGGCTGTAGGCGTTCTTGAAGCTGTCGCGCAGGTTGCGCCCGCCCCAGTACTTCTGGAACGCGGAGCCCGAGTACAGGGTGATGCCGTCGAGCGACAGGGCGTCGCCGTAGCCCTCGAGGGCGGTCACCGCCACCCGCGGCGGCCGGAAGCTCTCCGTCAGCGCGGCCATCCTCCAGCGCGCGTCGGCGGCCCGGCCGTGCGCGTCGCCGGGCAGCAGGTCCCCGCGGTATCGATAGAGGGGCCGTCCGCGGTACGCCCACTGCCGGGATCCGTCCACGCGGCTCACCACCGAGAAGTCGCCCACGTCGAGGGCGAGGGCGGGGGCCATCACCGGCGGCCAGTGCATCTCGCACCCGGCATCGGAGCACGTCTGGCCGTCGCCCGCGGCGTCGCCGTCGAACGCGTAGAGCGTGAACCCGGCGAAGTCGTTCAGGACGACGGCCTGCGCCGACAACCCCAGCCTCGCGTCGATGCCGTCCGGCATCGCGATGGACCGGGCCGGCTCGAAGCGGGCGACCCGCCATCCCGGAGGCGGCATCAACGCCCCCGCCGCTTCCGGCCGCTCGGCGAGCTTCAGGTTCGCGGTCTCGGCGAGGCCGACGTTGGTGGCGACCTCGCCCGGCTCCTCCTCCCGCGACCAGGTGTGCAGCGGGCGCGACTGGTAGGCCCACTGCAGCCGTCCGTCCCCTCGGGGCAGCGGCGACCAGTCGGCGAAGGGCTCGGCGCCGGCGGGCGCCAGCAGCGGCGGGAACTCGGCGGCGCAGGCGTCCACGCAGCTCGCGCCGCCGGTCTCGCCGTCCTCCCCGAACAGGAGGGTTCGGCCCGCTTCATCCCCGAGCCGGGTCCAGAGCACCTGGGCGGACGACGCCTGCAGCTCCCGCACCACCTCCACCAGGGTCACGCCGGGCGGCACGGTCGGCGGCGCCGCCGTCTCCTCCGCCAGGGCCGGGAACGGTCCGCCCAGAGCGAACGCCGCGGCAACCACCGCGCACCGAACCGCCGGCCGACCCCATTGCAGACGCTTCATGCCAGCACCTCGCCGAACGGCCGCGTGACCTGGTTCGACTCGGTGCCCCACCGGCCGCTCACCACCCCCAGCGCCTGCTGGATGGTGAACCCGACGCGGGTGGCCGCGTCGCCCTCCGCCGCGACGTGAAGCCCCGTCTTCATCCGCCCCCCGCCGCTGCCGGCGGTGATAATCGGGTAGCGCTTCATCGAGTGCATGCGCGCCTCGCCGTGGTCCGTGAACGCGAAGACGACGGTGCGGTCGAGCAGGGTGCCCTCACCCTCCTGTATCCCGTCCAGCGTCTCGACGAGCTCCCGGAAGAAGTCCATCATGCGCTCGGCCAGCCACTTGCAGGCGGGCTGATACCCGAGCTCCCGATCGATGGGCTCCTCGTGGGTCAGGGAATGGTAGGCGTTCACCTCGCCGGGCAGGCGCAGCCGCGAGAAGGCCGATCCCATCGTGAGGTTGAAGATCCGCGTCTGGCCGCACGCCATCGCGTGCGCGAGAAGCCGCGCGTACTGCCGGTGGGTGCGCTCGACCTGCTCGACGAGGGCGCCGATCTCCTCCGTCCCCGCTTCCGGCACCGTGCACGCGGGCAGCGGCGCCGGCCGGTCGAGCTCGAACGCCAGCTTCTGCTCCAGATCGCGCACCGACGAGAAGTACTCGTCGAGCCGCGCGCGATCCGTCGCGGACACCGCCGACATCAGCTTCCGGCGCTGCTCGGACACGGCCGAGAGCACGCTGTGGCGGACCATCACCGCGGGGTCGGCCTGGAAGTCGGCGAGGTTGGGATCGCGGAAGCCGTCGCCGAAGATGCGCCCGTACAGGGCGAGGGGCGAGGTCTCGGACGGGTTCAGCCCGCTCGACCCGCGCGCACTCCAGCTCGCGCTGCTGTCGCCGTCGCAGGTCACCTCGAGCGAGCGGAACCGCGTGCCCCGGCCGATATGGTCGCCGATGAGGGTGTCGATGCTCGTCGAATAGTCGCCGCCGTTGCGCGACACCATGCCGGTGGCCTGGCCCTGGGCGCCCGAGTAGTGGTTCTGGTTGACCTTGCCGTCCAGGAAGACCTGCATGCCGCTGAACAGGTTGATCTTCGACTGGATGGGCTTCAGGCCGGCGAGATGTTCCGGCAGCTCGTAGCCGGGGCCGACGGCCGCGGGCTCCCAGTGGCCGGGGACCAGCCCGAGCCCCCAGAACCACGTGCCGAAGCAGGGCGGCAGCGGGGCGCCGGTGGCGGCGTAGGCGGTCCCGTTCACGTTCAGGAAAGACTCCAGCACCGGCAGCCCGACGGTCACCGCGGCGCCGCCCCTCAGCATGCCCCGCAGCACGGTGCGGCGGCCGATCTCGCGTGTTGCACTCATGTCGGTTTCCTTCATCTCGCCTGGCCGGGGCCGCCCGTCACGACTGCCCCGGAACCACCCTGTAGAAGTCCGGATGCTGCGCGATGCGGCGCATGAGGTCACGCCACTTCACGCCGCCCTCGACGAGCTCCGTCTCCACGTCGGCGAGCCAAGCCCGCTCGCCATCGGTCGGTGTGCGCGCGGCGCCGTAGGAGAACGCCCGCTCGATGAAGCAGGACGTGGCCCGCGGCTCGTCCCTCAGCGCCTCCGCCAGCCCCACCGGCCCCGCGTAGGTCCTGCCGTTGAGCTCGCCGCTCGCGTCGATCGGCGCGCCGTTCTCGGTGGTCCGGTACCCGCCCGCCGCATCGAACACCTCGAGCGTGAGCCCGATGGGATCCGTCAGGTTGTGACAGCTCGCGCACGCCGGGTTCCGGCGGTGCTCGGCGAGCCGGTCGCGCGTCGTCCGGAAGTCGGGGTTGTAGGTGTCCTGCAGCAGGCTGAAGTCGACGTCCGGGGGCGGAGGCGGCACCGTCCGGCACAGGAAGATCTGCTGAACCGCCTGTCCCCGCAGGGTCGGCGACGACCGCCCCGGATGCGAGTGCAGGGCCAGGAAGCTCACCTGTGCGAGCAGCCCCACGTGGCTGTCGCCCTCAGGAAAACGATACGGCACCCACGGCACCGCGCCGCCCAGCTCCTGCGAGCGCGGCAGCGGCACCCCGTAGATCGCGGCGAGCGGTGGGGTCAGGAACGTGTCGCGCGTGACGAACAGGTCCCGGTAGTCGCGGTTCCGGTTCAGCAGGTGGTCGGCGATGGTCCGCAGGGTCTGCTCGCGCGCGTCGTCCTCGACGTTCTTCGTGAACCGGGGAAAGAGGCTCGAGTCGATGGACAGCGTCGCGAAGCGGTCGAGCTCGAGCATGTCCGAGAAGAACGCGCGCAGCCCGTGCTCGGCCCGCGGCGACGCCAGCAGCCGCTCGACCTGCCGGTCGAGCCCCTCCGGGGAGAGCAGCTCCCCGGACTCGGCGGCGTCGAGGAGCAGGTGGTCCGGGGCGCTGTCCCAGAGGAAGAAGCTGAGCCGCGACGCCCGCGACCACGCGTCCAGCCGCAGCCGGCCGGGGTCCTCGGGATCCGGGTCGCTGTGCTCGACGCGGAACAGGAACTCCGGCGCCACCAGCATCCCCGCGAGGGCCGCGCGCAGACCCGCGTAGTAATCGTCGAGGGTCTCGGCGGCGCTGCGCGCCACCGCCACGTACAGGCCGGTCTCGCCGCCGGTCAACGGCCGGCGGAACAGGAACCGCCCCGCCCGCCCGACGAACCGTGCGGCGCACGCGTCGTCGGGCGCGTCCTCGGCCGCGGGTCGGCACGCGATGAGGGTGGCCCGGCGCGCCGGATCCGTCACCTGCGCGGCGACCTGCTGCGCGAGCGCCTCGTAGCGCTCCAGCTCCGCCGCGCTCAGCGTGGCCCGCCTGGCTCCGACCGCCAGCAGCCCCCGGTCGCGCACGCCGAGCACCGAGGCGCTGTCGTCGACCCGGATGCCCGGGCCGAAGATGTCGTGGATGGCGCGCTGATACTGGGCCGGCGTGAGGCGCACGAACGTCAACTCCTCCGCCGCGCTCCACCCGGCCGACACGCCGAGCATCAGCCCCGCCAGCAGGGCCGGCAGCGAGAACCGCCGCATGTGCAACCTCCCGTCCATTGTCCTCACTCCGGATCCAGCGTCACGTGCTCGCGCACCGCGGGGCCGCTCAGCTCGGGGCCGGGACCGACCGCGTCGGCGACGATCCCGCCCGCCAGCGTCGCGTGAAAGGCGGGCACCGCCTCCAGCCAATAGGCGGCGGAGATCGCGGTGTTCTCTCCGGTCTCGGCGTCGGGCGCGCCGTCGGCCAGACGCTTCATGGCGTAGTACACCCCGGGCAGGTCGACCTGGGCGTTCTCCTCGCCGCGAATCGCGAGGTAATGGAAGTAGTCGCGCCAGGGCTGATAGCCGCCGATGATGCCCGACGCGCTGCCGTCCTCCGCCATCTCCAGCCGCAGCCGGGTCCCCGTGAACCGCAGAATCGCGTAGAACTGCGACTCGCCCTGAATGGAGAAGTCGCCCGGCTCGACGGTGAGGACCCCCTCCTCGATGCGGCCCGCGAACACGCTGTGCGAGCGCGGGTCGGGATCGACGACGTAGGTGGCGCCGGACAGCACCCCGCCGCGGGCGTCGCGCATGGCCACGTTCAGGGCCCGGTCGAAGGTGACCGTGACCTCGCCGTCGCGGTCGAGGTCGGGCCCCGACACCGACATCAGCCACGCCGGCATCGCGTCGAGCGCGGTGTCCCAGGCGATGTCCTCGTTGTACGGCCGCACCGGCCGCCGGACCTGATAGACCTCGAAGCAGCCCAGGGCGCGCCACATCCGGTTGTCCACGCCGATCTCGCCGCTGACCGGATCCTCGAAGGATTCGGGCTCCACCAGGCCGTTCAGATTGAAGCCGTGGGCGAACCGTCCCTGCGCGGTGCGGATCTGCGGGTCGGCGGCGAGAACGGGCACGTTGCCGGGGTTGACCTCCCGGCCGTCGAGGCGCGGGAGCTCGGTGATCGGCACCCGGTTGCCGTCCCCGTCCACGCCGCCGTTGGCGAGGATGGCCCTGGCCTCCGTCTCGCTGTAGCCCCGGCCGACGAGCCGACGCGCCTTGAGATCGGCCAGTCCGCCGTTGTCCCCCTGCGGGCACGTGTCCGTGTTCCCCCAGGTCGCGGTGTGGACCATGGAGATCACGTAGCCGCGGGTCTCCGCGGAGGCGGCAAACGGCAGGCCGGTCAGGGCCAAGGTCAAGGCAAGGGCGGCCAGAGAGGCGCCGCACGGTCTTGCCCGAATCGTTCTTCGAGGCCGAGCGCCGCCAGTGGTCATTGCCCCTCCTGTCGCGCCCACGATGCCCCGACGAATGGTCGATGTCAAGACCGGCGACCCACGGGACGGCGGTCCCGGCCCGGCGATCCCGGCCGGCTCGTCCAGCCGCTCGGTTGCGGGCCGGCGCCGAGGCCGCCCGGTTCGCCGGGCCGCGGTGATTGACGACCGGCATGTCATACATCAGGATAAATGTATGAAGACCATAACCATAAATGTATCCGAGCCGGTCTACCGGGACTTCCAGCGCTTCGCCAGGGCGCGCGACCGCACCGCGTCCGAGCTGATCCGGGAAGCGATGGAGGAGTTCCGCGAGCGGCGCATCGCCCGCTCCACCACCCTGGCCGATCTGAGCCCGGTCTCGGTGGGCCGGGTGCTGAAACCACTGCACATCGACGACGACCTGCTGGGGGAGATGCTCGACAATGACAGGGCTTGACACGACCTTTCTCGTGCAGATCGAGATCCAGGAAACGGAGGGCCACGGCGCGGCGCTCGAGCTGCTGCGACGGGAGATTCTGGGCCGCGACCGTGAGGCGGCGCTCGCGCCGCAGGTGCTCTCCGAGTTCATTCACGTCGTGACCGACCGGCGCCGCTTCGAGCGGCCCTTGCCCATGGCGCAGGCACTGGCAAAGGCGAGCTTCTGGTGGAACGCGACGGAGGTGGAGCGGATCTTCCCGAACGACCAGGTCGCAAGCCAGTTCCTGGCATGGATGCAGGAACACGGTCTCGGACGCAAGCGGCTGCTCGACACCCTGCTCGCGGCCACCTACTACCGGAGCGGCGTGACCCGCATCGTGACCTCGAACGCGCGCGACTACCGTGTGTTCGGCGTATTCGAGCTGATCGAGGTATAGCAGCCCGTGGCGAAATCCCCGCTGCATTCGACCGGCGGTCTCGGTGCAACGCGGGGTTTCGCCACGGGCTGAAAGCGCCGCGCCGAAGGCGAGACACCCGGCCCGCATCACCGAGCGTCATCCCTGAGCGCCCGATGCGGCTCAGGGCAGCGCCAGCGCGACCCACTCGGCCGGCCGGTCGCGGCCGCCGACGGGGACGACGATGTACTGCCGCCCCTCGTGCAGGTAGGTCATCGGCCCGCCGGTGGTGCCGGCCGGCAGCTCCGTCTCCCAGACCACCGCCCCCGTCGCCTTGTCGTAGGCGCGGAAGCCGGCCCCCCACATGTTGTCCTGGATGCCGCCGAAGACGTTCCCGCCGTCGCCCATGAACAGCAGCGTCGCGGTGACCAGCGCCACCGGGCGGCTGGCGATGCCGAGCCGCGGCAGGTCGAGCCCGCGCAGGGCCGGGTGGTCGCGCAGCCCGCGGCCGTTGGCCACCCGCCAGGCGAGCTCGCCCCGGTTGAGGTCGATGGCGGTGATGCGGCCCCACGGCGGCTTCACGAGGGGGATGCCGTCCGGGTACGGCGCGTCGCGGTTCGGGCTGTAGTAGGCCATCTCCGCGTTCTCCTCGGCCGAGGCGTCGGCCAGCCGGTAGACGCGCGGCACGACGTGCGAGAAGGCGTAGTAGAGGCCCGTCCCGGGATCGAACGCACCGGTGTTCCAGTTGCCCGACCCCCAGGAGCCGGGGAGGGCCAGGGTCCCGTCGGTGCCGTCCGGCCCGTCGCCGATGACGGTGGGCGGCGTGAAGAGGGGACCGAGGACGAAGCGGCCGGCGACCTCGCGGGCCTGCTCTTCCAGCTCCTCCGTGAAGTCGATCAGGTCGTCCTCGCGGACGCCCTGGTGCGCGAACGGCGGCGGGCGGGTCGGGAACGGCTGGGTCGGCGACGCCCGCTCGCCCGGCACCGTCGACGGCGGCACCGGACGCTCCTCGATCGGCCACACCGGCTCGCCGGTAACCCGGTCGAAGACGTACAGGAAGCCCGTCTTGCTCGGCTGCATGACGGCGCGGATGCGGCGGCCGTCCACGGTGATCTCCCCCAGCGTGGGGGGCCCGACGGTGTCGTACTCCCACAGGTCGTGATGCACCATCTGGAAGTGCCAGACCCGCTCGCCGGTGGCCGCGTCCAGCGCCACGAGGCTGTTCGAGAAGAGGTTGTCGCCGGGCCGGTGGCCGCCGTAGTAGGCGGCGGTCGGCGCGGTGAGGGGCACGTAGACGTAGCCCAGCTCGGGGTCGGCGCTGAGGCAGCACCACGACCCGAGGTCGCCCGACGCCCCGAGGGAGTCGCCGCTCCACGTGTCGGCGCCGACCTCTCCCGGCCGCGGCACCACGTGGAAGGTCCACCGCAACGCGCCGGTCCGCGCGTCGTAGCCCCGCACGTTCTCCGGGACGCTGTCCCGCCAGCGCGCGCCGCTGTCGCCGGCGCCGTCCACCGTGCCCGCCACGACGACGACGTCGCCCACCACGATCGGGCTCGCCCCGCCGTGGGCGCGGCCGGCCCCGGCCGGGGTCAGGTCGACGCGGCCGCCCTCCCCGAACCCCGCTATCGGCTCCCCGGTACCGGCGTCGAGGGCGTACAGGAACCGGTTGCGGAAAGAGAAGATGCGCCGGTCCGCGCCGTCCGCCCAGAACGCCACCCCGTGGGCGCCGCGGCCCGCGACCCCCTCGAGGGTCGGCAGCCGAGGCGGCTGCAGCCAGAGGGTCTCGCCGGTGCCCGGATCGAACGCCTCGACCAACCCCACCGCGTTCGACGCATAGAGGACGCCGTCGACCAGGATGGGGGTGGCGCTCAGGTAGCCGGACGGCTCCAGCTCGGGGAACGGCCGCGTCAACGACGCGTCGACGCCCGGCCGCCGCCACGCCACCCGCAGGCGCGCCACGTTGGTCCGGTCGATCCGGTCGAGCGGGGCGTAACGCGTGAAGGCGCGCGTGCCCCCGAAGTACGGCCACGCGCTCGACGCGTCGCCGACGGTCTGTGCCGTGCCATCCAACGCCGGCAGACCCGCGATGGCCAGCCCGGCGAGGGTGAATGCTCCGAGTTGCCGCATGCCGCGACTCATCGAATCCCCTTGAGCCGCACCGCGGGCAGCGTCTTCAACCGCTGGTTCTGCGGATCGACCTCGATGCCGGCGGACTCCAGCGCGGTGACGCCCAGCCGCGGCTCGGCATCGGCGTCCCCGAAGATGATGAGGCCGGCGGTGAACTCGCCCATGAATTCGATTTCTCCGGTCGTGACGTCCGTCGTGACCTCGCGGCCGTCCGCCGTTTCGTAGACCCGCCGGGCCCTGGGTGCGAGGCCTATGGCTTTCCAGGTACGGTCTCGGGACGAGCGAATCTATCGCGCCGGTATCGACCAGGAACGGCCCCTCCCAGCTTCTCGGGGATCGGCCGGGTTCCGGATGGTGACCGTGACGTGGGTGACGCCCATTGAACTACTGCTCTCCCCTAATGTCATCGCCGTCTCGCCGACGTTCCGCGTTCACGGAGCGACGGGCATGAACTTCTGGATGCGGCGGCCCTCCTGCTCGGCCACGTAGACGTTGCCGGCCGCGTCGACGCCGATGCCGTGCGGCAGGGTGAACTGGCCGCGGTAGCGTCCCGGGCCGCCGCCGAAGCTGGTCAGCACCTGTCCGGTCTGGCGGTCGAGCACGTCGACCATGACGCTGTTCTGGTTGACGACGAACAGCAGGCGCTGCTCGGGGTCGGGAGAGAACGCCAGAACCGTCGCCGTCCCGCGGGTGCCGGTGCGGGTGGCGTCGCGCGGGGTGACGGGGTCGAACGGCACGTCGATGTTGCGGACGAACCCGCCCATCCGGTCGAACACCTGGATGCGGTCCGCCCGCCGGTCGCAGACGTAGACGAGGCCGTCGTTCGATACGCGGAGGCAGTGCGGGAGCGGGATGATATCGACCTCGGCTTCGGTCCGGTGCAGCGGCCACTGGCGGAGGAAGCTCCCCTCGCGGTCGAGCACGGCGATGCGGTAGTTCCCGGCGGGGGTCTCGCCGTCGGCCACGTAGACGTCGCCGGTCTCCTCGTCGACGTCGAGGCTCGCCGGCAGGAAGAGCTGCGCGCGGTCGGAGTTCAGGGGCCGCCCCTGCCGCGTGCCGTCCGACGAGTCGTACTGCCCCGTCTCGCCGATCTGCAGCAGCAGCTCGCCGCCGTCGCCGCTGTACTTCTGCACGACGCCGGTCCCCGCCGCCACGAGCCAGATGCTGCCGTCCGCCCCGACGTGGCAGTCGTGCAGCCGGTCGCCGATCAGCGCCGGGTCCCCCCAGGCCCGCACCACCTCGCCCGCGGCGTCGAGCTCGATGACCGGCGGCGCGTGGCGCGCCCCGTCGAGGTCCTCGGGCACGACGTTCTGCCGGTTGAGGATGACGATTCGATCGCCGCCCGCGCACATCCCGCCGAGGCCGCCGGTCAGCCACCGGTCGCCGAACGGCAGCTTCGGCCACAGCGGATCGAGCTCGTAACGGGGAGCCTCCTGCGCTTCGGCCGGGAGGGGAGCGAGCCCGCCGGCCGCGAGCGACAGCACGACGCACGATCCGGAAAACCACCGCACGACGGCACTCTGAAGAGTCATGGTCTTGGTCCTCGGCTACTCGTCGCGCAGCGCGACGAGGGGGTCGACCCCCATGGCCCGGCGCGCCGGCAGGTAGCACGCGGCGAGCCCGGTGACGATGAACACGAGCGACACGCCCGCGAAGATGCCGGCATCGGTCGGCGCGGTCTCGAAGAGGAAGCTGGACAGTGTGCGCGAGAGCGCGAAGGCGCCGGCGGCGCCGATGGCGAGCCCCGCCAGCACCAGGGCGAGCCCCTGCCGCAGGACCATCGTCAGGATCGAGGCGCGCGCGGCGCCGAGGGCCAGCCGCAGGCCGAACTCGCGGGTCCGCTGGCTGACGGAGGTGGCGATGACCGCGGCGATGCCGGTCACGGTGATGACGAAGGCCAGCGCCGCGAAGAGGCCCAGCAGCACCACCGACAGCCGCCGCGTCGCGGTGGTGCCGGCGCGCGTCTCCTCCAGCGTGAGAAAGTTCTCCACCGGCTGCTCCGGATCGACGGCGTGGACGGCGTCCCGCACCTGGCCGCTCAGGGCCCGGGGGTCGGCGCGCGCCCGCACGAGGACGCGGGTCGGCGATCCGGCGCCCTGCAGGAACGGCCGGTAGAGCTGGTCCGGCGCCTCGCGGTCGAGCCCGTGGTCGCGCACGTCGCCGGCGACGCCGACGATGGTGACCCACGTCTCGCCGTCGTCCAGGGTGATGCGCTGATCGAGGGGGCTCTGTCCGTCCCGCCAGTGGCGCTCGGCGAGGGAACGGCTGACGACCGCCACCGGCGTGGTCTCCGCGTCGTCGAGCTGCGTGAAGGTCCGGCCGGCGAGCAGGGGCACGCCGACCGCCGCGAAGTAGTCGGGGCTGATGACGCGCGTCTCGAGCTCGGGACGCAGGTCGGGGTCCTCGTAGGTGCGCCCCTCGATCGCGAATCGCCGCTGCTGCCCCACCTCGCTCGCCATCGGGAAGCCGTTGGCGACGGCGGCCGCCGCGAGCCCGGGCCGGTCCTGCAGCCGCTGCAGGACATCGGTGAAGAACTGGCGCCGGCTCTCCGGCGTCGTGTACTTCGACCAGTTGGGGAAGACCTCCGCGGTCAGGACGTTCTCCGGATTGAAGCCCGTATCCACCTGCTGCAGCCGGTAGAAGCTGGCCAGGAGCAGCCCGGTGGCGATCAGGAGCACGAACGCCGCCGCGACCTGCGACACCGTCAGCACGCCGCGCACGCGGCGCCGGGCGGGGGTGTCGGTGGCCTGCGCGCCGGCCTCCTTCAGGGCCAGCGCCACGTCGCGCCGCGCCCCCAGCGCGGGGGCCGCGCCGAACGCGACCCCGGTCAGCAGGGACAGCCCGAGGGTGAACGCCAGCACCCGGCCGTCCACCGCCACCTCCGTGGTGCGGGTCGTGAACAGCGCCGCGAAGGCCACGAGCAGGTCGAGGCTCGCCCAGGCGATGAGCAACCCGAAGGCGCCGGCGGCGACGGCGAGCAGGCTCGACTCGGTCAGCAACTGCCGCAGCAGTTGCGCTCGTGCCGCGCCGAGGGCCGACCGGAGGGCGAGCTCGCGCTCGCGGCGGCTCATCCGCGCCATCGTGAGGTTGGCGACGTTGGCGCAGGCGATCAGCAGCACCAGCACGGTGGTGGCGAGCAGAATCAGGAGCGTGGGGCGCGCCTCGCGCGTCAGCTCGTCGGCGAGCGGCGTCGTCACCGCGGTGTATCCGGAATCGTCCGGATAGGTCTCGGGATGGTCGCGCTGCAGCCGGCCGGCGACGGTGGCCAGCTCCGCCCCGAACCGGTCGACGCCGACCCCCGGCGCGAGCCGCCCGAAGGCGGTCATGCCGCGGAACGCGGTGCGGTCCTCCTCCATCCGGGCCTCGGCGCGGGCGCGGAACGGACAGGCCGACGTCGGCATGTAGACGTCGTTCTCCCGCGGATACTGCGGCACCGGCGGCAGCACCCCGACCACCGTGTGGGGCCGGTCGTTCATCTCGAAGACCTGCCCGACGATGTCCGGGTCGCCGCCGAAGCGCTGCTGCCAGTACGGGTAGCTGAGCACCAGCACCGCCTCGGCCCCGAGGTCGTCGTCGCCGTCGCGGAAGGTCCGGCCGTGCAGCGGCTGCACCCCGAGCACGTCGAAGAAGTTCGCCGACACGACCCCCGTCAGCACGCGGTCCGGCTCGCCGCGGTCGAGGAGCGTGAACGACATGCCGTGGTGCTCGACGAAGCCGTCGAGGGTCGCGAGCTGCGCGCGGTAGTCGCCGATCTCCTTGACCGAGAACGGGATGTTCGCCGTGCCGGCCCGCGGCGCCTGCTGGCGGGCGAGCACCAGCTCGTGTCCGTCGGCGTACGGCAGCGGTCGCAGCAGGACCCCGTCGACGAGGCTGAAGATCGCGGTGTTGGCGCCGATGCCGAGCCCGAGGGTGAGCACGACCATCAGGGCGTACCCGGGCGACCGCATCAGCGAACGCAGGCCGTACCGTACGTCGCGTATCAGCGTTTCCAACATGGGTCGGCTCCGGCCCGCATCGCCTCCTGGCCCCCGAATCGTCGCCTGCGGCTCCGATTGCGCCCAACCACCCCCCTGGGAGTCTGCACCGTTCTACGGCGCAGACTCCCAGGAGCCCGTGGCGAGAGCCCCGCTGCACTCGACCGGCGATGCATCCCGCGTGGACTGCGTTGCTCCTCGGACTGCGTCCAGTCCGCGATCAACTACGCCCGATAGGCGCCCTCGCCGCGCCTTGCCGCGCGCGCCTCGCCGGTCTCGGTGCGATGCGCGGCTTCATCACGGGCTCCTACTCGTAGTCGGCGGCGGCGAGCGACAGCCGCACGACCTCGGCGTCGTTGCGGGCGACGACGTGCCGGTTCGCGAAGGCGGGGTGCGCCCACAGCACCGCGCGGTCGCCCCAGCGGCCGGTGGCCCCGCCCCGAGTGCGGGTGGTCGGCGCCAGCAGATGCGTCCGGTCGAGCTCCTCGTACCCCTCGGGCGAGAAGCGCGCGATGATCAGGTCGCCCGAGTCGTTGGTCACGAACCAGCGGTCGCGGTGGCGGACGAAGTAGGCGGTCGCCCAGCGGTCCTGGGCGTTCATGCGGTCGCTCTCCCAGAGCCGCGCGCCGTTGGTGGCGTCGATGCCCCGCAGCTCGCCGTAGCTCCCCACGCCGTAGAGGTGGTCGCCGACGACGATCGGCGTCGAGATGATCGCGTGCAGCGTATCGGTCTGCTCGGGAAGCTCGCCGCGGTTGCGCCCCCGCCACAGCAGGCGCGCGGCCGGCCGGTCCGCATTCAGGGCCAGCATCATCGCGCCGTTGAAGAACTGGCTGACGACGAGGTAGCGCCCGCTGCGCACCGGGGTCGTGATCGACAGGCCGCCGCCGACGGCGAAGGGCTGCTCCCAGTACACCTGCCCGGTCGCGGGGTCGAGCGACGTGATCGCCGTCGCGTGCCAGACGATCAGCTGCCGCGCGCCGCCCGCGTCGATGACGATCGGCGACGCGTAGCCGGTCTCGGAGGTGTTCTCCAGCGCCCGCCACACCTCTTCACCCGTGGCCTTGTCGAACGCGGCGATCTTCGCGTCGGGCTCGCCGCCGAGCACCACGATCAGGAGGTCGTCCTCGACCAGCGGCGACTGCGACACGCCGTAGACGGGCACCGTGACGCCGTACTCGGCCGGGGTGTCGATGCGCCACACGAGGCCGCCGGTCGCGGTGTCGAAGCACGACAGCATTCCCGCCGCCCCGAGGATGTAGACGCGGTCGCCGTCCACCGTGGGGGTGGCCCGCGGGCCCGTCGCGAACTTGAAGTGGATGTTGCGGTAGGTGGCCGGCCACTCCTGCGTCCACAGCCGCTCGCCGGTCTCCTCGTCAAGGACCACGAGCCGCTCCCGGCCGTCCATCGTGCGGCTGCCCGGCGTCTCCTCGTAGTCGAGCACGAAGACGCGGCCCCCGGCCACCGCCGGCCCCGCGAAGCCGCCGCGTACCGGCACGCGCCACTTCACGACCAGGCCGTCGTCGGCGAACCGCTCGACGAGACCGGTGTCGCGCCACACCGCGTCCCGGTCGGCGCCCCGCCACTGCGGCCAGTCCTCGGCGCCGAGGGAGACCGCGGCCAGGCAGACGACGGCGCAGGCCATCCCGGCCGTCATCCGGTTGCGTGAATGGTGATCAGACATCTGCTACTCCCACGGCCAGCCCGGAGGTCCCGTCCTCTCACGCTCACTCGTAGTCTTCCGCCGCGAGCGACAGGCGCACGACCTCGGCGTCGTTGCGCGCCACCACGTGCCGGTTCGCGAACGCGGGGTGCGCCCAGAGGACGGCCCGGTCGTCCCAGCGGCCGGTGGCGCCGCCGCGGGTGCGGGTGGTCGGCGTCAGCAGCAGCGTCCGGTCGACCTCCTCGTACCCGGCCGGCGTGAAGCGGGCGATGACGAGCTCGCCCGTCTCGTTGACGACGAACCAGCGGTCGCCGTTCTGCACCAGGTACGAGTTCGCCCACCGCTCGTGCGGCGTCAGCCGGTCGGTCGACCACAGCCGCTCGCCCGTCGCCGCGTCGAGGCCGCGGAACTCGCCGTAGCTGCTGAGGCCGTACAGCGCGTCGCCCGCGACCACCGGGGTCGACAACGTCGCCCCCTGCGGGGGCCGGTCGGTGCGGCTGGGGTTCTCGCCCGTCCAGAGCGGCCGCGCCGCCGGCCGGTCCGAGCTCAGGGCCAGCATCAGGCCGCCGTTCTCCACCTGGGTCACCAGCAGGTACCGCCCGCTCCGGACCGGCGTCCCGATGGTCAGCCCGCTCGGCACGACGAAGTCGTGCTGCCACCAGACGGCGCCGGTCGCCGGATCGAGCGACGTCACCGCCGCCGCGTGCCAGACGATCAGCTGGCGCACGCCGCCGGCGTCTATCACGATCGGCGACGAGTAGCCCGGCTCCGAGGTCGTCTCGAGGGCGCGCCACGCCTCCGCGCCGGTCGCCTTGTCGAAGGCGACCACCATCGCGTCCGGCTCGCCGCCGAGCAGGGCGATTAGGTGGTCGCCCTCCACCAGCGGCGACTGCGAGACGCCGAACACCGGCACCGTCACCCCGTAGTCGAGGGCGGTGTCGACGCGCCAGACGAGGTCGCCGGTCGCGACGTCGAAGCAAGACAGCGTCCCCGCCGCCCCTAGGATGTAAACGCGGTCGCCGTCCACGGTGGGGGTCGCCCGCGGGCCGATCGCGAACTTGAAGTGGATGTTGCGGTAGGCGGCGGGCCACTCCTGCGTCCAGAGGACCTCGCCGGTCTCCTCGTCGAGGACCAGGAGCCGCTCGTGGCCGTCCATAGTGCGGCTGCCCGGCGTCTCCTGGTAGTCGAGGACGAAGACGCGGCCGCCGGCCACCGCCGGCCCCGCGAAGCCGCCGCGAATCGGCGTCCGCCACTTCAGGACGAGGCCGTCGTCGGCGAACCGCTCGACGATGCCGGTGTCGCGCCACACGGCGGCGCGGTCGACGCCCCGCCACTGCGGCCAGTCCTCGGCGTGGAGCGAGAGCGCGGCCAGACAAACGAGAGTACAGCCAATCGCAGCCCTCATCCGGCTGCGCGCACGTTGATCAGACATCGACTGCTCCACGGTGAATTCGGGCGGTCTCGCATCTCTCGGAGCCAGAAGCCGGCTCCCTCCTCCCGCCTTGTCGCAGCGGGCGCTCTTCCGCCCGCCGGCGCCCTCGCCGGCGTCTTCGCGGGCCCGGTGCGGTGCAGGGGGACACGACGGGTTCCCGCTCACTCGTAGTCGGCGGCGGCGAGCGACACGCGCACCACCTCGGCGTCGTTGCGCGCGAACACGTGGCGGTTCGCGTACGCCGGGTGCGCCCACAGCACCGCGCGATCGACGCCTCTCCAGCGACCGGAGCCCCCGCCGCGGGTACGGGTGGTGGGCGTCAGCAGGTGCGTCCGGTCGACCTCCTCGTAGCCGGCCGTCGAGAAGCGCGCGATGACCAGGTCGCCGGTCTCGACGGAGATGAACGAGCGGTCCTCGTGCTGCACCAGGTGCGAGCTCGCCCAGCGGTCCTCGGGCACGAGCCGGTCGCTCGACCACAGCCGCTCGCCTGTCGTCGCGTCCACGCCGCGCAGCTCGCCGTAGCTGCTGAGCCCGTAGATCGCGTCGCCCACCACGATCGGCGTCGACGTCATGGATCTCTGCACCGGGCGGTCGGTGCGGTTGGGGTTCGCACCCGTCCAGACCAGGCGGGCCGCCGGACGGTCGGGGTTGAGGGCCAGCATCAGGCCGCCGTTCTCCACCTGCGTCACGAGCAGGTAGCGCCCGCTGCGGACCGGCGTGCCGATCGTCAAGCCGCTCGCGATCGGGAAGTCGTGCTGCCACCAGATGCCGCCGCTCGCCGGGTCGAGCGACGTGACCCCCGCCGGGTGCCAGACGATCATCTGCCGCACGCCCCCGGCGGTGGTCACGATCGGCGAGGAGTAGCCCGCCTCCGAGACCGTCTCGATCGCGCGCCACGCCTCGGCGCCCGTCGTCTTGTCGAACGCCACGACCATGGCGTCGGGCTCGCCGCCGAGCAGCGTGATCAGGAGATCGCCCTCCACGAGCGGCGAGTGCGCCACGCCGTACACCGGCACGGTGACGCCGTAGTCGGCCACGGTGTCGATCTGCCAGAGCAGAGCGCCGGTGGCAGTGTCGAAGCACGACAGCATGCCGGCGGCGCCCAGGACATGGACGCGGTCGCCGTCGACGGTCGGCGTAGCCCTGGGTCCGGTTGCGAACACCGGTACGATGTTGCGGTAGGTGGCCGGCCATTCACGCGTCCAGAGGACCGCTCCGGTCTGCTCGTCGAGCGCCAGGAGCCGCTCGTGGCCGTCCATCGTGCGACTGCCCGGCGTCTCCTGGTAGTCGAGGACGAAGACGCGTCCGTCGGCGACGGCTGGCCCGGCGAAGCCGGCGCGCACCGGCGTGCGCCACTTCACGATCAGCCCGTCGTCGGCGAACCGCTCGACGATGCCGGTGTCGCGCCACACCGCGTCCCGGTCGACGCCCCGCCACTGCGGCCAGTCCTCGGCGTGCAGGCCGGTGGCGGCAAGGCAGGCGACCGCACACGCCATCGCGATGGTCATCCGGGTCGGGAAACGGCGGTCAGACATCGGCTACTCCAGGTCAGTACGAAACTACCTCGACGCCGGCGCCCTGTCGAAGTGCTTTCGGTTGCGGGTCACCAGCGAGGCCTCGTCGACGACCGCCGCCGCGGCGATCATCAGGTCCATCGTCGCGATGGTCTCCCCGCCGCGCTGGAGATCGGCCAGCAGCCGCGCGTAGACCGATGCGAATCGCTCGTCAGGATAGACGATCCCGAGAAAGCCCGTCAGCCCCTCGACCCTGGCCCGCTCCCGAGGCGGATTCGCCGACCGTTCCACCCCGGCGTACAGCTCGCAGGCCGCGAACACCGACAGCACTATCTCGTGCCCGTGCAGGGTGTCGAGCAGGCCGTGGGCCGGGCCCCGGTCCGGTCGGGCCGACTCGCGCAGCCGATCGACGAGAAAAGAGGTGTCGCAGTGGATCACGTGGCACGCCGTCGCCGAAACCCGAATCCTGCGCGATCTCTGAACGCCCTTGACCTTCCTACACGTGATCCTTCGAACAAGTTGCTGGACGTCGGGACGCAGCTCGCCTGGCTCAAAGCGATTGGCTTCGCCGACGTCGACTGCCAGTGGAAGTGGCGCGAGCTCGCCCTGCTGACCGCTGCGAAGCCGGGCCGCTCATGAGCGACGATGCATTCGGTGATCGCCCCGCGACCGCGGCCGTCACTGGACGATCACGCCCTCCCTCAGCTCTCGCAGGAACCGTTGCACCAGGACGATATCGACCCCGTGGTCGTTCCGCCAGGATACGCGGCTCGTGGCCGAGGCGGTACATATCAGCGTCATTGCCGCTGATTCTTCATGAAATCCAGCAACTATGACGCTGATTTGCACTACCTCCGTCTTCGCGCACCGGCGCGGGCACCGAGGCGCCGCCGAGCGCTCACCGGTCCGACTCGATGCGGAACCCGCGCCGCGTATCCGGCGTCCAGGTGCCGGGCATCGCGTAGTCGTCGCGGCGCGGCATGCGGATCTGCGGCAGGGTCTGCGCATCCATGACGTCCTCCTCGGAGATGATGTCGTTCCGATAGAGGAGGTACGCGGTCACCGCGTAGGCCTCGTCGTCGGTGAGGATGCCCGGGCGGTCGTAGGGCATGACGCGGCGGATGTAGTCCCAGATGCTCGGCGCGAACGGCCAGTGCCTAATCGGCCAGTAGTTGGTGCGCGTGGTGACGTCGCCGCCGACGAGGGCGATGGACGGGCCCTCCTCCGCGGTCGGACCGTGGCACGTCGGGCAGCCCCGGCGCGCGAACACCATCGCGCCCTCGGCGGCGTTGCCGCTCCCCTCCGGCAGGTCCGCGCCGTCGGGCCCGACGATGCGGTCGCCAAGCTCGGCCGCGGTGGGAGGACGGCCGAGCCCCGAGGGCGCCGCCTCCTGCGCCTGCACCGCCGCCGTCAACACGCCGGCCGCGACGAGCGCGCCCGCGATTCGCAGGCACGCCCCACCCACCGCGCCGGGAGCCCCGGAGCTCCTACGCATGCACGTCGACCACCACGTCGGTGGGCTCCAGCCCGTTCGTGACCTCGCCATCGGAACCTACCTTCCACGGCTGAATCCAGTTGCAGTACCCGAGCTGGCTCTGAACCGTCCCGTAGAGCTGCCCCCGGGTGAGACCCCAGTAGTGCGCGTACTCGGCTTCGGTCGGCTGAAGCTGGCCGCGCTCGTCGAGGCAGCGCGACTGCAGCACCGCCTCCTCGCCGTTCCAGCGCCAGGGCAGACAGAAGCGGGTGTGGGCCTTCGGCAGCACCGGTCCCACCAGCTCCGCCTCCTGGTAGGTCGCGCCGCCGTCGGTCGACACCTCGACGCGGCTCACCTTGCCGCTGCCCGACCACGCCAGCCCGCTGATGGCGTGGAGGCCGTGCGCCGGCAGCCGCTGGGCGCCCGACGGCTGGGTGATGACCGAGTTCGGACCGAAGTCGTAGGCGTCACGCTGCGTCTTCGGGTCGGGGGTCAGGAAGCGCGAGTGCTCCTGGAACGACAGGTAGGGCTGGTCGACGACCTTGATGCGCTTGAGCCACTTCACGTTGTAGATGCCCTCGAACCCGGGCACCAGCAGCCGCAGCGGGAAGCCGTGGTCGGGCCGCACCGGCTCGCCGTTCTGCCCGTAGGCGACGAGCACGTCGTCGAGGGCCTTGGCGAGGGGAACGCTCTTGGTGTGCCGCCCCCCGTCGGCGGCCTCCGCGATGATCCACGACGCGCCGTCGCGCACGCCGACCTCGCCGAGGAGCACCGACAGCGGCACCCCGGTCCACTCGCTGCACCCCATGCGGCCGTGCGTCGCGGTCACCGTCGCGCCCCGGGGGCTCGGCCGGTTGCCGACGCACTCGAGGAAGTGCACGCGCGAGACGAACGGCAGCCGGCGCAGCTCGTCCATCGTGAACACCAGCGGCCGGTCCACCATTCCCTCGATCCGCAAGGTGTGCTCGGCCGGGCTGATGTCGGGAATGCCGTAGTAGTGCTGCGTCGTGAAGTGCAGCGACGTCGGGGTGATGGTGCCGGTCAGCTCGGCCAGCGGGGTCTTCGCGCTCGGCCGCTGCGGGTTGGGCCGGATGCGCGGGGTCTCGCTGTGGCTCCGCCCCTCGATCTCGCGCGTCGTCGTGACGAACCGCGAGCGCCGGCCGTAGAGCACGCTCTCGATGGCGTTGTGGTCGGCGACCACCGGCGCCTGCGCGGCCGCGGCGGACGAGCCGCCGGCCAGCTCCAGCGCCGGGGGCGCCGCGACGAGGCCCGCCACTGCCGCGCCCTGCTTCAGAAACCGCCGCCGGTCCGGGCGTGTGCTGCTCATCGTCTTCCTCCTCACGGTCTTCCGCTGCACGAAGCCGTCACGGTGACGACGGAAAACGCCGGCGCCGATACGAACCGTTCCGAATCAGAAGATCGCCAGCGCGTTGACCGGCGAGCCGGTGCCGTTCTCCACCGCCAGCGGTCCCGCGACCAGGGTGAACTCCCAGCGGTTCAACGACGCCGCGGTCTCCGCCAGCGCCTCCAGATCCTGGTTGTCGAACAGGTCGACCCCCATCGCCGCGATCGTCAGCAGGTGCACCGGCAGGCGCACCCCGTCGACCAGCGACGGCACGACGTCGAGGGCCGCGTCGCTGCCGAGGAACGAGACGTCGCGCGACTTGAACCACGGCATGGTCGAGGCGTGCAGCCCCGCCGCGTTCTCGGAGATCGTCCACGGACCGACCTCGGCGCGCCGCGCCCAGCGGCCGGTACGGATGAAGACGGCGTCGCCCGGCCGCACCGTGACCCCCGCCATCTCCTCCCAGGCGTCGAGGTCCTCCTGATAGATCGGGGTCCCCGGCTCGAGATACGGCACGCCCTTCAGACGCGGGATGTCGACCAGCACGCCGCGCGTCACGATGCCCCCCTGCAGGTTGACGATCGATGCGTTGGAGCACCCCGCCTCGGTGATCGTGTCCTGCGACACGCCGTTGTACATCTGCCCCTTGTGGAGGATGTGGCACAGCGAGTCGATGTGGCTGTGGGAGTAGCCGTGGTAGCTGACCTGGTAGTTGTCGCTGACGCCGCCGAAGAATGCCGACGCGGCCTCCGCGTCGGGCACCCCCAGCATGCGGTGCCCGAACGGCAGGGGCACGTCGTCAGCCTCGTCCTTCAGGACGCGGTGCGCGAGCGACACGGTGATGCCCTCGGTGGCGAGCGCGAGCGCTTCCAGCCGCTTCTCGGGCGTGATCAGGTTCGCCGCCCCGAGCTGGTCGTCGGGACCCCAGCGCCCCCAGTTCGACAGCTCGTCCATCAGGCGCTCGATGTCCGCCTGGCCGAGATCGCGCGATTCCGGCGGCACCGCCGGCGGCACGTAGGCCGGAGGCGCCGTCTCGTCCATCGCCTCCGACGCGGGGTCGGACGCGGGCGCGCACGCCGCGAGCGCGGTCACCACGAGCCCCACGACCGCACGCCCGAGGAAAAGCCACCAGCCGCGCCCCGGCAGTCCAACTCTCATCGCGCTACCTCCGCGGATACCGGCGCAGGCGACGAACAACGGGTCGCGCGGCCGGTCCGAACGTTCGCCCGCCCACCGAATGACCACAACCTTATCAGTCATGAACCTCAATCGGAAATCATTGCCTCGGCCACGCGCTCCTCGCTCTCGGCTCCCTCCCGAGCACCGGCCGCAAGCGGCTGGCGGCGCGAGATTTCGAGTTCTCGCCGGCCGCGGTGAGGGTCACGGCGCGAGCGGCGCCATCGGCAGGACGGCGACGATCGAGAACCCCCAGCGGCTGGCGTCGTCGAGGTAGCGCTCGCCGCCGATCACGTCCCCGGCCCGGGGCAGGCCGGTGGCGACGTAGTCGAGCGAGCCCTCGAGCTCGACGTGGCTCAGCCAGTTGTCGTCGGGCAGCCAGTTGAACAACAGGAACGCGGTATCGAGCTCGAAGTTGAGCTTGTGGGTGTAGACGCTGGTGTCCGTCGGCCGCTCGGCGGGGCTGAACTTGTCGACGACGTCGAAGTGACTCTCGATCCAGCCGCCGGTCTGCTCGCCGGTCAGCCAGTCGAGGTTCAGCTCGAGCTCGAACTCGATCCCGTTGTCGCGAATCGCGGCGCCGCCGAGCTGGCCTGACGTCGCGCCGGTGAACGGATGCCGGTCGGTCTCGCCCCCCGGCACGAGGATGGTCTCGATCGTGAAGCCGACCCGCGGAACCGCGGTCGGGATGCCGAGGGCGAGGATCAACTCGAAGACCGACTCGCGTTCCTGCCGCCCGACCGACACCGCGCCGTCGTCGTCGAGCGTCTCGACCCGGGCGCGGTTCACGAGGTTCTCGAAGGTGACGGTCGGCTCGACCTTGAAGTCGGGGGCGCACAGAACGCGGCACCGCGGCTCGTCGTCGTCCTGGGCCAGGGCCGGCGGCGCGAGAACGAGCAGTATCGCCGCGGCCGCCGCCGGGAGCCCGCGGCGACAGAGCTGCTGCACTCGACCGGCGATGCGCATCATCACCTTAGCAGTTATACACTGGTCGTCGATGACCGCCGCGGCACCCCGACCACCGCACGGGCTGCACCACCCGGGACCGCCAGGAGCCCGTGGTGAAGCCCCGCGTGCCGCCGGAATCGGCGCGGCGCCCGTCCGGCAAGGCGCGCCCAGGGAGCATATCGGGCATGGGCGACCGCGGAGCACCGCAGCTCCCCGGAACAGCGCAGTCCAGGCTGGATGCATCGCCGGTCGAATGCAGCGGGGACTCTGCCACGCGCTCCTGGTCGTCGCGGCCGCGCTGGCCGCCGGCTGCTCGGGGTCGCCGGCGCCGCCCGACGCCGCCGACTTCCCGGACTCGTTCACCGGCTCGGCCGCCTGCCGCGACTGCCACCTCGAGATCCACGACCGGTGGCGGGAGACCCTGATGGCGAACGTCCTGCTCGACCCCCGCGAGCGGCCGGACGCGATCCTCGCCGACTTCGAGACGCCGCATCCCCTCGTCACGTTCCGGCCCGAGGACGTCACGTTCACCTACGGCCGCAAGTGGAAGCAGCGCTACTTCACGCGGCGCGGCGACGATCTCTTCGTCTTCCCCGCGCAATGGGACGTGCAGAACCGGGAATGGCGCCGCTACGGCGCCCGCCCCGGCACCGAGTGGTGGGTCGAGCACTACCCCGAGGACCAGATGCAGCGGCCGACGGGGCCGCTGTGCGACGGCTGCCACTCGGTGAACTACGACGTGGGCGCGAAGACGGTCACGGAGTGGAACGTCGGCTGCGAGGCGTGCCACGGCGCGGGCCGCGCGCACGTGCTCGATCCAGTGGCCGAGACCATCGTGAACCCGGCGCGGCTCGACCCGGTCCGCGCCACCGACGTCTGCATCCAGTGCCACTCGCAGGGCGTGCCCCTCGACAACCCCATCGAGGGCCGCCACTTCGACTGGCCGGTCGGCTACGCGCCGGGCGACCGCCTGAGCGACGTCTGGGAGCTCGACACCCCCCATCTCGGCGAAGAGACCTTCACGCACTGGCCGGAGGGCTCCGCCCACAAGAACCGGATGCAGGGCAACGACTACGTGCAGAGCCGGATGTACGTGAAGGGCGTCACCTGCTCGGGCTGCCACGACGTCCACGGCACCCCGTACGACGCCGACCTGATCGCCCCCGGCAACGCGGTCTGCACGTCGTGCCACCAGCCGCAGCTTCAGCCGGGGCCGGCCGGATCGATCGAGCACCACACGCGGCACGCGCCGGACAGCGAGGGCAGCGCGTGCGTCGCCTGCCACATGCCGCGCATCGCCCGTACCATCGGCGACGTCAACGTGCGCAGCCACACGTTCCGCTTCGTCTCGCCCGCCGACACCGAACGCTACGGCGTCCCCAACCCGTGCACCTCGTGCCATACCGAAGAGACCGACGACTGGGCGCTCGAGGAGCTGCGCCGGTGGCCGCACGTCTCGCCGTGGCGGGTCGCCCCCTGACGCGCCTCGATCGGGATCGGACCGGCCACGATCTCCTTGAGGAAGTCATCAGGCCGCCGCTCGCACCGGTCGTTCGCAGGGCGAGCGCGGCGTCGGCCCGTTCGGGCCTCTCTGCGCGCCGAGGGGATGGCATGACCGCGCGGTCAGCATGCGGCAGTGCGCGTCGGAGCCAGCCCCGCTGGCGCGCAACAAAGCGTCACCGGCGGCGCATGACGAATGGCATGTTCGGCCACGAGCGGCGGCGGTTGCCCGGCGGAGGGACCGCCGTATAATTGCGGCCATGACGTCCACGGTTCCGTATCTGCAACGGATTCGCGCCGGCACGAAGGCGTCGAGAACAGTGCGATGAGCGGCAAGCAGGTCTACGACGCCATCGCCGAGCCCTACCGCGAATCGAAGTGGCTGCTGTTCCGCCACTTCATCGAGCGCTACACGCTGGTCGAGCTGCTGGGCGATCTGCGGGACCGGACGGTGCTGGACCTCGCCTGCGGCGAAGGCGTCTATGCGCGCCAGTTCAAGCGATCCGGCGCCGGCGGCGTGACCGGCGTCGATGTATCGGCGCAGATGGTCGCCCTGGCGGAGGCGGAAGAACACCGGGACCCCGTCGGCTGCCGATACGTCTGCGCCGATGCCGCGGCGTTCACGCCGGCGGCGCCCGTCGACGTCGTCACCGCGATCTATCTGCTGAACTACGCCCGGACCCGGGCCGAGCTGGACCGCTTCTTCCAAGCCTGCTACCGCGCGCTGCGGCCGGGGGGCCGGCTCGTCGGTTTCAACGACAACGTCCGGCGCCCGCCGCGGCCGGGGGTCTCTCTGGCGAAGTACGGACTCGAAAAGACCTGCCCCGACCCCCCGCGCGAAGGCGACGCCATCCGGTACCGGTTGACCAACCACGACGGCCACGCCTTCGAGTTCGACAACTACTATCTGGAACGGCCACCTACGCGGCCGCGGCGCGCGACGCCGGATTCGACGATTTCCGTTGGGTCGATGCGATGCTCGAACCGTCCGAGCAGAACGATTCCTACTGGGACGACTTCATGACCCACGCACCCCTGACCGGCTTCACGGCGTCGAGACGACAGGAGTCCGCGCCGTAAAACTTACTCGGCAAGAATCTTTTCTATCTCCCGCCGCGCCGCCGCCGTCAGACCATAGACGTTCGGGCGGCGTTGAACCAGTTGCCGATCCTTGATCAGGTTCTTCAGGTATCGGCTCAGATTCTTCCCGTAGACCGGTTTGTAGTATTCCTGCGCGGCCTTCATCTCCGCAAGCAACGCGCCTCGCGAAAAGGTCTTCTGTCCCGCGCGCAGATTCAATTGCGCGGACGCCGCGAGCACCAGGTCCGTGCCATGCTGGCACCCGATCCTCGCGGCGATATCGGCACTGCCGGGAGCCGGCGCTGTCTTCGCCTCCGGGCTGGCCGAGATCTTGCCCGCGGGCGAGGGAGCAGAGGGAGCGGCGCAGAGGGAGCCGGGACGAGCCGGCGCAGGACGAGCCGGCGCAGGACGAGCCGGCGCAGGACGAGCCGGCGCAGGACGAGCCGGCGCAGAGCTCACGGGTGTCTTTCCGCCGCCGCTCTTTCGGCCGGAAACCTTCTTGCGGGTGGTGGCGGTTTCGGCGCCCGAGATGGTGGTTTCCGTGCTCGTGGTGGTGGCCGCCGGCGGGACCGGGCCGCCGGAGCCCGAAGGGAACTCCGAGACAACTTGAAGCAGGCTGGAGAGCTCGGTCCTGAGGAACTGCTCGCTCCCTTCGTACTCGACTTCGGTGTCGCCCTTGCGGACTCGAATTCTGGTGGCCATTTTGAAGCTTCTCCCCCCGAGCGGCATCACTCGATGCGCGTCAGTCGATAGATGGGCTGGCGTCCGCGCCAACAGGCTCCGCTGTATTCGACCGGCGGCCTCGGCACCCGCATCGCCTCGCGCTGTTCCCGATTCCGCGCGGGCGCGAGCAGCCGCAACGCGGGCGGCGGCGGTCGACACCGCAACCAGCCGTTTTCCGCGGGGCCGATGCGCGAATCGTAGTGAACGCCGGCAGCTATTGCAAGTGCCGCGGCGGTCCGGGTCGTGCCGGCTCCGCGCTCTCCGGAGTGTGTCGGGGCGTCACCGTACGGGCGGGCGCAACCGGGAGTCTGCGCCCCGCCGCGGCGCCCCCGCGGCGTTGGCCGGGCGCCGAGCGACGCCGGCGCCGTACCGCCACGCGTGGCCGGCAATGGCGGCAAGCGCGTCCGCAAGCGCGTCCGCGAGCGCGGGCTGATCGGCGCCGGCAGAGACCCGCCCCACCGCCGCGGCGACGGTGGCGGCGGCGGTGAGCGCCAGCAGGCTCCCCACCGCGCGCGCGGCGGGGAGTGCGCGCGGCCCGCGCCGGGTCATCTGAACAGCTTCATTCCGTGCGCCACCAGGGTCCGTCCGAGCCCCTCGATACGCTGATGCTGTTGCGAATCGATGAGCCGGCCTTCGGCGTCGAACGCCTCGTGCGCCCTGGGAACCGCCACCTGGTCGGGCAGGACGACGCATCCGAGGTTGCCGAGGATAGCGCGCACATGCACCAGCCCCCGCAACCCGCCCAGCGCGCCGGGCGAGGCGCTCATCAGCACGATCAGCTTGCCGCGAAACGCCACCAGCGGACCGGCGTCGCCGGGGTCGGGGCGCGACGCCCAATCGATGCCGTTCTTGAGGACCCCGGTGATCGAGCTGTTGTACTCGGGCGCCGCCACGAGCCACGCTTCGTGGTCGATCAACTGCTGCTTCAGCGCCCTCGCCGGCTCCGGCTTGCCCCGCTCCGATTCGTCGTCCTGGTCGAAGACCGGCAGGCGATAGTCGCGCAGGTCGATCTCGTTGACGGCCGCGCCCGCCTCACGGGCGCCGGCGGCGGCAATCCGGACGAGGGTCCGGTTGAGCGATGCCCGTCGCGTGCTGCCCGCAAACGCGAGGACCCGCAGTGGTTCCTGCATGGAGACTCTCCTTCAATCGTGGGGCGGCGGATCGCCGGCTCCGCGTGCGGGCGGCAGGCATCCCAACCGCCCGGACATGGTTCCGCCGGATACCGCTCTGCCCGGCATTCGTGCGCACCGCGCGGCCGGCGGGCACCGGAGCATCCGGCGACAGCACCGAAGGGGGCGATAGCGGTATGGCGACGATACTGACCAGACGCGACGGGTTGTCCGCGGCCGGCATCCTCGGCGCCTCCCGAGCCGCATGTCCGAGCTCTCCGCGCTCGATGGCAGGCGGAGCGCCGTTTGCGAGAGGTTCGCCGAACGACCTGCGGCGGATGTCGGAAGCCCGGTGGGATGCATCGCCGCTCGCATGCGGCGGGGCCTTTCGCCGCGGGCTGCTGGTGCCGAGGGCGGGGCTCGAACCCGCACGACCCGAAGGTCACGAGATTTTAAGTCTCGTGCGTCTGCCAGTTTCGCCACCTCGGCATGGACTTCCCGTTCGATGTATCCTGCCGCTCTACACCGCGCCGGCTCCGGACGGTCTCTGGACCCTGGGAAACGATGCCCGAGATCATAGCGCGCCGCACCCTGACCGTGCTCCGCCCCGCCCTCGTCGGTCTCGCCGCCGTCTGCCTGGCCCTGGCCGCGGTCCGCGGCGCGGCGGCCCAGCGCCCCGCTTCCGGCGCCGGCGCGCACCACGGCTATCTCGCGGCGCGGATGGCGGCGGACGGACGGCTCGAAGTGATCGACGAGCGGGATGCCGGCCGCTTCTTCGTGCCCGCGTCGGTCCTCAAGGTGGTGACGGTGGCCGCCGCGATCGAGCACCTGGGGACCGGGTATCGCTGGCGCACCCGCCTGACGTCAACGGGCGCGGTCGCCGGGGCGGTCCTCGGCGGCGATCTCGTCATCGAGCCGGGCGGCGACCCGACCTGGGGTCGGGACCGGTTCCCGGGCGGCGCGGCCGAGCCGCTGGCGGCGCTGGCGGGGCAGGTGCGCGCGCACGGGATCACCCGCATCCGCGGCGATCTCGTGGTCGACGCCAGCCGGTTTCCGGGGCGCCCGCACCCGCTCGATCGCAGCCTTGGCGATCTGCCGTACCGTCACGGCACCCCCTCGTCCCCCCTCGCCGTCGACGAGGCGACGATCACGGTGCGGGTGGCGCCGGGTCCATCCATCGGCGCGCCGGCCCGGGTCCAGGCGCCCGACGGCGTGACCGTGATCAACCTGACGACCACCGTGGGCCGGGATCGCCACGGAGCCGGCACCCTCGATTTCCTGCCGGTGTGGGGCACCGACACGCTCCTGCTCCGCGGCGAGTACCCTCTCAGCGAGCCCCCCTTCGTGGTTCCCGTGAGCGACCCGGCGCCGGCGCTGCGCGCGGCCCGCCGGCTGCGCGCCGCCCTCGACGAGGCGGGGGTGACGGTCGACGGCGGGGTGCGGATGCAGAGGGCAGGGGCCGCCGCGGGGGACC
Organism: Vicinamibacterales bacterium; assembly: GCA_965215895.1. Lineage (GTDB taxonomy): Bacteria > Acidobacteriota > Vicinamibacteria > Vicinamibacterales > UBA8438 > JAJEEA01. The sequence goes on along the minus strand of OZ244130.1, from coordinate 2,132,046 downwards.
GGGCCACGCTGCTGGCGGAGCTCCGCTCTCCCCCGCTGGACGATCTGCTGGACCCCATTCTCACCAACAGCCACAACTGGTACGCCGACGCCCTCGCCCTGACCCTGGGCATGGAAGTGGCCGGCAGCGGCCGCTTCGACGACGGGGTCGAAGTCATCGCCGACTTCGCCGCCGATCTGCCGGACGACGGCGCCCTCGCACCAGGCGATCTGTCGATCCGGGACGGCTCGGGACTCTCCGCCGCCAACCTGGTGACGCCGGCCGCCGTCGTCCGGGTGCTCGCGCACGCGGCCGGCCGGCCCTGGGGCGGGAGACTGCTCGACGCGCTGGCGCGACCGGGCGAGGGCAGCCTGGCCGCGTGGCCCCGCCTGCCCAGGATCGCAGCCAAGACCGGAACGCTGCGGCACACCGTCGCGCTCGCCGGCATCCTCGATCCCGATTCGGAGACCCCGGTGTTCTTCTGCTACTTCGTCAATCATCACCGGCGGCCGGCCGCGGCGCGCCGCGAGATTGCCGCCGCGCTCCGTTCCTGGCGCGCCGGGGAACGTGCCGGCGCCCCCTGACAGCCCCTCGCCGGCGCCGGTCCGACACCCCGGGGTTCTGCCGCGGGCCCTTGACGGGCCGCGCCGGCCGCGGCAGGCGACCACCGGAACGGCGCCCCCGGAAGCCCGATCCGGTTCCCGCCCGACCGCCTCCCGATCACCGTACCGCCATCCGCGTGTGGTAAGGTTGCGGCTCCGGCGGAGCATCGCCGCGCCGATTCGGAGCTGGAGGAACGCACATGACCCCCGTTCTCATGACGTTGAGTCTTTTCGTGGCCACCGCGGTGGCCCAGCTCGTCTACGGCTCGACTCTCTACTTCGCCTGCACCGCGATGGACGCCCAGCACGTGACGTTCAGGCATGCCTTCATGAACGCCATGGGCGTGCTCATCCTGAGCGTCTTCGTCGTCCTCACGACCATCGCGGTGATCGACCACGCATCGTGGATCTTCCTGTTCCTGCCGGCGTGGATGGCGGTGACGGTCATCTCCCACGTCAGCGGTCTGTTCTCGGTGTCGTTCAGCCGGTCTCTGGCCATTCTGCTGCTCGCGGCCATGTTCTTCGGGGTCACGGTCCTCGTCGCCGGCCGCGTCGGCGAGCTGATTCTGGCGCAACTGGCCGCCGCCTGACCACGCTTGGCCGCCCAGAGGCGAAGTCCCCGCTGCCTTCGAGCGGCGATGCATCCCGCCTGAACTGCGTTGTTCGCCGGACTGCGGGCAGTCCGCGGTCGCAGTATGCCCAATACGCGCCCTCCTCACGCCTTGTCAGGCTGCCGCTCCTGGTGCAACGCGGCGTTCCATCACATGGGCGACCAGCCGCTTCCCGCCTCCGGGCCGGGATCGAGCACCATCCGGCCGGCGGCCGGCAGCGGACCGGCTGGATCGGCGTCCCCCGACGCCACCGCCTCGAAGCGCGCGATCGGCACCCGCGCGGCACCCGCGCGGTCGATCGCGGTCGCCACGACATGGCCCGCTCCGAGACGGTCGAGCGTGAACTGCCATCGCGCCGGGTCGTCGTCGATGGCCCGCGTGGAGCGGATGCGGATGTCGTCCGCCGTCCCGGCGGGCAGGTCGAACCAGAACCCCGACAGCGGCAGCGTCAGTCCGCGGCCGCGCGCCTTGACGTAGGCTTCCTTCAGGGTCCAGTACTCGAGAAAACGAAGCGGCCGCCCCGCCGCGGGGACCCCGCGCAACGCGCGCGCCTCGGCCGGCGCGAAGAACCGCCCCGCGAGGTCGAGCCAGCGGCGGTCGCGGTGCAGGCTCTCCGCATCGACCCCGAGCTCGCGTCCCCGGCTCACCAGACAGACGACGAGTCCCTCGGTATGGGACAGATTGAACCGGAGGGACGAGGCGGGCGAGGCGATCTCGGGCCGGCCGTGGCGGTTGGCGCGGAACCGCCACCGGGCCGGGGGCACGTCGCAGTACCGCGACAACGTGACCCGCACCAGGGCGCGGGTCACGAGGCTGGTGCGGCGATCCCGCGCGAAGCGGAAGCGGTCCGCCCGCGCGCGTTCCTCGCCGGTCAGAATCGCCCGATACCGCGCGAGCTGCGCCGGATCGATGAAGGCGCCGGGTCGCGCCGACCACAGATGCGCCTCTCCGGCGGGGAGCGGCATGGTCGCGGCGGGCCCGGCCGCCGCCCCCCGGTCCTCGCCGCCGCCCGCACCGCCGTTCCCGAACGGGGGGCCGTTCGCGGTCATCGGTGATGCACCGGCCCCTTTCGCCCCCGGACCGCGGGCGGCCCGGGCAGGATCTCCCGCAGATAGCCGTCGACGCCGCGGTCGCGGCGCCAGTGCCGCGGATAGCCCAGCGACACCTCCTCGAACCGGACCCCGTCGATCCAGTCGGTGGTCCGCACGTGCAGGTGCCCGGCCACCACCACCTTCGCCCGAAACCGCCTATGCCACGACTCGGTGCGCCGGGTGCCGCACCATACGCAGAACCGCGGAATGCGGGGCAGCCGCACGAGGTCGCGCCGGAGGGGAAAGTGGTTGACGAGCACGAGGGGATGCCGCGCCGCCGCCTCGGCCAGCCGCGGCACCGTCTCCCGGATACGCGCCCGGCACCAGGCGGCCCGCGACGGATACGGATCGGGCGCCAGGAAACGCTCGTCGGCGCACCGGATTCCGGCCTCCGCCGCCCACGCCGCCGCCCCCGCCGGCGGCACCGAATCGGGCCCGAAGCTGTAGTCGTACAGCAGAAACAGCGGGGCGATGACGCACCGGGGCTCTTCCGGCCAGACGACGTAGGGATCTTCCGGGGTCACCACGCCGAGCCGGCGGCACGCCTCGACCGCCGCCTCGTACTTGGCGACCCCCCGGAGGCCGGCGCCGCCGTGACTCCACAGCTCGTGATTCCCGGGCACCCAGAAGACCTTCGCGAACCGCTCGACCGCGGCCCGCAGGCCGAGCTCGATCAGGGCCATCGACTCGCCGACGTCGCCGGCCAGAATCAGCCAGTCGCCGGGCCGGGCGCGCCAGTCCGCCAGGGCCTCGCGGTTGGCGCGATGGCCGAGATGCAGATCACCGAGCGCAAAGAGCTTCATTGCTGGTCGGGGGTCCGGCCCCGCGGAGCCGTCACAAGGAGCGCCGCGGCTTTCGCCACGGGCTCCCGGCACGAATTTACCACCGCGGGCGGCGTAGTACGATGCACGAGACCTCAAAACGACAGGCTCGGCCGGGTCCGCCCGGCGCGGGCTGATATGATCCGGGTGTACGTATCGCCACCGCCGACCCAATCGCCGTATCCCATGGAGTCCATGGCGCGCGGCGACCGATGACCGACGAGGTACGATTCATGAGCATGAGATCGATGTCGATCGCGGCCGCCGCGGCGGTCGCACTGCTGTCCGTCCCGGGAAGCGCGGCGGCCCAGGAGCTGTCGACGGCCAATGGCGAATGGCCGTCCTATGGCGGCAATCTCTCGCATGACCGCTACTCCCCCCTCGACCAGATAACCGCCGAGAACTTCAGCGAGCTGGAGGTCGCCTGGCGGTTCAACACCGACAGCTTGGGCCCGCGGCCCGAGACGAACTACCAGTCGACGCCGTTGATGGTCAACGGGATCCTCTACGTCACCGCGGGGTCGCGGCGGGCGGTGGTCGCGCTCGATCCGGCGACCGGCGAGCTGTTGTGGATGCACCGCATCGACGAAGGGGAGCGCGGCGAGAGCGCGCCGCGCCGCTTGTCCGGCCGCGGACTCGCCTACTGGGACGACGGGGGGGACGGAGTCGTGCTCTACGTGACCCCCGGCTACCAGCTCGCGGCCCTCAACGCGCGGACCGGGTACGAGGTGGCGGGCTTCGGCGACAACGGCGTCGTGGACCTGAAGCAGAACATCGACCAGGACCTGGAGCCGACCTCCGAGATCGGCCTGCACTCGGCGCCGATCGTCGCCGGCGACACCGTCCTGATCGGGGCCGCCCACCGGCCCGGCGGCGCTCCGCCGTCACGGACCAACGTCAAGGGCTACGTGCGGGGATTCGACGCCCGCACCGGCGCGCGCAAGTGGATCTTCCACACGATTCCCGGCGGCGACGAGTTCGGCAACGACACTTGGCAGAACGACTCGTGGCGCTACACCGGCAACACCGGCTCGTGGGGCCAGTGGACCGTGGACCCCGAGCTGAACATGGCGTACTTCCCGGTCGAGGCGCCCACCGGCGACTACTACGGCGGGCACCGGCCCGGGGACAACCTGTACTCGGGCAGCGTCGTCGCCGTCGATCTCGACACCGGCGAGCGGGTGTGGCACTACCAGACGGTGCACCACGACATCTGGGACTGGGACCTGCCGGCGGGGCCGGTGCTGCTGGACATCACCGTGGACGGACGGGAAATCAAGGCCCTGATCCTGCCCACCAAGCAGACCTACATGTTCGTGCTCGACCGGGAGACCGGCGAGCCCGTGTGGCCGATTCCGGAAGTTCCGGTGCGGGCGGGCAACGTGCCGGGCGAGTGGTACTCCCCCACCCAGCCGATTCCGATGAAGCCGCCCGCGGTGGACGACGTCGACCTCAGCACGGACGACCTCGTCGACTACACGCCCGAGCTGCTGACCCGCGCGATGGAGATCTACAACCGGCACACCATCGGCTGGCTCTACGACCCGCCGACGGTGGCCGAGCCAGACATGCTCGGCACCCTGCAGCTTCCCAGCTCGACGGGCGGCGTGAACTGGCCCGGGGCGTCGGCCGACCCCGAGACCGGCTTCTTCTACGTCTACACCAAGACCCAGATCGGCGCCCTGGGGCTGGTCAACGACCCGGAACGGTCGGACATGGACTTCATTCGCGGCCGGCCCGACGGCGTGAGCTTCCGGGATGCATCGACGAACATCGACGGCTTCCCGATGATCAAGCCGCCCTGGGGACGGATCACCGCGATCGACATGAACACCGGGGACATCGCGTGGCAGATCCCCCACGGCGAGGCGCCGGACAACATCCGGAACCACCCCCTGCTCGAAGGCCAGGACATCGGCCGCACCGGCTGGCCCGGCCGGGTCGCGGCGCTGGTGACGAAGAACCTGGTCGTCGCCGGCGAATCGGGCTATTACACGACCGAGACCGGCGAGGTCGGGGCGATGCTGCGCGCCTATGACAAGGCCACCGGCGAGGAGATGGGCGCGGTGTACATGACCGCCCCGCAGAGCGGCTCGCCGATGACCTACGAGGTCGACGGCCGGCAGTACATCGTGCTGGCGACCAGCGGCGGCGGCCAGTCGGGCACCCTGCTGGCCTATGCGCTGCCCTAGTCCTGGTTGCACGCCCCGCGTACGCCGCACGCGTGCGCGGGGCGTGTCCGGATGCCCGTGATGACCAGGCGCCGTCGATTCTTCTCCGACCTGTCGCGCATCTTCGACCGCGCGGCCTCGTTCGGCGACCACCCCCCCGGACTGCTCGACCAGATCAAGCGCTGCAACGCGGTCTATCGCTTCGACTTTCCGGTGCGGCAGCCCGACGGCGCGATCCGGGTCGTCCGGGCGTGGCGGGCCGAGCACAGCCATCACCGGCTGCCCCTGAAGGGCGGCATCCGCTACAGCCCGCAGGTGGACGAGGACGAGGTCATGGCCCTCGCCGCCCTCATGACCTTCAAGTGCGCCATCGTCGACATCCCCTTCGGCGGCGCCAAGGGCGCGGTGCAGATCGATACCCGGGCGTGCACCGACGACCAGCTGGAACGCATCACCCGGCGGTACACCCACGAGCTGGTGCGCAAGAACTTCATCGGCCCGGCCGTCGACGTCCCGGCGCCCGACTACGGCACGAGCAGCCGCGAGATGGCCTGGATAGCCGACACCTACGCGGCGCTGCGCCCCGACCAGATCGACGCGCTCGGCTGCGTCACCGGGAAGCCGGTCGACCTGGGCGGAATCAACGGACGCACCGAGGCGACGGGGCGCGGGCTGTACTACGTGTTGCGCGAAGCGTGCGATCGGCCCGACGACATGCGGCGCATCGGCCTCGGCCCCGGCGTCGCGGGCAAGCGCATCGTCGTGCAGGGGTTCGGGAAGGTCGGCTACTGGGCGGCGCAGTGCTGCCGCGAGGCGGGCGCGCGCATCGTCGGCATCGCCGAGCACGACGGCGCCGTCGCCAGTCCCCGCGGCCTCGACCCCGACGCCGTGCAGCGCCACCGGACCGCCACCGGCTCGATTCTCGACTGCCCCGGCGCGACCACCCTGCCGGATACCCGCGCGGCGCTGGAGCTGCCGTGCGACATCCTCATTCCGGCCGCGCTGGAGCACCAGATCACCGAAGAGAACGCCCCCCGCATTCAGGCCCGCATCGTCATCGAAGGGGCCAACGGGCCCACCACCCCGGAGGCGGACGCCATCCTCGGCGAGAAGGGGGTGCTCGTCATCCCGGATATCTACGCGAACGCCGGCGGGGTCATCGTGTCCTACTTCGAGTGGCTCAAGAACCTGTCCCACATCGGGTTCGGCCGCATCGAGAAGCGGTATCAGGAGAGCACCTACAGCCGCATTCTCGGCACCATCGAGACCGCGACCGGCGACCGGCTCACGCCGGCCGAACGCGCCGCGGTAATCCGGGGGCCGGACGAGTTGACGGTGGTCAACTCGGGGCTCGAAGAGATCCTGGCCGTGGCCTACCGCGAGATCCGCGAGACGCTCGAGCGCCGCCCGGAGATGGGCTCGCTGCGCATCGCGGCCATGGCCAACGCCATCGAGAAGGTCGCCCGATCCTATCTGGCCCTGGGCGTCTTCCCCTGACTGCCCGATCCGGCCGGAGCGCCGGGGCGCCCGGCCGCCATCGGAGCCGGGCGATCGTCGACAGGATGCCGATGCTGGCGCCGATGACCCCGCGGATGGTGCCGCCCACCTTCGACGCACCGGAGCGCCGCCGCACGGTGTCCACGGGCGCCTCGACCATCCGCAGGCGGTGCTGGATCGCCTTGACCTGCATCTCGACCGTCCAGCCGTAGGCGGTATCCCGCATGTCGAGACGCCGCAACGCCTCGGCGCGAATGGCGCGGTAGGGCCCGAGGTCGGTCACGCGGCGCCCCCACAACGCGCGAATCAGGAAACCGGCGAGGCGGTTGCCCAGGATCTGCGGCGGCGACACGCCCCCGGCTCCCGCCGGCCCAGCGCGCGCGACCCCACCGCGAAGTCCGCGCCGGCCGCGATCGCGTCCAGGAGCCGGACGCTCTGTCCCGCCACGAACGACCGGTCGCCGTCGGTGAACAGCACCACGTCGACCGGACGGAGCGCGCCGAGCGCGGTCAGGCAGGCGATGCCGTAGCCCGGCGTCTCCTCGCGCACGACCCGCGCGCCCACCGCGCGGGCCCGCCGCGCGGTGGCGTCGGCCGAGCCGTTGTCGCAGACGACGAAGTCGTCGACGAGCGGCTCTCCCCCGTCACCGCGCAACGCCAGCAGATCCCGGACCACCGCGCCGACGTTGCCTTCCTCGTCGCGCGCCGGCACCACCACGCCGACCGTCAGATCCTTGTACACCGCGCCCGTTCTTCCCGGCCGCCCGGCTCGTGCCGGCCGCCCGACCGCCGCGCCCGATCCATCATGCCATAGGCGATCGCGGCCGCGATGAGGCCGTACTCCACCGGGCGCACCCACGGCGGATGGCCGAAGGGATGCACGGTCAGGTCGTTCAGGTTGAGCCCGGTCACGTAGGCGAGCAGCACCGCCCCCGACGCCGTCCACGCCCACACGCTCGGCCGGATCGCCGCGAACGGCAGCAGCCAGAGCAGGTACCAGGGGTTGACGACCGGCGAGAGGGCGAGGAACCCGCCGTAGACCCAGTCGCCGCGGGGAACCGCGTCCGCGGACCGCCGGTAGCGGAGGTAGTACCAGCCCCACGCGCCGGCCACGGCCAGCCCGCACGCCAGCCTGGCCCCGCCGGCGGGCATCCACGAGGCCAGCAGCCCATACAGGGCGGCGTTGAACTCCCACTCCCGTGCGAACACCGCCAGCGTCGCGAGGTCGGTGCCGCCCTGCCACACGAAGGGGAGGTAGAGGAGCGCCAGCACCCCGGCGAAGACCGCCCAGTGCGCCGGCCTCCCCCGGACGAGGACGAGCGGCGCCAGCAGCAACGCCAGCACCTTCGCCCCGGCGCCGAGGGCCAGGCAGGCCGCCGCGCCCTTCAGGCGCCGTTCTCCCGCCAGCACCACCGCCGCCAGCAGCAGGCAGACCGCGACCCCGTCGGGATGCGCGGTGAAGGCGATCTCCTTGACCACCAGCGGGCACCAGGCATAGAGCAGCACCCCGCGGGCCGGCGCCATCCGCAACAGCAGCCCGATGGCGAGGAGGTCGACGAGAACGAGAATCGCCTGCAGCGCCATCACGCTGCCGGGACGCACTCCGTACGCCGCGAGGAACACGAGCTGGGTGACGGGCCCGTAGATCGTCGGCAGCTCGGGGTAGTTGACCTGGTCCAGGATGTCCTGAAACGCCGCCGGCACCCCCGGGTCGGCGAAGAACGCCTCCGGCGCCACCCCGTAGGGCGTGCCGTCCTGGGCGAAGCGGTACGCGTCCCAGAGGTACCGGTAGAAGTCGTCCTCGAAGAACGGGCCGCCGGCGAGCCCGCAGGCGCGGAAGACCACCGCCCAGACGAGCAGGCGGCCCACCGGGAACGCCTCTCCCCACTGGCGGCAGGCGGCGTACAGACCGAAGGTCAGCAACGAGGTCCACCCCGCGATCGCCAGGAAGACGACCAGCGAGGGCTCCCCCGGTTGCCGGGCGGCCCACGCGAGAACGCCGTAACCCAGGGCGCAGCCGAGCCCCGCCGCGTCGACGAGCCGATGCCTGCGGCCCATCGGTTCGGGCGCCGCGGTGACCTCCATGCCTTCAGATGATCGCATGCGGATCGGGCGAGGCGCCAACCGGCCGGGTCCGCCTTGCAGTGGTTGCACCACCTGGAATAGTCTGCCGGCATCGGACCGCAACCCTGCATCGAATCGCGTTGGTACTCGGCGATGGCGGCCTGGACCGGGGGAGGACGAGACGACGCATGAGCGACAGACTGATTCGGATAAGCGCCGCCGAGGTGTCCGTGACCGCGGCGCTCGATGACTCGCCCACCGCCGACGCGGTATGGAACGCGCTCCCCATCACCGGCCGGGTGCAGACCTGGGGCGACGAGATCTATTTCTCGATCCCGGTCTACGCCGCCGAGGCGGAAGACGCGGCGGAGACGGTCGAAAAGGGAACCGTGGCGTACTGGTCGCCGGGCCGTGCACTCTGCCTCTTCTGGGGACCGACGCCCATGAGCCGGGGAACCGAGATCCGGCCGGCGAGCGCGGTCAACGTCATCGGCACCGTCGACGGCGACCCGACGATACTCGCGGCGGTCGCGAGCGGGACCGGGATCGTCGTCGAGCGCCAGTGATCGATCCTGGCCGGCGGGCCTCCCGCTCGGCGCGGGTATAGTGGAGGCGGAGGTGACGATGCAGTGCACGCGGCGCCGCTCGACGGTTCTCGTCCCCGTGATGCTCCTGGCGTGGTGCGCGGCCGCGCTCTGTCCGGCCGAGGCGCGCGCCCAGCACGGCGCGGCCGGCGGTGAATGGCGGAGCTACGGCGGCGACGCCGGCAGCACCAAGTACTCGCCCCTCGACCAGATCGACGCCGGCAACTTCGCCGATCTTCGAGTCGCCTGGCGCTGGCAGTCGGCCGACGGGTCGCTCGATCTCGACGCGCTGCGCGAACAGCTCCCGCGCCTCGGGATCCGGATGTTCCAGGCGACGCCGCTGATGGTGGCGGGGGTCCTCTACATCTCGACCGCGCTGCACCAGGTGGCGGCGATCGACGCCGAGACCGGCGAGACGATCTGGGTGCACGACCCGCAGGTCTATCTGGGCGGGCAGCCGACCCACTTCTACAACTCGCGCGGGGTCGCCTGGTGGAGCGACGAGGACGATGCCCGCATCTTCTTCGGGACCCACGAGGGGTATCTGATCGCGCTCGACGCGGAAACCGGCGCACCGGTGCTCGGCTTCGGCGACAACGGCCGCGTCGACCTGATGGAGGGCATCCCGCGCGCCGTCCGCGGAAGCACGAACCACCGCGGCCGCAACCTGATGGGGGTGGCGTCACCGCCCATCGTGGCCCGCGGCGTGGTGGTCACGCCGAACGTCATCTCCGACGGGACAATCGCCAAGGAGGCGCCGCCCGGCTGGATCAAGGGGGTGGACGCCCGCACCGGGGACGTGCGGTGGGTCTTCCGCACGGTGCCGCGGGGGGACGACTTCGGCGCCGAAACCTGGGGCAACGAGTCATGGCGCTACTCGGGCAACACCAACGTCTGGCCGCCGATGAGCGCCGACGAGGAGCTGGGCTACGTGTACCTGCCGACAGGCACGCCGACAGGCGACTACTACGGCGGCCACCGGCCGGGCGACAACCTGTTCGCCGAGAGCCTGGTCGCGCTCGACATCGAGACCGGCCAGCGGATGTGGCACTTCCAGGCGGTGCATCACGGCGTCTGGGACTACGACTTCCCCGCCGCGCCGAGCCTGGTCGACGTCGCGGTCGACGGCCGCCCCGGCCCGGTCAGGGCGATCGCGCAGGTGAGCAAGCAGGGGTTCACCTACGTCTTCGACCGCGTGACCGGAGAGCCGGTCTGGCCCATCGAGGAGCGGCCGGTCGAGACCGACACCGATCTGGAGGGCGAGGCGCTGTCGCCGACGCAGCCGTTCCCGACGAAGCCGCCGCCGTTCGAGTACCAGGGGGTGACCATCGACGACCTCGTCGACTTCACCCCGGAGATACGCGCCATGGCCGTCGAGGCGGTGCGGAGCTTCCGGCTCGGACCGCTCTTCTCGCCCCCGATGCTGAGTTACGACGGCGGCCTGCAGGGGACGATTCAGCGCCCCCACGTCGGGGGCGGCGCGGGCTGGGCCGCCTCGGCCGTCGACCCCGAGACGGGGCTGCTCTACGTGCCGTCGGTCAACCGCTTCTCGGTCCTGAAGTACTACACGCCGGACCCCGCCGAGGGCGGCAACCTCCGCTACACGATGCAGGGACTGGCCGCCGGCGTCCAGCCGCGAATGCCGAACGGCCTGCCGCTCCTGAAGCCGCCCTATTCGCGGATGACCGCGATCGACCTCACCCGGGGCGAGCACGCGTGGATGCAGCCGAACGGCGACGGCAACCGCATCCGACAGCACCCCCTGCTGCGGGACCTCGACCTGCCCCCGCTCGGCGGCGACGGCCGCGGCGGCGTGGTGCTGACGAAGACGCTGCTCATCAGCGGCCTGACCGCGGGCGGGACCGGCGACGGCCCCCGGCTGGTGGCGCGCGACAAGGCGACCGGCGCCATCGTCGGCTCGGTCGACCTGCCGGCCGGTCCCATCGGCACGCCGATGACCTACCTGCACGAGGGACGGCAGTACATCGCGCTGACGGTGGGCGGCGAAGTGCCTGAGCTGGTGGCGCTCGCCCTGCCGGACCGGGAGTCTGCGCCGTAGCGCAACTCCTGGAGGGTTGGTTGGGCGGCAATCGGAGCCGCAGGCGACGATTTCCGGGCCAGCGGCGGGGACCTCCGGCGCCCGCCTCCGCACCGGGGGCCGGCGGCAGGGCGCTATGATAGAGCGTGTCAGGCGTCTGCGCCGAACAGGCGGTGCAAACGCCCGGCAAGGGTTGGTCGGGCGGAAAGCGGAGCCGCGGGCGACGATTTCCGGACCGGGCCTCTGCACACGCCGCCGGGTTGAGGGCGTGCGGCAGAATCGGGGACACGATGGACGATCGGAGATTCGAATCGATGAAGATCATGCGCATTTTGACGCTGACCTGGGTGCTCGCGCTGGGGGCGGCATCGGCCGCGACGGCGCAGGCGCCGCCGTTGCCGGACGTCGACGGGATCGGACCCCAGGTCGGCGACGTGGTGCCGTCCTTCTCCCTCACCGACCAGAAGGGCGCGGTGCGGGATCTCAAGTCGCTGATGGGGCCGAACGGGCTGATGCTGGTGTTCAGCCGCTCGGCCGACTGGTGACCGTACTGCAAGACGCAGCTCGTGGAGCTGCAAAGCCGTTATGACAACCTCCGGGACCAGGGCCTCGGCGTCGCCGTCGTCACCTACGACCCGGTATCGACCCTCGCCGGGTTCGCGGACGCCCGCGGAATCGAGATCCCGCTGCTGTCCGACGAGGGCTCGGCCACCATCCGGGCCTACGACCTGCTGAACCACGAGATGGACCCGGCCCGCGCCCCCGAAGATCGGCGCGAGATGATGCGCCGGCTCTACGGCATCCCCTACCCCGGCACGTTCCTGCTGGACACGGCGGGCCGGGTGACGGCGCGGTTCTTCGAGGCGGCGTACCAGGAGCGTTCCACCGTCTCCAGCATCGCCGTCCGCCTCGGGGACGCGATTGCCGGAGCCGCCGACCGGGCCGCCACCCGCGTCACCACCGACCACCTCGAGGCGCTCGCCTGGGCCACCGACGACGTGGTCGCGCCGGGCAACCGCCTGTCCTTCGTGGTCGACGTGACGCCGAAGACCGACATGCACGTCTACGCGCCCGGCGACCACAGCTACCGGGTGATCCGCCTCCGCCTGACCGCGCCGGACTTCCTGCGGAGCCACGAGGTCAGCTACCCCACCTCGCAGACCTACCACTTCGAGCCTCTCGACGAGACCGTGCCGGTCTACGAGCAGCCGTTCCGGCTCGTGCAGGACGTGACGATCCCGATGCGACGCGACGTCGACGCCCTGGCCTCGGAGCCGAACGCCACCCTGCGGGTCGAGGGGGTGCTGGAGTATCAGGCCTGCGACCACGAGGTGTGCTACCTGCCGGCGGAGGCGCCATTGAGCTGGGAGCTGACGTGGCGCCCGCTGGTGCGGGACTGAGGCTCTGACATGCGCAGATTTCTATTCGGGTGCTCGATCGGGATCGTCGCCGCGCTGGCCGCGCCGCTGGCGGCCGGCCAGATCACGACCGCGACGGACGTGACGATGGACGAGTACATGGCGGTCCGGAACGCCCCGGAGGGCGGCGTCGACCGTCAGGTGAAGGTGGTCGACATCGGCCAGGCGAACGTGGCGGTCGGCATCCTCCACCGCGACGCCCTCGAGCCGGCCGGGGGGACGGCGCGCGGAATCGTCCACACGCTGGTGACCGAGGTGTACTACATCGTCTCGGGGAGCGGCACCCTGATGACCGGGGGGACGATGTCGGAGCGCCAGGACATTCCCGCCGACAGCGACATCGTGACGGTGCTGGTGGGCGAGAGCTACCGGGCGTCGGCGGAGGGCGGCGAGATCCGCGACGTGTCGGAGGGCGACATCGTGGTCATTCCGGGCGGCGTGTTCCACGGCTGGACCGCCATTCCCGACCACGTCACCTATCTGAGCATCCGCCCCGACCCCGACAAGGTGCTGCCGGCCGGCTGGGTGAACCCGCTCATTCAGTAACCGATCCCGGTCGTTCGGCAACTCGCCCCGGTCGTGGCCGCGCCTCGAAGTCCGTGATTGCCTTGCCCTGTGCCACGCGCGCCAACCCGCAGACAACGGGCTGCGCTTGGGTGCAGTCGGCAACCTCATGTCGATCACTGTTCTTACAGCCCGCTGGCGCCCTCGCCGGTCTCGGGGTAACCCGGCCGGCGTTTCGCCCCGGCTCTTGACCGCGGGCGCCGGTCAGGGCTGCTCCTCGATCCGGTAGAGGTGGGTGTCGGTGCGGAAGAACAGGGCGCCGTCGGAGACCCCCATCGAGGCCAGGGTCGAGCCGTCGAGCCGGTTCCGGGCCAGCACGTTGAACTCGGTGCCCGGCGCGAGCACCGCCGTCACACCCCTCTCGTTCTGAAAATAGATGCGGCCGCCCGCGAACACCGGCGACGCGGAGTGGTTGCCGCCGAGCCGCTCCTGCCAGTGGATGTCGCCGGTCAGCGCATCGACGCAGGTCGCGATGCCGAAGTCGTTGACGATGTACAGCTCGTCGCCGACGAGAATCGGCGACGGGGTCAGCGGCGCGCCCCGCCGCAGGCGCCACGCGACGTGCGACCGGGTGACGTCGCCGGCGCCGTCGGCGCGCACCGCCAGCAGCGTCGGCGCCTGGAAGCCCGTCGACAGGTAGACGAGCCCGTGGCCGGCGACCGGCCGCGGGACGTTCGAGAACCCTTGGGGATAGCCGACCCGCCAGATCTCCCGCCCCGACGCCGGATCGTGACCGCTGGTCCGGAACGCGCTGACGTTGACGATCTGATCGCGACCGCCGACGCGAACGACGATCGGGGTGGAATAGGCCTGCGACACCGGATCGGGGCGGACCGAGCGCCACCGTTCCTCGCCGGTGCGCGCATCGACGGCCACGAGGAAGGCGGTGTCGTAGCCGTCGATGCTGACGATGAGGTTGCCGTCATGGAGGATGGGCGACCCCCCGTTGCCGTGCTGGGATATGTACGGGAAGCGGGTGCGCCACACGATGTCGCCGGCGGTGCTGACGGCGGCGGTCCCGGTGGCCCCGAAGTGGACGTAGACCCGCTCGCCGTCGGGGTCGAGGACCGGGGTCGGCGAGGCGAGGCTGTTCTTCGGATTGAGCGCGTAGATCTCGCTGCTGTCGAAGACCTCCACGTCCAGGATGTTGCCGCCGGTCTCGACGTCGAAGGCCAGCAGCCGCAGCGAGCTGCCCTCAGCCGGATCGATCAGGGCGGTCGTGAGCCAGATCCGGCCGTCCGCGATGACCGGCGACGACCACCCGAGCCCCGGAACCGGCGTCTTCCAGACGACGTTCTCGGTCTCGCTCCACGCGAGGGGGACCGGGGTGTCCGGCGCGTGGCCCTGCCCCGTCGGCCCGCGGAACTGGGGCCAGTCGCTGCCGTGCGCCGCGGCGCCGGCCAACGCGGCGATCGCCGCGCAAGCGGCGGCCGTCGACGCGAGTCTCCGAATCATCGCCGTGTCAATGGTCATCGCCTGTCTCCCAGGGGCATTGTATCCGGCGTTCCGGCGGCCACTCGGGCCTCGCCTCATCGACGTGCACGGCCGCGTCATCCACGACATCATCGCCTGAGGGGTCGGCCCCGGTGTCCGTCCCGACCCCGAACGACACGTGCCGGTGGCGAAGACGGATCCCCGACGACGGGTCGCGCGACGTTCGGGACCCCGCCGGTCGCGGGACGCCTGTGGCAGAATGGGCACACGAGGCCGGAGAGACGGTTCCCGGCGAGGTCGTGCACGCTATCATTGACGGCGCTCCTCCCCTGCGGGCGTGGCGGCAGCACCGCCGGTTGACGGTGGATGGGCTCGCCGCGCGGGTAGGGGCCTCGAAGGGGTATCTTTCGCAGATCGAGAACGGTCGGAAGTCCGGTACCCTGGACCTCGTCCGGCGGCTCGCCGCAGTGCTTCACGTGACGCTGGACGATCTCGCGGGATGGAAGGACGAGGGCGGCGCCGATTCCTGACGGGAGCCCGAGGGGCGGCAGGAGCGGGGAGGGCGGCGAGCGTCGAAGGGGAGGAAACGACATGCGAGGCATATCCAGATCGGTCCTGGCGGCGGGGTTCGCGGCGGCGGCCGCGGCGGTCATCGTGGTGGCGGGCCAGCAGGCGGAGCCGCTGAGCATCACGCCGGTGAAGGACGGGCTGTTCTACATCAACGGGGTCGGCGGGAACGTCGGGGTGCGGGTGACTTCCGAGGGGGTCATCCTGAGCGACGACAAGTACCCCCGCAACGTCGACGCCATCCGGGCGCGGGTCGCCGAGGTGACCGACCTGCCGATCCGGTACATCATCAATACGCATCACCACGGCGACCACGCCGGCGGCAACGTCGGATTCATCGACACCGCGGAGGTCATCGCCCACGAGAACGCCCGTGCGAACATGGTCCGCAACGCGCAGGAGGCGCCGCCGCGGATCGTCTTTGCCGACCGTACCGCCGTCCATCTCGGCGGGGTCGAGGTCCAGGCGCACCACTTCGGCCAGGGGCATACCGACGGCGACTCCGTCGTCTACTTTCCCGACCTGCGGACGGTGCACGGCGGAGACCTGCTGCACGGGACGGCGCCGTTCATCGACTACGCCAACGGCGGCAGCAGCAAGGCGTGGGTGACGACGCTCGAAGGCATCCTGTCGCTCGACTTCGACACCGCCATCCCCGGCCACGGCGGCATCATGACGCGGGCCGACGTCGAGGCGTTCCGCGAGCAGTTCCTGGCCGTCCGCGCCCGGATGCGCGGGCTGATCGACGCCGGCCTGTCGAAGGAGGATGCGCCGGCCCGCATCGTCACCCCCGAGCTGAGCTGGACCACGGCCGAGAACGGCCTGTTCATGGGGCGGAGCATTCCGGGCTTCTACGACGAGATCGCGGCGGAGCGGTAGCGGTGGGGCCGTGCAGGACGACGCCTCCGGAGGAGCTTGACGTGACGCGTCCGGACTGCGGACACGTCTACAGAGACTGGTATCGCGCGTCGGTCAATCCGGCGCTCGGTGACTCGACGCCGGCGATCCGGAGCCGGCGTCGACGACGACCTGCCCGGCGTGCGGCGCCAGACACGACCTTGGAACGCTGGTGGTCCGCCGAGACGACGACGGGCAGACGATCTTCGAGACAGGACATGCAGAGAATCCTCGCTTGTACGCTGACACTCGCGGCGATCGCGGCCCTGCCGGCGCCGGCCGCGGCCCAGGACGTGGAATGGCGTTCCTACGGGTCGGACGCGGCCGGCACGAAGTACTCGCCGCTCGATCAGATCAACGCGGAGACGATCGGCGACCTGCAGATCGTCTGGCGGCAGTCGGTGCTGCCGGAGGCCATGCGGGGCGGCAGCGACTTCACGCCGCCCGTCGCCGCGCAGAACACGCCGCTGATGGCGGACGGCCGGCTCTACATCAGCTCGGCCCTCGGCACGGTGGCGGCGCTCGACGCGAAGACCGGCGAGGTGCTCTGGTTCGACACGCCGCCCGACCGCGACGGCGAGCCGTTCACGCGGGTGCGCCAGACCCGCGGCGTCGCCTACTGGGATGACCCGGAGAGCGACGACGCCCGGGTGCTCGCGGTGGTCGGCTCCAATCTGGTGGCGCTGAACGCCGGCACCGGCGAGCGCTATCCCGACTTCGGCGACGGCGGCGAGGTCGACCTGACGCAGGGTTTCGACCGCCCGGTGGAGACCTTCAGCTGGGGGTCGCCGCCGCTCGTGGTCGGCGACATCGTGGTCATCGGCTCGGCCATGAGCGATGTCACCAACCCCAACATGCCCGCGATGAAGGAGATGCCGCCCGGCGACGTGCGCGGCTTCGACGTCAGGACCGGGGAGCAGGCCTGGATCTTCCACACCATCCCGCGCGACGGAGAGCCCGGCAACGAGACGTGGCTGACCGCGATCAACGAGGACCGGCCCTCGTGGGAGTACAGCGGCAACACCAACATGTGGGCCTGGCCGAGCGCGGACGAGGAGCTCGGCCTGGTGTACGTGCCGCTGTCGACCCCGACCAACGACTACTACGGCGGGTACCGCCCCGGCGACAACCTGTTCGCCGAGAGCCTCGTCTGTCTCGACGCCCGCACCGGCGAGCGGGTGTGGCACTTCCAGGCGGTGCACCACGGCATCTGGGACTACGACTTCCCCGCTGCCCCGAACGTCGTCGACCTGCGGGTCGAGGGGCGCGCGGAACCGGTGAAGGCGGTCGCGGCGGTGAGCAAGCAGGCCTTCACCTATGTCTTCAACCGCGTGACGGGCGAGCCGATCTGGCCGATCGAGGAGAGGCCGGTGCCGCCGGGCGACGTGCCCGGCGAGTGGTACGCGCCGACCCAGCCGTTCCCGACGAAGCCGCCCCCGTTCGACCAGCAGGGGACGACGATCGACGACCTCATCGACTTCACCCCCGAGCTCCGGCAGGACGCGCTCGCGGTCTTCGAGCAGCACGTGACCGGCCCCCTCTTCACCGCGCCGTCCATGGTCGACGACTCGCCGGGGGGCACCAAGGGCACGCTGCAGATGCCCGGCGTAGTCGGCGGGGCCGACTGGGGCGGCTCGGCCGTCGATCCGGAGACCGGAATCCTCTACGTGCCGTCGGTCCACAGCGAGGCGGTGATCGGCATCGTGCCGTCGGAGCATCCCCGCTCGGACATGCGGCTCGTCGTGGAGACGCTGGCCCCCCTGCAGGGCCCCAACGAGCTGCCGATCTTCAAGCCGCCGTACGGCCGCCTCGTCGCCATCGACCTGACGAAGGGGGAGATCCTCTGGTCGAAGGCGAACGGCGACGGCCCGCGCGACCACCCCATGCTGAAGGACCTTGACCTGCCGCCGCTCGGGCAGCCGGGCCGGGTGTCGCCCCTGGTGACGAAGTCGCTCGTCTTCCTCGGCGAGGGCGGCAACGTCGGCGTGGTGGTGCTGCAGCCGATCTGGGGCGGGGCCGGGGGGAAGACGTTCCGCGCCTACGACAAGCTGACCGGCGACGTGGTGTGGGAGATGGAGCTGCCCGGCGGCACCACCGCGGCGCCGATGACCTACCAGGTCGCCGGCCGGCAGTACATCGTCGTCACCGTCGGCTGGGAGGACATGCCGAGCGAGTACGTGGCGCTGGCCCTGCCGGAGCAGAGCCAGTGATCGATATGGAGTTGCCGACTTCATCGAGGCGCAGCCCGTGAATCCTGCCGGGCGCGCCTGCGACGATACGGCAGGGTAGTTCCCGTCAGGGTCCCGAGCAGCGCTGGAGCTTCGCGGGAGGAGGGTCCGATGCGACGAGGAGGGTTCGGAGGGCGCTGGGTAGCGGGCGCGGCGATCTGGTTGGCCGTAACGGCCGGCGCGGGGCGCGCGCAGGATCACGTCGAGCACGACCCGGCGGACATCGCGTACGGCCTCGACGTGTACCTGGCGCAGTGCGCGAGCTGCCACGCCGAGACCGGGGACGGGGTCGCCGGCGTCGACCTGCGTAGCGGCCAACTACGGCTTGCCGCGACCGACCGGGACCTGATCGGGGTCATTCGGAACGGCATTCCCGGAACCGGCATGCTCGCGTTCGATCTCGACACCGCGGAGATGGCCGCGATCGTCGCCTATCTGCGGAACATGACCTTCGAGATCGACGCCGTCTCGCTGGGCGACGCGGCGCGCGGCCGGACCATCTTCGAGGGCCGGGGCGCGTGTCTCGACTGCCACCGCGTGCGGGACCGGGGCCTCCGGACAGGGCCGGACCTGACCGCGATCGGCGCGGGGCGCCCGCCGAGCGCCCTGCGGCGGTCGCTGCTCGACCCGACCGGCACCATGCGGCCCATCGACCGCCCCGTCGAGCTGGTGACGGCGGACGGTACGCGGGTCACCGGGCGGCGGCTCAACGAGGATACCTATACGGTGCAGGTCATCGACGAGCAGGCGCGCCTCCGGTCGTTCGACAAGGCCGGCCTGCGCGAGTTCCGGGTCCTCACGGCGTCGCCGATGCCGGCCTACGGCGACCGGCTCGACGCGGGCGAGCTGGCGGATCTGCTGGCGTATCTCGTTTCCCTGAAGGGCTGAGGCGGACGATGCGAACCAACGAAACCTTGCGGCGGATCGGGGTGGCGATGCTCCTGGGCGGACTGGTCTCCGGCGGCGTGTCGGCGCAGGTGCCGTTCGAACGCCTCCAGGAGGCGGCGGAGACGCCGGCGCACTGGCTGACCTACTCGGGCGGCTACTTCAGCCAGCGCCACAGCGCGGGGGACCAGGTGATCCCGGCGAACGTCGGGGACCTGCAGTTGCAGTGGGTCTACCAGACGCCGGTCTTCGGTCCGTGGCAGTCGACCCCGCTGGTGGTCGACGGCGTCATGTACCTGACGCAGCGGCCCAACGACGTGGTGGCTCTGGACGCCCGGACCGGACGGGTGTTCTGGATATACCGCTATCCGACGCCGCCGGATCACCGGGCCTGCTGCGGATCGAACAACCGCGGCGTCGCGATCCTGGGCGATCGCGTGTTCATGGCCACGCTCGACGCGCACGTGGTGGCGCTCGACGCGGCGACCGGGGCCGAGCTGTGGAACGTGGAGCTGGCGGACAAGGAGCTGGCCTATTCGTTCACCCTGGCCCCGCTCGTCGTCAAGGACAAGGTCATCGTGGGCTCGGCCGGCGGCGACCGGGGCATCCGGGGCTTCATCGCGGCGCTGGACGCGGCCACCGGCGACGAGATGTGGCGCTTCAACACCATCCCGGGGCCGGGAGAGCCGGGGCACGAGACGTGGGAGGCGTGCCCGCCGAATCCGGAGGCCTACTGCGACCCCGAGGCCTGGCGGCACGGCGGCGCCGCGGCGTGGCTGACCGGGTCGTACGATCCGGAGCTGAACCTGATGTACTGGGGCCTGGGCAATCCGGGACCCGATTTCAACCGCGAGCAGCGGCCCGGCGACAACCTCTACTCGGACTCGGTGGTCGCCCTCGACGCCGACACCGGCGAGCTGCGGTGGCACTTCCAGTTCACGCCGAACGACCCCTACGACTACGACTCGGTGCAGATCCCGGTGCTCGCCGACTTCGAGCGCAACGGCGTCACGCTCAAGGCGATGCTCTGGGCCAACCGCAACGGCTTCTACTACGTGCTGGACCGGGCGACGGGCCGGTTTCTGAACGGCCGTCCGTTCGTGACCGTCAACTGGGCGGAAGGGCTCGACGACAGCGGCCGCCCGGTCGAGACGCCCCAGCCTCCGGGCGCGCCGACCTATCCCGGCGTGCAGGGCGGGACGAACTGGTACTCGCCGTCCTTCAGCCCGCGGACGGGGCTGTTCTACGTCCCGGCCTGGGAGGACTACGCCTCGGTCTTCGACGGACAGCCGCAGGAATACGAGCCGGGGCGCTCGTTCGTCGGCGGGCGGCCGAGGACGGCGCCGCCGGTGCCCGACGCGCCCACGGTGCCGGGGCTGACGCGGGGGCCCATCAACACCTGGACCGAAGCGGCCGGGCACGGGGCGGTGGTGGCGCTCGACGCGCTGACCGGCGTGCCGCAATGGAGGTTCGACATGACCGACGTCACCAGCAGCGGCATTCTGACCACCGCCTCGGACCTGCTGTTCACGGGGACGCGCTCGGGCTACTTCCAGGCCCTCGACGCCCGCACCGGCGACCTGTTGTGGAGGACGAGCCTCGGCGGGCAGATCACCAACGGCCCGATGACCTACGAGGTGGACGGCCGGCAGTACGTGGCGGTCATCGCCGGGCACAGCCTCTCGACGTTTGCGCTGCGCGACTGAGGAGGGACCCGCGGGAGATCCATCGGCAAACTGCTCATGGAACTCGTCCAGCGTGATTTCTCGCGGATCATCCCACTCGGTCGGCGCAGCAGTGCGCCCAATGACTTGGGGGCACGAGTGTAACGAGCGATTCACCTCGGAACCGCTTACCCGGAGTACGTGCCGCCGGGCTACTACGCCTTTGTTCTTCAAGGACCTCGAAGGGCATCAAGTACGAGATCGTCCACACGCCGCCGCAGTCCGGATAGGGCTCCTTCGCCCGCCCCCACCGCATACCAACAGCTCGAACACACCGAAACCATCGCACGGCGTCTGTTGCGAAGACCCGCGCGAATGCGCCGGGGCTTCCTCGCCGACGGGCGACGGCCGTCCACTCCACGGGCAGCCTGCGGTCGAACACGAAGGGCCGGATCGCGCCGGGCACGACCCGGTTGAAGTCTGGGTGCGCCGGACTGATGACGACGTTCCGTTCCTGTGGGTTCACGGCGCTCGGCGCCGCGATCGCCAGGTGCGTCCGGAGCAGTTCGGCCCCCACCTGCCTGGTATCGCCGACAAGCGGGGGCGCCGTGACGATCTCGGCCAGCGTGGGCGCCTGCAGCCCCGGTCCGCCTGATCTTGCCGCCGCTGTTGTCGCCAGCCGGACCCTCACTCTTGGCAAACTGCAGTGTGCCATATAGGTCGCGGCTCCGACTGACAACCGTCGCGGTCCGGCCTGACCGTCCGCATCGCACAAGCGGCGCCTGCACAGTCTGTTCTGGCGTACACTCCCGGCAGGCATGCCCCAGCTCGAGCACATCGAAGCCATCGAACGGCGTCTCTGGAGCGCCGCCGACACGCTGCGCGCCAACTCCGAGTACGCCAGCAACGAGTACTTCCTGCCAGTCATGGGCCTGGTGTTCCTGCGCCACGCCTACAGCCGCTATCTGGCCGTCAAGGACGACATCGCGGCGGGTCTACCCACGCGCAGCGGCCGGAAGCGGGCGGTCACCCGGGAGGACTTCTCGCAGAAGAACGCCATCTTCCTGCGTCCGGAGGCCCGGTTCGATCACCTCGTCGCTCTGCCCGACGGCGAGGATCGGGCGGCCGCCGTCATCGCGGCCATGGAGTCCATCGAGGAGGACTACGAGAGCCTGCGCGGCGTCCTGCCCAAGAGCGAGTACCAGACGCTGAACAACGACGTCCTCGGCGACCTGCTGCGGAAGCTGAACCCCGACGAGCTCAGGCACGCCGACGGCGACGTCTTCGGCCGGATCTACGAGTACTTCCTCACGAAGTTCGCCGACCAGAAGGCCCACGACGGCGGCGAGTTCTTCACCCCCGTGTCGCTGGTCTCGCTCATCGCCCATGTGCTCGACCCCGACCGCGGCACCATCCTCGACCCCGCCTGCGGCTCGGGCGGCATGTTCGTCCAGAGCGCCCGCACGGTGGAGGAGCACGGCGGAAGCCCCACGGAGCGCCTCACCTTCCGCGGCGTCGAGAAGAACGAGACTACCGTCCGCCTCGCCAGGATGAACCTCGCCGTGCACGGACTCGAGGGCGACATCCGGCAGGCCATCACCTACTACGACGACCCCCACGAGCTGCTCGGCCGGGCCGACTACGTGATGGCCAATCCGCCGTTCAACGTCGACGAAATCGACGCCGACAAGGTCAAGACCGACCCCCGCCTGCCGTTCGGCCTGCCCGGCGTCAACAAGAAGCAGAAGGTCGGCAACGGCAACTACGTCTGGATCAGCTACTTCTACAGCTACCTGAACGACACCGGGCGCGCCGGCTTCGTCATGTCGTCGCAGGCGTCGAGCGCCGGCGGCCGCGAGGCCGCGGTGCGGCGCAAGCTGGTGGAGACCGGCGATGTCGACGTGATGATCGCCATTCGCCAGAACTTCTTCTACACCCGCACCGTGCCGTGCGAGCTATGGTTCCTGAACCGCGCCAAACCAGAGGCGCACCGCGACAAGGTGCTGATGATCGACGCGCGCAGCATCTACCGGAAGGTGACGCGCAAGATCTACGACTTCAGCCCCGAGCAGCAGGGGAACCTGCTCGCCATCGTCTGGCTCTACCGCGGCGAGATCGAGCGGTTTCGCGACCTCGCGTTCGGGTATCTGCTGGACGCCGTCGAAGAAGCGATGGCATGCCTCGAGTGGGAGAGCCCCGACGGCGCCGTCCACCGGCCGCTCGAGGAGTTCCTCGAAGCACTCGCCCGGCTCCGCGACGAGCTCTCCCCGTTCCTGAAGACACTCTCCCCGACCGGGCCGCCCGCCGTCCCCCTCGCCGAGCTCGACCGCGAACGGACGGGATTCGCGCGAGACGTGGAGGGTCTTGCGGTCCGCGTCGAGGAGGCCGCGGCGCACCAGGAAGATGCGCCCGAAACCACTGAAGGCCTGAACGAATTGGTGGACCAGCTCGCTCCGCTGGCCGAGACCAGCCGGGACCTCGCCCGCCGGACCGACCAGCTCTACAAGCTCGCGACGCAACTCATCGAGACATGCGAGCGCGAATGCGGCGCTCGCTCCACCGACGCCTGGAACGGCCCCGCCATCACCCGCGCCCGCAAGGCCGCCGACGCGGCGCGCCGGGAAGCCGTCGAGCAGCTCCGCAAGTTGCGCTATTTCTGGCGGCAGGCCCATTGGCTCACCGAACGCTTCCCCGACGGCGAGTTGCGTGACGTCAAGGGGCTGGTCAAGCTGGTCGACCGCGCCGAGATCGAGACCAACGACCGGAGCCTCACGCCCGGCCGCTACGTCGGCGTCGCTCCTGAAAAGGACGACGAAGACTTCGACTTCACGACCGCGATGCGCGAGATCCACGCCGAACTCGCGGAGCTGAACGCCGAGGCCGCCGTCCTGGCGGCGAGGATCCACGAGAACTTCCAGAAGCTGAGGATATGACGACGTGCGCCTCCCGAGGCGCTGGCGAACTCGGTCCTGACCGCCCAAGAATGGAAATCGATGATATCGTTCGCGCGCTACACAACAAGCGAGTTCGCATCACGGACCACGCCGACGAAGAGGCTCTTGCCGACCGCCTCTCGTTCGACGAGTTGCGTATAGGGTGGTGCACGGCGAGGTGCTCGAAGCCTACCCCGCTGACAGCCCGTATCCCAGTTGTCTGATATATGGCGACACTCCACGTGGCGACCCCGTCCACAGCGTCCGGGCGTACAATCAGGACACGGCGTTCGCGGTACTGACCACGACCTACAGGCCCGACCCGGAGCGTTGGATTGACTGGCGAAAAAGGAGGACGCGGTGATCCCGTTCGAGAAGTGCCCCGTCTGCGGCGGCGACATCGTCCGGAAGAGCACCGAGAAGCTGCTGCGCGGCGGCGTCAACCTCGCGACGATGACCGTCGACGCCGAAGTCTGCCTGCGCTGCGGCGAGCGACTGTACTCGCCCGACACGATCCGGTCGTTCGAGCAGATCCGCAGCAAGCTCGACCGACAGCAAGTGGCAGAATTCGAGCTGATCGGAAGATCGTTTCGCGTGCCCATCTGATTCCGCACGGATGACCTTCAGCACCGGACCATTCTCGTCAGCCCTCACATGCCCGAAGAACCGCCGTACTCTATCACGCTCGACATGCCGTCGCCCGTCGTGTAGATCGACGCAGCGATTGGCCGAAGCGAGGCTACCGACGTGTCCCGGGATCTCCGATTGCAGCGCCTCAACCGCTTCCCGGGCGGCAACGGACGCGTGCGCCGCCTCTTGCAGACGCCGATCCTCAGCCCCTGGACGCGGCTGTTCGCCCGCCTCCCCGTCGCGAGCGTGAGCCATGCCCAACGGCCCGGCCACCACCGCGCCATCTGGCAGACGTCTGCGGCGGGCGAGAGCACGCCATTCGTTGCGTTCATGCTGGGCGTGGCGCTTGACGCGCTTCGACTTCTTTCGGTGACCGCAGCATGACATGGGAATCCATCCGGCTTGGTGATTTCGTCACCCTGAAGAGAGGGTACGACCTTCCTTCGTCTTTGAGAGTTGACGGCTCTGTTCCCGTCGTGTCCTCCTCCGGCGTCACTGGCCACCATGACACTGCAAAGGTCAAGGGCCCCGGTGTCGTCACGGGCCGCTACGGAACCTTGGGAGAGGTGTTCTTCGTCACGGAAGATTTCTGGCCACTGAATACTTCGCTTTACGTTCAGGATTTCAAGGGTAACGATGCCAGGTTTTCCGCATATTTTCTAGAAAGCATCCTTGAGAAAAGAGACAGCGACAAAGCGGCCGTTCCGGGTGTTAATCGCAACGACTTACACGCGTTTACCGTGCGAGTCACGCGTGACTTCGCGGAACAAAGGGCAATCGGGTCGATTCTCGGGGCCTACGACGACCTGATAGAGAACAACCGGCGGCGGATTCGGTTGCTGGAACAGGCGGCGCGGCTGACTTACGAGGAGTGGTTCGTCCGCCTGCGCTTCCCAGGGCACCAACGCGTCCGTATAGTCGACAGTGTGCCGGAAGGGTGGAAGAAGAAGCCACTTGCAGAGATCTGCAAAGATGTCCGAGAAACCGTGAACCCCAAGAAGCTGTCACCTGATACAGTCTACATCGGGCTCGAGCACATTCCACGACGGTCGATCACACTCATCGATTGGGCGTCTCCCACGGGCATCGACAGCACCAAGCTCATGTTCCTCAAAGGTGACATTCTGTTCGGAAAAATTCGTCCATATTTCCACAAGGTCGGTTTTGCGCTTGTGGACGGAATTACCTCTTCCGACGCGATTGTCGTGCGCCCGACAGGCCGTGACCTCTACGAATACTTGTTGCTATTTCTTTCGAGCGATCGGTTTGTTTCGTTTGCATCAAAGACCGTTCGAGAAGGTTCGAAAATGCCGCGTGCTGACTGGAAGTTCCTTCTTGAGTCAGAGATTCCGGTACCTGGGGTGCAGCATTTGAAGTCGTTCAAAGAAACGATCGCACCGATACTTGACCAGTTGCGTTGTCTCGCTTTCACCATCCGACGGCTTGCCGAAGCTCGCGACCTTCTCCTGCCGCGCCTGATGAACGGAGAGATCGCATTATGACCCCGGACGTCAGCTCCGAGCTCTCCGAACTGATTTCACGCGGCGAAGGCGCGACCGTGGAGTGCAAGCGATCGCTGACCACAGACGTCGGCCGGGGGTTGTGCTCGTTCGCCAACGCCGGCGGGGGGACCGTCCTGCTCGGCGTCTCCGATGCCGGCAAGATCGTCGGCGTGGCGGACCACAACCGATTGAAGTCGCGAGTGTCGAGCACCGCACGGTCGGCGGACCCGCCGATCGAGGTGGAAGTCGAGAGCGTCGGGGACGTGCTGCGTGTGATCGTACCGCCGCAGAAGCGGTTGCCACCGGGAATGAGGGAGGCGGACCTCGGCGCCAAGAGCATGCCCCGAAACCCCCTGCTGTTCGGCATGCTGTACCGGATGGACGTGGTCGAGAACATCGGCTCCGGCGTCAGGCGGATTCGCGACCTCTGCCGTGAGCACGACGTGGCGGAGCCCGTCATCGACGTATCCGGGCACTGGGTGACGGTGACGTTTCCGAGACCGGCCGTGCCCCTCGACGAACGGGTCGTCCGAGAGGCCGACGGCCAGGCGGGGCGAAGCCTCGAGTCTCAACCGGAATCAGCGCCGGGGTCGAAGGAGAGTAGGCCGGAGCTGGTGTCTTCAGGGCGAGAGTCAACTGATGCAGGGCTGGAGTCAGCGGGCGCAGGGCTGGAGTCAGCGGGCGCAGGGCTGGAGTCGAGCAGGTCGGGGCAGGAGTCGCTGGAGCGCCGCGTCCTGGCCCTGTTGGCAGCGAGACCTCTCTCGAGGTCCGCGATAGCCGACGGTCTGGGGCACCGATCCGTCTCCGCGGGGCTCAACCGGGTGATCCATCGTCTCCTGAAGGACGGGCGTGCAGAGTACACCGTGCCGAACAAGCCGAACAGCCGATTTCAGAAGTACCGAATCACGCAGGCCGGACACACCGCGCTTGAGGAACCGGCGAAGTGACTCCCTCGCCCTACACCGAGGACACCCTCGTCCAGCAGACCACGGCCGACTACCTGGAGCAGCAGCTCGGCTGGGAGTCCGTCTACGCCCACAACCACGAGGACTTCGGCCCGGACAGCCTCCTCGGCCGGGCGTCGGAACGGGACGTGGTGCTGACGCGCCCGCTCCGCGAGAAGCTCGCGGCACTGAACCCGGGCCTGCCGGACGGGGCGTACGACGAGGCGGTGCGGCGTCTGACGGCAACGACCGTCTCGCAAACCATCGTCGCCGCGAACCACGACAAGTACGATCTCGTGCGCGACGGCGTCCAGGTGACCTACCGCGACGACAAGGGCAAGCCGACGCAGCGGCGCCTGCGCGTGATCGACTTCGACGAGCCGGCCAACAACCACTTCCTCTGCGTCCGGGAGATGTGGGTGCGCCGCGACCCTTACCGACGCCGGCCCGACATCCTCGGCTTCGTGAATGGCCTGCCCCTGCTGTTCATCGAGTGCAAGAACATCCACCGCGACCTGAAGGCCGCCTTCGAGACGAACTACGCGGACTACCGCGACACCGTGCCGCACCTCTTCCACCACAACGCGGTGGTGATGTTCGGCAACGGCGAGAAGGCCCGGGTCGGCTCGATCACGAGCCGGTGGGGACACTTCCACGAGTGGAAGCGGCTGGCCGAGGACGAGCCGGGCGCGGTGGACATGGAGACGCTGCTGAAGGGCGTCTGCGACAAGCGCAACTTCCTGGACCTCGTCGAGAACTTCATCCTCTTCGACGAGTCGTCCGGCGAGACGCGAAAGATCCTCGCCCGCAACCACCAGTTCCTGGGGGTGAACCGGGCCGTCGAGGCGGTGCGCGAGCGGAGGGCGCGGGAAGGGAAGCTCGGAGTCTTCTGGCACACCCAGGGCGCCGGCAAGAGCTACTCGATGGTGATGTTCACCCGCAAGGTGCGCCGCAAGCTGGGCGGCAACTTCACCTTCCTGGTGCTGACCGACCGCGACGACCTCGACACCCAGATCTACAAGACCTATGCCGGCTGCGGCGTGGTGGACCACGACCGCGACCCCTGCCGGGCGAGCAGCGGCGAGCACCTGAGCCGGCTGCTTGGCGAGCACAAGTCCTATGTCTTCTCGCTCATCCAGAAGTTCAACCGGGACGTGGACCCGGCCGCGGGATACACGCATCGCGACGACGTCATCGTCATCAGCGACGAGGCGCACCGCACGCAATACGGCACACTCGCCCTGAACATGCGCAACGCCCTGCCGAACGCCAGCTGCATCGGCTTCACCGGCACGCCGCTGTTCACCGGCGACGAGATCACCCGCCAGGTGTTCGGCGACTACGTCTCGACCTACGACTTCCAGCGCGCGGTGGAGGACGGGGCCACCGTGCCGCTCTACTACAGCGCCCGCGGCGACAAGCTGGGGGTGGCCATCGACGACCTGAACGAACGCATCGCCGACAAGCTGGAGGAGTTGGAGACCGACGACATCGACGTCGCGCAGCGTCTGGAGCGGGAGCTGAAGCGCGACTACCACGTCGTCACCGCCGGCCGGCGGCTCGACCAGGTGGCCCGCGACTTCGTGCGCCACTACTCGGCGGCCTGGGAGACCGGCAAGGCGATGCTGGTCTGCATCGACAAGGTGACCTGCGTGCGCATGCACGGGCTGATCGAGCGCTACTGGGGCGGGCGCATCGAGGAGCTGAAGGCGGAGCTCGCGAAGGCCCCCGGCGAGCAGGAGGCGATCTATCTGAAGCGGCAGATCGACTGGATGGGCGAGACCCGCGCCGCCGTCGTCGTGAGCGAGGAGCAGGGCGAGGTGGACAAGTTCCGCGGCTGGGACATCGACATCGTCCCGTACCGGCGGCTCATCAAGAACGGCATGGAGCTGCCCGCGGCGATGCGGGCCGAGCCGCGGTTCCGCAACCGGCAGCGGATGGCCGTCGACGACGCATTCAAGGAGCAGGAGCACCCGTTCCGCATCGCCGTGGTGTGCGCCATGTGGCTGACCGGCTTCGACGTGCCGAGCCTCGCCACCCTCTACCTCGACAAGCCGCTCAAGGCTCACACGCTGATGCAGTGCATCGCCCGCGCCAACCGGGTCAACGAGGGCAAGAACAACGGGCTGGTGGTCGACTACTGCGGCATCCTCAAGCACCTGCGCAGGGCGCTGGCGACGTTCGCCGGCACGCTGCCGGGCGGCGGAGGCCGCGAGATCGACCCGGCGAGGCCGGACGAAGAGCTCCTCGACGACCTCGCGGAAGCGATCGCGCTGGTGCGGAGCTTTCTCGACGACGGCGGAGCGCCGCTCGACGAGGTCATCCGGAAGGAGGGCTTCGAGCGCAACGCCGCCATCGTGGCCTGCAAGGAAGTGGCGAACGAGAACGACGAGACCCGCAAGCGCTTCGAGGTGCTGTGCCGCGAGGTGTTCAAGAAGTTCAGGGCGTGCGTCAACGTCCGCGGGGTGAACGCCCACCGTCCGGACCGCGACGCCATCGACGTGGTCTACCGGAGCCTGCAGCACGACCGGGAGCAGGCCGACATCAGCGACATCATCCGCAAGCTGCACGAGGTGGTGGACGCGGCCGTCGATGTGCAGGCGGACCGTACTGGCGACGAAGATCCAATTCCGTACGACATCAGCGCCATCGACTTCGACCGACTCAAGCGGGAATTCCAGCGCACGCGCGAAAAGCGAACCACGGTCCAGGCCCTCAAGCACACCGTCGAGCAGCGCCTCCAGCAGCTGCTCGCCCGGAATCCCCTCCGGACCGACTTCCAGAAGCACTACGAGGAGATCGTCGCCGAGTACAACCGCGAGAAGGACCGCGTGACCATCGAGCGAACTTTCGAGGCGCTGCTCGAGTTCGTCCAGGAGCTCGAGCAGGAGGAGAGCCGCGCGCTCCGCGAGGGACTGGACGAGGAGTCACTCGCCATCTTCGACCTGCTGAACAAGCCGGACCTGGAAAGGACCGACATCGAGCGGATCAAGAAGGTCGCGCAGGAGCTGCTGCGGACGCTCAAGGCCGAGAAGCTCCGTGTCGACCAGTGGCGCGACAAGGAGGCGACCCAGAGCGCCGTAAAGATCGCCATCCACGACTTCCTCTACAGCGACGAGACTGGCCTGCCTGCCGACGCCTACTCGGTGGATGACGTCGCCGCGACATCCGAGGCCGTGTTCGCGCACGTCTACCGCGCCTATCCGACCGTGCCGTCGCCCTACTACGACGGCATTGCCGCAGCCTGAGAATGAGGCGAGAGTCGGGCGAGAAGCGATGAGCCAGGGGCCGCCCTACCGCATCACCACGGACATACTGTCCCGGGTCGCGCAGATCGCGGAAGCGGTCGGGCGCGCGGAGGCGGCCGGCGTCTCCGAGGACCTTCGACTGCGGCGCATCAACCGCATCCGCACGATCCAGGGTTCGCTGGCCATCGAGGGCAACCTCCTCACCGAGGAGCAGATCTCGACGATTCTCGATGGGAAGCCGGTCGTCGCCCCATTGAAGGACGTTCAGGAGGCCCGGAACGCCATCAAGGCATACGATCGGTACGAACGGTGGGACCCGGCCGCCGAAGCCGATCTGCTGAACGCCCACGAGATCCTGATGACCGGTCTCGTGGATGCGCCCGGCCGCTATCGCCGCGGCCGGGTCGCGGTGATGGGCCAGGACGCGATCCACCACGTCGGCCCGCCCCCCGCGCGCGTGCCGTCACTGATGGCGGGGCTCCTGGCATGGCTGCGCGGCGCCGGCGAGCATCCGTTAATCGCCAGCTCGGTCTTCCACTACGAGTTCGAGTTCATCCATCCCTTCGAGGACGGCAACGGACGGATGGGCCGCCTCTGGCAAACGCTGATCCTGACCCGCTGGAAGGCCCTGTTCGCCCACGTGCCCGTCGAGAGCCTCGTGCGCGCCCGGCAGAGCGAGTACTACCAGGCCATCCGGCAGAGCTCCGCGAACGGCGAGAGCACGCCCTTCGTCGCCTTCATGCTCGACGCGATTCTCGCCGCCATCCGGACCCCCCAGGAAGCCCCCCATGTAACCCCCCAAGTCAGGCGGCTCCTGTCCGTCCTGACCGGGGAGATGTCCCGGCGCGATATCCTCCACGCGCTCGGTCTCAGCGACCGCAAGTCGCTGCGGCAGCGCTACCTGTTGCCTGCGATGCAGTACGGGTACGTGGAGATGACCCGTCCCGACACACCCAACGCCAGGAACCAGCAGTACCGGCTGACCGCGCTCGGATGCCAGTTGCGATCCGCGGCGCCATGAGGTGGGAACAGACGGCAGCAGGCTACGCCGACGCCCAGCTCGCCGAAGCGGTGCGAAGGGGTTGGCTGACATTGCCGACGGCCCCAGGTTCCGAACCGCCGTCGAGATGCCGTTCCGTCCGCCGAGGCGCAGGCTGACGCCGACGCCAATCGCGAAACCGCACACCGCCCCGAGCAGGACGTAGTTGTGCACGCCGGTGATCGCGTAGCCGAACGGCACCACGATGACGGCGACGGCGACCGCCACCTGCACCGACCGCCACACCGCGCGGCTCACCGCCGACAGCCGTGGGAGACCCGGTTCGAGCTGGATGACGGGCACGGCCGGTTGCGGTTACCGCGGGGGCTCGGGGGCGGTGGGCGACGTGGCGCCGAGACCGAGGAGCAGCGCCTCCATGTCGGGCCAGCGCCGGCCGAGGTTGGCGTAGAAGATGCCCTGCGCGATGGTCAGCGGCGTCCACCCGTTCTCGTTGACGGGATCGAGCGCCGCGCCGTGCTCGAGCAGGTAGAGGACGAGTTCCTGCGAGCCGCGCATGACCGCGCCGTGGAGGGCGGCGTCGCCGTTCGCGTCGACGGTGGTCACCGAGTCGCCCAGCGCAACCATCAGCTTCACCGCTTCCAGCGCTTCCCCGGCGCTGCCCGGGCTCTCGCTCGACGACCAGATGCCCACGCCGGCCGCGACGAGCAGGGCGGTGGTGCCGTCCTCGTTGGTCAGCCGGGGGTCGGCGCCGAGATCGAGCAGCAGGCGCATCAGGTCCAGGTCGACCGCCTTCGCCGCGAGCAGGAACGGAGTGGCGCCGGTACGGTTGAGCTGGTTGCGGTAGCCGTCGCGCGGCTCCGCCGTCTGGCGGGCGTCGACGTCGGCGCCGTGGGCGACGAGGGCGCGGGCCAGCTCGATGTCGGTGACGGCGCCCATCGGGAACGCCGCGGGGTTGTTGTAGTGGCGATTGGGGCGGCGGGTCCAGACGAGCTGGTGGAGCGGTGTCCAGCCCGGCTCGGATGCGGTGGGGTCGGCCCCGTGCTCCAGGAGCTGCACGCCCACGTCGTAGTGCGCGTTGATGACCGCGAGGTGGAGCGGGCTGTTGCCGTCGGGCAGGGCCCGGTTCACGTCGGCCCCGGCTGCGAGCAGCGCCTCGACCGCGTCGGCGCGCCCGGCGCGGACCGCGAACGCGAGCGACGTGAACCCGCCGTCGGAGCGCGCGTCGACGTCGGCCCCCGCAGCTACCAGGGGCGCGACGACCGCCGCGTGGCCCTCGGCCACCGCCCACATCAGCGCGGTCTGCCCGCGCCATCCCTCCCGGGCGTCGACCGTCGCCGCCGCGCCGTGCCGCAGCAGTGTCTCGACGCTGTCGACCACGCCGGTCCGGGCCGCCGCCATGAGCGGCGTCTCGCCTTCCGGCGACGCGCGGTTCGCGTCGGCCCCCGCCGCGAGCAGAACCTCCACGACGGCGCCGTTTCCGCCGGCCGACGCCAGCGCCAGCGGCGTCACCCCGTGACGCGTCGCGGCGTCGGCCTCCCCCCCGGCGTCCAGCAGCCTGGCGACCACCGCCGCGTCGCCGGCGTGCGCGGCCCGGTGCAGCGCCGTCGCATCGTCGGCCGGCTGCGCCGCGGACGCTCCCGCCCAGCCAAGCGCCACGACGATACCTGTGGCGCACCGTGCCTGCATCCAGGCCGTGATTCCGAAATCGCTGTTCATCATTCGCCGCCCGAACGCCCCCAAGGTCCATGCTACGATGGCTGGGATGAGTCGCGCCGACCGCGTCACGATCCTGCTGGCGGTTGCCGCCCTCTGCGGGACCATCATCGGCACGTCGTGCTCGACGAACGCCCGCATCGGCGACATGAACGCCCGCATCGGCGACATGAACGCCCGTTTCGACGACGTGAACGCCCGCATCGGCGACGTGAACACCCGCGTGGACGCGCTGACCGCGAACGTGAATGCCCGTTTCGATGACGTGAACGCTCGCATCGATGACCTGCGTCGCGAGTTGCTTGCGGACATACGCGAGTTGCGCGCCATCGTCATCGACGCCATCAAGGCCGCCACCCCCGCCGCCGATTGACCCGCCGTCGACGGCCGGGCCGCAAAGCCCCGGCGCCGGAGCTTTTCGAGGGCGCCTTTCGTCCCTCACCGCTACGAACAGGCCGCCGGCTCGATCTACACATCCGGCAGCGGCGCCAGCTCCTTCAGCCGCCCGGTGCTGTCGCCGAGTCCGTCGTCGAGCCGAACCCCCGCCTTGTCGAGCTGGCTTGCGAGCAGGTTGGTCATCGGGGTGTCCCGCGGATACTGCAGGTGCCGCCCGCCCTTCAGGCGCCCGCCGCTGCCGCCGGCGAGCATCAGCGGCAGGTCGTAGTGCAGGTGCTTGTTGCTGTCGCTGAGCGACGCCCCGTACAGCAGCAGCGAGTTGTCGAGCAGCGAGCCGTCGCCGTCCGGCGTCGACGCCAGGGTCTCCAGGAAGCCCCGGAAGAGCGACACGTGGTAGGTGTTGATCTTCGCGAGCTGGGCCAGCTTCACCGGGTCGTAGCGATGATGCGAGATGCCGTGGTGCGACTCGGGGATGCCGACCTCCGGATAGGCGCGCCCGTTCAGCTCGCGGCCCAGCATGAAGGTGAAGACGCGGGTGATGTCCGCCTGCCAGGCCAGGGCCGTGAGGTCGAACATCAGCCCGACGTGCTCGGAGTAGGACTCGGGAATGCCGACCGGCCGGGCGAGCTCCGGCAGCTCGGTGTCGCTCTTCTCCGAAAGCTGGATGCGCCGCTCGATGGCGCGCACCGCGTCGAGATACTGCGTGACGCGGGCCCGGTCGCCCGCCCCGACTTCACGCTGCAGGCGCGCGAGGTCGTCGGAGATGGCGTCGAGGATGCTCCGGTCGCGGCGGAACTGCGCCCGCCGCTCGGCCGTCGAGCCGCCCTCGCCGAAGAGCCGCTCGAAGACGACGCGCGGGTTGTTCTCCATCGGCAGCGGCGTCGTCGGGTCGCGCCACGCGATGGTGTTCATGTAGATGCAGCTGTAGCCGTTCTCGCAGTTGCCGACCAGGAAGTCGCGGTCTATGGCCAGCTCCAGCGACGGCAGCGGCGTCGTCCGCCCGAGCTGGGCGGCCGCGATCTGGTCGGCGGTCATCCCCGCCCGCACGTCGGCCCCCTCGGTCTCCTTCGGGTGCATGCCGTTGAGCCAGGTCGCGGTCGCCCGGGTATGCTCGCCGTTGCCGTCGCCGAGGGCCTCGGCCTGGCCCTGGGCCAGCCCGCTGAGGACCACCATCCGGTCGCGGAACGGGTCGAGGGGACGCAGCGTCGGCGACAGCTCCAGCGCCGTCTTCGCCGGCGGCGTCCACGACTCCATCGCCATGCCGTTCGGCAGGTACACCCATCCCAGCCGGCGCACCGGCTCGGCCGCGCGCACCCCGATCCCGGCCAGGGCCGGGGTCATCGCATCGAGCATCGGGAGGGCCAGCGTCGCGCCCAC
Organism: Vicinamibacterales bacterium; assembly: GCA_965215895.1. Lineage (GTDB taxonomy): Bacteria > Acidobacteriota > Vicinamibacteria > Vicinamibacterales > UBA8438 > JAJEEA01. The sequence continues at coordinate 2,097,189 of OZ244130.1, read as the reverse complement.
GCCGCGCAGGAAGGTGCGCCGCGGCAGCGTCTTTCGGGTGATGATCATGATTCCGCTCTCCTCATCCTGAACGGCGCGCTCTCGACGATGCCGACGATGAGCGACGAGAACCGGTAGCCGTCGCGGGCCGCGGCGCGGGTGATGGCGCGGACCGCGGGCGCGTCGTAGTGCTCGAGGCCGCGCCCGAGCGCATAGGTCAGCAGCTTCTCGGTCAGCGTGCCGGCGAACCGCTCCGGCGTGCGCACGAGGGCCGCGCGCAGCCCCGCCGCCCCGTCGAAGCGGGTGCCGTCGGGCAGCTCGCCCGAGGCGTCGATGGGGGTGTTGGCGGCGGTGCGGGTGCGGAAGCGGCCGACCGCGTCGAACTGCTCCAGGGCGAAGCCCGGAGGGTCCATCAGCCGGTGGCAGCTCGCGCACGCCGGGTTCGCGCGGTGACGCTCGGTCGCCTCCCGAATCGACAGCGCTTCCCCGCTGCCGGTCGTCTCCTCCAACGCCGGCACGTCGGGGGGCGGCAGGGCCGGCGGCGTCCCCAGCAGGTTCTCGAGCACCCACTTGCCGCGCAGCACCGGCGACGTCCGGTTCGGGTACGACGTGACCGCGAGAATGCTGGCGTGGCCGAGCAGCCCGCGCCGCGCCTCGTTCGTCAGGGGCACGCGCCGGAAGTGGTCGCCATAGATGCGGGGCATGCCGTAGTGACGGGCCAGCCGCTCGTTGACGAACGTGTAGTCGGCGGTCAGCAGGTCGAGCACGTTGCGGTCTTCGCGGAAGACGCTCTCGACGAACAGCTCCGTCTCGCGCCGCATCGCCCGCCGCAGCCCCTCGCCGACGTCGGGGAACCGGTCCTCGTCGGGCACCACCGCCGGCACGTTCCGCAGGTACAGCCACTGGCTCGCGAAGCTCGTGACCAGGGCCCGCGCCCGCCCGTCGGCGAGCATGCGCCGCGCCTGGCCCTCCAGCACGTCCGGGTCGCGCAACCGGCCCGCGACCGCGAGGTCGAGCAGCTCATCGTCGGGGATGCTGCTCCACAGGAAGAAGGACAGCCGCGACGCCAGCTCCAGGTCGCTGATCGCATAGCTGCTCCCGGGCTCGACCCCCGCGGGGTCCCGCTCGACCCGCAGCACGAACTGGGGGCTCGCGAGGAGCCAGCGCAGGGCCATCTCGATGCCCGCGTCGAAGCCGCCCTCCTGCCGGCCCTCGCCGAAGAACCCGAGCAGGACGTCGAGGTCGGCGGAAGTGACCGGGCGCCGGTAGGCGCGGCGCGCGAGGTTCGAGAGAACGCGGCGCGCGCAGGCCGTCTCATCGGCCTCGGCGGCGCCGGCGGGACGGCACACGAAGATGCGCCGGCGGCTCGGCGTGTCCTCCGCCGGCGGCCCGCCGACCGCCGCGAACGGCCCGGTGACGGTGACGCTCCCCAGGTACGGCTGCACCCGCGTGTCGCCGCCGGTGATGCTGGTATAGGGCCGCAGGTAGGGCTGGCGCAGCGTCTCGGGATACGCCGCGGTCTTCCGCACGAACGTCACCCGCAGCTCGCGCGGCCCCGCCCCGACCGGCAGGCGGAACTCCCAGTCGCCGTCGATGGTCCGCTGGCGCTCCCGCCACGCGCGGTACGCGTCGCTGTCGCGCGGCGCGTCCGCGGGCGGCGGCCCCCCGGCGGTGAAGGTGCGCACGAGGGCGCCGTCCAGGCTCACCTCCAGCGTGTGCGGCACCTCGAAGACGGCCAGGTTGTCGCCGGCGCTGCGGGCGAGGCGCACGCTGAAGTCGTAGTCGGCGTCTTCCGGGAACGTGTGGCGAAACGCGCCGCCGCCGCGGGTGCCGAACGGCATGCCCGCCACCCAGTCGTCCTGCGGCAGGTCGCTGGCGAGGCGGAAGACCTCGGCGATGGCCGAGGGCGCAGGGCGGCCGACGGCGACGCGGCTGATCTTGCGCGCGGCCGCGAGGTAGCGCTCGAGCAGGGTCGGCGAGACCCCGAGCACCCCCGCGATGTTGTCGAACCCGTAGCTCGCGCCGTCGGCCGGCAGCAGCTCCGCAACGTCGATCTCCAGGTCGAGGAGGTCGCGCACCGCGTGGTGATACTCGGTCCGGTTCAAGCGGTGGAACGCCTCGGTCCGGCCCGGATCGGGGTTGGCCGCGGCGGCGCGATCCAACTCCGATTCCAGCCAGGCGACGAACCGCCCATAGGTCTCGCCGTCGGGCCGCGGCCGGGGCGCGGGCGGCATGGCGCCGGCCCGCAGCTTGCGGACCACCGTCTCCCACACCGCGGGGGCCGCCGCCACCGCCGCCACGTCGTGCTCGTCGAGGGCCAGCCCCGCCGTCCGCATCCGGCCGTTGTGGCAGGTCACGCAGTAGCGGTCCAGCAGCTCCCGCTGCCAGGCTTCGGACGGCACTGACTGCCCCGCCGCCTCGCCGGCCAGCGCCGGCCGAGTCCCACCGATCCCGCCGGCGGCGAGGGCGAGCGCAACGCACGCCAGCGCGGCAACGTGTCGCTGTGCAGACATGTCTTGTGTACCCGCCGTAGTATCCGGGGGGAAGGGGAATGCTGTCAATCGGCGCACGGCCCGCCGGCGCATCCGGGACGAGTCGAGGGCGGGCTACAATGGTCGCGTCATGGCATGATGCGCAGATGAGGGAGGCGATGGCGTTTACGAGGATCACCGCGGACGCCGCCCGCATGGGGGGTGTTCCCTGCATTCGGGACCTGCGCGTGCCGGTAGCCACGATCGTGGGGATGGTCGCCGACGGAATGAGCATGACGGACATCCTTCGTGCCTACCCGGATCTGGAAACCGAGGACGTCGCCGAGGCCCTCCGTTTCGCAGCGGACGCGGTTCGTGAGCGAGAGATCCCACTGCTCTCGACCGGATGAAGTTCCTGATCGACAACGCCCTCTCTCCCGAGGTCGCGCGCATCCTTCAAACGGCCGAGCACTTTGCCATCCATCTTCGTACCAAAGGGCTGCAGCACGCTGTTAGACTGGCGCCAGCCTCGGGAGGAAAACGATGCCGGAGCGGACGAATCGTCGGGGGCGGGCCGGGGCGGTGATCCTGGCGGTAACCGTGGCCCTGGGGGCGGCGGCGCTCCCCGCGGCCGGTCAGACGGTGGAGTGGCCGGCGTACGCGGCCGACCAGGCCGGCACGAAGTACCTGCCCCTGGACCAGATCAACGCGGAGACGGTGGCGGACCTCGAGATCGCGTGGCGGCAGCCGGTGATTCCGGACGCGATCCGGAACGGCGTGACCACCCGCGGGCCCGTCGGCTCCCAGACGACCCCCCTCATGGCCGGCGGCCTGCTCTACTTCAGCACCGGCCTGGGGACGGTCGCGGCCCTCGAGCCGACCACCGGCGAGGTGGTCTGGAACACCGGGCCGAGCGACGGGGTGCGGGTGCGGCAGACCCGCGGCGTCGCCTGGTGGACCGACGGCGAGGAGCGTCGCGTCGTCGCGACCCTGGGCCCGAGGCTGGTGTCGCTCGACGCCCGCACCGGCGCGCGCGACCCCGGGTTCGGCGAGGCCGGCGAGGTCGACCTGCGGGAGGGGCTGCTGCGCCCCTTCCCCGACTTCTACTGGAACGCGGCCCCGATCATCGTCAACGACGTCATCGTCATCGGCTCCTTCGTCGAGGACATCACCACCGCCCAGCGGGTCGCCAACAAGGAGTCGCCGCGCGGCGACGTCCGCGGCTACGACGTGCGGACGGGCGAGCATGTCTGGACGTTCCACACGATTCCCCGCGAGAACGAGTTCGGGGTGGAGACGTGGGGCGCCGACCCCGTCGACGACCGCGCGTCGTGGGAGTACAGCGGCAACACCAACATGTGGGCGCACCCCACCGGCGACGAGGAGCTGGGCATCGTCTATCTCCCGCTGTCGACCCCCACCAACGACTACTACGGCGGCCACCGGCCCGGCGACAACCTGTTCGCGGAGAGCCTCGTCGCCGTAGACTCGCGCACCGGCGAGCGGCTCTGGCACTTCCAGGCGATCCACCACGGGGTCTGGGACTACGACTTCGCGTCCTCGGCGGTGCTGCTCGACATCACCGTCGACGGGCGCGAGATCAAGGCGGTCGCGCAACCGAGCAAGCAGGCGTTCACCTACGTCTTCGACCGGGTCACCGGCGAGCCCGTGTGGCCGATCGAGGAACGGCCCGTCCCTGCCTCGGACGTCCCCGGCGAGCGCCTGTCGCCGACCCAGCCGTTCCCCACGAAGCCGCCGCCGTTCGGGCTGCAGGGGGTGCGCGAGGACGACCTGATCGACTTCACGCCCGAGCTGCGGGCGGAAGCGCTGGAGCTGCTGGACCAGTACGTGTGGGGGCCGATGTTCACCGCGCCGATCCTGCTCGACCCGCGGCCGGGCGGCAAGAAGGGCACCATCTTCAGCCCGGGCACCGCCGGCGGCGCGAGCTGGAGCGGGGCCGGGGTCGACCCGGAGACGGGCACGCTCTACGTGCCGTCCGCCTACAGCCAGAACGTCGTCGCCCTCGTGCCGTCCGAGCACCCGCGGGCGGACATGCGGCTGGTACGGCAGCAGTACACGCCCTTGCTGGGCCCCCAGGGCCTGTCGCTCTTCAAGCCGCCCTACGGGCGGCTGACCGCCATCGACATGAACGCCGGGGACATCGCCTGGCAGGTCGCCAACGGCGAAGGCCCGCGCGACCACCCCGCGCTGCGGGACCTCGACCTGCCGCGGCTGGGCCAGGGGGGGCGCGCGTCGGTGCTCGTGACGAAGTCGCTGGTCTTCCTGGGGGAGGGCGGCAACACCGGCGTCTCGGCCCTGCCCCAGTGGTGGAACGGACCGGGGGGGAAGATGTTCCGGGCCTACGACAAGGCCACCGGCGCGGTGGTCTGGGAGACGGAGCTGCCCGGCGGCACCACCGGCGCCCCGATGACCTATATGATCGATGGTCGCCAGTTCATCATCGCGACCGTGGGCTGGGACGACATGGGGAGCGAGTTGATTGCGCTGGCGCTGCCCGAATCGCGGTGACGCGGTGCCGGGCCGGCGTTCCCGGCCTCGCCGGCGGGGCGGCATCGGAGCCCGCGGTGAAATCCCGCGTTGCACCGAGACCGGCGCGGGCGCCAGCGGGCCGAAGACGCCTGTGTGGCAAGCGCGACGAGGGCGCCTGTCGGGTGGTATCGGCAACCGCGGAGCAACGCGGCTCCGAGAAGAGCAACGCAGTCCACGGGGGATGCAGCAGCCGGTCGAGTGCAGCGGGGCTCTCACCACGGTCCCGGGAGGATCACCCATGCGCAGGATGAGCATCACGCCCTGGCGCGGCGTCGCACTGCTGATGGCCGTCGCCGCCGGGCCCTGGCCCGCGGCGCCGCGGGCCCAGGAGTCGGAGAATCCCTTTACCAGCCGAATCGACGTGCGCATGGGCCGGCGGAACTATCAGTCCCAGTGCGCGACGTGTCACGGCATCAACGCGACCGGGAACCCGGAGGCGGGCGGACCGGACCTCACGACGGGACAGTTCCGGCGCGCCGAGGGTGACGCCGGCCTGTTCCGGGTCATCCGGGAGGGCGTCGGCGGCACCGCGATGATCGGACTCGGGGAGAACGCTTCGGATCAGTCGGTCTGGCAGCTCGTCACGTTTCTGCGCACGCTCGCCCCGGGCGACGCTGGTATCGATCCCGGCGCATCGCCGGCCGCCGGAGAGGCGCTTTTTGCCGGCAACTGTGCGCGCTGCCACCGCGTGAACGGGGACGGGGGCCGTCTCGGACCCGACCTGTCGTTCGTGGGCGACCGGCGCACCCCCGGAGAGCTCGAGACCGACCTCGTCGACCCCGACTCCGAGGTGCTCCCCCGCTGGTGGACGATCACCGCGACCGGCCCCGGCGGCGAGACCGTCGAGGGCCTGCGCATGAACGAGGACACCTTCACGTTCCGCATCATGGATGCGGACGAGAACCTCCGGGCGTTCTCGAAGTACGGCGATTGGTCCTACGAGCGGACCGAGACATCCACCATGCCCGGCTACGCCGAGACGCTGACCGCGCAGGAACGGACCGACCTCGTGGCGTATCTCTATTCCCTGCGGAGGGACCCATGACGCTGCCCCGCACGTCGTCCGCCCGCCGATGGATGGCCCTCGCCGCGGTGACGCTCGCGACCGGGCCGGCCGCGGGCCGGCTCCAGGCCCAGGCGCCCCAGGCGCCGGCCGAGGGCGCCCCGCTGTTCTCCCCGGTCACCTGGGAGCGGCTGGTGAACGCGGCCGACGAGCCACACAACTGGCTGATGTACAACGGCACCCTCGACAGCCAGCGGTTCAGCCGGCTCGACCGGATCGACCGCAGCAACGTCGGCGACCTCGAGCTCAAGTGGGCCCACCACATCCCGCAGCTCGACCGCGCCGAGACGACGCCGCTCGTCGTCGACGGCGTCATGTTCATCACCGAGTCGCCGAGCAACGTGGTCGCGGTGGATGCCGTCACGGGAAGGCCGTTCTGGCGCTACGACCATCCCCTGCCGGACGATCTGCGGATCTGCTGCGGCCGCAACAACCGGGGGGTCGCGATTCTCGACGACCTGCTCTTCATGAGCACCCTCGACGCCCATCTCGTCGCCATCGACGCCCGGACGGGCGACCTCGTGTGGAACCGGGAGGTCGCCGACCACCGCAGCGGCTACAGCAAGACCGCCGCCCCCCTCGTCGTCAAGGACCGGATCGTGACCGGCATCGCCGGGGGCGAGTTCGGCATCCGCGGGTTCCTGGACGCCTACGACGCCCGCACCGGGGAGCGCGAGTGGCGGACCTACACCATTCCCGGGCCCGACCACCCCGACAACCTCACGTGGGCCGGCGATTCCTGGCGGACCGGCGGGTCGCCGACCTGGATCACCGGGTCCTACGACCCCGAGCTGAACCTGGTGTACTGGGGCACCGGCAACCCCGGTCCGGACTGGAACGGGGACGTCCGGCGCGGCGACAACCTCTATGCCGACTCGGTCCTCGCCCTCGACGGCGACACCGGGGAAATGTCGTGGTACTTCCAGTTCACCCCGCACGACGTCCACGACTGGGACGCGATCCAGATCCCCGTCCTCGCCGACATCGAGCTCGACGGCGAGGCGCGCAAGGCGATGCTGTGGGCCAACCGCAACGGGTTCTACTACACGCTCGACCGCGAGACCGGCGAGTTCCTCCTCGGCGAGGCGTTCGCCCACCAGACCTGGGCGGAAGGGCTGGACTCGAACGGCCGGCCGATCCGGCGGCCGGACACGTTTCCCAGCCGGACCGGCACCCTCGTCGCCCCGATCGCGGGCGGCGCCACCAACTGGTGGTCGCCCGCCTACAGCCCGCGCACCGGGCTGCTGTACGTCAACGCGTTCGACGGCGAGGCGCGGTTCTTCATCCGTGACCAGGAGTACACCGAAGGCGACACCTATACCGGCGGGGGCACCGAGACCCCGTTGCCAATCGACCATTACCTCAGCGCGATCCGCGCCATCGACCCGACCAGCGGCGACATCCGCTGGGAGTTCCCGATGACCCCCCGGAGCCGTGCGGGAGTGCTGGCGACGGCCGGCGACCTCGTGTTCAGCGCCAGCGTCGACGGGTACTTCTACGCGCTCGACGCCGAGAGCGGCGCCCCCCTGTGGCAGATCTCCCTGGGAGGGCCGGTGCACGCCTCGCCGATGAGCTACGCGGTCGGCGGCCGGCAGTTCGTCACGATGACCATCGGCAACACGTTGTACACCTTCGGGCTCGACGAATAAGAGGCAGCGGCGGGTCCCTTGCGACTGTCGATCATCGTCCCGGTCTACAACGAGGCGGCCACCATCGCCGAGGTGCTGTCGCGGGTGCTCGCGCTCGACCTCGACAAGCAGATCGTCGTGGTCGACGACGGCTCCACCGACGGCACCGGCGAGTGGCTCGACGCGTGGGCCGAGCACCAGCCGGAATGGGTCAGCGTGCACCGCCACCCCGCCAATCGGGGCAAGGGGGCGGCGATACGCACCGGGCTCGCCACGGTCACCGGCGACTACGTCATCATTCAGGACGGCGATCTCGAATACGACCCGCAGGACTATGCGCGCCTGCTCGTCCCCCTCGCCGAGGGGCGGGCCCGGGTCGTCTACGGGTCGCGGTTCCTGAACGGCCGCCCTCCGATGTTCTTCACCCAGCGGATGGGCAACGTGTTCCTGACCCGGCTGACCAACCTGCTCTACGGCGCGTCGCTGACGGACATGGAGACGTGCTACAAGCTGTTCGCGCGCGAGGTCATCGTGCAGATGCCGCTGACCGCCGACCGCTTCGACGTGGAGCCGGAGCTGACGGCGAGAGCGCTACGGCAGGGACTCGATATCGTCGAGCTGCCGATAACCTATTCGGGACGCTCCTACGTGAGCGGGAAGAAGATCAACTGGCGCGACTTCATAATCGCGGTCTGGACCCTGTTCCGGTTGCGGCTGTAACCGCGGGCGCCTGACCTGTTCGGGGCGGTCCCAGGTGAGCGGGAAGAAGATCAACTGGCGCGACTTCAACAGTCACGGTGTGGACCTTGGTCCCGGCTGCGGCTGTGAACCGCGGGCACCTGCGCCCGCGGCAAAGCCACCGGCCCTAGGCCCGCCGGCGCCAAGCCGCCCGGTCTGCGGGGTCGCGCCGGCCGGCGCCGGACATGACGACATGAGCACCGATCCGATCGCACCGTCCGAGGGCCTCGATCCCGTCGACCTCGTCGAGTGGTACTTCCGGCAGGGCTGGACGGACGGCCTCCCGGTGGTGCCGCCGACCCCGGAGTCGGTCGGGGCGATGGTCGCCGCGCTCGGCGGAGAACCGGAGCGGGTCGAGGCCCGGGTCCCCCCGCGGTGGGGCAACCTGACCCGCGAGGTCCTGGCCGTCAACCTCGTGCTCGCCGGCTGCCGGCCCGCCTATGCCCCGCTGGTCCGGACCGCGATGCTCGCGCTGTGCAGCCCCCACTTCAACCTGCACGGGGTGCAGGCCACGACCCACATGGCGGCGCCGCTGCTGGTGGTCAACGGCCCCGTGCGCACCGAGATCGGGATGAACGCCGGCGCCAACGTCTTCGGCTCGGGCAACCGGGCGAACGCGACGATCGGCCGCGCCATCCGGCTGATGCTGCTCAACGTCGGCGGCGCGTGGCCGGGAGATCTCGACAAGAGCACCCTGGGCCACCCCGGCAAGTACACGTTCTGCATCGCCGAGAACGAAGAGGCGAGCCCGTGGGCGCCCTATCATGTCGAGCAGGGCTACGGCCCGGAGGACAGCACCGTCTTCTGCATCGCGGCCGAGGGCCCGCACAGCGTGACCAACCACGTGGCGCACGACCCGGAGGGCGTGCTCGACAGCATCGTCTCGGCCATGAGCACCATCGCGCACAACAACGCGGTCAGCAGCGGCTCGTGCGCCGTCGTCATCGGTCCCGAGCACGCCGCCACCATCGCGGCGCGCGGTTGGAAACGGAGCGACGTGCGGCGCTATCTGTGGTCGCACACCGCCAACACCTGGGACGACGTCAGCTTCGGGGGCCGGTACGGCCGGATCTACAACCGCAACCTGCCGAAGTGGTACCGGCGCCGACCCGGCGCCCGCATCCCGATCGTGCCGACCCCGGAGGACATCCATCTGTTCGTCGCCGGCGGCGAGGCGGGCCGGTTCTCGGCCTTCCTCCCGGGGTGGGGACACATGACGTCGCCGGTCCTGCGGGCCGTCGACGGACGCGCCCCGGCCGGCCCGGCGCCGTGCGTGGACGGGACGTGCGAGCTGTAGGAAGGACCGTGGAGACCAGACCCATGAGCAGTCAGCAGACGCTGCCCTCCGGGCAGATCGTGTTCGACCCCCGCGGCGCCGTCACCGCCGCGCAGATACGGTTGGCCCCGCGGCCCGAGACGCTCAGCGGCGTGCGGCTGGGGGTGCTGGACAACTCGAAGTGGAACGCGTCGCGGCTGCTGCGGCACACCGCGGCCGCCCTCGCCGGCGCCTGCGAGCCGGCCGCGGTCAACCGCTACGTCAAGGACAGCTTCTCGCGCGAGGCGACCGACGCCCTGCTCGACCGGATCGCGGCCGAGAACGACGTCGTCATCACCGCGATCGGCGATTGAGGGTCCTGCACGTCGTGCAGTGTGCACGACACGGCCCGGCTGGAGAAGCGGGGCATTCCGACCGCGGTCATCGTGACCGCCGCCTTCCTCCAGGAAGCCGAGGTGCAACGCGCCGCGCTCGGCGCCGACGACCTCCAGCCGGTCGTCATCACCCACCCGCTGAGCACCCTCTCGGAGGACGAGATCCAGGATCGGGCGCGGGAGGCGGCCGAGCAGCTCGAACGCGTGCTGACCCGGCCGTCTGCGCCCCCGGAGTCCGCGCCGCAGGAATCTGCGCCGTAGAACGGCGCCGCCTCCTGCAAGGAGGCGCCGACTCCCTGTAGGATTTGGTTGGGCGGGCAGCGGCGCCGCCAGGCGGCGATGTCCGGGCCAGGAGGCCTTTCATGATCGTGAATCTCGCGTACGGCCGCACCGGGCTGCCGGTCGAGTTTCCCGACGACCGTACGACGGTCATCGAACCCACCTGGCTCGCCGGCCTGCCGGATCAGGCCGGCGCGGTGCGGCAGGCGCTCGAGCATCCCACCGGGAGCCCCCCCCTCGGCGAACGGGTGCGCCGCGACCAGACCGTGGCCATCTCGGTCTGCGACGTCACGCGGCCGATGCCGAGCGCCACGGTGCTGCCGGTGGTGCTCGAGGCCCTGTCGCACGTGCCCGCGGACCGCATCGCGATCATGATCGCGAGCGGCACCCACCGGGCGACGACCCGGGACGAGCTCGTGGAGATGCTCGGCGCGGACATCGTCGACGGCAACCGCATTGTCGTCCACGACGCGTTCGACGAGGCCCAGCTCGTATCCCTCGGCGAGGTCGACGGCGGCATCCCGGTCTGGCTGAACCGGACCTGGACGGAGGCGGACGTCCGCATCACGACGGGGTTCGTCGAGCCGCACTTCTTCGCCGGCTTCAGCGGCGGGCCGAAGATGGTCGCGCCGGGGCTGGCCGGCTTCCGGACGATCATGCGGCTGCACGACGCCGAGATGATCCGGAGCCCGCAGGCGCGCTGGGGAGTCGTCGAGGGCAACCCGATTCACGACGGCGTCCGGGCCATCGCCGCCCGCTCCGGGGTGGACTTCAGCATCGACGTCGCCATCAACCGCGACCGGCAGATCACCCACGTCGCGGCCGGCGAGCTGTTCGCCGTGCACCGGGCGGTGCGGGAGGTGGTCAAGCGGAACGCGATGCAGGCGTTCGCCCGGCCGTTCGATGTCGTCGTCACCACCAACAGCGGCTACCCCCTCGACCAGAATCTCTACCAGACGGTGAAGGGGATGTCGGCGGCGGCCCAGGTGGTGAAGCCGGACGGCGTCATCGTCTGCGCCTCGGCCTGCGCCGACGGCTATCCGGACCACGGGGAGTATCTGGACATCCTCACCCGGCGCGACAACCCCGACGGGCTGCTGCAGATGATCAACGCCCCCGGCCACAACCGCCACGACCAGTGGGAAGTGCAGGTGCAGGCCCAGATTCAGCAACGCGCCGACGTGCTCCTCAAGACCGACGGCCTCTCGGCCGAGCAGGTCCGGGCCGCGCATCTCACCCCCATCGACGACGTCGGCGCCGCCACCCGCGACGCGCTCTCCCGGTCGGGGCCGGACGCCCGCGTCTGTGTGCTCCCGGAGGGCCCGCAGACGATTCCGTATCTGGCGGAAACGGCCTGACCCCGTCACGCTGACCGGCGCCTCGCGTTGCGCAACGAACCGAGCCGCACTCGGTGACGCCCGCGATATCATGGGGACGATGGCTTCTCGCGACGGGTCGGCGGTCGCCCGGCGCCGCGCACGGGCGGCGTGGCCGGCCAGGGTCTTCGAACTGGGGAGAGAGCCGTCCGACGACCTGAGTGACCGCACCACGGCCGAGGAGCGCCTCGCCATGATGTGGCCCCTCGCCGTCGACGCGTGGACGACGAGCGGGCGCCCCCTGCCCGAGTAACCGAGACACCGGATGCCGTGCCGGGTGATTCGCGGTGCCGGTTCCGACTCGCCAGAACGTTGAACCCCGATTTCATCGAGTTTCTCGCCGCGCTGCTGCGGGCCGATGCGCGATTCCTGATTGTCGGCGCGCACGCAATGGGGGTCCACGGCGTTCCGCGCGCGACCGGCGATCTGGACGCCTGGGTGGCGCCGGACCCCGACACCGCCGAACGCGTGTGGACGGCGCTGCTCGATTTCGGCGCGCCGGTGCAGCCCCTCGGCCTGTCGGCCCGAGACCTCGCGGCTGAGCGGATGGTGGTGCAGATGGGAGTCCCGCCGCGCCGCATCGATCTGCTCACCTCGGTGACCGGTCTGCGGTTCGACGCGGCCTGGCCGTCGAGGCGCATCGTCCGCGTCGACGACCTCGATCTGCCGTTCCTCGGACGCGAGGCGCTCCTGCCCAACAAGCGCGGCACCGGGCGGGTCAAGGATCTCGCGGACGTGGAAGCGCTGGACCGGAGCGCCGCACGGAACCGGGACGGCAGCTGAGCAAGCCAATCCGGCGGAAGTGGTGTCCAAGGAGAAGATGCCCAACCATCCCGCACGAATTCACGGCATCCTCAGCGGCGCTCGGCGTCCTCCGGATGCGCAACCGCCTTGGGCCGCTCCGATGCGACAGACCCGCCGTTCGATCGCTCCGCTCCCCCTGCTGGCCCTGGTCTGGTCCTGCTCCGGCACGCCGCCGCCGGTCTTGCCGGACCCGATGGACGCGGTCCGGGAACAGCTGGCGCAGGCGGGCGCGCTGACCCTGCGCGGATGCTACCGGTGCCTGGTCGAGGCGCGGGACGTGTACGACGACCTCGCCCGGCAGGGCTTCGAGACGGATGAAGGGGCCGCCGGCCTCCTCCGCACCACCCTGCTGATCGGGATGCGCGAACGCGAGATGGGTCTGCCCGGCGGCGGTACGTTCGAGCGGGCGGCGGCGCTGGCGGGCCTGGAGGTCTCGCTGGCCGGGGAGGCGGCGGACGCCCGGGAGGCCGCGGGGGGGCCGGAAGCCCGTGAGGCAGGGGAAGACCCGGAGACCCCGGGAGCCGGGGAATCCCCGGAGGCGGCTCGCGAGGCCGGCGAGGCCGGCGAGGCCGCGGAAGCCGCCGAGAACGCGGAGGCCGGGGAGACCGCGGCGACCGGCGGGGCCCCGTCAGCCGGCCCGGAGTGGGAGAGGTTCCTGCAGATCGCGGCGACCACCCTGTGGCAGGACGTGCAGGACGTCGGGGTTCCCAAGGACCTGTCCGAGGAGAACGTCTACGCCCGCGCCATCGCGGATAGGGACCGCGACGCCTGGAACGCGGTGCTGCAGCCGCTGGTCCCCGCCGACCCGCTCGCCGCCTACCTGTATCTCAGCCTGAACTGCACCAGCGAGTGGCTCGCCGAGCAACCGCCCGAGCTGGCCGAGGTCCTCGCCGCCCACGACGACGCCGTCTACGTCCGCTACCGGCTGGCCCTGTGCGCCGACGAGCAGGTGGCGCTGGCGGCTTTCCACCTGGGCCGCGTCCACATCGAGGAGGCCCGCTGGATCGAGACCGCATCCGCTTTCACGCGGGCCGCCCTCTGCTTCAGGGAGAGTGCCGGCCGGCTCGCCGACGCCCTGATCGAGCTCGAGCAGGACCCCACCCTCGCCGACGACCGCCGCGCCCGGATCGTCGAGCGGCGCACCGCCGAGCTCGCCGTCGTGCGCCGGCAGGCCGCCTCGTCCTTCTACAACGCCGCGCTGGGTTACTACAACGACGGCACCCTGCCCATCGCTCGCCGCTACGCCGTGCTGGCGGGCGAGCACGAGATGTTCGCCGAGCGCGCGACCCGCCTCGTCGGGCTCATCGACGCACTGCCGGCGACCGGACACCAACGCTAGCTAGGAGTCTGCGCCGTGGGACGATTTTCGGCACGATCGGCTACTACATGTAGTGGTCATGCACGTCTGTGTGCACTTCATATTGGGGCCTATTTTTTCTACGGCGCAGACTCCTAGGAGTCTGCGCCGTAGAGGGTTGCAGACTCCCGGCAGGGTTGGTGGGCGGCCATCGGAGGCCGCTGCGCGACCTCGCGGTCGCGTGGGGAGTCTCGCGGGCGCGACACTCACAACGCGACGATTCCCGGGCTGGGGTCGGCGCCGCGTCACGGCGTGGACTCCCGCCGCGTCGGTTGGGGAACAACCGGGTCGGACGGGCTTGCGTGCGCCGAAGAGCAGTCCCGTCCGGCCTCCTACTGCACCCTCATCGAGTTGATGACCACCGGGGTGACCGGCGCGTCCTGGTGGCCTCCCTGCTGCCGGGTCTCAACCCCGGCGATGGCGTCGACGACGTCCATGCCCTCGGTCACCCGGCCAAGACGGCGTAGCTCCGAACTCCTCGGGCGAGGCGCCGCGGTTGTCGAGGCCTCGGCGCGCGTTGTCGCTGACGTTGATGAAGAACTGGGACGTGGCGCTGTTGACGGCGCCGGTGCGGGCCATGGCGACGGTGCCGCGGACGTTGCTGATCCCGTTGTCGGCCTCCTTCCGGATCGGCTCGCGGGCGAACTTGCGGCTCAGGCCGGCCCGAAAGCCGCCGCCCTGAATCATGAAGTCGTCGATCACGCGGTGGAACACGGTGTAGAAGCCGGCGTAGGCGTACTGCAGGAAGTTCCGGACGGAGATCGCCGAGCGCTTCGCGTACTCCCTGACGCAACTCCGGCAGGACCCAACCTCGCTGGCCACCGCCGCGCCCGGCTCCTGCAGCGGTCAACCGCCGAGCGGGCCGTCGCCCGCCGGCAGACCGCCGACTCGGCCTGCAACGCCGCGCTCCGGTACTACAACAACGCCACGCCACGCTTCGCCCAGCAGGCACAGGCGCACAAGTATGTTCGCCGAGCGCCCACCGGTCTGCTCGCGCTCATGGACGCACGGCCGTAGCCTGCCACCCCTCCCACGACAATCCAGAGAGCCACTTGTACTGCCACACCCCGTTCCGCCGTCACCTCCGGGCCCCCGCCACCCCACTTCACGTGCTGAGGTACGCTCGATCCCGCGCCCGACTGACTATCGTTTCTTTCAAGTCACTGATCCAGTCCAATAACGAGATCGTGCAGTTGCACATACGTGGCATGATCGACTTCGCTGCGCTCTCCGTGAGCAATGCGATTCCTATGTCTGAGTAGACTCCCGTCGATCAGCAGTCCCTTTTGTCCGACAACTTGTTCATAGGGAATATCAACGGTATCAAGAACATCGCGAAGGATGCGTGACGAGAGATTCGACTCCGTGGACACGGCATTTCTCACCGCCAGCAGTGAAAGCGTAACGGGTTCATCACGTTGCGCCAGTATCAACTCAAATCTCCTGAGATACTCAGAGGTGCACCGGGATTCTGCCGCATCCGCCGCCATCTTGAAAGCGCCTCTCGCCGCAATCGCCATGAAATTCGGCTTCAGTTCTCGCCACGGCCTTTGTTGTCGACCAACCAGTTCCAGATATGCAGTCGCGGCGTGTTTCGCAAATCCTTCCCAGTGACCGTATAGCAGCGGCACCGCCGACCTGCGCAGCATTGCCCCTTCGCCCGGTCTATCCCGCGTCTCGATCACATTACGCAGAGCCGCGAGTTCCCTAGTTCGCCAAGCCGAAGCGGTGTCGAGGCTGTCGGACAACTCAAGAACACTTCGTATCTTCATTGTTCAAAGAAACGCCGCCCCATGGTGACCGTCACCGGGATCCGTGCTGCTGCCTTGATGCCCGAGCCTGTGGATCTGAGGAACACCTCGTCTTTCCACAACGAGCGATGCACTTGACCAATTTGGCCCTCTGTCGGCCGACCACCCTCGAGGTGACCACGATAGCCAATCCCGACGGCCATAACCTCAAAGATCGAGATCAAGAACGGCCCCAGAGAACGCGCCTTGGCCGGATCGAATTTCTTGAACGCATCCTCGCCCAAACAGGAATCCACACACTCGAAAGTACCGCGAAATGCCTTCTCCTCAGACGCTCGGTCAAATTGGTCCGACCGCGCGAACCCGACAAGTTTATCTGTAAGAAACGAGCCCAGATCACCAATCCGTCTCAGGTTATCCTCCCCAATGGTGCGCAAGGCTAGAAAACGAGTGACGAGCTCTAGATCGTATTGCTCGTCCAACATTCGTTCGCTAAGTGGAAGGCAGTTTCGGAAATGTTCGTCCTGGCCGAGGCCCGAGAACCAATTGTAAAAGTCCCGATTCAACATGATGAGCAAACAGTTCCTGACCTCCTGCTCGGTCGCCAGGGAACCACCGGTATTGAGACGCTGGAACAACTCGTACTTCGCCGACTCGTCACTTGTGTTCATGACGATTTTTAGATCAAGCCGAGCGCGCTTAATCTTCAACTTCGCTGATTGGGGCAGCTCGCAATCGGGGTCCTCAGACTCCCACGATTTCCCCTTCAGATCCGGCAAGTACTTGGTCTCTCCGAGTACGAGCGGCTCCACCGGGCTATCGTCTTCGCTTCGAAGCTCTCCGGTCAGCTGCAGGATTGTCGAAAGGCGTTGGAGTCCATCAACAACATCCCATGATCCATCTGTCTTCTCGGAGACAAAAAACGAGGGTACAGGAATCCCAAGAAGTAACGATTCGATGAACTTGGACTTCTGGGCCATGGTCCATCGAAAGAAACGCTGAAACTCAGGGTGAATGTCTAACTCGCGGTCCTTGTAGAGCGAGATCATCTCGCCAACGGACATGCTGTAGGCACCGGTCGAGATGGCCTTGCTCCGCGTCAGGATCTGTTCTTCGAGGGCCACGGTTTTGATTGCCTTTCCAGTCGGTTCGTGCTTTCGAATTCAAGTATCACTCGACAAGGGCTGGTGTTGGCTAGTGGTATGTCTCTAAAATAGATTGACATTTGTGGTGCCGGATGGTATACCTGCGGGTATGAACAATCCGGCTGCACCGCTGCCGCTGAGCCACGCGGATCGCGACGTCCTGACGAAGTGGGCGCGCAGTGAAAGCGCGCCCTATCGCGTCGTTACCCGCGCCAAGGTCTTGCTCATGGCTGGTGACGGCGTGGCGAATAGTCACATCGCGACCATCCTCGGCATCAGCCGACCGACGGTGTTGAATTGGCGCGCGCGGTTTCGTTCCGACGGACTGGACTCGGTGGGCAAGGTGCGCCCTGGCCGCGGACGGAAACCGGGTATTGCCGCGCACCAAGTGCAGGCCATCGTGCATGCCACGCTGCACGAGAAGCCTCCGGGGGCCACACAGTGGAGCTGTCGTTCGATGGCCAAGGCGGGCGGCGTGAGCCCCGCGACCGTCCAGCGCATCTGGGACGCGCACGGCCTACAGCCCCACCGCGTCAAGACGTTCAAGTTGTCGACCGACCCAGCGTTCGTCGAGAAGCTGACCGACGTCGTGGGGCTGTACCTGAACCCGCCGGAGAAGGCGGTGGTGCTGTGCGTGGACGAGAAGAGCCAGATCCAGGCGCTCGACCGCACGCAGCCGGGCCTGCCGATGAAGCCGGGCCGCCGCGGTACGATGACCCATGACTACAAGCGCCACGGCACGACGACGTTGTTCGCCGCGTTGAACGTGCTGACCGGCAAGGTCATCGGCCAATGCCACGGGCGTCATCGACATCAGGAATTCCTGAAGTTCCTGCGGCGTCTCGACCGTGCGTTCCCGCCCGACCTCACCCTGCACATCATCCTGGACAACTACGGAACCCACAAGCATGAAGCGGTTCGCAAGTGGCTGGCCGCCCACCCGCGCTTCAAGCTGCACTTCACGCCCACCAGTTCCTCGTGGCTCAACCTCGTCGAGAGCTGGTTCAGCAAGCTGACGCAGCAACGCCTTCGCCGCGGCGTCTTTTGCAGCGTGCAGGAATTGGTCGCGGCCATCAAAGACTACTTGACCCACCACAACGCCAACCCGAAGCCATTCGTGTGGAGCACCACCGTCGAGACCATCCTCGGCAAGATCAGGAAGTGTAAAGCTATTCTTGAGACATACCACTAGCGAGGCTAGCGGGCCGTCTTTGGTTAGCGGGTAAAGTCGAGAAAATCCGTGAAGTGGTGTGCAGCGTCGGGGCGCATGTGCCGATACATGGAGCATGGCCGGCGAGAACGGCGGGCGCGACGGTTCGGGGGCGCCCCGGCGAGAGCAGGATTCGCGGGACCAGGGCATCGAGAAGCTTCAGCGGGAGAACGCCAAGCTGATCGACGATTTGGACCGCACCACCCGGGACCTGGACCGCACCACCCGCGACCTGGACCGCACCACCCGCGACCGAGACCGCTGGAAGCGACGCAGCGAAGACCTCAAGAAACAACTCGATGAGGCCCGCCGCGCCGGCAAACGGCAGGCTGCACCCTTTGCCAAGGACCGGCCGCAAGGGACAGGTAAGCGGCCCGGCCGACGGCCCGGGGCGCAGTACGGCCGGCAAGGTTCCCGACGTTGCCCGCCGAAGGTCGACGAGACCCACAGGGCGTCGGCGCCGACGGCGTGTCCCGACTGCGGCGGCGCCGTCGAAGTGACCCGCGTCGCCTCGCAGTATCAGGAAGAACTCCCCAGGGTGCGCCCCATCGTGCGCCGCTTCGACATCGAGGTCGGCCGCTGCTCGCAGTGCCGCCAGCGCGTGCAGGGGCGGCACCGCCTCCAGATATCCGACGCGCTCGGGGCGGCCGCGGTGCAGTTCGGTCCCGGCCTCGCCTCGCTCGTCGTCGAGTTGCACACCGAGATGGGCGTGCCGCTGGCCAAGGTCGCCGGCCTGCTGCGGACGAGGTTCGGCCTGGAGGTCACCGCCGGCGGCCTCGTTCATCTGCTGCATCGAACCGCCCGCGACGCCGCGCCGGTCTACCGGGAACTCTGCCGGCAGGTCCGCAACGCGCCGGTGGTCACGCCCGACGAAACGGGCTGGCGCGTCAGCGTCGAGCCCCACTGGCTGTGGACGTTCGTCACCCCGGATACCACCGTCTACGCCATCTGCCCTGGCCGCGGGTTCGCCGATGCGGCCACCGTGCTCGGGACCGACTACGCCGGCGTGCTCGTGCGCGACGGCTGGCAGGTGTACCGGCGTTACAAGGGTTCGTTGCACCAGAGTTGCCTCAATCACCTGCTTCAGCGTTGCAAGAAACTGGAGCAGAAGCACCCCTACAGTCCGTGGGGCTCGAAGGTCAAGGCCGTTCTCCAGACCGGCCTCGACCTTCGGGACCGCTGCCGGAACGGCGAGCTGACCCGACACGGTCTCGACTCGCTCCGCGGCCGGCTCGAGGCCCGGCTCGGTCGGCTGATCGACGCGCCGCCACCGTTGAAAGACGCCAAGCGCTTCGCCAAGCACCTTGCCAACGAATTCCCCGCCGTGTTCCTCTTCCTGCGGGACCCGTCGATCGACGCCACCAACTGGCGGGCCGAACAGGCCATCCGCCCCGCGGTGGTCATCCGCAAGGTATGCGGCGGCAACCGCACCCGCAAGGGCGCCGACACTCAGCAGGTGCTCTCGACCGTGGTGCGTACCGTCCGTCAGCGCCGCCTCGACCTGCCGATGCTGACGGCCGAGATGTTGCGCGCCCGCCAGCCCGCCATTCCCGAGGCTTTCGGGCTCCCGCCGCCGCCCGCGTAGGCGGGTGTGACGCCCGTACTCCGCTTTCACCGCACCGGTTCCCGCGGCTCGACGCCGCCGCGCCGCACGCACCGATTCGCGGACCCTCCGGGCAGGATGCCCGAGGGGCCCGAGCCCCGCGGGCGACTTGGTCGACCACGTTCACCGACCGACCGCCGGATGGCTCCGCCGCCTGTCACGTCAAGCCAAC
The DNA here is from genome assembly GCA_965215895.1 of Vicinamibacterales bacterium. Classification (GTDB taxonomy): domain Bacteria; phylum Acidobacteriota; class Vicinamibacteria; order Vicinamibacterales; family UBA8438; genus JAJEEA01. Next base: position 2,077,413 of record OZ244130.1, on the reverse strand, counting down.
GGTGGTCGTCGCAACCGTCATGAACCCAACGCGTCAGCCGAACCAACCTCGGGCGCCGCTCCAAATCCCTGCCCCTTCAAGCTGATTTCAGCCCGTGCCGACCCGCTAAACGAATACAGCGGGCCGAGGGCATTCGCCCAACGCATTGGCGACGCACACGGCCTGCGACCGCGCCGCGTCAAGCACTCGGGTTGCACGCGTTCGTCGAGAAGATCACCGATCCGCAATGTTGGCACCTCAACCCACTCCCCAAAAAGGCGATCGAATCGTGGGTAGAGCCAGATCCGGGCTCTCGACCGCACCAAGCCCGGACTGCCGATGGAGGCGAGCCGTTGCGGGACAATGGGTCCCCAAACGGATGCGACCCGACGTGCTGTCATGGCGACTGACAACCCGCTTCGCCGTCCCGTTCGAGATGGGTTTGCCTGCTCACATCACGCGCAGGTGTGTTACGCGCGTGTGTCCCAAGCAAGGAGGTTGTCCCGTTGGTTGACATGGAGTCCACCGGCCCACCTCGCGCCCGGGCAACCCGTCCACCTGCCCGTGCTTTCTCTTCGACGCCGTCACGGGTCCTCCCTACTGCACCGTCATCGCGTTGATGACCACCGGAGCGACCGGCGCGTCCTGGTGGCCGCCCTGCTGCCGCGTCTCGACCCCGGTGATCGCGTCGACGACGTCCATTCCCTCCGTCACGCGGCCGAAGACAGCGTAGCCGTACTCCGCCGGTGAGTCGCCGCGGTGGTCGAGGCCGCGCCGCGCGTTGTCGCTGACGTTGATGAAGAACTGCGAGGTGGCGCTGTCTATGGCGTCGGTGCGCGCCATGGCGACGGTGCCGCGGGTGTTGCTGATGCCGTTGTCGGCCTCGTTCGCGATCGGCTCCCGCGCGAACTTGCGGCTCAGGTCGGCCCGGAAGCCTCCGCCCTGAATCATGAAGTCGTCGATCACGCGGTGGAAGACCGTGTCGGTGTAGAAGCCGGCGTAGGCGTACTGCAGGAAGTTCCGGACCGAGATGGGGGCGCGGTCCTGGAACAGCTCCATCGTGACGTTACCCTGGTTGGTCTCCATGACCACCGTCGGGTTGCCGGCAACCGTCCCCCCGGTGGCGAGCCGGATGCGGTAGACCCCGGTGCTCGCGGTCATGTAGAGGGTCTGCCCGTCGTCGCCCCAGGCCGCGTTGGCGACGACCTCTCCCGGCATGATCGTCCCCAGGTGCACGCCGTCCCAGCTCAGCACCCAGACGCCGCCCGGTCCGGTGGCGAAGAGGTTGCCGCCCAGGTCGACCGTCATGCCGTCGGCCGCCCCCGGGGCGGTCTGATCGTTGACGTCGTAGAAGACCCGTCCGTTCGAGGCGCCGTTCTCGTCGAGGTCGTAGGCTATCCAGACCTTCTGGTTCTCGTCGGAGTTTGCGACGTAGAGGATGTCCTCGTCGGGCGAGAGGGCGATGCCGTTCGGGCGCGTCTGGTCGCGGACGAGCAGCTCGAGCTCGCCGTCCGGACGCAGGCGGTAGACGCCGTTGAAGTCGAGCTCGCGGAGCGGCGACTCCTCCAGCCCCTCGAGGCCGTACGACGGGTCCGTGAAGTAGAGCGACCCGTCGGACCCGTAGGTGGCGTCGTTCGGGCTGTTGAGGCGGCTTCCCTCGTAGCTGTCGACGAGCACCGTCCGGCTGCCGTCCGCCTCGACCCGCGAGATGCGGCGGTTGCCGTGCTCGCAGATGACGAGCCGGCCCTCGGCGTCGAGGGTCAGCCCGTTCGACGAGATCGACCGCAGCCCCTCGCGGTCGCCCTCGAAGACCGGATCGATGAACGGGCTGGCCCCGTCCGCGTCGGTCCACTGGTGGATGGCGTTGGCCCGCACGTCCGAGAAGAGCAGCCGCGACTCGCCGCGAATCCACACCGGCCCCTCGGTGAACACGTAGCCCTCGGCCAGCTTCTCGATCGTCGCGCCGGGCGGCACCAGCGAGTCGAGCCGCGGATCGACCCGGAGGATGCGGCCGACCCCGGCCGCCTCGCCGATCTCCATCTCCTCGGGCGGCGCCTCGGGCGCCCCGCCGCAGGCCATCGTCCAGGCCGCGAGCGCGGCCACCATCGTCAGGCTGGTCGGTTTCATCATGTCGTCCTCGATTTGTTGGAGCCCGCGCCGTGGCGAACGGGGCAGGCTCCCACAGAGTTGGTTCGGCGGAAAACGGAGCCGCCAGGCGACGGTCTCCCGGCCCGAGCGCCCTCCGCGTCAGAATACCGCGATCGGATTGACCGGCGAGCCCGTGCCCTTAGGAATCGGTAGCGGCGCGATGGTCAGCATGAACTCCCACCGGTTCCGCTCGGCCGCGGCGGCGGCGAGGTCGTCGAAGTCGGCGCGGTCCATCAGGTGCACGCCGAGCATGGTCAGGGCGAAGTCGTGCAGCGCGAGGCGCGGCAGATCGCCCTCCGGCTGCGGCATGTAGCCGGGCGTCTCCCAGCCTATGATCGACACGTCCCGCTCGCGAAGCCAGGGAATGACGTGGTTGTCGAGCCCCGCGGCCTCCGCCCCGGTGTCGAACGGTCCGATCGCGTCCTGGCGGGCCCATCGCCCCCATCGGATCAGGAACGCGTCGCCGGGGCCCACCGCAACCCCCGCCTGCGCCTCCCACGCTTCGAGGTCGGCGACGGTGATGCGCTCGCCCGGCCCCAGGTACGGGACCCCCTTCAGCCGCGGAATGTCGTAGAGGACGCCGCGGGTCAGGACGCCGTGCCGCATCGTGAGGATGGCGTTCCGGGCCGCGCCCCCCTCCATCGTGACGGTCTCGGCAATCGGGTACCCGTTCCACATCTTCCCGTCGAAGAAGCGGTGGGCGAAGCCGTCGATGTGGGTCGTGCCGGCACCGTGGATGCACGCATAGTTGATGGTATCGGTGGCGCCCCCCGGCGACGCGCTGACCATCCGCCACTCCAGCGGACAGGGGTTGTCGATGGTCCGCTCGGTATTCGCGATCGACGCGAGCGACACCGTGAACCCTTCCGACACCAGATCCGCTGCCTCGCGCCGCTTCTCCGGGGTGATCAGGTTGAGCGCGCCCATCTCGTCGTCCGGCCCCCACCGGCCCCAGTTGGACAGCTCGTCCAACCAGGCGTCGTACTGCGCCCGGCTCACCAGCGGCGGATCGGCGTCCTGGCCGATCAGCCCCGGCGCGCCGAAAGCCATGACGAGCGCCATGACCGCGCCGCATCCAATCATCGTGCGCCGGTTCCCCATCGTCATGTGATGCCTCCTCCCGTGCCGGATCCGCGGAACAAGAGAGACTGTACCGCAATACCGCCCCGCGGTGAACGATGCAGCTCCCGCCCGGCGTCTGCAATTGGCGGCGGGGGAAGATGCGGCTGATGAGGAACCGTCCGCGTGCGGGGAGCGGCGCGGCGCCGGAGACTCGATGCGTCTGGCCATGTCTGGTCCCCGGCGCGAGCGGTCCACCGCCGGGCGGATTGACCGCCGGCTGCGATGGTAGAGTGGCCAGCACGGACTTGCATCTCCTGACCGCCCGATCGATGCCGCCCACCCCGCCGTCGCCCGCCGTGGTCCTCACCATCTGGACCGCCCTCCTACTCTACGCCGTCGCCGAGTACGGCCGGACCCGCCGGCCCCCGGCGGCGTGGGCCAGGCCGCTCTGGCAGCTCGGCGCGGCCGCCTACCTCGCCCACGTCGCGGCCGCCTTCGCGACCCACCACGGGTGGAGCCACGCCGCTGCCTACGCGTACACGGTGGCCCGGACCGAGGCGCTGCTGGGTCTCCCCTGGGGCGGCGGGCTGTGGGTGAACTACGCCTTCACCGTCCTCTGGATCGGCGAAGCGCTCCGGTGGCAGGTGCGGCCGGCGGACCACGCGCGACGCGCGCCCGCCTGGACGCCGGCCGTGCGCGGCGCATTCCTGTTCATGATCGTCAACGGGGCGGTCGTCTTCGTGGACGGGTCCGGCCGCTGGCTCGGCATCGCCATCGTCGCAGCGCTGATCGCGATCTGGGGGTCGGAGCGACGGGCTACGATTCCCGGGCGAGGCTGGCAGGGGTGAGACATGCCGAATCGAGACACGGAATCAGCAACGACGGCCTCGCCGTTCAGCGTGACGCTGTCCTCGGGCGACGCCGTCGGCGCCATCGCGTATCCGGCCGCGGGCGCCCCGACCGGGACGACGATGATCCTCGCGCACGGCGCCGGCGCGCCGCAGACGCATCCCTTCATGACCGCCTTCGCCCGCCTTCTCTCCGGGCGCGGGATGGACGTCGTCACCTTCAACTTCCTCTACATGGAGCGAGGCCGCCGGGTGCCCGACCCGAGGGCCCGCCTCGAAGCCTGCTACCGGGCGGTCATCGAAGCGGCGCGGGCCCGAGCGGCAGACGGCAACCGCCGGATGGTCATCGGCGGCAAGTCGATGGGCGGCCGCATCGCATCCCAGGTGGCGGCCGCGGACGGCAGCGACGCGGGGGTGAACGGCCTCGTGCTTCTCGGCTACCCGCTCCACCCCCCGGGCCGGCCCGACAAGCCGCGCACCGCGCACCTGCCGTCCGTCACCGCCCCGATGCTCTTCGTGCAGGGCGAGCGCGACGCCTTCGGCACGCCGGACGAGCTGCGTCCCGTCCTCGCCACCTGCGCCGACGCCGACCTGGTCACCGTGGACGGCGGCGACCACTCGTTCAAGACGCGGGGGAAGAACGCGCCTCCGGCCGCGGACATGTACGAGACGGTTACCGGGCAGATCGTCCGCTGGCTGTCGAAACGCGGGCTCCAGCCGTAGTCTGCTCGAGCACCGCCTTGGCTCGACCGCGCATGAAGGCGTGAGCGCGCCACCTCGACAAACGGACTGCAACCATCTCGGCGCGCGCGACGGACGCCAACCACCGAATCTGATACGCGACGAACAAGGAGGCCGCCACAATCCGCTCAGTAGTACCCGAGGGCTCAAGCTGAGCCGTTAGGACACTGACGGAAATTACCTTGCCGTGTGCCAACCTGCGTAGCGCGCGGGCGGTGGCAGTTTTCGCGGCGGTCTGTCTGGCAGCGCAGGCTGCATCGAGCCTGTTGGTGGATCGCATGCTCCTGGCGTTCCCACCCGCGAGGCGGGGAGGCCGGAACCACGGACGAGACGTGACCACGTTCCTGACGAAGTTCACCGTCGAGTTCCCGATCGCCGACGGTCTCTTGTTTCCGTACCTCACCGGCGGGGGCGGCATCGGCCGCGTGACGGAACGCCACAGCGTCGGAATCGATCCGACCCCGTGGATTCCGTGGGAAGACAACCAGACGACCGGTCAGGCAGTCGGCACCGACGACGCCGTTCACTTCAGCGACGCCGGGGTCTTCCTGCGGCCGACCGCGTATTCCGATCTGGGACTCGCCTTGTGCTCGGCGGCGGGGTTGACGTGCGCCTGTGTGCCGGTCACGGGGTCGTACGTGGAGGTTGCAGGCCCACGATGGTCGGTGGGGATGGCCAGGAGAGCCGTCCCGCGGCCCTGGTGAGGCGTCGGAGACGCAAGTCGACCAGCCCGGAGACCTCGGGAGCTTCGGAGGGTGCCTGGCGGGCGTCGGTGGGCTCGTCACGAGGAATCCAGGATGGCCGGAGACACCCACTTTCCGGCGAGGTGGTCGACGACGAGCATGTTTCCGTCGTCGCACCGGGGACACCGCCGCAACGAGCGACCGGTCAGCGCCTCATAGCGGTCCCGATAGTCGGTGGCGGCGCGACCGGCCTGCTCTGCCGGTGGCGGCGGCGGTGTAGACAGCGGGCGCGTCATGGTCTTCTGGCGGGACGCGCCGGTCCGGCGGTAGTCGGTGTAGCGGAAGCGCACGGAGCCGTCCTGGAGGCTGCACAGGCGCTGGTTGCCGATGGCGATGCGGTGGGTGTAGCGGCCGAGGTAGTCGAGGACCTGTTCGGGGCCGGCGAAGGGCGGCCTCGCATAGACCACCCACTCAGTCTCGCGGGCCGGGCGGAGGTGCTGGGCGAAGCGCCGGGGGTCGCTGAGGGCCTGCAGCCGGCCGGCGAAGCGCAGCTGTCCGGACTCGAAGGCGTCCTGCATGCGCCGCGAGGAGGACACGACGGAAGTAGCGCGAAAGGACCCGGACCGGCAGGAAGAACCCGGGGCGGCAGGCAACCCAGCCGCTGCCGGCGTTTGCGAGCCCCCCACCCGGATGACGCAGTGCAGATGCGGATGATGGACGAGCGTCTGGCCCCAGGTGTGGAGACGTACGTCTGTTGGGTGCACGGCGACAGCTGCCGCACCTGCATGTCTTCGAGCATGCGTTGACGAAGAGATGTCATGAGACGCTCCTCTGCGAAGGGCCTGGGAGATTCCAGGCGCTCGCAGAGCAGCGTATGGCGAGAACGGCGGACGAGTTGCAGCGGCAGAACGAGCTGGCTGGCCGCCTCAGAGCAGGCAGGTCGATTCAGCGTCTACCGCGAAGCGGTTTAGTCCAAAGGGAGTTATGCCTTCCCCAAAACGGGTGGGGTCATCGTCAGATCGCCTTGGGGAGGGTCGCGCGGCGATCGGCGGCGCTCGAGCGGATCGTGCTCGCGGCTACCGCCCGGGGATCGGCGGCGTCCGGCAAACGGGACGCCGCCGATCCGAGCAAGCTGCCCGGCCTCAGGGCTGGTTGGTCGTGGTCTCTTCGGCCGGAACCTCGATGGTGCCGTAGTAGCCCAGCATCATCTCTTCCCAGGTCTGGTCGCCCCAGCGCACCGCGGCCGACGGGTCGGGGTTGTGCCGGTTGTTGGCCGAGTTGTCGTAGGTGAACACCGCCTCGAGGGTGGAGCCGGCGGGCATGAGGATCGGCTCCTCGAGCTGGTAGCGGAGCTGCCAGTTGAAGTCGTAGTTGGGCACCCACAGCGCCACTTCCTCGCTGCCGTCGGGGTAGCGGACGATGTACTTCGCGGACCTCCCGCGCACGTGCATGTGCGGCATCATGTTCGCCAAGTATGCGGGCTCCTCGATCTGGCTATTCGCCCGCACCTCGTAGGCGGGGTTCCCCGGCTCGATGCGGAACTGGCGGTTGGCGACAGATCCCCCGCCGGCCTGGCGGCGATCGCCGCCAGGCCCCTGCGCCACCACGACCCCCCAACTGCTCTGGTCGAGGACCGGCTCGCCGATCGTGGTGTAGTGCATCTGCGCCTCGATGTCCGCCCCCGCGGGCAGCTTCACCGCGACGCCGTCCTCGTAGACGGCGCCGAGCCGATTCGGGACGTAGCCGCCGACGCGGGCGCCTCGGGCCCGGGTCCGCTCGCGGTTGCGCTGCAGCTTGACCTCGGCCGTCGCCGGCTGGGCGTCGGCCTCGAGCACTTCGGAGATGACGTGGTGAATCACGCGCCGATCCCCGGGGCGGAACTCGTGGGCCGAGATCCACGTGTCCTCCTGCAGGTTCGTCGGCACGGTGACGTAGGAGTAGGGCACGGTGCCGTCGGCGGGCACCCGGAACGGCTCGAGCATCGTGAAGACGAGGTCCGGCTCGCCGATGGACCACCCCTCGGCGAACTCGGGCACCTCGGGCAGGTCGGCCTCGTTGCCGCGCGGCGCCCCGCCGTCGACCCAGGCCGCGATCAGGTCGATCTCGTCCTGCGACAGGCTGACGTCGTTCTTGTAGGCGCGGACGCTGGAGTCGGCGCCCCACGGCGGCATCTCGCGCGAGACGACCTTCGTCTTGACGGCCCGCGCCCAGGGACGGACGTCGTCATAGGTAATCAGCGACATCGGCGCGAGATGGTTCGGCCGATGGCAGGCCACGCAGTTGTCGTAGAGAATCGGCGCCACGTCGCCGGCGAACGTCGGGACCCCTTCCGCGCCCTCGGCGCCCTCCGGCCCGGTTGCCGCCAACCCCAGGACCAGCGCCGCCGCGCACAGACCGGCCGCCATCTTCGATACTCGCATCAGTCACCCTCCCACGGATACGCGGCACACCGGCGCACCGTCCGCGTCACGGGCCGGACATCGGTTCGACGATCACGGGCACTATACTGTAGCGCCGTCACGCCGGACGCACGCCGCCAACCCCAAGTGTAGATCATGAACTTCTCGTACTCACGCAAGACCGAAGCACTGCGCCGCCGCGTCCTCGATTTCATGGACGAGGTCGTCTACCCCAACGAGCCGGTATACGCCGAGCAGCTCGCGGCGGCGGACAACCGCTGGGAGTCTCCCCCCGTCATGGAGGAGCTGAAGACGCGGGCGCGCGCCGCCGGGCTGTGGAACCTCTTCCTCCCCGAGAGCGATCGCGGGGCGGGGTTGACCAACCTGGAGTACGCGCCGCTGTGCGAGATTCTCGGGCGGTCGCCGATCGCCCCCGAGGCGTGCAACTGCTCCGCCCCGGACACCGGCAACATGGAAGTTCTGGTGCGCTACGGGACCGACGCCCAGAAGCGGCAGTGGCTGGAACCGCTCCTCGACGGCGCCATCCGGTCCGCCTACACGATGACCGAGCCCGAGGTGGCGTCGTCGGACGCCACCAACATCAGCGCCCGCATCGAGCGGGACGGCGACCACTACGTCGTCGACGCGCACAAGTGGTGGGCGTCGGGGGCCGGCGACAGCCGGTGCGCGATCTTCATCCTGATGGGCAAGACGGATCCGGCCGCGCCGAAGCACCAGCAGCAGTCGATGATCCTGATCCCGGCCGACACGCCGGGGGTCACCCTGGTCCGGCCGCTGACCGTCTTCGGCTACGACGATGCGCCGCACGGGCACTTCGAGATCACCTTCGAGGACGTCCGGGTGCCGGCCGCCAACCTGTTGCTCGGCGAGGGCCGCGGATTCGAGATCGCGCAGGGACGGCTGGGGCCGGGCCGCATCCACCACTGCATGCGGCTCATCGGGCTCGCCGAGCGATCGCTCGAGGCGATGTGCGCGCGCGCCAGGACCCGCGTGGCGTTCGGACGGCCGCTCGCCGATCAGGGCGTGGTCATGGAGGCGATCGCCGATTCGCGGATCCAGATCGAGCAGGCGCGCCTGCTCACCCTGAACGCCGCCCATCGGATGGACACCGTCGGCAACAAGGCGGCGCGGGCCGAGATCGCGATGATCAAGGTGGTAGCGCCCAACATGGCCCTCGACGTCATCGACCGGGCCATCCAGCTCCACGGCGGGGCCGGCATCTGCGAAGACTTCGGCCTGTCGGCGGCGTGGGCGCACGCCCGCACCCTCCGTCTCGCCGACGGGCCGGACGAGGTGCACCGGCGCGCGGTGGCGCGCCTGGAGCTGAAGCGGGGCGAGGCCCCGGGTCAGGCGTAGACGAACGTGACGGTGTCGGCCACGCACGCCGGCTTGGGATCGCCTTCGATCTCGACGACGAACCGGCTCGTGAACCGCACCGCGCCCGGTTCCACGCGGGTCGTCGTCAGCAGCGTCTGCACCCCGCGCACGCGGGCGCCGGTCTTGACGGCGTTGGGGAACCGGACCCGGTCGACGCCGTAGTTGATGGCGCGGGAGACGCCGCGAACCTCGGCGATCTGGCGCCGGAAGTGCGGCACCAGCGACAGCGTGAGGAATCCGTGGGCGATGGTCGTCCCCCACGGCGACTCCGCCGCCGCGCGGGCGCGGTCGACGTGGATCCACTGCGGGTCGAGGGTCACCTCGGCGAATCGGTCGATCATCTCCTGGGTCACCGTCAGCCACTCGCTCGCGCCGAGCTCGCGGCCAGCCAGCGCCTCGAGCGCCTCGAGGCCGTCTATCACACGCATGCCTGCTCCATCGTCCTGCGCATCGTCCTCCTCCGTCTGTCGGGCCGCGGGTTCGCGACTGCCCCCGGCGACGCCGCTATCGCCGCCGTGCACCGCCGCGCCCCTTTTGTCCAGCCGGAGAGACTCCCCTGGGGCGCCGCCGGCCAAGGCGCTATCGCCGCCGTGAGCGGCGAGCCCCCCCTTCATCAAGCATCAAGCCGAAGAGCCCCCCCGCCGCGCCGCCGGCCAAGGCGCTATCGCCGCCGTGAGCCGCGCGCGGCTCGGGTAGTATAGGCCGGCTCCGAGAGCCCGTGGTACAACGTAACGGGGGCTTCGCCGCCCACCGCCCGGGCTCGGACGCGCATCACGAGCGGCGGCCGCGCGGGAGCGGCGCATTCTGACGGGGAAGAACCATCGTGCACCTATCGGTCGATCCCGAGGTCATCGCGGTCAGGCCCGACGAGCAGCTCGACTGCTCGCGGCTCGAGCCGTGGCTGCGCGCACGCCTGCCGGAGGCGGCGGGGCCGCTGACGGTCCGGCAGTTCGGAGGCGGGCACGCCAACCTGACCTACCTGCTCCGGTTCGGCGCGACCGAGTACGTGCTGCGCCGGCCGCCGCTGGGGCCGGTCGCCCCCACCGCCCACGACATGGCGCGCGAGCATCGGGTGCTGGTGCGCCTCGGGGACGCGTTCCCCCTCGCCCCGCGCAGCCACGCGCTCTGCACCGACCCCGATGTCCTCGGCGTCGACTTCCACGTCCTGGAGCGCCGTCACGGCACCGTCATTCGCCGCGAGCTCCCCGCCGCGCTCCACGATCGCCCCGACCTCCAGCGCCGCATCGGTAACATGATCGTCGACGTCCTCGCCGATCTGCACCAGGTCGACCCGGCGGCGGTCGGGCTGGGGGATCTGGGTCGCCCCGAGGGCTTCGTGCAAAGGCAGCTCGACGGCTGGCGGCGCCGCTGGCACGCGGCCAGGGACCAGGACGTGGAGAACGTCGACCGGATGCTGCGCTGGCTCGACGCCGGGGTTCCCGCGGCCCAGGCCACCGCCCTGCTCCACAACGACTACAAGCTCGACAATCTGATGGTCGACGCGGGCGACCCCGCGACCCCCGTCGCGGTCATGGACTGGGACATGACCACGCGGGGCGATCCGCTGATGGACCTGGGGTACCTGCTGAACTTCTGGAACGAACCGGGCGACGACCCGCGCTGGCACCACGTCTCGCGGATGCCGACGAACCACCCGGGGTTCCCCACCCGCGCCGACGTCGTCGAGCGCTACGCCCGCCGCAGCCGCCTGGACCTGGATCGCGTCGTCTGGTATCACGTCTTCGGCGTGTTCAAGCTGGCCGTCATCGTGCAGCAGATCTACATCCGGTATCTTCGCGGGCAGACCCGGGACGCCCGCTTCGCCGACTACGACGTGCGCGTGCGGGACCTCGCGCGGAAGGGCGTCGAGTTGATGGGCGGGTGACGGAGGCCGAATGCGGATCCCCCATCACCGCCGAGCGCGGCGCCCACGTCCGCCGCTCGTCAACGGCCCGCCGACGGACGCCGACAGCCATGGATGACCTGGACGCCCTCGCCCCGATCCCCCAGGCCACGGTCGACCGGCTCGTCGACCGGCTGGAGTCCGGCGACCGCGGCGCCGTCGCGGAGCTCATGCCGGTCGTCTACGACGAGCTGCGCCGAATCGCCCGCGGCTACGTCCGGCAGGAACGCGCCCAGAGCGTGCAGGCCACGGATCTCGTGCACGAGGCCTATCTGCGGTTGGCGCGGGACCGGCAACCGCACTGGCAGGGCCGGACCCACTTCCTCGCCATCGCCGCGATCGGGATGCGGCGCGTCCTGGTGGAGCGGGCGCGGGCGCGGGGCGCCGCGAAGCGGGGCGGCGATCGGGTCCAGGTGACCCTGGACGACGCGCTCGTCGCCGGCCCGGGAATGGCCGTCGACCTGCTGGCCCTCGACCACGCGCTGTCGACCCTTGCGACTCTCGATCCCCGGCAGGCCCGCATCGTCGAGCTGCGGTTCTTCGGGGGACTGACGGTCGAGGAAGCGGCGGAGACGATGGGCGTGTCGCCGGCCACCATCAAGCGGGACTGGACCCTGGCCAGGGCGTGGCTCAGACGCGAGCTCGGCACTAAGAGCAGCAGAGACGAGCCGAACGGTGGATCCTGAGCGCTGGCGGCGCATCGGCGAGCTGTTTCATCGGGCGCTGGAGCACGGCCCCGAGGGACGCTCGCAGTTCCTCGACGACGCGTGCCCCGAGGATCCGGCGCTGCGGGCCGAGGTCGAGTCGCTTCTCGCGCACCACGACGACAGCGCCCCCGCCCTGGTCCTGACCCCGCCGCCGGAAAACCCGGCCGCGCGCGACGATGCCGGCGGGCGCGAACCGCTGGAGGGCCGGCAGCTCGGTCCCTACCGGATGGCCCGAAAGCTGGGCCAGGGCGGCATGGGAGTGGTGCACCTCGCCGAGGATACGCGGCTCGGCCGATTCGTCGCGATCAAGGTCCTGCCCCCGCAGTTCACCGGAGACGAACGTCGCCGGCGGCGCCTGCGCCGGGAGGCGCGCGCCGCGGCCAGCCTGACCCATCCGGGCATCGCCACCATCTATGCGCTCGAGGAATTCGACGACACCCTCTGCATCGTGAGCGAGTACGTGCGGGGCGAGACGTTGCGGCAGGAGCTGGCCCGCGGACCCCTGCCGCCGGCCGTCCTGCTCGAGACCGCGACGGAGGTCGCCCGCGCCCTCGCCGCCGCCCACGAGGGCAACGTCCTGCACCGCGACCTGAAGCCGGAGAACGTGATTCGCACCCCCGACGGCGGCATCAAGATCCTGGACTTCGGACTGGCCCGCTTCGACGATCCGCAGGCCGGCGGCGCCGCCTCCCTCACGCAGCTCACCGCACCCGGCGCGATGCTGGGCACCCCCGGATACATGGCGCCGGAGCAGATCCGGGGCGAGGACGTCGATTGCCGCACCGACATCTTCGCCTTCGGGGTGCTGTTGTTCGAGCTCGCGGCGGGCCAGCCTCCGTTCACCGGCTCCGGGCCGGTGTCGACGGTCGCCCGGGTGCTCGAATCGACGCCGCCGGAGATCCGGCAGCTCGCGCCGGCCTGCCCGCCCGCCCTCGCGGGGATCATCCGCCGGTGCCTGCGGAAGGACCCGGTCGAGCGGTACGGCACGACCCGGGAGCTGGTCGACGCGCTCGAACGGACCCGCCGGGACCCCGCCGAATCGACGGATCGGCCCGACGCCGCGGGGGCGTCGGACGGCGGCGACGACCCGGCCCGCGGCCAGGAGCTGAGCCCGGTGTGGTGGTGGCAGTTCCACCAGCGCGCGGCCGGGCTCGTGTACTACGCGATGCTGTATCCCCTCTGGCGGGTGCGGGAGTGGGCGCCCGCGCCGTGGGGGTCGGCGGTGTTCTTCGCGGCCCTGGCCGCGGTGCTGGTGGCCGCCAATCTCCGGTTCCACCTCTCGTTCACACAACGGTTCACACCGGTCCAGCTCGACCTCCAGCGGGCCCAGTCCGCGCCGTGGATCCGCGCCTCGGACTGGCTCTTCGTCGCCCTGCTGCTGGCCGCAACCGCCCTGATCGCCGGGGCCCGCCCCGCCTGGGCCAGCGTGACCGCGGCGGTGGGCATCGTCAGCGCCCTCACCTTCCTCGTGATCGAGCCGGCCACCACCCGCGCCGCGTTCCGCGGCCGCCCCCCGGCACGCCCTGACGGCACGCCACCGGACTGACTCGCAACAGACCTTCGACCAGGGACCAGGAGTCTGCGCCGTAGAACGGCGCGAACTCCGGGAGGGTTGGTTGGGCGGCAACAGGAGCCGCAGGCGACGATTGCCGGGCCAGGTTTTCCCACTCGAATGATCCGCACCTGGACGGGGGGGCCAGCCCGAAGTCTACCGGCCGGCCGCGTCTCGCCCCGCGGGAACCGGACGGCGTCACGGGCCGGCCGTGAGATGGCGCCGGGCCGCCTCGAGGGTGACGGTCAGCTTCTCCCTGGGCACGCTCGTCACGAACGGCCGGATGACGACGCCGAGAAGGAAGGGGAGGCCCCGGGTGAGAGTGATCGACTCGCACTGCATGAGGGTGCCCTCGTCCCGTTCCTCGAACGAGCAGTAGTTGTTCAGCCGCCACGCGAACCCGCGGTCGTTGCCTTCCGGTTTGGTGCGTTCCCGCGGCGTGTCGGGGTGCTCGATCTCCAGGATCCGGGTGCTGCGGCTCGGCACGTGCATGCGGGTGTCGCCGACCGCGACGTACTCCACGTGGTGCTCCGTGTCGGCCACCCAGGTCAGGACCTTCCTGGTGTAGAGCCGCAGGTAGACCTGGAAGCGGTTGCCCTCGCGCGCCCGGACCGCCGAGGCGCGGACTTCGGGCGCGTAGATGTCGGGGTAGCGGTCGTAGTCCTGCACCATCGCGATCGTCTGCTCAAGGGTGACGCCGGGCAGGAGAACGGTGCCGACCCAGTGGTGCACCATGCCGGAGGGGATGTCGACCTCGTCTCGCCCATCCCGCGTCTCGAGCCGTTCGACGACGACCTCGCCGGACCGGAGCCGCGCGAGCGCCTCGTCCCGATCCGCGTCCGCAAGGCGGTCGATCCACAGGAACGGCGTCTCACCGTCTATCTCCGCCCGCATGCGCTCTTCGGTCAGCCGCACGTAGCGATCGAAGGCGCGGACCGTCTGCGGCTTCAGCTCCACCGCGGCCGCCGCCACCGTCGAGGCCGCCAGGACCATGCACCCGATCGCCGCCGAAGTCGTCAGTCTCATCGTCGCCCTCGATTCTGCGAACCGTTCCGCAAGCGGCGGCCCGGTCGGCCGCCTTCATCCGGACAATGCGCAGAACGCGCCGCGATCGGCTCAAGACGGTCGCCGTCGCGGACGACGGCGGCCGCACGGGCCGGCGCCCCGCCGCAGGACGCTCTCTGACGAAACCGGGCCGCGACCCCTCGCCGATGGTGGGCGCACGGGCCGGCGCCCCGCCGCAGGACGCGGGATTCACTAGAATAGCGAAGATAGCGATCGGACCCTCCCTGTTCGACTCCCCGCCGCTCCCGGAGCCGCGGCGCCTCGGGGTCCGCGGTACTCGTGCGGAATCGCCTCCGCAACCGATTGGGGAAGGAATCACCCATGCCTGCAACCCGTGCACGAACCGTTCGCCGCGGCGCTGCCGCCCTCGGCATCGCGCTGGCCGGGCTCGCCGGGGCCGCATCCGACGTCCGGGGCCAGGATACCGACTGGCCGGTCTACCTCGGCGATGCCGGCCGCAGCCACTACTCCCCGCTGGAGCAGATCGACCGCGGCAACGTGCAGGATCTCGAGGTCGCCTGGACCTACGACTCGGGCGAGCTGCGCGAGGGCGGGTCCACGATGTACACGAGCCCGCTCGTGGTCGACGGGGTGCTGTACGGCCTGTCGCCGCGGCTCGTCGCCTTCGCCCTCGCCGCGGCCACCGGCGAGGAGCTGTGGCGCCACGACCCGGGGCTGCCGGGCGCGGCGCAGCGGGGGCTGATGTGGTGGGACGGGGACGGCGGCCCCCGCCTGTTCTACACGGCGGGTCGAATCCTGATCGCGCTCGACCCGGCGACCGGCGAGCCCGTCGACGGGTTCGGCGACGGCGGCCGCCTCGATCTCACGCCGGCCGGCGAGTCGGGCCCGCTGTCGGTGACCGCGCCCGGCGTGGTGTTCGAGAACCGGCTGGTGTTGGGCTTCTCCACGTCCGAGAGCGACGGGGCCCTGCCGGGTAGCGTCCGCGCCTTCGACGCCGGCACCGGCGACCTCGTGTGGCAGTTCAACAGCATCCCGCGGCCCGACGATCCGGGGGCCGAGACCTGGGCCCCCGGATCGCTGGAGAACGCGGGGGGCGCGAACACCTGGACCGCGATGACCCTGGACGCGGAACGCGGCATGCTGTTCGTTCCCACCGGGTCGGCCAACCCGGACTTCTACGGCGGACGCCGCCCCGGCGACAACCTCTACGCCAACTGCCTGCTCGCCCTCGACGCCCGGACCGGCGAGCTGCGCTGGCACTACCAGGTGGTGCGGCACGACATCTGGGACCGCGACCTGCCCTCGCCGCCGACCCTCGTGCAACTCGAACGCGACGGGAGGGTCATCGACGGGGTCGCGGTGACCACGAAGTCGGGCCATCTGTATCTCTTCGACCGCGACACCGGCGAATCGCTCTACGAGATCATCGAGGAGGAGACCCTGCCCAGCGAGCTGCCCGGCGAGGCGCCGGCCCCGACGGAGCCGGTCTCGGCCGTCGCCGTCACCCGGCAGGCGTTCGAGCTCACCACCCGCAGTCCGGAGGCGACGGCGTACGTGCAGGAGGTCATCGCGGACTTCGATCTCCGCCCCTGGGCGCCGCCGACCCTGAACGGCACCCTGTTCTTTCCGGGTTACGACGGCGGCGCGGAGTGGGGCGGGTCCGCGTTCGACCCGGGCACCAACCGGTTGATCGTCAACATGTCGGAGATCGGCGGCATCCTGCAGCTCTACGAGATCCCCGTCGGCTACAGCGACCGGGGCGTGTATGCCGAGCACTGCGGGAGCTGCCACGGCCCCGATCTCGAAGGGACCGCGAACGGCCCGAGCCTCGACGGCGTCATCGACCGGATCGGCCAGGTCGAGATCGACACCATCCTGCGCGAGGGACGGGGCCGCATGCCGTCGTTCGCGCACCTCGAGGAGATCGAGCGCCGGGGCGCGCTGCGGCACCTCACGGCGCCGGAGGAGGCGCGGGCGGCCGAGGCGCCGAGCACCGAGGTCCGCTACGCGCACGGCGGGTACCGGTGGGTCCGCGACCACGAGGGCCTGCCCGGCAACACGCCGCCGTGGGGCACCCTCACGTCGATCGACCTCGCCACCGGCGCCTTCGACTGGCAGGTGCCGTTCGGCGACTATCTCGGGCACGAGGGTCTGGGGTACGGGGCCGAGAGCTACGGCGGTCCGGTGGTCACCGCCGGGGGGCTGGTCTTCATCGGGGCGACCCCGGACCGGAAGTTCCGCGCCTACGACGTCGGGACCGGCGACGAGCTGTGGCAGGCGGACCTGCCGGCGGCGGGCTTCTCGACGCCGGTGACCTATACCGCCGGCGGCCGGCAGTACGTGGTCATCGCGGCCGGCGGCGGCCGGCGGGGACCGCCGTCCGGATCGGAGTACCGGGCGTTCAGTCTGCCGGCTCGGTGACGCGACTTCGCGTTCAACCTGCCGGCCGCGCAGTGGGAACGCGCGGACTGCCGGCGGGTCGGGTGGCGAGCGTGGCCGCGAGGCGACGATTCCCGGGCCAGGCGCCTGCGCCGTCAGAAACGGTGCGGACGCCTGGTCCGCGTTGGTTGGGCTCCAATCCGAGCCGCGGGCGGCGTCGGGGCACGCCTCGAACTGCCGCCGACGACTCGGGACCGCCCCGAATCAGTGATCCTGCGCCAGGTGCTCGCGCAGGAGGTCGCGGCCGAGGTCGCCGTCGAAGTCCCGGAACGCCGCGTGGATGTGGTTCGGGTCCTCCTGGGTGTTGTCGAACTCGATGAGGAAGTTCGCCCCCTGCACACGGTAGTAGGCCACCTCTCCCCGCTCGGTCGGGCCCGCCCACGCGAAGTACGTGTTCTCGATGCCCCCCTCGGCCACCTCGGCGCGGCGGAGCTCGGCGATGTCGTCGGCCATCAGCCCGACCCACGACTCGATGATCGCCATCAGCATCTCCTGCTGCCCGGACGAGAGGTCGGCGCCCTTGACGCCGATCGGCTCGAGCGGGTCGACCACCAGGTCGGCGCCCGTCACCACGTTGGCCGGCGCGACGTCGTCGAAGATCGCCGCCTCGCGCTGGCTGGCCCCGAGCGAGGCGAGCAGCTCGCGCGCGGTGTCCTCCTGCGCCTTCATCGCCCGCAGCCCCTTCCGCGCGCCCGAGGGCACGGTGGCGGGGTTCGCGCCGAGGAACGTCGGCGTGCTCACGGTGACCGCCCCGTCCACGACGGTGAAGTGCAGCGAGAGGTGGTGCCCTTCCCACCGCCATCCCCACGTGCCGGTGGTCGACGGCGTCCCGAACAGGGACACCCAGTAGGCCTCGGGGTCACGCGAGAATTGCCGGCCCTCGCCCTCGACGAGGACGCCGAGAATGCCCTCGACCTCCATGATCTGCTGGGCCGTCAGGTATCCCTGCTCACTCAGCCCGGAGCGGAGCAGGTCCTGGGCCCGCACCTTCTGCTCGAAGCCGAGGTCCGCGTAGGACACGCCGTGGCGCTCGAAGACCTCGGGGGGAATGAAGTGGTGCCGCGAGCGCTCCTCCGAATCGAACGCGAAGGTCGTCTCCGCCTGTTGCGCGGCGGGGAGCGACGCGAGAAAATCACCGGCGGCGGTGGCCATCATCTCGACCGCCTGCCCGCTCTGGAGCGTCTGCAGGGTGACCGTACCGCTGAGGCCGAGGGCGACGGCCAACAACGCGATTCTGGGTCGGTTCATCGAAGGTGCCTCCTGAGTGTTACGAAACGCCAATGGTATCCCGTCTGGCACCGGCAGGGGAACGCGGCCCGACGGCGGCGCGCCACGGCCCGCACTCGAGCTCGATGAAGGAGCCTCCACCATGCAGCAGCGCTATCGCATCGGGGCGATCCACGCCCTCATGAACGCCATCCCGACCACCCAGCTCGCCTTCGACCGCGGATGGCCGGGCGCCGACGTCGCGCACCTGCTCGACGGGTCGCTCTACCTCGACCGCAGCCTCGGCACCGCCGATGACGCCGAGCTGACCTCCCGCATCGATCGCCTGGTCCGCTACAGCGCCGCGACCGGGGCCGACGGCATCATCATGACCGGGTCGTTCTTCGGCGACGCGGTCAAGCAGGCGCGGGTGGGCATGGACATCCCGGTGGCCACGTCCTTCGACGGCATCGTCGAGCGCGCGTTCGAGCTCGAGCGCCCCCTGCACATCCTGTCCACCGCCCCCGACTCGGCGACGCTGCTCGCGGAAGAGCTGGAGCGGGAGGCGAGGGACCGAGGCCGGGAGATGTCGATCTCCCGTCGGGCGGTCGACGGCGCGATGGACGCGCTGATCGGCGGCGACCCGGACAGCCACGACCGTCTCTTGCTCGACGCGGTCGGCGCGGTGGACGCCGGCACCGCCGTCTTCTTCGCGCAGTTCTCCATGGAGCGGAGCCTGCCGGCCGCGGCAGCCGCGCACTCCGCGCCGGTCGTCGGTCCCGCCAGCGCGGGCGTGGCCCGGCTGCGGCAACTGATCGCCGGGCGTTGATCCGGCCGGGAGCACGCGACCGGGAGCGCGCCTTGCAACGGACGCCGCGGTCGTCGAACGGAGGAACGAGCCCGCGGGACTGGCCGTTCGGCGCCGATGATCCGAAAACAAGGTAGAGAAGCCGCGGTCCGTATGCGCCGGCCGGCGGGTACCGCCAGCGGGTATAATCGCTTCTGGCCGTCTGCACCGTGGTAACGGTGCGGATTGCCGGCAGCGTGGGCTGGGGCGGCAATCGGAGCCGCAGGCGACGATTGCCGGGCTGGGACAGGGGGCAGGATGGCCCGGATCAGGAACCTCTACGCGGGACGCGTGGCAACCGTCGTGGGCTTGACCCTCGTCGCCACCCTGGGTCTCGTCACCGGCGTCATCTTCGCCTACTCGCCCGATCTGGCGATAATCGCCGAGCTCGACGACTACTCGCCCGGCACCATCACCCGGATTCACGCCCGCGACGATCAGCTCATCGGGGAGTACGCCACCGAGCGGCGGATGATCCTCACCTACGACGAGATTCCGGAGGTGTTGCGCCACGCGATCATCGCGGCCGAGGACGGCGACTTCTTCAGCCACGCCGGCTTCAACATCCCCCGCATCGTCATGACGCTGCTGTCGAACATCCTCGAAGGCGATCTGACGGCCGCGGGGGCCAGCACCATCACGATGCAGCTCGCCCGCAACGTCACGCTGGGCGGCCGGAGCCTCGGCCTCGAGAAGACCCTGCAACGCAAGATCGTCGAAGCTTTCTACACGCTGCACATCGAGAAGCGCTACACGAAGCGTGAGATCCTCACGCTCTACGCCAACCAGATCTGGCTGGGCACGGCCCGGCACAGCGCGTTCGGGGTCGAAGCCGCTTCGCGCCTCTACTTCGACAAGCCCGCGGCGGAGCTCGCTCTGGGCGAGGCGGCGACCATCGCCGGCACCATCCAGCGGCCGGCCCAACACAGCCCGCTCGTCAACATGGACATGGCCCTGAACCGCCGCGACTACACCCTGCAGCGGATGGTCGACGAAGGCCACGTCGGCCAAGCGGAAGCGGATGCGGTCATGGCCCGGCCGATCGTCCTGGCCGAGCGGACGGAGCGGAGCAACTCCATCGCGCCCTACTTCATCGAAGAGGTCCGGAAGCACCTCGAGCAGGAGTACGGCGCGGCGCGGCTCTACGAGGAAGGGCTCACCGTCCATACCACCCTGGACGTCCGCCTGCAGCAGACCGCCAACCGGGCCGTCGAGGCAGGATTGCGCGCCCACGACAAGCGCCGCGGGTTCAGGCCCTCCGCGCGCAACGTCCTCGCCGAGGCCGCCGAGAGCGGCGACGCCCGCGAGCCGGCCGAGGTCCTCGCCGCCTACGAGCACTACCGCTGGCGGCTGCCGATGCGCGCGGGAGACATCGTGCCCGCGGTCGTCACCGGAGCCGACCGCGAGGCGATGCAGGTGCGGTTCGGGTCGCATACCGCGCGGGTCGTGCCCCGGGGGTACCACCGGGACCCCGACTCGGGCGAGTTCGCAGGGTTCCGGGGCCTCGGCGGCAAGCGGGCCGACGGGCTGGTCGCCGCGGGCGACCTCATCGAGGTCGAGATCACGGCCCTGGACGCGACCGGCGGCCGGCCGGTGGCGGAAGCGGAGCTCGAGCAGGAGCCGCTGGCGGAGGCTGCGCTCTTCGCCATCGAGAACCGGACCGGCCGCATTCTCGCGATGGTCGGCGGCTACGACTTCGATCGCAGCAAGTTCAACCGCGCGACGCAGGCCTACCGGCAGCTCGGCTCGCTCTTCAAGGGCATGCTCTACGCGGCGGCAATCGACCAGGGGTACACCACCACGTCGATCGTGCAGGACGAACGGATCAGCTACGACGTGGGACCCGGACAGCCGCTCTACTCCCCCACCAACTACGATCACACCTACCAGGGCCCGATCACGCTGCGGCGGGCGCTGGAGAAGTCGCGCAACGTCCCCGCCGTCTGGATCATGAACGAGATCGGCCCGCAGATCGTCCTCGACTTCGCCCGGCGGCTCGGATTCACGTCGGAGGTCCCGCCCTATCTCTCGGTGGCGCTGGGGTCGGCCGAGGCGACGCTGCAGGAGGTCACCAGCGCGTACTCCGTCTTCCCCAACCGGGGCGTGCGGATGGTCCCCTATCAGATCGACCGCATCGTCGACCGCGAGGGCGAGGCGCTGGAGGAGAACCGGCCGGTGTCCCAGGACGCGGTCCCCGCCGACACCGCCTACATCATGACGAGCCTGATGGAGGGCGTGGTCAGGCGCGGAACCGGCGTCCGCGCCAGCCGGCTGGGATGGCCGCTGGGCGGCAAGACCGGCACGATGGACGATTACACGGACGCGTGGTTCGTCGGCTTCGATCCGGACATCACGGTCGGGGTCTGGGTCGGCTACGACGAGAAGGTCACCCTCGGCTACGACGAGCAGGGCGCCCGGGTCGCCCTGCCGATCTGGATCGACTTCATGCGGGCCCACATCGACGGCCGCGAAGCCCCCCTCGACGGCGGCTTCGTGCCGCCGGCCAACATCGTGTTCGCAAAGGTGGATCCCGATACCGGCGAGGTCGCGCCCTGGGCCGGCAACGCCATTCGGGAAGCGTTCATCGCCGGCACCGCGCCCGGCACCGAGCTGTATCCGTAGGAAGGCCCCCGCTGCATTCGAGCGGGGCTCTCGGTGCAGCGCGGGGTTCCGACCAGGGGCTGCCAGCCCGGGAGTCGCCGAAGTTCGCGGCGTCCATCCGGTCCAGCGGCGAGTACTTCCGGCTCCAGTTCGCCCCGCCGTAGCTGGGCCACTCGCCGTCCGCGGGTATCGGCTGCGCGCCGGCGTACGACCTGGCAGCCACGCACGCCGCCCTGATCAGGCTGGCCACCGCCCGCACGACTCTGGCCACACCACCGACGTCCGTCCGATCTTATACGTCGGACAGACACCCGTCCGGCGCCGGGCGGCTCACCGTAGCCGCGACGACCCGCGCGCGACCAGCGAAGGCGTCCGAAGGAATACAGAGCATGTCACCGAGTCCACAGACGCCACCGTCCGTCCATGAGGTATCCGACGCCGCGACGCTCGAGGCGGCCATCGCCAGCCCCCGGGCGGTGTTGTTCAAGCACAGCACCCGTTGTCCGGTCTCGGCCCACGTCATCGGCGAGGTCATGGACTTTGCCGAGACCCACCCCGAGTGGCCGCTGTACGTTCTCAAGGTGATCGAGCAGCGCCCGCTGTCGAACGAGGCGACGGAGCGGCTGGGGGTGCGGCACGAGTCGCCGCAGGCGTTCGTCCTTCGTGAGGGATGTCTCCGGTGGCACGGCTCCCACAACGAGGTCACCGCCGAGGCGCTGGAACACCAGACTCGACTCGCCCAGGAGCCCGCGGGCGCCCCATCGGACCACTGACCCGGCACGGATACCCGGCCCGGTAGCCAAGCGGCGGACTTGCCCGAATTCGACGCCGCCGACGCGCGGCGGCACAACGAGCGGCACCCCGCGAACCCAGCGGCCAGTGACCGCGGTGCACCCGCCACCCCCGCCCCCGACTTGGCGAGGCCTTCCGCCCCCGACATCCGGGGTGCAATACCGCCCGGCACGCGCTACCATGTCGAGTGTCGTCACGCTAGCAGCCCGTGGCAAATCGCCCGCGCCGCACCGGATACCGCCACGGGCTGCAGCTGCACGGACAGGAGGCTTGAGATGTCAGTCAAAACCGCCGCGATCGTGACGTTGCTCGGGGTCGTGTGCCTGGCGCCCCTCGCCGGCGCCCAGTCGGCGAGCCTGCTAACACCGTGGGGCGATCCCGACCTGCAGGGCGTCTGGACCGGCTCGACGCTGACGCCGCTGGAGCGGCCGGCGCGGTTCGCCGGCAAGGAGTTCCTGACGGAGGAGGAAGTGGCCGCCCTGGAGAGGAGCGCCGACGAGAGCCGGTTCGTCGAGCGGGTGCCGAGCGAGGGCGACCCCGGCACCTACAACCAGACATGGTTCGACCCCGGCACGCGCCTCGTGCCCGACCGGCGGACGGCCCTGATCGTCGACCCGCCGGACGGACGCGTCCCGTACACGCCGGAGATGCGCGAGCGCAGCCGGTTGCAGGCGCAGTACCGCGTGTACGGCGCCCGTAACTCGTGGGTCGACGTCGACACCGGCGAGCGGTGCCTGTCGGACGGGCTGCCGATGTTCTGGCTCGGCTACAACCCGAACCACCAGATCCTGCAGACCCCCGACCACGTCGTCATCGTGCACGAGATGTTCCGCGACCGGCGCATCATCCCCCTCGCCGACCGGCCGCGCAACGGCATCCGCCAGTGGAACGGCGACATGCACGGGCGCTGGGACGGCGACACCCTCGTCGTCGAGTCGACGCACTTCATCGACGGCAGCGCCGAGCGCTGGGCCGCCACGTGGCGGATGCCGACGCACACCATGCACCTCGTCGAGCGCTTCACCCGCGTCGACGCCGACACCCTGGAGTACGAGTTCAGCCTGACCGACCCCGCGAAGTTCACCAGCCCCTGGAGCGTCCGCATCCCGTTGACGACCAATCAGGCGTCCCGCGGCGTCACCGAGGGCCCGCTGTACGAATACGCCTGCCACGAGGGCAACTACAGCATCGCCAACGTCCTCCGCGGCGCCCGCACCGAGGAGCTGGCGGCGGGCGAGAGCGGAGGACAACAGTAGCGCACTCCATCCAGACGTCGCGACGACGGTCCCGTCCCGGACGTGGCGAATGGTGACGGTGTTGAAGCCGCCGCATTCCGGCGAGTTCGTCAAGACGGAGGTCATCGAGCCGCTCGGCCTGACCGTCGCCGGCGCGGCGACCGTGCTCGGCGTCTCCCGCCCCACGCTGTCGGCGTTTCTCAACGGCCGGTCGGACCTGTCCGGCAACATGGCGCTGCGCATCGAGAAGGCGTTCGGCGTCCGGATGGACACGCTCGTGAGAATGCAGGCGTCGTTCGACATCGCCCGCACCCGCCGGCGCGAAGAGACATCAGCGTCGCGCCCTACCGTCCGCCCGAGGCGCGGACCTGAACACGGCGGGACCATGCGCCGGACCGCAGGCACGTGACTCGCGCGTTCTCTCCGCCCCCGGCAACGGTATCCGAAGCGCTCTCGCTTCTGAGCACCGACATCCTCCGGCCGATGATGGCCCTGTTGCCGAAGGCCACGCCGCAGCCCGCGCGCAAGGCGGACATGGTCGCCTCGATCGAGAGCCGGCTCTCCGGCGACTTCCTGCGGAAGCTGTGGGCGAGGCTCGACGAGATCCAGCAACTCGCCGTGCGTGAAGCCCTGGACACGCCGAACCGCGCCTTCGATCAACACCAGTTCAAGGCGAAGTACGGGAGGCTGCCGTACGGATTCGGCACGGCCACCGACCGCGCGAGGGCCTCGCCCCTGCACTTCTTCCTCTACGCGCCGCGCCGCCACGTCACCCAGCCGACGATCATTCCGCCGGATCTGGCGCAGCGCCTGCGAGCGTTCGTGCCGCCGCCGCCGGAGACCGAGATGCCGGCCGTGCAAGAGTTGCCCCAGGCCGTCGAACTCCCCCGGTCCCACCCCGGCGACAAGCAGTCGTTCGTTCGGATGGAGCTCGAGCGGCGCGACATGGAACGGACCGCGCAGCACGACCTGCTCGCAGTGCTGCGGCTGATCGAGGAAGGCCGCGTCGCCGTGAGCGCCAGCACGCGACGGCCGTCCGCCGCGGCGAGCCAGCGCGTCGCCGAGGCGCTCGCCGGCGGCGACTTCTTCGACTCGACCGCGCGCGAGGCTTCCCAATGGGTCCGGGAGATCGGTCCGATCAAGGCGTTCGCCTGGCCGTGCCTCGTGCAGGCGGCCAAGCTGGCCGAGCTGCGGGGATCCAGGCTGGCGCTGACGAAATCCGGCCGCGCCGCCCTGCACGCGCCGGCGGCGGAAACGTTGCGCGGCATCTGGAAACGGTGGCTCGGGAACACGCTGCTGGACGAGTTCAACCGCGTCGACGCCGTCAAGGGGCAGACCCGCGGCAAGGGCCGGCGAACGATGACGGCCGCATCGGGCCGCCGGCCGGTCGTCGCCGACGCGCTGGCGGAGTGTCCGGTCGGCCGGTGGGTGCGTTTCGACGACTTCGGGCGGTTCATGCAGGCGGCCTGCTTCGACTTCGACGTGAACCGTGATCCCTGGAATCTGTACATCGCGGAACCGGGTTACGGCAGCCTGGGATACGACGGCTCCCACGACTGGGCCATCCTCGAAGGCCGGTACGTCCTCTGCCTGCTGTTCGAGTACGCCGCCACCCTGGGCATGATCGACGTCGCCTACACCGATCCCCGCGACGCGCGGCTGGACTACACGCATATGTGGGGTTCTGACGCGCTCGCGTACCTGAGTCGCTACGACGGTCTGCACTATTCCGGCTGAATGCCCTGGGCGCGTACTGCCTCGGCATCGCCGACGCCTACGCCCCGAGCACGCCCCCGGCGCGAGCCGCGCTCACCGTCTATCCGGACCTCTCGGTACAGGCTGCCGCGCGGTTGTCGCCGGACGAGCGGATGTTGTTGGAGACGTACGCCGCCGCCGAAGCCGACGGCGTGTGGCGCCTGGACCGCGACAAGGCGCTGGCCGCCATCGAGAGAGGCCACGACCCGGACGACTTCCGCAAGTTCCTCGCTGCGCGAGACGATCAGCCCACGCCCGAAACCGTCGAGGGTTTCCTGCGCGCCGCGAAACGCGGGGCGCGCGCGCTGACGATTCGGCGGACGGCGTTGCTCATCGAATGCGCGGACACCGAGATCGCGGCCCGGATGGCGACGGACAAGCGCACGGCCAGCCTCTGCCTGCGCGCCGGCGAGCGTCTACTGGCGGTGCCGACCACCTCCGAAGAGGCGTTTCGCAAGGCCGCCCGCGCATTGGGCTACGGCATGCCGCCGCGGTGATGCCGGCGACGGCATCACGTCTTCGTTCCCGGCGCCTTCAGTCCGAGAAGCAGGTCACACCCCGATGATGCAGGCATGAAGATCTGGTCCGCCATGTTTCAACCCACGCCCCCCGCGCGCGCGGCGACTCTGCGGTGACGTGCGCGGCTCCCCTTCCGATGGGCTCCGTTCGGTTGCGCCACGCACCCCCGCGTGGCGGATGGCGTTGCCCCGCCGGACCGCCGCCTTCGGTTGACGGTCCGGCGGGACGACGTTGTCCTGTTGCTCACGGCAGCGCGAACGTCACCAGCATGTTGCTCCCGGTCGGCGCCTCGAGCTCCGGCGCGTAGGTGCGCAGCCGGTTGCCGACCCCGCCGACCGGCACCGTCAGGTACTGCCGGCCGCCGGCCTCGTAGGTCACCGGATAGCCGCTGATCTGGCTGCCCAGGATCGTCTCCCAGAGCACGTCGCCGTTCTCCGCGTCGAAGGCCCGGAACCGCCGGTTCGAGTCGCCGAAGAAGACGACGTTGCCCGCGGTGGCGAGGGTCGTGCCGGCGTTGGGCGCCCGCTGGCTGTAGCGCCAG
This sequence comes from Vicinamibacterales bacterium, assembly GCA_965215895.1. GTDB lineage: Bacteria > Acidobacteriota > Vicinamibacteria > Vicinamibacterales > UBA8438 > JAJEEA01. The sequence continues at coordinate 2,051,032 of OZ244130.1, read as the reverse complement.
ACCTCGCGGCCGGTGGAGATGTCGATGGCCCGCACCTCGGTCAGGTCGCCGTCGGGCCCGATGGCGGGGTCGGGAATCGAGAACCGGGGGCCGGTTCCCGAGACGGTCCGGGGATTGAGGGTCTGGTTCAGGCAGGAGCGGTTGAACGGAACGTAGAGCATCCCGGTCACCGGGCTGTACGACCACGACCACCAGCCCTTCACGTTGTGGCCGCAGATGATGAACTGGTCGCCGGCCTCGCGCGCCACGAGGTCCATGTTGATGGTGACCTCGCCCGTCTCCACGTCGACGTCCGATATGACGAACCGCTCGGTGCTGTCGTGCGGGAGCGGGTTGGCCCAGAGGAACTCGCCGGTCTCCCGGTCGTTGACGAACAGGCCGCCGGGCTCGCCGAGGACCACCACGATCTTGCGTTCCTCGGCGGTGCCGGTCAGCTTCGGGTTAATCCAGCGCACCGCCTCCGGATCCGGATTCACCACCGTGTCGATGAGGGTGCGCTCCTGCACGAAGTCCTGATCCCAGTCGTCGCACGGGAGGTACTGGTAGTACCAGTCGATGGCGCCGGTGTCGGCGTTCATCGCCAGGGTCGAGTTCGAGTACAGCTCGCACGGCGTGGTGTCGCCGACGTCCCAGGTCCCGCGGCGGACGAGGCGGGTATAGGGCAGCGGCACCGCGACGCCCCAGAACACCCGGTTCAGCTCCGGGTCGTAGCTGCCGGGGACACCCCACGGCGAGACGTGGACGCGGCGGGCCGTGGGCAGCGTGCCCCAGGTGCCGCCGCCGGGATCGTCGGCGCCGGCCGCGGTATAGGTCCGCCAGCGCTCGACGCCGGTGCCGGCGTCGTGGGCCGCGACGAAGCAGCGGGCCTCGAGGCTGCCGGGGCTGCACGTCCGCCCGCTGACCACCATGCCGTTGATGATCACGGCGCCGGACGAGTGGGTGATGCCGTCGCGGTAGTCCGCCGTCTGCGACTCCCAGGCCAGCTCGCCGGTGCGGGCGTCGACCGCGATGATGTGGGCATCCTGGGTCAGGTGATAGACGTGGTTGCCGTAGAGCGCAAGGTTGCGCGTGCGGGCTCCGAGCTGTGCGTACTGGCGCAGGTCGGCCGGCAGCTCGCGCTCGAAGTCCCAGATCAGGTCGCCGGTGGTGGCATCGAGGGCCTCGAGGCGGTCGGCCCCCGGGTGGGCGATGTACATCACCCCGTCGTAGACGAGGGGCCGGATCTCCTGGTCCCCCTCGTCCATCGCGCGCATCCAGGCGAGCCGGAGCTGGCCGACGTTCTCGCGCGTGATCTCGTCGAGGGGGCTGAAGGCCTGGAAGTCGTAGGTGCGATACGCCATCAGCCAGTCCGCGGGGTCCGGGTCACGAAGCATCTCGTCCGTGATGGGCACGAAGTCCTCCGGCTGGCCGGCCGCGGCCGCCACCGGAAACGCGCCGCACGCCAGCCAGACCAGACCGGCGAGGGCACCGACGGATACGAGTCTCGGTTGCGCCATGATCGTCTCTCCCCTGAATCGCTCGCGGGCCTGTCCGCACCCCGGCTACGGCCGTCACCTTCCGGATCGCGCCACTTCGGCTGCACCACCGGCAGCGACCGACGCCTCGATTCTACGACGGGGACGATGCCGCCGCTGCAGATTTCGACCGGAGCCGGTCGGCAGGCGTCGAACGCTGGCCGACCTCCTGCCTGCCGGTCTGCGCGGCCTGTGGCCGCCGCCGGCATCCTCTTGCCGCGGTTTGGCCACCCGTGGGATATAGTCGATCCGGGGCGGGCAAGCCGGCCCGGCCCCGGATTCGATCGAGGCAGACATGGTTGCGCTGGTCCTCGGGCTGGGCGTCCTGGCGACGCTGTATCTGGTTGCCGTGCGTCGAAAGCGACCGCGGGATATCCGCCAGCGGATCTATCGCCGGCAGGACGGGCGCTGCTGCGACTGCCGGCAGGCGATGGACGAAGGGTGGCTCAAGCTGGACGAGCCGCCCGGCGGCCAGCCGGAGCTGGTGTGCGCGGTCTGCCACATGGCGCGGCACGCCTGAAGCCTGGAGAACGAGACAGCGCCAACGGCTCGTCGGCCGCCGTGGGGTTACGGCATTCCCGCCAGCGCCCGCCGGCTCGACGCCGCACAGACGATTGACTCGCCACTGGCGCGTTCCTGACCGGGGTGCACGCGAAGCCGACCGAGGGCGCCGCACGACCTCAGTGCCCGCGGCGGCGTCGCCTGCCCGGCGCCCGCGACCGCAACCCGCACGCGCTACCGGATCGGGGCGAACGGCACCGCCGGCTCGCGCACGCCGGGGTGCCCGGCCTCTATCCGCTGCTGCGAGACGAGGGCCGCGGCATCGAGGGCCAGTTGCTCGTCGGCCCGGCCGGCGTGGAGCAGGTTCACCATGGCGCGGTTGCCCTCGTGGCAGGCGTACTCGAACAGCGTGACGTCGGCCGCGGATCGCTGCATGGGAATGGCCGCCGTGAACGGCGCCGCGAACGTCTCGGGATCCTCCACGGTCACGCGATAGTCGATGGTGTTGGCGTCGACCAGGGTGAACCGCTCGACGAGAGTCAGGGTCTCGCCCGACCCGCGGGGACCCGTCGGGGTCACGTGCGACGGCTGGTAGTCGCCGCCGTCCAGCTTGCCGTTGAAGTGCCGGGTCTCGACGACGAGGGTGTCGCCGTCCCAGTACCCGCGCGCGTCGCCGAGCCATTGGCGAATGGCGGCGGGGGCGGGGTCCCGTCCGTCCAGCGGCACGATGCGCGCCTCGTGGATCATCTCCATCAACAGCACGAAGTGGTCCGGCGTCTGGAATATCTGGTAGTTGGCGTTGTACAGCGTCGGGATCATCGCCGTCGGCAGGGTCCGGGAGATACAGCGCTCCCAGTTGTTCCGGTCGAGCCACGAGTCGGCCTCGCCACGGCCGGCGCGCGCGTTCTCGCGGGCAACAAGCCGTTCGACGCCCTGCTCGGTCATCCGCATGCGGCCGTCCGGCGGGTCCACGATCAGCGCCTCGCGATCGATTCGGCCCGCCTGCTCCAGCCAGCCCGCCCCGGTGCCGCCGGTCGCCTCGATCACCGCCCGCTGCGCCCGGCGGCTCTGCGCCCGCTCCTCTTCCGTCAACCGTTCGAGGGGCGTGGTCGTCGAGTTGTTCCACAGCCCCTGCAGGTCCGGGTCTCCCCAGGGGGTCCGCGGGATCGCGGAGCCGTCCGCCTCGACGCGCTTGGGGACCCACTGTCCGGCGGCGGGGCTCACCGCCGCCAGGGCCACGACGAACACCGCGCCGGCGCCGGCCATCCACCTTGTCTTCATCTGCAGACCTCCTCTGGCACCGCCACCGTGAACGTGGGCGTCAACACGCGTTTCCACTATCGACGAAACCGGCTGTAACCGCACGGGTGCGGTCGACAACCGCGGTTCCACCCGGCACGGGACGTCAGGGCGCCCGCGAGTGCGACGGCGACGTCCCGGCCGGTCCTGACGACCCGGACCGATGGTCCTTGTACTCGGGCCACGGTATCCATCCGGACCGGGTCTGGAACCCCCACCGGCGAATCCGCGGACCCCGGATCACGATGGTCATCGGCCGCCGCGCCGGATCGATCTCCACACGGTGCAACCAGCGTGCCGGACGCAGCCGGATGGCCCCGGGCGGATGCCACCGCTTGGCCGTCGTCCCGTCGGGCCGGCCCGCGTACTCCCAGTAGCCGCCCCGGAGGATGACGGTCAGAAACGGCCACGGGTGATCGTGCAGCGAATCGTCGTCGCTGGCGTGGAACCAGTGGAGGTAGACGCCGAACCAGCGGCAGGAGACCACGCGCAGCCGCCGCAGGTACAGCTCGCCCTCGTGACGGTGGATCGACTCCCACGCCCAGAGCCGGAGTCGCAAGCCGTCCGCCGCTTCCGGCTCGGTCACCGCAGCCGGCCTCCCCCTCTCACCGGCGCGTTCCCTCGACGTCGGTGCGGACGCTGAACAGCGTCTTGCCCGCGGTGACGTACAACGTGCGCAGGTCCGGTCCGCCGAAGGCGGCGTTGGTGATCGAGTCCTCCGGCACCGGAATGTGCTCGATCAGCTCGCCGGCCGGCGAGAACACGTGGATGCCGGCCACGGTGTCGAGCGTCTCGCTCGTCCCCCGCGTCCGGTTCAGCCCCGCCGCCACGTAGAGGTTCCCCGCGCTGTCGATGGTCATCCCGTCGCCGCTGCGGCCGGGATGGAAGTCGTGGAAGATGCGCATGTTGCCGGCGGTGCCCTCGGGGCTCAGGTCGTAGGCCCGGATCAACCGGGGTCCGCCTTCGGCCTGCTCGGTCTCGATGACGTAAAGCGTGGTGTCGTCGGGCGAGATGACGATGCCGTTGGGGCGCACCACCTCCGGCTCGGTCAGGATGCGCGCGATGGTGCCGTCCGGGTCGATGCGGTACACCCCGTGCACGCCGGTCTGGTTCGGGGTGGGGTTCGGGCCGGGCCGGTCCGTGAAGTAGATGCGCCCCTGCCCGTCGATGGTCAGATCGTTCGGCTGGTGCAGCTCCCGGCCTTCGAACGCGTCAGCCAGCACCTCGACCTCGCCGGTCGCCAGGTCGGTGCGGGTGATGCGCGGCAGCGCGGTCTCGCCGTCTCCGCCCTCGCACGCCAGCAGCCGCCACTCGCTGTCGAAGATCAACCCGTTGGCGCGGTTGCTGGGCTGGCGAAACGTGGAGAGCTGGCCGTCGGCGGACCACCGCATGATGCGGTTGTTGCCGAGGTCGGTGAAGTAGACGGCGCCGTCCTCGGCCACCGTCGGACCCTCCGTGAACGCAACCGTGGTCTCGACCGCGAGCGCCCGCGCCGGCGCGGCGTCCGCGGGGGAGCCGGCATCCGGATCCGGCGCCCCGCCCCCACTCAGGGTCCCATCCAAGGCTCGCACACTGTCCTGCAGCGCCGCGATGCTCTCGGCGGTGGCCGCCTGCTGGGTCTCGAGGCTCTCCAGCACCCGCAGGACATGGGCGGTCCCCACGAACCCCGGGTCGGAGCCGCACGCCGACAGGACAGGCAGTAGAACCGTGATCACCCCGATAGCAGATCTCTTCATGCAATAGCTCCCCGGTCTGAGGTGTGAAGTCGTAGCATTACTCCGGCAGCCGCAACGCAATCATCTCCGGGGGGCGCCCGCCGATCGGGAGCGCGATGTACTGGCGCCCGTCGACCAGGTAAGTCATCGGCGTCCCCAGGGCTCCGGTGGGCAGATCCACCGAGCCCAGCTCCTCGCCGGTCTCCTTCGACCGCGCGACCAGACGCGGCCCCCCGTTGCTGCTGCCCGCCGAGAGGGCGCTGATGACCAGCGTGCTCGTGAGCACCGGACCGCCCCACCCGTCGCCCCCGAGGGGTGGCAGGTCCAGGTCCCGGAGCATCGGATGGTTCCGGTACCGGTCGCCGTCCCCGAGCGGCGCCATCCACACATGGTCTCCCGTATTCATGTCGATGGCGGTCATCCGCGAGTAGGGCGGCTTGAGCAGGGGCAGGCCCCGCGGCATGAGGTTGCCGCTCCGCGACGGTCCCAGGCCGCCCCCGGCCAGGAGATCCCTTTCCGGGGCGCCGTGCGTGTAGGCCACGGTGGCGCCGAGCTCCGGATCCGGCTCGTACATCGAGATCACGACCGCGTTGTTCCTCGACGGCACGTAGAGCACGCCGGTCTCCGGGTCGACGGCGGCCCCCGCCCAGGTCGCGGCGCCGGCGTCCGGCGGGCGCATCAGGGTTCCCTGCCAGCCGCCCTCGACCGGCCGGGAGATCGGCGTGAACAGCGGCCCGAGCCGGTACGGCTGCACCGCCGCGACGGCCATCTCGCGGATCTCGGGGGTGAAGTCGACGAGATCGTCGATGGTCACGCCCTGATACTCGAACGGCGCGGGCCGGGTCGGAAACGGCTGGGTCGGCGAGACGTACTCGCCGGGCATGTTGGTCTCGGTGGGCACGGGACGTTCCTCGATCGGCCACACCGGCTCGCCGGTCACCCGGTCGAACGTATAGACGAACCCCTGCTTGCTGACCTGCACGAGCGCCTTGATGTCGCGCCCGTCCACGGTGAGGTCCACCAGGTTGGGATGGGTCGGAAAGTCGTAGTCCCACAGGCCGTGATGCACCGCCTGGAAGTGCCAGATCCGCTGCCCGGTCTCGACGTCGACGGCGATGATCGTCTCCGAGAACAGGTTGTCGCCGGGCCGGTCCACGCCGTAGTAGTCGTTGGTGGCGGTGCCGGTCGGCAGATACACGTATCCCAGCTCGTTGTCGCCAGCCAGCATCGACCAGACGTTGGCGTTGCCCGAGTACCGCCACGACTCGTTCAGCCAGGTGTCGGCGCCGAACTCGTCGGCGCTGTCGGGCACGGTGTGGAAGTCCCAGGCGTGGGTCCCGGTCTTGACGTCCCAGGCCCGCACCCAGCCCGGCACCGCTTCCTTCGTGATCCGCCGGTCGGCGACCTGCGAGCCGTGGATCACGCGGTCGCGCACGACGATCGGCGGCGAGTGGATGCCGTAGAGCATCGCATTGAGGTAGTCGCGCTCCTCACGGTCGGCCCGCGGGAGACCAACCATCGCATCGACCTTCCCGCTGCCGGCGGGACCGAAGTCCGGGCAGGGTTCTCCGGTGCCGGCGTCGACGCAGACCAGATAGCCGGCGCCGGTGCCCCAGAAAATGCGCTCGTCTCCCTCGCCGTCGGTCCAGTAGGCCACCCCCCGCTGGCGGAAGGTGCCGCTCATCGGGGTGGTTCCCTCCTCGTAGCTCTTCGGATTGAAGACCCACAGGGTCTCGCCGGTGGCCGCATCGACGGCCACCCCCTGGGAGAGCGCGGTGTTGAAATAGAGCACGCCCCCGACCATCAGCGGGGTCGCCTGCATGCCGCCGGGGCGCGGGAGATGCCCCCGCCGGTAGAGATTCGGATTGTCCTCTTCGAGCGAGGCGACAATCGTCTCGAGCGGCGCCCACCACTCGCTGCCGTCCGGCATCGTTCGGCCGACCATGGCGTCGACCGACTGCCAGCGCCACGCGATCTCCAGGTCGCTGAAGTTGGTCGCGTCGATCTGGTCGAGCGGCGAGTACTTCTGGCCGGCGATGTTGCCCGCATAGCTGCGCCACTCGCCGTCCTCGGTGCCATAGGTCTGCCACGGGCCGTCCTGCCCGGCCCGGACCGCCCCGGGCGACGAGACGAGCATCAGACTGACGAGCCCGGCCGTCAGACATGTCGGCATCCGCGCCATCGGCTGAACCTCCCTCGACTCTCCCCCAACCAGAAACCGCCAGATTATACCTGTCAGCCCGTGGCGGAGGCCCGCTGCATTCGACCGGCGATGCATCCCCGCCGGTCGGTACGACGCGGCGTGCTGCACGGCCGGTCGGTTATCGGTCACCGCGCCGGCCGCCCGACAGGCGGGGATGGTGCCCGTGCATGGTGGTCCGCGACGCCGGGTTGGCCGGGGACGCGACCCCGGCCTGCGGCCCCTCCCCCATGACCTTGACCGTACCGGCGGCCACGAGCTTCTTCACGGTGTCGCCGGCGGCATCCTGGGAGGAGATCTGGCCTTCCTTCCGGGGCCCCAGCCGCAGCACCTTCCCGCGGGAGAGATGGATTCTGAGGAACTGGGAGGTCTCGTTTAGAATGGTGATCATCGTCGCGCCTCTGCGTCGCCGTCGCCGCCTCTCTCGATGATACTGCACCCCGACGCCGCCGAACCCGGCCGGCTTTGCGTTTGCGGCAGTGACGGAGTATGCTGACCGGGCTGAGCACGTTCCGCGCGCCGCCGATGTCAGCAGACGGTTCGTGTTACATTCCGCAAACAAACAGGACGGGCGTTACGATCGGCGGACACCGCGCAACGACGAAGCGGAGCCGGCATCGGTTGCGGTACCGCACTTGGAACGGCGCCGCTTGACAAGGGAGGCACACCATTTCTTCACGCATCTTCGTCGGCAACCTCAGCTACGAAACGTCACAGACAGACCTGGAAACGCTGTTCGCAGAGGTGGGTCAGGTCACGGAGGTGTTCCTCCCCGTAGACCGCGCCACCGAGAAGCCGCGGGGGTTCGCCTTCGTCGAGTTCGGGGAAGCCTCGTCGGTCTCCCAAGCCATCGAGAAACTGGACGGCAAGGAGCTCAACGGCAGGAATCTCCGAGTCAGCGAAGCCCGGGACCGGGCGCCGCGGCCTCCCATGGGACCGAGCTTCATGGACGACGGCCCGCCGCCGATGGACTTCGGGCGGCGCCCGGCAAAGCCCAAGGGCAGCCGCCGGGGCCTCCGTGGCCGCAAGCGCGGGTTCTAGCAGCCCGCGGCGAAAGGCCCCGCTGCATTCGACCGGCGATGCATCCTGCCTGACTGCGTTGTTCCTCGGTCGCATATGCCCAGCATGCTCCCTCGTCACGCCTTCTCAGGCACGGGCGTTCTGCGCCCGCGGGCGCTCTGACAGCCCGCTGGCGCATTCGCCGGTCCCGGTGCCACCGCGGGGTTTCACCACGGCACGGCCTGCCAGAAGCCCGCGGCACCCGAGGCAGCAAGGTAGACAAGCCCCGCGGTCTCACCACGGGCTCTCGGCTCCCTGCCGGAACCAACGGGTGCGGCGGCCCCGCCGGCGGTCAGGGCAGGGCGAAGGCCAGCGTTTCGCCGGCGGTCTCGACATCCCCTGACGTCACCAGCACATACTGCTTCCCTCCCGCCAGATAGGTGACCGGCGGTGCGATGGTGCCCGCCGGCAGCTCGGTCTCCCAGACGACCTCGCCGGTGGCCTTGTCGTAGGCCCGGAAGATGCGGCCGCCGTAGTTGGTCACGATCTGCGGGGGCATGCCGTCGGGCACGCGGGCGCCCCCCGGCAGATTGGTCGATCCCTCCCCGATGAACAGCAGCGTCCTGGTCAGCAGCGGCGCCGGGCGGCCCGGGACGCCGAGCTTCCCGAGGTCGAGGTGCCGAATCGCGGGATGGTTGCGCGGGCCGTCGCCGTTGGGGGTCATCCAGACGATCTCGCCGCGGTTCATGTCGATGGCGGTGAGGCGCCCGTAGGGCGGCTTGAACAGCGGCAGCCCCCGCGGGCCGCCGATCCACTGGCGACTCCCCTTGATAAAGGCGAGATTGGTGCGATCCGGGTTGCCCTCGATGATGTCGGCCACGAACGGCGACGTGATCGAGAGGATGTAGAGCATGCCGGTCTCCGGATCGAACGCGCCCCCCTGCACGTCGCTGCCGCCCTGCGACCCCGGAAGCTGAATCGTCCCCTGCTTGTCGTTCGGGCCGTCGCCCTTGACCGACGGCGGCGTGAACATCGGGCCGATGACGTAGCGGTCGGTGATGGCGACCGCCTCGGCGCGCAGCTCGGGGGTGAAATCGATCAGGTTGTCGATGGTGGCCCCCTGCCGGTCGAACGCCGGAGGCTTCGTCGGGAACGGCTGGGTGAGCGAGGTCAGCTCGCCCGGCGTCGCCGACTGCGGCACCGGCCGCTCCTCGATCGGCCAGACCGGCTCGCCGGTGGCCCGATCGAAGACGAAGGCGAACGCCTGCTTGGTGAGCTGGGTCACCGCCTTGATCTCGCGCCCGTCGACGGTGATGTCCATCAGGATGGGCGCGGCCGGCGGATCGTAGTCCCACAGCCCGTGGTGCACCGTCTGGAAGTGCCAGATCCGCTCGCCCGTCTCGGCGTCGACGCAGACGATGCTCTGGCCGTACAGGTTGTCGCCGCCCCGGTGACCGCCGTACATGTCGTTGGTCGGCGACGTGACCGGCATGTAGAGGTAGCCGAGCTCCTCGTCGACGCTGAACAGCGACCACACCGGCGCATGGCCCGAGTACTGCCAGGAGTCGTCCATCCAGGTGTCGGTGCCGAACTCGCCGGCCTGGGGGACGGTGTGGAACACCCAGCGCAACGCCCCGGTCCGCACGTCGAACGCCCGCACGTCGCCGCGGATCGCCTCCATGGTCTGGAACGTGTCGGACATCGACTGGCCGACGACGATCACGTCCCGCACCACCGTCGGGACCCCGCCCCACCGGTAGCGGGCCCCCTCGGCGAGCCCGATGGTGAGGTGCACGCGGCCCCCGTCCCCGAAGTCGGGGAACAGCTCGCCGGTGTCCGGATGCAGCGCGTAGAGGTACTCGCCGCGCTGGGCGATGATGCGCGCCTCGGTCCCGTCGTTCCAGTAGGCGACGCCGCGGGTGCCGGCCCCCCGCAGGTCGGCGGCGCCCCCGAACGGCTGCTGCGCCCAGCGCGTCTCGCCGGTGGCCACGTCGTAGGCCTCGACGAGGCCTATCGCGTTCGGCACGTAGCCGGTGTCGCCCACGATGAGGGGGGCGGCGGTGGAGACGTTCGAGAAACGGAGCTCCGGATCCATCGCCAGATAGGACGGATCGACGATGGGCCGGCGCCAGGCGATCTCGAGCTGCCCGACGTTGTCGGCCGAGATCTGGTCGAGGGCCGAGTACTTGGTGCTGCCGAGATCGGCGCCGAAGCTCCGCCACTCGCCGTTCACCGCCCCCTGCTGGGCGAACGCGGCGGCGGTCGCCACCACCAATACGGTCACGGTCATCAACAACGTTGCACGAGGACGCATCTCCAGAGCCTCCTTCGGGAACAGGTCCACCGTAATGCTCAGGTGCGATTATAGCCGCCCTGTCCGGTAACTGCCGTTTGGCGGAACGCGCGTTGAACCGAGACCGGCGGAGCGCCCGCCCTACAAAGCGTGACCAGGGAGCCGCCAGCCCGGAAACCGTCGCCTTGCGGCTCCGCTTGCCGCCCAACCTCCGGGAATCTGCGCGGTTCTACGGCGCAGATTCCTCGCCGCGGGTGGTCCCGGTGGAGCGCGGCAGGCGCTTCACGATGCCGCTGTAGTTCAGCAGCGTCCGCTCCCCCGCCGCGACCTGCCCGCGGACGAAGGTCAGCGACCGCGAGCGCCGGACGACCTCGGCCGTCGATTCGACGAAGTCCCCGACCTCGCCGGGGGCGGTGAACTCGCAACTGAGCGACACGGTAACACACCGCTCGCCGGGCAGGCCGTGGATCGCGGTCAGACACAGCGCGTAGTCGGCGAAGGTCATGAGGATGCCGCCGTGGAGCTGCCCCGCGGTATTGGCGTGCTTGGGCTGCGCCTCGAACGCGAACCGCAGCCGGCCGTCCTCGTCCTCCCGATAGCAGAAGGGCCCGACCAGATCCTCGAACGGGTCGATGTACTCGAACAACCGATAGCCCTGCGGAACGCCTGTCATGATTCCCTCGCGCCTGTACGGGAACGCGGGAAGCCCGTGGCGGAAGGCCCCGCTGCATTCGACCGGCGACGCCGGTCTCGGCGCGACGCAGGGTTCTGCCGCGGACTGCGGGGTCCCTCGGCGTCGATGCTGCTCACCGCAGCCCCAGGATCGCTTCGGGTCGGTCCAGCCAGTGGTCGGGACCGTGCGGGTCGAGAGACGCGCGGGAGAACGGACCCCACAGCGCCGCCGCTGTCGACACGCCAGCCGCCCGGCCCGCCTCGCAGTCGTGCGGCGAGTCGCCGATGAAGACGGTCTCCGCCGGCCGCGCCTCGAGACGCGCCAACGCCGCGAGCACCGGCGCCGGGTGCGGCTTGTGCTCGGTCACGTCGTCCGACGTCACGAGCATGTCGAAGAAGCCGTCCAGGCCGCAGTGACGCAGGCCCCGCTCGGCCGCCGTCCGGTTCTTGCTGGTGACGATGCCCAGCCGCGCGCCGCGCTCGACCAGCTCGGCGACGACGCCCGGGATGCCCGCGTACGGCTTCACGAGCCGGTCGTGGTTCTCCAGGTTGTGGGCGCGGTAGGTGGCGGTCATCCGCGTGACCTCGTCCGCGTCCCGTGCGTAGACGGCGAGCTGCGGCCGGAGGGGCCGGCCGAACCCGGCGCGCCACTCGCCGTCGGGGGGCACGGCGCCGCGATGCGTCAGCATGGTGTGGCGGAACGAGGACATGATCAACTCGATCGAATCGATCAACGTCCCGTCGAGATCGAACAGATAGGTCGAGAGCCGCGCCATCGTGCCGGCGGATTATACCTCCCGCCGCTCGGCGGGTCGTCCCGTCCGGACACGTCCCGCCGCGGGCCGCGTGCGCTTTAGCGGCGTCGGCGACTTCGCTTCCGGTGATGGAGTTACCCCGGACACGTCCCGCCGCGGGCCGCGTGTGCGCTTTGCTGCAGTTGCCGGCGGGGTCCCTCCCCACCCAACCCGGGCGACGCGGCGGTCAGAGACCGAGGCCGGGCCCGAAATGGAGCCGGGCACCGCCATCGAGGTCGCGCGCCGGGTCGATCCGCAGGTTGCGGCGGCGCGGCGGTCAGAAGCTCACGCCGGTCCCGAAATGGAGCCGGGCGGCGCCGTCGAGGTCGTGGGCCACGTCGAGCTGCAGATTGACGAACGCCGCGTTGAAGAAGACGCCGGCGCCGGCGCCCTGGCTGAAGCGGGTGCGATACAGGTCTTCACCGGCGTCGTAGACGGCCCCGGTGTCGAAGAACACCCGAACGCCGACCGTGCCGAGGCTCAGCGGCGAGGTCACCGGAACCGCAGCTCGGCCGAGGCGGCGGCCAGGCGGTCGCCGGCGCGATGTCCGAACCGATGCCCGCGCACCGACGCGCGGCCGCCGAGCAGGGGCTGGGCGTAGGCCGGGAGGGGGCCGCTCGCCCCCTGGTACAGGACCCGCAGCCCCAGCACCGTCTGCCCGGACAGCCCCACGAACCCGCGCACGTCGGCCTGCGGCTGGGCGACGACGCCGGCCCCGCCGGTCCGGTCGAGCCACTGCCAACCGGCGTGCGCCATCACCGCATCGCGGGGGAACCCCGCGTTCCGGCGGGTATCGAGCTCGACCCCGACGCGGTAGGTCGCCGCCGTCTCCGCGATGGTCCCGAAACCGACGTCGCTCCACTCCGCCCGCGCGGCCACGCGCAGCGGACCGGCGAGGCGGCGGTCGGCCCCGGCCCACGCCGACAGCCGCCGGTCGTGCTCCCGGTAGTGCTGATTCTCCTGCCGCGTCGCCGCGACCCCGCCCCGCAGCGTGTGCAGGACGCCGGTCTCGAACCGCTTCTCGAGGGCAAGGCCGGCCTGCCGCGTCCCGCCCCAGGTCAGCGGAACCGACGCGCTGCTCCGCGCCCCGAGCACGTCGACCAGCCTGAAACGGGCGCCGTAGCTGTATCCGTGCCCCTCGGCATAGTCGAGGATCGGAAAGAACATGGTGCGCCGCGCCAGCAGGCCGAGCGCGCGGCCCACGACCCCGCGCGCCGCGTCCGACGCGCCGGGGCGTTCGCGCACCAGCAGGATCAGCGCCACCGCCTCGCGCCGCACGAGCGACGTGTAGCGCTTCCGGACCTCGACCGACTCGAACCGGCCGCTCGCGCGCAATCGGGCCGCAATACGGTCCAGGGTGTCCGGCTCCACCGGGTCGCCGAGGGCGACGCCGGCCAAGTGCAGGACGTCCGCGTCGGGGGTCGAGTGGTTCCCGTGCACCCGCAGCTCGGCGACGACCTCCGGCGCGGGGGACGGGACCGGCGCCCTTGATGACGTCGATCCCCCCGCTGACCGCCCCCCGGCGATGACCTCCGGCGCGGGGGACGGGATCGGCGTGGAGGGCTGCGCCGGGGCCGGCGGCGCGACGAGCAGCACCGCGAGCGCCGCGCCGCGGAGCCCGTGGCGAGGGCCCCGCCGGGTTCGACCCGGGCGGCACGCGGTCTCGCCGCGGGCCCCGGGCAGGGCGCGGCCGCCGGTCATCGCCCGTCTCCGGGCGTATTCCCGGCGCCGACCAGCCGCCCGCCGGTGAGCGCCTCTCGATAGTCGGTATAGTCCCGCGTGAACCGCAGCTCGAACGCCCCCAGCGCCGTCGTCGCGCGGCCGGACAGGGTCATCCGGCGGGGCAGCCAGACGCCGCCGATCGGCTGCGCCATCTCGATGGACGCGTGCCACCCGTCGACGCGCACCAGCCAGCGGCCGGGGAGGAAGTCGAGCCCGACGTTGTCGAAGGTGTACCGGACGACCTGGTGGACCTCGGGGTCGATCCAGAGGGTGACGAGAGAGGTCTTGGCGAACCCCTGCGCGATGCGCCGTTCGCGCTCGGAGTCGTCCGCCTCCGCATCGTCGTCGAAGAGATCGGTGGGGTAGTACTCGATCTTGACGACCTCGCGGCCCGCCAGCGTCTCGTATCCGGCCAGGTAGTAGTTCCCCGGCTCGAACTCGAACTCCATGAAGTAGTAGGCGTCGGAGATGAACTCCGGCGCGAGCGGTCCCGCGGCCGCCGCGTCCGCCTCCCGCCCCCCGGGACCCGGTCCCGCCGCCGCTTCGGCGTCTTCCGGTTCCCGGCGACTCGCCTCCCGGCGCTCCGCGTCCCGCCGTTCCCGCCGGCGCAGCCAGCCCGCCTCGTGCTCGCGGCGCTCGGCCTCGCCGATGTCCACCCCGTCGAAGCTCCGCGGACTGCGGACGACGACGTCGTCGCGGACGTACCACTCGTACTCGCGCCGGAAACCGGCGATCGGCAGCTCCGCCGGGCCCTCGACGGCCAGCGTCTCGACCTCGCGCAGGACGAAGTCGCCAATCCGGCGCCACGAGGCGTCGCGGTTGTCGAGCACGCGCTCCATGAACCGGTCGATCTCGTTCCCGGACTGCTCCGTGCCGGCCGAGACGGCCTGCCCGGCGCCGGCGGAACCGGCCTGCCCGGCGCCGGCGGCCGGCGAGGACGACGCCGCGGCCGCGAGCACCGCGCCGGCGGCCAGGAGTCGGAGTCGAACGAAACATCGCCGGCCGGTTTGCGCCGTCATTCCGCGACCTCCTGTCGAGCCGTCCGCACGCCGGGAGCCCGCGGCAGCAGCCCCGTCGCATTCGACCCGCAATGCACGCCGCGTGGACTGCGCTGGTCCTCGGACGCGCGTTGCTCCGCGGTCGCCCGGACCCGACAGACCGCCTCCCAGCGCCCTGCCCCGCGGGCGCCTTGCCGCCGCGGACGCCTTGCCGCCACGGACGCCCGCGCCGGTCTCGACTTGGCGCGCGGTCTCACCACGGGCCCCGCCGCCGACGTTGCCGTCCCACCCGATACAATAGGCTCCCGGCCCGGGGCGCTATCCGGTTGCGGTCCGTGCGGTATGCGCGGGCTTCTCTGGTCATGACGACCGGTGCCGCCCCGAAGTTCCTGAGAGCAGAGCCCCCGGTGCCAGAAGATCCGACGCGCATCTATCTCGACTACAACGCGAGCACCCCGATCGCCCCGGCGGTGGCGGCCGCAATGCGGCCCCTGCTCGACGAGGGCTTCGGCAACCCGTCGAGCGGACACTGGGCCGGCCACCCCGCCCGCGACGCGGTCGGCGCCGCCCGCCGCCACGTCGCGTTGCTGCTCGGCTGCGACCCCGGCGAGATCGTGCTGACCAGCGGCGGCAGCGAGGCCAACAACCACGTCATCAAGGGCGTAGCCCTGGGCGGCACGAATGCCCCGCACATCGTCACCACCGCGGTGGAGCATCCCGCCATCCTCGAGCCCTGCCGTTTCGTGGAAACCCTGGGGGCGCGGGTCACCATCGTGCCGGTGGACGGCCACGGCCTCGTCGACCCCGACGACGTCCGGCGGGCCATCGCCCCCGACACCGCGCTCGTCAGCGTGATGCACGCCAACAACGAGGTCGGGACCATCCAGCCGATCGCCGAGATCTCGCGCATCGCGCGCGAGCACGGCGTGCTCTGTCACACCGATGCGGCCCAGTCGGCCGGCAAGATTCCCGTGCGGGTGCGCGAACTCGGCGTCGACCTGCTGAGTCTGGCCGGACACAAGCTGTACGCCCCCAAGGGCGTGGGCGCTCTGTTCGTCCGGCGTGGCGTAGAGCTGACCCCGCTCGTGCACGGTGGCGGCCACGAGGAGGGCCGGCGGGCCGGCACCGAGAGCGCCCTCCTCGCGACGGGTCTGGGAGCCGCCTGCCTTCTCGCCGAGACCGACCCCTGCGAGCACCGCCTGCACGGCCTGCGCGACCGCCTGTGGAACGGACTGCGGGCGCGGCTGGGCGACCGGGTCGCCCTGAACGGCCACCCGACGTTGCGGCTGCCGAATACCCTCAACGTCGGCCTCACCGGCCGCTACGGCGACGAGGTCCTCGCGCGGATGCCGGAGATCGCGGCTTCGACGGGGTCCGCCTGCCACACCGGAGAACGCGCGCTCTCGCCGGTGCTGGCGGCCATGGGGGTGCCGCCGGCCGTCGGTCACGGCGCGGTCCGGTTCAGCGTCGGCCGCGGGACCACCGTGGCGGAGATCGACGCCGCCGTCGAACGGATTGCGAGGTGCCGGTGATCGCCACTTCCAGCCGCGGCGTTCGACCGGTCCCGGTGCAGCACGACGTTCGACCGGTCCCGGTGCAGCGCGGCGGACGACGCCGCCGCCGTCGAACGGATTGCGGAGTGCCGGTGATCGCCGCTTCCAGCGCCCGTTGGGGGGAGTCCCGCGGCGTCAGACCGGTCCCGGTGCAGCCCGGCGTCGCACCGGCCCCGGTGCCGTGCGGCGTCCGGCCGGCGGCTCCCGGGTGGACCGTCCTGCTGGCGGCGGCCCTGCTCGCGGGGTGCGCACCGGGAGACCGGGAAGCAGGGGCCCTGTCGCCCACGCGGGCGGAGCGCACCGGCTACGAGCAGACCACCGGCTACGGCGAAGTGGTCCAGTTCGTGGCGCTGGTCGCGGACCGGTCCGAGCGCATCCATGCCACCACCTTCGGGTCTACGGTCGAAGGCCGCCCGCTGCCGCTGGCCGTCGTCGGGGACGCCGCCGATGCGCGGCCCGCCTCCGTCCTCGAAACCGGGCGGCTCCGCGTCTGGCTGCAGGGGGCCATCCACGGCGGCGAGGTCGCGGGCAAGGAGGCCCTGCTGATGCTGCTGCGGGACCTCGCGACGGGCGGCCATGCCGAGTGGTCGTCGTCGCTGATCCTGCTAATCGCCCCCATCTACAACGCCGACGGCCACGAGCGCATGGGGCCCGACACCCGCCCCTACCAGCTCGGCCCGTTCGCGGGCCAGGGCGAGCGGACCAACGCCCAGGGCCTCGACCTCAACCGCGACCACATGAAGCTGGAATCGCCCGAGGCCCGGGCCCTCGCCCGCGCCTACGAGGCCTACGAACCCCACGTGGTCATCGACCTGCACACCACCAACGGCACCGAGCACGCCTATCACCTGACCTACGCGCCGCCGCTGCACCCGAACACCCATCCCGCCATCGACGCCCTCCTCCGCGACGAGTGGCTGCCCGCGATCACCCGCGCCGTCGAGCAGTCCGACGGCTGGCGCTTCTACTACTACGGCAACCTGCCGTTCGCGGCCGGCGCCGGTCCGAGCTGGCGCACCTTCGACCACCGCCCCCGGTTCAACAACAACTACGTCGGACTCCGCAACCGGCTGGCGCTGCTCGGCGAGGCCTACGCCTATGCGCCGTTCGACGAGCGCATCCACGCCTCGCTGCGGTTCGTGGAGGAGGCGCTGGCCTTCGCCCACGATCGCGCCGGCGCCATCGCCGCCCTCGTCGAGACCGCCGACGCCGAGCCGGTCGCCGGCGCCCGGCTCGCGACGCGCGCGGTGCCGGTGCCGTCGGCCGCCCCCGTCGAGATCCTGCTGGGGCGCACCGAGGAGGTCCAGAACCCGTACACCCGGGCCCCGATGCGGCGCCGCCTGGACGTGGCGGAGCCGACGCCGATGTACGAGTACGGCGCGTTCGCGGCGGCCGACGACGACGAGCTCGCGCCAGCCGCCTACTACGTGCCCGCCGATCTCACCGCGGTCGTCGACCTCCTCGCCGCCCACGGCGTCGACGGCGCCCCCCTCGACGCGGACGCGACGCTGAACGTGCAGGAATTCGTCGTGCGCACGTCGTCGGTCGCCGACCGCCCGTTCCAGGGCCACCGCGAACGCCTGGTCACCGGCGCCTGGACCCTGGCGGAGCGCCGCCTCCCCGGCGGCACCCTCGTCGTGCCCCTGGACCAGCCGCTGGGACGGCTCGTGTTCACCCTGCTCGAGCCCCGCTCCGACGACGGCATCGTGAACTGGAACCTGGTCGACGACCACGTGGGCGCGGCGGGTTCGGTCTACCCCATCCTTCGCCGGCCGGCAGCACCGGGCGCAACTCCGTAGATCTGATGCGATACACGTATCCGTGCGTGTTCGCAACGGATGAGGGAGGAGTCTCGATCAGTTTTCCCGACGTGCCCGAAGCACTGACCTGTAGCGAGAACCGATCGGACGCGGTAGCACTGGCTCAGGATGCGCTGGCTACCGCACTCGCCGGGTACGTCCACGAACGCTGGGACATCCCGGCACCGAGCCTGCCCGTCGACGGGCAGGAGCTGATCCCGGTGCCCCCGGTTACCGCCGCCAAGCTGGCCCTCTATCCGCGATGCGTGTGCAGGACATCACCAACGTGGAACTCGCCAAGCGCCTCGACATCAGCGAAACCGCGGTTCGGAAGCTCCTGAACCCCGACCATCGTTCCCACATCGGCCAGGTCGAGAGGGCGCTGCGCGCGGTCGGGTACGCTCGTAGTCGAGGCTCGGGTTGGGCGGCCACGGAGCTGACGAGCCCGAACGCACGTGTTGCGGCCCGCGGGCTGCTGGCTGCCCAGACCCGGCGCGGGACGCCGACAGCCCCGATCACGCGCCGGCGCCGAGCACTGGCACGAGGACGAGGCCGGTCAGGTAGACGGCGTAGAGGGCGAGCAGGAGCAGGCCGCCGCGGCGGTGGAAGTGGCCGGTTCGCGCGGTCAGACCCAGGACGGCGGCGAAGAACACGCCGAGCCAGCCGTACGAGTACACCTGGGTGAAGACGTCGAGGGTCAGCGGGTTGATGGTGCCGGACAGGCCGACGATGAGGAAGAGGTTGAGGACGTTCGCCCCGAGGATGTTGCCGAGCGACAGGTCCGGGACCCCCTTCCGCGCGGCCGAGACGCCGGTCACGAGCTCGGGCAGCGACGTCCCGATGGCCACCACCGACAGCCCGATGATGACCGACGGCACCCCGAGGGCCGCGGCCAGCGCCTGCCCGGAGTCGACGAGGAAACGGCTGCCGACCACGATGAGGACCGCCCCCAGCGCGAACAGGCCGATCGCCCGGGTCAGCCCGCTCGTCTCCGGGTCGGGGCCGCCCGCGGTCTCGGCGCGCCGGCGGCGGATGCCGAGATAGTCCCAGGCGAGGTACGCAAACGCCAGCGCCAGCAGGACGGCGGCGAGGGGCCGGCTCAACGTCCGGTCCCAGGTGAAGACGACGACGAGCACCCCGGCCGAGACCATCCAGGCCGCCCGCCGGACGAAGTCGCGCTTCTCCACCTCCACCGGAGTCAACAGCGACACGGTGCCGACGATGAGCCCGATGTTGCAGATGCACGACCCGACCGCGTTCCCGAGCGCGATGCCGGTGTCGCCGACGCTGCTGGCCATCGCCGAGACCACCAGCTCGGGGGTGGTGGTGGCGAGGCTGACCAGGGTCCCGCCGATGACGAACCGGGGGATGCGCAGCGCCTGCCCGATGTAGATGCTCGAGTCGACGAACAGATCGCCGCCCTTGGCGACCAGACCGAGACCGAGGACGATGAGAACGATGTCGTAGAGCACGGGTCGGTGAAGGCCCCCTGCCCGAGGGCCCGGGGGGAGGCTGGAACGGGCGGGAAACGGATGACGAGTGGATGCGCTCGATGGCGCCGAACGGCGGCTCGACGATCACCTGCCGCCGCCGCGAGAACGTTGTGCGGACCGGCTCCGAGCGGCGCCGGTCCAGCCGACAGCCCTGATTATAGCCGAGACATCTCTCGCGGCTCAGCCGGGCAACTGCGCTCGATCCGACGCGAGCAGCCCGCGACGACCGCGGAAGGAAGTTCGGACGCCGCGGACCGAGCGGGAGATCCCGACCGCCACTGCGTCACGTGCGACGACGACGGGCGGCGGTCCGGCGGGCCGCGACGGTCTTCGAGCCAACGCGCGTACCTGGGGACGCGGATTCACGCCCTCTGGGCCAGCCTGGCCATGAACTGGCGGGTTTCCGCGGAGCCGATGCCTGTCGGCCACCGAGCGCGTCACCCCGGCCGGCCGCCTGTCGGCGCAGCGGCTATACTGGAGATCGATGCAGGATGCTGACTCCCGACCGCTTTCCGTCGGCGCGGCCGGCGCCCCGCCCCATCCGCCGCCAGCGGGCCTCGACGACCGCATCGCCGAGCTGCGGACCCGGCTCTCCGAGCTCGATCAGGCGGTCGTCTGCTTCTCGGGGGGCGTCGACTCGGGCTACCTGCTGGCGGAGGCGGCCGGCGTTCTGGGAGACCGGGCCACGGCCCTCACCGCCGTCTCGCCGAGTCTGGCCCCCGAGGAACGGGCCGGCGCCGAACGCCTGGCGCGGCATCTGGGGGTGCGCCACGTGCTGGTGGAGACCCACGAGCTGGACGACGCGCGGTACGCGTCGAACCCCGTCAATCGCTGCTACTTCTGCAAGATCGAGGTGTACTCGGTGGCGGTGGCGGAGGCGGCCCGCCTCGGGGCGATCCACATCCTGGACGGGTTCAACGCCGACGATCGCGGGGACCACCGGCCCGGCCGCCGGGCGGCGCGCGAGCAGGGGGTCCGCTCGCCCCTCGACGAGCTGGGCTTTCGCAAGGCGGACATCCGCGAGGCGGCGCGGCAGCTGGGGCTCCCGGTGTGGGACAAGCCGGCCCTCGCCTGCCTGTCGAGCCGCTTCCCCTACGGCACCGAGATCACCCAGGAGCGGCTGGCGCGGGTGGCGGCCGGCGAGCGGGTCCTGCGGGAGCTGGGTTTCCGGGTGTGCCGGGTGCGGTTCCACGACGCCACCGCCCGCATCGAGGTGGAGCTGCACGAGATTCCCCGGCTGCGCAGTGACGGCGTGCGCGCCGAGGTCCTGCGGCGGTTCCGGGACGCCGGTTTCGACGCGGTGTCGGTCGACCCGCGGGGCTACCGTCAGGGTTCGCTCAACGAGGGGTTGTCCGGGGCGGGCCGGGAGGCGCCGGTCGAGGCCGGGTCGGCCGGCTCCGGCGGGCCGCTCGACGAAGCGGCGCCCGAGCCCGGCGGCTCGACCAGCAGATGGGCGAGACGCGCCCCCCCGAGCTGATAGGGATTCACCACCCGGTCGGCGCCGGCCTGCAGAATCCGCTGCTCGGCGCCCTCGCCGGCGGCCCGAGCCGCGATGACGAGGTCGGGGTTCAGCGACCGCGCGGTCAGCACCGTATAGAGGTTGTGGGCGTCGTCGGCGAGACAGCAGACGAGCCCGCGGGCGTGCTCGACGTTCGCGGCCCGTAGCGAGGCCTCGCGGGTCGCGTCCCCGGTCACCACCGGGCGCCCCGCCGCGGCCAGCTCCTCGGTCTGCTCGACCCGCGCCTCGATCACCACGACCTGCCGGCCGGCCCGGCGCAGGGCGTCGACCGCGGCGCGGCCCATGCACCCGTAGCCGCAGACGATGTCGTGACCGCTCATCCGTTCGATCATGCGGACCCTCAGCGCCTCGCCGGCCCGCGACAGCGGGAACACGTGGCCGAACCCAACGGTGGTGATGGTGATGACGGTCATGTAGAAGGCGTCCCACCAGGGCACACCCTCGACCAGCCGGTAGCCGGCGGCGCCGGCGAGGAACAGCGCCATCACCAACGCGGTCGCGCGCAGGAGCCGGGACGGCGTCGCCCGACGGTCGCGCGGGGCTCGGCGGCGGGCTGGGGCGCCCCTGGTGGTGACGATGCCGCAGCGCCAGGGCATCGCGGTGGCGTTGAACTACCTGTCGCGGGTCTACTTCCCCGACCCCTCGGACGACCTGCCTGCAGCCCGGCCGCCGGGCGAGGGGTGACGGACGCTACGGCATCCGGCCGGTCAAGTCGGCGGCGTCGTCCAGGTAGTCGTAGAACCCGAGATGGCGCCCGGTCAGGCCCTTGGTGGCCCAGATGATCTGACCGGTGTGCTCGGCGAGGTGCTCGACGACGTGATAGACCGCATGCAGCACGGTCACGTCGTAGCCCTGGATGGAACGAGGCTCGGCGAGGTCTTCCGGCGTCAGGGTCCCGAGCACCGCATCGGCGGCGCTGACGACGGCCCGCAGCCGGGCCGCGAGCTCCGACGCCGGGATGGGGTCGCGCCGGTCGAACTCGGCGTCGCGGTCGCGGGTCGCCGCCTTTCCCCCGACGCCGCCGACGATCCACTGCTCGATGTTGCCGCACAGATGCAGGACGAGATTGCCGACGGCGTTCTCGACGTCGTGCCGGCGGGTCCAGATCTGCGCGTCCGTCAACTGCCCGAGACAGGCCTCGATGCGCTGCCGGCGGGTGTCCATCTGATGCCGGGAGACCCGCAGGAAGTCGACGGCGAGCAGGGGAAGGATGGGTCTGTCGGCCATGGGCTCACTCTGCTGTCGTCACCGCGGCCCGTCCGGGCCGCCGGCGCGGCGCATGCCGCGGGACCAGGGCCGGACGCGCTCCGCGGTTGTCGCACGTTGCGAAACCGCGTCACAATAGCATCCCATGTCCAGCGCCGGTCGACTTCGCCGCCGAAACCCCGCCACGCGGAGACCCTCGATGTCGATGTCTGCCATTCGGCGGATGGTGATCGCGCTCGCCCTGTGGTCGGCGGCCGGCGCCGCCGGCCTCGCCGCCCAGGAACCGGACTTCGCGCGGGCCCGGGACGACGCGGCGGCCCTGCTGCAGGCGCTGGTGCGCATCGACAGCAGCAGCCCGCCGGGGAACGAGACGCGGGTCGTCGACCTCGTCGAGGCGGTGCTCGACGAGGCGGGCATCGCCTCGACGGTTCTCGCCCTCGATCCCTCCCGCGCGAACCTCGTCGCCCGCCTGCGCGGCGACGGGTCGAAACGTCCGATCCTGCTGATGGCCCACACCGACGTGGTCGGCGTCGAGCGCAACGACTGGACCGTCGACCCCTTCGGCGGGGTCATCCGCGACGGCCATCTCTACGGCCGCGGCGCCACGGACGACAAGGGCCAGCTCGCGGCGATGGTGCAGGTGCTCCTGCTGCTGCAGCGTCACCACGTCCCGCTGGCCCGCGACGTCATTCTGCTGGCCGAGGCGGGTGAAGAGGGGACGACCGAGGTCGGGATAGACTTCATCGTCGGCCGCCACTTCGACGCCATCGATGCGGAGTACGCCCTGAACGAAGGGGGGCGCATGTCGGTGTCGGACGGAACGGTCGACGTCGTGAGCGTCGCCACCACCGAGAAGGTGCCCTGGCGCGGCATCCGCCTCGTGGCCCGCGGCACCGCCGGTCACGGCTCGGCCCCCAGGCTCGACAACCCCATCGTGCGGCTGGCCGCGGCGGTGGCCAGGGCGGGGGCCTGGCAGCCGCCGATGCGGTTGAACGAGACCACCCGCGCCTATCTGGACCGGCTGGCCGACATCAGCCCGCGGGACGCGGCCTTCCGGTACAGGAACCTCGAGAATCCCCGGCTGAGCGAGTCCATCCGCCAGACGCTGCGCGAGACGGACATCGGCGTCAGCGCGATGCTCCAGACCACCATCTCGCCCAACATCATCCGCGGCGGGTTCCGCCGGAACGTGATCCCCGCCGAGGCCGAGGCGGAACTCGATGTCCGCGCCCTGCCCGACGAGGACCTGGACGGCTTCCTGGCGACGCTTCGCCAGCTCATCGACGACCCGGCGGTACAGGTCACGCCCCCCACGAGCATGCGGCCGGCAGCCCCGCCCTCGCGCCTCGACAGCGAGATGTTCCTCGCCCTGGAACGGGTGCAACGCCGGATGTTCCCGGAGGCGATCACCCTGCCGACGATGCTGGTGGCCGCCACCGACTCGGCCCAGCTCCGCGCCCGGGGGGTGCAGACCTACGGCATCGGCCTGATCCGCGACGACCGGAGCGGCGTCCACGGAACGGACGAACGGGTCTCGATCGAGGCGCTGGGCCTCTTCGCCGAGTACGTGTACCGGGTCGTGACGGAGATAGCCGGCGCCCGCTGACGGGCGGACACGAAGGACGCGGGGTGAAACCACGCGCGGCGGCCGCAGCCGGCGGACGGGGATCAGTGGATGACCTGATCGTCGATCGACTCGTCCAGCAGATCGTCGACCGGCTCGAGATGGGGAATCTCGAGGGCGCGCACCGACTTGATGGCGATCATCAGAGCCTCGTCGGCCGTCCACGACGCCGCGTCGTCCCGGAGCCGGGCACGCGTCTGCCTGAGTTGGCGGAGCACCTGTGCCCGGTCGAATCGCTGGCCCTCGCAATGCTCGCAGAAACCCATGGCTGGTTGTCCCTTCTCGTCGTCGCGCTCCGGCGACCGGTCCATAGCCGGGCATCCTGCCCTGCAAGCCCATGCCTCGCGGGACTTCCACCATGGGCGGACGGATGCCAGCCAAACGATAGCATAAACCGCGCCACGGCAGGAGATTTCCGGCCGGACCGGGCAGGGCGTCCCGCGCGTGGTACAGTTCGGAACAGGCGGGGAACCGGGAACCCGCCCCGGACCCGCGCGACCGGCCGCCCGGGAAGTCTGCGCCGCCTCCGGTATCGGTCGGGCACGGGGTTTCGACACCCGCTCCCGAGAACCGTGCTCCCAAACGGACACCCTGCCACCTGGCAGGGACACCGGGAACGGCGGCGCGGCGCCCGGCCGCCTGTCGCCGAGCGGTTCTGCGAAGGCCGGGGGCGAGTCGACAGTTGGCACGCAGCGTGCTTGTCAATAGTGACGACGGTCCGGCTCGCGGACCGAGCGGGTCGACTGTGAGGGAGGGAATCGCCATGAAACGTCTCGCACCTGCGCTCTGCACCCTGGTTCTGGCCGCGGCCTGGTCCGTCCCGGCCGACACGGCGGCAGGCCAGAGCCGCGCCCGAGAACGCGGGGCCCGGCCCGCGCAGGCGCAACGCGCGCCCCAGCGGGCGCCGCAACGGGCCGCCCCGGCCCGGTCGGCGCCGCCCCGGCGCATGACCCAGCCGCGCCGGCCGGCGGGAGCCGGACGCGCCGCCGCTGCCCCGCCGGCCCGGCGCGGAGCGGTGCGGCGTGCAACCCCCCGGACATCCGCGCCCGCCCGCGCCGGCGCCACGGCGCCGCGTACCGCGGGCAGGCCCGCCCCGGGACGCCGCATCGGCGGGACGGCCCCGCGAACGGCCACCCGCGCGGCCCCCGAGCGCACCGCCCCCCGCCAACGTGTCGGCACGACGGCCCCCCGCGACGCCGGCCGCACCCGAGCCGTGGAGCGCACGCCCAATCGCCGCATCGGCGGAACCGCACCGCGGACGACCACCCGGGCGGTCCCCGAGCGCACTGCCCCCCGCCGGCGTACAGGCGCGACGACCCCCCGCGACGCCGGCCGCACCCGAGCCATGGGGCGCACGCCCAATCGCCGCGTCGGTGCAACCGCGCCGCGGGGCGGCGGCCGCACCGGCGTCGTGGACCGGACCGCCACCCGGGTCGCCCCGGCCGACGCGGCCCGGCGCCGCGGCGCACGGCCGCGCGGCGGCGCCATCGGCAACGGCCGGTCCGGCGGTCGCATCGCGGACGCGGTTCCGGGGCGCAGGACGGGCCGCCGGGGCTCGGCCGTCGCCGACCGGCGCGCTCCGCGCGGCAACGCCATCCGGCGATCGGACGCGCCGCTGTCGTCACGCCCGATCGTCATCAACAACTACGTCGACGGCGGGGGGCGGGGGCAGCGGGGCCGGCGGGGCCAGCGGGGATACCGCAGCTACCGCGGCCGGCACCGCTACGGCGTCCCGCAACTCTACGGGAGCTACTTCTACTTTCCGGGCTACAACACGTTCGGCCTCGGCGTCGCGGTGGGGTCCGGCCTGCGGTACTACGATCCGTACTGGTCCGGCTACTACGGCCATCGGTACGGATACGCCGCCTATGACTGGGGCCCCCGCTACGACTACACCGGCAGCCTGCGCCTGAAGATCCGGCCCCGCTTCGCGGAGGTGTACGTCGACGGCTACTACGTCGGCCAGGTCGACAACTACGACGGCATCTTCCAGCGGTTGCGTCTCGAAGAGGGGCCGCATCACATCGAGATACGCCAGCCGGGTTATCTGCCGCTCGAGTTCGAGGTCATGACGCTGACGGGCGAGACGATTACCTACGAGGGCTTTCTCGAACCATTCTGACGGTCTAGACTTCGCCCGGCGCGCGGCGGTCCTGCCCCCCTCCATCCGGACGACAGGGCCGCCGTGGCGCTCCTCGGCGGGGGCGGGGTAGTCCCGCCCGGCGGCGGTGGCTTCGGCCGTGTCGGGCGTCTTGCCGGCTCTCGCCTCGATCCCTCCTACTGCTCGAAGCCGACGGCCAGCAGAGCCTCCGTGACCGCGGTGAAGGTGGGGCTGCCGGCTCCGAACAGATCGAAGGCGGACTGCTGGATGGCCAGCGCCGCGTCGTAGAGAGACGCGTCGGGCGGCATCAGGTCCGCCATCGCCCGGAAGAACGCCCGCTCCACGTCGGCGCGATTGTCCGGCCCGACCCCCGTCACCGACCGTCCCGTCGTCGCGTTCCGGCCGCCTTCGATGGCGAGGTAGAAGGCGTGGCTGAGCACGATCGAGTTGATGTGAACACCGCCTCCGTCACCGCTGCGCAAGTGACCGACGAACTCGCCCTCGATGAAGGCCAGACCGGTAAAGGCGGACGGCGCGGTGATGGTCTGCCCGTCCGGGGTGGCGAGGATGAACCGCAGCATGCCCCTCAACGCGTCGGGATAAGGGATTCCAGTATCGCCGAGGCTGATCGACCCCGGGTTGTCGGAAGCCCGGATCACGTCGTCGATATCCTCGCCCGCGAGGTAGTCACCGGCAAGCGCGCCGGCGCGGTCCTCGTGGAAGAACTCGACCGCATGCGCGAAGATGTCGGAGTAGGCCTCGTGGATGATGCCGCCGTCGCCGGTCCAGAGCACGAATCGCCCTTCCGCGCAGTACGGTCTCAGCGCCGTAACCTCGGGAAAGCGGGGATTGGAATAGGGAACTTTGAGGGTGTCACACGTAAAGACACGGCCATCGACGACGCCCGGGAGCGGGGCGGCCCCGTCTCGAACAGAGGCAGCCTGGCCTCCTGGCCGCCCTGGAAGGGCTGGTGGATCCGTCGGGCGAAGCTCGCCTCGGGGCTGGCACAACAAGGGTGGCGAGTGAGTTCGACGACCGTCGGCCGGTTGCTACATCAACTGGGGTACCGGCTGCAATCGGCCCGTAAACGTCAGGAGGGGACCAGCCACCCGGACCGTAACGCGCAGTTCGAGCACATCAATGCGACCGCGGACTCGTTTCTGGCCGAGGGGCAGCCGGTGATCTCGGTCGACACGAAGAAGAAGGAGCTGGTCGGGAACTTCAAGAATGGCGGGCGGGAATGGCAGCCGAAGGGCACGCCGCCGGCGGTGCTGGTCCATGATTTCCCGACGGACGCGGAGGGCAAGGCGATCGAAGCTCGGCGGACCGAGGTCGCCGTAGATGAACGAGAGCGGGTATGGATCGGGTTCGCTCACTCACCAGGGCATCGGTCAACGACGCCGTGCATGAGCTCGTGGGCGACGATGTCTTCCACGGCGAGCGACGTCCCGTCCGGCTTCTGGCCGTAGACGAAGACGCCCAAGCCCTCCGGTCCAAAGGGGGGTGGCTGGTAGAAGGCGTTGAAGAAGTCGTTGTTGACCAGCGAGACGATGCGGCCGTTCTTGCCGTCCACGCCGTGCCAGTCGTGCCTCAGCGCGAAGTAGTCGTACGTCCACCCCGTGTGGACATGTCCATCGACGGCGGCAGGGTTGTCGTTCCACACGTTGTTCGTATCGGCGGCGAGGTCGCCGGCCGACCAGCGGGGCACGCCGGGCGGTCCAGGGACGATCAGGCTCTGAAAGCGGCTCTCGTCGAGCCTCATGTCGAGCGTGACGATCTCGGCCGGGCGCAACTGGTCGATGGTTTGATACAGGCCTTCGGCGCGCGTGGTGCTGACGTTCTTGCGGTCGCCCGCAATCCCCGTGCCGACGCCGACGGCGCGTTGCTCCCGCGTGACGTCGTGCGACCAGACGATGGCCCCGTCGGCGGCGTCGACGAAGTAGAGGCGGGCGTCGCTCATCAATGCGCGATAGGTGAGCCGGTAGCTGTCGTCGGGCAGTGGGAGAACGACCAGCGCGGGCGTGTCCACCGAGAAGGCGCCGGTAGCGAGGGCGAGACCGGTGAGGGCGGCGTCGGACGACAGCGTAGGGACCGTCTCCACCTCGATGCCCTCGTGAATCCGCCCGAAGAGAGAGACCGTTTCGCCGTTCCGCGTCTGGCGGGAGACGCCGGCGCCGTGCACGGGCACGCCGTCGACATACTGCTGCAAGTACTCGTGCGTGCGGTCCGAGAGGAGACTGTCCGCGTAGCGCGACACGATAACCAAATCGCCGGCCTGGGCCATCACGTCGACAGTCGCGCCGTCGATGGGCTGCGTCAGCGTTTCAGTGGTCAATTGGCGGAACTGGGCGGCGCCGGGCGTGGCGAGCAGCAGCGACACCGCCAGGGTCGTGGTCGAGAGGCGTGTGATCCTGTACATGCCGGATGCTCCCTTCAGAACCGCAGGCGCAGACCACCGGCCGCGTGAAAGCCGCCGGCGGTGACGTCGGCGGGCCTGTCGCCGACCGACGGCAGGTCGACGGTCGCCGCGCTGAAACGGCTGAGCCAGCCGACGCCGACCGTGTCGGTGAAGTAGTAGGCGACGTCGGCGCCCACGTTGAAACCGATCTTCGACCGCGACTGCTCCTGCGTGACGACGCCCGCGAACGCGGCTTCGTCGTAGGGGTAGCTGTGCGTGAAGCGGAGGTCCGTGACCAGGTTCTGAGAGACGGTGAAGAGCGTCGGCCCTCCGAACACCGTCACCGTGAACGCGGCGTTGACCGGGACCGCCACGAGGGCGTGCAGATGGACCGCCCGTTCCTCGTGAGAAAGCGGCATGCTCGCGTTGATGGTGCGCGCAGTGCCGAGAAAGAACGGATGCGGCAGGCGCGCCGAGACGCTGGCGTCGGCATCCCGGTTGTAGAGAGAGACCGACACGCCGACTCCGAGGTTGCGCCACAGGCGCGCGCCGGCGCTGACGTCGAACACCGCCCCGGACTCGAGCCGATAGACCCCGTCGAAGCCGGACGGGTCGCCGGTGGCCGCGCCGGAGACCATCTCGGTGTAGACCGGAACCGGCCCCGCGAAGGTGGCCGCGTCGGTGAACTCGCCGGGGAGCGCCAGCCTGCCGGCGTTCACGGCGACGTATCCCCGGTGGCTGTCCATCGCCTGCGCCGCTGCGACTGAAGGCAGGGCGAAAACCAGCAGCAATCCTGCCAGGCTCCATCGTCCAATAGGCCGTGTCATTTCACAGTTCTCCGTTGCCGTAGGGGTACGCCGTGCGTTCGCGGAGTGTAGAGTGGGGGGGGCGACAGGCAGACAATGCGGCTGGAACGCGTCGCTGTACGCCGATGAGAAACCGATTCAAGGACAGTGATCGATACAAAGTTGCCAACTGTACCCAAGCGCAGCCCGTTGTCTGCGGGTTGGCGCGCGTGGCACACGGCAAAGTAATTTCCGTCAGCGTCCCAAGGGCATATTTCAGCCCACCGCTACGCGCCACGGCGCCTCACCGTTCGTCAGGCACCGCTGTGCGGGCGATCCGGGCCAGTGCTTCACGGCCCCGGCACAGTCGATCCGAACGCCTGTACAACCTGCATGCCTGTCCTGAATGGCATGGGCGGCCGGCACGACGCGAGAACTCTTCAACCGGTGTCAGTTATACCACGGTGCGTCCGATTCGTTCGACGATGATCCCTCTCACGGTTCTTCGGGCCGGGCACGCCCGCAGCTCCAGCACTCGCTGAACTGCGCCTCGATCGTCTCGCCGCACCGGCAGCGCCACGTCTCGGGCCGCCGCTCCGCCGGCAACCCGCCGCTTCCGAACTCGGCCGCCAGCTCGCGGGCGCGGGCCAGCCGCTCGTCGTCGAGCACCCACACCGAGGGGCGGGTCTCCATGCGGAACAGACTGCCGCCCTGCAACGGCACGAAATCGTCTCCGCGCACCACCGCCTCGATCGCCTCCTGCGCGAGCAGGTCCTTGAGCATGTGCGCCTCGACCGCGTTCGCAGCCAGGTAGATCCGTTTCAGCGTCGACATGGGGGGACGGCCGGTCGGCCCGCCGGGGCAACCGACGCCTCGACCGGGACGTATCGAGAGGCTTGAACGTTCCAGGAGCCCGTGGCAACCGCGCCGCGGTTTCGCCTCGGGCGCTCAGGACCCAGACGGGAACTACCCTGCCGTCTCACGGACGTACCCAGCGGGAATCATGGGCTGCGCCTCGATGAAGTCGGCAACTCCATATCGTTCAACTGTCCTGCGGCGCAGACGCCGGGGATTCGATCCGCGTCTGGCGGAACCCGCCGAGGCCGGCGAACACCGCGCGATCGCCCAGGTCGTGCTCGATCCGCAGCAGCCGGTTGAACTTGGCGGTCCGCTCCCCGCGGCACCCGGATCCGGTCTTGATATGGCCGCAGCCGGTGGCGACCGCGAGATCGGCGATGAAGGTGTCCTCGGTCTCGCCGGAGCGGTGCGACATGTAGGCGCCGTAGCCGTGCCGCTGCGCGAGGCGGACGGTCTCGAGCGTCTCGGACACCGTCCCGATCTGGTTCAGCTTTATCAGGATGGAGTTGCCGACGCGGCGGTCGATGGCCTGCTGCAGGATCACGGGGTTGGTGCAGAAGGCATCGTCGCCGACCAGCTCGATCCGGTCGCCGAGGGCGCGGGTGAGGTCGGCCCAGCCGTCCCAGTCGTTCTCGGCGAGGGCGTCCTCGATCAGGACGATCGGATAGCGGTCGATCCACCCCTGCCAAAGTGCGATCATCTCCGCCGTCGTCCGGGCCGCGCGGTCCGACTTGAACGCGACATACCGGCCGTCCTGCCACATCTCGCTCGTGGCCGGGTCGAGAGCGAGGGCGACATCCGCGCCGGGACGGTAGCCGGCCTGCTCGATGGCCTCGAGAATCAGCGCGACCGCCTCCTCGTTGCTCGCGAGGTCGGGCGCGAAGCCTCCTTCGTCGCCGATCCCCGTCGACTTGCCCCGGGCCCTCAGCAACGCCCGCAGGGCGTGGAAGGTCTCGATGCCCATCCGGAGCGCCTCGGCGAACGAGGGCGCGTGGTGCGGAACGATCTTGAACTCCTGGAAATCGACGGTGTTGTCGGCGTGGCGCCCGCCGTTGATGACGTTGAGACAGGGGACCGGCAGAATCGCCGCGTCCGCCCCGCCGAGATGCCGGTACAACGGCACGCCGGCCGCCGCCGCCGCCGCACGCGCCGCCGCCATCGAGACGCCGAGGAGGGCGTTGGCGCCGAGCCGCGCCTTGTTCGGCGTGCCGTCGAGCGCGATCAGCCGCTGGTCGATCCCGCGCTGGTCGGCGGCATCGTGGCCGATCAGGGCGCCGGCGATCTCGCCGTTGACGTGCGCGACCGCCTGCCGCACGCCCTTGCCGCCGTAGCGCGGCCCGCCGTCCCGCAGCTCCGCCGCCTCCCGCTCTCCGGTCGATGCGCCGGACGGCACCCGCGCCTCGGCGACCGTCCCGTCGTCGAGGTGCACGCGGGCCTCCACCGTCGGATTGCCGCGGGAGTCAAGCACCTCCAGGGCGTCAATCTTCCGTATCTTCATCCGCTTCCGTCTCCGGCCCGGAACTCGCCGGGTTGGCGCTCGGTTTGCCGCCCATCCGACCTCGCCGGCGGTCTGCACCGTTCTGCGGCGCCGTCTCCTGGCGCCTCGCGGGACACCGCCGCGGACACCACCCCGCGCCCGGCCCGTCGAACCGGGACCGGCCGGCGCACCGCCGACACGCGCGGCCGCCGGCGCGGCGATCCGGTCAGCCCGGGTCAGGCGTGTTCCCGGACGAGGGCATCGTTCAGCGTGACGCCGATGCCGGGACCGTCCGGTACCTGCAGAATCCCGTTCTCGAACCGCTCGGGCGGGTCGACGAGGTCGCCCCGCCACGGCGCCTCGTTCCACTGGTACTCGAGGATGTCGAAGTTGGACAGGCGGGCGCAGACCTGCGCCGACGCCATGGTGCTCACCGGACCGCTCGGGTTGTGCGGCGAGACCAGCACCCCGTCGAGCTCGGCCACCGTCGCGATCTTCCCCAGCTCGGTGATGCCGCCGCAGTGCTTGACGTCGGGCATGATGATGTCGACGGCCCGCTCGCGGCACAGCGGGGCGAACCCCTCGATGCCGAAGAGGAACTCGCCGCCCGCCATCGTCTGGCGGATGCCGTCCTTGATCGCCTTCGTGGCCTCGAGGTCGGTCGGCGGCACCGGCTCCTCGTACCACGACAGCCCCTGCGGCTCGAGCCGCCGCGCCACCTCGATCGAGAGCGGGACGTCGAAGTTGCTGTGGACGTCGATCTTGAGGGCGACGTCGGGACCGATGGCCGTCCGCATCGCCTCGATGCAGGCAATGCCCAGCTCGGTCGCCGCCTCCACCTCGCCGGCCGGCCGATCGAGCGGCGGGAAACCGTCGAACGGCGCCGCCTTGATGGCGCGGAAACCGTCGGCGACCGCCTGCCGCGCATTGGCTGCGAACCCTGCGGGCGACCGGTCGGCGGTGGCCCGGTTGATGTTCGCGTAGGCCGGCAGCTCGCGCCGCACCGCGCCGCCGGCCAACTCGTAGACGGGCGCCCCGAGGGCCTTGCCGGCGAGATCCCACTGCGCCTGCTCAAGGGCGCTGAACGCGGTGGCCGGCACCCGCCCCCCGGCGGCCGCGGCCCGGCCGCGCTGACGATAGGCCTCGATCTCGAACGGCGACCGATCCCGGACGAGATCGAAGAACGGGGCGATCTCGGGGAACTCGGTCCGGCGCCCCATCGAGGCCTCCCCCAGTCCGGTGATCCCGTCGTTGGTGGCGAGCCGCACGAAGATCCAGTTGGTGCGCCCGGTGACGCGGACGACGACGAGCTCCAGGCCGGTGATCCGCAGCCGGCGCTCCGCCTGACCGAACGGCAGGGCCGAAGCCGCCGGCGCGGCAGACCGCAATGCGGGCACGGCGGCGCACGCCGGAAGGGCGCCGAGAAACGCGCGGCGAGTAGGCGGCAACATCACCGCGCCATTCTACACCGCACACCCGATGCGGGGCCGGGACGCGATGCAATGCGGGTCGAGGCGGTACGCTAAGCTAAATGTGGGTACGAAAAAACCACGTACCCAGTGGTAAAAAGAGCGTACGAGGATGCGAGAGCAAACCCCCGGCGGATGGATCGAACACACATGACAGAGGTTCAACATATCGACGTAACGGACAACCGCCGGCGGCGCGTCCGGGTTTCCGCCCTCGCCGCGATCGTCCTGCTGCTCGGCTGCTGGCCGGCAGCCGCACAGCCGGGGAACGGTCGCCAAACGGTAGCCGCGGCAGGCCCATCGAGCCTCCGCGACTGGGACACGGCCCTCGATCGGCTCGACCGCGCCGGAGAGCTGCAACGGTATGACACGCGGCCGAATCTGTACCGTGCGGACCGGCAGACCGAGCGCTTCGCCCAGTACCACGAAGGGATTCCGGTCTACGGAGCCGATCTGGTTCGACAGACCGACGCCGGCGTCGCGACCGCGATCTTCGGCACGCTGTTCACGGGCATCGACGTGGACACGACGCCGGGCCTGACGCTGTCCGCGGCGCGCGCGGCGTTCGACGAGCTGGCGGGAGAGCTGCTCGACACCCCGAGCCCGTGGGTGTTTCCCCTCGGCGAAGGGACCTACACGCTGGCCTACCGCGGCACGCTGTCGAGCTTCCGCGACGTTTTCATCGACGCCAACACCGGCGAGAAGCTGTTCGAGGTCAGCCGGATTCGCGATCAGACCATCGGTCTCGGCACCGGAGTGCTCGGCGACCTGCGCAAGATGGGCACGGAGTCCATCGGCGCAACGTTCAGGACTCGAGACCGGTTCCGGCCCGCGCTGATCCGGACCCTCGACATGGAGAACGACGAGAACCGGTTCCTGAACAACGTGATTGCACAGTTCAACGGCGCACCCGTATCGCTCCTGGATCTCGCCGCGGATTCGGACAACCAGTGGGAGGACGGCACCGTCGTCGACGTCCACGCGGGGCTGGGGTGGTCCTACGACTATCTCGCCACCCAGCTCGGCTGGGCCGGCATCGACGGTGCTGACGGCGCCGTCACCGCCTTCGTCCACCCGGTGAACCCCGAGAGGGTCCTGAGCGAGCTTCAGCAGTGCATCGAGACCGCCGCGGACGCGTTCGAGGACTGCATCGTGTATGTGATCCTCTCGGGCCTGATCGACAACGCTGTCTATTTCTCCCCCCTGCCCGGCGTCTCCGAGTCGACCGGCTTCCTGGTCTTCGGCGAACCGCTCGATTTCCCGATGCCCCTGACGGTCCTCGAAATCGTTGCGCACGAGATGGCCCACGGCGTCACCAACTTCACGGCCGCACTGGGCGATACCCCGCCTCCCAACGAGCCGGGAGCGATCAACGAGGCATTCTCGGACATCATCGGCACCGCCACCGAGTTCTACGTCGAGGAACCCGGCGACGGACCGCTGCGCGCGGACTACCTCGTGGGCGAGGATACCGGGTTCCCCATCCGCTCCCTGCGGGACCCGCAGGAGTTGCAGAATGGGCTCACCGGCCCGTACCCCGACCACTACGACAACCTGTTCCGCGGACCAGAGGACCAGGGCGGCGTCCACATCAACTCCACCATACTGTCGCACGCCTACTTTCTTGCGGTCGAGGGCGGCACCAATCGCACCTCCGGTCTCGGCGTGACCGGCGTCGGCCACGAGAACCGCCTGCAGATCGAACGGATCTTCTTCAACGCCTGGGTCAACCTGGTGCCGTCGTTCGCCGACCACGCCATCGTCGGGGAGAGCCTGATACGGTCGGCCACCGACCTGTTCGGGTCGGACGCCCCCGCCACCCAGGCAATCCGGGACGCCCTCCACGCGGTCGGAATTCCGCGCCCCGCCAGTCAAATGAACACGTTCAATCAAAGCTGCCACGGTTCGGGAGACTGCCAATGATGCCGCGCCTGCAAGCCTGGACCCGCCCCTTCGCGTTCGCCGCCGCGGTGCTCCTGCCGGCGACGGCCGGCGCCCAGACCGGAGGCTATCTCAGCTTCAACGGCGGAACCCAGGCGACGTCCACCACCTTCGACGACAACATCGGGTTCACCGAGTTGCATGAAGACGCCGACTTCAACGCCGGCTACGGCGTCGGTACCGGCGCCGTCTTCGACGCCGGGGGCGGCGTCCGGCTCGCGTCCGGCCTCGGCTTCGGCGTCGGAGTCAGCCGCTTCGAGAAGCTCGATCCCGTGGCGATAGATGCACGCTTGCCGCACCCGTTCTTCTTCAACCGGCCCCGGTCGCTGACCGGTAGCGAACCCGACCTCACGCGCCTGGAAACCGCGGTGCACCTGGAGGTCCGCTGGTTCGAATCGATGGGCGATACGGTCGAGTTGGCGGTGTTCGGCGGACCGACGTTCTTCAACCTCCAGCAGGATCTCGTGACCACCATCGGATACGACCACGTTTATCCCTACGACGAGGCCAGCTTCGCGTCCGCGTCCACGTCATCGGCGTCCGCCTCCGCGGTCGGCTTCAACGCCGGCATCGACATCGGGTTCTTCTTCTCGGAGGTGGTCGGAGTGGGCGCGATCATTCGCTACTCGGGGGCGTCCGTCGAGTTGCCGGGCGAAGGCGAGAGCCTGGTCCCGGTCGATGCCGGCGGGTTCCACCTCGGGGGCGGACTGCGGCTCAGGTTCTAGCCCGGTTCGCCGGCCGCCTCACGGCGCGCGCACCTCGATGTCGAGCTCGGCCCCGAACAGCATCGTGCGGTCGCGGTCGCGGGCCGCCCACCGGAGCAGGACCGCCGGGTCGGGCTCCACGACGCCCTCGAACGACAACACGTCGTTGGTGGTCACCCGCATCGGTTGACTGAAATCGAACTGTTCGGGTGACAGGAGCAGCGTGTAGCGGCGGACGCCGCGGGTCACCACGACAATGTCGTTGCCGTCGCGCAGCAACTGCACCCGCCCGGCCGGGGCGGGGCGGGGGAACGCGGTCCGCGGCGGCGGGGCGGGGGTCTCGGAGGGGGGCGTGAGGACGAAGGCGAGGCGCTCGCCCTCCCGTTCGACCTCGACGTCCATCCCGGGGCCGTCCCGCGGCGCCTGCACCGCCTCGCGCAGATCGTCCACCGTGGCAACCGCCCTGCCGTTCACCCCGACGAGGACGTCGCCGGCGCGGACCCCGGCCGTCTCGGCGATCGACCCCGCCACGACGTCGATGAGCACGATGCCGCCGGTATCGAGCAGGCCCAACTGGTTGAAGCCGATCGGCACGCTGGGCGCGCGCGAGGCGATCTCGTTGAAGTCGTCGAAGGTCGTCTCGCCGTCCACGCGCCCCAGCTCGGTGATCACCACCCAGTGGGCGCGGTTGAACCGCTCCGTGGACTCCGTCTCCCAGACCAGCCGGTCGGGAAAGGGCCGGCGGGTCTGGGCCACGATGAACGCATCGATCTGCGGGCTCTCTTCATCCCACCACTGCATGTTGTGGCCCGCTTCCGGTTTGGGCCGGAAGTCGACGTAGACCCCGGCGTCCACGAAGAGCTGCAGGAAGGGCACCACCGAAGAGATGGGGTACAGCCGGTCCTGACCGCCGTTGATCGCGAAGAAAGGCTTGTTCCGGAGGTTGGCGACGTACATCTGGCCGTCGGCGGCGGTCGATGGACTGGCCAGCACCGCCGGGTGGCCGTTGAACGAGAGGAACCCGGCCCACGGCGTGGGCGCCTTGAACGCATGGTAGAACGCCCCGGTCGCCCCGTCCGACACCCCCAGCAGATGGACCTGGTTCTCGTCGACGTTGTAGGTCCGCTTGATGTCGTTGACGACGCCGGCGAGGTTCTCGATCTGGCTCGCCTGCCACCACATGGTCTCGCCCCACGACTCCGGGTACAGCACGATCGCATCGTCGCGGGCGTAGCGCTCCTGGTTCCGCCACCAGGCGGCCTCGTCTCGGCGCGGCCGGCTGACGCCGCCGTGAAGATAGACCCGCACCGGATAGCGCCGGGCCGGGTCGTAGTCGGACGGAATCCACGCGATGGTCCGATACTCGACGCCCTCGGGGTTCCGCCGGGTCAGCACCTGGCGGCCGCGCGGCACGTCGGCGTCGTAGTCGCCGCCCGCCCGCACCAGGGGCCACAGCGTCTCGATGCCGGGGTCGAGCGCGAGGATCCGCTCGACCGCGCGATCGATCTCCTCGGCCGAGCCGGCGCCCCAGAAGTCGGCGACCGCCGGCTCGAGGTCCTGCGCGAAGAGCGGCGCGCCCATGCCCGCCCACGCAAGGCCGGCCAGGACCATCACAAGCTGCACACACGGGCCCCGCGCCGAACGCCGCGCATCGATCAGTGATGACACTTGATGCTCCTGCGTTCCCGCCTTCACGCGTGTCGTGGGGTATGGAGCCCCGCCGCTTGACGCGGGCGCACATCCCGACCCACGGACACGGGCGTGCGCGGGTTCCGGACAGCCGAGGGGAGGAACTCCGGAGCCGGCCGGACCCCGGTCCTCTCCCACCGGCGCGATACCACGGCCGCAGACGCCTGGCAGTCTGCGCCGCAGAAGGGTGCAGACTGCCAGCTCGGTTGGTTGGGCGGCAATCGGAGCCGCCAGGCGACGATTTCCGAGCTGGCGGACTGCGTCGTAGAAACGGTGCAGACTGCCAGCTCGGTTGGTTGGGCGGCATCGGAGCCGCCAGGCGACGATTTTACGGGCTACTGTCCCCCGGTCGTGCTCTCCGCCCCGCCCGCAGTCAGGCCGTGGGTGGCGAGGAATGCCTGAATGGTCTCGAAGATCGCCACTGTCTCCTCGCGGTTGAAGCCGCCGTGCCCGCCGCCGGGCACGGTGTGCAGCTCGTTGGCGATGCCCGCCGCCTCGAGCTTCGCATGGAGCTCGGTCGCGTGCTGATAGGGCACCGTGGGATCCGCGTCGCCGTGAATGGTCAGGATCGGGGGCAGCCCGGACCGCACGTAGGTCAGCGGCGAGACGCGCTCGGCGACCTCGAACCGGTCGGACATGGCGCCCAGCCAGGTCACCGCGTAGGTCTTCATGTTGGGTCCGTCGAGCAGATCGCCGACGTCGGTGATGCCGTACCAGTTGACGATCGCGGCGACCGACAGGTCCTCGGACCCCGGGCACTCGCGGTCGAGCCCGGCCGAGGCGGGGACCATGCCCGTCGTCAGGGCGAGGTGCCCGCCGGCGGAGTTCCCGGTCACGACGATGCGCGAGGCGTCGATGTTGTACTGCTCGGCGTTGCGAATCACCCAGCGCAGCGCGCACAGGCAGTCCTCGACCGCGGCCGGGGCCAGCGACACCTGGGCCAGCCGATACTGCACGTTGACGACCGCCCAGCCCATCTCCAGCCACGGCAGCACGCGCAGCACGTTGGCTTCCTTCGAGCCGGCGCGCCAGCCGCCGCCGTGGATGTACATCAGCACCGGGGTCGGCCCCTCGGCGCCGCGCGGCAGATAGAGGTCGACCTGGTTGTCCCGGTTGTTCGCGGTGTGATAGGTGACGTTGGGCACCACGCGATAGGTGTTCGACAGGTGCGACGCCCACGCCGCCGTCGAGTCGAGCTGCGCCTCGGCAATCGCCGGCGCGCCGAGCGCCGCCGCCATCGCCACTGCCACGATCGCCGCCGCCATTCTTCGTCTCTGCATCGTGTCCCTCATGCTTCTCCGCCGCGGTCCTCCGACCGCCGCGGTCTCGCGCCGGCCGGGGCCGGCGTACGCTCTACTGCCGCCCGCCGGCCTCGGTCGACGCGGCCGTCGGATGCAGCAGGGTCACGCTCTCGGTGACCGAATCGACCTTGCTGCGGCTGTAGAAGATCGGGAAGTACCTGC
The DNA here is from genome assembly GCA_965215895.1 of Vicinamibacterales bacterium. Lineage (GTDB taxonomy): Bacteria > Acidobacteriota > Vicinamibacteria > Vicinamibacterales > UBA8438 > JAJEEA01. The sequence goes on along the minus strand of OZ244130.1, from coordinate 2,012,246 downwards.
CGCGCGCCCACAGCTCGAACAGGTCGCGGTAGTGCGGGTTGTCGGGGTCGCCGGACTGGCCGGGGTTGCTCAACCCGACCGAGTTGTCCCAGTTCGCGGTGTCCGCGACGATCATGAACGACGCGCCGGACGTCTGGTTGTCGCCGTTGCCGGTGTTGTGCACGGTCCCGCCGTACCCGCCGCGCGGCAACGGCCCCACGTCGAGCCGCCGCCGCAGGTCGGGGGTGACCGCCGCGGTCATCGGATGGCGGATCAGGGCGTGCTTGAACCGTTCCTGCCCGTACTGCCAGGTGGACTGGTCGGGGCCGAGCCGCTCCTCCAGATCGGCGAACGCCTGCGTCAGGCTGCGGGCGAGCACCGCGTCGCGGCCGGCCACCGGGTCGTCTCCGAACCGGCCGTCGGGCGCGGCCAGCCAGTCGATGAGGCGCTTGGTGTTGAGGCCCCCGATGGCGTCGAGCGCCGCCTCGGGCACGATCAGGTCGCGCATGTTGGTCCGCAGGCGGCGCTCGAAGCTGACGTAGATCGCCGCCTCGACCGAGTCCCGGTCGAGCACGAAGTCCCAGCCGCGCAGCCGGTCGCGCAGCTCGGCCGCCCGCGGATCTTCGAGCTCGATCTCGCGCAGCAGGGGAACGATGTTCCGGCCTGCGACGGTCAGGTCGTCATGCTGCATGCGCATCATGTCGATCACCGTCATGTGCCGGCCGGCGTCGAGCATCTCCTCCACCCGCGCCGCCCGCATCTGGTCGCCCCAGGTGTAGTGCAACGCCTCCCAGTAGGGATAGCCGTCGGGCACCGTGTAGTTGTTCGCGGTCCCGTAGAACCCCTTCTCGGGGTTGACCACGCTGGGCAGCGCGGTGATCGGCAGATAGCCGTCCCACTCGTAGCGGCCGTCCCCCGGCACCGGCACGAGACCGCTGTGGCGGGGCCGGATCGGGGAGACGCCCACCGCCTGGTAGCCGATGTTCCGGTCGCGGTCGGCCCAGATCATGTTCTCGGACGGAATCCGGCTGTAGCTGCACGCCTCGACGAACTCCTCCCACGTGCGGGCCTGGTCCATGCGCAGGCTGGCGAGGTAGGGCGCGGAGCCGTAGTCCAGCCAGGCCGCGCGCAGCGCGTACGCCTTGTGGTTCTCGAGGTCCTCGTGGAGCACCGGGCCGTGACGCGTGTACTTCAGCTCGACATCGACCGCGTCCTGTCCCTTCACGGGGACGCGGTCCTCGATGACGGTCATCGTCTCCCAGCGCCCCAGGTGCCGGTACTGGTTCGGATCCGCGGGGTTGGTGTCGTATACGTAGAGGTCCTCGTTGTCCTGTCCGAAGACCGTCAGCCCCCACGCCCCGTGCTCGTTGTGCCCGATCGACACCCCCGGCAGCACGGGCTCGCCGCCCCCGATGACGTTCCACCCCGGCGCCACCAGATGGACCCAGTAGCGGAGCGACGGCGCGCTCTGCCCGCGGTGGGGGTCGTTGACCATGAGCGGGTATCCGGTCAGGGTGCGGTTGCCCGCCACCACCCAGTTGTTGCTGCCGATGGCCTCGTAGTCCTGGCGCTCGAGGTCGATCTCGCTGGGCAGGGCGGCCGCGAGGCGCTCGAACGTGGCCCGGTCGCCGCGCCAGGCCTGGGCCACATCCTCGGGCTCGAACCGCACCGAGCGCCGGTGCGCCCGGTACAGGTCGAGGATGCCGTCGTGCAGCAGCGACGGGTCCACCGCCGGATCGAGGGTCAGGTCGGGGTCGCCGTAGTAGTAGTTCAGCTCCTTGACGGCGTCGGCGCCGAGCAGGGCCACCGCGCGCGCGTTGCCGATCTCGGCGCCGACGTTGCCCACCAGGCCCTGATGGCGCGAGATGACGACCTCCGGGGTCCAGTGCCCGGGCGTGATCCCCAGCAGCTCGAACTCTATCGGCAGCAGCGACGGATCGGCCGCGGTCTGATCGACATAGGCGTTGATTCCCCGCACGAACGCCGGGATGATCCGGTCGCCCCGGTCGTGGTAGTGGTTCATCTCGGTGGTCAGGTCGCCGCGGAACCGGTGCAGCCGCGCCCCGACGTCGCGTTGCAGCTCGCGGGGCCCGAGAATCTCCGCGACGGTGCCCGTCGCCTGCCGCCGCCAGATTTCGAACTGGAACAGCCGGTCGCGGGCTGCCGCATAGCCCTGGGCGAAGAAGAGGTCCGCCTCGTTCTCGGCGTAGATGTGGTTGATGCCCCAGCGGTCGGTGACGATCTCCACCGGCGCCTGCAGGCCGGCAAGCTCCAGCCGCTCGGACTGCGCCACGACCGCCGCGCCGTGGCTCGTGATGCACAACGTGAAACCGGCCAGGGCGGCCATCCGGACGCGAGTGCTGTAGATCATGACGGAAGCTTCCTCCGTTCGGATGTCGGCCGTCGATACCGGGGTCGAGATGCATTATAATCCCCGCGCTTCACAATCCCCGGCTTCACAATCCCCGCGCTTCACAATCTCGCGCTTCATGTAAGGTCCGCCGAATCCAAGATGCCTGACAACGTCTCGCCGGCCCCCGGCCGGTCCGCGCTCCTGACCTCGGAAGACGTCATGATGATCGCCATGCCCCTCGGAATCCGGGCCCTCGGCATGGATCCGACGATCGGGGCGGCCTGGATCGGCGGCACCGTGGACGCCACCGGGGCGGTGGTGGCGGCCGGGGCCATGCTGGGCGAAGAGGCGGGACAGGTGGCCGCGGTCGTCAAGATGGTCCAGAACATCCTGATCGGGGTCGTGGCATTCCTGGTGGCCGTCTACTGGGTCACCCGCATCGATACCGCGGGCGGCTCGACCCGCCCCGCCGCGGCCGAGATATGGACCCGCTTCCCCAAGTTCATCCTCGGCTTCGTCGGCGCGTCGCTGCTGTTCTCTTTCGTGCTCACGCCGGCCCTGGGCGACGAGGCCGTCGCCGGCATCATCGACCTCACGTCCGACTTCCGCGGCTGGCTCTTCTGCCTCGCCTTCGTCAGCATCGGGCTCGAGTCCAACTTCCGCGCCCTTGCCGGCCAGGTGGCCGGGGGCCGGCCGATTCAGCTGTACGTCGTGGGCCAGGCCTTCAACCTGGTGCTGACCCTGATCGCCGCGTGGCTGGCGTTCGGCGGGGTCCTGTTCGATCCGGTGGCATGACTCGCGAAAGGGGAACCGATCGCCCGCCGGGCGGGGAGAGAGTCCGCGACAGGACACGGCCCGTGCGGCTCGCGATCGGGATGATGGCCGTGGCCGCGCTGGCCCTGCTGCTCTCACAGGCCGGCCGGCTGCCCGGACCGGCCGGCGACGCCATCCGGCGAACGCGGCCGCCGACCGGGATGCGACGGCGTTGTTCTACACGGAAGTGGACGGCTGGCCGGCGTGGTCGGATAGCGCGCCCAATCGATGAGCCCCACGTGCCGTCGGCACCGTTTCGCGCCAGCGAACTTCCAACGCAACCACCAAGGCTGTCACGCCCGGAACAGCACCGCCGCCCGGTCGAGGGCGTCGCGGTCGCCCACCAACACCGCCGTGTCCCCCGCGCGATACGCGAACGCGGCCTCACGCTGGTAATGCGGCCGGCCGTCCCTGATCACGGCAATCTGCACGGCGCCGGTAGCCCGGCGCAGATCGAGCAACGTGGCGTTCTCGCCCACCGCGGCCGCGCCCGCTTCGACCTCCGTCAGCTCGAGGGCGTGGTGAACGCCCAGGTGCTTCAACGTGTCGAGGTGCAGGTTGGGCTGCGCCCGCCCCCGGAGCAGACCGTAGTGCTCGTCCCGCACGGCGTCCAGCTCGTGCGCGATCCGGGCGGCGGGGATCTCGTAGCGCTCCAGCGCCCGGGCGAACAGCTCCAGCGAAGCCTCGAACTCCTCGACCACCACTTCGGTGGCGCCCAGCCGCATCAGCTCGTCGATGGCCCCGACGTAGCGCGTCCGCACGACTATCGCCGCCCCCGGCGCCGCGCGCCGGGCCATCGCCACCCCCCGCCGCTCGTCGAACGGGGACGAGATCGCGAAGACCACCAGCCTCGCCCCGGCCGCGCCGGCGCGTTCCAGCACGGGGTGACCGGCGCCGTCGCCGTACAGCGTCGTGAAGCCATCGGCCCGCGCCGTCTCCACCAGCTCCGCGTTCTGGTCGATGATCACGCATTCGATCCCGGCCGCTTGCAGCATCCGCGCCAGATAGCGCCCGGCCAGACCGTAGCCGACGACGATGGCGTGGTCCCCCGGGCGGGACGCCGTTTCCTCCGCGTCCGGCTCGGCACGCGACCGCGCGCCGAGCCGGACCGCCCAGGACCGGGAGACCATCACCAGGAACGGTGCGACCAGCATGGACAGGGCGGCAACCGCCAGAAACACCTCGTAGTGACCGGCGCCGAACAGTCCCAGAGGAAGTCCGGCCGCCGCGAGGACGAACGAGAACTCCCCGATCTGGGCCAGACTCAACCCGGTCGCGAGCGCGGTGCCGAACCGCCGCCCGCGCACCACCACCGCCCCTGCCGCCACCAGTGTCTTCACCGCCAGCAGCAGCACCGTGCCCCCCACGAGCAGCGGCAACTGCGTCCCCACCAGCGTCAGGTCGAGCAGCATGCCGATCGAGGTGAAGAACACCCCGCTGAACAGGGCGCGAAACGGCATGACGTCGTCGAGCGCCTGCAGGCCGTACTCGGACTCGGAGATGACCAGACCGGCCAGGAACGCGCCCACCGCGAGCGAGAACCCCGCGGTCCCCGCCGCCAGCGCGGTGCCGATCGCGAAGAACCCGACGCACAGGGTGAACAGGTCCCGGTCGCGGGTCTCGACGATCCGGTCCAGCGTCCAGCGGACCACGAGCCGTCCGCCGGCGACGAGCGCGGTCATCGCGGCGAGCCCCAGTCCGAGCCGGAGCCAGAGTGCGCCGAGCCCGCCGCCGCCGTCCTCGCCGGCGGGGTCGGCGCCGAACAGCGGCACGACGAGCATGAGCGGCACGATGGCCAGATCCTGAAACAGCAGGATGGCGATCGCCTCCCGGCCGTGCGGCGCATCCAGCTCGCCGCGGTCCGTGAGAGTCTTGCTGACGATGGCGGTGGACGAGAGCGCGGCGAGGGCGCCGTAGAACAGGCTCTGCCCCAGCGGGAGGCCGAGCAGCGGGCCGGCCGCCGCCGAGAGGACCAGGATGCCGAACACCTGCAGGCCGCCCGCCACCAGAATCGACGCCCCCCAGCCCAGTACCTGCGACAGCGAGAGCTCCAGCCCGATCTCGAACAGCAGCAGCACCACCCCGATCTCGGCCAGCGCCGCCACCGCGTCGGGCTCGGGGATGAACGCGGCGCCGTGGGGACCGATGGCGACGCCGACGAGCAGGAACCCCACCAGCGTCGGGACCCGCAGGCGGTGCGCGAGGGCCGCGACGGGAATCGCCAGGCCGACGATGAGGGCCAGATTGCGGAGGACGGCGAGATCGTGCATGGGCGGGACCGCGGCAACGGGATGTCAGCGGCGGCGCCGGAAGTACTCGATCTGATACTCGCGGACGTTGCGGTTGTGCTCCCGCAGGGTGTCGGCGAACACATGCGAGCCGTCGTTGCGGCTGACGAAGTACAGATGGCTCACGTCCGCCGGCTCGACCGCGGCCCGGAGGTCGGCGGCCCCCGGCGCGGCGATCGGGCCCGGGGGCAGTCCCGGATAGACGTAGGTGTTGTACGGCGAGTCGAACCGCAGGTTCTCGCGGGTGAGGTTTCCGTCGTAGAGCCCGGCAAGCTGCAGGGCGTAGATGACCGTCGGGTCGCACTGCATCGGCATCCCCCGGCCGAGACGGTTGTTGTACACGGCCGAAACAACCGGCCGCTCCTCGTCGAGCCCGGTCTCTCGCTGAATGAGCGACGCCAGGGTCACCACCTCGCGAACGCTGAAGCCGCGCGCCGCCGCCCGCGCCCGCAGATCGGCGTCGAAGATCCGGTGGAACTGCGCGACCATCGCTTCGACGAGGTCGTCGGCGCTGGCGCCGCGCGGCAGCGAGTAGGTTTCCGGGAACAGGTAGCCTTCGAGGTCGGTCACCCCCGGGTCGAGGTCCGCAACCAGATCGACGCGGGTGCTCGCGGTCAGAAACGCCTCGGCGGACCCGAGCCCGGACCGGTCGAAGCGTTCGGCCATCTCGTGCCGGGTGAGCCCCTCGGGGAAGGTGATCGGCAGCAGATGGACCCTGCCCGCCGCGATCGACTCGACGACGGCCATCGCCGACAGCGGCGCCGCGAACCGGTACTCCCCGGCCTGCAACCCGCGGTCCCGTCGGCTGCGCCACACCGCGATCCGGAAGGTGGTCTCGTCGCGGACGACGCCCGAGGCCACGAGCTGCCGGCCGATGGCCGGGGTCGACGTCCCCGGCCGGATGTCCACGAAGACCTCGGCGCTCTCGTAGCCGCGATACGCCTCGTCCGCCCGGTCGTAGAGGCGCCTGGCGCCGTAGGCGGCCAGCCCGCCCGCGAGCAGCGCCGCCACCACGACGGACAGGAGGAACTTCCTCATCCTCCTTGCTCCTCGTCCCGCGTGTCGAGATGGTCCTGCAGGATGATCGCGGCCGCCGCGGCATCCAGCCGCGCCTTGCGCCGGCGCCAGTCGCGCTCGCGCAGGGCCAGCCGCTGCTCGGCCTCGACGCTGGTGAGCCGCTCGTCCTGCAGGGCGACCGGCAGGCCCGTCCGCTGCTCGAGGGCCCGGACGACCGCGGACACCCGTGGGCCCTCCTCGTGGGCCCGACCGTCCAGATGGGACGGAAACCCGACCACGACGAGCGCGACCGGCGCATCGTCCCGGGCCAGTTCCGCCAGCAACGCCTCGATCCGTTCGGCGACGGCGGCCGCCGATCCCGCGCCGCTCACCGTCCGCCAGGGGGTTGCGAGCGTGCCCGTCGGATCGCTGACCGCGATCCCGATCCGACGCCGTCCGAGATCCAATCCGATCACTCTCACACCGCAAACCCACGCGACGGCCGGACGACAATCCTCTTCAGGGTAGCATCCCGCACCCGTTCGGCGAGCCTCGGGATCGACGGTCGCCGCGCGGATTCGATAGAATGGCGCGGACAGCGGCAATGGGTCCGTTCCCGAGCAGGACCCCAGCATCGAGGTTTCTTGTGAGCGATCGCACCCGTTTCATCCTCCTCGCGTTGACGTTTCCGATCATGGCCTACACGTTGGTCGGGAGCATGCTCGGCGGCGTCGGCGCTCAAGAGGGCGCCTACCGGCACCTGCGGATCTTCGAAGAGGTGGTATCGCTGGTCACCAGCAACTACGTGGAGGAGGTCGATGCCGACCGCATCATGCAAGGCGCGCTGTGGGGGCTGGCGGAAGGGCTCGACCCGGAGAGCTCGTATCTGACCCCCGACGAGGTCCCGCTCCATGACGCCGGGCTCGACGATGGGCAGGCCGGCGTCGGTCTGTCCGTGACGCGCCAGTACTACGTTCAGGTCGTGGCGGCGCGGGACGGTTCGCCCGCCGCCCTGGCCGGCCTCCGGCCCGGCGACTATCTGCGGCAGATCGACGGGAACCCGACCCGGATGATGTCGACCGTCCGTGCGCAGCAGCTTCTGCGCGGCGCCGCGGGGTCGTCGGTGAGCCTGGAGATCATTCGCGGCAACGCAGCCGAACCGGTGACGATCGAGCTCGTGCGAGGCGACGATCGATCCGCCAACATCACGAGCCGGATCGCGGCGCCGGGCGTCGGCTATCTCCGCATCGCGGAGTTCGACGCCACCACCGTGGCCGCGATCGGCGCCGCGAACGACAGCCTGACCGCACAGGGCGCCGAGAGCCTGATCATCGATCTCCGCGGCACCGCAACCGGCTCCTTCGAGGCCGGGATCGCCGCGGCGGAGCTCTTCACGGACGCCGATCCGCTGGTGATCCGCGAGTCGTCCACCGAGCGGGAACCCGTCGCCCGCAGCCCCCGGCAACCGTCGATCACGCGGCCGGTGGCGCTGCTGACCAACTTCGGCACGGCCGGGGCCGCCGAGCTGTTCGCCGCGGCGCTCACCGACGCCGGGCGGGCTGACACGGTGGGAATCCGAACCGCCGGCCGGGCGGCGGAGCAGACGCTGGTTCGCCTTCCCGACGGCGGGGGCCTCCTGCTGTCGTCGACACGCTACCTGACCGCGTTGGGCGAGTCGATCCATCGCCAGGGAGTGGCGGCGGCGGTCCCGGTCCAGGAGCCGGCGGTCGAGCTGGCGCCGACGGCGGTCGAGCCGGACGAGGACGCGGAGGACCCCGTGCTGGAACGGGCCCTGGAACATCTCGCCGGGATCCCGGAGCAGGCGTCTGCGCCCCAGGCGCCTGCGCGGTAGAAACGGCGCAGACGCCTGGCAGGGTTGAATGGGCGGCAAGCGGAGGCCGCAGCGCGACCTTGCAGTCGCCGCAGGGATCCGCCGGTCCTGTCCCCCGCCGGCCCGCCGGTCATTCGTTTGACTGATTCGTCCGAGGGTTGCTATATTGCGATGTTCGGGATTGTCCCGTATCTTCTAGGCGCGTAGCTCAGTCTGGTTAGAGCGCCTGCTTGACACGCAGGAGGTCGGCGGTTCGAGTCCGCCCGTGCCTACCATCTTCAGCAGTACCGGTACAACCCGCGCCAGACGACATCGACCACGCCAGACCATGAACCAGGTGACCGTTACCCTGCCGGACGGTTCCACGCGGCACTTGCCGGCCGGAGCCCCGGTGCGCGCCGTCGCCGAGAGCATTTCGCCCCGCCTCGCCAAGGCCGCGCTGGCCGCCACCGTCGGCGACCGCATGGTCGACCTGAGCCACCCGCTCGAGACGGATGCGCCGGTTCGCATCGTGACCCGGGACGGACCGGAGGCGCTGGAGCTCTATCGGCACAGCACCGCGCATCTGCTGGCCGCCGCGGTCACCAGCCTCTTCCCCGAGGCCCAGTGCGGTATCGGGCCGTCGACGGAGGACGGCTTCTTCTACGACTTCGTCGTGCATCGTCCGTTCGTGCCCGAAGATCTCGAAGCGATCGAGGCCAGGATGCGCGAGCTGGCCGGGCAGGACCGGGCCTACGAACGCAAGATGCTGTCGAAGGAGGAGGCCAAGCGCTACTTCACCGACCGCGGGGAACCCCTCAAGGTCGAGCTCATCGAGGAAAAGGGCGGGCCGGTCGTCTCGTGCTACACCATCGACGGCGTCTTCATGGACTTCTGCACCGGTCCCCACGTGCCGTCCAGCGGCGCCCTCAAGGCGTTCCGCGTGCTGACCAGCTCGAACGCCTACTGGAAGGGGGATGCCCGCAACCAGCCGATGCAGCGGATATACGGCACCGCCTTCTTCACCGACAAGGCCCTCAAGGAGCACGTACGGCGGATCGAGGAGGCGAAGAAGCGGGACCACCGCAAGCTCGGACGCGAGCTCGGGCTGTTCACGTTCCACCACTGGGCCCCGGGCGCCGCGTTCTGGCTCGCGCACGGCACCACCCTGTGGAACCTGCTGGCCGAGTACATGCGGGCCACCCTGTTCCCGGAGGGCTACGTCGAGCTCCGCACGCCGCTGGTCTTCAACAAGCAGCTCTGGGAGACCTCGGGGCACTGGGCGCACTACGAAGAGAACATGCTGCGGGTGGAGTCGGAGGGCGAGACCTACAGTCTCAAGCCGATGAACTGCCCGGGGCACATGCTGGTCTTCGCGAGCGAGGTCCGGAGCTATCGCGACCTGCCGATTCGCTACCACGACCAGAGCGTGCTGCATCGGGACGAGGCCTCGGGGGTGCTCGCGGGGCTGACCCGGGCCCGCCAGTTCTGCCAGGACGATGCCCACTGCTTCGTCGCCCCGGATCAGATCAGCCGCGAGGTCGAGCGCCTGTTGCGTCTGGTGCAGCGGGTCTACGCCGACTTCGAGCTCGAGTTCTCGGTCGAGCTGTCGACGCGGCCCGACACGTTCCTGGGCGAGACCGCCACCTGGGACCAGGCCGAGGCCCAGCTCAAGCAGGCCCTCGAGGCGGCCGGCCAGGACTACCGCATCGCGGAGGGCGAGGGCAATTTCTACGGCCCCAAGATCGATTTCCACGTCGTCGACGCCATCGGCAGGAACTGGCAGTGCGCCACGATCCAGCTCGACTACCAGCTTCCGGAGCGGTTTCAGCTCAAGTACATCGGCGAGGACAACGCCGAGCATCGTCCGGTCGTCATCCACCGGGCGATCTTCGGCAGCTTCGAGCGGTTCATAGCCCTGCTCATCGAGCACTACGCCGGTGCGTTCCCGCTCTGGCTGGCGCCGGTGCAGGCGGTCGTCGTGCCCATCGCGGATCGCCACCAGGACTACGCCGATTCTGTGGCCGCCCGGCTGCGCGCGGCCGGCCTGCGGGTCGAAGTGGATGCCCGCCAGGAGAAAATGGGGTATAAGATTCGCTCAGCGCAGCTCCGGAAGATCCCCTACATGCTCGTCACGGGCGATCGCGAGGCGGCCAACGGAGCGGTGGCCGTCCGGCACCGGCGGGACGGCGACCGGGGAGCCAGCCAGGTCGAGGACTTCATCGCCGCGGCCCTCGACGAGGTGCAGCGGCGGGGAGCCGGCGGCGGCGGTCAGGCGCCGCACCAGTGACGCCGCCCGCACTCGCGCCACTTTCACAAGGGGGACGCTATCGCTTTTGTTCGCACTCAACGACGTGAGACCCGGACTCGCACCAACGAACGGATACGCGTGCGAGAGATCCGGGTCATCGACGACACGGGCCAGCAGCTCGGTATCATGTCGCCCCCGCAGGCGCTGGCCATCGCCCGGGAGAAGGGGCTCGACCTGGTCGAGATCTCCCCGACGGCGTCACCGCCCGTGTGCCGCATCATGGACTACGGGCGGTATCACTACCAGGAACAGAAGCGCACCCGGGAAGCGCGCAAGAACCAGAAGTCGATCGAGCTCAAGGAGATCAAGTTCCGGCCCAAGGTGGACCATCACGACTACAACTTCAAGAAGAAGCACATCGAGCGCATCGTCAAGGAAGGCGACAAGGTGAAGGCCACGATCTTCTTCCGCGGGCGGGAGATGGCGCACCCCGATTTCGGGCGGCGCATTCTCGATCGCCTGGTCGAGGATCTCGAGGGGGTGGCCGCGGCCGAGGCGCGTCCGAGCATGCAAGGCAACCAGATGCACATCATCCTGTCCGGCATCGGTGGCGCCAAGAAGGGACAGGGGGGCTAGACTCGAATGCCGAAGATGAAGACACACCGCGGGGCCGCGAAGCGCTTCAGGATGACGGCCAGCGGCAAGGTGGTACGCAGCAAATCGTTGAAGCAGCACATCCTGACGAGCAAAACGACCAAACGGAAGCGGAATCTCCGGAAGTCGACGCTGATTTCGTCCGCCGACAGGCGCCGGGTTCAGCGGCTGCTGCCGAACGGATAGAAGCCCGGGATCGGGCGGCCCTCCGCCCCCCTACCGACGGATTCAAGGAGTTCAGTAGATGCCACGAGTCAAACGTGGATCGGTGCGGCGCGCGAAGCGCAAGAAGCTGCTGGCGCGCACCAAGGGTTTCTTCGGCACCAAGAGCAAGCTGTACCGGGCCGCCAAAGAAGCCGGCGACAAGGCCGCCGAGTATGCGTACGTCGGGCGCCGCCTGAAGAAGCGCGACTTCCGCCGCCTGTGGATCCAGCGGATCAATGCCGGCGCGCGCGAGCATGGGCTCAGCTACAACCGGTTCATGCACGGTCTGAGCGCGGCCGGGGTCACCCTCGACCGCAAGAGTCTCGCGGACCTCGCCGCGACGGAACCCACCACCTTCGCCCATCTCGCGGCCCAGGCCGCGGCACAAGGCAACGACGCGCAGCCGGCGGCCTAGCTGTCCGGCGCCGGGGCGGGAGGCGTCACGACGCCTCCCGCAATCGAGCCGACGATCGGCCGCCGCCCGGCCGCGATGCGACTGCTTCACGCCGGAACTCCCATCATGAGCGCCCCGAGCGATATCGACGGTATCCGCGCCGCCTTCCGGGCGGATCTCGCCGCGGTCGCGTCCGAGCCGGACCTGCAGGCGGTGCGGGACCGGTATCTCGGCCGCAAGCGCGGCGCGATCGCGACGCTGATGAAACAGATGGCCGGGGCGCCGCCCGAGGCCCGACCCGCCCTGGGCCAGGGCGCCAACGTCCTCAAGCGGGAGATCGAGCACGCCCTGGAAGAACGGCGGAAGACGTTGCGCGCCGGCGCGAGACCCGCGGGAAGCGTCGACGTCACCCTGCCGGGCCGCGAGATGCCGTTCGGGCGGCGCCACCCGCTGACCCTGATTCGCGAGCAGGTCGAGTCGATCTTCGAGGCGCGGGGGTTCGAGATTCTCCAGGGCCCGCAGGTGGAAGACGACTACCACAACTTCGAAGCCCTCAACATGCCGCCGGACCATCCCGCCCGCGACATGCAGGACACGTTCTATCTGGAGGGCTCGATGCCCGGCGGAGGCGCGCCGGCGACCCTGCTCCGCACGCACACCTCCGGGATGCAGATCCGCTACATGGAGCAACACCGGCCGCCGGTCCGGATCATCGCGCCGGGGCTGGTCTACCGCCGCGACACCCCCGATCTGACCCACTCGCCCATGTTCATGCAGGTGGAGGGGCTTCTGGTCGACGAGGGGATCACGATGGCGGACCTCAAGGGGACGCTCGTCGGTTTTCTCCAGACGTTCTTCGACCCCGGCACCCGGGTCATGTTCCGGCCGAGCTTCTTCCCCTATACCGAGCCGAGCGCCGAGGTTTTCATAAGCTGCGTGTTCTGCAGCGGCGACGGATGTGCGGTCTGCAAGCGGACCGGCTGGCTCGAGATTCTGGGCTGCGGCATGGTGCACCCGGCCGTCTTCGAGGCGGTCGGATACGACCCGGAGCGCTATACCGGATGGGCCTTCGGTCTCGGCATCGACCGGGTCGCGCTGCTGAAGTACCGGGTCGAGGACATCCGGCTCTTCTACGACAACGACTTGCGCCTGCTGGAGCAGTTTCCCCATTGAGAATCCTCGTGTCGTGGCTGCGGGAGCTCGTCGACGTGCCGGTCGCGGTCGACGAGCTGGCCGACAAGCTGACCATGTGCGGGTTCGAGGTCGGCGCGGTCGAGCCCTGGCCGGCCGACCCCGGGACCGCGGACGGCGCTCCGGATGCGGTGCTGGACCTCGAGATCACCACGAACCGCCCCGACTGTCTGTCGGTGCTCGGCATCGCGCGCGAGGTCGCGACGGCGTACGGCACCGAGCTGCGGATGCCGGGGGCGGCGCCCCCGGAGGCCGATACCGACGCCGCCGCCGTCCCGATCGCCATCGACGCCCCGGACCTCTGCCCCCGATATGCCGGCGCGCTCGCGGAGGTGACGGTGGGACCGTCGCCGCCGTGGCTGGCGCGGCGGCTGGAAGCGGCCGACGTTCGGCCCATCAACAACGTCGTCGACGTCACGAACTACGTCATGATCGAGCTCGGGCATCCCATGCACGCGTTCGATCTGGACCGGCTGGCCGGCGCCGAGATCCGCGTGCGCCGGGCGCGGGCGGGTGAGACCATCCGGACCCTCGACGGCGCGGATCGCAGCCTCGACCCCGAGATGCTCGCGATCGCCGATTCCGAGCGCCCGCAGGCGGTGGCCGGGATCATGGGCGGCGCCGCCTCGGAGGTCAGCGCGGCGACGCGTACTATCGTGCTCGAGGCCGCCTGGTTCGATCCCATCTCGGTGCGGCGGACCAGCCGGCGGCTGGGTCTCGCCACCGACGCCTCGTACCGATTCGAGCGGGGCGCCGACGTGGCGGCGCCGCCCGCCGCGATCCGCCGGGCCCGCCGGCTGCTGGCCGACACCGCCGCGGGTACCCCCCGCGGCGGCCTGATCGATTGCTTTCCGGCCCCGCCCGAACCGATCGAGGTACGGCTCCGGCACTCCCGGATCGGTCGCGTGCTCGGTCAGCACATCGACGAGGGCTTCGTGGCTCCGGCGCTGACGCGGCTCGGCTTCGAGCCGACGCCCGCCGCGCGAGGCGACGGCGCGGTCTGGCGCGTCCGCGTTCCGACGTTCCGGGTGGACGTCAGCCGGGAAGAGGACCTGATAGAGGAGATCGCGCGTCACCACGGCTATGACGCGATTCCGACCACGTTCCCGGCCCTGACCCGCCCGGCGGCGGCGCCGGGTCCCTGGCGGGACCGCGACCGCCTCGTGCGCCGCCTGCTGACCGGCAGCGGCTTCTCCGAGGCGGTCACCTACGGCTTCATCGGGCAGGCCGCCGCGCGCGCCGTCCACGCCGACCCGCAGGACATCGTGGCCCTGCGCAACCCGCTGTCGGAGCGCGGCGCCGTGCTCAGGCCCTCGCTGCTCCCCGGTCTCGTCGATTCCGTGGTCCACAATCGACGCCGGGAGCGGCCGGACGTCCGGCTGTTCGAGATCGGCAGCCGCTTCCGCCAGGGGGCCGGGGAGACGCCCGCCCTCGCGATCGCGATCACCGGCGCAGCGTCCGCGGTCCATTGGAGCGCCCCGGCCCGGCGGGCGGACCTGTTCGACCTGACCGGCGTCATCGCGCAGCTGTGTTCCGGGTTCGGCATGCAGGCGGCGTTCGAGCCGTCGACGGCCGGCCATCTGGTGCCGGGACAGAGCGCCCGCGTGCATCTGCAGACCGGCGGCGGCCCCGTCGTGCTGGGGGAGGCCGGCCAGCTCGATCCGGGGTTCGCGGCGACGCGCGGCATGACCGGACTCGATCCGGTGTACGTGGCCGAGCTCGATCTGCGGCCGCTCGACCTCGGCGCCTTCGACCGTCTGCGGGCGGCGCCGGTGCCCCGCTACCCGTCGATCACGCGCGATCTCTCGGTCGAGGTCGACGATGCCTTGCCTGCGGCGCAGGTTCGTGACACTATCCGGGCGGCGGCCGGGCCAACCCTGGTCGAGGTCGTCGAGGTCGACCGCTATACGGGATCGGGGGTGACCGCCGGTGCCGTCAGCCTGTCGCTTCGATTGACGTTCCGCACCCCCGATCGGACACTGACCGACACCGAAGTCCAGCGCAGCACCGACCGGGTGCTGCAGGCGCTCGCGGAAGCCCATCGCGCGAAACAGCGTTGAAGGCGATCGTTACGACGGCGGTCCCCGGACCGCCCGGGCACGCGGCGATCCGGTGTCGAATGACAAAGGCCGCCCGTGTCACGAGGAGTTGCTCAAGATGAAAACGGAAGCCCCCGTCGAACTGAAGCCCATCGAACAGTTGGCCGAGCGGGTTCAGTCCCTCATCGACGTGCTCGAGACCACGCGCGAGGAGTTGAAGCTCGCCCTCGACGACAACACCAAACTGTCGGGCGACGTCAAAGAGCTCCGCGGCAACCTGCAGGCCGCCGAGGCGCAGCAGGAGACGCAGGCCCTCGAGCTCGAGTCCGAGCGCGACGAGATCCGCGAGCGCGTCACGAAAATGATCGAGCAGATCGAAGAGCTCAGCCTCTAGCAGCCCGTGGTGAAGCCCCGCGTTGCACCGAGAGCGGCGAGGCGCCCGCCTGACAAGGCGTGAGGAGGGCGCATATTGGGCATATGTAACCGACGAACAACGCAGTCAGGCGGGATGCATCGCCGCTCGAATGCAGCGGGGACTTTCGCCACGGGCTGCCAGGACAGGAGTCTGCGCCCTGGAACGGTGCAGACTCCCGGCAGGGTTGGTTGGGCGGCAATTGGAGCCGCGGGCGACGATTTCCGGGCGAAGAGAAGACGCTCCGCGCGTCCGAGTTGAGTCACCGTGACCGAGATCGAAGACGGACCCGTGACCGGCGATGCGCCGGAGGTCGTGACCGTTGAAATCATGGGGCAGCGCTTCTTGATCCGGAGCTCGCTCGACATCGAGTACATCAACCGGCTGGCGAGCTACGTCGACTACAAGATTCAGTCCGCGGCCGAACATTCGACCGGCGGAGATGCGGTACGCATCGCGGTGCTGGCGGCGATGAACATCGCCGACGAGTACTTCCGCAGTCGCGACACGGAGAGCTCCCTGGAGCTGGCCGTGAAGGCGCGGGCCGGTGAAATCGAACGGATGGTCGACGACGCGCTGGCGGATGCCGGACCGGATCCGACGACCGAGAGCTGAGCCGTCGGACCGCCGGAGCGGGTGCCGACAGGGCGGTGCCCGCAACCCCGGGTCTTGCGGGCGGTCCGGGTTCGTTCTAAGATCAGGTCATTGAGAGCGATTCAGACAGGCGGTCAAGCTCTGCCGCATGTGTCGGCTGGCGGTTGGCAGCCATGTGGATTTACGAGATCCCTGCGGTGTTCGTGATGGTTCCGGAGGATCGTTTGAGCCAACGCTATATACAAGTGAGCCGCGACGCTTCGTGGCGCGCAGGCCTCCGCGCGAGGTAGCGCAAAGCGGAGCTGGTTGCTACGAGAGCGGCTCCACCTGCTTTTGCAGGTTCATTCGACCTCCCCACACGGCAATGCGGGGCTTTTACACCTCACCTCTCCAGGCGTCGCCGTTCGGCGGCCGGCCGCTGACGTAGCGGGCCGCGGAACGGGCGCTTCTCGTCGAGGGGCTGCCCGCCGCGCCGGTCTTGTCTGGCGCTCCCCGCGACCCCCGGCTGGACAAGCCGTGGGGTCCGAGGGACCACCCATGGACCTTGTCTCGACTGCGGGCATACTGCTGGCCGTGCTCGTCGTACTGGCCGTGCTCGTCGTGTGCCTCGCTTGGGTCGTCACCCGCAAACGCGCCGCCCAGACCGTCGACGAGGCGAAGGAGGCGACGGAACGGCTCGTACGCGACGCCCGCCGAGAGGCTGACGCCTACCGGAAGGAGGAGGAATTCGCCGCGAAGGAGAAGGCCCACACCCTGTTGCAGGACACCGAGCGCCGGAGCCAGGAGCGGCAGGACGAGCTGGCGTCCATCGAACGGCAGCTCAGGCGCAGGACCCAGGAGTTGACGGAGCAGGATCGCGAGGCCAAGCGAACGGAGGCGATGCTCGGCGAACGGCAGCAGGAGCTCGACGAACGGGATCGCGCCCTCGCCGACGAGCGCCAGCGCTGCGACGAGCTGATCCGCGAGCAACAGCAGGCCCTGCAGCGCGTTTCCGGTCTCACCGCCGACGAGGCCAAGGATCTCGTCATCAGGCAGATCGAGCAGGAGGCTCGCCGCGACGCCGCCAACCTCGTGAAACGGCTCGAGGCGGAGGCTCGCGAGATGGCGGCGGAGAAGGCGAAGCAGATCATCACCCAGGCGATCCAGCGCAGCGCCCCCGAACACGCCATCGAGACCACCGTCTCGGTCGTCGACCTGCCCAGCGACGATCTCAAGGGACGCATCATCGGCCGCGAGGGCCGGAACATCCGGGCCCTCGAGCAGGCCACCGGCGTCGAGCTGATCGTCGACGACACCCCCGGCGCCATCATCCTGTCGAGCTTCGATCCCTTCCGCCGCGAAGTGGCGAAGCAGGCCATCGAGGGGCTGATCGCGGACGGCCGCATCCATCCGGCCCGCATCGAGGAGGTCGTCGAGAAGGTCAAGGTCGAGCAGGAACAGCGGGCCATCAAGGAGGGCGAGGCGGCCGCGTTCGAGCTGGGACTCTTCGACATGCACCCGGAAATCCACCGGCTGATGGGCAAGTTGAAGTTCCGCACCAGCTACGGCCAGAACGTGCTGGGACACTCGAAGGAGGTCGCCTATCTGGCCGGCATCATGGCCCGCGAGGTGGGACTCGACGCGCATACGACGATACGCGGCGCGTTCGTGCACGACATCGGAAAGGCCATCGACCGGGACCTGCAGGGAACCCACCTCACGCTCGGCATCGACTTCCTCCGCCAGCACGGCGAGAGCGAGGCGGTCATCGACGCCATGGCCGCCCATCACATGGACATCGACTGGCCGTCGCTGGAGTCGATGCTGGTGCAGGCCGCGGACGCCATCTCGGCGGCCCGGCCCGGCGCCCGGCGGGACATCCTCGAGTCCTACATCAAGCGTCTCAAGCAGCTCGAGAGCATCGCCGACTCGTTCGACGGGGTCTCGAAGTCGTTCGCACTGCAGGCGGGACGCGAGATCCGCATCATGGTCGAGAGCGACAAGGTGGGCGACGAAGAGGCTGTCTGGCTGTCGAAGGACATCGCGAAGCGGGTCGAGAACGAGTTGCAGTATCCCGGTCAGATAAAGGTCACGGTCATCCGCGAAACCCGGGCGGTGGACTACGCCAGATAACGTCGCCGCCGCCCCCGGGACGACCGTCGGCGACCTCGGCGAGGCGGCCATCATCGAGCGGATACGACGCCGGACGCCGGCGCCGCCGGACTGGGTCCCCACCGGCATCGGCGACGATGCGGCGGTCGTGGAGCCGGCCCGCGGCGCCCTCGACGTCGTCACCACCGACACCCTCGTCGAAGGCATCCACTTCGATCGCTCGTTCGTGTCGGCGGCGGACATCGGCCACAAGACGCTCGCGGTGAACCTGAGCGATCTGGCGGCCATGGGAGCCACCCCGCGGGTGGCGGTGCTGTCCCTGGTCCTGCCGGCGGCGATGACCGTGGCCGATCTCGACGCGGCAATCGAGGGGCTGCTCGCCCTGGCCGCCCGGCACGGGATCGCGCTCGTCGGCGGCAACGTCACGCGAACGCACGGCCCCCTGGTGCTGGGCCTGACCGCGGTCGGGGCGGTGCGGCGCCGCCGCGTGGTGACCCGGGACGGCGGCCGGCCGGGGGACGAGCTGTGGGTGACCGGCAGCGTCGGCGCCGCCGCGGCCGGCCTCGCCGCGCTCCGCCAGGGTCCCCCGGCGAACCCGGCCTCCGACCCCGATCTCGACGACTGCATCCACCGCTACCGGCGGCCGGAGCCGCGGGTCCGCATCGGCGCCCTGCTCGGCCGGAACCGCGTGGCGCGGGCCGGCATCGACCTCAGCGACGGACTGGCGGACGGGCTCCGCCAGCTCACCCGCGCCTCCGGCGTGGGCGCGGTCGTCGACCCGGCCGCGATACCGGTGCATCCCGGGGCGCGCCGCTGGTTCGTCCGGCGCGGGGACGACCCGGTCGAGGCGGCCCTCCGCGGGGGGGACGACTACGAGCTGCTGATTGCCGTGCCCCGCCGCAATCGCCGCGGGCTCCGGACCCTGGCGCGCCTTTTCCGGGGGGTCCCGATCACGCGTATCGGCGAGTTGACCAAACCCTCCGATCCGGTGCTGCGCACCCCCGACGGCGACCGGGCGCTCCCGCCGGGATACGAGCACTTTCGGTAGACGCCGCCGGTCGGGGAGCGCCAAACCTGACCCTCCGCCCGGCCGAGCGCCGCATCACAACCCTGATCGACCGTGGACTGTCACTGTGCAAGTGATATCGTTGTTGTATGCCGTGGACGGACATTTTGTCGCCGGCCATCGTGATCGCCGTCGTCGTGCTGTTGTGGCGTGACACCAACGGCCGCATCGCCTCCCTGGCCGCGACGGTTGGTAACGTTGATCGCCGCCTCGCAACGCTGGAAGGGCGGATCACCGGCTGGCAAGATCACCGGACCACCCTGTCCACCCGGCAAGATCAACCCTGATCGGTCACGCGACGCCGACCCGCTCCCTCCACAAGCAACTCGGACACTCCCGGGGAGACGACTTGCCGCCAGACGGCGCGCACGGTATAAGAACAGATCGTCAATGGCAGTCCGGGCGACGTCCCGGAGCGGCCTCCGCGCCCGGCCGAGTCGGGCCGCGGATCCCGAAGGGCTCACGCCCCCTGTAACGAATCTGGAGGAACCGATGAAACGATCCAGCTACGCCGCTCTCGCCGCTCTGCTCGCAGTGGCGGTCCTGGCCGGGGGCAACCTCGCCGCACAACAGAACGCCGCGCACAACCACATCGGCCACGTCACCGACGCGTGGCGCGACACGCCGGACGGGCAGGGCCTGCTGCCCGCGGCCATCGCCGAGGCCGAGATCGCCGCACGGCACGCGGGCCTGGCGGCCAGCGACCCGAGCAACTTCGCGTCCATGAAGCGGCACACCACCCACGTGCTGCACGCCGTCGACCCCGAGCAGATGGAGAACGGCCCCGGTCTCGGCTACGGCGTGAAGCGGGGGGCGGCCGGCGCGGCGCAGCACATCACCGCCGCCGCCAACTCCGACGGCGCGTCGGGCGCAGTCCAGACCCACGCCAACCACGTCGCGACGTCGGCCCGGAACACCGTGGCGCGCGCGGACGAGATCGTCATGCTCGCGAAGCGCATCGCCAGGACCACGACCGCGGCCGACGCCGCCCCGCTGGTCGCGGAGCTGAACACGCTGGCGCAGGCGCTGCTGTCGGGGGTCGACGCCAACGGCGACGGACGCACCGGCTGGCAGGAAGGCGAAGGCGGCCTGGAAGTGGCCCGGACGCACGCCAACCTGATGAAGCAGGCCGAGGGGCTGTAGACGTTCACAGCCGGGGGTGTGGAGGCGGGTCCGGCAGGTACCGCCGCTACACTCCCGGCCGTCTCTACGCCTCCGAAACGCGACCGGCCCGGAACCGGACGGCGTCCGTAGCACGCCACGCGACCGGCCCGGAATGTCGCCCGCCTTGCGGTCCTGTCTCGTTGACTGGCCACCGGACTCGCGGTACGCTCTCGCAACCCTGGAGCGATCGGTGCCCATCCCGAACACCGCAGGGCCTCATGATTCAAGACCTTGAGATCTCGAACTTCAAGTGTTTCAAGGAGGTACATCTCCGCGACCTCGGCCGGTTCAACGTCATCGTCGGCCGAAACGGCGACGGCACACGCGACACACCGTCCACGGGAATCTTCATGATGCCGAGCGCCGACGCGGACGGCGCGCTCGAGACGCTTCTCGTAGAGGCCATCCTTGAGAAGCACGAGGGTCTGGCGGAATGCCTACTGCAACTGGACAAGTGCGGGGCGACCGACTGCGACGGATGGGACGCAGTGAAGCGCGCCAAAATGCAGTTTCAGACCGCGGTTGCGATAACATGCCGGGACGACCCGAGCGCCGGTGCCGTACACATCTGGTCGAAGACCCACAACCCGGTGCCGGTTGCCAGTCCGGTGTTCGATGATCTGGCAGCGTTTCTTCGACGAGCCGCCGCAATCTGAGCGCCGGGCGCGTTACTTGACGCCCAGCAACCTTGACAGCCCGTGGTGAGAGTCCCCGCGCATTCGAGCGGCGTTGCATCAGCCTGACTGCGTTGTTCGTCGGACTGCGTTGCAGTCCGCGGTTGCAGGTTGCAGAATGCCCAATATGCCCCTCATGCCTTTCAGGCGGGCGCCCCGCCGTTCTCGGTGCAACGCGGGGTTCCACCACGGGCCGTTGAAGGAGTCCGCGCAGTTGGGCGCGAGCGCCTACGACGCGGCTGGCGCCATCCCGACTTCCTGGTCGCGATACTGGAGCTGATAGAGCGTGTGGTACAGGCCCCGCTTGGCCAGCAGGCGCTGGTGGCTGCCCTGCTCGCGCAGCCGGCCCTTGTGGAAGACGAGAATCGTGTCCATGTCCTGCACCGTCGACAGCCGGTGGGCGATGGCGATCGTCGTGCGGCCTGACATCAGCACGTGCAGCGCGTCCTGAATCAACCGTTCGGTATCGGTGTCCACGCTCGACGTGGCCTCGTCGAGCAGCAGCACCGGCGGCTGGCAGGCGAGGGCGCGCGCGAACGACAGCAGCTGGCGCTGCCCCGCCGAGAACGTGGCTCCCCGCTCGGCCACCGCGGTCTCGAGTCCGTCGGACAGTGACGCGATGAACCGGTCGGCATGCACGCCCCGCGCGGCCCGGCGCACGTCGTCGTCGGTGATCGCCTCGTCGCCGAGACGGATGTTGTCGGCCACGGTCCCCGAGAACAGATAGACGTCCTGCAGCACCAGGCCGAACCGCGACCGGAGGTCGTGGAGCGGCAGGTCGCGAATGTCGACGCCGTCGATGGTGATGCGCCCGCGGTCGACATCGTAGAACCGCATCAGCAGGTTGAGCACGGTGCTCTTCCCCGCCCCGGTGGCGCCGACCACCCCGACCCGCTGGCCGGGCGCGACGTCGAAGGTGACGTCCTCGAGGACGAAGTGATCGCCGCGGTACGCGAACCACACGTTCTCGAACCGGATGTGGCCGCCCCCCCGCACCGCGGCGGCCGGGGCCGCGGGATCGGCGACCGCATCGCCGTGATCTCTCTGGTCATCCCGCAGGTGCTCCCGCAGCGCGGCGGCCGGCGCGGCGGGATCGGCGACCCCAACCGGGGTGTCGAGCAGCGCGAAGATCCGCTCGGACGACGCCATCGCCGCCTGCAGGACGTTGAACTTCTCGGAAAGATCGCTGATCGGGCGGAAGAAGCGCTGCGAGTACAGCACGAACGCCACCAGGGACCCGAGCTCGAGGCTGCCCTGCAGCGTCCACGCGCCGCCGAACCAGATGATCGAGGCGACGGCCAGGGCTCCGAGCACCTCGATGGCGGGATAGAACACCGCGTAGAAGAAGATGGACGCGAGGTGCGCGTCCCGGCAGGCCCGGTTGATGGCGTCGAACCGCTCGTACTGCCGCGCCTCGCGCCGGAAGAGCTGCACCGTCGCCATCCCCGTGACGTTCTCCTGCAGGAAGGCGTTGATGCGGGCGATCCAGCCCCGCACGTCGCGATAGGACTGCCGGGCGTGGCGGCGGAACCACTGCGTCACCGCCGCGATCAGGGGCAGCACGGAAAGGGCGACGAGGGCGAGACGCCAGTCCATGACGAACAGCACGATCGCGATGCCCGTCAGCATGAAGACGTCGCGGAAGACCGACACCACGCCCGACGCGAACAGGTCGTTCAGGGCGTCGACGTCGGTGGTCACGCGGGTCATCAGGCGGCCGACGGGGTTGCGATCGAAGAACGCCACGTCGAGACTCTGGAGATGCGCATGAATCTGCATCCGCAGGTCGAAGATGATGCGCTGGCCGGTGACCTGGAGCGCATAGGTCTGCACGGCCTCGAACACATAGGACAGCACCAGCACCCCGAGCAGGAGCAGAGCCAGCCGGGTCAGGCCGTCGACGTCTCCCGCCGCGATATGGGTGTCGATCGCCACCTTGGTCAGATACGGCGGCGCGAGCTGCAGGATGGAAAGCCCCAGGATCGAGACGAACGCCAGCCCGATGGGGGCGCGGTAGGGCCGCATGTAGCCCAGCAGCCGGCGCATCAGGCGGGCGTCGTAGGCCTTGCCGAGAACCTCGTCGTCCGGCTGCATCACCCCTGCTCCACCAGCGCCTGCTCGATCAGTTGCTTCCGATGGAGCCCGGCGTACAGGCCGTCGCGCGCCACCAGCTCGTCGTGGGCGCCGCGCTCGACGACGCGGCCTTCGTCGAGCACGAGGATCAGGTCGGCGGCCCGCACCGTCGAGATGCGGTGCGACACGATGATGGACGTGCGCCCGCGCAGGACCCGGCGGAGCCCGGCCAGGATGTCCGCCTCCGTGCTGGCGTCGACGGCCGACAGGGCGTCGTCGAGCAGGAGGATGCGCGCATCGGCGGATATCGCCCGGGCGAGGGCGGTCCGCTGCTTCTGGCCGCCCGACAGGGTGACGCCACGCTCGCCCACCCGCGTTTCCACGCCGTCGGGGAACCCCGCGATATCCGTGTCGAGCCGGGCCAGGGCCAGCGCCTCCGCCACCACCGCCCCGACGTTCTGCGCGGCATCGGAGTCGCCGGCATCCGGGTCACCGGCATGCGGGTCACCGGCATCCGGGTCACCCACATCCGGGTCACCCACATCCGGGTCGCCGGCATCGGAGTCGCCGGCATCGGGAGCGCCAGCATCGGGAGCGCCGGCATCGGGAACCCCGGCCGTCTCGACCCCGAACGAGACGTTCCCGGCGATGGTGTCCGAGAACAGGAAGGGATCCTGCGGCACCATGGCGATCTGCCGCCGCAGCACCGGCAACGGCAGGTCGAGCACGTCGATGCCGTCGATGTAGACGGTGCCCCGCGGGGGGTTGAACAACCGCGGCAGCAGGGCAAGGAGCGTCGACTTCCCCGAACCGGTGGGGCCGATGACCCCGAGCACCCGGCCCGGCTCGACGCGGGCGGACACCCCCTGCAGCACCGGCCTGCCGTTGTAGGCGAACGACAGGCCTCGAAACTCGATACCTCCGGCGACCCCGCGGAGGCGCCCCGGAGCCGGCGGCGCAGCGGCGTCCGCGGGGTCGGGCTCCGCCGGAGGGGCGTCGAGGACGTCGCACATCCGGCGCCAGGCCGCCATCCCCCGCTGAAACAGATTGGTCACGAACCCGAACGCGATCATCGGCCAGCTCAACATCAGCAGATAGGCGTTGAAGGCGACGAACTGCCCCACCGTGATCCGCCCCTCGATGACGTGCCGCGCGCCGAGCCAGAGCACCAGCACCCCGGCCAGCCCCAGAATGAACCCCAGGCTCGGATAGAAAAGCGCCTGCACCCGGATGAGCCGCGCGTTGCGGGAGAAGTACTCCTCGTTCTCGCGCCGGAACCGTTCCGTTTCGACACCCTCGCGGCAGTACGCGCGCACCACCCGTACGCCGGCCAGCCCCTCCTGCACCACCGCGCTCAGCGTCGACAACTGGGCCTGAATCTGCTCGGTGTGGCGGTACACCGCGCTCCCGAAGAACTTCACGACCAACGAGACCAGCGGCAGGCACGCCAGCGCGGCCAGCGTCAGGACCGGGTCGATGGACAACATCAGGGCGACCGAGACGACGAACACCATGCCGGTGTTGGCCATGTACATGATGGCGGGACCGACCATCATCCGCACCGCGTTCAGGTCGTTCGTGGCGCGGGACATGAGGTCGCCGGTGCGGGTGGCGTGGAAGTACGCCAGCGGCAGCCGTTGCACGTGGGCGACGAAGGCGTTGCGCAGGTCGTACTCGATGGCCCGCGAGGCGCCGACGAGAATCCGGCGCATGAGAAACCGGAACACCCCGCCGGCCACCGCGAGACCGAGCAACGTGGCCGCGTGCAGGGCGAGCTTGTCCCGGGTGACGCCCGCCGTCAGGTCGTCCACGGCGAAGCGCAGCACCCACGGCCCGAGCAGCGAGAACCCGGTGGTGAGCACCAGGCACAGCAGACCGAGCAGGAACCGCCGTCGATACCGCAGCACGCAGGGAACGAGTCGCGCAAGAGGAGACATGGGAAACGGAGAGTCGCACGCAGACCGGGCGACCCGCGGCAAGCGGCGGGCCGCGCCGCCGGGGTCGCGACATCCAGGATACCAGCTTCCGCGGCCGGGCCCACGCGACGGCCTTGCCGCCAGTGCATCTTCCCGGTTCGCCGGACGCACGTCGCGCGGGTTCACCGGCCGGGGACACCCGGCACGCCCCACGCCAGCTTCCGCGGCCGGGCCCCACGCGACGGCCTTGCCGCCAGTGCATCTTCCCGGTTCGCCGGACGCACGTCGCGCGGGTTCACCGGCCGGGGACGCCCGGGGCATCGCCCAAACGGGCTGCAGCCGGGAATCGGAAGTGTCGATAACCCCCGTGAAACGGTCTCGCGCCGATGCGGGGCCGCCGTCGCCCGTGACGCCCCCCCGGTTGCGGCAGGTAGCCCGTGGCACAAGACCCCGCTGCATTCGACCGCCGGCCTCGGTGCGACGGGAGATCCTGCCCCGGTCGCCCGCGCGCCGCGGCCCTCTCCGCGCCGGGCGCGTCGCATCCCCGCGCCGCCGTCCGGGGATGCCTGCTGATCGGCCTGCTGACCTGCGCCCATCCCGCGGCGGCCCAGCTCTCGCCCACCCCGGCGGACTTCCCGGTCGGCGAGCTGTACCGCCTCGAGCTCCTGGGCTCGCTGTGGGCGCCGGCGCAGGATCTGACCGTCGCGAGCCGCGGGGCGGGCCGGTCCGGCGCCACCACCAGCCCGGCCGGCGACCCGGGCGCTTCCGCGCCGCGGTTCCTCGACGTGCGGGTGCGGCTGCGACTGAGCCGCCGGCAGCGGGTTCATCTCGACTATCTGCCGATCCGCTACGCCGCCGACACCGCCCTCGACGACCGGCCGGCCCCCGGGGACGCCGGGGTCGAACCCGCGGGGCCCGTCGCCTCGACCCTCACGTGGAAGACGTGGCGGCTGGCCTACGAGTACGACGTCCTCCACCTCGCCCGCGGCTCGCTGGGTCTCTTCGCCGAGGCCGGATACACCGACATCCGGGTCGCGCAGGACGGCCCGCCGGGCACCGGCTGCGACGCCGCGACCCCCGCCTGCGAGCTGGCGCGCCTGCGCCGGCCGGTCCCCGGCGTCGGCGGGGTGGTGCGGCTGTACCCGTCACCGGTGATCATGCTGGGGGCCGAGGCGAGCCTCCTCCGGACGCCGCCCGGGATCGGCAAAATCCTCGGCTATACCGGCGAGCATCTCGCCTACGACGTGCATGCGGCGCTGAACTTCGTCGAGGCGTTCGGGCTGCAGCTCGGCTACCGGTCCCGGCGCCTGCGCCTGGAGACCGCGGACCACGACGTCGACCTGAAGCTCGAAGGCGTGTACGTGGGCGCCCTGCTGCGGTTCTGACCTTGCAGGAGGCGGCACCACTATCTACGGCGCCGACGCCCGGGCGGGGACGGGTATCGCGGCGAGACGGCGTCCCGCCGCCTGCAGCGTCTCGTCCCGCTTGCAGAAGGTGAAGCGGACCTGGGTGCGGCCCAGGGCCGGGTCGTGATAGAAGCTGCTGCCGGGGACCACCGCGACCCCCACGTCGGCCACCAGGTAGCGGGCGAACTCGAGGTCGTCGGCGAATCCGAACCCGCTGACGTCGGTCATGATGTAGTAGGCCCCGCGCGGCTTGAAGCACGTGAATCCGCGCGGCTCGAGCAGATCGAGCAGCATGTCGCGCCGCCGCCGGTATCCCGCCGCGAGCTCCGCGTAGTAGGCGTCGGGCAGCGCGAGGGCCGCCGCCCCCGCCTCCTGCAGCGGCGCCGCCGCCCCCACCGTCAGAAAATCGTGCACCTTCCGGATCGCCCCCGTGAGCCGCGGCGCAGCGATGGCCCACCCCACCCGCCACCCGGTCACGCTGTAGGTCTTGGACAGGCTGTTGATCGTGACGGTGCGGTCCGCCATCCCGTCGACGGCCGCCATCGGGACGTGCCGGGCGCCGTCGTAGAGGATGTGCTCGTAGATCTCGTCCGTGATGGCGAGGACATCCCACCGGCGGCACAGCTCGGCAATCGTCTCCAGCTCGTCGCGGCTGAAGACCTTGCCGGTCGGATTGTTGGGCGTGTTGATGATGACGGCCCGCGTCCGGGCGTTGAAAGCGGCGGCCAGGGCATCCGGATCGAACGTCCAGTCCGGCGCCTGCAGCGTGACGTAGCGCGGCACCGCCCCCGACAGAATCGCGTCGGGACCGTAGTTCTCGTAGAACGGCTCGAACACGACCACCTCGTCGCCCGGGTCGACCGTCGCCAGCATCGTCGACATCATCGCCTCGGTCGACCCGCAGCACACCGTCACCTGGGTCTCGGCGTCGACCGGCACGCCGTGCCGGCGCGTGAAGTCGCGCGCCACCGCCTCGCGCAGCGGCTTCGCGCCCCAGGTCACCGCATACTGGTTGATGTCGGCGCCTATCGCAGCCTGCGCCGCCGCCTTCAACGCGGCCGGCGCGGCGAAGTCGGGGAACCCCTGAGACAGGTTCACCGCGCCGTGCTGGTGGGCCAGTCGGGTCATCTCGCGGATCACCGACTCGGTGAACCGAGACGCCTTGCGCGAGCCGGTGGTGGTGGCCATCGGCGCAATTATACCGGCGCGGATCGACGCACCCTCCGGAGTCTCTGCACCGGCACTCACCCCGAAACGCCCGCAACTGATTGAAAGGACGCCGGTTGGCGCGAGAGAATCAAGTGGGACGGTCGCTGCCGGAGGCCAGGGCGGCCTTTCCTGCACGGTTGTCCGGGTCGTTGAACGAGAGTCTCGGCGGGTCGGACCTCACGCCTCCCGCCGCATCCAGGCGGGCCAGTTGGACCATGCGGGCGGCGGTCAGCCCTTCGAGGCAGTGTCCCGCGTGCCGGGCGAGGATCTCGATCGATTCCCGCCAGCCGGCCGGCGGCTCTCCGCCGCCGTCGTCGCCGTAGACGATGGCGCTCACGTCCCCGCCCACCATCACCGGCACCGCCACCGCGTTCGCGCCGGACGGCAGCGTCATGAACGCCGGCACCCCGCCGCCCGCTCCCGCACCGGCCACCACGGACCGCGACGTCGCCGACGCCGCCGCCTCTCCCACGATGCCCGCGTCGACGAGCGCCAGATCGACCTGACGCGCCGGCGCCGGCATCGGCTCAAACCCCACGAAGCGCCAGCCGCGGATGCGCTCCCCCTCCACGATGACCACCCCGGCCCGTTGCGCCTCGGCGCCGGCGACCTCCGCCAGGGCGTTCAACACGTCGGTCAGGCTCGACGCACTGTCGAGCCGCCGCACGCCGTCGACCACCCGGCCCAGAACCTCCTCCGGCCTGGGCGCCTCGGCCAAGCTCGCCTCCAGGGCGGCCAGCTCCGTCAGGGTCCGCTCCGTCTCCGCCTGCACCTCGCCGACGCGCCGGGCCAGCACGCGTTCGGCCTCCTCGCGCGCCGCCTCCAGGGCCGAGTCCATCACCTGCTGCGCCTCGGCCCGAACGCTGGCCGCCTGTTCGCGCACCGCCTTCTCGCGGTCCGCGTCGGCGTTCCGGCGAACGTCCTCGAGGGCCGCCGCCCGCTCCCGCGCCGCCGCCGTCAGCAGCTCGCCGATGAACCCGCGGATCTCGGGTTCCGATTGCTCGCGGATTCTCCGCAGCAGCTTCTCGCCCGAGCGTTGCACCGCGTCTTCAAGCACCATGGTCTTCTCGCGATTATAGCGCGTGGGCCAGCCCGCCGGCCCTCGACCCGCCCGCAACGTGCCGGTCCTTCGATCGTCGACCGGTCCCGCAAACCGCCGATCGATACGCCGCCCGACACCCGGACGTTCCGCCCGAGGCCCCCGGTGTCGCATCCGCGGTATACTGGATTGTCGGTTTCGGGCGCTTCGAGCGACACAGCTCCGGCGGCCCTGAACGACATGTCAAGAGGGGGGCGACACGGCTTCGACGGGGATAGGCGAACACGGGATGCATGCCGAGCACCATCGACTCGTTAATCCGATGGAAAACACCATAACTGCGAACGATACGCAGCTCGCTCTCGCCGCCTAATCAAGCGGCGACGTTCCCCTCGCCTTCGCCTGCGGGGTGGGACGGAACGTCATTCAGCAGGCTGGCTCCGACCCGGGGCGACGACGGGTCGTAGCGAGATTTTCGACGCTTAGCCGCCCGCGGTTTTGGCCGCGCTCTCACACGGGTGGCGAAACAACAGGCGCGGATACGCATGTAGATTCCTGTGGGGACGTATTCTCGGACGCGGGTTCGACTCCCGCCGCCTCCACCAACCCTCCATTACCGAGAGATTCCAGGCCGGTCCGGGGACTTCCCATAAATCGCCACAATTAAAGGGCTTTTTCTGCGCGTCGCGCGTCCGCGACGGCCGAGATGGTCCGAGAGGACATGGGGGGTTCCAGATCATAAATAAGGGGTATTTATAATTGCGGGTAATGCCATGCCGGAACAAAGAGCGAAGGCTCAAGCCCCGAGGCCGGCATCCCGACAACGCCCTCTCCGCCGCCTTCGTGCGCAGCGTCGCCAAGGCCGGGCGGTACTGTGACGGCCAAGGCCTCTACCTGCAGGTCGACCCGTCCGGCAGCCGGCGCTGGAGCCAGCGACTCGTGATCGCCGGACGGAAACGAGAGCTCGGACTCGGCGGCTTCCCGCTCGTGTCGCTCAAGGAGGCACGAGCCCAGGCTCTGGCCAACCGCCGGATGGCCCGAAGCGGTGGCGACCCCTTGGCCGAGAAGCGGCGCGCCCGCACGACGCCGACGTTCACCGACGCGGCGGCACGCGTCCTGGAGCAGAAGCGGGCCGGCTGGCGCAACCCCAAGCACGCCCTCGACTGGCCGGCCAGCCTCGAACGGTACGTCTTCCCCGCCATCGGCCAACGCCGGGTCTCCGAGGTGACCAGCGCGGACGTCCTCCAGATCCTCGGTCCGATCTGGCACAAGAAGCCGGAGACGGCCCGCCGGGTGCGCCAGCGCATCAGCGCCGTCATGCAGTGGGCGGCGGCCATGGAGTTCCGGACCGACGACCCGTGCGACCGCGTCGGGGCGACCCTCGGGCGTCAGCGGGACGTGGTCCAGCACATGCGGGCGCTGCCCCACGGCGAGGTGGCGGCCGCCATCGAGACGGTGCGGGCCTCCGGCGCGACGCCGACGGCAAAGCTCGCGTTCGAGTTCCTCGTCCTGACGGCCGCCCCGTCGGGCGAGGTTCGGGGAGCGCTGTGGTCGGAGATCGACCTCGATGCGTCCGTCTGGACGGTCCCAGCCGCGCGTATGAAGGCGAACCGCAGCCACGAGGTCCCCCTGTCTCCCCGCGCCAAGGCGGTCCTCGACGCCGCGCGCGCCCTCGAGAACCACAGCGGCCTCGTCTTTCCCAGCTCCCGCGACCACCCGCTCTCCGACATGACGCTTTCCAAGCTCCTCAAGGAGCGTGGGATCCAGGCGGTGCCCCACGGCTTCCGTTCCAGCTTTCGGGACTGGGCCTCCGAAGAGACCAATCACCCGCGGGAAGTCTTCGAGGCCGCGCTCGCCCACGCCGTCAAGGACAAGGTGGAAGCCGCATACGCCCGCTCGACGCTCTTCGACCGGCGGCGCCGGCTGATGGACGACTGGGCGGCCTACCTCGGCCGGACTGGTCCCTCGACCACCACGCCCCTGTCCGTCCTCGACCGCGAGCCAGCCTGAGCCTCATCGGGCAGCCGGTCGCGCACGAACGCGAGCGCGTCCCGCTCCCAGGGAACTCCGAGTCCATATCGCCTGGCACCGGAGCGAGGTTGCATCCATGGCGTAGGCGCCGTCCGCCCCGCCGAGAGTGCCAGGTCCGGCCGCGGCCTCGGTTGGTGGCGAGCGAATCACGCAGGATAACCAGGCGGGTCGGGATTGTGGTGGACTCCGGGCTGCCCCCAGTTGAGGACCTGACCGCCGCGGGATCACGTGAAGGACCGGTCGCAGGGCATGCGGATGCCGGCCTTGACCGGCTTCGAGTTCGAGGACTTGGTCGTCGGGAACGCCAGCGGTTGAACCACCGCGGCGTGACGCGGCGGACCCCCCGTCGTCCAGACACGGCCGTTCGGGACCACAGACCCCGCCCACCGGTCCTCGGCCAGCGTGGCATCGGTCGGCGCGGCCGCGGCCTTCCGGAGCCGCAGACCTGACCCCGCCATCCCGCCACGACGATCCGCGGCTCCTCGTTGGCCGTCGTTGGGCTAGAATCCGAACCATGGACGCGCTCGGCCGCTCGGTTTTCTTGCACAGGAGAGAGACCATGCGAAAGCGACTACTGTTGTTGGTTGGAGTGGTGGCGGTGTTTCTGGCGTTGCTGCTGGGCGCGGAGCTGCAGGGCCAGCAGCGGGACCGAGTGGACGTCCAGTTGCCGGAAGGGGACGGTAAGCAGATGGTCCAGACGATCTGCACCGCGTGCCACAATTTGAGCTTCATCCCCCGGTCATTCGGCTTCTCGAAGGATCAGTGGTCCCACCTGTTCGGCTCGATGGTGGAACTGCCGGACCAGCAGGTCGACACGATCTCCAGCTACCTCGCGGCGAATTTCCCTGAGAAATCGGACATTCCTAGAGCCAACCTCATTGCGGGCCCAGTGAACGTGAACATCCGGGAGTGGCTGACGCCCACGCGCGGCCAGCGACCGCACGATCCTCTGGCCGCCCGTGACGGGACGATCTGGTGGACAGGGCAGTGGAACAGCCTGCTTGGTCGAGCGGATCCGCGAACGGGCGAGCTGACGGAATTTCCTCTCGACACGCCGAACTCCGGGCCGCACGGCCTCGCTGAGGACGCGGACGGTAACATCTGGTACACGGGCATCAACGTGCAAGAAGTCGGCTACCTGAATCCGAGCACGGGCGAGGTCACCGAGTACAAGCTGCCGGAGGGGGTTCGCGGCCCGCATACGCCCATCTTCGATCAGCACGGAAACTTCTTCTTCACCTTGCAGTCAGGTCATGTAGGACGCGTCATCCCCTCGACCGGCGAGGTGACGGTTTCCAAGACCCCCACCGACAATACGTATCCGTACGGGATTCAGGTCAATTCGCAAGGGGTACCCTGGTACGTGGATTTCCGCGGGAACCGAGTGGGAAGCGTGAATCCCGACACGATGGAGATCACCGAGCACACGCTTCCGAATCCCGAGTCGCGCCCGCGGCGCATCGCGCTCACTCCAGACGACGCCGTGTGGTACACGGACTACTCGAGGGGATACCTGGGTCGCTTCGATCCGTCGACTGGTACGGTGAAGGACTGGGCATCACCCGGTGGGCCCGACTCCAGACCCTACGGCATCGCGACGGTCGGCGACGTGATCTGGTATAGCGAATCCGCTGTCAAGCCGAACACGCTCGTCCGGTTCGATTCCAGGACCGAAGAGTTCCAGACGTGGGCGATTCCCTCTGGGGGCGGTGTGGTCCGGAACATGATGGCCACCGCAGACGGGAACCTGGTGCTGGCGTGCAGCGGCGTCAGCCGCGTTGCGTTGGTCGAGGTAGGGAGCGGCGGCGCCAGTCAGTAGCCGGCCAACTGGCCACGCCGCACAGCGGCGCGGAGTATGACAGAGCCACGGTGCGTCGATGAGACGCGCCGTGGCTCTTTTCGTGTCCGCTCCTCGATGTGCCGCACCTCCAAAGCCCATCGATGGCCCCAGAGGCCAGGGCCCTCGGCCGATTTGGTCGCCCTTGGGCCCAGAACTGGGAGCAACATTTCGAGCAAGGCTGGGTACGCCCCGAGGAGTGAGGCGGGGTCCGGAGCGCGAATCACGGAGGTGTGCCATGAAGACGGGACCCGGCGTGCCTGGTGGGCGGCTGTCCTGGTTACGGCCGTGACGGCCGGCAGCACGCAGGCGCCAGTCATGGCTCACCATGCCTTCGCGATGTAAGACCAGACCACCACGCGCACGCTGACGGGAAACCTGACGCGCTTTATCCCGGGAACGAACCACGCGTAGCTCATCTTCGAGTTGCTGGACCCCGCCGGGGAGGCAGCCCATCCAGGGGGTCCACCCGCCCGCCGCCGCCGTCTCCGCCCTCGGCCACCTTCTCGGCGAATCGGCGGCCGTCGACCCGTCGCGCGGCGTCTTCCTCGACCACATTCGTGCGCCCTCCCGCCGAGCTTCAGGAGCCCGGCTCCGTCGCCGAGCTCTTCGCCGACACCGGAAGGCCTGGGTCGACCAGCTCGACGGCCGCTTGGCTCGACGGCCTCTCGAGGGGGGGCCGGTTCGCCGTGGTCGATCCTGCGCGGCCGAAGGCTGCCGCCGGCCGCGAGAACGAGCCCGGGCGTTCAGGGTTCGTTTCCCTCCGGAGCGGGATCTCGGCATACAGATGCCGGGCTTCCTCCTCAACGCGCCGGAGGACGCGCCGAAGAGCCTCGGGGTCGAGCAGACGCTCGAGGACCGAGCGCAGAATGATGTCCTCGGCGAGACGCCGGGGGACCAGGACCCGGTTCCCGCAAGCGCTCTTGGCAGCGGCATGACAGCCGTAGTAGCCACTACCCTTCCCGCTGACCAAGCAGACCGAAGACCCGCACGAACCGCACACCATCGCTCCGGACAGCAAGTGACGCGGGAAAGCCTGGACCCCAGGCTGCTGAGCAGCGGAAAAGCCGCGCTGCCCGGGACCGCCGGGAAGAGTCCCACGAACCTCCTCCCGCCGACGGCGAACGGCCTCCCACAACGCCTGATCGACAATGCGGAGCGACTCGTCCTCTCGGACATCCCACTCGGACTCCGGCTTCTGGACCGAGTGAATCCGACCCGTACGAGGATCACGGATGTTGCGCGTCTTGTTCCAGATCCAGACCCCCTTGTATTTGGTGTTGTCGAGGATGCGACTGACCGTACTCGGCGACCAGCCACCGACCGAGCGGTAGCGGCCCGGAACACACTCGTCGTTCAAAGCGCGCACGATGCCCGACAGAGATCCACCGTCAGCGAAGTCCCGGAAGATGCGCCGGACAATGTCAGCCTCGACAGGGTCGATCCGCATGACGTAGCCCTCGGGCCGAAGCCGACCCTGGCTGTCCTTGCGAACCACGCCAACCGACCCGGACCTGTAGCCGAACGTGGCTTCGCCGACGAAGAAACCGCGCGCCTTCTGACCCAACTGGCCCCGGAGGGTCTTTCTGCCGCACGTCGCGCAGTTGATGTTCGTTGAAGACACCGCGGATCTGGATACCGAGAATGGCCTCATCGTCCAAGGTGTCGACGCCATCGGCCACCGAGCAGATGCCGATGCCCGGTACCGTAACTGAGAGACCAACTCAAGCATGAACTCGAGATCCCGGGGCACGCGTGCGGTGTTCGGCGACCACATCAGCGTCTACGACATCCAGCGCGCGGTCGAGGACGGGGCGACCGTGCCGATCTACTACGAGAGCCGCCTCGCCAAGCTGGCCCTCGACGAGCGCGAGAGACCCACGATCGATGCCGGCTTCGAGGAAGTGACCGAGGGGGAGGAGGTCGACCGCCGCGAGAAGCTGAAGACGAAGTGGGCAGCCGACCCGCCCGGCTGGCAGCCGCACATCCGCAATAAGCCGCAGCGCGAGGCGCTGGCCAAGCGGTTCCGCGATCCCCGGCGACCCCCTCCGGATCGTGCTGGTGCGCGACATGTGGCTCACCGGCTTCGACTCGCCCAGCCTGCACACGATGTACGTAGCGCGGCCAGGGGCTGATGCAGGCCATCGCGCGGGTCAACCGCGTGTTCCGCGACAAGCCCGGCGGGCTCGTCGTCGACTACCTGGGCCTCGCCCATGAGTTGAAACGGGCGCTGGCCACCTGTACCGAGAGCGGCGGCACCGGAGAGACCGCTCTCGACCAGGAACAGGCCGTCGCCGCAATCCTGGAGAAGTACGAGATCTGCTGCGGCCTCTTCCACGGGTTCGACCGGACCGCGTGGGTGGAAGGCACGCCGGCGGAGCGGCTCGGTCTTCTGCCTGCCGCCCAGGAACACGTCCTCGCGCAGGAGAACGGCAAGGAACGCTGCCTGAGCGCGGTGCGGGCGCTCTCGCAGGCCTTCGCCCTCGCCGTGCCGCACGCAGAGGCCATGCGCATCCGCGACGACGTCGCGTTCTTCCAGGCCGTCCGCACGGCGCTGTCCAAGCGCACGGCCTCGGAGGGCAGGACGGACGAGGAGCTCGACCACGCCGTGCGCCAGATCGTCTCGCGCGCGGTGGCCCCGGACGGCGTGCTGGATATCTTCGCCGCCGCCGGCCTCGACAGGCCAGACGTCTCCATCCTCTCCGAGGAGTTCCTGGCCGAAGTGCGCGGCATGCAGCGGCGCAACCTCGCGGTCGAGCTGCTGCAGAAGCTGCTGACCGGCGAGCTGGCCACCCGCCGCCGGAAGAACCCGATGAAGCTCGAGCCAGGTCTGCAGCCACCTATCCGCTACTACAGGGAAAGCCAGCTCGAGACCGAAGTCGTCTGTGCCAACTGCACACTCCGATACTCGGTATACGGTGTCTTCGCGTTCTGCCCGGATTGTGGCCAACACAACTCACTCCAGATCCTCGGCAAGAGCCTCGAAATGGTCGGAAAGATATTAGAAATGACAAAGAAGGAGGAACGAGTCTTAGCTGAAAAACTCATCGAGAATGCCCTGGAAGACTGCGTTTCCGCCTTTGACGGGTTCGGGCGCGAGTTGTGCCGAGTACACGCAAACAAAGCACGGACCCCCGCCAAGGCGCAGAAGATGACCTTCCAGAATCTGGAAGGTGCGTGGAAGAGCTTTCTGGACTTGTTCGGAGTTGACTTGTCCACCGCAGTAGAGCCGGCAAAGTGGCGAGCGGCTGTCAAGGCCTTTCAGAAGCGCCACCTGATCGCACACAAACTGAGCGTTGTTGATCTGGATTACATTACGAAGACCGGCGACACCCGTGCTGTCGTGGGGCGGAAGATTTCTATCGACGCTAGCGAAGTGAAGGAACTCGCCAGCATCGTCAACACATTGGCTCCACGGATGGCGGCAGGGCTCCAGGAGTTGACTGACAACTCATGAAGACACTTGCCGGACCAGCCAAAGCCCCGGCCAAGGGCCGGGGCGTGTTGTGGAACCCGCTGCAGAGATTTGGAGCGTACGTGTCCCTCCCGCGAGCTCCGTGGCCAAGACGGTACTTGCGCCGCACTGCCAGACCCCGGCGACAGCCCAATGGAGGTGACTGGCTGACCGCGCTTCGGCAGGCGTTCCACTTCGCCGGATTCCATGTGTTGCGCGACATGTGTGCTTGGACCTTGGCACACGCACATGCCTTCGTTTCACACTCTTTGGCCTCTCCCCAAACAGGAGTAATTGGTTACCGGGTGAAGGGTTCTACGGTGCGGAGCCTTGCAGTTCGGGTGCAACAGTAGGCGAAGGTGATCGAAGTAGCTCCACGATCACGGCGTGCGGATTGCACTGGCGCTGGCAGGCGGTGCGGATGACCGAGGCCAGCGTCTGCTGCGTGGCCGCGCCGCGCCAGGAGCGATTGCCTCCACACACCTTGCGGGTGACGACGGCGGGGCGAATGGCCTGTTCGGCGCGCCAGTTGGTGGCGTCGATGGCGGGGTTGCGCAGGAAGTTGAACAGCGCCGTCCATTCCCTGGTCAGATGCGCCGCGAAGCGCTGAACGTCGGCGAGAGGGCCGGGGCGGGTCAGTCGTCGGGCGAGTCGGGCGGCCAGGCTTCGACGGCTTCGCCGAGGCCGTCGGGCGACAGCCTGCCCACCCGGGCGTCATCGCGCAGGCGCAGCGAGTGCTTCAACAAGGCGTGGATGTCGGCGGCGACGCGACTGCGGGGATGGTCGCTCCACAGGGTCCGTCCCCGTCGGAGGAGGTGCGCCAGGCACGTCTGATGGGTGGCTTGGGTGAAGCGCCGATACGGCGCCCAGCCGTCGCGGATGAGCACGCCGTCGAAGTCCGGCCCCAACAGGTTGGCAGCCTCCTCGAAGCCTCGTCCGGGCTGAATCGCGTAGACGGTCGTCTTCGTCGCGACGGCAGCCCAGAGCCACTGCAGGTGGCCGCCGACCTTCCACCCGGTTTCGTCCGCGGACGACGACCCGCGGGACCGGCAGTTCTTCCTGGAGCTGGGAGGCCACGCCCGTCGAGCGGACTCGTCCACCGCAAGCCGGACAGCTCGGCGGCAGCGGTACGTCGTGGCGGACATCGACCCGGGTTGGCCTGCACCGGCGTGCCGGCTGGCCGTACTGGGCACCGGCTCGTCGGCCTGGGCGCTTGGGTCGGGGGGTGAGGGCCTTGGCGAAGGGGGCGGCTTGGCGATACCCGGCGCGTCTCGCCGCATCGAGCTGTCGTCTCAGGCGCGTGTTCTGCCTCTCGAGCCGTTCGATCCGCCGCTGCAGCCCTTCGTGTTCACGCTCGGCCTCTTCGAGCTCGCGCTTCACGCGTGCGTACTCCTCCTGCGTCGGCCGGGGCGCGTCCTGCTCGCTGCGGGTTGGGCGCACACTTGGCTTATCGGCACTTGTGCATTTTTGTGCACCCGGACGTCACCCACCGCGGTCCTTCGACGTCTCGCCCCGCGGTTTCGACGTCCGCCGCGCGTACT
This sequence comes from Vicinamibacterales bacterium, assembly GCA_965215895.1. Taxonomy (GTDB): domain Bacteria; phylum Acidobacteriota; class Vicinamibacteria; order Vicinamibacterales; family UBA8438; genus JAJEEA01. The sequence goes on along the minus strand of OZ244130.1, from coordinate 1,974,767 downwards.
GAACCGACCCAGTAACCAATTACAAACAGGAGTGGGTGGGCTGAGCTCTGATCGATGGGCTCAACGAGCGGCGACCGTGGGATAGCCCCTCAGAGATCCCCTCATTTTATCACGTGAATCAATAAGACGAAACCGTTCGGTGGAACAAACATCTCCGACGGGATGGACTTTGCACAATGTCGCGCGCCTGGGTTAGTATGTTGACCCATGCGCTTACATCAGAAGCCGCCAACATCTCGCAACCGACTGCTCCAGAGACACGATCTTCTGAACTTCGTAACCACCTTGTACGAGGGCGATTTGCATGCCAAACGGGTGCTGTCGTTGGCCAATGCCACCTTGGGCGTGCTGGCGAGTGCGTCGCTGGCGATCCATGCGGTGGGGCGTGGCTTGGCCCAGGCCATGGGCACGTTGACCAAGCATGGTGTGAAACAGGTGGATCGGCTCCTGAGCAATCGAGGGGTTGATGTCGGGACTTTCTTCGCCTATTGGACGCCGTACATTGTTGGTGCTCGCAAGGAAGTAATCGTCGCGCTGGATTGGACGAGCTTTGCCGCGGACGGGCAGGACACTATTGTGCTGTCGATGTTGACAGGCCACGGGCGCGCGACGCCCCTGCTGTGGAAGACCGTGGCGTCGTCGACCCTGAAGGGCAACCAGCGCCGCTACGAGTACGAAGTGCTGTGCCGGTTGCGGGAGGTACTGCCGGCGGGGGTGAAGGTCACGGTCGTGGCGGATCGGGGCTTTGCGGATTGCAAGCTGTTCTACGCACTGACGGAGGAACTGACCTTTGAATACGTGATTCGGTTGCGCGGAGACATCTACGTGACGAATGCGCGGGGCGAGCGGCGACCGGCCGCAGCGTGGGTCGGCGCTGGGGGGCGTGCGCGGCGGTTGGTGGGCGCTCGGGTGACCGATGCTCACGAGCTGCCGGTGGGCGTGGTCGTGTGTGTACACGATCGGAAGATGGACGAACCGTGGTGCTTGGTGGCCAGCGAAGCGACCGTGCCGACGCCGGTGTTGATTCGGTACTACGGCAAGCGCTGGGGGATTGAAGCGGGCTTTCGGGACATCAAGGACATGCGCTTCGGGATGGGCCTGTCGTCGATGCACGTTTCGCGCCCGGACCGGCGGGACCGGCTGTTGCTGATCAGTGCATTGGCGATCGCGATGCTGTCGCTGCTGGGTGCAGCGGGCGAGCGCATCGGCTATGACCGCTGGTTGAAGGCGAACACCGTGAAGCGGCGGACGCATTCGTTGTTTCGGCAGGGGTTGATGCTGTATCACCATCTTCCCAATTGGCCCGATGACCGGATTCGTCCGTTGATGGAGACGTTCGGAGAGATGCTCCTGGAACAGCGGGTGTATCGAGGGGTCTTCGGTGTAATTTGATGTTAGAAACAAAGAAAAATAAGGGGATGCATGAGGGGTAGCCCCGGGACGGCCGGCGTGTCAACGCGCTACGCGCCTCCTCCGCTCCGCTACTCCCTGGCGGGTGACTCGGCGCCCTCGCCGGCTCAGAGCTGGTTATGGCCGGACGGATTCGTCCGGCCACTCAACAGGTTGGCCGGATGACCGACACTACTCGTGAGGAGGGGTTCCCCTCGCCGCCCCTGCGATCGCCTCACATTTTCGCTGGAGACGGCGGGTACGACCTTGATAAAGTCGGCGTTGAACCGGGAGATGAGCGTCCGGACGCCGCGCTGCTGCGATCTCGGCAGCCTCGCGAAGGCGTCCAGGAAGTCGCTGGACATCGCCATCTTCGTTCTTCCGGCCATCAATGCGCTCCCTCGCTCCCGATGGGAACAAGACCCAAACAGAACAGGATCGAATGCGTGCCAACGCCACGAAGGAGACAGCGGGCATGGACTCAACGCAACACCAACGGCCGAAGATGGCCGATTTCGAGACCTCGGACGGCGAGACCGATGAATCCTCGATAGCTCCCGGGAACTTCTGGCGAGAGCACACCCTCGATGAGCTCGCGGCCCAACAGGGGATCACGGTTCCGCAGCCGCTCGACGAGATGATCGGCGCCGCGGCAGAGCTGTGGGACGACGACGAAGACTGCGACCGGTTCGTCCAGGAAATCCACGACCGCCGACTGCAGCTGAGGGATGGTGGCGAGGGTGAATCGTGAGCACATTCGTACTCGACACCAACATCGTGTAGAGCTTCTTGAGGGCAGCGCGTCCATCACCAAGACGATTGTGGCATTCGGTGGCGGGCATCCGGTCAGGGCTGGTCGGTGGCGACGGTGAGCGGCTCGTCTCGCAGGCGTTCCTGCACGGTGCCGGGGATGCCGAGCTTCGTGTTGGCGCCGAGCTCGGCCAGCAGGGCCGCCGTCTCGGGCCAGCTCTGGAACTGGAACGACTGCTTCGAGCCCTCGGCCATCCGGTAGGCGGTCCGGCCGCGGAAGTCGCGCGCGTCGATATCGGCGCCGTTCGCCACGAGGCACTCCACCACCTCGTTCAGCCCGCGGAACGCGGCGCCGTGGAGCGCGGTGAAGTCGGCCTCGTTCAGCGCGTTGATGTCGGCGCCGGCCTCGAGCAGTATCCGCACCGCTTCCTCGGCCATCGGGGACCGCGTCCCGCGCGGCACACGCGGGGTGTAGGTGGCCCGGCCGAGGCCGGCCGCGGCCATGAGCGGTGTCGTGCCGTCGTCGGTCGTCAGGTGCGGGTCCGCGCCCGCCGCCACGCGCACGCCGCCCATCGCGCCGTTCGGGTCCGCCCCCTCGTCGAGCGGTCGCGCCGTCGGCGCGCGTCTCGTTGACATCGGCGCCCTCGGCGATGAGCGCGAGGACCTTCCCGCGGTCCTGGTTCGCGGCGGCGGTCACGAGCCGGGAGTCCTGCGCGGCGGCCGTGGCGACGCTGGTGGTCCAGATGGCGAGGACGACGCAGGCGCGGGTGCTGCCCATGTCTCTACTCTATAGTGGACGTGCGAGTGCACAGCCACGTTCCCACCGGGCTCGTCACCGTGGCTCGGCCGACGCCTTCCTCCCTTGGCTTGGAGCCGGAGGGAGCTCGACAGTCCGTGCCCGCTGGGCTGTTACGCGGCGGGGTGACGGCGCTCAGCAGTAGAGTGCCCGGGGGTGCGAGCGCGGCTTGTCGCCGTCGCCCGCACCCTCCCCCCGTTCAGTGGATCGCGACCGGCGCGACGGTCGATCCCGTGCCGCCCTGGATCTTGAGAGGCTGGACGACGAAGGCGAACTCGTAGACGCCGGCCGCGGCCAGCTCGTCCAGCTTCATCCGCTCCACGAGATGGATGCCGTTGACCGCCAGCATGATCTGGTGGACCGGTAACGACACTTCCGGATCCGGGTTGGGTGAGACCTCGACCGGCTGGTTGTCCGCGCCCAGCAGCATGGGATCCTGTTCCACGAGCCACTGCGCGGCCGCGACGCCGATCCCCGGGTTGGTCGCCATGAAGCGCTCCCCGTCGGTGTCCCAGAACACGCCCCAACCGGTGTGGATCAGCACCGCATCGCCCGGTTCCAGCGCCACACCCTGCCGGTCGAGCGCCTGCTGCAGGTCGTCGACGGTGATCTCGTACGTGTCGGGAAGCATATCGACGCCCTTGAGGGCGGCCACGTCGATGAGCACGCCCCGGGTCATCAGCGTGCCGACGTTCTCGACGCCGAGCCGCGTGAACCCGTCCCGCGTCATGACCTCGTTCAGATCGACGCAGTTGTAGAGGCTGTCGCCGATGGTCTGGTGGGTGAAGCCGTCGAACTGCGTGCCCACCTGACCCATCTCGGTGACGACCAGCTCCTCGTTCGAGCCGCGCTGGTTCGAACCCACGTTCGGGCCGGTCGGCTTCATGTAGAGGTCGAAGTGGCGGGCGCCGAGCGGCATCGAACCTCTCAGCACCTGCCCGAGCTCGATCACCCGGCCGGTCTGTATCAGACGGGCCGCCTTGAGCACTGTCTCGGGACCCATGTGGTTGGCCGCGCCCCGCTCGTCGCCGGCGCCCCACTTACTGGGACAGCGCTCGTCGGGGGACGGCGGGGTCCACGACTGGCCCGCGGCGGGGGCAGCAGCACCCGCGAGCAGGACCGTGAACGCGGCAACGGCGACGGCGGCAACGCTGGCGAATCGCATGACTCTCCTCCGTGGGCGGTGTCTTCAGCCGCCGTTGATTCTACCGAAACGCGCGGCACGGCCGAGCCGGCAGTGCACGCAGTGCCCTCGTTGGCGTCGCGAAGGGCACCGGGGCGGAACTCCAGGCAGCCCCGCCTCCGGTCGTCGTTTGAGCTTGGGAGTTCATGAACGCGTCCGATAACGGCTCTCCCGTCAACTTCGGGGCGCGTGACAACGAACGTCGGGCGATGCGCCTATGAGCTACCTCCCGCCGACACCCCGCGTGCGCCAGCCTTGCGCAAGGCCTGCAAGTCCACGATTCGGTGTCCCTCCGCCCCTTGTCTACCCTGAAGGTCCGCGGCAAGCCGCACAATGTCGTATCCGTACTCCTGGGCCATGGCGTCCTTGATCCGCCACAGCTCCTCAATCACCTCATCCGCCATCTTCCAATCCTCCCATCAGTTCCCCAGGCGTGCAGATCTCGGGACCAGCGTACCCGTGCCGGGCGCAGGTGTCTCGTATGGCCGGCTTCGTTTCCGCGTTATCGAGATGCCGGTAGTTCCAGGTCAGCAAATAGTCGACGCCGTGCACCGCTGCAACGGCGACATGAAGCGCATCGTTCACGGCCTTGTCTGGGAGCGCCGCTCCTCGAACAAGCGCGGTGGCCAACGGGCCGACTGCTTCCGTGATCGGCAAGAGCGGGATGTCGGCCAACGCCGCGAGCCGCCTCGCCCGCGCCTCTCGATCCCCCCTGCCTGCCTCCTGCAGCGTGACCTCGGACGTATAGAGATCGAATCCGCTCCTCCGGGTCTCCCACCAGTCGAGAGTGACCTTCTGCCAGGCGGCCGCCAGCAGGTTCGCTGTCGGTCGAGCCGTCAGGTAGGATAAACCCGACGTCTCGATGTAGACGGTCTTCTTGGTCATCGGCGCGTCCAAACGATCAGGGCACCGCGAGGCGGGCCCGGAAGCACGCCGAGGCCACCCCCCCCCGAGGCGCTTGCCGGGGCTCTCCCCTGGTCGTGGAGTTCGGTGAGGTAGGTGGCGAGGTTCGGGTCGTCGAGCGGCCGGCCGTCGAGGCGGCGGAGCGCCCCGGCGTAGGCGCGGCGGGTGTTCGGGGAGAGCGCGTCGGGAGCTCGAGCGCGGCTGCGCCGGGACGGGGCGAGGGAATTCCATCTCACCACCGCAGACGTTCGATCCACGTGTCGTCGGCTTCGGAGACGCGGACCTCGAAGCGGTTGAAGGCGGCGCCCGAGCTGGCGGTCCGGGGCCCCGTCCACCGGGTGTTTTCTCCGGCATCCGGGGCCGATAGCCTCCTTGGCGATCCAGAACCGCACTTGGTCGCCGGCGGGGTCGAGCTCGGCCCCGAACCAAAGGGCCCGCCCGCCTCGGAGACGATCTGACTCATGGGTGACTTCCCTATCGGAGAGTACCACAGTGGAAGATTTTCCACGGTCCTGCGCGGCCTGTTTCGCGGCCAACGTCAACGGCCGGCGGGCTGTCGTGGAGTACGAGCCGGATACCGACTGCGCGACACCGAGCAGGTCCCGCTGCAGGCCGATGTGGACGCTGGCAGAGATTCGGGCGGATATTCTGGCGCTGGGAGCAGGAGACGGAGGGGCTGCTGGCCGAGATCCTCGGCGTCGGCGAACAGCGGGAGACGACTTGCATGACCGAGATCATCTTCGAAGTCACCGAAGACGAAGTGGACGGCGGGTACTCGGCAAGCGCCCTCGGGCACGGCATTCACACCCAGGGCGACTCTGTCGAGGAGATCCGCAGCAACGTCAAGGAGGCCGTCGACTGCTACTTCGACGACACCATGCCGCGACCGAAGTTGATCCGGTTGCACTTCGTGCGGGACGAGGTTCTCGTGGCATGAAGTTGCCCCGCAACGTGAGCGGCGCGACGAAGAGCCTGGCCGCCTGCCTCCGGTCGTGAGACCGCCGCCGAGGCGCGCGGCTTCCTACGGCGCACCCGGACTCTCCGGGAGCGCGAACACCCACATGACCCCGCTGCCTTCGGGAATCCTCGTGTCGGTCAACGGCGCATAGAACCGGGTGTTGGCGATGCGGCCGCCCGCCCCCACCGCGAGGTACTGCCGCCCGTCGACCTCGAAGGTGACGGGGGCGCCCGAGACGTCGCCGTTCAGGCGCGTCTGCCAGAGCAGGCCGCCGGTGTCGGCGTCGAGCGCGAAGAAACGTCGGTCGGAGGTGCCTCCGAACACGATGCCGCCGGCCGTCGACAGCGCCGCCGCGCTCATCGCGGCGCCGCCGGGAAAGCGACGCTCCCACGCCCGCCGGCCGGTGACCGGGTCGAACGCCACGAACTCGCCGACATAGTCGTAATCCGGCACCGTCTTCACGCGCGCCGCGATCCCGCCATAGCGCCGGCCCGGCCGGTACTCCTCGGAGACGAACGTGACGTCCATGCAGCTGTTGTTGATGCCCGTGTAGTAGAGACCCGTCGCCGGGCTGTAGCTGGGCGAGTTCAGGTTGCGCGTGCCGACGTAGAACGGGCACACCTCGAACACCCGGCCCGAGTCGACGTCGTCCATGGTCGGGATGAGCGCGGGGTTGTAGATCGGAATCCCGATGTCGGTCCAGCCGGTGATGAGGTTGTCGTGGCCGGTGCGGAACGCGTCCAGGAACTGGCCGGTGACGCGGTCGAGCACGATGCCCCAGCCGATCTTGCTGGTCTCGATGAGGGCCTTGCGCTCGCGGCCGCCGATGACCAGGTCGACCAGCATGCTCTCGTGCGTCGCGTCCAGGTCCCAGTTGTCCGACGGGACCACCTGGAAGTGCCACTGCAGCTCGCCGGTGTCGATGTCGAGGGCGAGAATGGAGTTCGTGTAGAGCGCGTCGCCCGGTCCCCGCAACGTCGAGGACCAGGGGGTGGGCTGGCCGGTGCCGATGTACATCCAGCCCAGCTCGGCGTCGTAGCTGATCGTGTTCCACGTGAGGCCGCCGAGCGGCTCGATCTCGTGCTCGGTCCAGGTCTCGTAGCCGGGCTCGCCCTCCGCCGGCACCGTGTAGGTGATCCAGAGCCGCTCGCCGGTCTCGGCGTCGTGCGCCACGACGGCGCCCCGTGCGCTACGGTCGCCCCCGGCGAACCCCAGAATCACCTTGCCGTCGGCGATCAGGGCGGGATGGGGGTGCCCCAGCCCGGTCGTGTAGTCGCCGGTGCTCACCTCCCACCGCTGCTCCCCCGTCAGGGCGTCCAGGGCGACCAGCGCGGCATCCGCCGTGCCCCAGTAGATCGTGTCGCCGTAGACCGACACGCCCCGGTGCCGCATGAAGGCCTGCGAGAGCGCGATGTCCTCGGGGTAGTCGCGCTGGTGCAGCCACGCGACGTCGCCCGACACCACGTCGAACGCGGTGACCCGGCCGCTGCCTTCGGACACGTACATCAGCCCGTTGGCGACGACCGGCGTCGGCACCCAGCCCGTGACGTCGCGCATCGAGTAGGCCCAGACGAGCCGCAGGTCGCTGACGTTCGAGCGGTCGATCTGGTCGAGCGGGCTGAACCCCGTCACGTCGTAGGTCCGGCGATAGCTCATCCAGTCGCCGTCCTCAGGGTCGAGCAGCCGGTCCGCGGTGACCGGCTCCCACTCGCCCGCCGGCTGCGCCGTGGCGATGCCCCCCGCGGCGAGACAGGTCCCGACCAGGCACATCATGAATCGCTTGAATCCGATCTCCGGCATTGGGCGCCTCCTCGGGGTTGCCTGGGAGTCCGCGCCGTGGAACGGAGCAGACCCCTGCAGGATTGGTTGGGCGGCAAGCGGAGCCGTGAGGCGACGCTTTCCGGGCCTGGGCAGGATGGTTGCGGATGTGCTCGGGCGTGTCAACCCGTCGCGAGCCGCCGCGAGCGACGTGGTATCGTGCGGGTTGCGTCTTGCGAGGCCGGCAACTGCCGTCTCGCGCTCGAACTGCAGACGATCGGTGGAATGGCCCGATGGTGTCGGGTCAAGGGGAGGCAGCCATGCAGCGCAAACGCCTACGTCGCGCATTCGTTACGGCATTGACTCTGGCCGCCGGCGTTGGAGCGGCAACGACATGGCTGCCCGGTGCGGGGCCGTCCGGCGGGACGGCGGCGGCACAAGGCCGCAGCCTGCCGATCTTCGAGGTGGACGGGGCCTGGCCCACGGTGCCGGAGGAGATGAAGCTCGGCGCTCCGTCCAGCATCGCCATCGATGCGCAGGACAACGTCTGGGTCCTGCACCGCCCGCTGACGCTCCCGCCCGAGGAGGCCGCGATGGCGGCGCCGCCGGTCGTCGTGTTCGATACGGCCGGCAACTTCATCAAGGCCTGGGGCGGCGCGGGCGACGGCTACGAGTGGCCCCAGCGGGAACACGGGATCCACATCGATCACGAGGGCTACGTCTGGCTGGGCGGCAACAACTGCCCCACCAACGACGTGCCCCGGGTCGAGCCGGTCAACGACGACCAACTGTTGAAGTTCACGCAGGACGGCACGTTCGTCATGCAGATCGGCCGCAGCGACGGGAGCGGGGGCAACGCCGACACGATGAACCTCCACCGGCCGGCGGATCAGCAGGTCCATCCCCCGACCAACGAGCTGTTCGTGGCCGACGGCTACGGCAACCGCCGCGTCGCCGTGTTCGACGCGGAGACCGGCGGGTTCAAGCGGATGTGGGGAGCCTTCGGGGACACGCCCGTCGACGACGACCAGTGTCAGGTGGTTCGCCCGACCAGCTTCTCCGATCCGGGTCCTCCGAGCTTCAACGTCCTCCACGCCATCCGGGTGTCGAACGACGGCATGGTGTATGCGGCCGACCGCGAACACCGCCGCGTGCAGGCATTCACGCTGGACGGCACGTTCGTGAGACAGGTGGTCACGACCGACGCCCCCTTCGCGCGCGATCTGGCCCTGTCCCCGGATCCGGAGCAGCAGTTCCTCTACGTCGGCGGCGATGACGGCATCGTCGTCGTCGACCGCGCGACGCTCGAGGTCCTCGGAACGGTCCGCCCCGAGGGCATCCTGGGCGCCGGCCACCATATAGCGACCGATTCCCAGGGCAATCTCTACGTGGCGGCGACGGGCGCGGGCATGCAGAAGCTGACGTTCAGGGGGATGTCCGGCGCGCAGTGATCACGCGCTTGCACGTGATCAGGTCACCAGGCGACACCGACAGGCAGCGGGCGTGGAAGCCCACTTCGCACCGACCAGCGCATCGTGACGGGTGCTCAGCAGATCACCAGCTGCGGAATCTGCCGAAAGTGGCGGTCGGAGGTACAGAGCACCAGGTCGTGCTGGACCGCGAGGGCCGCGATCCACCGGGCACAGGTCAGACGCCGCCCGGACCCGGCTCTGGTCACGCGCGGCCTGCCGATCGGTCTGACGGGGTCGCTCGAACGTACTCTGCGCACGACGAACATCATCGAGAACCTGATGGGCAGCGTTGAGGGTTACACGCGGCGGGTCAAGCGGTGGCGCGGCGGCCAGATGATTCAACGCTGGGTGGCGAGCGCGCTGGTGGAGGCGGAGCCGCGCTTCCGGCGGGTGCGGGGCTACCGCGACCTGCGCTACCTGGTCGGCGCCTTGGACGCTCTGGCCCCGCCCGACGGCGCGGTTGCTGACGTGGCGTAGAATAGACGACTACGGAGCGGAAACAGGGAGTCCGTCACTCGCGAAGTTCAACAACGAACGGGACAATCCCTTGGCCTCGGCGAAGACGGCCTCCGCCGCCGCATACGGTGCCGGGTCGGGTGGAGCGGCGCTGTGGGTGACGGTTCGCATCGCTCAACTCTCCCGCAACCGCCGCTTCGCATCCCGGACCACAGGATAAACCAGGACCGTCTTGGGCGCCTCACCGGCACGGCGGCCGTGCCGGTCCATGCGGCCTCGACCGCTGGTGGCGCCCAACGCGACCCAGTTGGCGGCGCGGTAGCAACCCCCGTGGTGGCGGCGGGGGTCCACCAGCGTCTCCACCAGCCAGGGCTCGAGCTTGTAGTGGCGCGGCCAGTCCGCCACCAATTGCCCGAGGCCGCGCGCCAGGACGGCGCTGGCGAGGTTCCGCACCGCGACCCACGGCAGCAACAGGAAGCGGCTGTTGTTGACCACGCGCTGCAGATTCCGCGCCCGAGTCGCGTCGTCCCAGCCGATCCAGCCGTCCCGGGCCGCCATGCGCCACGCCGGGCTGGAGAACTGCAGGCAGCCGACCACCGCCCGGGCCGGCCTCGAAGCAAACACCAGATAACGCAGGTGGGCGCCGAACGGGACCGTGTGCCCGAGGTAGTGGTAGCGTCCCACCAGCTCCCGGAACAGCAGGCGCTGGGCGGGCTCGCGCACCCGCTCGACCTGCAGCGGCTCGACATCGCGCACGCTGCCGACGAGCGGGCGCCCCGGTTCTCCCGCGGCCGTCCGGGGAACGCGGGTGACTGAACCGATCGCGCGGCCCCGCCGCTTGTCAGGCAGCACCAGCGCACCACCCCCGTCGAGCCGCTCCAGGAACTCGCGGCACTCCCGAGCCTTCAGCCTCCCATTCGGGCGCCGCCACCGCAAGAGCTCGCACACGGTGCGCGCCAGCTCCATCCGGCTCAGGCCCGAACAGTCCCGCACAATCTCGCGGATCAGCGTCATCTCTTGCACGCTGAAGGCACGTCCCGAGAACCTCGTCGTCGCCACGGCCATCGCAGGGGCGTCTCCCTTCCCACGACACCGTAGCAAAACGCCGCGCGAATGTCCAGGGGGGATGTCCGGAGGGGACAGACCAAAGCGCCCCGGCGCCGTGATCAGGTCGGGCTGGCTGCCCGAAAAGAGGCGGGTGGGGGCGCTGTCCGGGCGCTGTCCCCGCGCAAGGCGCACCGAAGAGGGACCGCCCGCGAGCAAAAACGCCTACAAATAGGCGAAAAAGCGCTCTACGAAGAAGAGCCGCACCCCCCCGTCGACGGCGTGCGGCTCCCAGCGCCAGCCGTCCCGGTGGTCGGGCAGGCGGACGGGGCGGCCGCCCGTGAAGATGGCGGCGCGTCCCACCGCCACCCGGTCGAAGCGGGCCGGCCCGTCCTCGGTGACGAGCACCGCGCCCGCCGCCCAGCTTCCCGCGAGCCCCGTGCTGACGTCGCCCTCGGGGCCGGTGCGGGTCAGGCGCGCCTCGGTGCGCAGGGTCCCGTCCACGAACGCGACGCGGCGGGGGCGGTCCCCGCCGGGCGGACGGTGCGCCGCGAACGCCCCGCCGTCCTCGACGAGCTCGCACTCGACGGCGTGCGGCGAGTCGTCCTCGGCCTGGAACCCGGCCCCGTAGGCGGCGTCGAAGGCCTCGACGCCGATGGTGCCGGTCCGGTCCGGCGAGTCACTGGGGCTTTGCATCTGCTTCGGGGCCATGCGATCGGGGTCTCGACGTTTGCGAGCATGCGACGAGGCCGTGACAGATCATGACACTGCGAAGCCCGATCGGTGTCTTACGGTCGTGAGGACAGTCCTTTCCAATCCAGAAATGAGCCTGAAGCGGAGGCACGTGAGCCGAGGCTGACGGGCGACCGAATCAGCGGATCGAAACAGGGATCCTGGCGCGGCGCTGTGAAGTCCGCGCACGCTGACGGACATTATGTTCCATGGCGGCGACGATGGGTTGTGGGGGCCAGAAGCAGTCACGCGCACGTCCCGCGTCGAGGACCTGGAGGGCTTGCAGGGCATTCAGTATTCGAACCGGAAGAGGGCTGGCGGGCAAGTTGCTGAACTGCAGATCTCCCCGTGTCTGCAACGTCTTCCGGTTCGCCGCCCAATCGATCACTGGCTCGATTCCGGTCGGTCCCCGCGGCCGCCGACACCCGCTTCACCCGCAACGTCCCCGCCGACAGGACGCTGGCCGGGGGCGTACTGCTGCCGCATTCGGCTCGGTCTGTCGGTGCTGTCAGCCCGTGCCCGGCGCACGAGATGCTACCCGTGGCGTCGTGTTCGAAGAGTACAACGATCTTGCCTGTGGGACGTGTGGGCGGCGTTCTGTGCCGTCCAAGTCGGGGTGGGAAACGCGCCTCGACGCGGGTGCAGTCAACCGCCAGCGTATCGTGCGCGTTTTCCATGCCGCCGGCGCGATCCATAGGCCGGCCGGCCCCGGCGGGACTGGCGGCGTGCGGGAGCGGGTCTGACCTCGCTGCCGGGGCGCAGGCCGGCGTTGGGATGCTGATGTCGTCTCCGGCGTACGGGTCTTCGGGGCGCGGTGTGTCCGTCGCATCGAGCTGAAGGACCGCTCGATGCGGTGCGCGTCGTGGAGCAGGCCGGTCGCAGATGGCGTCGGCTTGGTTGGCGTCGCCGATGGACGGCGAGCTGGTCGGTGACGGGCAACTGGCTGGCGATGCGGGTCGAGGCGGCGCTCGGCCCGGTCCTCGATGACCTCGGTGAGGTCACGCCGCTCGGCGTCGCGCAGCGGTGGCGGTCCTCCAGTCGTCGAATGGCGAGCAGGTCGAGCTTGGCGAGGCGGGTCAGGAGCCGGGCGTTAGGACCCGTCGCCGCGGCCGACGGCGAGTACGCGCAGCAGGGGCGGCATCCGGACGTAGCGTGCGGTGAAGCTGCGGCGACAGGCGCGTTCGACAAACGCGCATGAGAGGAAGCTCTTGCCGATGCCGGTTGGGCCGATCAGCAGCAGGTTGTGGCACCGGCGATCCAGGCGCAGGCGCCGAGGGTCAGGACCTGCTGTCGGTTGAGCTGGCGGGGGTGGGTGAAGTCGACGGCCTCGAGCGTGGCCGGATAGCGCAGCTTGGCGGTGTGGAGGCGCGGCTGCGGTCTGAGCGGAGGGCGGTCGGGGGTGTCACCCGCAGGGCCGGAGCGCAGCGCGTTGACACGCCCGCCCGCAGCTACTCCGCTCCGACACGCCACCCAGCCGCCCTCCGAGAGCGCGTCACCGAGCGCCATGCGGTCCGCATCGGCTGGTGCGTTGTGGCGTTGTCAGGCTGCCGGGTCGATGGAGGCAAACAGGCGGTCGCGAGCCTGGTTGAGGGCGCGTGCCGCCTCGTTGTCGCTGGTGGCCGAGGCGGCGGCGTCGAGTTCGGCGAAGGTGGTTCCCGGCTTCAGGCAGGCGGCGGCGTTGGGCAACGACTTGAGCTTCTCGTAGGGGGTCATGATGTCGGCGTCGCGATAGCGCTTGCGCACCCGGCCCTTGGCGTCCACCTCTTCGCTGGGGAAGAAGCAGGGCCGGTGGAAGTTGAGGTAGGGCGACAGGAACTGCTGGTTGAAAGCATGGACTCGCTCGGCGTAGCGGTTGGGGATGTGGCCGTAGCCGAGGTGCTTGCGGATGACCGAGCCGTTCTTGCTCTCGACCAGGGCGTTGTCGGTGCAGCGGCGGGCGCGGGACTTGGTGAACGCGTCGATGTGCATCGCTTCGAGCAGCGCCGCCACGTCGCGGTTGATGAACTCCGAGCCGTTGTCGGCGTGGAATCCGTGGAGGATGAAGGGGAACGCCCGCAGCAGAGCTTCGAGAACCGGCTTCAGACAGGCCGCCTGGATATATTCGACCGAACCGATGAACTGGAACTGGGTGACCTCATCCACCAAGTTCAGGTGGTACAAGCCCTTGACCCCGTCGAGGTCGCCCTGATGGACCGTATCGACTCGCACGTGGCCGGGTTGCCCGAACGGCTGCGGCCGGCGGCGTTCCCCAATCGCTATCTGCACGGAGCGCGTGGGGGCCGGGACCGTCCCGCGGCGCCGCTGGTAGGTGATGGAGTGCCGCAGGTTGTACAGGTGGCCGTTGGAGATGGCGGCCAAGCGTTCGAAGCGGGGGTCACCGAAGCGGTGGAAGGCGCGGGCGCAGAGCTTGCGGGTGGTCGAGCCGGAGAGCGTGCCGTGGAGCGCGTCGAGTTCGGCGAGCCGCCCGATGTCGGTGGGGGTGTAGCGGCGGGGGAACGGTTGCCGGGGGGCGCCGCGACGGTCGATGACCTCGCCGGTGGTCCGGTATTGGCGCAGCAGGCGGGTGACCTGGGCCCGCGACAGGTCGGTCGCCTTGGTCAGGAAGCGGCGCAGCAGGCCCTTGTCGGCCTTGGATCGCCCGGCGTAGTCGAACCGTTGTACGGTCTCCGCCACGAACGCGTAGGCCTCGGTGCGGGTTTGCGGTCGAAGGTCGATCTCCTGACTCCCGTCGAGGAATTCCCGAACCTGACCCAGGGTCTGCAGGCGGTGCGTGTCGAGTTGCACGATCATCCTCCGATGATCCGCGACTCGACGCCCGTTCAGGCTCACTTGTCGTTGGAAACAACCCCCCGTTCAGGCTCATGTGTCATTGGACAAGACTAGGACTTGAAGAGGGAGTAGAGTAATGGCCATACTGGGGTATGGCCTCTACCGCCGTCAAGTCGACGTATTCGCTCGACGTCGAGTCCGTGCGGGCGCTTGAGGATCTCGCCCGTCGCTGGCGGGTGTCGAAGTCGGAAGCGTTGCGGCGGGCCATCCGGAGCGAAGCCGGCCGGCAACCGGCCAGGAGCCGGAATGCGCTGGCGGCGCTCGACGAGCTTCAGGCTTCGCTGCGCTCGCGCAACGTCGACCTCGAGCAATGGGCGCGGGAGGTCGAGGCCGGGCGGCGGCCGCCCGGCCGGCGGCTCTGCTCGTAACCGCGATGACTCCGCTCTCGCGGAGGGCGCGGCCATCGCCACATCGAACGAAGCCGACTTCAGCCGGTTCGCCGCCTCCGGCCTGAAGATCGCGTGAGGTCGCGAGGGGTCTGCCGGTCGCGTCCCGGCCGCCGTGCGTCGTCGTGCAGGTGCCGGGACGGGGCCGCCGGGTCGCCGGCTTGGCCGCGGCCGCGAGTCGCCGGCGGTCCGCCGCCGGTAGTCGGGGAGAACCCGGCCGTCCGTTCCCCGGCCGCATCACAGCAAATCTGTTGCATGTAATCACCGGTGTTGCTAGCCTGTGGCCCCGTGCCGATGACGCCTCGCCAGTTCAAGCGGTGGTTGAGTCGGCACGGATGCACGTTCGAGCCCGGTGATGGCGGTCATCTGGTCGTGCTGCGCGGCGACAGGAAATCCACACTGCCCATGCATGGGAAGCGCGACATGCCGCGGGGCACGATGGAAGCGATCAAGAAGGACCTCGGCCTGGAGGGGCGGACGTAGGGGGCGGCTTCTGATGTTGCGCTATCCCGTGTCGCTGACCACGGAGGACGGGCAGGTGGAGTCTCGCGCCAGCGAAACTCCCGACGACGCGACCGCAAGGTCGCGCGTGCTCGTGGACTTCCTCGATCTCCCGGCACACACGTACGGCGACGACGAGGGCGAAGCCCTCGCACGCGCGGTCGATGCGCTGACCACCATGATCGGGGCGTACATGCGGCATCGGCAGCCGATTCCGGCGCCGTCCGCGCCCAGGCACGGGGGGCCGACGGTGCCACTTCCGCCGCTGCTGGTCGCGAAGGTCGAGCTGTACAACACGATGCTGGCGCAGCAGGTAAACAAGGCCGAGCTGGGGCGGCGGCTCCACTGGCACCTGCCGCAGGTCGACCGGGTGCTCGACGTGCGCCACGCATCGCGTCTGGATCAATTGGAGCAGGCCCTCGCTGCCGTGGGCAAGCGGCTCGAGCTGCACGTCGTCGAGGAGAGAGCACGCGTACGCCGAGAGATCGGCGGAAGGCCCCGCCGCCGCCGCCCGCCGGTGACATAATCGGGCGGAAACCCGCACCCAGAGGAGGCGTCATGCCCGCATCCGGTTGGCCGTCGTTCCCGTTCCGCCCTGCGCTCTTCGCGTGCGCCGTGTTCGCCGCCCTCGCGGCCTTCGCCGCGTCCCCGGTCCTCGCGCAGCCGGACCGCATCCGGCCCGTCACCGACGCGGAGCTGGAGAACCCGAGCCCCGACGAGTGGCTGATGTGGCGCCGGACCCTGAACGGCTGGGGGTACAGCCCCCTCGACCAGATCGACCGCGGCAACGTCGGCGACCTCCGGATGGTGTGGAGCCGCGCCCTGGCCAGTCAGGGCCGGCAGCAGGGGACGCCGCTGGTGCGCGGCGGGGTGATGTTCATGCCGAACCCGCAGGACGTCATCCAGGCCATCGACGCGGTGACCGGCGACCTGATCTGGGAGTACCGGCGGGACCGCCCGGACGATCTGGGCGACTACATGATCGGCAGCCTCATCGACACCAACCGCAACATCGCCATCCACGGCGAGCTGATCATCGACACCACCATGGACGACTACATCATCGCCCTCGACGCCGAGACCGGCGAGCTGGTGTGGGAGACCGAGATCCTCGACTACACCGTGAACCCCGCCAACCAGACGTCGGGGCCGATCACCGCGGGCGGGAAGGCGTACTCGGGGCGGAGCTGCGACCCGCGGGGCGGGCCGAACACCTGCGTCATCACCGCCCACGACGCCGCGACCGGCGAGGAGCTGTGGCGGCGGCGGCTCATCCCGGGGCCCGGCGAGCCCGGCGACGAGACGTGGGGCGCGGTGCCCTTCGAGGAGCGCGGCCACGTCGGCTCGTGGATGGCGCCGAGCTACGACCCCGAGCTGAACCTGGTGTACGTGGGCACGTCGGTCACCTCGCCGGCGCCGAAGTTCATGCTGGGCGGCGTCGACCTGGCCCACCTCTACCACAACTCGACGCTGGCCCTGGACGGCGACACCGGCGAGATCGTCTGGCACTACCAGCACCTGAACGACCACTGGGACCTCGACCATCCGTTCGAGCGGCTGCTCGTCGACACCGCGGTGCGGCCCGACCCGTCCGCGGTGGCCTGGATCAACCCGCGCATCCAGCCGGGCGAGCGGCGCCGGGTGGTGACCGGCATTCCCGGCAAGACCGGCATCGTCTATACGCTCGACCGCGAGACCGGCGAGTTCCTGTGGGCGACGCCGACCATCACCCAGAACGTGGTCAGCGGCATCGACGGGGCCACGGGCGTGGTGACCGAGAACGCCGAGCTGGTCTTCACCGCCGTCGGCCAGCAGGTGCTGGCGTGCCCCCACGCGAGCGGCGGCAAGGACTGGGAGGCGGGCGCCTACTCGCCGCGGACCAACACGATGTACATGCCCCTGCGCAACGTCTGCGCCCGGATGATGGCCGAGGACCCGGACACCCGCACGAACCGGCTCTACGCCATCGCGTGGCGGCCCCAGCTGGCCCCCGGCTACGACGACGTGGGGAGCGTGCAGGCGATCTCGGCCGAGACCGGCGAGGTGGTCTGGAACCACCAGCAGCGGGCCGCGACCATGGCCCTGGCCGCGACCGGGGGCGGGCTGGTGTTCGGCGGCGACGTCAACGGCCGTTTCCGGGCCTTCGACGACCGGACGGGGGACATTCTCTGGGAGATCAACCTCGGCTCGCCGGTCTCGGGCTTCCCGATCTCCTTCGCGGTCGACGGCCGGCAGTACGTGGCGGTCAGCACCGGCTACGGGCGCTTCCTGGACCTGACCCCCGAGCTGCGCCCGAGCAGCGGCAACAACCTGTTCGTCTTCGCCCTGCCGGAGTGACCATGGTTCGCTAGCGTCCACGGCTGTGTGGGTAGTCACGCTCGTGGCACTCGCGGGCGACGGGACGGGGCGACGCGGCCGACCACGGGCGTCGTGCGGGGTTGACTTCAGGTATGATCTTGAGAGATGACTGCCGAGATTGCGGTTCTGAATAGTCAGGCGGTTGCGCTCGCGGCCGACAGTGCTGTCACGGTCTCGGACGGGACCATTCGAGCTCCGAAGATCTACAACACTGTCAACAAGCTGTTCACGCTATCGAAACACGAGCCGGTCGGCGTGATGATCTATGGCAGCGCGGAACTGGGTGGGTTGCCGGTTGAAACCGCCGTCAAGGTGTTCCGAGATCAACTCGGCCACGACGCTTTTGGGAGCTTGCAGGAGTACGCAGACTCCTTCCTGAAATTCCTTGGCACCAGCGCACTCTTATTTCCTCAAGAACGTCAGGACCGGTTTGTTCGGCTCGGCTCCCTCCGTTTCTTGTCCAGAGTCAAACAAGATCTCGACCGTCGGGTGAAAGCCCGGTATTGAGGCTGATGGGGAAATCTCGGAGGGCGCCCTCAAGGACGAACTCACCAACCTGCTTGAGCAACACCGCCAAGCAGCCGAAGGAGAGGAACTGCTTACTTCTGCCGACCCCACGGACGTACAGTCGGTGTCAGCGGCGCATTCAGAGGTCATTGGCAGCGTCACAAACGAGGTTTTTGAGCAAGTGCCGTTCAGTGACGACCAGCGCGTTCTTCTAAGGGAACTGGTCTCTCGAACATTGCTCAACAATCGCTCGGTTGTATCCGATTGCGGAATGGTCTTCGCGGGGTTGGGCACGGGCGATGTGTGCCCGATGCTCGTCCAGCACGATGTCCGAGGTGTTGTAGCTGGCAAGCCGCACCATCAATTCCGCAAGGTCATTGACGGGCACGAGAGAAGCGGGATCTACCCTTTCGCGCAAACGGAAATGGTTGCGACGTTCATGGAAGGTATCAGTCCCACGATTAAGGCGACAATTTACAATTACATGCAACGCTTATCCGAAGAATTTCCCAATGCGATCGTCGGCGACACAGCGGATGGTGGGATGCCATCAGATCAACGCGATAACATCCGAGACGGTCTCAGGGGAATCCTACGGTCTGCTGAGGAACAGCTGCAGAAGGTTCTGGAGGACTACATAGAGAGCGAGCAGGTGACTCCAGTGGTAGACACGGTACGGTCCCTTCCGAAAAACGAACTGGCCGAGATGGCGGAAACGCTGGTGAACCTGACTTCGTTTCGCCAGCGGATGTCGCCCGATGCTGAGACCGTGGGTGGCCCAGTGGACGTTGCTGTAATATCCAAGGGAGATGGGTTTATCTGGATCAAGCGCAAGCACTACTTTCAAGCCGAACTAAACCACCAGTTCTTCAATAACTATTTCGGTTCAAGGGAGTAACGCTTATGGCGGACAGACGCGAAAGTGAATCCGGCGAACTTGGCACGATGCGGTCATTTGAAGAGTACCGTGCTAAAGTCTTTCCAAAAGAGACTGATCGTCGCCGGTTTGATTCGAACGATCTTTCGGCGCTGGGGAAGGCCGTTGCCGATCGTGTTATCGAGAGGACGAGAGCGCAGCCTTCGCTGGTTGCCAGCCGGAGCAGGTCTTTGGCGAGATCCTGACGAGTGGCTATGTTGGGCCGGTCGGGCTGGCCGCCGAGGGGTCGGAAACTCAAGGGTGCTCGGCTCCCCGCGCCGGGTTTCCCTCAGCGGTGGTGGACTTGCCTTGGCTCGAGGTCGTCTCCAGATGCCGCCGGGTGACGGCTCGGGCCCTGGCTGCATGTGCTGGATCGGCGCAACGTAGCGACACGTTGCGAGGTAGTTCGATGACCAGTCGATTCTCTTCGTTGCGGCGCCGGGGCATCCCGGTGGCGCTGGCGGCGCTGTTCGCAGTCCCGGCCGCGGGCCAGACACCGGATTCGGATGGGACTCCACTCCAAGGTCGTGCAGACGGCGGAGGAGGCGCTGGGTAACGCGGTGCTTGTCGCGGTTCGCCAGGTACCGGCCGCCGAGGTCGTGGTAGTCCGTCTCGTCGCGGAGCATGAAGTAAGCAGCGGTCAGCATGGAAGCGGCGACCGCCACGATTGCCTTCTTCGGGCCGCGCCGGCCCTTGAGCCGTCGAAACTGCGTCTGCAGATAGCTCCCGTTCTTCCGGGTTGCCGCCCACGCGGCCTGGACCAGCGTTGTCTTCAGCCACGGCGTCGCGTGACGGATCCGGGTCGAGCGGCGCTTCCCCGCACTCTCGTCGAGGCGCGGGCACAGTCCCGCCCACGAGACCAGATGTCCCGGACCGGGAAACCTCGTCATGTCCACGCCGATCTCGGCGACGAGCACCCGCGCGACGGTCTCACTGACCCCGGGGATCGTCGTCAGCCGCTCGGCGGCCTCGCGAAAAGGGCGCAGCACCTCGTCGGCCTGCTGCTCCAGTTTCTGCACGGCGGCGCGCAACGCGTCGATCTGCCCCAGGTGCAGCTCCAGCAGGAAACGGTGGTGCGCCGTCACCCGGCCGTGCACCGCGGCGATGATGTCCGCGCGGTCGGCTTTCAGGCGCCCGGTGGTGCAATCGGCCAGCCGCTCGGGATCGGTCTCCCCGGCGATGAGCGCCGCCAGGATCGCCCGGCCGCTGACGCCCAGGATGTCGGTGACCACGTGCGTCAACTTCACGTTCGCGTCTTCGAGCGTCTTCTGCAGGCGTTGCGTGTGCCGCGTGATCTCGCGGACCAGTTGCTTGCGGGTCCGCGTCAGGTCGCGCAGTTCCTGGATCGGGGCCGGCGGCACGAAGCTGCCCCGAATCAGCCCGTGCGCCAACAGGTCGGCGATCCAGGCCGCGTCGTTCCGGTCGCTCTTGCGGCCCGGAACGTTCCGGATGTGCTGCGCGTTGGCGAGCACCAGCGTGAACGACTCTTCGTCTTCGAGGACGTGCCACACCGGCTTCCAGTACACGCCGGTCGCCTCCATCGCCACGTGCGTGCAGCCCGCCTCGGTCAGCCAGGCCGCCAGTTCGAGCAGACCCGCCGTCGTAGTTGCAAACTCCCGGTGCTCGGTCGTGACCTTCCGACCCGCAGCGATGCGCACGCACGCGTTCACGCACCGAGAGTGGACATCCAACCCGGCGCACCGGGGGTACAAGACTTCCATCCGTCACCTCCTGCTCGCAAAGGCGCTGGCGTGGAGTCCGCCGGTACGAAATCTACAGGGCGCGCTCACCGGAAGAATCTCCGGTCTCGCAATACGGGGTGCTCGCGGGACTCCGGGTCCAACTAAAAAACGGGCTCTTGGCACCATAGAGAAACCGACCTCTGGGCCAGCGCCAAGCCCCTACACGATATCCTGTTTCATGAATACGCGGGTCCGGCACCGCCGGGTGGAGAACTAAAACCGGTCGCGAAGTTGCAGAAAGGCCAATGTTCCGTGCATACGGTGCTTTGCACTCAAGGCGAAAGCCCAACGTGCTGTGAACGTCATGTGACGGACCGTCAGCCTCGATGTCCGCCATAGAGCCTGCTCTCTCGCCCGTAGAGCCTCCGGTTCGGAAGGATGTGTTCCGCGTGTCGCAAGCCGAAGGCAGCCAGCCGTCCTCGTCACTACGACGGATCCGCGTCCGTGGACCCGCCTCTCGCAACCCGTGCGCTGGAACTTGATCGTTGTCAGGTCATCCTCCGGACATACCGACTCGCCCCTTCGCGTATCAGCGGTACAGCGGTACAGCGGGTAGTTGCAGTGTCGAAGGCTCAGGATGCCACAAAGCATCCCGAGCCACATCGATGGTCGTCGTCTCGTCCACCGTGCCCGCCATGGTACCATGTTGGTGGAGGTCATCGGTAGTCTATGGTGTCGGATTCACAACCGCGCGTTTAGCGGGACAACAGGCGCGCCGCGATTCCCTAAAACAAGTAGTATCAATAATTTACGGTGCTCTTGCATCGTAAGCCCTGGCAGCCGAGAGATGTTCCGGTCGCCCTCTACCTGCTCGATGCTGGCGGCCTCTCTTCAGTCCCGGCGCGCTGAACGCGGCGACCGATCGTCGACGGTCGCGCGCATCAGCTCCACCAGCTCGGCGGCGGCCGCGTCGGGTGGCCCGTCGTGCGTCAGCATCTCGCAGAGCGCGACGAGATCGACGAGTCGCGCGACGCCGCGCCACTCCGGCGGCAACCGGCCGCCGCCTTCCAGATAGCCGGCTCGGAAGTGCGGCTCGGCCGCCGGCCTGCCGCTGCGCTCGTACCGAAGGAAGTGTCCGACTTCGGCGAGCGGAGAACCGGAAACCGCGAACTCCCAGTCGAGAACCGCCGCCACGGCCCAGCGACCGGCCAGCTGCCGGACGATGAGGTTGCGCCCGCCGAAGTCGCCGTGAACGAGGGACGTCTCGTCGGCCGCCCGACCGAGCGCGGCGGCGTGCGACCACATCGCCGCCTGCGTCTTGTCGAGCAGCTCCGCCGGGACCGGTCTCTGCAGCGGCGGGGACGCGAGACACTGGTCAACGAAGCGCGGCATCGGGTCGGCGCCCGGCAGGAGAGGGTCCGTGACCGTGGGTCCGGGAGCGAGCCACCCCGGATTCGCGAACGTGACGAGACCGATCGCGGCCAGCGTTTCGCCCGCCGAGCGTGCCGCCTCCGCGACCTCCTCGGACCGGGCGCTTCCGACCAGCTCGCGAAGGGTCGGGCCTTCGACGTAGCGCTGGAGCATGAAGGGCCGAAGACCGTCCCCGGCCGGCTCCGCGAGGATGACCTCCGGCACCCGTACCGACCCGCCGACGAAGCGGATCAGGTCGGCTTCCTTCCGGCACAACGAGACGTCGTGCTCGTAGACCCGGGGGACGATCGGCCCGGGGGTGGAATTCGAGCGTCAGCTTGAAGTTCGCGTTGCGCAAGCCGCCGGCGAGCGGTTGGACGTGGACGATGCGGCCTCGAGGAAAGGCGAGGCGCACCATGCGCTCCGCCTCTTCGGCCGGAATCACTCGACGCGGCTCGGAACGGACCCAACGGGCCTCACGGGGGGCGTCGGGCGCCATGGCTGCCAGCTCTCCGCGGCCGTCGTCGACCTCGATCTCAAACAGTCCCCGCCGCGACGAGGGTTGGCGGACCCGCGGGGGCAGAAGCCTCCCGCCAAGCCCACTGCATTACAGCGGGTAAGCCGGCTTCCGGGATTAAGACGGCTCCCGGGGGGGTGACGTCAACGCCGTCCAGCCCAAGGTCCTGGAGCATTTCTCGGCGACAAGTCCTGCACAATGACCCGCTTCCGCTCTCGACCATTCTCCGCAGTTCCATGGGAGGTTCCGGCCAGTCGTGGTGTCGGGTCAACTCGTCCAGGCATCGAGGACAGGTCGGCGCCGGCGCTTCGGACTCCATCGCCCGGCACAACAGGTAGCAGATGGACCCGGCCACGTTGTTCACCTCTTCTGCTGCCGGGTCCGGCGGCTCCCGTCGCTGCCACAGTCGCCGGGCCAGTCGGAACATCCGCTCGTAGTCCCACGGCTTGAACTCGTGGATCTCCGCGGTCTTGGGGGGTGTGTTCGATTCGGTCATCGCGTTGGCGGTCCTCCTGTCTGCTGTTCGGTGTTGCTCCGTCGAGGCGGCGGAATGTCTCGAAGAGTTCGCGTCTGCCCCTCCTCGATGCGAGCGCCTGACAGCATGTTCCGCATGCCGTAGTTACCCTCGTGACACGCGTATTCGAAAAGCGGCGCAGTCCCGCGCTTCATCGGAACCGCCGCCGTGAACGGCCGGGTAAAGCTCGTCAGGTCGTCGATGGTGAACTCGTAGAGGAGCGTGTCCGGCCCGACGAGCCGGAACCGCTCGGTCAGGTGCAGCGTCCGGCCCGTGCCGATCGCGAGGCGCGTGAACGGAACGAAGCTCGCGGTCCGGTCGGTGAAGTTGGTCGTCTCGACCACCAGCGTGTCGCCCTCCCAGCGGCCGCGCGAGCTGCCCATCCACTGGCGTAGGCCGTCCGGCAGCGGGTCCCGCCCATCGAGCGGCACGATGCGCGCGTCGTGCACCATCTCGGTGAACACGACCACGTGGTCCGGCGTCTGAAAGAGCTGCATGTTCTGGTTGTAGCGGCCTCTGGGGGAGACCGGCACGATCGGGGGGCCGGCGTTGAAGCCGCGCAGACAGCGCTCGGCGAGCCCGCGATCCTCGGGGCCGCGCATCCCGATGCCGCCCACCAGGAACCGCACCGGGCGGTCCGCCCGCGCCCCGTGGTCGTCGGCGGCGGCCGCGAGCTGCTGCCGCGCCCCCGGCCGCGGCGACGGAATCCGTCCGTCCGGGGGATCGACGATGAGGGACGTGCGCCGGTCGTCGACCACCCTGGACACGCGGTCGTTCCAGAAATCGTTGTAGCTGACGATGGTGCCGCCGGCCGGCAACGGCTCCGTCCGGATCCGGGACCGCTCCGCTTCGATGGCGCGCCGCGCCGCGGCGGCCTCGATCGCCGCCGCTTCCTCCGACGTCAGCCGCGGCTGGCCGGCGCGATCCTCGGGCCGCTCGAGCGGCGTCAGCGTGCGGAAGTCCCAGACCCCCTGCAGATCCGGCCGGCCGTCGCCGAGCCGCGGCAACTCGAACCCGGTCTGGGCGGCGGCCGGCGCCGTCATGCCCGACGCGATCACGAGCAGAATCAGAACCACGGCGTACCCCCGGTTGCCCATCGCATGCTCCTCGATAGTCGAAGTCCGTGCCCTCTCGCGGAACCACCCGGTGCTTCCGGGGCTGGTCCTTCAGGCGGTTGCACTTCGCGGGTGACCGACTCCGTGTTCCCCCTGTCGCACCGCATGTTACGCGACTCGCTCGGCGGCGAGTGGCGGGACCACCGTGACTGCCACGTGAAGCCGGACGGGGTGCTGACGCCTGAGTTCCGAGAGATTCCGGGCTCGCCCCGGGACTTCCCACGAGTTCCCGGAAAGCGCCCCGCGACGCGCGACGCCGGTCGCCGGTGGATTGCAGGGCGAGTTTACAGAAGGCCCGCCCGGGGGCTATCGTAGACCGTCGGGGCGACCCTGCGAGGCGGGCGCCCGTACCGAGGAGGTCGAATCATGACGGTCGTGAAAGGTCGAAGCGTGGCGGCGACGCTGGCAATGGTGCTCGTCGTGCTGGCGGCCGGTCCCGCCACCGGCCAGGACGCGCCGCGGACGCCGTGGGGCGCCCCGGACCTGCAGGGCGTCTGGGACTTTCGCACCGCCACGCCGCTCGAGCGGCCCGAGGATCGCGAGGACCAGGCGTTCCTGACGGAGGAGGAGGCGGCCACCATCGAGCAGGAAAGGGTCGACCGGAACATCCGTCTCTGGGAAGCGGCGCCCCGCCGGACCGAGGCCGGGGGCAACGTCGGCGGCTACAACAACTTCTGGCTGGACTTCGGCACGAACGTCATCGAGGACCGGCGCACGTCGCTCATCGTCGATCCGCCGGACGGCCGCATCCCCGCCCTGTCGGAGGAGGGGCAGCGGCGCGCCGACGAGCGGAGCGCGTATCGGGAGGCCCACCCGGCCGACTCGTACCTCGACCGCAGCGCGTTCGACCGCTGCATCCTCGGGTTCAACACCGGGCCGCCGATGACCCCCGGCTTCTACAACCAGAACATGCAGCTGTTCCAGACGCCCGACCACGTCGTGGTGCTCAACGAGATGGTCCACGACTCGCGCATCATCCCCCTCGACGGCCGCCCGCGACCCGACATCGAGTCGTGGACCGGCGAGTCGCGCGGGCATTGGGAAGGCGACACGCTGGTGGTCGAGACCACCGACTTCAGCGACAGGCACAGCTACCGGGGTTCGACCAGCGACCGTCGCCTCTTCGAGCGGTTCACGCGGATCGACGCGGACACGCTGCTCTACGAGTTCACGATCGACGACCCCGGCACGTGGACCGCGCCCTGGACCGCCCAGATCCCGATGCGATGGAACGCGCTGCCGCTGTTCGAGTACGCCTGCCACGAGGGCAACTACGCCATGCCGAACATCCTGGGCGGTGCGCGTCTGGAAGAGCGGCACCCGGAGAGCGGACAGGATTGAGGGGGCGCGAGCCACCCGCGACGGTTCCTCACAGGCGACAGCCCGGCCCACCGGTAGCGGCGTCCGCAATACGCGCCCCGAGCGTCTCCAGCACCTCGGGGTCGCACGCGGTCTGCATCTGCTCGAAGAGCACGCGTTCCTCGGCGTGGATATGCGCCTTGAGCAGCTCGCCGAAGGCGGTGAGCCGTTCGTCCAGACGGGCGGTGGGCTCCGCCGCGAGGTCCCTGATCATCGCCCGCATGGTCTCGTGCTCGGCGATCAGGGCGCCCGTGAGGCGGACGCCGTCACCGAGGTCCCGCGCCGCGGCCGGAAACACGTGCGCCTCCTCCGCCTCGAAGTGCCGCCGGAGGTCGGTCTCGAAGAAGTCGATCAGGCGTGCCGCCTGCTGCGCCCGCTCGCCCGGCCAGTCGGCGCGCGGGTTGGTCGACCGCCCGAGAATCAGCCGCTGGGCCATCACCAGGCCGTGATGGTGGTCGCGGGAGAGCGGAACCAGGCTGGCGTGTCGCTTCATGGCAGATCGAGGATAGGCTAATCCGCGTTCTTCGTCAGCACCAGCCGCCGGACTGCGCTACAGTCTGCGGCAGGGGACGACACCCATGCCGCTCGACGACGACTCGCTGCCCATGCGGCTGTTCACGGCGTCGCACGAGCGCGCCTGGAGCCCCGGCGACATCGACTTCTCGCAGGAGCGCTCCGACTGGCTGGCCCTCACGGACGACGAACGCCGGCTGTTGCTGCGGCTGGTCTCGAGCTTCCGGGTCGGCGAGCGCGGCGTCACGCACGAGCTGGCACCCCTGCAGCTCCGGTTCCGCCGGGACGGGTGGATCGAGGAGGAGGTCTTCGTCGCGGCCCAGATGTACGAAGAGGCGCGGCACGTCCAGTTCTTCGAGCGCTGGCTCGTCGAGGCGCTGCCGGGCCGGTTCGGCGTCGACATCCCCTACCCCGACCTCCACGGCGACATGTTCTCCACCCGGCTGCCGCGGACCATGCGGGCGCTGCTCGAGGACGATAGCCCGGAAGTCCTGCTGCGGGCGGTCATGCTCTACCACTTCTACGTCGAGGGCGTGGGCGCCGAGGCCGGCTACCCCGTGTACCACGCGATATTCGAGCGGAGCGGCCGGTTCCCCGGCCTCGAGCACGGCATCCGGCTGATCCAGCGCGACGAGGCGCGGCACATCGCCTTCGGCGTCCACGTCCTGCAGCGGCTGCTGGCCGAGCGTCCCCACCTGGCCGAACTGTTCGAGAACCAGGTCGCGGCCCTTCGGCACCGGGCCGAAGACGATCCCGACCAGGTTCTTGCCGGCTTCGAACCGGCGAATCCCCCCTTCGGCCTCGACCACGCCGCCTACCGCCAACGCTATCTGGAAAAGCTCGAAGAGATGCGACGGCGCGTGGGCGATCGTCCGCAGTAGCGCCCGCGAACATGCTGAACCTGCCGCGCTGCAGGTCGAATCGACGGTCCGCCTGAAACAGGACCGCGCGTCGACGCTCGAAGGGTGGCATAATCGGCCTGCTGAACGAGCTGCACCGATTCGGGGCCCCGCAGGCCGCCGCCGCTCGGCGACCAGGGAGGAGCAAAATGGCGACCCGCAGGCACTTCATCGGACAGACGGCGAGCGCGATGGCGGGCATGGCTCTGGCCGGCGCCGGGGTGCGAGACGCGGCCGCTGCCGCCGGGCAGCCGGCGGGCGCGGCAGCGCGCCGGCAGGTCGTCGTGGGGGGACGCCGGATCACGACGGTGGACGTGCACGCGCACTGCGAGATTCCCGGCATCCGGGAGATGATGGGGGGAGCCACGTCGGCCAATCGCGCCCTCACCATCGGCCCCGACCGTCTGCAGGCCATGGACGCCATGGGAATCGACGTCGAGGTCCTCAGCATCAATCCGTTCTGGTACGCGGTCGATCGCGATGTCGCTCCCGGGTTGATCCGGGCGCAGAACGAAGGCCTCGCGGCGATCTGCGCGGCCAACCCCGATCGGTTCGCGGCCCTCGCCACGGTCTCCCTGCAGCATCCGGATCTGGCGGCCGGACAACTGGAGGAAGGGGTCACGGCCCTGGGGTTGCGCGGCGGTTCGGTCGGGGCGAGCGTCGGGAGCGAGGAGCTGGCCTCGCGCCGGTTCGATCCGTTCTGGGCCAAGGCCGAGGAGCTGGACGTGCCCATCTTCCTCCATCCGCAGGGCGTCCCCGAGCTCGAGTCCCGGCTGCAGGGGAACGGCTTCCTCGGCAACGTGATCGGCAATCCGCTGGGGACGGCGATCGCCCTGTCCCACCTGATATTCGAGGGCACGCTGGATCGCTTCCCCGGACTGAAGCTCTGCGCGGCGCACGGCGGCGGCTACCTGCCGTCCTACGCCGACCGCTCCGACTACGGGTGCGCCACGCGTCCCGCGCAGTGCACCGGCCCGCTGGCGAGGCGGCCCACCGACTACGTGAAGCAGCTCTACGTCGATGCGCTCGTCTTCTCGAGCGAGGCCCTGCGACACCTGGTGTCGGTGGTCGGCGCGAGCCGGGTCGTGATCGGCACCGACTACCCGTTTCCGTGGACGGCAACCCCGGACGATGCCCGGGTGCCGCGCTTCGAGGCGGTGGACCACGTCCTCGACACGCCGGGACTGAGCGACGCCGACCGCGCCGCCATCCTGGGGGGCAACGCCGCCGCCCTGTTCAATCTACCGGCGTAGTGTTCCTTGGCCGCGCCGACGGGATTCCCGTCGGAAGAGCGGCCGCGACGGCAGGCAACGCGCGCGAAGGGCGACGCGAGGGGAGGCTCGACATGGCGAAGACGGGCATCGGCGACGGCGACGATCCGCGGATCGAGAACGAGGCCGGCGTCAGCCGGCGAGACTTCGTCAGGACGGGAGCCGCCGCGGGCCTGGGGGCGGGCGCGCTGCTGGCGCCGGACCCGGCGCAGGCGCAGGCGCAGACATCGGACGCCGGCGACGTCACCTGGGACTACGAGGTGGACGTGGTCATCGCGGGGGGCGGGTGCGCCGGCCTCACCGCGGCCATTCGCGCGCGGGACCTCGGAGCCAGCGTGCTGGTGGTCGACCAGAACTACGACCTCGGCGGCCGGATGCTGCACAGCGGGGCCTTCGTGTCCCTTGGCGGCGGCGACCCGGTGCAGCGGCGGGACATGAAGGGCGAGAGCGACAAGGAGGGCCTGATCACCGTCGATCCCGTCGAGGAGGCGGAAGAGCTCGACGACAGCGTCGACCTTCTGTTCACCGACATCACCGACTGGTCGGTCGTCGACCCCAAGGGCCAGAGCCCGTACCGCTACAACGAGCGGGAGCTCGCCCGCGCGTGGGCCGAGAACTGCCCGGCGACGCGGCAGTTCCTGATCGACAACTACGTCCGGTTCACGCGCGTCGGAGGCACGCACGGCGGCGGCGGCCTGTCGCGCGCGCGGGGGGCGCGCTGCTTCCTGATGCTGGGCGACAAGACGAACATCAAGGCGGGCACGATCACGGCGGAGGACGCGGGCGTTGCCGACCCCGAGCGCACGAGCGCGTTCGCGCCGGTGCAGATGAACGACGCGAGCCGCCAGGTCGGCCCCAACGCCGTGAGCAACGGCGTGGCCCTCTCCCGGTCGCTGGAGTTCTCGGCGCGGGAGAAGGGCGTCGAGTTCATGCTGCATCGCCGGTTCGCCGACCTCGTCCGCGAGCAGCCGTTCGACGGCCGGGTGACGGGCATCCGGGCCCACTACTCGCCGCGGCGCCACCCCGAGACCGGCGAGCTCATGCAGAGCTACTGGCAGAACGGCAACGTCGACGAGCGGCGCGAGACGGTGACCATCCGCGCCCGCCGCGGCGTCATCATGGCCAGCGGCGGCCACGCCGGCAATCCCCAGGTCCGCAGCATGTTCTACCCCGCCATGCGGGAGCCCGCCTTCCCGACGAGCGGCGTCGCCCTGCAGGGCCCCCACGGTCAGGACGCGAGCGCGCTCGTCGCCGGCCTGCGGGTGGGCGCGAACCTCGCGGGGATGCAGCAGAACCTGTCGTATCCCACCACGTTTCACATCTCGACCCGGCTCGGCACCCGGGACGCGTACACGACCATGATGCCCGGGCACCCGACGTTCGGCTTCCGCGCCTCGGCGGGGGTCAATGTCGGCAGCGCCGGCTTCGAGGAGTTCATCGCGGTGAACCAGGTCGGAAAGCGCTTCTTCAACGAGGTCCGTCTTCCCGCCAGACCCGGCGGAAGCCGGTACCCCGGCGACGGCGGCGCCCCCGGCCAGGGGCTCGACCACAAGCCGCTCGACTGGCGCAACTGCCAGAAGGAGTGGGTCCGGCAGATGTACAGCTACGACCACGGCCTCGACGCCGCGCTGGCCATGAACGAGGGGTCGAAGGCGCCGGACTACTACACGGGACCGCTGTGGGCCATCTTCGATCAGGAGGCGGTCGAGCGCACGGGGTGGGAGCTCCGATTTCCCTACGTGTCGGACAACGGCTACTTCTTCCAGGCCGACACCATCGAGGAGCTGGCCGAGAAGATTGCCGCCGGCCACGAGTTCCAGCGGATGCCGTTGCGTCACCTGGCCGAGACGGTCGCCACCTGGAACCGCCACGTGGACGCCGGCGCCGACCCCGAGTTCGAGCGCGAGGCGGATGCGCCGATGAACCGCATCGACAGGCCGCCGTTCTACGCGCTGACGATCATGGTGGTCTGGCACGACTCCTACGGCGGCCTGCGGGTCAACGGCCGCCAGCAGGTCGTGGACATGCAGGGGCAGGCCATTCCGGGTCTCTACGCCGGCGGCGAGGCCGTGGGCGGGTTCAACAAGCACGGCCTCGGCAAGGGCCACGTCCATGGCTATATCGCCGGCACGCAAGCCGCCGAGGAGCCGTCCGACAAGGGATAGCCGCGCACCGGCCATGGTTCAGCAGGACGATACGCCGCGACCCCTCGACGCGAGCCGCGTCGAAGGGTCGCCCGGCGAGGCGGAGGCCGGCGGCGACAAGCCGCACGACGCGCGTGTCGTCGTCTGGGACACGCCTGCGGCCATCGAGCGCGGGAAGCGCTTCGCGGTCCGGCTCGGGGTCACCTGCTCCGCCAGGTGCCGGACCGCCGGCTGGGTGGTGGAGGTGCGCGACCACGACGGCCGGAAAAGGACGACGGCGACCCTCGGCGACCACCCCTGGCCCGGCACCGACGCGCTCTACCATGCGGAGGTCGCCCTCGTCGCCCCGGACGCCGAGGGTCTCCACACCTGGGAGGCCGCGGCCCTGACGGGCGGTCCGCCGGACGCGCACACCGGCGGCAGCGCCCGCTTCGGCGTGCGCGTCGTGTCCGCGCCGGCGTGCCTCGTGACGGTCGTCGCCACCGACGCGGAGAGCCGGACCCCGGTCGCGGGCGCGAAGGTGGTCGCGCACCCGTATCGGGCCGTCACCGACGAGCGCGGCGTCGCGGAGCTGCGGGTTGCGGCCGGCGAGTACAGACTGTTCGTGTCAGGGAAGAGCTACATCCCCTTCCGCTTCGACGGAGCCGTGAAGGCCGACACGACGATCCGGGCGGAGCTTGCGCACGATCGGGAGCTTTCCGATGCCGATATCTGGTCCTGATCGCCGGCGCCGACAACACGTGGGAGCTCTGATGAAGAAACTGGTGGTTGCCGGTCTGTGCCTCGGGTGGGCCATCGTCCCGTGCGCCGTCGCCGCGCAGGTCGACGACGCGGCCCTCTTCGAGCAGGGAGAGCAGCTCTACGAGGCGCAGTGCGCTCGGTGCCACGGAGCTTCGGGCGCAGGGAGCGCGCCGGGGGTTCCCGCGCTGAGCGGCAACGACGTCCTGGGAAACGCGGCCCGGATTGTCCGCGCCGTCCACCAGGGCACGGCGAACATGCCGCCGTTCCCGGCCCTGACCGCGGCCGAGACCGCCTCCCTGGCCAGCTACGTCCGCAACGCCTGGACGAACGACTTCGGCAGGGTGGCGACCGACGAGGTGGCCGCATTGCTGGACCGCTTCCCGGAGGCCGGACCGATGGCGTCGGTCTGGGACGGCGTCTTCACCGAGGCGCAGGCGGTGCGGGGCCGGCAGGCGTACTCGGGTGCGTGCGGCTTGTGTCACGGCCGCCGATTGAACGGCGCGCCGGAAGATCCCGACATGCGGTCCACCCCCCCGCTGGCGCGGGCGCGATTCGTGCGCGAGTGGGAGGGAAGCTCGCTCGCCGCCCTGTTCGCGTACACCCGTCTGACGATGCCCGAGGACAATCCCGGCTCCCTCACCGACGAAGAGTACGTCGACGTCATCGCCTACATGCTCTCGGTCGGCGGCCTACCGGCCGGAGACGACGAGCTGACCCCCGATTCGCGCAGTCTCGCGCACATCGTGATGCAGCCGCAGCAATAGCGTCGAGCGGCCTGCCGGCCGGAGACGAGCTACCCCACGATTCGCGCAGTCTCGCGCACGTTTCGGTTCAGGCGCGGCAAGCGAAGCGGGAAACTGCAACTCCTCCTTCGTCCTTCGGACGCGCGGCGCGGGAGCTTGCCGCGGTTCACGGCGCTGCGGTACGCTGGACACATGTCCCCGTTCGCGCCCGCTGCGCCATCCCCGACGGCCCGCGCGGCAATGCCCGCCGCGGCGTCGTCCACCGCGGCGTCGGTCGTGCCCTGGCCGCTGCTGGCCGTCGCCTTCGCGTCGACGAGCGTCATCGTCGGCGTCCAGTGGGACATCTCTTGGCACCGGTCCATCGGCCGGGACTCGTTCTGGACCCCGGCCCACCTGGCCATCTACCTGGGCGGCGTCGTCGCCGGCCTGTCGTGCGGCTGGCTGGTGCTCCGCACCACCTTCGCGGGGAGCGCGCGCGACCGAGCCGGCGGGGTCTCGTTCTGGGGCTTCCGCGGCCCGCTGGGCGCGTGGGTGTGCATCTGGGGCGCGCTGGCGATGATCGTGTCGGCGCCCCTCGACGACTGGTGGCACAACGCCTACGGGCTCGACGTCGAGATACTGAGCCCGCCCCACGTCGTCCTCGCGCTGGGGATCTACGGCATCGGCGTCGGGGCGATGCTGATGGCGCTCGCCCGGCAGAACGCCGCACCGGCCGCGGACCGGGTGCTCCAGCGGCTGTTCATCTACGCCGGCGGCCTGCTGATCCTGATGGTGATGACGCTCTTCACCGAGCACCTCGCATTTCCGAACAGTCAGCACGCGCCGACGTTCTTCTTCGCGAGCGCCGCGATCTTCCCGTTCCTGCTGACCGGCATCGCGCGGGGCGCGGCGTCGCGCCGGGGAGCCACCGGCGCCGCCGCCGTCTACATGGGCGTCACCCTGCTCATGATGTGGATCCTGCAACTCTTTCCGGCGCAGCCGATGCTGGCCCCGATCCTGCGGCAGATCGATCGCATGGTGCCGCCGCCGTTCCCCATCCTGCTCGTGGTCCCGGCGCTGGTCATCGACGCCGTGGTCAATCGGATCCCCGCCGGCGCGGGCCGCGGTCGCCGCGCCGCGATTGCCGCCGGCGCCGGGATCGCGGCCATGCTCGCGCTGACCGCCGTGCAGTGGCCGTTCGCGGGGTTCCTCCTCACCGAGCCCGCCCGCAACTTCTTCTTCGCGGCCGACCAGTTCGGCTTCGACGTGGCGCCCGGCGCCTTCCAGTACCGGTTCTCGGGCGCGTCGATGACGCTGGGAGCCGCGGGCGGGACGGCGCTGATCGCCGCCGTGTCGGCCGTCCTCGGCCTCTGGTGGGGGAACTGGATGGCGCGGGTCCGGAGGTAGCGTGACCGCCCTGCCCCGAACCCCGATGCGGGGGGACGCCAACGTCCGGTCGCGCCGGCTCGCCGCCGTCCTGATCGCGGCTGGCGCGCTGGCGGCCGCCGGCGTGACCGCCTCTGCTCACGTCGGCACCTCGAACGCCTACTTCGACGGCGCCGCGGGGCCGTACGGCGTCCGCGTGATCGTGCGCACGCCCGGCGTCATCCCCGGGTTGGCCCAGGTCTCGGTGCGGATTCTCGACGGCGACGGCGTCGAGCAGGTGACGGTGCGCCCCCTGCGGGCGGACGTGGGGCTGGAGGGCGCACCGCCGCCGGACCCCGCCCGCCCGGTGCCGGGCGAGGCAGGGCTGTACAGCGGCGAGCTGTGGCTGATGACGGCCGGCTCCTACAGCGTCGAGGTCGGGGTGGCCGGCGCGGAGGGAGAAGGAACGGTCTTCGTGCCGGTGCTGGCCGTCGCCGAGCGGCGGCTCGCCATGAGCCCGGCCGTCGGTCTCGGGCTGGCCGGCGTGGCCCTCTTCCTGTTCGTCGGCGCCGTGACCATCGTCGGCGCCGCGGTCCGCGAGAGCGTGCTTGAGCCGGGCCGCGAGCCCGACGCCTTGCGCCGGCGCCGCGGCCGCCTCGCGATGGGCGCGTTCGCGATCGTGGCCGGCGCCGTCCTCGGCGGCGGGTGGCTGTGGTGGGACGCGGTCGACGCCGCGTACCGCAGCCGGATCTACCGGCCGTGGAGCACGACCGCCGAGGTCGCGGCAGCCGGTGGGCGGCAGGTCCTGACGCTGGCGATCGACGACCCGCAGTGGCTCGCCAGCCAGAGCGCGCCCGGTGCGGGGCTCCTGCCGGACCACGGCAAGCTCATGCACCTGTTCCTCGTGCAGGCAGCGGACCTGTCGGCGTTCGCGCACGTCCACCCGGTGCGCGACGGCGACGCGTCGTTCACCGTGCCCCTGCCGCCGCTGCCCGCCGGAGAGTACCGCATCTACGCGGACATCGTGCACGAGAACGGCTTCGCGCCCACCCTGGTGAACACCGTGGGGCTGCCGGCCCCCGCGTCCGCCGCGGCCGGGACGCCACGGCGGAACCGTGGCTCGAACGCGCCCGACAGTGGCGCGCCGGCGGCCGGTCCGGCGCCGGACCCGGACGATTCGTGGGCGACGCTGCGCCCACACGGCGCGGCGGGGGCGGAAAGCTACGCGCTACCGACCGGGCGCGCGGTCCGCTGGGAGCGAACGGGTCCGATCGGCGTCGACGAGGAGACCACGCTCCGGTTCTCCGTCACCGAGCCTGATGGATCCCCGTCGGCGCTCGAGCCCTACATGGGCATGCTCAGCCACGCCGCCGTCCTCCGGGACGACGGCTCGCTGTTCGTGCACCTGCATCCCGCCGGCAGCATCAACCTGACTGCGCAGAGGCGCTTCACCGAGCAGGAAGGCGACAGCGCAGCCGCCGCGGCGCCCACCGGCGAACACGCGGGGCAGGCGCATTCCCCGTCCGGCCCGACGAACCGGGTGACGTTCCCCTTCGTCTTCCCGGAACCCGGCGTCTACCGCATCGTCGTTCAGGTGAAGCCAGACGCGGCCGTGGAGACGGCGGCGTTCGACGTGGAGGTCGGAGAAGCGCCCTCGTCCTGACCGAGGGTCGCGGCGCGGCTGTCGCCGGTGATGACTGACTCGCCTACCCCACCGCCGGCAAGCTCGCATACCCGCCGCACCGTTCACCTGTCGCCGAAGCATCGCGCCCGGATCGAGGCGCTGGTGCGCCAGCACCTGCCCGACGTAGAGGTCCGGGCCTATGGCAGCCGCGTGACCGGGCGCAGCGGTGTCTTGACGGTCACGCATGGCCGTCAATGTCATTCCTCGGCCACTTTTTATACAATATGACCGTCAAACTGCGTTGTCGGTCACGTACGGCCGACAACGCGGCTCGGGTCGTGCGGGACAGCTTGCTGACGTGGATGCGGACACCGGAGAAGAGACGAATGGCTCGTCGAGGAAGACCGAAGAAGCAGCCTGACGGCGCAGCAGGGCGTCCGAGCCGCAAGGTCACCATTGGTTACGAGGCCGAGTTGTCCGGCAAGGCGGACGGCGCATGACGCCAGCGGTTCGGTATCACGCCGGGCGGTTTCCACCCGCGGATCTCGACTGGCCGGCCCTGATCCAGTTCCTCGGTCCGGCCGCCGCGGCGGTGGCGCGCTACGACGGCACGCTCGCCGCCGCCCCCAGCCCGAACATCCTGCTCGCACCACTGACGACCCGGGAAGCAGTGCTCTCCTCGCGCATAGAGGGGACGCAGACCACCATGAGCGAGGTGCTGGAATTCGAAGCCGGCCAGGAACCGGATTCACCCGACCGCCGGGAGGACATCCGCGAGGTGCTCAACTATCGCAGCGCCATGCGGCGCGCAGAGGAAATGCTGACGGAGCTGCCTCTCTCGCAGCGCGTCATCCGCGAGGCGCACCGGGTGCTGATGACCGGGGTCCGCGGCGAGGGTCAGGCCCCCGGCGAGTACCGGCGCATCCCCAACTGGATCGGGCCACCCGGATGCGCGATCGAAGACGCCACGTTCGTCCCTGTCGGGGTGGACGCGCTCCCCGACGCGATGAGCGCCTGGGAACGCTACGTCCATCGGGACGAGCCTGATCGGCTGGTGCAGCTCGCCGTGCTGCACGCAGAATTCGAGGCGCTGCATCCGTTCCTGGACGGCAACGGCCGGGTGGGGCGCATGCTGGTACCGCTGTTCCTGTGGCAGCGGGGTCTCATCCGGGCGCCCATGTTCTACATCAGCGCCTACTTCGAGGCGCGCCGCGACGCCTACCATGACGGTCTGCTCGCCGTCTCGCGCGACCGCGACTGGACCGGATGGTGCCGGTTCTTCCTCGAAGCGGTGCGGGTACAGGCCGAGGAAAACCTGACGAAGGCGCAGGGCATCATCGACCTGTACGAGAGCCTGAAGCGCCACGTAGCGGAATTGACACGCTCCCGCTACGCGATTCACGCGCTGGACCGGATCTTCCAATACCCGATCTTCCGCAGTGCCGATTTCACCTCCACCGCCGGAATCCCGGAACGGACAGCGCGCCGGATCCTGGACGTGCTGTGCAAGGCCGGCGTCCTGCGGATCTTCAACCCCGGAAGCGGCCGTCGGACGACCGTGCTGGTGTTTCCCGCCCTCCTGAACGTCGCGGAGGGCAGGCAGGCGTCTTGACGGTCATGCATGACCGTCAATATCGTTTTTCGGTCACTTATGCGACAATGTGGCCGTCAAGCCGCGTTGTCTGTCACGCACGGCCGACAGTTCAGCTCAGCCATGCGTGCCGGTTCGTACGAGGACAATCAGAACCCTCAGAGACCGAGCTGGCTCGCCATGTCGTTGAAGTCGACGGCGACGACATCGAAGTCGGGGTCGGGCGTCAGGTCCCGCTCGACGCCGGGTCCGAACTCCGTCGGCCGGGGTACGTAGCCGGTGCGGAACCCCAGCCGGGCCGACGCCCGGAGGTCGCCCTTGTGGGCGGCCACCATCATCACCTGCTCGGGCTCGAGGCCCAGCAGATCCGCCGCGGTCAGATAGGCTTCCGGGTCCGGCTTGTAGTGGCGCGCCAGCTCTGCCGACAGCACCGCGTCCCACGGGATCCCGGCGTTCTTCGCCATGTTGACGAGCAGGGCCACGTTGCCGTTCGACAGCGACGCCAGCACGTAGCGCGTGCGCAGCCGGGTCAGCCCCTCGACGGTGTCCGGCCACGGCGTCAGGCGGTGCCAGGCGCGGTTCAGGTCGTCGAGCTCCTCCTCGGTCAGGCTCTCGAGCCCGTACTTCGGGACCAGATCGTCGAGGATCATCCGGTGCAGGGCGTCGATCTTCGTCCACCCCAGCTCGCCCCGGCGCACGCGGGCCATCGCGGGGCCGTAGCCGCCCCGCCAGTCGTCGGCGAACGCGACCCAGTCGGCCTCGATCCCCTTGCGGCGTCCGACCGCCTCGCCCTCCCGGGTGATGCTCGTCCGCCAGTCGACCACCGTGCCGAAGACGTCGAACGTCATCGCCCGCACGCCCTGGACCCGCTCGCTCAAGGCCTGCCGCGCCGGGCGCGCCGCGAACGCCTCGGTACGCACGAAAGCCGCCGCAACCAACCCGGCCGAACCGCTCGCCAGGAACTCCCGCCGTCTCATGTTCCGGTCGGTGCTTGACATCCAATCCCTCCTGCCGTCCCGTTGTCGCCCCAGCCTATATCTTCACCCGCGCTCGTGTCCACGGGCCGCCGCCGGCCACGCGACCCGACGCGGCCCTTCCGGGGTCCGGGACACCTTCATGCGGGGCCAGTCCTTTCCAATCCAGAAATGAGCCTGAAGCGGAGGCACGTGAGCCGAGGCTGACGGGCGACCGAATCAGCGGATCGAAACAGGGATCCTGGCGCGGCGCTGTGAAGTCCGCGCACGCTGACGGACATTATGTTCCATGGCGGCGACGATGGGTTGTGGGGGCCAGAAGCAGTCACGCGCACGTCCCGCGTCGAGGACCTGGAGGGCTTGCAGGGTATTCAGTATTCGAACCGGAAGAGGGCTGGCGGGCAAGTTGCTGAACTGCAGATCTCCCCGTGTCTGCAACGTCTTCCGGTTCGCCGCCCAATCGATCACTGGCTCGATTCCGGTCGGTCCCCGCGGCCGCCGACACCCGCTTCACCCGCAACGTCCCCGCCGACAGGACGCTGGCCGGGGGCGTACTGCTGCCGCATTCGGCTCGGTCTGTCGGTGCTGTCAGCCCGTGCCCGGCGCACGAGATGCTACCCGTGGCGTCGTGTTCGAAGAGTACAACGATCTTGCCTGTGGGACGTGTGGGCGGCGTTCTGTGCCGTCCAAGTCGGGGTGGGAAACGCGCCTCGACGCGGGTGCAGTCAACCGCCAGCGTATCGTGCGCGTTTTCCGTGCCGCCGGCGCGATCCATAGGCCGGCCGGCCCCGGCGGGACTGGCGGCGTGCGGGAGC
Organism: Vicinamibacterales bacterium; assembly: GCA_965215895.1. GTDB lineage: Bacteria > Acidobacteriota > Vicinamibacteria > Vicinamibacterales > UBA8438 > JAJEEA01. Next base: position 1,936,573 of record OZ244130.1, on the reverse strand, counting down.
GGGTCTGACCTCGCTGCCGGGGCGCAGGCCGGCGTTGGGATGCTGATGTCGTCTCCGGCGTACGGGTCTTCGGGGCGCGGTGTGTCCGTCGCATCGAGCTGAAGGACCGCTCGATGCGGTGCGCGTCGTGGAGCAGGCCGGTCGCAGATGGGTGTGGCTCTTCTTCGTCGGCCACCCGGAGGGTTTCGGCGAGCGGCATGGCAAGAGTTACTTGACCCGTCGAAGGCGGGGTGAGGAGGGCGGTGGGGGAGGCTCGGTGACCGGCGGTACCGTCCCATCCGTGTAGCGCTGGGCGTGGTTCCGCTCGTACTCCCGCGCTTCGTGGAAGTCCCAGTACGCATCGAAGTCGCCGCTGGCTCGTAGCGCCCGGAGCTTCAGGACGGCCTCGGCGCCAACCAGGCGCCAGCGGGCCCCGGTCAGCTCCATCCGGTCGCGGACCAGGTGCCGGCACGCCCCTTCGATGACCCCGGTCGCGATGGGATAGCCCGCCGCGAGGTAGCGGTCGTAGTGCAGATACGGCGCGTATTTCACCAGGTAGTCGGCGCACTTGTCGACCGGCTTGCGGGTGTCCTTCGAGAAGCCGGCGACGGTCGCCGCGCGCCGCATCGACGCCGCCACCCGGGTCGCCTTGCCTTCGAGAATGCTCCGCACGCGCGTCCAGGCCCAGTGAGTCAGCTCGGGGCTCCCCTCGCGATGGAACACCCGCCCCGCCTTCCAGACATACTCGACCACGTGGATGATGTCGAGGATCACCGTGACGTCCACGCCGTAGGCGGCGGCGCCCGCTTCCACGAGGTCGAGCTGCGGCTCGGCCCCGTCGACGAGCACGACCCAGCGCTTGGCGTGCTCGGGGTCCTGGCGCTCCGCTTCCAGCGTCGCCTCCGCGACCACCTCCCACGGCTCCCGTTCGAGACTCGCCCAGACCCGTTTCGCCACCGGGCGGGGCCGCACGGCCCGGGGCTTGTCCCCCGGCTGTCGGGGCATCAAGCTCTCCAGGAAGTCCTCCGGGCTCCGCACGAACGGCGCCGTCGTGTAGACGGCGGCCACCGTCGCCATGCGCTTCGAGTGCTTCTTCTCTCCCGGCTTGAGGCGGTGGAACTGGGAGAGCGGCTCCCGGTGCCGTCGGCGCCTCTCGGCCGCCTTCCGCGTCGCCTCGCGCAGGTCCTCGCGATGCAGCACCACGCCCTTGCCGTCGAAGGTCAGCACGACCACCGACCCCTCGGGCGGCGGCTCGCCATCCGCTGCACGGCGCGCCTCGTAGAAGGCGTCGAAGTCCTCAGCCGCGCGAACCACCAACTGTTCCGCCTGACGCTTCGGCACCTCCGCCCCGGTGCTGCGAGACAGATCCAACAGCGCTTCGTCGAAGGACCGCGACGCGGCCGCCGCCGCCACCCGGCGCCGCACCTCGAGCGAGTAACGCTCCCCCGGCAGGTTGAGCGCGGCATCGAGCGGATGCAGACTCTCGTGACCAGCCCGCGCGTAGCCCACCCGCTCGACCCGCACCGTGCCGAAGATCGTCTCCAGGTGGCGTTCGTGCACGCGGCGCTCCGAGCGCTCGACACCGTCGGCCCCCTCGACCGGACCCGCCGCCTCTCCCGGGCTGCGTTGCTCGAGGTGCCCTTGCAGGAGCTTGCGCATCAGCTCCTGGCCCCGCCGGTGCAGCTCCCGTTCAAGGTCGCTCTCGCTCATCTGCTGTGCTTCGCGCGAAGAGAGATAGGCTTTGGCCTCAGCGAAGGCGGCGTTCGCCGCCGCATACGGTGCCGGGTCGGGTGGAGCGGCGCGGGGGGTGACGGCTCGCATCGCTCAACTCTCCCGCAACCGCCGCTTCGCATCCCGGACCACAGGATAAACCAGGACCGTCTTGGGCGCCTCGCCGGCGCGGCGGCCGTACCGGTCCATCCGACCTCGACCGCTGGTGGCGCCCAACGCGACCCAGTTGGCGGCGCGGTAGCAACCCCCGTGGTGGCGGCGGGGGTCCACCAGCGTCTCCACGAGCCAGGGCTCGAGCTTGTAGTGGCGCGGCCAGTCCGCCACCAACTGCCCGAGGCCGCGCGCCAGCACCGCGCTGGCGAGGTTCCTCACCGCGACCCACGGCAGCAACAGAAAGCGGCTATTGTTGACCACGCGCTGCAGATTCCGCGCCCGAGTCGCGTCGTCCCAGCCGATCCAGCGGTCCCGGACCGCCATGCGCCACGCCGGGCTCGAGAACTGCAGGCAGCCGACCACCGCCCGGGCCGGCTGCGACGCAAACACCAGATAGCGCAGGTGGGCGCCGAACGGGACCGTGTGCCCGAGATAGTGGTAGCGTCCCACCAGCTCCCGGAACAGCAGGCGCTCGGCGGGCTCGCGCACCCGCTCGACCTGCAGCGGCTCGATATCGCGCACGCTGCCGACGAGCGGGCGCCCCGGCTCTCCCGCCGCCGTCCGGGGCACGCGGGTGACCGACCCGGTCGCACGGCCCTGGCGCTTGTCCGGCAGCACCAGCGCACCACCCGCGTCGAGCCGCTCCAGGAACTCGCGGCACTCGCGGGCCTTCAGCCTCCCGTTCGGGCGCCGCCACCGCAAGAGCTCGCACACGGTGCGCGCCAGCTCCATCCGGCTCAAGCCCGCACAGTCCCGCACAATCTCACGGATTAGCGTCACCTCTCGTACGCTGAAGGCCCGTCCCGAGAACGTCGTCGTCGCCACGGCCATCGCAGGGGCTTCTCCCTTCCCACGACACCGTAGCAAAACGCCGCGCGAATGTCCAGGGGGGCGCCGGAGGGGACAGACCGAGCACCCCGGCGCCGTGATCAGGTCGGGCTGGCTGCCCGAAAACCGGCGGGTGGGAACGCTGTCCCCGCCCAAGGCGCACCGAAGAGGGACCGTCCGCGAGCAAAAACGCCTATGAATAGGCGAAAAAGCGCTCTACGAAGAAGAGCCACACCCGTCGCAGATGGCGTCGGCTTGGTTGGCGTCGCCGATGGACGGCGAGCTGGTCGGTGACGGGCAACTGGCTGGCGATGCGGGTCGAGGCGGCGCTCGGCCCGGTCCTCGATGACCTCGGTGAGGTCACGCCGCTCGGCGTCGCGCAGCGGTGGCGGTCCTCCAGTCGTCGAATGGCGAGCAGGTCGAGCTTGGCGAGGCGGGTCAGGAGCCGGGCGTTAGGACCCGTCGCCGCGGCCGACGGCGAGTACGTGCAGCAGGGGCGGCATCCGGACGTAGCGTGCGGTGAAGCTGCGGCGACAGGCGCGTTCGACAAACGCGCATGAGAGGAAGCTCTTGCCGATGCCGGTTGGGCCGATCAGCAGCAGGTTGTGGCACCGGCGATCCAGGCGCAGGCGCCGAGGGTCAGGACCTGCTGTCGGTTGAGCTGGCGGGGGTGGGTGAAGTCGACGGCCTCGAGCGTGGCCGGATAGCGCAGCTTGGCGGTGTGGAGGCGCGGCTGCGGTCTGAGCGGAGGGCGGTCGGGGGTGTCACCCGCAGGGCCGGAGCGCAGCGCGTTGACACGCCCGCCCGCAGCTACTCCGCTCCGACACGCCACCCAGCCGCCCTCCGAGAGCGCGTCACCGAGCGCCATGCGGTCCGCATCGGCTGGTGCGTTGTGGCGTTGTCAGGCTGCCGGGTCGATGGAGGCAAACAGGCGGTCGCGAGCCTGGTTGAGGGCGCGTGCCGCCTCGTTGTCGCTGGTGGCCGAGGCGGCGGCGTCGAGTTCGGCGAAGGTGGTTCCCGGCTTCAGGCAGGCGGCGGCGTTGGGCAACGACTTGAGCTTCTCGTAGGGGGTCATGATGTCGGCGTCGCGATAGCGCTTGCGCACCCGGCCCTTGGCGTCCACCTCTTCGCTGGGGAAGAAGCAGGGCCGGTGGAAGTTGAGGTAGGGCGACAGGAACTGCTGGTTGAAAGCATGGACTCGCTCGGCGTAGCGGTTGGGGATGTGGCCGTAGCCGAGGTGCTTGCGGATGACCGAGCCGTTCTTGCTCTCGACCAGGGCGTTGTCGGTGCAGCGGCGGGCGCGGGACTTGGTGAACGCGTCGATGTGCATCGCTTCGAGCAGCGCCGCCACGTCGCGGTTGATGAACTCCGAGCCGTTGTCGGCGTGGAATCCGTGGAGGATGAAGGGGAACGCCCGCAGCAGAGCTTCGAGAACCGGCTTCAGACAGGCCGCCTGGATATATTCGACCGAACCGATGAACTGGAACTGGGTGACCTCATCCACCAAGTTCAGGTGGTACAAGCCCTTGACCCCGTCGAGGTCGCCCTGATGGACCGTATCGACTCGCACGTGGCCGGGTTGCCCGAACGGCTGCGGCCGGCGGCGTTCCCCAATCGCTATCTGCACGGAGCGCGTGGGGGCCGGGACCGTCCCGCGGCGCCGCTGGTAGGTGATGGAGTGCCGCAGGTTGTACAGGTGGCCGTTGGAGATGGCGGCCAAGCGTTCGAAGCGGGGGTCACCGAAGCGGTGGAAGGCGCGGGCGCAGAGCTTGCGGGTGGTCGGGCCGGAGAGCGTGCCGTGGAGCGCGTCGAGTTCGGCGAGCCGCCCGATGTCGGTGGGGGTGTAGCGGCGGGGGAACGGTTGCCGGGGGGCGCCGCGACGGTCGATGACCTCGCCGGTGGTCCGGTATTGGCGCAGCAGGCGGGTGACCTGGGCCCGCGACAGGTCGGTCGCCTTGGTCAGGAAGCGGCGCAGCAGGCCCTTGTCGGCCTTGGATCGCCCGGCGTAGTCGAACCGTTGTACGGTCTCCGCCACGAACGCGTAGGCCTCGGTGCGGGTTTGCGGTCGAAGGTCGATCTCCTGACTCCCGTCGAGGAATTCCCGAACCTGACCCAGGGTCTGCAGGCGGTGCGTGTCGAGTTGCACGATCATCCTCCGATGATCCGCGACTCGACGCCCGTTCAGGCTCACTTGTCGTTGGAAACAACCCCCCGTTCAGGCTCATGTGTCATTGGACAAGACTGGGCCTTGCGCGCGCGCCGGACGGACTGATACCGTGGTACGGCTCGGGCCGGGTATTGTCCGCCGGGCGGTTGCGGCACGACTCCCCATGAGGAGACGTGCCGCCCCCGCACCCCCGGCCGCGGGTTCGGTCGACGACGACGCTCGTGGTTTCTCCCTGAGCGTCCGGACGCCCCGCCGCGCGCCGAATCGGCCCGCGGCCGAGGCAGCGAGACGCCATCTGGAGGACGACTTCACCTTCCGGGCGGAGCAAGCCCGGCGAGTTCGCGCCCGAGGTCCCGCTGCGCGAAGTGGCCTTGTGGAATTCTCTCACCTACAAGGAGACGACTTGGATGCCCAGGCGAACGATATCCGTACTTGCCCTGCTGACAATCGGGATCTCTGGTCTCGCCGGTCGACCTGGCGGTTGCCCAGGACGGTGCACCGACCAATGATTACTGGTGGCCCAACCGGCTGAGCCTCGATCCACTACGCCAGGCCTCCCGGGACTCCAATCCACTGGGCGCGGACTTCAACTATGCGGAGGAGTTTGAAACTCTCGACCTGGATGTGCTCAAGGCGGATCTCGAAGAGCTGATGACCACTTCTCAGGATTGGTGGCCGGCGGACTTCGGTCACTACGGGCCGTTCTTCATTCGCATGGCCTGGCACAGCGCGGGCACCTATCGAACCATCGACGGCCGGGGTGGCGCCGACGGCGGTCTGCAACGCCTCGCACCGCTCAACAGCTGGCCCGACAACGCAAACCTGGACAAGGCGCACCGGCTGCTCTGGCCTATCAAGCAGAAGTACGGCCGCAAGATCTCCTGGGGCGACCTGCTGGTTCTCGCGGGCACCGTCGCCATGGAGTCCATGGGCTTCGAGACCCTGGGTTTCGCCGGCGGCCGTATCGATGCCTGGCAACCCGACGATGTGAACTGGGGACCGGAGGGCGAGTGGCTCGGCGCCGACCGGCGCAACGAGGACGGAGAGCTCCACCATCCTTTCGGCGCCACGCAGATGGGCCTGATTTACGTGAATCCCCAGGGCCCGGGCGGCAACCCCGATCCGCAGGCGGCCGCCGACGCGATACGCGAGGCTTTCGGTCGCATGGCGATGAACGATGAAGAGACGGTGGCGCTGATTGCCGGTGGCCATACCTTCGGCAAGGCGCATGGCGCCGCCGATCCGTCCCAGTACGTAGGGGTCGAGCCGGAGGGCGGCGACATCGAAGCACAGGGATTCGGCTGGCAGAACAGCTACGGCACCGGCAATCGCGGCGACACGATCACCAGCGGCCTGGAAGGCGCTTGGACCATCAACCCCGCGGCCTGGACCCATAACTTCCTCGAGAACCTGTACGGCTATGAGTGGGTGACGACTCGAGGCCCGGGCGGCGCAACGCAGTGGACGCCCGCCGACGGTGCTGCATCGACTCTGGTGCCGGACGCCCACGACCCGTCGCAACGGCACGCGCCGATGATGCTCACCACCGACATTGCGCTGAAGGTCGACCCCGCCTATCGCGAGATCACCTCGCGCTGGCTCGACAACCCGGAAGAGTTCGAAGACGCCTTCGCCCGCGCCTGGTTCAAGCTGACGCACCGCGACATGGGTCCGACGGCGCGTTACCTCGGCGATCTCGCGCCCGACCAGGAGTTCGTGTGGCAGGACCCTGTTCCTGAAGTCGATCACGCCCTGATCGATGCGCAGGATGCGGCGGCGCTGAAGACCGGGATTGTCGACTCCGGGTTGTCCACCGCCGAGTTGGTCAGGGCCGCCTGGGCCTCGGCGTCCACTTTCCGCGGGACCGACATGCGCGGCGGCGCCAACGGAGGGCGCATTCGTCTCGCGCCCCAGAATGAGTGGGCGGCAAACGACCCGGCCGAGCTGAACGGCGTGCTGGAGGCCCTGGAGCAAATCCAGAGTGGTTTCAACAGCGCGCAAACAGGCGACAAACGGGTCTCTCTTGCGGACCTCGTCGTTCTCGGCGGGGCCGCCGCCATCGAGCAGGCGGCCGCGAGCGCCGGGGTGGACGTGGATGTGCCCTTCGTGCCCGGTCGCACGGACGCCTCGCAGGAGCAGACCGACGTGGACTCCTTTGCCCTCCTCGATCCGGCCGCGGACGGGTTCCGCAACTACTTCGCCAGCGTCGCCGCCCGGTCTCCGGCCGAGATGCTCGTGGAGAAGGCGGCTCTGCTGAACCTGACGGTCTCTGAAATGACGGTGCTCGTCGGCGGCCTTCGAGGCATGAATGCCAACGCCGGGGGCTCTGCGCACGGCGTGTTCACGGACCGTCCCGGCGCACTGAGCAACGACTTCTTCGTCAACCTGATCGACATGTCGACGCAGTGGACCCAGGCATCCACCGAGGGCCTCTACGAAGGTCGGGACCGCGCCACGGGCGAGCTCAAGTGGACGGCTACTCCGGTCGATCTGATCTTCGGCTCCAACTCCGAGCTGCGCGCCGTCGCCGAGTTCTACGCGGCTGACGACGCGCAGGAAGCGTTCGTGCATGACTTCGTCGAGGCCTGGACGAAGGTGATGACCCTGGACCGCTTCGATCTGCTTGATTGAAGCAGAAAGGCGTGCTGGAAAGGCCCTGACCCGCCGCTCGGTTCGAGCGCCGGGTCAGGGCGACGGGCAGGGCGTCGAGACGGGGCCGGGACCGCCGCGACAGGACGGTCGGCGGCGCGGGACGCATCCTCGTCCTCGTTACGGCGCTCACATCCCCCACACCGTGACCGGCGCGCCGCCTTCCACGTCCTCGCGTCGATACAGCTTGTCCTGCCACGACCGGCCCTCGGTGCGGTCGAAGATCACCAGGTGTCCCTCCGCCGCCCCACACCGGTCCATGTAGGCGCGCGTCTGCCGAAGTCCTTTGCGCCACGTCTCGTCACGACCCTTGTGCAGCACCTTGCACTCGATGACCACTCTCTGCGTCTCACCGGGTTCAGGCCCCGGCGCCCCGTCGGTGCCTCGGCCCACCGGCCAGACGACGAGCAGATCCGTCCGCATGCGGCCCAGACCGTACTCGCGCTCGATCCGCCCGCCGCTGTTGACGATGCGCTGCAGGAAGGCCTGCAGCAGCAACTGCGGCCCCGCCTCCTTGTACTCGAAGCGCTCCACCCAGTGCTCCGAGTGCTCGCGAAAGAACTCCTGAAAGGCTGCGAGCATCTTGTCCGTCAGGAGGAAACCCCGGTCGTCGACGTACCACGCCGGTTCGTGCGTGAGGAAGGCCTGCGTGGTCCACGTGAGGTCGCGGGGAATCACCTCGCGGTAGATCGGGTTGGCGATGCGGACCGGGTCGTTGCGCGCCACCAGTCCCAGGTCGCGCACGTACTCGAGATCGTCCGGCGGGATCCTCTCGGGCATCCCGTCGCCCGTCATGAGCGGCTCGACCACGCGCCGCACGCGCGCCTCCTGCAGCTTGTCGGCGAGCTGATCCAGGTGCGTCTCGCGGCGCAGAATCAGCTGCTCGCGCGCCTCCTGGATCGCCTCCGCGGTGATGGCGCGCCCACGATCCAGCCCCGCCTCGTCGTTGAAGCAGGCCTCGTAGGCCAGCGCGTTCACCAGCCACGGCTGCCCCTCGGTCAGCGTCCAGAGTTCTTGTCTCGCTTCCGCCGTGAATGCCTGGCCCGTCTCGTCCGCGTGCTGAGCGAGCAGGGACTCGATGTCCCGTAGCGAGAAGTCGCTGAGGCGCAGGGACTCTGCCCGGACGTTGAACGCGCTGCCGCCGGCGACAATCGCCTGTTCCGCCGAGGACCGGATACGGTAGTCGCGCACGTCGCGCACCCCGCAGAGAATGACGCTCTGCGGAAAGCGTCCCGGGCGTTCGGGGTAACCGGCTCGCAGTTGCCGCAGCACCGCCAGCAGGGTATCGCCGACGAGCGCGTCGATCTCGTCGACCATCAGCACCAGCGGCTTCGGCTCCGACTCCGCCCAGCGCGCCAGCGTCCGTTGCAGCGCCATGTGTGGACCAAAGTTCTCGATCGCCGCCAGGGCTGTTTCCTCCAGACGTGCATCGTCTGCCGCCAGGGTCACGGCGCCGAGGATCGCCCGCATCGCCGCCGCCACGTCTTGGCGCGCCGACTGGCCGACCTCCACGTTGACGTACACGCAGCGGAGCTCACCGACCGCGTTTATCGCGTTCCGGAGCGCGAGGAGGGTGGAGGTCTTCCCGGTCTGGCGGGGCGCGTGCAGGACGATGTACTTCCACTGCCCGATGAGCCGCAGCACGTGGTCGACGTCGATGCGCGCCAGCGCCGGCACGCAATAGTGCTTCGCGGGAATGATCGGGCCGGCGGTGTTGAAGAAGCGCACGTCGGTATCAGTACTCCCTGAAGATCCGCCGGATCTCGTCGAGGTCGCGCGTCTTCGTCAGGGCGAGCATCAGGAGGATGCGCGCCTTCTGCGGGTTGAGCGTGTCGCCCGCAATCATCCCCGACCCGTCGTAGGCCGGAAGCGGAACGACCCGGCCGCTGCCGGTCCGGTTCGACCGGACGATCACCGGGCGCTCGGCCGCCGGCAGCCCCGCCGCCTGTTCGAGCGCGGCGCGCTCGACGCGCGAGACGAGCCCCGCCCCGGTGCCGGCGAGCACGATGCCGTCGACCCGCTCCGCGATCAGGGTCTCTATCAACACCGGGTTCGGCTCGACGTAGGAGTAAACGATGTCCACGGTCGGGAACGCCGTGACCCCGGCCAGATCGAACTCCGAGTCGGCGGTGTGCCGCTTCGTCGGCGCGCGGTAGAAGCTGACCCGGTCGCCGTCGACGTAGCCGAGGAACCCGAGATCCCGCGAGCGGAACGTCTCGACCCGGTAGGTGCTGGTCTTGGTGACGTCGCGGGCCGCGTTGATCTCGTCGTTCATGACCACCAGCACCCCCTTGCCCCGCGCCTCGGGAGCGGCGGCGGTCCGCACCGCGTTCAGCAGGTTGAGAGGGCCGTCGGTGCTGATCGCGGTCGCCGGCCGCTGGGCCCCGACGAGGACCACCGGCCGGTCGTGCCGGACCGTCAGGTTGAGGAAGTAGGCGGTCTCCTCGAGGGTGTTGGTGCCATGGGTGATGACGACCCCCGCCGCCTCCGGATCGCCGCGGAAGATGTCGTCGATGCGGCGGGCCAGCGTCAACCAGTCGCCGAAGGTGATGTTGGGGCTGCCGATGTTGGCGACCTGCTCGACCCGGATGGTGGCGTGCCGCGCGAGGTCCGGCACCGCCGCGACGAGCTCCTCGCCCGAGAACGCGCCCGCCCGATACTCGGTCAGATTGGTGGACGACGAGCCGCCCCCCGATATCGTGCCCCCGGTCGCGAGCACCCAGACCACCGGCGGCGCGCCGGACGCCTCCTGAGCACAGGCTGGCGCGGGCGAACCCAGGGCCGATGCCGCGGCGGCGATACCCGCCAGCACGGATATCAGCCCCCTGCCCCGGCCGGCGCGAGCGGGGAACCGCGCGGGCCGCACCCGCCGGCTCCGCCCCGCGGCCCCACGAAGGTCGAGGGCGCCCGGCATGCTCGTGAAACGTGACGTGTGGGGTGTCATCGTGACATCTTGATGGCCGAGCCGCCGGAAGGCAAGATCGACCGGGACCCGGAATCCGCGAAACCAGCGGCGCACCCACCACACCGGATACGACGCAATCCACGGACGCCGCACTCCGCGAGGCCGCGATGACCGACGAGCCGAGCGCGCGATCGGCATCGTCGAGAAGCGGTAGGCGCTGGCGCGGCGCGATCCCCACGCCGGCGCGAGTCGTAGGCGTATCGCCCCGGCGGTTCAGGGCCGACCGGGGCCGTAGAGCACGCGCCCAGGACGCGCCCTGGTGTGCTCCCCGCCGTCGACGACGAGGGTCCCGTTCACCAGCACGTACTCGACCCCTTCGGCATACTGGTGCGGCGCTTCGAAGGTGGCGCGATCGACGATGCGGGCCGGATCGAAGACCGCGAGGTCGGCGAAGAATCCCTCCCGCACCAGCCCGCGGTCGCGCAGGCCGAGCCGCTGTGCGGTGGCGCCGCTCATCTTGCGGACCGCCGCCTCGAGGGTCAGCACCCCCCGCTCCCGCACGTAGCGGCCGAGTACGCGGGCGAACGTGCCGTACTCGCGGGGGTGGGGCACGCTCTCGCCGAAGACCGACACGCCGCCGTCCGACCCGATGGCGGTGGCCGGGTGCTGCATGATGCGCTCGACGTCCGCCTCGTCCATCGCGTGGTAGATGGCTCGCGCGCCGCCCTGCTCGATGATCTCCATCACCAGCTCGGCCGCGGCTGCCACCGTCACCTCGACCCCGCGGTCCGCCAGAATGTCGGCGAGGCTCTTGCCCTCGAGCGACCGGTCCCACTCGCACAGCCCGATGACGATGTTCGCGGGGTCGCCCCCGCCGCGGTCGTGCTCGATGCGGTAGACGATCTCCTCCCGGATGCGCCGGCGGGTCTCCGGGTCCTCGAGGCGCGCGACGAGCTCGCTCGTGCCGCCCTCCTGGGCCCACTGCGGGACCACCGCGGTGATCCCGGTCTGCGACGCGGTGTAGGGGTACTGGTCGATGGTGATGTCGACGCCGCGCGCCCGCGCCGCGTCGACCAGGGCGAGGCTCTCCACGCTCCGCCCCCACATGTCGCGGCCGATCGCCTTGTGGTGGGTCATCTGCACCGGGAGGCCCGCCTCCTCCCCGATGCGGATCGTCTCGCGCACCGAGTCGAGCAGCCCTTGGGCCTCGTCGCGCATATGCGAGATGTAGATGCCGCCATAGGCCGCGGCCACCTCCGAGAGCGCTATCACCTCCTCGGTCGGCGTGAAGCTCCCCGGCACGTAGAACAGCCCCGTCGACAGCCCGAGGGCGCCCGCCTCCATGGCCTCGGCCACGAGCGTGCGCATCCGGTCGAGCTCGTCGCGCGTCGGCTCGCGGTCCTCGCTCCCCAGCACCTCGCCGCGAATCGTGCCCTGGCCGGCGAAGACCGCCCAGTTCGGGCTGATGCCGGCGGCGGCAATCTCCTCCAGGTGCGCGCCGATGGGCCACGGCGAGCCGCCGTCGTTGCCCTCGGTCAGGGTGGTGACCCCCTGCAGCAGGTAGTTGTCGGCGGTCGGCACGTCGTAGATGCCGCGCACGGCGTGGGTGTGCGGATCGATGAAGCCGGGCGCCACCACGAGCCCGGCCGCGTCGACGACCCGGTCCGCCTCCGCGTCGGCCAGGTCGCCGACGCGCGCGATACGGTCTCCGCGGACCCCGACGTCGGCGCGAATCCAGGGATTCCCCGTCCCGTCGACGACCCGGCCGCCGCGCACGATCAGATCGAACCGCTCCGCCTCCTGTCCGGACGCGGGCGCGGCCAGCAGGACCAGCGCCGAGAACAGCATCGGAAGACGCCGTGCAACCATTGATCACCCTCCCGCGAGCAGCCACCGCCTGCCCCGGATTCGCACTCCCCTGCCGGGAGCCTGCACCGTTCCACGGCGCAGACTCCCGGGTTCCTCAGTCCTCGCTCGACAGGGGCTCGAGCCCCGTCTCGGCAATCGTCCGGGCCGCCTCGGCGGACAACAGGAAGTCTACGAGCCTCTGGGCGCCGACGGGATTCTCCGCATCCGTCGCGACCCCCGTCGAGAACGTCGTCACCCGCTGGTACTCGTCCGGCAGGGGGCCGACATACGCGGCGCCCTCGATCGACAGTATCTCGCTGACCTGCTGAAAGCCGATCTCGATCTCGCCCCGCGCCACCACCGCAGCCACGCGCTCGCTGACTATCCGCCGGCTCTTCGGCGCGAGCTCTTCGGCCAGGCCGAGCCGGGGAAACAGCTCGGCGGACACGTACGTCCCGCTCACGCTCGCCGAGTAGCCGATGGAATCCGCGGCCAGCAACGTCTCCACGAACGCGTCGGGGGTGCTGATGTCCGGCAGGGGCGCGCCCTCGCGCACCGCCATCCCGATCGACGAGGTGGCGAGGTCCACCCGCGTGTCCGCCTGCACCAGCCCCGCGGCGGTGAGCGCCTCCAGGCCGGCCTGCGACATGATCAGGACGTCGAAGCGTTCACCCCGTTCCAGCCGGGCCGGGATCGAGTCGGGAGCCCCGCCGGTCGACGCCCCGTACGCCGTGACCAGCCGTATCCCCGTCTCCTCCTGAAACCGCGGGACGAGGGCATCGTAGGCCGCGGCCACACCGCCGGACGTCACCACCGCGACTTCCCGCGCCGCCTCCGCCTCGGCCGCGGCCGGCGCATCGCCGGAGGGCGCGCAGGCCGTAACCGCAGTCGCCAGCGCCAGAAGCAAACTCAAGAACAGCCTTCTCTGCATGCGTTCCACCCTTCAATCGGCGAGTCTCGGCGTGTTGATGGTATCAAGGACGCGTCCACGCCGAATTCCGTTGCGGTCTTCGCCAAGTGGCGTCTTGCTGGATTTTCGGTGACGCCGTTGGTGAGGGTGTACCCTACGCTCAATTCACGTGGCAAGCAGGGACGCAAGACGTGCGGCGTGGCCGGCGCGTAGCGTGCCCCTGCCCATCAGACGCTCAAGCCAACGACACACACGGGGAAACTGCATGCCGCGAAAGTCCACCGAGCTGCTGCCCGGAACCCTCGACCTCCTGATCCTCAAGGCGATCTCGATCGAGCGTCTGCACGGCTATGGCGTGCTGCTCCGCATCCGGCAGATCACCGGTGAAGCGCTCACCGTACCGCAGGGCTCCCTGTATCCCGCGCTCGCCCGGCTCGAGCACCAGGGCCTCATCGCATCCGAATGGGGCGAGAGCCTGCACCGCCGCCGCGCCAAGTTCTACCACCTGACCCGCACCGGGCGGCGTCGTCTTCAGGAAGAAGTGGCGGGCTGGGAACGGCTCGTCGACACCATGGCGGCCGCCCTCCGCGCGACGCCGGACGCGGTGTGAGCCGCGTCCCGGAGCGGGGCCGAGCAGGGCGCGTAATGAGGCCGGGGACAGGTATAATCAGCGGAATCTCGTCGAGCAACGCCTCTCGAACCGGAGGTAGCAGATGCGCAAGACATGCTTCGCGGCGTTCGTCGGTCCGGTGATCGCGCTCGCGTTCTCAGCCCCGCCGGTCCCGGCCCAGTCGGCCGGCGGCGACATGCCGATGCGGACCCCCGAGGGGCAACCGCATATCTCGGGCGTCTTCACCTTCCGGACGTTGACGCCGATGCAGCGGCCGGCCCAGTTCGAGGGACAGGAGACGCTGACTCCCGAGGAGGCCGCGGCATTCGAGGCGTCGGAGCGGACGCGCCAGAACCGCGATCTCTTCGACCCCGAGACGGGGGCGCCCAACGCGGGATACCAGTCGCGCGCCGCCGGGGGCGTGCTCTCCTACAACGAGTTCTGGTACGAGCGGGGCATCGAGCTGACCTCGGACAAGCGGACGTCGCTCATCGTCGATCCGCCCGACGGGCGGTACCCCCCGCAGACCGACGCCGCCCGGCAGGCCGGCCGGGAGCGGACCGCCTACCGGCGCGAGCACATGTACGACTCCTACGAGAACCGGAGCCTGGGCGACCGCTGCATCATGTTCGGCAAGTCGGGCCCGCCGCTCCGGCCCGGGGCGTACAACAACAACCTGATGATCTTCCAGACCGCCGACCACGTCGTGATTCTCACCGAGCAGGCGCGCCAGGCGCGGATCATCCCGCTCGACGACACGGAGAAGCCGCGGTTCGAGCAGCTCGCCGGCGTGTCGCGCGGGCGCTATGAGGGGGAGACCCTGGTCATCGAGACCACGCAGTTCCGCGACTGGGGGAACGGGCGCAACGGCCCGAGCGTGCACCTCGTCGAACGGCTGACCCGGGTCGATCCCGATACCGTCGCCTACGAGTACACCGTGACCGACCCGTCGACGTACACCGCGCCCTATACGGTCATGATGCCGTTCCGGCGTACCGACGGCGACATCTTCGAGTACGCCTGCCACGAGGGCAACATCGGCCTCCACGGCATCCTGGCCGGCGCGCGAAACCTTGAGCGCGAGGGGCGCGAGCTGCGTCCGTGACCCGTCGTCGGGCGCCGGCGCCGCGGTGCGGCCACCCGCGCGCCTTCAGCGCGATGGCCAATCACGTGGTCTCCCCGGGCGGCCCGCAGCGCGACGGGCTCCCGGGCGGAGGAGTCAGAGAATGAACCGCCTTGCTCGCATGCACGTTGGGACCGGCGCCCTGGTGCTGGCCGTGACCCTCACCCTGGCGTCGGCGGCGGGGTGGGCCCAGCCGGCGTCGTCCGATGCGTCGGAATCGCCGCGGACGCCCTGGGGCGACCCCGACATCGGGGGCGTCTGGAACAGCTCCACGGTGACGCCGCTCGAACGTCCCGAGGCGCAGGCCGGCCAGGAGTTCCTGACCGAGGAGGAAGCGGCGACCATCGAGCAGCGCGTCGTCGAGGCCAACGCCCGCGCGAACGCTCCCAGCGTCGTCCGCACCGAGCCGCTGCCGGCGGGCGGCAACGTCGGCGCCTACAACAGCTTCTGGCTGGACCGCGGGACGACCGTCGTGCCGACGCGGCGCACATCGCTCGTCATCGACCCGCCGAACGGGCGTCTGCCCGCGCTGACGCCCGAGGCGGAGGCGTACGTCACCTCGGCGGAGCGGCAGCACTTGAAGGACGTGCGCGAGGGGCTGGCGCCGGCCAACTCCTACGCCCAGTTCGACTACGGCGACCGGTGCATCTGGTATCGCGGCGTCCCGTCGCTGCCCACCGCCTACAACAACAACTACCACATCGTGCAGACGCCGGATGTCGTCGCGATCGTGCAGGAGCACATCCACGACGTCCGCTTCATCCACCTCGACGGCCGTCCCCGCATCGACGAGCGCATCGGCCAGTTCGGCGGCCATTCGCTCGGGCGCTGGGAGGGCGACACGCTCGTGGTCGAGACGGCCAACTTCGGCGATCGGGCCTACCTGTTCGCGTCCGGCCCGGGACCGCAGGGCGGCACCAACTGGGATCTCAGCCCGGACCTCCGAGTCGTGGAGCGGTTCACCCGGGTGGGGCCGGGGACGCTCGACTACGAGTTCACGGTGAACGACCCCAACGTCTGGACCCGCCCGTGGACCGGCTCGTCGCCGTGGACCCGCGGCGAGGGACCGATGTTCGAGTACGCCTGCCACGAGGGCAACTACGGGATGATGAACATCCTCGCCGGCTCGCGCGCGGCGGAGACGAGCGGCCAGGACCGGTAGTGGGAGCGGCACGGCTCGCGAGAGCCCTGCTCCTCGGCGCGGCGGTGCTGGTTGGGACTGGCGGCGCGAGCGCGCAGGCGCCGGAGCTGGTGACCGATCGTCCGGATCGGACCGAGTCGGCCACGGTGGTGCCGCGGGGCCTGCTGCAGGTGGAGACGGGCTACCTCTTCGCCCGCGACGGCGGCGTGGACGGGCATGCGGCGCCCGGCACGCTGCTCCGCATCGGTTTCGGCGGGCGGACGGAGCTCCGCGTCGGCCACGCCGGCCTCCTGGGCGGAGAAGGACGCCGCGGCGCTGGCGACAGCGAGCTCGGCGCCAAGATCAATCTCATCCCGCAGGCGGACGGCTGGCGGCCCGAGCTCGCGCTCCTGGGCGGCCTGTCGCTCCCCACCGGCGACCACGGCTTCTCGAGCGACGGCGCCGACCCGTCGTTCCTCGTCGCGTTCGCCCACGAGCTCCTGCCGAGAGTGTCGCTGGGGTACAACGCGGGAGCGGCGTGGGAGTCCTCGGCCGATCGGCCGGACCGCGATGCGTTCATCGTCTACTCGCTGGCCCTCGGCGTCGGCCTGACGGATCGCCTGGGGACGTTTCTCGAGCTCTTCGGCGACCGGCAGGTCACGGGCGCGATCGCGAGCAGCGCGTCCGTGGACGGCGGTCTGACGCTTCTGCTGACCGATACCCTCCAGTTGGACGTATTCGTCGGCCGCGGGCTGCGGGGTCCAACCGACGATCTGTTCGTCGGCACGGGGCTGAGCTTTCGATTGCCCCGATAGCGCGACCTTGCCGTCGCGTTGGGAGTTTCGCTGGCGCGAAACTCCTACGGCGCAAGCGCCTAGGGACCGGCAGGACCCGATCGGCCGCTCTTGTCGGCCGCCCTTCGTTCAGCCGGCCAGAGCCCGCCGGCGGTGGAACACCAGCGCCGCCCGGCCGTCGCCGGCGGTCAGCCGCTCCACCCGTACGCCGAACACCGACGCCACGAGGTCGTCGTCGAGCACCTCCCCGGGGGAGCCGACCGCCTGCAGGCGCCCGCCGTCCAGCACCGCAACGGTGTCCGCCCAGCGGGCGACGACGTTGAGATCGTGCAGCGCGAGGGCGATCGTCACCCCCCCCGCGGCCAGCTCCCGCAGCAGCGTCAGGGTCTCGATCACGTGGTCGACGTCGAGGTTGGCGGTCGGCTCGTCGAGCAGAATCACGTTCGAGCCGGTGGCGAGGCTGCGCGCGATCACCGCCCGTCGGCGCTCGCCGCCCGACAGCTCGGTGACCGGGCGGTCGGCCAGATGCGCGACGTCCGCGCGCGACATCGCCGCGGCGACGGCCGCGGCATCCGCCGGACCGGGGGCGTCGAACCGGCCCAGGTGGGGATGGCGCCCCATCATCACCAGCTCCGCCACCGTGAACGGGATGTCGATGCGCGTCTCCTGCGGTACGAAGCTGATCCGCCGCGCGAGCAGCTGGCGGGGAAGCCGCGACAGGCCGGTTCCGTCGAGGCTGGCGCGGCCCCCGGTCGGGCTCCAGAGGCCCGCCAGGAGGCGCAACGCCGTCGACTTTCCCGCCCCGTTCGGACCGATGAGCGCGGTAATCCGGGCGGGAGCGACCTCTATCGTGACGTCGCGCACGAGATCCCGGGCGCCGATCCGGAGGCTGGCCTGCTCGAGGCGCAGACTCATAGGACGCCGAACCCTCCCCGTTGCCGGCGCAGCAGATAGAGGAAGAACGGCGCCCCGCAGGCGGCGGTGATGATGCCGAGCCGGATCTCCGTGGGCGGGTGGATGGTGCGGGCCAGCAGGTCGCACACGATCAGGAAGAACGCGCCGCCGAGCATGGCCGCCGGGAGCAGGGTGCGGTTCGACGGTCCGAGCACCAGCCGCAGCATGTGCGGCACGATCAGCCCGACGAAGCCGATGACGCCGCTCACCGCCACCGCCGCGCCGGTCAGCAGGGCCGCGGTCGCCAGTATCGTTCGCCGCACCCGTTCCACGTCGACGCCGAGGCTCGCCGCGGTCTCCTCGCCGAGGAGCAGCAGGTCCAGGTCCCGGGTATGCCAGCGCGCCGCGACCGCGCCCACCGCGACCGGCGGCAGGCACATCCAGACGTGGGTCCAGGTCCGGTTGTCGAGCCCGCCCATCAGCCAGAAGACGACCTCGTTGGCGACCTGCCAGTTGACGACGCTCATCGAGATCAGCAGGGTGGCGATGGCGGTGGTCAGCGACCCGAGGGCGATGCCGGCCAGCAGCAAGGTCGCGACCGGGGTGCGCCCGGCGCTGGTGGCGATGGTGTAGACGGTGACGAGCGCGGCCAGCGCCCCGGCGAAGGCGAACAGCGGGAGCCAGAAGACCGCCGTGGCCGCCAGCCCGCTGACGAACGTGACGACGGCCCCGAGGGCCGCGCCCTGGCTGATGCCGATGACGCTGGGCTCGGCCAGGGGATTGCGGAAGAGCCCCTGCATCTGCGTCCCCGCCACGGCGAGGGCGGCCCCGACGAGGGCCGCGACGACCACGCGCGGCATGCGAATCAGCCAGATGATGATCTGCTCGGCCTCGGAGACTCCCCGCAGGTCGATCCAGCCCTCAGGCAGCGCCCGCGCCGCGATGACGCGGACCACCGTGCCCCAGGCGATGCCGGTGCTGCCGATGGCGATCGCCGCGACCGCCGCCGCCGCGAGCAGGATCGCCAGCAGCGGCAGGCCGACCCACGCGGCGCCGCGAACCCCCGGCCTGAGTCCGGTGTCGGTCACGGCGCGTCCGGATAGAGCGCGGCGGCCACCGCTTCCGTCAGCCCGGCCGCGTACTGCGACATCGTGATGAAGCGCCGGTGGTCGATGACCAGGATCTGCCCGGTCCGGCCGGCGACGGTCACCGCCACCGCCGGATGGTCGAGGAGGCGCCGGCGCACGACCGCCTCTTCGCCGGCGGGGGCGTCGGCAATGATCCAGTCGGGATTCCAGGCGGCAATCTGCTCGCCGCCGATCGCGCCGTGCGGGCCGATGCCCTGCTCGGCCGCGACGTTCACCGCACCCAGCTCCGTCAGGATGTGGTCGAGGAGCGAGCCGGCGCCGAAGGTGCCCGAGAAGCTGGCGTACACGAGCACGCGCGGCGGCGGCGCCGCGGCCGGTCGGCGCGCCACCGCCGCCGCAATCCGCTCCCGGAATCGCCTGATCACCCGCGCGGCCGCCGGTTCCTCGCCGGTGAGCCTGCCGACGGTCTCCAGGCCGCCGATGATCTCCGAGAAGTCAGCGAACTCGGTCAACAGGCGAAACGTGGGGATGCCGGCGCCGCGCGTCAGCGCGACCAGATCGGCGCGGGCGGTATTCGACACCAGCAGCAGGTCGGGACGGCGCCGCAGGAGCGCCTCGCCCTCGTCGGCCACCGCGACGTCCATCTCGCCCACTACGTCGGCGACGAAGCTGTAGCGCGGGTCGTGGGCAACCGCGCTGACCGCGGCGATCCGCGAGGGATGCACCACGGCGAACAGAAAGTGGTCGGTCACCAGCGCCTGCGACGCGATCCGCGACGGGGGCCGCGGCAACCGGAGCGCGTCGCCGCCGTAGTCGTGCACCGTGCGCGGGAACCCGGCCGGCGCCGGCGCCGCGGACTGCCCGGCCAACGTTCGGGCGGCGCGGGTGTCCCCGCTCCAGCGCCAGGCGGCCAGCAGCAGGGCCACGCAGAGCGCGACTTCGAGCGCGGCCCGCAGTCGTCCCGGCGACAGGCGTACGGGCAGGTTCATCGGCTCACCACGCGCGCGACCACTTCGAGCCGCCCATCTCTCCGGTCCGCAGCGCCGCGTCGACGCCCGCCTCGGTCTCGATCTGGCGGCCGAGAATCCACAGCAGGTCGGAGAGGCGGTTGAGGTACGCCAGCAGGTCCGCGCTGACCTCCGCGCCCGATTCGGCGAGCTGCACCACCCGCCGTTCCGCCCGCCGGCACACCGCCCGCGCGACGTCGAGCGCGGCGGATGCCGCGTGTTCGCCGGGAATCACCCAGTCGCCCAGCACGCCGTCGATCGCCTCGATGCGCCGGACCTCGGCCGTGAGCCGCTCGACCATCCCGGCCGAGACCGCGGGCGCCGTGCCGGGGCGGGGCGTGGGCGTCGCCAGCTCGCCGCCGACCGCGAACAGCTCACGCTGGATGTCCTTGAGCAGCTCCCCCGACGCGGCGTCCGGGCAGATCGCCCGGGCGAAACCGATCTGGCTGCTCAGCTCGTCGACCGCGCCGTACGCCTCGACCCGCAGCGACGCCTTCGAAACCCGTACGCCGCCGACCAGCCCGGTCTGGCCGCCGTCGCCTCCCTTGGTGACGATGCTCATGACGATATCTCCACCGCCGATCGGCGCCGATGCGCCGCCACGGCGCCGTGCCGGCATATCCGCGTATGATCTGCACCGCTTCGGTCATCACTCGGCGCACCGCACCGGCGGCGGCGCACGGATGACCCGGGGAGCCCGCGGCAAAGCCTCGCGGTCGCACCAGGGGCTCCATGGCACAGCACAGGACGGTGCCCGCGCAGAGCGCGGCCGCCACGGCGACCGACGGAATGTCCAACTACCGGTCTTGCAGGATGCCGACGCGCCAGCCACGTGACGAGTGGCGCGCGAACGGCGCGCAACGGCGACGGGCCATGACAGGCAGGAACCTCCTTTCGGCGTGTCCACGCGCCGAACTTCACGGACCGGCAGGCCGGCCCGTGGGGTGGTGCGACCGCCCCGATGATCGGTCTCCTGACTCGCGGATCAAGGCCGAGCGGCAGAGTCTTCCCGCGCTCGCGCGACCTTGCGGTCGCGTTGGAAGTTTCGCTGACGCGAAGCTCCTGGCCGAGCACAGTGACTGGCGCCCGCTGGCGCCGACGTGCCGCCCGCTCCCCGCTCACAGTGGCGGGACCGTGTGGGATTCTCACCCACTTCCCCGAATCATCGGGAGCAAAGCTGTCGCCCGGCAGTATAGCACCGCCGACGGCCACCCGCGGACCGGCGGCGCCGGCCGCATGCCGCACCGATCGGGGCCGCGGCGGCCGAGATGACCGCGGTGGAATGGCAGCGGACGGCCGACGTCCTGCAGCGCGGCGATCTGTTCGTCGCCCGGCGGTCCGGGCGTTTTCTGCTCGTCGAGCTGCTGGCGCCGCACCGCGTCGTCAGCACTTCCCCCGTGTGCGGCGGCCAGCAGGAGGACGTGTCGTTTCTCGCCAACCACCAGAGCTGCGAGGCGGCGGGCGACGCCGTCCGGTACGACCGGATCGCGGGGCTCGGACCCGCGGCGTACCACGAAGCGGTCTGTGCCGAGATGGACGTTCCTCCCGACCGGACGGCGTTGATGGGCACCGCCGCCAACATGGCCTACGCGGCCCGGCGGTCCGCCGTCTTCGACGACCTCCGCGTCGACGCGTTCGCGACGGCCGGGGTCGCCGGCAACGCGGCCCGCGCCGGCGACCCCGCGCGCTGGATGGAAGACGGAGACGGGCGCTGGCGGCGGGTCGAGGACGATGGCGCGGACGACCCGAACACCGGGGCGGCGCCCCGCGACGGGACGATCAACATCATCCTGCTGCTCAACTGCCCCGTCACCCCGGCCGCCCTGGCGCGGGCGGCGGTCACCCTGACCGAAGCGAAGTCGGCGGCGCTCGCGGAGCTGGCGGCGCCGAGCCGGTACTCGCCCACCATCGCCACCGGAACCGGTACCGACCAGTTCTGCCTCGCCGCTCCCCTCGATCCGGACCGCGCGCCGAGGACCGCGACCGGTCCGCACGCCAAGCTCGGACAGCTCATCGGCACCGCGGTGCTGGAGGCGGTCAAGGAGGCGCTGCGCTGGCAGAACGGGCTCGAACCCTCCCTGACGCGCGGGCTGTTTCATGCCCTCGGGCGCTTCGGGCTGACCGAGCCGCGCGCCCTCGCGCGGCTGGCGGAGCTGCTGCCCGCGGAGCAGCACGCGCTGCTCGACCGCAACCGGAACGCCGTGTTCTACGAACCGGGCGTCGCCGCGGCTGCCTATGCGCTCGCCGCGGTGCTCGACCGGATGGCGTTCGGCACGCTGCCGGCCGGCGCGGCCGGGGAGGCGCTGCGGCAGCAGGCCGCCTGCCTCGCCTGCGCGCTCTCCGCCCGCCCCCTCGACTGGCCGGCGTTCCGCGCCGAGCTGGCGCAGGCGCCCGACGAGCCGGTCGAGCTGGTGCTGCGCGCGGTCGCCGCCGGCTGGAGCGCCAAGTGGACCTGAGCCCGCTGCTGCCGCGCGGCGATCTGCTCCTGGCGGCAGCGGCGCTCGACGCGGTGCTGGGCGATCCGGTCTACCGTGGGCATCCCGTGCGACTGATGGGCGCGTCGCTCGCCGGATGCGAGCGGCGGCTGCGCGCGGCGGGGGCCGACGGCCGCGTCGGCGGCTGCCTGCTCTTCCTCCTGCTCGGCTCCTTGTGGATGGGCGGACTCTCGCTCGCGCTGCTGGCCGCCGCTCCGCTGCATCCGGCGGCCGGCGCCGCCGCGCATCTGTTCGTGCTCTACAGTCTGCTGGCCCTCGGCGACCTGCTCGCCCACGGCGCGGCCGTCGATCGCGCAGCCACCAGCGGGGACCTGCCCGCCGCGCGGCGCGCGGTCGGCCGGCTGGTGGGACGCGACACCGACCGAATGGACGCCGCCGCCTGCCGGCGCGCCGCCATCGAGAGCCTCGCCGAGAACCTCGTCGACGGCGTCATCTCCCCCATCGCCTGGTACGCCCTCCTGGGCCTGCCGGGTCTGGTGCTCTGCAAGGTCGTCAGCACCATGGACTCGATGGTGGGCTACCGAACGCCGCGCTACCTGCAATTCGGATGGTGCGGCGCGCGCCTCGACGACCTGCTGCAGGCGGTGCCGGCCCGCGCGACGTGGCTCCTGGTGGCGCTCGCCGCAGGCGCGCTGCCCGGCTGCTCCGGGCGGCGCGCCCTGGCGACCGGCTGGCGCCAGCATGCGGTGCTGCCCGGCCCGAACCCCGGCTGGAGCGAAGCGGCCATGGCCGGCGCCATCGCGCGCCGCCTCGTGGGCCCCATCCGGCTCCAGGGCCAACTGGTCACCGAGATCTGGCTTGGTGACCCGGCCGCCGCCGCCGCCGGTTCCGCCCTCGACTACCGGCGGGCGCGGTCAATCGTCTGCGCAGCCGCGGCGCTCGCGCTCGCCGCTGCCGCCGGCGGTATCTGGTTGGCGCGGACGACTTGAAGAAACTGCCCTGCCCGCACACCGACCAATACGGCGGACGCTCCGGTTGCGTCTACCCGCTGTCGGCCAGGAGTAGCTGCCAGCCGAACGGCGGAACCGGACATCTCGAGAGCCTTGACCGTGTTCGTGCCCAAGCTGCGTGAGGCGGGCGTCGACAGACGTTGCGGGGTATCATGGCGCACGACTCGCGCGGGTGCCTCGCCTGCGTACCGAAGCTTCCGAGGCCGGCCTGGGAGTCTGCGCCGCAGGAAGCGGTGCAGCGCCGGCACCGGTGGACCGGCCGGACGGCTGGACCAGGGAGAAGTACCGTGACACGTCTCATCATTGCCTTGGCGGTGTCGGTGGCGTTGGTGTCCGGTGTCGTCACGTCCCAGTCTCCGGCCGAAGTCGAGCGACACGTCGCGGCGGCGAAGCTGGCCGCCGGGACCGACCATGTCGGACTGTTCGATCGCGTCTGCGCCGAGGCGCAGCAGATCGCGACCCCCCGGCCGCCCCGGCGGGGCGGGCCGCGGCCCATACCGCCCCGCGAGTCGTGGCACGCCGACCCGGTGCAGGTCTTCGACAACCTGTACTTCCTCGGCATGACCGAATACTCGGCCTGGGCGGTGACGACGTCGGACGGCATCATCCTCATCGACGCGATCTTCGATTACTCGGTCGAGGACGAGGTCGTGGACGGACTGACGGCGGTCGGCCTCGACCCGGCCGACATCAAGTACGTCGTCATCAGCCATGCCCATCTGGATCACGCCGGCGGCGCGAAGCTCCTGCAGGAACGCTACGGCGCGCAGGTGGTGATGGCGGCCGCCGACTACGACCTGCTCGACCGGCAGGACCCGGCCTGGAAGCCGGCGCAGGACATCGTGGCGACCGATGGCCACAGGCTCACGCTCGGCGACACCACCGTCACGTTGCATCTGACGCCCGGGCACACCGAGGGGACCATCTCGACCCTCGTGCCGGTTCGGGACCGGGGCCGCTCCCATCTGGCGGCCGCCTGGGGAGGCACCGCGTTCAACTTCGGTCCGAACCGCGAGCGGCTGAACATGTACATCGAGTCGGCCGCGCGGTTCCGGGAGATCGTCGAGCGTGCGGGCGCGGACGTGCTCATCGCCAACCACACCAACTTCGACGGGTCGAAGACCAAGCTGCCGATGCTGGCCGCCCGTCAGCCCGGCGATCCGCATCCCTACGTGATCGGCCCCGACGCCGTCCAGCGCTACCTCACCGTCGCGCACGAGTGCGCGCTGGCGGCGGTGGCGGGGCTGTGACGCTCGGCAACTGACCCGGAGCACGGCGCGCACCGACCGCGGCCTCGTGGCGAGAGCCGGCAGCCGCCGCTCTCGCCACGAGGCCTTCACTCGCCTTGCGGCCCGCACCCGTGCTACGATAGTCGCCGAATCGCGAGCAGGTTTTCTTCCACCCAGAAGCCCCGCTCAGAGTAGCGGGCCTCGCCCGGCGACCGCCAGGCCTCCCTCCTCCCGGATTCTTTCGATATGCGCCCCCCAGACAGGCGGGCGATAACCAAACTGGGGTTCCGCGCAGGGTGAGCGTGGGCTCAGGAGTACCGATACAGATGACGTTCGCCGAACTGGGCCTCCGCCCGGAACTCGTTCGCGCCGTTGGCGGCGCGGGCTACACCACGCCGACCCCGATACAGGAACGCGGCATCCCGCTGGCGCTGGAGGGGCGGGACCTCATTGCCTGCGCCCAGACCGGCACCGGCAAGACCGCCGCCTTTCTCCTCCCGATCCTGCACCGGCTCGCCGGCGGCCCACGGTCACGCGCCCCGCGCGCGCTCATCGTCACCCCTACCCGCGAGCTGGCGGCGCAGATCGGAGAGATGGCCACGCGGTACGGGGCGCACCTGCGCCTGCGCAACACCGTCATCTTCGGGGGCGTCGGCATGGAGCCGCAGACCCGCCGCCTGCGAGGCGGGCTGGACATCCTGGTCGCGACACCGGGCCGGCTGCTCGACCACCTGCGCCGCGGACAGGCGGATCTCGGTCACGTCGAGATCGTCGTGCTCGACGAAGCGGACCGCATGCTCGACATGGGCTTCCTGCCCGACGTGCGACGAATCCTCGGCGCGGTCCCCGCGAAGCGTCAGAATCTGTTTTTCTCGGCCACGATGCCGAACGAGATCGAAGATCTGATCCGGCGCACGACGAACGACCCCGCCATGCTGGAGGTCACGCGTCGGGCGACGCCGGTCGGCGCGGTCAGCCAGATCGTCCACCCCGTGGCGATGACGAGCAAGAACGACCTCCTCACGTCGCTGCTCAAGAAGCCGGAAATGGGACAGACCCTGGTCTTCACCCGTACCAAGGCACGGGCCAACCAGTTGGCGAAGCGCCTCGACAAATCAGGGCGCCGGGTCGCGGCCATTCACGGGAACAAGAGTCAGAACGCCCGGACCGCAGCGCTGGCCGGTTTCCGCGCCGGAAGCATCGACACGCTCGTCGCCACCGACATCGCGGCACGCGGGATCGATGTCGACGGCATCAGCCACGTGGTGAACTTCGACCTGCCGACCGTGCCGGAAGACTACGTGCACCGCATCGGGCGCACGGCCCGGGCCGGGGCGAGCGGCCACGCGATCTCGCTGGCGGCTCCCGAGGAGCGGTCGCAGCTTGCCGCCATCGAGCGGCTCGTGGGGAAAGCGATCCCGAAGGAGATCGTGGAGGGGTTCGCACCCGGCAACGCACCGGCCCCACCGCGCGGCACACCGCGGCCGCGGCCCCACTCCTCCCGCCCGTATGGTGGGTACCGCGGCCGATCCGCGTCGGCGCCCGGCCGCCCCGCCGCCCGCGGCGCCCGCGCCGCGGCGTCGAACGGCCGGGTGTCACGCTAGGAGCTTGCGCGTTGGAAGTTCGCGCCAGCGAACTTCCAACGCGACCGTAAGGTCGCGCTAGGTCAGGCGTCCATCGCCGTTCAGGGGCTTCCCGGCACCGGGCTTTCCGGAGACGATCAGGGCGAGCCCGACCGCCCCGGTGGCGGGAGCCGGTCACCTTCACGGTGGATGTGCGCCCGGTAGTCGACAGCGTGCAACCGGACGTATCGCCTTGCATCTCTCGCCGCGGGCGCGGAGGAGGCCCGGAGGGTGGTTCATCGTGCGTCTGGTGCGTCCACGTCCGGCGTTCGCGCTTTCGCGTCCAGTAGCCGCGTGAGCTTCTTCTTGTCCACCTGGTCCTGGCCCCGCTCGGTGTTCTTCGACTGGATAAGGTCCCGCAGCCCGGCGTATGGTATTTCGACGCCTTGAATTCTGGCCGTCTTCTTCGAGTTCCTTGCCTCCCTGTATGCAAGGCCTCCGGCGCCTTTCATGACGTCGACCCTTGGGTCGTCCCCGATGATGGTGATGGCTTTTCGGGTCTCCGTCGCGGCGTCGAGTTCTCGGGCGAGGCCCATGGGCAGTTCCCCGAGGGCATCCAGAAGGCGCTTCATGTTGTCCAGGTCACGAGGCACGAGCACGTCGATGTCCTTTGTGGCGCGAACTTCTCCGTGGAGTGCCATGGCGACGGAGCCGACGACGATGTACTCGACGCCTCCGGCGTTGAGTCGCCGGCAGACATCGAGCCACTTGTCACCAATTCCAGGGGTTCGTCTGGTCATTCTTCCAGCTCTCGTAGTCCTCGTGGCTGTCGAATGAGATTGTGAAGTGCTCTCTCTCGTACGGACTGAGTGCGGCCCCGGCGTCGCTCAGTTCTGCTACTTCCCGGAACCGGTGCACCTCGTCCGGTCCGTCTTCGGGTCGTGTCGCCGTCTCGGCGTGGTCTGTCTCGGCGTGGTCTGTCGTGGCGTCTGGTCGTTCTTGTGGGCCGTTGGTCATCGTCTGTCCCTCGCGGTGGTTCTGATTCTATCGTGACCGTGGCTGCCAACTCCGTACTCGGCAGGTTCCTCCCCTGCGACCGAAGGAAGACCGGCCCGAACCACCGGTGCGCGCGGTGCTGCAGTCTTCCGCTTGGGCGAGCGATACGGCGAGCGCATACAGATCGGGCTCCAGGTTGACAGTCAGCCGCATGCGGGCAGTCTGGTGCCGTGGTGCAGTGGTGTCCATCGCGGCGATGACGTCGGACGACCTGCCGAGACCTGCGCCGGAAGCCGATCAGCCGGAGAGCGACGCGCACGCGCGCTGGATCCGCCGGCAGGCTTCCGCGAGGCGATCGGTGGCGAGCGCATAGGAAACGCGGAAGTACGGCGAGAGGCCGAACGCCTCGCCGTGCACCACCGCGACCTCCTCGCGGTCGAGGAGATACTTCGCGAAGTCGCCGTCGTTCTCGATGATGCCGCTGTCCGGCGTCCGCTTTCCGACGGTCCCGGCACAGTCCACGTAGAGGTAGAACGCGCCGTTCGGCGGGTTGCAGCAGAGTCGGTTGGCCTGGTTCAGCATCGCGACGCCGAGGTCGCGCCGCTCCTCGAATACCGCCACGTTGTCCCGGATGAACGTCTGATCGCCGTCGAGCGCCTCGACGCCGGCCCACTGGCTGATGCTCGACGCCCCGCTGGTGGTCTGGGACTGGACCTTCGCCATCGCCGCGATCAGCTCCTTCGGCCCCGCCCCGTAGCCGATGCGCCATCCCGTCATGCAGTAGGCCTTCGAGAGCCCGTTCATCGTCAGGGTGCGCGCGTGCAGATCGGGCGCGACCTGCGCGATGGTCGAGAACGGTCCGCCGCCGTAGATGATGTGCTCGTAGATGTCGTCGGTGAGCACCCAAACCTGCGGATGCCGGCGCAACACCGCGGCGAGCCCCTCCAGATCCCTGGCCGAGTAGACCGCCCCGGACGGGTTGCCGGGGTTGTTGAGGATCAGCCACTTCGTCCTCGCGGTGATCGCGCCTTCGAGCTGCTCCGCCGTCAGTCGGAACCCGTTCCCGGCGTCGGCCGCGACCGCCACCGGGGTCCCGCCCGCGAGCAGCGCCATGTCCGGATAGCTCACCCAGAACGGAGCGGGGACGACGACCTCGTCCTCGGGGTCGAGGGTGGCGGCGAGGGCGTTGTAGATGACCTGCTTGCCGCCGTTGCAGACGAGCACCTGGTCGGGCGTGTAGCGCAGTCCGTTCTCGCGCTCGAGCTTGCGGCAGATCGCCTCGCGCAGCTCGGGGATGCCGGTGAGCGGCGGGTACTTCGTCTTCCCCTCGACGATGGCGCGTATCGCCGCGATCTTGATGGGGTCCGGCGTGTCGAAGTCCGGCTCTCCCGCGGAGAGGGCGATGACGTCGCGGCCGGCCCTCGCCATCTCCATCGCCTTCGCGGAGATGACGGCGGCGGGCGAGGCCTTGATGCGGCTCATGCGTCGCGCGGCGATGGACATCACTGGCTCCTGAACGTCTCGATGAGGGGCGGAGGACCGGGACGGGCCGGCGGAGAGTAGCACGCCTGCGCGCCGGTGGTCGAGCCGAGTCGGCCGCGGGCAGCCATGATTGCGGTGCGGGCGTCCTTGTTCCGATCACCGTCGATGGCGTGGAGGTGTTCGAAGACCCCGGCCTGCACGAATGCGACATGGCCAGCCTGCAGATTGGCACCGCATGGTGGGTCAGCTGCCCGGGCCCCACGACCCCGACTTCAACGACGCCTTCATGCCCCCGCCGCCGGCCGACATGAACGGAGACGGCGAGCCCGACGTCGTGCAGTGCGTCCAATGCCATCAGTCCGGCCCGTTCATCCACGACCCCTTCATGGACAGCGCCCGGGATCCCGGCGACCCGAGCCGCCCCGTCATGCCCGAGATCGTGGGCAGGGACGTGCCCTACCACGTGGTCCGGGGGATCCGACTGGGACATGCGCACCATCCACATCGAGGGCAACGGTTGCGTCAGCTGCCACAGCGCCCCGATGGAGATTGCGCGGATCTTCGAGGCGGCCCGGCTCGAGGTGAACAGCTTCATGCCTCCACACAATCCGGGCAGCATGGCCGAGGACTACCAGGAACTCATCGACTGCTGGCTCGCGGGACCGGAGAACACGCCGGGCTGCGACTGGGTCGTTCCGTCGGCGCAGGGGCGTGAAGGCGGGGTCGTGGGCGACGACTACCCGCACAAGAGCGACTACTTCAACCGGCCTGACGGAAAGCGTGGCGACGACCAGGGCAAAGACAACGACCAGTAGCGCAGGGCAGCCCAGCCCAGCCATGAGCGGCGACCGGTTCCCTGGACTCTCGTCGAACCGTCCCGGCCGCTGCGTCAGCGGCTACGGCAGGGTGAACGCCAGGATGGTGCTCGACACGACCACGGCGACGTACTGCGTACCGTTGACCTCGTAGGTCAGCGGGCTCGATCGCAGCGTGCGCCCCGCGTCATGGTGGAAGAGCTGCTCACCGGTCCCGGCGTGAAACGCATAGAACCCACCGTTCTCGGTACCCTGGAAGACGAGGTCGCCCGCGGTGGCCAGGCTGCCGCTCGAGGCGCCGAAGGTGACCGCCGGCAATACCTGCTGCCACACGTCCTCGCCGCTGCCCGGCGCGTAGGCGGTCAGCGTCATCGTCGGCGGAAAGGCCGCGATGCGGTCGATCTCGGTGAGGTTTCTCCCGTGCCCGCCGCCTTCGCCCAGCTGCAGACTGTCGCCGAGCGGCTTGACGAGCAGCGACACCCCGGCGTTCTTGCCGGTGATGTACAGCAGCCCGGTGCGCGGGCTGAAGGAGGGCGACCCGAAGCTCGATCCGCCGTGCGCCACGATGTAGTGCTCGTCGGTCGAGTAGGGCGTGTACATCTGGCGCGCCTGCGCCTGCAGCGCCGGATCGCCGAGGTCGAGATAGGTGGCGCAGAACGGCGTCAGCGGCACGCCGCGGGCGTTGTACGGGATCGGCTGCGTCGGGTAGACGACCTCGCCCGGCACGTTCGTCTCGGTCGGGACGAGGGTCTCGACCATCGGGTTGATCGGCTCGCCCGTGTCGCGGTGCCAGAGGTAGAGGAGGCAGTTCTTGCCGGCGGCGCCGACCCCCTGGATGGTCTCGCCGTCGTGCGTCACGTCGAACAGCACCGGGCCGGTGATGTTGTCCCAGTCCCACAGGTCGTGGTGGATCGTCTGGTAGTGCCACCGCAGGGCGCCGGTCTGCAGGTCGAGCGCGATCGTCGAGTTGGTGAACAGGTTCGCCCCGGGCCGGGCCGAGCCGTCGTACGGGGGGTTCGGGTTGGCGGTGTTGAAGAACAGCAGGCCCAGCTCGGCGTCGACCGCCGGCTGGGTCCAGACACCGGCCCCCACCCGCTTGCCGTCGCCCCAGGTCGGGTCGGCGAGCTCCCAGCCCTCGTCCTGCGGGCGCTGCGGGATGGTGTTGAACACCCACTCGATCTCGCCGGTGGCGGCGTCGGCGGCGACCACGAGCCCGCCGGGGATGTTGCCCTCCGAGATCGCGGAGCCCACGTACAGCGTGTCGTCGTGATAGGCGGGCGAGCTGTTGATCCGATAGTTGAGCGTGGACGCATCGAAGCCGGGCGGATAGACGTCCGGATACTTCGTCGCGAGGGCCAGGCTGAAGACCGGCAGCACGCCCCCGTCGCCGAAGGTCTCGACCAGCGCCCCGGTCCGCGCGTCGGCCGCGACGAGCTTGTCGCCGTGATACGAGTAGATCGTCCCGTCGG
Organism: Vicinamibacterales bacterium; assembly: GCA_965215895.1. Lineage (GTDB taxonomy): Bacteria > Acidobacteriota > Vicinamibacteria > Vicinamibacterales > UBA8438 > JAJEEA01. Next base: position 1,905,769 of record OZ244130.1, on the reverse strand, counting down.
CATACAGCGGACCGCGCACGGTGCCGCCGGCGACGCCATCGACCTCCAGCCTCCACACTTCCTCACCGGTCACCGCGTTGATGGCGAGCACCGTGGCGCCGGCGTGCAGATACATCACGCCGTCGACGACGAGCGGGGTGGTCTGACCGGCGTTGAGCCCGGCCGGCACGTCGAACGACCAGCGGCCCGCGAGCCGTCCCACCGTCGCGGTGTCGATCTGGTCCAGCGCGGAATAGCGCTGATTGTACGGGTCGAGGTTGTGACTCGCCCAGTTGGTCTGGCTGCTGCCGGCGGTGATCGCGGGCGGCGCCCCCGTCCGGGTCGTGCGCCCCTGCTGCCCGGCGTCCAGCGGCTGAAGGCCGCCGACCGCCGCCACGGCGAGCGCCGTCGCCGCCACGCGAGCCCGTCGACTGTCGTCTGATCTCATCATCGATTCATCCCGTTCCCCCGCACTGTAACAGACATGGCGACCGCTCGGGTGCGGCGCCGCCCATCGGCCCCCTCACGGCGCGCGACGCCGAGTCCCATCGCCACGTTCGACCCCACCGGCGAACCTTTTGCTCTGGCCTGCGTTTGGTCTGATAGGCAGGCTGCGAGAGAGCCGTCGCGACTCTGCCGGCCAATGCGAGGGGAGGAACCACTGATGTCGTGGCTATTGCGTGCCTGGCGCACGGTGACGTCGTGGACCCGTCGTCCACCGGACGGAGACCTGGACAGAGAGCTGCGGCTCCATCTCGAGCTCGAGACCGAGCAGAACCACGCGGCCGGAATGGGGGCGGAGGAGGCGGCCCGGCGGGCCAGGATCCGGCTCGGCAATCGGCCGCTGATCGCGGAGGACATGCGGGCCGCCTGGCGCTGGGCGTGGCTCGACGACCTGCGGCTCGACCTCCGCCTCGCCGCCCGGCTGCTGGCGAAACACTGGCGCTTCTCCGCGCTCGCGGTGCTGGTGCTGTCGCTCGCGACCGGCGCCAACACGGCGCTGTTCAGCGTGGCGAACGCGGTGCTGCTCAAGCCGCTCCCGGTCCATCGGCCCGGACAGCTCGTCTGGATCTACGGCAACGACCGGTCGAACATCCCCTACGACGTCTATCGCGACTATCGGGACGCGATGACCACGGTGACGGGCCTGGCCGGGTTCGAGCTGATGGCGGCGAGCGTCAGGTTCGGCGAGGGCGCGCGCGTGCTGTCGGGGGCCGCCGTGACCGGCAACTACTTCGAGGTGCTCGGCATCCAACCCTGGCAGGGCCGGCTGGTCGCCTCGTCCGACGTGACCGAGACCGACGCGCGCGAGGTGGTGGTGCTGGGGCACGACCTGTGGCAGGGCCGGTTCGACGCCGACCCCGGCGTCGTCGGCCGCTCCGTTCAGCTCAACGGCCGGACGTTCGAGGTGGTGGGGGTGGCGCCGCCACGGTTCAGGGGCATCCTGACTCCCTTCGGGGCCGACCTCTGGATTCCGGTGAAGACCGCCGGAGACGGCGAGGCCTCGCTGCACGTGATCGCCCGGCGGGCCGCGGACGCGACCGGCGCCGCCGTGGCCGCCGAGGTCGCCGCCCTGCGGGACCGATTCTCCGCCGCCGATCCCGACCGCCACGTCTTCCGGACGATGACGACGTACCCGACGACGGGCCGATCGCCGGTGTTCGGGATGATCGCGCCGTTCGTGTTCCCGCTGCTCGGGCTGGTCACGCTCGCCCTGCTCGTGGCCTGCTTCAATCTCGCCAGCCTGCTGCTGGCCCGATCGAGCGCGCGGGGGCAGGAGATCGGTGTCCGTCTGGCGTTGGGGGCCGGCCGTGGACGTCTGGTGCGGCAACTCGTGACCGAGAGCCTGCTGCTGACCCTGGTCGGGGCGGGCGCCGGTCTGGTGCTGGCCCGGTGGGCGGCGGGGCTCCTGCTCGCGATCGACCTGCCGATTCCCGGGGTGTCGGAAGTGACATTGGCGGTCGATGTGCGGTTCGACTGGCGGGTCTTCGCCTTCGCCACGACCACGGCGGCGCTGGCGGTGCTGACGTTCGGTCTCGTCCCGGCCTGGCAGACCACGCGAGCGGCGTCTCATCCGACGGTGCGGCGACAGCCGTGCCGCTGACCGGGCGCCGCCTGTCGCGCACCCGGGCGCTCCTCATCACCGCCCAGCTTGCCCTGTCGGTCGTCCTGTTGACCGCCACCGGGTTACTGCTGCAGAGCTGGCGAAACGCGGCCGAGGCGGACCTCGGGTTCGACCCGGCGCCGGTGCTGGCCGTCGGCGTGACGCCGGGCGCCGCGGGGTACGACGAGGTCAGGCGGCGGTCCTTCTACCAGGCGCTGGCGGCCGAGCTGCCCGGCCTGCCCGGGGTGACGGCGAGCGCGGTCGAGATCGTCCCGCTGACGCTGTCGAGCCGCTCCGCACTCCTGCTCCGACCGGGCGAGGAGATTCCGTCGCGGTCCGCGCGGGCGGCGCGGGCGGCGCGGGCGGCCCGATGGAATCGCGTGAGCCCGGGTTACTTCCGCACCCTGGGCATCCCGCTGCTCGCCGGCCGGGACTTCACCCTCGCCGACGGTCCCGGAGCGCCGGCCGTGATGGTCGTCGACCAGACCCTGGCCGACCGGTTCTGGCCGGGCGAGAGCCCGCTGGGACGCCGGCTTCGCCTGCTGCAGCCCCCGTTGCCGTTCTCCGAGACGGAGGTGACGGTGGTGGGCATGGTCGCCAACGCCACCTACGCGCGCGTCGGCGAGGCGACGACCCCGTTCGCCTACTTTCCGTTGCTGCAGTCGAGCCCCCAACAGGTGACGGTGCTGGCGACGCGGGGCGCCGGCGATCCGCTCGCGTTGCTGCCCCTGATGCGCGGCCTGTTGGACCGGGTCGACCCCAACGTGCCGACGAGCGGGGAGAACCGACTGGGCTCGCTGACCGGCCTGTCGGTGCTGCCGGTGTCGACGGCCGGGGTGCTCGTCGGCGTGCTCGGCCTGCTGACGCTCGCCCTGGCCGCCATCGGGATCACCGGGGTGCTGCTCTATCTGGTGCATCAGCGCACGTCCGAGATCGGCCTGCGGATGGCGCTCGGGGCGACCCCGGCCGGGGTGACGCGCCTGGTGGTCGGTCACAGCCTGCGCTGGGTGACGACCGGACTGGTCATCGGTACCGTGGCGTCGTTGGCCTTGAGCCGGCTCGTGAGCAGCTTTCTGTACGACGTGAGCCCGACCGAGCCGGCCGCGTTCGCCGGCGCCGTGCTGCTGCTCGCCCTTGTGGGGGTGCTGGCCAGTCTCGGCCCGGCGCGCCGCGCCTGCCGGACCGACCCGATGACGGCGCTCCGGGCCGAGTAGTCCGTCTGCTGGCGAGGGTGGACGCCCCCCCTGCCTGGCCCGTCTCGTCTGCGCGGTCAGCGTGCGTGACGTGCGCCTTCCCGCACCCGTTTGAGCTTGCCGGACCGTTCGCTGCGGACTACGATGGGCGCGAATCGGACCGAAGACACTAGGCCGTTGTCGTCCACAGGGAGCGAGAGGGCATGATGAGAATCGCCACGAAGCTGTGGCCGGTGACGTTGCTCGTGGCGGGGATCGCGGCTCAGAGCCCGACCGTGTCGGAGAACGTCTACTTCGGCGACCTGCATCTGCATACGCGCTACTCGAACGACGCCGCGACGTTCGGCACGACGCGCACGCCGGACGATGCGTACCGCTACGCAAAGGGCGAGGCGATTCCGCATCTGGGAGGCATCGAGATTCAACTCGGGACCCCGCTCGATTTCCTCGCGGTGACGGATCACGCGGAGAACATCGGCCGCGTGCAGGCGGGCCCCAATCCCGACCCGAACCTCGGGCGCGCGGTCTGGGCGGAGATCGTCGCGGCGGCCGTCAGGCACTACGCGCCGGGCGAGTTCACCACGTTCGCCGCCTACGAGTGGACGGTCGGGACCCGCGAGGGCAACCTGCACCGCAACGTGGTCTTCGCGGGCACCGACGACCTGCCGTTCCCGTTCTCGCGACTCGATTCGCAGAACCCGGAAGACCTCTGGGACTATCTGGACACGCAGCGCGCCAACGGCGTCGAGGCGATGGCGATTCCCCACAACATGAACGTCAGCAACGGCAAGATGTTCGCGCTGGTCGACTTCGCGGGTGGGCCGATGACCGCCGACTACGCGGCGCAGCGGCTGCGCAACGAGCCGGTGGTGGAGATCACGCAGGCCAAGGGCACGTCGGAGACGCATCCGGTCATGTCGCCGAACGACGAGTTCGCCAACTTCGAGCTGTTCCCGGAGCTCCTCACCGCGAACCGCACCATCGGCGGGACGGCCGCCAACCCCGGGGTGGTCCGCGTCGACGGGCTCGTGCCCGGGAGCTACGCGCGCGAGGCGCTCGTCAACGGCGTGCGGATGCGGGCCGAGCGGGGGTTCAATCCGTTCCAGTTCGGCTTCGTCGGCGGAACCGACTTCCATTCCGGCACCTCGGCCGTGGAAGAGAACAACATGACGAGCATGTCCGGCGACGGGGTCGACGCGACGCTCGAAGAGCGGCTGGTCACGAACACCTGGAGCCGGCTGCCGTTCGTCGCGCGCAGCGCCTCCGGGCTGACCGCGGCCTGGGCCAACGCGAACACCCGCGACGAGATCTACGGCGCGTTTCGCCGCCGCGAGACCTACGCCACGACGGGGACCCGCATCACGGTGCGTTTCTTCGCGGGTTGGGACTACGCCGAGGACCTGCTGGACGACGACAACTGGGTTGCGCAGGGGTATGCCGGCGGCGTCCCGATGGGCGGGGTGCTGCGCGGGGCCGAGGGCGATGCGCCGGCGTTCGTCATCCGGGCCGCGAAGGACCCGGTCGCGGCCAATCTCGACCGCATCCAGGTCATCAAGGGCTGGAGCGCGGGGGGCGAGACGTTCGAGCGCATCTACGACGTCGCGTTGTCCGACGGCCGGCGCGTCGGCCCCACCGGGAAGGCGCCGCCGGTCGGCAGCACGGTCGACGTCATGCGGGCGACCTACACCAACGACATCGGGGCGGCATCGTTGCAGGCCGTCTGGCGGGACCCCGACTTCGACCCGGACGTGCACGCGGTCTACTACGTGCGGGTGATCGAGATCCCCACCCCGCGCTGGTCGACCTACGACACGGCGGCGGCCGGCCTCCCCCCGCGCGGCGACGTGATGCCGACGTTGCAGGAACGCGCGTACACGTCCCCGATCTGGTACATGCCGGACAACTGATGGACTGTCCGGCATGAGAGCTGTCCATGCCGCTGCCCTGTTTCTCGGCGGTTCCGGGTCCGCGTCGGCGGCCGGACGCGAAAGCTCGCTGGGGACAGTCCACCGGCGCCGAACAATGGGCCCTCGTCGCGCCTTGCCGCGCACGGGCGTTCTTCAGCCCGCCGGCGCCCTCGCCGGTTTCGGTGCAACCCGCGGCTTCATGACGGGCTCCCGGGATTCCATTCGCGGCACCCTGCCAGACGCTTCATGACAGCATCCCGGTGGCGACGGTTCTGGCGTGAACCCCTGACCCGGTTCTTCGCGGCCGGGGCCGGGCTCTTCGTGCTGTACGCGCTGGCGGGGAGCCGGGCGCCGGCCGACGACCGCCGCATCGTCATCGACGAGTACGAGCTGCAGGCGTTGGCCGCCCTGTGGCAGGCCCAGTGGAGGCGTCCGCCGACCCAGGACGAGCTGACGCGGCTCGTCGTGGACCGCGTGCGCGAGGAGGTCCTGTACCGCGAAGCCCTGGCCCTGGACCTCGACGAGAACGACGTCCTCGTCCGCCGCCGCCTCGCGGAGAAGCTCGAGATGGCGCTGAACGACGTCGCGGCGACGGCCGAGCCGAGCGACGACGATCTGCGGCGGTACTTCGAGTCGCACGCCGATCGGTATGTCGAGCCGGCCGGGCTGACCCTGACCCACCGGTTCTTCAGCCGCGATCGCCGGGGCGACTCGGCGGAAGCGGACGCCCGTCGGGCGCTCGAAGCGCTGGTCGCCGGCGGGACCGCCGACGACGACAGCTTTCACGCGGCCAAGACCCTGACGCTGCAGGACGCCGGCCGGCTGGAGCGGATCTTCGGCACCGCGTTTCGCGATGCGGTGGTCGAACACGCGGGCCGGCCCCGGTCGCGGCACGGGTGGTTCGGACCCGTCCCCTCGGCGTACGGGGCGCACCTGGTACGAGTGGACGCCTACACGGAGGGGCGCCGACAGACGCTGGACGAGGTCCGCGAGACCGTGCTCGACGACTGGCGCCGCGACCACGTCGCCGCGCGCGAGTCCGAGCGCTACGCCGAGATGCGCGCCCGCTACGAGGTCGACGTGGCGCCGTTCGCCTCGATCGGCGACCTGGTGCAGCCATGAGAGCGGCGGGCCGGGTGTCGACGGACCTGATGGGCGACAACTGCTCCGATAGCGCGCGATCGCGCGCGAGTGCAGCCATGTGGCTGGCGGGCCGGGTGTTGACCGCGATGGCGCTGTGGTCGCTCGCATCGCCGGCGCACGGCCACGAGACGCGCCTGGCGTTCCTGGAAGTGCGCGCGCTGGGGGCCGGCGACTTCGTGTCCGTGCTGAAGATCCCGGTGACGGGCGCGACGGCGTGGCCGATCGAGGTGCGGCTGCCCGCAACCTGCGCGCCCCTTGGCCCCGACCGCCGTTCCCGCCAATCGGACAGCCTCGTCGTCGAGCAACGGTTCTTCTGCGACGCGACCGAGGGCGCGCCGGTGATGGGGCTCGCGGGCCTCGCGGGCGGCTTCGTCGACGTCCTCGTGCACGTCGAGGACGAGCACGGCAACCGGTTGACGCGAGTGGCGTCGGGCGCGTTGACCCGCATCCCGTTGAGTCCGGGCTCGGCGGGGGCGTGGGACCGCCTCGTGCTCGGCGTCGAGCACATCCTGGGCGGCGTCGATCACCTCCTGTTCGTCGCCGGCATGATCCTGCTCGTCCGCGGGCGGCGCCGTCTCGTCGCCACCATCACCGCCTTCACCATCGCGCACTCCATCACCCTCGGGATGACCGTCCTCGACGTGGTGCGCGTGCCGGGCCCGCCCGTCGAGGCGTTCATCGCCCTGTCGATCGTCTATCTGGCGTTCGAGATCCTGCGTCGCGACGACGCGGACGCCGGCTCGGTCAAGCCGTGGACGATGGCGTTCGCTTTCGGGCTGATGCACGGGTTCGGCTTCGCCGGCGCCCTGCTCGACACCGGGTTGGCCGGCCGCGACATCCCGATGACGCTGTTGCTCTTCAACCTGGGCATCGAGCTCGGACAGATCGTGTTCGCGGCCGCGTGCGGCATCGTGCTGTGGGGTTGCTACCGGCTCCTCGACACCCCGGCCCGGCGCGCCCGGCTCGATCACGCCGCCGCGTACGGCCTGGGCGCCGTCGCGAGCTTCTGGGTCATCGATCGGGTCGTCGCATTCTGGGGGTGAGACGCGGACGCCGGGAGCCACGACAGGCCCGGACCGGCGAACCCGGACCGGCTCCGCGTCCGCCAGGCGGCCGTCGACCTGTGGGCCTGGCAGCCCGTAGTGAAACCCTGCGTTGCACCGAGAACGACGAGGGCGCCAGCGGGCTGCCAGGCGCCCGCGGGCTGAAGAGCACCCATGCCTGACAGGGCGCGACGAGAGAGAGTATTCGGCATATGTTGACCGCGGAGCAAAACGGCAGTTCCGCGGAGCAACGCAGTCAGGCGGAATGCACCGCCGCTCGAATGCAGCGGGGACATTCGCCACGGGCTGCCGGCCGAGCGCGGACGATGGAGCGGCTTGTCGCGGAACAATCTGCTGAACATCGCGGAAGGCAGAGATTTTGAGAAATCCGACCGTCGCGACAAGCACCGGTGTATAAAGAGCCGACTCGTCGGATGCGACGACGACAAGCGGGCGACGCCCTGCCGGTGTCCGGTTTCGAGCCGGCGCGGCACCCGAGAGAGACCCCATGATGATGCAACGGTCCGTGCTCGTTGCGGCGATGGTACTGGCGGCCGGCGGCGGCGCGCACGCGCAAGCCCCGTCCACCGGCGCCGAGGCCCCCCCGTTCACTCCGGTCACGCCGGAACGACTCCTCAACGCCGAGGCCGAGCCGCAGAACTGGCTGATGTACTCCGGCAACTACAAGAGTCAGCGCTACAGCTCGCTCGACCAGATCGATCGGCGCAACGCCGCCGACCTCGAGATCCAGTGGGTCCACCAGCTCCAGGTGCTCGACCGCGCCGAGACCACGCCGCTGGTCGTCGACGGCGTGATGTACATCACCGAGTCTCCCAGCACCGTCATCGCGGTCGACGCCGCGACCGGGCGACCCTACTGGCGCTACGTGCATCCGCTGCCCGACGACATGGTGTTCTGCTGCGGCCGGAACAACCGCGGCGTCGCCGTGCAGGGGGACCGCATCATCATGAGCACGCTCGACGCCCACCTCGTGGCGCTCGACGCGAAGACCGGCAGCGTGGTCTGGGAGACCGAGGTCCAGGAAGCCGCGGCAGGCTACAGCAAGACCGCCGCGCCGCTCATCGTCGGTGACAAGGTGTTCACCGGCGTCGCCGGCGGCGAGTTCGGAATTCGCGGTGTGGTCGATGCGTATGACATCGACACCGGCACCCGCGAGTGGCGCTTCTTCACGACCCCCGGCCCCGACAACCCGGACAGCCGGACGTGGTCCGGCGACTCGTGGCGGATCGGCGGGTCGGCCACCTGGATGACCGGCTCCTACGACCCCGAGCTGAATCTCGTCTACTGGGGCACCGGCAACCCGGGGCCCGACTATGACGGGACCGTGCGCATGGGCGACAACCTCTACTCCGACTCGGTGGTCGCGCTCGACGCCGACACGGGCGAGATGAAGTGGTACTTCCAGTTCACGCCGCACGACATCCACGACTGGGACTCGACCCAGATTCCGGTGCTGGCCGACACGTCGTTCAACGGCGAGCCGCGGAAGCTGATGCTCTTCCCCAACCGGAACGCGTTCTTCTACGTGCTGGACCGCGAGACGGGCGAGTTCCTCCTGGGCGAACCGTACGCGAAGCAGACGTGGGCCGACGGGCTCGACGAGAACGGACGCCCCATCCTGGTTCCGGGCATGGAGCCCTCGACCGAAGGCACCGTCGTTTCCCCCGCCATCACCGGCGGCTCCAACTGGTGGTCCCCGAGCTACAGTCCGCGCACCGACCTGCTCTACGTGATGGCCTACGACGCCGAGACGAGGTACTTCATCCGCCCGGAGGAGTACCAGGAGGGCCAGAGTTTTCGTGCCGGCGGCGGTGAGAGCCCGGAACCGAGGGAGTCGTATCACCGCGCCGTCCGCGCCATCTCGCCGCAGACCGGCGAACGACGCTGGGAGTTCCCGGTCGATCCGGGCACCACGTCGGGCCTGCTGTCGACCGGCGGGGACCTCGTCTTCGGGGGCACGGCTGACGGCTACTTCTTCGCCCTCGACGCCCTGACCGGCGAAGAGTTGTGGCACAAGACGGTCGGCGGGCGGGTCCACGCCGGACCGATGGGGTATGCGGTCGACGGGAAGCAGTATGTGGCGATCGCCGCCGGCAACGCGATCTTCTCGTTCGCGTTGCCCGACTAGCACCAGGAGCTCTTGCGCCGTAGAAGTTTCGCGCCAGCGAAACTTCTACGGCGACCGCAAGGTCGCGCTGGCTTTCGAGTCGTTGGGGCGCTACGGCGCGCGGGGCGGGCTTCGATCGTTGCCGGGTTCAGACTCCTCTCGTCTTCGTCTGCTTGTCCCGTTTCTTCTTCTTCTTTGCCTCGTCTTTTGCGTCTCTTTGCTTCTGGCCCTTGTTCTTGTCCTTCTGACCGCCTTTGTCTCCCATTGGGCATGTCTCCCTTGGCTAGTGGGCCGACGCCTGCAGGTGCTCCCGGAGCAGGTCCCGGCCGAAGTCACCGTTGAAGTCCCGCCAGACCGAGTGGACGTGGTTGCCGGCTCCCTGGAAGTTGTCGTACTCGATCAGGAAGGTCGGCCCCTGGACGCGGTAGTAGTGCTGCGCGCCCCGTTCGGTCGGTCCGGCCCACGCGAATCCGATGTCGTCGAGTCCCGCGTCATGGATGCCGGCCATCCGCTCGGCCGCGATGTCATCGGCCATGACCGAGGTATAGGCGCCGATGACGCGCAGGAGCAACTCGCGCTGGTCGGGCGTGAGCGCGGCCGCCTTCACGCCGATCGGCGCCAGCGGGTCGATATCGACCTCAGCCTCGGTGAGGATGTCATCCGGCGCCACGTCTTCAAGGACGGCCGCCGAGCGTTGTGCCGCGTCGAGCGCCATCACGAGCGCCCGGGCTGCGTCCTCGCGCTCGCGGAGCACTCTCAAGCCCGACTTCGCCCCGGTGCGAACCTGAGCCGGATTGGACCCGAAGAAGTAGGGCGAACCCGCCACGGCGGCGCCGTCGACAATCGTGAAGTGCATCGACAGGTGATGCCCTTCGACGCGCCAACCCCACGCGCCCCGGCTCGATGGCGTGCCGAAGACGGAGAACAGGTACGTCGCAGGATCGCGGACAAGCCGCCCGTCGGACTCGAGGGCCCGCAGCACGGTCTCGAGGTCCATGATGGCCGTGGCCGTCAGGTATCCGCGCTGGCTGAGTCCGGCACTGAGCAGGTCATGCGCACGAGCCCGTTGCGTATCGGTCATCGCCTTCAGGGTCAGTCCATTGCGGGGAAACATCTCCGTCGGGATGAAATGCCACCTCGTGCGTTCATCGGATTGAAACTCGAACGCCGCCTCCGCCCGCTGGTCGGGGGTCAGGCTCTCGAGGAAGTGGTTCGCCGCCGTGGCCATGGCTGACGCGGACCGCTCGGCCGCCACCATCGCGCTCACGACGGACAACGACACGATACCCAGGGCAAGGACAAGACGTGACGATCGGAGAAGGCTCATGCTGGTCTCACTTTCGGTAGAGTCGGGCGAACCACAAGGGATTACTGTTGCACGCGCTCGACGAGCCCCAAGAATAGCCCCGAACGGGCACACCATCAAGCGGCGCCAGGGACGGCTGGCTCCGGCATCGCGTCGCGCCCATGCTCATCGATACACGCTGGGACCGGTCAGGCACGGGAGCGCCTGCTCGAGGCGCAGCAACTCCAGGCGCGCCCTGGTCAGACACGCCCCGTCATCGGCGACTTCGTCCATGAAGGGCGCACCTCGGATCACGTCCGGCCAGGGCGGCGACGGCGGCAGTCGATCCCGCACGTGGTGAATCAGCTTGAGCGTCCGAAATCCGTCAAACCAGTCGTGCAGACGACGCAGCCGCGCCACCTGGTTCGGCGCCTGGTCGCCCAGCTGCTGCCAGGCCGGAAGGGCCCCCTGTGACTCGATGAATCCCCTGACGGGAGCGCTCATGCGCGACATGAACTCCGCGGCGGCCGGCTCGGGCGCCGATCGCCTCGCACCGCGCCACTCTGTCGCCAGACCCGCCAGCCCTTGCGTCACCTCCCGCACAGCCGCGAAGCAGTCGGGGTGGTACAGCACGAGCTCGGCGCCGCGAGCCAGCTTCGCGCTTTCCGAACCGGTGCCGAACGGCACCCGCTCGGACAGGCGACTGCGAAGCCGGACGGGGGCGCCGCGGAGACGCACGAGCGGACGCAGCTTGCTCAGCTTGCCCAGGAGGTAGAAGTCCTCTCCCGCCCGGCGCCTGGGCACCCCCCTGACCTGCGCGTAACAGAGCGCATGCACCACCATCGTGCTGCCGACGGTGTGAAACGCGTAGGGCGACCGCGCCCAGGCGAGACCGCGCTGGAAGTAGCGGAGACGGAGCTCGTAGAGCGCGGTGGCGCGATCGATGTCCGCCTGCCCGCCAGATGCGTGCCAGAACGGAAACACCGCCGCCGAGCAGGTGGGCGGCAGCTTCGCGATGCGTACGAAGTAGTTTGCCGGCAATCGCGCATCGGCATCCGTCATCGCGACGAACGGGTGGCCGACCTGTCCCGCCGCGATGAGCTCGAGGGCCACGTCTGCGCCGATCTTGCGGGCCAGACCGACGCCCTGCCGCGACGGCAAACGGCGATCTGCGGTGAACCGGTCGACCACGAGCACGCTCAGACGCCCGTCGTGACCCAGCCAGCCGCCGGGCGCGAGCGCACGCAGCGAAAACCGGGTGCGGAGCTCATGAAAGCACGCCGCGTTCGACGCATGCACGGACGGGGCGGCCCCGGCCCGCCCGTTGAGCACGACGATGACGAGGAGGCGGCCCGCATGCCGAGCCGCGGCGTAGTACCCGTCCAGGAAGGCCGCCGACTCGGCATAGACCGGCACGACCATCACGAAGTCGAACGCCTCCGGACACCGTGACGCCAGACGCGATTCGGGCTCGGCGTAGCGAGTCCGGTAGTGAGCGGACCCCTCAGCGACGATCTGCCGGGCGTACCCGAATGGTTGCGACACCACCGTCTGACGCACTGCCTCTACTCTACCCGGCGTGGACAGGTCGCAGACGCCGGACGTGCTTTGCCTGGCGATCGGGGGGCGGCTAGAATCTGCTATCGTCCCTCGGGCGGAAGCTGCAACCGGGCACGCGCCCACGATCGGGTGACCCGATCGGTGACGAACGCGAAGGGGAAATCAGATGACTCGATACACGTTCGTGCTGCTGCTCGTCGTGGTCTGGTGCGCACCCGCCAGCGCCCAGGATCGATGGCCGCAGTTCCGGGGACCGGGCGCCCGAGGCGTCTCTGCGGCCTCTGGGCTACCGACCCATTGGAGCACCACCGAGAACGTCGCCTGGGTCACCGACCTTCCGGGCCTCGGATGGAGCTCGCCGGTCGTCTGGGACGACACGGTCTACCTCACGACCGTCGCCAGCACCGAGCCGGTCGAAGAGCCTCTGGGCGGCCTCTATCGCGGACGCGAGTCCTGGAGCCCCTCGGGAGCGGACCATCGGTGGATCGTCTACGCGCTGGACGTCGGTACCGGCGCCGTCCAATGGGAACGCGAAGTGCATCGCGGCCCGCCGGCCCGCGGCTACCACATGAAGAACACCCTGGCGAGCGAGACGCCGGTGACCGATGGCGACTCGGTGTTCGTCTATTTCGGCAATCTCGGCGTCTTCTGTCTCGACGCGACGGACGGCCGGTTGCGCTGGTCGCACGACGTGGAGCCCTCGGCCACCCGGCTCGGGTGGGGCACCGCCGCGTCGCCGGTGCTCCATGACGGCCGCCTCTATGTCGTGAACGACAACGACGAGCAGTCGTATCTGCTCGCCCTCAGCGCAGAGACCGGCAACGAGGTCTGGCGCACCCCGAGGGACGAAGGCACCAATTGGTCGACCCCCTTCATCTGGGAGAACGAGCAGAGAACCGAAATCGTCACCACTGGAACCGACCGGGTGCGCTCCTACGACCTCGACGGCAACCCGCTCTGGGAGCTCACCGGAATGTCGTCCATCACCGTTCCCACGCCCTTTGCCGAGTTCGGCCTGCTGTATCTCAGCTCGGGGTATCTCGGCGACCAGCAACGCCCGGTCTTCGCCATTCGCCCCGGCGCCAGCGGCGACATCTCGCTTCGCGAGTCGGAGACGGACAACCAGTTCATCGCGTGGTCGCAGCCGCAGGCCGCCCCCTACAACCCTTCGCAGGTCGTCTACGGCGACGCACTGTACACGCTTCTCGACCGGGGGTTCTTCACCGCCCACGACGCCCGAACCGGCCAGGAGATCTACTCTCGACAACGGATCGCGGTCGGCGCGGCGTTCACCGCATCGCCCTGGGCCTACGACGACAAGATCTTCGCGCTGAGCGAAGACGGCGACGCCTACGTGATCCGCGCCGGCGGGACGTTCGAGGTCATCGGCCGAAACCCGCTCGACGAGTTCACGATGGCCACGCCGGCCATTGCCCACGGCAGCCTGTTCATCCGGACGCGGTCGAAGCTCTATCGGATTGCCGAGGCCGCGGCTCCCTGAGCGCCGGCAACCCTCGGCCTGCATCATCGCCTCGACCCGACGATACCCCGCGCCGTCGTCTCATGCCGAGGCGGTCGCCAGGACGGCGGCCGCCTCCTCCGCCAGATCCGTCACGCAAGCCTCCATGTGACGGGCGCGGGTCCGGAAGCTCAGGACGCAGACCCGCGCCAGGAACCTCCCCTCCACGACGGCACCCGACAGCATCACGCGGTTCCGAAGGTTCACACGCTCCACCAGGAGCTCGGTGGCGTGGTTCTCCTCCGCCAGGCCGGAGCCGGGCCAGCGAAGGTGGAACGCGAACAGCGACACCTGCGGCGGGGCCACCATCACGATCCCCGGGACCGCGGCCACGCGCGCCGCCGCCTCCAGGGCGAAGGCGCGCTTCTCTTCCAGGGCGGCCCGGAACCGCCCTGCGCCGTACAGCTTTACGCAGAGCCAGACGCGAAGGCCCGGGAACCCGCGCGAGAGCTCGGGCCCGTACTGATGCGGGTCGTAGAACTCGTCGCCATCGGTCCGGCCGGGCAGGTAGCCTGCGGTCGCCTCGTGCGCCCGGCGCAGCACAGCGCCGTCGCGCACGAGCAGGGCTCCGGTGCCGTACGGCAGGAACAGGCCCTTGTGCGGATCGAGCGTGAGGGAATCGGCCCGCGAAAGCCCGGGCATGAGATCCCGAAGCTTCGGACACATGTGGAAGAACGCCCCGTAGGCGCCGTCCACGTGGTGCCAGATCCCTTCGCGGGCGCACAGGTCGGCGATCGCGTTCAACGGATCGACCGCGCCGGTATTCGTGGTGCCGGCCGCCGACGCGACGCAGAACGGTCGGAGACCGGCCCGGCGATCCGCGGCGAGCGCGTCGGCCAGGGCCCCCACATCCATCCGGAACCGCTCATCGACCGGGACCGCCCTGATCCGGTCCGGCATGATGCCGGCCAGCCGGGCAGACTTGACCATCGAGTGATGCATCTGCGTCGAACCGTACAGCACGCCCGGGCGGATCTCCGGACCGAGATGGCGCTCGCGCGCGCACACCACGGCGTTGAAGTTCGCCATCGACCCGCCGGTCGTGAACAGCCCGCGGGTCTCGGCCGGAAACTCCATCCAGTCGCGCAGCCAGTCGAGCGCGTTGGACTCGAGCTGAACGAGCGCCGGGGCCGCCAGCCGCACCCCGGTGTAGCGATTGACCACGCCGGCAATCAGGTCCGCCAGCCCCGCCGGATACAGCCCGCCGCCTGGAACGTAGGCGAGATAGCCGGGCCCCGACGACGTGAAGGACCGCGGCACCCACTCGGTGAGCAGCCGGTCGAGCAGCGGCTCGTACGCGACGCCCCGTTCGGGCGCCGGCTCGCGGAGGCGGCGGCAGAGATCGGCCGCGGCCACGTCGCCTCGGGCCGGCTGCGTCTCGAGACTCAGGACGTGGTCCACGAGCCGCTCGATGGTCGCGTATCCCATGCGCCGCATCTCGTCGGCCGTAAATTCCAGGTTGGCGGGGTCCGTGGACATGGGTGGCAGCTCTCGAACGAGGAACGCTCGCATCGTGCACTCGGTCGAGCGTTGAGGCAGGTCGTTGCCGCCGCAATCGCGGCATCGCAGGCCTCTCCGGCGGCGAGTGTCGCACAAGTCGACCGAGATCGGCGGCTTGTCTTGCACCACCGGTTCGGATAGAGTTTTCCTGGATGAGACTGTCGACCTTGAACTTCCTCTCCTTTGAGAGCCGCGCCAGACACTCGGCCGCATTTCTGTGGTTCGCGGTATTCATCGCCCTGCAGCTGGTCGCGCTCTTTGCGTTCGTGCGGTATTTCTTCAGGTGGACCTGGGACCAGCAGGTGTCATCGGGCATCTGGGCGATCGTTCTCACGGGCCTCGTCTGCAGTCTGCTGCTCTGCTTTGGAGAGTATTTCTTCCACCGCTACCTGCTCCATATCGAGACCGTGAGGTTCCTCCGCGCCTTCTGCACGAGTCACCTCTCGCACCACAAGCTGACCTCGATCGGCTTCGATGACGAGAAGAAGACCGTTCGGAGCGGGTATTCGATCTGCGACGTGGCGCACGACGACCAGGCCACGTTCCCGCCCTGGGGGTTGATTCCCGCCTTCGCGGCGTTCACGCCGTTCTTCGCGCCCTTCGCATTCTCGTTCCCACGAATCCCGATACTCATTGGCGGGTACGCCGCCATTGCGATCGCCCTGTTTCTGTACGAAACGATCCACGTCGCGCATCACCTGCCATACGAGGCCTGGTGGAAGCCCAAATTGAACAACCGGATGTTCGGCAGGGTGTGGCGTGCGGCGTACGGATTCCATCAAGGCCATCACGCGAACTACCGGTGCAACCTGAACGTGGCCGGGTTCTTCGGTATCCCGGTCGCGGACCTGGTGTTTGGCACGTACAAACAGTCGGACCAACTCCTTCTGGATGGTGCGCCAGCCACGAAAGAGGATGCCCGCAAGCTCACCCCTCAGCCCCGCTGGCCGATCGCCTGGCTCGACCGCGTGGTCTTCAAAAGACGGCGATGGATGTCAAAAAGAAATTGAGACGGGTGCGGAAGGCGCAGGTCCTCGCCAGCCTCGACCATCCGAATATCGCCGCCAACGGCATCGAGACTGCGTGCGCCACGCGGATTTTCTTGTCCCGCCCTGCATTTTGTGCTTGACAGCCTCTTCGGGGCGCGTCGGCGCAAGTCCGGCATGCCGCCAGAATCGCCCTTCTGACCGTCTCTCCGGCCGTGGGCCGTGCGTTCTCGCCCGAGACGAGCAGGAGGGGCTGGGATGGTTGCCTGACGTGCGCGCACTGGCTGAGCTGGCGGGCCGGGCTCTCGCCGGGGGCGGCCCGCGAGCACGTCCGAGTGGCGCGGGCCCTCGGGAAGCTGCCGAAGCTGAGCGACGCCATGCGCCGCGGCAAGGTCTCCTACTCGAAGGTGCGGGCGGTCACGCGGGTGGCCACGCCGGAGAACGAGCAGACCCTGCTCGACGCGGCCCTCGCGGGCACGGCGGCGCACGTGGCGGGCACGGCGGCGCACGTGGAACGGATAGCCCGGGCGTGGCGGCGCATCGACCGGAACGCGGAGCAGGCGGAGGAACGGCGGCAAGAGGCGAGCCGGGAGCTGCGGACGTGGGTGGACGAGGACGGGATGGTGGTTGTCCGGGGGCGTTTGGCGCCGGAGGTGGGGGCGGTGCTGCGGCGGGCACTGGAGGCGGCGTGCCGCGCGCGCCGGCGTCGGACGGCGGCGCGGAAGAAGAAGCGGCCGACCCGTCGGCCAAGGTGGAAGCGGAAGCGGCCGACGGGACGGCTGACTCGGCGGAGCCGACGCTCGCGCAGCGGCAGGCGGACGCCATCGGGACCCTCGCCGAGGCGGAGTTGGGCGGGCGGACTCGACCGGGGGACGGCCGGCGACCGGTATCAGGTGGTACTGCACGAGGACGCGGAGGCGCTGGCGAAACCGCGGGAACGTCCGGGGGCGCGGCCTCCGGATCGGAGCCGCGGGCAGGCGGGCCAACGCGTTCCCGCGGGAACGCCGGCGACCGCGCGCGGCGCCCGACCCTCCCGGCGGGGGCTCGCCGCTACACACCGAAATGCCGGGCCGGGCGGGACGCGCCCGACAACGGCGACGGCACCGGGCGTCCGGACCGTGTCCGGGGGCGCAGCCGACGACGGCCGCCGGCCGCCAGACCGTGCTGGACGAGGCGGGCGGCATCCACGTCTCCGCGGAGACCGCCCCGCGCCTGGCCAGCGACGCGGCCACCGTCGGCATGCGCCATGGCCCCGGCGGCGAGATCCTCGATGTCGGCCGCCGCACCCGGACCATTTCGCCGGCCCTGCGCCGGGCCCTCGCGGCCCGCGACCGGCAGTGCCGGTTCCCGGGTTGCGGCAACGCCCGCTCCGATGCTCATCACTTGAAGCACTGGGCCGATGGCGGCCGCACCGCCCTCGACCACCTGGTGCTGCTGTGGCGGCCGCCACATAGATCGCATAAGTCATTCATATTAAATAACTTGATTGCTACTCGTCGGCCAACGTTCCCTCGGTTGTTTCCCAAATACTCAACGGGAATCTAGTGGCCCTTGAAAGCCCGCCGTAGACAAATCCGGCGCGGGGTCCCCGGGATGGGCCGGCCGGCGGTAGCGCACCCGGTCGATGTCTGACTGCTCGCGAGGTCAAGCTCGTCCGGCCGCCGACGCCCTCAGTCTGCACATGACGCAGATCACCATCGGGCCGACACCGCCGGAACCGATAGCCTTGGCTGCCACGGTGACTTCCGACAGCGCCTCGCGTTCGGGCAGGACGTGCTGTCGGGGTCTGGTCAGAGGGTTCTACTACTCGCTCACCTTCCGTATGAGCGCCTTGATCTTCTTGGCCGCCTCTGCCTTCGTGTACCGTTCCTGGCACCATGTCTTGATGTGAGAGCCGTCGAATCCCCGGTCGTCGAGGGCGTCGCGGACGGCGTCGTCGTCCGCGGTGTTCACCTCGAGTTCCACCAGCAGGCGGAATATCTTTGCTGCCTGCCGGTCCGTGCACGCCTCCGGTGGAGGTTCCAAGTGTCCCGGTTGGCTCGTCCTATACCCAGGGCGTTCGAGAAGCGCGGCGAGAGTGTCGTTGCCGTGAGCTACGGCCGCGCTCAGGTTCGCGAGACGCTCATCGAGGACCGTGAATCTCCGGATCAGGTCTTCGACTCCTGCTGCGCCATTCCCTTCGGATTCAACCTCGGGTTCTGTTTCGACCGGTGGTTCCGAGTCGCGACGGGTGGCACGGTACAGGGCTTGCACCTCGTCTGGCAGGTCGACTCCGCACTCGATCAGTAGCCGCCTCGCGGTATCGACTAGACGCTCCGCGTCCAAGGTCTGCGGGCGGTGCCGCGGGTGCGCCCACTCGTTGGCAAAGACGTGCACTTCTGCCACGTACGACCGTCCCAGTTTTCCGGGCTTGTCAAAGAAGACTGGGTTCCACATACGCTCCATGAGCTTCAGCACGGTTCTAGTGTCCAGCTCTGCGATCTTCTTCCCAAACGCGACCTTATGGAGCGCTTCGTTGACTGTGCCCTCGTCAATGACCTCTTCTGCCACCGCTTTCTCTGTCGTCTCTTGCACGAAGACGGCCAGCGGTTCGCGCATCGACATCAAAGTGCGGTAGACGATATCGGCGGGGGTTGCGGGTCTGGTAGAGGGCATCGGTCCCCAACTACAGCGCGTGTCGGTAATACGGCGGCGGGGATCTGGCGGCCCGCAGCGCCACAGTAATGGATCATACCAGCCGGGGCGACGCTGGCCGCATCAGTTCACCACTCGCCGCGATGGCGCCGCGCGCGACGCAGCGCTGTGGTCACAGACGGCATCGTCGACCAAACACACCATCCGCGCGTGCTCCGAACCGGCAATTGTCCGACGATGCCTGACCATGCCAGACGCCAACCGCGACACCCGGCCTGAGACCCGACCGAAGCGATCCAGCTCCAGTCGACCACACCGAGCCCGAACACGGGTCAGGGCGCGTACGATAGCACCGACATCACGCACATGATGAGGGTCGTGCGCGAAGGGACATCGACGAGAGCGCCGGGACATGCGAGGGATCCGGGCGGGTGGCGAAGACGATCCGGGCGGTCAACAAGAGCCGATCGGGCAACGATCCTGCAGCGTGAGGTCGCCGGGCTGCCCAGCGAGGGTCGAGACCGACGACATCGAGTCGCGCCTCTTCGATCTCACGGCGCTGAAGATGCAGCTGGCCCTCGCCGAGGGCGACATCGGCACGTTCGAGCGGCACCGCCGGCGGGTGGTGGAGACCGCCATTCTGCTCGAAGAAAAGAGCACGATTCCCGCGGTGACGGCTCAACTCGCCTATCTGGCCTCGGTGCAGGAGAGCGCCTTCTGGAAGGCATCGCTCGAGGAGCTGCGCATGCGGCTGCGTGGCCTGGCGCCCTTCCTGGACAAGAAGACGCGCAAGGTCGTCTACACCGACTTCCGGGACAAGATCACGGCCGTGCGCGAGGACGCCGCCGTCTACCTGCCGAAGATGACCGGGGTCCAGTACGAGAAGTAAGGTGCAGGAGTACCTGAACGACCATCTCGATCACATGGTGATCCGTCGCCTCTGGACCAAACAGTCGCTCACGGCCACCGACCTGCAGGGACTGGAACAGACCCTGGTCGAGATCGGCGAGGACGACGGCCGGACGCTGTTGACGAGCCTCCTGACCCGCAACGACGCCCCCTCACTGGCCCATTTCGTGCGGAGCCTGGTGGGGATGGACCGCGCCGCCGCGCAGGAGGCCTTCTCGGAGTTCCTCTCCAACCGAAGCCTGACCACGCCGCAGATCCGTTTCATCGAGATGGTGTTCGACCAACTCACGGCGCGGGGTGTCATGGAGCCGTCCGCGCTCTACGAGGCGCCGTTCAGCAGCGTGCATGCCGGCGGTCCCGAGGCGTTGTTCGCCGGAAAGAGCAACGTGATCGAGGGGATCTTCGAGAAGTTGAAAACGCTTCGCCCCGAGACCCTGGCCGAGGCCGGCTGAAGCCGGTCTCAGGGGTCGCCGAGGGCCCACGGATCGTGCCAGTCTCTGGTTGGACCGGAACGACGCCGGAGCCCGATCGATGGACTCGGCCGGCTCGACCATGCCGGCGCCGCGCCGACGGCGGTCGCGGCGAGTGCATTTTTCTTGTCCCACCCTGCAATTTGTACTTGACAGCCTCTTCGAGGCGCGTCGGCGCAAGTCCGGCATTCCGCCAGGATCGCCCTTCTGACCGTCTCTCCGGCCGTGGGCCGTGCGTTCCCACCCCGAGACGCGACAAACGCCGACCCGACCGCCGATCGGCCGCCTACGGACGCCTCAAGCCGTTGAAAAATTGAGGGTTACAATGGTCCATGTTCGCTGAGAACGGCCCCGCCCCGTCGACATCCTCCACGCATCTTCCACCTCCCGTCGAGCCCTCCGACGAGTCGCCGCCCCACGGCCCGGCGACCGCGCCCGGCGACCGCGGCGCGCGGCTCGCCCGGCTCGGCGACCGCATCGCCGAGCTGTCCGCCCGCATCCAGGCCGCCACTCACGAGCTGCTCGTCCTCATCCGCGAGTTCGACGAGCAGGAGGGCTGGGATGGTTGCCTGACGTGCGCGCACTGGCTGAGCTGGCGGGCCGGGCTCTCGCCGGGGGCGGCCCGCGAGCACGTCCGCGTGGCGCGGGCCCTCGGAGAGTTGCCGAAGCTGAGCGACGCCATGCGCCGGGGCAAGGTTTCCTACTCGAAGGTGCGGGCGGTCACGCGGGTGGCCACCCCCGAGAACGAGCAGACCCTGCTCGACGTGGCGCTGGCGGGCACGGCGGCGCACGTGGAACGGATCGCCCGGGCGTGGCGGCGCATCGACCGGAACGTGGAGCAGGCGGAGGAACGCCGGCGGAACGCTAGCCGCGGGCTGCGGACGTGGGTGGACGAGGACGGGATGGTGGTTGTCCAGGGGCGTTTGACGCCGGAGGTGGGGGCGGTGCTGCGGCGGGCGCTGGAGGCGGCGTGCGACCAGGCGCGGCGCGCGCCGGCGTCGGACGGCGGGACGGAAGCGGAAGCGGCCGACGCGTCGGCCAAGGTGGAAGCGGAAGCGGCCGACGCGTCGGCTGACTCGGCGGAGCCGACGCTCGCGCAGCGGCAGGCGGACGCCATCGGGACGGTGGCCGAGGCGGCGTTGGCGGGCGGACTCGACCGGGGGACGGCCGGCGACCGGTATCAGGTGGTGCTGCACGTGGACGCGGAGGCGCTGGGAGAACGGCGGGACGTTCCCGCGGGAACGTCCGGGGGCGCGGCACCCGGATCGGACCCGCGGACAGGCGGCGACCGCGTTCCCGCGCGAACGTCCGCGGACGCGGCGTCCGGGTCGGACCCGCGGGCAGGCGGCGACCGCGTTCCCGCGGGAACGTTCGGGGGCGCGGCGTCGGGATCGGAGCCGCGGGCAGGCGGCCAACGCGTTCCCGCGGGAACGTCCGCCCGCGCGGCGTCCGAATCGGACCCGCGAGTAGGCGGCCAACGCGTTCCCGCGGGAACGTCCGCCCGCGCGGCGTCCGGCCGTCCCGGCGGCGGCTCGCCGGTACACACCGAAATGCCGGGCCGGGCGGGACACGCCCGACAACGGCGACGGCGACGGCGCCGGGCGTCCGGCCCGTGTCCGGCGGTGCAGCCGACGACGGCCGCCTGCCGCCAGACCGTGCTGGACGAGGCGGGCGGCATCCACGTCTCCGCGGAAACCGCCCGGCGCCTGGCCTGCGACGCGGCCACGGTCAGCATGCGCCACGGCCCCGGCGGCGAGATCCTCGACGTGGGCCGCCGCACCCGGACCATCTCGCCGGCCCTGCGCCGGGCCCTCGCGGCCCGCGACCGTCAGTGCCGGTTCCCGGGTTGCCGCAACGTACGCTGCGATGCTCACCATGTTCGGCACTGGGCCGACGGCGGCCGGACCGCGCTCGACAACCTAGTGTCCTGTCCGGCAAATAGGGTTACCTAACAACCGCCTCTTGCTGCGCTGCCAAAGCCGCGCGGGCGCGTTGGATCTTACGGAGAATGGCCTCGCCCGTCGCCTTCCACTTGTAGGGCTTGGGCATCAGATTCCGATCAGCGAGGTAGCGTTCGATGTCGGCCACCAAGGCCCTGACGCTGTCGAAACTTCCTTCTCGGATCACCTCCTGGGTCAGGTCCGCGAAAAAGCGCTCGATCAGATTGAGCCATGAGGCACTGGTCGGCGTGAAGTGCAGGTGGAACCGCGGATGCTTCGCCAACCACGCCCGCACGCGGTGATCCTTGTGGGTACAGTAGTTGTCGACGATCAGATGGAGATCCACGGAGGGCGGCGTCTCCCGGTCGATTTGCTTGAGGAATCGGAGCCATTCGACGTGCGTGTGCTGCACCTCGGTCCGCGAGATGAGTTTCCCGTCCAGATAGTTCAGGGCCGCAAACAGCGTGATCGTCCCATGGCGTCGGTAGTCATGGGTCTGCGTCCGCGCCGACCCGCTTCGTAGGGGCAAGCCCGGCTGGGTGCGTTCCAAGGCTTGACACTGGCTCTTCTCGTCGCAACAGAGCACCAATGCCCGCTCGGGCGGATCCAGATACAGGCCGATCACGTCCCAGAATTTCTCCGCAAACTGCGGGTCGGTGGACACCTTGAAGGTCTTGACCACATGCGGCTTGATCTCGTTGGCGCGCCAGATCCGGTGGACGCTGTCTGGCGACAGCCCCACCGCGGCGGCCATGGTGCGCACGCTCCATCGCGTCCGCGGCGCGGGCGGTTGGGTCGCCCGAAGGATGACCTGCTCGACCTTCTCCGGTGCGATCGATGAACGCCGACCCCGACCGGGCCGATCCTGCAAGCCCGCCAATCCCTCCCGCTCGAACCGCTGCGACCACTGGTTCACGCAAGCCTTGCTCACGCCGAGCTCCGCCGCCACTTGGGTTTGCGTGACTCCGGCGCTCCGTCGCAAGATGATTCGCGCGCGCAGGTGGTCCCGCATGGCGGTGGTGCGCGCGTTTACGCGGCGCTCCAGCTCGGCCCGTTCGGCGTCCGTGAGTTCAAGGATGGAGATCGGACGTGCCATTCCGCGTACGCTACCGAACGGAACCTATTAAGTCAAGCTATTTATCGGACGGGACACTAGTGCTGCTGTGCCGCCGGCACCACCGGGCGGTGCACGAGGAAGGGTTCCGCGTCACGATCGACGCCGCCGGGGACGTGCAGTTCCTGCGGCCCGACGGCCGCCCGCTGGCGGAGGCGCCGCCGACGCCGGCGTGGACGGGACCGGCTCTCCAGCCCACGGACGACAACCTGGCGGCAGCGGGCATCGAGATCGGCGCCGACACGGCTACGCCGTCCTGGCGCGGCGAGCGGCTCGACCTCCATTACGCGATGAACGTGCTGTGGCAGCCGCGCCGCGAGCCTCCCGCGGCATGAGCCGCGCCGCTTCATGACGTCGACCTCGCCAACCGGCCGGGCTCTGCCGGTCCACGACACCTTGCACGCAGGCAGTGCGAGTGGTTGCCGGCAATTCCGCTTCTGCGGGACGAGCAGCCCACGCAGAGTCTCCATCGTCTCAGGTAGTGCGAATGGTTGCCGGCAATTCCGCTTCTGCGGGAGGCGTCGAACTCGCCCCGCCCTACCCACACCCGTTCGAGGAGCCTCGAGTTTCCTCCGTCGGACCGTTCCGCCAGGTGCCAGCCCTGACTGAGACCCTTCATCACCGCGCCATGACCCGCGATCGGTGCTCCCGCACCTCTCCGAGCCCTTGCAGAACTGACTGAAGCCCTTCCTCACCGCGCCATGACCCACGCGTCGAAGCAGGGGCGACGAGTCGCCTGATACGATCGTGTCCGAACGACCCGCCGCTCATGGAGACCAGCAGCGAGCGCGACATCCCGGGACGGGTTTCACCTCGAGGTCCCGGCGGTTCGACGACTCGATGGAGACGAGCGAGATCGAATCATGATCACCGGCGAGCTGAAGTCCAAGGTCGACCGCATCTGGGACACCATGTGGTCCGGCGGCATCTCGAACCCGCTCTCGGTTATCGAGCAGCTCACCTACCTGCTTTTCATCAAGCGTCTGGACGAGTTGCACACGCGCGAGGAGCACAAAGCCGCCCGCACCGGCCACCCGATCCAGGAGCCGCTGTTCACCGCCCGCCAAGCCGCTCTGCGCTGGTCGCGTTTCAAGGAGCTTGCGCCCGAGCGGATGTTCGAGACGGTGCGGGACCGGGTGTTCCCCTTCATCAAATCGCTGGGCCAGACGAGGGACTCGGACGAGGGATCGACCTACACCCATCACATGAAGGACGCCCTCTTCATGATGCCCACGCCTCGGGTGCTGGCCAACGTCGTCGACCAGCTCGACGACATCGACATGGCCGACCGCGACACCAAGGGTGATCTCTACGAGTACATGCTCGGCAAGATCGCCACCGCCGGGCAGAACGGGCAGTTCCGCACGCCGCGCCACATCATCAGGCTGATGGTAGACATGACCGCGCCCACCCCGAAGGACGTCATCTGCGATCCGGCCTGCGGCACCGCCGGCTTCCTCGTCGCGGCCTCCGAGCATCTCGTCGAGCACCACGGCGACCGCATCTACAAGAACGCCCGGGCCCGCCGCCGGTTCAACGAGGGCACCTTCCACGGCTACGACTTCGACAGCACCATGCTGCGCATCGGCAGCATGAACATGCTGCTCCACGGCGTGGAGAATCCGGACATCCGTTACCGGGACTCGCTCGCCCAGACGGACTTCGCGGCCGCAGCGGACGACGCCGAGCGGTACTCGCTCGTCCTCGCCAATCCGCCGTTTGCGGGCAGTCTCGACTACGAGTCCACCGCCAAGGACCTGCAGCAGGTCGTCAAGACGAAGAAGACCGAGCTGCTGTTCCTGGCCCTGTTCCTGCGCCTGCTCCAGACCGGCGGCCGCGCCGCCGTCATCGTGCCCGACGGCGTACTGTTCGGGTCGAGCAAAGCCCACCGGACCCTGCGCAGGATCCTGGTCGAGGAGCAGAAGCTCGACGCCATCGTCTCCATGCCCTCCGGCGTCTTCAAACCCTACGCCGGGGTCTCCACCGCCATCCTGCTGTTCACCAAGACGAACTCTGGAGGCACGAACGACGTCTGGTTCTACGACATGCAGGCGGACGGCTACTCTCTGGACGACAAGCGCACGCCGCAACCGGAGAACAGCGACCTTGCCGACATCCTCGTCCGCTGGCAGAACCCCGAGGCTGAGAGCAAGCGGGCGAGGACGGACCAGAGTTTCCTCGTGCCCAAGGCCGAGATCGCGAGCAACGAGTACGACCTCTCGATCAACCGCTACAAGGAGGTGGAATACGAGGCAGTGGAGTACGACCCGCCGAAGGTGATCCTGAAGCGGATGGGGAAGCTGGAGGCCGAGATCGCGGAGGGGCGGGTGGAGTTGGAGGGGTTGTTGGGATGAGTCCGTCGCGTGTACCACTCGGCGACATCGCAGACTTTGTCAACGGAGTTGCGTTCAAGCCTGACGATTGGGAGGCATCCGGAAAGCGCATCCTCCGCATCCAGAACCTCACCGACTCAACGAAACCGTTTAACCGGACCAATCGTGTCGTAGCGAAGAAATATGAAGTCTCTCCTGGGGACCTTCTTGTCTCATGGTCCGCAACGCTTGGGGTCTTCGTCTGGGAAGGACCAGACACAGCCTTGGTCAACCAGCACATTTTCCGTGTCGTTCCGGACCATGGGCGCATTGACCCCTGCTATCTTAGACACATGCTTTCAGATGCTCTGGTTCAGATGGAGCAGCACCTTCACGGCGCGACGATGAAGCACGTGAATCGCGGCGAGTTCTTGGCCACCACGATTCCCCTCCCGCCGCTCGCCGAGCAGAAGCGGATTGCGGGAATTCTGGATGCGACGGACGCCTTGCGGGCCAAGCGCCGCGAGGCCCTCGCCCAGCTCGACACGCTCCTCCAATCTACCTTCCTTGACATGTTCGGCGACCCCGTCACCAATCCCATGGGGTGGGAAGTGGTCAGTGTGGGTGACGAGATTGGTTTTCTGACCAGCGGTTCACGGGGGTGGGCTAATTACTATGCAAAGGATGGCGACACGTTCATTAGGATTCAGAATCTGAAGGACGGACAACTTGATCTTGGTGACATCGCCTTCGTCAAAGCACCTGAATCCGCAGAGGCGAAGCGAACAACGGTTGAGCCTGGAGACGTTCTACTCAGCATCACCGCCGACTTAGGCAGAACCGCGGTCGTCCCTCGTGGCATCGCTAACCTGCATTATTCACGAAGGTCCAGATTCGACCGCCAAAGGGCGTGATCGGCGCAGGAATGGGTCTCGGACATCGCTGCCTGCAAGCGGAGCCGGGGTTTGAGCAGCCGACCGGGGGGGCATGACGGACGCGAGGGTTGGGCAGCGACAGCCCCGCCGGCGGAGCGGCCCATGCCGCCCAGGAAGCAGGTGGGCGCGGCGCAACGGGTGGGCTATCCGGCGCGCGCGCCCAGCGCGAGTGCGATGTGCCGCCACGCCTCGAGGTGCGGCGTCGAGCGCGGCAGATGCAGAACCACGCGGCGGACCGAGCGGACGACGTGGACCCCCAGCTTCAGCAGCCGGTCGCGCAGCCACGTCACCTGGCTGCGGGCGCACGCAGTACGCGCCGCCCGCAATCGCAGTTCCTGCATGAGCACGTAGGCCGCGGCGGTCAGGAAGACGCGCAACTGGTTCGCCGAGAACAGACAGCAGCTCGTGCGGTCGATTTGCAACCCATCGAGCAGTTCCTTGATCCGATTCTCGATGTCCCCGCGAGCACAGTAGACCTTCTCATAGATGAAGCGCGGCGTCTGCCGCAGATTCGTCACCACGAACCGCGGGTTGTCCCGCGGCTCGCGGTCTCCGAGGCGAACGACTTCGGCCTTGATCACGACCCGGCGCTCGTGGTCCCACGTGCCGGCGGCGTAGCGGGTGTCGGTATAGACGTGCGCGGTCTCGCCACCGACCTCGCTCTGCGCGCGGGCCACCTGCATGGCGGACTCCGCATGCCGCTGCAACACCGCGTTCTTCGCCATTGCCACGACGTAGTCGAGCCGGGGCTCCGCATCCAGGAAATCGAAGATCTCCGGGGTCGCAAAGCCCCCGTCGAGCCGGACGAGAAACCGCGCCCGCGGAAACGCGGCCCGCAACAGCGGGAGCAGCCGACACAGCAGGCCGAGGGTCCCGTCGGCGGCCACTGCCTTCCCGGGCCGCAGCACCGCCGCGCACAGATACTGCTCCGCCTCGCGGTCGAAGCTCAGAAACCCCAGCATCGGCAGATAACACCAGCCGCCATAGTGCCCGTTGAAGAACGTGAGCTGCTGGGCCCCGTGCGTCAGGTCGTCGGTCGGGTCCAGATCGATCGTGATCCGGCGCGCCCGCCCCTGCAGGCGACGCCGATGACGTTCGATGACGCACGCCGCCAACTCGCGCCCCATCCGGTAGAGCACGCTGCGGCGCGCGCCGTTCTCGAATCGCGAGATCGTGGGTTGCGACGCCAAGGGCGCGCCGGACACCGGGTCCCGCCCGAGCAGCAGCTTGTGGATGGGGTCGTCGGCCAAGTGGTCGGCATCGTTGCCATCGGGATGACCGCACGCGATGCCGAAGACCCGCTGGCCGATCAGGTCCGCGAGCGTGTGCCGAATCTTCCCGGGTGCGCGTTTGTCGGCCAGACACCGGGCGAACGCCTTGACCAAGCCATACACGCGCTCGGCCGCCTTGAGCAGGACGGCGCCGCCGTCGGAACTCGCGTGTTCCTGGTTGAACGTGGCGACGAGGGGCTTGTCGAACAGATCCGGGAACAGAACAGTCTGTGGTATCGTATCAGGTGTCACGCAGGGGCCTCCGTTGTGGCTAAACGTTTGTATACACTACGTTTGTACCACACGGAGGCTCCTGTGTCTCTCCCAAAACAACACCTTCACGCATAATCCGGGCTAAGGCTCATATCAACCAGCATCTGGCAATCCTGAGGTTCACGAGCCTGAACCCGGTCTTTGTCAGCTATCAGTTGGCCTCGAAAGGTGGGCAAGCTCAGTTCGACCGGCTCAATCGTGAAGGAGTCAAGGCTGGGCTGAATTTCAATGATGTGAAGAGCATCCGACTCACGAATCCACCCCTCAACCTCCAACAACGCTTCGCCGCCATCGCCGAATCCGTCGAACACCAGAAGGCCGGCCAGCGCGCGCACCTCGCCGAACTCGACACCCTCTTCGCCTCCCTGCAGTCCCGCGCCTTCCGCGGAGACCTCTGAGCCGCTATGGAAATCTCCGCCAACTTCGCGTTCCTGAAGCAGGAGTTCCCGCATGCGGCGGAGAGCGCGAGTTATGCGGAGCGCCACGTCCACGGCGACCCGCGGGCCTCCTGCTTCCATGCAAGGTATGCGCTGGAATGTCTGGTCAAGCGTATCTACAAAGTTGAGAAGACCCTGAGCCCACCGAAGGTCACGAACCTGGATGCCTACCTCAGCGAGCCCGCCTTCCGTGCGGTCGTGCCCGAGGTCGTGTGGCAGAAGGCGGAATACATCCGGCAGGCGGGCAACGTGGCGGTGCACGGCAACAAGGCGCCCGCGCCGGAGCAGGCGTTGAACGTGGTGCGGGAGCTGGCGCACGTCCTCTACTGGGCGGGGCGCACCTATCTGCGGAAAGGGGCGGAGAGCCTTCACGGGAAGACCTTCGACGAGTCCCTGGTTCCCACACGGGAACCCGGGGCCGCGCCGGCCAGCGTCGAGGAACTGGACGCCCTCAAACGCCAACTGGACGCAGCCGAAGACGCGCGCAAGGATGTCGAGGGCGAGTTGGAGGCGCTGCGTGAACGGTTTGCCGCCATCAAGGCGGAGAACGAGACCGTCCCCGAGACCCGCGACTGGAACGAGAGCACGACCCGCAGGCTGATCATCGACCTGGCCCTGCAGCGTGCCGGCTGGCCGCTCGACCAGGAACACGACCGTGAGTACGAAGTCACGGGCATGCCCAACGCCTCGCGGGTCGGTTACGCCGATTACGTCCTGTGGGGAGATGACGGCAAGCCGCTGGCGGTGGTGGAGGCGAAGAGGACCACCGTGGATCCGGCGGCGGGTCGACAGCAGGCCAAACTCTACGCGGACTGCCTGGAGGCCATGCACGGCCAGCGCCCGATCATCTTCTACACGAACGGGTACGAGACCTACCTGTGGGACGACCGGGCCTACGCGCCGCGAGCCGTGGCCGGCTTCCACAAGAAGGACGAGCTGGCGTCACTGCTCCATCGCCGAGCCCACCGCGAGCGGCTGGACGTGGCGCGGGTGAAGAACGCCATCGTCGAGCGGTACTACCAGAAGCGGGCCATCGGGAGCATCGGCGAGCGGTTCGGACAGGCGCGGCGCAAGGCGCTGCTGGTGATGGCGACCGGCAGCGGCAAGACCCGCGTGGCGGTCGCGCTGGTCGACCTGCTGCAGCGGGCGGGCTGGGTGAAGCGGGCGCTGTTTCTCGCCGACCGGGTGTCGCTGGTGAACCAGGCGGTGGGGGCGTTCAAGGCCCACCTGCCAGAGTCGAGCCCCGTGAACCTGGTGACCGAGAAGGACAAGGCGGGCCGGGTCTACGTCTGCACCTATCCGACGATGATGGGGCTGATCAACGAGACGACGGGGTCCGAGGCCCGCTTCGGGGTCGGGCACTTCGATCTCGTGATCATCGACGAGGCGCACCGATCGGTGTATCAGAAGTACGGGGCCATCTTTCGATACTTCGACTCGCTGCTGGTGGGCCTGACCGCCACGCCTCGGGATCAGGTCGACCGGAACACCTACGAACTCTTCGACCTGGAGCCGGGCGTGCCCACCGACGTGTACGAGCTCGCGACCGCGGTGGCGGACGGCTTTCTCGTGCCACCGAAGGTTCAGCAGGTGGATCTCCGGTTTCCACGCGACGGCATCGACTACGACTCGCTCAGCGAGGAAGAGCAGGCGCGGTGGGAGAGCCTCGACTGGGGCGACGACGAGGACGATCGCGGGCTGCCGGAACGGGTCAACGCGTCCGCCATCAACAGTTGGCTCTTCAACAACGACACGGTCGACAAGGTGCTGCAACATCTCATGGAGCACGGCCACACCGTCGACGGTGGCGACCGACTGGCCAAGACGATCATCTTCGCGCGCAATCACGCGCATGCGACGTTCATCGAAGAACGGTTCAACCACCACTACCCGCGGTACGCCGGGCACTTCGCCCGCATCATCGATCACTACGCCGCGTATCCGCAGAGCCTGCTCGACGACTTCGCACGGAAGGACAAGGCGCCGCACATCGCGATCTCCGTGGACATGCTCGATACCGGCATCGACGTGCCCGAGGTGGCCAACCTGGTCTTCTTCAAGCCGGTCTACTCGCGGATCAAGTTCTGGCAGATGATCGGGCGCGGCACGCGGCTGTGCCCCGATCTGTTCGGACCCGGGGACGACAAGCACGACTTCCGCGTCTTCGACTTCTGCTTCAACTTCGACTTCTTCCGCGAGCATCCGAAGGGGATCGAGGACAGTGGCGGCGTTTCCCTCCGCGCCCGGCTCTTTCGGTCGCGGGTGCAGTTGCTGTCCGACGTCCAGGCGACGCCGGACCTGGACCCGGAGGCGGGGCTGGCCGGGGCGTTGGCGATGGAACTCCACCGGGAAGTGGCAGCGATGAACCGCGAGAACTTCATCGTGCGGATGCAGCTCGAGGCGGTAGAGCGTTTCCGGCAGCGGGAGTCATGGGAGCGGCTCACCGCGTCCGACGTCGAGATCCTGCAGAGTGAGGTTGCCGGGCTGCCCAGCGAGATCGAGACCGACGACATCGAGTCGCGCCTGTTCGATCTCACGGCGCTGAAGATGCAACTGGCCCACGCCGAGGGCGACACGGGCACATTCGAGCGGCACCGCCGACGGGTGATGGAGATCGCCATGCTGCTCGAAGAAAAGAGCACGATTCCCGCCGTGACGGCTCAACTCGCCTACCTGGCCTCGGTGCAGGAGAGCGCCTTCTGGGAAGGCATCGCCTTGAACGGTCTCGAGGAACTGCGCATGCGCCTGCGTGGCCTGGTGCCCTTCCTGGACAAGAAGACGCGCAAGGTCGTCTACACCGACTTCCAGGACGAGATCACGGCCGTGCGCGAGGACGCCGCCGTCTACCTACCGAAGATGACCGGGGTCCAGTACGAGAAAAAGGTGCAGGAGTACCTGAAGAACCATCTCGACCACATCGTGGTCCATCGCCTCCGGACCAACCAGCCGCTCACGGCTACCGACCTGCGGGGGCTCGAACGGACGCTGGTCGAGATCGGCGAGGACGACGGCCAGACGCTGTTGACGAGCCTCCTGGCCCGCAACGACGCCCCCTCACTCGCCCATTTCGTGCGGAGCCTGGTGGGGATGGACCGCGCCGCCGCACAGGAGTCCTTCTCGGAGTTCCTCTCCAACCGAAGCCTGACCACGCCGCAAATCCGTTTCATCGAGATGGTGATCGACCAACTCACGGCACGGGGTGTCATGGAGCCATCCGCGCTCTACGAGGCGCCGTTCAGTAGCGTGCACGCCGGCGGTCCCGAGGCGTTGTTCGCCGGAAAGAACAACGTGATCGAGGGGATCTTCGAGAAGTTGAAGACCCTTCACCCCGAGACCCTGGCCGAGGCCGGCTGAAGCGCCGGTCTCAGGGGTCGCCGAGAGCCAACGGATCACGGCAGGGTGTAGGTCAGCAGCGTCGTCCCCGCGGCCACCGCCACATACTGCTTTCCGTCTTTTCCCATGTAGGTGATCGGATTGGCGCCGCTGATCAACTGCTCGGTCTCGACGCTCCACAGCTCGCGCCCGGTCTTCGTTTCGTAGGCGCGGAACCGTCGATCGGTGGCCCCCCCGATGAAGAGCACGCCCCCCGCGGTCGAGGTCGGCCCACCCTTCTGGGAATTGGGGGCGCCGGTTTCCACGCCGGCGGGTGCGCCTTCGACCGTGCCGAACGGGATCTGCCACGCGATCTCACCCGTGTTCACGTCCACGGCGGTCAGCCGCGACCAGGGCGGCTGCCAGCAGGGCCAGCCGTCGACGGCCAACCGGGTGACGACGTGCCAGTAGGTCCTGCGCGACTCGGGAGGACCCCCATAGCCGCGACGATCGGGATCGTCGTCCATTCTTCTGAGTTCACTGATGTGTCCGGTGTCCGCGTAGTTGATGATGTAGTACCCGAGACTCGGATCGAAGGTTCCGCCGGTGAACTCCGTCCCGCCGCCGGTCGACGGAAACACGAGCGCGCCCTCCAGGGACGGCGGCGTGAAGGGGCCGCGGTTTCGCCCGCCGTCGAAGTCCGTCAACAGCTCGCGGCACGCGGCCTCGTGCTCCGGCGTCACCGTCGCGATGTCGTCCATCGTGAAGTTGGTGCGCCCGAAGGGGAGCGGCTTCACCGGGAACGGCTGCGTCGGCGAGTAGTACTCCCCGGGCAGATTCCCCCGCGGGACGGGGCGTTCCTCGATCTCGTAGATCGGCTCGCCGGTGACCCGGTCGAAGATGAACAACACCGGATACTTCGTCATGACGCCGACGGCGGGAATCGTCGCGCCGTCCCGCTCGACATCGAACAGGATCGGCGGCACCGGCATGTCCAGGTCCCACAGGTCGTGGTGGACGGCCTGGAAGTACCACTTCAGCGTCCCCGTCAGGGCATCGACCGCGACGATCGAGTTCGCAAAGAGGTTGTCCCCGGGGCGGTCGACGCCATAGAAATCGTTGTGGGCGGACCCGAGCGGCATGTACAGAATGCCGCGCTCCTCGTCGACGGTGAAGAAGGTCCAGGTGTTGGCGCCGCTGACGTTGCGCCAGGAGTCGTCGAGCCAGGTCTCGTGACCGACCTCGCCGGGCCGGGGCACGGTATGGAACGTCCAGACGAGCTCGCCGGTCCGCAGATTCCACGCGCGCACGTCGCCCGCCGGCCCCTTCGATCCCGTCTCGTCCGCGTTGTGGACACCGGTAAACACCAAATGTTTGTACACGGCGACCCCGGACGAGATCCCGTAGTGCATGGTCGGGAAACCGTTCATCACGTCCGGGGTCTTCAGGTCGACGTAGCCGTCGTTGCCGAACCGGGCGTTGGGGATGCCGGTCCGCGCGTTCAGCGAGATCAGCTCGCCCTCCTCGGTGCCGAACACGATCTGCGGGGACGTGACGTCGTCGCCTTCCCAGTACGCCAGGCCCCGCATCGACCCACCCGTCCAGTGCACCTGATGCTCGGGTGAGTTCCAGTCGCCGGGCGCCGTGTACTCCCAGATGAGGTCACCGGTCTCGGGCTCCAGCGCCACCACGCGGTAGTACGGGAACGACAGGTAGAGGACGCCGTCGACCATGAGCGGGGTCGACTGGCTCGGCCGTGACGGTACGCCCGGCTTCGTCATCTCGTACCGCCACGCCGGCACCAGGGTCGAGACGTTGCCGGTGTCGATCTGCGTCAACGGAGAGTGGCGCTGGTTGCCGGCGTCCCGTCCCCAGGCGGGCCAGCCGTCCTGCGCGTGTACCGGCGGCGCGGCGAGGCCCGCCAATATCAGCAACCACAGAGAATGCCGGGCGGCATGGTGTCGCAGGGTCGAGCTGATTGTCATGAGTCGAGGGCTCCTGGCCAGACTTGTGTACCGCCCCGGAATTCTCCTGCCACGGGCTGCCCGTCAGTGCGCGAGATGCTGCACGAACCAGTCGACCAGCGCGGTCATCGCGAGCTCGGCATCGGCGCCGCGAAACCCGTGATCGGCGCCGGGAATGATGATCGCCTTCGACTCGACCCCATGCTCCTGCAGCGCGGCGTGCATGTCGTGGCTGTTGCTCACCGGCACCAGGCCGTCGGCGTCGCCGTGGATGAGCAGCGTGGGGGGATCGTCTCCCGACACGTGAACGATCGGGGACACGGACGCGGCGTCGGAGGGCTGGAAATTCAGGGCGGGGAATCGGGCGTTCCCGACCGACGGGTCGATTCCACGCGCCAGCGGGCGCAGGTCGACCGGCGGATAGTAGGCCACCACCGCGGCCACCCGATTGCCGGTCCGGAGCACCGCATCTTCGGCCGACGGGT
Source organism: Vicinamibacterales bacterium (assembly GCA_965215895.1). Taxonomy (GTDB): domain Bacteria; phylum Acidobacteriota; class Vicinamibacteria; order Vicinamibacterales; family UBA8438; genus JAJEEA01. The sequence goes on along the minus strand of OZ244130.1, from coordinate 1,871,366 downwards.
CCCCCGCGTCGGACGTCGTCCCGAGCATCAGCGACAGGTGTCCGCCGGCGCTCCCTCCCCAGACGCCGAGGCGGTTCGGATCGACGCCCAGCCGCCGGGCATTGAGCTTGACGTAGCGCACCGCGCGGCGCACGTCGGGGACGATCTCGGGCAGAATGAACTTCGGGCTGCTGCCGTGCCGGACCGCGAGCACCGTGAATCCGGCGTCGAGCAGCGCCTGATACCGCAGTTGCGACGCCGCGTGCGGCCGCCACGCCGAGCGCCAGCCGCCACTGACCATGTTCAGCACGGCGGCCCCGTTGGCGTTGGCCGGGGTGAATACGTCGAACGTCAACGCCATGCCGTACTTGTGGCCGTACACCACATCCGGCGTGACGGTGACGTCCTGAGCGAACGCCGCGCCCGCCGTGAACAAGGCGAGGACGGCAACGACGGCTCGTAGTCTCGACATGGGGTTCTCCTTGAAATCGCTCATGCGCCTGCCGCTACCTCGGCATCTTCACCTGCAACAACTCGTACATCCCGAGCACGGTCGCGGTGCGGCGATTCTATCCCGATGGGGTCCGCGACCCAAGACATCACCGGCCGGCGCGCGCGAGCGTGAGTAAATCGACGCCACCGGCGGTAGGCTTCAGTCCTGATCGGGGGACCGGCGGGCGCGCTTGAGTTGTGCGCGGCGGCGCTTTTCCTCTGCCTGGCGCCGCGTCGACGCCAGGCTTGGTCGCGTCGCCTTTCTCGCTTTCGCAACGACCGTGGCCTGGCGCACGAGCGACACGAGCCGCTCGAGCGCATCCTCGCGGTTTCGCTCGCGGGTACGGAACCGATGGGCGTTGATGATGATCTCGCCGTGCTTCGTCGCCCGCGCCCCCGCGAGCTCGAGGAGCCGGGTGCGGACGTCGTCCGGCAGCGACCTCGAGCCGCGCGCATCGAAGCGAAGCTGGACCGCGGTTGCGAGCTTGTTGACGTTCTGCCCGCCGGGGCCCGGCGCGCGCACGAACTGCTCGCTCATCTCGTCCTCGGCGAGACTGATTCGATCGGTGACGAAGATCGCCATGGACTCTCCGGCCGTGCCCGTTACCGCACCGGGACCACTCGCGGCAGCCTGTCCGCCCTGGCGATCTCCGTGTGGCCGGCTACGGGGCTGTTCACCTGATGGGGTGGGAGTTTAGCGTATCGGCGTAGCCCTGCGTGCGTGTCCTCGACATCGAAGCCCCGCGGGGAGTTCCCCGGCACGGTGCTGATGGACTACAGTTGCGGTACGGGGCGAGCCGGCAAAAGCCGGATGGGCGAGCAAGCTGAAGGGACGATCCATCATGACGCTGAGGAGATTGACGGGCTTGGGCATCCTGCTGGCCGCGGGGTCCCTCGCGATCGGTCCGGCGGCCGAAGCCCAGGCACAGTCCGGAGCTCCGGAGCTGGCGGGAATCTTCGCCGGCCGGCGGTGCGTGGCCGAGGGCTCCGGGGTGTGTCCGGAGCTGAGCCGCGAGGGGGCCGAAAGGCTGCTGACGGCACGGGCGAGGGCGTTCACCGACGCGTTCGACGAGCTCGCGGCCCCGAAGTACGACTGCGCGCCGGCCACGCTGCCGGGGCTGTTCGGCGATCCGTACCCGTTCGAGGTGCAGCAACTGGCCGATCGGGTGACGCTCACCTACGTGAAGGACGACGTGGCGCGCACGGTCTGGCTCGAGGGCCACGGGCATCCCGAACCCCCGATCGGGGCATTCTTCATCCATGGCCATTCGACGGGGCGCTACGAGGGGAACCAGCTCGTCGTCGACACGACAAGGTTCACGTTCGATCCAGCCGGCATTGCGGGCGACTACATGAGTGCGCCGTCGTCAACGCAGAAGCACCTGGTCGAGCGCTACTGGCGGGAGGGCGACAACCTGAGGATGGACCTGACCGTGGAAGACCCGGTCTTCCTGCTGGCGCCCATCAACTACGTCATGGAATGGCGGCGGAGCGACCAGCGGTCGTCGCTGCCCTGGAACTGCGATCCCGAGGCGGCCCAGCGCAACCTGCGGTTGCTGCCCTCGAAGTATCCCCAGGATCCGCCCGTCAATCGCCGAAACCCGTGAGGAGAAGCGCGATGACCCATCGATGGTCCGCCGTCATCGTCGTCGGAAGCGTCCTGTTCGGGCTGAGCCTCCCTGCCGCGGCGCACCATGGCGCGGCCGGTCTCTTCGACATCGCCCGGACCGTCGAGGTGACCGGCTCCGTCAAGAAATGGAGCTTCGTCAACCCGCATCCCATCCTGGTCCTCGAAGTCACCGACGAGACCGGCGCGACCGCCGACTGGGACATCTACTTCGGCCCGGCCGCCGCGCCCATTCTCCGGAATCGAGGCTACGCGCCGGACACGTTCACGTTCGGTGAGACGCTGACCGTCTCGGGCCACCCCGCCAAGGTGGCCGGCGCGCGCGCCATCGACGTCTTCGGCAGCGAGGCCAGCATGACGAGGCCCGACGGCAGCCGCGTGCCCTGACCGCGGGAGGGCCGGCAGCGGACTGCTGCGCGGCGGGCGCCACTGCGCTACCCTGACGGCGGGCCGATGACGAACCGCGCGGCTGGACGAGCTGGACTCCCACCGTGATCTGGTCGGCGACAGCCCAGGCCGGAACGAGCATCCGGGCGGCCGGCAGGAGTCTCGCCGCAGACTCGATCCGGGCATGAGTTCCCTGTTCCACCGCGTGCCGGGACGCGCGCGGTCGTAAGGAGTCGACGATGATCCGCACTGCCGTCGCTTGCGCCACCGCAGGGTGGGTGCTCGCCGCGAGCCCGACTGCCGCCCAGGAGGTGCTGCGGTCGGCCTATCACGATTTTCGCGCCGTGACCGTGGCCGACGGCCTCGACGTCCCCTGGTCCCTCGCGTGGCTGCCTGACGGCGACATGCTGGTCACCGAACGCCCCGGACGCCTGCGCATCGTGCGGGACGGGACGTTGCTGCCCGAACCGGTCCCGGGCGTGCCGAAGGTGTTCGCGCAGGGGCAGGGCGGACTGTTCGACGTGCTCCCGCACCCGGATTTCGCGGCCAACCGCCTGCTGTACCTGAGCTATGCGCGGCCGCTGGCCGAGGGCTCGACGACCGCGGTCGTCAGAGGGCGGTTCGAGGACGATCGACTCACCGGCGTCGAGGACGTCTTCGTGGCGCGGTCGGCGGGCGGCGGACACTACGGGGGGCGGCTCGCCTGGAACCGCGACGGACACCTCTTCGTCTCGGTGGGCGATCGGATGGCGCGCACGAGGGGCGACCTGTCGGCGCACCCCGCGCAGGACCTGTCGAACCATCACGGGGTCACGCTTCGCCTCCATGACGACGGCCGCGTGCCGGACGACAATCCGTTCCTCGCGCAGGACGGCGCCCTGCCCGAGATCTGGAGCTACGGACATCGGAACCCGCAGGGGCTGCTCGTGCACCCGGAGACCGGCGACCTGTGGGCCGACGAGCATGGACCGCAGGGCGGCGACGAGCTCAACCTGATACAACCCGGCCTGAACTACGGCTGGCCGGTCGTCGGCTACGGCGTGAACTACGGGAGCGGGACGGCGATCCACGCGGGTACGCGCGGCGAGGACATCGAATCGCCGGTGCACTTCTGGGTCCCCTCGATCGCCACGTCCGGTCTGATGGTGTACACAGGCGACCGGTTCCCGGCATGGAAGGGCAGCTTCTTCGTGGGCGGGATGGCCGGACAGCAGCTCGCGCGCCTCACCCCCAGCGTCGACCGGCCGGGCCGGATCGAGCAGGAAGAGACGCTGGTCTACGGCATCGGCAGGGTGCGGGACGTCCGGCAGGGACCGGACGGCTACATCTACCTGGCGGTCGAGCAGCGCGGCGGGCCGAGTCAGGTCGTGCGGCTCGAACCGGTGGCGCGCCGGTAGCGTCGACGCCCCGACGCAGCGCTGCTCCACGTGCCCGCCGGTCCCTGCGCGGGGAACTCGCGATCATCGACGATCTGGCTGCGGGCGCCGGAGCCCCCGAGACAGAACCTGCGCCGAGCCGCCGACCTCCGCCGACCGGCCGGGACCATGCGGAACTCGGCACAGCCGGGTCAGGCCCGGGTCCCGAGCCACCTATGACAGCGGCGGCGTCCGCTCGTGCCACTCCGTCGCCTGCTCGTACGCGTGCGCGAGCGCGAGCACGTCGACCTCGCCGAGGGCGCGGCCGCACAGCTGCAACCCGATGGGCAGGCCCTCGCGGCTGAAGCCGCACGGGACGGTGATGGCGGGAATGCCGTACCCGTTGAAGGGCGCGGTGTTGCGGATCAGGATGCCGGTCACCTCGAGCGGCGACGCCCGGGCCTCCTCGATGCTGACGGGGAGCTGCACCAGCGTCGGCGTGACCAGCACGTCGATGTCGTCGAACACCGCGGCAATCGCCTTCCTCACGAGCGTGAGCTGGTACCGCGCCTCGGCATAGTCGGCCGCGGACATCTCGGCGCCGCCTTCGATGCGCTCCAGCGTGCTCGGGTCGTACAGGTCGCGCCGCTCGTCGAGGAGATCGGCGTGATACGCATATGCCTCGACCCCAACCGTGCGGGCCTCCGGCAGCGCCGGCAGCTCCACGTCCCGCGTGCCCGCCGTCAGATCGCCGAGGACGCCGAGCGCCCGCTCGACGGCGGCCAGGACCTGCGGGTCCACGTCTTCGTAGAACGTGCGCGGCACGCCGAGACGCAGCGCCGACGTCGGGCGCCGGAGCGCGCTCGCGTAGACCGGAATCTCCGCATCGATGCTGGCGATGCCCCGCGGGTCGTAGCCGGCCATCGCCTGCAGCATCAGCGCGGCATCGGCGACCGTCCGGCACATCGGGCCGACATGGTCGAGGGAGACGCCGAGGGGGACGATGCCGCGGATGCTCGCCAGCCCATAGGTCGCCTTCAGACCGACGATGCCGCAATGCGCGGCCGGGATGCGGACCGATCCCCCGGTATCGGTGCCGAGGGCGCCGGCGCACAACCGCGCCGCGACCGCCGCGCCCGAGCCGCCCGACGATCCGCCCGGGATGCGGTCCACATCCCACGGATTGCGCACGGGACCGGACCAGGCGAACGCCGACGTCCCGCCATAGGCGAACTCGTGCATGTTCAGCTTGCCCAGGACGATCGCGCCCGCCGCCTCGAGCCGCGTCACCACCTCGGCGTCCTCGTCCGGGACGCGGTCCGCGAACACCTCGCTCCCCGCCGTCGTCCGAACCCCCGCCGTATCGATGTTGTCCTTCAGCGCAATCGGAATGCCGTGCAGCGGACCGCGCCACCGGCCGCCCGCCAGCTCCGTCTCGAGCGCCCGCGCGCGCTCGACCGCGCGCTCCTCGGTCACCGTCACGAAGGCGTTGAGCTGAGGGTCCAGACGCCGGATGCGCGCGACGTAGGCCTCCACGAGATCCAGCGGCGAGAGATCGCGGCTGCGAACGAGCCGCTGCGCCTCGGCGATGCTCAGGTCGGTCGGATCGGCGGTCTGCGCGAACGCGGGACGGCTCGCCAGGAAGGCGGCCGCGGTTGCGCCCGCCGTGAGGAAGTCGCGTCGAGCAATGGCTGTTGACATGTCATCTCCTGCGAAGCGGCCGCCAGTTGTCGGAACGCCTCGGGGTCGTGTTCATTGGCGACCCGGTGCCGGGCGAGTCGGGTCGGCGCCGAACAACTCCTCGACGAGGAAGCGTGTCTTGGGCGGCACCTGCTCCTGGGGATAGTAACGCGTGATGCGCTCGAATACCTCTTCCGGAGCGGCGAGCCCGAGGCGCCGGACGAGGAACGCGACATACTGCTATCCGAGCATCTCCCGAAACTGCTTGAATCGGCGCTCAAGGAACTGACGATCCGGCCAGTCTTCTCGAGCCTGCGGAAGCCTGAGCAGTGCTCCATCGATTTCCTTGATGTTCGCCAGCAGGTCGCCGTCCTGTTGCTCACGCAACGGCGATGCCACGTGAACGCGATAGCCGGGATCGACGCCGATCAAGTGCGAATCGAACGCGACGTGGTGCAGTGCGGACATGCAGATGCCGTTCCGAACCGAGGGCGGCCCCCCCTCGGCATCGGGCACGATATGGGCGCCGACCAGCAGTTCGCGTACCGGCAGTCCGCTGAACGCGCATCTCCAGCGGTACGCCGCCTTCGTGCGCGCGCTGAACCACGCTTGGTGGTTCCGGGTGCGCGTCGCGACCAGGGAGTACGAGGCTTCGATGCTCTCTCGCACGGCGGCGGCCGGGCTCACCACCCCGGCGACGGCGAAGTCGGCCGTTGCCAGCAGGACGAATCCTTCCTCCTGTCTGAAGTCTTCGACCCAGACCGGGAATATCGGTTGGTACGTGGCCGGGGAGATGCCTATGAAGTAGATGAGCGGTGCGCCCCGCCGCATCGCGGCCCGGAGCGCACGGTTGGTTGGGTCCTCTCGTCCGCCGCGTGACAGGTCATAACGAAGCAGCCCGGTCGCGCCGTCCAGGTTTGCCGCATCGAAGCTCTGATCGCGGTACCACAGCGACCTGCCGGATCGCGGCACCGTCGTCTTGATGCTGAGGGCGGCGCTCATCTGGCGCGGCTTGAAGATCCCCTTCGCCCGATTGGCGAACAGCACCGTTTCGCCGCCCGCCTGGAAGCCGACCCTGATCGCCTCCCACGGAATCTGTCCGCCCCACTGCCGCGAGAGCTTCTCGATGGCAGCGAACGCTGCGACGCGGATGCGTCGATCAGGGTCCATCGTCTGGAACACCGACCGGGCGTGCGTTGATTCCATCGTCGAACATGCAACGAGCAGGAGAGCGGCCAGCGCGGCAAGCCCGACAAACAAAGCGTAGAGTCACATGGCGTCATTCTACGGCCAACCCGGCTCGCGGCCCGAGAGCCCTCGAGCGGCGGCCACGGGGCCGGCATCAAACAAAGCTGAAACGCTTTCCCCTGCTGCCGGATGTGCGGGATCGAGAGCCGGGTTGCTGCGGCGGCCGGCGCTGCCCCATTGCGAGTCTTGCCTCCTGCCACGGCGGTCGCGGGCGAGAGCTCTTCTTGCCCACCCTGCATTTTGTACTTGACAGCCTCTTCGGGACGCGGCGGCCGCCAGTCGGGCATGCCACCAGGATCGCCTTTCCGACCGTCTCTGCGGCTGCAGGCCGCGCGTTCTCGCCACAAGACACGACAAACCTCGATCCGACTGCCGATCGGCCACCTACGGCCAACGTAAGCTGTTTAAATATGGAGGGTTAGAATGGTTCATGTCCGCTGACAAAGGCCCCGCTCCGTCGACATCCTCCACGCATCTTCCACCTCACGCCGGGCCGGCCGACGAGCCGCCGCCCCGCGGGCGGGCGACTGCGTCCGGCGACCGCGGAGCGCAGCTCGCCCGGCTCGGCGACCGCATCGCCGAGCTGTCCGCCCGCATCCAGGCCGCCACCCACGAGCTGCTCGTCCTCATCCGCGAGTTCGACGAGCAGGAGGGCTGGGACGGTTGCCTGACGTGCGCGCACTGGCTGAGCTGGCGGGCCGGGCTCTCGCCGGGGGCCGCCCGCGAGCACGTCCGCGTGGCCCGCGCCCTCGGAGAGTTGCCGAAGCTGAGCGACGCCATGCGCCGCGGCAGGGTCTCCTACTCGAAGGTGCGCGCGGTCACCCGGGTCGCCACCCCGGAGAACGAGCAGGCCCTGCTCGACGTGGCGCTGGCGGGCACGGCGGCGCACGTGGAGCGGATCGCCCGCGCGTGGCGGCGCATCGACCGGAACGTGGAGCAGGCGGAGGAGCGGCGGCGAGACGCGAGCCGCGGGCTGCGGACGTGGGTGGACGAGGACGGGATGGTGGTTGTCCGCGGGCGGTTGACGCCGGAGGTCGGGGCGGTGCTGCGGCGCGCGCTGGAGGCGGCTTGCGACCAGGCTCGGCGGGTGCCGGCGTCGGACGGTGGCGGGGAAGAGGAAGCCGCCGACGCGCCGGCGGGCGCGGAAGACAAAGCGGCCGCCGCGTCGGCCGGCGCTCCGGCCGGCGTGGAAGAGCCGACGCTCGCGCAGCGGCAGGCGGACGCCATCGGGACGTTGGCCGAGGCGGCGTTGGCGGGCGGCCTCGACCGGGGGACGGCCGGTGACCGGTATCAGGTGGTGCTGCACGTAGACGCGGAGGCGCTGGGGGAACGGCGGGACGTTCCCGCGAGAACGTCTGGGGGCGCGGCGTCCGGGCCGGCGCCGCGGGCAGACGGTGATCGCGTTCCCGCGGAGTGCGCGGCGTCCGGGCCGGCGCCGCGGGCAGACGGTGGTCGCGTTCCCGCGGGAACGTCCGGGGCCACGGCGTCCGGGTCGGCGCCGGGGGCAGACGGTGGTCGCGTTCCCGCGGGAACGTCCGGGGGCGCGGCGTCCGGGTCGGCGCCGGGGGCAGACGGTGGTCGCGTTCCCGCGGGAACGTCCGGGGGCGCGGCGCCCGGGGCGGAGCTGCGGGGAGGCAACGATCGCGTTCCCGCGGGAACGTCGGGGGGCGTGGCGTCCGGGCCGGTGCCGCGGGGCGATCGCGTTCCCGCGGGAACGCCAGCGGCGCACGGTCCCGGTGACGGATCGCCGATGCGCACGGAAACGCCAAGCCGGGCAGGACGCGCCCGACACTCGCGACGGCGCCGGATGTCGGGCCCGTGTCCGGGGGTGTGGCCGGCGACGCCCGCATCCGACACGGCGACATCCGAACCCACCACCACGGCATTCGAACCCTCTGTCGCTCGCGCTCGGAGATCCAGTCCCGCACGGTGCGCGCGCCGGCCGCCGACCTCCGCATCCACTCCATCCGCCGCGCCGGCCGCCGGCCGCCAGACCGTGCTCGACGAGGCAGGCGGCATCCATGTCTCCGCGGAAACCGCCCGGCGCATGGCCTGCGACGCGGCCACCGTCACTATGCGCCACGGCTCCGGCGGCGAGATCCTCGACGTCGGACGCCGCACCCGGACCATCTCGCCGGCCCTGCGCCGGGCGCTGGCGGCCCGCGACCGGCAGTGCCGGTTCCCGGGTTGCGGCAACCTTCGCTGCGATGCGCACCACCTTCAGCACTGGGCCGACGGCGGCCGGACCGCGCTCGACAACCTGGTGCTGCTGTGCCGGCGGCACCACCGGGCGGTGCATGAGGAAGGGTTCCGGGTCACGCTCGACGCCGACGGGGGCGTGCAGTTCGTGGGGCCGGACGGCCATCCCCTGCCGGAGGCGCCGCCGGCGCCGGCCTGGACCGGCCCGGCGCTGCAGCCTACGAACGACGGCTTGGCGGAAGCTGGCATCGAGATCGACGCCGACACGGCGACGCCGACCTGGCGCGGCGAGCGGCTCGACCTCGACTACGCGATGAGCGTGCTGTGGCGGCCCTGCCGCGAGGCGCCCGCGGAATGAGCGCCGGTTCATGGCCTCGACCGGGCCGGGTTCATGTCCACGACACCGAGGGGAGGAAACCGACCGCCCAACGTCGCTGCGCTCCGACGAGCGTTCCACTTCACCGAAATCCGTGATCCAAGCTCGGAACGGGCGGACCAAAGCGCACATGAGGGGAGCTGCGCACCGGGGCGCACCTCGAAGCGGTCTTGACGCGACGGACGAGACCGGGGCGTGGCCACCGTTCGCGCCGCGGGCGACCGGGCGTTCACGACGACAAGAGCAACGGCGGCGACCGGGCGGGACCGGACTCGGGAATCGTCGCCGGCAAGAGTGCAGACAGTTGTTGTGCGGAGGTTGTGCGACCATGGGCACATGGCAACGAACCTGGCGATCAGTCCCGACCTGCTGGAGCGCGCCGTAGAGCTCAGTGGAAAGAAGACCAAGACCGCGGCAGTGACGCTGGCGCTGCAGGAGTTCGTTGCACGGCGGGAACAACGCCGGTTGCTCGAGCTCTTCGACTCGCTCGATTGGGATCCGACGTTCGACTGCAAGGCGGAGCGCTCGCGCGGATGAGTCTCGTGGTCGACACCAGCGTCTGGTCGCTTGCGCTCGAATCCGCCCGCTGACGCGACCTTGCAGTCGCGTTGGGAGTTTCGGAACAGGATGTTCGGGCGGTCGGACGGCGGCCGCGCGGCTTCGCGCCCCGGCTGGGCGGCCAGCGGAAGAGCGCCGAGCAGGAGGGCCAGGACCGCGGCTGGCGCGACCATCCACCGTCGGAGCGAGTCACGGAACGGTTCGGGCGTGGATCTCATGGGTCGTCTCTCCAAGCCTGTCATGCTTCAGGTGCCGCGACGGCCTGCCGCACCAGCCGCGGCGACCCGAGCGCTCGCGTCCGGCTTCTCCAATACTCCGTGACGTCCGCTGTCACGGGCTACAGTCTACCCGGCAGCGGCGGGAGCTCGTCCTTCCGGACGCCACCCTGACGACCGCGAACCGCGCGGGGCGGAGTGCCGTCCATCACGGCAGCGGAGTCCCCGGCACGATGCCGTGCAGCAGCTCGGTCACCGGCAGGCACAAGATGCCGTCGATCTGCAGGCGTTCATCGCCGAGGTAGGCCAGTCGGACCTGCGCTTCCGGGTAGTCCTGTGCGAAGCTCTTGAGGGGCTTGAGGTCTGCCGGCCGAATACGCGGGGCGTGCTTGACCTCGAGGGCCCAGAACACATCGCGGCCGTAGAGCACGAAGTCGACCTCGCTGCCGGCCCGCGTGCGCCAGAACGCGAGCGTGGCGGCGGCCCCGGAGTAGTCGACCCACGCCCGCAGGTGCTGGGCGACCAGTCCTTCCAGCGCTGCGCCGCGGGCCTCCTCCGGCCGATCCAGCGGCCCCGCCGGGCGCAACGAGCGAAACACGCCGGCGTCGGCGAAGAAGAACTTCGGATGCGCCGTGACCTGCCGGCGCGCGCGGCGGGCGAAGACCGGAAGCCGGAACGCCAGCAGCAGGTCTTCCAGGATCTCGATGAACCCCTCCACCGTCTTGCGGCGCACCGCGCATTCTCGCGCCACCTCGCTGGTGTTGAGCACGGCAGCGTGCGAGAAGCTGATTGCCTCGAGAAACCGGTGGAATGCGCCCAGATCGCGCACCAACCCCTCCGACTGGACCTCCTGCTGGACGTACAGCCCCGCGTAGGCGCTCAAGGTATCGGCGGGATCGTCGGCGTCCCAGATCAACGGCAGCAGTCCCTGGTCGAGCGCCGCCTCCAGGTCGAAGCGCGGGCCGAGCTCCGCCGCCATGAACGGGTGCATCGACCGCACGACGGCCCGGCCGGCGAGGAGATCGACGCCGGTGCGCTTGAGCTTGCGCGCGCTCGATCCCGTGAGCACGAAACGCGGGCGGCCGGGCTCCTCCATCAGCTGGTGGACGACGGTGAGCAGCTCGGGAACCCGCTGCACTTCGTCGATCACGATGTCCGCCGCGCCGGGCGCCGCCGCCAGCTCGCGCAGCCGCTCCGGCCGCGCCGCGTACTGCCGCTGCTGCGCCGGCGCCAACAGATCGACCCGGACGGCCTTCGGAAACGCCGCCTGCAGCCACGTGCTCTTGCCGGTTCCGCGCGGGCCGAACAGGAAGAAGTGCCCCGGCGGCGGGCGAAAAAATGCCCTCTCTATCGCCATAATGAGAGCAATTATGGCATTTCAGAGGAGATTGCATCCGGGCAGGCTCCCTCACGCATCGAGGGCAGCCACCCGACAGTGCCAGCAGCAGCGCCGCAAAGAGGATCAGGACCAAAAGCTCTCCGACGGGACATCGTCCGCCCGCGGGCGACGGCTCCGTCGGGACCGACAGTCTCCGCGTGTGCTCACCGGCGTCAAGGCGCGTCGCTGCGCGCCGCCCACGCTCCAAGATTGGCCCTTCTCAGACGATGCGGGACTCTCGACCGCCGACGTGCATGCGCCTCTGCCCGTCCCGCCATCCTGCCCCCGTCTTCGACGCTGCAGCTCGATCAACTCGATTGAACCGTTTGCTACCACGAGTCGAGGCGCGGCGCGCGCTAGTTCGGATCCTCGCTCCCTTTTTCGCTTGTGTACTGTCGAACCGTGGCCAGGAGCCGATCCGTGTACTGGAAAATATCATTAATTGATTCGATTGGAATCTTCTGCTCGGACTTCTCCTCGTCGAAAAGACCAAGGTACTTTTGCGCCCTATTGAAATGCAGCCGACAGATGGGCTGCCGGTTGTTCCCGTCGAGCAGGATTCCGCAGTATGACTTCCGGTCACGAATCGTCACGCGGTCAGGTGGCACCTCCCTGCTGAGGATCGCTTTCACGGCAAAGTATCCCTGCCATTCGTCCTCGATGGTGACGATGTCATTGGTTTCGTCTTTGGCCGCAAGCCCCGGTTCGGCCTCCGGCTCATCCGACCCCGCCGCCGTCGAAGCATCACCCTGCAACGCGGACGTCAGGCGATCGTTGATTCGATCAGCAAGAAACTGGCCGAGTGCCTTCTTTGTAATGCGTGTAAACTGGTCCATCACGGCCTTCGTCCTGGAGCCGTCATACACCTGTCCGGCGATGTAGCGCACGAACTCGTCAGACGGTTCCGACCACTCGTTCGCGAGCAGCCGCTTGATCTCGCGGGTGTATTTCAAATCCTTGGCCGTGCTCAGAATCTGTTCGAGATCGAATGATGTCTTGGTGAATCGTCGAAGCTCTTCCACCTCTGCGTCATCGAACTCCAGCATGTTGAGCTCGAAGAAGGGCTTGGCGTCCATCTTGTTCGCTTCGACCAGGTCCGAGTAGAACCGATAGATGACGCCATCCGTCAGGACACCGAAGCGCACCTGTGTCACGCTGAAGTAACGAAAGAGCTGCGACGCCGGCTCGTTGTCGAGGTTGGCGCCGTACCGCTTGCACTCGAACAGTATGATGGGCACATCGTCCTGGAGGAGAGCGTAGTCTACCTTCTCACCCTTCTTCGTCCCGACGTCCGCCGTGAACTCCGGCACGACCTCCGACGGATCGAAGACCTGGTATCCGAGCACGTGGTTTATGAACGGCATCACCAGCGCGTTCTTCGTAGCTTCTTCGGTGCCGATCTTGTCCAAGCGTGCCTTCATGCGACTGGAAACTTCGCGCATTCGATCGATGAGGTCCATGCCTTCGAGTGATTTCATCAATGCTCCTCCCTGAGCGCGCTATCATATACCGTACGCCGCAGGCATCACTTCGCGTGTCCGTGAGAATCGCCGAAACCCCCGCCTCGGCAACGGCGAGCACTTCGGCGGCGTCGTCGAGGCTGGGGGTCAGGCAGTAACTCGCATTCTGCCCCTGTTCTTCGACCCTGCCCGCACCGGGGGCGCGTCAAGGCCGAAGCTGCGCCGCATCAGCTCCGCCCAGTGAATGATTGGGTGCACACGCCGTCGAGCACGAGCGCGTGCAGATGGACGTTCAAATTCAAACGCCCCGCAGAAGCGCTGCGCGATGGCCGCGCCCGCGGCGTCCGTCGACCGCGTCCGGCCGCCTACCGCCCCGCCGCCTCGGCCTCCTGCCTGCGGTTGCCGGCGAGGATGTTCGGCAGACCGTAGTTGCCCTCGTGGCACGCGAACTCGAAGATCGGCAGGCCGCTCCGCTCCATGGGCAGCTCGACGGACCACGGCCGCTCCCAGGTGTCGGGATCGGTCACCGTGAACTCGTAGAGGAGGGTGTCGGCGTCGACGCGGGTGAAGCGCTCGACCAGGGTCCGGTTGCGTCCCGTGTTCCGCCACGTGATGTGGGTGCGGTCGTCGTTGAAGTTCACGGTCTCGACGACGAGGGTGTCCCCCTCCCAGCGGCCGCGTGAATCGCCGACGTACTGCCGGATGCCGCCGGCCGGGGCGGGGCGGCCGTCGAGGGAAATGATGCGGACGGTGTGCATCATCTCGTTCAGGATGGCGACGTGGTCGGGGGTCTGGAACAGCTGCATGTTGTTGTTGTAGACGCCGGGCAGCATCGGCGGGCCCGCGTTGCCGCTCATCAGGCAGCGGTCGGAGTTGCCGAAGTCGAGGTGCGACTCGGCCGTGTCGACGGTCGTGCTGAAGGACGAGCGCGCGCCCATGGTCCGCGCGCGCGCCCGCCCCGCTTCGGTCAGGGCGGGCATGCGGCCGTTCGGAGGGTCGACGATCAGCGACGTGCGCCGGGTGCTGACGGCGCCCGTTCCCCAGTCGAACCAGAAGATGTTGTACGAGCCGGTCTGCCCCTGCAGGCTCGGGTGGTCCGGCGAGTCGAGCCAGCCGCCGGGACGGTCGACGGCGGTGGGAATGGCGACCGTCCGCTGCGCCGGCCGCTCCTCCATCGCCCGAATCCGTGCGCGCTCGTTCTCCTCGATCTCGGCCGCCTCTTCCGCCGTCAGGAACTCCCGGTCGCCGAAGCGCTCGGGGCGCTCGAGCGGGGTGCGCGTCTTGTACTCCCAGACGCCCCCGAGGTCGGGCTGGCCCCACGCCGTGCGCGGAGCCGGCGCCGGCTCCGTCTGCGCGGCGGCGGGCAGGGACATCAGACAGGCGGCGACGACACCGACACCGGCAAACGTGACAGGCAAGTACCGCATCTCGACTCCTCCACCGACAGATGAACCTCTAGCTAGGCCAGTGATATAAAGTTGCCAGTTACATCCACGCGCAGCCCGTCTCCTACGGATTCCCGCGCTTGGCACATGGCAAGGTAATTTCCGTCACCGTCCTTGGGTCGCCGTGGAGCCGCGACCGCCGCACTGGCGCTGGCGGCGACGATCTCGTGCGACCGGCTGGAAACAGCGGGGACGTGTTCGTCTCCGGATCGGAATACAGGGCCTGCCTGATGTGCAGCCCCTGCGCCGTATAGCCGAGCCAATCGTGTAGAGACGCCGGTGCTTCGCCTTCGCCTCACGGCACGACCGTGATCTCGCCCAGCGCCCAGGGGTGGTCGGTACAGTGGAACCGGAACGTCCCGGGCACATCGAAGGCGACATACTCGAAGAGCCCCGGTTCGATGCCGCCGGTGGTCCAGCTCCCGTCCTGCGCGTCGACGGTGTGCTCCACCGTGCCGTTGTTGACGAACCGCACGCGCGTGCCCGCGCTCACCTGGATCCGTTGCGGGTTGAACGCATGCTCGTCGAGCGCGCTCCGGCTGCCGCCCAGCGACCAGGACGGGTTCTCGCGCACGGTGCCGGTCTGAATCTCATCGGTCTCGGTCGGTGCCGGGCCCGTCCACCGGACCAGGTCGGGTGGGTCGGCCACTGGTTCGTCGCGTGGCGGTATCTCACCGTCGAGCGCGAACGCCCAGAGCTCGCTGCCCATCGGCAGCGCCACGTACTGCTGCCCGTCGATCGCGTAGGTGGACACCGGTCCAGGCCGCATCCGCACCCCGGCCGGGGTGGCCTGAAACGCCCACAGCCGCTCGCCGGTGCTGGCGTCATAGGCGTCGAGCTGGCCGTCGGCCGAGCCCCAGAACACCAGCCCGCCGGCGGTCGACATCGGACCGCTCGTGGCCAGCCGCCCCCCCGCCAGCTCCTGCCTCCAGGCCACGGTGTTGGTGCGCGGGTCGACGGCGGCCAGCGCCCCGGTCGACTCGGGAAGACCGAGGCGCAGATAGCCGCCCGGGCGGTTGTCCGAGATCCACGGATCCTCGAACCGTTTGGCGAGTCCCACGTGACCGCGGCCCTGGGCGTAGATCAGACCGGTCTGCGGGCTGAACGACATCGGCGTCACTCGCACCATCGGAATCGGCGAGCCGAGCGCCACCACGCGTTGCTGGTCGACCGAGGGCGGCGTGAAGAAACTGCAGCTCAGCTCGAACGGCGGCGGTACCCGATCGCGCCAGAACGAGCAGTCGGGGATGATCCGCTCGGCGCCCACCGGGAACGGCTGGGTGTCGGCGGTGCGCTGGCCCGGGTCCTGCGGCACCGGCCGCTGCTCGATCGGGATCAGCGGCTCGCCGGTTTCCCGGTCGAACAGGAACAGGTACCCGTCGGCCCGGATGGCGGCCACGCCCTTTCGCATCCGGCCGCCCATCTCCACGTCGTAGAGCAGCATCGGCGTGGCGATGTCGGCGTCCCAGATGTCGTGCCGAACCACCTGGAAGTGCCAGCGGCGCTCGCCGGTTTCCATGTCAAGCGCCAGCACCGCGGCCGAGAAGAGATTGTCGCCCTCCCGGATCTCGCCGCCGAACATCGGCACCGGATTGCCGGTCGCGAAGTAGACGAGTCCCAGCTCCGGATCGACCGTCCCCACCAGCCAGACACCACCGCCCCCGACCTCCCAGATGTCGGAGTCCTGCGGCCAGGTGTCGTGGCCGAACTCGCCGGGACGCGGGATGACGAAGAAGGTCCAGGCCACCTCGCCGGTCGCCGCGTCGACCGCCACGACCCGTCCCTGTCCCCCGCTGTCGCCGTTGGCCACGCCCACGAACACCTTGCCGGCGGCATGGATGGGCGCCGTGGTGACCGTTTCACCCGCCATCGCCGGGGTGCTCCCGACCGTCGTCGCCCAGACCAGCTCGCCGGTGTCCTGCCGGAGCGCCGCCACCTGCACACTCCGCAGGCCGACGAACACGAGGTCGTCGTTCAGCCCGACGCCCTGCCACGACGGCGCCATCTGCGACTCGGCGTCTTCGGCCTGCCAGCGCCACCGCGTCTCGCCGGTGGCGCCATCGACCGCCAGCACGCTGGCGCCCGCCGTCAGATAGAGCACGCCGTCCTTCACCACGGGCGTTGAGCGTGACGACCCGCCGCCGTCGAGCCGGGTGACCCAGGCGCCGCCCAGCCTGTCGATCGTGTCGGTGGAGATCTGGTCCAGCGTCGAGTAGCGCGAGCTCGTCCAGTCGCCGCCGGCCAGTGGCCAGTCCGCGGCCGCGAAGCGACTCCCGGGCTCGGGCGGCTGCCCCTGTGCCAGTGCGACTCCGGTCAGGGCCGCGGCGACGGCGGCCAGTGCGACGACGACTCCATGCTGATATCTGCCCATGTCGATCCGAACTGTCTTCAAGATCTCCGGCCTTGTCAAGATGAGCCTCCCGGTAACGACGAGTGACCCATGACGCACGGGCATCACGCCCTCACATGCCCCAGACGGTGACCGGCGCGCGGCCGGCGCCCGGCGGCGCCTCGCGACGGAAGATCTTGTCCTCCCACGTCCGGTCCGGCGCGCGGTCGAAGAGGATCAGGTGGCCCGCCTCCGCGCCGCAACGGTCCATGTAGCCGCGCGTCAGCGCCAGCCCGTCCGCGATGGTGCGCTCCGGGTCCTTGTGCAGCACCTTGCACTCGACCACGAACTTGCGGATGCGCGAGCCCTGCCGCCACAGGATCAGCAGGTCCACGCGCCCCCGGCCGAGGGCGTACTCCCGCTCGAGACGGCCTCCGCCGTTCACGATCCGTTGCAGGTAGGCCTGAAGGAGCAACTGCGGACCCGCCTCGTGGTACTGCTCGAAGCGCTGCACCCAGTGTTCCGAGTGCTCGCGGAAGAACGTCTGGAATGCCGCGAGCAGTCCCGCCACGTCGAGCCCGCCGTCCGTGTCGACGTACCACGCCATCCGCTGCGGCAGCCCCATCTGCACCGCGTGGTTCAGGTGCCGCGGCACGACCTCGGCGTAGATCGGGTTGGCGATGCGCGGCGTGCCCTCGTCGTCCAGCGCGACGAGCCCCAGGTCGTGGACGTAGGCCACGTCCTCCGTCGACCAGGCGGACACGGACGCGCCGGCCAGGATCGGCTCCACCACCCGGCGCACCCGTTCCTCGCGCAGCTTGTCGGCCAGATTGTCGAGGTGAGTCACGCGGGCCAGGATCAGCCGCTCCTGGGCGTCGAGGATGTCGCTTTCCGTGATGGCGCGGGAGCGATCCCGACCTGCTTCGCTGTCGAAGCACGCCTCGCGGCATAACGCGTTCACCAGCCACGGCTGGCCGGCCGAGCGCGTCCGGATCAGCTCCAATGCCCCCTCGGTAAACGCCTGCCCGGTCTCCGCCGTGTGCTGGGCGGGGAGCGCCCGCGTCTCGGCCTCGCTGAAGTCGCCGAGACGCAGCGACTTCGACTTGACGTTGAACGCGCTGCCGCCGAGCACGAGGGCGTTCTGCGCCGCGGAGTGGATGCGGTAGTCCCGCACGTCCCGCACGCCGCACAGGACGGCGGTCTGCGGGAAGCGGGCGGGGCGGCCCGGGTAGCCGGCGCGCAACTGCCGCAGCACCGACAGCAGGGTGTCCCCCACCAGCGCGTCGATCTCGTCGATCAACAGCACCAGCGGCTTCGGGTCGGCCATGCACCAGCGCAGCAGGGCCTGACGCAGCGCCTGCCCCGGCCCTACCCTCTCCAGCAGGCCGGGCCAGATGCCCTCCAGCGTCTCGTCGCCCAGCGTCAAGCTCGCCTCGAGCGCCAGCTCGGACAGGACGGCGCGCATGCCCTCCGCCACGTCCTCGCGCATCGCCTGGCCCGCCTCCACGTTGGCGTACACGCAACGGTAGTCGCCGCCCGCGTTCAGCAGGTCGCGCAGGGCCAGCAGCGCCGACGTCTTGCCGGTCTGCCGCGGCGCGTGCAGCACGAAGTACCTCTTGTCGCGGACGAGACCGAGGAGCTCGTCGAGGTTCACGCGGTCGAGGGGCGGAATGTGGTAATGGTCGTCGGGACGGATGGGGCCCTCGGTGTTGAAGAAGCGCATGATCGGATTGTCGCACCGGCGGCGACGCCCGTCTCGGGTCAGCGTCCCTCGTAGATGTAGTTCACGACGGCCGCCACGCTGAACGCGCCCTGCCGGGCCGCCGTGTAGTCGTCGAACCGCGCCGGCTTGGCGTACGCGGCAATCGCCTCGTCGGCGCTGAGCCCCGCGTCGATGGTCCGCCGGGTCTGGTCGACCAGGTCCATGTAGAACGCCCGGTAGTCCACGAGGTCGCTCCAGGCGAGCGGGACGTCCCAGTGGCCGGTGATGATGGTGTCGACGTCCTGCACGGTGCTGATGGCCCGGGTCAGGGTCCGACCGAACTCGATGGCGCTGCCGCCGTTGCCGTTCTCGGCGTCGATGAACGGGAGCAGCTTGCCGAGGAACATGTCGCCGGTGTGCATGGTGCGCGCCGCCTTGAACACGACGAAGGTGTCGCCGTCGGTGTGGCCGCGGCCGAAATAGTAGAGGTCGATCTGGTCGGGCCCCCCGGCGAACAGCGTCAGCCGGTCGGAGAAGGTGGTCGACGGCAGGTACTTCGCGTTCTCGCCCTGGAAGTCGTCGCAGTTCGTCGGTATCGGCTGGCAGTCGGTGCGCGCCCAGTGGCGTCTGATGTTCTCGTGCGCGACGAAGTGGACGGTGTCCGGGAACTCGGTGTTCGAGCCGCTGTGGTCGAAGTGGACGTGCGTGTTGATGATCGTGGTCACCGGCTTGTCGGTGAGCCGTCGCACGTGCTCGAGGATGTCCGGGCCGTAGCCTTCGTTCTTGGTGTCCACCAGCACCGCGCCGTGCTCGGCGATGAGAAGGGCGGTGTTGCCGCCGGTCGTCGATCCCGACCCGAGCATGTGCAGCTTGTCGGTGATGCGGTGCACCTCGATCGGCGGGTTCGGCTCCTGCAGGGCCTCGATGTCGGCGGTCCAGACGACGAGCCCGAGCGCGAGGGCGGTGAGCGGCAGTAGTGCCAGACGTCGCATGTCGCTACCTTTCAGAGGGCCTCGAGGCCCTTGCCATTAAGTTCGTCGGATCTCGGTTGGCGCGGTGCGGCCGGCCCGGCCGACCTGTGGACCGTCGCTTGGGTCACCGACGGAACTACCCTGCCGTGTGCCACGCGCGCAAGGCCGCAGCAGAAGGGCTGCGCCTGGATGCCATCGGCCACTCCGTATCGCGCACCGTACTCCCGTCCGTGTCTCAGGCCAGCAGGTCGTCGACGACGAGGCCGGCCACGTCGGTGAGCCGGAAGTCGCGTCCCTGGTTCCGGTAGGTCAGGCGTTCGTGGTCGAGGCCGAGCAGATGCAGGATGGTCGCGTGCAGATCGTGGATGTGGACCTTGTCCTCGATGGCGTAGTAACCGTAGTCGTCGGTGCGGCCGTGGCTGTGGCCCGGCTTCACGCCGCCGCCGGCCATGAACATGGTGTAGCCGTGGGGGTTGTGGTCGCGGCCGTTGCGGGCGCCGGCCTCGGCCCCCGGCGTGCGTCCGAACTCGCCGCCCCACAGCACCAGGGTCTCGTCGAGCAGGCCCCGTGACTTGAGGTCGGTGATCAGCCCGGCCACTGGCCTGTCGATCTCGGCGCAGCTTCGAGGCAGCCCCGTGATCAGCCCGGAGTGGTGGTCCCACTTCGTGTCGGGCCCGTGGGTGGCCTGCACGAACCGCACCCCCGACTCGGAGAACCGCCGGGCGAGGAGGCAGCGCAGGCCGAAGTCGCTCGTCACCGGGTCGTCCAGGCCGTACAGCCTCCGCGTCGCCTCGGACTCGCCCTCGACGCTCATCAGCTCGGGCGCCTCGGTCTGCATCCGGAACGCGAGCTCGTACGACTCGATCCGCCCCTCGAGGGCGAGGTCGGGCCCCGTCGATTCGAGCTGGCGGCGCTGCCAGCGCTGGAGCAGGTCGACCTCGGCCCGCTGCACGGCGGGGCTGACCGCCTGGTTCTCAAGGAAGTCGATGGTGGCCTCGGCGGTGTTCATCCGCGTGTTGCCGATCGCGGTGCCGTTGTAGGCGGCCGGGAGGAACGCGGCGGAATAGTTCTGCACGCCGCCGTGCTGATACGACGGGCAGATGGTGACGAAGGCGGGAAGGTTCTCGTTCTCGGTCCCGAGCCCGTACGAGATCCACGACCCCATCGAGGGCCGCACGAAGCGGTCGCTGCCCGTGTTCATCGCGAGGATGGCGCCGCCGTGCGCGGCGTTGGTGCCGTACATCGAGCGCACGAAGCAGAGGTCGTCGACCACCCCGGCGAGGTGGGGCAGCAGCTCGCTCACCCAGGCCCCCGACTGCCCGTGCTGCCTGAACTCCCAGGGGCTCTTGAAGAGGTTGCCGGTCTCGTTGAACTGCACGTCGGGCTTGGCGAACGGGAGCGGCTTGTTGTCGTCGCGGACGAGCAGCGGCTTGTACTCGAACAGGTCGTGCTGCGACGGGCCGCCGTGCATGTGCAGGAAGATGATGCGTTTCGCGCGGGGCGCGAAGTGGGGCGCCCTCGGGGCCAGCGGATTGTCCTGCGCCGCCAGCAGGTCCTGCTGGAGCAGCGACGACAGGGCCAGCCCCCCGAAGCCGCAGCCGCAGGTGCGGAGCATGTCCCGGCGGGTGACCGCCGGTGCCTGGTAGTGGGGATGGCGCATCGGTCCTCCCGGTGTGGGGCCAACAGCCAGCCCCACGCTCTTCCTGACGGCCTCAGTCGACGTAGATGAACTCGCTGGCGCCCAGGATGACGTGGCACAGGCGCGCCCAGGCGGAGCGCTCCTCCCCGCCGCCGGGCGCGGTCTCGCGCATGTCGGCCAGGAAGGCCAGGCTCTCCTCGATCTCGACGTCGGTGGCCGGCCGCCCATAGGCCTCGACGAACGCCCGGTCGACCCGCGCCGCCTCGCTCGCCGCGGGCATCGCCAGCAGCCGCTCGGCGAACTCGCCGGCCCGCTGCTCGACGAACGCGCTGTTCATCATGAGCAGGGCCTGGGACGGCACCACCGTCGCCGGACGATAGCCGATCGAATCGCTGGCGTTGCCGAAGTCGAAGCCGGCGAAGATGTCGTAGATGGCGTTGCGCACCACCGGCATGTAGACCGAGCGGCGCGGCGCCGCGTAGAAGTCGAACCGCCCGAACGTGTTGCCCTCGCTGAAGACGTAGCCGCGCGGGCTGTATTCCTCCACGCGGCCCCCCATCGTCAGGTCGAGGGTGCCCGCCAGTTGCAGCAGCGCGTCGCGGATGGGCTCCACCTCGAGCCGCCGGCGGTTCATCCGCCAGTGCAGCCGGTTGCCCTGGTCGACCGCCGCGTTCGCGTCGTCGTAGCCGGCGCCGAGCCGGTAGGTGCTCGACAGGAGAATCTCGCGGTGCAGCGCCTTGACCGACCAGCCGCCGTCGACGAACCGCCGCGCCAGCCAGTCGAGCAGCTTCGGATGGGTGGGGGCCGAGCCGGTGGTGCCGAAGTTGCTCGGCGTGTCGACGAGGCCGCGTCCGAAGTGCCAATGCCAGATGCGGTTGGTTAGGACCCGCGCCGTGAGCGGGTGCTCGGGGTCGGTGATCCAGCGGGCCAGCTCGAGCCGCCCGCTGGAATCGGCGGGGATCGGCGGCGGCGGCACGATGTGATCGGTGACGCGGAGGAACCCTCGCGGCTGCGGGCGGTCGGCGAGATTCAGATGACTGCCGCGGATGTGGACGGGGAGATCGACGATCTCGCCTTCCTCGACCGACATGGCATAGGGGGGCTCGGGTGGCGAGGCCGCCCTGCGTTCCTCGACGACGGCCCGCAGCCGGGCGAGCTCGGCGACCGCGTCGGCCGGGTAGCGTGCTTCCTCCGCCTCCTGGTCGAGACACAGGATGCACAGCCGGCCGTCGTAGACGACCCGGCGCAGCTCTTCCTGTTCGCGGGGGAGCCTGAAGTCGCCGGGGGTGAGCTCGTCCGGATCCTCGAGGCCCAGCCGCTGGAGGTGCTCGTCCCAGGCGATCTCGATCACCGCGAACAGGCTGGCGTAGCGCCAGGCGACCTCCTCGAGGCTGCCGGGCGCCGGCCCCCGGACCAGACTCCGGGTCAGCGGCGCAATGAGGACCTTCTCGGAGGCGATCTGCGCCCGCAGCTCGTCGGTCACTTCCCGATAGCGGGTCGCCGGCGCCGCCGCGTAGGCGTTCCAGATCCGGAAGACCACGCTCGGGTTGGGCGCGTCGCCCTGGACCGGGGGACCCTCGCGATAGCGGAAGAAGGCCCGGACCCAGCGCTCGAGCACCGCCACCTCGAGGCCGTCGCGGCTGGCGATCCCGGCGATGGCCGCGGCCGCCCGGCGCCGGGTCGCCTCGTCGGCGCCCCAGGCGGGATAGGCTTCCTCCGCGGCGAGGAGATAGCGGGCCAGCGCCTGCCGCCGCGGTCGCCGCAGGATCTCGTTCTGCCCGTCGACGAGATCGTCGACCGCCTCCTGCGCCTCTTCGACCCGTTCCTGCGCCGCCTCGTACCGGGCGACCGTCGCGTCGTCGGCGAGGGGCCGCTCCACCCACCGCATGCGATCGCCGCCCATCGTCGTGGTCGAGCGCATGATGCCGGCCAGCGCGTAGTAGTCGGCGGTGGGAATGGGGTCGAACTTGTGGTCGTGGCAGCGGGCGCAGCCGACCGGCTCGGCCAGGAACGCCCGCCCGATGACATTCACCTGCTCGTCGACGATGTCGATGCGCATCTTGTCGACGTCCTGCTCGGCCAGCACCTTCGCGCCGAGGGTCAGGAACCCCGTCGCCGTGAGGCGCGCGAACCGCTCGTCGTCGCCGGCCGCCGGCAGCAGGTCGCCGGCAATCTGCTCCTGCACGAACCGGTCGTACGGCTTGTTGCTATTGAAAGCCTCGATGACCCAGTCGCGATAGCGGAATGCGTTCGGGTGCGCGATGTTCTCGTCGAGCCCGTTCGAGTCGGCATAGCGGGCGACGTCGAGCCAGTGCCGGCCCCAGCGCTCGCCGTAGCGCGGCGACGCCAGGAGCCGCTCGACCACCCGTTCGTAGGCTTCGGGCCCCTCGTCGGCCAGGAACGCGTCGATCCCGGCCGGGGTCGGCGGCAGGCCGGTGAGGTCGAACGTGACCCGCCGCAGCAGCTGCCGCTTGCCGGCGGGGGCGACCGGGGTCAGCCCCTGCGCCTCGAGCCGGGCCAGGATGAACCGGTCGATCGCGCCGCGCACCCAGGTCGGGTCGTCGACATCGGGCGGCTCGGGACGGGCCATCGGCCGGAACGCCCAGTGCTCGCGGCCCGGACCGAAGTCGTAGGCGGCGCCGCTGTCGGCCCGGGCGGCCACGACCGCGGTCGTGGAGGTCCGCGGGTCCACCGCGCCGCGGGCCACCCAGCGCTCGAAGTCGGCGACGACCGCGGCCGGCAACCGGCCGTCGGGCGGCATCTTGATCGGTCCGCCGTAGCGGATGGCGTCGATCAGCAGGCTGTCGTCCGGCGAGCCGGGCACGACGACGGCGCCGCTGTCGCCGCCCGCCCGGACTCCGGCCGCGTCGACCAGCACCAGTCCGCCCCAGATGCGCTCCGGGTCGCCGCCGTGACACTGGTAGCAGCGCTCGGCGAGCACCGGGCGGATCTTCGATTCGAAGTGCTCGAGGTCTTCGGGTGGGAGTTCCTGCGCGCGCGCCGGCGCGGAGGAGACGCCGGCGGCCAGCACCAGGACGGCGCTCAGGAAGCCGACCCGGACCGTGGCATGTCGATGCGGCAGCGCCCGAGACTCCGTGTGCATGACTGACCGCGGCAGTGTACTGCAGACCCTTTTGCGAGCCAAGCGTCCGATCGCGGCCGTTCAGCATTATCATGGGCGCATGGAAGCGTTGATGGTAGCCAGAGCCGATTCTATGGTCCGAGTCCTGGTGGTCCTGATCGGCCTGCTGGCAGTTTCAGGCCGCCCCCAGGTCGCCGCCGCCCAGACGCCGGAGCCCGCGGCGCCCGCATCCGCGGAGTCGGCTCGCGCGGCCCTCGACGGGTTCTGCGTGCGCTGCCACAACGATCGTCTGCGCACGGCCGGGCTGGCGCTCGACACGCACGACCTGGCGCACGTCGGCGCCGACGCCGAGACCTGGGAGCGGGTGATCGTCAAGCTTCGTGCGCGGACGATGCCGCCGGCGGGCAGCCCGCGGCCCGCCGAGGCCACGTATCGCGCCGTCGCCGCGTGGCTCGAGACCGAGATCGACACGGTGGCCCTGGCCAGTCCGGACCCGGGCCGCGGCGAGACGTTTCATCGCCTCAACCGGGCCGAGTATCACGCCGCCGTCCGCGATCTGCTCGCGGTCGAGGTCGACGTCGCCGCCCTGCTGCCGGCGGACAACACCTACGAGCACGGTTTCGACAACAACGGCGACGTGCTCTCGATCTCTCCGGATCTCGTGGCGCGATACCTCTCCGCCGCGCGCCGGATCAGCCGCCTCGCCGTCGGCATTCCTCCCCTCGGGCCCGCCGTCGCGACCTACCGGGTGCATCCCGGCCTGGTGCAGGACGACCGGCAGGACGACGGCCTGTCGTTCGGCTCTCGCGGCGGCCTTGCGATTCGGCACCATTTCCCGGTCGATGGCGAGTACACGATCAGAGTCCGACTCCACCGGAACTTCTCCGACTACATCCTCGGTTTCTCGGCGCCGCAAGAGCTCGACGTGCGCGTGGACGGCGCGCTCGTCACGCGGTTCACGGTCGGCGATGCCGATTCGGTGGGGCAGATGGCCCCGCTGAGCTTCTCCGGGAACATCGCCGGGGCTCCCGAGTGGGAGTACTACATGAACACGGGGGACGCCGGCCTGGAGGTGCGCTTCCCCGCCCGGGCGGGTCAGCGACTCGTGGGCGTCTCCTTCGTGAGGCGGTTCTCGGAGACGGAGGGGGCGCTGCAGCCGCGCAACCGGGGCTACGGCCGCTTCGTCGATGAGCGGTACGACGAGCAGGCGGCGGTGGAGCAGGTGGCGATTGGCGGCCCCTACGCCGTCGAGGGTCCCGGCGACACGCCGAGTCGCCGCGAGATCTTCGTCTGCCGGCCGGAGGCGGCGGCTACCGCTGACGAGGAGGCGGCCTGCGCCGGTCGGATTCTCGCGAGGCTGGCCCGCCGGGCGTATCGCCGGCCCGTCGACGGCGGGGAGGTCGAGACGCTGCTGGACTTCTTCCGCGCCGGGCGGCGCGACGGCGACTTCGACGCCGGCATCCAGTTCGCGGTGGAACGGATGCTCGTCGACCCCGAGTTCATCTTCCGAATCGAACGCGATCCGGAGGACGTCGCACCGGAGTCGCCCTACCGTCTCGGCGACCTCGAGCTGGCGTCCCGGTTGTCGTTCTTCCTGTGGAGCAGCATCCCGGACGACGAGCTGCTGGAGGCTGCGGTCGACGGGCAGCTCGGCGACCCGGCGGAGCTGGAGCGGCAGACGCGCCGGCTGCTCGCCGATGCCCGCTCGAAGGCCCTCGTCGACAACTTCGCGAGCCAGTGGCTGCGCCTGCGCAATCTCGAGTCTCAGGAGCGCGAGTCGGCCGACTATCCGGAGTTCGACGAGAACCTGCGCGAGGCGTTCCGGCGCGAGACCGAGCTGTTCGTCGAGAGCACCATCCGCGAGGACCGGGGCCTCCTCGAGCTGCTGAGCGCGAACTACACGTTCGTCAACGAACGGCTGGCGCGGCACTACGGCATTCGCGGCGTCTACGGAGACCGCTTCCGGCGGGTGACGCTCGACCCCGATCATCCGCGCGGCGGTCTGCTCGGTCACGGCGGCCTCCTGATGGTGACCTCCTATCCCAACCGGACGTCGCCGGTGGTGCGCGGGAAGTGGCTGCTCGAGACCATCCTGGGGGCGCCCCCGCCCGAGCCGCCGCCGAACGTGCCGGGGCTGCCGGATCGCGGCGAGGGGGGGGAGCCGGCGTCGGTCCGCGACCGGCTCGAGCGGCATCGCGCCAATCCCGCCTGCGCAGGCTGTCATGCACCGATGGATCCCCTCGGCTTCGCCCTCGAGAACTTCGATGCCATCGGCACCTGGCGCGCCGCCAGCGAGGCCGGTCTGCCGATCGACTCGTCGGCGACGATGCCCAGCGGCGTGGAGTTCGAGGGACCGGCGGGCCTGCGGCAGGTGCTGTTGAGCCGAGGCGAGGAGTTTGCCGGCGCCGTCACCGAGAAGCTGCTGGCGTATGCGCTCGGCCGCGGGCTCGAATACCACGACCGGCCCGCCGTGCGCCGCATCCTGCGCGACTCCGCGGCCGACGACTATCGCTGGTCCTCGATCGTGCTCGGCATCGTGAAGAGCACGCCATTTCAATGGCGCCGTTCGCGGGCCGACGAGCCGGCGCTGGTTGCCCAAGGACTGGCCCCTGACGGTCGCTGACTTACCGTTCCTCTACGACGAGCAGGTCCACTTACGACGAGCAGGTTCGAATCATGATCATCACCAAGATGTCGCTGCCCCGGCGCACCGTGCTGCGCGGGTTGGGTGCCGCGGTGGCCCTGCCGCTGCTGGACGCGATGGTCCCCGCCGCGTCGGCGCTGTCGCAAACGGCGGCCGGGCCCACCCGGCGCTTCGGGGTGGTCTACGTGCCCAACGGCATCGCGATGGAGTACTGGACGCCGGCCGAGGAAGGACGCGGGTTCGGGCTCACGCCGATTCTCCAGACGCTGGAGCCCTTCAAGGACCAGTTGACGGTGGTCTCGGGCCTCAGGGGGTACTGGACCCCGGCCCACGCCGGCGCGGCGACGACATTTCTCACCGGGACCGCGGGCGTCGCCGGCGAGACGGCGCCGGTCGCCGACATCTCGATGGACCAGCTCCTGGCCAGGGAGTACGGCCGGCACACCGAGCTGGCATCGCTGCAACTGGCGATCGACAGCCGGGCCAACGCCGGTCAGTGCAGCGGCGGTCACAGCTGCGTCTACACCAACACGATCTGCTGGCGGAGCCGGACGACGCCACTCCCGATGGAGAACAACCCGCGCGTCGTGTTCGAGCAGATGTTCGGCGACAGCGGCAGCACCGATCCGGCCGTGCGCCGCGCCCGGATGCAGCGCGACCGCTCGATTCTCGACTCCGTGACCGGGAAGGTCGCCGACCTCAAGCGCGAGATCGGGCAGGCCGACAGCCTCAAGGTCGACGAGTATCTCGAGGGCGTCCGGGACATCGAGCGGCGCATCGAGCGGGCCGAGCAGCGGCAGAGCTACGACGTGCCCGAGCTGGCGCAGCCCGAGGGCATCCCCGCCACGTTCGCCGAGCACGTCGCGC
This sequence comes from Vicinamibacterales bacterium, assembly GCA_965215895.1. Lineage (GTDB taxonomy): Bacteria > Acidobacteriota > Vicinamibacteria > Vicinamibacterales > UBA8438 > JAJEEA01. The sequence continues at coordinate 1,843,733 of OZ244130.1, read as the reverse complement.
TGATGTTCGACCTGCAGGTGCTGGCCCATCAGACAGACCTGACCCGCGTGACCTCGTTCATGCTGGGGCGCGAGGTGAGCTCGAGGACCTACACCGAGATCGGCATTCCCGACGCGCACCACCCGCTGTCCCACCACGAGTACAAACCGGAGAAGATCGCGTTGATGTCCAAGATCAACGCGTATCACGCGTCGATGTTCGCCGACTACCTGGCGAAGCTCCGGTCGACGCCGGACGGCGACGGATCGCTGCTCGACAACATGCTGCTCCTCTACGGATGCGGCATGTCCGACAGCAACGCGCACAGCCCGCTCGATCTGCCGGTCCTGCTGCTCGGGGGGTGTGCGGGACAGCTCGAGGGCGGACGCCACCTCCGCTACGAGGGCGATCCGTTGATGCCGAACCTCCTGGTGAGCCTGATGGACAAGCTGGGCGTCCCCGTCGAGCGGCTGGGGAAGAGCGACGGCAGGCTCAGCGTGGAGCGCTTGACGGGGGTCTAGGCCGCGGCCTCGCGGCCTCATGTGTCAGCGGCGCCGCGGGAGCCGCGCCAGGAAGTCGGCCTCGTCGTTGCAGGCGAGAGCTGCGCGGACGACGGCGTCGTCGGACGCCACGTCGATCTCCGGCACGCGGGCGAGACCCTGTTCCGAGACCACGATGCCCCGCGCCCGCAGGATCTCGCGGACCATCTCCAGCCGGGTTGCCGCCCGGCCCAGGGCCGCGCCCTCCGCCCGGCCCTGGGCCACGCCTTCCGCCCGGCCCTGACGCCGGTGCCAGCCGAGCATCGGATCGTCGTCCGGCCCGGTGCCGTCCCGCGCGCCGAGCGCGGCGCCGACCCGGTGCAGCACCGCGAACGTCCGTTCCGACAGCTCCGTCTCGTTCAGGGCGGCGTGGATCTCGGCCGCCGTCCAGCCCGGAAACGCGCCGCTCGTGGCCGACGCCTGGAAGGCGCCCGCCACCCGCCGGTGGATCGTCAGTCCCGGCCGCCGCCGGGGCGGCTGGCTCGCCGCCCCCGGATCCGGCACCTCCACCCACACCTCGGGAAAGCCCCACGCTTCGTACAGCCCCAGCTTGGCCCGCCGCACGTCCGTCGTGTGATCGACCTCGAGCACCACGTCCGGGAAGTCGTCCTCCCCGGCCATCATCGCCTTGGGGCCCGGCAGGCGCGCGCGCCGGGGATGCACGTACACGGACTCGTCGGCCTGCAGGATGCGCCGCGGGGCGCCGTGCTCGTCGCGCTGCATCAGGTCCATCGACCCGTAGCACACGATGGCCGACCCGCGTTCGGCGGCAATCCGGTCCATCAGCGCCGTCAGCCGGCGCGACGGCTTCTCGTGATACGGGGTGGTCGGCTCGGCGACCCACGCTGTCTCGGTGGCGGCGTCCCAGAACTCCAGACGGCCTTCCCAGGTGTCGATCTCGCTCCGCGGCACGCGCCGGGCCGTGCAGCCGGGGAACGCGTCCGCCGGCAGGTCCGGTGCCGGGGCCTCCGCCGCGTCGCGCGCAACGTGCGACCGGGGTTCGAGATCAGCCATTTCTCGATTCTACCGCCGAACCGGCACACCGAGCTGGCGTCGCTCCAGCTCGCCATCGACAGCCGCGCCAACGGGGCAGCTCGAAGGCGGACGTCACATCCGCTACGAGGGCGACCCACTGATGCCGAACCTGCTGGTGACCCTGATGCACAAGCTCGGCGTCCCTGTCGAGCCGGCTGGGGAAGAGCGACGGCAGGCTGAGCGTCGAGCGCCCGACCGGGGTCTAGCAGGCTGCCGAAGAAGCCTCCGACCGGTGTCTCCCCGGCGGTTGCAGCGACATGCGGCGGGCCGAACGCCTGCCTGAGTGCGCAGGTCGTGCAAGAACCGGCGGCGAGGACGGCGACCCGCTGGCCGCCACCCTGGTGGCCCTCTTCGTCCAAGGCCGCCGTCATCAGGCTCCGCGCGCCCTCTCGGGCTACCTTGACGAATCCTCCGATTCCGGTGCGGGTCGTCAGGAGCCTATGAACTCGAAGAGAGACGGGCTACGATCCACCACTGGTCGAGAGGGTAACGCGGCCACCTCTGTCAGCTCTGGCGCCGCGACCTTGCCGCCGACTTGGGCGCGGGCAGGGCCGACCGTTTCGGCGCGTCGAGGCCGGCTACGCCGCCGGGTGCGGGATCTGGACGGACGCTGCACGGCGTCGAGGTCGACGCCGTGGGGACGGAGCAGCTGGCAACGTTGCACAGGCTGATGGAAGGAGATTCCGGGCCGGTCCGGGCGCTGGAGCCGGGTGCGCCCTATTCTTCGCGTCTCTCGGCGCGCTCGGCGTTGTACGCCGATCTGCACGTGCTGCTGGATACGAAGTGCGAACCGCCGTCGGCCGCCGCTTATCGGTCGCTGGTGATCGACGACAACTGCATCGCGCGCAAGTCGGCGGCGGCGCGGCGGAAGATCTGGAAGGAACTGAAGGCGCGGTACATCCTCGACACCGGGCACCCGCTCTTCGCCGCGTTTCTGCAGGAGTGGCGCCGCTGCCGCTCCGAACCGGAACGCGGCCTGACCGCCTACATGCTCCTCGCCCTCCACGATCGTCTGGTCGCCGATCTCGGCACCCGCTGGCTGTTTCCGCTCCTGCGGCGGGCGCCCGCGGAGCTGCGCGTGGCCGACGTGCTCGGGTTCCTCGATCGTGCGGCGAAGAAGCGCGCGGAGGTCGCCACCTGGTCGGATCAGACGCGCAGGGCCGTGGCACAGAAGTATGCCGCCAGCGTCCGCGACTTCGGGTTGGCCAGAGGCACGGTCATGCAATCCCGGCGAGGGAGGCGGCAGCCGTTTCGCTTCGAGGAACCTCGGCTCAGAACCCGTAGCGCAGCGAGAGCTGCAAGCCGTGGCTGGCGAGGCGGGTCCGCGTCTCGCCGAGGGGGAACTCGTTCGGCTGGCCGTCCCGGTAGTGGATGCTGCCGTCGTGCAGGAGCACGCGGCCGGTCCCCGCGCCGGTGACGACGCGGCCCGACGCCAGGTAGCGCCACGCGAGGTCGAGAGTCGCCGCGCCCCCGATCGGCATCGCGATTCCCGCCGCCGCCATCCACGCGAAGCTGCTCCGCCGGCCGGCGGGAACGAGGGTCATGGTCCGCGGGAACGTCATCGTCGTCTCGTCGAGAGCGATGCGCGAAATGCCGGCGCCGCCGCCCGCGAAGGGATGGAAGCGGCCGAGTCCCGGCAGGCCCAGCTCCGTCAGGTCGGCGTACATCACGGCCAACCCCGAGAGCGCGGAGAGGCCGGCCGACACCGACTGCCGGCGGTCCGAAGCCAGGAAGTTGGCGCGCCCCTCGTAGGTCGCGCGCGGCCGGAACTGCACGATACCCTCGATACGCAGGGCCGGCGCCACGCGGCGGCCGAGGCCGACCTCGACGCCGGCGCTCGCGCCGAAGTCCCCGAAGGTGCTGTGCGGGGCGCCGTCCGACCCGTTGCCGCAGCCGTACAGGCCGTGCGTCGCGCAGTCCGCGTCGGTGAATCGCGCACCGGTAGAGCGGTCGATCCCCGCGCCGACCCGGACGTAGGTTTCGTCCGCCGCTGCGGCGACGGACAGCACCGGGAGCGCCGCCGCCGCGAGCAGCGCCGCGCCGAGGCGCGATCGCCACGAGCCAGCCGCGTCCCACAAGGTGGTGGGCACGGTGACCGCAAGTGGCACCGCGCCGAGCCGCGTCCGCCGCCGCCCCGTCACGCCACACCGGTCACCGCGTCTCCAGTCCATCAGGTCCCCCCGGGCGAATCGCCGTCCAGGTCGGGGTTTCCGCTCGTCCGCGAAAGCGTCGCATCCACAACCGCCGTCCCTCATCGAAGGTGGTATCGCCGGGCGCGCGTTCTCCCGGCGGCCCGCGCCAGCCCGACCCGTACGAGCTCGTTCAGCAGCCCGCGGGCGACCGCGGGGGCCGCATCGAGCAGGGTCGCGGCCTCGTTCGTGGAGAGGCTCCCGCGGCGGCGGATCTCGTCGAGCAGAGCCTGACGGCGCCGATTGTGCGCCGCCATCCCCGGGTTGCCGGCGCGCCGCACCAGAGCATCCGACAGCGCGTAGCGGGTCCCGCCGCGCCGGCCGACGCGCGACAACAGCCCCTTGGCCACCATCCGTGAGAGCAGCGCATCGACGTCGGCGTCCGGCAGCATGGCGCGCAGGTCGCGCGGCGCCACCGCGCCGGCCCGCCGGGCGGCGACCACCGTCCGGCGCTCGTCGGCTGTCACGTCGTCCCGGTCGAGCTGACTCAGCCAGCTCTGGTCTTCGACGTCGACGAGCATGCGATTGCGCAGGACGACCGTCACGGAGCTCGCGGTGGCCTCGAAGACGGGCGGTTCCATCAGTCGAACCTCCATCTCCCGGTACATCCGATCGATGCCTTCTCCGTACTCCTCCACGAGCCCCATGATCTTCATGACCCGCATGATGCGCGGGTTGCGGCTGTAGTGCTCGGCCCGCATGTTCTCGAGGGTGATGTGACCGGGGAGCGGCCCCGGGCTGCGCACCTCGATCCGGTCGTCCCAGACGGTGATGTCCACCGTGGCGCCGGCAAGCCCGTAGTCGCGATGCGCCAGCGCATTCACGATGGCCTCCCGCAACACGGGCTCGGGGTACTCGGGCAGCGCCTCGCGCCGCGATCCGGCGACGATCTCGAACCGCCGCGTGTGCGCGGCCACGAAGCGCAGACAGCAGTCGACGGTATCCGCCAGCGGACCGGCGCACTCCTCGCGCGCGGAGGAGGGCCCGGGACCCGGCCCGACGCCTTCGCGACGCACGAGCTGCACCGCGGCGCCCCGCACGTGCCCCCGCGGTTCCGACGCGAAGAGCACCAGCGCGGCTCGCAACACACGCGGTCCCAGCGGCGGCGCGGCGGCGACGGCGACGCCGAGATCGGTCAACGCCCGCTCGACGCCGTCCTGCGCGACGGCTGGCCGCCCGTCAGCCGCAAGCGCCTGATTCACGGCATCGAGATCGAACGCGGAGACATCGACGACGGCGAGCGGCTCGTCCTCGCCGGCTCGATGTTCGCGCTCGCGAACGAAGCGGGCCATCGCGTCCCCGCGCAGCGGCTGCGAGTCGCCGCCCACGCGCCGGAGCAGCCGGCCGTCGGGCGTGGTGACGATGCGGCCGCGCACCTCCGGCACCGCGCAGATCGTCAGCTCCAGCTCGCCGACGGAGAGCGCCAGCAACTGAACGTCCACCCCGCATTCCCCCGCGATGCGGGTAATTCGATCCTGGGTGTTCTGGGAGAGCGGACAACCGACGAACGTACGCCGATCGTCGACCCCGTGAACGATCAGTCCGCCACGGGTCATGGCCATGGCCGCGACCGTGTCGCGAACGTCGGCGGGGACGCCGCGCTTGAAGTCGAGCTCCGCGTGCTCCAGGCGCCCGAACAGGTCCCAGAACGCGTCGGGGGAGAGCCGCCGCGGAATGTGGGCAAGCCTGGGAACAGCGGCCACGGCTGCAAGATTATCAAAACTTTAGTCGTAATTACCATATCATGGCTATTTTATTGAAATATTGTGAAATGTTTCCGACAAATCGCAGCGGCCGATCGCCTGACCGTCCGCGGGCCCGGGCGCGTTCAGCCAGGACGACCGCCGAGGCGCACGCGCCGGGCGGCCGCGGGGGGGCGGCCTGGACCGACGCGCCCCGAGTCATTGACGCCGGGCCGGATCGGGCGCAGGATCGCCGTTGTGATGCCCGCGCATCGGCCCCTGCCGGCCCTCCTGGGGGCCGGGCTCCTGCTGGCCTCGGTGGCGGTGTCCGCCCAGACGCCCGCGGTCGACCTCGACGCGCTGCTCGCGCGGGTCGGCGGCCAGCTCGAGCGCTACTTCCAGCGTGCCCGGAGCATCGTGTCCACCGAGACGGTATCGGTGCGCTCCTTCGACCGGGCCATGCGGCCGCGCGGGCGGCCGCGGCGGCTCGAGTACGAGCGGCGCGTCGAGTGGGACGCTGCGGGTGCCGACGGCGTGCCGTCGGTGCGGGTCATGCGCGAGCTCCGATCGGTGAACGGCCGTCCCCCCGGCCCCGAGGAGGAGAACCCCTGCCTGGCCCCCGAAACGGAGGGCGACGACCCCCTGTCGGTGCTGCTGCCCGCCCGGCAGGCCGAGTTCGACTTCCGGCTACGCGACGTGGAGATCGTCGACGGGCGTCCCATCGCGAAGCTGTCCTTCACGCCGATCGACGTGCAGCCGGGCGAGGTCGAGTGGGAAGGCGACTGCGTCCACATCGAGCTCGAGGGCTGGTACCGCGGTGACGCCTGGGTGGACGTGGGCTCGGGCGACGTGCTGCGCCTCGACGAGCATCTGACTCGGCCGTTCGAGTTCCGCGAGCCGATCGATCGCTCGCGGGGCAGCCGGCGCTGGAGCCGGCTGGAGCGGGACGACACCGTCACCCGCTACGAGCGCATCGCGTTCGAGGATCCCGACGAGACGTTGATGCTCCCCCGGTCAATCGAGCGCAACTGGACCATCGAGGGCGGGGGGTTCATTCCCAGATACTTCCGCACTCAGCGGTTCTCCAACTACCGGCGGTTCGTCACCGGCGGCCGCCTGGTTGGCGCGCCCGGGTCCTAGTTTAGTGTCCTTCGAACGCTGGAATGGGACGGCCGGCCATGTAGTCGAGCAGCACGTCGCACGCCGCCGTGGCGAAGCGCTGGTAGCCGTCGTCGGTCGGCCAGCCGATGTGGGGCGTGAGCACGACGTTCCCGAGTGTCGTGAGCGGATGCCCAGGCGGCAGAGGCTCCTGGTCGAAGACGTCGAGGCCTGCGCCGGCGATGCGCCCCGCCGTGAGGGCGTCGACCAGAGCCGCCTCATCGACGATCGGGCCTCGCGCGGTGTTGATCAGAAACGCGGTCGGCTTCATCAGGGCGATACGTCGTGCGTCGAGCAAGCCGCGCGAGGAGGGCGACAGGGACACGTGAATCGTCACGACGTCCGCCTCGCCCACCAGGTCGTCGAGCTCGCGGCGCTCGGCGCCGGCGCTCGCCGCCGCCTCGTCAGTCAGCGTACGACTCCAGCCGGCGACCCGCATCCCGAACGCCTTTCCGATCCGCGCGACATGCTGGCCGACCCTGCCGAGGCCCACGACCCCAAGGGTCTTGCCGTGCAGCACCTGCGTCGAAGGCGTCGGCCACTCCCCCCGTCTGAGCGCGGCATCGCTGGCCGGGATCTGTCGCATCACCGCCATCGCCAGACCGAACGTGAGCTCGGCGGCGCCGATCGAATACCCGGCCGACGCCTTGGCGACGAGGATGCCGCAGTCGTGCGCCGCGGCGAAATCGATATGGCTCGCGTGGTTGCCGGTCTGCACAAGGACCCGCACGCCGGAAAGCTGCTCGAGCAGCTTGCGGTTAAAGCGCGTCCGCTCGCGGTTGGCAATCACCGTATCGAAACCGCGTAGCGCTGCAGGATCGCCGAACGGCCCCGTGAACACCTTTACCTCGGCGCGCTCGCGCAATCGGCGTACGCCTTCGGTGCCCTCCCACGCCTGGTGAGTATCGTCGAGAATCGCGATGCGCATGGGCTACGCGAACAGAATCCAGCAGAGCGCTGCGCCGACCACGGACATCGAGAGCCCCCACGCGAGGAGCGCGTTGAACAGCGCGCGCGTGTTGGTGCCGGGGGGCGCCGCTGCCAGGAACAGGGCGCCCACGGTGGAGAGCGCCGAGAGATCGACAAGCCCGCCGCCCACGGTGATCGACCACGCGAGGTTAACGGGCTCGACGGCGCCAATCTGCTGCGCGAGGTCTGGCACCATGGGCAGGAACGCTGGCATCACCACGCCGGACGTGCTGCTGTACACCGATATCAGACCTGTCCCGAACGCCATGATCGGCACGACCGTTTCCGAGGTGGAAATACTGGCCAGCCCGCTCGTGAACAGGTCCATGCCCTGGGTCTTCTGCATGATCGAGATCAGCACCGTCACCCCGGTGACCATCAGGATGACGCCCCAGGGCATGCGCTGAATGGCCTTCTGCTCATCGACGCTCCCGAGGAGGGTGAGCAACGCGGCGATGAAGACCGCCGTCAAACCCACGTGCGCATCGAAGCCGACGACCGCGACGATCAGCGCCGAAATGCCGGCGATGGTCAGCCAATGCCTGCGCTCGAAGTGTTCGACATCCGGCTCCACGGATGCGGCGTCTCCTTCGCGTCGGCGAAAGAGCTTCAGGCCGCCGAACAGCACGAAGCCGCCAATGCCCACGATCGAGTGCGCCAGGACGTTGTACCCGTAGGTCTGCCACTCGAGGCCGCCGAGGCCGATGCGCGTCATCACGTCATTGGCGATGATGCCGCCAGGCGCAAACGGCGACAGCGTGCCCGCCAACGCGCCATTGCCAGCCATGAGCGCCATCAGCAGCGCCGGTATGCCCACCCTCCCCGCGACGGCCATGGCGGGCGCCGCCAGCAGGGCGCTGGCAGGTGTGCCACCAGGACCGATCGTCGACACGACCACGCCCAATGCGAAGAACATGACGGGCAACAGCCCCGCGTTCCCGCGGCAGAGCCGGACGGCCCGCCCGGTCAACCTGGACAGCGTGCCGTTGGTGTCGGCCATGCTGAACAGCAGCGTCACGCCGACGAGCGTGACCAGCAACGGCACGGGAAAGCCCGACAGGACGGTATTGACCGACATTCCGCCCAGGTACACCCCCACCAGCCAGGCCATGGCCAGCGACAGGATGCCGACATTGATCGTCGTGAGGACGCTCAGCGCGACGGCCAGGACGAGCGCCCCGACCGAGACCCACGCGAGCGTCATTGCGCCACAGCCGCCATGGCTGCGCTCAGGACGCGGGAAAGCTGGCTCACATCGGACAGGTCCTCCAGCGCCTCGACCATGCTGACGGTCTCTTCGAGCGCCGACGGCGGCAGCACGAGCGACGCGCAGTCGCCGAACTTCTCGTGGAGTTCCTCCCGGGTGAACGGCAGGTCCGGCCCGCCCCGATAGCGTTCGTCCGCCTCCTCGACGAGCGTGCGACCGTCGTCGAGATCCACCTCGACGGTGCTGCGGATCTTCTCCCAGCCCTTCGCCTCAATCTCCGGGTCGAGTACGCGCTCCACCTTTCGCATCATCGCCTGCACCGGCACACTCCGGACGAACTCGTCGTTGAATTCGTGAACGCCCGCCTTCCGCCGGAGCGCGATGGCGCCCACCATGAACGCCGGACAGAACTTCGCCTCGAGCTCGTTGGTCGCGATGGGGTACCGCAGCGGATTGAGGATGTTGGACCCGGCGCGCACGCGAATGCCCACGATGCTCTCCGGCTGCACATCATGCGTGATCACCAGTCGTCGCATGGCATCCATCGTCGGATGCCCGAGCACGCCACACGGGTACGGCTTGATCGATACCCCGGGCCACACGATCGTGTGCGGGTCGCCGAGCTTGCCGACGATACGGTCGGCATCGAAGCCCTCACCGTGACTGAAGGCCTGGAAAAAGCCCCACGGCGGATCGAGGGCGTCCCGGCCTCCCGTGAAGCCTCTCGCAGCAAGCTCGGCCGCGACCACCCCGTTCTGCGACGCCCGACCCACGTGCAGCGGCTTGGTCATCGTCCCGAAGTTCACGCGAATGCCGGAGGCTGAACTCGCCGCGATGGCGAGCGTGTGCGCGATCTGAGCGCCCTCGAGACCAAGCAGCTTGGCCGCGGCGACAGCCGCGCCGAACGTGCCAACGGTGCCGGACGAGTGGAAGCCCTTCATGTAGTGGCCGGGACTGATGGCCTCGGCGATCTTGCACTCGACCTCGAAGCCCGTGAGAAACGCCTCGAGGAACGCCGTGCCGGACGCATGCTGCCGCTCACCGATGGCCAGCGCTGCGACCATCGGCGGCACGGTCGGGTGCGTCAGCAATCCGAAGATACGGTCGGCACTGGTCGCCAGTTGCGTGTCGTCCCAGTCCAGCGCATGGCCGCTCGTCCCGTTGAGCAGCGCCGCCGAGGACGCACCGCTCCTGAACGGCTCGGGGCCGAACGCGGTGGACTCCCGCTTCGCGTCAACTGTCCGGACGTAGCCGCGCAGGATGCGGCCGGCGTCCTGCGTCGATCCGGCCAGCATGACGCCGAGTCCGTCGATGACGCATCGCTTCGCGATCCGGACGGCCTCCTTCGGAAAATCCTGCCAGCGGGCCCGGCCAATGAAATCCACAACCGCGCTCGTGGCGCGCTGTTGGTCGCTCACATTACTCCCCTCGACGAATCGGTCTCGTCACACCCTATGGAACAACGGCACAGGCGTTTGCGCGCCGCAGGAGTGGGAGTTTCGCGCCAGCGCAACTCCCAACGTGACCGCAAGGTCGCGCTTTCGCGCCGGCGACAAGGTGACCGAGGCCGCCTGTGACGCGGCTCTCCGGTGGTTACGACGCCACCTCCACCGTTCCGCCGCGGGACTCGAACGCGTCGAGCACCGGCTTGAGCGCCGACCGGAAGTCGGCGCGCGCGAGCCAGACCGTCTCGCGAAGTCTCACCCGGCGGGCCCGCGCCGACTGCTCGGCGAGGCGGGCGAGCAGGGCGGCGGTCGATCCGCTCATCCCGGCCTCGACGAACGTCATGTACAACCGCTCGCACGAGACATCGAGGGTTCGCGTGCGGCCCCGGCCGAGCAGGATGAAGTCCCGGCGAGGCATAGGACCGGTCACCCGCTGCCCCCCAGCGAGAGCAGCGTCCGGCGCACGAGATTCTCGACCAGTGGAACCTTGTAGCGGTTCTTCGACAGCGGCAGGGCGCCGTCGACGGCGAGTCGCCCCGCTTCGGCCGCGAGCGACTCGGTCACCCGCTGCCCCACCAGCACGTCCTCGACCGCCTCGACCCGCCACGGAATGGGGGCGACGCCACCCAGCACGACTCCCGCGCGGCGGATGCGGTCGCCATCCATCTGCAGCGCCAGCGCCAGGCTGACGACGGCGTGGGTCCACGCTTCCCGGTCGAGCACCTTGGCATAGGTGCTCCGGAGATCGGACGCGGCCGGAACGGTGACGGCAGCCAGTATCTCGTTCGGCTCGAGCACGTTCTCGCGCGCCACATCAACGCGAGGGAGCGTGAAGAACTCGCCGGCCGGAACGACTCGTTCTCCGCCGGGACCGACGAGACGAAAACGGGCGTCGAGGGCTACGAGCGCGGGGGCGGTGTCGGACGGATGGACGATGTAGCTCGGACCGCCGCCGAAGATGGCGTTGAACTGGTTCTCGCCGGTCCGGGAAAAGCAGCGGTTTCCGCCGTGCTTGTAACAGGGGAACTTCTGACGGAAGTACCAGCACCAGGGTCGCTGGCAGAGGTTGCCGGCCAGGGTGGCGACGTTGCGGATCTGGGGCGTTGCCACCGACCCGGCCGCCTCCGCAAGCACCCGGTAGCGGGAGGACACCTCCGGATGGGTGCTCAGCCGGGTCAGCGTCACCAGCCCGCCGACGTGCAGTTCCGCGGGTCCCGATACGATGGTGTTCAGATCGTCCGAAGCGGCAAGCGTCCTGAGATTTACCAGAACGTCGGGGGAGACCAGATCGTCCTTGATCATCCCGAGCAGGTCGCTGCCGCCTCCGACCGCGGCCGCCCGCGAGCCGTCACGGTCCAGACGCGCGACGGCGTCGACCAGGCTCTCCGGATTCACGTTGGCGAGAGGTCTCACGCCAGCGCCTCCAGCACCCGATCCCGCGTCATCGGCAGCTCCCGGAGCCGGCGGCCGGTTGCATTGAACACACCGTTGCCGATGGCCGCCACCACCGGGATGATCGGCGGCTCGCCGACGTTCTTCGCCCCGTACGGTCCATACGCGTCGTCCGGCTCGATGAACCGAACCTCGATCTCGGGTGCGTCGAGGTGGGTCATGACCCGGGCGCCGTAGTACCCCGGGTTGACCGGAACGCCGGTGAGGCGGTCGTAGATCAGCTCCTCGTGCAGCGCCATGCCGATGCCCATCGTGACGCCGCCCTTCACCTGACTCTCGGCGGTGAGCGGGTTGATGATGCGCCCGCTCTCGTGCATCGCCAGATACTGCAGCACCCGGATGCCGCCCAGCTCCGTGTCCACCTCGACTTCCACGAAGTGCGCGGCCGAGGCGTAGCGCGCCAGCCCGTCGAGGACCGGCTGCGGCGTCGCCTGCGCGATCAGCGTGCGGCTCTCGACGGGGCCGTCGACCGCTGCGATCTGCCGCCGGAGATCTTCCGCGGCTTCGACAATCGCCTGTCCGGTATGGGTCGTCGTCCGGCTCCCCGATTCCCCCACGGAATACGGGCAGCGAGCGGTGTCTCCCCAGATCACGGTGACCTCGGCCAGGTCCATCCCCATCGCCTCGGCGGCCAGCTGGGCCATGGCGGTCTTGGTCGCGGTGCCGATGTCGGTGACCCCGATATGGAGAAACAGGCGCCCGCGCTCCAGTCGCAACACCGCGCTGCTGCGCCCGAGGCGGGCGGCGAACATGCCGATCGCCAACCCCACGCCCCGTCTGCGCGGACCGCTCCCGGCTCCGGCCCGCCGCCACCGAGCCGGCCAATCGAACCGGTCTGCCCCCTCGGTGAGGCACTCGCGGAGCGCCCAACTCGTATAGGGCGTCTCGTCGTTGAAGGCGCGCGTCAGGTTCCGGAGATGGAAGTCAAGCGGGTCGATCGACAGCTCGTGGGCGACCTGGTCCATGACCGATTCGATCCCCCAGACCCCCTGGGGATAGGCCGGGCCCCGGAAGTTCGCGGCCACGCTCATGTTGGTGTAGACCGGCGAGACTTCGCGGCGCACGTTGGGACACCGGAACAGCTCGATCCCGGCGATGCCGCCGCCGCTCTTGCGATGCGGGCCCATCCCGCTGAAGCCGCGGAGCTGGATCGCCTGCAGCGTCCCGTCGCGGCTGGCCCCCACCTTGTAGTGCTGCACCGTCGGCCAACGGCCATGGACGCCGAGAAAGTCGCCCTTCCGCGTCAGCTCCAGCTTGACGGGACGCCCCGCCTCCCGCGCGAGGATCGCCGCGATGAGATCGGCGTCCTGACACTGGTTCTTGTTGCCGAACCCGCCGCCCATGTACTCGCAGACGACGCGGACCTGCTCGGGAGGCAGATCGAGATCCCGCGCCATGTCGGAGCGGCAGTTCGAGATGCCCTGGGTCGGCGACCACAGCGTGAGCTCGTCGCCCTCCCAACGCGCCACGGCGGAGCGGGGCTCCATCTGCGCGTTGTTGTGGTGCTTGGAGACGTAGGTCTCCTCGACCACCACCGCAGCGGCGGCGAAACCGGTGTCCACGCTGCCACGCTGATAGACCTCGGGCAACGCCTCGCCGTCGCGTCGACGGGAGAGGTTCCCCCCGGGCTGGATCTCGACCGCCCCGGGCTGGAGGGCCTCTTCCGGATCGAGGACGAAGTCGAGCGCCTCGTAGTCGACCTCGATCGCCCCGATCGCCGCCTCGGCCACGTGGCGGTCGACGGCGGCGACAGCGGCGACCGGATCCCCGACGAACCGAACCGGATTGTTGAACAGGTAGCGTGGGTTCTGCTGATCGCCGGACCGCCAGATGGTGTCGCAGTTCTCGCGCGTCAACACGGTGTAGACGCCCGGCATCTCCCGGGCCCGCCGGGTATCGATCCCCCTGATGCGGGCATGGGGATGCGGGCTCCGAAGCACCCGCGCGTATGCCATCCCCGGCAGCTTGACGTCGCTGGTATAGCGCGCCGCGCCGGTAACCCGCTCGACCGCATCGATCCGGGGGCGACTCTGGCCGACCACGCTCATCGGATCCGAGTCCGTCGCCCGCTCGGGCGGCCGGTCGAGGACCGCGGCGACGTAGCGGTTGTAGTTCGAGCAGCGGCAGATGTTGCCCGCCATGCCCTGCCGGACTTCATCCTCGGTGGGATTTGGCGTAGCCGACACGATCGCCTTGGCCGCCATCAACTGGCCCGACGTGCAGAATCCGCATTGCGGGCCATCGCCCGCAACAAATGCCGCCTGAAGCGGATCCAGCCGGCCGTCGTCGGCGAGCCCTTCGACCGTCTTCACGGCGCAGCCATCGGCCCAGACGGCGAGCTGACTGCACGAGTAGACCGGGACGCCGTCGAGATGCACCGTGCACGCACCGCACTCGCCGCGATCGCACCCGATCTTGGTCCCCGTCAGGTCGAGGTGGTCGCGGATCAGCTCGGCAAGCGTCCACCGATCCTCAACGTCGACGGTGCGCCGTACACCATTGACGGTCAGCGCGATGGTGGTTCGAGGCGGCGAATCGGCCTGGCGAGCCTGGGCGCCGAGCGGCGCCCGGGCGGCCGGGAGCGTCGTCGCCGCCGTGACGGCAGCGCTCGACTTCAGAAACCCCCGCCGCGAGACAGGATTCACGGCCTCATCATACTCTCGGATTCGACCTCGCTGAGGATGGTCCGGCGAAGGCCTTTGCGGGATGCATGGCCACCGACCCGCGGACGCTCCACCCCCACCACTCGGAGGGGACGCACAGACCCCCGTGACGATCAGCGTGTGCGTGGCTCCTCGAATGCCGCCGCCCCCCTCGGCCCGTACGCGCGCGCGGTGGCGAGGATGCTCAGCATGATGTCCCCGTTTCCCTCATGGCACGCAAACTCGTAGATGTTGGCGTCCTGCCGCTTGAGGCGGACGTCAGCCGTCCACGGCCTCGCCCAGGTCGTCGGGTCGTCGACCGTGACCTCGTAGCGGATCGCGTCGGACGCGACACGGGTCAAACGCTCCACGAGGTGCAGGTTCTCGGCGGCTCCGAGGAAGTTGCTCTTGGACGAGAAGTTCGCGGTCTCGATGACCAGCGTGTCTCCGTCCCATCGCCCCCGCGAGTCTCCGTGCCACTGGCGGATACGCGGGGAAAGAGGTGGAGACCCGTCCAGGCGCACAATCCGCGCGTCGTGGTTTGTCTCCATCATGAGGACGAGATACCCCGGCGACTGAAAAACCTGGTAGTACCCGTACAGGGGGTCGCCACGGGGGCCGGGGCCGATGCGCGGCATCCCCGGCGTCACGCAGCGGGCGCGAGGGTTGAGATCCTCCGGACCTGCCGGATCGAGATCCCGGGCGGTTATCGCCGCCAGCCTCTCGACCGCCGCCGGCATCAGGGCCGGCAGTCTTCCATCAGGCGGGTCCACGATCTGCGACGTTCGGTTGTCGAACTCCCGGTCCACCATGAAATTGGAACCACGGTTCGCCCCTCGTCTCCGAAAGGCGTCGACATCCGCCAGGGCGGCCAGGTACAGCGCGTCTCCGATGGCAAGGTCCGCGTCATTTTCCTTGAAGATCCGATTCGCCCGCCGTGTCAACTCGGCCACTTCGTCGTCGGTGAGAAACTCTCTCCCTGCGAGGGCCTCCGGTCGCTCGAAGGGTGTCGCACTCGTGTTCAACCAGACGCCCTGCAGGTCCGGTTGGCCATCCGCCGTGCGTGGCACGGTCCACTGGCCGGCCGCGACCGTCGACGAGGTTTCCGTGGCGCCCGCGCGGCCCTGGCCGGCCGCAGGCTGGGGCACCAGTAAAGCGACGGCGAAGGCGGTCGTCAGGGCGCTCACCAACGCGAAATGCTTGTCGCTCATATTCGTTCTCCAATCCCCGCTCATTGCGCCGACGTTCCAGGCGCCAAGGAGTACCAGTTGGCGGTCGCGCTTTCGCGCCAGCGAAACTCTCAACGCGACCCCAAGGTCGCGCAGGAGTTCGCGCCAGCGAAACTCTCAACGTGACCGCAAGGTCGCGCGGCGGCGCAGCAGCTCGACGGTGCTGTTGTCACCGCCCCCGCGCCCGCCGGCCACCGCCAGCGGCGTTTGCTCCCTGCCGTTCAGGGCATGCAGGTCGGCGCCGCTGTCGGCCAGCAACCGGATGACGGTGTCGAGGCGTCTCGAAGCAGCGGTGTGCAACGCCGTGTTTCCGGCCGCGTCCGCCGCGTTGACGTCGACCCCCGCGTCGATCGCCGCCCTGGCCGCTTCCAGCACGAGCCGCTCGTCCTCGGCCGGGTTCGCGGCCAGTCCCGGTTCGCGGCGTCGGCGGGCGGCAGCTGCCGCCATCAGCGGCGTCGTGCCGTCCGCCATGACGACCTGCGGGTCGGCGCCATGGTCGGCGAGCGCCCACATGATGCCGGGTTCGGCGAAATGCGCGGCGAGCCAGAAGGGGGTGGCGCCGACCACGTCGTGCTCGAGCACGTAGTCCGGGCTGTTGCGCCGGCCCGGGCTGCCGCGTCTCACCGGTGTATTCGGGTCCGCGCCGCGCGCCAGCAACGCCGCCGCCAGCGTCTCGTCGCCGCGCAGGGTGGCGGCGTGCAGGGCGGAGTAGCCGGCCTCGGCCGCGTTCGGGTCGGCGCCCTGCTCGAGCAGGAACGCGGCGAGCGCGGTATGGCCGCTGTGCGCGGCCACGACCAGTGCGCTCGTGCCCGATGCCGCGGTGTCGTTCACGTCGGCGCCCCCCGCCACGAGATGTCTGGCGGCTTCGAGATTGCCCTGTCGGGCCGCGAACAGGATGGGCGTGTTGCTGCCCTGCACGATGTCGAGCACCCCGGTCGGGTTGAACCCGGCCGTCCGCGTGTGGATGCGACGCGGCCGCGGGGCCGAGCGGGCGTGGACGTCCGCCCCGAGCGCGACCAGCGTCTCCACGACGTCGGGATGCTGCTGGGCCACGGCCCACATCAGCGCCGTCTGCCCCCGCGCCTGCTCGCGGGCGTTCAGGTCCGCCCCGTGGGACGCGAGGAGGCGTACCGCCTCCGCCGACCCGGTGCGGGACGCGGTCATCAGCACCGTCTCGCCCGAGGGCAGCGCGGCGTTCGCATCGGCGCCGGCCGCCAGCAGGGTCGCGACCATCGTCTCGCTGCCGTTGAGGCAGGCCAGCCAGAGCGGCGTGACGCCGAAGTCGTTCGTCGCGTCGACGGCGGCGCCGGCCCGAACGAGCGCGTCGGCCATCGCCGCATCGTCCCAGTGGGCGGCCCAGTGCAGGGCGGTCGCGCCGTCCGCCTGCCGGGCATTCGCAGAGACACCCTGTTCGAGCAGGGCGGTCACGCCCGTCGAGTCCGCCGCCCGGGCTGCGTCAATCAGCCGGGTGTCCTGGGCGGCGGCGCCGAGACTGGCCAACGCCAGCAGCGACGTCGCCAACAGCATCGACCCGGCCAGCTTTCTCGCATGCACGTTCTTCGTCCTCCACGGGCGCGTGTCCACCGCGCACGAAACGCTCTCGGGTCAGCGCGTCCGGACAGCCTTGCCCCCTGACGCCGGCTCCGGCTCCGTCTGCCCGGAGGCGGGCAGGGTAATCAAACACGCCGCGATGCGACGACACAGGCGGACGGCGTCACGGATCGACCGTGATCTGCCCCACCGCCCAGGGATGGTCCTCGCAGTGATAGAGGAACGTCCCCGGCTCGTCGAACGTGACGAAGTCCCACAGGCCCGGCGCGAGGGTGGCGGTGCTCCAGTTGCCGTCGCGCGCGGCCACGGTGTGGGCGATCTCGCCGTTGTTGGTGAACCGGACCCGCGTGCCCGCGGTGACCCGCGCGCGGACCGGGTTGAAGTTGTGCTCGTCGAACGCGTAGCGCCGGCCGCCGACCGAGCCCCGCGGGTTCTCGAGCAGGGTCGCGGTGTCGATCTCGTCGGTCTCGCGCGGGGCGGGACCGCTCGGCTGATCGTCCACCGGCGGGTCCGGCGAGGGCTCGCCGCGCGCCGGCACCGCGCCGTCGAGGGTGAACGCCCAGAGCGCGGGCCCCATCGCGATGGCGATGTACTGCGTGCCGTCGAGCTCGTAGGCCGAGGCCGGGCCGGGACGCAGCCGCGACCCCTCCTGGCTCGTCCGGAACGCCCAGCGGCGGACCCCGGTTCGCACGTCGTAGGCCTCTGCCTGTCCCCCCGGCGAGCCCCGGAACAGCAGGCCGCCCGCCGTGACGAGGGGACCGCTCACGCCGAGGAACGCGCTCGGCATCTCGTTCTTCCAGACCACACGGCCGGTCGCGGTGTCGACGGCGGCGAGCACCCCGACCGCGTCGGGCAGCGTGAGGTGGAACCGCGCGGTGTTCCAGACGAAGGGGTCCGCGAAGCGGCGAGCCCGGCCGACGTGGGCGCGCCCCTGCGCGTAGATGTAGCCGGTATCGGGCGAGAACGCCAACGGCGTGACCCGCACCAGCGGAATCGGCACGCCCGGCGCCACCACCGTCTGCTCGTCGACCGAGGGCGGCGTGTAGCTGCTGCAGTTGAGCTGGAACGGCGGCGCCACCCGGTCGCGCCAGTACGAGCACTCGAAGAGGATCGTCTCGGTCTGGGTCGGGAACGGCTGGGTCGGCACCGTGAGCTGGTGCGGGTCCTGCGGAACCTCGCGCTCCTCGATGGGCAGGAGCGGCTCGCCGGTCTCGCGGTTGAAGAGGAAGAGATAGCCGTCGGCGCGCATCGCCGCCACCGCCTTGACCGGCTCGCCGTCGACCGTCGTGTCGTAGAGCAGTAGCGGGGTGGCGATGTCGGCGTCCCAGATGTCGTGACGGACGACCTGGTAGTGCCACCGGCGCTCGCCCGTCTCCATGTCGAGGGCGAGGACCGAGGCGGTGAACAGGTTGTCTCCCTCGCGGATCTCGCCGCCGAACATCGGCACCGGGTTGCCGGTCGAGAAGTAGACCATGCCGAGGTCCGGGTCGACGGTGCCGACGAGCCACACGCCGCCGCCCCCGAACTCCCACGAGTCGTTGTCCTGCGGCCAGGTCTCGTGGCCGAACTCGCCGGGACGCGGCACCACGAAGAACGTCCACTCCACCGAGCCGGTGGCGGCGTCGAGGGCGAGCACGCGACCCTGCCCGCCGACATCGCCGTTGGCGAGGCCGACGAACACCTTGCCGCGCGCGTACATCGGCGCCGTCGTCACCGACTCGCCCCGCGTCCGCACCTCGCTCCCGACCCGCGTCGTCCAGACCAGCTCGCCGGTCTCCTGGCTGAGCGCGATGACCTCCCCGCTCCGCGTGCCGAAGATGACGTGACCGTCGCCCAGCACCACGCCCTGCCACGACGGCACCCGCCCCGCCTCGGGGTCCGGCTCCCAGCGCCAGACCGGGTCGCCGGTCCGCGCGTCGAACGCGAAGACGTTCGCGCCGCCGGTCAGGTAGATGACGCCGTCCTGCACCACCGGGGTCGCCCGCGACGCGGCGCCGCCGGGGAGCGGCGTCGTCCAGGCGCCGCCGAGGCGATCGACGGTATCGGTCGAGACGGCGTCGAGGCTGGTGTAGCGCGAGCTGGACCAGTTGCCGCCGGTGAAGGGCCAGTCCGTCGACGGGTAGCCGCGGCCCGGCTCGGGCGCCTGCGCGGCGAGGCCGACCGCGAGCGCCGCGAGGGCGATCGCCGACGCGACGGTGACGACGAGTGAGCGTTGGCGCCGAGGCATGGATGGCTCCTCTCTGCGGTCTCCGGCCGCGGGGCGGTCAGGGCGCCCCGCCGGCCGCTCTCCTCAGGATGCGTTCCATTCAACCACAGATTCAAGGTGGCGCCGCAAACGGGGGCGCCCGCGAACCGAATGGAGTTGCCCGTAAAGGATGGTCGATCCAAGATGGGCATCGGCGAAGACACCTGCCATGGCGTGAATGAACCCCGGAGGCGAAGGTGGACCGAAGAACGCTCCTGAAGGTCGGCGGCATGGGCCTCGTGGGCGCCGGCCTGGGCGGCTGCTCGGCGCGGTCGGTCCCCCCGCAGAGGCGGCCGCCTCTGCGGCTCGCGCCCGTCCGCGCGGCCTGGGACCGAATCATCCGCACCACGGTCGGGCTGCGCCCGCACCGCCCCTCCGGCTTCCTGTTGCGCGCCGACCGGCTCGACAACACCACGGTGATCCAAAACTACGGTCACGGCGGCTCCGGCATGTCGCTCTCCTGGGGCACGGGACGGATGGCGGCCGAGATGGCCCTCGGCCACGACAGCCGCCGGGCGGCGGTCATCGGTTGCGGCGCCGTGGGCCTCACCGCCGCGCGCCAGCTGCAACGGCGCGGATTCGCAGTGACCATCTACGCCATGTCGGTGCCGCCGAACACGACCTCGAACATGTCGTTGGCGGGCTTCACCCCCACCTCGGGGCTGGTCGACGGCGACCTCAGGACACCTGCCTGGGACGGCCAGTTCCGCGAGGCCGCGGAGATCTCCTACCGCGAGCTCCAACAGCTGGCGGGGAGGGGATTCGGCGTCTCCTGGATCGACCGCTACGGTCTCCGCGACACGCCCCCGGGCGCCGCACGGGACGATGCCGAGGACGATGAAGAGCCGCTGCTTCCCGCCCACCTGCGCACCGGCGAGGTCACGCTGGAACCCGGGGAGCATCCTTTCGCCACCCGCTACGCGATCCGGCGCAGCCAACTGCGCATCGAGCCGTCCATCTACCTGGACGCGCTGGTTCACGACTTCATCGACTTCGGCGGGCGCATCGAGATCCGCAAGTTCACCGAGCCGCGCGAGCTGGTGGACTTGAGCGAGCCGGTGGTCGTCAACTGCACCGGGCTGGGCGCGCGCGACCTCTTCAGCGACCCCGAGCTGATGCCCCTGAAGGGGCAGCTCACCGTGCTCGTGCCCCAGGAGGAGGTCGACTACGGCATCGGCGCCGACCTTCCCGGGGCTCCTCGGGGCGTCCTCGGCGTCCACATGCAGCCGCGCAGCGACGGCATCGCCCTGGGGGGCACGTCGGAGCGCGGCGTGTGGTCGCTGGAGCCCAATCAGGAGGCGCTGCAGCTCATCGTGAGCGCGCACATGGCGGTCTACTCGGCGATGCGCGACTGACCTGTCCTCGCGCCCGCCGCGCTGCCGGCATCCCTGCTGCTGCAGACAGGCCGCCGATCCGTGACGAGCGGCGAGGTTCCGCGCGAATCACCCTGCGGGGGGGCGGGATCGAGCAGCGGCGCTATCCTGAGCGGGAGTGCACGCGAGTTCCGGGAGCGCAGCCCATTCGTGGGGCAACAGCCTCTGCCGGTCGGACCGACGTCGCGGAGAAGGCGATCATGAGCAAACTGATCATGGGCCCCGTCCAGCTCACCCGGTACATCCACGACGAGGCCGGTCTGGTCGAGTACCGCATGCGCTGGACGGCGGAGATTGATGCCGTTGCAGCCAAGGCGGCCGCGCGGCACGGCGTGGACACGGAGATGCTGATCGCCCGCGCCATCTTCGAAGCGGTTGGCTTGCAGCCGGGCCCCCTTGCCGCGGAAGACGAGACGGAGCACTGAGGCCCGGCTGCCAACCGAACGAGAATCTCCACCGACGGCGTCGCGACTGGAGGAAGCTGGGGATCGGCCGGACCGGCCTCGACAGGACATCGCTGAAACGGGGTGAGCTGGGGCCGGGCCTGCTGCGCAAGGTGCTCGACCAACTGCGTATCCGCAAGGAGGACTTCTCATGCACTACAGCCACCCCTGTGGCATCGAGCGCGACGGAGGTCGCTGAAACGCATCTATTCCGTATGGACTGGAGTCAGAACGGCCCGGGCGGGGGGTGGAAGCAGCCAGATGCCCTTGGCGGGCAGTGGGAGCGTCGGTCGTTTTCCATGCCGACGTTCCGTCGCTATCGCTCAGGGTAACAGGGGTCGGCCCACGGTTGATTTCCGCGATCCGACAGACAGCGGCGTTCAGAGCGGATTGGACTCGTCATGCGCCGATCAGCTCATCGAGACGCTTGAGCAGCGCCTCGTAATCGTGCACCCATGTAGAGATCGCTTCGACCGTCTCGTCCGGCAGCGTCAGGCGTTCCGCCAGACCGTCGAGATACCGCTCTTCCTCGGCGCTCATCCCATCGGCCAGCGCCAACGTTACCGCATCGCGATAGACCAGAACGCGCGTGGCCCACGGCAGCGCCGACAGATCACGGGGCACCGCGGGGAGATCGTCGAGGTTCACCCCGAAACGGGCGGCGTGGTGTTCGAGAAGCTCCCGCTCGGCGGGATGAAGGCCGTCCGCGTGGGCGATCTCCGACAGCGTCGCAACGTACAGCGCCGGCGACATGCCGTCGAGCGGATTGTGCAGGGGGTCCATGCTCACTCCCGCATGAAGTCGTCGAGATCGCCCGTAGTGAAAGGCGCCGCCAACGCCGTAGAGTTCGTCAGTACGTAGAGCGCGCCGCCGGCAACCGCTCCTCCAGTAGCGCCCTGCGCCGCCACGACGCCGACGTCCTGCCAATCCTGGATCGAAAACTCTCCGCGAAAGGCATTCCTGCCCTCTCGGTGCTTGATCCAGATTGCCTGCGCCAGACCGAGTCCACCCCCGGCCGCGGCGCCGAGCCCCGCGGCCTTGACGAACCCGGCCGCGGACGGGCCATGCCCGTCCCGCGCCGCCTGCTTCAGTTCCTCGTTCTCCCGAGCGAGCCTGTCGTCACGGTCGCGAAGGGTATCGTGGACGCGTCCGCGTTGAACCTCAGGGTAGCTGCCGTCGCCAGGATCGATCAGATCGTCCGCCGATCGGCCCGTCGCCCGCTCGAGACCATCGACTCGGCGCTGAATCCCCCTTGCGCTGCGGTCGGACAGACCCTCAATCCCACCCGTCCGGCGCAACTCCTCCAACTGCCGATTCTGGTCACGGGGAACATGGTAACGACCGTGCCCGTCGGAGAAGTCCGGGTACTTCTCCGCGTGCGCAGCCACACCGCCCAGCGTATTTCGAAGGCCGTTGTAGTACTTCGACTGGATGTCCACGCCGTCCACCCGGTAATCCACCGGACCGGTACGTGGCACGCCGTCGAACGTAGCAGTCGGAGCGCGGCCACGGAGCACGTCCCAGGCGCGGCTCACGCCCACGTGGACCTGCTCGGCGATCTCGCCGTGCTTGGTGTTTGTCCTGCCCAGGATGTTCGCCGGCGATCCCACGAAATCGCGGATAGCCTGCAGTTCCCGCACGGCGTCGAGAAAGACCCGATCCTGCTCCCGCAGCACGCCGGCGAGTGCGCCGGCTCGACTCGACTCCTCCAGACTGGCCCAGGCCGCTACGACCTGCGCGGCGACCTGCAGCCCGCTCCGATCCGGGGAGGACCGCTTCACAACTCGACCTCCTTGCGAAGCAGCTCGCCGAGCGAGCGAACGTGATTGACGAGGGCCGCGAGACGCTCCTTCTGTCCGCGATCGAACTGTCGGTAGTCGTTCGGGGCGTTGTCGCGAAGCCAGCCGAGGGCGGCCAGCGTGCCTTCGGTGTGAGTCTTCGTACTGGCCGCGAGTCCCTCGATCTCCCGGCTGGCCGTCCGCAGGGAACGGATCTCCCCTTCGGCCCTGACACCTTCCTGTGCGGCCCGCCGGGCGAGCTCACCGTTGCGGTAGTGGAGGTAGATTCCCGAGCCCGCCAGCGCGACGCCGCCGATGGTCCAGCCCACGGGTCCCGCCAGGGCCAGGAGCGCGTTTCCCGCCGCCATGCCGCCACCGCCGGCCGCGAGGGCCCCGCCGCCCAGCCAGGCGAGGGCGGCGTTGGCGGCGGCAGCGCCGGACAGGGCGGAGATGGCCGTCCCCGTCGATGCGGTGCCGAAAGTCGTCGCTACCGCCATGGCCACCGACGGACCGAAGGCGGCCAGCCCGACCCCGGCCGTGGCGCCGGCCACACCAGTGCCGCTCCCGATTGCCGCGGACCTGGCGGCTTCCGTCTCGATTCGATGCACGGTGTTCTCGAACCGATCGACTTCGATGCGATACTCGCGCACCGACCTGTCGAAGTCCCGGGGCGAATTCGCCAGTTGGTTCACGTACTCGGCGATCGGCTCGACAACCTCAACGACGGCCCGTCGTCGCTGTTCGAACAGGCGCACGCTCGCCTGTTCGACTTCCTTGCGAACGGTCTCGTGTGTTGCGAGTGATTCCCGGAGCTTCTCGACGGCCTCGCGCCGCGCGGAGGCATTGAACGCCGCCCCTCCCAACTGCCCGGCCGCCTCCGCGGATGAAGCGAACGCTTCCGCGACCGCTCCTCCCAACTGCCCCAGCTTCCCGGGCGCCTCCATCGATGCACTGGACTCCTACGGCAGCGCGTAGGCCACGAGCGAGCCGGGGAAACCGGTCTGGATGCTGCCGATCTGCACGACGATGTACTGCCTGCCCTCGTGCAGGTAGGTCATCATGCCGTACTGCCCGGGGGCGGGGAGCTCGACGCTGCCGAGGATCTCGCCGGTGTACTTGTCGCGGCCGTGCAGCAGGAGCGGCGCGTCGGGCACGATCTGCCGCGTCCCTTCGCTGAGCGAGCGGGTCTGCACCAGCAGGTCGCCGGCCACCATCTGAATCGAGAAGCCGGCACCCCCGGCGTTGGGGATGTCGACGCCCGCGAGGCGCGGGTGCTCGCGGATGACCTGCGCGGTCTCGCCCGCCGGCAGCGACCAGGCCTTGTCGCCGGTGTTCATCCGGTACGCGGTGAGCTGGTTGTCCATCGGCTTGTAGATCCGCAGGCCGTCGATGCGCGGCAGACCGGCCACCGAGACGAACGGCTCCTGCTCGGGGGTGGGCCGGCGGAAGCCGCCGGGCAGCCACGCCGCCACCGTGGTGCCGGTGGTGGGGGTCGAGTTGGGGGTGGCACCGCCGGGGCCGGGCCGCGCGTAGTCGGGGTTGTCCTCGTCGACGCCGCCGGTGGGCCGCATGAACGACGGGGCGTTGCAGCTCCGGCGGTGCGAGTTGAACATCATCCCCGTGCTCGGGTCCGCGACCGGCGGATGGGGGATGACGTTGCCGCCGCCCTGGCAGCCGACGTTGTTGTAGAAGTCGTTGGTGTGGTTCTCGGGAAGGGCCGGCACGTAGAGGCCCCCGACCCGGTAGTGCTCCAGGATGGCCAGCGCCTCCTGCCTGAGCTCCGGCGTGTAGTCGATGACGAACTCCTCGGTGAGGCCGGTCAGCAGGATGGGATCGACGGGCTCGGGCCGCGTCGGGTACGGCTGCCGGGGCGACGTGTAGTTGCCGGGCACCTCGGTCTGGATGACCTCCCGGTCCTCGATGGGCCAGATGGGCTCGCCCGTCTCCCGGTTGAACGCGAAGACGAGGCCCTGCTTGGTGTTCTGGATCAGGGCCGGGATGCGCTCCCCGTCCACCGTCAGGTCCATCAGCATGGGCGGGGTCGGCAGGTCGTAGTTCCACTGGTCGCTGCGGTGGATCTGGAAGTGCCAGCGCCGCTCGCCGGTCTCGACGTCGAGCGCGATGACGCTGCCGCCGAAAAGGTTGTCGCCCGGCCGGTGGCCCGCGTAGCTCTGCACCGTCGAGGCGTTGGTCACCAGATAGACGAGCCCCAGCTCGGGGTCGGCGGAGGCGGGGGCCCACGTCGACATGTCGCCCGACCACTGCCACGCGTCGTTGTGCCACGTCTCGTGCCCGAACTCGCCGGGGCGCGGAATCGTGTGGAACTTCCAGAGCACTTCGCCGGTCGCGGCGTCCACGCCCATGATGTCGCCGGGGACGTTCTCGATGCGGGTCTGCCCGTAGCTCGGCTGGTGGCCGACGAGCACCACGACCACCCCGTTCACCACGATGGGCGGGGCCGAGGCGGTGACCATGCCGAGCTCGCGGGGAATGCCGTAGCCGGGGTCGTAGCTGGCCGCGCGGTCGAGCCAGCGCCCCCAGTCCTCGACGAGGGGCGGAATCAGGTCGAGGCCGCCGGACGCGGGAAAGCCGTCGAGCGGGATCTGGCGGCCCCAGTTCTCGAGGGGGCGGCCGGTCTCGGCGTCGAGCGCCCACAGGAAGAAGGCGGGGCTGGTGACGAAGATCACGCCGCGCCCGTTCACTTCCGCATAGGCGACCCCCTTGCCGTAGGCCTGCCGGGGCGAGCGCAGGTGCCGGACGGTCTCGGGCTCGCGGAAGATCCAGAGCGTCTCCCCCGTGGCCGGATCGATCGCGACCACCTGCCGCCGCGGCGAGGCCACCGTGTAGAGGACGCCGTCCACGTAGATCGGGGTGGACCGGTTGAAGTAGTCGAGGTTGGGTCCGAAGTTGTCGCCGCGCCAGATCCAGGCCACCTCCAGGTCGGAGAAGTTCTCCCCGTTGATCTGGTCCAGGGACGAAGAGCGGGTGTGTCCGGCGTCGCCGCCGAGGTAGCGCCACTCCCCGTTCTCGGTCCCCGTCAGGCGCTGCGCCGAGGCGGCGGCGGCCAACAGCAGCACGGCGGCGACGGCCGCGACGGGGCTCGCTGCCCGCGATGTGAAGCGTTCAGGCATGATGTCTTCCATTCACGGCCGGACTGTCCTTGTTCGTGTTCTGCGATTTCGCCGTCATCCTACCGCGTCCGGGAACCGGACGTCCAAGAAGGGCCCACTCGCGTACCCGTCGGTGACCTGCTGCGCCCGGCCATTGCACGGAGATCGAGGCGCCGCGGGTACCCGCAACCCCGCCGGCGGCCGCTATACTGGGTCCGTTCTCTGGTCAGCACCTCGTGGGATCGGAGCTCCGGACCATGAGAGCGACAGCGTTCAAGGAAGTCGGTTGCGGGCGTCGGCCGTGCCGCCGACCGTGGCGGTGTGCTCGTTCGGCGCTGGATCTCGCGCCCGAGAAAGCCAGCCTCCGGAAGGAACGCGATACTTCCTGTTCGCGCTGCCCGATCAGCGGACCGGATCGAAGGAGGAGCGCATGAATCGCGCAATGCTCGTGGTGGTCGCACTCGTGGTGCTGAACGGGCTCATGGCGTGCGGCGCGCGGCCGGACGACGCGGCGGCGCGGGTCGCCGCGGTCCCGGTGGTTGCCACAGGCATCGGCGGGGTCGTGCTGAACGGCGGCCGGCCGGAGGCCGGGGTCTGGGTCGTGGCGGAGACCGACAGCCTGCCGACGCACTTCCAGCGCATCGTCGTGACCGACGACGAGGGCCGGTTCCTCGTGCCCGACCTTCCCGACGGCGACTACGAGGTGTGGGTGCGGGGATACGGACTGCGTGACTCGTCCCGGTTCGCGGCCGTTCCCGGCGCGCGGCTCACGCTGGCCGTCGACGACGCCCGGACCGCACAGGAAGCCGCGAAGATCTACCCGGCGAACTACTGGCTCTCGCTCTACGAGCCGCCGCCCGACAACGCACTCCCCCTCGTGGGCCATGCCGGCTTGCGGGCGGGGTCGGGGAACGTCGGCGAGGGAGAGGCCGAGGACCCGGAGCGGGACGAGGAGAGCAGCCGCACCGCCGCGGCGTACCCGAGCGCGGACCACTGGCTCGGCCAGATGAAGCTGAACTGCATGCTGTGCCACCAGATGGGACAGCAGATCTCCCGCATCTGGCTCGAACCCGACCATTGGGATGCGGTCTGGGACCGGGCGGGCATGGGCAGAACCGCCGATTCCCTCGGACGCGACCTGCTGAAGGACAGCCTCGCCGACTGGGCGTCGCGCATCGCCGCCGGGGAGGTGCCGCCGGCGCCACCGCGGCCGACCGGCGTCGAGCGCTATGTCGTCATCACGCAGTGGGCATGGGGCCAGGACCTCAGCTACATCCACGACAACGTCTCGACCGACAAGCGCGACCCGACGCTCTATCCGGACGGGAAGGTGTGGGGCATCGACATCGGCCAGAGCTATCTCTGGGCCCTCGACCCGGTCACCCACACCGTCACGTCACACGCGGTGCCGATGCGCGACGGGCCCGGCCGAGACCCGTCACGGATGGGTCGCATCCAGGGCAACACCAGCTCGCACAACCCGATGCTCGACGACCAGGGCCGGGTCTGGCTGACGACCCGGATACGGGGGCGGGAGACCCCCGCCTGGGCCAGCGAGGTGGTCGTCGATACCGCGGGCGGCTCGGCGCGGCAGCTCAGCGCCCGGGACATGAGCTCGGCGCGGCAGCTCGGCTACTTCGACACCGCCAGCGAGGAATTCGTCCTGATCGACACCGCCTACGGCACGCACCATCTGCAGTTCGACAGCCAGGGGCGCCTGTGGACGAGCGGCGACCGCAGCCGGCTGGGCATGCTCGACCCCGGCAAGCTCGACCCGAAACGGCCGGCCGAGACCGAGGCCGCCGCGCAGACCGCCTGGACGAGGATCGACCCGGAGACCGGGCGATCGGTCATGGGAGGCGGATACGGGATCATCGTCAACCCGGCGGACGACACCATCTGGCGGGCGGGCTATCCGGGCATCTTCGGGCAGCCGCCGCTGCCGAACCTCATCGGCAATCGGATCGACGTGTTCGATCCGCGGACCCGGGCGTACGAGCAGTACGTGCTGCCGCCGCCGGCCTACGGACCGCGGGGCATCGACGCCACGACCGACGGGAGGCTCTGGTTCGGCACCGGCAGCGGGCACCTGGGCCGGTTCGACCCCGAGACCGAAGCGTTCACCTACTGGGAGACGCCCGGGCCGAAGATCCGCGGGACCGACGCGGGAACCGGCAGCGCCGACTTCCACTACTACATCTGGGTCGACCAGTTCGACACGTTCGGCCTCGGCCCGGACCGGGTCATCCTGACCGGCACCAACTCGGACTCGCTCCTGGTGTTCGACCCCGCGACCGAGGAGTTCACGAAGCTCCGGATCCCGTATCCCCTGGGCACCTTCACCCGCGGGCTCGACGGACGCATCGACGACCCCGACGCGGGGTGGAAGGGCCGAGGCCTCTGGGTGTCGAACAACACGGACGGGCTGCTGCACACCGAGAACCGGATGGGCTACATCAGCCACATCCAGGTGCGGCCCGACCCGCTGGCGCCGTAGCAGGCTGTATCCAGGTTGAACAGCCCGGACGACCCCGACGACCCGTCGTCGCCGTTTCCGGCCGGAGCAGGGCAGCGGCGGAATTCGCCTCCCCGGCCGCAACGCCGGGGAGCGCCGGCCGACAGGAGGACGCACAGCAGCAGGGCGCCGCACAACGGCGCAGACTCACGGAGGGTCGGCGGGGCGGGAAGCGGAGCCGCGACGCCACGATTCTCGAGCCAGGCGCCCATCGCAGGAGTCCTCCCGATCGAGCGCGGAGGGCGGGATGCTCCCGTCCCCCGCCGGGCCTCAGCGCGCGGTCATGTAGTCGAGGGTGAGGTTGGTCAGGGCGCGGACGCCCACCGGCAGCGCCTGCTCGTCTGCGAAGAACAGCGGCGAGTGATTGATCGGTGCGGTGGCCGGATCCTGATCGTCCGGGGTGACCCCGAGGAAGAAGAACAGCCCCGGCACCTCGTGCTGAAAATAGGAGAAGTCCTCGGCCACGGTCATGAGGTCCTGCACCACGACGGGGTCGTCGCCGGCGACCCGCTGCAGGGTCGGAACCATCCGCCCGGTCAGCTCCGGGTCGTTGACGGTCACCGGGTACCCGTGGGTGATCGACACCTCGGCGGTCGCCTCGGCGCTCGCCGCGATCTGCTCTGCCGTCCGGCGGATCCGCCGGTGGATGTCCTGCCGCACGTCGGCGTCGAACGTCCGGATCGTCCCCACCATCTCCACCTCGTCGGGGATGATGTTGCCCCGCACGCCACCGTGGATGCTGCCGATGGTGATGATGGACGGGGTCAGGGTCACCGGAAGCTGGCGGCTGGCGACGGTCTGCAGCCCCAGGACGATCTGGGAGGCGACCACGATCGGGTCGATCCCGCCCCAGGGAGCCGCGCCGTGGGTCTGCCGCCCCCGCACCACGATGCGGAGCCAGTCGGCGCTGGCCATCGTGCTGCCCGCGCGGTAGGACAGCCGCCCCACCGGCCCCGGACCGACGTGCAGCCCGAAGATTACCTCCGGCCGCGGATTCTCGAACGCGCCTTCCTCGAGCATCAGCTCGGCCCCGCCGCGCTCGCCCTCCGGCGCCCCTTCCTCGGCCGGCTGGAAGATGAACTTCACCGAGCCGGGTAGATCCTCGCGCACCGAGGCGAGGACGTCGGCCACCCCCATGAGAATGGCGACGTGGTTGTCGTGGCCGCAGGCGTGCATGACGCCGACCTCCTGGCCGTTGTACAGCGCCCGCTCGCGTGAGGCGAACGGCAGGTCCACCTGCTCGGTGACCGGCAACGCGTCCATGTCGGCGCGCAACGCGACCACCGGTCCCGGCCGCCCGCCCCGCAGGGTGGCGACGACGCCGGTATGCGCGACCTCCGTCCGCACCTCCATGCCCAGCGAGCGCAGATGGTCGGCCACCAGGGCGGCGGTGCGGAACTCCCGATTGCTCAGCTCCGGATGCTCGTGAATGTCCCGCCGCCAGGTCACCACCTGCGGCTCGACGGCGCGGGCGCGTTCCTCGGCCGCCTGCCGCAGCGCGTAGACGTCCGGACTCTGGGCCAGCGCCGGCGCTCCGCCGCAGGCCAGCAGCACGACCGCCACCGGCCGGCGCCACGCCCCCGGCGCCCGCCGCAATTGCTCGATTCGGTCTCGATTCACAGATTCCTCCGTTTGCAGGTTCCATCCATTGTCTACCAGATCGCCCCGCCGGGGCGGCCATTCGCGGGGCGCGGCGGGTGCGGTGACGCGGGTCGAGACGTTCGGCCGGAGAAGTGATAGAGTTACGGTGCGAGGCAGCCGGCGGCCCCCGAACGAGCCGAGGCTGCCTCCGATCCGACAGGCGTCGGCGACACGACATCTCCCCCGCGACGGCTCGCGAGGGGCGTGCGCCGCCGGGCTGCCCGCCCATGACCTGCCGGGTTCGGATCGAGTCGGTGATGCGTCCCGGACCCCGCGGATTCGCCCGTGGGCGGCCCGGGGCGAGTCTCACACAGCACACGTAAGCGAAACGCATCGACGAACTCTAGCGTCCCAGGTGACGGGAACGCGGCCTGGTCGACTCGCCGCCGTGCGGAGTCGAGGCCCCCCCGGACCGGACGCCTTTTTGCGCCGCGCAACCCGTCGACACGCCGGGTTCTCACACACCCGGCAGCCGGGTCGGCGCCCGCATGGAGGGCCCGATACCAATGCATGATGCGAATCACGTGAGCCGCGGTTCAGCGGCGATCGACGGCCCGAAGCGCGTGAAGTACGTCCGGAAGCTCGAGCACATCGAACAGCTCTCGGCGGAGGAGCGCGACCGCCTGGGACCCGTGGCGTCCCGGTACGTCTTCCGCGCCAACGACTACTACCTGGGCCTGATCGACTGGGACGACCCGGACGACCCGATCCGCCAGTTGATCATCCCGCGCGAGGAAGAGCTGACCGAGTGGGGCAAGCTCGACGCCAGCAACGAGGAGTCGATCACCGTGGCCCACGGGGCGCAGCACAAGTACACCGACACGGTGCTGCTGCTGTGCAACGAGGTCTGCGGCGCCTACTGCCGCTACTGCTTCCGCAAGCGCCTCTTCATGGACGAGAACGACGAGGCCACCAACGACGTGACGGAAGGGCTGCGGTACATCGCGCAGCATCCGGAGGTCACCAACGTGCTGCTGACCGGCGGCGACCCGCTGCTGATGAGCACCCGGCGGCTCGTGGAGATCTTCGAGGCGCTGCGCGCGATTCCCCACGTGCAGATCGTTCGCATCGGCTCGAAGATGCCGGCGTTCGATCCCTACCGGGTCCTCCGCGACCCCGACCTGCAGGCCGCGTTCCGCAAGTACTCGACCCCCACCCGGCGCATCTATCTGATGGCGCACTTCGACCACCCGCGCGAGCTGACCGACCTCGCGATCGAGGGCATCGACACCTGCATCCGCAACGGCCTCATCTGCGTCAACCAGTGCCCCCTCATCCGCGGCGTCAACGACGACCCGCGGGTGCTGGCCCAGCTGTACGCGAAGCTGTCGTACATCGGCTGCCCGCCGTACTACCTGTTCCAGGGCCGTCCGACGGCCGGCAACGAACCCTACGAGATTCCCCTCGTCGAGGGCTGGTCGATCTTCCAGCAGGCGTTGACCCGCGGGTCCGGCCTCGCGCGGCGGGCGCGCTACTGCATGTCCCACGAGACTGGCAAGGTGGAGGTCCTGGGGATCGACGCCGAGCACGTGTACCTGCGATACCACCAGGCGAAGTTCCCGGACGACCTGGGGCGGTTCTTCGTCTGCCGGCGGAACGACGACGCCTACTGGCTCGACCAGTTGGAGCTCGTCGACCGCCAGCCGGCGCACGCCTGAGCCGGCCGGCCGAACGCGGCGAGCGACCCGATGCCCGACGGAACCGCGGCGCCCTGACCGTGGCCGGCCGCCTGATGGATCTGCGCACCGCCCTCGATCGGGCGTACAGGGCTGCGGACCGTCCGCCGCCGGGCTACACGGATGCCCGGTTGACGGCGGGAGTGACCGCCATCGCCGCGGTCGTGGCACTGGAATGACGCAGATGTCCCGCTCAGCCCCTGCCGCCAGGTCCGGAGGCACAGCGGAAGTTCGGCTCAGCCGCGCTGCAAAGGCCAGGGCGGCCAGGATGTCGTCTGGCTCCAGGCGTCGTAGTCGGCCGGACTCTCCTCGCCGCGTTCCGTCAGCTGGGGCCGGCCGTCACTGTCCGCCCGCTTCCCGCTCCTCGAGACGCGCGCCGCCGAGGATGCCCGGCATCGCGTAGTTCCCCTCGTGGCAGGCGTACTCGAAGATTGGATCCATGGTCGACTCGTGGAGCAGCTCGACCGTCCACGGCTGCGTCCAGGTGTCGGCGTCGTTCAGCGTGATCTCGTGGCGCAGCACGCCGGGGCCGATCCGTGTATAGCGCTCGACGAGATGGAGGTTCTCGGTGGCGCCGCTGAAGCGCGCCTGCGGCGAATAGTTCGTCGTCTCGACGACGAGCGTATCCCCTTCCCAGCGCCCGCGGGCGTCGCCGGCCCACTGCCGGATGCCGTCGTCGACGTGCGGCCCGCCATCGAGCGGGATCACCCGGGTGAAGTGGCCCATCTCCTGGAAGACCGCCACGTGGGTCGGCGTCTGCATGAGCTGGAAGTAGCTGTTGTAGCCCGCCCCCATGCGCGGGGCCTCGAAGTGCAGGCAGCGGTCGCCGAGGCCGCGGTCCTCGGGGCCGTCCGACGGATGCTCGGCCGTGTAGGCCCGCCGCTCGGCGGCGCGCGCGGCGGCGGTCCCGGTCAACGCCGGAATGCGTCCGTCGGGCGGATCGACGATGAGCGAGGTACGGTTGTCCAGATGGCGCTCCACCAGCCAGAACGCGTTGTAGTTGCCGGTGACGACGTCGAAATCCTGGAACTCGGCGTTGCCGAGCGCCTGCTGGAGGAGCCGATCGCCCAGCAGGTCGCCGGCCTGCTCGGCGTCACGGAACTCCGCGATCCTCTGCGTCAGCTCCGCCAGCTCCTCTTCCGTCAGCGTCGCCTTGCCCGCGAGCTGCTCGGGACGCTCGAGGGGCGTCGCACTGTTGTTCGTCCAGATGCCGGACAGATCGGGCTGCCCGAAAGCGGTTCTGGGCGGCGTGTAGCGGTCCTGCCCGTACGCCGCGACCGGGGCCAGCGCGATAACGGCGGCCATCGCCGCCCATGCCGTGAAACAGCTCACTCTCATGAAGAACCTCCCTGCCCCTTCGAAGTACCGTCCCGCGAGACGCCGCCGGCTCACTCGACCATGAGGTATTCTACTGGACCGGGTCGATCCCGGAACACCTTATAGACGGGACGCTCATGGCCTGGACGGTGCCGGAGTACACTCGAAGCCAAGTGAACGACGCGGGGATGACCCTCGTCGATTCGTCTGCCTCATCGCGGGACAAATCGCGCGCTCGCACGATCGTCAACAACTGGCGCGCTTCGCACAGCTTCCCGCTGAATGCGCTGCAGATGAACCTGCGACACACCGTCGCGGGGTTCGGCGACGCGGCACTGGTGGCTCAGCGGCTCAAGCGACTGTCGTCAATCGAAGCAAAACTCGGGCGTTCCCACCACATGCAACTCGCCCGGATGCACGACATCGGCGGCTGCCGTGCGATTCTTCCCTTCGCCGAGGACGTTCTCGATGTCGTTCGCAAGTATGGCAGGAGCCGGGCACTGCACGAGCCCCTGAGGCGCTATGACTACCTCACATCCCCGAGAGAGAGCGGATACCGCGGCGTCCATCTTGTCTACGGCTATCGGACGAGGAGCGACGCGCACGCCGTGTACGGGAGCATGCGGGTCGAGATTCAGCTTCGGTCGCGATTGCAGCATGCGTGGGCTACCGCCGTCGAGACCGTCGGAACCTTCTCGGGCCAAGCGCTGAAGTCGAGCGAGGGCAACCAAGCGTGGCTGCGCTTCTTCTCGTTGATGGCGACGGAGCTCGCCTGCACCGAGGGGCTTCCACCCGTCCCCGGCACGCCCGGCGATCGAGCGACGCTGCGCCGCGAACTCGTGCAGCTGGCCGCGGAGCTCGATCCCGTCGCGCGTTTGGCGGCGTACGGCCGCACCTTGAGAATACTTGAAGGCGACGTCCGAAACGGCCGGGCCGCCTACTTCCACATCTACCTGGATCTCGCCGGCGAAAACGTCCGCTGGAACGAGTACTCCGCAGACGAGCGCGAGGATGCGATTCGCGCCTACGAAGAGGTCGAGACCGCCATCCGGCGCTTCCCGGGCGCCGAAACGGTGCTCGTACAGGTCGGCTCCGTCGAAGCGCTGCGGCGTGCCTACCCGAACTACTTCGCCGACACGAGCGTATTTGTCGCGGAGCTCAAGAAGGCGATCAAGGGACAGGCGCGTGTCCCGAAACGACCGCGCCCACGCGCTTGACCGGGCGAAGGAGTGCGGCCAAGCCAGGCAGCACCTGGGTAGCGATCCTGGAGCGGGTCACGGGCGCGTCTGACTTGCCAGCGCCAAGGTGCTCGCCTCTCGTGTCGAGCGCCGGAATCGCAAACGTCTCTTCGCCACAGCTGTCGTGAACTTGCCCTTCTCCGGGGTGAGAGCCTTCTCTGCCTCAAGGAGCGCGTGACGCTCACTCTCTCGTATTCCACCGCTGGCTTCCGCCACCTCCTGCAGAAACGCGAGAACGTTCTGCGAAATCGCCGGTGCATTGCAGTCCGGGTTGGGTGCGGCTCTTCTTCGTCGACGGCCCAAGGGGCTTCTGCCAGCGGCACGGCAAGAGCTACTTGACCCGTCGAAGGCGTGGTGGGGAGGGCGGCGGGGGCGGCTTGCTGACTGGCCGCCCTATTCCATCAGCGTATCGCTGGGCGTGGTGCCCCGCTGGTACTCCCGTGTCGTGGAAGTCCCAGTACGCATCGAGGTCGCGGCTGGCTTCGTAGCACCCGGAGCTTCAGAACCGCCTCGGCTCCAACCCAGTTGGCCACCCGGCGGATCCAGACCCGCGCATGGATGAAACAGCGGTACTGGGTAGCACCAGCGTGCACCAGTGAACTCCATCACGGTCGCGGACCAGGTACCGCACGCCCCTTCGATGACGCCGGTGGCGATGGAACACAGGCACCGCCTGCAGACGTACTCGGCCACGTGGATGAGGTCGATTACCACACCGTAAGGTCGACGGCGGCGCTCGCGCGGTTGAGCTGCGTCTCGGCGCCATCGACGAGCGCGACCCGCCCGGGCGCGCAACCTGCACCGTCCCGAAGGTCGTCTCCGGGTGGCGTTCCTGCAGACGCCGCTGCGAGCGCTCGACATCGTCGACCCCCTCGACCGGACCGGCGGCCTCCCCCGGGGTGCGTTGATCGAGGTGTCCTTGCAGGAGCCTGCGCATCAACTCCTGGCCCCGTCGGTCCAGCTCCCGTTCGAGCTCGCTCTCACTCATCTGCTGGGCTTCGCGCGATGAGAGGTAGGCTTTGGCATCAGCGAAGACGGCCTCGGCCACCGCATACGGCGCCTGGTCGGGGGGAGCGGCGCTGTGAGCCACGTCTCGCATCGCTCAACTCTCCCGCCACCGCCGGACCGTGTTGGGCGCCTCACCGGCACGGCGGCAGTGTCGGTCCATGCGACCTCGATCGCTGGTGGCACCCAACGCGACCCAGAAGGCACGTCCCGAGAACCTCGTCGTCGCTGCTACGGCCATCGCAGAGGCATCTCCCTTCCCAAGGCACCGTATCAAAACGCCGCGCGAATGTCCAGGGACGACCGAAGCGTCCGGGCGCCGTGATCAGGCCGGGCTGGCCGCCCGAAAGAGGCGGGTGGGCGCTGTCCGGGGCGCTGTCCCCGCGCAAAACGAACCGAAAAGTGATCGTCGGCGAGCAAAAACACCTATAAATAGGCGAAAAAGCCGTCTACGAAGAAGAGCCGCACCCGTCCGGGTTGGACCCCGTGAACTCTGCGAGATTCTTGACGAGATCCTTGAACCCGAGATCGGGTTCATTCGCCATGTCGATGGCCAACTTCACGAATCTCTCGTCGTATCCCCAGGTGTCCACAAAGTACCTGATTATTCTGACTCGTTCCCGCTCGTGGAATTCGCCGTCGATAGCTGCCAGTTTCACCGCCAGCGAGCAGACCAGATCGAAGATACTGACGGCCAACAAATCAAGAGGAGTATTGATGAACTTCGGAATCTCGACCACGCGGTTCGAAGAGAGACTATCGAGTCTGCTGGTGATGAGAGTCCAGGCGGCCCCGGAAAACACGGCCGTCCCGATGACCCACCCGATGGGCGTTGCCGCCGTCGCGAGCCCCAGCGCACCAAGAATACCCGCGGGAAAAAAGGTCGTCGCGACGGCCGATGAACCGGCGACCGTGGCCCCCACTCCTGCCGCACCGAGAGGCCTCAGCAGCTCGAACACTCTCTTCTTGATCGTTAGCGACCGGTATGCGTTCGCTCCGATGTGCAACTCCTTCTTGAAGCAGAGAGGATGCGACAGCGGCGAATCGATTCCCAGTTCAGCAAGTCGATCATGCCAACTCCGCAGTCTGTCCGTGTCCTCTCGGGTCACGCTGATTCCGTCTTCAGCGAATTGAACTGACGGCAGATCTCCACCACGCGACGCCTGATGTCCTTCTCGCGCAGATCCTGAGCCCCGCCCTGGACGAAACCGAACGCCGCCAGGATGGTGCCGACCACGGGCCCGATGAGGAAGCCGATGATCGGGATGAGACCAATCAGGTAGCCGACGACGATGCCGAAGATCACCCCGAAGGTCGCGTTCGGGAACTCACGCATCAGAAACAGGACGACGTCCAGGATCTTGCGTCCGATCCAGATGACGACCTTCCCGGCAGCCGTAACCACTTCAATGGACTTCTCCAGGATCGAATGAAGTAGGACCTTCGCGTCGGCCGAGACATTCAAGTTCTCAATAAGCTTCCTGACGTGTTCCCGCGTGAAACTCGCACGTGTTCAACTCCGCGATCGCGTCGTCGTCCAAATGCTGCGCATTTCCGGAGAATTCGGCATCCTTCGCATCATTGGCGATGATCCGCATTGCATACCTCCCCGTATCTGGCGTGTCCGCGCGACCAGAGTCGCACGGCCGGCCCAGGCCCACTCGGACGCCTCGTGCGTAGTTGGAAACAGAAAGGGCGGCTCGGCGGCCGGAAGCTATCGACTTCCGCCCGCGCACAGCCGCCCACGACAGCCCGGCGCCCCGCCCCCCGACAGGAAGGCGGGGCCCAAGGCTCAGACGAACAGGCCCATCGTCTTCAGCTTCTCGCCGAGCACCTTCTCCGAGTCGGGGTGCCCCAGGAACTCCTCGATGAGGCTGGCGTAGACGCGGCGGAAGTCGACGGTGTGCTGCAGGTTGTCGCCGTGCACGAGCTCGGTGAGGCTCGGGGGGGTGCTGTACTGGCCGCCCTGGACCCCGCCGCCCACCACGAACGACACGTTGGCGGTGCCGTGGTCGGTGCCGAGGTTGGTGTTCTCGGGCACCCGGCGGCCGAACTCGCTGTGGATGAAGACGGCCACCTCGTCCTGCTTGCCGAGGCGCTTCATCTCCTCGAAGAAGGCCCAGACCGCGTCCGAGCAGTACTGCACCTGCCGGTTGTGCGGGCTCTCCTGGTTGACGTGGGTGTCGAACAGGCTGCCCTGCAGCCGGACGTAGTAGAGCCGGGCCGGGAAGTCGTTCTCGATCAACGCCACGACCTTGTCGAGGTCGAGCAGGCGCAGGTCGGGGTTGCGGGTGCGGCTGTAGTTGTCCCAGGCCTGGCTGACGAGGGCGGAAGCGTCGCGGGCGCTCCGGTTCACGTCGAGCAGGAACTTGTGGGCGGCGGTGCGCGCCTCCTGCCCCACCCCGAGGTGGTCGACGTACGGCTGCTCGGGGTGGAAGACGGCGCGCGTGAACGCGGACGGCTGGTCGAAGACGACGGGGACGTGCTGCCGGGCGCGTACCGCCATGCTCTGCGTCGACGAGATGTTGACGAGGTAGTTGGGCGTCCCCGTCGGGTCGAGGGCGTCGGCGGTGCGACCGTACCAGCCGTACTCCGCGCCGCTGTTGGGCGCGCCGGTGTGCCAGTACGAGGCGGACGTGAAGTGCGAGAACGAGGGCTGGTCGTAGCCCGCGCCGTGCACGACGGCCACGTTGCCGTCGTTCCACAGGCGGTGCATGCCGAGCATCGACTTCTGGAAGCCGAAATGCTCGTCCACCTTCAGGACGTCGGCCTCGCGCACCCCGAGGTTGGGCCGGTGCCGGTACAGCGCGTCGTTGCTGTAGGGCACGAACGTGCTCAACCCGTCATAACCCCCGAACCACTCGAAGACCACGAGGATCTTGCCTTCGGTGGCCGCAAGCGCCCTCGACGCCGACCCGAACAGGGGCGGCAGGGGGCTGACGGCGCCGGCCAGCCCGAGAGCGATGCCGCGGGCGCCGATCTTCAATGCCTGGCGACGGGACACGCCGCTCGCCTCGCACAACCGCCGGCTTCGATTCGTCATCGTCATGTCCCACCTCTAGTTGATCTGATACTCCGGCGTGCTCATGATGAGATGCGCCACCATGCGCAACGGGTCTTCCATGTACGTCTCGGCGCGTCCGATGTCCGAGGTGCCGAGCTCTTCCTCGAGTAGCGCCACCAGCGCGTCGCGGGCCGACGGGGCGATCGGCAGCCGGAGAAAACGGCCCAGCAGGTAGTCTACCGCCTCGCCGGCGGTCGCCGCCCCCGCGTCCCGAATCAAGGCGGTCATGTCGATCCGCGCCCCGCCGCGGGGAGTCGGAATCAGCTTGCGCGCCGCCCGCTCCCACCCGCGGTAGGTGGACACGCGGGTGTTGAACAGCTCGTCCCGCTCGAGCGCGGTCAGATCGAACGCGGACATGTTGGCCGGGTCGTCGAGGGTGATCGCGCTGCCGAAATCATAACCCTGCCGCAGCCGGTTCCCCACCTCGCCGGTGCCCCGGCGGGACAGGAAGTTCGGATCGCGGAAGTTGACGATGTCGGGGAACAGGTAGTCGAAGGCGACGTTGCCCCGCTCCTGGATGAGGGCGGGGGTGATCCAGGCCCGGCCCTGCGCCCAGCCCGCCACCGACGGCGGGTTCAGCAGGTGCTGGCCGAGGGCGGTGGATGTCTGGTTGAAGTCGGGCACCCCGGGCACGTCCTCGGCCCCCAGATGCTTCAGCAGGGTGACGACGTGCTCGACCGGTCCCTTGATGTGGGCGCCGTAGCTCGCCGCGCTGTAGAAGTCGCGCGAGCGGAAGATGGTCGACAGCAGCGGCCGCAGCTCGTAGTCGTGATCGCGCAGAATCGCCCCGAGCTCGCGCTGGAGGGCCGGCGACAGCTCCTCCCGCACGAAGAAGCGGTAGATCTTCCCGGCGATGTACTCTGCCGTGACCGGCTCCTCGAGGATGATGCGGAGCACGTCGACGCCGTCAAAGTTGCCGGTCCGCCCCAGGAACGTCTTGGGGTCGTCGTCGTGCAGGGCGGGGTGGACCACGAAGTCGAGGTTCTCGAAGTTCCAGCCGGTGAAGGCGCGGGCCGCCTCGCGGATGTCCGGCTCGGTGTAGTTGCCCACCCCCATGGTGAACAGCTCCATCACCTCGCGGGCGAAGTTCTCGTTGGACGCGCCCTTCACGTTCACCCCGGCGTCGAGGTAGTAGAGCATCGCCGGGTCCTGGGCCACCGCGACCAGCAGATCGCCGAAGTTGCCGGTGGCGTGCCGCTCGAACAGGTCAATCTGGAGCACCATCTTGCGGTAGTCGCGGACCTTGCTCTCCGCCGTGGCGAAGTGCCCGTGCCAGAAAAGGGCCATCTTCTCTTCGAGCGGCCGGTTGGTGTCGAGCATCCGCTCGGCCCACCAGTAGCCGACGCGGCGGGTCTCGAGCAGGGTCGCGCGCAGCCAGTAGAAGAAGCGGTCGGAGATCGGCTGCGCATGGCGGTTGACGTGGTCGGGCTTGACCCGCACCCCCATGCTCTCGCCGTTCCTCAGCCCCAGCTCGGTAGCGGCGGGACGGCTGGGCGGGAAGTGCAGCAGCCCCTCGTCCCAGAGCCCCGAATGCTCGAACGGCGCGAGATGGCCGTTCGCGGTGTCGTCGTAGTACACCAGCGACCGCACCGCCTGCTCGGGCGTCAGGCCGCCGAGCTGCGCGATCTCCTCGGGCGTCCCCCCGAACCCCGCCCGGCCCAGCAGATGGGCGGCGCGGTCGGCGGTCCAGTCCCCGGCGGTGATGGGCGTCAGATCACCCGCCCACGCCGCCGGTCCCGGCGACCAGCCGGCAGGTTGGGCCGACACGGTGCTGCCGGCGAGCATCAATGCGAGCACGGCGCCGGCCACCGCAGTCCTACGGTGGTGTCTTGTCGTCATCAGCGGATCCCCACGACCTTCCGGTCACCATGTCCGGAAACGCCGTCTTTTGTACCCCACGATACCTCAAGCTCCCCTGTCTGAGTAGCACGATCTGAGATCGCCGCCTGCCGTCACTCCCGGGCCTCGCCGTCATCCAGCTTGCGTCGTACGCGGGGTGACGCGGCGCGTCACCGTCGGACCACGACCCGCAGGTAGCCGTTCGTCCAGCAGCACTGGTCTGCCGGGGTGCTGTCGACCGGGTTGAAGTTGTCGGCACGGATGCGGAGCACGTACTCGCCGGGCCGATCGAACGTGACGGTGGTGGTGATCCGGCCGGTGGCATCGGTCGGTCGAAGACGCTGCTCGCCGAACGCGGCGGCGGCGGGACCGGCATGCGTGAACCCGGCGGCGCCGCCGGGCACCGGATCGCGTTCGGCGCCGCCGGCGAGCCGGTCGCCGACCCACGCCGTCAGCGTCAGGGGCGTGCCGACGGACGCGGCGAGGGCCAGCGGATTCGCCAGCGCGCCGATCGGGTCCGGCCCGGACCACGCCGCCGGCTCGCGGGCATCGCCCGGCCGCGTCATCGGGCCCCACAGCTCGGGGCCGTCCTCCTGCAGCCTGAGCCGCGGCGGCAGCGAGCCCATCGCCATCGGCGCGTGGTGCAGGCGATAGGCCTCCACGCCGACCTTGCCGGGGACCGAGTGGGGCGGGTGGGCGCCGGTGCCGAGGGTCCAGACCACGCGCCCGCCGTTTTCAGCGAAATCGCCGGGCACCCTGACGGTGAAGACCCCGGTCCCCCGACCGGCCGGGAAGAGGGTCGGCTGGCCGCCGTCGTACTCGGCCGGCGAGAGAAAGTTCTCCGGCCCGCGGGGAATCACCAGCGTCTCGGCGCGGTTGCGATTGAAGAAGCCGAACGAGAGCGTGTAGCTGCCGTCCGGGTTCTCGTACCAGCCTTCGAAGAACGGCGACACCGGCAGCCCGGCGTTCACGACGCCGCGCTCCCAGGGCGCGGCCGGAAACGGGGGCCGGGCGCCGCCGGGCCGCTGCTGCGCCGCAGGCGCCGCCGCCCAGAGAACGGCGAGCGCAACCGCGACGGCGGCGCGACGCACGACGGGGCGGGTCAGGCTTCGTTGCTGCACGGGCTCTCGCTGCTCGTCATTCGGGAGGGTGTGGCGGCCTCTCGGACATCCGCGCGGCCCACGGCGCCCCCGCTACTGGCCGCCCTCCGCGGCGGCCGGCGACGGCGCGGCCCGCTCCGCCACAAGCTGCTCGTAGCCCTCCTGATCGAGATGGGTGACGGCGATCCAGGCGTGGGACATCTCGTCGGTGGTCCGGCTGCCGCGATAGACCCACTGTTCGGGATCCGGGTTGTTCGGGTTGCCGGCGGTGTTGTCGTACCAGAACGTCAGCATGATGACGCCGCCGGCGGGCACCAGCGGCGCCACGTCTTCCTCGTAGAGGTGGCTGTGCTGCCACCACGTGGTCCAGTTCGAGATCATGCTCATCACGTCCCGCCGGCCGGTTGCCGGGTCATAGACCTCGAGCGCGGCGGCCCGCAGGCGCAGGTGCCCGTGCGGCTGGAAGCTGTCGATGCGCACGGGGTGATCGAACGAGTGAAACCCCTGGATCATGGCGGTGCCGTGCGGCTCGATCGCCAGATCG
The DNA here is from genome assembly GCA_965215895.1 of Vicinamibacterales bacterium. Classification (GTDB taxonomy): domain Bacteria; phylum Acidobacteriota; class Vicinamibacteria; order Vicinamibacterales; family UBA8438; genus JAJEEA01. Next base: position 1,801,768 of record OZ244130.1, on the reverse strand, counting down.
CCTTCGAGCCGGTAGTTGGCGAGGTCCTGCGCGTAGTCCGGCTCGTAGTCCTCCGGATGGAACCAGAAACCGAGCGCGGTCACTTCGTCCTCGACCACCTCGCCCATCGGATAGTAGTGCACCGACCACCGCACGAAGGAGTTGGCGGGCAGCAGGCGGCCGGCCCCGTCGGGGATGATCTCGCCGAGCTTGCCGGCGGCGTACTCGGTGAACCGGCCACCCTGACCGATCAGCTCTCCATCCTCGCCCCGCCGGTACAACGTGGTGTTGGCATGATGAACCACCTCGCGCCCCGCCACCGACGGCTTCACCTCGATCGCCTTGACGTAGCGGTCCCGCTCGAGCGGGATCTCGACGAGCGGCTCCCACCACAGGTCGGCACCCACCGCCGGCACGGTGAACGGCTTGGCCGGCACGACGAGATCGGGCTGGCCGAACGTCCCGGCGAGCCGCCACTCCCCCGGATCGGGCCAGGCGACCGGCGGCGGCAGGTCCGCGGGGTCGCCTTCCGGCGCGCCGGCGTCGGCCCAGGCGACGAGGGTCGCGATGTCCGCGGCGGACAGCCGCGGGTCGTACTTCAGGGCCTGAATGCCGATGTCGGCGTCGTACTGATACGGGGGCATCTCCCGCGCCGCCACCTTCGACCTGATGCGGCTGCTCCACCGCCGGGCGTCGGCGTAGCTCACGAGGGACATCGGCCCGATGGAACCGGGACGGTGACACTCCTGACAGCTCCGCTGCAGGATGGGCGCGACGTCCCGCGAGAAGGTCACGCCGGCCTCGGGCGCCGGGGTCTGAGCCGCCGCCGCGACCGGGAACAGGGCCGCGGCCAGCACCGACACCGCCGCGCCCCGGCCGACGCCCCGAAGTGAACCGCCACGCGCGTCAGTCATGAGACTCCCTCCGCCTGAAGTACCGCATCGCCGAATGATCGCTCTTCACCCGGCCCGACGCAAGTCGGAGGGTGCTCGAAGGAGACGCTCCCCGAGGCGCGGACCCGTGCCGCCGCCCGAGTCAGGTGACCGCGCCGGGCGCGCTGCCGCGCCCGGCCCGCGTCGTCCGCACGCCGGCGGCCTGACGGACGGCGCCGAGGCCGCCGCTCACTGACCGGTCCGGTCGGCTACAATGGCCGTCACGGTTCGAACCCGGTCTACCGAACGAAATCTACTGACACCCACCGGAGAAGGAGCAACAGCATGACTTGTGCACCGCACGCCTGGAAGTCGTCCGCCCGACGCGTCACCCGGACGCTGATCGCCCTGAGCCTCGGCCTGATCCTGACCTCGACGCCCGCTCAGGCGCAGGACCTGAACGCGGAATCGGCCGCCGTCCTGAAGGCCGCGTTCATGGCCGACATCGAGGTGATGCGCGGGAAGTTCCTCGGGCTCGCCGAGGCCTTCCCGGAGGATTCGTACACGTGGCGGCCGATGGAAGGGGTCCGCTCCGTCTCGGAAGTCCTGATGCTCATCGCGAGCGAGGGTTACGGCTTCGTGCCGATGGCGCTCGGCGCGCCGACGGCCATGGGTCGCGAGGAATCCCAGGCCCTGAACGCGGTCACCGACAAGGCGGAGGTCATCGACCACCTGACCAAGGGCTTCGACTACGCGCGGGAGCAGCTCGAGGCGCTGGACCCGGCGACGCTGACCAGTGCCCGCAACCTGTTCGGCCAGGAGCGGACCACCCCCGCGATCGTGATGTTCGTCGGCGGCGACATGCACGAGCATCTCGGCCAGCTGATCGCGTACGCCCGGACCAACCGTATCGTTCCGCCCTGGAGTCGGTGAGATCGGCGGACAGTCTGGCGGCCGCGCGCGGCGGCGGGTGAGGTTCTCAGACACCAACCCGTCCGCCGCGCGCGGCGCCGCATCGACGGCAGACAACCGCGCCGGGGCGTGGGTCGTACCCCGGCGGGAGGAGAGATCATGAGGCGACTGTTTCCCCTGTTCTTCCTGACGGCGCTGTGGCTGTTGGCGACGCCCGCACCGGGCGCGGCGCAGTGCGAGCCGGACGGCGACGTGCAGTTCGTGTGCGGGCCCATCAGCCCCGAGGACCTCATCCAGATACCCGACTCGCCCTGGATTATCGTCGCCAGCATGGTGGACGACGGCTATCTGTCAGCGGCCGACAGCCGGGACAGCAGCACCGTCCGCCTGTTTCCCACCACCACCACGCCGCCGCGAGCGCGCCACGACATGGCCCGCTACGGCGGGTGCCCCGGCATGACCACCGAGCAGTTCCGGGCGCACGGCATCAACCTGCGGCCGGGTGAGGACGATACGCACACGCTGTACGTGGTCCGCCACACCGACCGCGAAGCGATCGAGGTCTTCGAGGTCGACGCCAGCGGCGCCATCCCGTCCCTGACCTGGGTCGGCTGCGCGGTGGCCCCGGAGGGCCTCGGACTGAACGCGGTGGTGCCCCTGCCCGACGGCGGGTTCGCGGCGACCAGCCCCGCGACCGGCGACATCTGGGAGTGGCAGCCCGACGGCGGGTGGACCCGCGTCCCCGGCAGCGTGGACATCGGCCCGAACGGCCTGGAGATCACTCCCGACGGCGAGTCGTTCCTCGTCGCCGGCTATGCCGCCCAGTCGATCATCCGGCTCCCGCGGGGACCGGACGCCATGCCCACGGACCGCGTCGAGGTCGGCTTCTACATCGACAACGTGCACTGGGCGCCCGACGGCACCCTGCTCGCGGCCGGCCACCGCGCCCCCGAGCGGGCCCGCGTCGGCGAATGCGTGCGCGGGGTGACCTGCGAGGGCGTCACGTCGCACGTCGCCCGCGTCGACACCGAAGCCCTGACCGCGGTGGAGATCTTCTCCTATCCCAGCAACGACCACCTGCGGCTGGGCACCGTCGCCATCCAGGTCGGCGACGAGCTCTGGGTGGGCGGCGTCGGCGAGGGCATCCGCATCGCGCGGGCGCCGCTGCCCTGACGCGCCCGTCTTCGACGGTCTCCCCGGCGTCCCCGTGCCGCACCCAGGCCGGGGACGCCGGGTGTACAGTTGCAACTGCATCCAGGCGCAGCCCGTTTTCTACGGTTTCGCGCGCTTGGCACACGGCAAGGTAATTATCGATCACTGTCCTTTTAGTTCTCCACCCGGCGGTGCCGGACCCGCGTATTCATGAAACAGGATATCGTGTAGGGGCTTGGCGCTGGCCCAGAGGTCGGTTTCTCTATGGTGCCAAGAGCCCGTTTTTTAGTTGGACCCGGAGTCCCGCGAGCACCCCGTATTGCGAGACCGGAGATTCTTCCGGTGAGCGCGCCCTGTAGATTTCGTACCGGCGGACTCCACGCCAGCGCCTTTGCGAGCAGGAGGTGACGGATGGAAGTCTTGTACCCCCGGTGCGCCGGGTTGGATGTCCACTCTCGGTGCGTGAACGCGTGCGTGCGCATCGCTGCGGGTCGGAAGGTCACGACCGAGCACCGGGAGTTTGCGACTACGACGGCGGGTCTGCTCGAACTGGCGGCCTGGCTGACCGAGGCGGGCTGCACGCACGTGGCGATGGAGGCGACCGGCGTGTACTGGAAGCCGGTGTGGCACGTCCTCGAAGACGAAGAGTCGTTCACGCTGGTGCTCGCCAACGCGCAGCACATCCGGAACGTTCCGGGCCGCAAGAGCGACCGGAACGACGCGGCCTGGATCGCCGACCTGTTGGCGCACGGGCTGATTCGGGGCAGCTTCGTGCCGCCGGCCCCGATCCAGGAACTGCGCGACCTGACGCGGACCCGCAAGCAACTGGTCCGCGAGATCACGCGGCACACGCAACGCCTGCAGAAGACGCTCGAAGACGCGAACGTGAAGTTGACGCACGTGGTCACCGACATCCTGGGCGTCAGCGGCCGGGCGATCCTGGCGGCGCTCATCGCCGGGGAGACCGATCCCGAGCGGCTGGCCGATTGCACCACCGGGCGCCTGAAAGCCGACCGCGCGGACATCATCGCCGCGGTGCACGGCCGGGTGACGGCGCACCACCGTTTCCTGCTGGAGCTGCACCTGGGGCAGATCGACGCGTTGCGCGCCGCCGTGCAGAAACTGGAGCAGCAGGCCGACGAGGTGCTGCGCCCTTTTCGCGAGGCCGCCGAGCGGCTGACGACGATCCCCGGGGTCAGTGAGACCGTCGCGCGGGTGCTCGTCGCCGAGATCGGCGTGGACATGACGAGGTTTCCCGGTCCGGGACATCTGGTCTCGTGGGCGGGACTGTGCCCGCGCCTCGACGAGAGTGCGGGGAAGCGCCGCTCGACCCGGATCCGTCACGCGACGCCGTGGCTGAAGACAACGCTGGTCCAGGCCGCGTGGGCGGCAACCCGGAAGAACGGGAGCTATCTGCAGACGCAGTTTCGACGGCTCAAGGGCCGGCGCGGCCCGAAGAAGGCAATCGTGGCGGTCGCCGCTTCCATGCTGACCGCTGCTTACTTCATGCTCCGCGACGAGACGGACTACCACGACCTCGGCGGCCGGTACCTGGCGAACCGCGACAAGCACCGCGTTACCCAGCGCCTCCTCCGCCGTCTGCACGACCTTGGAGTGGAGGTCGAAGTGAAGGCCGCCTGAGTCAGTGGTCACCGTGAGTTTCTCTGTAGGACGCGTCGAACCGCCAAGAGCCCGTTTTTTAGTTGGACCCGGAGTCCCGCGAGCACCCCGTATTGCGAGACCGGAGATTCTTCCGGTGAGCGCGCCCTGTAGATTTCGTACCGGCGGACTCCACGCCAGCGCCTTTGCGAGCAGGAGGTGACGGATGGAAGTCTTGTACCCCCGGTGCGCCGGGTTGGATGTCCACTCTCGGTGCGTGAACGCGTGCGTGCGCATCGCTGCGGGTCGGAAGGTCACGACCGAGCACCGGGAGTTTGCGACTACGACGGCGGGTCTGCTCGAACTGGCGGCCTGGCTGACCGAGGCGGGCTGCACGCACGTGGCGATGGAGGCGACCGGCGTGTACTGGAAGCCGGTGTGGCACGTCCTCGAAGACGAACGTTCACGCTGGTGCTCGCCAACGCGCAGCACATCCGGAACGTTCCGGGCCGCAAGAGCGACCGGAACGACGCGGCCTGGATCGCCGACCTGTTGGCGCACGGGCTGATTCGGGGCAGCTTCGTGCCGCCGGCCCCGATCCAGGAACTGCGCGACCTGACGCGGACCCGCAAGCAACTGGTCCGCGAGATCACGCGGCACACGCAACGCCTGCAGAAGACGCTCGAAGACGCGAACGTGAAGTTGACGCACGTGGTCACCGACATCCTGGGCGTCAGCGGCCGGGCGATCCTGGCGGCGCTCATCGCCGGGGAGACCGATCCCGAGCGGCTGGCCGATTGCACCACCGGGCGCCTGAAAGCCGACCGCGCGGACATCATCGCCGCGGTGCACGGCCGGGTGACGGCGCACCACCGTTTCCTGCTGGAGCTGCACCTGGGGCAGATCGACGCGTTGCGCGCCGCCGTGCAGAAACTGGAGCAGCAGGCCGACGAGGTGCTGCGCCCTTTTCGCGAGGCCGCCGAGCGGCTGACGACGATCCCCGGGGTCAGTGAGACCGTCGCGCGGGTGCTCGTCGCCGAGATCGGCGTGGACATGACGAGGTTTCCCGGTCCGGGACATCTGGTCTCGTGGGCGGGACTGTGCCCGCGCCTCGACGAGAGTGCGGGGAAGCGCCGCTCGACCCGGATCCGTCACGCGACGCCGTGGCTGAAGACAACGCTGGTCCAGGCCGCGTGGGCGGCAACCCGGAAGAACGGGAGCTATCTGCAGACGCAGTTTCGACGGCTCAAGGGCCGGCGCGGCCCGAAGAAGGCAATCGTGGCGGTCGCCGCTTCCATGCTGACCGCTGCTTACTTCATGCTCCGCGACGAGACGGACTACCACGACCTCGGCGGCCGGTACCTGGCGAACCGCGACAAGCACCGCGTTACCCAGCGCCTCCTCCGCCGTCTGCACGACCTTGGAGTGGAGGTCGAAGTGAAGGCCGCCTGAGTCAGTGGTCACCGTGAGTTTCTCTGTAGGACGCGTCGAACCCCAACTGAATCAGCAACGCTCGGTCCAGGGCCATCGTCTCATCCGGAGCCAACTGCCCGAGCAACGGGCCGATCCGATGTCGGGATACGGTGCGAATCTGGTTGGCCACGGCCCTCGACGGGTGTGCGAGACCGCTTGATCGCGAGTCGCAACGCGACTCGTAGGGTCGCAACTCCCGGTCGGGCAGGCTCGTGATGGGCACTACCTGCACGACCGCGTCATGACGGCACGCGACGTTGTTGGATACGACGACGGCGGGCCGTGTCTTCCTGATCTCACGCCCTTCCGTGGGGTCGAAACGAACGAGCACGACGGCGCCACGCGCGAGGGGTGGATTCACTCGGACACCCGGGCGTCGACACCCTCCCACTCCCGGTTGAGCTGCTCCACCTCGGCGGCATCCGCCCGATAGGCCTCTTCCAGGCGGCGGTCGAGCTCACGCGCCCGGTACACCGCAATCGCCTCGCAGACCACGGCGCTGGCATTGGACGTCGATCGGAGATACTCGGCGACATCGGCCGGAACCGAAACAGTTATCCGGGTTCTGCTGGCAGGCTTTGCGGTGGACATCGGACGCTCTCCCCGGACTCTCTTCGGGATTGACAGGAGAGCATACTACTAATATGAGGAAACATACCACAATTCAGTATTCCATCGTGACAGTCCGCCGACCGGCGGCCACGAACCACCGATCCCCTGCTACCGGCAATACGTCGGAAACCGGCGCGGGCGTTCCGCAAGCTCGTCGACCTGCTCGAGCCGGGCGGCCTGATCGCCCTCAGCCTGCGCCACGGCCCCGCGGAGGCGGCGCGGGCGATGCACCCGGTCTCGGCGGACGCGATCCACCGGCTGGCCCGCGACAACGGCGCCTTACGTCAAACGCTGCCGCCGACGAGGACCACCTGGGCCGGCCCGAACTGCGCTAGACGCGGATGGCGGTGCGGTTGCGGGACGACGCAGGGGCGCACTCCCCCGCCTGGGATGCGTCATCCTGGACGAGAAGAGCTCCCCCAGCGAGCTGCCGCGCGCTCTCACGACGCTTCACGCTGAAATCCGCCCATCACGGTTGCCCGTGACGGCGCGCGCACGACGGTGGTTCGACGCGAGGTTCGGCCTTCCGATCAGGCCCGGGAGCCGCGGACCCGGCAGGTCCGCGTCGCGTCGCGCACCGCGCGACGGCACTGGAAGCAGAGATCGTGGTGCCGTTTACGGTTGACCCGCCGCTTCCGCGTATACCGCGTGCACAGCGCCTTGCGCTTGCCGCACCGGCGGCACAGCCTGTCATGCTGACCCGACACGTGTTGCCGTTGAGCAACCTCCGCCGACATGTCCAGATTCATCATGCCCTGCCTCCGTGTTGTCCCTCACGAATCGTATCGGCCGCGGTCTCCGCGACCGTGAGCCCGGGTCGTGACTCGCCGCGTTCGCACCCTCTTACTTATTGAGACGCATTCGGACCGGCATCGGTTTCCCGACCCGACCCGCGTGCGGCGGCAACGGCGGGCTGGTCGAGCGCAGCGTCGCGGCGGAGGACCGGAATGCGAAACCCGCTCGATGTTGCGGAATGAACGCGGCGCCATTGAGGGTCCGACCGCCCGCGGCCTCGACCGCGCAGGTCGCGGGGCGGTCCTCGTCACTGCGGCAGCCGGGCTACGAGCTGCCCGCGGCGGAGCTGCACCTCGTCGTCAGGGAGGCTACGACAGAACCAGGGTCGGATCGGCGAGTGCCTCGGTCACCGGCAGCAGCTCGATGCCGTCCCGGTACTCGCGGCGCGTCGGAAACTGCTGCCTGAGCCAGGTCGTCTTGCCGGTGCCGCGGGGACCGAAGAGGAAGAACTCTGGTCGCCCCGCATCGGGGCTTCCAGTGTTCTGGGATACGTGCTCCCGTTTTTACATCGATATTCGGGAGCTCCCCGCCCTGATCCGACGTCATCTCCCGATCGGGCCATCGAGGCCAGATCGTACGGATCTCCGCCGGGCAGCCAACGACGACGGAACGCGGTCAGGGCAGGCGCAGCGCCGCGAGCGACCCGGGGAGGCCCGCGCCGGCGACCTGCACCACGATGTACTGCCGGCCCTCGTGGAGATAGCCCATCATGCCGTACTGACCCGAGGCGGGCAGCTCGACGGTGCCGACCCGTGCGCCCGTCCGCTTGTCCAGCGCGTGCAGGCGCGGGGTCCCGCCCGTGCCCTCGGCGGTGATGACCAGGGTCCGGGTGACCATGGTCACCGGATGCGAGTCGCGCCCGGTGTTCGGCAGGTCCACCCCCTGCAGCGCGGGGTGGTTGCGGACGCGCTCGGGGGTATCGCCGTTCGGCGTCTCCCACAGCTGCTCGCCGGTGTTCATGTCGATGGCGACGATGCGGGCGTAGGGCGGCTTGTAGATGGGCAGGCCCTGCGGCCCCCGGAAGTCGCCGCGGTTCAGCACCGCGAACTCCGCGATCGTCCGGCCCGTGGTCTTGATGTCCTCGGGAACGTCGATGGCGGCGCCGGGGACGATGTTCTCGGACCGGCACCCGCGGCGGGTCGAGACGTAGAGGATCCCGGTCTCGGGATCGGCCGAGGTCGGTCCGAAGATGTTCGACGCGCCGCTCGGACAGCTCACGAACGAGCGGAGGCCGGACGGATGGCCGCGCTGGATCGGCGGGTTGAAGATCGGCCCGAGACGGTAGTTCCGGGCGATCTCGATGGCCTCGGCGCGCAGCTCGGGGGTGAAGTCGATCAGGTCGTCCTCGGTCAGCCCCTGCATCTCGTAGGCGGCGGGCCGGGTCGGCATCGGCTGGGTCGGCGAGAGGCGCTCGCCGGGCACCTCGGACTGCGGCACCGGCCGTTCCTCGATCGGCCATACAGGCTCGCCGGTCGCCCGGTCGAAGGTGTAGGCCCAGCCCTGCTTCGTGGCCTGAACGACGATGCGGCGCGGCCGCCCGTCGACGGTCACGTCGAGGGCCACCGGGGCGGTGGGGTTGTCGAAGTTCCAGATGTCGTGGTGCACGGTCTGGAAGTGCCAGGCCCGCTCGCCGGTCTCGACGTCGAGGGCGATGACGCTGGTGCCGAAGAGCCCGTCGCCGGGCCGGAACCCCCCGTAGAAGTCGATGGTCGGCGGATTGGTCGGCACGTAGACGAGCCCCAGCTCGGGGTCCCCGGACATCGGGGCCCACGACGACACGTCGCCGGTCCATTCCCAGGCGTCGTTCTCCCACGTCTCGTGACCGACCTCGCCGGGCCGCGGAATGACGTGGAACTTCCACTTGTGCGCACCGGTGCGGGCGTCGTAGCCCATGATGTCGCCCGGCACGTTCTCGATGCGGGTCTGGTTGTAGCCCTGCTCGGCCGAGTTGCCCACCACGACGACCCCGTTGACCACGATCGGGGGCGACGAGCTGGTGACGTAGCCCAGCTCGCGGGGAATGCCGAAGTCGGGGTCGTAGGCGCCGTCCCAGCTCTGCCACGGCCCCCAGTCGGCGATCAGGTCCGGCAGCATGTCGACCACCCCGGTGCCCGGGAACCCCGGCAGCGGCACCGGCGTCCCCCAGTCCTCGAGGGGCCGCCCGGTCCGGGCGTCGAGGGCGTAGAGGAAGAAGGCGGGGCTGATCGTGTAGATGACGCCGCGGCCGTCGATCTCGGCGTAGGCGACGCCCTTGCCGTATCCGTTCCGCATGCCCCGGTCGAACCGGGTGGTGTGCGGCTCGCGGAACGTCCACAGCGTCTCTCCCGTCGCGGGGTCGATCGCGGCCACGGTGCGGCGCTCGCCGGCCACGGTATACAGCGTGCCGTCGACGTAGATCGGGGTCGAACGGGACACCCCGAGCCGTCCCGGCCCGAAGTTGTCGCCCCGCCAGATCCACGCCACTTCGAGGTCCTCGAAGTTGTCGGCGGTCACCTGGTCGAGCGCAGAGTAGCGGGTATGCCCCGCGTCGCCCCCGATGTAGCGCCACTCGCCGGTGTCCTGGGCTAACGCCGGCGCCGCGGCCAGGAAGATGCCGACGACGACGACGGCCCACGACGACCGACCGCCGGAACGCGCAGTGACTGTCATCCGCTCTCCCCTTCTCTCGTTGCTACGGCGCCGGCAGCGCGACTATCTCCAACTGTCCGAGGGCCCGCCCGTTCGTGGGCAGATCCGCGTCTCCGGCGGGATAGTCGTTGAGCTGCAACAGATAGGCGACGATGGCCGCGTACTCGCGGGAGCTGAGACTGCCCGGGTCGGCCTCGGGCATCAACGTCGAGATCGTCTCGAACAGCTCGCCGACCGGCCGGCCCACCCAGCTTATCCGAAACCGGCCGCCAGAGAACTCCCCCGTGTCGTGACAGGCGGCGCAGACCTCGCGGAACGTCCGCTCGCCGCGCGACGCCTGGGCCGCGGTAAAGACGCCGTCGAGCACCGAGCCGGCGGACGGCTGGGTTGCCGAGGCTCCCGGCACGGAGGCGCCGATCGGCCCGCCCCCGGCGAAACCTGCCGCCAGGGCCGACGCCAACACCACCGCCGCCAGCCTCCGCCGGACGAACTTCCGCGCTGCGAGACCGGGACCCGCGCCGCCCCTCACCGCGCCCCCCCGGTCTCGCGCTCGACCGCGCGCGACGACCCCAGCAGGTTGGTCATGCCGTAGTTCCCCTCGTGGCAGGCGTACTCGAACAACGGTCCGGTGGCGGGACGCCACGGGACCACGCCGGTCCAGGGACGGGTCCACACCGTCGGGTCGGCGACCGTGAACTCGTAGCGAATCGCGTCGTCGCCCACGCGCGTCAGCCGCTCGACCACGTGGCGGTCGACGCTGGAACCGAGGTAGTCCGCCTGCTCGTAGAAGTTGCGGGTCTCGACGACGAGGGTGTCCCCTTCCCACCGCCCGCGCGAGACGCCGAGCCACTGATCGACGTGGTCCGGCAACGCCGGCCGGTCGGTCACCGGAATGATGCGCACGTCGTGGATCTGCTCCTGGAGGATGACGACCCATCCGGGGGATTGCAGCACGTGCACGTGGTTGTTGTACCCGCTCGACGTGATCGGCACCGGCCGGTAGACGAGGCAGCGGTCCCCGAGATCCATGTCCTCGGGCCCGTGCGCGGGCACCCGGCCGCGTTTGGCGGCGGCCAGCCGCTGCCCCTCGGGGGTGGCCGCGCGGGCCAGCGCCTCCTCCGTGCGCGGCGGCAGGCGACCGTCGGCGGGGTCGGTGATCAGCGAGGTGCGGCCGGTGGAGATGCCGCGGTCCCACCAGAACTGGTTGTAGGCCAGCGCCACGTCCTGCTCGCGGGACAGCTCGGACCGGCGCTCGGACGTGGCCCGGATCTCCGAGGCGAAGTTCGCCGCCGCCACCTCTTCGTCCGTCAGCCGCTCGCGGCCGGCGTACTCGCCGGGGCGTTCGAGCGGCGTGATGGTCCCGTGGTTCCAGACCCCCTGCAGATCGGGGTCGCCCCACGGCGTGCGGGGCGCCGCCGACGCGGCGTCCGCCACGGCGGCGGGCGGCGGTTCCGCGGGAGCCGTCCACCGCCGGGCGGTCCCGGACGCTCCCGCGAGGTCCGGGCGCGGGTCGGGCACGAAGCCGTCGCGGTTCGGCATCTCGATCTGCGGCAGGGTGCCGGCGTCGATCGCGTCGTCCTCGCCGACGATGTCGTTCAGGTAGAGCACGTAGGCGACCACCGCGTAGACCTCGTCCGGCGCGAGCGAGCCGGGCTGGTTGAACGGCATGGCGCGATTGACGTAGTCCCAGAGCGTCGTCGCGGCCGGCCAGTAGCTGCCCACCGTCTTCCGCGCCTGCTCGCCGGCCAGCGATCCCCGGCCGCCCGCCAACCGGTCGTCCGGACCTTCCTGCCCGGTCGCTCCATGGCAGGCGGCGCACCGGCGGTCGTAGAGCGCCCGGCCCTCGGCCGCGGTCCCGCTCCCCGCCGGCAACCCCTCGCCGGCCGGTCCGACGATCGGCCCCCAGGCGTTGATCTCCTCCGGGGTCGCCGGACGCCCGAGATCCGTCAGCGCCGTCCCGCCGGAGGTCGTCTGGGCCGCGACGAAGCCGGCGCAGAGCGCCGGAAGCACCAGACCCGCCAGCGCCGTGCGCACACCCCATTCAGACATCGACGTTCTCCACCTGGCCGTCGGACCGTACTCGCCAGCCCTGCAGCACGTTGTTGTGGTAGCTCGACCGCGTGCCCCGCACCGCGATCAGCGCGTCCCGCGTCGGCTGCCGGTCGCCGCTCTCGTCGATGCACCGGGAGACGAGAGTCACCGGCGACCCGTCCCAGCGCCAGTCGAGGCGGAACCGGGTGTGGGCCAGCGGCAGCACCGGATCCGGGAGCCGGGCCTCCACCCACGATGCGCCCCCGTCGGTCGAGACCTCGACCCGCCGCACCCGGCCTCTTCCCGACCACGCGAGCCCCGAGATCTGGTAGAACCCCGGCCCGTCGAGCCGCTGCCCGCCGGACGGCCGCGTGATGACGGACTTGGCATCCATCACGAACGTGAACTGCCGGGCCTCGCCGTTCGGCATCAGGTCGGTGTACTTCGAGGTCTCCTCGCGGGTCTGCCAGGCCCGGTCGACGAGCTGTATCCGCCGCAGCCACTTGATGGAGATGTTCCCCTCCCACCCCGGTATCAGCAGCCGGACCGGATACCCCTGGGCCGGGCGCAGGGCCTCGCCGTTCTGGCCGTAGGCGACGAGCACGTCGTCCATCGCCTTGTCGAGCGGCACGCTCCGGGTCATGCGGCTGGCGTCGGCCCCCTCGGCCACCAGCCAGCGGGCCTCGGGCCGGACCCCCGCCTCGCGCAGGAGCACCGACACCGGCACCCCGGTCCACTCGCTGCAACTGGTCATGCCGCACGCGGCCTGGGCGTCGGTGTCCGGCTGGGCGGGAGACCACTTCACGCGGCCGTTGCCCGAGCACTCGATGAAGTACACCCGGGTGATCGCCGGCAGCCGCCGGAGCTCGGCCATCGTGAACACCAGCGGCCGGTCGACGAGACCGTCGATGGCCACCTGATGCTCCGCTGGATCGATGTCCGGGATGCCCGCGTGGTGCCGCTCGAAGTGCAGGGCCGACGGCGTGATGCTGCCGTCGAGGTCCTGGAGCGGTGTCAGGCTGCCGGCCGCCTGCTCGTAGCGCGCGCCGCGCACCCGGCGGGTCGCGACCTCGAACCGGGAACGCCGGCCGTAGCCGCTGACCCCCGCGCCGAGCGTTCGTCCGGCGCGCTCCTGGCCGGAGACCGGCAACGGTGGCAGCACAACCGCGGCAGACCCCAGGGCCGCCGCCTTCAGGAATCCCCGGCGGGTGCGCCGGGAGGGGACGGGGTCACGCTGTGGCATCGGTGCTCCTTTCGGGCCGGACCCGGCGGCCGCACGAGATATGCGCACTACGCGCTGGAGCGGCCCGTGGCAGAAGGCCGCGCTACGTTCGAGCGACGCTGCAGTTCTCCGCGGGCAGTCTGGAGCACTCGGCGTTCCAGGACACCACTGACGGGCCGGCCGGCCCGCCCGCCTGCGCCGAAACCTTGGCCCGGAAAGCGCCGCCTCACGGCTCCGCTTCCCGCCCAACCAATCCTGCAGGACACGATTTCACATAGGGTATGAGGCCGGCGGGGGGCTGTCAATGCTCGTCCAACCACCGGCCCGCCGGCCGGCGGGAGACCGCCGGGAGCCGATCTGACCCTTGCGGGGAGAAGAGCGAAGCATGGGGGACGGCATGCAGGCAGCCCCGGCGCGCCGCCGACGAATGGGCCTGGGTAGCGACGACGAGCCGCGCCCGCGGCCCGCTGGCGGTCCCCGCCGGTAGTCGGGCCAGCCGCTTTCAGACCGAGATCCGCTCCAGGATATTGCGTGTTACCCGCCGCCGGCGGCGGTCGTAGAGCTGGGTTGTCTGCGGATTCGACCCGTCGAGAAACCGCCGGACAGCCCGGGAGCAGGCCCGGCGCGTGTGCGGATTGACGACGAAGGCGGAGAAGAACTCGCCGGTCGCGAAGACGGCATGTCAGCCGGCGCGGTGCAGGGCAGGGTGGCCGGCGGAGGGGTCGACGAGCGCCGCGGGGGCCGTCGTCCTGGCGAGCGCGTTGGCGGGTTGCGGGATCGAGCGTCCCGCCGCTCGGCAGCGCCAAAGACCCCTGTCCGGAGGTGAGATCGGAACTTCTGTTTCCTTGACATCGGCCGTTGCGGCCCGTAATCATTCGGGGCGCGGCAGCTCGACGCGCTCGGAGGCCCGTGGACTAGCCCGGATTATGCGTGAAGGTGTTGTTTTGGGAGAGACACAGGAGCCTCCGTGTGGTACAAACGTAGTGTATACAAACGTTTAGCCACAACGGAGGCCCCTGCGTGACACCTGATACGATACCACAGACTGTTCTGTTCCCGGATCTGTTCGACAAGCCCCTCGTCGCCACGTTCAACCAGGAACACGCGAGTTCCGACGGCGGCGCCGTCCTGCTCAAGGCGGCCGAGCGCGTGTATGGCTTGGTCAAGGCGTTCGCCCGGTGTCTGGCCGACAAACGCGCACCCGGGAAGATTCGGCACACGCTCGCGGACCTGATCGGCCAGCGGGTCTTCGGCATCGCGTGCGGTCATCCCGATGGCAACGATGCCGACCACTTGGCCGACGACCCCATCCACAAGCTGCTGCTCGGGCGGGACCCGGTGTCCGGCGCGCCCTTGGCGTCGCAACCCACGATCTCGCGATTCGAGAACGGCGCGCGCCGCAGCGTGCTCTACCGGATGGGGCGCGAGTTGGCGGCGTGCGTCATCGAACGTCATCGGCGTCGCCTGCAGGGGCGGGCGCGCCGGATCACGATCGATCTGGACCCGACCGACGACCTGACGCACGGGGCCCAGCAGCTCACGTTCTTCAACGGGCACTATGGCGGCTGGTGTTATCTGCCGATGCTGGGGTTTCTGAGCTTCGACCGCGAGGCGGAGCAGTATCTGTGCGCGGCGGTGCTGCGGCCCGGGAAGGCAGTGGCCGCCGACGGGACCCTCGGCCTGCTGTGTCGGCTGCTCCCGCTGTTGCGGGCCGCGTTTCCGCGGGCGCGGTTTCTCGTCCGGCTCGACGGGGGCTTTGCGACCCCGGAGATCTTCGATTTCCTGGATGCGGAGCCCCGGCTCGACTACGTCGTGGCAATGGCGAAGAACGCGGTGTTGCAGCGGCATGCGGAGTCCGCCATGCAGGTGGCCCGCGCGCAGAGCGAGGTCGGTGGCGAGACCGCGCACGTCTATACCGACACCCGCTACGCCGCCGGCACGTGGGACCACGAGCGCCGGGTCGTGATCAAGGCCGAAGTCGTTCGCCTCGGAGACCGCGAGCCGCGGGACAACCCGCGGTTCGTGGTGACGAATCTGCGGCAGACGCCGCGCTTCATCTATGAGAAGGTCTACTGTGCTCGCGGGGACATCGAGAATCGGATCAAGGAACTGCTCGATGGGTTGCAAATCGACCGCACGAGCTGCTGTCTGTTCTCGGCGAACCAGTTGCGCGTCTTCCTGACCGCCGCGGCCTACGTGCTCATGCAGGAACTGCGATTGCGGGCGGCGCGTACTGCGTGCGCCCGCAGCCAGGTGACGTGGCTGCGCGACCGGCTGCTGAAGCTGGGGGTCCACGTCGTCCGCTCGGTCCGCCGCGTGGTTCTGCATCTGCCGCGCTCGACGCCGCACCTCGAGGCGTGGCGGCACATCGCACTCGCGCTGGGCGCGCGCGCCGGATAGCCCACCCGTTGCGCCGCGCCCACCTGCTTCCTGGGCGGCATGGGCCGCTCCGCCGGCGGGGCTGTCGCTGCCCAACCCTCGCGTCCGTCATGCCCCCCCGGTCGGCTGCTCAAACCCCGGCTCCGCTTGCAGGCAGCGATGTCCGAGACCCATTCCTGCGCCGATCACGCCCTTTGGCGGTCGAATCTGGACCTTCGTGAATAATGCAGGCTAGGAGAGGGAACGGTGACAAGCAATGAGCTTCCACAAGAAAATCAACCGGTTTCTGGCTGAATGGGTGAGCGCGATCAACGCGCTGGTGGCGGTCGGGATCCCGCTGGTCGTCGCCCTGACCGCGGGCGGTCTCGCCAGCTCTGCCTCCGGCGGCTTCTCTCTTCTGGGATTCCTGGGAGGCTTCATCGTGGGGGGAGTGGGCGGCATCCTGCTCGCCGGAACCCTCTGCGGCGTGCTGGCGGTGATGATCGACATCCGGAACTCGCTGGCATCGACCGACGATGCCTCAAGGGAGCCATGATCGAAGCTGTCGCCTCGGCGCGCCTCGAACCGGCCGAAGTTCTTCGCGGCGTCGATGGCGTAGAGAGAGAGAGAGAGGAATCATGCGCAAGCTCCACAACCTGATCGTCATCGCCTTAGCCCTGCTCGTCCTGGCGCCGCCGACAACCGCTCAGGAGTCCGAACAACTCGAGAAGTACCTGCTTCTAGCCACGAGCCGCACGGGGACCATGGAGGAGGAACTCAACGCAGCCGGCGCGCGCGGCTACCGGTTCCTCGCGACCCAGGGCGGCGAGACCGCCTTCGGCGGCAACGAAGCCGTCGTCGTCATGACGCTGGACCCCGAAGGCCGCCGGTTCCGCTACACCCTGCTCGCCACGAACCGCACCGGAACCATGCAGAGCGAGATGAACGACGCCCCGCCGGAGTACAGCTTCGTGGGCATGACGGTGTTCTCCACGAGGTTCGGAGGCAATGAGGCCGCCGTCATCCTCGAAGCCGAGATCACCGACGACTGACGCCATCCAGTCTGCACGGGCCGCGCACGGCGTCGGCAGGCGCTTCTGTCGCCTCGACGAGCGGTTCGCCGGTCTACCGAGCGATGCTCAGTGGGCGGTGAAGACAGCGGGCCGACAAAGGTTGATCGAACAACTGCGCGAGAGGAGTTGACGCGAGTCGAGCGCGACCGGGACCGGTGGAAGCGCCACAGCGACCGCCTCGAAGAAGCAACTCGACGCGGCGCGGCGAGCGTGATTCCGACAGGCAGCTCCCTTCGCCAAGGACCGGTCCCAGGGCCACGGTGGGCGTCCGGGTCGGCGCGCGGGCGCGCAGTACGGCCGGCAGGCGTGTCGCCGGGCGACCGGCCCGAGTCGACCAGACCCACCGAGCCGCCGCGCCTGCGGCGTGTCCGGACTGTGGCGGCGCGGTGTTGGTGGCCCGCGTGCCACCGAAAAGGCGTGCAGAGGCGAGGAGGGGGTGGAGGGGGGCTCTGCCCCCGACCACGCCACGGCCGTCCGCTCGACGACACGCGGCGTTCTTCCGGGTCGCCTCGCCGACGAGGCGAGCACGACCGGGGAACGCAGCGCCCGGGATGCTGGCCGGCTACCGGCGGACCGCGGCGTAGAGTCCGACCAGGTCGCCCTCGAGCGCGGCCGCGTCCTGGGTCGGCCGCGACCCAGCGCGGCTTACTCGGGGCGCGGCGTCGGTCGGGGATGGCGATCCTTGCCCCGCCGCTCGCCCCACCGGCGATTCTCCGAAGGTTGCCTGCTGTGCGGCAATGCCGCATGATGGTGCAGGCCAGATGCACCTTTACTTCACCCGTCCCTATGAACGCGCCATTCGCAAGCTGCTCTCGGAGGACGCCCGCAGGGAGATGGAGGCGGCGATCGTCGCCGCTCCCCATGCAGCACCGGTCGTCCGCGGGACGGGCGGCATCCGCAAGTTGCGCTGGGCCGGCTCCGGCCGGGGAAAGCGGGGCGGCATTCGCGCGATCTACTTCTGGTGCGCGGCCCCTGGAGCCGTCTACATGCTGACGGCCTACGCGAAGGCGGATCGCGACGATCTGACCGCGGCGGACAGAAAGGCGCTGGCGCGGCTGGTAGCGGAAATCGAGCAGGAGAGGCAGAGAGAATGACGACGGAACGCACCGGGATCGGACAGGAAATCGAAACAGCGCTAGGCGAGGTCGTCGCCCATGTGCGCGGTGAGGCGGCGCTGCCCTGCCGAATCGTGGATGACCCCGGCGCCGGCTGGGTCGTCGCCCTTCGCAAGCGGCTGAAGCTGAGCCGGCAGAAGTTCGCGGACCGTTTCGGCCTCGACGTGCGGGCCGTGCAGGAGTGGGAACAGGGCCGCCGGGTTCCGGACCGGGCCGCCCGCGTGCTGCTGACCGTGATCGACCGCGACCCGGAATCGGTCGTGCGGGCGCTCGCCGCAGAGGAAACCGGAACCGGCGAGACTCAGGTTCCGGCACCGTGACGGCGTTCTTTTTGCCGCGCCTCCTCGAATGTCGCGCGCGCCCCGGCGGGCGCAGCTTTCGACGCCGGGGTGTTGGGGCAGCTCGAAGGCTTCCGGGCCGGCCGTCGAGACCCGCGACTGTCGCCTGAGGCTGTCCCCCTCGCCGGGAACTGGAAGACGACGGACGGTGGCGCACTACTCGGCGATCGCCGAACGCGGGGCTGTGGCGCGGTACCTCTGAGACCGGCGTCCGGCGTTGGACCTGCGAGGAGGGGAGGAGGAAGGCTCTGTCCCCGCCGCGTGCTGGAAGCCGGCGGCCCGGTCCCCCGCCAAAAACCCGATTTCGAACTCCGCCGGCCAGCGTGGAGGGGAGCGTCGAGCGAATGCCGACGTACTGCTCCAAGCGTCGCGAGCACCACCGAGCGAACATCACGGAACGGCCGACGGCGCGCCTCTATGGCGCTCAACCTGCATCAGCACCCACTCGGACAGGCGTTCGTTGCGGCGGCGCATCGTCGCGGGTTCCGAGCAGGTACGGTGGTACGGAACACGCTGCTGTGCGACGAGATGAACAGCGGGACCGCGACGATTCTCGTGACGCCGAGCTCGGCCAGGCGGTCCACCGTGTCCTGAATCGCGCGCTTGTTCGCCATGCCGAAGGCCACCTCGACCGGCCGCGGCGCGTCGACCTGCGAGGCGACCTCGAGGACTTTCCGGTTCCAGTCGTCACGGCCTCCGTGCGCGAGCAGCAGGATTCCCTGCGCCGCGACGATGCCGGGGGTCAGCAGCGCGAACGAGAGGGCTGCCAGCAACGGCGTCCGAACCAGTTTCGACATGGCCACCAGCACCAGGGCTTGCATCGTCGTTCCTCCTCTGTTGGTCTGGCAAGATGCCGCGCTGTGGTATCGGTTACCTCCCTGCCAGATAGGACGGATCTTCTTTGTTCGTCGTTCATGCTCCGGAGCGCCCGGCGAAGGTCCGGCGGGGTGTGCGGGCGAGCTGTCACGCGACATGGCGATGCTCTGCACGCCGCCGCCCGCCCCAGCGCGGCCGAGGGCAAGGTGGTGAGGACGGCGGCCCGGTCCCGCGGGCGGCGACGACGGTCGAGGCCGACGGGGCGCCACGTGGCCTCGCGCGGGCGACCGGCCCGCCGCCGACGACGTCGCCGGCGACGGGGATCCTTATCACCGTCCGCCAGAACAAAGACGAACGAGGAGGGCCAGACGAAGGACGTCCGGTTTCGTGAAGGCCGGCGTCGTGCCGCAGATGTTGGGGCTGCGGCGTCGGCCGGGGCGGCCGGCGTCGAGGCGCGGGTGACCCGCCAACTCGGGGCGGGACCAGGAAGCCCGACGAGCCGGAGAGACGAGTGCGCTGGTTCCGGGAACCGACATCGGCGCCGCGCGAGCGATCATCCGGGCCGATCTCGTTCACCGGGTACTCTGCTGTTCCGAACAGCTTCCCGCTGGCGTAGCGCCGCATCGACCTCGGCCGTCGTCGCCGGCCGGAAACCTCGGCCATCGTCGCCGTCGACCTTGAATCAGCCCCCGTCCGCGTCCGGTCACCCGCCATCGACGCTCAGACATCCTCGATCTCGACGGTCGGCGATCGCTGCATCGCCAATTGAATGATAATGTCATTCGGAAGCAAGGGAGGAGCTATCGGACCCATGGCTGCAAATCAACTCGTCCAGGCCCGGATCGACGGGGCCGTGAAGGAAGAAGCGGCGGCGGTGCTGGCGGCAATGGGGCTGACGATATCCGACGCGGTGCGGCTTCTGCTGACGAAGGTGGCGCAGGAGAAGGCCCTGCCGTTCGCGCCGCTGGTGCCCAACTCCGTCACCATCGAGGCGATGAAGGAAGCCCGCCGGGGCGGTCTTCCCCGGTTCGGCAGCGTGCAGGACCTGCTCGACGATCTGCATGCGGACGATTGAGCACACGGGCCAGTTCAAGCGCGATTACCGGCGTGAGTCGCGGGGCCGGCATGGGGCGTCCCTCGATAGCAGCCTGGTCCCGGTGGTGGAGATGCTGGCCAACGATCATCCGCCCGAAGCCCGGCATCACGACCATGGGTTGAGCGGCGAGTGGCAGGATCACCGCGACTGCCACGTGAAGCCGGACCAGGTGCTGATCTACCAGAAGCCTGACGCCGGCACGTTGCGCCTGGTTCGCCTCGGCACACATGCAGAGCTCGGCCTGTGACCCCACGCCACCCCGATCTGCGGCCTGGGTCGAGGAGGGGCGGAGGGAAGCAGAACATCTTCCGGATGATCTACAACTGGTACCGGATCCTCGACCAGAGGGACCCGCACAACCTGATCTACCTGTCGCGGCAGATTCCGCTCCTGCGCGAGCGGCTCATCGTCCTGCTGAGCGGCGGGTACGACCGCGTCGACATGGAGGCGCTGGTCGCCGCGTCGGCGGCGCGGCCGGAGGTCACGGGATGACGATGCCCGGTGTGGCGATGCCCTGGCTCGTCGGCTACTACGGCGTCTTCCAGGCCGGGCACGTCGTCTTGAACGTTCTGTACCTCAGCGGGCTCCGGCCGATCCAGGACTTTCCGCCGCCGCCGGCCGAGGGCTGGCATCCGCAGGCGACCGCGTTCCTGACCGCTAGCGGCCTGATCGACACGGCGATCGCCCTGCTGGCGCTCTACTTCGTGGCGGCGTTCTTTGGCGGACGGCGCCGGGCGCTGTGGGCGGGGCTCGTCTCGCTGGCGACGTACATGTACACCACGTTCACCTTCAACTACGCGGTGGTCGCCACCGGGGCCTGGGCACAGCATCCCGTCGAGTACGTCGTGCTGAACGCCGCGACGATTCCGCTGGTCCTCCTGTTCGCGGTGGTCGTTCGCGACGTGCGGGAGGCGGCCGGCGCGACATCATGGCGATGAGACGGCGGGTTCACCGATGGGGCGCGCACACCGCGACGGCGGTCGCTCGGGCGCGACCGCCGCGGGGCGGTGGCAGGTGGCGAGGACGGCGGCCAAGTCTGCGGCCCCGAACGCCCGCGCCTGTCCTCGACCGCGGCCGCCGGCAGTCCGCCGGTAGCCGGCGAGGACCCGCGTGCATCGGGGAGGTGCAGTGGGAGGCTCCTGCCCCGCCGCGTGCTGAAGCCGGCGGCCGTGCCCCAGCTGACCGATCGAACTCCACGGGACCTGTGGCTCCACACGAATTGTGGCTGCCGCAACACAGGAATGCTGGCATACCCTCGCCGACGGAGCCCCGTAGAGCCCGCCAACTGCAACTCAATTCTGGCACGACGACCGGAAACGGTCTCACCGGCTTATTTGCCCGCCAAGCCATAGAGAAGCTGTCAGAAGTTTTTGACGTCATGTTCAGGACACGAACCCCAGAATCCAAGCCATCGCCAGCATCAGATGACGTCGCCGATCTGGGCGTTGGACGCATAGGCGCGATGCATGATGTGGTTTGCGGTACCGGGACCGTGATCTCCGGATGTGTTGAAGGGACGCGTTAGTGGACCTTTAGGACACTGACGTAAATTAACTTGCCATCTTCGGCGATCTGTCGTCTACTGGGTTCTATGCAGCGCAACGTGGAACTGGAGGCCACGATTGTCGCCAAGTACGCGGCGGTGTCGCCGGTATTGGATGAGCGCAGTCGCCGCCGGTGGGCGGCTGCCGAGTCTGTGGCCATCGGCTATGGCGGGGATGCGCTGGTGTCGTCAGCCACGGGTCTGGCCCGGGAGACGATCCGGAAGGGCCGCCGGGAAATCACGCAAGGCGGGACGTCGACAGGTCGCATACGACGCCCGGGCGCGGGGCGGCGCCGTCTCGAACAGAGGCAGCCTGGTCTGCTGGCTGCCCTGGAAGGGCTGGTGGATCCGCTGACGCGCGGCGACCCAACGTCTCCGCTACGCTGGACATGCAAGAGTCGGGCGAAGCTCGCCTCGGGGCTGGCACAACAAGGGTGGCGAGTGAGTTCGACGACCGTCGGCCGGTTGCTGCATCAACTGGGGTACCGGTTGCAATCGCCCCGCAAACGTCAGGAGGGTGCGGCTCTTCTTCGTCGACGGCCCAAGGGGCTTCTGCCAGCGGCACGGCAAGAGCTACTTGACCCGTCGAAGGCGTGGTGGGGAGGGCGGCGGGGGCGGCTTGCTGACTGGCCGCCCTATTCCATCAGCGTATCGCTGGGCGTGGTGCCCCGCTGGTACTCCCGTGTCGTGGAAGTCCCAGTACGCATCGAGGTCGCGGCTGGCTTCGTAGCACCCGGAGCTTCAGAACCGCCTCGGCTCCAACCCAGTTGGCCACCCGGCGGATCCAGACCCGCGCATGGATGAAACAGCGGTACTGGGTAGCACCAGCGTGCACCAGTGAACTCCATCACGGTCGCGGACCAGGTACCGCACGCCCCTTCGATGACGCCGGTGGCGATGGAACACAGGCACCGCCTGCAGACGTACTCGGCCACGTGGATGAGGTCGATTACCACACCGTAAGGTCGACGGCGGCGCTCGCGCGGTTGAGCTGCGTCTCGGCGCCATCGACGAGCGCGACCCGCCCGGGCGCGCAACCTGCACCGTCCCGAAGGTCGTCTCCGGGTGGCGTTCCTGCAGACGCCGCTGCGAGCGCTCGACATCGTCGACCCCCTCGACCGGACCGGCGGCCTCCCCCGGGGTGCGTTGATCGAGGTGTCCTTGCAGGAGCCTGCGCATCAACTCCTGGCCCCGTCGGTCCAGCTCCCGTTCGAGCTCGCTCTCACTCATCTGCTGGGCTTCGCGCGATGAGAGGTAGGCTTTGGCATCAGCGAAGACGGCCTCGGCCACCGCATACGGCGCCTGGTCGGGGGGAGCGGCGCTGTGAGCCACGTCTCGCATCGCTCAACTCTCCCGCCACCGCCGGACCGTGTTGGGCGCCTCACCGGCACGGCGGCAGTGTCGGTCCATGCGACCTCGATCGCTGGTGGCACCCAACGCGACCCAGAAGGCACGTCCCGAGAACCTCGTCGTCGCTGCTACGGCCATCGCAGAGGCATCTCCCTTCCCAAGGCACCGTATCAAAACGCCGCGCGAATGTCCAGGGGGGCGGAGGGGACGACCGAAGCGTCCGGGCGCCGTGATCAGGCCGGGCTGGCCGCCCGAAAGAGGCGGGTGGGCGCTGTCCGGGGCGCTGTCCCCGCGCAAAACGAACCGAAAAGTGATCGTCGGCGAGCAAAAACACCTATAAATAGGCGAAAAAGCCGTCTACGAAGAAGAGCCGCACCCACGTCAGGAGGGGGCCAGCCACCCGGATCGTAACGCGCAGTTCGAGCACATCAATGCGGCCGCCGACTCGTTTCTGGCCAAGGGGCAGCCGGTGATCTCGGTCGACACGAAGAAGAAGGAGCTGGTCGGGAACTTCAAGAATGGCGGGCGGGAATGGCAGCCGAAGGGCACGCCTCCGGCGGTGCTGGTCCATGATTTCCCGTCGGACGCGGAGGGCAAGGCGATTCCGTATGGCGTCTACGACATGGCACGCAACGAAGCTTGGGTGAGCGTGGGACGGGACCACGACACCCCGGCCTTCGCGGTGGCGTCAATTCGTCATTGGTGGCAGCAAATGGGCTGTGACGCCTACCCCGACGCCACGGCCCTGTTCATCACGGCGGATGCGGGTGGGAGCAACGGGTATCGGTTGCGCGCCTGGAAGCACGAGCTTCAACAGTTGGCCGACGAGACCAGGCTGACCATCCACGTGAGTCATTTTCCACCCGGCACCAGCAAATGGAACAAGATCGAGCACCGTCTCTTCTGTCACATCACGGCGAACTGGCGAGGCACCCCGTTGACGACGTATGAGACCATCGTCGACCGTATCGGGAACACCCGGACGGAGACCGGGCTCTTGGTCCGGGCCGAACTCAACGCCGGCGAGTATCCCACGGGCGTCACGGTGGCCAAGGAGGAGATGGACGCAATCGCGCTGGTCCGCGATGAGTTTCATGGGGAATGGAATTACAAACTGCTACCCCGATTAAGTTGACAACTTTATATCGATCACTGTCCTTAGCCATGCGGTTTCCTTTGGACGACGCTCAATGATGGCGCCGCAACGGCAAACTGTCGCCGCACTTCACCGGTGCCGACGAACTGAGACAGTAGTCGGTAGTTCCGCCGCTCGTAACGGATCCTGCCGGCGACGATGGCAGGATGTACTTGCAGCGCCGTCGCCAAGTGCATCACGGCCATCGGCGTCGGACGTTCCCGGACCGCGCTCGTGTTCCATAAGGCTCGGGGGATGAGCGCCTCTTCCGCCCATTCATCGGCCTGCACTTCCCGCGGATCTTCCCGGGTGCCCTCCACGGTGCGAAGGGTCAGGTCATCGACGAACGCGGACCCCCGATCG
Source organism: Vicinamibacterales bacterium (assembly GCA_965215895.1). Taxonomy (GTDB): domain Bacteria; phylum Acidobacteriota; class Vicinamibacteria; order Vicinamibacterales; family UBA8438; genus JAJEEA01. The sequence goes on along the minus strand of OZ244130.1, from coordinate 1,777,306 downwards.
TGGTCCATGTGGCGGCCGACGTGGGCCAGTTCGTGCAGGAGACAGAACCAGAAGTTGTCGATGCGGTCGTAACGCAAGGTCAGGCCGATCACAGGGCGCCCGTCGTCGAGCTGGAGGGCGGCTCCGTCGAGGTACGTCTTTGGCAGGTGTGGCTCGATCACCAGTGGGATTCCACTCTTCTCAAGAAACTCCTGTGCGAGCCTGGGACCGGCCTCGGACCAGCTCAGCCGGGCAACCTGCTTGAGGAACTCCAGGGTGACGGTGCCGGACTGGTAGTCCGCCTTGGGCAGGCTGGCACGAGCGGTCGCAAGCACATGCCAGCACCAAGCCTTCAGCGCATAGGGGTCGGTCTTGGCGTTGGCGCGCAAATGGTCGTTCTTGCGGTAGAGGGCGGCGCACGCCGCATGCTCGCCTCCAGCACGTGTGATCAGGTCGCGCACGAGCTCCTCGGCTCGAGCCAATCTGTCGGGAACATCGGGAATCCAGCCCCGGCGGGCCAACGCCTTGAGTGGAAAGCGGCGCCACTGGATGTTCGCTAGCGGGTCGTCGATCGAATCGCGCGGCTCGCGCAGGAGTGCGTCGGCGGGGATGCCGAGATGTTCGTGCAGCGCGCGCGCCATCGGCATCGTGATGGACCGCTTGCCGGCAAGAACTTCGGACACCTTCGCGCGGCTGCCGATGAACGGAATCAGATCACGCGGCTTCAGGCCCGCCTGTTCCATACGGAACTCGATCGCCGCCACAGGGTCGGGATACCCCATCGGCTCGTTCTTGCTCTCGTACAGCTCGACGAGGTCGGTAAGCACATCGAGCTCCTGGCCGTCTGGGCTGCCGGGCTCCGCGTTCATGAGCTCGTCGATCCGGGAGAGAGCGGCGTCGTGGTCGTTCCCGTTCCTGATCGGCTTGATGTCCGCCATATCACACCTCCTTCACGTCCACGCGGTCGTAGTCGGCGTGCGTGCCGACGAAACGTACGTAGACGATGCGATACGCGTAGTTGATCCGTACGACGAGCCGATAGTCGTTGCCCTTGATGTTGAAGACCACGCGGTCCGAGCCGATGATGCTGGCGCTCCCGTACTTCGCCTTCACGTCGGCCGGCGTGGCCCAATCCTCATGCTCGACTTCCCGATACCAGGCGAGGAGAGGCCCCTTGGCAGGGGGTTGGCGCTCCCAGAACTCCCGAAGGGCCTTCTTGGCGATGATCCGCATCGGGATCGTTCCGCACGCTATGAAACAGGGTCAGTCTACATAGAGCTATACTTATTGTCAAGTAATATGTTCCCATTTATATGCCATTCGCCAAAGACCAGGGAGCAGTTCACCTCCGGCGACGCTGGTTCGGGTCGTGCTCGAGCTTCGGTCGGGTGCGCGAGGCCACGAGCTGAGGGCGCGTTCGGTCGACGCGGCCCGATTCCTCCCAGACGAGGCGGCGGGGGCGCCGAGTGCTCACGAATTCTGGCATGCGAGAAAACGCACGAATCCTGGCATATCGGCCAGAATTCGTGTGGAGCCACAGGGGGCGACCGTGCGGCCAGTTATTTTCGTGACAACAAAGACTATTTTTTGTATAGTCAAAAAAATGGTCGATCCGGTCATGGCGCTACTGACGTTCGCACTGCTCACAGCCGCAGGCGTGGGGTTGTTCTGGCCCGCTGGCGGCCTCATCGGCCGGCTGCGCCGGCTGGCCGACATGGACGAGCGCGTGCGGCTGGAGGATGCGATCAAGCACATCTACATGTGCCAGCGCTCCCAGCTGCGCTGCTCGCTCGACAGCCTGGCGGGGCGGCTGGGCGTATCGCGGGCGCGCGCCGCGGCGCTGATCTCCCGGCTCGTGGAGATACGGCTCGTGCACACGCCGAGCACCGGTCCCGCCCTGACCGCCGACGGCGAGCGCTCGGCGGTGCAGCTCGTCCGCACCCATCGCATGTGGGAGCGCTATCTGGCGGACCGGACCGGGGTGCCGGCCGGCGAATGGCACGCCGAGGCGGAGCGGATGGAGCACGCGCTGTCGGCGGAGCAGGTCGACGCCCTCGACGCCAGCCTGGGGCATCCGATCTGGGATCCGCACGGCGACCCCATTCCGACGCCGACCGGCGAGATGCCGCCGGAGCCCGGCTTCGGCCTGCTGGCGGCGGAGCCGGGGCGGACGGTGGAGATCCTGCACCTGGAAGACGAACCGCGCGAGATCTACGACGCCCTGCTCGAGGACGGGCTGTCGCTGGGCGCCCGCCTGGAGATCCTCGAACGCACCGACCGGACCATCCGCCTCCGCTTGCACGGCCGCTGCTGGAACCTGGACCCGGTGACGGCGGACAACGTCACCGTGCGCTATCTGGCGGAGGACGAGCCGGTCGACACGAGCCCGGCCACCCTGCTCGACGCCGTGCCGGGACGGACGGTGCGGGTCGCGAGCATCTCGCGGGCCTGTCAGGGGGCCCAGCGCCGGCGCCTGCTCGACCTGGGACTGGTGCCGGGGACCGCGGTGACGCCGGAGCTGACGAGCGCGGCCGGGGACCCCATCGCCTACCGCATCCGGGGTGCGCTGATCGCGCTGCGGCGCGCCCAGGCGGGACTCATCTGGATAGAACCGCCGGCCGTCCCGGCGCCGCAGGAGGCACTCTGATGGCGGACGCCACTTCACGCTCGGTCCTGCCCCGGCTCGGGGGGTGCGCGGAGCACCGGGCCGAGAACCTGGTTCGGCTCGGCCTGAGCCCCGACCGCTGGGACGTGCTGATCGCCCTCGCCGGCAATCCCAACGTCGGCAAGAGCACCGTCTTCAACGCCCTGACCGGCCTGCGGCAGCACACCGGCAACTGGCCGGGCAAGACCATCGTGCGCGCCGAGGGCGCGTTCGCCCACCGCGGCTCCCGGATCAAGCTCGTCGACCTGCCGGGAACCTATTCGCTGCAGGCGGGCAGCGCGGACGAGGAGGTGGCGCGCGACTTCCTGCTCTTCGGGCGTCCCGACGTCACCGTGGCGGTGGTCGACGCGACGCGACTGGAGCGCAACCTCCATCTCGTCCTGCAGATCCTGAACATCACCGACCGGGTCGTCGTGTTCCTGAATCTGATGGACGAGGCGCGCCGGCACGGCGTCGCCGTCGACGCGGCGCGACTCGCGAACGAGCTCGGGGTGCCGGTGGTCGGCGGCGCGGCCCGCAACCGGGTGGGCATCGACGAGCTGATCGAGACCGCCCACCGGGTCGCGACCGGCGAGACCCGCACCACCCCGTTCCGGCTCGTCCGGCATGCGCCCGCCGTCGAACGGGCCGTGGCCACCCTCGCGGAGACCGTCGAGACGGCGTTTCCGAGGGTGGCGAACAGCCGCTGGGTGGCGGAACGCCTGCTCAACGCCGACGACGCGGTGGTGACCGCGGTGGGCTCCGGCGAGCTGGGCCGGATCGGCGAGGACGCGGGCGGCGGCGCCGATCCGCCGGTCGCGGAGGCAGCCCGCCAGCGGGTGCTGAAGACGACCCGCCAGCTCCAGTGGGATCTGCCCTCCGACTTCCACGACACCGTGACCGAACGGACCTACCACGCCGCGGAGGAGATCGCCGGGGGCGCGATGCGCCGCGGCCTCGGGCGGGCCCGCTTCGACTTCGACCGGCAGCTCGACCGGCTGCTCACGAGCCGGTGGCTCGGGTTCCCGGTGATGCTCGCGATCCTCGCGGTGGTCTTCTGGCTGACCATCGAGGGGGCGAACGTCCCGTCGAGCCTGCTCGCGACCCTGTTGATGGACACCGTCCATCCCTGGCTCACCGGCGCCGGCGAGCTGCTGCGCATGCCCTGGTGGCTCAGCGGCCTGCTGTTCGACGGCATCTATCTGGCCACCGCGTGGGTCGTCGCGGTCATGCTGCCGCCGATGGCCATCTTCTTCCCGCTGTTCACGCTGCTCGAGGACTTCGGTTACCTGCCCCGGGTCGCGTTCAATCTCGACTCGCTGTTCCGCCGCGCCGGCGCGCACGGCAAGCAGGCGTTGACGATGTGCATGGGCTTCGGGTGCAACGCGGCCGGGGTGGTGTCGACCCGCATCATCGACAGCCCGCGCGAGCGGCTCATCGCCATCATCACGAACAACTTCTCGCTGTGCAACGGGCGCTGGCCGACCCAGATCCTCATCGCGTCGATCTTCATCGGGGCCCTCGCCCCGGCCCACCTCGCGGGGATCGTCTCGGCGGCGGCGGTGGTCGGCATCGCGGTGCTCGGCATCGGCATGATGCTCGTCGCCTCGTGGCTGCTATCGCGCACGGTGCTCCGGGGCGAGGCCACGAGCTTCAGCCTGGAGCTGCCGCCCTATCGTCCGCCCCGCCTGCTGCAGACGCTCTATACGTCGGTTATCGACCGCACCCTCATCGTCCTGTGGCGCGCGGTGGTGTTCGCGATGCCGGCCGGCGCGGCCATCTGGCTGATCTCCAACGTCACCCTCGGCGACGCGAGCCTCGCCGCCCACTCGGTCGCCTGGCTCGACGGGCCGGGCCTGCTCATCGGGCTGAACGGCGTGATCCTGCTCGCCTACATCGTCGCCATTCCCGCCAACGAGATCGTCATTCCGACGGTGCTGATGCTGACCGTGCTGACCGCCAACGTGGCCGGGGCGGGTCAGGGCGCGGGGGTGATGTTCGAGCTCGACAGCACCGAGGCCACCGGCGACGTGCTGCGGGCGGGGGGATGGACGCTGCTCACGGCCGTGAACCTCATGCTCTTCAGCCTGCTCCACAACCCCTGCTCGACCACCATCTACACGATCTACAGGGAGACCCGCAGCGCCCGCTGGACCACCGTCGCCACCCTGCTGCCGGTGGCCATGGGGATCACCGTGTGCTTTCTGCTGACTCAGGTGTGGCGCCTGCTCGCGTGAACCGGCGGCCGGCCGCCGCGGAGTGGCTATGGCGGCGATATCCGTGATGTGATGTAGTGCCATGACTGGTCAACGGGACGCGGAGTTCGACCGGCGCCACTTGTCGCGCTGGTGATGGAGCGGCGTCAGGCGCCTGCCGCGTTCATGGAGGGAGACGATGGCGAAACGAATCGACGTCAGGCTGTACGGAGCCCTGCTCGGCCTCCTGGTGCTGGCGGTGTCGTCGGTCGGCCCCGAACCGCCGGGCCGGCTGAACGCCCAGGAACGCCCGATCCGGGCGATGGTGCTGACGGGTCAGAACAACCACGGCTGGCAGGTGCTGAGCGAGCACTACCGGTCGATCCTCGAGGAGACCGGCCTCTTCGACGTGGACGTGGTCACCAGCCCGCCGCGGGGCGCGGACATGAACGCGTTCGCCCCCGCGTTCTCCGACTACGACGTGATCGTCATGGAGTACAACGGCGACGCCTGGCCGGAGCCCGTCCGGGAGTCGTTCGAGCGCTACATGGTGAACGGCGGCGGCCTCGTCTACGGCCACGCCGTCAACCACACGTTCGCGGACTGGCCCGCCTTCAACGAGATGATGGGCATCGGCGGCTGGGGCGGACGCGACGAGCGGCACGGTCCGTTCGTGAAGTACCGCGACGGGGAGCTGTTCCTGGACTTCCAGCCCGGCCACGCCGGCGAGTGCGTGGACGCCCACGCGTATCCGGTGGTCACCCGCGAGCCGGACCACCCCATCATGCGCGGACTCCCCCGCGTCTGGCTGCACGGCACCGACGAGCTGTACAGCAACCAGCGCGGACCCGCCAGGAACATGACCATCCTGGCGACGGCCTGGTCCGACCCCGCCCGCGAGGCGCACTGGGGTGTGAGGACGCACGGCACCGGCGACGACGAGCCGATGGTGCATACCGTGCGCTACGGCCGCGGGCGCATCGTCGGCACCGCCCTGGGCCATGTCGACGGCGGCGCGCCGCTCGGGTCGGGCCCCTGGCCGGCCATCGAGTGCATCGGGTTCATCACGCTGATTCAGCGCGCGGCGGAGTGGGCGGCCACCGGCGACGTCACCCAGCCGGTGCCCGACGATTTCCCCACCGCGACCGGCGTCAGCCTGCGCTAGCCCAAGTTTACCCAGTTGACCGGCCATTTTGCCGATTTTGGCCGTATTTCGGGATTCCCATGTCTGTAAGTTGTTGATTCTAAAGGAACGGGTCTTGACGGCGCGAGATGTAGTGCCATAATTTGTGTAAAAGGGTTGACTACGGCAGATGCCCCCGCTATCGTGGACATCGTGTTCATTCGCCGCACCCAAACCCGGCGAACCCAGGACGGAAAGCCCTACTTCTCCCATCGCCTGGTGCACTCCGAGCGCGTCGGAGACGCCGTCCGGCAGCGCACCCTGCTCAATCTCGGGCGCCACTTCGACATCCCGCAGCCGCAATGGCCGCAGTTGTGCGCCCGCATCGACGACATCCTGGCCGGCCAGGCGCCCCTGGTGGCCGATTGCCCCCACGCCGTCGAACACGAAGCCCAGCGCATCGCCAGCCAGTTGGTCGTCCGCGGCGCGCAGGTAAGCGGCGCGGCGGCCGGACCGACCGACGTGCAGCCCCTCGATGTCGACTCGCTGCGGCTGGTCCGCCCCCGCAGCGTCGGGGTCGAGCAGCTCGGCCTGTGGGCGCTGGAGCAATTGGGCCTGCCGGCGCTGCTCGCCGACCTCGGCGTCAACGGCGCCCTGCGCGCAGCAGCGGCCGGCGTCATCGTCGGGCGTCTCGCCCATCCCGCCTCGGAGCGGGCGACGCACCGCTGGCTGCAAGAGCGCAGCGGCCTCGGGGAGTTGCTCGGCGTCGACTTCGAGACCGTCGGCGCGATGCAGCTCTACCGCGCCTCGGACGCGCTGGTGAAGCATCGCGAGGCGATCGAGGCGCATCTGTTCGACCGCGCGATGGGACTGTTCGACCTCCAGCCGACGGTGACCCTCTACGACCTGACCAACACCTACTTCGAAGGCGAGGCGAGCGAGCAGCCGCAGGCGCAGCGCGGGCACTCGAAGGAGAAGCGCAGCGACTGTCCGCTGCTGACCCTGGGCCTCATGCTCGACGCCAGCGGCTTCGTGCGCCGCTCCAAGGTCTTCGCCGGCAACGTCCGGGAACAGCGCACCCTGGCCGGCATGCTCGAGGCGCTGGAGGCGCCACCCGGCGCCCTCGTGGTCATGGACCGCGGCGTCGCCACCGAAGCCTGCGTGCAGTGGTTGCGCGACCACGACTACCGCTATCTGGTCGTCAGCCGCGAACGTCACCGCCAGTTCGACGCCGAGGCCGCCGTATCGCTCCAGACCAGGTCCAACCAGACCATACACATGCACAAGGTGGTCTCGGCCGACCCCGACGAGGTGCGCCTGTACTGCTACTCCGAGGAGCGGGCCGAGAAGGAGCGAGGCATCGTCGAGCGTTTCGCCACCCGCTTCGAGACCGCCCTGACCCAGCTCCACGAGGGGCTGGCGCGCCCCCGCGCCCACAAGCGGCTCGACCAGGTCTGGCAGCGCATCGGGCGATTGAAGACGAAGCATTCCCGCGTCGCCTCGCACTACCAGATCGGGGTCACCGCCGACGAGACCGGCGAGAAGGCCGTCGCCGTCACCTGGACTCGCCGTCCCCGGGACGGCTCGATGGCCACCCATCCGGGGGTCTACTGCCTGCGCAGCAGCGAGACAGCGTGGGACGAAGACGCCCTGTGGCGCACCTACACCACGCTCACCGACGTCGAGGCCGTCTTCCGCTCGCTCAAGTCCGAGCTCGGCCTGCGCCCCATCTACCATCACAAGCCGCGTCGAGCCGACGGCCACCTGTTCATCACCGTCATCGCCTACCAGCTCGTGCAGGTGATCCGCACCCGACTGCGCGAGCACGGCAACCCCGCCAGTTGGACCACGTTGCGCCGCATCCTGGACGGCCAGCAGCGCGTCACCGCCACCTTCCGCCGCCCCGACGGACGCACGCTGCACGTGCGCACGGCCACGCAAGCCGAACCCGAGCAGCGGAACATCTACGACGCGCTCGGCGTCGACCCGCACCCCGGGGGCGTCCGCAAAACGCTCATCTGACCGGCCCATCTCACCGGTTTGCGCACGTTTGTAGTGCCACTCCAGTTTTTCTGTCGGCTTAACCCGCTTGTTTGCAGTGATTTATATTTTGGGCTGGTAAACTCGGGCTAGCGCAGCCGCCAGAGCGACGCATCGGAAGGCACAATCAGTGGTGTTTCGTCTTTTCATCCATCATCGGCGGTAAGAGAACCCGACGGATGTACGGCAGGAGATCCTCAGGCGGGGGTGATTTCCGAAGAGCATCCGGCAGATCGCGCGCCCTCGCCGCTGGTCACGAAGTCCGGATCGACGTCACCAGGCGGGGATCACCCGCTCAGCACGGAGGCATGGACCACCGCACGCTCGAGGACGAGCGCCTGGCCGACCGCCTTGGGATTGCCGAGGTGCCGTTCGACGCCGAGTCCCAGGCCGGGGGTCTCGCGGCACGCGGCTCTGCTGATGCGGCCGAGGGTGCGCAGGACCCGGCTGGGCGACGGCCGCCCGGTGACGGTCGGCCGTTCGAGCAGGTGGGAGCGCACCAGCGCCGCCCAATGGGGTCGAAGCAGTCCAGGATCGCCGAAGAGCTCGGTGGCGACCACCCGCGGGCCGTGGGTGACGACGACGCCGCACTGGCCGGGCAAGGGACCGAGGGCGCCGAGCTCGTCCACCGTTCCCTGCCGATCGGGCTCCCGCTCGAACACCGTGTCGGCCTCGGCCATGGCCCTCGTAGGCGCGGACACGCCGAGGTCATCGAGAGCCGCGTCGATGGAGCTCCACACCGCGTCCTGATCGCCCCGGCGCTCGCTCCCGGCCGCCGCCTGCCGGGCAACCGCGCGGTTCTTGGCCCGCCGCACCCGGCGGTGGGTGAAGGTGGAGCCGGCCGCGAAGTCGCGGCGGCGCCCCCACCGGCCCGCCTCCAGGCAGGACACCGGAATCTGCAGCTTTGCGGCGGCGGGCAGCAGCACGCTGACGTTGAGCGTGCGATTCTGGTCGCCGCCGACGAATTGTTCTCCTTCGACCAGCAGGATCGGCCTGCCGGTCGGGTTGACCGCGGTCAGGGCCGGCACCGACGGGTCGGCCAGCTCGTCGATCACCCGTCCCGAGTCCGGGCCGGTGGCGATGTCCGGCAACCGGTTGTCCATCAGGTAGACCGGAAAGAACGAGATGCCGAGACGGGTGACGGGCCGTCCGATGGCGGCCCGCTCCAGATCGACGAACGCGGTTGCCGTGCTCTTGGTCATGGCTCCTCCTGGTTCACGTGCAGGCCCCGCCGGACGCACCCGAGGTCGCGGCGGCTGCCGACGGCTCCGTGTCGGGTTGACACCTGCAACGGTAGTGGAAGGGCGTGACAGAACCTGTCAGGAAATCGGCACAGCCCGGACATCGCCTCGCCGATCGCGAAGCCGGTCCGGGGCGACGGCGCATCGCCTGCACCGTCTCCCTGATCGGAGACGGCGGCCTCGCCGGCGTCCACGGCGTTCGAACAGACCGACGAGAGCGTGAGGGTCTCGTGGTCGAGCGGATGACCGGAGGGACGAAAACCTGAGCGACTACTCCGAGACCGGAACCACCGCCGGGACCCGCACGAGGACGTAGGTCACGTGTCCCCCTTCCGGCACCCGATAGCCGTGGGGGGTGCGGGCGGGAATGTGCAGCACGTCGCCGGCCGCCACCGGATGCCGCGTCCCCCCGGCGATGCCGGACCCGCGGCTCCCGGTCCGGTCGAGCATCTCGCCGCCCACGAGGACGCCGCCCTCGCCGCTGGTCACGAAGACCACGTCGATGATGTCGTCGTGAATCTCGGGCACCCCGTCGGCGTCGCGGTGGATGTGGCGGAAGCGGTGCGACCGGGTCGGGCTGCCGTAGTCGGCGAGGGTCTCGCGGGCCGATCGGTCGGGGCCGATCCGCAGGTCGAGGGCGGCGCGCCTCTCGTCGAGCTCGCCGGCCCGCCACAAGGCGAATCCGGGCGGCTCGAGATCGATGGCGGGGGCGTCCGGAGGCACGACGCGCTCGCCGGTGAGGGCCGGCATCCGCACCAGCACGTAGGTCACGTGCCCGCCCTCGGGCACGAGGTAGCGGTGCGGGGTATCGGCGGGAATGTGCAGGATGTCCCCCCGGCTCACCGGATAGCGCACCCCGCCCGAGATGCCGGTCCCCCGGTACTCGCCGTCGCCGCCGGCGCGGTCGATCAGCTCTCCGCCGACGACCAGGGTTCCCGCCCCGCTCTGGATGAACACCACGTCCTCGATGTGCGCGTGCTGCTCCGGGAAGCCGTCGGCGTCACGGCGGATGAACCGGAACCGATGGGATCCGCCGGGGACCTCGTAATCGGCCAGCGTCTCGCGGGCCGAGCCGTCGGGCCGGATCGTCTCCGACAGGGCGGCGTTGCGCCGTTCCAGATCGGCCGCGCTCCAGTGCAGGAAGCCCGGCTCGCCGGCCTGCAGGACCGGCAACGAGACCGCGGCGAGGGCGAACAGACGCGCGATGAATGCCATGGGCGGGCTCCTCTCCGATGTTGCCGATCGTAGTGCATCTTCCGCCAGGGATACGCGCCGCAGCGCCAGCCCGACAATCGTCGCGGTAGGAGTTTCGCGCCAGCGAAACTCCCAACGCGACCGCAAGGTCGCGCTGCGGCCTCCGCTTGCCCCCCGACCAACCCTCCTGGAGTCAGCAGCCCGCGGTGAAGTCCCGCTGCATTCGAGCGGCGATGCATCCCGCCTGTCTGCGTTGTTCGTCGGTGAAACATGCCCAATATGCACCCTCCTCATGCATGTGAGGCGGGCGTCCTGCAGCCCGCTGGCGCACTCGCCGTTCTCGGTGCAACGCGTGGTTCCACCCCCGGCTGCCATGCAGCGAGACTCTCAGTGCCGGTGGTCGCGGCGGCTCTGGTGAAACACCACGTGCAGCAGAGACCCGCCGACGAACGCCTGATAGAGATCCACCCCGGGGCCGTGGCCGCCGGCCAGATCCGCGCCGACCGCGTAGCCGATCAGCGTGGCCGCAGTGATGACCCCGATGCCGAGCACGCCCCCCCGAACGCCGTGCCGGGGTCGCAGCATCCACCAGATCGTCAGGCCGACCGGAATCCGATGCAGGATCACCGCGGCGGCGACGCCGCCGCCCGCGGGCGCGAGCGCCGCGCCTTCCAGCAGCGCGTGCACGCCCAGGCCGGACAGCCCCACCACCAGGGCCATGTTGTCGGCATGCGGCGCCAGCGCGCGCGACATCCGCTCGATGAGCACGGGCGTACCGATACCGGCGGCCAGGACCAGGAGCACCCGCGCGTCCTCCTCGGCCCACGCGTGCGGGAGCACCTGCCACGCCACCAGCGCCGGCACGACGGCGTACATGACCCGGTCGACGGCGCGGGCGGTGCCGGGTCGATGGTGCAACCATCGGTACAACAGGACGCCGCCGACCGGGGCGGCCAGCACTCCGGCGAGCTCGATCATGGCGCTCTTCGCCGCCCTGCTACGGCGCAGACTCCTCCCGGAGACCGGCGACGGTGTCGCGCCGTCCGGCCGCAAACCGGTCGCCGGCCCGTGACATGCCGGCCGGCATGTCACGCTGCCGACGGCCGCTCGCGGGAGCCGAGGGGGTCGACGTGGTGGTGCTCGGTACAGTCGTCCAGCGATCGCTCCACCTGAATCGTGATGTGCTGGATGCCGAAGTCGCGGGAGCCGATCGCGCGCAGGCGGCGGAGCACCGGTTCGAGATCGCTGTCCGGGTAGCCGGGATCGATCAGGACGTGGGCGGCGAGCGCGTCGTAGCCCTGGGAAATGGTCCAGACGTGCATGTCGTGAATCCGGGCGACGCCCTCCACCTTTTCCATCTCGCGGCAGAGGCGCCGCACGTCGACGTGCGGGGGCGCGCCTTCGAGCAGGACGTGCACCACCTTGCCGAGCAGGCGCCACGTACCGAGCAGAATCAGGAGGCCGATGATCACGCTCAGGATGGGGTCGGCCAGCGTCCAGCCGAAGGCCCAGACGAGGACGCCCGACACGACGACGCCGACCGAGCCGAGCAGATCGGCCATGACGTGCCGGAAGGCGCCCTCGACGTTGACGCTGTGCGCGGCCGAGCGGTGGAGGATCCAGGCCGCGAGCACGTTGACGGCGAGGCCCACGGCTCCGACGGTCAGCATCAGTTGACCTTCGACCTCGGGCGGGGCCAGGAGACGGCGCCAGGCCTCGACGATCACCCAGCCGGCGATCACCCAGAGCGTGAACACGTTCAGCAGCGCCGCAAGGATCTCCAGGCGGTGATAGCCGAAAGTCCGCTCCGCGGAGGCGGGCCGCTCCGCGAAGTGCATGGCGGCCAGGGCGAGGCCGATGGACGCCGCGTCGTTCAGCATGTGCCCCGCGTCGGCGATGAGGGCGAGGCTGCCGGAGAGGATGCCGCCGGCGACTTCGACGAACATGTAGCCGGTGATGAGCACCAGCGCGATGGTCAGCCGGCGCCGGCTCACGCCACGCAGATCATGGCCGTGCCCGCCCGGGCCGTGATGGTGATGCGAATGGCCGCAATCCGGTTCGCGATCGGAACTCATGGGCACTGAGCCGTCCGCCGGCCGCGCCGGCAACGAGGTACGCCGGGTGGCCGCCGGCCCCCAAGATATTCTCTGGGAAGCGCCGGCGTCAACGGCGGCAGGGCCATCCCGGCCCGGGATGGCCGTCACGCGCCGCCGGCGGTGCGGGCGTGCAGGCGAGCGTGAGCGCGTTCAGCAGCGCCGCCAGGATCGTGGTGGTGCTCGGAGGTCATCGTCATACCACCCTTCGCGCTCCGCGGTCGGCGAATCCTGCCGGCCGGCAGGGTAGCCTCCCGCGCCGGCCCTCGTCAATCACGCGCCCGGGACTCGCCGGGTCCTGTCCGCGCCATGAAGCAGCGGGTCCGGGTGGACTACACTACGCTCGCACGTGATCCGATGTCGGTTCGGACCGTCGCGACGCCGGCGGGCCGCACGGTGGACGGACGCACGCGGGGGCAGTGGCGGCCGGAGTGGGATATCGTGAGCGGGAGCGGGGAGACACCATGACCACAGTGAGTCGAGCGTTGTTCGCGGTGCCCGTCGTCGCCATCCTGTCGACCGGCAGCGCGCCGGCGCAGATCACGCGGATCGACCTGCCGGTCGTCGAGTCACCGGCGCTCGGGGGCGAGTCCTTCGGTGAGGTCGGTCGGTACGAGCGCCTGCGCGGGATCGTCACCGGCGCGGTGGACCCCGCGGATCCGCGGCACCGGCACATCGTCAATCTCGACCGCGCCCCCCGCAACCCACGGGGACTCGTCGAGTACCGCGCCACCGTCGAGATCTACCGGCCCATCGACATGCGCCGCTGGAACGGGGCCCTCTACCACACCGTCTCGAACCGCGGCGGGGCCGGCGCGGCCGAGCGCGCCCTCCTGGAACGCGGGTTCGCGTTCGTCCGCGTGGGCTGGCAGGGCGACATCGCCCCGAACGACTCGAACATCGTGGCCCGGCTGCCGATCGCGTCCGAGGCCGACGGCTCCCCCATCGTGGGCGCAGCCCTCGAGGAGATCATCTTCGACGACGATGGGTCCCGGTCCCGTCACCGCCTGACCTATCCGACCGCCTCCCGCGACCCCGCCGGCGGGATGCTCTCGGTCCGGACCACCCAGACCGCCAAGCGCGAGGCGCCGGCGGACCTCGCGTGGACCTGGGTCAGCGACACCGAGATCGAGATCACCCGCCCCGCCGGTTTCGACGGCGGCGCCATCTACGAGTTCATCTATCAGGCGAAGGACCCGATCGTGCTGGGCCTCGGGTTCGCGGCGATGCGCGACGCCATCTCGTTCCTGCGCTACGAGGCGGCGGACGCCGCCGGCGCCCCCAACCCGTTGGCGGAGAGCAGCCTGCCCCGCACGGCCGTCTCGCTCGGCATCTCCCAGAGCGGACGGATGCTGCGGGACTTCCTCTACCAGGGGTTCAACGAGGACGTCGCCGGCCGGATCGTGTTCGACGGCATCCATCCCAACATCGCCGGCTCGCGCAAGACGTTCACCAACTACGAGTTCGGCCAGCCGGGACGCTGGCAGAAGCAGCACGAGGACCACGTCTATCCCGGCGACCAGTTCCCGTTCACCTACGTCACCCTGACCGACCCGATCAGCGGCCGGACCGACGGGCTGCAGGAACGGTGCGCGGCGTCGAACACCTGCCCCAGGATCATCCACAGCGACAGCGAAGCCGAGCTCTGGCAGGCGCGGGCGTCCCTCGTGGTCACCGATCCGCGGGGCGGGCCCATCGAGCTGCCGGACAACGTGCGGGTCTATCTGCTGGCCGGCACCCAGCACGGCGGCGGCCCCGGCGTCCACACCCGGGCCCCGAGCGCGGGCATGTGCCAGAACCTGAGCAACCCGCTGGCGCTGGACCAGACACGCACCGCCCTCAGCCTGGCGTTGTACGAGTGGGTGGAGCGGGACATTGCACCGCCGCCGAGCCGCTTCCCCACCGCGGGCGGCGGCGGGCTCGTCCACCCCGCCGAGGTCGGCTTCCCCGACGTCCCGGGAGTGACCTGGACGGGGTCGTACAACCCGCTGCACCTCGCCGACCACCGGTCGCTGCCGCCCATGCTGGGAGACGCCTACACGGTCCTGGTCGGCCGCACCGACGCCGACGGCAACATGATCGACGGCGTCAGACATCCCAATCTCGTCGCCCCCATCGGCACCTACACCGGCTGGAACCTCCGGCGGGCCGGATTCGCCGAGGGCGCCCAGTGCCGTGCAACCGGCTCCTTCATCCCGTTCGCGGCCGCCCGGGCGGCCCGCCGGTCGTCGGGAGACCCGCGGTTGTCGCTCGAAGAACGATACGCGGACCATGCGTCCTACGTACGCGCGGTCAGCGACGCGGCGGAGGCCCTGGTGCAGGACCGGCTGCTCCTCCGGCAGCACGCGGACGACATCGTCGCGCTCGCGCGCGGGAGCCGGACCCGACCGGCAGGACGCGTTGAGCAGGACCGGGGCTCTGCACCGTAAGACGGCGCAACACTCCGCGCCAGCTTCGCCACCGCCTGCTCGACCGGAGCATCAATGGCGCAGCCCGCGAATCTCGCCTCTCCCGTCCGCTCGCCGCCGAAGCCAACCCCGCCGGGGCCGCCGCAAGGCGGCTCCCGGGCGACCGGCGGGAATCAGGCCGGCGGGAGGCCTGCCAGCGCCTCCCCTATCAGTGAGGGGAGGCTGGGCGGCCCACCCGGGAATCGGCCGGCCGGAACGTTCGGCAGGGTCATCTCGCGGAACGAACCCCGGGGTCTGGCCAGGATCCTGCCGTTCTCGTCGACGAGCACGTAGGTCGGATAGCCCTCGACGCGCAGAACCCGGGCGATGTCGCTCCCCAGCCCCGCGTGCCAGTTCGTCCAGGGCATCGGCTCGTCCTCCATGAACCGGGTCACGGTCTCGAGCTCCTCGTCGACGCTGATCGCGACGAGGGCAAACCGGTCCGCCGGCAGCTCCGCGACCAGCTTCCGGAGGTCCGGCAGCACGGCGATGCACGGCCCGCACCAGGTCGCCCAGAAATCGAGCAGCACGACCCGGCCCCGATAGTCCGACAGGGACTCCTCCACCCCGTCGAGCCGCTTCCCGGTCACCTCCGGCAGCGTGCCGCCGACAGTCCCGTGCCGGATGCTGCGAACCAGGTCCGCCTCGGCCTCCGTCAACGTCATCTGCAGGGACGGATCCGCGGGGAACATGCCCAGGAACCGCTCCCGCTCCACGCCGACGCTCAATCCGGTCGCGGCGGCGAGAGCGCGCTGCCGCGCGGCCGCGCGGTTCGCCATCGCTTCGGAGCGCGAGGGCGAGCCGGGAGTCCAACTCATTCCGTTCCTGAAGGCTCCGTTCGCGGCGCGCATGAGGCCGGCCGCCACGTAGTACCGGCCGGTGGCGCGCAGCACGGGGTCCCCGGCCTCCGACGCCAGCTCCTCGAAGAACGAATCGATGGCCGGTCCGAGGAACCAGCGGCTGTCCATTGCGGTCAGCACCTGCGGCCAGTTCTCGTAGTCCGGCGCGTGCGCGAGGAGCGCCCTCGCACCCACGACCATCTGCTCGTCGACGTTCCCGCCGAAGCTCGCCCGCATGACGAGGAACTCGGCCGCTTCGACGGTCTTCTCGTGCGCGCCGTCCTGCTCCAGGATGGCCCTCGCGGCGGCGAGGGCGCGGCCGATGTCGGGCCGGTCAGGCAGGCGATCCACCATGACCCGGGCTCGCTCTTCGCTCGAGACGTCCCGGGAGCCAAGCGCACGTTGTCGGTCGCTCTCCATCCACGCCCGTTGCCGGTCGAGATACTCCTCCACCACGCTCCAGTCCGGGCCGGCGTCGGACGCAGTGCTTCGAGCTCGTTGTCCCGACAGCCTCTCCGCCACGTCGGCCGGCAGTGCGGCCCGATCCTCCATCGCCTGCCGGAAGGCAGTAGCGAGCTCCGGCGGCAGCTCTTCGCCGTTCACGAACACCCTGTCAGGGCTCGGCGGCGCCGCTACGGACGCCTGGGGGGCATCGCCGCCGCCCCGGCGTGCGTCCGGAAGCTCCGTGCGGCCGGTTACAGGCGGCGCATCGACCGGAGCGCCAGCGCCCCCGCACGCCCCGATCGGGGCCAGCAGGACCGCCGCCAGAAGCCATCCGAACGAGCACCTCCAACCCGGCCGCCGTGCCGCGATCGCCGTTGCTGCCATGTGGCTCATCCTCCCCCCAAGCCCCGTGCGGTCCAGTATGCCAGAGGAGCGCGAGGCCATGCGACAGTACCGGCCGGACCGCCGCTCTGCTCCCGGCGCCTCCCGGGCGCGATACCGCGATACGATAGACGGCCGGGGCCGAGGGCTCTGCTGCACGCGGTTGCGCAACGTCGGGACCCCTTCCGCCTCGACGCTCGGCCTCGCAATCGGGACAGCTCCACCCAATGACGCTTCGCCACATCGCCAAGAAGCTGGGCCGACTGAGTAGACTTGCGCCGTGACAACACCGCGCTCCCCGGCGGCGGGGTCCGCGGCGCAGTACGACAGCTTTGCCGACATCTACGGCATCTGGACGGAAACCGCGCCGGGGGTCGAGACGAACCGCCGGTTCTATGTGGACGCCTGCCTCGCCGCCGGCGGTCCGGTCGTCGAGCTCGGCGTCGGCGACGGGCGCATCGCGGTCGCAGCGGCGGCGCGGGGGCGCCGGATCATCGGCGTGGACGCCTCCCCGGTGATGCTGCGGCGGTGCCGGGAGCGCGCCGAACAGGCCGGCGTGGGCGACCGCATCGAATTGCTGGAAGCGGACTTCCGCACCTTTCGGATCGACGAACCGGCCGCTCTCGTGACCCTGCCGTACCACAGCATCGGACACCTGACGAGCATTCAGGCCAAGCGGCAGGCCGTGCACCAGGTCTTCAGCCAGCTCCGGCCGGGGGGACGGTTCATCTTCGACGATTTCGTGATGACCCCCGACGCCCTGGCCCGGATGCGGCAGGTGCAGCTTCGGGCCGCCTACCGGTCGGCGGCCGGCACGGATATCCTGTTATGGGTCACCTCCCGCGTGAACGAGAAGGCCCGCTTGATGACGGTCATCACCTGGGAGGACCACTTCACGGCCGACACCCGGCCGGAATGGCGCCGCTACCGGCGACTCGAGCTGAGCTGGCTGGACCCGGATCACGCCCGGATGCTGCTGCTCGAGACCGGATTCACGATCGACGCCTGTCTCGGCGACTTCGACGGGACCCCGTTCTCGAGCGACAACGCGGCCGAGCAGATCTGGATCGCGCGCAAGCCGGCGTAGGAGTCTGCGCGGGCAATAGCGGCGCGGACTCCAGGAGGGTTGGTCCGACGGCAAGGGGAACCGAGAGTCGACGTGCCGGACCAGGAGGGTTGGCACGGAGCCGCAACGCATGGTCGGAACCGCGGGACTGAGGAATCTGGAAGTGGCCGGCATCGTGGGCGTCTACCCGCGGGAGCGGGAGCGCCCCCAGCCGCTCGTCTTCGACATCGAGGTCGACTACGATCTGGCGCCCGCCGCGCAGTCGGACGCGCTGGCGGACGCCATCGACTACGACGGCATCGCCGCCGCCGTCGGCGCGCTCGTTCGCGAACGGCGGTTCGCCCTCCTCGAGACCGTGGCGGAAGCCGCGGCGGCGCTCCTGCTCGACCGGATCGACCGCGCGCAGCGCGTCCGGCTGGAGGTCCGCAAGCCCCAGGCGGTCCCCGCCGCCGCGTGCGCCTTCGTCCGTGTGGAGCGCACCCGATCGTGAGCCGTACGCAGGACACCCCGGTCGCGGTCGTGACCGGCGGCGCGCGGCGCCTGGGCCGCCGTCTGTGCCTGATGCTGGCGGCGCGGGGATACGACCTCGTGGTGCTCTATCGCACGTCGGAGCAGGATGCGCGGTCGCTGGTGCGCGAGATGGAGACGGCGGGGCGGCGTGCGCGGTCCCTGGCCGCGGACATCGGCGTCGAGCGGGACGTGGCGGCGGTCTTCGACGACGTCGCGGCGGTGGAGGGCCGGGTCGATGTCCTCGTGAACAACGTGGGCAACTACAACCCGCAGCCGGTGACCCGGCTCGACCCCGCGGCGTGGGACGCGACCCTCGCCGCCAACCTCTCCGGCGCGTTCTACTGCTGCTACCACGCGCTGCCGCTGATGCCCGAGGGCGGCAACATCATCGGCATCGGCATGGCAGGCCTGGAAGGCATCCGCGCCAACGTCCATGGCGCCGACTACTACGTGAGCAAGACCGGGCTCCTGGTCCTGACCCGGGCCCTCGCGAAGGCGCATGCCGGCCGTGGGATCCGGGTGAACATGGTCTCGCCGGGCCAGCTCGAGAACTCCGTCGACCTGCCGCCGCCGGACCTGATCGGCAAGTGGGTTCCGCTGGGGCGCGCCGGCCGGCTGGACGACGTCACGCAGGCGGTCGAGTACCTGCTCGACGCGTCCTACGTGACCGGCGTCAACATCGACGTCTCCGGCGGATACCGGCTCTAGGAGTCTGCGCCGTAGAACGGCGCGGACTCCTGGAGGGCCCGCGAACAGGACATGGCCGGAACTGTCGACGAGAGCGGCGGCGCGCCGCATCCGAACCGACCACGCGTGTCGACCCCGCTTACCGCCACCGCGCTCTCTCCGCTCTGGAACCGGGCGTCGGAGTGGGCACGCCGCCTGCGCATGATCCGCGAAGCGCGGCGGTTCCTGTATCTGTCCACCTACTACATCGAGTACGACGAGTACGGCGCCGAACTCCTCGCTCTGCTGCTCGAGGCGCAACGGAGCGGCGTGGCCGTCAATCTGCTCATCGACGGCTTCGGCCAACGGCTCGGCGGGGTCCTGATGTCGGCCGCGGCCAGGGCAGCCCTGCAGGACCGGCTCGACGCGCTGCGCGCCGCCGGCGCCGTCGTCACCGTGTACCGCCCTCCCCACCCGATACAGCGGCGCCTCGGCGGCGGCCAGCACGTGAAGATCCAGGTCTCGGAGCAGGGGGAGGCGATCTTCGGCAGCAGCAACGTCACGCGGACCTCGTTCGAGGGGTGGAACGAATACTCGGTCGCGCTTCGCGGTCCCATCGTGCGCACCCTCCTCGAGAGCTGCCGGACGATCGGCAGCGAGGTCGACTCCGCCCACCTGCGCGAGCTCGGCCAAGGCACGGCCGAAACGCGGGGACACATCGACCTCGACTACTGGATCTGCAATCCCAATCTCCACCAGGGCCGCCGCGGTCCCCTCGGATGGCGCGGCTCCAACGTGGTGACCGAGGGCATGCTCGACATGCTGAACGCCGCCCGGCGCCGCATCCGGCTCACGACCTTCTACTTCAAGCCGGCGCCCGCGCTGCTCGACGCGTTGCTGGCGGCGGCGCGGCGCGGGGTGGGGATCGAGATCTACCATTCGCACCGCGACGCGCTGCCGGCCACCGATCTCGCCTGGATCGCCGCCGCCGCCGGCTATCCGCGGCTGCTGGACGCGGGGGTCCGCATCTACGAGAATCGCGGGGGCGAGCACTCGAAGATCGTGCTCGTCGACGACGCGTGGGTCGCGTTCGGCAGCTACAACTTCGAGGACGCGGCGCACGACCGGCTGGCCGAGGCGATGCTGGCCACCCGCGACCCGGCGGCCGTCGCCCCGGCGCGGGCGATCTTCGACACCCTCCGGGCCGATCCGGGCAACACACCCGTCGGCCGCAGGTTCCGCCGTGACCTGCCGGCCGGCCTGCGGCTGCGCCTGGCCCTTCTCGGCCGCTTCAAGCGGTGGATGTAGACGGCGGGATGGAGTCGTGATGCCCGACGACCTTCGCTTCACCGAGATCGAGCACAAGTTCGTGGTCGGCGACGACTTCGACCTGGCGGGCTTCCGCACCGCGATCGAGCGGCTGCATCCGACACGCACCAACGCGTTGCGGGTCCGCGACCGGTACTTCCTCACCGAGGCGGGCGGGCGCGGGCGGTTCATCCTCCGCCACCGCTACGATCCGGAGCTGCACCACCTGACCCTCAAGTCGCTGGGCCGCGACACGGAGGTGCGTTCGGAGATCAATCTCGACCTCGGCCACCACGCCGGCGATCAGGCGCCCGCCGTCGACGCGTTCGTCGAACGGCTCGGGGTGACCTGGAGCGGCGTCCTCGACAAGGACCTGACGGTCTGGTACTTCCCCGACATGGAGGTGGCGCACTACCGCGCCTCGACGGAGGCGCGCGCGGTCGAATGCGTGGAGTTCGAGGCCATCCGCAAGCAGTCTCTCCCCGCCGCCCTCCGCACCGTCGAGCGCTACGAGCGCGCGACCGGCTTCGGCGACGTTCCCCGCTCGCACCGCTCGCTCCCGCAGATACTGTTTCCCGAGATCGCCGCGCTGGACACCGCCGCCGAGAACGACGCGGGCTGACCCGCGTGTTGCGGCCGTCCCGCCCGCGGCGCTATGCTTGGAGACGCAGGCGCGCAGGGGCGTCTGATCCGCCGAAAGACTCCTCACCCTGCCGGCCGGCGCGAACGCCTTTCGCACTTTGCCAACCTCGGGGCCTGTTGGAGCGGAACGTGGCCCAAGCAAGGAGGACAAGATGGCAGGTGTGATCTCGGACGTGAAGGCGCGGGCGCGCATCCTTCATCGACAGGTCGCTTCGGGGAACCCGCGGGCGGTGGCGCGGGTGCGGCGGCTTCCCGAGCTGGCCGACGGCGACGTGCACGCGGTGGCCGAGCGGACGCGCCGGCGGCACTGTCTGGCCACCCTCGCTCGCGAGTTGGGTTTTCACGGTTGGCCACACGCGTCCGCGGTGCTGCGCGGGACCGATGCGTCGGATTTCGGCACCCTGCTCTACCCCTCCGGGGCCGAGGTGCACTGGAACGTCTGGAGCGCATCCTACGAGGAGGCGGCGGCCATCCGCGAGGACCACGGAGGGTACCTGCTGGCCTACCGGCGACACTTCTTCATCAGCGACCGGCACTTCATCGCCACGCTGGGGCTCGACCCGGACGACCCCGACTGGGAGCGCATCGGCCGCGACTGGGTGAAGCCGACGAGACCGAAGGCCCGCGAGCGGCTGTACTCGAAGCTGATTCGGGTTCGATCCGACGTCGGCGACCCTGATTCCGCGCGCCGTTCGGCACTCTGAACCCGGCGAGCACGCCGGGGCGGCCCGGGGCCCGACACGGGACCCGCCGACCGGACAGGGTGCGGTCACGCACCGGCGACCGTCAAGCGATGGAGCGCGACGCGGTGGTCCGGTCAGGCTCCCCGTCGATACCGGCGCCGCCCCGCGTACGACCGACGATTCGCATGAAGTTGTCGTAGATTCGGCGTGCGTTGCGGTTGAAGTCGGCCATGCCGGCCGCCGCCGCGGCCTCGAACCCGGCTAGGGCGCCGGCCCCGAGCGCGCGCTCCAGGGCCTGTCCGTAGGCGGGCACGGCGCCCCACTCGGGCACCGTCCTCCGGGTGATCTCGACGTGATACTGAATGCTGAAGGCGTGGCCGCCGACGCCGAGCGCCTGCGCCGCGCAGGCGCGCGACGCCGCGAGGGTCCGGGCGCCGGCCGGCGGCCGCAGCACCTCCGCGCCGTGCCACTGCAGGCAGGCATGCGTAGCGGGAACGCCCTCGAAGAGGGGACTGGCGCGGCCCGCCTCCGTCAGCTCGACCTCGAAGATGCCGATCTCGGGCGCGGCCGCCGGCCCGACCTCGCCGCCGAGGGCCTGCGCGAGAAGCTGGTGCCCGAGGCAGAAGCCCAAGAAGGGCATCTTCCGCTTGAGGACCGCTTCCCGGATGGCGGCGCGCTCGGCCTCGAGCCACGGATGGAGGTCGTCCTCCCAGACGTCCATCGGGCCGCCCATGACCCACAGCGCGTCGTAGCCCCAGAGATCCGGGATCGACTCGCCGGCATCGAGCTCCACCGCGCGCCAAGCGACGCCGTCCTCCCGCAGAAAGTCCCGGAAGACCCCCGGGTGCTCAATCGGAATGTGCTGGAAGACGAGGATGTTCGGAGCGGTCTCGGACATCGGGCGTGTCTCTCCGGCGGCTGGGACAAATCGAACGAAGTCGTGGCCGGAAGCGACGGCGTGCTCCGTCGCATGTCAGACGGGCTCGTCAGTCCGACGCGCTCAGGCAACTCAGCGGGCCGGACCACTCGAGGATCTGTCGGTCCGCGGTCATCAACCGGTGCCCCTCCAGCGCCGTGGCCACGATGATGCGGTCCACCGGGTCTCCATGTATCTTCGCGAGCAGTCCCGCGCGGGACGCGATGCCGCCATCGACCGGAATCTCGATCAGTCCCTGGCTCAGGAGGTCCCGGCGCCACGCGTCCGGATCGAGCAACAAACCGAGCCGGCCCTTCCGGACACACATCCCGATCTCCCAAAAGGAGATGGCCGATACCGCCGCGTCGCCGTCCTGCATCGCGCGCCCGAACGCGCGACGAGCCCGTGGCCCCAACCTCCGGTCGCCGCTCTCGTGCCAGATCAGCACATGCGTATCGACGAGCGTCAAGACAGGTCCTCGGAGTCCTCGGACTTCGCGTACCATTCCGGCGGCATGGGCGAGACGATGTCACCGTTGATCTGAATGTTGTCCCGATTCCGGCCGAACCAGAGTCCGGGCTTCTCGCGGTACGGCACCAGCCGCGAGACGGGCCGCCCGTTCTTGGTGATGACGATCTCTTCGCCGCTCTCCGCGACCTCGTCCATGAGCTTGAGGCAGGTGGCCTTGAACTCCGACGCCTTGATGGTCCGACTGCCGTTCGGCTTGTCCTTGTGTGCTCTCACGGCGATTCCCTCCGCATCCGAAACGCAAGAATACCATGGTCATGACCATGGTCATGGCCGGCAGCCGAGAGCAACCGCGCAGCAGCCTCCACGCTTCGGGCCCGCGGCCCGAGTCCGCGAGCGTGAACACCGCCCGTTCAACATCCACGGCCCGAATGCTCTCGCAGGAAGAACCGGATCCAGTCTCGACCCAGTCCGCGATGTCCCTGCACCATGAGGCCCACTTCCGGTAGACGCACTCGTTCATCCTCGTAACGCGAATGGTCGTGTCGGCATGCTTGCGAAATACAAGGCCCTCCAAAGGAGGAAAATCCGATGACTGCGAAAACGCCTCGGCGATCTTCATGTCCAGGACGGGGTGACTGGCCGGGTCCAGAAACATCATGATCTTGGTGATGAAGGACATCCCGCTGAACTGGGGTAAGCCGATTCTCTTGATATCGACCGGTCCCGGTTGCGGCGTGCAGGCCGCGATCGGAGCGCGCGGCCTCATCCTCGGCCACGGCCTCGTCTTCCGACTGCAACTCGTAGTGATCGATCAGGGCGGCCACGCGCTTCTTGTCCCAACCGACCGGGAGAGACGACTACGGGGTATGGAGCGGGTACTTGAGATGCCGGTTGCCGGCGAGCCGGCCGGCGCCGCCGACGACGAGGGCGACGGGCAGGTCGAACGGGGTGTGGTGGTCGCCGTCGCCCCGGGCGGCGGACGGCCCACCGCGTATCACGGAGGACTCTCCCTCGGACATCGCCGCGCGAATGGGCAGTCTACGCGCTTCGCCTCCGTCTGGCCAGATCCGCCCGCCCCCGGGCTCCGCCGACCCTCCCGCGCGACTCGGGGGCGAGGTTGCACGGGAGGCGGAATTGACGGTACGGTCAGGCGGCGCACGCGCACCCCGCGGCGCTCGGGCGATCCATGGCGATGCGGACCCTCCTCTACCGGCTGATCGGCTCCGTCACCTCGATTCGTCCCGAGGAGACGACCCCGGTGGCGTTGATGTTCGCCTACTCGTTCCTCGCCATGACGTCGTACAACATCGTGAAGCCGCTGACGCGGTCGCAGTTCATCGCCACCCTCGGGTCCGACAACCTGCCGTACGTGCTGTTCGTCGCCGGGATGCTGATCGGCGTCGTCATGCACCTCTATACCACCGCCATTCGCCGCCTGCCACCCCGGCACGTGATACCGGTCACGCAGGCCGGCATCATCGGCGTCCTCGTCGTCTTCTGGGGACTCCTGCAGACCGGCGCGGGATGGGTCACCGTCGCCTTCTACTTCTTCGGCCTGATTCTCGGCATCCTGCTGATCAGCCAGTTCTGGACCCTGGCCAACGACATCTTCGACGCCCGCCAGGCCAAGCGCCTGTTCGGGTTCATCGGGGGCGGCGCGAGTCTCGGCGGCGCGCTGGGGGCGGCCATCACCGCGATCGTCGTCGAGGAGGTGGGCTCCGAACAACTGGTGCTGGTCAGCGCCGCCGCCCTGGCCGGCTGTACCGGGATCGTGGTGCTCCTGCTCCGCCGTCACCCCGTGGGCGAACACGCCGGATTCGACGCCCCCGACGGCGGCGTCGGGGGCCGGGAGGCGGTCCGGCTCCTCTCCGAGTCGCGCCCGCTGCAGGTGCTGGCCCTGACCGTCGCGTGCGCCGCCGCCGGCGCCGCCGTCGTCGACCAGCAGCTCAACATGGCGGCGGAAGCGTTGCGCGGGGACAGCGGCGGCGACGGCATCGCCGCCTTCCTGGCCGCGGTCACCGCCTATCTCTCCCTCGGCGGGTTCGTCGTCCAGGTGGCCCTCATCAGCCGCATCCACCGGTCCGCCGGGATCGGCGTGGCGCTCCTCCTGCTGCCGATCGGCTTCAGCGGCAGCGCCGCGCTCATCCTCCTCACGGGGGCGCTCTGGGCCGTCGCGGGAGCTCGCGTGCTCGGCTCCACGATGCGCTACACGATCGACAAGACGACGCGCGAGGTCCTCTTCGTGCCGCTCTCGGCCGAGCTCCGGCACCGGGTCAAGCCGTTCATCGACGTCACGATGGACCGGTTCGCCAAGGCGCTGACGGCGGTGCTGCTGCTCGCCCTCATTCAGCCCTGGGGCCTGGGGCTGGACTGGCGCCAACTGAGCTGGGCGAGCCTCGCCATCACCGGACTCTGGATCGCGGTGGCGATCCGGGCGCGGCGCGAGTATCTCCGGTCGTTCCGGGCCAGCATCGACGCCCGCACCATCACGCCGGACGCGGTGATGACCCGCGCCGGCGAGGCCGCCACCATCGAGACCCTGGTGGAGGAGCTCTCCAACCCGGATCCCGCCGCGGTGCTCTACGCCATCGAGATGCTCGAAGCCCTGGACAAGCCGCACCTCGTCACCCCGCTCCTGCTGCGCCACGAATCGGGGCCGGTCCGGGTGCGCGCGCTGCGGGCGCTGGCTTCGGGACGCTCGCGCGTGGCCCACCGCTGGCGGGGCACCGTCGAACGGATGACCCGGGACGACGACGTCGACGTGCGCGCCGCCGCCCTCGAGGCCCTGGCGGGCCTCGCCGGCCAGGATGCGGCGGCCACGATGTCCGACCATCTCGACGACCCCGAGCCCCGGGTGGCGGTGGCCGCCGCCGCCGTCCTCGCCCGCTCCGACCGCGCGACCGACGTGCTTCTCGCCACGGCGACGCTCCAGCGGCTCATCGAGGACACCCGCGACACCGGCGCCGCGGGACGGCGCGAGGCGGCGCGGGCCCTCGCCGGGATCGAGGACCCCAGTTTCCGCACCCTGCTGGCGACCCTGCTGCACGACCATCGGGTCGACGTCGTTCTCGAGGCCATCCGGAGCGCACGGGCGCGCGGCGCGTCGGACGGACTCTTCCTGCCGGGACTGCTCTCGAGCCTCGGCCACCGCAACCTGAAGCACGCGGCGCGGGAAACGCTCGTGGCCTTCGGCGAGGCAGGCATCCCCGCCCTCCGCTATGCGCTGGAGAACCCCCACGAACAGGTCTGGGTGCGGCGGCACGTCCCGGCCACGCTCGCCCTTCTGCCGCACCAGGCCGCGATGGACGCGCTCGTGGGCAGTCTCGAAACCCCCGACGGGTTCCTGCGCTACAAGGTCATCGCCGCCATCGAGCGCCTCCGGCGCAGCCATCCCGCTCTCGTCGTGCCCCACCCCGTCATCGAAGCGCTCCTCATCAAGGAGTCGACGCGGTACTGCAACGTCCTGAGCCTGAGAAACAACCTCTTCACGCACGCGCCGGCCCCCGACGATGCGCGCCTCGAGAGCGCCCGCGCCGTCGAGCGGCGGGACCCGGATCGCGCGGCCCTGCTCGCCCCGCACGATACCCAGCTCGAACGCGCCCTCCGCGAGCTCCTCGAGCGCACCCTCGACCGGATCTACCGGCTGCTGGGGATCCTGCACGAGGTCGGCGACGTCGCGGCGGCCCGGCACGCGATCGAATGCGGCGACACCCGACGCCGCGCCCGCGCCCTGGAATACCTCGACAACGTGCTCCCCGGGAACGTGCGCAAGCGTATCCTGCCTCTCATCGACGAGACGCCCCTGTCCGCCAAGGTCGAGCACGCCAACATCCTGCTCGGCACGAGGCCGCGCGACCTCGAAGACACCCTCGCGCAACTGATACACGACACCAACCCGGTCATCGCGGCGACGGCCATCCACTTCGTGGTGGAGCACGCCCCGGGAAACCTGGTCGACGATCTGCAGTGGGTGAACACCCACCGCAGCGCCACCGATCCGCACGTCAACGACACCGCCTTCTGGGCCCTGTCCCTGGGAACGCCCGGTCAGACGTCGTCCCCCGCGGATGTTCACGGGCTCCCGACGGTGGAGCTTGCGAACCGGCTGAGCCGCATCCCGATCTTCGAGTTCGTATCGGTGGACGAGCTGTTCCGGGTCATCGAGTCCGGCCGCGAGGTGTGGTACGCAACCGATCAGCCGGTCGGAACGGAAGGCACGACCGAGGCGGTCGAGCTCCTGATCGAAGGCTCCGTCCGACGGTCCCTCGCGGCCGACGGAGGCGAGGCCCTGCGGGCGCCCGGCGTGCTCGGTCTCGAAGAAGTGCTCCAGGGCGCCCCAACCACCCAGCCGACGTGGGCCAACGAACCCTCGGTCTGCCTGCGCATCCAGGCCGCCGATTTCATGGCGATGGTGTCCGACGACGTCCTGCTGGCGCAGGGACTGTTCCGGTTGCTGCTGCCCCCCGCGGACGGCCGGCGCGACCGCAGCCCGGCCCACCTGCCGGCGGTGACGCTGCCGAGCTCGGCCCTGCAGCCGTTCGACGAGGCGATGCTCCTGCGGCACCATCCCCTCCTGGGGCGGGCCGCGGCGGCCGAGCTTCTCGCCCTCGTGCGGGCGGCGCGGAAGCTGTCTCTCGAAGACGGAGAGGTGCTGTTTCTCGACGACGACCCCGCCGCGCTGTGCCTGGTGCTGGAGGGCGCCCTGCGGCTCGAAGCGGGCGGCGCCGCGCCGATAGTCGCGGGGCCGGGCGGCACCCTGCTCGTGGCCGAGACCCTCGCGGGCGCCGTGGCCGGCTGGCGGGCCACCGCGAACGGATCGTGCCGCGTCCTGCGGGCGGAACGGGACGACGTGTTCACGGTGTTGTCCGATCGGGTGGACTTGCTGCAGGATCTCTTCAGCGGTGCGCTCGCGGCCCGGAGCTCCGGGTCCCCGAAGGCCGCGCGCGTACCCGCAGGGCTGCCAACGACGCTGACGACATAGTGGAGGCCGCGCATGCGAATGTCTCATCGGTTCCCGGCTCTCGTGGCGGCGGTGCTGGCGCTGTGGCTCCCGGGAGCCGCGCCCGCCCAGGACTCCGCCTCCGCCCTCTCTCCGGAGGCGATGGAGGCGTTCCTGCTCGATGCCGAGCTTTCGGACGTCCGCGACGCCGGCGCCGGCGTGACCGGGTCGCAACGCGCGACCGCCTCCGACGGCCGACTGACCCACGACGTACACATCCAGGCCGTCGACATCAGCCGGTCGAGATTCGTCGCCCGCGGCGCCCGGGTGGAACTGAACTTCCGGGACTCCTACCGCTACAACATCGCCGCCTACCGCCTCGCCGCCCTGCTCGGCATCGACAACGTGCCCGTGTCGGTCCAGCGGCGGGTCGACGGCAGACCGGCCGCGGTCACGTGGTGGGTCGACGACGTGGCGATGACCGAGGGGGAACGGATCGATCAGCGGACGCTCGGGCCGGACCCCGCGAGGACGAGCCGGCAGTTCTACACGCACTACGTCTTCGACGAGCTCATCCAGAACCGGGACCGGAATCAGGGCAACATGCTGTGGACGTCGGACTGGAAGATGTGGCTGATCGACCACACCCGCGCGTTTCGCCAGGACGTCGAGCTGACGAGACCCGAACGGATGACCCGGATCGAGCGGGCGCTGCTCGACAAACTGCGCGGCCTGACCCCGGACGTCCTCGAAGCGGCGCTCGAGGACAGCCTGACGCGGGGAGAACGGTCGAGCGTGATGCGGCGGCGCGACCTGCTGCTGCGGCACTTCGACGACCGCATCGCGCGTTTGGGCGAGACCGGCGTCGTCATGGACTAGGAGTCTGCGCCCGGGGCTCCGCTTGCGCCCGACCGGCCCCACGAGGAGTCTGCACCGTATGCCGCGGCGCAGACTCCTGGAACGAAGACTGGCATGCAGCCCATCCTCTTCCCGGCGCCCGCGGCCTCGTCCCGGGCGGACCGGTGCGCCCGAGTCCGCCGCGGCGCGGGTGCCGCGGCGACGCTCCTGGTGCTGCTCGCGGCCGGCGGCGAGACCGTCCCCGCCGAGGCCCAGGCCGTCCCCGACCGAGTGGTCGCCATCGGCGACATCCACGGCGCCGGCGACCAGTTGCACACGATCCTGCAGCAGGCCGGCTTGATGGACGGCGAGCGCGGCTGGAGCGGCGGGACCGCCATCCTGGTCCAGACCGGCGATTTCACCGACCGGGGTCCCCAGGTGCGCGCGGTCATGGACCTCCTGATGGATCTCGAGGACGGCGCGCGGGAGGACGGCGGCGAGGTCAGGGTGCTGCTCGGCAATCACGAGACGATGAACCTGATGGGCGACGTCCGGGACGTCACCCCCGCGATCTTCGCGAGCTTCGCGTCGGCCGACGCGGAGCGGCGGCGCGAAGGAGCCTATCGGCAATACGCGGCGCACGCGTCGCGGGGCCTGGCAGACCGCAACCCTCCCGAACAACCGGAACCGTTGTCTCGAAACGAATGGATGCAGGCGCACCCCCCGGGGTTCGTCGAGTACATGGAGGCGATGGGACCCGACGGACGGTACGGCCGATGGCTGCGGGACAAGCCGATCGCCACCGTGGCGGGAGATACCGTCTTCCTGCACGGCGGCCTCGCGCCGGGCCTGGAAGCGACGAGCGTCGAGACCCTGAACGACACCGCGCGAGAGGAGATCGAACGTTTCGATCGGCACCGGCGCCATCTCGTCGACGCCGGCGTCATCCTGCCGTTCTCGACGTTCGAGGAGATATTCGCGGCCGTCGCCCTCGAGCTGCGAGCATGGACCGAGCGGTTGTTCCCGGGTCCGCTCGCGGCGCGCCGGCGTCCGCGGTCGGTGACGCGCGAAGAGAGACGGCATCTCGAGGCATTGACGGACCTGCAGACCATCAACCGCTGGTCGATCACCGATCCCGAGGGCCCTCTCTGGTTCCGCGGGTTCGCCCAGTGGCCGGATCTGGACGCCGACGCCTTCATCGGTGAAATGCTGGAGCGTTTCGGCGTCGCCCGTGCGGTGGTCGGCCATTCGGTCACCGCATCCCGGCGGATCACCGGCCGCTTCGGCGAGAGAGTTTTCCTCATCGACACCGGCATGCTGCAGGGCGCCTACCAGGGCCGGGCCTCGGCCCTGGAGCTGCTCGACGGGCGGGTCACCGCCATCTACCCCGGGGAACGCGTCCCGCTCGATGCTCCCGTCCTCGCGCCAAGGTGAAATCCCTTGCGAATCGGAACGGTCACGCGAAGCGCAGCCCCTCGCCGGCGATGGCGCGAAACAGAGGTGTTCCTCGCGGCGGCGCCGCTCGAACGTCGCCGCACTGACGGCGACCGGTTCGACCGGCAGCCTGTTGCGCCTCGGCGCTTCGCCGACCCCGGTCGGAGACACGGGCCGCGTCCGCCGCAGTCAGAGGACGACCGGTTGACGCCGCGCCCCCCACCGGCCCGGCTGCGGGAGGAAGCGCCCCGGCAGCCTCGCCGCGCAGGCCGGGCAGCGTCCCGCGGCATCGACCCGCCACCGGGTGATGCGGTACCCGTCACGGCCGATCAGGACGTCGCCGCACCCGGAACAGCGGGTGGACTGCCCGTCTGGGTCCCGGATGTTGCCGGTGTAGACGTGGCGCAATCCGGCCTGCAGGCCCTGCTCGCGCGCCCGGCGCAGGGTGTCGGGCGGCGTGGGGGTCCCGTCGAGCATCCTGAAGTCGGGGTGGAACGCCGTGAAGTGCAGCGGGACGGCCGGGCCGAGATGCTCGACCAGCCACCCGCAGAGGCGGTCGACCTCGTCGCGCGAGTCGTTCTGTCCGGGAATGAGCAGGGTCGTGATCTCGAGCCAGACCTCGGTCTCGCGGGCGAGCCACTCCAGGGTGTCGAGCACCGGCTGCAGATGGGCGAAGCAGATGCGGTGGTAGAACGCGTCGGTGAAAGCCTTGAGGTCGATGTTCGCGGCATCCATATGGGCGAAGAGGTCCCCGCGGGCGGCCGGCGACACGTAGCCGCTCGACACCGCGACGCTCTTGACGCCGCGCGCGCGGGCCGCCTTCGCGCAATCGATGGCGTACTCGGCGAAGATGATGGGGTCGTTGTAGGTGAACGCGACGCTGGTGCATCCGGCCCCGGCGGCGGTCTCCGCCACCGCGGCGGGAGAGGCGGCGGCCGACAGCACGCGGTCCTCTCTCGCCTTCGAGATGTCCCAGTTCTGGCAGAAGCGGCAGCCGAGGTTGCAGCCGGCGGTGCCGAACGACAGCACGCTCGATCCCGGGTAGAAGTGGTTCAGCGGCTTCTTCTCGATGGGGTCGATGCAGAAGCCGGTGGCCCGGCCGTAGCTGGCGAGGACGACCTCGCCGCCGCGCGCTTCCCGCACGAAGCAGAACGCCCGCTGCCCGTCGTGCAGCCTGCACAGGCGCGGGCACAGGTCGCACTGCACGCGACCGTCGTCCAGGGTATGCCACCACGAGCCGCGCACGACCCCCGGCGCGATCTCGTCGCGATCGACCCTGCCGGCATCCCCGTTCTGCATCTTCGGCGTTCTAGTCGAGCAGGTCGAAGAGATAACTGTACTTCAGAATGACGCTGCGGCCGGCCCCGCCCGGGATGAACTCGCCCAGCCCCTCGGTCTCGTTGTAGACCAGGAACAGACCGGTGTTGGCGTCCTGCAGCCAGCCGAACCGCAGGTTGACCGACCACAGCTCGTCGCTGTCGTTGTACTGCAGCAGACTCTGCGCGAAGATCCGGGGCGAGAAGTTCCAGGCGATCTGGGTCGAGACCAGATTCGTGACGACCTGACCGGCCGGCAGGTCGATGTGGTTGCGGCTCCAGTTGAGGAGCAGGTTCAGCGTCTCGCCGTGGCGGACCCCGAGCGACGGCCCGTATGACCGCAGGGTCCCGCCGAAGAACCCGCTCCCCTGAAACCGGAATCCGGCGTTCACCGGCGCGGACCGATCCGAGGTGTAGCTGAGGGACGCCTCGTTCCAGTCGTACGATCCCGGCAGCACCGGCACCCCCGAGATGGGGAAAGACTCGACCACGCTTTCCTTCCGCACGTTCCAGGCGGTGATCGCCACGGAGCTGTCCTCGAACTCCCAGAAGTTGTCCATGTGGAGGAGGGAGCTCTCGATGAAGCCGCGGTCGTAGTTCCAGAACCGGTTGAACGTCACGTGCGGGCGCAGCTCCTGGAGCTTGAGGAAGTCGTCGGGCCGCCACGTATAGAAGAGGCCGCCGTCCACCTTGCGGAATCCGCGGCGGCGCACGAACCCGACCTCGGGGTTGAAGTTGTCGCCCATCTCCATGTAGCCGGCGCGCACCCGCCACGCCTGCGCGTTGTAGTCGACGGCCACGTCATAGGCGTAGTCCTCCCCGACCCGGCCGGGGGTCTCGGTGCGGGCCGCGAACCCGGACACGATGCCGTTCTGTCCGAAGCCCCACCGGCCGTCGAAGCCTAACGTGCGGTTGTAGTCGTCGTCCCCGGCCAGCTCGCCGGTCGACTGGCGATTGACGAACAGCCCCCCCACGCTCGATCGGTTGGGCAGCTCCCGCCGCACGCGGGCCACCCCGAAGTTGTTGGAGGCAACGCCGCCGGAGGCCGCGGTCTGCATGTTCAGCAACCCGACGGTGACGGTGTCGGAGACCTTGCCGGACAGCCGCGCCCCCCCGACGATCGGAATGGCGTGGCCGTCGGGGGCAATGCCGATACGGCGGCTGAAGAACAGCTCGGTCTGACTCGGGTCGTTGAAGGCGGCGCCGCCGCTGTTGGCGACGGTGAAGGCGCCGGCGTTCTCCAGGAAGAACGGCCGCTTCTCGGGGAAGAACAGATTGAACCGGTCGAGGTTGATCTGCTGCTGGTCGACCTCGACCTGGGCGAAGTCGGTATTGACGGTCAGATCGAGGGCGACGCCGGACGTCACGCCGTACTTGAGGTCGCCGCCGATGTCGCCCAGCAGCGTCGTCTCGCGGGAGCCCGGGCCGGCATGATCGACCACTTCGCCCACGACGTAGGGCGTGATCTGCAACGTGCGCCACAACCCCTCCGGCGCCTCGACGCTGGCCAACTGGCCGGCCAGCGAGACCCGGAACAGGTCGAACTGCCGCGGCAACGGCGCCCAGTAGGCCAGCTCGTTGCGGCGCCGGATGTTGCGCTGGAAGTTCACCCCCCAGGTCTGGGCCCGGCCGGCCGGGAAACGAATGGTGCGGAACGGAATGGCGAACTCGGCGCTCCACCCGACGTCGGACGTCGCGGTCCGTACCTGCCACACGCCGTCCCAGTTCAGGTTGAACCCCCCGCCGGCGCCGAACGACGTGCCCCCACGCCCCATGCCGCTGCCGCCCGCCCCCTCGTTCACGAGCTGGCCGTCGTACTCCTGGCCGGCCGGGCTGGTGCCGAACACGAACCCGTTCTGCCGGTCGAGGAACGTATCGAGAATCAGTTGGAAGCTGTCGCTGTCAGCGAGCGACGAATCGCGGCGGCTGTCGGTCACGATGATCGCGCCGGGATCGCGGTCGTAGCAGACGACGCCGAAGTAGATCGTATCGTCGGTGAAGACGACCCGAACCTCGGTGCGCTCCGACGCCGGCTGCCCCTCGTCGGGCGCCGTCTGCCGGAACCCGGTCGCCGGCGGTACTCCTTCCCAGGCGGGGTCGGCGAGGACGTTGCCGTCGAGCAGCGGGGGCGCGTCCACCCGCCTCGCGCCGGTCTGCCGCCCCGCCCCCACGTCGAAGCCGGCCGTGGTCCGCGGCTCGCCGGCCTGCGCGGCTGGCCGGTCCTGCTCCTGCCCGCCGAACGCGGGGGCGCTGCCCGCGAGACCGGTTGCGACGATCAACGGCATGCATGCTCTGCGCCAGGCCGCCGCGCCGGCGGCCGCCCTCGCTTTCCTCCAGCGCATCCAACTCCTCAATCCGGCGCAGGACGAGCCCGATCGCATCTCGCGGCACGAGTCCGGGAGGACGTGCGCCATCGTCCCCCCGGCGATCACCACCACGGCGTGTGACGCCGTGCACCGGATGGCGGCCATCCAGACATTGTACGCCGGGTACCGGCGGAGGCTCCCGTCCCCGTCGCGCCACCCACCCGAGACACGGACAGTCGACGCGACGCCGGACGGTCACCGGGCAGCGCCTCCAGCCGGCCCGTCCCGTGCGTCGGCCGCGCCCTGCCCGCCGGCAACGGGGTGCGCGGCCCCTCCGCTCGGCCGCGGGACGCCTTCGGACGTGATGCAAGAGATCCATGCGCAAGGTCGCGCCAGGAGCTTGCGCCGTAGAAGTTCGCGCCAGCGAACTTCCAACGCGACCGCAAGGTCGCGCCAGCCCGAGCGCCGGGCGTCGACCGGCCAGCGCGCACGGGTCAGCGGATCGGCGATGGCGGGAGGGTGCGAACCTGGCCTCCAGCGACCCGTGAGGCGCGCGGGTCGCCGCGAACGCGGGCGGATCGGGCCGACCGGGAAGGCGCCTCACCAGCGGAACGCCCGCTGCCCGGCTTCGGCATACAGGCGGCGAACGACCGCGGCGGCGACCGTTCTCTCCAGGTACGGGATGGCGATCGTGTAGCCGCCGGCCGCGGCGCCGGCGGTGTCGATGCGCACCGAGGCCATGCGGTGACGGCGGTCTAAAGGCGACTCGGCCAAGGCCACCGTCTGGATGCGGGCGTGGGGAACGATGGCCAGCTTGCGGGTCCACCAACCGGAACGGAACAGCACGCCCCAGGCGGTGAGCGCGTAACCGGCGTGCGCCACCTGGCGGCGGGCATGCAGACCGGCCGCGAACACCGCGACGGGAGCGAGCGCGAGCGCCCACGCGCCGGCGAACAGCCCGCCGAGCAGGGTCACCACCACCGCGACCACCAGCCCGCGGACGAAGATGCGTCGCCGCGCCCCGACCGCGAGCGGCTGCCACGCCACGCCGGCCAGATCGATGTCCGGCAGGACCTGCCGCAGCAGGGCCGGGATCTGCGCCGTCTCCACCATCGGCGCCAGCCACTGGCTCTCGGCCTTCGGGTCCCCGGACGACGAATCGAGGTCGACGTCGGCCGCGGCGGCGCCGCCGACGGTGCGCAGCTCGAGCGACTGGCGTCGGAACCAGCGGTGCAACGGGGACTCGGTAGCCGTCAACGACTGGATGCGGCCGGTCGGAATGGTGCGGGAGACGCGGGTGAACAAGCCGTACCGGGCGCCCAGGTCCGATCCCCGGCGGGTCAGGGTGAAGCCGTGGAGCTGCACCAGGAACCACCCGACCGACAGAACGCGGAGCAGGACGAACGCCAGGACGACGAATGCGGCGCCGAGCAGGACGCCGGCCAGCACCGGACTGGCCAACCGGGCCCAGCCCAGCCAGTCGGCCGCCGCGCCGAGCGGCAGCCGGTCCGCGGCCGACCGCAGAACCGGCTCGAACATGTCCCCGTCGGGACGCGCCTGCGCGAGCAGGCCCAGGGCGGCCGCGACCACCACCATCCCCTTGTTCGAGACGATACCCAGCTTCACCAGCTCGCGGGCCGGCACCCGCAGGAGCACGCGCTCGCCCGGCGCAGCGGCTGCCGCGGGCGCGAGCTCCTGCGCCGCGGCCGCCCCGTGACTCTCCTCCTGCGCCGCCGGCCGGCCGGGTCGGGCTTCGAAGCCCTCGACGCCGCCCGCCGCACCGGCCGCGTCCCGCGCCGCGGTCCGGCCCGCGAACACCCGCGCGTGCATCTCGGCGACGGCGTCGAGCGACAACACGCGCATCACCGCCTCGGGCCGGGCCCCGCTGGCTGTCTCGATCCGCACCAGCGCGACCCCGCAGAGGCGGTGCAGGGGGTTCTGCACGAGGTCGACGTTCTGGATGCGCCCGTAGGGAATGCGGCGCTCGGTCCGGGTCAGGAGACCGTCGCGCACCACGATCTCGTCCGCCGCCAGGCGGTAACGGTAGACCCGGTGTTGCAGCACCGCGGCGGCGACCACGGGACCGATGAACAGCGCTCCCCACAGCTCGTAGCCGCCGCCGCCGCCCGAGGCCAAAAGGAGCAGCAGGGCCGGTACGATGAACCCCTTGGCGAACTGGGCGGCGCTGAAGATCCAGGACAACGGATGCAGGCGCCGGTCGTCAGACGCCACCGCCGCCTCCCGCCTCTTCGATGTTGGTCATGACAAGGCGTCCGCCCGGTCCAGGCGTGCGAAACCTCCGTGAGAAGCAGCACGACACTGTCCCGGACGGCTGCGCCCGCGACCGATGGTACGATCTGGCGGCTCGTGGCGGAACCCCGCGTTGCACGTAGACCGGCGAGGCGCCGACTGACGAGACGACGATTGCCGGGCCAGGAGCCTGCGCGGTGGAACGGCGCGGGCTCCTGCAGGGTTGGTTGGGCGGCAAGCGGAGCCGCAAGGCGACGATTGCCGGGCCCGGAGATGATGGGCGGACCGCTTCCCGGAGAACGCAGCGCGATGACGACGACACGGCTGACGGTTGGATGGATGCTCTCCGTGGTAGTGATGGCGGTCGGGGCGTGGCCCCTGTCCGCGGGCTCGGCGGGTGCGCAGTCGCTGCAGCCGGCGGGCTGGGACGCCGGCCTCCGCCTGGCCGAAGCGGTCGACCGGCACCCGGACCCCGACGTGGTCGAGGTCGACTTCGAGGCCCGGGTGGCGCGCGTGGAGATCGCCCCGGGCTTCGAGGTGGAGGCCTGGACCTACAACGGCACGATCCCGGGACCGATGATCCGGGTGAAGGTCGGCGACCGACTGATCGTCCACTTCACGAACAACCTGCCGCGGCCGAGCACGATCCACTGGCACGGGCTCCGGATCCCGATCGACATGGACGGCGTGCCGGGCTACTCGCAGGAACCGGTCCCGCCGGGCGGGACCTTCACCTACGACTTCGTCGTGCCCGACGCCGGCATCTACTGGTATCACCCGCACGTGATGTCGGCGGCGCAGGTCGGGTTCGGCCTCTACGGCGCCTTCCTGGTCGAGGACCCCGCGGAAGCGGAGACGGTCGGGATCGCCGACGATCTCGTGATCGTCCTCAGCGACATCGACGTGAACGACGACGGCACGCTGATCCCGGCCGACAGCGGCGGCGCCTTCGGGATGCTCTTCGGCCGCGAGGGCAACCAGGTGCTGGTCAACGGCCGGCGCCAACCGCGGCTCGTCGCGCGGGCGGGGGCCCCGCAACGCTGGCGGCTGGTGAACGCGGCCAAGAGCCGCTACTTCAAGCTGGACCTCGGCGAGGGGCACGTCTTCCGGAAGATCGGCGGCGACGGCGGCCTGACCGAGTACTCGGAGGACCACGACTTCATCGTGCTGGGGGCGGGCGAGCGGGCCGACGTCATCGTCCAGCCGACCGGCGAGCCGGGCGGCGAGGGGCTGCTCCGATCGCTCCTGCACGACCGCGGCTACGGCACCATCTTCGGCCGCGACTTCGAGAACCTGGTCACCATACGCTTCGCCGACCAGCCGCCCCACGCGGGCAGGCCGCTTCCCCGGACCCGGCGCGACATGCAGCCGTACGACCTCGAGGGGGCCACCGCGATCGACCTGGAGCTGACCCTCTCCCCGGATCCGTACGACCAGTCGCTGACCTACGGCATCAACCACATGCCCTTCTGGAGAGCACCGCCGATCCCCGCGAAGGCGGGCGAGACGCAGGTGTGGACCGTCACCAACACCACCGACTGGTCCCATCCCCTGCATCTGCACGGGTTCTTCTTCCTGGTGCTGGACGAGACCGGCGCGCCGGTCCGGCCCATCGAGTGGAAGGACACGGTGGACATCCCGCACGGCCGGACGGTGCGGCTGGCCGTCGGCTTCGACGACCGCCCCGGCACCTGGATATTCCACTGCCATGTCCTCGACCACGCGGACGGCGGGCTGCTGAGCGCGGTCCACCTCGACCTGCCGATCAAGGAGTTCCGGAACCTGTCGGCGCATTAGATTTGGCCGGCAACCGTCGCGGTCAGGGCGCAGACTCCGGGGGCTCTATCAGCCGGTCGCGGAGGGCGAGGGCCGCCCGATGCCCGAGGCCGCTCAGCGCGACCGACGCGTCGCGCGTGCCGGCGGTGTGGATGACCAGGGTGGCGAGATCGAAGTAGCGCTGCACCGGGCCGCGCGACACGTCGGTGTGCTGGACCCGGGACCGCGGGACCGACGTGACCGTTCGCCAGACGACCCCGCGGCGGATGGTGACGCCGTGGGCGTCGACGCGGTAGCGAATGTGTCGATAGCGCACCGCGGGCCACAGGTAGCACTGGGCGGCGGCCGCCACCGTCAGGGTCAGCACGGCGGCGAGGAGCCCCGCCGCGCGCAGTCCGCCGAGGGGCGTCGCGACCGCGGTGACGACGACGCCCACCAGTCCCGACAGCGCCCCCGCCGCCACCCAGACCGCTCCCGCGAGCCGCGCCGCGGTGATCGACGCCGGATCGAGCGGCTTGTCGCCGGCGTCGGCGTCCGGGAGACCGGGCGCGGCGGGCCAGTGGCCGGGCGGCGGCGGCTCGGCCGCGGGAACGGCAGGCGGATCGCCGGGCGGGGCGTTGCGGCCGGCTGCCGCCGTGTCGCTTCCGGGGGCGGTTTCGAGAGGCATCCGGTACCGCTCCGGGACGAGCCCTGACGAGGATCGACGCGGGCGCGACGGGTCAGCGCGACGCGAGGAACGGGCGCAGATCCTCGATCCAGTTGACCACCACGTGGATCTGCTTCAGCGTGTCGGCCTGCTTGATCATCAGGAACCGCCCGTCGGGGGCGACATCGTAGTTGCGCGCGAGGTCGTCGAGGTACCGGCCCTCGAACAACCGAACCGGCGGACCGGCGCCGAACGCGGCGCCCGTCCCGTCGACGGCGACGGCCATCATCGCCTCCCCCTGGCGATAGAAGAGCTCCGTGCTGTCGGACGACCAGAGCGGCGCGGTGCCGCCGGCCGTCGAGATCTGGACCCGGCCCCCCATCTCGGGAAAGCGCTGCACGTACACCTCGTTGCGCCCGGACTCGTCCGAGCGGTACGCGATCCAGCGGCCGTCCGGCGACACGGCGGGATTGCTCTCGGTGAACTCCGACGCCAGCAGGGGGGAGACGGTGCGGTCCGCATCCAGCCTGATCATCATCGTGTCCAGGGTCTGCGCGACCGCCGGGCCGGTCCGCACCCGGCGGCTGAACACCAGCGTCCGGCCGTCCGGCGACCACGACTGGGGCCACTGCAGATCCTCGCTCGCCGACAGCCGCTCGACCGGCCCGGTGCCGTCGGCCTCCCGCAGATGGAGGTTGGCTTCGCCGTCGCGTCCCGACGTGAAGACGATCTGCCGGCCGTCCGGCGTCCATACCGGCGACTCGTCGTCTCCCGGATCGAGGAACAGCGGACTCAGCGTGTCGCGCGCGAGGTCGAAGACCCACAGGTCGCGCGCGTTCGGGCGGCCCCGATCCAGGGCGATGCGCCGCCCGTCGGGCGACACGCGGGCGATGCGGTACAGCGCGGGATCGAGCGGCAACGGCTCCTCGTTGCCGGCCCGATCGACCCACGTCAACGTGCGCAGCCCCCCGTCCGGCCGGCGAATCCAGGCGCGCGTGGCTCCCCCGAAACTCTGGTTCACGAACGGACCCAGGCTGTCGAGGTCGTCGGCCGGAATCTGAATCGGCTCGCCGTCGAAGGCCCCCGCATCGAGATCCAGTCGGCGCGCCAACAGGGCGCCGCCGGGCGCCGTGTACAGCCAGTGGCCCGTCTCGAGATACCACCCGAACCCGCTGCCTTCACCCAGGACGCTGACCGTGCCGTCGGGGGAATGAACCGCCTGCCGGCTCCGCGGGTCGTCCACGGCGCCGGCGGCAATCTGGAAGAGGATCTCCTCCCGCCCCGGCACCGCGATCGGAGCGCCATGCGCCAGATCGCCGGGTCGATCGCTCACCCGCGTCAGAGGCTGCGCCTGTCCCCCGGCCGCCGGCACGCTCACCAGCCCGGTCCCGACCACACCCACGACGATGGTCCCGTCGGGGCGCCACACCGCCCCCGCCAACTGGCCCGCGAGCCGGGCAATCTCGAAGGGGCTGCCCCCGGCGGCCGGGATACGGTTGAGGGTCCGGTTCTCGCCGGCCTCGATGCGGCCGAAGCCGATGTCGCGACCGTCCGGCGAGAAGAACAGGAGACTCGCGTCGATGCCTTCCGTTCCTTCGATCGGCGCCGACGCGAACGCGTCGAGGTCGCGCAGGTAGAGCCGCGTCGTGCCGTCCTCGGCGACGAGGTAGACCAGGCGCCGCCCGTCCGGCGACACCGCGAGCCTGTCGCCGAGCTCCTGTCCCTCGCCGACCTCGATGACGAACCGCTCGACGCCGGCGGCCGGAGGGGCCGGCGCCGGCTTCAGCGTCCACGCCGCCGCCGCCGCGATCAGCGCCGGCACGACCGCGCCGAGCGCGAGGCGCCAGCCGGCCAGGCCCGAGCCGCCGGTCGGCCCGGACGCCGCTTCCGTAGGCTCCTCGGCCGCGCCGCCGGACTGCGCCAGCCATCGCAGCTCCCGCTTCAGATCGCGCATCGTCTGCCAGCGATCGTCCGGGTCCTTGGCGAGACAGGTCCGCACCAGCCGGTCGAGCTGGCGCGGCAGGCGCGGC
Organism: Vicinamibacterales bacterium; assembly: GCA_965215895.1. Taxonomy (GTDB): domain Bacteria; phylum Acidobacteriota; class Vicinamibacteria; order Vicinamibacterales; family UBA8438; genus JAJEEA01. The sequence continues at coordinate 1,736,890 of OZ244130.1, read as the reverse complement.
CGGACCTCGCGCAACGGGGCCGGCTCGTCCTTCAGAATCGACCCGATGACGCTCGCCTGGCCATCCCCGTCGAACGGCCGGGCGCCGGCCAGCATCTCGTACAGCGTGGCCCCGAAGGCGAAGACGTCCGAGCGGGCGTCGACCGGCTTCCCGTCGAGCTGCTCGGGCGACATGTACTGCAGGGTGCCGAGCAGGCTGCCCTCCACCGTCAACGCGGCGCGGGTCGGCGCCCCCGACGGATCGTCGTCCGACGCGTCCGGCTCGCGCAGCCGGGCCAGCCCGAAGTCGAGCAGCTTCACGCCGGTGGACGTGAGCATGACGTTGGCCGGCTTCAGGTCGCGGTGGACGATGCCCCGCCGGTGGGCGGCGTCGAGCGCCTCGGCGATGTCGCCGGCGATGCCCAGCGCCTCGTCCAGCGGCAGCGCCCCCCGCTCGAGGCGCCGGGCGAGCGTCTCCCCGTCGAGGCATTCCATGACGAGGAAGTCGACCGGCGGATCCGACTCGTCGGGCGCCGCCGCGCCGCGCGCCGGCCGCTGGCGGCCGACATCGTGCAGCGTGCAGATGTTGGGGTGGCTGAGGGCCCCCACGGCGCGCGCCTCGCGCTCGAAGCGCTCGCGCAGGGCGGGGTCGGCGGCCACCTGGGCGGGCAGGACCTTGATGGCGACGGTACGGTCCAGGCGCGTGTCCGTCGCCCGGTACACCTCGCCCATGCCGCCGGCGCCGAGGGCGTCGACTACCTCGTACGGCCCGAGCCGGACACCTGGAGCCAGTGTCATGTGCAGGGCGCGCCGGGCCGCGTGCACCGGACCGACGGCCTGGATTCAGCCTATCACGGCCGGACGGCCCGCCGCGGGGGGCGCTCGACCATGACGAGAGCACGTCTTCACAGCGCTGCCCGGGGGTCGGCGCGTGGTTGAACAGTGCGGACCGCTCGAGGGTCGGCAGAGCCAGGAGTCCGCGCGGTTGGAACGGCGCAGACTCCTGGCCGGGTCGGTTGGGCGGCAATCGGAGCCGCCGGCGACGATTCCCGGGCCAGGAGCGAAGCCCGAACGGCGACGGTTCCGGGGTCGGGCTTCCGCCCCACGAGATTGGAGCGCCGCGTAACCGGAATGCTGGAATCGCCGGTCAAGGCGGCTGGTCTCCCCTGACCGCCACCCGAAGCGAGGCCACCTTGAGCCAGCAGACCCGCACCACCGTCCGCACACCGGGATCCGCCGCACCCGTCGGACGGCGCCGCTTCCTGCAGGCGATGGGCTCCGGAGCCGGGGCCGCCCTCGCCGCCGGCGGCGGGCAGCGGCCGGTCCTCGCCGCCGCCGGACGGACGCACGCGGTGCAGCCGCGGCCGTCACCCGACGTGGCGGTGGTCGGCGCGGGGACCTTCGGCATGTGGACGGCGCTGCACCTGCAGCGCCTCGGCGCCCGCGTGACGGTGGTCGACGCCTACGGCGCCGGGAACTCCCGGCAGACCTCCGGCGGCGAGACCCGGGGGGTCCGCACGTCGTACGGCGGCCGACCGCACGGGGCTCTGTGGACCGACTGGGCGGGCCGGGCGATCGAGCACTGGCTCGCGTGGGACGAGGAAGGGCGCGACCGGCTGCTGCCCCGGCTCTTCTTCCAGACCGGGGACCTGATTCTGCGCGAGGCGGCCAACCCGTACTTCTCCGAGACGCGCCGCCACTGGGACGCCCTCGGCAACCCCTACGAGGTGCTGGGGCCGGACGAGGTCGCGTATCCGGTGGCCGTGGATACGGTCGACAACCTCGGGGTCTCGCTCTACGAGCCGGGCGCCGGCGTCGTTCGGGCGCGGCCCGCCATCGAGTCGGCGGCCCGGGTCTTCGAGGAGGAAGGCGGCACGATACGCGTCGACCGCGCCGCCTTCGGCCCCCGGGACGGGCGGTCCCTTGCCGCCCTGCAGCTCGAACCGGGCGACACCCTGTCGGCGCAGACGTTCATCCTCGCCTGCGGCCCGTGGTTCCCGAAGGTGCTGCCCGAGCTGATGGGACGGCGCATCCGCATCGCCATGGGGCACGTCTTCTACTTCGCGGTGCCCCCCGCCGACACCCGCTTCTCCTATCCGCACATGCCGAGCTACGGCGTCCCGGGCTGCACCGGCTGGCCCGCCCTGCCCCCCGACCACCGCGGATTCCGCGTCCGCACCGGCGGCCGCGCCCCCGAGGACCCCGACCTGTCCGATCGCTGGATCGCGCCCGAGTACCATGACCGCCCGCGCCGAATCCTCGAGCGCCACTCTCCCGACCTCGTCGGGGCGCCCATCAACGAGACGGGCCTGCCACTACGAGAGCAGCGTCGACGGGAACTTCATCGTCGACACCGACCCCGACCTCGACAACGTCTGGCTCGCCGGCGGCGGCTCCGCGGAGGCCTTCAAGTTCGGGCCGGTGCTCGGCGACTACATCGCCCACCGGGTGCTCGACGACGACCGCCAGCCCGAGCTGGCCGACGGCTTCCGCCTGAAGGACGAGGAGTTCGAGTCACGATAGCATCCATGCGTCGGCCCTCCACGCCCGCGACCCTGGGCGATTCCCAATGCGCGAATCTGCTAGCATCCTCCCGCGACGGACCAGCGTACTCCCGAATCGGGTCGTTAGGGACATGCCCGACGCCCGGAGCCGCCGACAGGAGCCACAGCTATGCTGAACCGGCTGAAGCTCGAGAATTTCAAGGCGTGGCGTGAAGCCGATCTGACCTTCGGCAGGGTAACGGGCCTCTTCGGCACGAACAGCGCGGGCAAGAGCAGCCTCCTCCATCTCCTCCTGCTGCTCAAGCAGACCAGAAACGCCACCGACCGCAGCATCGTCCTCGATTTCGGCGGCCCAGCGGATATGGTGAACCTCGGGACGTTCGAAGACATCGTTCACCAGCACGACAAGACCAAAGCGATAAGCTGGCACCTGGATTGGGCACTGCCCAGGACACTCACGATCGAGGATCCGCGACAACCATCAGCCGACCCGTTGCTGCACGGCTCAGGCCTTCAGATACGATACGCCGTGGGTCTCCACCACAAGCGCCCATGGCCCCGCGAACTCGCGTACCGCTTTGCCGATGCGGAGTTCCGAATGCAGCCGAGGGCGAAGTCAAGACAGGAATTCCGCCTGGCGACCGACCACCCCGATTTCTCTTTCGTTCGCAACCCGGGTCGTGCTTGGCCGCTCCCTCAGCCGGTCAAGGCATACCAGTTCCCCAGTCAAGCCAAGAGCTATTTCCAAAACGCGGATTTTCTCGGCGATTTCGAGTTGGCCTATGAGGAGCTGATGGATTCCATCTACTACCTCGGCCCCTTGCGCGAGTATCCGCGCCGAGAGTATCACTGGGCGGGCTCGAGCCCCGAAGACGTAGGCCAGCGAGGTGAGCGTACGATCGACGCGATTCTCGCGGCTTCCATCGGTGGGGAGACGTGGAGCCTGGGCTATCGGAGGCGGCGAAAGTCCTTTCAGGAGATCATCGCCCACTGGCTCTATGAGTTGGGGTTGATTTATGACTTCCGCGTGGAGGAAATAGCCAAGGGAACCAACCTCTACCGGGCGATGGTCGAACTCTCCGCAACCGGGGTGACGACCCCCTTGACCGACGTCGGCTTCGGCGTTTCCCAGGTCTTGCCGGTGCTGGCACTGCTCTACTACGTCCCGGAGGGTTCGACGGTGCTGATGGAACAGCCCGAGATTCATCTTCATCCAGCCGTACAGAGCGCTCTGGCGGACGTGATGCTGAACGTCTCCGAAGTGAGGAATGTGCAGATTGTCGTCGAGAGCCACAGCGAGCACTTGATGCGACGCCTGCAACGGCGTGTGGCTGAGGAGTACGCCTCTTCCGAAGACGTGAGATTGTACTTCGTGTCCTCGAATCGAGGTAAGGCGCAGCTGTCCGACCTGTGTTTGAACAAGTGGGGCGAGATCGAGAACTGGCCAGAGAACTTCTTCGGCGACGAAATGGGCGAGATCGCAGCGATCACGGAAGCAGCCTTGAGGAGAAGGATGGAGCAATCTGAATGACGGTCTTTGTCGTTGACACCAACGTTCCGGTAGTCGCCAACGGAGGCCATCCCGCTGCCGACGCCCGATGTCGATTGGGTGCGGCTCTTCTTCGTAGACGGCTTTTTCACCTATTCATGGGCGTTTTTGCTCGCGGACGGTCACTTTTCGGTTCGTTTTGCGCGGGGACAGCGCCCCGGACAGCGCCCACCGGCCTCTTTCGGGCGGCCAGCCCGGCCTGATCACGGCGCCCGGACGCTTCGGTCGTCCCCTCCGCCCCCCTGGACATTCGCGCGGCGTTTTGGTACGCTGCCTTGGGAAGGGAGATGCCTCTGCGATGGCCGTAGCAGCGACGACGAGGTTCTCGGGACGTGCCTTCTGGGTCGCGTTGGGTGCCACCAGCGATCGAGCTCGCATGGACCGACACTGCCGCCGTGCTGGTGAGGCGCCCAACACGGTCCGGCGGTTGCGGGAGAGTTGAGCGATGCGAGACGTGGCTCACAGCGCCGCTTCCCCCGACCAGGCGCCGTATGCGGTGGCCGAGGCCGTCTTCGCTGACGCCAAAGCCTACCTCTCATCGCGCGAAGCCCAGCAGATGAGTGAGAGCGAGCTCGAACGGGAGCTCCACCGACGGGGCCAGGAGTTGATGCGCAGGCTCCTGCAAGGACACCTCGATCAACGCACCCCGGGGGAGGCCGCCGGTCCGGTCGAGGGGGTCGACGATGTCGAGCGCTCGCAGCGGCGTCTGCAGGAACACCACCCGGAGACGACCTTCGGGACGGTGCAGGTTGCGCGCCCGGGCGGGTCGCGCTCGTCGATGGCGCCGAGACGCAACTCAACCGCGCGAGCGCCGCCGTCGACCTTACGGTGTGGTAATCGACCTCATCCACGTGGCCGAGTACGTCTGCAAGGCGGTGCCTGTGTTCCATCGCCACCGGCGTCATCGAAGGGGCGTGCGGTACCTGGTCCGCGACCGTGATGGAGTTCACTGGTGCACGCTGGTGCTACCCAGTACCGCTGTTTCATCCATGCGCGGGCCCGGATCCGCCGGGTGGCGAACTGGGTTGGAGCCGAGGCGGTTCTGAAGCTCCGGGTGCTACGAAGCCAGCCGCGACTTCGATGCGTACTGGGACTTCCACGACGCGGGAGTACCAGCGGCACCACGCCCAGCGATACGCTGATGGAATAGCGCGGCCGGTCAGCAAGCCGCCCCCGCCGCCCTCCCCACCACACCTTCGACGGGTCAAGTAGCTCTTGCCGTGCCGCTGGCAGAAGCCCCTTGGGCCGCCGACGAAGAAGAGCCGCACCCATGTCGATTGACGTGCGTGGAGCGCCTGAAGACCCTGGCGACGGAGGAGATCATCGCGATCGACGAGGGGGGCCTCATTTTTGAGGAATACAGAAGGAACCTGAATCTGTCGGGAATGCCAGGCGTCGGCGATGCATTCCTGAAGCACGTATTCAACCACCAATATAGGGAGGAGCGCGTGCGAAGGGTCGCGGTGAGGCCTTCCGAAAACGACGGGCGGGGCTATGAGGCACTGCCGGAGAATACTCTCGATCGCGCGGATCGCAAGTTTCTGGCCGTCGCCGTCGTCGCAAGAGCCATTGTGCTGAATGCCACCGACAGCGATTGGAACGAGCAGACAGCACTGCTGACCCACCTACGCGTGCAAGTCCGTCAGCTCTGTCCCCAGCGCGCCTCAAAGGCGGCTCGGCGCGGACGATGACGCGGGAAGGTGAGCCGCGGATGCGGTCGATCCCGAAGTATCCGAGTACGCCGTACTGGCCATGGTCGCCTGCCCTTGGTCGAGACGACGATGTGCACCCAAATCCCGAACGCTTCGTCGGAGACGGGGTGGTGGTGACCGAGAAGCTGGACGGCGGCAATACGCTCCTCCATGCCGGTAGGGTCTACGGACGGAGCGTCTCGACGCCTTCCGACGGCAAGTGGATGTCCATGGTGAAGAAGCACCATGCCTGGAAGGTGACCGAGCCCGGGGTCTACCTCTACGGCGAGGACATCTACGGGGTCCATAGCATCGAGTACGAGCCCGTGGTGGAAGAAAGGACCTTCTACGCCTTTGCGCTTCGGAGGGACGACGGCCGGTTCGGGTCGTTCGCCGAGGTCGAGGAGTACGCGGGCCGCGGAGAGATGCCGGTAGTGCCGGTCCTGTTCAGAGGCTGCTTCCGGTCGGTGGCCGAGATCCGCGCGTTCGTGAACAGGGCGCACCGCGAGACGTCCGCGCTGGGCGGCGAGCGGGAGGGCGTCGTGTTGAGGCTGGCGCGAGGGTTCCCGGCGGCAGAGTTCCGGGACAACGTCTGCAAGAGCGTCCGCGTGGGCCACGTACAGACGGACCAACACTGGACCCGCAACTGGAGGCCCTGTCGAATCGCGAACCCCTGACAGCGGACAGCCGGCCACCCCGGGCCTCCTCGGTCGTCGCGGACCAAGCCGCCGGCCTTCCAAACGCGATTGGCCCGGAATTCGGTACGCGCTAGAATTGCTTCATGAAGACAACGATTGATATTCCCGAAAATGAGCTGGCGGATGCCATCCGCTTCACCCGCGCGAAGACCAAGCGGGAGGCGGTGGTCACGGCGCTGGCTGAATTCAATCGGCGCCGGCGGATGGCCGAGCTCGTCCGGTACGCCGGCACGTGCCCGGATCTGATGACCGTGGACGAGCTTCGGGCACAGCGCCGGCAACGGGTGACGACCGTTGATCCTGATTGACACCTCTTCCTGGATTCACTTCCTGCGTCCCGACGGCGATCCGGCGATCCGAGACCGTGTCGAGGCCGCGCTGAGGGCCGGGGATGCCTGCTGGTGCCCGGTCGTGCAGCTGGAGCTTTGGAACGGCGCGCGGGGCGGCCCCGAGCAGCGGGGGCTGCGCCAGTTCGCGGCAGTGCTCCCGGACCTGCCCATCGACGCCGACGTCTGGTCCGCCGCGTACGATCTTGCCCGCCGCGCTCGCACTCGCGGCGTGACCGTTCCCGCCGCCGACGTGGTCATCGCAGCCTGCGCCCACCGTCACGGTGCGGGGCTGGAATCCGCCGACAAGGATTTCGAGCTTCTCAGCGACGTGCTGAGGCCAGCGGAAGGCTCGTGACCGCTTCCACACCCGGCTGACGAGAGCGGCGGGCTTGGTCCCGGCCGGATCAGGGGCCGCGCAACCCTTCCGTCAGCGCGATGGACACCCCCCACGGGTCGGTCAGGAAGGCGTAGCCGATTCCCACGGGGCTCCGGCGGTACGGCACGTCGAAGACGATACCCCGCGCCTCGAGATCGCGGCAGAACCGTTCGAGGTCGTTCACCTCGAGGCCGATGTGGTCGAGCATGCGGCCGCGGGTGGGCGCCCCGCCCGCGTCGGGGTTGTAGGAGAAGTTGAAGTTGATGCCCGGCAGGTCGACGGCGTCGTAGCGCCAGCGCATGCCCGGGGTGCCGCCGAACGTCGCCGCGTACCACCGCTGGGCCTCCTCGACCGCGTCGTCGATCAGATAGAGGTGCAGGTGGTGGGACACGATGGGCGCGGGCAGCGGCTGGTTGTGCCGCTGCGCCACCGCGTCCAGGGGTCCGTCGTCGCCGGTGAACGTCAGGTTCGCCGCCGTCTCGTCGAACAGCTCGATGCGCTCGCCCTCCGGGGTGAAGACGTTCCCCACGCCTCGCGTCGGCGCCGGCGGATCGAACTCGAACCCGGCGGCCGCGACCGCGTCGAGGGACTCCACCCTGAACGCCATGTGATTCAGAATCGACCCATCGGTGCCGCCAGACGGCTCCCCCTCGTCGAGGAAGACCAGCACGTCCGGAAACGTGATCACGGTCGTTTCCCCCAACGCGGTGCGCGCGCCGCCGAGCGCGACCCAGAACCGCGCATTGGCCTCCACGTCGCGCACCTGGTAGTGCAGGTGGCCCATGGCGACCCCGGCCGCGTTCGGGGGCGCTATCTGTCCCGACGCCGGCCCCGCCGACGCCGCCAGGAGCACGGTAGCGAGCACGCGAGTCAGTCTCTGCATGGTGATGTCCCTCCGCCCCCCGTCGCGCCGGAGGCGCCTGGCCCGGACTCGCCGCCTGCCTGTGCGGGCGATCTCAGGACGCTGACGGAAACTACCTTGCCGTGTGTCAAGCGCGCAAGACCGTAGAAAACGGGCTGCGCCCGGGCGCAGTTGGCACTTCTGTATATCGATCACTGTCCTTGGCAACGCTGTTGCCGAAAAAACGTGTTCTTCGGCAACATGCCTGCCGGTTTCGGATATCGATGCACGGCTGGCCGAAACACCAAAGGGCTCCCCGAGGTGGCCGGCCGCGTACCGGAGCCGCAGAAACGCCGGTCTCCCCTCAGCGCGAGAACAGATAGGTCATCTTGACCGCGAGCTGGCGATTGCGGAGCCACGGCGTCGGGTAGTAGCCGTACACGCCGGCCTGCGGGTCGAGCCTCAGCTCGTCGTAGGCGATGTAGATGTCGCTGCCCGGGCTGTAGATCCAGTTGAAGCGGACGCTGGTGCTGACCTCGCTCGTGGTCGAGTTGTACTGGGTCAGGGTGCGCAGGGTCATCTCCGGCGACAGAGTGAAGTCGAACCGCATCGACGCGAGATCGGCCACGAAGGGCGGCCCCACCGGCAGCTCCACGTCGCTGCGGTTCAGCCGCATCTCGACCGAGACCCGGCTGGTGGCCCGCAGTCCGAGGGTCGCACTGGTGTCGGTGCGGGTGCCGCCGAAGAAGGTCTGCGGCGAGTAGCCCGCCTCGCCATAGAGGCGGCGCGACGGGTCGCTGCGAAAGCGGTAGTTCCACTCCCCGAACCGGTACGTGCCCGGCGGAATCACGACATCGTTGCGAATCAGGAACGGCACGTCGAGCTGCTCGAAGTTGTCGTTGTACCAGAGGGTGAACGACGAGCCGTTGTCGAAGTAGGTCCCGATCATGTGGTGGATGCGCCGCGTCAGCAGCCGGTTGTTCTGATCGGTGGTGTAGGTCATGTTCCACATCGGGTCGAACATGCGGATGCCCCAGCGCCCGGGGCGGGGATCCCACTCGCCGTGGAACTTCGAGGTGCGGATGCCGACGCGGGGAATGAACCCCACCTCGGCGTTGAAGTTCTCCTGCAGGTCGATGTACTCGCCGTAGACGCTCCACGACGGGCTCAGCCAGGTGGCGCGCGCATACCCCGCCATGTCCTCCCCCGCGCGGCCGGGAGTCTCGGTCTTGGCGAGGAATCCGTTGACCACGAAGTTGCGGTGCAGGGCCAGGGTGGTGTCGGCGGCGAACGTCCGGTTGAAGTGGGCGTCGTCCACCGCGTTCTTGTCGATGATGATGCCCCCGACCTTCGACCGCGAGAGAATGTCGCGGCTGTAGCGTCCGACGAAGAAGTTCTCGCCGGGATTGCCCAACGCCCCCGTCGTGATGTTCATCGCGGCGATGTTGTGGCGGTCCACCTTTCCCGATACCCGGGCGCCCCCGACGATCGGCACGGGCTGGCCGTTGTTCAACCCGATGCGCCGGGTGAAGAACAGGTCCGCGAGGCGGTTGAACCCGGAGGACGCCCCGACGTTGAACATGCCCGCGTTCTCGAGGAAGAAGTCGCGCTTCTCGGGGAAGAACAGGGGAAAGCGAGTCAGATTGACCTGCTGCTCGTCGACCTCGACCTGCGCGAAGTCGGTGTTGAGGGTCACGTCCAGGTTGAGCCCCGACGCGAGGCCGTACTTGACGTCCAGGCCGAGCTCGCGGAACCCGCTCCCGTCGAGCCCGCCGCCCCCCACGCGATCCTGCCGCCCCCCCGACAGCACGTAGGGGGTCACCCGCAGGTCCATGCCCTGGTCGACGCCGGTGATGCCCGTCATCGTGCCGGCCAGGCTCACGCGCGTGAGGGTGTACTCCTTCGAGATCGGGGCCCAGAACACCTGCTCGTTCTTCCGGCGGATGTTCCGCATGAAGTTGACGCCCCACACCTGCTCCTCCGCCTCGGGGAAGCGCAGGGTGATCATCGGGATCGCGATCTCGGCCGTCCACCCCTCGGGGGTCCGGTGCGCCACCACGTCCCAGACCCCGTCCCAGTTCAGGTTGATGTTCGACGTGTTGGTGCCGCGCCAGCCCCCCTCGCCCTCCTCGGACACCTGCTGCTCGAGCTTGGCCCCGAGCGGGCTGGTCACGAACATGTAGCCGGACCGGCGATCCTGGAAGGTGTCGAGGATGACCTGGAAGTTGTCCTCGTCGAGCAGCCGCAGCGAGTCGCGGCGCATCTCCGTCGCGATCACCGCCTCGGGGGCGGAGTCGTAGGCCTCGACCCCGATGTACAGCGCCTGCGCGTCGTACAGCAGGCGCACCACCGTCCGCTCCGTGGCCGGGTCGCCCTCGGCCGGCTCCTGCTGCACGAAGTCGTCGACGATCGCGGCCGACAGCCACGCCTCCTCGTCGAGCCGGCCGTCCACGACCGGCGGCTGGGCGACCGGCCGCGGCGCCACGCGAAGCCGCCCGGCCGGGGGCAGGCCCGCGCCGTCCGAGGCGCCGCTCCCCTCCAGGATCAGCGGCTGAACGCCGGCCGGGGGGCCGCCGTTCGCCGCCTCGACCGCCGACTGGGCGAACGCGGGCGCGGCGGCGCCGACCGCACAGAGTACGGACGCCAGGAAACAGGTTGTACGCATGCTGGCGCCATTATAGCTGCGTCCCGGCCGCGGGCCGCGTCAGCGAGCTGCGTCCCGGCCCGCGGGCCGCGCCGGCCGTCGTCCGATCCGAGACCGGAGACCCGCTGCGGAGTCCCGTACCGGCGGTTGCCGGCGGCCGGATCACTGAAGTAGGTGGACCCGCCCCCCACAGAAAATTCTAAGATCCCCCGCAGGCGTCGTGCACGTGGCGAATCCGCGGCACATCTCCTACACTCATGCAGGGAGCGGCGAAAGAAGACGGATGTCCGCGTCGCCGGCATCGGCGATGCAATGGACGTCCGCCGTCGGTAGCCGCCACGGATGCGCCCGCGCCGGATCCGGCCGGAGCAGGCGCGCAGCCGGGAACCGTCCGGAGGCGTACCGGCGGCCTGCCTGCCGCGCCGGAACGACCACGATGCAGACGAGGTATCGCCCCATGCCATCGCCCAGCCGCTTCCACACCGCCTGCCTGGCCCTCGCCGTCGGCGTGCTGGCCGCACCCGCCGTCGGGCAGCTGCGGATGCACGAGATACGCGTCGAGAGCCCGGCCATCGCCTCGGGCGAGACGATGCCGCGGCGGTACACGCCGGACGGACACAACCTGTCCCCGCCCATCACCTGGACCGGTCTGCCGGACGGCACCCGCGAGATCGCGGTCGTCTGCGCCGACTTCGGCGCCGGGAGTCCGCCGCCGTGGGTTCACTGGATCATCTACGGCATCCCCGCCACCGTCGGCGGGCTGCCCGAGGGCCTGCCGATCGTGCCGGAGACCCCGATGCCGGCGGAGCTGGGCGGGGCGATCCAGGGCCTGAACGGGTGGCGGCGGCCCTATTATCGGGGGCCCGCGCCGCCGGCGGGCACCCCGCACCTGTACCACTTCACGGTGTTCGCGCTCGACGAGACGCTGGAGCTCGAACCCGGCCTGACCCGCCGGGAGCTGCTCGAGGCGATGGAGGGCCACGTCATCGGGCGGGGCGACCTCGTGCCGATCTACGAACGGTTCTAGCGCGACCTTCCGCCACGGCTGCCGGGGCGCCAAGGACAGCGATCGACATAGAGTTGCCAACTGCGCCCATGTGCAGCCCGTCTTCTACGGTTTCGCGCGCTTGGCACACGGCAAGGTAGTTTCCGTCAGCGTCCTGAGAGGAGCAACCGATGGAGAACAAGGGTCCACAGCTCATATCCCGGCGCGCGCTGTTGCGCCGCGCAGGCGCGGCCGGGGCCGCGGCGGCGGCCGGGGCCGCGGGCGTACCGGCCGGCGCGGAGACGCCCCCGGCAGTCGCGGCAACGGTCCCGCCGGCCGGGCCGGCTCCCGGCTCCGTCCAGGCTCCGCGGCCGGATCCGCCGCGCGCCGCGTACGAGCAGTTGACGGCGGAGGAAGCGGACGTGCTCGAAGCCATCGCCGACGAGTTGATCCCGAGCGACGACCTGGGACCGGGCGCGGTGGCGGCCGGGGCGGTGGTCTATATCGATCGGGCTCTGGGCGGCGCCTTGTCCGGGTCGCGCGACGCCTATCGCGCGGGCCTGTCCGCCTTCGACCGCTACTGCCGGGCCTCGCGCGGCGCGCCGTTCCGCGAGCTGCCGCACGTCGATCGGGTCTCGGCCCTCATCGACGTCGAGACCGGGGCCGCGACGGGGGCGCGCACCGGCTTCGCGGGCAGCTCCGCCGGGTTCTTCAACATGGTGCGCAGCCATGTCCTGCAGGGCACGTTCGGGGACCCGTACTACGGCGGCAACCGCGACTTCGTGGGCTGGGACCTGATCGACTATCCCGGCGTGCGGACGGCCGTCTGGCCCCGGCTGCAGACGCAGCTCGAGGCCGGCGAGCTGCCGGCGAACCGCCGGTCCGCCTACGAGTCCGAGTACTTCGACAAGGCGGTGGCCCGCGCCGCGAACGAGGAGACCCGCCATGGCGACTAGGCTGCCGGGAACCGACGTCGTCATCGTGGGGCTCGGCGCGGCCGGCGGCGTGGCCGCGCTCCCCCTGGCCGAGGCCGGGCTCGACGTGATCGGGCTCGAAGCCGGCGGGCGCCTCACGCGGCGCGACTTCGCCCCCGACGAGCTCCGGAACAACGTGCGCGCCTGGCCCTTCTCGGTCCAGAAGTGCAACAACGAAGTGCCGACCCTCCGCCGCACCCGGTCGGAGACCGCGACCCAGGGCGGCGGCCACCCGATGATGAACGCGGTCGGCGGCACGACGCTGCACTACTGGGCGCAGAGCTGGCGGCTCAATCCGTGGGACTTCGAGGTCGTCTCGGCGACCACGCGTCGGTACGGCCGGTCACGCCTACCGGCGGGCTCGACGGTCGAGGACTGGCCGTTCGGCTACGACGAGCTCGAGCCCTGGTACGACCGGGTCGAGCACGAGATCGGCGTCTCGGGACAGGCGGGCAACCTCGACGGCGAGCGCAACGAGCGGGGCAACCCGTTCGAGGGCCCCCGCGCCCGCGACTATCCGATGCCCGCGCTGCGCTGGACGGGCTTCCTGGACCGGATGGCCGATTCGGCGCGCTCGCTGGGGTGGCAGCCGTTTCCCGGACCCGCCGCCATCAACTCCCGCGCCTACCAGGGGCGATCGGGATGCATGTACCACGGCTTCTGCAACCGGGGCGGGTGCCACGTCGACGCCAAGAACTCGCCCGCGGTGACGACGATTCCCCGGGCCGAGGCCACGGGGCGGCTCAAGGTGGTCACGCATGCCCACGTCCGGCGCATCGAGACCGACAACCAGGGCCGGGTGACCGGCGTCACCTATCTGCAGGATCGGGAAGAGTTCTTCCAGCCGGCCCGGTTCGTCCTGATCGCCAGCTACACCTACGAGAACGTGCGCCTGATGTTGATGTCGAAGTCGCGGGCCTGGCCCCTCGGCCTCTCGAACAACCACGCGCAGGTCGGCCGGCACTATCTCAGCCATCATCAGGGGGCGGGGGTCACCGCGTTGTTCCCCTACGACCTGCACGCCTGGTACGGCCTGCCCGCGCAGGGGGTCGCCATCGACGACTGGGCCGACGACAACTTCGACCACGGCGGCCTCGACTTCATCGGCGGCGGCAACCTCTGGGTCTACTCCGACCGGCGGCCGATCTCCGCTGCCAGCATGAGCACCTTCGGGCGTGCGCCCGCGTGGGGATCGGCCTGGAAGGCGTTCGTCCGCAAGAACGCCGACCGGACGAACAGCGCCTACATTCAGAAGACCACGCTGCCCTACGAATCCAACTACCTCGACCTGGATCCGGTGGTCACCGATCCGGTCGGCGATCCGGTGATCCGGGTGACGGCCGAGTACAAGCGGAACGAGCTGGCAATCGCCGAGTTCCTGCAGGACCGGATGGAGCACTGGTATCGCGCCGCGGGCGCGGTCGAGGTGCAGCGCGGCGGGCCGGGCGGACAGATGGGGGTCTCCACCCATGCCTACGGCGGGACCCGCATGGGCGACGATCCGGAGACCAACGTGGTCGATCGCTACGGACTGTCGCACGAGGTGCCGAACCTCGGCATCCTCGGCGCCTCGGTCATGGGGACGAGCGGAGCCCGGAATCCCACGCTGACGGTGCAGGCCCTGGCGTGGCGCACGGCCGAGCATCTGGTGAACAACTGGCGCTCGATCGTGGAGTAGGGAGCCGGCGCCTTGGAACGGCGCGGGCTCCCGGCCGGATTGGTTGGGCGGGAAGCGGAGCCGCAAGGCGACGATTGCCGGGCGAGGGAGCCGGCGCCGTGGAACGGCGCGGGCTCCCGGCCGGATTGGCGGACGCAAGGCGGAGCCGCAAGGCGACGATTGCCGGGCGGGGGAGCCGGCGCCGTGGAACGGCGCGGGCTCCTGGCCGGATTGGCGGGGGCGGAAAGCGGAGCCGCCGGGGAGCGGTTCTACGCCAGCACGCGCACCACGACGCGCCGGTTCTGCGCCCGCCCCTCCGCGGTGTCGTTGGGCGCCGCCGGCCGGTCCTCGCCGTAGCTGATGATGCTCATCTTGTGGAGGGGGAGCTGATGGGCCTCGTGGAGATACCGCCGGGCGTTGTCGGCGCGCTCCATGCCGAGACGCGCATTGTTGGTGGCCGCGCCGGCGGAGTCCGTATGCCCTTCTATCTCCACGTGTGACGCGATCGGCAATGCGCGAAGGTCATCGACGAACCGGTCCAGATACGCACGAACTTCGTCGGGCAGCGCGGAATCGGAGCTCGGGAACCCGGCGACGTTCTCGTCGATCACCATCTCGTACACGAGACGCCGGTTGGTGATCTCGAACGTGCCGCTCAACTCCTCGACGGTCCGTTGCGCCATGCCCGCCGCCCGTTCCGCCGAAGTGGCGACGGCGAACGCGTTCTGGGCGGCCTGCTCGGCCCCCTCAATCCGAACCGCGTGTTGCTGTACGATGGTCTCCGTCTCGTTCAGCTCGCCGCGGATCTGCGAGATCTGTGCGCCGACCTGGGTTTGAAGCTGTGCGGCGGTTTCTTCCACGAAACCGGTCGTGGCGCAGCCGCCGAGCAGCGCCGCGCTCATCACCACCGCCGCCGATGCCGTTAGTCGCATGAGGGTCCTCCCTGCCCAGTCCGATCTGCCTTGCCCATGTCCCTCCACCGTGCCCCTCCGGCATCGTGGACGGCAGAGGCTCGCACCGGGACGAATCCCACACCGTGGGATTACTGACTGTATCGGCCGCGCACTCCCGGAACTCCATACGCCGCGACCCCGCCGGCCGCAGTTTTTGCGGGTGTCGCTGGCGCTCTGTCTCGCCTGCGCCGCCGGTACGACGGCGCAGGCCCAGCCGCCGCCGGAGACGCCGCCTCCTCCTCCCGCCGCCGCGGCCTACACGGGGCGCCCGATCGTCCGGCCGCCGCGGGCGCCGGACCCGCCGGTGATCGACGGCCGGCTCGAGGACCCCGTCTGGAGCGCCGCCGCCCACATCACCGCGCTCGTCCAGCGCCGGCCGTTCGACGGCGTGCCGGCGAGCGAGGCGAGCGACATCTACGTCGCCTACGACAGCGCCAACCTCTATCTCGGCCTGCACGCGCACTACACCGATCCCGGCATGATGCGCGCGAACCGGCGGGACCGGGATCAGACCGTCGAGGACGACCTGTTCCTGGTCTACTTCGACCCGTTCCTCGACCAGCAGCGGGCCTACGTCTTCACGGTGAACGGCTACGGGGTGCAGGGAGATGCGATCCTGCGGGCGGGGGCCCTCGGGGGCGGCCGCTTCGGCGTCCCGCGCGGCGACGCCTCCTGGAACGTGCTGTTCGAGACCGCGGCCGAGATCGTCGGCGACGGCTTCGTCGCCGAGATGGCCATTCCGTTCAAGAGCCTCCGGTATCCGCAACGGGAAGCCGGGGCTCCGCACCAGTGGGGGCTGCAGATCGCGCGCATCATCGGGGGCAGGGACGAAGCCGACGTGTGGTCGCCCACGTCGCGCGACATCGCCGGCTTTCTGCCCCAGATGGGTCTCCTCGACGGCATGACGGACCTCTCGCGCAGCCACAACCTGGAGATCCTGCCCACCGTCACCGCGACCCGGTTCGGATCCCTCGACCGCGGCACCGGCCGGTTCCGCGAGGGAGACCCGTCGCCCGAGGGCGGCGTCAACCTGAAGTACGGCGTCACGTCCAACCTCACCGCCGACGTCACCTTCAACCCCGACTTCTCGCAGATCGAATCGGACCTGCCGCAGATCGAGATCAACCAGCGGTTCGGGCTGTTCTACCCCGAGCTGCGCCCCTTCTTCCTGGAGGGGGCCGAGATCTTCAACATCCGGGCGCCGATCACCGCAGTCCACACCCGCACCATCGTGGACCCCGCGTACGGCGCCAAGCTGACCGGCAAGGTCGGGCGGACCACCCTCGGGGTGATGTACGCCAACGACGCGGCGCCGGGGAACGTGGACGACTCCGCGGATCCGGCATCCGGCCAGGCCGCGCACACGCTCGTGGGCCGGGCGCGCTACGACCTCTACGCCGAGTCGTACGTCGGGGCCGTCTTCACCGACCGGGAGCTGCTCGACGGCTACAGCCGGCTCGCCGGCGTCGACTCGAACTTCCGCCTCGGCGACACCCACGCGGTCGCGTTCCGCGCCATGCAGACCGACCACCAGGAACGTCAGGGAGCGCAGACGGAGGGCCATCTGGTCGACGCGGCATTCAGCAAGAGCGGCCGGAACCTGCGCTACTCCCTGTCTTCGTACGCGCTGTCGCCCGACTTCAGGACCGACGTCGGGTTCGTCCGCCGCACCGATCAGCGCTACACGTCGGCGAGCGGAGGCTATCGCTGGTGGCCCGAGCACTGGCTCCGCAACTGGGGACCCGAGTTCGTCTACGGGCGGAACTACGACTTCGCCGGGGTGCTGCAGGACGAGGTCGCCGACGCCGGCATCAACCTGGCGCTGGCCCGCAACATGTTCGTCGCCGGCAACGTCCGGCGGGAGCGCGAGCGGTACGGCGGCATCAATTTCGTCAAGACCCGCGGCCGGGTCTTCGGCCGGGTGGACACCAGCCGGCGGGTCGGGGTGTCCTTCGAGTACCGGCGCGGCGAGCAGATCCGCTTCGACGCGGACGCGCCCTACCTCGGCCGCGAGCACGGGATCTCCGCGTCGCTGAACCTGCGTCCCGTTTCACGCCTGCGGTCGGCGATCAACGTCACCACGAACCGGTTCACCGATCCCCGCCGCGACGGCCTTGCCGTGTTCGACGTGCAGATCTACCGGGCCCTCACGACCTACCAGTTCAGCAACCGCCTGCTCTTCCGCAACATCAGCGAGTACAACACCCTGGACGGGACGCTGGACCTGAACTTCCTGCTCACCTACCGCGTCAACGCGGGCACCGTCTTCTACGCCGGCTACGACGACCACTATCAGCAGGCCGATCTGATCGCGGGCGATCTCCTGGACTGGCACGACGTCGGCGGCCGGGGCCTGCGCGCACTCGGGCACCAGCGGACGAACCGCGCGGTGTTCCTGAAGCTCCAGTATCTCTTCCGGTACTGACTTGTCGCCGGTGGGAGGCGGCGCTCATCGAACGCACGGGTTCAGACCGCCGTCGGGCGACATGGCGGAGTGACTCCGCGAGTTCGTCAAGTCGTGTTCAGACAGGTTGTGTTCAGACAAGTCATCTCGGGATGACGTCCAAATTCAGCCTCGCCGCCGGTCCGCTGGCGGCCGCTCGATGCCCAGCCAAGGCCTGAGCCGCCGGACGAGCATGTGGAGATGCGGTTTGACGACGAGCTCGCCATCAACGGCTCCTTTCGAACCGTGGCATCGGCCACGGTATAGTAGGACGTGACGACTGCTCCCGGGCAGGCGCCCGCGGGCGCGCCGAACGACAGCCCCATGGACGACCCGCGCGCCGAGCCGGCCGACCCCATCGGCGCCGGGACCGGCGTCCTGCTGATCTCGGTCTTCACCATCGCGACCTGCGGTCTGATCTACGAGCTACTCGCGGGCACCATCGCGAGCTACCTCCTGGGCGACAGCGTCACCCAGTTCTCGACGGTCATCGGAGTCTATCTGTTCTCGATGGGCGTGGGTTCGTATCTGTCGCGCCACGTCCGGCGCGATCTGATCACCCGGTTCATCGAGATAGAGATCCTGGTGGGCCTCGTTGGCGGCCTCTCCTCGCCGGCGCTGTTCTTCTCGTTCGCCGAGATCGACGCCTTCCGGGTCGTGCTCTACGGTTGGGTGACGGCGACCGGGATCCTGGTCGGGCTGGAGATTCCGTTCCTCATCCGCATCCTCCAGGACGAGTATCCGCTGCACGACCTCGTCTCGCGCGTCCTGTCGCTCGACTACCTGGGCGCGCTCGCGGCGTCGCTGCTGTTTCCGCTGTGGATCGTGCCACAGGTCGGACTGATGCGGTCGTCGTTCGTGTTCGGCGGTCTCAACGTGCTGGTCGCGGTGTGGACCAGCCACCGCTTCCGCCGGCACCACCGCCGGCCGTGGCTCACCGCGCAGGCCTGCGGCGCGCTCGCGCTCCTGGGGCTCGGCGCGGTGCTCGCGGACGACCTGATGACCTGGTCGGAGCGGCGGCTCTACGAAGACCCGGTCGTCCTGTCGCGGTCGTCTCCCTACCAGCGTATCGTGCTGACGCGGGGCGGCGACGGCGTCCGGCTGTTCCTGAACGGCAACCTGCAGTTCTCGACCCTCGACGAGTACCGCTATCACGAGGCGCTCGTCCATCCCGGGCTGGCCGCGGTCGCCGCGCCCCGCCGCGTGCTGGTGCTGGGCGGGGGCGACGGCATGGCCGTCCGCGAGATCCTCAAGGACGATCGCGTCCGGGAGGTCACGCTCGTGGATCTCGATCCGATGATGACGGAGATCTTCCGCGACCACGAGGCGTTCGCCGCCCTCAACGGCTACGCGCTGCGCTCGCCCCGGGTCGAGGTGATCAACGCCGACGCGTTCGTCTGGCTCGAGTCGAACCGCGACCGCTACGACTTCATCGTCGTCGACTTCCCCGACCCCCGCACCTACTCGCTCGGCAAGCTGTATACGACCACCTTCTACCGGCGGCTCGCGGGCCGGCTGAACCCCGGCGGGGCGGCCGCGATTCAGAGCACCTCGCCGCTCGTCTCCCGGCGGGCGTTCTGGTGCGTCGTCGAGACCGTCCGCGCGGCCGGGCTGCAGGCCAGGCCCTACCACGCGCCGGTCCCCACCTTCGGGGAATGGGGCTACGTGCTGGCGTCGCCGGAGCCGCTGGCGCTCTCCGATGGGTTCCCGCGGGGTCTGCGGTTCCTGACCCCGGCGACCGCGCGGTCGCTGTTCGAGTTCCCGGCCGACATGGCGGCGGTTCCGGTGGACGTGAACCATCTGAACAACCAGATCCTGGTGCGGTACCACGCGGAAGGCTGGCAGCAGTACGCGCGGCACCGCCCGTAGCTCCTAGACCTTGGCCAAGGCCCCGCTGCATTGCCCCGTTGCTCCGCGGTCACCCATGCCCGACATGCGCCCTCGTCACGCCTTGCCGCAAGGGCGCCTTTCCGTCCGCTGGCGCCGTCGTCGATCTCGGTGCGCCGCCGGGTTCTACCATGGACTGTGACCCACCGATGGCCGAACCACGGATCCCTCCCCGCCACGGACTGACCCGCCGGGACGTCCTGCGGATCGGTCCCGGCGCGGCGACGGCGCTGGCCCTCGGGTGCGGGCCCCGACCGCCCGCCTCCACCGAGAGGGCCCTCGACGCCGGGCGCATCACCGGCACGATCGTGGGCGCCTCGCACCGGACCGGGCATCGACTGCGGGACGGGGCCCGGCCCGAGCCGCAGCAGGTCCGCGACGTCCCGGTGGTCATCGTGGGCGGGGGCATCGCGGGGCTGTCCGCGGCGTGGAAGCTCGCGCGGAGCGGCGTGCGCGATTTCGTGGTGCTCGAGCTCGAGCCGGAGGCGGGCGGCAACTCGCGGTGGGGGGAGAACCACGTCTCGGCCTACCCCTGGGGCGCGCACTATCTGCCGGTCCCCACCGCCGAGGCGGCCGCGACGCGGGAGCTCGTCGCCGAGATGGGCCTGATCCTGGACACCGGCCCCGACGGCGAGCCGATCTACGACCCGCGGCATCTGTGCCACGCCCCCCAGGAGCGGCTGTTCATCGACGGCGGGTGGCGCGAGGGGCTGTCGGCGCGGGACGTGGTGGACCCCGCCGCCGGTTCCGCCGCGGCGGCGGAGCTCGCGGCGTTCGAGACGCAGGTGCGGCGGTATCGGGACTACCGGGACGCGCGGGGCCGCCGGGCGTTCGCCCTGCCGATCGCGGCCGGCGCCGACGACGCCGCGATCGTCGACCTCGACCGGATGTCGATGCGCGAGTACTTCGACCGGGCCGGCTGGTCCTCTCCCCGGCTGCGCTGGTACGTGGACTACTGCTGCCGCGACGACTACGGTTGCACGCTCGATACGACCTCCGCCTGGGCGGGGTGGCACTACTTCTGCTCACGCCCCGACGACGTCGAGTACCTGACCTGGCCCGAGGGCAACGGCCGCATCGTCCGGCACTTCCTGGAACGGGTGGGAGGCAACGTCCGCCCCGGGATGCTCGCCTACCGCCTGCGTCCGACCGGGAACGCCGGCGACCGCGGCATACCGGCGGACGGCGTCGACGTCGACGCGTTGGACACCCGCACCGGAACCGCGGTGCGGTTCCGGGCCCGCCACTGCATCTACGCCCTGCCCCGGTTCACGGCGCCCTACGCGATCGAAGGGTACGCCCTGCCCGGCCTCGAGCAGTTCACCTACAGTCCGTGGATGGTCGCGAACCTGACCGTCGACCGCGCTCCGGACGGCGCGGCCTGGGACAACGTGCTCTTCGACAGCCCGTCGCTCGGCTACGTCGTCGCCACCCACCAGGACCTGCGGACGGCGCCGGGGCCCAGCGTGCTGACCTGGTACCTGCCCCTCGCCGTCCCCAACCCCGACGCCGCCCGCGCCTGGATGCTCGAGCGGGAATGGCGCGACTGGGCCTCGCTGATTCTCGCCGACCTCGTGCAGGCCCACCCCGACATCGAGTCCCGGGTGACCCGCATCGACGTCATGCTGTGGGGGCACGCGATGATCCGGCCGGCGCCCGGCTTCGTCTGGGGCGAGGCGCGGCGCCGGGCCGCCGCGCCCCACGGCGCGATCCGCTTCGCCCACTCCGACATGAGCGGCATCTCGGTCTTCGAGGAGGCGCAGTACCACGGCGTGAACGCGGCCGAGCAGGTGATGCGGGCGCTGGACCACGCCCATGCGACGTCGCTCTAGGCGCGGCCCCTGGCAGAAGGCCCCACGGGCACGGGCATCGACCGGTGCGGCGAGGGGCTCTGCCAGGGGCTGGTGGCGCCTGCGCCGCAGCTACGAGGCGATACCCATCTTCTTCTTCAGCTCGGCCAGGGAATCGGCGCCGGCGCTGGGGGAGGGCGCGGCGAGGGCCCGGTCGATGTCCTCGTCGATGGTGCCGCCGACGTCCGCGAGCTGGTCGTAGGCCTCGGCGAGCGACTCCTCCTCCTGCACCTTGTGCTTCATCTTCTCGAGCATGGCGACGGTGCCGGAGGCGTCGGCCCCCGCGAGCTGCTGATTGATCTTGCGCATCGACGACGCGGTGCGGGCGCGGGCGCGCAGGGTGATCACCTCGTTCTCGTACCCGGCGATCTGCCGCTTGAGGTCCTCGACCTTGGCCTGGAGCTGGTCGGCCATCCGCCGCTGGGTCTCGTGATCGGCGCCCACCCGGCCCGCCTGCTGCACGGCGTCGTCCTTCTTCTCGAGGGCCGAGGTGGCCAGGCGCTCCGCCTCGTCCGCGCCCACCTCGCCGGCCTCCGCCCGCCGGAGCAGGAGCATCGCCTTGCGCTCGTACTCCGCCGCCCGCTTCTTGTAATCGTCGCTCTCCTTCTGCAGGCGAATGGCCAGCGACTTCACCTGCGCGAGGCTCACCATGGCGGCCTGGAGGTTCGTCTTGAGATCGCGGATGCCCTGCTCGGTCATCTTGATCGGATCCTCCAGCTGGTCCACCGCGGAGTGGGCGTTCGACTGCGCGACCTTGAACATTCTGCGAAAGATACTCATGGCTACTTCTTCCAGTAGGTGATCAGCTCGGCGCCGTACTCGGCCAGCGCCAGGGAGAGGGCCCGGATCGAGCCCTCGAGCTCGTTCAGGTCGAGGTTGGCGAGCTGCAGCGTGTCGCGGTAGAAGATGCGCCCGGCCGACTCGTCGAGGACGAAGGCGCCGTGGACCAGCGTGTTGTTCATCTGCAGCAGCCGGGTGAAGAGGTCGCCGGGCTCGGGCGGCACTTCGCCTATCAACTGTTCGAGAATGACGATGGGCGGCTCGCAGTCGATGACCAACTGCTTGATGCCGTTGTCCTCGTCGTCGATCACCACCAGATCGTCCGCTTCGTTCTCCGCCACGATCGTGAGCCCGAGATCGAGCAGATGGCCCTTGACCGTATCGAGATGCTCAGACATCCATCGCGCCTCCTTGCGCGTCCTTTCCCGGGCACGTTCCGTCCTGGCCGCCCATGGCCACAGGCCCCGCGGCATTCGGTGCGACGCGGGTTCCGCCAGGGGCTGCCCGCCCACCGTTCGGAAACCGGGGCCGCGCCGGGATTCTCTTCTGATTACGATCAGTCCGGGCGCCGGGTTCACTGCGCGGCGGCCGCTCCCGGTTTGCGGGCCGAGATCACCACCAGGCGATCCGCGGCCGCGACCTCGGCGTCCGCATCGGGGTTGGTCACGAGAGTCCCGGTCCCGTCCCGCTGGATCGCCACCGCAATCACGTCCTGCTTCCGTTTCAGGGCGGAGAACACCTCGAAGAACGACCGGCCGGCCTGCGCCGGCGGCACCGCCATGGTGACCAGGTCCGGGCCGACCCGCGCGCTCAGCAGCTCGCGCAACACCCGGGAGATGCCGTGGTCGAGGGCCGCGGTCGACATGACCCGGCTGCACAGCTCGGCTCCCACGACGATCTCGTCGGCGCCCGCCCGCTCGCCGTGGCGCACGTTCGCCTCGCTGGCCAGCTCGACGATGGAGTAAACCTTCGGATTGAGACTCTCGACGGTCAGCGTCGCCAGCACCGTCCTGGCGTCCCGCGCGCTGTAATCCAGAGACCGGTCCCCCACGATGACGGCCGTCTTGGCGGTCTCGATGCCGGCCCGCTGCAGGTTCTCCTCGGTCACGTCGCCCCGCACGAAGTGGAGCTTGTCGTCGGCGACCGGCTTCGCGTCGATGTCCGCGACCAGCACGATGTCGGCGCCGGCGGAGCGCGCATCGGCCCGCAGATCAGCCAGGATCTCCTGCATCCGGCCGTTCCATCCGCACAGGATGATGTGCTCTTCGAACGAGTACGACTCCATGCCCCGGTCCTTCCTCATGCGCTGCTCGACGAATACCCCGGCGATGGTGGCGGTGAACATGCCGAGCACGCCGATGCCGAAGAACATCAGCACCACGCCGATGAGGCGGCCGCCGAGGGAGACGGGAGAGATGTCGCCGAAGCCGACGGTGGTCAGGGTGACGACGGACCACCAGAGCGCGTCGGGCAGCGACCGGCTCTCGAAGAACGCGAGACCCGCCGCCCCGCCCAGGATCAGCACCGCGATGACCCCCAGGAGCCGGAACAGGTTCTCCCGGCGCATGAAGCCCAGAAACCGCCCGAGGGTCTGCGCCACCGCCGACGCGAGGATGCTCATGTTCTGTGCGGCCGCACCGCCCGGGCGCCGCCCGCGAACGGGCGCTTGCCGCCAGCCGGAGGCTCCAGCGCCCTCGGCGGGGCCGGCTCAGCCGCCCGTGGCAAGAGCCCCGCGGTTTCGCCACGGGCTCCTACGTCTGCGCCGCCGCGCGAGACCCACTCGCCAGTCGGCGGTGGCAAGCGCCCCGCGGTCTCACCATGGGCTCCTACAGCGTCAATCCGATCAGCATGGAAGCGGCGAGATAGCTCACGCCCTCGATGACGCCGGCGCCCAGATTCGGCTCCTCCTGCACCAGCACGTCGGTGAGGCGGGCGCCGGGCAACAGCACCTTGTCGGCGAAGAGCCGGACGAGCGGCAACAGGATCAACCCCACCGCCAGGTAGTACCCGAACTCGGCCATGCTCTCGTTCCAGGACACGAAGTCTCCCTCGCCGGCGAGGCGAATGACGTTGCCGAACCCGACGAGGACCCCGGCGAAGGCAAGGGCGACGGCGACGTTGTTGCGTTCGATCTCGTCGTGGAGGTCGTACGACGTGATCCGGTCGTACAGGACCCCGGCGACGACGAGGGCGGCGAGACCGGTGACCCAGAACACGAGCCCCGGCAGCAGTCCCCCTGCGCCGGACATCGCGCCGGCCGTGATCAGCCCCACCGCGACGTAGTTGGCCCCTTCGAGGATGCCCACGCCGACGTTGCGGTCCTCGACGATCTCGCGCTCGTTGTCGAACCGCGAGAACACGAGCCGATCGTTGACCCAGGCCGAGAGGTTGAGGAGGACGATGGCCAGCCCGCCGTAGATCGCCAGACCGATGACGTCGTCGAGGAGACTGACGGAGGCGGGCCCGGACACGACCCCGCCGAGCACCACGACCAGCCCCAGATAGTAGCCGGCGACGGTGACGGCCAGCGCCAGATTGTCCTTCTCGAGCAGCTCGACCCGGAGCACGAAACGCCGGTGGAGCCCGTCGTACACCCACTTGCCGACGGCCAGCAGGCCGAGAACGACGACCAGATAGACGAAACCGGCCACGATCTGATCCACGGACATCACATACCTCCCGGGGCCTGTCGGCCCGTGGCGGAGGCCCCGCTGCATGACCGGCGATGCATCCTGCGCCTCGCCGGTCCCGGTGCAACGCGGGGTTCTGCCACGGACTGCTACTTGCCGAAGCTGCGGGCGCCTCCCGCCATGCGACTCTGGACCCGCTGGCCGAACGACCGGCTCTGCGCCGCCTGGCGGGTCTGTTGCCGGCGGAAGAAGTCGGGGCTGGTCTGCCGGGTGGTGGACCCGCCGGTGCCGTAGACGCCGCCGCCGGGGCCGTAGTACGTCTGGCCGCGGCCGCGCGCGTCGCGATAGCCGTTCCAGTCGCCCCGGTAGATGGGACGCCCGAAACCGCCCATGATGTGGCTCAGCAGGGCGTACTGGCCGTAGAACTCCCAGAACGACCGTCCGCCCCCGTCGTCGCGCCACCGCCCGTACCGCTCGTTCCCCACCTGCTGATAGCCCGGCGGATGCTCGGCCCGGTCCACTATGCCGTCGGCGCCCTTCGACAGGACGACCATGCCGAGCGAAGACTGGTAGCGCGCGAAGGTGCCGGAATCGACGTCCATCCAGTCGAGGACGGCCTCGCGGTAGACGGGTTCCTCGGAGCCGGCCTGCGGCCCGCCGAAGACGACCCGGTACTGATGGGCATAGCCGAACCCCTCGTCGGTCATGTCCTGCAGCACCACCGAGTACTCCGGGTACTGGTCGAGCGACTGCGAGATCCGATCGAGGGGCGACTGCGTCTCGCAGGACGCGGCGGTGAGCAGGGCGGCCGCGAGCAGCGCGTGCCACCGGCCTCGCCGGGCAGTTTCGCCACGGGCTGCCGGCGCCCGGCGGCAGCCACCGATCCACGGGCGCGACGCCGGACGGCGGCTGCGGTTCATTCCGGACTCCCGGGGAGAATGTGCGTGAACTGATAGTCCTCGACCACGCGGCCGGCGGCCGCCGTGAACTCCGTCTCGCTCCACTGCTCGATGCCGACGAAGGCGGTCTCCGCCTCGTCGACGTACTCCCAGCGGACCACCGGCTCGCCGGCCCCGGCGCCGTCGGGAAACAGATGCCCGGCGCAGGAGGCATCGAGACGGTACGCGGCGCCCTCGAAGACGATGCGTTCCGGCGGATCTTCGCGATCGAGCATGTGCTGCCGGACGTCGCCGGCGATGTCGCCGATGGCGATGCGCCTCGACAGCGACCAAGCGTCGTCCGCCCGCTCCAGATAGCGCTGCTCTCCGCTCCGGGTGAGCTCCCACTCCTCGATGTCGTCGTCCCGGCCCGAGAACCGGTAGCGGCAGTAGCCGGTCACCTTCCAGGTGTCGAGGTCGTAGTCGACCAGATAGCCGACCCTGAGCTTCTCGAGGACCAGATCGGCGAGCGGATCGGGGCCGTCGTCCACCGGTTTCCGGCCGAACCACCGATCTGTCAGACCCACGGGATCACTCCTTCGGCACACGGGACCTCTCCTAATGCTAATCGCTCCCGTGCGATTCGGCCAAGCAGCCCCGGGACGACGACCGGCCCGTGGGTGCACATGGTCACATCGAGGATCCAATATACGACCATGTTCAAGGTCAATATCGCGGAGGCGAAGGCGCATCTCGCCGACATACTCCGGGCGTTCAGGGGCCGCGACGAACCGTCGTGAAACCGGGTGGCGGCGACTTCAGCTATCATTGACCTCCATGGAGTTACTGGTCGGCATCGTCAATCTCGTCGTCCTGCTGATCGTGATCGAGGGCTGGGTCAACGGCCGGATCCCGGGCGCCCTCGCGAGGACGATAGCCGAGCGGATTGACGAACGGATCGACAACCCCGCGAACCTGCCGAATACGCGGCTCGACGGCCTCGACGGCCGTATGCAGGCGCTCGATGCCCGGCTCGACGGCCTCGACGGCCGTATGCAGGCGCTCGATGCCCGGCTCGACGACCTCGCCCGCCACGTGAGCGGGCTCGACACCCGGATCGCCGAGCTCGACACCCGGATCGACCGGGTCGACGCCCAGGTCGCGGTGCTCAACGCCCAGGCCTCGAAGCAGATCACCGATCTCGACAGACACGTGCGGGAGCGGCTCCGCGACCTGGACAGCCGCCTGCGCGCCCCGGAAACGGAAGCCGGCGAGACGCCGAGCTGACGTTCGGCGCCCTCGCAGCCGGTCACGAACCCGCTACGGCTCCCTGCGGCCGAGCATCGTCTCCAGGTTGCTCCGCGCCTGGACGATCTGGTCGGGCGACATCTGGCCGGCGACGGCATCGCGGGCCTGGACGATGGCGGCGCGCTCCGCCGGGGGCACCTGCAGGGCGGCGAGGCTGAGCCACGTGTGGGCGGCCACGAGGTCCCGCGGCACGCCGCGGCCCTCGGCGTGCAGGCGGCCGAGGTGGCCCTGCGCGTAGGGGTGTCCCTGGTCGGCGGCAAGCCGCACCCACCGCGCCGACTCCGCATCGTCCTGCGGCACCCCGCGGCCCTCGGCGTACGCGAATCCGAGGTAGTGCTGCGCGTCGGGGAATCCCTGGTCGGCGGCGCGGCGGAACCACTGCATCGCCTCCGCATCGTCCTGCGGGACCCCGCTGCCCTCGGCGTACGCGAACCCGAGGTAGTACTGCGCCTGGGGGTGTCCCTGGTCGGTGGCGCGGCGGAACCACCGCACCGCTTCCGCATCGTCCTGCGGAACGCCGCGACCGCTGGCGTACAGGGCCCCGAGATTGGCCTGCGCCTGGGCGTCTCCCTGCTCGGCCGCGCGGCGGAACCACCCCACCGCCTCGGCATCGTCCTGCGGAATGCCGAGGCCCTCGGCGTGCATCGCGCCGAGGCTGGCCTGGGCCTGGGGGTGTCCCTGGTCCGCGGCAAGGCGGAACCACCGCGCCGCCTCCGCATCGTCCTGCGGGACCCCGCCCCCCTGGGCGTGCAGGATCCCGAGCTGGAACTGCGCCTCGGCGAGCCCCTGGTCCGCCGCCCGCCGAATCCACCGCGCCGCCTCCGCGTCGTCCTGAGGGACCCCGCCGCCGATCAGGTACATCATCCCGAGCTGGCCCTGCGCCAGGGGGTGTCCCTGCTCCGCCGCCAGCCGAACCCACCGCACCGCCTCCGCGTCGTCCTGCGGGACCCCGCGTCCCTCGCCGTACGCGAACCCGAGGTTGGCCTGCGCCTGGGCATCCCCCTGCCCGGCCCCCAGCCGATACCACCGAACCGCTTCGGCATAGTCCCGCGGGACGCCGAGGCCCCCGGCATACAGCATCCCGAGCTGGCCCTGCCCCTCCGCAAGCCCCTGATCCGCGGCGAGCCGGGTCCAGCGCAGGGCCTCGGCATCGTCCCGGGGAACCCCGCGCCCCCCCGCGTAGAGCATGCCGAGCCGGCTCTGCGCCTCGGGGAGCCCCTGGTCCGCCGCGAGCCGAATCCAGCGCGCCGCCTCCGCGTCGTCCTGCGGGACCCCGCGCCCCCCCGCGTACAGCGCCCCGAGCTGACCCTGTGCCCTGGCGTCCCCCTGGTCGGCCGCCAGCCGGAGCCACCGCACCGCCTCCGCATCGTCCCGCGGGATCCCGCGGCCCCCGGCATACAGCGCCCCGAGCTGCCCCTGCGCCGCCGCCAGCCCCTGCCCGGCCGCCAGCCGAAGCCACCGCGCCGCCTCCGCACCGCTCTGCGGAACCCCGCGGCCCTCCGCGTACAGCTCCCCGAGTCGGCCCTGCGCCGCCGCCAGCCCCTGCTCGGCCGCCAGCCGAAGCCACCGCGCCGCCTCCGCGTCGTCCTGCGGAACCCCGCGGCCCTCGCCGTACATCGATGCGAGGTCGAGCTGCGCCTCCACATCTCCCTCCTCGGCGGCGAGGCGGAGAGCTTCCACATCGCGGGCAGGGGAGCATGCCCAGAGACAGGTGAGCAGCCCGCAGGCGACAGCCGAGGCCAGGAGTCTGCGGCCCAGGCCACGCTGCGCCCCGGGCGCGGTGCTGCACGCGGTTCGACCACGGGCTCGGGGGAGCCCGCGGCCAGAGGCCCGCGTTTCACCACGGGCTCCTGTACACCGGCCGGCGATGGCGATGGACGGCATCAGCGGGGTCGCGCGATCACTCCGCAACGCCCGAGGCGGGCGCCTGGATTCAGAAGGCATGGTGGAGTGGAAGTGCTGCCGCGATTATACGACAGGAGTCTGCACCCAGGCGGCGCGGACGCCGGCGGGTTGGCAGGGTGGGCAGCGGAGCCGTCAGGGAAACTGTTTCCGGACCGGGGAACGGCCTCCGTCGCGTGTCTGGTATAGTCGAAAGCGGTGTCACGCCGTCGCCCGCCGGGGAGATCGACCGTCCCACGAGCCGTCGTCGGGGGAGTGGGGGCCGGTCTGCTGTGCGCCCTGGCGTGGGCGTGCGGCGCGGCGCCCGGCGAGGTCCCGGCCGACGAGCGCCGCGCCATCCTGCCGGACGGGCCGCCGTCGGACTTCTTCACGGCGCGGCCGGTCGGCGATTCGCGCGGCGACAACGAGCGGCCCCAGATCGCGCACGTCGCGATCGTCGACCTCGACGCCGACGGCCTCCCGGACATCCTGGCATGCGACGCGGTCCGGAACCGGGTCGCCTGGATTCGCCAGTTTCCGGCGGGAACCTACACCGAACAGCCCGTCACCGAAGACATCCGCGCGCCGGCGCATGTGGAGCCGACCGACTTCGACGGCGACGGCGACCTCGACCTGCTGGTCGCGAGCCTCGGAGAGCTCTTCCCGAGCGACCTGCGGATCGGCTCCGTCGTGATTCTCGAGAACGACGGGAACCAGCGCTTCACGAGCCGCGTCGCGGCGGAAGGAATACCCCGGGTCGCCGACGTGCGGGCGGGCGATCTGGACGGCGACGGCGACCTCGACCTTGCGGTGGCCGCCTTCGGCTACGACCACGGCGAGACGCTGTGGCTCGAGAACCGGGGCGGATGGGATTTCGAGGCTCATGTCCTGCAGCGGTTCTCCGGCGCCATCAACGCGATCGCCGCCGACCTCGACGGCGACGACGCCCTTGAGATCCTGGCCCTGGTCAGCCAGGAATGGGAGGAGATCTGGGCCTTCGCCGGCGAGCCGTTGCGGCCGGAGCTGCTCTGGGGCACGACGAACCCGGACTACGGCTCGAGCTGGATCACCCTCGTAGACCTCGACCGGGACGGAGACCCGGACATCCTGCACAGCAACGGCGACGCGTTCGACTACGCGCCGGCCAACAGCCGGCCCTGGCACGGCGTGCAGTGGCTGGAGAACCGCGGCGAGCGGCAGTTCGAGCCGCACCGCATCGCCGACCTGTCGGGGGCGTCGAGCCCCCAGGCCGCCGATCTCGACG
Organism: Vicinamibacterales bacterium; assembly: GCA_965215895.1. Lineage (GTDB taxonomy): Bacteria > Acidobacteriota > Vicinamibacteria > Vicinamibacterales > UBA8438 > JAJEEA01. Next base: position 1,706,790 of record OZ244130.1, on the reverse strand, counting down.
GCGACGGCGACCTCGACGTGGCGGTAGTGAGCGCCTACAACCAGTGGGACGACGAGGCCGCCCACAGCCTCGTCTGGCTGGAGAACAACGGACAGATGCAGTTCGCGATGCATCGCATCGCCAGCTCGCCGACGCACCTGATCACGCTGGCCGCCGGCGACCTCGACAACGACGGCACCGCCGATCTGGTCACCGGCGGCATGCACATCAGCGGTCCCTTCGACCGGATGTCGCGGGTGACGGTCTGGAGCAATGGTGGCTCGCCGGCGCCGTGACCGCGGCCGCCGGACCGCCCCGCCGGCCGCCTCGCCCGCCGGCGCAACCACGGGCCGGCGCCAGGACGCGCCCGGAGCCGGACCGCCGGCTGAACCGCCCGCCGGTGCAGTCCCGGCCCGGCGCCCGCGGCAGGACGCGCCGCGGGAAGCCGCGGCGGCCGGACCATCGGCCGCTGCGGTGGAGGGTCGGCCCGCTCGCGAGGATGCGCCCCGGAGAGCCGCGACGGCCGGACCATCGGCCGCGATCACGCGTCCGGGGCCGCGCGAACGCCAGTGGCTGACCTGGGCCGCCGTCGCGGTGGCCGCAGGCGCGCTGCTCTATGCCGGCGGCTCCCAGGCGAGGCGAGCGCTGTACGCGGCGCGGCTTCCCGCGCTTCCCGAGCTCTCGAGCCAACCACCGGCACTACGCGAGCACCTGGAAGCCGCCGACCGCGCGGCGAGAGACCGACCCACGTCCGCCGAGGCGGTGGGGGCGCTGGGCCTCGCCTACCACGCCGACCTGTTCCTGAACCACGCCGACCGCGCCTACGCCGCGGCCGAGGCGCTGAGCGGCGGGGCCTGGCGCTGGACGTACTACCGGGCGCTGGCGCAAGGTACGCGGGGCAACACCGAGGGGCTGGCCGCCGGGCTGCGTCGGGTCGTCGCCGCCGCCCCCGACTTCGGCCCCGCCTGGTGGCGGCTCGGGGAGGCCGAGTTCAAGGCGGGAGACTACGACCGCGCCGCAGAAGCGTGGCGCCGGGCCCGGCCTCTGGACGAGCCGGCCCCGGCGGACGAGCCGGCCGGACCGGCGGACCGCGCCGCGGACGCACCGGTCTCCGCCTACGCGGCGCTCGGTCTCGCCCGGATAGCGCTGGTGCAGGGGGACGCGGAGGGCGCGGCGGCTCTGCTGGAGAACGCGACGGCGGCGGCGCCCGGGTTCGGCCCCGCCTTCCGGCTGCTCGGCGACGCCTACGCGACCCTGGGCCGGGTCGAGGACGCGGCGCGGGCGGTGCGGACGGCGGACCGGTTGCCCCTGTACGAGCCCTATCTCGACCGGCTGTCCGAGGCGCTCGTCCGCGAGTCGCGGAGCACGACGTTTCTTCTCCAGCAGGCCGCCACCGTCGATCTCACGACGAACGCCGCCTGGCGCGAGCACCTCATTCGACGGGCTCTGGAGTTCGACCCCGACCACCCCGTCGCCCTGGCCGAGCTCACCACGATGTTCCGGCTGCTCCGGCGCTACGAAGAAGCCCTGGAGCTGCTGGAGCGCCAACGGCGCCAGCGGCCCGACGACCCCGGCGTGCTCGCCGACATCGGCAGGTGCCTCTCGGGCCTGCGGCGCTACGCGGAGGCCGAGCCGGTGCTGCGGCAGGCGCTCAAGGGCCTGGACAACGCGCCCACCCGCTACGAGCTCGGGCTGGTGCTCGACCGCTCCGGGCGGCTGGGCGAGGCCATCGCCGAGTACCGGCGGGCCCTCGACCGCAACCCGAACCATCCGAGCGCCCTCAACAACCTCGGGGTGGCGTTGGCGAGCCAGGGCCGGATGGACGAGGCAGCGCGCCACTTCGAACGGCTGGTTGCCGTCAGCCCCGAGAGCGCCGACGCCCACGCCAACCTCGGGCTCGCGCTCGCGGCCGCCGGCGCGCCCGATCGGGCGGCACGCGCGTTCCGGGAAGCGTTGCTCCTCGAGCCGGATCACGCGGGGGCGCGCGAGGGGCTGCAGGACCTCGGGTTGCGGTGACGCCCCCGGCCGGCGGCCCAGCGAGGTCGCCGGCTGCGCGTCCCATTCACGGTATCACTGGCGGCTGAGCCCGACATGCGGCTCGACGACGGCGAGCAGGTCGACGTCCGAGCCGGGCGTCGCGTCGCCGCGGGCCCGGGAGCCATGCAGGATCACGGCCACCCGCGATCCCCGCGGCGCGGGAGATGAACGCGGCCGCCTGCTCGTCGGCAGGACCGTCCGAGCCCGCACCGATGGGCTTCCGCACGCAATGGGCGTTCAGCGACAACCCCGACGCGCGGGCCGCCGCCTTCAGCGTCGCATGCGCCGGCGCCGGCATCCGCAGCAGGAATCGACCGGATTTCACGGAAGCGGAGTGGGATGTCATCGGATCCGAGCCTCGGCGATATCAACCTGATCACACAGATGATAGCACCCCCGGGGTCTCGCCGACGCTTGACGGAAGCCGAGCTGGCTGACCAGAAAAAAACGGAGCCGGGAGAGGGGGACTCTCCCGGCTCCGGGGGAAGGCGGAGTAGGACCAAGCCTGGAATCAGGCTTGGTCCCCCGCGAGGCCCGCTAGAAGCGAGCGGTGACCGCGAAGCGGATGACCCGACCGGGGAGCAACCGGACCGCACGCTCCCAACTCGACAGGGACTGGTACCCGGCTCCGGTGCTGCCGCTGTGGTCGAAGGTGTTCTCCAACTCGACGCCGTTGTTCAGCATGTTGAAGAACTCCCACCGCGCCTCGTAGCGCCACGACCCGACATTGAACACCTTCAGGACGTTCATGTCGAGCTGCGTCCAGTAGGGCAGGAACTTCACGCTGGCCAGCGGAACCATCGGCGCCCAGAATGTACTGTCGGAGACGGAGACCGTGCGCACGCCCTCCGGCACGAACCTGCCGCCGAGCTCGCACGGCGCCACGCAGTGCCCCGGCTGCCCATAGAGCTGATTGGAGTAGGTGCCGAGCAGCTCGTCGGGCTCATCGTCGTAGCGGCGGACATTGAGGCCTTCCTGGAAGGCGCCCCATCGAATGTTCCCGCCGCCCGGATACGCCTGCAGCGAGGCGCCGAACTGCAGGTCCCCGAGGCCCGGCAGCGAGAACGGCTGCGTGCCCGACAGCTTGAACTCGTGCCGGAACGGGCGCGGGTAGCTGGCCTGGTCGCAGAACCGCAGCTGGTTGGGGTTGTCTCCGCGGTGCAGGACGTCGGCGCACAGGTTGGTCTCGCCGCCGTAGCTGCCGCCCCCGGCGGTGCTGTCGAAGTTGTAGATGGTGGTGCGGCCGGTGTCCTCCATCGACCAGCCGCCGAAGAGCGTGCCGCCGCCCGCCAGCCGGCCCTGGGCGCTCAACTCGAAACCATGGTAGATGTTCGAGTAGCCGTCGACCATCGTCTGCTCCCAGACGTTGTCGTCCACCCCACGGAGATCCGGGTCGAGGTTGAAGACCGTGAACGAGCCCGTCATCGGATACGGCCGCGCCACCTGGACGTAGCTGCCCGCAGGGGCGTTGCGGTCGGGCGTGCCGTCGGGGAGCGCCCCGAAGCTGGAGAAGTCGACGTCCCGGTTGTCCCGGCTGAACGTGTTGCGGAAGAACCGGCGTCGGTACTCCGCGCTGAGCGACAGGCCCGGGAAGATCTCCTGCTGGATGCCCGCCGTCCAGATGTGGTTGTACTCGCGCGCAAAGTCGTCCAGGTTCGGGTTGGCGCTCGGAATGCTGAAGGAACCGAAGGCCTGCGACCGGGGCGGCCCGATCTCCCAGTTCTGGGCGAGGTCGTCGTACTGGCTGCCGGCGTACATCCGCGCGTAGTCCGATCCCGGCGCCGCGCACGTCGCATCTCCGGCGGCCGCCGCAACCGGATCGAGGACGCAATCCAACCACACCCGTTGGTCAGTCCGGGCGCCCCCGTACTGATAGCGGGAAGGCAGGCCGGTGCCGATGTCCCGTACGTACTTGTTGTAGCTGAACTTCAGCGCGGTCTTGGCGTCGCCGAACAGGTCATAGGCCAGGCTGAACCGCGGCGAGAAGTCCGGACCGAAGCTGGGCAACTCATTCCGCGCGCGCCCGGGCCGGACGTCCGAGACGGTGAACCGCCCCAGGGGCTTCGGGAGCTCCGGAATCGACACGGCGGCCCAGTCGACCCGCAGGCCGTAGTTGAGGGTCAGCCGGTCGAGCGTCCAGGAGTCCTGCGCGTAGATGCCTCCGTTGTAGTCGAGGTTGTACGCGCGGTTCTCCGGGAAGTTGTAGATGTCGACGAACTCGGCCGCCCCGGTGGTGCCGCACGGCAGGGCCCCGGCCGAGTAGAGGCGGTTCGCCTCGGACGCGAAGTGGTCGCAGGTGACGAAGTCCAGGGTGCGCCCGTACGTGTTCGGCGAATCGTCGTAACGCTGCGTCAGGTCGCCGTTGGCGGTCCTCGTGTGCCGGTTCTGGCCGTTGGAGAAGTTCATCCCCACCTTGAAGCTGTGCGACCCCGTCACGTACGACACCGCGCTCTGATACGCCCAGCGGTGCGAGTAGTTGTTCTGCTCGTGCTCGTCCGAAAGGCCGTACGTCATCCCCAGGTGCGAGTCGATCCTGGGAACGACGTTGTACCAGTTGCGGGCGGACGCCGTCTGCGCCATGTACGCGGCCGAGCCGGGCGCGTCATAGCAGGGCGTCGAGAAGCAGGTGGCCAGCGCGTCGTCCGACGGCTTGTCTTGCCTGAAGTAGTCGTAGTCCCCGAGCGAGCTGAAGCGGTAGTAGCCGGGGTCCCAGTCCTCGTAGACCAGCGAGAACCCGAACTCGGCCAGTATCCGGTTGCTCAGCGTCCCCGTCCACTTCGCGGTCCCGGTGTCGTAGTGCGGCGCGGTCCAGGACTGGGCCGCCGTCTCGATGTCGTCCCCGGGGCCGTGCTCGCTGAACCGGCGCTTCCGCACCTTGTCGAACATGGCCGAGATCTTGTTCTGCGGGTTCATCTGCCACGTCAGCCGCGCGTTGCCGCTGGTGATGCTGTTCCGGTCGAGGGCCGCCGACCCGTCCCGGTTGGTGCTGTTCAGCACGCCGTCGTCGATGACGTTCCGCCGCGCCGACCAGAAGAACCACAGCCGGTCGCGGAACACCGGGCCGCCCATCGACCCGTTGAAGTCGTAGATGATGGAGACCTTGGGGGTCTCGAGAACGCCCAGGTCTTGCAGCCGGTCGTTCAGGTTGTTGGCCTGCCACGCCCCGGGGGTCCCGCCCGCGAAGAAGTTGCCGCTGAGCTGGTTGCCGCCCTCGTTCGGGATCATATTGATGCGCAGGCCGCCGTTCTGCGTCTCCGCCGTCGCACCCGACGTCGTATACGACGTCTCGGCCGCCATCATCGGGTTCATGTAGGCCTGGTAGCGACCGTCGCTGATCAACGTGTTGATCATCATGCCGTCGATCTCGACGGTGGTGTGCGCCGCGTCGAGCCCGCGGCCCATCATCTCGGACTGCTGCGCGCCGGCGGTGCCGCCCATGTCGGGGGCCCGGGCCTTGACGCCGGGGATCAGCAGGGCGTACGACCACGTGCTGCGCCCGGTCGGAATCGCTTCCTGCGTCTCGCGCGTCATGACCTCGATGCGCTGCACCTGCTGCACGTCGACGACCGGCGTCTCGCCGGACACCGTGATGGTCTCTTCGACCGACCCGACCGACAGCACCGCGTCGATCGGCAACGCCACATCGGCCCCGAGGATGAGCTCGTCGCGCACCAGCGTGCCGAAGCCCGGCAGGGTGAAGACCACCGTGTACCCGCCCGGCCGCAGGTCGATGACGTTGTAGCTTCCCGTGCCGTCGGTGAAGACCACACGCGACCCTTCAATCAGGACATCGCTCGACGCCTCGACGGTCACACCGGGCAGCACGCCGCCGGTGTCGTCCGTGACCGAGCCCGAGATCGAACTCTGGGCCACGGCAACAGCGGGCGCGAGCAGCAGAGCCGCTGCCGCAACCGCAAGAAACCTCATCAACCTCATGTGCACACCTCCTCGATAGACACGACAGGCAACTTCGATTCAACTCTCAACATCGTTTACACCGTTCACGCCGACCGGCACGTCCTCTATTCTTCCCGCGCGCCAATACCCCCTGGAGCGATCCGGCGGTCAGTTCCGCAGGGAGCCCAGCCTGACCACCGCGCCGATCGAGAACGAGAAGTTCTTGTAGTTGGCCCCGTTCGCGTTCAACAGCGACGCCTGCGACCCCGGATCCGTCAGATTCGGCTCGGGAAAGAAGGTGACCCGATAGTCCGCCTGCACCCGGAACGCGGTGTTCTCGGTCATGTCGATGTCGACGCCGCCGCCGGGCTGAATCGCCCAGTGCGTCGCGGTGTGCCCGAAGAAGCCGATCTTGCGCAACCCGCGCGAGACCCCGGCCAGCCCGTGGAAGAACGGACGAACGCCGCCGGCATCGAAGTGAAACCGGGGGCCGACCAGGATGCCGATCGCCTGAACGTGCACCTCGCACGTCGACAGGACGCCCTCGTACTCCGGGTATTGATCGCGCGACAGCCTCGGCGAGCAGTACTCATCCTCCGGCCGGGAGATCGAGAACGTCTGAAAATCCTGGTCCGGCGGCGACTTCACCACCGGGTCGTTCGGTCCGCCGGAGTACTCGGCGCTCGGCGGGATGCCGCGCCGGTAGTGGCCGTTCAGGTCGAACGCGAACGACATGAAGTCGTTCAATCGAATCGACGAATCGAAGAAGAACCCGTACGGCAGGTTGGACGCGTTGACGGCCAACTCCTTGTTCGACAGGAACGAGTACCCGATGGCCACGTCCCCGCCGGTCTGCGCCGCCGCCGGCTGGGGCAGGCCGAACGCCAACGCTGCCAGAATACAACCGAGTACAAGACGCTTACGCATCATCCACAACCTCCTACGAGAGCCGAATCTACCGTTCGCACCCAGCCGGACACCGATCTGGGGCTCCACGACGCGACCGAACGCTGACGCGGAGCGCCAGCAACCTCCGTGTTTTGCCAATGATACCAGCAAACACCGTGCCGTCTATCCATCGGCCTGAAATCGCTCAGTCCACGTGATATTTCCGCACTTCGTCGACTGCCGAGCCCGCGAAAATCCAAAACATTGGAGCAATCATTCAACGAATTGGTGGCGGGCGTGTTACGACTGATTTAACGGTGCACCGTAAACGTTTGTGGCCCGCCGGTCAACAAGAAACTCGATCCGTGCAGGCTCGCGGCCCCTCCAAGCGCTCCGTCCGGGTTTGCTACACTGGACCTGCATGCGCGCGGAGGTGCGGCAGCGCCCGTGTCCGCCGAAGCGCGTGGCCGGCGCCGCTCTCGCCGCCCGGCTTGGACCCGCGTGGACCTCGTCGAAGACGCCGGAGCCCGGCGAACCCGCTCTCCGCCAGAGAACGCCGCCACTTCCCGGCCCAAGTGCAGCACCATGTCCTCCGCTCGCCATAGACGCCGCCGACAGCCGGCCCGGCCGGGACGCCAGCCGGCGACGGCGGCCAACGGCCAGCCGCCTGATCCCCCCGCCGGGACATCGGGTCCGGACGGTTTCCGGCGGTTCGCGCTCGGCATCTTCTGCTTCGCCCTCGCCCTCCGGCTCGTCCACGTCTGGCAGCTCGGTTCGGCCCCGTTCTTCGGCCTCGCGATGGGCGACGCGCAGAGCTACCACGCGTGGGGGCTGGAGATCGCGGCCGGCGACTGGCTCGGCCGCGAGACCTTCTACCAGGCGCCTTTGTACCCGTACTTCCTCGGGCTCGTGTACACCGTCTTCGGTCAGGACCTGCTCGCGGTGCGGTTGAGCCAGATCGTGCTCGGCGCGGCCTCCTGCGCCCTGCTGGCGGTCGCCGGCCGCCGGCTCTTCTCGAGGGAGGCGGGCATCGTCGCCGGCCTGATGCTGGCCGTCTACGCCCCGGCGATCTTCTTCGACGGCCTGGTCCAGAAGACCGCGCTCGGCCTGTTCCTGCTGTGCCTTCTCCTTGCGCGGTTGAGCCGCCTCGTCACCGAACCGGGCCGGCCCCGGGCCTGGATGTGGCCCGGCGTGGTGCTCGGCGGCCTCGTGCTGACGCGCGAGAACGCCCTGGTCTTCGCCGCCGTTCTGCTGGGATGGCTGCTGCTGTCGCGGGCGGCCGGCCGGCGGCGTTTCGCGCGGGCAGGGGCGCTGGCGCTCGGACTGGCCCTCGTGCTCGTGCCGGTGGCGGTACGGAACCAGGCGGTCGGCGGCGAGTTTCTGCTGACGACGGCCCAGCTCGGACCCAACCTCTATATAGGCAACAACCCCGAGGCCGACGGCACCTATCGCCCCCTCGTCATCGGGCGCGGCGACCCCCGCTACGAACGCCGGGATGCGACGCAGATTGCCGAGCGCGAGATCGGCGCGCCGCTGACCCCCGGACAGGTATCACGCTACTGGACGGGCCGGTCGCTGGAGTACATCCGCACCCAGCCCGCGGACTGGCTGCGGCTCACCGGACGCAAGGTGCTGCTGGCGCTGAATGCGTCGGAGGTGGCCGACACCGAAGATCAGCTCAGCCACGCCGACTGGTCGGTCCCGCTCCGGCTCGCCGGCTACGTGTGGCACTTCGGTCTGCTCGCCCCGCTGGGGGTCGCCGGCCTCTTTCTGACGTGGGGACGGCGCCGGCAGTTGCGGCCGTTCCACCTCATGCTCGCCGCCTATGCGGGCAGCGTGGTGCTGTTCGCGGTCATGGGGCGATACCGCTTCCCGCTGGCGCCGCTGCTGATGCTGTTCGCGGCGGGGGGGGCGGTGGCGGTCTGGCAGATGGTCCGAACCCGGACGGGATGGAGGACCCGGCAGGCGGCCGGGGCGGCAGCGGTCGCCGCCGGCCTGCTGGTCCTGTGCAACTGGCCGCTGCTCTCGATGAGCGACATGCGGACCATCACCGCGCTGAATCTCGGGACCGAGCTGCAGGCGGAGGGACGGCTCGACGAGGCGATCGAGCAGTACCGGCAGGTGCTCGCGATGACCCCGGACGACGCCCTCGCCCACAGCAATCTCGGCACCGCCCTCGCCGCCCAGGGCCGCCTCGACGAAGCCATCGGCCACTACGAGCAGGCGCTGGCGCTCGCGCCGGGGGACGCCGATGCCCACTCCAACCTGGGCAACGCCCTGCTGTCGCTGGACCGCACCGGCGAGGGCATCGCGAGCCTCCGGCGGGCCCTCGACATCGACCCGAGCTCGGCCGAGGCGCACGCGGCCCTGGGCATCGCCCTGCATGACGGCGGCGTCCTCGACGACGCCGCGGTGCATCTGCGCCGCGCCATCGACCTCGGCGCCGCAACGGCCGACCTCCACAACCGGCTGGGCATCGTGCTCGGGTCGCAGGACCGGCTCGAGGAGGCGGCGGTCCAGTTCCGACGGGCCCTCGATCGCGCCCCGGACCACATCGACGCTCACGCCAACCTCGGCACCGCGCTCCAGATGCAGGGCCGGCTGGACGAGGCCGTCGCCCGGTTCCGGGAGGCGATGCGGATCGCGCCGGACCATCCCGACTTGCAGGCCAGGCTCGACGCGGCCCTCGCCGAGCTCGCGGGGCGCTGACGACTTCAGGGGCGGTCGACCTGAACGTCTCCGCCGGTTGCCTGTCGTACGCGCACCTGCCCGAACGCACCGTGGAACCTCCGCACGCTACTCCAGCTCGTCGTCCTGCCACGGGGCGCGGCAGGGGTCGCCGCGGAGATACCCCGCGAGGTTGGCGGACATGCGCTGCACCGCCGCCGACTGCCCGGCCTCGGCCGCGACGGACATCGCGAGGCGCTGCCACTCGACCGCCCCCGCGAACTGTCCCAGCTCGGCGTGGGCCATGGCCATGGTCTCGGCGACGGCCGTCGTGCGGATCTCCTCGGCCAACGCCTGCGCCAGAGCCAGGGCCCGCCCGCCGTCGCGCAGCGCATCGTCGGGGGCGGCGGCGAGCAGACGGGCCAGCGCGAGGCGGAACACGGGCTCCCACGGATGCCGCTCGGCGCCGGCCAGCAGGCGGTCGTGCGCCTCGCGATAGCGCCCGAGCTTCACGAGGGCCAGCACCTCGCCGAAACGGGCGTCGCGTCGGTCGAGGATCTGCTCGTAGTAGCCCAGCGACGCCTCGGCCCGGCCGGATCGGCGCAGCGCCGCGGCGAGCCGGAAGTGCGCCTCGCCGCGGTCGGGGGCCTGCGACGCGGCCAGCGTGAAATGGCCGATCGCCTCCTGGACCTGCCCGCTCCGCTCGCGCACCGCACCGATGGTGAGGTGCGCCCGGGCCGTCAGCGCCGGGTCGAGCCGCGCCGCTTCCGCCAGGTACGCCACCGCCGCCTCCGCGTCGTCGCCCGACAGATGCAGGGCCATCCCCAGATACCAGTGCAGCATCGGGTCGGCCGGGGCGAGCGCGAGCCCCTGCCGGAACCGGTCGAGGGCCTCCGGCCAGTCGCCGACGGCGCTGGCGTCCAGGCCACGAGCCCGGTGGTCCTGCGGCTCCGCCGGGCCGCCGCCCGCCGCGCCGGCGGGCGCCTCCAGATCGAGCGGGTCGAGCGCGACCGGGGTCGGCGCCGTGTCGCCTTCCCGGACGTGATAGGCGCGGTCCCGTCCGACGCCGGCGTACACGTCGGTCTTCCCGGTGACCGGCCAGGTGACCGCCACCGTCCGGATCGCGGTCGCCGACCCGAGCCCGATCTCCTGCTGCAGGCTCGACCCTCCGAAGCTGCCGCCGCTCCCGACGGTGACGTGGATCTCGCGGTCGCCGTCCGGGGTAACCGCGGTGACCGCGATCCGGGCGCCGATGGCGGCCCGATTCGAGGCCACTCCCTCCAGCCGCAGGGTCAGCCAGCGGTTGCCGTGGCCGGGATTCAGGTAGAGGGCGTTCGGGAACGTGTCGCCCTCGAAGGCGCCGCCGGAGACGTGGTACAGGTCCTGATCGCCGTCGGCGTCGATGTCCCCGAACGACACCCCGTGCCCCTTCTGCAGGTGACCGAAGCCGCCGGAAGAGGTGACGTCCTGGAAGCGCTCCCCCGCCGCGTTGCGAAACATCAGGTTGGGGATGAGCATCCGGTAGTCGGGGTCCCCGGTGCCCAGGTACATGTCGAGGAACCCGTCGTTGTCCAGGTCGCCGAAGTTCGACCCCATGCCGACCATGATTCGGTCCAGCCCCATCGCGCGGGTGACGTCGGTGAACGTGCCGTCGCGGTCGTTGCGATAGAGGCGCGGCAACTGGCCGCGGTGCGGTTGTCCCAGACGCTCGAGGACCACGTCGGCCAGGCCCCCGCTGAATCCGCTGACGAAGAGATCGTCCCAGCCGTCGTTGTCGTAGTCGAAGAACCAGGTCGGAAAGCTCACCGGCGGCCCCTCGACCCCCGCCCCGGCCGCCACGTCGCGGAACGACCACCCGCCGCCGGCGCGGGGACCGTCGTTGCGAAAGAGCAGGTTCGGTTGATCGGAGCGGAGCCGCGTCACGTAGAGATCGAGCCGCCCGTCATTGTCGTAGTCGCCCCAGACGACCCCCTTGACGAATCCGATCACGGCCACGCCGGCCTCGGCCGCGACGTCGGTGAACGTCCCGTCGCGGTTGTTGTGGAACAGCCGGGACGGGTATACGGCCGCGCCGGCCGACGCATCGCCCCGGGTCTCGTTGCCGATGAACAGGTCGATCCAACCGTCGTTGTCGTAGTCGCCCCACGCCGCAGCCTGGGTCGGCGCCGGCATCAACAGGCCGGCCGCTTCCGTGACGTCGGTGAACGTGCCGTCGCCGTTGTTCCGCAGCAGCGAGTTCGGGTGCCCGGCGTCCAGCCACGCGCCGCGCAGGACCAGCAGATCGAGGAACCCGTCGTTGTCGTAGTCGGCATGGATGACGTGCAGGCCGCTCACGAGGCCGTCGAGCCCGGCCTCCGTGGTCCGGTCCGCGAACGTCCCGTCGCCGTTGTTGCGGAAGTACCGCAACTGGTTGGGATTCTCGCCGGCCGCGACCGCGAACAGGCCGGCCGACGACGCGACGACGTCGAGGCGCCCGTCGCCGTCGAAATCGTCCAGGACGCTGCCGCCCTTCCGGCCCGCGACGTCGACGCCGAGCCGCCCCGCCACGTCGAGGAACCTGCCGACGTCATGCTCCGCGCGAAACGCGGCCGGCGGCACGAGCCACCGCTCGGGCACGTGGAACGGGTACTCGCCGACGGTCATGTAGGCGAGATTGAGCAGCCACTGCGCCGCGAGGGCGGTCGACTCGTCCGGGGGATCGCCCAGAACGCGGGTGTACTCCTCGATGGCGCGCTGGGCCGCGCGGTCGTCCGGGTGCACCGCCCCCCGATCCACCGGCACCGAGCAGCGGGCGGTCGCCGGACCGGACACGCAGTTGCGCTGCATCGCCAGACGCAGATGGGACAGGGCGAGAAGCTGCCGCACCGCGCTCACGAACGCGGGCGAGACCGACGGGTCGCCCGGCGCCTCGCGCAGGATGTCCTCGAACGCGGCCGCCGCCTCTTCGCTCTGGCCGGCGTAGAGCCGGTACCGCGCGATCTCCGAGCGGTAGCGAAGCCGATCGGCCAGCCCCGCGGGCGGGATCACCGTCGCGAGGATCTCGGCCCGCATCGAGCCGGCGTAGGGGTTCGTCTGCGGCGCAACGGCGGCTATCGCCTCGAGACGCGCCACCATGGCGGCGGTGCCGGATTCGCGCGCTTCCTCCTCCTGGGCGGCCGCCGGAAGCGCCCCCAGAACGACCGCCGCAACCAGGAGCCTGACCCACCGCGTCACTGGTCCCCTACCCTCGCGTCTGTCGTCGCCGACGATGCCTCCACCGCCGCCCCCCGTCCAGCCGCCCGCCCCGGTCATGGCAACTGCGCGCGCATCTGGACCAGGCCCGGGTGGCCGGGGAGAATCGCCAGCGCCTCCCCGAGCCGGTCGCGCGCCTCGCCCCAGCGGCCCAGGTCGGCGAGGGCCAGCACATATCCCATCCACGCGTCCGCGAACTGCGGATCGGCGACCACCACCTGCCGGTAGTGCGGGAGCGACGCGTCCGCCCGCCCCGTCACCCGCAACCCGTCGGCGAGACCGATTCGCGCCTCCAGATAGTCCGGCTGATGCTCGACCGCATCCGAGAACCGTTCGACCGCCTCGGGGTAGCCGCCGTTCAGCATCGCCACCATGCCGAGGCCGAAGTGGGCCTTGGCGAAGTCCGGAGACCGGCGGATGGTCTCTTCGAACTGCTCGACGGCGCCGCGCGGGTTGCCCGCCATCATCAACACCGTCCCCAACCGATGCCGCAGCGCGGGGTCGTCCGGCGCCACCTCCAGCCCTCGGCGGAACAGGTCTTCCGCCGCCGCCAGCTGGCCGCCCTGGAGCGCCCGCAGCCCGCGGGTCTCGTAGGTGATCGCGCTCTCCAGCACCCCCGAGTAGGTGTCCATCAGGGGGTCCGGCACCGCCGCCACGCCGCTCCCCCGCCGGCGGAGATGCGCCTCGGCCTCGTCGAGGTCGCCGAGCTGCCGATGGGCCATGGCCAGCGGATAGTGCAGGCTGGTCGCGCCCTCGTCGGCGGACAGCGCGCGCCCCAGGTACTCCGCCGCTCGCGCGGCATCCCGTCTCGCGAGCGCGGCGCGTCCCATGCCCGCCAGGGCGGCGGCCGAGCCGGGATCGAGGGCCAGAGCCCGCATGAACGCCTGCTCGGCCGCCTCGGGCCGGCTCTGGTCGAGGAGAGTATCGCCCAGTCGTACCAGCGTGGGCAGGTCCGACGGCCGCAGCTCGTGCGCGCGGGCGTAGAGTTCGGCCGCCGCCGCGCGGTCTCCCTGCACGGCGTGGAGATGGCCGAGATAGTACGGCCACCGCATCGCGTCGGGCGCGAGGTCCATCGCGCTCTCGAGGCAGGCTGCGGCCACGTCGTGGTACTCCGCCGCCATGAGCACCAGGCCCAGCTCGCCGAACGCGTTGCCGAGCTCGACCGGCGGGGTCCCCGGCTCGGCGAGCTTCGCGGTCAGGCGTGCGTGATGCTCGCGCACCTGACGCTGAACCGACAGGGCCACGCCGGAGAGATCCGGCAGGGTGATGGGCTGCCGCGGGCCGCCCGCGCGCATCGCCCGACCGGTCCCCCGGGGCTGCGCCGCCGCCGCGCCGTCCTCCGGCGCGGCGCAGCCGGCGAAGACGGCCGCCACGCACCCCAGGACCCCCAGGAGACCCATTCCGCGCCGGTATCCCGTCATGTTCAGCCGCCCTCGCCTTCGCGCAGCGTCGTGTAGCGGCCGGCCGGAACGTCATGCCACGCTTCGCTGCGCCCGCTCGGCCAGGTGACGCGCACCTCGACCGGCGCCCCGCTCGTTCCCAGCCCGATCAGGACGCGCGGATCCTGCGCCGAGGCATAGCTGCCGTCGGCTCTCGCACGGCGCCATATGGAGGCTCCATCCTCGCGGACGATCTCCACGCGGGCGCCGACGAGGTCCCTGGGCGGGGTCCCCCCGACGAGTCGCAGGCCCAGCCACCGGTTTCGGTCGCCGATTCGGTTGACGAGCAGCCGCACCGGGCCCGCCCCGTTGCCCACCAGCACGTCCACGTCGCCGTCGTTGTCGATGTCGCCGAAGGCGGCGCCGCGGCTCACCTCCGACAACCGGAACACCTCGCCGGCGCGATCCGTCACGTCCTCGAACCGCCGATCCCCCCGGTTGCGAAACAACAGATTGCGTTGCTGCAACGGAAACGGGTTGTCCGGCCCGAAGGCGTCCATGTTCCGGGTGACGTGGCCGTTGGCAGAGAACACATCCAGCCAGCCGTCGTTGTCGAAGTCGAACCACCCGGTCCCGAAGCCGGTATAGGGGAGGCTGGGCAGACGGATGAACGTCTGCATGCTCTGCTCCTCGAACAGCCCGGAGCCGTCGTTGACGTACAGGGTGCTGCCCTGGCCGACGAGCTCGGTGACGAACAGATCCTCGTCACCGTCGTTGTCGAAGTCGCCGGCATCGACGCCCATGTCCGCCTTGGCTTCCCCGCCGGCCCCCAGCGCCGCCCCCCACAGGGGCGCCTGGTTGGCGAAGGTGCCGTCGCGCCGGTTGATCCACAACTGGTTCTCCTGCTGATCGTTGGAGACGAAGATGTCGATCCAGCCGTCGTTGTCGAAGTCCGCCGTCGACACCCCGAGCGCCGGCCCGAACTCGTAGGCGACGCCGGCCTCCGCCGTCGCGTCGACGAACGTGCCGTCGCCGCGATTGCGATACATCCGGTCCGGCTGGGCGCGATACACCTCGGGCGGACAATAGTCGGGCGGTCCCGACCGGTTGAAGCACGGGATGTGGGTGTCCAGATTGAAGCTCAGGTAGTTGCCGACGAAGAGGTCGAGCCAGCCGTCGCGGTCGTAGTCGAGAAACGAGGCCGACACCCCCCACCGGTCGGGATCGTGCGTGCCGCTCTCTTCCGACACGTCCGAGAACGTCCCGTCGCCGTTGTTCCGGAGCATCCGGTTCCGCTGGAATCCGGTCAGATAGAGGTCCACCCAGCCATCGTTGTCGATGTCGCCGGCCGCGACGCCCATGCCGTGCCCGCCCGGGTTCAGCCCGCTCTCGGCCGTCACGTCCGTGAATCGCAGCCGGGGCCCGTCCGGTGACGGCTGCAGCTCGTTGCGGTAGAGCCGGTCCGTGAGGGGTCCGTCCGGCGGCGGCAGCAGCGGTTCGTCGCTCCCGAGGGTCCGTCCCTGCACGAGATAGACGTCGAGGTCGCCGTCGTTGTCGTAGTCGAACAACGCAACGCCGGGTCCCATGATCTCCGTCTGATGGAAGTTGCCCGACATGCCGTTGAAGTGCACGAAGCCGAGCCCCGCCGCCGCCGCGCCGTCCGTGAACCACTCCCCGGGCGCCGGCCCGGACGCGGCGGCGTCCGACCCCGACGGCGCGCCGCCGGCGGTGGACTCGGACGGCGGCGTGCAGCTTCCGGCCGCGCACGCCAGCGCCAGCAACAGGAGCCTCGCGCCGACGGCGGTCCGGGTCGACTGTCCCTGGGCCACGCGCATCACGCTCGTATCATATCGGAGGGATGAGCCGCGGTACCCGTGGCAAGCACCTTGCTGCAGCCCGGTGCAAACCTGTTTCAGCCCGGGCTCCGGTCACGGCCGCAGGTCGATTATCCCACCGCTTCCCGAACCCCCGCAAGACACAAGCGAGCCGCGGCGGCGGCAACGTCGGGTCCTGTAACATGAAAGGCGCTGGAGGCATTTTGACGACGACGACCCCGGACCGTTTCAGTCTCGAGACTCTACGCTCCCGCGAACGGGAGCTGACCGCCGTTCACGAGGGTTTCCGCTTCGCCGGTTTGTCCCTGGATCTGACCCGCGGCAAGCCGAGCCCGGCCCAGCTCGCGCTGTCCGACGACCTCGACGCGGCGAGCGGCCCGCTCGCCGCGGCCGACGGGACCGACGGGACCGACGTTAGAAACTACGGCGGACTCGACGGCCTGCCGGAGGCCCGGCGCCTCGGCGCGGCGTGGCTCGGCGTGCGTCCCGAGGAAGTGATCGCGGGGGGCAACAGCAGCCTCACGCTGATGTATCTCTACCTGCTGAACGCGTGGCTTCACGGCCCGGCGGGGCCGGACACCGCGTGGCGGGAATCAGGGCCGGCGCGGTTCCTCTGCCCGGTGCCCGGCTATGACCGGCACTTCGCGATTCTCGAGGATCTCGGCATCGAGATGATAAACGTGCCGATGCGCGACGACGGTCCGGATATGGACCAGGTCGAGGAGCGGGTACGCGCCGACGCGTCGATCCGGGGCATCTGGTGTGTGCCGAAGTACGCGAATCCAGGCGGGCAGGTCTATTCCGAGACCACCATCGACCGCCTCGCGCGGCTCGCCACCATCGCCGGCCCGCATTTTCGCATCCTGTGCGACAACGCCTATGCGGTCCACGATCTGGACGACGAGCCGCCGCGGTTGGCCAACATCATGGACGCGTGCCGCCGCCACCACACCGAAGACAGCCTGGTGCTCTTCGCATCGACGTCCAAGGTCACCCGGGCCGGAGCGGGCATCTGCTTCATGGGCGGTTCACCCGCCACCCTGGACTGGTTTCGGAGGCGGATGCAGGTAGTGACCATCGGACCGGACAAGGTGAACCAGTTGCGGCACGTCCGTTTCCTGCGCGACCTCGACCACGTCCGGGCCCACATGCGGAAGCACGCCGCGATCCTGCGTCCCAAATTCGATCTCGTATTGCGCCGGCTGTCGGAGGGGCTGGATGGAACCGGGACCGGCACCTGGACGACCCCCCGCGGGGGTTACTTCCTTTCGTTCGACGCCCGACCCGGTCTGGCCGGCGAGATTGTCCACCTCGCGGCCCGCGCGGGGGTGAAGCTCACGCCGGCCGGCGCCACGTTTCCGTATCGGCGGGACCCCGACGACACGAACATCCGGCTGGCGCCGACGTTTCCGGAACTCACCGATCTCGATCAGGCGATGCGGGTATTCGTGGTATGCGTCGAGCTCGCCTCGGTCAGACAGACGCTCGCGAACCGGTAGCGGTCGACGTCCAATCTACGGCGAACGTTCTGTCCCGGAACCGTCGCAAGGACCCGCGGTCGACCGGGACCGGCCGTGGGTCCTGCGACCTTCGCCGACACTCGACCGGTTGCGGCCAGGCGGCCGCCTACTTCGCGCCTTTCTTTCTCCGCGCCGCCCAATAGGCGGTCATCCGCTCGGATACCGCCTTTTTCTCTTCGGGCGACATCTGGCGGCGCTTTCGCCCCGGCTTGGCCTCGGACTTACTCTCCGCGACCGCAACCGGCGCAGCGGCAGGTGCAGGTGCGGCCGCAGCCGCAGCCGTCTTCCTCGGCCGGGAGGATCGCCGGGCCGCGGGCTTCGCCTGCGGGGCAGAGGGCCCCAGGAGCTTCTCGACGTCGCTCAGCGCCTTGATCTCCGCCTGCAAGCGCTCGATTTCACTTTGCCGGTCGGCAATTGCCTGTGCTATTACACTCATGGAGACAAAGAGTAGTAGCGTGCAATAGGAATGTCAAACCCCGGCAGCGCGTGGTGGAACCCCGCGTTGCACCGAGAGCGGCGAGGCGCCCTCCTGACAAGGCGTGAGGAGGGCCCGGCGGCCTTCGGTCGGCCGCCCGTGGCGGAGCCCCGCGGGGCTCCGCCACGGGCGGCCGACCGCGAAACGCATGTGAAACGGGGGTGGTTGTGGTAACTTAGGCGGAACGGCCGCATCCGTCGGGGCGTGGCGCAGCCTGGTAGCGCGCCTGCTTTGGGAGCAGGAGGCCCCCGGTTCGAACCCGGGCGCCCCGACCACCTTCGCGGCTGCATGCACCGCCATGCCGCCCGGCGCCCCTGGCAAGGCCGCCGCGGTATCAGAAGAAGGCGCCCCCGTGCCACGACTCGCCGGCCGGCAGCTCCCAGCGGCCGGCTCGGACCTGTTCGACCTTGGTCAGCGAGTTATCGAACACCACCGTTCGGGGGCTGACTGCCCCGCTCTCCGCGAGGTCGGCGAAACGCTCGCGGGACACCCTCGCGATACCGGACTCATCGCGATACAGCACCGGTGCATGGTTCACGAGCTCGACGCCCAGCTCGACCTGCAGCCCCTTCATACGGCGCACGAGAGCATCCACGGAGCAACCGGACGCGCCTGCCGCCCGTTCGTCGACGGCCACGAAGACGAACTGATCGTACCGCACGTCACGCGCTCCCTTCAGGGGAACATCGTGCGCGGCCCACTGGTCGATGAACGCGTCCACCTCCCGGGTCACGCGCGCGCGTTCATCGCCGGCCAACGGACGCTCGGCCGCGAAAATCCAGAGGCGGGCATCCGGCGGAAGTTCTTCGAAGGCGACACGTGGCATGGCACAAACCTCCCTTTGATTGCTAAACGGGCTCTTTCACGGTAACGGCGTCTAGGAACGGCATCATTCCCCGGAGCTCCGCGCCGACCTTCTCGATTTGATGCTCCTGCCCGGCGCGGCGCTGCGCCATGAACCAGGACCGGCCGGCCTTGTCTTCCGCGATCCAGTTCTCGGCGTAGATCCCGTCCTGAATGTCCTTGAGAATGCCCCGCATCGCCTCCCGGGTGGCGTCGGTCACGACCCGGGGACCGCCGGTGTAGTCGCCGTGCTCGGCGGTATCGCTGACCGAGTAGCGCATGTAATTGAGACCACCGCGATAGATGAGGTCGACGATGAGCTTCAGCTCGTGCATGCATTCGAAATACGCCACTTCCGGCTGGTAGCCGGCTTCCACCAGCGTTTCGAAACCCGCCTTGATGAGCGCGCTGACGCCTCCGCACAGAACCGTCTGCTCACCGAACAGGTCCGTTTCGGTTTCTTCCGCAAACGTCGTCTCGATGACGCCGGCCCGCGTGACCCCGAGCCCCTTTGCATAGGACAGCGCCAGGGGCCTGGCGCTCCCGGTCGCGTCCTGCTCAACCGCGATGAGCGCCGGCGTGCCGCCTCCTTCGAGAAACACCTCGCGCACGCGGTGCCCCGGCGCCTTGGGAGCAATCAACGTCACGTCGATGTCGGATGGGGGCGTGATGGTCTTGAACCGGATATTGAAGCCGTGGGCGAACATCAGCATGTTGCCCGGCGCGAGGTTCGGGGCAATCGATTGATCGTAGATGGCCCGCTGCTTGGTATCGGGCGCGAGAATCATGACCACGTCGGCCCACGCCGCCGCCTCGGTGCCGCTCGTCACCGTGAGCCCGTCCGCTTCCGCCCGGGCGCGCGAACGGCTGCCGTCCGCCAGCGCCACCTGCACGGAGACCCCGCTGTCCTTCAGATTCAGGGCATGGGCATGCCCCTGGGAGCCGTAGCCGAAAATGGCGACCTTCCTGCCCTGTATCAGTGAGAGATCCGCCGAGTCGTCGTAGTGAATCGTTGCCATTCTGGTTTTCGCCTCGCTGGTCGGGATGATCCCGAGGTGGGGATTACGGGGTCGCGCCAATCACACGGAATAGGAAACGTCGTCGCCGGGCTCGGCATCGGCCGGGACGCCGGCAGACTCGGTCGCCACGCTCTGCTGTCCCCGGGACATGGCAACCCGCCCGGTGCGCACTATCTCGAGCAGACCGTAGGGCTGCAGGACTCCCAGGAGCCCGTCGATCTTCTCCTCGGTGCCGGTCGCCTCGACGATCAGCGAATCGGGCGCGACGTCGACGACGCGGCTCCGAAACGTGTCCACGATCTGCATCACCTGCGTGCGGGTCTCCTGGGTCGCCGCCACCCTGATGAGCGTCAGGTCCCGGATGACGGCCGCATCGCCGGTCATATCGGTCACCCGCAGGACGTTCACGAGCTTGTACAGGTTCGCTTCGAGGCGCCTTGCGCCGTTGTCGTCGGTATCGACGACAATCGTCATGCGAGAGACGCCGGCCACCTCGGTACGGCCGACCGTCAACGACTCGATGTTGAACGCCCGGCGGCGAAACAGCGACGCCACCCGGTTCAGAACGCCCGGCTTGTCCTCGACGTGTACGACAAAGGTACGCCGCATGGTCCTAGTCGTCCGCCGTCTCGACGATGGGACTGGGACTCGGCCGGCGGATCATGGCGTGCAGGTCGGCGCCGGCCGGCACCATCGGATAGACGGTATCTTCCTGCTCGACCCGGAAGTTGATGACCACCGCACCGGGTTCGGCCCTCGCCATCGCCACCGTCGGCGCGACGTCCTGACGCCGCGAGACCGTCGCGCTGCGCAGACCGAAGGCTTCGCCCAGCTTCGCGAAGTCGGGACTGAGCAGCGGCGTGGCCGCGTAGCGCCGCTCGTAGAAGAACTCCTGCCACTGGCGCACCATGCCCAGATAGCCGTTGTTGATGATGGCCACGTTGACCTTCACCTTCTCTTGCGCGATGGTGGCCAGCTCGCACATCGTCATCTGGAAACCGCCGTCACCCACGATGACCCACACCTCGGCATCGGGCCGCGCGAGCTTCGCGCCGATCGCGGCCGGCAGGGCGAACCCCATCGTCCCCAGGCCCCCCGACGTGATGAGCGACCGGGGTTCCTGATGGTGGTAGTACTGCGCTTCCCACATCTGGTGCTGCCCGACGTCGGTCACCACGACCGCCTTCCCGCCGGTCATCCTCCAGATGTCGTTGATGACGTGCGCGGCGTACAGATGCCCGCTGTCCGGCAGGTTCTGCACGTCGCGGACCGCCGAATCGCCCTTCATCTCGGCGATGGCGCCGAGCCACGCCCTGCGGTCGCCGGGCTCGATCCGCGGCAGCAGATCCCGCAGCACGTTGGACAGGTCGCCGGCCAGAGTGACGTCCACGATCACATTCTTGTTGAACTCGGCCGGATCGATGTCGATATGGATCTTCCGCGCGTTGGGCGCATACGTCCTGATGTTGCCGGTGACGCGGTCGTCGAAGCGCATGCCGAAGGCCAGCAGCAGGTCGGCCTCCTGAATGGCCTGGTTCACCCACGCTTCCCCGTGCATGCCCATCATGCCCAGATTCAACGGATGCAGGGCCGGAAACGACCCGATGCCGAGCAGGGTCATCGCAACCGGGATGTTGGCCCGCTCGGCGATCTCGCGCACCAGATCCATCGCGCCCGACAAGATCACCCCGTGCCCGGCGAAGATGACCGGACGCTTCGCGCTGTTGATCAGCTCGACTGCCTGCCGGCGCTCGGCCTCCGACGCCCGCAGATCCGGTCGATAGCCGGGCAGGCGGACCGGGCTGGGGTCCCACACGAACTCGGCCGAGGCCTGCTGGGCGTCCTTCGTGATGTCCACGAGCACGGGCCCCGGACGACCGGAGCGCGCGACGTAGAACGCCTCGTGGATGGTCGGCGCCACGTCGGAGACGTTGGACACCAGATAGTTGTGCTTCGTGATCGGCAGCGTGACGCCGGTAACGTCGGTTTCCTGAAACGCGTCCGAGCCGATCAGCCGGCTGCCCACCTGCCCGGTGATGCAGACGATGGGCGAAGAATCGAGCATCGCGGTGGCGATGCCGGTGACCATGTTCGTGGCGCCGGGCCCGGACGTGGCCACCGCCACCCCGACCTCGCCGCTGGCCCGCGCATAGCCGTCGGCCATGTGGGTCGCGCCCTGCTCGTGCCGCACCAGGACGTGCCGGACCGGGTACTCGAGCATGGCGTCGTAGGCGGGCAGGATCGCGCCGCCCGGATACCCGAACACCGTGGTCACCCCCTCGCGGACGAGGGATTCCCACAGGATCTGTGCGCCGGTTCTCATGTTTCCCATTACCCGTACCCGCTCGTGGGCGGCGGAGACCCGCGGTCCCCTCACGCCATCGTCACCGCACCCTCGGCCGCCGACCCCACGAGACGCCAGTACTTCGCCATGACGCCGGTCGCGTACCGCGGCGCAGGCGCCTGCCAGCCGCGCATGCGCTCGGCGATTTCCGTCTCGTCCACTTCGAGCCGCAGCTCCCGCGCCTGGAGGTCGAAAACGATGATATCGCCGTCGCGCACCGCCGCGATCGGCCCCCCCTGCGCCGCCTCCGGCGCAACGTGCCCCGCCATGAGCCCGCGGGTGGCGCCGGAGAACCGGCCGTCGGTCAACAACGCGACCGAATCGCCGAGGCCGGCCCCGACGATGGCCGCGGTCACCGCCAGCATCTCGCGCATGCCGGGCCCCCCGCGGGGGCCTTCGTAACGAATCACCACGACGTCCCCCGGCTGCAGCGTACCCTGCTCCACCGCTGCGAAGCAGGCCTCCTCGCTGTCGAACACCCGCGCCGGTCCGCGGTGCTTCCGGGTGCCGTAGCCGCCGGCCACCTTGACGACACATCCGTCGGGAGCCAGATTGCCCTTCAATATGATGAGCCCGCCTGTCGGAGTTATCGGATCGGACGCCGGCCGCACCACCTCCTGGCCGGGAGCCTCGGTCGCCGCCTGCGCCTCTTCCCCGATCGTGCGGCCGGTGACGGTGATCTGATCGGACCGCAGAACGCCCACCTCCTGCAGCCGGTGCGCCAGCAGGCGGCTCCCGCCCGCCCAGTACAGATCGGTGGCCACGAAACGGCCTCCCGGCTTGAGATCGGCCAGCAACGGGGTCTCCCGACTGATGCGGTCGAAATCGTCGATGGTGATGTCGACCCCGGCTTCGCGCGCGATCGCCAGCAGATGCAGCACGGCATTGGTCGAACCGCCGGTGGCGGCCACCGACGCGATGCCGTTCTCGAGCGCGGCCCGGGTCATGATCTGCCGCGGCCGCCGATCCGCGAGGACCAGGTCCATGATGAGGCGCCCCGACTCGGAGGCCACGACGTCCTTCTCTTCATTCATCGCCGGCACCGCGTTGTGGCTCATCGGCGAGATGCCGATCAGCTCGCATACGGTCGCCATGGTGTTGGCGGTGAACTGGCCGCCGCACGCGCCCGGACCGGGACACGCCGCGTCCTCGAGCGCCTTCAGCCGCGCGTCGGTCATCTTGCCGGCCGCGTGCGTGCCCACCGCCTCGAACACGTCCTGGATGGTGACGTCGTGGTCCTCCCAGCGCCCCGGCGCAATGGAGCCGCCGTAGAGCACGAGGCCCGGAATGTCGACCCGCGCCACCGCCATCACGCCGCCGGGGATGGTCTTGTCGCAGCCCACCAGCACGACGAGGCCGTCGAACAGGTTGCCCCGGGCCACGAGCTCGATGGAATCGGCGATCACCTCGCGGCTGATCAGCGAGGCGCGCATCCCGTCGCTGCCCATCGTGATGCCGTCCGAGATGGAAACCGTGTTGAACTCCATCGGCGTGCCCCCGGCGGCGCGAATCCCTTCCTTGATCCGCTCCCCGAGCCGCCGCAGGTGGAAGTTGCACGGCCCGATCTCGGTCCACGTGTTCGCGACCCCGATGATCGGCCGGCGCAGGGCGTCGTCGTCGAACCCGACCGCTTTCAGCATCGAACGGGCCGGGGCGCGGGACGGACCGTCGGTAATCGCGCCGCTTCGGGTCTTGCCTGGCATGCCGGTCATGTGCAGGTACCTTCCGACAAAAAAAGGGCCATCACCCGACGGTGGATGATGGCCCGCGAATCTGCCGCGTTCGTCGAGTGCATCATCCACTGGCCGCCGGCGCAATCATGACGCCGACGCTCGAAACTCCGACCGGGACGGAGCAAAGGGACGCGCAATCCATGGATCACACCTTATCGAAAAACGGCTTTCATTCTAACGCGGGCGTGGAGCCGGTCTCAAGACCGTATTTGTCAGCGTTCCGGCAGGGACTCCCCCGCGGGCACGAAGCGCAGGGCAACGCCGTTGTTGCAGTACCGCTTCCCGGAGGGCTGCGGTCCGTCCGAAAAGACATGCCCCTGATGCCCGCCGCACCGGGCGCAGTGATACTCGGTCCGCGGCAGGATCATCTTGAAGTCGCGCTTCGTGCCGAGACTGCCCTCGATCGGCGCGAAGAAGCTCGGCCAGCCCGTCCCGCTCTCGTACTTGCTCGCCGACTCGAACAACGGCAGGTGGCAGGCGGCGCACACGAACGTCCCGGCCCGCTTCTCGTAATTCAGCGGGCTCGACCCGGGCGGCTCGGTCGCCTCCCGGAACAGGACCGCGAAAGACTCCGCCGGCAGCAGCGCGCGCCATTCCTCCGGCGTCTTCTTCCCGGCCGGGCTTGTCTCGGTCATGAACGTCTCCTCCGGGAGGATACCACCGCTTCCGGCCGGGCGTCCCGCCGGCGCGCCCCGGAGAATTGCGCGCGCGGCTCCGAGTGCTGCCCTACCCGGCCCGAAGTCGGCACGCTCCTGCGGCGCAGACTGCCGGCCCCGAGTCGGCGGTTGGCGGTGGCCCGCCGATGCGGTCGTCGGTCCGAGGCAGAAACGGGCGAATCTCGCGTCAACCCGGGTTGACGGCCGGGCGTGCGCCGCATTCGAGGCAGTGTACGCAGCATCGTTTCGCGGCCGGCGTGACCTGTGCGCCGCGCGCTCCGACGCCCCTGGTTACCCGCAGCCTCGAAGCACGTCGGCTGGCCGCCCGCCCGGAGCCGTTCCCACTACCGGATTTCCCCTTCGTCCGCGTCGTCGTGCTGCGTGGCACGGCCTTTGTAGTCGTTCAGGGCACGGGCGGTCGAGCCGATTCGACACCCGAGAGCGCGGCATGGCGCCGCGCCGAACGCGAGGAGGTTACCCATGAAGACACGCAAGGTACTGGCGGCGGCCACGCTGGCCGCCCTCCCGCTCTTCGTCGGGGCCGTGCAACCCCGCCCGCACCCGGGCGCGGACGCCGCCCGGGAGCGGCACGTCACCGAACGTCCGAGCGGCCCCCGGTGGGCCTACTTCACGGGCAACGGGTTGGACCCCGCCATGATCGAGTGTCTGCTGCAGGGAGGGTGGACCGGCGCCCGATGCGTAGCCGCCGCGCTGTAGCGGTGACAACGCGGCGGTTCGGCATCGACCGGACGGGCGTGCAACGGGCGCAGGTGACGGCCTGCCCGGCACGACGCGACGCGACCCCGGACCCGCCGTCGAACCCGGAGGCTCAAGGCTTGAATACGCGGCAGGGTGTCGCGTAATAGCATAGGAGGGAATCGTGCAGAACCGAAGACTACTGGCCACCGCAACGTTGACCGCGCTCGTGCTCTCCGTCGGGATCCTGCAGCCGGCCCCGATCGGCACGGCGACGGACCCGGCACCCCAAACGCTCCGGCTCATGGAGGACCCGACCGGTCCGCGGTGGGCCTATGCGTGGGGTATGAACCGGCGCCAAGCACTCCTGTTCGCCCTCGCGGGCGTAGGCGTGTGTGCCGGCTTCAGCGGGCCCGGCGCCGCAGCATGCGGAGTAGCCGGCGCACTGTAGGCACGTCGCGAGGACGGTGAACGCTGGAGGTCAGGGCAGGTGAACGGGGGTGCGACATGCGGAGACTCACAAGATGGTCCCGATCGTGGTCGATGCTGCTCGCGGTCAACGTCCTGCTCTTCGGCCTCGCCGTCTGCGCCGGCTGGTTCAGCGCCGGCGTCATGGGAGAACAGCTCCACGTGCGCGCGCCCACGGAGGTCACCGGCGACCGCATCCGCGCGGATGCCGGGTACATCCTGCGCGGCAACCTTCGCGTCGCGGGCACGCTGCTGGCGGGCGCGTGCACGCTGGGGCTGTTCACCCTCTTTGGACTGTTGTACAACGCATTCCTGCTCGGCTACGGCCTGTCCGCCCTGATTCGCGGCGCGGCGGAGGTCGTGCCGTTTCTGGTCAGCTACGTTCCCCTCGAGTTCGCGGCGTTCCTTCTCGTCGCCACGGCAGCGCAGCACCTGTCGTTCGGGGTGGTCCGTTGTCTGGCGACGGGCGAGTCGGTACCGTTCAGGGCGGGAGCCGCCAGCCTCGTTGCGGCCGGTGTACTGCTGGTCGTCGCGGCCATCGTCGAAGCGAGCGTCATCCCGGCGATCGCCGCGATCACCGGGCAGGCGCCGCCCACAGGAGGAATCAGGTGAACGACGTCATCGTCGAGCTGGTCGACATCCACCGCCGGTTTCCCGGCTTCGAGCTGGGTCCGCTGTCGCTCCGGTTGCGACCGGGCCGCATCTACGGACTGCTCGGACCGAACGGCGCCGGCAAGACGACGCTGCTCGACCTCGTCGCGCTGCAACTGAAGCCCACCGGCGGCGCTCTCCGGTCGGACGGCGCGCCCATCGCCTGGGGCTCGCTGCGTTGGAAGGCACGACTCAGCTACGTCCGGGAGGTCGTCCCGTTCTACGACGAGCTTACCGTTGCCGAGACGATCCGGCTCGCCTCGCGGATCTACGGCAAGTGGAATCACGACCTGGCCTCGCGCCTCGTCGACACCTTGGAACTGCCCCTGGATCGCGAGGTCGGCAAGCTGTCGAAGGGCACGAGGGTCAAGCTCGGCATTGCGAGCGCGCTCGCCCACCAGGCCGACCTCCTGTTGCTCGACGAGCCGACCGCCGGTCTCGATCCCACGGTCCGGACCAACGTCCAGGCCGTCGTCCGCAATCTCGTTCAGGAGCACCCGCACGTCTGCGTCGTCTTGTCGTCGCACATCTTCGAGGACCTCGAAGAGACGGCTACGGACATCCTGATCCTGCGAAACGGCCGCTTCGTCTTCGAGGCGACGGCCGACGTCCTGCGGGCGTCGACTCTGTACCGCACCTCCGCCCCGGGCGCCGTCGCGCCCTCGCCCGATCTCCTCGCACGCTGGACCCACAAGGACACGGAGTGGGTGCTCGCGCGCGGGGGCAGCCCGATCGATGCCGACCTGCGGCGGCGTGCGGACCATCTGGAGGACAACCCGTCGAGCCTGCTCGCCGCCGTGTATCACGGCACCGGGCACATCCGCGGAGACCATCGATGAACCACAGACTGCTCTGGGCGCTGATGGCCAAGGATCTGCGTCTGCACGGCCGGCAGCTCCTGCTGGTCGTTGCCGGCGCCATCCTGCTGATCGGCGCGGCGATTCGCTACGTGCCGAGCGGCGGACCGATAGACGGGCTCGTCTTCAACATCAACGTGTTCCTGCCCATGGTCCTGGGAGAGTGGCTCATCGCACGCGAACGTTCGACGCGCACCCTCGCGTGGCTGCGTTCTCTGCCGGTGGATGACCGCACGCTGGCGATCAGCAAGTTCTCTCTGGCCGCCGTTGCCTCGGTGGCGCTGTGGACCGTGACGTCGGGACTGTTCGCGCGTGAACTGTGGCGACCCCCGGGCACCGCGCTGCCTCTGCAACTCTGCCTGCTGGCTTTCGGCGCCCTCTGCATCGCGACGAGATGGCGCATCAACTGGCACCTCGCGCACGTCGTCCCGTTCGCCAGCCTGGGTGTACTGGCTCTGCTGTCCATGGTTCTCGTGGGCGAGGACACTGAACGCGCGGCCGCCGTAATCGCGTTCTGGAACGCGCCCTACGGCCGCCCACTCGTGTCGGCCGGTCTGGCGGTGCTGTACCTGGCGATCGTATGGAGCACCGTCCGATGGGTCGAACGCGCCGACACCTACGAGCTCCTCGACTGACTGCATGCAGGAACCGACCATGCACACCTTCTTGCTGTTCTGGAGCCCGGTCCACTTCTTCGAGACCCGTCGCGCGAACGGCCTGCCGTGGCGCGCAGCCGCCGCGGCCCCGGCGCTGTGCGCCGTGCTGCAGGCAGTCAGCGGCTCGATGGTCAGCGCCAAGACCCGTCCCGCGATAGCGACCGCAATGGCCGCGCTCGACCCCTCGCTCCCCGAGTTGCCCGTGAGCGGCCTGCTGGCCACCGCGAGCCTGCTGGGCTACCCGATGTTCTTCGGCATCCTGTTTCTCGCCGTGCTGGCCCTGGACGTCCTGGCCGCGGGGTCGCAACAGCCGGGCCTGCTGGCCCGGTTCACCGCGGTCAGCCTGTACACCCAGGTGCCCTACTGCATCGCGATGATCGTCATCGTCTCCTACTGGATGCCGGAACCGCTGCGCCTGGCTTCGGGTCTGTCCGACACGGAGATCATGCAGCAGGTGGCCCGCTACTCGGCATCGATCCACTCCGGACCGCTGATGTCGACGGGGAAGCTGCTGCATTACTTCTCCCAGCTCTGGCTCTCGGCGGTGCTCGCCATCGCCCTCAAGGTGGTCGGGTCGCTGTCCGTCCGCGCCACCTTCGCGGTCGGGACGGTCCTGTTCGTCATCTGCATGACGGGGCCGATCTTCATCCTCGTGCTCGAGAGCCTGCGGTGACCGACCTGCTTCAGCGCCACGCCGAGCGCGCCGGGTTCGCCCTGGTGCAGGCCGACCTCGCCTTCGACGCCGAATACGACCGCCCTCGACTCGTCCGCGCCGTCGAGCGCCGGTGCCCGCCCATTCGCACGATCCTCGCCGGTCTGCGGCGGCGGCTGCCCGTCGCCCGAAACGCCAGCGAAGGCGTCACCGGACAGTTCTACCGGCTGCCCGGCCACTACCGGCTCGTCTGTTGCGCCATCCCTGATCTGACCGGCCCGGAACGCCTCTGGGAGGGCGACGTCGTCGCCCTCGAGGGCACCGAGCCGTTGATGGCCGATTTCGACGACTACCTGCGGTGGATGTTGACCACGCCGTTCCGGGACGGCGATCTCCCCATCGGGCTGCACTTGCCCCTCGTGGCCGGCATCCCGCCCGGCGCCGTGCCCCTGGACGAGTGCAATCAGGCCCAACGGCTGGCGGCGGCGCTGCACGAGCGGCATCTGACCCTCTACGGCGAGCTGGCGCAGGCGCCGGTGCCGCTGGTGGTGCACCGATTCTCGGCGGAGGACACCGCGAGCTACATCGAAACCCTGCGGTGGCGCCTTCCCCTGCAGGCCTTCGAGCGGGCCGAGGCACGCGCGCGCACGGGATGCGGGGTCTCGGTGTGGTACTACCCCGCGGCCCCGATCCGCGTCGACGACCTGCGTGTGTTGGCCGCCGCCGACCCGCGACTGCGGGCGGCGCCGGAGGCCGGCGAAGAGACGATCGCGGGCTGGTGCCGCCAGTTCGCCCGGTTGCTGCACCTGGGGTTCATGCCGTTCGCACCGTGGAACGCCGGCCGCGGATCCTGCGTCGACGCCGGCAGCGCCTGCATCGACGGCGGATTCGCGGACCTCTCGACCCTCGTTCCGTTCGAATCGATACCGGACGACCGGTGGTTTCGGCGCAGTCTGCTCGACAGCATCGGGAGGCTGTCGTACACGGTGTCGGTCTTCGCGGCTTCGCTCGGCGACCGGCCGGCCGGTCCACCGGACCCCAGCCTCGACGCAATGACCCGGGTCTTCCTGGGTCCCCGCCTGCTCCAGCACCTCGAGACGGAGACACCGGCGGGGGCCGCGCTGGATTCCAGAATCTCGTCCTGCTTCCGGCTCGACCGTCTCGAAGGCCTGGTCGCCGCGAGCGCGGCGGCCCCGCCGCGGTTCCGTCCCTACCGGCCGGCGCGCGCTGCCGGATGAGCTGGAGTCGCCCGCCCGCAAAGGCGGGGCAAGGGGGGCGGTGGGGCGAACCATGGGGAGGAACTCTGGGAGAATGGTCCTCAAGATCGGCAGGTCAGGAAGCATCCGGTATGCCGGCTCCTCCCCCAACCCGTGTGATAGCATGGTCACATCCCGATGCAGATCATGGATTTCATCGCTGCCGTCGGTGCCGTCGCAGCTCTCCTTGGAGCCGTTTTCGGGTACGTCAACGGACGAGACATCCGAGAGATCAAGGGACGCGTCGACGAAATCAGCCGCACCTTGACCAGGCACGTCAGCACTCCCGGCCTTCATCGATAGACCGATTCTCGTTACGGGCTCCTGGACGCGCCATGGCTGCACGCGACGTCGACGCCGAACCCGACTCCGGGATCGACGATTCCCCGGACACTCGGACTGCTCCGGCTACCGCGCGACACCGGTCGATCGGCCTGTGGCTGGTCGTCGCCGCGCTCAGCCTGTGGCTCGGCGTGATGCTGTTCGTGGTCGGTCCCTTCTCGCCGGGGAGCCCGGCGGAGGAACCGGTCGCCGGCCCGGCAGGCGCCGTGGGTGCTGCGCCCGGAACCTCGCCCGCTCCGCTCGATGCGGGCTCGGCGGGCTCGTCTTCCCGCCGGTCCGCCGAGCCGCGCCTGATCCCCGTCTCCCGGCGCGACCCCGCGCCGGGCTTCGCCCTGCCGGACATGGACGCGGGCACCGCGACCCTGGGCGACTACACGGGACGGGTCCTGCTGCTGAACTTCTGGGCGACCTGGTGCCTGCCGTGCCGGGCGGAGATGCCCTGGTTCGTCGAGTTCGAGACCGTGTTCGGCGACGAGGGCTTCGCCGTGCTCGGCGTCTCGGTGGACGACACGGGCCGGGACATCGTCGAGCCGTTTCTGGAACGCTCGCCGGTCAACTACCGGATCGCCCTGGCCGACACCGAGGCGCGACTCGCCCCCTTCGGCCCCAAGAACGTGCTGCCCACGACTTGGCTGATCGACAGGCAGGGCCGGATCGCGGCCGAGCACGTCGGGCTGGTGAGCCGAGAGGCGATCGAGGCCGAGATCCGACTGCTGCTCGACGAGTAGCCGACCCCGCGCGCCGCGCCGGTCTGTACCGTGGACTACCGCATCGTCAACGCCCGCATCGTCAACGAAGGCGCCGTCATCGAGGGGGACCTCTCGATCGCCGGGGGGCGTATTGCCGGGATCGGCGCGCGAGGCCCGGATAGAGCCACCGTGCTCGACGCCGCGGGCGCCTGGCTCCTGCCGGGAATGATCGACGATCAGGTGCATTTTCGGGAGCCTGGATTCGAGCACAAGGCGACGATCGCCACCGAGTCGCGGGCGGCGGTCGCCGGCGGCGTCACCAGCTATCTGGAGATGCCGAACTGCAACCCGCAGACGGTTACCGCCGAGGCGCTGGAGGACAAGCACGCCCGCGCCGCCGCCGGCTCGATGGCCAACTACGGGTTCTACCTCGGCGCCACCAACGACAACCTCGACGCGGTGAGGGCGGTCGACCGGCGGCGCGCGTGCGGCATCAAGGTGTTCATGGGCTCGAGCACCGGCAACATGCTCGTGGACGACGAACGGACCCTCGAGGCCATCTTCGCGAACGCGCCGCTGCTGGTGGCGACCCACTGCGAGCACACGCCGACCATTCTCGCGAACGAGGCCCGGGCGCGGGAACGATACGGGGACCGGATACCGTTCAGCGAGCATCCGCGCATTCGCCCGGCCGAGGCCTGCTACCGCTCGTCGAGCCTCGCGGTCGAGCTGGCCCGGCGGCACGGCACGCGCCTTCACGTCCTGCACATCACCACGGCGCGGGAGCTGGAACTGTTCCAACCCGGAGACCCCGGCGGGAAGCGGATCACGGCGGAGGCGTGCGTGCACCATCTGTTCTTCGACGACACCGCCTACGCGACCCACGGGGCCCGCATCAAGTGCAATCCCGCCATCAAGTCGGCCGTCGACCGGGACGCCCTGTGGGGGGCGGTCAACGACGGCCGGATCGACGTCATCGCCACCGACCACGCGCCCCACACGGCGGAGGAGAAGGCGCGCCCGTACGCCGCCGCCCCGGCCGGCCTGCCGCTCGTGCAGCACGCCCTGCTCATCCTGTTCGAGCAGGTGCGCGCCGGCCGATGCACGGTCGCCACCGGGGTCGAGAAGACCGCCCACGCCCCGGCGCGCCTGTTCGACATCCGGGACCGCGGGTTCATCCGGGAGGGGTACTGGGCCGATCTGGTCCTGGTGGATCCGGCGGGGGCGAGCTGCGACGAGCCGGTTCACGCGAAGTGCGGGTGGAGCCCGTTCAGCGGGTTCCGGTTCGGCGCGCGGATCCGGGCGACGTGGGTAAACGGCGAGCTGCGGTATCGCGACGGCCGGTTTCTCCCCGGCGCCGGCGGACGCGCCGTGGAGTTCGACCGGTGAGGGCCGGGCGCGGATGGGCGCCGCCACCCCTGAGGCTGGCGGCTGCACCGCGGTCCAACGCCGCACGACGTTCTCCGGATCCAACCGGGAAACTGTCGCCGCAGGAGTTTCGCGTCAGAGAAACTCCCAACGCGACCGCAAGGTCGCGCCGCGGCCTCCGATTGCCGCCCAATCGACTCCAGGAGCCGGCGCCGTTCTACCGCGCGACGGCTAGATTCCGTCTTCCATGCGGACGGTGATGGTCTCGCACAGCCCTTCGAGGGTACGGTGCTCGTCGTCGCCGATCTGCACCGTGAAGCGATACTCGCCGCCCTCGAGCTGCATCTCCATGCCGTCGGAACCGTCGCCGAAATGCACCCAGGGATCGGCGGCCGGGATGATCTCGCCGGCGGGCAGACACTCGGTCTCCACCCCGAGGTGGTAGTGCCCCACGCCATCCCGCACGCTGGTCACTTCCTCGGGCACCACGCCGATCTCGAAGTTCTCGACGCCGAACGTGAAACCGAGCGGAATCTCGGTCGCATGGTCGGTCTCGTCCCGCGGGGCGACGAAGAACACCCGCGGCTCCATCGACTCATCGGCCGCCGCTGCTTCCATCGGTTCCGCGGCGCTCTCCGGCGCGGCCTCCTCCATGCCCCCGCCGCAAGCCGCCGCGGCGACCGTGGCGCACACCACGATGGCCAGCATTCCCTTCAACCTCAGTGACATCTCCACGTGCACGCTCTCCCCCTTGAATGGACGATTGAAACCTTCAACGTGATTCTAACAGCCCGCGGCAAGTAATGCCCCGCCCCTGTCGACCGGCGCCGAATCTGTCCGACCTGCGCCGTTCCCCGGTCAGACAGACCCCGTATGCTCTCTCGGCACGCCTCGTCGCACGGGCGCCTCGCCGCCCCCCGGTCTCGATGCGACGCGAGGTTCTACCGCCGGTCGTCAACCGGCTTGCACCACATCGGCCCCATCGAGTGGACGCGTGAATCGTCCCCCCTGGCGGCCATCAACTGGGACGATAGGCCAGCACGAGCCCGGCGCCGGCCGCAGCCATCACCAGACCCAGGAAGAAGACCGGTGACGGGAGATTCTCCGGCGGGTTGTACAGCATGGCCACGAACACGCTGACCACCGGCGCCCCCGCGAAGACGAGCGGGGGCACCACGGTGGGGCGGCCGCCGTTGACGAGAGCGAACACGATGCCGAGCGCCCCCAGGGCGCCGAGCACCCCCGCCGCCACCGTGAAGGTGACCCCGCCCGAGGTGAACAGGTCCCAGCTCCCGGCCCGCGCAATCATCGTCCCCGGCACCAGAATGGCGACGAGCAGATACGCCACGCCCACCATCAGGAAGGCGTGCACGCCGCTCCCGCCCAGCGCAACCTGCCCCTTGTGCAACGTCGGAATGTACGTGCCCCAGCTCAATACGGTCAGCAGGACGAACGGCAACCAGCTACGCATTCCTGTCTCCTTCTGCGGCCGGGCGAGCAGCCCCCGCGTCGGACAAACGTTTTATCCTATATTAGTTCTCCACCCGGCGGTGCCGGACCCGCGTATTCATGAAACAGGATATCGTGTAGGGGCTTGGCGCTGGCCCAGAGGTCGGTTTCTCTATGGTGCCAAGAGCCCGTTTTTTAGTTGGACCCGGAGTCCCGCGAGCACCCCGTATTGCGAGACCGGAGATTCTTCCGGTGAGCGCGCCCTGTAGATTTCGTACCGGCGGACTCCACGCCAGCGCCTTTGCGAGCAGGAGGTGACGGATGGAAGTCTTGTACCCCCGGTGCGCCGGGTTGGATGTCCACTCTCGGTGCGTGAACGCGTGCGTGCGCATCGCTGCGGGTCGGAAGGTCACGACCGAGCACCGGGAGTTTGCGACTACGACGGCGGGTCTGCTCGAACTGGCGGCCTGGCTGACCGAGGCGGGCTGCACGCACGTGGCGATGGAGGCGACCGGCGTGTACTGGAAGCCGGTGTGGCACGTCCTCGAAGACGAAGAGTCGTTCACGCTGGTGCTCGCCAACGCGCAGCACATCCGGAACGTTCCGGGCCGCAAGAGCGACCGGAACGACGCGGCCTGGATCGCCGACCTGTTGGCGCACGGGCTGATTCGGGGCAGCTTCGTGCCGCCGGCCCCGATCCAGGAACTGCGCGACCTGACGCGGACCCGCAAGCAACTGGTCCGCGAGATCACGCGGCACACGCAACGCCTGCAGAAGACGCTCGAAGACGCGAACGTGAAGTTGACGCACGTGGTCACCGACATCCTGGGCGTCAGCGGCCGGGCGATCCTGGCGGCGCTCATCGCCGGGGAGACCGATCCCGAGCGGCTGGCCGATTGCACCACCGGGCGCCTGAAAGCCGACCGCGCGGACATCATCGCCGCGGTGCACGGCCGGGTGACGGCGCACCACCGTTTCCTGCTGGAGCTGCACCTGGGGCAGATCGACGCGTTGCGCGCCGCCGTGCAGAAACTGGAGCAGCAGGCCGACGAGGTGCTGCGCCCTTTTCGCGAGGCCGCCGAGCGGCTGACGACGATCCCCGGGGTCAGTGAGACCGTCGCGCGGGTGCTCGTCGCCGAGATCGGCGTGGACATGACGAGGTTTCCCGGTCCGGGACATCTGGTCTCGTGGGCGGGACTGTGCCCGCGCCTCGACGAGAGTGCGGGGAAGCGCCGCTCGACCCGGATCCGTCACGCGACGCCGTGGCTGAAGACAACGCTGGTCCAGGCCGCGTGGGCGGCAACCCGGAAGAACGGGAGCTATCTGCAGACGCAGTTTCGACGGCTCAAGGGCCGGCGCGGCCCGAAGAAGGCAATCGTGGCGGTCGCCGCTTCCATGCTGACCGCTGCTTACTTCATGCTCCGCGACGAGACGGACTACCACGACCTCGGCGGCCGGTACCTGGCGAACCGCGACAAGCACCGCGTTACCCAGCGCCTCCTCCGCCGTCTGCACGACCTTGGAGTGGAGGTCGAAGTGAAGGCCGCCTGAGTCAGTGGTCACCGTGAGTTTCTCTGTAGCCATGCGCGCCGCTCCCGCCGATTTCCGGGTGCGGCGGCTCTCCCCCGGGACCATGGGCGCGGACCCGCGGCGCCCCGATCGGAATGGGCCTCGGGCCGGTGCGCCGCTCTCTCGCCTCTTCACGCGCAGGCTACGACCGAATCTCGCGGGATGACCGGCGCAGGACCGATCCCGCGCCGAACCGTCAAGCGCCGGGCTCGGCATCCGGTGCAACGATGCGCGCGGCCCGGAACAGCAGATCGGCCGACTGCAGGATCTTCGCCCGCAGGCGGGGCGGATAGCCGGCATCGAGTCCATCGAGGAACCGGCGGACGACGCCGGCGGCGGCGGCGGAGTTGTGCCCGCCGAGGGTGGCGTCGAGCCAGCCCGCCGGAAAGAAGATGTCGCCGGTGCGCTGGATCTCCGCCAGCCGATCGAGGGCGGGGCGGATGAACCGCCGGGCATGCGCGGCCCGAAGGGGATGGTGCAGGTAGCCCAGCCCGGTCAGCACCCAGGGCTCGCGCTCGCGGTTGGCGGCCTCGCCCAGCCCGGCGAAGAACCGCTCCCGGACCTCCGGATCCGCCGACAGCGCGGGCCGCAGGAAATCGTAACGGGCCCGCCGGTCCGGGTTCTCGATGCGGGCGGCCTGCCGCGCGAGGATCTCCGCCGTTCCGGGCGCCCCGCGCACCGCCAGCGCGGCGCTGAGGGCGGTGAAGTCCCGCTCGGAGAGCGTCACCCCCGGCACCGTTTCCTCTTCCGCCCAGATGCGCCGCAGCCGAGCCACCCCATCGGGGGTCCGGACCAGGCCCTGCCAGGCGCGAAAGTAGGCGGCCCGG
The DNA here is from genome assembly GCA_965215895.1 of Vicinamibacterales bacterium. GTDB lineage: Bacteria > Acidobacteriota > Vicinamibacteria > Vicinamibacterales > UBA8438 > JAJEEA01. The sequence goes on along the minus strand of OZ244130.1, from coordinate 1,670,807 downwards.
CGCGTCGACTGCGCACCGTTCTCCACGCCGTCCCAGAGGACCGCCTCGACCCGCGGCGCCGCCGCCCGGCGCGCCGCGTCGTTCATGAGGGTCCAGCAGGTGGTGGAGAGGTAACCGAGCAGCCGCTGGGCATTCTGCTCGACGGGTTCCGCCACGAGTCCGCGCAGCAGCAGCTCGAACCAGTCCCCGACGGCGATCTCCCCCTCCAGCACCGCCTCCCACAGCGTGCCCCAGGCGATGCCGCGGGTCAGCGGGTCCGGGATGTCCGGGAGCGCCGTCATCAGGAACCCGGTGCTGGCCGCGTCGAGCCGGAACCGGCCGTACTCCACCCCGGTCGCATTCGGCAGCACGAAGCGGGGCGCCGGCCGATCGAGATCGATCGACGCCCTGCCGCCGTCGAGCAGCAGCGGCATCCGGACGTCCGCGTGGTCGTAGGCCAGCAGCAGCTCGATCCGCTGCGGCCAGAGACGCGCCCGGCCGGCCGGATCCGACTGCTCCAGCGTGAGCCGTCCGCCCGAGGCGCCGTCCCCCGACCCGCGCCGGACGGTGACGGTCGGCCGGCCGGGCTCTTCCACCCACGCCGCGCTCCACGACCGCAGGTCCGTCTCGGTGCGCCGATCGAGGATGTCGATGAGCTCCGGCCAGGTCGCGTTGCCGTACTCGAACGCCCGCAGGTACTCGCGCAGGCCGTCCCGGAACGACGTCTCCCCCACGAGCCGCTCCAGGTGCCGCATCACGATCGGCGCCTTCTGGTAGATGATGGGCCCATAGAGCGCCCCCGCCTCCTGCAGGTTGTCCAGCGGCTGCCGGACGGGGTTGGCGCCCGCGGTCCGGTCCACGCGGTAGGCGGCGTGGTGATGCGCGAGAAAGAACCGGAGGTCGTGGTCCACCTCGGGAAACGAGGGATGGACGATCTTGGCGGCGAGGAAGTTCGCGAACACCTCCTTCGTCCAGACGTCGTCGAACCAGTTCATCGTGACGAGGTCGCCGAACCACATATGCGCGGTCTCGTGGGCGATGAGACTGGCCCGCCCCAGGTACGCGGCCTGGGTCGCCGACTCGTCCAGCATGAGGCTGGACGCGCGGTAGAAGATCGAGCCGGGATGCTCCATCCCCCCGTACTGGAAGGGCGGCAGCAGCACGAAATCGAACTTGCCGAACGGGTAGGGAATCCCCGTGTAGTCCTCGAGCCAGTCGAGGGCGGCGGCGTGCAGATCGAAGATCGCCTCCCGGTTGCGCGCGACCTTCGCGGCATCGGTCTCGCGATGGAACATCCGCAGCCGGCGGCCGGACCGCTCCGCCGTCTCGATCCGGAAGTTCCCGGCCGCGAACGCGAACAGGTAGGTCGGAATCGGCCGGGTTTCGGCGAAGCGCCAGGAGGCCCGCTCCCCCGCGCCGGCCGGGTCCGGCGTCTCGACGGCGTCCCCGTTGGCCACCGCGGCCCAGCCCGCCGGCACCTCCAGCGTCAGCGCGAAGCGCGCCTTCAGGTTGGGTTGGTCGAAGAGGGGCAGCGAGAAGTGCGCCCGGTCGGGCACGAAGAGCGTGTACAGGAAGTCGTCGTTCCGGTTGAGGGCCTCGTCGCCCGCCTCGAAGTCCAGCTCGACCCGGTTCTGCCCATCGGGGTCCAGGGCGCGGGCGGGAACGATGACATGATCGTGCCGGGGCGCCCAGTCGACGGCCGCGCCGTTGGCCCGCACCGCCGTCACCCGCCGGGACGGATCCTTGAAGTCCAGCACCAGATCGCGGGCCCCGGGATCGGACCAGACGAAGCGGGCCTCGACCGTCCCCGCGACGGGCCGGCTCTGCTCGCGCGGGATCCGAAGCTGGTAACGGTATCGGAGGTCGGACAACGTCGCGGCCCGGTGCTCGGCCAGGGTCCAGGACACCCCTTCCTCGATCTCGACCACCGGCATCGCCTGCTCCCCGGACGCGCGCCCGGAGCAGAGTCCGAGCGCCAGCGCGATCGCGAAGAGCCCGCGGCAGAGGCCCCGCACGGTCTCACCACCGGCTCCCCGACACCAGACCGAGCATGTCGATGGCATCATCGCCTTCCGTCCTCCGACCTCGCCGCTCTCCGGCCTCCGCCCTCCGCCGGCGTCTCCGGCCGGTTCGACGGGCGCGACCTCGGCGCGGCCTCGCCTCCTCCCCGCCATGCGCGGCAGGGGCTCGCGACGACGCGGGCGTTCGCCGCCGCCGGCCGGTTCAGCGCTCTACCGCGCAGTCGCCGATGTACAGCTCGGGTCTCGAGGTGAAGCCGACGAGCTGGGTGTCGGTGTACTCGTGCCGCGTATGCACCGCCATCCACCGCCCCTCCGTCGTCTCCCGATCGATCACCGTCGTCGTGTACAGCGGCCCGACCGTGAACATCTGGACGAGATGGAGGTAGTCGCCGGTCTGCCGCACGATGATGTGCGAGGCGCCGTAGGGGCCGACGATCTCGGCCGTCGCCCCGTCGGTGTCGATCTCCTCGAAGCGCAGCGACAGCGTGGAGGGATCGACGCTGGCCTCGGCGTCGCCGACCGTCCAGCCGGCGGTCGTGAGCACCGTGAACGAACAATCGAGGCCGGTGGCGTCGGCCAGCCGGCCCTGCGCGAACGCGCTCGGGCACGCCGCGATCGCGGCAACGAACAGCACGACCGCGGTCGTGCCGAGTCTGGTGCGCAGCATGGAACCTCCGTTGGGGTACACTTCCAGGCAATTCTATGAGAATTCCCATCCTCGCGCTGCTCTTGGCCGGCGTCGTGGTCCTCGAAGGACAGTCGCCCTTCGATCCGTTGATGCAGGAGCGTCTGGCCCGGTTGTTCCCGAAGGCCGCGTCCTTCTCCCCGAAGGAGGGGTCGCCGCCGCATTTCAAGGCGCATGCGGCCAACGGCGACATCGTGGGCTTCGCCTTCTGGACCACCGAGCTCGAACCGCTGGAACGCGGGTACGACGGCCCCATCCAGGTGCTCGTGGGTATCGATCTCGACGCCGAGCTGACCGGCGTCATCGTCGTCCGGCACTTCGAGCCCTACGGGTACTTCTCGGTGGACACCCCCGAGTACGCCGCGCAGTTCCTTCAGAAGAGCGTGCGCGACCGGTTCCGGGTCGGCGCCGACGTCGATGCGGTGGCCACCGCGACCATCACGGTGCGGAGCGCGACCCGGGCGGTGCGCAACGGAGCCCGGCGCATCGCCCGGCAGTTCCTGCGTCCGGAGGGAGGCCTGAAGTGATCCGAGTCCTGGGAGCCCTCGCGACGCTGCTGCTGGCGGGGTTCGGGCCGGCCGCCCCCGCGGCGGCGCAGTTGGAGCCCGGGGCCGTCCCCGCGGCGCCGTCCTCGGAAGCCTCCGACATCGACGAGCAGCCGGCCGACGACGGCTCGGACTTCGAGGAGGACGCCGACTGGGGCTTCGAGGACGAAGAGGAGGGCGACGACCCCTGGAGCTTCGGAGACGACGAGGAGGACATCGAGACGTGGGGCGCGCTGCTCCGCGATCAGGCCGCCGATCTCGCGCTCTTCACCGGCTTCGCGACGCTGGTCCTCGTCGGGTTCTTCAGAAAGAGCGTCTGGATGAAGTACGTGACCCTGGCCGCCGCGGTCGGCTACCTCGGGTTCACCAAGAGCCAGCTCATCTCGGTGGTCAACGTCTACGGGATGATGACCGGGAACATGCCGGTCTTCCGCTACAGTCTCGCCTGGTATCTGTTCGCGGTGTTCACGGTCGTCACCACGATCCTCTGGGGACGGCTCTACTGCGGCCGCGTCTGCGCCTTCGGGGCGCTCACCCAGTTGATGGACCGGGTGGTCCCGGCGCGGCTGCGGGTCGAGGTGCCTCCGTGGCTCGAGCGGCGCGCGGCGTGGATCAAGTACGGCCTGCTGGGGGTGACGCTGCTGTACTTCCTGGGGACGGCGGACATCCCCGCGTACCGCTTCGTCGAGCCGTTCTGGATGTTCACCCGGCGGGGCTCGACGGCGATGTGGATCGGGCTCGCGGCCCTGCTCGCGGCCACCGTGTTCGTGCGCAACCTCTACTGCCGGTTCCTGTGCCCGGTGGGCGCATTCCTGGGGCTGCTGTCCAAGGCGACGGTCTTCCGGATCAAGCGGTGGAAGGAGTGCGACACCTGCAAGATCTGCGAGAAGGCGTGCGAATGGGGCGCCATCCGCGGACCGCAGATCGTGATGACCGAATGCGTCCGCTGCGACGACTGCGAACGGCTCTACGCCGATGTCAAGAAATGCCCGCACTGGCTGCTGCTCGTGCGCGCCAAGCTGCGGCAGAGGCGGGCGGCCCCCTCCATCCCGGTCCGGCCGGTTGCATCAACCTGATCACCCAGTGAGGAGACGATGCCGATCTACGAATACGAATGCCGAGGCTGCCGGAAACAGTTCGAGCTGCTGGTGCTGCCCGGCACCGACCCCGCGTGCCCGGCGTGCCAGGGCAGCGATCTGGAGAAGCTGTTGTCGATCGCGTCCGTGAGCTCGGACGGGACGCGGCAGCGCAACCTGGGTCTCGCCCGCCAGTCCGCGAAGAAGATCCAGCGCGACAAGGCGCACGCCGAGCACGAGGCGTACCACCACCATCACCACTGAGCGGGCGCGGCGCAACGCGCCCGCAGCAGCGGCGGCATGTCCGGGGCCTCGGCCCCACGCCCGCAAACTTCGGGTCTGTACTGCTGGAATCGGGAGCCCGCGGCAAGCCGCCGCGGGCTCCTAACCGGCGCGACCTTGCGGTCGCGTTTGAAGTTTCGCTGGCGCGAAACTTCTACGGCGCAAGCCCCGGGCGCGACCTTGCGGTCGCGTTTGAAGTTCCGCTGGCGCGAAACTTCTACGGCGCAAGCCCCTAGACGTCCGACAGGTGCTTCAATTCCCCGGTGCTGTCGCCGAGACGCTCGGTCGGCACCCCGACCTTGTCGAGCAGGCTGAGCTGCAGGTTGGTCAGCGGCGTCTCTTCTGCCGCGCGCACGTGGCGGCCTCCCCGCATGCGCCCCGCCGCGCCGCCGACGAGCAGGATCGGCAGATTCACGTGCAGGTGCTGGTTGCCGTCGCTGATGCCGCAGCCGTAGAGCATCATCATGTGGTCGAGCAGGGTCCCGTCTCCGTCCGGCGTCGCCTTCAGACGCTCGACGAAATAGGCGAACTGCTCGATATGGTGCAGGTTCAGCTTGGCCAGCTTCTCCATCTGCACCGGGCGGTTCTGGTGGTGCGACAGACCGTGGTGCGGGTCGGGAATTCCCAGCTCGGGATAGGTCCGCGGGCTGACCTCGCGCGACATCATGAAGGTGATGACCCGGGTCATGTCGGTCTGCAACGCCAGCACCTGCAGGTCGAACATCAACCGCGCATGCTCGGCGAAGGTATCGGGGATGCCGCCGGTGGGTCGGGCCAGCTCCGGCAGCTCGACGTGGCTCTGCGCCTCCGCGAGCTGAATGCGCCGCTCGATGTCGCGGATCGCGTCGAGATACTGGTTCACCTTGTCGCGGTCGGCCGGCGCCAGGGTATGCCGGAAGCTGTCGACCTCGTGCACCAGTGAATCGAGAATGCTGCGATCCTCGCGCATGCGCGCCAACCGGGCCGCCTGACTCGTGTCGTCGGTATCGCCGAACAACCGTTCGAAGACCGCCCGCGGCTGGTTCTCCATCGGCAGCGGAGTGGTCGGGTTGCGCCAGGACAGGGTATTGGCGTACGCACAGCTCCAGCCCGCCTCGCACGCACCGATCAGCTCGTTCGGGTCCAGACTGAGCTCCAGCGACGTCAGTTGGGTGTCCTGACCGATCTGCGCGGCCGCGATCTGATCCATCGACGTCCCGCCGCGGATGTCCGGTCCCTCGGTCTTCTTGGGATGCACCCCGGTCAGGAACGCCGAAGCGGCGCGGACGTGGTCTCCGGTGCCTTCGCCGGGCAGCGGGAACATCGGTTCGCTGGCCAGACCGCTCACCACCGTGACCTGATCCTGGAACGGCTTCAGGGGAGCGAGGGTCTGCGGCAGCGTGAAGCCCGCGCCCTCGACGGCCGGGGTCCACTTGTCCATGATGACGCCGTTGGGCACGTAGCCGACGTACAGCCGCGCCCGAGGCCGCGCCGGCGTGTTGCGCATCGCCGACAGGGCCGGCACCATCCCGTCGAGCAGCGGCAGGGCGAGGGTCGCGCCGACGCCGCGCAGGAAGGTGCGCCGGGGCAACGCCATCTTGGTGATAATCATTACGCGGGACCTCTCCTCATCTGAAACGGCACGCTGCGGGCGATGCCCGCGATGATCGCCGACCAGCGGTAGTCTTCGTCCTTCGCCTCACGGACGATCCGACGGACCGCCGGGGCGTCGTAGTACTCCACACCGCGCCCGAGCCCGTAGGTCATCAACTTCTCGGTCACGGTGGTCACGAAGCTGTCCGGTCGCTTGAGCAGCGCCGCGGCCAGGGACTCGGGTCCGTCCACCGGGGTCCCGTCCGCCAGCTCGCCGGCCGCGTCCACCGGGGTCCCCGCCTCCGTCACCGTCCGCCAGCGGCCGATGGCGTCGAAGTTCTCGAGCGCGAAGCCCAGGGGATCCATGACCCGGTGGCAACCCGCGCACGCAGGATTCTCGCGGTGCACCTCGAGGCGCTCCCGCACCGAGCGGGGAGGCTCGCCGCTGTCGTCGTTCTCGGCCAGCGCGGGCACGTCCGGCGGGGGGGGCGGGGGCGGCGAACCGAGGATGTTCTCGAGCAGCCACTTGCCGCGGACCACCGGGGACGTCCGGTGCGCGTACGAGGTCACCGTCAGCAGGCTGCCCTTGCCGAGCAGGCCGCGCCGCGGCGACAGCTCGCCGGCGAGAGTGATGGGCCGGAAGTGATTCCCGTAGACGTTGGGAATGCCGTAGTGCTCGGCCAGCCGCTGGTTGACGAACGTCTCGTCCGACGTCAGCAGCTCCAGGACACCGTGGTCCCGGCGAATCTGGCGGTCGAGGAACAGCTCCATCTCGCGGGCCATCGCCCCTCGGAGGTTGGCGTCGAAGTCGGCGAAGGCATACGGGTCGGGCGCCACCAGGGCCATGTTGCGCAGGTACAGCCACTGCCCGCCGAAGTTGTCGACCAGCGACGCGGCCCGGGGATCCGCCAGCATGCGCGCCACCTGGGCCTCGAGCACGCCGGGTTCGCGCAGCCCGCCCCGATAGGCGAGATCGAGCAGCTCGCCGTCGGGAATGCTGCTCCACAGGAAGAACGACAGCCGCGCCGCGAGCTCGTGCTCGCTGATGAGATACGGCGCTCCCGGGACCGCCCCGTCCGGATCCCGCTCGCGCCGGAACAGGAAGTCGGGGCTCACCAGCACGCGGCGGAGGGCCATCTCGATGCCCGCGTCGAAGTCGCCGCCCTCGCGTCCCAGATGGAAGAAACGCAGCAGCATGTCGAGATCGCGGTCGTCGAGCGGCCGCCGGAACGCCCGGCGTCCCAACCCCCCGAGGATCTGGCGGGCGCAGGCCGCTTCTTCGGGACCCGAAGGGGCGGCCCCGACGGGGGGGCGGCAGACGAAGATGGCGCGCCGGCTGGGGGTGTCGCCGCGGCCGGTGACGTTGTACGGCCCCCGCAGCTCGACGCGGCCGATGCCCGGATCGAGGGTCTGGTCGCCCGCGTACTCGTAGCTCGTCACCGCGTAGTGCGGCCGGCGCATGCCTTCCAGCACCGCCGCCTGATCGACGAAGGTCACCGCGAGCCGGTGCGGGCCGGCGGGCACGCTGAAACGCACCTCCCGCCCGTCGTCGGCCGAGTTCCGGTAGTCCCGCCGCTGCTCGACGCCCGCGGCATCGTGCACGGGGCCGCCCACGGTCAGGGTCCGCACCAGGGCGCCGTCGAGCCGCACCTCGAGCTCGTGCCGGCTGGCGAGGCCGCGCAACCGTCCGTCGTAGGTGCGCGCGAGGTAGATCTTGACGACGTACTCGCCGTCCACGGGGAAGGTATGCCGCACCGCGAGCCCACCCCGCGACCCGAACGGCAGGTCGTCGCTGACCCGCGCGTCCTGCTTCAGATACTTGTCGACGGTGAAGATCTCCGTCGCCGGCGCCAGATTCGGGTCGCCCACCGCCAGCCGGCTGATCTTCCGCGCCGCCGACAGATAGCGCTCGGTCAGCATCGGCGACACCGACAGCACGTCGGCGATGTTGTCGAAACCGTAGCCGGAGTCGTCGGCCGGCAGGAGCACCCGGGTGTCGATCTCGAGCGCGAGCAGGTCGCGGACGGCGTTGGCGTACTCGGCGCGGTTCAGGCGATGGACGGCGGGACGCCGGCCGGGGTTCGGAGCGGCCGTCGCCGCGGCATCTATCGCCGCCTCGAGGCGGGCGACGACCCCCTCGTACTGCGCCTCGCTCGGACGCGGCCGGCCGGCCGGGGGCATCGCGCGGGCGCGGAGCTTGCGCACCACCTTCTCCCACACCTCGACCTCGCCGGCGTGCTCGCCGACCCGATCGAAGTCGACGGTCTGCAGGGAGACGCCCGCGGTCAGGGTCCGATCGTTGTGGCACGCCACGCAGTAGCGGGTGAAAAGGGCGCGGTCGTCCGACGCGGACTGCGCCAGCGCGGCGCCCGTCCCGCCTCCCCCGAACGACAGGAGCGCCGCGGCCAGGATCGCCAGCGAACCCGGTGTACGTACGTAACCGTATGGCATGTGCAACCGGTTGATGGAGTTGTGTACGACGCCCGCCGCTGCATTATCATGAAGGCAACGGCGGCAGTCAAGCGACGGGGCGGGCTAGGGTGCACGTCAGAAAAGTGAGATGCCGCCGCTGGAGGTATCCCGCGCGGCTGGCCCCCGAGGTACCCCATGGCGCCAAAGCCCAGAAAAGGCCCGTTCGGAGGGCCTCAGGGCCGAGAACGACACCGAAATCGCCCACCTGACAGTGCCAGGGGCAGTCATCTCACAAATCTGACGTGCACCCGGCGGGCTACGCACCCGGTCACCCGGACGGCCAATGAGACCGAGAACCATGCAGGTACATGAATCGACGGTGGCCGCGTTCGCGGCCGGCGTTCTGGCGACCGCGCTCTCCATCACGTCCCACGCCCAGCCGGCCTTCGATCCGCCGGAGCTCGTGGCAGCGGCGAAACGCAGCGATCACCAGGCCGTCCGGGCCCTGCTCGAGGCGGGCGCGGCCACCGGCGTGACGTACGGAGACGGGACCACCGCCCTCCACTGGGCGGCGCACCGCGACGTTCCCGCCATGGTGGCCGACCTGCTCGCGGCCGGCGCGGACGCCGACGCCGCGGACGATCACGGGGTCACGCCGCTGGCGCTGGCCAGCCTGAACGGCAGCCGGCCCATCGTCCACGCCCTGCTCGCGGCCGGCGCCGATCCGAACGCGTCGCGCGGCAACGGGGAGACGCCGCTGATGACGGCCGCGCGGGTCGGCAGCCTCGACGTGGCCCGCAGCCTGCTCGCGGCGGGCGCGGACCCGGACGCCGCGGAAGCGACCCTCGGCCAGACCGCGCTGATGCTGGCGGTGGCCGAGAACCACACCCCGGTGGCGCGCCTGCTCCTCGAGACCGGCGCGGCGGTCTCGGCCCGTTCGAAGAACCGGTTCACCCCGTTGCTCTTCGCGGCCCAGCAGGGCAATCTCGAAACCGCCGACCTGCTGTTGTCGGCCGGAGCCGACGTCGACGAGTCGGCGCCGGACGGCATCGGCGGCAACACCAACGCGCGCTCCCGTTTCGTGCCCGACACCGACGCCGCCGCCCTGCTCGTCGCCATCGACAGCGGCCATTCCGAGCTGGCGCGCTTCCTGCTCGCGCGCGGCGCCGACCCGGACCACGACGGGGCGGGACGCACCGCCCTGCACGCCGCCGTGCAACGCAAGATGCCCGAAGTGGTTGCGGCGCTGCTCGAGCACGGCGCCGACCCCGACCCCGACCCCCGGATGACCAGGCGGCTGCCGTTCGTCTCGCGGCGCATCACGCAGAACAACGGGATGGCGCCCTCCAACATCGGCGCCACGCCGTTCTTCCTGGCCGCCAGCTACAACGACCTCGAGAGCATGCGGATCCTCGTGGAGGGCGGCGCCGACCCGACGCTGCGGGCCGACGACGGGACCACCGCGCTGATGGTGGCGGCGGGCGGCGACTACGTGGAGGGTGCGGACAAGTACGGCGTCCGCTGGTTCGGCGACAACCTGCCGCTGCAGCAGTCGGCGCTCGCGGCGGTGCAGTACCTGCTCGAGCTCGGCCTCGACATCAACGCCACCAACGTCCACCGGCAGACCACGCTGCACGGCGGCGTCTATCTCGGGGGAACCCTGCTGGTGCCGTACCTCGTCGAGCAGGGAGCCGAGATCGACGTCGTCAACATCCGCGGCCAGACGCCCTGGATGATCGCGGCCGAAGGCGAGTACCGTTCCGGCTCGTTCTACACCCACAAGGAAACGGGCGAGATTCTCGACCAGCTCGGAGCCGACACCACGCTGGGCGAGGATCTGGGGCCGAACTTCAGGGACATCCTCGCGGCGCGCGAGCAGCAGCAGTAGCTCGCGGTTCCGCTGCGCCCGGCCCGGCAAGTCGTCGCCGGCGGCTCCGCCGTCGCCTTGGCGGCGCCGACGCCCCAAAACCAGCCCTCCGGGAGGCGGCGCCTCCCTCGGAGAGGCGACGTCCCCTTCGGCGAGGCCGGCTCCCTCGGGGAGACGTCGGCACTTCTACGGCGCAGACTCCTACCCGCCGGCCAGGCTCGCCAGCAGCGCGTCCACGCCGGCCTGGGCCACGACCTCGTCCTGATCGGGGGTGCCGGAGCTGCAGCCGATGCCGGCGACGATCTCCTCGTTCACGAACACCGGCAGGCCGCCGGCCACGATCATGAAGCGGCCCTGGTTGCTGACGTGGATACCGAACGCGGGGCCTCCCGGTCCGCTCACCTCGCCGTAGGCCCGCGTCGAGCGACGCGCCGCGGCGGCGGTGAACGCCTTGGAGATGGCCACGTCGATGCTCGTGATCCGGCCGCCGTCCATCCGGTGGAACATGAGCAGGCTGCCGTTGTCGTCGGTGATCGCGATGTCCATGTCGACGCCAATCTCGCGCGCCCTGGCCTCAGCCGCCGCCATCATGACCCGCGCGTCCTCGAGTGTCAGCTTCTGCGCTGTTCGCATGAAATGTCGTCCTCCCGCCGCGCATTATAGTCAGCCGGCGCCGGGCGTCCGTGGCAGGGTCAGTCCGCCAGGACGAGTCGGCACGACCAGCCGGCGCCGGGACCGGCGGCACGGTCGGCCGGCGCCGGCCGCCGACGGGAAATCCCGCGAGGTCGGACCGGGGTGGCGCCCCGCCCGACCGTGGTAGGATGCCGCCTCATGAAATGCACACTGCGTCACATCGCTCTCGCGGGCGCCCTCTGCGCCCTGCCGCTCGCGGTTCCGGCCGAGGCCGCCCAGGAGAGAGCACCCGTGGACGTTGCATCGCTCGGACCGCAGATCGGTGAGATCGTCCCCGACTTCTCCCTGCCCGACCAGAACGGACGCATCCGGACACGCGACTCGATTCTGGGGCCGAACGGCGCGATCCTGCTGTTCCACCGGTCCGCCGACTGGTGACCGTACTGCAAAGCGCAGCTCGTGGAGCTGCAGGACCGTATCGAAGAGCTTCGGGGGAGGGGCCTCGGGGTCGCGGCCGTCAGCTACGATTCGCAAGAGGTGCTCACCGACTTCAGCCGGCGGCGCGGCATCACCTTCCCGCTCCTCGCGGATGACGACTCCGCGGTCATCACCGACTTCGGCATCCTGAACACCGTCGCCATCGAGGCCCAGGGCCCCAACGGCGACGACCCGGAGGTCGTGGCGGACGTGGCGCAGTACGTGTCGGTGTTCGGCGCGGGCTCGAACGTCGTCGGCACGCCGTTCCCGGGGACCTTCATGCTCGACCGCGAAGGACGCGTGACGGCGCGGTTCTTCGAGGAGTTCTATCGGGAACGGAACACAGCCGCGAACGTGATGCTCCGGCTCGGCGAGGGGCTGTCTCCCATCGCCGCCGTCGAAGGCACGACCGCGCACCTGAAGTTCACCGCGTTCGCCAGCGATCCGACCATCACCGTGGGAACCCGTTTCTCCGTCGCCCTGGAGATCGAGCCGAATCCGGGCATGCACCTCTACGCCCCGGGGGCCGAGCAGCTCGGCTATCGGGTGATGGGGCTGACGCTGGCGCCGGTGCCGCACATCCGGTTAGAGCCGGTGGCGTTCCCGCCGTCCGAGATCTACCACTTCGAGCCGCTCGACGAGCGGGTGCCCGTCTACCAGGCCCCATTCACCCTGCTGCAGGAAGCGGTGGTGTCCGGCGCCCCGGGCACGGAAGAGGCCCTCGCCGAGGTCAACGCCGTGACGGTGTCGGGCACCCTCGACTACCAGGCGTGCGACGACCGGCTCTGCTACGACCCGGTGTCGGTGCCGCTGACCTTCACCTTCGACGTCGACCTGCTCGACCGCCAGCGGGCGAACCGCTAGCCGCCCGCATCCCCCGGTGTCCGCGCCACTCTTCGGCGCGGACACCGGGACGTCGGCGGCTCTTCTCCATTCCCGACGCCCGCCACCGGCGGCAGCGCCGCCCCGCTCTCCGCGATCCCAGCGGACCCGGGAGCCGGCCGGGCGCACTTGGAGCAGCGGCCCCGCGGCTGCCCAGGCGCCTCGCCGATACCGGCCACCCCGGCGCACCTGGAGAGGCCCCTCGACCAAGGCCGCGGCCCCGGGCGTACCTGGAGCGGGGCGGCATCCGCGCGATCTCCTGCTCGATTCCACACGGCCGGCCCGGACGCACCCGGAGCACCGGCCCGCGAAGTACAGCCAACGCGGTCAAGAGCAGGAGAGCCCGCCCGGGCGCACCTGGAGCGGCGTCGCCCGACAGCGAGGTCCACGGTTCCGTGACCGGCAGTGGTTATCATGTAGTCGGCGTGGAACTCCGACGTTTCAGTCTCGAACGGTACAAGGGCTACGCACGGCGGGCCGAGGTGGAGCTGGCTCCGCTGACAATCCTGGTGGGGCCCAACAACTCCGGGAAGACGGCGCTCGCCCAGGCGATCCAGTTGCTGGCGGGCGGGCTGGCTCCCCCGGACGTCGACGCGCGGGAACCCCTTCCGCTGGGTTCCGGCGGGCTCCGGCACGGCGAGACCTTCGAGGATCTCGTGACGGGGCGCCCCTTGCACGGTCGGCTGCAGTTCTCCATCACCCTGGCCGGCGAGGGCGGCGAATCGTCGCTCTCCGCCACCGTCACGAACGTCATGGCGCCGGGACGAACGCCCGAGCGGCAGATTTCCGACTGGCGGCTGCAGAGCGGCGACCGGGAGATCTTTGCGGAAAGGCAGGGATTCGACGAAGCCGCCGACTACCGCGTTTCGGTCCCGGGGGGTCCGCCGGACCTTCGTCCCTTGAACTGGCGGGGGTTGCTACCCGAGCAGCCCCACGCGCTCGCCGGATGGATCGGCCCGCAGGCCGACGCCCTGAAGGCCTGGGCCGCAGGTGTTCGTCACCTGCGTTGCCCCCGGCACCTCCGCGCGTCGGCTCTTCACGCGTCGGAACGCGCACCCGCGAGCATCCGACCCGACGGACGGGATTCGCCGCTGGCCCTGTTCGCGGACGATGCACTGCGCGAATCGGTTCGCGACTGGTACCGCAAGACCTTCGGTGTGCCAATCGACTTCGTTCCGCAGGCCAGCTACTTCGACTTGATGACGGGAACACCGTTCAGGAACACCTACGTGCGCATCGAGCAGGCAGGCCGCGGACTCTCCCATGTGCTGCCGGTCGTGGCGATCGTGAGACTCTCGCCGGGGGATTCGGACCGCGCGTGCATGAATGCTGGGGCGTGTGGAACGTGCGGGAGGTCAGGAACGAACTGCTGGCTCGCGGACGAGGCGACCTCGGGCACGGCATGGAGCAGATCCGCCGAGAACTGTCGGCATGTCCGACATAGAGAAGCACACCGAAGTCGTTCCGGAAGTCATTTTTCTGGGCAAGCTCGTGGAACGCGTCGCCGCCGGCAAGATCCGCGTCCCGAAGTTCCAGCGTGACTTCGTGTGGAGTCAGCCTGACCTGAGCACGTTGCTCGACAGCGTTCGGCGCGGTTTTCCCATCGGCTCGATCCTCGTGTGGGACACGGAGAAGGGAATCCAGTCCACCCCGCGCATCGGTCCGTTGGAAATCAGTCCGGGTTCGGACGGATCGGTTGGGTACCTGCTTGACGGCCAGCAGCGCGTCTCTACTCTTGCAGGAACGCTACGGTTGACCGACGACATGGACCCGATCGTGGACCACATCGACTGGCGCGTGTACTACGACCTCGAGGACCAGACATTCATCGACCACCGCAAGCTGGCGCAGGACTCAGATCCAAGGTACTTTCCCGTGCGCAGCCTGCTCAACACGGCGGGATTCTTCGAGGCCTGCCGTCGGATACAGGACCAGGTCGACGACGAGCGCCGAGCCCTGCGTTGGCTCGACGAGGCGGATCGCCTTTCGAGCGCGTTTCGAGACTATCAGCTCCCGCTCATTCACATCCGCGAGGCGGACCTCGAGAGCGCCGTCACGGTCTTCGCTCGCCTGAACCGCACCGGACGCAAGATGGCTGCGGACGAGCTCGTGTCTGCGTTGACCTATCAGGAGGGAGAGTTTCATCTCGCCAGCATGCTGAACGGGTTCAAGGCCGAGTTGAGGACAATGGGCTTCGGAAGCCTCGATCGCGTCTTCCTTCTCAGGTCGGTGCTCGCTGCTCTCGAGCTGGACATCTACGCCAAGGACTGGGCGGACCTGATGGTCAAGCCGGCAGTCCGCGAGAGACTGCCGGAAGCGTTCAAGACCGCCACGCAAGGCATCAGGCTCGCTCTGGAGATGCTCAAGCGCTTCGGCGTCACCTCCGACCGCCTGCTCCCTTACGGACTGCAACTCGTGCTGCTCGGCGAGTTCCATCGCATCTGCCCGCAGCCCGCGGCAACGACGGTCAAGTTGCTGAGGCGCTGGTTCTGGGTGACGTCGTTCACAGGCTGGTTCGGCGGCGTCAACACCGCGCAGGCCAAACGCGCGCTGGAGGAAATCCGCGCCCTCGCGAAGGGGGAGAGCGAGACGTTCAACGTGGTCGACCTGGACATGCCGGCGCAGCCGTTTCCCGACCGTTTCGACACGCGAAGCGCCCGTGTGCGCGCATTCCTCCTGTACTTGGCGTCTCTTGGTCCGCGATCGCTCAAGGGCGACTCCGTCCTGGAGCCAGGTCCGCTTCTGTCCCTCCTGGGAACCGACGCGGTTGGCTACGTGTGGTCCAACCCAGATCCGCCCGAGCTGGTTTCCAGCCCGGCAAACCGATTGTTCGTGGACGAAGATCATGTCGGACAGGCGTTGGGCAAGCTGTCCAAGCTGTCCAAGCTGGACAGGGACGCGCTTGGGAGGCTGCTGCCGACCCACGGCTTCTCGATCGACTGCATCGGTCGGCTGCAAAACGATGACCGGGTCGCTCTGATCAACGCTCGGTTGGCTACCCTGATCGAAGGCAAGCGGGCCTTCATGGTGGAACGGCGCGTGACTCTGCCCGCGGAACGGACGGCGCCGGTGATTGCGGACAGCGACGCGTCGGACGACGAATAGAGCCGGATTCCCTGACCGGCGGGCGCCGATCATCGGGCCAGCCTGCCTTCGAGGCGATCTGGCGCAACGGCGTTTGATCCTTCGGCGCAGGTGTTCGTCCTACCGAGGCTCCGCGCTCTCGCCGCCGGCGCCCAGGTCCAGGGCGACGATGCGGGCGCGGTCGCGGGCATAGAGGGTGGTCCCGACGAGGGTCGGCACCGTCCAGGACCGCGTGTCGAACAGGGGCGTCGTGGCCAGCCGCTCGAGGCCGTTCGGGCTCAGCCGGACGAGCGAGAGGTCGCCGTCCTCCTCCAGGATGATCGCCTTCCCGTCCCCGTAGACCATGGTCGCGCGGCTGAACCCGCGCTCGCGCCACGCCGTCTCCCCCGATTCCATGTGGGTGGCGGTGAGCACCGCGGTCGCGCCCTGGCCGCTCGTGCCGTAGATGAAGTCGCCGATCCGCAGCACGTTCAGAAACGTGAACCGCAGGCGGCGATCCTCCCACAGCGCCTCGGTGTGCACGACGTCCCCGTCGGGCACGAGGCGGATCGCCTGGCTGCCGCCGATGTAGCCGGACGAGAAGAACAGCACGCGGCTCTCGGGGTCGTAGTGGGGAATCTGGAAGTTGAAGTCGTTGCCGGCGTCGTGGGGGTGCGCCCAGAGCACCTGCCCGGTGTCGGGATCCATGCCGACCACCGCCTGCCCGGCGAAGACCACCGCGTGGCGCCGGCCGTCGACCGTAATCAGCCCCAACGCCGCATGCGACACCAGGAAGCTGCCGCTCTTCCAGACCACCTCGCCGTCACGCTGCCGCAACGCCATCACTGCCTGGCCGGGTCCGCCGACCTGCAGGAGGATGGTGTCCTTGTAGGGGGTCGGACTCATCCCGGACCCCGGCTTGATCATCGATCGGATCAGCAACGGCGGCGCGCCGAAGTCGGTGATGAGGTTCTTCGACCACAACAGCTCGCCGGTCTCGGGATCGAAGACGTGCAGCTCCTTGTTGCTGCCGACGGTGAACAGGCGGCCGCCGGCCAGCAGCGGCGTCGCGTGCGGCCCCGCCCCCTGGTCGAAGTCCTGGTTCTTCGACGCGTACTCGTACTCCCACAGCGTCGCGCCCGTCGCCGCGTCGAGGGCGATGACCGCCTCGCGCGGCGTCCAGGGGGAACCGCCGCCCTCGCTGTGCGAGACGCGGTACATGGTGAACAGCCGCCCGCCGGAGACCAGGATGGAGGAATGCCCGGCGCCCAGGGGCCGACTCCAGATCTCGGGCGGACCCGGGGCCGGCCAGCGCTCGGCGAGACCCGTCGACTCGGCCGTGAAGTCGCGGTTCCTCCCCGCCCACTGACGCCACTCCCCTTCCTGCGCCGCGGCGGGCGCGGCGGCCAGGAAGAGGACCGCGGCCAGGACCATACGGATCGGCGTCTCGTGTCTCGTCATCGCGGTAACCCCTCGCGCGCAGCGTCCGAGCCGCCGGCCGGAGGCACGTCCTGCGGGAACTCCTTGCACGGCATCGCCCAGGTCTCGCACGCGCCGACGGGCCGATCCGCCCGATAGACGAGCCGGTTGCGGGTCTCCCCCGCCGGCATGCCAGTGGTCACCTCGATGGTCAAGGTGCCGCCGTCCGGGCTCAGCGACATCACCTCGTGCATGGTCATGTCGCCCTGCGTCCCTTCCGCCACCAGCCGCTCGCCCTCCCACCGCGACGCGGCCCGCATCGTGGTGTCGCGGCCGACGGGAATGGTGAGCTCGCGCCCCGGCGTATAGGACCAGGCCTTGAGGCCGTTGGTCTCCGCGCCGACGATCACCGTGCCGTTGGCGGCATGGGTGATGAACAGCCGTCCGACGTCGTCCCCGCCCCGGCCGCCGCTGAACGCCGGCGTCGTGAAGTCGCTCGCCTCGCGATCGAGCGTCCACATCCCGGAGAAATCGGGACGCTGCGCGGACGCGAGCCCGGCCACCAGAAGCATCCCCGCTACCGACCAAACGTATCTGCCACCCTGCACACGCGTCCTCCTCCGGCCAATCATGGTTCAGTCTGATCCCTTCGGCGCCGTTCTGCAAGCGCACTATAATCGGTGCGGCGACGAACTGGCGAGGGTTCGTCCGACGACCGGCCGTCGACCGGGGACGGCGGTGCCGCAAAACGAGCCGATCCGCGGCCCGCCCCGCCGCCCGTCCCTCGGGGAGAAGGACCGTTCGATGCTCGCGCCCGCGCCGCACGCCTGCGACCTCCGGTCGAACGTGAGGAACTCGCACGAAGCGAACCACCCGGGTCGGATCGCGGCGTGGCGCCGCGTGGCCGCGCTCGGACCGGCCCAGTCGCCCCGGCCCGCTCCTTGCACCTCTTTCACGTGTGCCGACCCCGCCTGAGACACCCCGTCCGGTGACTGAGATCGAGGAATCGGTCCTGCTCGACACCCTCGCGAACTACTGGGGCTACCGCGAGTTCCGCCCCTTGCAACGGGAGGCGATCGCCGCCAACCTGCAGGGCCGCGACAGCGTGGTCGTGCTGCCGACGGGAGGCGGCAAGTCGCTGTGCTTTCAGCTGCCGGCCCTCGTCGGACCGGACGGCGGGGTCGGGCTCGTCGTGTCACCGCTCATATCGCTGATGAAGGACCAGGTGGACGGCCTGGTGGAGAACGGGGTGTCTGCCGCCGCCCTCAACGCCTCCATCACCCCGGCCGAACGGCGCCGGGTCTACGCCGACCTCGACGAGGGGCGCTGCCGGCTGCTGTACGTCACGCCGGAGCGCCTCGTCGGGGAGGGCGGAGAGGCGTTCCGGGCTCGGCTCCGGACGTGGGGCGTCCGCTTCGTCGCGGTCGACGAAGCCCATTGCATCAGCCAGTGGGGGCACGAGTTCCGCCCCGAGTATCGACAGCTCGCGCGGCTCAGGGACGACTTCACCGGCGCGGCCCTGCACGCGTTCACCGCCACCGCCACCCGCCGGGTGCGCGAGGACATCATCGCGCAGCTCGCCCTGCGTGACCCGGAGGTGCTCGTCGGGTCGTTCGACCGGCCCAACCTCGTCTACCGCGTGCGAACCCGCACCGGCCTCAAGGACCAGATTCGCCGGGTGCTGGACCGTCACGCCGGAGAGGCGGGCATCGTCTACTGCCTCTCGCGGCGGGAAGTCGAGTCGATCGCCGAATGGCTGGAAGGCCAGGGCCATCGCGCCCTCCCCTACCACGCCGGCCTGCCAGACGAGACGCGGCGGCGGCACCAGGACGCGTTTCTCGAGGAACGCGCGGACATCATGGTGGCGACCGTGGCATTCGGCATGGGGATCGATCGCTCGAACATCCGCTACGTGATCCACGCGGGCGCGCCGCGGTCGCTCGAGCACTACCAGCAGGAATCGGGCCGCGCCGGGCGGGACGGCCTCGAGGCGGAGTGCATCCTCCTCTACTCGGTCGCCGACTTCGCCCGATGGCGCCAGATGCTCGAGAAGAGCGGAGAGCTGTCGAAAACGGCGCGGCAGCTGCTGACCGGCATGGAGCGGTACGCCGGCGGCACCCGCTGCCGGCACCGGACGCTCGTCGAGTACTTCGACCAGCCTTATGCACGCGACACCTGCGACGCCTGCGACTGGTGCCTCAAGGAGCTGGAGCGGATCGACGACGCCCTGGTCCTGTGCCAGAAGATCCTGTCGACGGTGGCCCGGCTGGGGCAGCGATGGGGGGGCGGCCATGTCGTCGACGTTCTGCGCGGCCGCACCACCGACGCGGTCTCCAGGGGGCGCCATCAGGCGCTCAGCACGTTCGGGCTGCTCTCCGACGTGCCCATCGCCGAGCTGCGCGGCTATCTCGACCAGCTCACCGAGCAGCATCTGCTGCTGCGCACGACGGGTGAGTATCCCGTTCTCCAGCTCACCGAGCACGGGGTGGCGGCGCTGAAGGGCCAAGCCCCCGTCGAGCTCTACCGCCAGCCGCGGCCCGTCCCCGGACAGCGTGCGCGCCGGCCCGCACAGGACCCCGCCACGTGGGAGGGGGTCGATCGCGAGCTCTTCGACGCCCTGCGGCAGTGCCGGCTCGAAGTCGCCCGGGCCCGGGGCGTGCCCCCCTACGTCGTATTCCACGACAACACGTTGCGCGACCTCGCCCGGCGGCGGCCGACGACGGCGGCCGAGCTGCTGCACGTGTACGGCATCGGCGCCCGGAAGGCCGAGGATCTCGGACCCATCGTGCTCGACGTGATCCGAGACCATGGCGGGGAGCCTCCCGATCCCGGATAGCCCCGGCACTCGTCGCACGACGGCTCCGGTCTCCGCCGTCAGAAGGCCAGGCGCAACGCCGCCTCGTCATTCGCGGGCACCCGAAAGATCTCCGGCGGATAACGCCGGTATCGGAGGATGGACCGATAGATGCCGGACGCATCCTGCCGGTCGAGGGACAGCCCCGCGAGATACTGCAGGCGGAGGTTGCGGTCGCGGTTGATCTCGGCATCCCGCAGCCACGGCTCCAGGTCCGAGGCCCGTCCCGCGTAGGTCCGCAGCAGATCGAGGGTGGAGCCCAACCCCACCTCGCCGAGCGAGTCCTGCAGGTCCGGGTCGCCGGCGAGCCGCCGGGTGATCTCCTGCCCATCGACCCGCGGGGGACCCGGGTGGCCGAGCAGCACCAGGTCGTACCCTTCATCGAACACACCACTGCTCCACAGGGTGGCGTCGGGATACGCGCCCGCGAAGGTCGCGATCTGACTCTTGGCCGCGGCCTCGTCGGTCTCGTACAGCGGGACCCACTGCGCGACGACGCCGCCCGGGCGCAGCCGCCGCCTGACCAGGTCGTGGTACTCGACGGAGTACAGGCTGGCCGCCCCCCGGACCCAGGGATGGATCGGGTCCGACGTGACGACGTCGAACTGCTCGTCGGTCGTGGCCAGGAAGTGACGGGCATCGTCGTGGATGAGCTCCGTGCGGGGATCGAGCAGTACCGCATGGTTCTCGATCGCGAACCGGTCCGATGCCTCGGACACCTTCGGCTCGATCTCGCAAATGACGATCCGTTCGACCTCCGGGTATCGGGTGAAGGCTCCCGCGGTAATCCCGGCCCCCAGCCCGACGACGAGGACGGTGCGCGGCGCGCCATGGATCAGGGCCGGAACATGGCCGAGCATCCGCTCGAGGCGCAGGTCGAGATCCATGGTCGACGCCACCACCTTCCCGCTGATATGGAGCTGGCGGTATCCGCCGCGGCTGTCGCTGACCGCGACCGAGGCGTTCACGCCTTCGTCGACGAAGAGATACCGCTCGATGGTCTCCCGTTCCTCGACGTCGCGCCCGAAGGCGATCAGTCCGGGCGGCGAGGCCGGCACCGCCATCAGACCGATTGCCGCCGCCCCGCTCACCGCGGCCGCCACCAGCCCGGGGCGCAGGGTCCCGCGGCGCCGGTACGCGAACCGCGCGGACGCCGCGCCGATCCCGGTCGAACGCGGAGTCTCGCCGGGGGCTCCCCGGGGGGCTCGCCGCGGTCGTTCCCGGCCCGGGTCGGCCGCCGAGCCGCCGCCCCTCAGGAACAGCAGCCCCGCCCCGGCCGCCGCGACCAGGACCAGCACCTGCTGCGCGTGTCGCGTGCCCAGCCCGGGAATGAGCACGAGGCTGAAGAGGACGGCGCCGGCCAGCGCGCCGGCGGTATGCCGGACGGACACCCGCGCCACGAGCCGGCCGGCGTCGGCCTCGCCGGTGTTGGCGGCGGCGAGGGCCAGCGGGAAGCTCGCCCCCCAGCAGAGGGTGGCGGGACCGATGGCGATCGCGCAGCGGGCGAGGTCGTACAGGAACCGGTACCAGGGGGAACCGGCCTCCCACGAGAGGACCTCCGGTCCCGGCAGCCAGAGCGGAAGCCGGTAACCGATCATGCCGGCGGCATAGGGAACCAGGGCCAGCAAGCCGATCTGACACCACCCCAGCGCCGCGCCGGGACGGTCGGTCCGGGCTGCGACGCGGGCGCCCCCCGCACTGCCGAGGCCGATGCCCGCGAGGAATACCGCGAGAATCAGCGAGAAGTTGTAGACGGTCGCCCCGAAGAGCAACGAGAGCTGACGGGTCCACACGACTTCGGCGCCGATGGCGGCGAATCCCGACAGAAAGATGACCGCCAGCGGCGCTCGCCCCGCGGCGGCCGCGGCGGGCGGCGCGCCCACGTCGGAGCCGCCCGCCGCAGCGCGGACCGCGACCGGCATCGACGGGCCATCCGCCATCGCGGGCCGAGATGCGCCGCTCGACCGGGCCACGAACACGGCCACCACCGCGACCACGGCATTCACGGCGACCGCCGCGAACGTAGCCACCACCGTGTCATACACCCGCAGCAGGTAGAAGCTGGCCACCAGCACGCCGAGCACGGCTCCCGCGGTGTTGGCGGCATAGAACCGGCCGATTCGCCCCACCCCGGCGCGCGACGTGCCCGCCCAGCGCGCCGCGGCCGGCAGGGTCGCGCCCATCAGCACCGTCGGCGGCAGCAGGCAGGCCACGCAGACCGCCGCCCGCAGCAGGACCCCTCCCAGACCGTAGCCCACCGCCGCCAGGTAGACGACCCGAACCGCGGGGAGCACCAGCAGCAGCAGGCCCCCGATGATCCCGATGGCCAGCTCGAGCCCGGCATAGACCCGCAGCGGATGCCACGACCACGGTACGAACCGCGGCAACGCGATGCTCCCCAGACCCATCCCGCCCATGAAGCTCACGAGGAGGGCGGCGACCGAGATCGGCGACGACCCGATCACGAGCTGCAGGACCTGGAACCAGACGATCTCGTAGATCAACGCGGCGCATCCGCTCCCGCAGAAGAGGAGGTACAGCGCCAGGGCCTGCCGCGAGGTGGAGTGGTTCACCATGGATAGTGCGGCGCCGCAAAGAACCGTTACCCTTAACGTGGATGTAACTTATAATTAACACACATTTAACATTGCAGGGCCGGCGCGCATCTGTCGCCGGCCCGGGGGGGACACGCTGATGAAGACCACGCAAAGCATCGGACTTGTCAGCCTCGTCATGGTCACCCTGGCCGCCGCGGGCGGGCAGGCGTCCACGACGCCGATGGTCCAACTGCCGTCGCCGGGCAACAACGGAACCGCGGCGCAACCGCCCGCGTTCTCCGAACCCCAGCCGACGCTGCTCGTCGCCGCGCCGGGCGACGTGGAGATCAGCATCCGGATCCAGCCGACCGAACACTCCAGAGAGCTTCTAATTTTCGCCGATTCCGGCTCGTTCTATCGGAGCACGACGATCGGCCTGCGCGGCATCGATTCGGAACCGCTGCACAGCTTCATCTGGCGCGGGTTCCCGGCCGGTGACTACGACGTCGTCGGAATCCTGCTCGATGACCGCGGGCAGGAAGAGCTGATGGTGCAGGCGGCGATGCGGGTCATCGCCCGGTAGGAACCCGCGGCGAGACCCCGCGTTGCGCCGAGACCGGCGGGGCTGGGTATATGCGACTGCTGAAGAGCAATGCAGCTCCGAGGAGCCACGCGGTCCACGCGGGATGCATCCCCGGTCGAATGCAGCGGGCCTGTTGCCACCGGCTCCACGAGTGCCACCGGCTCCACGAGCCCCTCGGCGGCCGCGACGCGGAACGAGACGGCCTCCTGCAGGTCGGGTGGGCGGAAAGCGGGGCCGTCGGGCGGACCGCTCTCCAGGTCGGGGACCGGGTGGCGGAGCCGCCAAGCGGCGATTCCCTGCCGGCCCCACCGAGGCACGGCGCCCGGCGCGGGCGAATGCGCGGGGACGCGGCGTCGAATGCCGTCCGCCCCGTCCCCGCGCGGCGCGGTCACGTCCGCACCCGGATGACCACGCGGCGGTTCTGCGCCCGGCCCTGCGCCGTGTCGTTCGGCGCCGCGGGACGGTCTTCGCCGTAGCTGAACACGTTCATCTTGTGCAGCGGCACGTTGTGCTGCTCGTACAGATACCGCTTCACCGCCTCCGCGCGCTGCATGCCCAACGCCATGTTGCGGTTCGCACCGCCGGTAGAATCGGTATGCCCCTCGATCTCGATGAACTCGTTCTGGGCGTCGGCCTGAAGCTGGCCGATCAACTGGTCGATCCGGGCCCGCGCCGCGCCCGGCAGATCGGCCCGGCCGGACTCGAAGTTCCCCTGGTCCTCGCTGAGGGTGACCTCGAAGATCAACCGGCCGGCCATCGCCTCGATAGCGTCGACGCGCCCGTCGACCGCCTCCGCCGCCATGGCCGCCCCATCCGCCGCCGCCTGCGACATCTGAGCCGCCTGTCCGGCCTCCATGGCGCGCTGGTCGACCTCGCCGATCCGCTCCCCGTTCTGGAGCGTGCGCTCCTGGGTCTCCTCGACCGTCCCCGCCAACGAATCGATCTTCGCGTCGACCACGGCCGTCTCGGTCCGCACGAATCCCCGGGTCGCGCAGGCCGGCGCGACCGCTGCAATCACTGCTGTCAAGGTCAACACTTTCAACATCGTCACTCGCATGGTCTCTCCCTCGTTGCAGGTCTTCGATCCAGTTTCGCCCGTCCCGCCACATAGCCGCGGCGGGCATGAACCGCCAGTCGATCATCCGCCGTCATGATCTCGATGGGGTGCCACCCCCGCCGGAAGCCGGGTCTGAACATCAGCACGTACTGATACCGCAGACCCGGCAGCAGGTCCCCCAAGGCCTCAAGCATATCCTCTTCGGTGCCCGTCGCGCGCACGCTGCCGCCGGTCCACCGCGCGAGATCCGCGAGCGTTGCCGACAGGGCGCCGCTGTCGGACCCGCCCGCACCCCCGGGCCCGTCGCGGAGATCCAGCCGCCCGCCGACCGTGAGCAGATGTACCGGCACCGAGATGGCGCTCGCCACCCCGGACACCTCTTCCACCGTGCGGCGGCTGCCGGTATCCACGCCATCGGTCACCACGAGGAGCGCGTGGTGGCGATTGCCGCCCCTGCCCACGAGGGTCGCGGTATCGGCCACCGCGTCATAGAGCGAGGTCCGGCCGTACGGTCGACCCGTCAGGTCCACCGCGTCGAACCGATCCAGATCTTCGGTGAACGGCACGAGCTCCCGCAACGAGGAGTCGAACGCGAAGAGTGCGGCCTCGTCACGGCCCCGCCGCAACGAACCGACGATCGACGTCACGGCGCGCCGGGCGCGCGCAATGTTGCCGTCGACCGCCATGCTCCCGCTCATGTCGAGCAGCACCGCGACGCGGAGCGGCGCATCGCTCTCGAAGACGGTGCGGATGGGCCGTCCGAACCCGCTGTCGACGAGCCGAAAGTCCGGGCAGGCAAGACCGCGCACGATGCGCCCCCGGGGGTCGCGAACGGAGACCTGTACCGTCACCATGTCGACCCCGGAGCTGAATACCGGCGCGGCATCCCGCGTCACCGCGGCGATCGTGCGCTGCCCCGCCCACGCCGGGGCGGACAGCAGCAACAGGCCGAGCATCGACAGCTTCACGCCGGACATGTGCGCAAGCGGTTCCGTGGACCTCCACCAACCCCCGACCCTGATTCTAAGGGTTTTCTCGCCGGTTGTGCACCAGCTATTGTCGGCCCGGCGGTGATGCGGAGGGAACCCGCAGCAGCGGCAGAAAGCCCCGCCGCATTCGACGCTGCCTGGACTGCGTTGCTCCGCGGTCACCCATGCCCGACCGGCTCGCTCGTTCACGCCTTGTCGCAAGGGCGCTCTACAGCCCGCTGGCGCCCTCGCCGGTCCCGGTGCGACGCGGGGTTACCACGGCCGCCAGGCGGCAGCCGATCAGGCGGGAACCAGGACCAGATCGGGACGCGGGGGCCGCCGCGCCTCGATTGCGGCCTGCAGGCGGCGTCTGAACTCGGTGTAGGCCAGCACCTCGAGCCGGCCGTCCTGATGTTCCACGAGCGCGGTCAGGGACTCGACCCAGTCTCCGGAGTTCAGGTAGTGGACATCGCCGATCCGTTTGTCGGCCGGGGTATGGATGTGTCCGCAAATCACCCCGACGCACCCGCGATCCCCGGCCGGCGCCTGAAGCTGGCTCTCGTAGTTTCCGATGAAGCTCACCGCATCCTTGACCCGCGCCTTGATTGCCCGGCTCAGCGAGTAGTACTCCCGCCCGCGCCAGGCGCGGTAGCGATTGTAGAAACGGTTCACCTGCAGCAACCCCTGGTAACCGATGCTGCCGAGGACGGCCAGGTAGCGATGGCGGCGGGTCACCACGTCGAAGACGTCGCCGTGCACCACGAGATAGCGCCCGGCCTCGGCATGGAGCACGTAGTCTTCCCGAATGTGGAGGTTGTGCAGGCGGATCGGCAACACCCGGGCCAGGAGGTCGTCGTGGTTGCCCCGCAGGTAGATCACCTCGGTGTTCTGCTTCTCCATGTGCTTCAGCACCAACCGCACGAACCGGGTATGCCGGTTCTCCCACCCTCCCTTTCTCATGAGGCTCCAGCCGTCGATGATGTCCCCGTTCAGGATCAACCGCTCGCACTGGGTGTGACGGAGGAAGTGGTTGACCTCGTCGGCGCGGCACTCGGGAGTCCCGAGGTGAACGTCCGAGAGCACCACGGTCTTGAAACGCAGCACGGTTTTCTTGTTCATGGGCGGCTCCTGTCGCCGTGACCAGGCGTTTCGGCGCCACCGCGGCGCTCGACTCGACTTCCCGCAACGCCTGTCGAACCCCTCGACCACGGCCGGCCAGGAGAGCGCCAGGGCTGCCTGCCGGGCGGTGCGCCGGACCCGCCACTGTGCGGGGCGGGCCATCAGCGCTGCGGCGGAGGCGGTGATGGCGCGGGCGTCCGAAACGCGGCACGAGCCAGCCGTTGTCACCGAACCGGATGTGCTGAGCGTCCGCGGCGTAGTCGAACGCCAGCACCACGAGGCCGCTCGCCATCGCCTCGAGGACCACGTTGCCGAATGTCTCCGTGAGGCTCGGAAACAGAAACAGATCGCTGGAGGCATAGTGGCGGGCGAGATCAATCTCACTGATACGCCACCGGTGCGACGAACCGATGACGAGTCGGTTACAGGCCGGTAAACAAGGCAAGGAAGAGGGCGCAACCGGGGAGTCGGGACGTTGCGGGGCAACGGAACGGACCGGAATCAGGAAAGGGCGGCCGGTTCCAGGAGCTTGGCTATCTCGCGTGACGCCGCGCGCGCGGCGGGGGGAACCGCGCACGGCTCGATGTCCCCGGCCGCCCCGTACACGTCCAACCGGCGAACCTCCGCCACCAGCCGCGCGGCGAAGGCGGGCCGGCTCCGGTCCAGGTGCTCGATGAGCGAGCCGGCCGGAGGGCACCCTCGCACGTCGACGCCGGGGCGCTGCCGGGCAAAGGTCGCGAGACACCGGCGCATCGCGAAGGCCTTGGCGACCAGCAACGCGGACCGCGGCGTCCGGCCCGCGGCCTCGAGGACCGTCATGCCGAACCGTACGTTCTCCAGCGTGTTGCGCGCGTCGACCTCGGTCGTGATGGCGGAGTCCGGCACCCCCCGGCGCACCAGCTCGTCCCTGAAGACGAGGGCTTCCGGCTTGTCGAATACGTGCTCGGTCATCGGACCGGCCCGTCCCGACACGAGCACGCGCGGCGCCCATCCCGCCGCGTAGAGCTGCGCCGCCCGCCGGGGAACCTCCAGTCCGCGGCTGCCGAATACGAAGATGACGTCGCTGGGCGCCGGCGCCTGGGTCAGGCACAGGTAGTTCCAGATCGGCTGCAGCAGCCGCGTGTACGCCTCGGCCTCGAGGCTGTCGATTCGCACGCGGATCTTCTTACCACAGAGGGCGGGAAGGCCGTTCGAACGGAACCCGTCCGTACGCTATGATGCTTGCAGGATCTTCGACCGGCCTCCCGGCCGGACCCGCCGATCATCATGTCCGCGTGGTCACATCCCATCCGTCCGGTCGACCGCTGCGCCGGGCGCCTCCGGAGCCCTCGACGAGACACGGTCTCGCCGGCTCCCGGGGCGGCGGTGGCCGCGGCCGGGGCGAGACGAATGCGGCCGATCGGATTGGCGCTCTTCTGCGTCCTGCTCGCCACCGCCGCCCCGGGTAGCGGCCAGTCCGACCCCGAACGCTTGACGGTCATCTCACGGGACGGCCGGCGCTTCCTCCCCACGGTCACCATCGACGGGCGCACCATGGTGGCCCTGACCGAGCTCATGGAGCCGTTCGGTCTCCGCCTGGGCGACGACCGCCAACCCGGCCGGCTGACGCTCCTGCGCGGGACGGCGGTGATGGTGCTGACGGCGGACGACGGGATCGTCTCCGTCGCGGGGCGCCTCGAGTCGCTCAGCGCCCCCCCGGTCGAGCGCAGGAGCATCTGGTACGTGCCGACCGACTTCATCGGACGCGCGCTTCCCCTCGTATCCGATCGACCGGTCGAGTTGAGATCCCGCTCGGGACTGGTGATCCTCGGTGACGTCCGGGTCCCCCAGGTGGTCGCCCGCTATCGGCGTACGGGACCGGGGTCGCGGCTGCGCCTCATGGTCACCCCGACTTTCGAACCTCGCATCGAGCGGGCGGCCGACCGACTGTTCGTCACCTTCGAGGCCGATGCCGTGGACCTCGTGCTGCGCGATTTTTCCGCCGACGATCTGCTCCGGCGGGTGCTCGTGGACGACCGCCGCGCCCGACTGGAAATCGAGCTCGGCGACGCTTTCGGCAGCTATACGGCGACCACCGCGCCGGCCCTCGGCGGCAGTCTGGACGTGGTCATCGATCTGACGCCGACCGCGGCGGCCAGCGCCGCTCCCCCGGCCGCGCCCGATCCGCGCTCCGGCGGCGGGGCGGAAGAAGAAGACGCCGAGCTGCCGACCCTGGCGGATCTCACGCTGCCGTCGACGGTTCGGGCCATCGCCATCGATCCGGGACACGGCGGCGCCGATGCCGGGACGCGCGGGCCCGAAGGCACGCTGGAAAAGGACGTCACCCTCGCTGTCGCCCGCCGGCTGCAAGCCGCCATTCAACGCCGGCTCGGGCTGCGGGTCGTGTTGACCCGCTCCGGCGACACGACCGTGTCGCTGGACGAACGCGCGGCCATCGCCAACAACAATCGCGCGGACCTGTTCATCAGCCTCCACGCGAACGCGTCGATGCGGGAGACCGCCTCGGGGGCCGCGGTCTTCTATCTCAGCCCGACCGAGTACGACCAGGAACCGGGCGATGTACGGACCGGCGGCGGCGAGCGGATTCCGGTGGTCGGCGGGGGAACGCGGATACTCGACATCGTGCGCTGGGAACGGGCGCAGCTCCGCTTCGTGGATCGGTCGGCCCGATGGGCGCAGACGGTCGCCGAAGAGCTGCGGGGTCGACTGCCGATGAGCCCGCGGGGCGTGCAGCAGGCGCCGCTCCGGGTGCTCGTCGGCGCCAACATGCCGGCCGCCCTGGTCGAAATAGGGTTCATCTCGAATCCCGATCAGGAGGTCCAGCTCATCTCCCCGGCCTTTCAGAACGCCGTCGTCGAGGGACTGCTGCGCAGCATCGTCCAATTCCGCGAGCTGGTGGAACAGGGCTTTCCCTCCGACGATCCGTTCGGCGAGGATACCGCGCCGGACGATCCGGAGGAGATCCGGAGGCCGGTCCCGTGAGCCGCCGAACCTGGACGGGGAGAATCGCGTTCGGCGCCGCCGCGCTGGCCGGCGCCTGGGTGCTGTTCGTCGGGCTGCCTCGATGGTACCCGGCCGAAGAGTCCGCGGCCCGGATCGGGGCGGCGGCGGATCCGTCGACAGGCGCTACGCTGACCGTTGCGACGCTGTTCTACATTTCCGACGACGGCATGCGGCTCGTCGGATCTCCGCTCCGATTGGCGCGCCGGGCGAACCCGACGGCGCAGGCCCGGGTCATCCTCGAAGCCCAGCTCGCGGAACCGCCGGACCCGCTCCTCTCGCCGATTCCCCCCGGCACCGCCCTGCGCGCGGTCTATCTCGCCGAAGACGGCGAGGCGTTCGTCGATCTCTCCGAGGAGATCGTGCTCGGGCACTCCGGCGGGTCGCAGGAAGAGCTGTTCACGGTGTACTCCATCGTGAACGCCCTGACCATGAATATCGCCTCCGTCGACGCGGTGCAGATCCTGGTCGACGGCGTCGAGGTCGACACGCTGGTCGGACACGTGGATCTGCAGCGCCCCCTGAAACAGAACCTCGATCTGCTCGAAGCCCCGGACACCGACTGGATGCCGGCCGAAGACGCGTTACCCGAACCGGATCGCTCGTCATGACCTCTACCGCCCGCGACGATGCACGGCCCTCCGATCAGCTCCGGCCGACCCGCTTGACCCCGCACTATCTCTATCACCCCGAAGGATCGGTCCTCATCGAGGCCGGCCGCACCCGGGTCATCTGCACCGCGAGCATCGAAGACAAGGTGCCTCCGTTCCTCCGCGGCACCGGCAAGGGCTGGGTGACGGCCGAGTACGGGATGCTGCCGCGGGCCACGTCGACGCGCACCGCCCGCGAGGCGACCCGCGGCAAGCCGAGCGGACGCACCCAGGAGATCCAACGCCTCATCGGCCGCTCGCTGCGCGCGGTCACGACCCTCGAAGCGCTCGGTGAACGGACCATCTGGATCGACTGCGACGTCATCCAGGCCGACGGAGGAACCCGCACCGCGTCGATCACCGGCGCATTCGTCGCACTCGTCTTCGCGTTGCGGCGGCTTCGGGAGCGCGGCGCGATCAAACGCATGCCGCTGACGGACCACGTCGCCGCGATCAGTGTCGGCATCGTCGGCGGCCGCCCGTTGCTCGACCTCGCCTACGAGGAGGACTCGAAGGCGGATGTCGACATGAACGTGGTCATGACCGGGGATGGCCGCTTCATCGAGGTACAGGGAACGGCCGAAGGCGCGCCCTTTTCCCGCACCTCGCACGATGCGCTGCTCGGGCTGGCCGAGACCGGCATACGTCGGCTCGTCGAGATGCAGCGCGAACTGGTCGGGGTTCTGACCTGACCGGCGCCCGTCCGCCGCGGCTGCTCGTCGCCACCACCAATCGCGGCAAGCTCGCGGAGATTCGGAACATCCTCGGGGGGATGCCGGTGGCCCTGGGGACTCTGGACGACCATCCCGGACTCTCCGAACCGGAGGAGACCGGCACGACCTTCGCGGCCAACGCCCGCCTGAAGGCGCTCTACTACGCCGGGGCGACCGGAGAGCTCACCGTCGCCGAGGACTCCGGACTCGAAATCGATGCGCTGAACGGCGAGCCGGGGGTGCGCTCGGCGCGGTTCAACGGCGAGTCGTACGCGGACAAGTTCACGGCGATCCGGCGGATGCTCGCCGAGCGGGGGACGGACACCAGCACGGCGCGTTTCGTCTGCGCGCTCGCCCTCGCGCGCGCCGGCGGCATCCTGTGGGAGACCGCCGGCATCGTCGAGGGACGCCTGCAACTGCCCCCCCGCGGCGGCGCGGGGTTCGGCTACGACCCCATCTTCCACTACCCCCCCTACGGCCGCACGCTGGCCGAGGTGACGCCGGAAGAAAAAGCGGCGGTCAGCCATCGCGGGCAGGCGTTCCGGCAGCTTCGCCAATACCTGGCCACCCCGCGTGCGGCAGCTCTATGGTGAACGTCGTCCCGCCGCCGTCCCGGTTGGTCGCCCGCACCGATCCCTCGTGCAGGCCGATCAGGTGCTTGACGATGGCCAGCCCGAGCCCGGTTCCCCCCGGGTCGCGGGGCCGCGCGTCGTCCACCCGATAGAACCGCTCGAAGATACGGGTGAGGTCCGTATCCGGAATCCCCGGGCCGCGGTCGGCGACGGTGATGCGGATGGCGCCGTCCCGCGCGGTGGCCCCGAGCTCGATGACGCTGTCGTCCGGGGCGTAGTTGACGGCGTTCTCGACGAGGTTGCGGATGGCGTCGTGGAGCTTGAGGGGGTCGGCGAGGACCGTCCCCGCGTCCGGGGCGACGGAGGTCCTGACATCCAGATGCTTGCTCTCGACCAGCGGCGCCAGCTCGCCGGCCACCGAGCCGAACGTCGCCTCCAGGACGCAGGGGGTCAGCACCAGCTCCTCCTGGCCCGCATCGAGACGGGCCAGCCGCAGCAGATCGCTGACCAGACGCTCCATCCTCGCGCTGTTCCTGGCGATTATCGCCAGGAAACGCCGCTCCTCGGGCCCCACCTCCTCGAGGAGGACCTCGACCCCGCCCCGGATCGCGGTGAGGGGCGTCCGCAGCTCGTGCGACACGTTGGCGACGAAGTCCTGCCGCACCTGATCCGCCCGCCGAAACTCCGTGACATCGTGGAGAACCAGAGCCACGCCCCGCTCGCCGTTGGCCGCAAAGGGCCGCGCATTGGCCAGGAGCACCTTGGGGGGGTCGGTATTCAACGTCACCTCGTGCCCCGGTCTGGTGTTGCCCGCCACCGCCGCGGCAATGACCCGGGTCACCTCCGGATGCCGGATCAACTCCACGTGGAGGCGTCCGGTCGGATCGCGGTCGATACCGAGCATGCGCTTGACGGACTCGTTGGCGATCTGCACCCGGCCCTGCTCGTCGATCACCAGGACCCCTTCGACCATCCCCCCCAGAATGGCGTCGGTTCGCGTCTGTTGGCCGGAAAGGTGCTTCACCTGGCGGGCCAGCTCACGCGCCGCCTGGTCGAGCGCCCGCGCCATGACCCCCAGCTCGTCGTCGCCGTGCTCGCGCCCGACCGGAAACGGCGTCCCGGCCGTATAGCGCCGGGCCATTTCGGTGAGGGCCCGGACCCGCCGCTGGAGCCGGGTCGAGGCGGACCGGGCGACCGCCAGGGCCGCCCCCACTGCCACCAGGAACCCGGCGGCGAGCCCGCGGACCAGGGGGTCGAGCCGATCCTCGACGCCCGTCGGCGGCGTGCCCGCCGACCAGACGACGAGCGCCGCCGTGACCAGGGCCGCGGCGGTGACGGCTATCGAGGTCAGGAACAGCCGGGTCGGAAGCCTCATGGGACCTTGACCAGGTGGGCAGAGGGGGCCGGCGGCAGCGACCGCGGCGCGGCGGAGGTCGCCGGCGGTTCGGGGACCGTCACAGGCTCCCGATGAACTTGTATCCGAACTGCTTGATGGTCACGATGTGCTCGACCAGCGTGGGCAGCTTCTCGCGCAGACGCCGGATGTGCACGTCGACGGTGCGGGTGCCCCCGGTGTACTGGTACCCCCAGACGTCGGACAGCAGCAGATCGCGCGACAACACCCGCCCCCCGTGCTCGATCAGGTACTGCAGCAGGAGAAACTCCTTGGCCGTCAGCCGGACCGGACGCCCATCCTCGCTGACCTCGTGCCGATCGAGATCGACGACCAGCGAACCGAACCGGAGGATCTTGTCCGGTCCGTAGGGCTGGGTGCGGCGCAGGACGGCCCGCAGCCGCGCCACCAGCTCTCTCGGGCTGAACGGTTTCGTCACGTAGTCGTCGGCGCCCAGCTCAAGCCCCTGCACCCGGGCCTCTTCCTCCGCCCGCGCCGTCAGCATGATGATGGGCACGGACGCCGTCTGGGGATCGCTGCGCATCATCCGGCAGATCTCGAAGCCGCTGAGCCCCGGCAGCATCAGATCGAGCACCACCAGATCGGGGCGCTGGCGTATCTGCGCCAGGGCGTCGGTACCGGTTCCGACGACGCTGGTGCTGAAGCCGGCTCGGGACAGGTGGTGCTCGACCAGCTCCGCGATATCCGGATCATCCTCGACGACGAGTATGCGGCTAGGCATCGGCAATGGATCTCGGAACCACCGGCTCGCTCACCCCTCCCGGCGCGACGCGGGATCGGCCCCGCGGGCTCCGCCGTCGCGCCCGTGATGGCGGACGTCGCGCCCGGACGCGATGAAGATGGCCTCTTCGGCGATGTTCGTGGCGTGATCGCCGATCCGCTCGAGATGCCTGGAAATGAGGAGGAGCTCGAGCGCGGGCTGGGTCACCAGGGCATCGGTGCACATGATCCCGATCAGCTCGCGGAACACCCGATCCTTGAGCCGGTCCACGGAATCATCGCGATCGAGGACCGCCTGGGCCAACCGGCTGTCCTGCCGCACGAAGGCGTTCAGGGAGTCGCGCAGCATGCCCTGGGCGATATCCGCCATTCGGGGAACGTCGATCAGGGGCTTGACCGCGGGATGCTCCAGGTACCGGAGGGTCGCTTCCGCGACGTTGATCGCGAAGTCGCCGATGCGTTCCAGATCGCTGTTTATCTTGACGCCGGACACCACCACCCGCAGATCCGTCGCCACCGGCTGGTGCAACGCGAGCAACCGGAAGCACCGCTCGTCGATCTCGATGTGCAGCCGGTTGATCGGATCGTCTCCGGCCAGCACCCGCTCGGCCAGCTCGTGGTCGCGGTCCACCAGCGACTGCACCGAGGCGCGCACCTGCTCCTCGACGGCGCCGGCCATCACCAGCAACCGTTCCTTGAGGTGGTCGAGATCATCCTGGAAGTGCGGCATCGAGCTCTCGACGATCCGTCCTACCCCAGCCGGCCGGTGACGTAGTCTTCGGTCAGCTTCCGGGCGGGAGCCGTGAAGATACGGCTCGTCAGATCATGCTCCACCAGCTTGCCCAGCCAGAAGAACGCGGTGCCGTCCGAGACGCGGGCGGCCTGCTGCATGTTGTGCGTCACGATGACGATGGTGTAACGGCGCCTGAGCTGATAGAGCAGCTCCTCGATGCGCTGCGTCGCAATGGGATCGAGCGTCGACGCCGGTTCGTCCATCAGCAGGATGTCCGGCTCGACGGCCAGCGCCCGCGCGATGCACAACCGCTGCTGCTGGCCGCCGGACAGGGTGAGAGCCGACTCCCGCAGCCGGTCGCGCACCTCGTCCCACAGGGCGGCCGCCCGCAGGCTGGCTTCGACCCGATCCTCCAGCTCGGCCCGTGACTCGGTCAGGCGATTGATGCGCAATCCGTACGCGACGTTCTCGAAGACCGATTTGGGAAACGGATTCGATTTCTGGAACACCATGCCGACGCGGCGCCGCACCTCCACCGGATCGGTATCCGGGGCATAGATGTCCCGCCCGTCTATGGTGACGGTTCCGGTCACCCGGGTCGCCGGAATGATCTCGTTCATCCGGTTCAATGCCCGCAGGAACGTGCTCTTGCCGCATCCGGAGGGCCCGATGCATGCCGTGACCTGGTTGGCGGGGACGCGCATCGACACGTTGTCGAGGGCCCGCGTCTCGCCGTAGAAGCAACTCAGGTTGCTGACTTCGACTTTCGTCCCGGTATCGACGACCTCGCCGCCCCGCGCCGCGACATCGGCCAGGGAGGGTATCGCCATGCTGCGTGAGGCCATTGTCCAGGAGTTCGTGCCGCAAGCCCCGCTGCATTCGACCGGCGCCGCGGCCGCTACCGCTGATAGCGGTCCCGCAACCAGGCGGCAAAGCCGTTCATCGCGACCAGCAGGACCAGCAGCACAATCATACCGGCAGCCGCGTTCTCGAGAAACGCTTCCTGCGGCCGGGACACCCAGTTGAACACCTGAATCGGCAGCACCGTGAACGGCGACCAGATGCCGTCCGGCGCGAACGGCACGTAGGTCAGGGCCCCCATCGTGATCAGGGGCGCCGTCTCCCCGATCGCCCGCGACAACGCCAGTATCATCCCCGTGAGCATGCCGGGGAGGGCGACCGGCAGCACCTGATGCCAGACGGTCTGCCACCGCGTCGCCCCCAGGGCGTACGACGCCTCCCGCAGCGATGGCGACACCGCCCGCAACGCTTCTCGCGACGACAGAATCACCACCGGCAGCACCAGCAGGGCCAGGGTGGCGGCGCCGGCGAGGACGCTCCGGCCCAACCCCAGGGTGCGCACGAAGAGGCCCAACCCCAGGAGCCCGTAGATCACCGACGGCACCCCCGCGAGGTTCGCGATATTGATCTCGATCAGGCGGGCCCACCATCCCCGATCGCCGTATTCCTCCAGGTAGACTGCCGCCCCCACCCCGATCGGCACCGCCAGCACGATGGTCAGGGCGATCACCCACACCGTGCCCGTGAGCGCCGCGAAGATGCCGGCGTTCTCCGCGCGGCGCGAGGGAAAGCCCGTCAGGAAGTCCCAGGACAACCGCCCCAGCCCATCGCGGAAGATGTCCGCCAGCAGGATCGCGAGCACCAGCAACCCGAGCAGGGTGGCCCCCAACCCCAGGCCGTGCAGGGCGAGGTCGGACAGCCGATCCCGCTGCCGCCGGGTCACGGGTAGGCCTCCCGATACCGCCCGCGCAGCCAGTTGCTGACGAGATTGAGAAAGAGCGTGCTGATGAAGAGGAGCATTCCGACCGCGAAAATCGTCCGGTAGGCGAGGGTCCCGGCCGGGGTGTCGCCGAGACTGATCTGCACGATGTAGGCGGTCATCGTCTCGATCGCCACCAGCGGATTGAGGGTCAGCCGCGGCTGCTGTCCGGCCGCGATGGCCACGATCATCGTCTCGCCGATGGCCCGCGAGACGGCCAGGATGGCGGCGGCCGAGATCCCCGACCACGCCGCCGGGAGGACCACGCCGAGCGTGGTCTGCATGCGCGTGGCCCCCAACGCCCGGGACGCATCTCTGAGGCCGCCCGGAACCCCCTGCAACGCATCTTCCGACAGGGAGGACACCAGCGGGAGGATCATGACGCCCATCACCAGGCCGGGACTGAGCGCGTTGAACCCGGACAGACCCGGGATCCACTGCTGCAGGAACGGGGTGACGACGAGCAGCGCGAAGTAGCCGTACACCACGGTCGGCAGGCCCGCGAGGACCTCCAGCACCGGCTTGACGCCCCGGCGGACCCGCGACGGCGCGTACTCGCTGAGATAGATGGCGGTCAGCAGCCCCGCCGGCAGCGCCACCGCCATGGCGATGGCCGCCACCAGCAGAGTGCCCGCCACGAGCGGCAGCACGCCGAAGGACTCCTGGAAGAAGAGCGGCGTCCACACCGTCCCGAACAGGAACTCGAACGGCGACACCTCACGGAAGAACTGAATGGTCTCGATGGACAGGATCGACACGATGCCGACGGGGACGAGCACCGACACTCCCGCGCAGGCGCGCAACACCCATTCGATGACGCTCTCGATGCGGTCCTGCCGTGTCGTCCGCGCCATGTTCGCAGTTCCGAAAGACATCTCCCGGGCGCAGCCCGGCAGACGGGTGAGAAGAGACGTCTCCGCCCCCGGTCATTCGGGTCGGCTCAGCAGCGTCTCCAGGGAGGCGCTCTCGTCGCCGCCGCCCTGGCCACCGTACATCGTACCGACGACGCGGTCCTCCACTCGGCGCCGCACCAGGGCGTACTCGCGATCCGTCAGCGACACGTACCCACCTCCCGCACGAGCTCCGCGCCCTCGGCCAGAAAGTAGCGCACGAAACCGGCGACCTCGGGTCGATTGAGGGCACCGGGGTTGACGTAGAGGTAGACCGGCCGGGACAGGGGCTGATAGGTGCCCTCCCGCACGGTGTCCGGCGACGGCCGGATGGCGCCGGCCCCGTTGGCGCCGTCCCCGTCGTCGATCGCCGACAATCCGAGCCGGTCCCGGTTCTCCTCGTAGTGGGCGTAACCGAAGAACCCCAACGCCAACTCGTCCTGTGACACCCCCTGCACGAGCACGTTGTCGTCTTCACTCGAGGTGAAGTCGCCCCGGCTGGCCCC
This sequence comes from Vicinamibacterales bacterium, assembly GCA_965215895.1. GTDB lineage: Bacteria > Acidobacteriota > Vicinamibacteria > Vicinamibacterales > UBA8438 > JAJEEA01. The sequence goes on along the minus strand of OZ244130.1, from coordinate 1,633,798 downwards.
CGACTGGCCGACGATGGTCTGCGTGAAGTAGTCGAACGTCCCCGAGTCGATGCCCGGTCCGAACAGGTGCATCTCGCGATCCGGCCACTCCGGACGGATCTGGCTCCATCGGGTGACGGTCCCCTGCGCGGCGGGTTCCCACATCCGCTTCAGGTCGTCCGGCGTCAGCGTCTCGACCCAGTCGTTCTCCGCGTGCACCACCACCGCGATGCCGTCGTAGGCGATGGGGAGCTCGACGAACGCGATCCCGGCCGCCGCGCACGCCGCGATCTCGACGGATCGGATGGGACGGGATGCGCCGGATATGTCCGTCTCCCCGGCGCAGAACTTCTCGAAACCGCCGCCGGTGCCGGACACCCCGACGGTCACCCGGGCCGAAGGGTCCAGCCGCTGATACTCCTCCGCCACCGCCTCGGCAATCGGAAACACGGTGCTGGATCCGTCGACGGCGACCACCCGCGCGGCACGGTCGCTCCATCCGCCACAGGCGGCCATTCCCGCGAACGCGGCCAGAACCCCGGCGCCGACGATCGGCAGGGCCGATAGCCGTCGGAACGTGGCCGATACACGACAGCTACCCCCACCCACCATGACCGTTCACCAGTCCGGGCCCACCACTGTGAAGAAGAAGATGTAAATTCAAGGTTACAGATTCTCGGCGAACCGGTAGCCGAGACCGAACACCGTCTCGATCTGGCTGCCGGCCGGTCCCAGCTTGGCCCGCAGCCGGCCCAGGTGCACGTCGACGGTGCGGGCATCGACGGCCTCTCCGCTCCCCCAGACCCGATCCAGGAGGCGGTCGCGGGACAGCACGAGGTTCCGATGTTCGACGAGACACCGCAGGATCTGGAACTCCCGGCGGGTCAGATGGACCGGGTTGCCGTCGACGGTCACCTCGACGCCGGCGAAATCGGCGGTCAGGTGGCGCCCTTCATAGAACTCCGACGCCTGTATGGCCGAGGACGCGCGGCGCGAGACCGCCCGCGCCCGCGCGGTCAGCTCGCGCAGGCCGAACGGCTTGGTGACGTAGTCGTCCGCCCCGAGCTCGAACGCCCGCACCCGGTCGGCCTCGCTGGTCCGGGCGGTGACCACGATGATCGGCAACGAGACTCCCTGCCGCCGCGCCCGCAGCTTGCGGCACAACGTGAACCCGTCGATATCGGGCAGGTTCAGATCGAGAATCATCACCTCCGGCGGATCCGCCTCGACCGCCCGCAACGCCGCGGTTCCCGTGCCGACCACCTCGACGTCGTCGCTCCCCTCGCGCCGAAACGCCGCGCTGATCAGCGTCGCGATATCTCCGTCGTCCTCGACCACCAGCACCCGCATCACGGCGTCCGGCCCTCCTTCCAGCTCGTCGAACCCGCCGCCGGCTCGCGATATGGCAGCCTCCCGACGCTCGAAACCGTAGTGGGCAGGTATGTCGCCATCGTGACGATTCCGTAAACAGTGCGTTAACAGCCCTCCCGTCCGTCCCCTGCAATCGCCGCAGGAACCACACCCGGGCCGGCCGGCTCCGACAGAACGCCCGAACTTAACGCCGACGTAACGATCTCGACACGCCTCTGTCACAGCCACTCTATACCGTTGCACGCATGACAATCAGTGAAAACAAACTTCCCGCCGCCCGTCTGCCGCGCCGCGAGCGGGACAGGGTACGCGGAGACGACAGCATGCGAACACGGTTCCGGACCTGGATGGCGGCGGCTCTGCTGCTCGGGCTCAGCGCCGCCCCCGCCACGGCGCAGGAGATGGGACGGGTGGCCGGCGTGGTCATCGACCAGACGAATGCGATCACCCTGCCCGGCGTGCCGGTCGAATCGGTCGGCACCACCTACATCAGCTATACCGACCTGGACGGCCGCTACAACCTCGAGCTGCCGGCCGGCGAGCACCGGTTGCGCATCTCGCTCGGCGGGTATGCCGAGCAGCTCGTCGACATCGAGATCGTCCCGGGGGCGGTCACCGAGGTCCAGGTCTCGCTGACCACCAACGTCTTCGCGGAAGAGGTGGCGGTCGTCGCCGCCACCCTCGAGGCGCAGAGCTCCACCGCGTCGGCGCAGATGATGCTGCGGATGCGCGCCCCGTCGGTGCAGGACAACATCGGCGCGGCCGAGATGCGGTCGAACAACGACTCGGACGCGGCCGACGCCATGAGCCGGGTGACGGGGATCTCGGTCGTCGACAGCCAGTCGGTCTTCGTGCGGGGCCTGGGCGAACGCTACAGCAACACGACCCTGAACGGCGTGACCCTGCCCACCACCGAGCCCGACCGCCGGGTGGTGCCGCTCGACCTGTTTCCGACCGGCCTCATCGACAGCGTGCAGGTCAGCAAGACCTACACCCCCGACAAGCCGTCCCAGTTCGCGGGCGGGCTCGTCGAGATCATTCCGCTGAAGCTGCCGAACGAGACCGCCTACGAGTTCTCGCTGGGCGGCGCCTACAACACCCTCACGACCGGGCAGAGCGGTCTCGCCTACAACGGGGGCAGCGCGTGGAGCGGGTTCGACGACGGCACCCGCCGGCTTCCCGCCGGCTTCCCCGATCACAAGGTCATCCGCGGCGGCCGGTTCACGAGCGACGAGCTGGGATTCCTGCGGAGCGACCTGGAACGCCTGGGAGAATCGTTCAACAACGTCTGGGATCCGGTGGCGAAGGACCAGCCGATGAACCAGTCCTACAGCGGGCTGCTCGGCGGGCGCTTCGGCAAGCTGGGGGTCGTGGCCACGCTGCGGCACGCGCAGAACTCGCAGATCACCAACGAGCGGCAGACGTTCTACAAGGTCGGCTCAGGCGGAGGCATCGAGCAGTTCAACGGCCCCTACGATTTCAACCAGACCGAGTTCGTCTCGACGCTGGGCGGTGTCGGCAACCTCGCCTACCAGGTCAATCCGAACCATCGGCTGTCGGTCGACAACTTCTATACGCACGTCGGCACCGACGAGGCCCGCATCTTCGAGGGGTTCAACAGCGACGCCGACAACGACATCCGCAACCAGCGGCTCTTCTTCGTCGAGGAGCAGATTCGAGCGCATCACGTGGGCGGCGACCATCTGTTCCCGAACGCCTCGAACAGCCGCTTCGACTGGAAGGTCGCGTTCTCGCAGGCGGACCGGGCCGAGCCGGACCTGCGCGAGGTGCTCTACGAGTTCGACCCCGCGCGCGAGGCCTTCGTCCTCGCCGACGAGTCGCAGAGCGGACTGCGCCAGTTCAACGACCTCGCGGACGACAGCATTGAGTTCAACCTGAACTGGTCGACGCTGGTGGAGAACTGGGCGGGACTCCCGACCCAGTTCAAGTTCGGAACCAGCTACATCGACCGCACCCGCGACTTCCTCTCCCGGCGGCTCCGGTTCGTCCCGACCAGTACGAGCGGGCTCGACCTCTCGCGGCCGGCCGAGGAGCTGTTCACGGCGGGCAACATCGGCCCGAACTTCCAGCTCAAGGAGGAGACGCGGCCGACCGACCAGTACGACGCCTCGCAGGAGACCCTGTCCGCCTACGGCATGGTCGACGTCCCCCTCGCCGTCCGGCTCCGCCTCGTGGCCGGCGCCCGGGTCGAGAACTTCCGGCAGCAGGTCGACACCTTCGACCCGTTCGCGCGGGCCATCTTCGGCGACACCGATGTCATCCGCGCCGAGCTCGACGAGACCGACATCTTCCCGGCCGTCAACCTGGTGTACTCGGTGCGGTACAACCAGAACCTGCGGGTCGGGTTCAGCCAGACCGTCAACCGCCCCGAGTTCCGCGAGCTGGCGCCGTTCGAGTTCACCGACGTCGTCGGCGGGCGGGCCACCGTCGGCAACCCCGACCTGCAGCAGTCGCTGATTCAGAACCTCGACGTGCGCTGGGAGCTCTTCCCCGGCACCGGGGAGGAAGTGGTCGCGGCCAGCTTCTTCTACAAGAACTTCGACAACCCCATCGAGCGGATCGTCGAGCCGACGGCCCAGCTCCGGACCTCGTTCACCAACGCCGACTCGGCCCGCAACGCCGGGTTCGAGATCGAGGGGCGCAAGGCGGTCAACGAGTATCTGTTCGTCGGTGCGAACTACACCTACGTCGACTCCCAGGTCACCCTCGACGCGGCCTCGCGCCAGGTGCAGACGTCGCTGGTGCGCCCGCTCGCGGGCACGTCGAAGAACCTCTTCAACACCATGCTGGAAGTGCGCAGCGCGGGCTACTCCGGCCGCCTGCTGTTCAACTTCTTCGACGACCGCATCAGCGACGTCGGCTCGCTCGGCCTGCCCGACATCATCCAGGACGGGCGGAACTCGGTCGACTTCGTCTTCTCCAAGCGCTTCAGTGAGGTCAGCTTCCGATTGGCGGTCACGAATCTGACCGACGAGCCCTACGTCTTCCAGCAGGGTGGACACGACCAGCGGGTGTACAAGCTCGGCCGCACCGTGGCGTTCGGCCTGTCGGTGCACCCGTAGGCAGCATCCAGGGCGCACAGAGGCCAGAGACACGAATCATCCGAACCAGGAAAACCAGCATGTGGACCAATACGCACAGCACGACCATCGGCGGCGCCGCGGCGGCGCTGCTGCTCGCCGGCGCCGGAATCCTGCTCACCGGAGCGACTGCCCTCACCCAGTCGATGACCTCGTGCCGGACCGTCACCGGGATCGACAAGGAAGTGTGCGTCGTCCAGGGGCGCATCTCCAGCGACACGACCTGGGACAGCGGCAGCTACTGGGTGCTGCGGGGAGCGGTCTTCATCGAGGCGCCGGCCCGGCTCACGATCGACGCCGGCACCGAGATCTTCGGTGAGTTCGCCACCAACGGCACCCTCATCATCGCCCGCGGCGCCCGGATCCTCGCCAACGGCACGGCCAGCGCGCCGATCGTGTTGAGCAGCGACCAGCCCATCGGGGAACGGGCGCGCGCCGACTGGGGCGGGCTCATCATCAACGGCAGCGCGCCCCTCAACGTCCCCGGAAGCGAGTCGGTGGGCGAGGGCGACACCGGCGTCTACGGCGGGACCAACGCGGCCGACGACAGCGGGCACCTGCGCTACGTCCGGGTGGAGTTCGCGGGCACCGAGTTCAGCCCCGACAACGAGCTGAACGGCATCGCCTTCCAGGGCGTCGGCAGCGGGACCGAGGTCGACAACGTGATGGTGAAGTACAACAAGGACGACGGCCTGGAGTTCTTCGGCGGCACCGTCGCGGTGAAGCACGTGGTGCTGCAGGGCATCGCCGACGACAGCGTCGACTGGACCGACGGCTGGACCGGCAAGGGGCAGTTCATCATCGTCATGCAGAGCGGGGACGACGCCGACCAGGGCATCGAGGCGGACAACAACGGCGACAACAACAACCTGACGCCGCGTTCCAACCCGACCCTGTACAACCTGACCCTGATCGGCGACCCCGACACCGACGAAGGCAGCGAGAGCGATATCGGGATGCTGCTGCGCGAGGGCACCTCCGCCACCATCCGGAACTTCATCGTCACCGGATTCAAGGAGGCCTCGGTGGACATCGACCACCCGGTGACGTTCGAGCAGATCGAGAACGAGAGTCTGACCCTCGGGAGCGGCATCATCCACGGCAACTGCGTGGTGAGCGGGTGCGACGGTCAGTTCCGGCCCGACAGCGACGACGCGGCGGCGTCGATCACGACGAAGGACTTCGTCACCGGCAGCTCCAATATCTCGTTCGACGACCCGATGCTGGCCGACCCCTTCAACCTGTCGGACCCGGACTATCGGCCGGCCGCGACGTCGCCGGCGCTCACCGGGGCGGTGGCGCCGGCCATGCCTCCCAACGACGGCTTCTTCGACACCGCCAACTTCATCGGGGCCGTCGGGCCGGCCGGCGGCGGACAGGACACCTGGTGGCAAGGGTGGACCGACTTCGCGACCAACTGACGGCGTTCCTTCACCCCCGGCGTCACGGCGCCCCCCCTCGGTCGAGGCGGGGCGCCGTGTTCGCCGTCCTCCTCACCCTGGCGCTTGCCGGATGCGACGCGCCGCCCCCCCTCGCCAACACCCGGCCGTCCGCCGAAGCGCTGGCGGCCGCCGTCCTCGACGCCCTCGCCGACGGCGATGCGGACCGTCTCGCCGGGCTGGCCCTCAACGGCCAGGAGTTTCGCGACGTCGTCTGGCCGGAGCTTCCGGCGAGCCGGCCGGAGCGCGGCGTGCCGGTGTCGTACGCCTGGGGCGACCTGCGCCAGAAGAGCTCGAACGCCCTGCGCCGGCTCGTCGCCCGCTGGGGCGGACACCGCTTCACGCTGCTCGACGTCGCCTACGACGGCGAGACCACCGACTACGGCGCCTTTCGCGTGCATCGGGAAACCCGCCTGCGGGTGGTGGACGAGAGCGGCCAGGAAACGGAGATGCACTTCTACGGGTCGACCCTCGTGCGCGGCGACGAGCACAAGGTCTTCAGCTTCGTGGTCGACTGACCTGGAGGGCTGGTTGGGCGGGGAGCAGAACCGCAGGCGACGATTTCCGGGGCAGGAGTCTGCGCCGTGGAACGGCGCAGACTCCTGGAGGGTTGGTTGGGCGGGAAGCGGAGCCGCAGGCGACGATTTCCGGGCTATAGTGTCCGGAGGACCCCGCGGCGGCGCCTCGCGCCGCCCCCGGCAACGCCGTCTCGGGCTCGACCACTCCGTCACCGCAGGGAAGGACAGGTTGCACCATGGCACCGCGACGGGACTTTCGGCAGACCAAGATCGTGTGCACTCTGGGTCCGTCCAGCTCATCGCCGGAGCAGATCGAGCGGCTCGCCCGGGCCGGCATGAACATCGCGCGCCTCAACATGTCGCACGGCAGCCACGCCAGCCACCTGGAGGTGATCCGGATCGTCCAGGACCTGAACCAGCGCCTGAACCACCCGATCGCCCTGCTGCTCGACCTCCAGGGACCGGCCATCCGCACCGGCGACCGCCTCGGACACCTCGCCCTGGAGGTCGGTCAGGAGTTCCACGTCACCGTCGCCCCCACCGAGAACCCCGAGGAAAGGAGCTTCCACGTCGACTACCAGGACATGGTGCACCAGTTGAAGGCAGGCGACCGGATCACGGTCGACAACGGGCTGATCAACCTGGAGGTGCTGGAGACGCGCGAGCACGACCTGCGCTGCCGGGTGCTGGACGGCGGGGTCCTCGGATCGCGGAAGCACATCAATCTTCCCGGCGTGCGCATCAACCTGCCGTCGATCTCCGAGCAGGACGTCGCCGACATCCGTTTCGCGAAGGAGCACAACGTCGACTTCCTCGCCGTGTCCTTCGTGCGCAGCGCCGAGGCCGTGCGCGACGCGCGGCGGATCATCGCCGAGGCCGGCGGGCACCACATGCGGATAATCGCCAAGATCGAGAACCAGGAGGGCCTCGACAATCTCGACGAGATCATCGACGCGGCCGACGGCATCATGGTGGCTCGCGGCGATCTCGGCGTCGAGGTGGAGTTCGAGGAGCTCCCGGTGGCCCAGCGCGACATGGTGCGGCGCTGCGTGACCGCCGGCAAGGCGGTGATCGTGGCGACCCATCTGCTGGAGTCGATGATCGACAACCCGATGCCGACCCGGGCCGAGGTCACCGACGTCGCCAACGCGGTGTACGAACAGGTCGACGCGGTGATGCTCAGCGGGGAGACCGCGACCGGGAAGCACGCGGTGCGCTGCGTGTCGGTGCTCGACCGCATTGCCCGGCGCACCGAGAAGGAACGCGGGCTCGAGCTGCACCGCGACCGGGAGGCGCAATCGATCCGCGAGCACCTGGCCCGGAGCGCGTGCCGACTGGCCGATTCGCTCGGGTCCCGGGCCATCGTCGTCATGACGATGCGGGGCCTGCTGGGTCATCTGGTCAGCAGCTTTCGCCCGCGCGCGATCATCTACGCGTTCACGACCACCGAGATCGTCCGCCGGCGGCTCTGGCTCTCGCGATCCGTCGTGCCGTTCACCCTCGACCTGACGGAGGAGCCGGACCAGGCGGTGGTGCTTGCCCTCGAACGTCTCAGAGCGCACGATCGCCTGGTGAGCGGCGAACCGGTGGTGATCGTCGCGAACGTCGCCACCAGCCACGGCCTCGTGAACGCCATCCAGGTGCGCACGGTGGAGTAGCCCGGCCCGCGTCGCGTTGGGAGTTTCGCTGGCGCGAAACTCCCAACGCGACGCTGCGGCTCCGCTTCCCCGCCAGCCGACGGCCCGGTTCGACGGCCGCAGGCTCCTGGCCGCGGGCGAAGCGAATCGGACGGTGGGATCATCAGAAGAGACGCAGCGTCACGACGGTGAGGATGGCGGGCACCGCGAAGAACACCGCGAGGACGTAGGCGAGCGCGAGTCCCTTGCGCTCCGCCCCGAGGTTCGCGATCCAGTCGGCGCCCCGGAGCGGCACCCGACGCAGCCACGGCACGCCGTAGACGACGGCCACCGCGAACACGTTGAAGAGAAAGTGGGCCAGCGCGATCTGCAGCGCCGGCTCGCGGTTGCCGCCCGACACCGCGGTCGCCGCCATCAACGCGGTGATCGTCGTGCCGATGTTGGCGCCGAGCGTGAAGGGATACACCTCTCGCAGGGCGAACACGCCGGCGGCGGCCAGCGGCACCATCAGACTGGTGGTGGTCGAAGACGACTGCACGAGGACCGTCACCACCGTCCCCGACAGGATGCCGGCCCCCGGACCCCGGCCGATCGCCGCATGCAGGAGCCGCCGGGCCCTGCCCACCATGACCGTCTTCAGCGCTCGGCCCAGGTACGTGATCGACACGAGGATGAGCACGACGCCCAGCCCGATCAGCACGATGCCGCCCCAACCCTCCGGCAACGGACCGGCCAGCATCCCGACGATCGACCGGCCCGGCCGCACCGCCCGGCCCAGCACGTCCCATCCCCCGGTCGAGTAGGACCCCAGGGATCCGAAGGTGGTCAGCAGCGCCGCGCTCGCCCGTTCGATGAGGCCGAAGAACATCTCGACCGGCAGGAAGATGACGATGCCGAGGAGATTGAACCAGTCGTGCACGGTCGCCGCCGCGAACGCCCGCTTGAACTCGTCGGGACGGCCCATGTGGCCGAGGCTGACCAGGGTGTTGGTGACGGTCGTGCCCATGTTGGCGCCCATGACCATCGGAATCGCGACCGAGACCGGCAACCCGCCGGCCACCAGACCGACGATGATCGACGTCACGGTGCTCGACGATTGCACGAGGGCGGTCGTGAGCGTGCCCAGGAGCACCCCGACGAACGGGTTCGTCGCGAAGGCGAAGAGCCGCTCGGCGCCGGCCCGCCCGCCGACCGCCAGGCCGAAGCCGTCGCCTACCACCCCCACCGCGACGAGGAGCAGATAGACCATGCCGGCGACGACGCCCCACGCCGCAACCGGGCGTGGGGCCGACCGATCCGCCGCGCCGTCGTCCGGGCCAACGTTCCGAACCATGCACCACCCTTCGTGACGGCAGGTGCGCCCGCCGCCGACATGGTACCCGCCTTTACCGCCGGTCCGCCCGGCGGGACGCGGACGATCACCGGGGAAGCGACGGTTTTTACCTGCCCGTTACCCAATCGACACATCCAGGACATACGCTCCCTTGCCGTGAGCTGCTTCCGCGCGCGGAGGGTCCCGGTGACGTTCGGCCTCGGCCGGCGCATCGCCGCCGAAGCGATCGGCACCTTCGCCCTGGTCTTCGCGGGCACGAGCGCGATCGTCGTGGACGGGATCACCGGCGGCGCGGTCACCCACCTGGGCGTCTCCTTCGCGTTCGGCCTGATCGTCATGACGATGATCTACGCGATCGGCGACATCTCGGGCGCCCATCTCAACCCCGCGGTGACGTTCGGCTTCTGGGTCTCCGGCCGCTTCCCGGGCCGCGACCTGCCGTACTACGTCGCCGGCCAGTGCGCGGGGGCGGGGGCGGCCAGCCTGACCGTCGCCCTCCTGTTCACCCGCGCGTCGGGTCTGGGCGCGACGGTTCCCTCCGGTGGCGTCTGGCAGTCGTTCACGCTCGAAGCGGTGCTGACGGCGCTGCTGATGTTCGTCATTCTCGGGGTCTCCACCGGGGCCCGCGAGAAGGGGATCACCGCCGGCATCGCCGTCGGGGCCGCCGTCGGCCTGGGCGCGCTGGTCGGCGGACCGGTGTCCGGGGCCTCGATGAATCCCGCGCGGTCCCTGGGACCGGCCCTGGCCGGCGCGGACCTCGATCATCTGTGGATCTATCTGACCGCTCCCCTCCTCGGGGCGGTCCTGGCCGCCGGGGCCGCGAAGTACCTCCGGGGCTGACCCCTCCGATTGGACGCACCCGCGCGGACCGGGGATAATGGCGGCCGGAGCCTGCGCCTCCCTGGCGCGCCTCCGCTCGAACGTCGAGTAGGCGGCCGCGAACGGCCCCGGCGGCCTGCGGACGACGACTCCGGCGAGGACGGACCGGCATGTCGCAATCACATCCGTTGAAGAAGCGCCTGCGGAACCTCGAGAAGCACCTGTCCCAGGAGAACCCGATCCTGCTGCAGACCGTCGCGAGCTTTCGCAAGCTCGACCGGGTGTGCTACCGCCTGGGCCTCCTGGCACCGGAGGACTCGTTCGCGACCCGCATCTCCTGGTGGCCGATGATCTCCGTGCTGGGGACCTACTCGTCCGGCAAGTCCACGTTCATCAACCACTACGTCGGGGAGACCCTTCAGCCCACCGGGAATCAGGCCGTCGACGACCGCTTCACGGTGATCTGCTACACCCATGGAGACGAGGCCCGGGTGCTGCCGGGCCTCGCCCTAGACGCCGATCCGCGCTTCTCCTTCTACCGGTTGAGCCGCTCCATCGAGGAGCTGGCGGCCGGCGAAGGCCGGCGCATCGACGCCTATCTGCAACTGAAGACCTGCGGCGGCGCGAAGGTGCGGGGCAAGATCATCATCGATTCGCCCGGCTTCGACGCGGATGCGCAACGCACGTCCACCCTCCGGATCACGGATCACATCATCGACCTCTCCGACCTCGTGCTGGTGTTCTTCGACGCCCGCCATCCCGAGGCCGGGACCATGCGGGACACGCTGGACCACCTGGTGGCCCAGACCATCAGCCGACCCGACTCCAGCAAGTTCCTGTACGTGCTGAACCAGATCGACACCACCGCGCGCGAGGACAATCCCGAGGACGTCATCGCCTCGTGGCAGCGCGCGCTCGCCCAGAAGGGACTGACCGCGGGCCGCTTCTATCGCATCTACAATCCCACCGCGGCAGTGGCCATCGAGGACGACACCCGGCGCCAGCGGTTCGAGGCGAAGCGCGACGTCGACATGAAGGAGATCCACGACCGCATGGAGCAGGTGGGCCTGGACCGTGCCTATCGCGTCGTCGGCTCGCTGGAACAGACCGCTCGGGACATCCAGGACCTGTTCGTCCCGAAGCTGGAGGCGCTGCTGGCGGAATGGCGGCGCGGGGTGCTGCGGCTCGACGCCGTCGTCTTCGGCCTCGTCATCGCTGCCGTCGGCGGCTGGACGCTGTGGACCGGCACCTGGGACGGTCTGAGCTTCTCGCACCCCACCTGGGCCAGCCTCTCTGCCCTCGACCCGCTAGGGCAGCTCGTGCTGCTGGCCGCGGTGCTGCTGGCCGGCGGCTACGTCCACGCAAGGCTCCGCGGCCGGGCGGCCCGGGCGGTGCTCGCCAGACTGGCCAAGCAGCCGACGGACGCCCACGGCACCCGGTTCGCCGACAGCCTGCCCCGCGCGTTCCTCAACAGCGCGAGCGGCTGGCGCAGCATCTTCTGGCGCCGCTCCGTCGGCTGGGAGGGCCGCGCCCGGCGCCGCGTCGGCGACGTCCTGATGGAAGCCAACGGCTTTGTCCAGCTTCTGAACAACCGCTACACCGATCCCTCCGGCACCGGCACCGCGGCTCCGTAGCCGCCGAGATCCTGGTCGACAGGTCAGCCGTCTTCGCGTTGGCCAGCCACCACGACCTCCGGCAACCCGAAACCGCCAGTGATCACCACGCTGCTGCGGACCGAGCGCCGGTTGACCGTCAACGCACCGGAAACCGCGCGATGCGGTCGGATCCGGCGATGCCGCCGAGCCAGATCTCGGCGCCGACCTGCAGCCCGACCGTCCCCAGGATGAACTGCTCGTTCGACGGATAGCGGACGATCTCCTCGGCCGTCAGCGCGTCCGGGTCGACCCGCGCCACGCGCGAGGTCACGCCGTCGCAGCGCCCCTGCCCCAGACACTCGAAGATGGACTCGGGCGACTCCCCGAGGTGACCGGCGGCGAGCAGGGAGCCGTCGGGCGCCCACCGGACGTTGTCGATGTGGAAGCCGACCTCCACCGCGTCCTGCCGCACCGGGGTCTCTCCCCGGGACACCCGGATCAGCGACCGCGTGCCCCAGCCGCCGATGTACAGCCACCGCCCGTCGTCCGACGCGACGATGCCGTTCGGCCCGTTCGTCTCGGTGCCGGGAACCTCGGCCCAGCCGGCGTCCGGGGCCCACTCCCACACCCGGCCCTCCGGCCGGGCGAAGTGGGTCGCCGCGAACCCGCCGCCGGGGAGCGCCGCCACCGAGTTGAAGGTGACGCCCTCGGGGGCCGTCGCGCAGCCCGTCCACGTCAGCACCGGCCGCGGTCCGCGGGCGTCGAGCTCGAAGACCTCGATGGCCTCGCGCGCCCCGTGCCGCACGACATAGAGCGTGTGCCGGCCGCCGGGCCCCGGCCGCAGGTTGAGGCCGTGCGGCCGGAAGCCGCCGGCGAGGGGACCACCGCACTCGCCGAACGCCGAATCCGGTCTGGAGCGGAACGTGGAAGTCGGGAACAGCACCGCCGAACGGTGGTCCCGGCTGTCCGTCACATAGAGGTAGCCGTCGTCCTCCATGCCCGCCACGATGACCCAGGGCGACTCCGGCACCGCCACCAGGTCCTCGGGGCTCACCGGGCCGCAGATGAACTCGACGTCGCCGTCCGGCCGGCACTGCGCCTCGCCCGTGCCGGCCCCCGCCGCCAGACACAGCCCCGCCGCGACCACCACCAAGAACAGCCTTGCGCGCATGTCTCTCTCCTGTCGCGAGTTCGTCCCGCCCGATTGCACCGTCGGTCGAACCGCGGGCCGAGTCCCGTCGCCACGGTCCAGACAGGCGGCTCGCCGGTCTCCGTTCAGCGCGAAGGTTCTACCACGGTCCCCTGACCGCCCGTGGTGAGAGTCCCCGCTGCATTCGAGCGGCGATGTCCCTCTCGGTGCAGCGCAAGGGTTCTACCACGGCCCCGTTGGGTCTACTGTACCCCGTCCGGGATTTCACCGATTCTACTGCCGGTGGCCGGACCGACTCTCGAGACCATGCAGAACGCCGACGATGCGACGGTCGCAACCACGGAGGCGGCACGCGGCTTCATCCTGCAGGCCACGTACCGCATCGAGAACGGCGCGCCGGTGGTCCACCTCTACGGCGTGCTGGAGGGGGGCGGCTCGTTCCTCGTGCGGGACCGCCGCGAGATCCCCCACTTCTACGTCCGCCGCGAGGACGCCGCCCGCGCCCGGGACCTGGGCGCGGCGCGGCAGCTCGACACCCCCCAGCGCACCTTCGACGGCGAACCCGTCGTGCGGGTGGACGTCTCGGTGCCGCAGGACGCGCCGCGCCTCCGGGACCGCCTGCGGGAGCACGGAATCCGGACGTTCGAGGCGGACGTCCGCTTCGCCGTGCGCTACCTGATCGATCGCGACATCCGCGGCGGCTGCGAGATCGCCGGCGCCTCGACCCCCGGCGAACGCATCACCCGCGTATTCGATGACCCCGAGCTGGGCCCGGCGCAGGTGGCGGTGTCACCATCGGTGCTGTCCTTCGACATCGAGACCGACCCCGCCGGCCGGCGCCTGCTCGCCATCGCGCTCTACGGCGAGGGCGCCGACGAGGTCTACATCGTCGACCCCGGCGGACGCCCGTTACCCGACCGCGCCATCGGCTGCGCAGGCGAGCGGGAGGCCCTGGACGCCTTCGCCGCCCGCGTCCGCGAGCTGGACCCGGACGTGCTGACCGGCTGGAACGTCGTCGACTTCGACCTCAAGGTGCTCGACCGGATTGCCGGACGCACGGGCGCGCCGCTGCAGTTCGGCCGCGATGCGGGACCGATCCGCCTGCGCCCGCCCCGGGGCTGGTTCGGCAGCGGCCAGGCGTCCATCCCCGGCCGTCTCGTCCTCGACGGCATGGATCTGGTGCGCGGCGCCTTCCTGCGCTTCGACGACTACTCGCTCGACCGGGTCGCGAGCGAGGTGCTCGGCGAAGGCAAGGTGGCCCTCGGCGCCGGCGGCGCCGACCGCGGCAACCGGGCGGAGGAAATCCAGGCGCGGTTCCGCGACGATCTCGACACCTTCGCGGACTACGCCCGCACGGACGCCCGATTGGCCCTGCAGATCGTGGAGAAGCTCGACCTCGTCACCCTGGCGATGGCCCGCAGCCGGCTCACGGGCATGACGCCGGACCGCGTTTCCGCCAGCATCGCGTCGTTCGACTTTCTCTACCTCGCCGCCCTCGGCAAGCGCGGGATCGTGGCGCCCACGGTGCGGTCCGACGATGCGCGCGTGTCCCGGCATCAGGCCGGCGGCTACGTCTTCGAGCCGGTGACGGGCATCCACGAGAACGTCTGGGTGTTCGACTTCAAGAGCCTGTATCCCAGCGTCATCCGCACCTTCAACATCGATCCGCTCGGCTACGTGGCGAATCCCGCCCCGGGGGACGCGGTGGTGCGTCTCTCCGACGACGCGGCATTCCGCCGCGGCGACGCCATCCTCCCGGCGATGCTGGACGCGCTGTTCCCACAACGCGAGGCCGCCAAGCGGGCCGGCGACGCCGTCGCCTCGCAGGCCATCAAGATCCTGATGAACTCGTTCTACGGCGTCCTCGGCACCCCCGCCTGCCGGTTCCACAACGTCGCCGTCGCCAACGCCGTCACCGGCATGGGCCGCCGCCTGCTGCGGTGGTCGAAGCGCTGGTTCGAGGAACGCGGCTTCGACGTGCTCTACGGCGACACCGACAGCCTCTTCGTGCGTTCCGGCCTGTCCCCGGAAGAAGCCCGGCGCGCCGGGCGGCGCCTGGCGCGGGAGCTGAGCGACGCCATCGCCGCCCACGTCCGCGCCGAATGGAAGGTGACCAGCCGCCTGGACATGGAGTTCGAGAAGCTGTACCGCAAGCTCGTGCTTCCCTCCGTCCGGCACGGCCGGGCCGGCGCGCGCAAGCGCTACGCGGGGCTCGTCGACGGCCGCCGCGAGGTCGAGTTCGTGGGCATGGAGGTGGTGCGCCGCGACTGGACGGAGCTCGCCAAGGACGTGCAGCGCGAGCTCTATGCGCGGCTCTTCGCGGGCGAGCCGGTGGACGGCTATCTCGCGGACACCGTCGCCGCGCTCCGGCGGGGCGAGCTCGACGACAAGCTCGTCTACCGCAAGGGCCTGCGGAAACGTCCCGCCGCGTACACCGCGAGCACGCCGCCGCACGTCGCCGCCGCCCGCAAGTCCCGGCGTCCGAGCCGCGTGGTCTCCTATCTGATGACCGTCGCCGGCCCCGAGCCTCTGGACGCGCTGGCGAACGCGCCGGACCGGGAGCACTACGTGGACAAGCAGGTGCGCCCGGTCGCCGAGCCCGTGCTGGCCGCCCTCGGTCTCGACTTCGACCGGGTGGTGGGCGACGACGACCAGCTGTCGCTGTTCTGACTCGTCAAGGGCTGCCTGGGGCTTCCGGCGGCCGCGATGGTCCGTGATACGCTGCGGACATGAGTTCGGAAACCAAGTGGGTCATCGGCTCGTCGATAGCGACGACAAGCGTAATCGTCTCCATCATGGCGATCCTGATCGGGTCCGTGAACGGTCGCCTGGATCGTGTCGAGACGGACCTGCGCGCAGTTTCGAATCGTCTTCGCGCCGTCGAAGTGAGTTTCGCCAAGGTCTATCAGCGTCTCGCCACGCTGGAACGCCTCCACTTGCCGACACGGCCCGCCGGGGATTAACGCCTCGCCCCGAAAACGGCGCCCCCCTGCCGACCTCCGCCGCGGAACGACCACAGGATAGCGTAAGGACACGACATGGACCCGCCAACCGCAGCAGAGCACGGCCCGTAGATCCCCTGCTGGAGTGCACGGGACACGGCAAGGCAGTTCTCGTCAGCGTCCGGGCCGGCCGGCTCGACTCTCGACGCGACCACGTGTAAGATACCCGCCTGATACCTGTGCGCGTGGCCCTGTATGCGGGGTTGCGCGTTTGCGTTGCCACGGCGACGGAACGCGGCGAGGGTCGACATGCGCATTCAGAAGAGAGCCGCCCTGGCGGCTGGGCTCGCGCTGGCTTGGCTGGGGCTCGCACAGCCCGAGGCCGCGGGCGCCCAGACGCGCAGCCCGGAACAGTCGCTCGTCAACCGGTACTGCCTCGGGTGCCACAACGACCGGGCGTTGCAGGGCGGGCTGTCGCTCGAGGCCGCGCCCCTCGACGACGTCGCCGGCCACGCGGAGGTGTGGGAGCGGGTGGTCCGCAAGCTCCGGGCCGGCGCCATGCCCCCCGAGGGGTCGCCGCGGCCGGATGCCGACGCCTACGAGGGCCTGCTGGCCCACGTCGAGACCGCGCTCGACGCCCGCGCCGCCGCCGCCCCCGATCCGGGACGGACGGATACGTTCCGGCGTCTGAACCGCACCGAGTACCGCAACGCCGTCCGCGATCTGCTGGCCCTCGACGTCGACGGGGCCGCCCTGCTGCCCCGCGACGACGCGAGCTACGGCTTCGACAACGTGGGGGTGGTCGAGCTGTCGCCCACGCTGATGGAGCGGTACCTGGCCGCCGCGCAGAAGATCAGCCGGCTCGCCGTCGGCAGCTCGGCCATCGTGCCGGGCAGCCGGGTCGTCACCCTGCGGCCGGATCTGACCCAGGAGGTGCACCTCGAGGGGCTGCCGTTCGGCACCCGCGGCGGCGCCACCGTCGACCACACGTTCCCGCTGGACGGCGAGTACGAGATCGAGGTGCGGCTGGCCCGCAACCGCAACGAGAACGTCGAGGGGCTTCGCGACCCCCACGTGGTCGAGATGCTACTCGACGGCGAGCGCCTGAAGCTGTTCACGGTGGTCCCCGACCGCAACCGGCTCGGCGGCTACTACGCCGACGAGGGAGTCGACAGGCACCTCAACCTGCGCCTGCACGTCACGGCCGGGCCGCACGCCGTCGGCGCCGCCTTCCTGCGCAAGAACGCGGCCCTCATCGAAACCGAGCGGCAGCCCTATCAGGCGCAGTTCAACCAGGACCGGCATCCGCGCCAGCAGCCGGCGGTGCATTCGATATCGATCAGCGGCCCGTTCAACCCGAGCGGCGCCGGCGACACGCCGAGCCGCGACCGCATCTTCACGTGCCGGCCGTCGGCCGCGGCCGACGAGGCCGATTGCGCGGCCCGCATCATCTCCACGCTGGCCCGGCGCGCCTACCGGCGGCCGGTGTCCTACGGCGACATCGAGATGCCCCTCTCGTTCTTCGAGCGGGGCCGCGCCGACGGCGGCTTCGAGGCGGGCATCGAGCTCGCGCTGCGCGCGTTGCTGACGAGTCCGGAGTTCCTCTTCCGCATCGAGGAGGACCCGGAGGACGCGGCGCCGGGTACGCCCTACCGGCTGGGCGACTTCGCGCTTGCCTCGCGCCTGTCGTTCTTCCTGTGGAGCAGCATCCCCGACGACGAGCTCCTCGACCTCGCCGAGGCCGGGAAGCTCGGCGACCCGGCGGTGCGCGAGGCGCAGGTGCGGCGGATGCTCGCCGACCCGCGGGCGGAGACGCTGACCACCAACTTCGCCGGCCAGTGGCTCCATCTCCGCAACCTGGAGACGGCGGCGCCGAACCTCCGCCGATTCCCCGACTTCGACGACAACCTGCGCCAGGCGTTCCGGCGGGAGACGGAGCTCCTGTTCGGCAGCGTCGTCGGCGAGGACCGCAGCATCCTCGACCTCCTGCAGGCGGACTACACGTTCCTCAACGAGCGCCTGGCCCGGCACTACGGCATTCCCGGGGTCTACGGCAGCGGGTTCCGGCGGGTCGAGCTGCCGGCCGGCAGCCCCCGCGGCGGGCTGCTGGGACACGGCAGCATCCTGACCGTCACCTCCTACGCCACCCGGACGTCTCCGGTGCTGCGCGGCAAGTGGATTCTCGACAACCTGATCGGCATGCCCCCGCCGCCCCCGCCGGCGAGCGTGCCGCCCCTCGAGGAGCCCGAGCCCGGGGTGGCCGCGCGATCGATGCGCGAGCGGATGGAGGCGCACCGCGTGAACCCCGCGTGCGCCGCCTGCCACCGGCTCATGGATCCGGCCGGGCTCTCGATGGAGAACTTCGACGCCATCGGCCGGTGGCGCGACCGCGGAGAAGACTGGGGCCCGATCGACGCCCGCGGGAGCATTCCCGGCGGCGGCGACTTCGACGGCATGGCGGGGTTGCGCGACGCGGTGCTCGCCCGCCCGCACGTCTTCGCGGGCACGGTGGCCGAGAAGCTCCTCACCTATGCGTTGGGCCGCGGGCTCAACCACAACGACGGCCCGGCGGTGCGGCGGATCGTCCGCGACGCCGCCGGCGACGACTACCGGTTCTCGTCTCTCGTGCTCGGTATCGTAGAGAGCATCCCGTTCCAGATGCGGAGGTCGCAGTCATGATGATCAACAGGATGGCGCTGCCGCGCCGGACGTTCCTCAAGGGTCTGGGCGCCACGGTGGCGCTGCCGTTGCTCGACGCGATGGTGCCCGCGTTCACCGCCCAGGCGGCGACCGCCGCCAACGCCCCGCGGCGGCTCGGGTTCGTGTTCATCCCCATGGGGATGAACCCCGCCCCGTGGACGCCGAGGGAGGTGGGCCGGCTGAGCGGGCTCTCGCCGTCGCTGGCGGCGCTGACCCCGCATCTCGACGACGTGACCGTCGTCACGAACCTCGACCTCGAGAACGCCCACACCACCGGCAACCACGCCTCGTCGAACGCGGCGTTCCTGAGCTGCCTCAAGGGCAAGCGGACCGAGGGCAGCGACTACGAGCTGGGCATCACCGTGGACCAGATCGCGGCCCGCCAGATCGGGGCGGACACGCCGATTCCGTCCCTGGAGCTGGGCACCGACATCATCGTGCAGGTCGGTTCCTGCGACAACGGCTATGCCTGCGTGTACCAGAACAGCCTGTCGTGGGCGTCGCCGACCTCGCCCCTGCCGACCGAGGCGGACCCCCGGGTGGTCTTCGAGCGTCTCTTCGGCGACGGCGGGACCACCGAGCAGCGCCAGGCGGAGATGCGCAAGAACGCCAGCATCCTAGACTGGGTGCTCGACGACATGGCGAAGTTGCAGCACCGAGTTGGTCATGCCGACCGCGTCCGGGTCGACGAGTACGTCAGCACCGTGCGCGAGGTCGAGCGCCGCATCCAGCTCGCCGAGGAGCAGGCCGCGAGTTCAACGCTGCCGGACCTGACCCGCCCCACCAGCGTTCCCGCCGAGTGGGAGGACCACGTCAAGCTGATGTTCGACCTCCAGGTGCTGGCCCTCCAGGCGGACCTGACGCGGGTCATCACGTTCCAGCTCGCGCGCGAGGCGAGCACCCGCACGTATCCGCAGATCGGGGTCCCGGAGCCGCACCACCCGATCTCCCATCACGTGAACGACCCCGAGAAGCTGGCCAAGCTCGCGAAGATCAACGCGTATCACGTGTCGCTCTTCGCGTACATGGTCGGGCAGTTGAAGTCCACCACCGACGGCGACGGCTCGCTGCTCGACCACTCGACGTTCATGCTCGGCAGCGGCATGGGCAACCCCGACGTGCACGACCACCGCAACCTGCCGGTCGTGGTGGCGCGCGGCGGCAGCGACAAGCCGTGGGGCGGCCGCCACGTCGAGTACGACAAGGGAACGCCGCTGGCGAACCTGCACCTCGCGCTCCTCGACGACGCGGGCGTGCACCTCGACCGGTTCGTGGACAGCACCGGGCACGCCGTCGAGGTCATGGAGCCGCTGTCGCTCTGAGGGATTCGGCCGGCCCGGCATCGGGTCAGGAGCCGGCGCCGTAGCACGGCGCCGGCTCCCGGCCGACTCCTGGACGGTTGCTCGGGCGGCAAGCAGAGCCGCAGCCGACGGTTTCCGGCCTCGGGTTGATCCTCCGGTCCCAGCAAGGATCAGTCCACCGCCCGGAAGGCCGGGCGCCATCCATCAGGGCAACGCTCGACACCCCTCGGCGGCGTGACCGGGCGCAACTCGGGAGACAAGCACATGACTCGGGTCAAACTGTTGATCGGCCTCACGTTCGCAGTGCTGCTGGCGGGTGCTCCGCCGGCCGCCGCCGCGGTCGACGTGCCGCTCGTCGATGCCGTCAAGGTGGGCGATACGGCCCGGATACGCGCCCTCATCGATGACGGCGCCGACGTGAACCAGGCCGAGCCGGACGGCACCACTCCGCTCCACTGGGCCGCGTACGGCGCCGATGTCGAGGCGACCCGGCTGCTCCTCGGAGCGGGCGCGGTCGCCAACACCGGCAACCGCTACGGCGTCCGGCCCCTGTCTCTCGCCTGCATCTCCGGCAGCCCCGGCGTGGTCGCGGCGCTGCTCGACGCCGGCGCCAACCCCAACAGCACCCTGACGGAAGGCGAGACGGCGTTGATGACCGCGGCCCGCTCGGGCAACGTCGACGTGGTCGAGCTGTTGCTGAACGCCGGCGCCGACGCCAACGCGCAGGAGCACTGGAAGGGCCAGACGGCGTTGATGTGGGCGGCCGCCGAGGGGCACGCCCCGATCGTCCCGGCGCTCGTGCGCTACGGCGCCGACGTCGGCGCCCGGTCGAAACAGGGTTTCACGGCGCTGCTGTTCGCGGCGCGGGAGGGACGCACCGGCGTCGTGCAGACCCTGCTCGAAGCGGGGGCGGACCTCGACGAGCAGATCTCCATCAACTCGACCCTGACCGCCGGCGGCGTCGAGCGGCGGCGCGCGTCGGATGCCGGACTGAACGCATTCCTGCTGGCCGCGGGCAGCGCGCATTTCGAGCTGGCCGCCTATCTGCTGGACCGCGGCGCCGACCCCAACGCCGCGCCGCGGGGCTGGACCGCCCTGCACCAGCTCAGTTGGGTCCGCAAGGCGGGCATCGCCGGCAGCAACAACCCCGCCCCGCAGGGCTCGGGCGACATGACCAGCCTCGACTTCGCGCGCAAGCTGATCGCCCACGGCGCCGACTTGAACGCCCGCGTCACCACGCGCCCCCCGGCCGGCATCACCGCCCTGAACTTCATCGGCGGCACCCCGTTCCTGCTCGCGACGCGGACCGGCGACGCCGAGTACATGCAGCTTCTCGCCGAGTTGGGCGCCGACGTGTCACTGACCAACGAGGACAACTCGACCGCCCTCATGGTCGCGGCCGGTCTCGGCACGTCATCGCCCGGCGAGGACCCCGGCACCGAGGCCGAGGTCCTGGAGGCGGTGCGGCTGGCCCTCGATCTCGGTCTGGATATCGATGCCGTCGACGAGAACGGCGAGACCGCGATGCACGGCGCCGCCTACAAGCACCTGCCGAAGGTGGTGACCCTGCTGGCCGAGGCGGGAGCCGACGTCGAGGTCTGGAACCGCGCGAACCAGCGCGGAGCCACCCCGCTGGGCATCGCCGTCGGCATGCACCGCGGCATGAACCTCCTCAGCTCGGCAGAGACCGCCGACGCCGTCCGCGACGCCCTGCGCGCGGCCGGCGTGACCCCGGATCAGTAGACCCGATTCTGCTAACCTGAGTTCCTCGTGAACCATCCCATCGAACTGCCGCCATGGTTCCGACGGTTGCGCCAGTCCGAAGTCGCCGATCCCGTGCTCAAGGACCCCCGCTCCGTCGGAGGCACCCGCCTCGGCGTCAATAGCGACCTCGCGTTCCAAGAAGTAATCGGCGGCGGCCAGGCCGATTTCGATCAACGCTGGCACAATTCGAAGGGGCACGATCTAGACCCGGACGATCGTGTCCTGTTGTACGCCTTTTTTTCAACCAACCTGGACATCTGGAGGAACTCATCGCCGCGTGTGGCCAACTCTTCAGAGACAGCGCGATCAAGGCGCCTATCGTCGTCGACCTCGGATGCGGACCGTTCACAGGTGGATTCGCCATCGCTAGCATACTCGGTCAAGATCCGCAGGTTGACTACATCGGCGTGGATCGCTCCAGCGCCATGCGCCGCCTGGGCGAGCGGCTTGCTTCCGCGGGCGAACGCAGCCACGGCATGCCGCGGATTCAGCGCCGCTGGGCGAAAGACATCGCGTCCCTTGACTGGGACCGCGCTCCCGGATGGCGCCCGGTCATCGTCATCGTGTCGTACCTGCTCGCCAGCCCGACACTGGATGCCGTAGCGCTCGTTGCCGAGCTGGACGGGCTGTTGACCAGACTGGGCCGGGGACCCGTCACGGTCCTCTACATGAACGCCATCGGAACCAACGCCAACCGGCGCTTTCCCGATTTCCGCGCAGCACTGCACGATGCGGACTTCGTGACGGTCACCGAGGACACCGGCGTGATCGAGACCCAGAGACACAGAAGAACCGCAGCCTTCGATACGCGTTGTTTCAGCGCAAGCGACAAGACACACTACAACTGGGATAGCTGGGATGAACCGACATGCAGCTTCCGACATGGGACGAACTGAACGCGGAACCTGAACAACTCGAAGTACTGGAGCGCCCTCTCGACCGGTCGCTGTTCGTCGCCGGCCCGCCAGGCTCAGGCAAGACGGTCCTTGCCATCCGCCGAGCGCAGTTGGCCGCAGAGTCAAGAGAAGATGACACGGCGGCGCCATCGGTGGTCATCGTCACGTTCAACCGAATGCTCCGGCGACTGCTGGCCCTCATGGACGAGAGCCGCCTCGCCGTCGCCACCATGCAGAGCTTTATCTGGAGAGACTACGAGCGACGCACAGGCAAGTACCCGCCACGTCACTCGGACGATCCGTACGAATACGACTGGGATGCCATGCTGACCACGCTCGACGGACACGCCCGCGCCATGCCCGATCGACAGCATCTGGTCGTGGACGAGGCCCAGGATCTTCCGGAAGGCTTCTTCCGATATGCGTCGCGCCACGTCTCACGCACGATGACTGTGTTTGCGGACGAAGATCAGGCGCTCAAGGATCGTCGCTCGACACTGGCTCAGATCAAGGCAGCCGCGGGTTTGGCCGACCCCGTGATGCTGACCCGCAATCACCGGAATACCCCCGAAGTCGCCGCACTGGCGAACCACTTCCACCGGGGCAGTCTGCCCGCCGCAGACGTCGTGCGGTCTTTTTCCCGAGAGCTGCCGCGTCTGCTCCGTTCGCGGGGTCCAGACTCCTCCGTCACCCCGATAGCGAACTGGTTCACGAATCGAGGCGGCAGCATCGGCGTCATCGTTGACAAGAACCCGACCGGTAGTGACCGTCACCACCGGCTGGCGGAACTGCTGCCGCAAGCGCGCGTCGACATCTACGCGAACGAAGACAAGAACGAAGACTCGATCGACGTGCTGAAACCGGGCATCACCGTGTTGAATCGGGAATCTGTCAAGGGCCAGGAATTCGATACGGTATTCATCCTGGAACTCGGAGCGTTCATCCCTTGCAGGAACGAAGCGGCATACCGGACGATGTACATGATGTGCGCGCGCGCTCGGGACCACTTGTTTCTGGTGTACGGTCCTGACGACCTGACGCCAGCCGCCAGAGCGTCGCTGCCAGGGCCACAGGTTCTGGAGGAAGCATGACTGCTGCTACCGGCCAGACGCCGCTGCCACTGACGCGCCCCGACGGCGACAGCGGACTGCCGCGTTGGCTCGGGCTTGCCACGAATCATCGGCGGCTGTTCGACGCCCTGCAGGGTGACTGGCTGAATCCTCCGTACTCCGGCGCCGGTACTCTGCTGGGAGTCGAACGGTACGTCACCGAACCCAACGTGGCGCCAACCGGCAGCCATCCAATCTTTGTTCGCCTGAAACTGAACGCGACGAAATTGCCGGCGCTTCGAGTACACGTACTCCGGCGCCGGACATGGATGCCTTCTCGGCTCAACGCAATCGAGTCCTCCGACGTGGTTCTGCAATGGCCCGGCGCGCTGCCTACCTTCGCAATTGCCGAACTCTCGGTCTCGACCGGAGAAGAGCGCGCTCGTCTCGTCGGTCTTGCTCGCGGGGTTTCCAACATCGAGCTGCCGACGGAAGTCCGGGTCGTCGCCGACAACCGCGGTGGCGACAACCTGGAACCCGGCGATCCGCCGCCTGACACGTCCCGCGCGGTCACCCTGCCTGACGACGAGGACGCGATTCACGGCGCCATGAGCATGGCGGTGTGGGCAGTGCCGCGAATCGATCCTTGGTTGGAACTTCTCGCGGCCAGCCTGAGTTCCGATCAATTGCCGTTGTCGGAGCCGGCGAACCGGGTCGACGCATCGTGGTGGCGATTCCCACCGTGGTCACCACGGCTGGGTGACGCACAGCCGGCCGGTCCGCAAGAGGTCCTTTGGTTGGCGGCCATCGACGTGTTTCGACGCCGACCGACCGCGGATCGCGTCTATCCCGACGAGCTCGCCGAACGCATCTCGGACCAAGTCGCACGGCTCGACTGCGCGGCATACACCGACGTTGCGTTCACCTGGCTTCAGGCGACCCGTGACGTGCTGAGCGCCACGTCGACCATTCAGCTCGACGGCTGGCGGATGCATCCCGTCGAAACAGCGATTCAACTGGTGTTGGCTCGTCCGGAACCGAACCGGTTCAAGACATGGTTCACGGACGCGCCAAGCCTGCCTCCCGCCGTCGCGTGGTCCGCCGCCGCGTTGTGCGGTCTGCTGCATGGCCACCGGCGGCTCGACGTGGCATTCCGCGGTACGGCGCTCCAGCGAGAGCTCTTGTCGGTTCAGGCCATGCGAGTATCGAATGAAGCCCTGCGGAGCATCGACTGGCCGTCGGTGACAGCGAACGCCCCGGCGTGGCGCCGCGAGTCGGATGTGTTCGTTCTGTCCTGGGACAACCGGGACTTCAGCCGCAAACCGATCAAGGCGCGGGGCCGATGGTTCACAGCGAACTTCGGTGACAAGAGGACGCTGGACGAGGCACGGACGATCACCCGAAAGCTGGGCTGGCCATGCCTGCAACGGGACATCGAGGTCGAGGACCGTCAGATCCTCTTGGCCGGCCCTGGCGATGTGACCACGTACACTGGACCGAACGCAAGACTCGACGTACGCGGCCGTGTACGGTTGCGGTTGCCGCGCAACGCCCTAATCGAAGAGGCTCTCGACGTCGAGTCCTTTCGACGAGCCGCGGCCGTCGAAGCGGGACCATTGTCGGATCCGCCTGCACCCCAGGGTTCAGACCGCCGAATCGAAACCCCGGCGGTGGACGATGTGTCGCCCGTTACGCCGAAGGCCGCATCACGCAAGGCGCCGGCCGACCCGGACGTGCCGGGTCTGCGGTACGTTCCCGACTTCATCAGCCCGGAGGAAGAGGAACGACTCACCGAGAAGATCGATGGCTGCGAGTGGCGGACGGACCTCAAGCGCAATGTGCAACACTACGGCTGGCGCTACGACTACACCGCCGGTCACGTCGATTCCTCCATGCGGCTCGGGCCCCTGCCGGACTGGGCCGACAGCATCGGGCGGCGCTTGGTGGCGGAGGAGCTCCTGTCGGCGCCGCCGGATCAGGTCATCGTCAACGAGTACAAGGCGAACCAGGGCATCAGCCGACACGTTGACAGTCCGGGCTTCGCCGACGGCATCGTCACGATCAGTCTGCTGGAGTCCTGGGAGATGGTGTTTCGTCAATTAGGCGCGCAGAAACGGAAGGTGAACAAGAGACTGGAGCGGCGCAGCGCCATGATCCTGACCGGCGCGGCGCGATATGACTGGACACACGAGATACCGGCGAGAAAGACCGAGTACGACCCATCGTCCGGCAAGCGACTGACGCGCAAACGCCGCATTTCACTTACCTTCCGACGGGTGATCGTCGCCGAACACGACACCACGGCGGGTCGTCGCACGCCAACGAACGACCGCATCCGGACGAGCGCCGACCTGCCGGGCCGGCGTAGTCATCGGTGACCATGAGCACGGTCGGGCGTTCCGACGCTCCCAACCTGTCCGCCGGAGTACGAGCCGGCGGTGCCGGTGTCACCCCTGACCGGCAGCCGGACGATGTCGGGCATCCTCGACTGCCGGCCGACAGCTCTCTGGCAGAGTCGCTGTCGCGTCCGCTCGCGGGCACGTTCCGCATCACCACGATTCGCGCCTCGTGTTCGACCGCGCCGGGTTCGAGATGCACGGGAGCGTGGCCATCACGTACGGGCGTTGCTTCGCCAGCCCGCGCGCGAACGCCTGCACGGGGGGGCGTGGTTCTCCGGGTGGTTCGAGCGTGTCTTCGCGAAGCGGGATGGCCGCTGGGTCTACCTGTCGCACCGCACGGTGGATGGCCCCACGTATGGCCCGAGCCGGGAAGCCCTGCCGGGACAGCACCGAGCGAAGCCGCTCGCCGACGGGAGACTGACAAGGAGGGTGAGATGCTCAAGTGGAAGGTGATGGCCGTAGCGGGGCTGTGCTTCGGGATGGTTGGTACGGCTTGGGGTCTGGCCCAGCGGCAGAGGGCACCCGGCTTCTATGAGCTCCGCATCTACACCGCCCAGCCGGGCAGGCGCGATGCGCTCACCGAGCGTTTCGCCAGCCGCACGGCCGACATCTACTCGCGGCACGGGATCACGAACGTCGGGTACTGGATCCCGCAGCAGTCCAACGAGGATCTCGGCATCGACGAGGACAATACGTTCATCTACATCCGGGGCTATCCGTCGAAGGCCGAGCGCGATCGTCGACTCACGGCCGCCCACGACGACCCCGAATTCACGGAGGTCGTCCGGAGGCAGGAGCGCGATCCCGAGCGGAAGCTCATCGTGAGGGCCCACAACATCGACATGGTGCCCAGCGGACCTCAGAGTGCGATCACCATCACACCATGAACGCCCATCCTCCGTTTCGGGCCTCGTTCAGCCGGTCCGGGACCGCAAGCGGTGCACTAGCGCGACCCTACGGTCGCGTTGGAAGTCCGCTGGCGCGAACTTCTACGGCGCAAGCTCCTAGCTAAGGACACTGACGTAAATTAACTTGCCATCTTCGGCGATCTGTCGTCTACTGGGTTCTATGCAGCGCAACGTGGAACTGGAGGCCACGATTGTCGCCAAGTACGCGGCGGTGTCGCCGGTATTGGATGAGCGCAGTCGCCGCCGGTGGGCGGCTGCCGAGTCTGTGGCCATCGGCTATGGCGGGGATGCGCTGGTGTCGTCAGCCACGGGTCTGGCCCGGGAGACGATCCGGAAGGGCCGCCGGGAAATCACGCAAGGCGGGACGTCGACAGGTCGCATACGACGCCCGGGCGCGGGGCGGCGCCGTCTCGAACAGAGGCAGCCTGGTCTGCTGGCTGCCCTGGAAGGGCTGGTGGATCCGCTGACGCGCGGCGACCCAACGTCTCCGCTACGCTGGACATGCAAGAGTCGGGCGAAGCTCGCCTCGGGGCTGGCACAACAAGGGTGGCGAGTGAGTTCGACGACCGTCGGCCGGTTGCTGCATCAACTGGGGTACCGGTTGCAATCGCCCCGCAAACGTCAGGAGGGGGCCAGCCACCCGGATCGTAACGCGCAGTTCGAGCACATCAATGCGGCCGCCGACTCGTTTCTGGCCAAGGGGCAGCCGGTGATCTCGGTCGACACGAAGAAGAAGGAGCTGGTCGGGAACTTCAAGAATGGCGGGCGGGAATGGCAGCCGAAGGGCACGCCGCCGGCGGTGCTGGTCCATGATTTCCCGTCGGACGCGGAGGGCAAGGCGATTCCGTATGGCGTCTACGACATGGCACGCAACGAAGCTTGGGTGAGCGTGGGACGGGACCACGACACCCCGGCCTTCGCGGTGGCGTCAATTCGTCATTGGTGGCAGCAAATGGGCTGTGACGCCTACCCCGACGCCACGGCCCTGTTCATCACGGCGGATGCGGGTGGGAGCAACGGGTATCGGTTGCGCGCCTGGAAGCACGAGCTTCAACAGTTGGCCGACGAGACCAGGCTGACCATCCACGTGAGTCATTTTCCACCCGGCACCAGCAAATGGAACAAGATCGAGCACCGTCTCTTCTGTCACATCACGGCGAACTGGCGAGGCACCCCGTTGACGACGTATGAGACCATCGTCGACCGTATCGGGAACACCCGGACGGAGACCGGGCTCTTGGTCCGGGCCGAACTCAACGCCGGCGAGTATCCCACGGGCGTCACGGTGGCCAAGGAGGAGATGGACGCAATCGCGCTGGTCCGCGATGAGTTTCATGGGGAATGGAATTACAAACTGCTACCCCGATTAAGTTGACAACTTTATATCGATCACTGTCCTAAGCAACCGTCTAGGAACGTCGGGCGTCAGTACTCGATCGTCTCGCCCGGAAGCGGCGGCGCCAGCGGCGACGGACGCCGGAGCATCGTGGCCTGCTCATAGTCGTAGGCGTACCCTATCAGCTTCCCCTCGTCATGCGGTCGCCCCAGGAACGCCAGCGTCATCGGCAGCCCCTGCGTCCCGAACCCCATCGGCACCACGATGCTCGGGAAGCCGACGGAGCTGTAGCCGGCCAGGGTTGACGGACTGCGCACGCCGTTCGTACCCACGTAGGTGGGATCGTCGGCCGTGAAGGTCGGATCGCGGACGGGCGCGGCGAAGGCAGGGTGATACGGAAAGACCAGGGCGTCGAGCTCGTGCGTGTCGAAGAGCGCCAGCTTGAGCTGGGTGTTCCTCGGCAGCACGTTCTCGACGAGATCCGCGTAGTCGGGATGGTCGGTGGAGGTCGCCTCGGCGCGCTCGAGCAGGTTCAGTGTCGCCGCATCGACGGGCAGCGACGACGACGCCACCTCCGTCTCGTAGATCTCGAGGAATCGCGCCACCGTCTTGGGCACCTCGGGCCCGAACGTGGCGAGATACGCCTCCCAGTCCGCCCTGAACCGGTAGTCGGCGATCACCCGGACGCCGTCGACGAACGAGCCGTCGAACCTCACCGGGTCGACGATCTCGGCTCCCAGCTCCCGCAGCGCGTCGATGGCGGCCTCGGCCAGCGCGTCGACCTCGGGGTCACCCCCGAAGTAGTCCCGAGCAACGCCCAATCTGGCCCCCTGTAGCGAGCCGCGCTGGAGGAACTGCCGGTAGTCGAGCTCCGCGGCCTCCGGGCCGGCCGGATGCGTGGCATGGACCTCCGCGTTCCGCCCGTCCGGGTCGGCAGGGTCTGGTCCGGCCAAGGCGTTCAGGAGGATCGCCGTGTCGGTCACGGTCCGGGTCATCGGACCGGCCGTGTCGAACAGGAGGTTCTTGGGGGCGATGCCGTCCCGGCTGATGAGCCCCGTCGTCGGCCGGAGACCGACGATGCCGCTGAACGACGAAGGGCCGCGGATCGAGGTGCTGGTGTCGGTGCCGACGGCCACCGCGGCGAGGTTGGCGGCCACGGCTACCGCCGAGCCGCTGCTCGACCCGCTGGCCCGGCGCAACAGGTTGTAGGGGTTCAGGGTCCGGCCGTCCACCGAGTTGTAGCTGTTGCCGCCGGCGAACTCGCCGAGCGACGCCTTGCCCAGGATGAGCGCACCTGCCTCGCGCAGCCGCCGCGTGATGAAGGCGTCGTCCGGAGGCACCGCGTCCTTGAGAATCACCGACCCGTTGGTGGTCGACATGTCCGCCGTGTCGATGTTGTCCTTCAGCAGGACCGGGATGCAGTGCAGCGGCCCGCGCGGCCCCGAGGCGGCCCGCTCCTCGTCGAGCTGCCTCGCCACCTCCAGCGCCCGGGGGTTGACCGTGATGATGCTGTTGAGGCGGGGGCCCGCATCATCGTAGGCCGCGATCCGGTCGAGGTAGAGCTGGGTGAGCGTGGTGCAGGACAGCGCCCCGATATCGAACGCGGCGCTGATGTTGGCGATGGTGGCTTCTTCGAGCAAGAAGGATGTTGCTGGACCCGCCGGCGTCGCTGGGGCACATCCACCGGCCAGGATGGCCTCGCTCAAGATGAGCGCCGCGACGCAGGGCCCGGTGAGCGTCCGCACGGCCACCTTTCTTCGGCTCGGAGGTACCAGCCACCGGCGAGGTCGCGCCGACTGCCTCGCCGACGAGAGACCGGGCGACCCACGTACCCGTCTACTGCGATTCGGTCTCGGTGGCCGTCTTGGCCTCCGCGCGGGCAGCGGTCATCTTCTCGTACTCGGACTCTTCCAGTATAGGTGATGCCGATCCAGGCGTGCGACATCTCGTCGACCCCGCGCGCCCCGAACACCCACTGGTCCGGATCGGGATTGATCCGGTTGGCCGCCGAGTTGTCCCATTTCCCGCGCAGCATCAGCACAGTGCCCCTGGGCAGCAACGGCTGGGCGTCCCCCCCCTCCACGGCGTTCCCGCCGCTCACTGCTCCTGATCGTCGGTCGCCGCCTGCGCGTCGAGGACGCGCTGGCCGGCGAGCGCGTTGCGCACCGCCCAGTTGCCCTCGTGGCACGCGTACTCGTAGATCTCGTAGCTCGGGTCGCGGGTCAGGGGCATCTGGATGGTGAACGGCGCGGTGTACACGTTCGGATCGGTGACGGTGACGGTCCAGATGATCGTGTTCTCGGAGACGCGCCGGAAGCGCTCCACCACCTCGAGCGCCTTGCTCGTCGGAATGCCCTTGAGCCGCCGGCCGGCGGCGCTTGAGGCTATCCAGCCCCGGTTGTGGAAGTTCCTCGTCTCGACCACCAGGGTGTCGCCCTCCCAGCGGGCCCGGGAGTCGCCCATCCACTGCCGGATGTTCCCGTCGATGTGCGGCTGATCCGAGATCGGGATGATGCGGACGTCGTGGATCATCTCGTGCTGGATGACGAAGTGGTCCGGCGTCTGGACGATGCGGTAGGCGTTGTTGTAGCCGGCCGGGAGCATCGACCCGGGGACGCCGCGCGAGAGGCAGCGGTCCCACACGCTCATGTGCAGGTAGTCGTCGCCGTTGTGGTCCAGGTTGTACTGCTTGGCGTCGAGCGCCCACTGCCGGATGCGCGCCCGCCCGTCGGGCGGGTCGACGATGAGCGACGTCTGCCCCGTCGACAGCACCGTGTCCCCGGCGTCGAGCCAATAGCTGCCGTAGCCGCCGACGTTGGCGCCCTCCTCGTAGCGCCGCGCCGGGGCGGCGTCGCGCGCCTGCTCGTCCACCACGCGCTGTTGGTTGATCGCGGCGATCTCCTCGTCGGTCAGGAACGCGCGTCCCTCGACGTTGGCGGGCCGCTCGATGGGGGTCAGGGTCTTGTTGCCCCACATGCCCTGGAGGTCGGGCTGGCCGTCGGCGGTACGGGGCAGCGTCCAGTCCGGATCGACCACGCGCTCGATCTGCGCACTGGCCCCGGAGGCGCCAGCGAGGAGACCCGCGAACGCGATGGCCGCGATGATGAAGCATCGGCGATTGGTGAATGTCCGCATCGAATGGCTCCTTCCCTGACCCGAAAACAAACCTCCGGGCCGGTGTTTTCGCTTGAATGATCCGCACTTGGGCGGGGGCGGGACCAGTCTCGGCATTCCGCTCGGCGGCTTCGATGGCCGCCGCCTCTGGTCCTGCGGGAATCTGCAGCGTTCGCGCCGCAGACCTTCCCGCCAATCATCGTTCTGCTGCGGTTTCGTTGCGCTCCTGAACCCGGGCGCCGGCCAGCAGGTTTGTCATGCCGTAGTTGCCTTCGTGACAGGCGTACTCGAACAGCGGCGCGTCGGTCCGCGTCATCGGAATCATCGCCGTGAACGGCTGCGTGAACGTCGCCGGGTCGTCGACCGTGAACTCGTAGCGCAGGCGGTCGCCGCCCTCCCGCGTGAAGCGCTCGACGAGCCGCGCCGTCTCGCCCGACCCGTACGAACGGGCGATGGTGTAGAAGCTGCCGGTCTTGCGGGTGAAGTTGGTCGACTCGACGACGAGGGTGTCGCCCTCCCAACGCCCGCGCGAGTCGCCGAGCCATTGGCGGACGGCGCCGGGCAGGTGCGGCACGTCGCCGAGAGGCACGATGCGGGCATCGTGCACCATCTCGTTGAAGATGACGACGTGGCCGGGGGTCTGGAGGATGTGGATGTTGTTGTTGTAGGCGCTCGGCAGCATCGGCGGACCGGCGTTGAAGCCGAGCATGCACCGCTCGGACAGGCCAAGGTCTTCCGGCCCGTGCGCGGGCGAGCCGATGACGACCCGCTCGCGGACGGGACGGCGCCGGGCCGCGCGGCGCGCCTGGTCGGCCTCGTCCACCCCGTCCACCCGCGCCGGGATCCGGCCGTCCGGCGGGTCGACGATCAGCGACGTGCGCAGGTCCTCGGTCAGGTTGTCGCCGTAGTCCCACCAGAAGTCGTTGTAGGCCCGCTCGACGTCGCGCCGGGCGCCGCCGTCCCGCCGGTCCGCGTTCCGGCTCTCGAGCGCGGTGTTCCGGAACGCCGCGGCCTCCTCGGGGGTGAGGACCGCCTTGTCGCCCAGCGCCGCCGACCGCTCGAGCGGCGTCAGCGTCCGGAAGTCCCAGATCCCGCCGAGGTCCGGCGCGCCCCACGGCGTGCGGGGTCCGGCCGCGGTGGCCGCCGCGCGGGTCGTCGCGGCGGCGTCGAACAGGGACAGGTCGATGGCGTTCGCCATCGCCTCGTAGCCGGCGTCCGACGGGTGCAGCCAGTCGCCGACGTGCAGGTCCCACCGGAACCGCGTCGGGTCGTCGGGGTCGCGCACCGCCGCGTCGAAGTCGATAACCCCGTCGTAGGCGCCGCTCGTGCGGATCCACGCGTTGAGGGCCTGCCGCTTGGCCTCGCCCGCTTCCGTCCAGTAGAAGGCGCCCTCGAACGGCAGGAGGGTGCCGCCGTAGATGGTCAGCCCCTGCGCGTGCCCGCGCTGAATCAGCGTCCGGTGCCCCGCGATCAGGTCGTCGACGGACGGCCACGGATCGTCGAACGCCATCCCGATGTCGTTGGTCGTCTCGAGGACGATCACGTGGGTCGCCCCCGGCTGCAAAAGCACGTCGCGGTCGAACCGCGACAGGCCGCTCGGCCCGAAGAGCGCGTTCGGGTTCGGCGGCGCGTCGGCGTCCGGGGGCGCGGGGCGGCCGGCGCGCCGGAGGATGCCGAGGCCCGCGTTGTGGCTGAGCACCCGGTTGCCGGCGATGCCCACGTTCAGCACGCCGGGCGCGGCGTCGCCGTGCTCGGCCGCGAGCCGCCGCGCCAGGAAGTCGGGCCAGCGGCGGTTCGCGTCGACGGTCGACCCCGTGCCGTCGGTGATCGAGTCGCCCATCGCCACGATGGCGCCCGGGGCCGACTCCGTCCACACGTCGACGCGCGACAGATAGAACCACTGCTGCGTGTCGCGATCGTCATCGAACGGCTCGGCGCCGACGTGGTTGCCCGGTGCCGACACGTACGTCGTCGACAGCCCGGTGAGATGCATGGTGGCCGGCGAGGTCGACCCCCAGGTGTCGCCCGGCAGATGGAGATCGACGACCAGGTCGCTGAGCGGCGCCACCTCGAGGGCGACGGGGTCGCTCAACACCGTCGAGCCCGCCTCGATGGTGACCGACGGGTGGCCGCCGAAGGTCAGTTGGGCGCCCCCGGCGATCTCTGCGCCGCCGGCCCGTTCGGCGACGTGGGCGGCGCCGACCTCGAGCGACTCGGTGCCGAACAGGTTCGTCAGGGCCACCCGCACCTGCGACCCGCCGATGCTCGTCCGCACGACCTGCCGAATCGTCTGGTTCCGCACGCGCACCCGCGTGCGCGGCGCCGGCGTCGGCACCTCCGCCGCCTGCACCTCGGGCGGCGGCGGATCGACGGCGAGGGGTCCGGTCGCCCAGGTGCCGACCCACCGGCCCTGCGCGGCCGAGACGGCGGGAGAGGCAAGGAGGACCGCGGCGACGGCGGCCAGGGCGAGCGCGAGGGTGCGCCCGCCCGCGGCTCGACGGACCGGACCGACAGCCCGACGGAACATGGAAATCCTGCGTGTCATCATCCTGCAATCCAATACTGCGGCGCCGGCCCGACGGCAACCCGATCCCCGCGAACTCACTCGACCCGGACCCGTTCGCGACGCTGATGTATTGTACCGTCATGTCCCTGAGCGGACACATGGAGGCCCGCCGGGAAGTCAACGTCTTCCGGGTCGCATCCGGCACACGGCACACCGGAGCCCGTCGCGTCAGGGCGCCCCGCCGAAGCAACGCGAAACCGTCGTCCATCCGGAGCCCCGCAAGACGCTCGCGCGCCAGGGCAGCGTGCCGGGTGGGGATCGCGCTTGTCCTCGCGTTCCCGGGCGCTGGCTGCGGGAACGGCGACGTCCGCAGTCCGACCGCTCCGGATCCCACCCCCACGTCGGTCCCGGTGGCCCAAGGCCTCGACATCGTCGGTGCGCCGCCGGACGGCCTGCTCATCGGATCGAAGGTCTGGCTCCAAGCACACGGGACGTACAGCGACGGCACGAGGAAGATCGAGGCCGCCGCTTGGACCTCGAGCGATCCCGGGGTGGCCTCCGTCGACGCGGAAGGAGCCGTTCGGGCTCACGCCGCCGGCGTCTCCACGATCACCGCGACGGCCGGCGACCGCCGCGCGACCGTCACGGTCGAGGTCCGACCACCGGACCACGACGAGACCTTCTGGAGGGAGTTCGCGTTCAACGACTACGAGTGCCGTACTCCGGCGGCATGCCAAGACACCGGCAGGAAGTATCGCGACCTGGAAACACGCGTGCTGTGGCGGCTGCCGACTCCCTCTCCTGACTTCTTCCTGCTGGCGGACAGCCTGGATCCGGCTCTCGTCGATCGGATCCGGGAGACGATTCCTCGCGCGGTTCCGCAATTGACCGGGGTACCGTATGTTGGTCGGATCGACGCCGGGCCGCTCGACGCGCTGAAGCAGAAACTGGGCGTCGAGATGATTACCATCGAGGGGATCAGGGCCGGGCGGTCACCGGTGGCTCCCACTTGCCAGGAAGTGACATTGAGGTCCGCGATCGCGAGGGCGAAGGTCGGAAGTCTGAGCGGGTGCATTGTGCTCGGCATGTACCGCCGCTCGAGCCTGACGCCGTCCCTGATCATGCACGAGATCGGCCACGCCCTCGGCTTCTGGCACACGCCCAACGTCGCCGACGTCATGTATGGGCACCACAACCCCGGACGCGCAGCGAGGTTCTCACCCCTCGAGCAGCACCACGGACGCTTCGCCTACACGCAACCGCGCGGCGCCACGTACTCCGAGATCGCCCTCGGCGCGTTCGGCCTGCGACCGTTGCGGCGCGTACCGTCACCCTTCGATCACGGTGGAATCGCCGTCGACTAGTCCAGTGTCCCGTGCGGGAAGTTTCTTCGCCCAGGACCTCTCCGGAACCCTCGACGGCTTCGGTGACGGGTGGGCGAAAATTGATGCATCGGAGCGCTGCGGCGGCGTACTTTTATTCTGCGCACGCCACACCGGGATCGATCCTGTAAGGAGGGCTGGGTCCTTGCAGTGGTCAAGTTCGATCGCGTTCGTGTGGCCGCCAAAGCGGCCGCCTCGGCGTCAGCGAGAGATGGCGTCGGCTCCCGGACACGGATTGCCCGGGCGGTGGTGTCAGGATCACGCCGGAGAGGGCGACGCCGACGGTCAGGTCGCGATGATCTCCACGGAGAGAGCCTTCACGGAGTCAGCGCTACTCGCAGACCTCGCCGAGCCCCTGGACGGAGGTCACGTTGAGGCTGTCGACGGCGTCCTCGCCGCCGCCCTCGTCGCGAATCAGCAGGCCCTTCGTCTCGACCTTGTGCCCGAGGTAGGCCTCGGGGCTCGGGAAGACGTACAACAGCTTGAAGGCGCGGTTGCCGAGCGGGATCGCCTCCGCCTCGGCCAGCAAGTCGCCGGTCGACGGGGACGGGTCGGTCGCGCGGACCTCGGGGCTCGCCGCCGACAACTGCCAGCCGCCGTGCGCGTCGCCTCCGAGGCAGCCGACCACCCGCACGAGGGCGAAGTTCGGCACGACCCCCGGTCCGTCCTCGCCTTCCACCCGGACGTGGCCGAGGAGGCCGGCCGAGAGCTCGGCGTCGCCCGACGGGAAGCCGTTGCGCTCGAGGACGTAGCTGATGATGTCGACGTAGGCGTCCCTGGACAGGTTCTCGGAGCCGTCGGGGGGCATGGACTGCATGCGCTCGTACAGGCCGTCGAGGGTCAACCCGGTCCAGTCGCGCAGGAACACGACCCCGGTGAGCGACCGGCCGGCGCCCCCGGTGAGGTCGGCCCCGTGGCAGCGCTGGCAGCTCGCTTCGTAGCGCTCGCGCCCGCGGGCGGCCTGTCGGGGGGTGAACACCCCGTCCTTGACCGTGGCTTCACCGTCCGGCTCCTGACTCGACACCGCGGTCAGGGACCCCGCCATCATCGCCGCCACTGCCGTCGCCGTCATCAGCACTCGCATCGTCTTCGCCTGCCTCGCTACTGTAGTCGTGAACGCCTGGCTCCCACCGGATCTCTGCCACCGAACCGCCCGGGCTCGCGACGGGATTCACGGCACGCCGAGCGCCTGGTGGAATCGCCGGCGACGGCTCCGCCTACCGCCCGACAGACCCGAGCGATTCGAGCAACCGGCCCGTGGCCGGCGCGGCCTCGACGTTGCCGGTGCGGCCGCGGGCCACGATCGCGTACGGGGTCTGTCCCCGCCGATTGACGATGTCGAGGTCGGCGCCGTGACCGACCAGCAGCTCGACGACGCTGTCGAAGCCCTTGTCGACCACGTAGTGGAGCGCGGTGTTCCCGTCCTCGTCCACCGCGTTGACGGGGGCGCCCCGGTCGAGCAGGAACCGCACCGCGTCGCGGGTGCCGGCCTCGTCGTACATCTGCGCCTGGAACGCCGGCGTCTTGTGCAACGTCCTCTCACGCCGGTCCCACACCGCGTAGCGCCAGCCGGCGCCGGCCGCGAGCATGAGCGGCGTCCACCCGTTCTTCAGGGGCAGCCGCACGTCGGCGCCGGCCCCGGCGAGGGCCTGCATGATGTCGACCTCGGTGAACTTCGCGGCCAGCGCGAGGGGGGTCGCCCCGAGCAGGTGCTCCCCGAGCATCAGCACCTGGCCGTTGCGGGTCACCTTCGTGGCCAGCGTCACCTGGGCGTTCGCGCTCGCGCCGCTGGCGAGCAGGGCCTCGACCACCGCGAGGTCGCCGGTCAGCACCGCCGCGTGCAGGGCGGTGTAGCCGGCAGCGGAGGCGTTCGGATTGGCGCCCCGCTCCAGCAGGGCGAGCACCAGCTCGCGGTGTCCGCTGTGGGCCGCCACGACCAGCGCGCCGGCGCCGTCGGGGGCGGTGTCGTTGACGTCGGCGCCGGCGTCGAGCAGCCGGCGCGCCACCGCCACGTCCCCGTGGCGGGCCGCGAACAGCAACGGCGTGAACCCGCCGACCTGCGTCTCCTCGGCATCGGTGCCGTAGCTGCGTCCGAGCTCGCCGTACCGCAGCTCGGACTGCAACCGCCGACTGATGACGAGCCGGCGCGCGCGCGACCGCGCCCCCACGTCCGCGCCGCCGTCGATCAGCAGCTGCACCACCTCTGCGTGGCCCTGCGCGACCGCCCACATCAGCGCGGTCTGCTGCTCGAGCGACTCGCGGGCGTTGACGTCGGCGCCCGCGTCCACGAGGCGCCGCACCGCCTCGGCGTTCCCGGTCCGCGCGCAGGTCATGAGGACGGTCTCGCCGGTCTCGACCGCCGCGTCGGGGTCGGCGCCGGCCGCGAGCAGCAGCCGGACCATGCCGGGGCTGCCGTTGCCGCAGGCGAGGGCCAGCGGGGTGACGCCCAGGTCGTTCGCGGCCGCGGCGGCCGCCCCGGCGTCGGCCAACCGGCGCGCCGTCTCCAGGCCGTCGTGGTAGGCGGCCCAGTGTAGCGCCGTCGCCCCGTCGGGCTGGGACGCGTTCACGTCGATGCCGTCCGGCCCGCCCACCGCGTCGAGGAGTGCGGCGACTACCGCCGCCTGTTGCCGCTTGACCGCGTCGATGAGGCGCAGGTCCGGACTCTGGGCGGACGCTGCCGCCGACGTGAACAGGAGCCCGCCGGCCGCGAGGCCGACGAGCCGCGACAGTGCGATCCGGACAGGCATTGCGTCGTGGTCCCCGCTCAGATTCCGGTCAGCCGCTCGGGCCGCGGACCGGTCACGAGTCTCGGGAGCGGTCCGGTGCTGTCGCCGATGCGCTCCACCGGCGCCCCCAGCTTATCGAGCAACGACACGTGGAGATTGGCGAGCGGGGTGCGGTCGCGTTCCGGATACGCGACGTGCCGCCCGCCCGCGAGCTGCCCCGCCCCGCCGCCGAGCAGCACCAGGGGCAGGTTGTAGGGCGAATGCGCGTTGCTGTCGCTCATGCCCGCGCCGTACATCAGGATCATGTGGTCGAGGAGCGAGCCGTCGCCGTCCGGCGTCGACCGCAGCTTCTCGACGAAGCCGGCGAACAGGCTGACGTGATACCGGTTGATCTTCGTCAGCTTGCGCAGCGATTCTCCAACCCCCCGGTGGTGCGACAGCGGATGGTGCGCATCCGGCACGTCGATCTGGGGATAGGTGCGGCCGCTCAGCTCGTGCCCGCTCATGAACGTGGTGACCCGCGTGCGGTCGGTCTGGTGGGCCAGCAACTGCAGGTCGTACATCAGGGCGGTATGCTCCGCGAAGCCCGCCGGCGCTCCCATCGGCCGGGTCATCAGCGGGACCTCACGCTCGCCCTGCGCCTCGGCGACCTCGATGCGCCGCTCGACGTCGCGCACCGCGTCCAGATAGGCGCCGAGCTTCAGACGATCGCCGGCGCCCAGGCTGCCCCGGAGCCGGGCCACGTCCGCCCGAACGGAATCGAGGATGCTGCGCTGCTCGCGGCGGCGCGCCTCGCGGGCGGCGGGGTCGGTCGTCTCGTTGTCGCCGAACAGCCGCTCGAACACCGCCCGCGGGTTGTGCTCCATCGGCAGCGGGGTCGCCGAGTCGCGCCAGGAGATGGTGTACGAGAAGGCGCAACTGAACCCGCCGCTGTCGCACGAGCCGGCGAAGTTCGCGCCCTCCAGCCCCAGCTCGAGGGACGCCAACGGGGTGTAGCGCCCGAGCTCGCGGGCCGCGATCTGATCCATCGAGATCGCCTCCGGGTTCCACAGGCCGGGATGCACGTCGGTCAGGAAGCGGGTCGCGGCGCGCGAATGGGTGCCCCCGCGGGACCCCGGCGGCGGCGTGCAGTTCAGCCCCGACAGCACCAGCATCTGGTCGCGGAACGGCGCCAGCGGCTCGAGAATCGGCGACACGTCGAAGCCGGCGCCGGTGGCCGCGGGCGTCCAGTTCTGCATCACCATGCCGTTGGGCACGTAGACCGCGCCGAACCGCACCGGCGCCGTTGCCGCGCGCGCGCTCAGGGCCGGCACCATGCCGTCGAGCAGCGGCAGCGCCACGCTCGCACCCAGTCCCCGCAGCACCGCGCGACGCGAAACCGCCCGCCTGGTGATGAACGTCATGATTCCGATCTCCTCATCTGAAACGGAACGCTCTCAACGACGCCCCGAATGATCGACGACCAGCGGTACCCGCCGGCGTGCGCGTCGCGCACGATACCCCGAATCGCCGGCTGGTCGAACGACTCCATCCGCCGGCCGACGGCGTAGGTCAGCAGCTTCTCGGTCACGGTGCGGACCACGCTGGTCTCGTGGGCGAGGACCGCGTGCCGCAGGGCGGCGGGGCCGTCCACGGCGGTGCCGTCGGCCAGCGCACCGGCCGCGTCGACCGGCGCCCCGTACTCGTCGGCGGCCCGCCACCGCCCGATGGCGTCGAAATGCTCCAGCGCGAACCCCGGCGGGTCCATCATGCGATGACAGGCGGCGCAGGCGGGGTTGGCCCGGTGCCGCTCCATCCGCTCGCGCATCGTCCGCGGCGCCGACGCCCCGTGGTTCTCCTCCAGCGCCGGCACGTCCGCCGGCGCCTCGGCCGGGGGCATGCCGAGGACGTTGTCGAGGAGCCACTTACCCCGCAAAACCGGCGACGTCCGGGTGGGATACGCGGTCACCGTCAGCAGGCTCGCATGCCCCAGCAGACCAGCCCGGTCGCCGCCGACGGGGACGCGCCGGAACCGCTCGCCGTAGACGCCATCCAGACCGTAGTGCCGGGCCAGCCGCTCGTTCACGAAGGTGTAGTCGGCGCTGAACAGCTCCAGAACCCCGCCGTCGCCGAGCACCTGGCTCTCGAGAAACAGCTTCGTCTCGCGCTCCATGTCCGCGCGCAGGTTCTCGTCGAACTCGTAGAAAACGTCGGTGTCGGGAATCACCCCCCGCACCCGGCCGAGCTGCAGCCACTGGCTGGCGAAGTTGTCGACGAGGGCCCGCGCCCGGGGATCGGCGAGCATGCGGTCGACCTGCCGGTCGAGCTCGTCCGGCTCGGAGAGACGGCCGGCCTCGGCCGCCGCGAGCAGCGGCTCGTCCGGAATGTCGCTCCACAGGAACAGCGACAGACGGGACGCCAGCTCCAGATCCGTGAGCTGGTACGCGGTTCCGGGGGGGACGCCGGGCGGATCGCGCTCGATGCGGAACAGGAACTCCGGGGCCACCAGCAGCCGCTCGATCCCCTTCCGGATGCCCGCCTCGAAGCCGCCCTGGGCCCGGCCCTCCGCGTAGAACGCCAGCAGGGTGTCCAGATCGCCGCCGGTCAGCGGCCGCCGGTAGGCGCGCCGACCCAGGGCCGACAGGATCTCGCCCGCGCAGCGGTCCTCGTCCGCCGACGCCGCCGCGTCCCCCTCGGCGACCGCGTCCGCTTCCGCTGCCGGCCGGCAGCGGAAGATGCGGCGCCGGCTCGCGGTGTTCC
The DNA here is from genome assembly GCA_965215895.1 of Vicinamibacterales bacterium. Taxonomy (GTDB): domain Bacteria; phylum Acidobacteriota; class Vicinamibacteria; order Vicinamibacterales; family UBA8438; genus JAJEEA01. Next base: position 1,593,094 of record OZ244130.1, on the reverse strand, counting down.
CGGGACCGGCGGCGTCGTAGGGGCCGGTGATTTCCACCCGCTCGACCGCCGCATGCCCGTCGTAGAACCCGAGCCCGCTCAGCGAGAACCCGGACAGCCGGCGTTCGAGGATCCCCGTCGCCTCGGTGCGCGCGGCCACGAACGACACCCCCACGACATGCTCTCCGGCCGGGGCCGGCACCGGCACCTCCAGGTCGGCGTCGGCGTCGATCGACACGTGCTGCTCCCACGCCGGGTCCCCGCGGATGGTGCCGAAGAAGCTGTAGGCCGAGGGGTACCCGTAGCGGTCGGCGCCGCCGACGGTGAACCGCCGCACCAGACGCCCGTCGAGGCGGACCTCGATCTGCTGGGGGGTTCCCATGCCGACGATGTAGTCGTAGATCATCCGGCGCAGCCGGATCTTCACGCGGTACTCGCCGGCGAGCGGGAAGTAGTGGCGGATGGCCATCCCTCCGCGGGACCCGAACGGGAGCTCTTCGCTCATGCGGTCGTCCTGGTAGAGCAACCGCGGCGTCGAGTAGGTGGCGGCGGCGAACCCGGGACCGATGGCGGGGTCGGCGACCGCGAGCCGGCTGATCCGGTTCGCGGCGGACAGATAGCGGTCGAACAGGGCCGGCGACACCGAGAGGGCCTCGGCGTCGGTGCTGAACCCTTCCTGGCTCACGTCGTCCGGCGGAAACAGCAGCCAGCCCTCGTCGACCTCGAGGTCGAGCAGGCTCCGCACCGCGTTGCGGTACTCGGGCGTGGTCAGGCGGCGCACGGCCGGCCGGCCGGGGTCGGGATGCTCGGCCGCGACGCCGTCGAGGGCATTCTCGAGCCAGCCGAGAAACTGCTCGTGGACGTCGGGCGCCGGGCGCGGCCGGCCCGCCGGCGGCATCATGCCGAGCCGCAGCTTGCGGACGATCTGCTCCCACGTCTCGGCGTCGGCCCCGACGTCGCCGGCATCGAGCCGCTCGAAGGCCATGGGCACCAAGCCGCGGGCCTCGCGGGCCGCGGTGTGGCACGCAAGGCAGTAGCGTTGCAGCAGCGCCTGGGCGGACCCGGCATCGTGCGCCGGCGCCGCTGCACCCTGGCGGGCCGACACCACCGCCGGCGCCAGGAGCGCCAGCCCGATCACCCACGCGGTCGTCGACCGGATGGCCCGTGTCGCCCTCGATAGCATCGTCTCTCTTCGTCTGTGAGGGGCGGCACCGCTTCGCTTCGATCGCCCCTACCGGTCACCGCCTCCGCTACTGTAGTGCCAGCCGGGCTCGATGGCAACCAGATTCACGCCCTCCGGCCGCCATGCAGCGTCGGTACACGTGAAACGCTCGCGGCACTCCACGGAACCGAACGCCGAGCGCACCCATCCCGCGCCAAGCCCTGGCGTACAGAGGTACCTGCGGCGCCGCCCGAGCCCCGAGCGATGCCAGCCCGCCAAAGCGGCGGTTTCCAGGCTTGTCTCGGTCGGTGCGCGCGAGCGGAATTCAGCGGGGAAGCGGCTCGGTCGCGAATGCCGAAAACCGATCGAAGTCGCGATCCTCGGTGAGCAACGCGCGAACGCCGGCCTCGCGGCAGAGCGCCACTCCGACACCACTGACCGGGACCGGCGGCGACCCCTTGCCGCCCGGAGCACCGTGGCGGCCCGGCGTTTACCCACACGCCGGTTGGTGTCATAATCTCCCGATACTCATCACACTCGCGTACGGTCGAAGGAGTCCATTCATGAGAATCCAGGCGCGAACGCTCGCGGTCGTCATGGCGATCGGAGCCGTGCTCGTCATCGCCGCTCCCAGCCATGCGAACGAGGGCGACGTCACCTACTACCGGGATGTCCTGCCGATCATCCAGGACAACTGCCAGAGCTGCCACCAGCCGGAGGGTCAGAACCTCGGCGGGGTCCTGGCGCCGATGTCGTTCATGAACTATCAGGAGACCCGCCCGTGGGCCCGCGCCATCGCCAGCAAGGTCGAGGCGCGCGAGATGCCGCCCTGGTACGCCGAGGGGCCGAAGGGCGTCTTCTCGAACGAGCGCCTGCTGACGGACGCCGAGATCCGCACGCTGCTGACCTGGGTCGAGGCGGGCGCCCCCGCCGGCGACCGGGCCGACGCGCCCGCACCCCGGCAGTTCGTCGAGAACACGAGCGGCGGCTGGTCGCTGGGAACGCCCGACTACGTGTTCAAGCTGGACGAGCCCTACCACATCGACGACGACGTGTACGACCTGAACATCAGCTTCTTCAAGACCCTGACCGAGGCGGACCTGCCCGATGACGTCTGGGTCCGCGGCTGGGAGTTCAAGACCAACGCCGGCACCGTCGGCCACCACATGTGCGGCTTCGTGCGCGGCCCCGCCCCGGGCGAGCGGCCGATCGAGGAGGTCGCGGCCGAGGAGGGCGCGGCGGGCACCGGCCAGCTGCTGACGTGCATCGCGGAGGGCGCCGAGGCGGTCATGCTGCCGGACGGCTACGGCCTGCGGCTCGAGGCGGGGTCGACGCTGACCTACAACATGCACTTCCACAAGAACCCGGGCGAGGGCACGGGCATCTCGACGCAGCCGGAGATCGCCTTCTTCGTCGAGGAGCGACCGGTGCAGTTCAAGGTCGTCAACGACTCGATCGGCAACACCGGGTTCGAGATTCCGCCGGGCCACCCCAACTACCGGATCGGCATGTCCCGCACGCTCGAGCAGGACATCCACGTGCTGACCTACTGGCCGCACGCCCATCTGCGCGGCAGCGCGTCCCGCTACACCGCGTTCTACCCCGACGGCCGCGAAGAGCTGCTGCTCGACGTGCCCCACTACGATCAGGGGTGGCAGGAGACCTACAAGTACAAGGAGCCGAAGCTGCTGCCCGAGGGCACGCGCATCGACATCAGCTTCTGGTACGACAACTCGCCGGAGCGGGCAGCGCGCTACGACTTCCGCTCCAACGAGTCGCCCGGCCACGGTCCCCGGACCGACGACGAGATGTCGCTGGGCTTCATCGGCTACGCCGTCGAGCTCGACGAGCCGGCGAACACGACCGACGACGACTAGCAACGACCGTCCTGCCTGGAGACCCGCGCCCCTTTCCGGCGCGGGTCTTCCGGTTTCCCTCCCCGGTTGGATAGCACCATGCCTGCTCCGCGATTCTTCCTCGTCGCGTGTTTCCTCGTTCTGTACGCCCTGACGCAGCCGGCCCCGCCGGCGCACGCGGGACAGGCCGATGGCGAAGCGAACGGACTCGTCCGGTCCGAGTTGACCCTGAACGGACGGCGGGTGAGCGTGGCCTACGACCCCGCCCGGCCGTCGGACCACCGCTCGCTGCTGGTGCTGCGGGCCGGCTCCACGCAGGCGGCGGTGCGGCTGGGGCGGCTGGAGGGCCATCGATCGCTGGCGATCGGAACGCTGGCCCCGGATCCGGACGAGCCGCGCGGGCCCGCCCCGAACCACGATCTCTGGCTGATGCGCACCGCCGCGGGCTGGGTGCTGGATGCCCGGCCGGTCGAGGAGGCCGCTGATCCGTCCGATGGCGGGGACGCCACCGACCCATCCGGTGAAGAAGACGGTAACGAGAACGCCCCGGACGCCGCCGACGCGGATGCTCCCGGCCCCGCCGAGGCGGACGCGGCCGAGGCGGACGCCACCGAGGCGAATAGCCCTGAAGCGGACGCCAGCGAGTCGGATACGGCCGAGGCGGACGACGCCGAGGCGGACGACGCCGAGGCGGAAACCGATGCCGCGGCTGGCGAAGAAACGGACGAGTCGCCGCGGCCGGGCCGGATCCTCCTGGCGCACCACCCCCGCGCGGAAGAAGAGGCAGAGACGCTGGCCTTCGGGCTGCGGGCGACCGGGGAAACCGCCGGCACGCTGGCGCTGTCGTGGGGCCGGAGCGACTGGACGACCGACTTCGAGTTCGTCGAGTTGCCGCGTCCGCCCCGCCCCCCGCGCACGTCCAACGTCAGCCCGGGGTCCAGCCTGACCCGCGACTCCGACCTCGAGGCCCGCTACCGGGCGGCGGCGCTCGGCTCGCGGAACGAGACCGCTCTCGTGACGCCGGGCGGCGCGCGCCTCCAGGTGCTCTTCGAACAGGAGCTCGGCACCGACGGCGTCGACTTCGCGGCGCTGGAGTCGATTGGCGACGGCGACCTCGTGCAGCTCACGCAGGGGGCGGTCATCCGGCTGCGGAGCGAGGTTCCCCTGCGGTTCGGCGACACCCTCGTCCCCACCGGCAACCTGGCGCCCGACTTCCCCGGCTCGTACGGCCTCTGGCTGCGGGCGGCCGGCTCCGGCTGGACCCTCGTCTTCAACAACGAGCCGGACTCCTGGGGCACCCAGCACGACCCCGCGTTCGACGCGGCCGAGGTCGACATCGACCACACCCACGGCGGCCCCTACGAGGACCGCCCCCTGGCCGTGTCCCTGCTGCCGGTGGACGACGACGCGGGTCGCCTCGTGATCTACTGGGGCCAGCACGTCTGGGCGGCCGACTTCACCATCGAACGGTAACCCCGCTCCCGTCCCGCGACGCCCATCCCGGGCCTCGCTCGGGTGCCTGGTACTGCCGTTTGTGATACCGTCCGCACAGGTTCCGCGCGGGTGGCCCGCGCGGCGCCGTCCGTTTATTCGCGGCCATGGAGGCACCGATGAAACCTCGCCACTTGCCCCTGCTGGTTGTCCTCGTGCTGGCCGTCGTCGCCATCGGACTGCCGCGGCTGGCGGTGCTGACCGCCGGCGGGCAGGAAGGACAGGCCGACGCCGCGGCGTTCCAGTTCGACGCGACGTGGCCGAAGCCGTTGCCGGACAACTGGACGCTGGGCAACGTGGTGGGGGTCGCGGTGGACGCCCGCGATCACATCTGGGTCGTGCACCGGCCGGGAAGCCTGAACCTGCAGGAACGGGGCGCGGACGAGACGCCGCCGCTGGCCGAATGCTGCCGTCCCGCGCCGCCGATCATCGAGTTCGACCAGGCCGGCGACGTGGTGAACGCCTGGGGCGGACCCGGCGACGGCTACGAATGGCCGGAGTCGGAGCACGGCATCTTCATCGATCACCTGGACAACGTCTGGCTGGCCGGCAGCGGCGGCAACGACGCCCAGGTGCTGAAGTTCACCCGGGGCGGCGGGTTCCTGCTGCAGATCGGCCGGCAGGGTCAGGGCGAGGGCAGCAACGACCTCGCGAACTTCGGCCAGCCGGCCGAGATCGACGTCGACCCCGAGACGAACGAGGTGTACATCGCCGACGGTTACGGAAACCGCCGGGTCGCGGTCTTCGACGCCGATACGGGGGAGTACAAGCGCCACTGGGGCGCCTACGGTAACCGGCCCACCGACGACGCGTATACCTACGACCCCGACGCGCCGCTCTCGCAGCAGTTCGGGCGTCCCGTCCACTGCGCGACCCTGTCCGACGACGGGCTCGTCTACGTCTGCGACCGCGTCAACGACCGCATCCAGGTGTTCCGGAAGGACGGCACGTTCCTGAACGAGGTCGTGATCGCGGGCCGGACCCGCGGCTTCGGATCGGCGTTCGACGTGGACTTCTCACCCGACGGCGACCAGCGGATTCTCTACAACATCGACGGGATGAACCAGAAGGTCTGGCTGATCGAGCGGTCCAGCCTCGAAATCCTCGGGTCGTTCGGCTTCGGCGGGCACATGGCCGGCGGGTTCACCGCCGCCCACAGCCTGGCCGTCGATGCGAGCGGCAACATCTACGTCGGCGAGACGTTGGAGGGCAAGCGGGTCCAGCGGTTCGTCAACATGCAGTAGCCGCCCCGCGGCTCTCCCCCCGGGGGCGGGCCGGGGCCGCGGTCAGCCAGCTCTCCCCTCGGGGAGAGCCGCGATCGGCCGGCGCCCCCCGCGGGGAGGGCCGCGGTCAGCCGGCGATCCGGGGGCAGCCCCCGGGCGCGGTCAGCGCACGAGGCGTCCGCCGCGCACCCACACCTCGCCCCCGTCCGTCACCGCGGCCCGGCGGATGCTCCAAGGGCGGGTCCCGGTGGGTGCTCCAAGGGCGGGTCCCGGCCGCGGTCAGCGCACGAGACGTCCGTCCCGCACCCACACCTCGCCGTCGACCGTCACCGTCGTGTCCGTGAAGAAGTTCCAGCGGACGTAGCCGCCGGTGACGGTGCCGCCCAGCTCGGAGTTGTCTCCGAGCGACAGCCGCACGATCCCCGCGCCGTAGCCGTAGTAGGGAATCCAGGGGTTGCGCTCGGGCACCGCGAGCAGCGGGTTGAACCCGAGCGCGAACTCCCGGAAGGCCCGCGCCTCCTCGGGAACCCCGGCCAGCTCCGCCTCGGCCGCTGCCTGCCCCGACTCCGCGGTCACCCCGGCGACCCGCCCGGCCTCGATGGTCACCCGCAGGCCGGTGACCGGCCTGCCGTCCCACTGCGACGGGGGAAAGACGACAACGCCGTCGACGGTGTCCTCGACCGGGGCCACCCGGATCGCCCCGGACGGCAGCTCGATCTCGCGGTCGATCAGGATCACCCCCTGGTCGGTCCGCGCCTTCGAGGCGTCGCCGTCCCCGAAGTTCACCGGCCGGTCGCCGATGCGGAACCGGATGTCGGTGCCCAGCGGCGACGTCACCCGGACCTCCGCGCCGCGCATTGCGGCGACGAAGCGCCGCTGGACCGCCGCGAGCGCCGCGTAGTCGGTGTCGAGGAGCGCGCGCTGATACGTGGCGTCGATGACCGCCTGCGACGGCATCGGCTGCCCGGGCAACGGGAACGCGCTGCCGTTCTGGGTCCAGTGGAAGTGGATGGTGCGGCCGATGCCCTCGTGCAGCAGGTCCTGCAGCGCCGCGTACACCGCATGGTCGGGCCGCGCCCCCGGCAGCATGATCGCGCCGTCGAACTCGCGCAGCATCTCGCGGTAGACGGCGCGCGAGGCCGCGGTGCCCTGCGCCAGCAGGTCGCCGTCCCAGTCTTCGGGATACGGCTCCTCGATGACGTCGATCACGCCGAGGTCGACGGCGCCGGCCTGCAGCAGGGCATACCGCAGCGGGGGAATCAGCGCGTCGAACTGGCCCGGACGCGCCACGAGCAGAATCCGCTCCCCCGGCTCGGGCGCGAGCTGCGCCACGAGACGCTCGGCCACCGCCGTCCACTCCATCGTCAGGCGGGGCTGGGCCGGGGCGGAAACGGCCCCGAGCGACAGGATCAGGCCGGCGGCGGCAACGATACGCATGACACGCTCCCTTGTTCGACTTCCTCGATACATCTCAAGACTCCCGTGGCGCACGCACTGGCAGCCCGTGGTAAACGCCCCGCTGCATTCGACCGGCGACGCGCGCTCCCTGACTGCGTTGTTCCGCGGAACTGCGTTGCCTCCGCGGTCACCATAGGCCCGACATGCCCCGTCGTCACACCTAGTCGGACGGGCGCCCGTCCGCGGGCGCCCGGGCACCTCGCTGGCGCGTCGCCGGCGGCGGCGCAACGCGGGGTCCCACCCAGGGCCGCTACGGCCAGAGCCAGCCGAACGTGCCGGCCGTCAACAGCGCGTAGATCAGCCCGTCGAACATGGTCGACAGGGTGTAGCGCCAGCTTCGGTGCCACCAGATGCTGTCCTGCAGGATCGCCAGCGAGTAGCCGGCGAAGGCCACGATGCCGACGACGCGGAAGACGAGGCCGTAGTCGGCGCCCGGGGCGAGGGTGAGGCCGGCCGCGTAGCCGGCGGCGGCGCCGACGATCAGGCTGTAGACGAACCACTGTCCCAGGCTCTTGCCGATGGAGATCGGCCCGTTGGGGAGCACCGTCAGGAACGCGACCGGGCCGCGCGCCTGCTTGTCGATGAACTCCGGGGCGCCCATCTCCTGCATGCTCGACGCGCGCGGGAAGGCATAGTCGCCCGGCGGGATCTCGAACGGCCGGAGGGCTTCCATCACCTTGGCTTCGTCGGGCACCGGCCCGGCATCGGCGGCGTGATACGACAGCAGCATGTGAATGATCGAGCTGGCGACGAAGACGAGGACTGCCGACAGCAGCACCGGCAGCCACAGCGACAAAATGCACACCATTGACGACCTCCGCCCGACGTGGGTTCTGCGGGCGAGCATACCGCAACTTCCCCGGCTCCGGCCGATCGCCCCTCTCGCCCCACCCGGCCTCGACCCACCCTGGGGCGCCGCCACGCGATGCCGACCGCACGATCCGCCGATCGCCGAATTGCGATAATATCCGCTCGCATGCCGTCGGGACTCGGAGTCTCGCCGGTGTCCGCCGGGACTCCGCGCCGCGGAACGGCGCGGACGCCTGAAGGGTTGGCTGGCAGGGAAGCGGAGCCGCGAGGCGACCATTTCCGGGCCAGTCTTGCCGGACCGATGGAAAGGGGTACACGATGCTGCTGGCGCTGCCATCCTGTCGTTCGGTGTTCCGGGTTGCTGGATCGACCCCGGTGCTCGGCCTGCTGCTGGGAATCGCGATGATCGGAACCGATGCCACGGTGTACGCCCAGTCCGACGACACCCTCGGCCACGGCTACAGCCGGCCGGCCCGGAGCCCCCACGGCAGCCGGTCCGAGGTGATCGCGCCGCACGGGATGGTCGCGGCCAGCCAGCCGCTGGCGGCGCAGGTCGGCCTCGACATCCTGAAGGCCGGCGGCAACGCCATCGACGCGGCGGTGGCCGTCAACGCCGTCCTCGGCCTCGTCGAGCCCCACATGAACGGCGTCGGCGGCGACCTGTTCGCCCTCGTCTGGGACGCCGAGACCGAGCAGCTCTACGGGCTGAACGCCACCGGGCGCGCGCCCTACGAGATCAACCGCGAGACCCTCGTCCGCCAGGGCTATTCCCGCATGCCGGGGTCCGGGCCGCTGACGTGGACGGTGCCCGGCGCCGTCGACGGGTGGCACGAGCTGCTCCAGCGGTTCGGCACGATGACCCTCGCCGAGGTCCTGGCCCCCGCCATCCGCTACGCCCTCGACGGCTTTCCCGTGAGCGAGATCATCCAGCGGCAGTGGGCGGGGTCGATGCCGTCCCTCGCGCAGTGGCCCGACTCGGCCGCCACCTACCTGCCCGGCGGGCGGCCGCCGCGCGTCGGCGAGGTGTTCAAGAACCCGCGGCTCGCCGCCACCTACGAGGCAATCGCCCAGGGCGGCCGCGACGCGTTCTACAAGGGCGACATCGCCCGGCGCATCGTCTCGTTCAGCGAGGCGAACGGCGGCTACTTCACGATGGCCGACTTCGAGGACCACTCCTCGGTGTGGGTCGATCCGGTCAGCACCAACTACCGCGGCTACGACATCTGGGAGGTGCCGCCCAACAGCTCCGGCATCCTCGCCCTGATGATTCTCAACATCATGGAGGGCTACGACGTCGCCGCCCTGGGGAAGAATTCCGCCGACGCCATCCATCTCTACGCCGAGGCGAAGAAGCTGGTCTGGGCCGACCGCGACACCTACGTCGCGGACGCCGACGCGAACGAGTTGCCCACCCAGCCCCTCATCTCGAAGTCGTACGCCGACGCCCGGCGGCAGCTCATCGACCCCGAGCAGGCCTCCACCACCGTCGGACCGGGACAGCCGTTCGACCACAGCGACACCGTGTACCTGACCGTGGTCGACAAGGACCGGAACGCCATCTCCCTCATCGAGAGCATCTTCGGCGGTTTCGGCTCGAAGGTGGTGCCTGGCGACCTCGGCTTCGCCCTTCAGAACCGCGGCTCCGGCTTCTCCCTCGAGGCGGGCCACCTCAACTCGCTCGAGCCCCACAAGCGGTCGCTGCACACCAACATGCCCGGCTTCGTCACCAAGGACGGCAAGCCCTTCATGCCGTTCGGGGTCATGGGCGGCGCCATGCAGCCGCAGGGCCACTGGCAGGTGCTGTCGAACATCATCGACTTCGGCATGAACCTGCAGGAGGCGGGCGACACCGCCCGGGTGCGCCACAGCCCGAGCAGCCGGCCCGGGGGCACCGTCGCGGTCGAGCCCGGCATCTCCGACGAGGTCATCGCCGAGCTCCGCCGCCGCGGCCACCACGTCGTCCGCGCGGGCGGCGGCGGCATGGGCGGCTACCAGGCCATCATGATCAACCCCGAGACGGGCATGCTGCACGGCGGAACCGACGTGCGGAAGGACGGCCAGGTGGTGGGGTACTGACCTCCAGCCATTACAATCATGCCCACTGACCTTCTATTCGCCGGAATCAACAAGCGGATAGCCCTCGACAAGGAAAACGGCGACCACGCCTACTTTCACGCCCTCAGCCTCAAGCTCGAGTACGTCACGAAACTCGTTACTTGCGCTGTTCTCGCATGCGTTGGAGACGACGTAGATCAACATCGATACTCCATCGAACACCGCCTCGTTCGCGCGGACTCCATCGGCGATTGGGCGCATGCACTCAATGATGCCTTGACCGGACCCCCAGCCCAGTTCATCCTGCCGGCCGCCCGCGATCTCCTGAAGGACTTGACCGCGCGTGTGAGGCCAAGCGACTGGCGATACTCCGCCGTCGCGAGCATCAAGGACGCCGCTCTCGCAACCGAGGGTCGAAGCTGAACTCGGCCGCAACGCTGCCCTCCGCCAGCTATTTGCCATCGGGGCACAACTCCGCAACCGCAGCCGCGGTCATGGCGCAACCCGTAGTGACCAGTGCAGCCACGCCTGCCCTCACCTAACAACCGCCCTGACTGTCGTTGTACAGAGACTGTCAATTTTCTGCGACGTTCCTTGGGCATACATTCATCGCAATCTGTCGGGTAAGTATCGTATATCTCCTCTGCTGGGAGATTGTTCACCGTTCGACTACCTGAAGAGGAGAGCCGGTGAACAACTTCCAGACGGCGTTTATCTTTACCTCGACCAATCAGTGCCGGTCCGACTCGTTTTCAGCGATCCCGAGATAGACGATATTTTTCTTCCGAATGGCAATCACGTCAAAACCGCGTTCGAAGTTCTTTCGTATGTGACGAACAAGTCTCGTCGTCAGGATGGAATTGCTTGGTCATCACCACCCGGTTCGCTCCCACCCAGTGAAACCGTATTCGTTTACAGGGTGGTATGAGCCGAAAATGAGCTTGGAAACGTCGGATTTCAGGGTCGCGCCGAGGTTGTTTGACAGACGTCAGGTTCGTGACGGTTGCGTTCACCGCACCGGCGACGGTCGGTCGGCGAACGTGCGCAACAAGGCTCCCGCCGGGCACTTCAGAGCCCATCGGGCCGCCGGGCACGAAGGTCAGGGTGTCGGCACTTGGCGCGGGTGACGGCGGTGAGCCGCGGGAACCGGGCGCGTTCCGAAGCGGCAGTGGGGGCGTCACCCGCCTACGCGGGCGGGGGCGGGAGCCCGAAAGCCTCGGGCACGACAGGCTCGCGTGCGCGCAACATCTCGGCGATCAGCGGCGGCAGGTCGAGGCCGCGCTGGCGGGCGGTGCGCACGACGCTGGACAGCACCTGCTGGGTGTCGGCGCCCTTGCGGGTGCGGTTGCCGCCGCACACCTTGCGGATGACCACCGCGGGCCGGATGGCCTGTTCGGCCCGCCAGTTGGTGGCGTCTATCGACGGGTCCCGCAGGAAGAGGAACACGGCCGGGAATTCGTTGGCGAGATGCTTGGCAAAGCGCTTGGCGTCTTTCAGCGGCGGCGGCGCGTCGATCAGCCGACCGAGCCGGGCCTCGAGTCGGCCGCGGAGCGAGTCGAGACCGTGCCGGGTTAGCTCGCCGTCCTGGCAGCGGTCCCGCACGTCCAGGCCGGCTTGGAGGACGGCCTTCACCTTTGAGCCCCAGGGACTGTAGGGGTGGTTTTGCTGCAATACCTTGCAGCGGTGAACCAGGTGATTGACACAGCTTTGGTGCAACGAGCCCTTGTAGCACCGGTACACCTGCCACCCGTCGCGCACGAGCACGCCGGCGTAGTCGGTCCCCAGCACGGTGGCGGCGTCGGCGAAGCTGCGGCCGGGGCAGATGGCGTAGACGGTGGTCTCCGGGGTGACGTACGCCCACAGCCAGTGGGGGATGGCGCCGACGCGCCAGCCGGTTTCGTCCGGGGTGACCACGGGCGCGTTGCGGACCTGACTGCAGAGTTCCCGGTAGACCGGCATGGCGTTGCGGGCGGCTCGATGCAGCAGGCGGGCGAGGCCGCCCGTCGTGACCTGCACGCCGAGCCTGGTCCGCAGCAGGCCAACGACCTTTGCCAGCGGCACGCCCATCTCGGTGTGCAACTCGACGACGAGCGAGGCCAGCCCGGGACCGAGCTGCACCGCGGCCGCGCCGAGTGCGTCGGAGGTCTGGAGGCGGTGTCGGCCCTGCACGCGCCGCCGACACTGCGAGCAGCGGCCGACCTCGATGTCGAAGCGGCGCACGATGGGGCGCACCTTGGGGAGTTCTTCCTGATACTGCGAGGCCACGCGGGTCACTTCGACGGCCCCGCCGCAGTCGGGACACGCCCTCGGCGTCGGCGCCGCATGGGTCTCGTCAACCCCCGCCGGGCGGCGGCGGCATCCCTGCCGCCCGTACCGTGCACCGGGCCGGCGGCCTGGGCGCCCGCTGCGCCCTTGCGGCCGGTCCTTGGCGAAGGGCGCGGCTTGCCGTCGGCCCGCGCGGCGGGCGGCGGCGAGTTGCTTCTTGAGGTGTTCGCTACGACGCTTCCACCGGTCCCGGTCGCGGGTGGTGCGCACCAAGTCACGGTTGGTGCGCGCCAAGTCACGGTTGGTGCGCGCCAAGTCGTCGATCAGTTTGGCGTTCTTCTGCTGGAGCTCCTCAATGCCCTTGTCCCGCGAATCCTGCTCTCGCCGGAGCGCCTTCGAACCGCCGCGTCCGCCGCTCTCGCGAGCCATGCTCCACGTATCGGCTCATGCGCACCCAACCTGCACAGCACTTCACGGATTTTCTCGCCTCTACCCGGTAACCAAAGACGTGAAACCGAGGGAGACAGTCAACTCGAACCCTTTGGCAGTGCTTTCGCCAACGTGCCTCCCCAACGAGGTGACTACGTTAAACGCCCCGATCTCGAAAAGCGCCTGCAACATGAACTCCTGCAACCCGCTCGACATCAAATCCTATCACTTACCGGTCCTGGAGGAATCGGCAAGACCAGTTTAGCAATAGCTGCTCTTCATGCAATCAATGAACATGAAAGTCTCCCGTACGATGTCATCCTCTGGATAAGCGCGCGCGACACCGATCTGCTTGAGTCCGGCCCTAAGGACACTGACGCAAATTAACTTGCCATCTTTGGCGATCTGTGGTCTATTTGGGTTGGGTGCGGCTCTTCTTCGTAGAGGACTTTTTCGCCTGTTCATAGGCGTTTTTGCTTGTGGACGGGCTCTTCGGTGCGCCTTGCGCGGGGACAGCGCCCCCACCCGCCTGTTTTCGGGCAGCCAGCCCGACCTGATCACGGCGCCGGGGCGCTTCGGTCTGTCCCCTCCGGCGCCCCCCCTGGACATTCGCGCGGCGTTTTGCTACGGTGTCGTGGGAAGGGAGAAGCCTCTGCGATGGCCGTGGCGACGACGACGTTCTCGGGACGGGTCTTCAGCGTACGAGAGGTGACGCTAATCCGTGAGATTGTGCGGGACTGTGCGGGCTTGAGCCGGATGGAGCTGGCGCGCACCGTGTGCGAGCTCTTGCGGTGGCGGCGCCCGAACGGGAGGCTGAAGGCCCGGGAGTGCCGCGAGTTCCTGGAGCGGCTCGACGCGGGTGGTGCGCTGGTGCTGCCGGACAAGCGCCAGGGCCGTGCGACCGGGTCGGTCACCCGCGTGCCCCGGACGGCGGCGGGAGAGCCGGGGCGCCCGCTCGTCGGCAGCGTGCGCGATATCGAGCCGCTGCAGGTCGAGCGGGTGCGCGAGCCCGCCGAGCGCCTGCTGTTCCGGGAGCTGGTGGGACGCTACCACTATCTCGGGCACACGGTCCCGTTCGGCGCCCACCTGCGCTATCTGGTGTTTGCGTCGCAGCCGGCCCGGGCGGTGGTCGGCTGCCTGCAGTTCTCGAGCCCGGCGTGGCGCATGGCGGTCCGGGACCGCTGGATCGGCTGGGACGACGCGACTCGGGCGCGGAATCTGCAGCGCGTGGTCAACAACAGCCGCTTCCTGTTGCTGCCGTGGGTCGCGGTGAGGAACCTCGCCAGCGCGGTCCTGGCGCGCGGCCTCGGGCAGTTGGTGGCGGACTGGCCGCGCCACTACAAGCTCGAGCCCTGGCTGGTGGAGACGCTGGTGGACCCCCGCCGCCACCATGGGGGTTCGTACCGCGCCGCCAACTGGGTCGCGTTGGGCGCCACCAGCGGTCGAGGTCGGATGGATCGGTACGGCCGCCGCGCCGGCGAGGCGCCCAAGACGGTCCTGGTTTATCCTGTGGTCCGGGATGCGCAGCGTCGGTTGCGGGAGAGCTGAGCGATGCGAGCCGTCACCCCCCGCGCCGCTCGACCCGACCCGGCGCCGTATGCGGCGGCCGAGGTGGCCTTCGCCGAGGCCAAAGCGTACCTCTCTTCGCGCGAAGCACAGCAGATGAGCGAGAGCGACCTCGAACGGGAGCTGCACCGGCGGGGCCAGGAGTTGATGCGCAAGCTCCTGCAAGGGCACCTCGATCAACGCAGCCCGGGAGAGGCCGCCGGTCCGGTCGAGGGGGCCGACGGTGTCGAGCGCTCGGAGCGCCGGGTGCACGAACGCCACCTGGAGACGATCTTCGGCACGGTGCAGGTCGAGCGGGTGGGCTACGCGCGGGCTGGTCACGAGAGTCTGCATCCTCTCGATGCCGCGCTCAACCTGCCGGGGGAGCGTTACTCGCTCGAGGTGCGGCGCCGGGTGGCGGCGGCGGCCGCCTCGCGGTCCTTCGACGAAGCGCTGCTCGATCTGTCTCACAGCACCGGGGCGGAGGTGCCGAAGCGTCAGGCCGAACAGTTGGTGGTTCGCGCGGCTGAGGACTTCGACGCGTTCTACGAGGCGCGCCGTGCGGCGGAGGGCGAGCCGCCGCCCGAGGGGTCGGTGGTCGTGCTGACCTTCGACGGCAAGGGCGTGGTGCTGCATCGCGAAGACCTGCGCAAGGCGACGCGCAAGGCGGCCGAGAGGCGCCGGCAGCACCGGGAGCCGCTCTCCCGGTTCCACCGCCTCAAGCCAGGAGAGAAGAAGCACTCGAAGCGCATGGCGACGGTGGCCGCCGTCTACACGACCGGGCCGTTCGTGCGGAGCCCGGAGGACTTCCTGGAGAGCTTGATGCCCCGACAGCCGGGGGATAAGCCCAGGGATAAGCCCCGGGCCGTGCGGCCGCGGCCGGTGGCGAAACGGGTCTGGGCGAGTCTCGAACGGGAGCCGTGGGAGGTGGTCGCGGAGGCGACGCTGGAAGCGGAGCGCCAGGACCCCGAGCACGCCAAGCGCTGGGTCGTGCTCGTCGACGGGGCCGAGCCGCAGCTCGACCTCGTGGAAGCGGGCGCCGCCGCCTACGGCGTGGACGTCACGGTGATACTCGACATCATCCACGTGGTCGAGTATGTCTGGAGGGCGGGGCGGGTGTTCCATCGCGAGGGGAGCCCCGAGTTGACTCACTGGGCCTGGACGCGCGTGCGGAGCATTCTCGAGGGCAAGGCCAGGAAGGTGGCGGCGGCGATGCGGCGCGCGGCGACCGTCGCCGGCTTCTCGAAGGACACCCGCAAGCCGGTCGACAGGTGCGCCGACTACCTGCTGAAATACGCGCCGTATCTGCACTACGACCGCTACCTCGCGGCAGGCTATCCCATCGCGACCGGGGTCATCGAAGGGGCGTGCCGGTACCTGGTCCGCGACCGTATGGAGTTGACCGGAGCCCGCTGGCGCCTGGTTGGAGCCGAGGCCGTCCTGAAGCTCCGGGCGCTCCGGGCCAGCGGTGACTTCGATGCGTACTGGGACTTCCACGAAGCGCGCGAATACGAGCGGAACCACGCCCAGCGCTACACGGATGGGACAGTACCGCCGGTCACCGAGCCGCCCCCACCGCCCTCCTCACCCCGCCTTCGACGAGTCAAGTAACTCTTGCCATGCCGCTCGCAGAAACCCCCTGGGCCGCCGACGAAGAAGAGCCGCACCCATTTGGGTTCTATGCAGCGCAACGTGGAACTGGAGGCCACGATTGTCGCCAAGTACGCGGCGGTGTCGCCGGTATTGGATGAGCGCAGTCGCCGCCGGTGGGCGGCTGCCGAGTCTGTGGCCATCGGCTATGGCGGGGATGCGCTGGTGTCGTCGGCCACGGGTCTGGCCCGGGAGACGCTCCGGAAGGGCCGCCGGGAAATCACGCAAGGCGGGACGCCGACGGGTCGCATACGACGCCCGGGAGCGGGGCGGCCCCGTCTCGAACAGAGGCAGCCTGGCCTCCTGGCCGCCCTGGAAGGGCTGGTGGATCCGCTGACGCGCGGCGACCCAACGTCTCCGCTGCGCTGGACATGCAAGAGTCGGGCGAAGCTCGCCTCGGGGCTGGCACAACAAGGGTGGCGAGTGAGTTCGACGACCGTCGGCCGGTTGCTACATCAACTGGGGTACCGGCTGCAATCGGCCCGTAAACGTCAGGAGGGGACCAGCCACCCGGACCGTAACGCGCAGTTCGAGCACATCAATGCGACCGCGGACTCGTTTCTGGCCGAGGGGCAGCCGGTGATCTCGGTCGACACGAAGAAGAAGGAGCTGGTCGGGAACTTCAAGAATGGCGGGCGGGAATGGCAGCCGAAGGGCACGCCGCCGGCGGTGCTGGTCCATGATTTCCCGACGGACGCGGAGGGCAAGGCGATTCCGTATGGCGTCTACGACATGGCGCGCAACGAAGCTTGGGTGAGCGTGGGACGGGACCACGACACCCCGGCCTTCGCGGTGGCGTCAATTCGTTATTGGTGGCAGCAAATGGGCTGTGACGCCTACCCCGACGCCACGGCCCTGTTCATCACGGCGGATGCGGGTGGGAGCAACGGGTATCGGTTGCGCGCCTGGAAGCACGAGCTTCAACAGTTGGCCGACGAGACCAGACTGACCATCCACGTGAGTCACTTTCCACCCGGCACCAGCAAATGGAACAAGATCGAGCACCGTCTCTTCTGTCACATCACGGCGAACTGGCGAGGCACCCCGTTGACGACGTATGAGACCATCGTCGACCGCATCGGGAACACCCGGACGGAGACCGGGCTCTGGGTCCGGGCCGAACTCAACGCCGGCCAGTATCCCACGGGCGTCAGGGTGACCAAGGAGGAGATGGACGCAATCGCGCTGGTCCGCGACGGGTTTCATGGGGAATGGAATTACAAACTGCTACCCCGATGAAGTTGGCAAGTTTATATCGATCACTGTCCTAACCCGGATTATGCGTGAAGGTGTTGATTCTGGGAGAGACACAAGGGCCTCCGTGTGGTACAAACGTAGTGTATATAAACGTTTAGCCACGACGGAGGCCCCTGCGTGACACCTGACACGATACCACAGAGTGTTCTGTTTCCGGATCTGTTCGACAAGCCCCTCGTCGCCACGTTCAACCAGGAGCACGCGAGTTCCGACGGCGGCGCCGTCCTGCTCAAGGCGGCCGAGCGCGTGTACGGCTTGGTCAAGGCGTTCGCCCGGTGTCTGGCCGACAAACGCGCACCCGGGAAGATTCGGCACACGCTCGCGGACCTGATCGGCCAGCGGGTCTTCGGCATCGCGTGCGGTCATCCCGATGGCAACGATGCCGACCACTTGGCCGACGACCCCATCCACAAGCTGCTGCTCGGGCGGGACCCGGTGTCCGGCGCGCCCTTGGCGTCGCAACCCACGATCTCGCGATTCGAGAACGGCGCGCGCCGCACCGTGCTCTACCGGATGGGGCGCGAGTTGGCAGCGTGCGTCATCGAGCGTCATCGGCGCCGCCTGCACGGGCGGGCGCGCCGGATCACGATCGATCTGGACCCGACCGACGACCTGACGCACGGGGCCCAGCAGCTCACGTTCTTCAACGGGCACTATGGCGGCTGGTGTTATCTGCCGATGCTGGGGTTTCTGAGCTTCGACCGCGAGGCGGAGCAGTATCTGTGCGCGGCGGTGCTGCGGCCCGGGAAGGCAGTGGCCGCCGACGGGACCCTCGGCCTGCTGTGTCGGTTGCTCCCGCTGTTGCGGGCCGCGTTTCCGCAGGCGCGGTTTCTCGTCCGGCTCGACGGGGGCTTTGCGACCCCGGAGATCTTCGATTTCCTGGATGCGGAGCCCCGGCTCGACTATGTCGTGGCGATGGCGAAGAACGCGGTGTTGCAGCGGCATGCGGAGTCCGCCATGCAGGTGGCCCGCGCGCAGAGCGAGGTCGGTGGCGAGACCGCGCACGTCTATACCGACACCCGCTACGCCGCCGGCACGTGGGACCACGAGCGCCGGGTCGTGATCAAGGCCGAAGTCGTTCGCCTCGGAGACCGCGAGCCGCGGGACAACCCGCGGTTCGTGGTGACGAATCTGCGGCAGACGCCGCGCTTCATCTATGAGAAGGTCTACTGTGCTCGCGGGGACATCGAGAATCGGATCAAGGAACTGCTCGATGGGCTGCAGATCGACCGCACGAGCTGCTGTCTGTTCTCGGCGAACCAGTTGCGCGTCTTCCTGACCGCCGCGGCCTACGTGCTCATGCAGGAACTGCGATTGCGGGCGGCGCGTACTGCGTGTGCCCGCAGCCAGGTGACGTGGCTGCGGGACCGGCTGCTGAAGCTGGGGGTCCACGTCGTCCGCTCGGTCCGCCGCGTGGTTCTGCATCTGCCGCGCTCGACGCCGCACCTCGAGGCGTGGCGGCACATCGCACTCGCGCTGGGCGCGCGCGCCGGATAGCCCACCCGTTGCGCCGCGCCCACCTGCTTCCTGGGCGGCATGGGCCGCTCCGCCGGCGGGGCTGTCGCTGCCCAACCCTCGCGTCCGTCATGCCCCCCCCGGTCGGCTGCTCAACCCCGGCTCCGCTTGCAGGCGACGATGTCCGAGACCCATTCCTGCGCCGATCACGCCCTTTGGCGGTCGAATCTGGACCTTCGTGAATAATGCAGGCTAAGCGTGTCTCGCCCCGGGTCATCACTCAATCCGACATCTGTCGCGCGGCCGCCGAGTTACTGGATCCGAAGGAGCGATCTACACGCGGATTCGATCACCAGAACTACTTTCAGAAATGCCTTACCAATGGTGCAGCCGGACCCACACTATTTGTTCTCGACAACTTTGAAACCGTACAGAACACGGCAGATGTGTTTACGTGGATAGACACCTATATCCGACGTCCAAACAAGGTCCTCATAACGACGCGCAATCGCGACTTCGTCGGCGACTACCCGATCGATATTGGCGGCATGACCGAGTCAGAAGCCGGAACGCTGGTGGATCAGCACGCCTCACGACTCAAGGTAAACGGCCTTGTCACGCCAACATATCGAAGAGAATTGGTCAACGAAGCAAACGGTCATCCCTATGTGATCCGAATACTACTGGGTCAGGTCGCGACCGAAGGGCGTGCCGTGGCGCCAGAGAGAATCGTGGCAAATTCTGACCATATCTTGCGCGCACTCTTTGAAAGAACGTACGCAGCGTTAACGCCTGGTGGACAGCGCGTTTTTTTGCTGTTGTGTAGTTGGCGTGTACTAGTACCGAGAATAGCCATAGAGGCTATCTTGCTACGTCCGGAAGCCGAGAGGTTTAATGTCTCTGGCGCCATTGATGAACTCGAGCGATTCTCTCTCGTGGACTGCTTTCTCCCCAAGAATGAACACGACGGCGGTACCGTGAGCGTTCCGCTAGCCTCGCTAGCCGCCACTACGTATGGCCGCGGGAAACTTGAGGCCAGTCCGTTCAGTGTATCGGTGGAACAAGATCGAAAACTGCTGATGGAGTTCGGCCCCGGTCGAACAACGGACTCTCAGCGAAGTGTACTACCGCGAATTCAATCCCACTAACAGGCAGTGGCCAAGCTGGCACAGGCTCAGCCAGAGATATTTGAAGAGCGACGACTCGTTCTCGAATACCTAGCGATGCGCGTGCCGAGGGCTTACCTGCAACTTGCCGATCTTGTGACGAAAATTGAGAATACTGAAACAGCGGTTGAACGGGCGAAAGAATACGTGAGACGGTTTCTGGAAAACGCTCCAATACCGGATAAACGTGAGGCGTGGCTCAAGTTGGCGTACTTGTGCGAATGCGTTCACGATACGCAAGGTGAAATCCACGCTATCAGCGAAGCTGCCGTACTCCCTACTTCCGGCCAGGATGATTTGGCGGAACTTGCGAACCGTCTCAACAACCGAATTCGAGAGCTACGAGGGCAGCAGATTGAGGACGCGTGGTCTCCAGAGGTCAAGGCACATATTGGTCGAGTTATTCAGGCAATGGAGCGACAATTGCCCCAATTGACAGCTACGGATTGTTCACGCCTTGCATGGCTGTACCTGAATGTCAGCAACACAGAACAGGCGCGACGAGTGGCGGAGGTTGGCATCAAACGGGATCCGATGAATGTCCATTGCCGGAAGCTCATGGAACGGTTAGATGCGTAGCCGTCGTCTCCCGGGGCGGGCGACGGTCACGCCAGCCATCCACTTCGTCCGGTGTGAGTTCCGGCCAGTCGAAGCTCGCCTGCGCACGCCACTCCTTGATCCCCTGCCAGAAGTCGCTCCCGGCTACTCCCGATTCCAGGCGTTCGTACCCTCGCCTCGAAACCAGGACCGCGACCCGCTTTCCGCGCCGGGTGATGTGCACGGCCTCTCCGTTCTCGGCTTCATGAATCAGTCGCGTCAGTGTGTTTCGAGCTTGGGCGATGGATACTTCGGGCACGATTTCACATCCATGATGGCCAACAACATGGCCATTCTACACGAATCTTGGGACCGGGCCGGTGTCACCGGGCAGCGTACACCACCGCCTCCGACACAGCGACAACGACGCCGTGCGGTGAATCGCTGCTACAATCTCCGCGAATCGTGCGGCGATTGTACATCCACGAACGACCCGACTGGCCGCAGCTCCACTGGAAGCCCGAAGCGCTGGCGGATGCGCTGGCCGACGTCAGGCACAGGCAGGGCCGCCTCCTCGGGCGCATGGAGACCCTCGGTTTCGACCTGCGGCGCGAGGCGGTGCTCGGCACGCTGGTCGAGGACGTGGTGAAGAGCAGCGACATCGAGGGAGAGAAGCTCGACGCGGCGGAGGTCCGCTCGTTGATCGCGCGGCGTCTCGGCATTGATGCCGCCGGGGTCGGACCGGCGGATCGCGACGTCGAGGGAGTCGTCGAGTTGATGCTGAATGCGACCGGACGCTACGACCAGCCGCTCACGGCCCAGCGGCTTGTCGACTGGCACGAGTCGCTGTTCCCCACTGGACGCAGCGGAATGCGGCGAATCGCCGTGGGGCGGTGGCGCGACGAACGAGCCGATCCGATGCGGGTGGTCTCCGGTGCGATCGGCCGCGAGCGGGTGCACTTCGAGGCGCCGTCCGCCAAGCGGGTCGACGCCGAGATGCGGGGGTTGCTGCACTGGTTCGAGGCGCCGGCCGATGCCGACCCGGTGCTCAGGGCGGGGTTGGCGCACCTCTGGTTCGTGACCGTCCACCCGTTCGAGGACGGCAACGGCCGCATCGCTCGCGCGGTGGCCGACATGGCCCTGGCGCGTTCGGAGGACAGCTCGCAGCGCTTCTACAGCATGTCGTCACAGATCCGGGCCGAGCGCGCCGCCTATTACGACGTCCTGGAACGCACGCAGCGAGGCACGACCGACGTCACCGACTGGATGACGTGGTTTCTCGCCTGCCTCGGCCGGTCGATCGACGCGGCGGGGACGGCGCTGGCCGCTGTGCTCGCGAAGGCCCGGTTCTGGGAACGCGCGGCTGGGCTCGCCCTCAACGAACGCCGCCGGCGCGTGCTGAACCGTGTCCTGGACGGCTTCGAGGGGAAGCTGACCACATCGAAGTGGGCCAAGCTCGCCAAGTGCTCCCAGGACACGGCGCTGCGGGACATCACGATCCTGGTCGGCCACGGCCTCCTGGCCCGCAACCCCGGCGGCGGGCGCAACACGGGCTATCACCTCGTGACCGACAGCCCACGGGCCAGCGACTGAGGCGACGCCGTCGTCTTGCACGCCCCTTCCGGGTCTCGCGGGTGAGTAATCCCCAGGGGCGACACCCGCTGAGCGGACTGAACCCGGTTCGCGGTCACAAGCGGGCCGGCCGACGCCCTATCGTCGTCCTCGGCCATCACATCGTCCAGTGAACGGTCCCGGCGGCACCTTGCGCAAACGCTGGGGAGGAGTATGCTCAAGACGATGTCCGGGCCAGCCAGGTACCCCCCGATGGTCCGCGCGGCGGCGTTCGTCGTCATCTTCTCCGCTCTGCTCGCAGGGGCGGTCAGGGCCCTTCAGCGCCCGGCGGCGACGGGCGCGACCGACCGCGTAACGCTGTCGATCGTGGGCACCACCGACCTGCACGGCCGCGTGTTTCCGCGGGACGGGCGCGGAGGACTCGCGCAGCTCGCCGGGTATCTGCGCAACCTCCGCGCGGCGCGCAACCGGGACGGCGGCGCGGTGCTGCTGCTGGATGCGGGCGACACCTTCCAGGGGGGGATCGAATCGAACCTGTCGGAGGGCGCGCTCGTCGTCGACGCCTACAACGCGCTGGGCTACGACGCGCTGGCCATCGGCAACCACGAGTTCGACTACGGAGCGCTCGACACCGCAGCCGGGGACGGCTCGCCGCCCGACATGCGCGGTGCGCTCAAGGCGGCGGCCGCCCGCGCGCGGTTTCCGTTCCTCGCGGCGAACCTGATCGACGAGGTCACGGGACGCCCGGTGGCGTGGCCGAACGTCCGGCCGTCCACCCTCGTGGACACCGCGGGCCTGCGCGTGGGCATCGTGGGCGTGATGACCTACGACGGGCTCGGCATGACCCTCGCCGCCAACGTCCAGGGGCTTCGCACCGCGCCGCTCGCGCCCGCCGTCGAGGCAGAGTCACGGCGGCTGCGGCAGCGCGGCGTCGACGTGGTGGTGGTCCTGGCGCACGCGGGCGGGTGGTGCGCGCGGTTCGACGACCCTGCCGACCTCTCGTCGTGCGACGACGATGGAGAGATCTTCCGGCTGGCCCGGCATCTGCCGGCCGGCCTCGTGGACGCGATCGTCGCGGGGCACAGCCACGCGGCCGTGGCTCACGTGGTGGCGGGCATCCCGATCGTCCAGGCGTACTCGCGGGGGGCGGCGTTCGCTCGTCTGGATCTGACCGTCGAGCGCGGGGAAGGGGTCGTGTCGGCGCGTCTCTTCGCGCCGCAGGCGCTGTGTGCGACCGTCGGCCCGGACGGGGCCTGCGCGGGCGGCGGCGCCCCGCCGCGCTACGAGGGAGCGCCGGTCGAGCCGGACAGGTCGGTGACGGCGGCGATGCGGCCCGAGCTCGAGCGAGTGTACCGCTGGCGCGAGGCATCGCTCGGCATCGTCCTCGAGACCTCCCTGACCCGGAACGGAGAGGGCCTCGAATCGCCGCTCGGCAACCTCTTCGCCGATGCCTTCCGCGCTGCCGTGCCCGGCGCGGACGCTGCGATCGGCATGGGGGCGCGACGCGGTGGGCTGCGCACCGATCTACCGGCCGGGGCCCTGACCCGCGGGCCGCTCTACGACGTGTTTCCGTTCGACAATCGCGTCGTCGCGCTGGTGTTGACGGGGACGCAGCTGCAACAGGTCCTCGCCAGAGAGATGTCCCGGCGGCGGCGTGGAGTCCCGAGCGTGTCGGGGATCCGCGTTCGCGTGACCTGCGCCGGAGAGAGCCCGGAGGTCTCGATCGTGCGGTCGTCGGGAACCCGGATCGACCCCGCCGAAACGCTCGTCGTGGCGACCACGGACTCCTTCGCCGCCCGGGCGCGCGGCGGCGCTCGTGCAACGGTGACGGCGACGGCACCCCTGGTCCGAGACGCCGTCGCCGGCTGGCTCACCGCGCGCGGCGGGCAACTGCGCGCGGCTGACCTTGCGAACCCGCCCCGATGGCAGCC
Source organism: Vicinamibacterales bacterium (assembly GCA_965215895.1). Taxonomy (GTDB): domain Bacteria; phylum Acidobacteriota; class Vicinamibacteria; order Vicinamibacterales; family UBA8438; genus JAJEEA01. The sequence continues at coordinate 1,569,253 of OZ244130.1, read as the reverse complement.
GCTCGACGGCGCCGCATGCCTCGCCGCCGACTGATTTCAACCCGCCTGGAGTCGCGTGCATCACCTCGCGGCGTCGACAAGCGCGGCGAGCCGCGACAACCGGGCTGCCGTGAATCCCGCATGAACGGTCAGTCTGCGAGGTGTACGATCCAGCCATGCGGATGCCGATCAGGCTCCCGTCGCCGGAGGGCCGGCGCTTCGACGTGGTCGGGTTCGGCCTCAACATGACCGACCTGCTGATCGTGGTCGAGCGCTTTCCGCGGCCCGACTCGAAGCAGCCGATCCGACGGCACGCGTACTCGCCGGGCGGGCAGGCGGCAAGCGCCATGGTGGCGTGCGCGCGGCTCGGCTGGCGCGCGCGCTACGTGGGATGCTTCGGCGGCGACGACAACGGGCGGCGCGGGCGGTCGAGCCTCGCCGACGAGGGGGTCGACGTTGCAGCGTGCCGGGTGGCGCCGGCCACGCTGAACGGGATGTCGGTGATCCTCGTCGACGAGGGAACCGGCGAGCGCACGGTGCTATGGTCCCGCGATCCGGGACTCAAGTTGCGGCCCGAGGACGTCGACCCGGCGGCGGTCTGCGCGGGCCGGGCGCTGCTGGTCGACTGTCACGAAACCGCGGCGGCGACCGCGGCGGCGCGCGAGGCCCGGCGCGCCGGAATCCGGACCGTCGTCGACGTCGAGCACGTCCGGGACGGCATCGACGCGCTGCTGGCGGAGATCGACGTGATCGTCACGGCGCAGGACTTCCCGGCCGCGCTGACCGGCAAGGAAGCGCTGGGGGCGGCGTTGCGGGCGATCCGGGACGCCTACCGCCCGGCGCTGGTGTGCATGACGCTGGGCGCGGAAGGCAGCCTGGCCCTCGTCGGCGACGTCGAGGTGAGGACACCGGCGTTCCAGGTGCCGGTCGTCGACACCACCGGCGCCGGCGACGTCTTCCGCGGCGGCTTCATCTCCGGATGGCTGCGCGGCGGCGACGCCGCGGAGGTCGAGGACGTGCTGCGCTACGCGAACGCGGCGGCGGCGCTGAAGTGCCGCGGCCTGGGCGCCCGCGAGGCGAGCCCGACTCCGGACGAGGTCGACGGCCTGCTCGCCAGTGCGCCGGGCTGACCGCGGGGGCGCGGAACCGACCCCCGACCGCGCCTTCTTGTGCCGTGACCAATGCAGCTGCGGACGCTCGAACCGCATCGCCCGAATTGGCCTCTGAAGCGAGTCCCGCAGCCGGCGACGCCGTCCGCACGCAAAGGGTATTATTGAACGTCATACTTGGACCGCGATGCCGAGAGCCAAGGTCGCCCTCACGCTCGACGCCGGACTGCTGGACCAGGTGGATCTCGCGGAGAAGCTCGGTCGGCTGGCCCGCACTCGGCTGGCGACGGAATGCGACAAGCTCGACCCGGCCCTCGAACGGCGCCTCGCCGACGAAGGCCTCACAGTGAGTCGTGGCCCGAATACTGAGGGGCGATATCCGCTGGGCAGACCTCGGACTGTGCGGACCAGATCACGGGAGTAGAAGTCAATGAGAACGGAAGAACGACACAAGGCCAGTCGAACATCGTCGGTGGCATACGGGCTCGCGCTTGCCGTGGCGTGCGGTCTCCTCACGCCGGCCGGCGCGGCGGCCCAGGGGCCGGGCACCGAGGACGGACAGTGGACCTACCTCGGCGGCGACGCCTGGCACACGCGGTACACGCCGGCCGACCAGCTCGATCCCTCGAACTTCGAGCAGCTCGAGGTCGCCTGGCAGTGGAACGCGACCAGCTTCGGCCCCGCCACGGCGCGGGCCACGCCCTCCCTGGTCGGCGGCAAGCTCATCACCGTGGCCGGCAACCGGCGCCACGTGGTCGCCCTCGACCCCGCCACCGGCGAGCTGCTCTGGAGCTTCCGGGAGCCGAACACCTACCGCTACGAGTACTCGATGCGCAAGGGCTACGGCAAGGGCATCACCTACGCCGAGATCGACGGCCGCGGGGTCGTGTTCATCACCTCTCCGGGCTTCTTCCTGCACGCCCTCGACGCCGACACCGGCCTGCCCCTCGAGGGTTGGGGACGTCCCGTGCCCCTCGACGGCTTCGGCCCCAGCGGGACGGTCGACCTGGTGGAGGACCTGATCGCCGACTGGGGCCCGTGGACGAGCATGGACCGGCCCTACGACCCGTTCATCGGCATCCCGAGGGAGATCGGCTACATCACCGCGTCGTCGCCGCCCATCGTCGTCAACGACACGGTGGTCGTCGGCAACTCGGCGGAGCAGGGCTACCTGCAGACGCGGGTGGAGAACGTGCCGGGCGACATCCTCGCCTACGACGCGCGGACCGGCGACTTCAAGTGGAAGTTCAACGTGGTTCCCCGGCCCGGCGAGTTCGGCCACGAGACCTGGGCGAACGATGCCTGGCAGTGGATCGGGGACGTGTCGTCCTGGGCCCCGATGTCGGCGGACCCCGAGCTCGGACTCGTCTACATCGTGACCAATGGCGCAACGATCGACTACTACGGCGGGCACCACCCCGGCGACAACCTGTTCAGCACGAGCGTCTTCGCGCTCGACGCGGCCACGGGAGAGCGGCGCTGGCACTACCAGATGGTGCACCACGACATCTGGAACTACGACACCCCGACGGCGCCGGTCCTGATGGACGTGACCGTCGACGGGCGGGAGGTCAAGGGGCTCTTCCAGGCGACGAAGCAGGCCTTCCTGTACGCGATCGACCGGGAGACGGGCGAGCCGATCTGGCCCATCGATGAGCGGCCCGTCCCGCCGTCCGACATCCCCGGCGAAGTGCTCTCCGCGACCCAGCCGTTCCCGACCCGGCCCGCGCCCTACGACCTGCAGGGGCGGACCGAGGACCACCTGATCGACTACACCGCCGAGATCAAGGAGATGGCGCGTCAGGTGGCGCTGGAGAACAACCTCTTCAACGGGCTGTTCGATCCGCCGACGCACGTCGACAATCCGGCGGGTCCGGCGTGGAACTGCCCGGGCGGCGGAGGCGGCACCAACATCACCGGACCGGCCGTCGGGGACCCGGTGGCGGGCGTCCTGTTCGTGAGCTCGCAGAGCGGCTGCTTCCGGCTGCAGGTGATGGCGGGCGTGGACTCGCCGCTCGAAGAGCTCCCGCAGTCGGGCACGACGCATACCGACTGGGCCGCGGTCGCGACGACGGTGCGCGGCAGCATCGAGGCGTTCACCCTGGACGGGCTCCCGATCTGGAAGGGGCCGGTGGGGCGGATCACCGCCATCGACATGAACACCGGCGAGCATCTGTGGGTGGCCCCGAACGGGGACGCCCCGCAGGCGACGCAGGACCGCATCCGCAATCACCCCCTCGTGCAGGGGCTCGAGGGCGTCGAGATCAACCGCGGCCGGGGTGGGAACTCGGCGATGGTGGTCACGCCGACGATGCTCCTGGCCGGCGGCCAGACCGCCGACGACACGCCCCACCTCTTCGCCATCGACAAGCGGACCGGCGAACGGGTGGGGGCGGTCGAGATCCCCGGCCTGACCCGCTACGGCATGTCGAGCTGGACGCACGAGGACCGGCAGTACGTCATCGTGCAGCTGCGGGACGGCGTCGCCGCGATGGCCCTGCCCGTCGAGGGAGACGACGCCGGCGACGGGCACTGAGCCCTTCGGAACGGAGCCGGGGGCTGGTCCGCGTTTGCGGGGACGCGCCCCCGGTTCGCTCACACCTGCAAAGAGAATACGTGGCGGAGACCCGGTCACGCCTGTTGCGGCTGCCGTGATGGCGGCGTGCCGCCTCGTCCGGCGTCTTCATGTTCTGGCGCGCTCTCGGGAATGCCGCGATCGAGGAGCAGGCCGCACAGGGGCGCCGGTTGCCGGCCACACCCCTGCGTCGCATCGAGAGCCGGTCCAAGCCGGCGGCAGGAACGGCCGCCGCGGGGAGAGAGAGCACATGCGCATGGTGACACGGTGGCGTTTGCAGCCCCTGGCGAAAGTCCCCGCTGCATTCGAGCGGTGCAACGCGGGGTTCCACCACGGGCTGCTCGGCGTCGTCCTGGTCTGCCTCCTGCTCGCCGGGGCGCCCGCCCCGGCGCAGTCCGTCACCGACGGCTACACCCCGGTGACCGAGGACATGCTGGCGGATCCGCCGCCGGGCGACTGGCCGATGTGGCGGCGGACCTACGGCCACTGGGGGCACAGTCCGCTTGACCAGATCAACACGTCCAACGTCGGCCGCCTGCGCCTCGCGTGGGCCTGGACCATGGGAGAGGGCCGGCAGGAGACGACGCCGCTCGTGCACGACGGGATGATGTTCCTGGTGCAGGCGTGCGACTTCGTCGAGGCCCTCGACGTGCGCGACGGCTCGCGCCTCTGGGAGTACCGGCGGGAGCGGGTCGAGCACGCGGCCTCGCTCGCCTGCGTCAACCGCAACGGCGCCCTCTACGACGACAAGCTGTTCATCGCCACCCACGACGCCCACCTCGTGGCCCTGAACGCCCGGACCGGCGAGGTCGAGTGGGACGTCGCGGTCGGCGACTGGACCATCGGCCAGCACTACTCGGGCGGCCCGATGGTCATCAAGGGGCGCGTCGTCGCCGGCATGTCCGGCTGCTATCACCTCAACACCCGCTGCTGGGTGTCGGCCCACGACGCCGACACCGGCGCCGAGGTGTGGCGCACGCACACCATTCCCGCCCGGGGCGAGTTCGGCTACGAGAGCTGGGGAGACGTGCCCGACGAGGACCGGCGCGGCGGATCGGCCTGGAACGCGCCCAGCTTCGACCCCGAGCTGAACCTGATCTTCACGGGCGTCGGGGTGCCGATTCCGTGGGGCTCGGTGCAGCGCGGCACCGGTGACGGCGACGTCCTGTACACCAACTCGACCCTCGCCCTCGACGCCGACACCGGCGAGATCGCCTGGTACTTCCAGCACATCCCCAACGACGAGTGGGACCTCGACCACCCGTACGCGCGGCTCGTCGTCGAGACCGAGGTCTCGCCCGGCGCCGTCGAGTGGCGGAACGGCTCGATCACGCCGGGGAGACGGCGCAAGATCGTGACCGGCATCCCCGGCAAGACGGGCATCGTGTGGGCCCTCGACGCCGCCACCGGGACCTTTCTGTGGGCCCAGCCCACCAACCGGCAGAACGTCGTGGCGGACATCGACGCGGAGAGCCGCCGGGTCATCGTGAACCAGGCGCTCAAGTTCCCGCAGGTCGGCGAGCCGGTCTTCGTCTGCCCGAGCGCGCTGGGCGGCATCAACTGGCAGGCCACCGGCTACCACCCGGGGACCAACGTCCTGTACGCGCCGACCAACAACGTCTGCATGAACCTGACCCTGAACGAGTTCCGCGACCGGCCGGGTCTCCACCACGGCTCGGCGCGCATCGCGCAGGAGCCGGCCCCGGACATCGACGGGCAGATCGGCCAGTTCAGCGCCATCGACCTGACCACGGGCGAGCCGCGGTGGGTGTACCGGCAGCGCGCCGGCATCGGCGGCTCGGTGCTCACCACCGGCGGCGGCCTCGTGTTCGTGACCGACGATGCCCGGCGCTTCCGCGCCTTCGACGCCGCAACCGGCGACATCCTGTGGGAGCAGATTCTCAACTCGAGCGCGGGCGGGTTTCCGGTGTCCTACCTGCACGACGGCGTGCAGTACATCGCCATCGCGGCCGGCGGCGGCATCAACTTCCGGGGGCTCACGCCCGAGATCCGGCAGCCGGCCCGCGGCAACATGCTCTTCGTCTTCCGGCTGCCCTGACCGGCACCGCCTTTCGCTCGGCTCGGGCGGCCGCCAATCCGGAACAGCGGCGTTTGATCTCCACGTATCGACGCCGCACGAACCGATGCGCGATCGTCGGCCGCGGCGTCAGGGGCGTGTTCGAACCGCGCCCGGGTATCCCTGTGGGCGACCCGGCCCGCTTCGTCTCCCCCGACCCGCGCCGGGTGCGGACCACGAGGCGCGCAAGAGCGGGCGAGACCTTTCCGCACTGGGTCGGTGCGCGCGGGTTGCATTCGGTTGCCGTTCCGCTACACTTTGCAGACCGGCGGCCGGCGCCCGCGCCGATTCGACGCCGCGTCGCGGGCCTGCGAGGAGAGTTGACGATGACTGCACGAAGACCGGACACGAGTTTCCCCGACCGCGCGGCGAGCCGGCGCGAGTTCTTCAAGCTGCTGGCGGCGAGCCCGTTGCTGGGCGTGGCCGCGTCGGGCCTGCCGGCGAGCTGGCAGCGGGCGCTCGCGCACGAGGCGGAGCACCGCGCAAGGCCGGGATCCGCGATGCCTCTCTGCTCCGAGTGCGGAGCGGAGATTCTGCCGTCGTTGACGCAGCCTCGTTTCAACGCCCTTCAGGACCCGGCGCTGCCTCCCCAGAACGCCCTGGAGGATCAGTTGACGGGGCAGGTCATCGAGTCGCAGGACGACGCGGTCAACGTCTGGGACTTCGAGCGCGCGGCGCATGCCAACAATCTGGCCCAGCACTGGGACTACCTCCACATGGGGGTCGACGACTACGAGACGCGAAGGGCGAACCGGGAAGGGTTCCAGCGCCTGATGCTTCGCCCCCGGCGGCTCGGCGGCGAGGCGATGACCGAGCTCGACACGTCGGTCGAGCTCTTCGGCCGCCGATGGGACTCGCCCCTCTTCCTGTGTCCGGTCGCCAGCCTCGAGGCCTATCACACGCAGGGCGAGAGCGGCGCCGCCCGGGCCGCCCGGGCGAGAGGCGTCCTGCAGATGCAGTCGCACCAGAGCTCGCAGTCCTACGCGGAGATCGCCGAGGCCCGCGGCGAGCCGCACTGGTTCCAGATCTACACGGCGCCCGACTGGAACGTCAACAAGCGGGTCATCGACCGCGTCGCCGGCGCGGGCTGCCCCGCCCTGGTGTGGACCATCGACCTGCTCGGCGGCAGCAACCGCGAGCTGCAGCGGCGCACGCTGGCCGGCGAGGGTTACGAGTCGGTGCTCTGCCAGAACTGCCACCAGCACCAGCCGGACTACCTGCGGCCGATGCGGGCGGGGCTGGAGGGCCCGGCCGGCCCTCGCTACCCCTACACCTGGGACTACGTCAAGCGTCTCAAGGACGCCAGCGACATGAAGCTCATCCTGAAGGGCATCATGACCGCCGAGGGCGCCGAGCAGGCGATCGAGCACGGCGCGGACGGCATCTTCGTGTCCAATCACGGCGGCCGGGCGGTGAACAGCATGTGGTCGTCGATCGACTCGCTGCCCGAGGTCGTCGCCGCGGTCCGGGGCCGGGTGCCGGTATTCATCGACAGCGGCGTCCGCCGCGGCAACGACATCTTCAAGGCGCTGGCCCTGGGCGCCGACGCGGTCGGCATCGGCCGCCCCTACGTGTGGGGCCTCGGCGCCTTCGGAGAGGACGGCGTCGCCAAGGTGATCGACCTGCTGCTCGCCGAGCTCCGGATCGCCATGCGGCAGACCCGGACCTCCTCCATCGAGCAGATCACGTCCCGCTTCGTCATGGAGGGGAAGAACCCCATCATGATGCGCGACAACCGGTTCGGCTTCGGGCTCTAGTTCTAGTGGGTCGGGGCGGTGCCCCGCTCGCTCCCCCGCGGCTGCTACGCGGGAACCCGGAAGCCCCACTCCGCGCCCGCGGGGGGGCGCACGTTGGCGTCCCGCGCGGGCGGGGTTGCGCTCTGGCTCTTTACTCGGAGGATCACCAAGGATGCCGGTCGCATCTAGAACAAGTCTCTTGCTCCGCCTCGTGACCACCGCTGCCGCCGGTCTCGCGCTGCTGGCCGGGCCCCCGGCGACGGCGCAACCGTCCCCCGTCGAGTTCACCGTGTCCGGAACGTCGACAATCCGGGGATGGACCTGCTCGGTGCAGGGAACGGCCCAGGTGACGCCGGGTTCGTCCACGCCGGCGCCGGGCTTCGCCGCCGGCGTTCAGTCGGCGACGCTCGTCGTACCGGTGGCCGACTTCGAATGCCCCGACGAAACGATGACCGAGCATCTCCTCGAGGCGATGAAACCGGCCGAGTTCGCGGAGATCACCTTCCGGATCGAGAGCTACGAAGCATCTCCCCAAGGCGCCGAAGCCAGCGGCGCGCTCACCATCCAGAGCGTCACCCGGGCGGTGAGCTTCCCGATCTCGCTGACGCCGTCCGGCGCCGCCGTCGAGATCGCGGGAGAGCTCCGCCTAGACATGACGGCCTACGGCGTGGAGCCTCCCGTCGTCATGCTCGGTCTCCTGCGAGTACGGCCGCAGATCCGCATCGAGTTCGAGGGGCTCGTCGCTCCCTAGTGGTGTGTGTCACTTGAACAAATTGACACTTGATTTGCGAGACGCCTCGACGGTTCGCGCCAGAATCGGCCGTTGGACGCCGATTTCGACCCGAACCGTCGAAACGCCTCGAAGATCAAGCGTCAACTTGTTCAAGGGACACACCACTAGTGGTTCGTCACATCAAAATCTTCGGATAGACGGACTTGAGTTTACAGCGAGCATCGTCGACCTTCATCTGCCAGTCGACACCGCGTTGGGTGTCATTGGTGTCGCTGGACCACGCCGACACCTCGCCGTGCAGCGTCGCGAGGTCGCCGATGCGGCGTCCGCTCAGACATTGGCGCGTCATCGCACTGAGCTCGTTCTCCGCGATGTTCAGCCAACTCCCGTGTTTCGGCGTGTAGCAGAACTCGAGTCGACGAACCAGTTCTCGTGCCCGCACCGGCTCGAACACCTCGTAGAAGGCGCCCTTCGTGTGCGTGTTGAGGTTGTCGCACACCAAGGTGACCCTCGGGCAGTCGGCGTAGCGTCCTTCCAGCAGCCCGGCGACCTCCACCGCCCAGTCCGCCTTCGTACGCCGGGCCCGCGCCGTCGCCTGCCGCCAACCCGCCAGCGGCTCGCTGAACAGGAAGACCGAGGCCGTGCCGGCCCGTTCGTACTCGTAGTCGACGCGGCGCGGGCGCGCCTTCGTGGCCGCCACCGGCGGGCGCGTTTCCTTGACCAGTTGCACCGGCTGCTCATCCATGCACACGACCGGACAATCCGGGTCGTAGGGTCGCTGATACAGATCCAGGACCTGTTCCATGTGCGCCACGAACTCGGCATCAGCCTCCGGCGGGATCACCCAGTACTCGATTTTCCGCCGGGTCATCTCGTTTTTTTTAGCGTCCGCCGGATCGTTTCGTGGCTGACCGACTCGACGACCCCCAACTCGACGACACGGCGCGCCAGCAGCCGCAACGACCAGTTCGCGTAGCCCTTCGGGGGCGACCCCAGACGCAGAGCGATGACCTGCGCCTCTTGTTCGCCGTCGAGCAGCTTGAGGCCTTGGGGCAACGCCCGCCGTTTGCGTTCCAGCGCCCGCTCGAACCCTTCCAGCACGCAGCGTTCGCGAATGTTTTCGACAGTCTTGGTGCGGCACGAAATCGCGTAGGCAATCTGCTGGTCGGTCCACCCCGGTCCGTCCGCATCGGCCTTCAAGAGAATCTGAGCGCGGCGCACCTTCTCGCTGCTGCCGTTGAGTTTGCGGACCGTCTGTTGACAGATCTCGCGTTCCTGGGCGGTGAGTCGAACGATGTACTTTTTCTGCGGCATGAAAGCTGTCTCGGCTCGAGATCAGCTTCCCGATAGTCCTAATGTTGACACGTGACGGACCACTAGTGTCCTGTACGAGAATAACCGATCGCGACTTCCTGCTCCTCGCTGCGCCACGCGGCCCAGGCGAGCGCTTGGCTGATGTCGTCACGCTCAAGATATGGGTAGGCGGCCAGCACCTCGTCCTGGTCATGACCCGCAGCAAGAAGTCCCACGATGGTCCCGACCGTCAAGCGAAGCCCCCGAATACAGGGATGTCCTCCCATGACATCGGGATCCTGCGTGATTCGATGCAATCTGGTCATTTGCTCCAGTATATGCCGTCGTCAGCGCGAGCGATTCACTGTCACCTTCGAGGTTGAAGTAGAGGTCGGCGGCGCGGCCGCGTCGCGACCCGGCATGGCTTCACCGCGGTGAGCGTCGCCGTAGAGGCCGCCTCATCGCGGCTGCAGGTCTTCGATCGCTCGCTCGTTCACCCGGTCGATGATCCGGGCGAAGGCGCGCGTGACCGCTTCTATCCCGTCGGCCGGCACCGTCGCGGCGGTCTCGTGGTCGGAGTGGAAGTACTCCGGCGCGTCGATCAGCCAGACCGACGGCACCATCTCTTCCAGCCCCCGGATCTCGCCGACGGGACCACCCGGGTCGATCAGGGTCGAGACCCCGAACGTCTGGTAGGCGTCGGTCGCGATCTCCCGGAGCCCCGGACTCCCGCTCACGCCCCACATGAACGCGGACGCGCGATCGGACCACCCGAAGCGGTTCCCCAGCATGTAGACGTCGACGGCGCCGGTGTGCTCGGCGTTGATCAGCAGCGCCGTCCTGTCGAGCGCGTTGGTCGCGTTGTCCTCGATCCACCCGACCCCGACCCGGGCCTGGTTGTGGTGGCCCGGCGTGCCCACGAACTGGATCGTCCGGCGGCGGCGCTCCCGGGGCAGGGCGGCGAAGTACTCCGCGAGCCCCACCGTGGTGGCAACCCCCGCCGCGTTGTCGTTCGCTCCCTCGAACCAGCCGTCCCGATGGGCGACGATGACGATCTTCTCGTCGGTCATCCCCGGCAGCGTCGCCCAGACGTTGGCCGTCTCGAGACCCTCGACCCTCTCGACGTCGAGGGTGACGTGGACGCGGGGCGCCGGCCCGCCCGCTTCGATCATCGCCCGGAGCGCGTCTCCGTCCCGCTGGCCGAGCGAAAAGGTCGGCGCCTCGGTTCCTGTCGGGTAGAACTGCGTCCGGATGTTCCCGGGCAGCGCCACGCCGACCAGGATGACGGCGGCCCCCCGAGCGTCGGCGCGCCGGACCGCGCCGTTCACGGTGGCGGAGTGCCGCAGCGTGCTGCGCATCGGCATGCTCGTGATGAGCGCGGCCTTCCCGGCCACGTCCCGGCCCGCGAAATCGGCCTCGGTTCCCAGGCCGACGTACACCACCTCGAGGTCGAGGCCACCGGCGGGCGTCCCCGGAACGGCGTAGGCGGGCTGGGCCGTCTCGAGCGCGACGACCCGAGCGCCGGCGGCCGCGGTCACCGACCACGACCGCGGCATCCACTGCGGCTCCAGGGCGAGGGTCTGCGTCCGGACCTCGGGAACGCCGGCCGCGCGCAGCTTGTCCGCCATCCACGCCGCGGTCTCGGCGTCGGCCCAGGTCCCGATGATGCGCCCCCAGAACTGATGGCCCGCGTCCCGGTATCGGCGCGAGATCGCGGTCTGCTCCTCGACGAGGAGCTTCAGATGATCCCCGTCGATGGCGCCATACGGGGTACCGATGTCCGAGCGCTCCGCTGCGCGCACCGTCGCCGCCGCGTCGTGCTCCAGGATGTAGCCGGCCGCGAGATTGGCGCCGACGACCTCCTCGACCGCGTCGACGTAGCTCTGGTGGCTGGGGTAGAGCCCCGCGAGCGTGTGGGCGTCGAACGGCTCGTGGGTGCCGTACAGCCGGCAGAACCGCTGGCTGCCGGTGTTGGCGCCGGTGTTCGTCGCGGTGGGCGCCGCGTGCGCGGCGAGCCGGATGCCGCCCAGCGCGTTCCCGCGTCCGTCGCGCGCGAAGACCGCGGGCGGGCCGATCGACACCGTATCCAGCGGCGGCGCGGTCGGCGGGGGCGTCCCCTCGTCGACCCAGCGGACGAGGTGGTCGAACGCCGCGTGCATCACCTGCCGGAACGGAACGCGGCTGTACGAGGGACGGTCGCAATCGGGAACGCCGGTCTCGGCCGTCGCGGGATCGCGGCCCGCCTCGAGGGCCGCGATCCGCGACGATTCGATGCGAAAGAAGATGTCGACGTGCGACGACCCGGCGACCTCCCAGCTCCGGAAGGCGTCGGTGTCGGGCTGCCGGATCGCGGCCCGGCTCACCATGTCCCCCTCGGCCATCAGCTTCCAGATCTTGACGTCCTGGTCCTGCCGGATCCGGCGGCCGCCCCCGTGGACCACCACCGCATCGAACACCGGATCGCGCGGGTGGACGTTGTTGAGATACACGGAGAGTCGACTCGCCGACTGCGAGTGCCCGGTGGCGAAGAGTCGCGCGACACGTTCAGCCCGCCCAGCACGTCGACGTCCCCGGGGTCACGCACGGCCCTTCCGACCGCCGAGAAGATGTCGTACGACAACGCGTCATCCTCGACCAGGCCGTCGTGGGTCACGTCGAGCGACCCGTAGCGAGCCGGGCTCCACCGCCGCAGATGGTCGACGCCGACCCGCTGCGCCGACACGCCAATCCAGGCGTACCCGTTGCGCACGAAATACGCGCCCGCCTGAAACCAGTCGATGTCGAGGTCGCGGCCGGCCGTCACGTTGTTCCACTCGACCACGACGGTGCCGTTGAAGCGCTCGGGCGAGACCGGGCGTCGTACGACGAAGCGCGTCTTGTACGGATGCCCGCCGTCGACGATGCGGCCCGTGGTCAGGTCCGGCGTCGTGTATCGGTTGGCCGTGCCCTCGATGAAGAACTCCTCCTCGACGTAGCCGTGCCCGGCCAGGTCCATCGCCGTCGTCGAGAAGACGAAATCGTGCGAGGGGTCCCCCGGCGGCACGGACACCGCGATCGGCCCCGTGACGGTCACGGGCTGCGCCGACGCAGCCGCGGCGACCGCGAACGTGAGGCAGACGAGCCCTATCGCGAAGTCAAGGCGTCGCATCGAGTTTCCTCCCACCTGGCGGGACACGCTCGGCACCCTCAGCTCCCGCCGATCCAGTACAGGCAGCCGGGGCCGGCGCCGTCGCCCATCGGGATCTCGAGGGTGACCTCGAGCGTCTCCAGATCGACGACCGAAACGCGGTCCGCGGCTCTCAGCCCGAGAAAGGCGCGCCGGCCGTCGGGCCCCACCAGGACGGCCCCGTCACCCGTGTCGGTCGAGCCCACCGTCACGCGCTCGATCACGCTGCGGGTGGCCGCGTCCATCACCACCAGGGACGCCGCCTCGCCGTCGATGATCAACACGCGGCCGTCGGGCGTGAACTTCAGCCGATTCGCGTCCCGCATGCCCAGGTCGAGGGTCTCCACGACCCGGCGGCTCTCGACGTCGATGATCGACACGCCGCCGTCGCCCCGGGTCGCCGTCCAGAGCTCGCGCCCGTCCGGCGACAGGTCGATGCCCTCCGGCCTCTCTCCCGGTACGGGAATATCGGTGAGCCGAGCGCGCGCGGGACCCTCCATGACGTTCTCGACCATCGTGACCGAGTTGGAGCCGGTGTTCGGCATGAACATGGCGCCCCGCTCGCGATCGAGCACCAGCATGTGCGTGCCGTCCTCGCCGATCCCGAGCGTCCAGTCGATCGCGTCCGCCGACGGGTCGTAGCGCCCGATCGACTTGTAGCCCTCGATGGTGAAGTAAACCTTGTCGTCGGCGAACAGCACGTCGTGGGTCTGGCTGCCGGGACCGGGGTCGACCCGGCGGATCTCCTCCTGGGCGGCGAGGTCGATGACCGAGATCCCGTCCACCATGCTCGCCACGAACGCCAGCCGGCCGTCGGCCGACGCGGTCACCTCGTGCGGGTCGCGGCCGGTCGGCACGCGCCCCAGCACGTTCCCGCTCGCCGGATCGACGATCGCGAGGGCGCTGGCATCCCTGAGCAGCACCAGGAGCCGTCCGGGTGACGGCGTCTGGGCGGCCGCCGCTCCGGCCAGGGCGACGAGCGCGCCCAGCGAGAGCGAGACCAACCTGCGGAGTGAAATCTCGACCCGTCGTCTCATCTGATATCTCCTTCTTCTCGTCCGCGAAGACGAATCTCACCAGGGCGGTCGAGCCGCGGTCAGAGAGCGCGCCGTGCATCAGGCGTCATCAGAGCTGACGATACCGCAATTGCGTAAGTGGGGCTACCGCCGCCACGCGAACAGGCGGCTCAGAATCGCCCGCTGGCGGTCGCTGAACCGCGCCTTGCGCATCTGGTTGGCGGCCTTGCGCCACGCCTCGGCCTGGGTGGGATAGGGGTGGATGGCCGAGCCGATGGTTCCGAGGCCGGCGCCCGCCTTCATCGCCACCGTCACCTCGCTGATCAGGTTGCCGGCGTCGGCGGCGACGACGGTGGCGCCGAGGATGCGGTCGGTCCCCTTCCGGACGTGGACCCGGGCGAAGCCGGCGTCCTCGCCGTCGAGCACCGCGCGGTCGACCTCCGAGAGCGGCTGCGTGAACGTCTCGACCTCGATGCCCTTCGCCCGGGCATCGGCTTCGTACATCCCGACGTGGGCGATCTCGGGCTCGGTATAGGTGCACCACGGAATGACCAGCGACTCGGTCGACGCCTTGCCCAGCCCGAACGGGTGGGGGAACAACGCGTTCTGAATCACGATCTGGGCCATGGCGTCGGCGGCGTGCGTGAACTTGAACGGAGAGCAGATGTCGCCCGCCGCATAGATGCGAGCGTTGGTCGTCCGCAGATGGGCATCGACGGTGACGCCGCTCCGGTCCCAGGCCACGCCCGCCGCCTCCAGACCGAGCCCTTCGACGTTCGGCGCGCGCCCGACGCCGACGAGAATCTCGTCGACGCTCACGTCGTGCGACCCGCCGCCGGCGGTATAGCGAATCCGCTTTCCGCCACCTTCCGCCGCCGGCTCCACCGCGGCGATCGCGGAGTCGAGAACGAGCCGCACGCCGTCGTGCGCCATCCGCGCCTGGACGACGGCGGCCGCGTCCGGATCTTCCCGCGGCAGGATGCGACCAGCCTGCTCCACCACCGTGACCTCGCTGCCGAAACGGGCGAACGCCTGCGCCAGCTCGCAGCCGATCGGACCGGCCCCGATCACCGCAAGCCGCGGGGGGAGCGCGGTCAGCGAGAAGACCGTCTCGTTGGTGAGATAGCCGGCGTCCGCCAGCCCCGGAATCGGCAGCGCCGCGGCGCGCGCCCCGGTGCAGACGGCGGCGCGCGCGAAACGCAGGGTGGCGTCGCCCACCGCGACGGTGTCCGGCCCGGTGAACCGGGCCTTGCCGATGAAGACGTCGACGCCGAGCCCGGTGAACCGCGCGGCCGAGTCGACGTGGCTGATCTCGGCCCGCAGCCGGCGCATGCGCGCCATCGCCGCGCCGAAGTCGCGCTCGACACCGCCGGGAAACGTCAACCCGAACGCCGCGCCGTCCCGCGCCGACGCCCAGACCCGCGCCGCCCTGATGACCGCCTTCGACGGAACGCAGCCGACGTTCAGGCAGTCGCCGCCCATCAGGTGCCTCTCGACGAGGGCCACCCGGGCGCCGAGACCGGCGGCGACCGCCGCGGTCACCAGCCCCGCCGTCCCCGCCCCGACGACGACGAGGTTGTATCGGCCGTCCGGCGTCGGGTTCCGCCACTCGGACGGATGGACGTTGGCGACCAGCTTCCGATTGAAGGCATCGTCCGGCAGCAGTGCGACAGGGTCCATGACCGAATGATACTCGGGAGAAGCCCCGCACGGCCCCGGGCTCGGCGGGGCGCCGGCCGGCTCATCCCCGCCTCGCGATTCCTTACGCTACACTAGCAGCATTGTCCCGCGTCGTATCGAGACCGGCAGCCGACCTCCCAAGTCACGGGTCCAGGGCGTAGGCCGGTCTCGCGCCGGCGGGCTCGTCCAGGAGGAATCATGCTGCTTGCCAACCCCGCCAGCCTGCGGATGCCCGGCGCCGACGAGGCGCTCCCCGGCCGGGACGAATCGATGCCGCGGGCCGGCGGCCACTTCGTCAACGGTCGCCCGATCGCGCCGCCGTTCCCCGACGGGATGACGCGGGCGATCTTCGGCATGGGCTGCTTCTGGGGGGCGGAACGGGCGTTCTGGAAGCTCGCGGGCGTGTACACGACCGCCGTCGGCTACGCCGGCGGGTTCACGCGTAACCCGACCTACCGCGAGGTGTGCAGCGGACAGACCGGCCACACCGAGGTGGTGCTGGTCGTCGCCGACCCTGCCGCGGTCCCGTTCGAGCGTCTCCTCCAGGTGTTCTGGGAAAGCCACGACCCGACCCAGGGCATGCGGCAGGGCAACGACGCCGGCACCCAGTACCGCTCGGCGATCTTCACGGCCGACGCCGGGCAGCAGCGCATCGCCTGCGCCTCGCGCGATGCCTATCAGGCGCAGTTGACGCCGGCCGGTTTCGGCCCGATCACCACCGAGATCCGCGAGGCGCCGCCCTTCTACTACGCCGAGGACTACCATCAGCAGTACCTCGCGAAGAACCCGGGAGGCTATTGCGGCCTCGGCGGGACCGGCGTCCGGTGCCCGGCGGGCGTGGCGGTCGCCGGTGCCTGATCTCTCGCGCCCGGCGCCGGTCATCGACTGGCTGCGCTACGAAGCGGTCCTGTTCGACCTCGACGGGGTGCTGACGGCCACCGCGCGCCTGCATGCGGCGGCCTGGACCCGGCTGTTCGACGACTATCTGGAGCGGCGCGCGGCGGCGCGCGGCGAGCCGTTCCGTCGGTTCGAGCCGCGCGACTACGCGCAGTTCGTGGACGGCCGGCCGCGCTACGACGGGGTCCGCACCTTCCTCGCCTCGCGCGGCATCACCATCCCCGACGGCACGCCGGACGATCCGCCGGAACGCGAGACGGTCTGCGGTCTCGGAACCCGGAAGAACGCACTCTTCCACGAGGTACTGGCGATCGAGGGCGTGGATACCATTGCCGGGACGGTGGCGGTGGTCCGCCGACTGCGGCGGCACGGGGTGCGCACCGCCGTCGTCTCGTCGAGCCGGAGCTGCGCGGCAATCCTGGACGCGGCCGGCATCGCCGGCCTGTTCGAGCTGCAGGTCGACGGCATCGTCGCCGAGCAGCGGGGCCTCGCCGGCAAGCCGGCCCCCGATACGTTCCTGCACGCGATCCGGGCGATGGGGCTCGACCCGGCGCGCGCGGCGGTGGTCGAGGATGCGATCGCCGGCGTCACCGCCGCCCGCGCCGGCGGGTTCGCGCTGGTGGTCGCCATCGACCGCACCGGCGCCGCCGGCGATCTCGCGCGCGCCGGCGCGGATCTGGTGGTGACGGACCTCGCCGATACCCTGCCGGACGGGGCCGTGCCGGCCGGCGCGGCCGGAATCGAGGACGCCCGCTGATGGACGACCGCTACCACGCCCATCTCCCCCGGGACATCTATCCGCCGGACGAATGGCGGCTCGTCGAGACGCGCTTCGACCCCCGCCGCGTCGGGGCGGCGGAGTCGCTCTTCACGACCGCGAACGGCTACCTCGGGCTGCGCGGCACCTGCGACGAGGGCCAGCCGGTGGAGCACAACGGCACCTACGTCAACGGGTTCCACGAAACCTGGCCCATCGTCTACGGCGAAGAGGCGTACGGCTTCGCGAAGCAGGGCCAGACCATCGTCGACCTGCCGGACGCGAAGATCATCCGTCTGTATGTAGACGACGAGCCGTTCTTTCTGCCGACGGCCACGCTCGAACGGTACGAACGGGTGCTCGACATGCGCGCGGGGACGCTCGACCGCACGCTCGTGTGGGCCCACTCCTCCGGCCAGCGCGTCTCCATCCGATCGCGACGGCTGGTCTCCCTCGAGCACCGGCACCTCGCGGCGATCTCCTACGAGGTCACCCTGCTGGCGCACGACGCCCCCGTCGTCATCGTCTCGGAGATCGCGGCGAGCGGGCGCTCGACCGGCGCGAACGGGGATCCCCGCACCCGGCAGTTCGGGTGCGAGGCGATCGAGCCGCGGGTGAGCCGCGCCGCCGACCGCCGCATCGTGTTCGGGTACGCCACCCGGTCCAGCGGCATGACCCTGGCGTGCGCGGTCGACCACGAGCTGCGGACCGACTGCGACTATACGACCGAGGTCCGGACGGACGGACCGGACGGACGGATCGACTTCTCGATCGACGGCCGAGTGGGCGCGCGCATCCATCTCGTCAAGTACGTCACCTACCACTCCTCCCGGCGCCCGCAGGCCGACGAGCTGTGCGAACGGGCCGACCGGCTGCTGAACCGGGCCGTCCGGCGCGGCTTCGCGGCGCTGCTCGACAGCCAGCGGCAGTTCCTCACCGACTTCTGGCACCGCAGCGACATCGTGGTCAAGGGTCAGGCGGAGTGGCAGCAGACGATACGCTTCAACCTCTTCCACATCTGCCAGGCGACGGCGCGGGCCGAGGGCGGCGGCGTGCCGGCCAAGGGACTGACCGGCCCCGGCTACGAGGGCCACTACTTCTGGGACACCGAGATCTACCTGCTGCCGTTCCTGACCTACACGACCCCGCGCATCGCGCAGAACCTGCTTCGCGAGCGCCACGGACACCTGGACGAGGCGCGGCAGCGCGCCCGCGAGCTGAACCAGCGCGGCGCGCTCTTTCCCTGGCGCACCATCGACGGCAACGAGGCGTCCGCGTACTACGCGGCGGGGACCGCGCAGTACCACATCAACGCGGACATCGTGTACGCCCTCCGCAAGTACGTCGACGTGACCGGGGACACCCGGTTTCTCGCGGAGGTCGGGGCCGAGATCCTGGTCGAGACCGCGCGCCTCTGGATCGATCTCGGCTTCTTCGACCGCCACGACGGCAGGTTCCGGATCAACGGCGTCACGGGACCGGACGAGTACAACGCCGTCGTCAACAACAACCTCTACACGAACCTGATGGCGCGCGAGAACCTCTGGTACGCGGCGGAGACCATCCGCGCGATCCGCGCCGACGACGCACCGCGGTTCAACCTGCTGGTGCGCGCCACCGGTCTCGACCCCGGCGAGCTCGACGCGTGGCAGCGCGCGGCCGACCGCATGTATCTGCCGTACGATAAGCGCGACGGCGTCCATCTGCAGGACGACTCCTTCAAGGACAAGGAGGACTGGGACTTCGAGCACACCCCGCCCGACAAGTACCCGCTCCTGCTGCACTACCACCCGCTCGTCATCTACCGCCACCGGGTCGTCAAGCAGGCGGACGTCGTGCTCGCGATGTTCCTCCTCGGGCAGGAGTTCTCGCTCGAGCAGAAGCGGCGCAACTTCGTGTACTACGACGCGTTGACGACGCGCGATTCGTCGCTCTCCTGCTCCATCGAGAGCATCGTCGCCGCCGAGGTCGGCGAGGCGGACAAGGCGTTCAGCTACTCGCTCGACGCCGGGTTCATGGATCTCGCCGACGTGGCGGGCAACGTCCAGGACGGCTGCCACATCGCCTCGATGGGGGGGTTCTGGATGACCCTCATCTACGGCTTCGCGGGCATGCGCGACGACGGCGGACGCATCACCTTCTCGCCCCAGGTGCCCCCGCAGTTCGAGAGCCTCCGCTTCCCGCTGCAGATCCGCGGCCGGCGGCTGGAAGTGGAGCTGACGCCCGAGTCGGCCACCTACCTGCTGCGGGGCGACGAACCCATCGTCATCGGCCACCGGGACGAGACGATCGAGCTCCAGCCGGACGTACCCGTCACCCGTCCCTCCCCCGCGGGGGCGCCGGCAACCCCCGTCACCGAAGAGCATCGCTAGCCCGAGTTTACCAGCCCAAAATATAAATCACTGCAAACAAGCGGGTTAAGCCGACAGAAAAACTGGAGTGGCACTACAAACGTGCGCAAACCGGTGAGATGGGCCGGTCAGATGAGCGTTTTGCGGACGCCCCCGGGGTGCGGGTCGACGCCGAGCGCGTCGTAGATGTTCCGCTGCTCGGGTTCGGCTTGCGTGGCCGTGCGCACGTGCAGCGTGCGTCCGTCGGGGCGGCGGAAGGTGGCGGTGACGCGCTGCTGGCCGTCCAGGATGCGGCGCAACGTGGTCCAACTGGCGGGGTTGCCGTGCTCGCGCAGTCGGGTGCGGATCACCTGCACGAGCTGGTAGGCGATGACGGTGATGAACAGGTGGCCGTCGGCTCGACGCGGCTTGTGATGGTAGATGGGGCGCAGGCCGAGCTCGGACTTGAGCGAGCGGAAGACGGCCTCGACGTCGGTGAGCGTGGTGTAGGTGCGCCACAGGGCGTCTTCGTCCCACGCTGTCTCGCTGCTGCGCAGGCAGTAGACCCCCGGATGGGTGGCCATCGAGCCGTCCCGGGGACGGCGAGTCCAGGTGACGGCGACGGCCTTCTCGCCGGTCTCGTCGGCGGTGACCCCGATCTGGTAGTGCGAGGCGACGCGGGAATGCTTCGTCTTCAATCGCCCGATGCGCTGCCAGACCTGGTCGAGCCGCTTGTGGGCGCGGGGGCGCGCCAGCCCCTCGTGGAGCTGGGTCAGGGCGGTCTCGAAGCGGGTGGCGAAACGCTCGACGATGCCTCGCTCCTTCTCGGCCCGCTCCTCGGAGTAGCAGTACAGGCGCACCTCGTCGGGGTCGGCCGAGACCACCTTGTGCATGTGTATGGTCTGGTTGGACCTGGTCTGGAGCGATACGGCGGCCTCGGCGTCGAACTGGCGGTGACGTTCGCGGCTGACGACCAGATAGCGGTAGTCGTGGTCGCGCAACCACTGCACGCAGGCTTCGGTGGCGACGCCGCGGTCCATGACCACGAGGGCGCCGGGTGGCGCCTCCAGCGCCTCGAGCATGCCGGCCAGGGTGCGCTGTTCCCGGACGTTGCCGGCGAAGACCTTGGAGCGGCGCACGAAGCCGCTGGCGTCGAGCATGAGGCCCAGGGTCAGCAGCGGACAGTCGCTGCGCTTCTCCTTCGAGTGCCCGCGCTGCGCCTGCGGCTGCTCGCTCGCCTCGCCTTCGAAGTAGGTGTTGGTCAGGTCGTAGAGGGTCACCGTCGGCTGGAGGTCGAACAGTCCCATCGCGCGGTCGAACAGATGCGCCTCGATCGCCTCGCGATGCTTCACCAGCGCGTCCGAGGCGCGGTAGAGCTGCATCGCGCCGACGGTCTCGAAGTCGACGCCGAGCAACTCCCCGAGGCCGCTGCGCTCTTGCAGCCAGCGGTGCGTCGCCCGCTCCGAGGCGGGATGGGCGAGACGCCCGACGATGACGCCGGCCGCTGCTGCGCGCAGGGCGCCGTTGACGCCGAGGTCGGCGAGCAGCGCCGGCAGGCCCAATTGCTCCAGCGCCCACAGGCCGAGCTGCTCGACCCCGACGCTGCGGGGGCGGACCAGCCGCAGCGAGTCGACATCGAGGGGCTGCACGTCGGTCGGTCCGGCCGCCGCGCCGCTTACCTGCGCGCCGCGGACGACCAACTGGCTGGCGATGCGCTGGGCTTCGTGTTCGACGGCGTGGGGGCAATCGGCCACCAGGGGCGCCTGGCCGGCCAGGATGTCGTCGATGCGGGCGCACAACTGCGGCCATTGCGGCTGCGGGATGTCGAAGTGGCGCCCGAGATTGAGCAGGGTGCGCTGCCGGACGGCGTCTCCGACGCGCTCGGAGTGCACCAGGCGATGGGAGAAGTAGGGCTTTCCGTCCTGGGTTCGCCGGGTTTGGGTGCGGCGAATGAACACGATGTCCACGATAGCGGGGGCATCTGCCGTAGTCAACCCTTTTACACAAATTATGGCACTACATCTCGCGCCGTCAAGACCCGTTCCTTTAGTATCAACAACTTACAGACATGTGAATCCCGAAATACGGCCAAAATCGGCAAAATGGCCGGTCAACTGGGTAAACTTGGGCTAGTCCAGCAACCACGCGCTCGGCCCGCCCCCGGTCCGACAGGCGGCGTCGAGGCAGGTGTTCCCCAGGCCTCTTCGTCGATGGCGATTACCCAAAACGTGTCAGATTTGACCTTGGCAACCGGCGCAATGAATGGCTAACATGGATGTAAGGACACTGACGTAAATTAACTTGCCATCTTCGGCGATCTGTCGTCTACTGGGTTCTATGCAGCGCAACGTGGAACTGGAGGCCACGATTGTCGCCAAGTACGCGGCGGTGTCGCCGGTATTGGATGAGCGCAGTCGCCGCCGGTGGGCGGCTGCCGAGTCTGTGGCCATCGGCTATGGCGGGGATGCGCTGGTGTCGTCAGCCACGGGTCTGGCCCGGGAGACGATCCGGAAGGGCCGCCGGGAAATCACGCAAGGCGGGACGTCGACAGGTCGCATACGACGCCCGGGCGCGGGGCGGCGCCGTCTCGAACAGAGGCAGCCTGGTCTGCTGGCTGCCCTGGAAGGGCTGGTGGATCCGCTGACGCGCGGCGACCCAACGTCTCCGCTACGCTGGACATGCAAGAGTCGGGCGAAGCTCGCCTCGGGGCTGGCACAACAAGGGTGGCGAGTGAGTTCGACGACCGTCGGCCGGTTGCTGCATCAACTGGGGTACCGGTTGCAATCGCCCCGCAAACGTCAGGAGGGGGCCAGCCACCCGGATCGTAACGCGCAGTTCGAGCACATCAATGCGGCCGCCGACTCGTTTCTGGCCAAGGGGCAGCCGGTGATCTCGGTCGACACGAAGAAGAAGGAGCTGGTCGGGAACTTCAAGAATGGCGGGCGGGAATGGCAGCCGAAGGGCACGCCGCCGGCGGTGCTGGTCCATGATTTCCCGTCGGACGCGGAGGGCAAGGCGATTCCGTATGGCGTCTACGACATGGCACGCAACGAAGCTTGGGTGAGCGTGGGACGGGACCACGACACCCCGGCCTTCGCGGTGGCGTCAATTCGTCATTGGTGGCAGCAAATGGGCTGTGACGCCTACCCCGACGCCACGGCCCTGTTCATCACGGCGGATGCGGGTGGGAGCAACGGGTATCGGTTGCGCGCCTGGAAGCACGAGCTTCAACAGTTGGCCGACGAGACCAGGCTGACCATCCACGTGAGTCATTTTCCACCCGGCACCAGCAAATGGAACAAGATCGAGCACCGTCTCTTCTGTCACATCACGGCGAACTGGCGAGGCACCCCGTTGACGACGTATGAGACCATCGTCGACCGTATCGGGAACACCCGGACGGAGACCGGGCTCTTGGTCCGGGCCGAACTCAACGCCGGCGAGTATCCCACGGGCGTCACGGTGGCCAAGGAGGAGATGGACGCAATCGCGCTGGTCCGCGATGAGTTTCATGGGGAATGGAATTACAAACTGCTACCCCGATTAAGTTGACAACTTTATATCGATCACTGTCCTAAGAAGAGGAAAAGATGAACCGGCAGGCTCGGTACGAAATCGACGGAGGGAGATCCCGCTCGCCCTCATGCCGCCTCCAACGGGCGATGGCGCTCGCCGCGCTCTGCGCTGCCCTCGTCCTCTGCAGCGCAACCGGCGCGCTGGCGCAGGGGCGCCAGACCGGCACCATCCGCGGCGTCGCCCTCGACGCCCAGGGCCTCGCCCTGCCGGGGGTGACGGTCACCGTCAGCTCGGCGTCGCTGCAAGGCACGCGAACGGCGGTCACCGGCGCCAACGGCGATTACGAACTGGTCGGCCTCCCGCCGGGAGAGTACAGCGTCGTCTTCGTTCTCGACGGGTTCGACGACGTCGCCCGGACCGCCGTCGTTTCGCTGGGCGGCCGAGTCGGCGTCAACGCGGTGCTGGCCCCCGCCGGCGTCACCGAGACGGTGCAGGTGCTCGGGGTGGTGCCGGCGCCGATCGCGACCATCGAGAACAGCTCGAACATGACCGACGACGAGATCAACGCGCTGCCGGTGGGCCGCAGCCTGTTCGGCATCGCCGCAATACAGCCCGAGCTGACCACGAACACGCCGAACAACGGCCAGGTGACCATCAACGGGGCATTCGCCTACGACAACGTCTTCCTCGTGGACGGCGTCGACATCAACGACAACCTGTTCGGGACCTCCAACGGCCTCTTCATCGAGGACGCCATCGAGGAGACGCAGGTGATCACCTCGGGCATCTCCGCCGAGTACGGGCGGTTCAGCGGCGGGGTGATCAACGCGATCACCAAGAGCGGCGGGAACATCTTCTCCGGCAGCTTCCGGGCCAACCTGTGGAAGCCCACCTGGACCGCCCGGAACCCCTACGAGGTGGAGAACGAAGTTCCGCAGGAAGGCGACCTCGCCGACAACACCACCTACGAGGGCACCCTGGGCGGCCCCATCGTGCAGGACCGCCTGTGGTTCTTCGCGGCCAACCGCATCGAGCGGCGGTCGTCGAGCGAGGTCTTCGACCAGACCGGCATCAGCTACGACGGGACGCGCAAGAACGACCGGTACCAGATCAAGCTCACCGGCACGCTTGCCCCGGGACAGACGCTGCAGGGCACCTACCTGCGCAGCCCGACAGCCTCGCGGCGGTCGACCTTCGGCTTCAGCATCGAGCCGACCAGCATCATCGAGCCGGAGTTCCCGAACGATCTGGTGGTCGCGACCTACCGGGGCGCGGTCGGATCGAGCCTCGCGGCGGAGGTGCAGTACTCGCAGAAGCGGCAGGGCTTTCGGGGCTTCGGCGGCACGTCCACCGATATCTTCGACTCGCCGTTCATCACCGTGTGGCAGGGGCTGGGTCACTACAACGCCCCCTACTTCGACGCCACCGATCCGGAAGACCGGAACAACCGGCAGGTGACCGGCAACGTCACCTGGTACGCCTCGTCGCCCACCTTCGGCTCGCACAGCGTCAAGGCCGGGTTCGAGCGCTACACGTCGACCAACACCGGCGGCAACTCGCAGTCGTCGACCGGCTACGTCTTCTACACCCCCTACGGGGAGGGACCCGACGGCGCCCCCCTGCTCGACGCCGAGGGACGGCTGATCCCGGCGTTCGTCCCGTTCCAGTCGGAGATCGAGAACTGGCTGGCAGTGCGAGGCGCACGGATCGACATCAACACCACCTCGTTCTTCGTGAACGACACCTGGACCCTCGACGACCACCTGTCGTTCAACCTCGGCGTGCGGGGCGAGACCGTCGACAGCGAGGCGACCGGCGGCATCCAGACCGTCGACACCGGCGCCCTCGTGCCGCGCCTCGGTGCCGCCTACGATCCGTCCGGGGACGGGCGGCTGTCGCTGCAGGCCACCTACAGCCACTACTCCGGCAAGTACAGCGAGACCCAGTTCGCGAGCACGACGAACGTCGGCAACCCGAGCGCACTGTTCGGGTACTACATCGGCCCGAGCGGGGAAGGGCGTGAGTTCGCGCCGGGGTTCGACCCGGACAACTACGTCACGTACGGCGCCGACTTCCCCACCCGGAACGTCTTCAACGACCCGAACCTGCGATCGCCTCTGACGAAGGAGCTGACCCTCTCGGCGGGCGGGGCTCTCGGAACCCGCAGCCACCTGAATCTGACCTTCATCAGACGGTCGACCGGGGGGGTGATCGAGAACTTCCAGGACCTGACGACCGGCTCGACGGAGATCGTCGAGGACGGCGGGAGCTTCGGCACGTTCGTCAACCAGGTGTTGCGGAACACCGACGACCTCGAGCGCCGGTACGACGCCCTGGTGCTCGACACCCGCGTGCAGGCGACCCCCAACTTCCTGGTCGACGGCAGCTGGACGGTGCAGCTCGGCAACGAGGGCAACTTCGAGGGCGAGGGCACCAACACCCCGGGGAGCGCGTCGAGCGCGTTCGACTGGCCGGAGGTGACCCCCGCCGACCGGTACTTCCCGTACGGGCGCCTCAACGACTTCCAGAAGCACAAGGTGCGCCTGTGGGGCATCTACAACCTCGGGCTGGGCTGGGCCGGCCGCCTCGATATCGGCGGCATGTGGCGCTACGACTCGGGGCTCACCTACAGCCGCGCGTCGGGCGGCGTGCGGCTGACCCCGCAGCAGGAGATGATCCTGGCCGATCTGGGCTACGCGAGTACGCCGGGGTCACGGAGCATCTACTACGCGGCCGGCCGCGGTTCGGAGGACTTCGAGGGCTACGCGCGGCTCGACCTCTCCGCGCAGTGGGAGCTGCCTATCTGGCGGGAGGCCCGGCCGTGGCTGAAGTTCGAGATGTACAACGTCCTGAGCAACGACACCCTGCTTACGTGGAACTCCACCGTCGACCCGAACTACGACGGACCTCTCGACGAGCTCGGGCTGCCGACCACGTATACGGAAGGGCCCCGGTTCGGCGAGGCGACCGGCTCCGGAGACTATCCCAACGGAAGGACTTACCGGGTTGCGCTGGGCTTCCGCTTCTAGGAGCTTGCGCCGTAGAAGTTTTCGCGCCAGCGAAACTTCCAACGCGACCGTAAGGTCGCGCTAGCTTCGCTAGCTAGCGCTGCCCGTGCCCCACAACTTTTCGCTGGACTTCATGAAGCCACTTCGCTACGGTGGCGAGCATGGAGATTCAGAATCAGGTCGGGCGCAGCCTGCGGGGCAACCTCACCCGACTGCGAGCGGTGCTGGACGGGGCGGTATCGCAGGGCATTCACGGCCTCGGGCAGGTTGCCGATCGCGTCTGTAAAGCGTTCGATTTTCGCGATGGCCGCGGCCGGTGGCAGCGCGCGAGCTGCTGCGCGGCGTTGGCCGACCTCGAGGCGGCAGGCCACGTCTCGCTGCCTCGGGGTCGGCCCTCTCGCGGCGGTGTGTGGCGCCCGCGTGTGCTCCCGCACCCGGTGGCGCCGGCGGCTGAGGTGCCTGGCACGGTCGGCGAGGTCCGGGACTTGGCGCTGGTGCGGGTGGAGACCGACGAGCAGCGCCGGGTCTGGAACACGCTGATGGCGCATGAGCACCCGCGCGGCGCCGGGCCCTTTGTCGGCCCTCAACTGCGGTATCTGGTGGGCTCCGGGCATGGCTGGCTGGGCGGGGTGGGGTTCGCGGCGTGTGCGCGGCGCCTGCGGGCCCGCGACGCCTGGATCGGCTGGGACGACACGCGCCGGCGCGCTCACCTGCACCGGGTGCTGGGACTGTGCCGACTGCTGATACGTCCCGGCATCTCGTGCCGCAACCTGGCCTCCCACGTGTTGGGCCGGGCCGCTCGGGCGGTCGGCGACGACTGCGAGCGCCTCTACGGCTATCGCCCCTGGCTGCTGGAGACGTTCATCGACGAGACCGAACACACCGGGGCGAGCGTGCGGGCGGCGAACTGGGTGCGCGTAGGTGAGACCCGCGGGCGGGGGCGCCAGGACCGTACGCACGCGGCCCCCGAAACGTGCAAGGCGGTGTATATGTACGCGTTGGAGCCGGCGTGGCGCGATACCCTCCAGGCGCCCGCACCGGGCGTGTTGCCGCTGGCGGTCGGCGACGGGCTGGACGCCGCGTCCTGGGCGGGCCACGAGTTCGGGGGGGCGCGGCTGGGCGACGCGCGGCTGAGCGCGCGCCTGGTCCTGAGCGCCGAGCAGATGGCCGAGTCTCCGATGCGCGCCATCACCGGCGCCGCGAACGGAGTGAGAGCCTTGGTCAAGGGACATTACCGGCTGATCGACCAGCCCGCCGAGAGCGCGGTGACGGTGGAGAACATTCTCGCTCCCCATCGCGAGCGCACGCTGCGACGGATGCGGACGCATGACACGGTGCTGTGCATCCAGGACGGCACCCGCCTGAACTTCACCCGGCGCAGCCAGACGCGGGGGCTGGGGACCATCGGCTCGAATCAGACCGGCGCCGCGGCCCGCGGCCTGGACCTGCACACGACGCTGGCGGTCAATCCCGACGGGGTGGCGTTGGGGGTCCTGCGGGCGGCGTTCGACGCGCCCGAGCCCCCGAATCCCGAGGAGAAGGGCAAGCCGAAGCCGCGCGAGGAACGGAAGTCGTTCCGCTGGGTCGAGGGGCTGCGCGACTGCGCGGCGGCGGCCGAGCAGCTGGGTGAGACCCGGGTGGTGTGCACGATGGACCGCGAGGCCGACTTCCTCGACCTGTTCATCGAACGCCGGACGCACGCCCCGCAGGTCGAACTGCTGGTCCGGGCGAAGGTCGACCGCGTGCTGGGGAGGGAGAAGACGGCCGACGGGCACACGGTCTCGCGCCGTCTGTTCGACGAGGTGCGCGACGGGCCGGCCCGCGGCGCCGCCACGGTCGAGGTGCGGCGGCTGAGCGCGCGGGTGAAGGCCAGCAAACAGGCTCGCCAGGACGGCCGTGCGGCCCGCGTCGCCGAGGTGACCCTGCGCTACCAGCCGGTGGCGCTGTCGTGCCCCGGGGCCGAGCCGGTCGAGCTGTTTGTCGTCCATGCGCGCGAGGAACAGCCGCCGCCCGCGGTCAAGCCGCTGGAGTGGTTCGTGCTGACCACGCTGCGTGTGACCAGCGCCGACGACGCCACGCGCATCCTGGGCTGGTACGCCCTGCGGTGGCGCATCGAAGAGTACTTCCGGGTCCTCAAGTCCGGCTGCAAGGTCGAGGAATTGCAGCACCACGAGGCGGAGCGGCTCGAACGGGCCATGGCCATCAAGATGGTCGTGGGGTGGCGGATCCAGTTGATGGTCCAGCTCGGACGCGAGACGCCTGAGCTGCCGGGGGACCTGCTGTTTTCCGATGGCGAGTTGCGCGTGCTCGCCACCTTCGCCCGCTCCCGCACGCTGCCGCCCCCCACGCGGCTCGGGGCCGCGGTCGGTCTGGTGGCCCGCCTCGGCGGGTGGCTGGGACGCAAGCGCGACCCGCCCGGCGCGCAGCTCCTGTGGCACGGCTACACCCAACTCGTTGCCATGGCCTTCGCTTTCGAACTGCGGGATGAATTCGGATGATCACAAGTCCAGCCAGCGAGATCTGGGGCACGGGCAGAGCTAGCGCGGCAATCGTCGCCGGCGGCGGCGCCGCCGCCCCAACCTACCCTCCAGGGGTCTGCACCGTTGGAACGGTGCAGACCCCTGCCCCGACAATCGTCGTCGGCGGCTCGGCTTGTCGCCCAGACTTTCTTGGCCACGCTTCGCGTGACCACCCCGAACGCACGAAAGAGCAGTAGAGTACCTGCGCTCGCGGCACGGTTCGCCGTCGAGGCCCCTCGCCTCCGGCTACAATCCGTCTCAGGAGGAACGCAATGAAGAAGACAGTGAGCGTGTTGTTGGTCGTGCTGTCGGCGGCGCTGGCGGCATCGCAACCGGCGGCCCAGCCCGCCGGCGCGGATCGGACGGTGACCGAGGCGCAGTACGAACAGTGGAAGACGGAGCTGTCCAACTGGGGGCGGTGGGGCGCCGACGACGAGATCGGCGCGGTGAACCTCATCACGCCCGCGAAGCGCCTGCAGGCGGTGGCCCTGGTCGAGGACGGCATCACCGTGTCCCTGGCCGGCGACGCCGACACCGTCGAGGCCGTCGACAACCCGTCTCCCTACGAGCACACGATGGTCGGCATCAGCTCGGACCGAATCGCGGTCCAGTACCACGGCATCTCCCATACCCATCTCGACGCGCTGGCCCACATCAACGACAACGGCGTCTTCTACAACGGCTATACGCCGGACGCCGACACCGTGGTCGAGAACGGGCACGAGAAGAACTCCATCCACAACCTGAAGAGCGGCATCGTGACGCGCGGCATCCTCATCGACATCCCCCGGCTGCGGGGCGTGCCGTACCTGGAGCCGGGGACGCCGATCTACGTCGAGGACCTGGAAGCGTGGGAGGAGCAGGCGGGGGTGAGGGTCTCCTCCGGCGACGCCCTGTTCATCCGCACCGGCGTCTGGGCCCGCCGCGCCGCCGAGGGCCCGTGGCTCCGGGGCCGCCGGCCGGGCGGTCGATCCGCTGGGCTGCACCCCTCGGTCATCCCGTGGCTCAAGGAGAGAGACATCGCGCTGATGGGCAGCGACCACCCGACGTACGTCGCGCCGTCCGAGCTGCCGGGCGCCGTACACGACTTCGCGTTGCTGTACCTCGGCGTGCACCTCTTCGACAACTGCGACCTGGAGGCCCTCGGCGAGGCCGCGGCGGAACGCAACCGCTGGGAGTTCCTGCTGATGGCCGCGCCCCTGCCGATTCGCGGCGGGACCGGCTCGCCGCTGAATCCGATCGCGGTGTTCTGAAGGGAACCCGGCCCGGCCGTCCGGTAGTCGGCCAACGGCCGGGTCAACGAAGACGATGCGAGTACCCGCCGCTGCCCGCGGGTTCCGGGATGCGTGTGGACACGGATACGGAAGCCATCCGGGCCCTCGCCTCGCGCAGTAGAATACGGGCGCCAATTCGGGCTGCGGAGACGTACCGGCGATCGCTGCGGCAGTTTCCGAGTGACGAAAGTTCCCGGTTCTCGGGACCATTTCATTGGAGGAGTGATTCTCATGAAGACTCGCACAACCTGCCGGCTGCTCGTCGTCACCGGCATCCTGTTCGCTCTCGGGCTCTTCGCCGCGTTGCCGGCGGCGGCCCAGCTCGACCGGGTCCGGGACCCCGACTGGACGACACCGCGGACGCCCGACGGCCAACCGGACCTCCAGGGCGTCTGGGGGAACAAGACGATCACGCCGATCGAGCGGTCCGAGAGCGAGACGCGCGCCTACCTGACCGACGAGGAAATCGCCACCCTCAACCAGCGAAGAGCCATGACGGTGGCGGCCCAGGACGCCGCGCCCGCCGCCCGCACCGCGGCCAGCAGCGCCCTCGGCAGCGGCTACGGCAGCTACTGGCTCGACTCGGGCGACACCGTGCTGTCGACCGGGCAGACCTCGATGGTGGTCGACCCGCCGAGCGGCCGGGCCCCCGTGCAGCAGTGGGCCCTCGACGAGAAGGCATGGCGCCTCGATCACGAAGGCGACCACTACCGCAACATGAGCGTATGGGACCGGTGCATCTCGCGCGGAGTCCCCGGCTCGATGCTGCCCGCCGGCTACAACAACGCCTATCGCATTCTGCAGACGCCCGACCACGTCGTCATCTACCACGAGATGATCCACGATGCACGGATCATTCCCCTGTCGGACCGGCCGTTCGTCGGCGACCGTATCCGTCAGTGGATGGGCGATGCGCGGGCGCACTGGGAGGGTGAAGTGCTCGTCGTCGAGACGAAGAACTTCCACGATCGCGGCTGGGTCGCGTCGAGCGGGGCCGGCCGCCGCCTGAAGGGCATCCGCGTCAGCGAGGCCCACCACGTCGTCGAGCGGTTCGAGCGCGTCTCGGAGACCACCGTCCTGTGGGACGTGACGATCACGGATCCGAACGTGTACACGTCCCCCTGGCGAATCTCGATGCCGTTGACGGCCGAACCCACCTACGAGATGTTCGAGTACGCGTGCCACGAGGGAAACTACGCCGTGCCGAACGCGCTCAGCGGGGCCCGCTTTCTCGAGAAGCGTACGGAGTAGACCCGGGGCGGCAGGCGGCACGCGCCGGCCGGAAGCTCGGCATGCGTGCGGGCGGTTCCACCTGAACGGGTACCGCCCGCACGCGCCCGCCGGCGGCGGCCGCCGCGAGACTCCCGGGCCGGAATGGTGCGCCGCGAGGGTGCAGGCCCAGCCGCTGTCGATCGCGGCTGAAACTCTACGCCTGCGGCTGAACGATCTCTATTCTGACCCCGTCCGGTCCCGTGACGAAGGAGATAAGCATGTCCTGGCCGAGCGGGTTGGTGAACGGGCGCGGCTCGAGGTTGAACTCGACGCCCTTGCCCTTGATCTCCTCGGCGGCGGCGCGCAGGTCGGGGAACTGCCAGCCGAGGTGGTCGAAGGCCCGGCCCTCGGTCGGCGCCAGCTCGCCTTCATGCCGGGAGATGAGCAGCCAGACCGTGCCGTAGCGCAGGCCGGCGATGCGGCCCTTCAGGCTGTCCCGCTCGCCTTCGAAGATGTTCTCGTACCAGTCGAGGGCAGCCGCGGGATCGGTCGACCGCAAGTGCAGGTGGTGGAAACCGAGCCATTCGGTGTCCTCGACGACCTCGATCTTCGTGCCCCACGGGTCCTCGACGAAGGCGAGCTTGAAGAGGCCGTCAATAGCGCGTCGGCCTTGAACGCCAGCTCGAACCCGCCCGCGCACCCGGCCACCAGCTCGCCGCGCGTCCCGGCCGCCGCCATCGCCATCGACAGCCCCGACTCTAGCTCTAGCTAGCGGAGTTAGCGCCGGCCCGCCCTCCGGCGTCAGCAGCATGCCGCCCGATCCGTAGCCGGCCACGCCCCACACCGTGACGCGCTCTGTTGCCTGGTAGCCCAGCCACGGGTAGAGGCCCGTCACCGCCGACGCCACCTGGCCGTCGGCGACGACGCTGGCGTACTCCGCTGTGAGACAGCGACAGGCCCGCCACCAGCGGCCCCCTGGCGTAGTCGGCCCCGAACATCGTCGTGCGCACGTCACCACCGAGCGACAGCGCGCCCTCGGGACCGGAGAACAGCGACTGCGCCCCCCGGCTCCAGAACGAGAGGATGCCGCCGTGGCGCGTCTCGCGGTTGAGCGCGAAGGCCGAACCGGTCAGCAGGTCCCCGCCGCCGAGGCCCATCTGGAGGAGGCCCCGGCCGTCGAGCCCGCCGGTCCGGCCCTGCCGCGACGCCCGCCGGACCCGGCGCGCCGAACGTCCCCGAGCTGGCCGACCTGCCGGTCATCTTCATCTCCGGCTACGGGCGCGACGAGACGATCGCCAGGGCCCTGGACGCCGGCGCCGCCGACTACATCGTCAAGCCGTTCTCGCCGACGGAGCTGACGGAGAGCTGGCCATCGACTACGAGCACCGCCGGGTGAGCGTGGCGGGCCGCCCGGTCGATCGGCTACCGCATGGCCGAACCGGGCGACGAGTGAGCACCCTCTCCTTCGAGCAGGCCGAACTGCTGTGGCTGAACGAGTACTGCGATCTCGCAACAGTTGGGGTGACGGCAGGTGAATTCTGTGAGCTCAGGAGCTCGCTGATCCACATGACGAATCTCGACTCGCGGAAAGTGCATGCGGAAAAACGCAAAGGCTCCTACCCCTGTTCACCCACCAGGACCGAGATGTTCCGGCGTTCGTCGATGGCGTGAAAGCCTTGCACGTCGCGCGGTTCATGTCCGCTGTGCTAACTAATGCCCGGGATCGAGAAGTGGCTGCGGTCGTACACGCAGGAGCGCGGGAAATTTTCGGAGTTCGTCGAGCGGTACGACACGATCGTTTCAGAGGCGCGGTCGCTGGTGCAGGTCTCGTCCGACGTGGAAACCCTCGGCTCGGACTAGGCCGGGACAACACGACGGCATCGGATGCAACCCGACGGGATGTGCCGGCGTCCGAATCGGCCGGGGCGTTGCCAGAAGTGAGAGTTCGGAGTGGACGGACGGGCCGTGGCCGTTGACTACCGCTGCCGGCGTACTGACGTGCATGAACATTCCGGCTGCCGGACGGCCATCTTCATCGCCGACGAGAACGGGACCATCTGGCCGCTGAACGGGACCGCACGGTCACACGGCGTGCAGTGGGGCGCGCAGCCCAGTATCGACCCGATCTGGAGGGCGGACCGGGCGGACCCACAGATTCCCGGAGCGAGGATCAACATCGGGCCGCTCACTACGCGGGCGCTTGCGATCTGCTGAACGGGAGGGTAAAGATGATCCGTGACTCGCTCCGTAGGAACCAGCCATGAAATACACACCTGCCGTCAGGGCTCCAGCTGCTTCGTGCTCTCCATAGGGCTACCCCAGAAATGCTGGCAGCTCCAGATGCTCGTCTTCCTCGGGAGAGTCGACTGGCTGGCTGTAGCGGATCTCTCCGATCAGCGCCCCGGCTGCAACGCCGTCGATCTCGAGGAGGTTCTTCGCCGGGTCGAGCTTCATGACCTCGTGCTCGGGGTTATGGCTCTCCGGCCGCAACTCGACGTGGCGTTCGTCGACCTTCCAGTAACGCTTCAGGGTGACCTCGTCTCCGAACCTCGCGACGACCACCCGGCCGTTCCGGGCTTCGCTGGTCTTGCGGATGGCGACGATGTCGCCGTCTTGCAGACCGGTGCGGTCCCTGCTGTCGCCGCGCACCGTCAGCAGGTGGTTCGGGCGTGGCCGGAACCGGTTGGCGATGACGGCCGGCACCCGCTCTACGATGTGCGCGTCGCAGAGGATCGGTGTACCCGCTACGACCTCGCCTAGCAGCCCGTGGAAGAAGGCTGTTCGCTGAGCCGGCCTGTTCAGGCAGCTTGGCGATGAGCGATTGAGCCGACCAGCCCCGCCGGCGTCCATTGAAAGTCCCAAGAGGCCGTCAGACGCCCCCAGAGCGCGGTCAGGCGACCGATCAGTCCGCAAATGGCCGAAAGAGCCCGCCCCTGCAGGCTCCGGGGCGTACCGACGCCGGTCAGCCGGCGCAGCAGCAGTCCGAGGTTGCAACCGGCCGCCTGGATGAGCACCCGCTTGCGCACATTCTCGTGGCCGCGCACCCACACCCGCCGCAGCCCCCCGGTCTCGTACTGGTGCGCGAAAGGCCGCTCCACCAGCTCCCCGCGGCGGCGTTGAAGACGACGACCTCGGTCGCCGCGAATACGCCGACGGTTCCCATATAATGCCTTCTGCGCAGCACGCTTCTCCGCCGGCGTCTCTCCCGTCTTCTTGTCCTGCCAACAGCGCCGACCCCGCTCCGGCTCCGAGACGTAACTGCGAACCCCAATCTCGTCGAGAGCCACCAGCGTCGCGTCGCTGTGGTACCCCTTGTCGGCGACCACCTCTTCGACCTCCGCACCGGCCGGCTGCACCGCCTCGACCTGCTCAGCCGCCATCGTCAGCGTCGCCGGCAGCGTCGCCGAATCGCCCTCCGACGCCTCCTGCACCGTCACCGAGAGGATGGCGCCCGTCTCCAGGTCGACCCCGTGCTCCGCCTTGTGGGCCAAGTGCGTCCGACCGTCCTTCATCTTTGCGATCTTCGCGTCCGTGTCCTGCGGAGACTGCCACTCCTTGTTCGACGTCTTCCTGTCCTTCCGGGACCGGTCAAACCGCGCCAACTCCGCTCGCGTCGGCGTCTCAATCCCCGATGCCTTCGCCAGCTGACGCACGAACGCCTCGTACGATTCCCCGGTATCCCGCCGCTCGATGCTCCGCATCGCCGCGTTCGCTTCCAGCGTCGTCGCATCGACGCCGACCGTCTTCCCCTGCACCAGACCCGCTCCCGCCAACCGTTCCAGCACCCACGTGAAAACCGCCACGTGCGTTTCCACGTCGATCAGACGCCGCGTGCGCGACAGCGTCGAGTGGTTCGGCGGCGCCTCGGTCACGTCCAGGTCCAGGAAAGCCCGCAGGCTCAGAGAATCCGCGACCCGCCACGCAATCCCCCGCTCCGACGACAGACCCTCGAAGTAGCCGATGAACAGCAGCCGGAAATACCGCCCAGGACGCAGACTCGGGCGGCCCAGCCGCGACGCGTAGAACACCGCGCACAACCCCTCCACAAAGGCATCGAATCCGGCCTCCTCCAGAACCCGGTTCAGCCGTTCGAAAAAGGGATGTCCCGCGCTCGTCGGAAGGTCCGCTGTGGTCACCCACATCGGCGACGGCTGTCGCGCCGCCGGCTTCTTGCCCATTGCCATGCCGCCAAGTCTACGCCACTCCGTCGACTCAGGTCGACTCCGATCTATCGACTTTTGCCACAGGCTGCTAGCGGCCTGACGAACGGCCGCACTTCTTTCGTGCGTATCTGCCGACGCCCGCGCCGCAGTCTGGCAGACCATCGGTCGTTTCGGCTCGGGGCTATTACCTGACCTCTGCAATCCCGTGGTTCCTAACTTGGTGCGCGATCAGCCAAGGCGATACCCCGAACTCCGCTGCCAGCTCGTCGACGCCGTCCTCGTCCAACGTGGACCCAGATGATACCCTGGTCTGCAATGCCGCCGATGGGGCGAGAAACTCTGCCGCGAACGCACGGCTCCACTGTTGTCGATCGGAGCGCGCCTGCGTCAGTAGCGCGTCTGAGTTCGACGCTTCCAGCACCTCAGCCAACCCGCGGCAGAAATGGAACCTCCTCGCGCTGTCAGATCCGCCTCGAACAGCAAAAGCCGGAAGACCGCGGCTATTCTGTGTCACTACGCCGTTCACGAGATCGGCGGCACCGAAGTTTCTGGCCCTGGTTGCTCCTCTGAGCGCTTGTGGATCTTCGCCCAAAGCCTGTGCCAAGTCGGGTGCCGTGGACAGTGGGATCCCGTCCAATGCCAACTCCTGGCGCACATGGCGCGCTAGAGCGTACCCGGCAGTCCAAGGCTTTTCTGTTTGCCACCCTGTTTCCGTACCGGCTGGGTGAGTAATGGAACGAAGACGCTCCAACGCGAGACTTGCGCATTTGCGGGGCTTCAGTACAGCTGCTATGGCGGCAACCTGGGCGTCGAGACGCTCCACGTCGAGCACGGCTAGGGCTTCCTTGAACCAGTCCTGGGTAAGGCTTTCCTCCAGTTTGCTAATCAGAGTACGCTCCGCATCGCCTATGGCGTACGGATCCCATCCTAACCCTGCAGCCGTTTCGCAGAACGTGACCTCGTCCTGATCTGCCGCTTGAATTGACGCCCATTCCTCCTGGAGAAGCGTTCCCTCCACGCCAAGGGACGCTAGCCGCTTGACTACACGCTGTACCAGGTCGGAACAACACTCGCGGAACTCCTCCCGATCGATCCAGGCTTGTCCTTGCTCCAGGAACTCGATTTGGGACCACTGCAGTCGATCTGACATCCAAGTGAGATGCATTTGCCTACCGGCGGGCATCACCTGAAGATTCGGGAACGCATAGCCGTCCCGCGCGGACAGCAGTGCGTGCCGACGCTGAAATCCTCGGTCACTGGATTTTACGGGGTTCTCGATTTCGTGTAGCAGGAACCACCAGTTCGTGACCAGGAATTCAGCGAGCGGATATAGCGGAACGTACACCTGCGAGCGAACCGTATCGGCCCGATCCACGAGGCGCGTGATTATGGCGTCGTCGACGCGAATGCGCAACGACGCCCACGTCGCAGACAACTCGGGGCCGTCGAGCGCTGCTGTATCTATCCACTCAGTCTCGAACTGGATCGCCATTGATCTCCTCGATGCCGGAGGGCCATTCCTTCCGGTGAAGTGGATATCCCTTGTACGCTCCGGTCTCTCGGTTCACCAGCCGACCTTCGAAAACCGTGCTCTCATGTTTGTACCACACGTACCGGGGAAATGCCCCCTCCCAGGGTGCTCCCGTCGCCCCGGCGCGAATCGCGCTGCGAAGCCACTCATCGATCCGCCGCTGATCTCGAGCCGTCTCACGAGGGCAACACCAGGCATCGGCGCGCAGTCGAGGCGGGCCTGCGAAGCTGGACACATCCTTGTGTTCTGGGCTGCCAACGTAGTGAGCGCGTGCCGCCAGCGCAGCAAGATCCTCCCGGCCGAGTTGAGCCTGGATCTCGCGGATTCGCGCACGGCGCCGTTGGGGAGCTCGCATCGTCAGTGCGCCGTCGATGCGGCGCGACGGGCGTATCATAGCGCGGCTTGGCTCCAATCGCGAGCGGGCCGCTCATGCACAGGCAGCGTGGGCACCGTCGTGTTCGTCAGCCGAAGACGTCTGTTGGCGGCAGCTCTGGGCCGACGGGCCGTAGCGTCGATGGCCGCACGAGCGGGCCGCCACCGGTGCGCTCGCCGAGGGGATGGACGGGCCGCCGTCGCCCTGGCATGCGCCCGCCACCGTGTGCCGTTCGCGGAGACCCGCCGCATCTCACACCGGTGCGGTCCGCGCAACGGCGGGCTGTTCGATCCGGCGACGGCCGTGACCCACGCGGCCCGGCTGCTTCCGGGAGCGTTGTCGTGAGGCTGCATCTGGGGCTCTCCCCGTGCCCGAACGACACGTTCATCTTCCATCCGCTGATCGCCGGGCTAGTCGACACCGGCGGCGTACAGACCGAGCCGGTGATGGCCGACGTCGAGGAGTTCAACGCCCTCACGCGCGACGGCACCATCGAGGCGACGAAGGTCAGCTTCGCCGCCTCCGCCCGTCATCGGGATCGGTGTGCCGCGCTGCGCCCCGGCGGCGCGCTCGGGCGCGGCAACGGGCCGCTGATCGTGGCGCGGGAGCGGCTCGAACCCACCAGCCTCGCCGGCCGGTCCGTCCTGCTGCCCGGCGACCTGACGACCGCAGCGCTCCTCTTCAGGACGTTCCATCTTGAGGCGACCGCCACCCGCTCCCGGCCCTACGACGAGGCCGAGGCGGCGCTCCTCCGAGACGAGGCGGACGCCGCCGTGATCATCCACGAGCTGCGATTCACCTACGCCGCGAAGGGCCTGCACCGCGTCGAGGACCTCGGCCAGCGATTCGAGGACGAAACCGGCCCGCCGGTGGCCCTCGGCGGCATCTTCGTCCGTCGCGATATCAAACCCGCGCTCGCGCTGGACATCGAGCGGTGGATCGGCCAGAGCTTGGCGCACGCGCGGCGCGAACCGAAGGTTTCGTCCGGCCTCGGGCTTGACGATCTCGGTCTGTTCTGTTGCCAATCCACTGTGGCAACCGGGTTTGCCTTCCGCTGTCTGATCCTGCCGGGAATCTGGTTGGGATTGTTGTGGAACCTGCAGATCCGGCCACAATTCGTGTTTCGTCCTGGCATTCGCTTGCGTCTGCATGGCGGTTGCGCGGCCAAGATTCGCTTTGTTTTCCCGGCAGAATTCGTGTGGAAGCACAACACATCCCCCTGGCGAATCTCGATGCCGTTGACGGCCGAGCCCACCTACGAGATGTTCGAGTACGCGTGCCACGAGGGAAACTACGCCGTGCCGAACGCGCTCAGCGGGGCCCGCTTTCTCGAGAAGCGTACGGAGTAGACCCGGGGCGGCAGGCGACACGCGCCGGCCGGAGCTCGGCATGCGTGCGCGGGCGGTACCCGTTCAGGTGGACACCCGCCCGCCAGCGGCGGCCGCCGCGAGACTCCCGGCCGGAAATGGTGCGCCGCGAGGGTGCAGGCCCAGCCGCTGTCGATCGGCCGGCTGATCTTCGACGACTCTACGCCTGCGGCTGAACGATCTCTATTCTGACCCCGTCCGGTCCCGTGACGAAGGAGATAAGCATGTCCTGGCCGAGCGGGTTGGTGAACGGGCGCGGCTCGAGGTTGAACTCGACGCCCTTGCCCTTGATCTCCTCGGCGGCGGCGCGCAGGTCGGGGAACTGCCAGCCGAGGTGGTCGAAGGCCCGGCCCTCGGTCGGCGCCAGCTCGCCTTCATGCCGGGAGATGAGCAGCCAGACCGTGCCGTAGCGCAGGCCGGCGATGCGGCCCTTCAGGCTGTCCCGCTCGCCTTCGAAGATGTTCTCGTACCAGTCGAGGGCAGCCGCGGGATCGGTCGACCGCAGGTGCAGGTGGTGGAAACCGAGCCATTCGGTGTCCTCGACGACCTCGATCTTCGTGCCCCACGGGTCCTCGACGAAGGCGAGCTTGAAGAGACCGTCGATCTCGCGTATCGGCTCGAGAATCTTCACGCCGGCCGCCTCTAACGACGCCATCTTCGCGGCGAGGTCGGTGAACGAGAAGCCGATGTGGTCGACCCCGCTGCCGACGCTCGGACCGGTCGGCTCGCGCTCGAAGAAGATGATCTGGGTGTCGCCGGCGGCGCAGGCGTTGTGCCGGCCGTAGTCGGTGCACCCCATGTGGGTCATGTACCACTCTTTCGCCTCGGCGGCGGAGTCGGCGACGAGATGGATGTGGTGATAGTCGGCGGCGGCGGAGACGGCCGGGGTGCCGGCGAACCAGGCGAACGACGCGGCGAGCACGAGCAGCTTGCGAATCATCGGTGTCCTTTCGGGTGGTGGTCGTACCTTGCAGTTGGACGCAATCGGAGGCGCTCGTGGCGCAGCGCCATCAACAGGTGTTCTTATCGCGCCTCATCGAGACGCGCGGTTCGCAGCATCCCCACGATGGAGTAGTTGCCCTCGTGGCACGCGAACTCGTAGATCGGCTGCGTGCGGCGCTTCAAGGGGAGCGCCGCCGTCCACGGCGCGGCCCAGGTCGCGGGGTCGGTGAACGTCATCTCGTAGGTGAGGGTGTCGGGGCCGCTCCGCGTGAACCGTTCGACCAGATGCAGCCCCTCGGCGGCGCCGCGGTAGTAGCTGTTCTCGGAGAAGTTGCGGGTCTCCACGACCAGCGTGTCCCCGTCCCAGTAGCCGCGCGAGTCGCCGTTCCACTGCCGGACCGCGTCGGGGAGATGGGGGCGCCCGTCGAGCGGAATGATCCGCGCATCGTGGAACGCCTCGCTGACGAACGCGACGTGGTCGGACGTCTGGACGAGCTGGTAGAAGGTGTACGGACCGGCGCCGAAGTTGCCGCCCAGGCGCGGCACGCCGGTCGTCACGCAGCGATGCACGTTGTTGAGGTCTTCCGGGCCGGTCTTGAAGCGCCATCCATCGTCCACCGCCGCCTCCCGCGCCCGCGCTTCCGGCGTCAGTGGGGGAATGCGCCCGTCGGGCGGGTCGGTGACGAGAGACGTCCGGTCGGTCACCTCCACGTCGACCATGCCGATGGAGCTGCTGGTGGACCAGGCCTCGTAGGTCTCGACGTCGTTGAGGGCCGCGAAGAACGCCCCCTCGGGGGTCGTGAAGGCGCTTCTGCCGTTGCGGAAGATCCGCTCCACCCGCGCGCGCAGGGTGGCGGCCTCTTCGTCCGTCAGATACGCGCGGTCCGCGAACACCTCGGGACGCTGCAGCGGGGTGGCGGTATTGCTGAGCCAGACGCCCTGCAGGTCCGGGCGGCCGTCCGGCAGCCGGGGCGGGGTCCAGTCTTCGGCGGCGGTCTGCGCACCGGCCGGACCGGTCGCCAGCGCCAACGCGATCAGGGCGACCGGCGCCGCGATCCGTACGAGATGACAGCCACGCATCGGTGTTCCTCCTGTCTCCTGGGCGCCGATCCGTAGCGCCTCAGCGCGGCGGGGCCGCAGCCGCGGGCGCGGCGGCGGCCCCGCGCGGCGCGTAGATGTCGTAGCCTTCCGCCGCCTCTTCCGCTTCCGTCGGCGGCGACACTCCCGCCGCGAGCATCGCCTGCTCGACGGCGGCCACCGTGACCGGCGACGGCTTGAAATTGCCGAACCGGTATCCGCGCGCGATGGTCAGCGGCGACCAGCCGAACTCGTTCTTGCGCGCCCAGACATCGACGTCCGAACCGCTGGCCGCGAGCAGCCCCACGACCGCCGGCAGGTTCTTGTAGGCGGCGCCGTGCATGGCGGTCTCGCCCTTGTCGTCGACGGCGTTCACGTCGTTGCCGAGGTCCAGGGCAAGCTGGACCGCCTCGAGCACCTCCTCCTCGGTCCCGGCGTCCTCGCCCGGCGACCGCGTGCCCAGCCCCGCCGCGGCCATCAGGGGGGTGCTGTTCTCGGCATTCGTCATCAACGGATCGGCGCCGAGGTCGACAAGGGTACGCATCAGCTCCGTGTCGGCCACCAGCGACGCCAGCATGAACGGAGTCGACCCGGGCTCGTGGTGGCGGGTGTTGTTCAGATTGCGCCGGACCGCCATGCGGGCGTTCACGGCGGCGCCATGCTCCACCAGGGTCCGTACGAGCTCGAGACTCGTCATGCGCCCGGACCCGTCGGGGGCGGGGTCGTTGTCGCCCACGCCCGGCTTGCGCACCTTGGGGATCAGATGCAGCGCGGCATGTCCGGGGCCGTCCGCATTCGGATCGGCGCCGGCGGCCAGGAGCGCGGCGGCCACGTCCCAATGCGCATTGGTCACCGCAAGGAGCAGCGGCGTCGTGCCGACCCGGACCGGCCGTCCGGTGCGGTAGGTGCTTTCCGCCCGAACGACCTCGTCGACCGCGCCGTTGACGTCGGCGCCGGCGCTCAGCAGGGTGCGGACCACCCCGAGGTGTCCCTCCCGCACCGCGAACAGCAACGGCGTGAACCCGGAGTCGAGCGGGGCGGTGAAATCGGCCCCCACCTCGATCAGCGTCTCGACGACGTCGACGTGCCCTTCCGCCGCCGCCCACATCAGCGCCGTCTGCCGGCGTCTCGGCTCGACCGCCTCGATGTCCGCGCCATGCGCGATGAGCGCCCGGACGACCCCGACCCGCCCCGAGCGGGCCGCGGTCATCAGCACCGTCTCGCCCCCCGGAAGCGTCGCGCCGGCATCGGCGCCGGCGTCGAGCAGCCGCCGGACCATCGCCGCGTTGCCGTTCTCGGCGGCCAGCGACAGCGGAGCGACGCCATAGCGATTCGACGCATGCACGTCCGCCCCGGCGTCGACCAGGCGGCCTGCGAGGTCCGCGTCATCGTGATACGCGGCCCAATGCAGGGCCGTCATGCCGTCGACCTGCGCGGCGTTCACATCGCCTGGCGGATCGAGCAGACGGTCGATGGCCGCCCGATCGCGCTGCTGGACCGCGTCCGCCAGCGGCGCCTCGGAGGCGGCGGCGCCGAAAGGCGCCAGACCGACGAGGGCGACGAGGACCCAGCACCTGCCAGCCAGTCTGCGATACATCGTTTCGTCTCCCGTGTCCGACATCCCGGAACCTGTTCCCCGGCGGCGGAACGGAGCGCGGGCCGCTCCACCGCTCCAGCCTGGAAATCGCCGCCTGCGGCTCCAATTGCCGCCCCAACCAACTCCCCAGTATTCCGCGCCGTCAACCACGGCGCAGACCACTACAACGCCACCGGGTCGAGCAGCGTGTCTATCGTGCCGGTGCTGTCGGACCAGGTGTCCAGCTCCACCCCGACCTTGTCGAGCAGGGTCAGGTGCAGGTTCGCCATCGGCGTCGGCTCGGCGTACCGGATGTGACGCCCCCCCTGCGTCCGGCCGGCGCCGCCGCCGGCCACCACCACCGGGAGGTTGACGTGATCGTGCACGTTGGGATTCCCCATCCCGCTGCCGTACATGTACAGGGAGTGGTCGAGCAACGACCCCTCGCCGTCCGGCACCGACGCCAGCCGCTCGAGGAAGTACCCGAACAGCGACACGTGGTACTGGTTGATCTTGGCCAGCATCGCGAGCTTCTCGGGGTCGTTGCCATGGTGCGAGATCGGGTGGTGCGGGTCCGGCACCCCGATCTCCGGATAGGTCCGGTTGCTCGACTCCCGCGCGAGCTGGAACGTGATGACCCGAGTCACGTCGCCCTGCAACGCGAGCACCTGCAGGTCGAACATCAGCTTCGCGTGGTCCTCGTAGGCGGCCGGCACCCCGATGGGACGGTCCAGATCGGGCAGCGGATTGTGCTCCGTTTCCGCCTCCGCCTTCTGAATCCGGCGCTCGACCTCGCGAACCGTCTCCAGGTACTCGTGCACCCGGCGGCGGTCGCCGGAGCCGAGCTCGCGCTGCAGCCGCGCGATATCCTCGCGCACCCAGTCCAGCAGGCTCGCCCGCCGTCCCAGCGCCGCGCGCCTCTGCGCCGCGGTGCCGCCCTCGCCGAACAGGCGCTCGAACACCATCCGCGGATGGGCCTCGGCCGGCAGCGGCGAGGTCGGCGACGACCACGAGAGGTTGTTCTGGTAGACGCAGGCGTAACCGTTGTCGCACTGGCCGACCATGTCGAGCACATCCATCGCGAGCTCGAGCGACGGCAGTTGCGTCTCCTGCCCGATCTGCCGGGCCGCGATCTGATCGACGGTGGTGCCCAGATAGTAGTCGGTGCTCTCGGTCCACTTCGCCTTGGCCGCGCTCAGGAACGAGGCGTTCGACGTGGCGTGGGTCCCGGGGTACGCGTTCCGGAGCTCCAGATTGCTGACCACCGTCAACTGGTCCCGCACCGGCGCCAGGGGCCCCAGGCTCGGAGACAGACGGGACAACGTCCCGCCCTCGCCGGGCGGCGTCCACAGGGCGATGTTGGATCCCATCGGCACGTAG
This sequence comes from Vicinamibacterales bacterium, assembly GCA_965215895.1. Classification (GTDB taxonomy): domain Bacteria; phylum Acidobacteriota; class Vicinamibacteria; order Vicinamibacterales; family UBA8438; genus JAJEEA01. Next base: position 1,525,967 of record OZ244130.1, on the reverse strand, counting down.
ACGAATCCGAGCCGCCGGACCGGTCTCGCCGCGGTGTTGGCGAGCGCCGTCATCGACGGCACCATCGCATCGAGCAGCGGCAACGCCACGGTGGCTCCGACGCCGCGCAGAAAGGTCCGCCGCGGCAACGCCCTCTTCGAGATCATCATGATGCTTTCCTCATCCGGAACGGCATGCTCTCGACCACCCCCACGACCAGCGACGAGAGCCGGTAGTCGTCCTCCCGCGCGGCCCGGAGAATGGCCCGGACGGCCGGGGCATCGGCGTGCTCGACCCCGCGTCCGATCGCAAACGTCAGCAACTTCTCGGCCACCGTGCCCACGAAGAGCTCGGGGCGCCGCAGCAGCGCCGCCTCCAGCTCGTCGACGCCGTTGACGGCGGTGCCGTCGAAGAGCGTCGCCGTGGCGTCCACGGGCACGCCTCCGTCCGCGTCGCGCCAGCGCCCGACCGCGTCATAGTTCTCGAGGGCGAAACCCACCGGGTCCATCAACATGTGGCAGCTCGCGCACGCGGGGTTGGCCCGATGCGCGCTCATCCGCTCCTTCATCGACCGGGCCCGCACGCTCGTTCCCGTCTCCTCCAGCTCGGGCACGTTGGGGGGCGGCGGGGGGGGCGGCACCCCCAGCACGTTGTCGAGCACCCATTTCCCCCGGATGACCGGCGAGGTGCGCGTTGCATAGGAGGTCGCCAGCAGGATGCTGCCCTGGCGCAGCAGCCCGCCGCGGGTCCCCGCTTCACCGAACTCGACCCGGCGGAACCGGCTGCCGTAGACGTGCGGCACGCCGTAGTGCTTGGCCAGCCGCTCGTTCAGGTAGGTGTAGTTCGCCCGCAGCAGGTCGAGGACGCTGCGGTCCTCGCGCAGGACGCTCTCGACGAGCATCTCCGTCTCCTGCCGGAACGCCTGCCGCAGGTTGTCGTCGAAATCGGGAAAGACCCGCATGTCCGGGGTAATCGACTCGAGGTTCCGGAGATGCAGCCACTGGCCGGCGAAGTTGGTCACGAGGTTCGAGGCGCGCGGGTCGGCCAGCATCCGTCGCACCTGCCGTTCGAGCGCCCCCGGCGCGGTCAGCCCGCCCCGCTCGGCCACCGCGAGCAGCTCGTCGTCCGGAATGCTGCTCCACAGGAAGAAGGACAGCCGCGACGCCAGCTCGATATCGCTCAGGCGATACGGCGCGCCCGGCGCGACGCCGTCGGGGTCGCGCTCGACCCGGAACAGGAACTCGGGGCTCACCAGCACCGCGGCCAGCCCCATCTCGATGCCGGCGTCGAACCCGTCCTCGTCCCGGGCCGCGCGGTACAGCGCGAACGGCCGCGCGAGGTCCGCCGCGGTCACCGGACGCCGGTAGGCCCGGCGCATCAGGGTGGACAGGATGTCGGTGGCGCAGGCGTCCTCGTCGGCCGGCGCGGCCGGCTGGCAGGTGAAGATGCGGGCCCGGCTGGGGGTATCGCCGGACCCGGCGGGGTTGTAGGGACCGACGATGGAGATCTCGTACACCGCCGGCTGTACCCGCGGGTGCCGGTAGTAGTTGAAGTGCGCCTGGTACGGCTGCCGCTCGGTCTCCAGCAGCAGCTCGGGCTTCTTGGGGAACGTGACGGCCAGCGCATGCGGACCGGCGGCGACCGCCACCCGGCGCGTGAGATGCGCATCGAGCGTGTCGTGGGACGGCTGGTAGTTCAAGGCATGCTCGACGACCTGCTCCGCCGGTTGCACGGTGAAGGTGTCCACCAGCTCACCGTCGAGCAGCAGGTGCAGGTCGTGCGACTCGCTCAGGCCCTCGATGTGCTCGTTCCGGTCGCGGGCCAGCCGGACGCTGATCTCGTAGTCGCCGTCGACCGGAAAGACATGCGACAGCAGGGCGCCGCCGCGGGTCCCGATCGGCATGCCGGGCAGGTGTCCCTCCTGCGTCAGGTCCGGCCGGGTGCGAACCGTGATGCCGCCGGGCCCCAGACCGGGGCGCCCGACCGCGAGCCGGCTTATCTTTTCGGCCGCCGAGACGTACCGCTCCAGCAACGTGGGCGAGAGATTTCCGACGGTGATGTTGTCGAATCCGAAGCTGGACGAATCGCTCGGCAGCAGGGCGGCCGCCTCGACGTCGAGATCCAGCAGGTCCCGGACCGCATTGCGATACTCGGTGCGGTTGAGTCGCCTGAACGTCTCGGAGCGTCCCGGGTCCGGCGCCGCCGCGGCCCGGCGGTCCAGGGCCGCCTCGAGCGATCCGATGGCCGCAACGTACGCCGATTCATCGGGCCGGCGGGCGGCGGCCGGCGGCATCTGTCGGGCGCGCAGCTTCCGGACGACCCGCTCCCACACCTCCGTATGGTCGGACAGCGCCCCCTCGGCGATGGTGTCCAGGGCGAGACCGGCGGTGAGGGTCCGGTTGTTGTGACACGACACGCAGTAGCGTCCGACCAGGGTCCGGTACGCTTCCGCATCCGGCGCCGGCTGGGCGGGCGCCGGCGCGGCGCCGAGCGTGCCGGCCGCCATCATCCCCGCCAGAATCGGGCGGAGTCTCCAACGTCGCCTCGGGTTCGACATCCGGCGTTCCTCCCCTCCCGGGACACCTCGGTGGCCGCGACGAATTTCTGACCCCTTTATACACGATCTGCACCGGCCGGGGTTCCACCGCCGCGAATCCGTCTTATCATTGTCGAAGGTGCCGCGCCGGCTCGCCGATCGATCCGGAAGCGGCGGAGTTCCTGGGGAAGAAACCGTGTCCGACCATCAACGCCCCTTCACCATCGATACGGATCGGCGCGGCCGAGGCGTGCAGATCGCCCTGATCCTGATCGGCATCCCGTTCGCCGTGTCGCTCGCGGGACTGGGGCTCCGGTCGCCCCTGTCGCAGTTGGCGCTGATCGACGAAGGCCCTCTGGCCATCAGCGCCGCCGCCACCGGCGCCGCCCTGCTGCTGATCATCGCCGTGGCGTGGGCCGTAGACTGGTGGACGGTCAGAAAACAGGTACGGGCGTTGGCCGCGGTAAACCGTCAGCTCGAGCTGACGGGCAACGAGATCGATACGGAACGAGCCCGGCACGCCATGGAATTGAAGATCAAGACGAACGCGATCGAGAACCGGAGCGACTACGACCCGTCGCATCGGCCGCCGGACGCCGATCTTGAGATCCGACCCGCGGTCTTCGATGCGGTCGCAGAGTCGTCGCAACTGCCGGAACGGACGTCGTGACCCGGAACCTCAACGAGATCGTGGCCGCCCTGGACCGCAGCATGCGCCGGGTCCGGGTGTCTCTGGTGCTCTACGGCGTGCCCTGCCTGATCGCGCTGGCCGGGCTGGGGTTCCGCGGCGCCCTGACCGGCATCTCGCCACTGCTTGCCGACTACCTCGAGATCGCGGCGACGGTCACCGCGGTCGGTCTCCTGCTCGTGATCATGGCGGGTTGGCTGGCCACGCGGCGCGCGCTCCGGCAACTGGACCTCAGGCTGCGCGAGTCCACCGCCCGGCTCACCCTCAATCGCCAAGAGATAGAGGCGGCCAGGACCCGGCACGCGCTCGAGCGGCAGGTCAAAACGCTGGAGCTCGAGCATGCCGTCGCGAGCCGGGAGGCTCGCCTGCGGATTCGAGAGCTGGAGCGCGCACTCGATCAGCGCGCCCCGGCCCTGCCGCCGGCCGACCCCGAATCGGCCCCGGCCCCCTCCCCGCACCGGGCGACGCCGCCGACCCTGAACCGGCCGCGCAAGATTCTGCGGGACGCCGCCGAATCGGCCGCGGACGAAAGCGCCTGACCGCAGGGCCCTCAACGGAACTCGATCGGCGGGGGCGAGGCCAGCTCCACGGTCCCCGCGGTCACGCGGAGCGACGAACGTCCCGCGGTGCCCGAGGTGATCTGCAGGCGGGCCACGCCGGCGGCGGCGGTCATCGATTCGACGGGCCGGACCCTGTCCGCGGCCCGGCTGGAGAGGATCCGCACCGGGACCCCGGCCACGGGATTGTTGAAGGCATCCCGCACCGTAACCGTGATCTCGGCCGCCGCGCCCCCGCCGGCGGCCACCGCGGCGGGCGATACCGCCACCGTGGAGGTCGCCGCACTCGGATCCCCCGGAACGACCCGCACCTCCGTCGTCCCCTCGACCCCGTTCGACCGCGCCCGCACCTGTCCGGTCCCGGCCGCCAGCGCGGTGAAGATGCCGCGCGCCAGGTCAACGGTACCGACATCCCCCGACACCTGCCATTCGACCGCGTATCCCGCAACGCCGTTCCCGCGGGCATCGAATCCGGCGGTGCGGAACTGCAGGAGCTCACCGGATCGCACCTCGGGAACCGCCGGCCGCACCTCCAGCACCGCCAGCGCACCCGGCGTCGTGGCGATGTCCGCGGTCCCGACCACCCCGCCGGCGGTGGCGGAAACCACCCCGGCGCCGACCATGGTTCCGCGGAACCGTCCCTCCGCATCCATGCTGCCGACGCCGTAGGTGACGCTCCAGTCCGGATCGATATCCACCAGATTGCCGTACGCGTCGCGGCCGGCCGCGGTGAACGCCTGCGTCGTATCGCTGGCCACGTTCGCCCGCGCCGGCGCGACCACGATCGCGGCGAGCGGGCCCGGCGCCACGTTCACCGCCGCCTCGGCCGCCAACGATCCGCTGGCCACCCGAATCGCCGCGGGCCCCGCCCGCGTGGGGACGAACTGCCCCCCCGCGTCGATGGTCCCCGCGCCGCGGACAATCTCCCACCGGGGCTCGACGTCGACGATATGACCGTCCCGGTCGCTTCCCACCGCCGAGAGCTGGATCCGTTCGCCGGCCGTCACCTCGGCCCGGTCCGAGTCGCGCACGATCCGCAGCTCCGCCAGCGGTCCCGGCGACACCCGCACCGGCACGTCCGCCGAGACCCCGCCCGCCCGCGCGATGATGCGGCCGCTCCCCGGGGAGGCGGCGACGAACCGTCCCTCGGCGTCGACCCGGCCGACGCCGCCGGTCACCTCCCATTCGGGCCGGATCACCACCTCGTTGCCGTTCGCGTCGGCGCCGGTCCAGTCCACCGGCCGCGCCTCGCCGACCTGCACGTCGGCCGGCGCTTCGATGTCGATGGCGGCCAGCGGGCCGGGCCCTACCCGCACCTCGGCGACCCCCGACAACCCGCCGGCCGTCGCGACCACCGAACCCGACCCGGTCGCGATCGCGGTGAGCCGCCCGTCCCGCGTTCCGATGGTGCCGACGCCGCCGGTCACCGTCCACGACGGCGTCATCGGCCGCTCGTTCCCGAGGGCATCCCGACCCGTGGCCTCGAACGCCTGCACCACCCCGGCCGCGATGTCGAGCACCCGCGGAGTCACCGCGATGGTGGCCAGGGGTCCGGTGGTGACCCGAATCGCGGCCTCGACCGACAGGTCCTCCCACGCCGCCACCAACGTGACCGCGCCGGCGACGGTGCCGACGAACGTGCCGCCGGCGTCGATACGCCCCTCACCCGCAGACAGGCTCCAGGCCGGCTCGACCGGCACGCGGTTGCCCACGCCGTCGACCCCGGTCACCGCGAACCGTTGCGAAGATCCGGCCACCACGGTGGCGGTGCGCGGCGCTACGGCAAGACCGGTCAGCGCGCCCGGGACCACCCGCACGTCCGCGGTGCCGGTCACCTCTCCCGACCGTGCCACCACCTGCGCCTGTCCCGCCGGCCCCCCGGTCAGCTCGCCGCCGGGATCGATCTGCCCCGCGGCCGACGACAGACCCCAGACCGGCTCGATGGCCAGCTCGTTCCCGGCCGCATCGCGTCCGACGGCCACGAAGGCGGTGGTGGTCCCGGCCGGCACCTCGGCCTGCGCCGGACTCACCGCGATCGATTCGAGCGGGCCCGGGACCACCTCGATCACCGTGGATGCCGCGACGCGGCCGGAGGCGACGACCAACCGCGCCGTACCGGCCCGCACGCCCCGGAAACGCCCGCTGTCGTCGAGCTCGCCGATGGCATCGGACAGGCTCCAGGTCGGCGTCAGCGGCACCGCATTGCCGCCGGCATCCTGCCCGACGGCGCGAAACTGCCGCTCCGCCCCGCTGACGACCGTCGGGTCGACCGGTTCCAGGGCAATCGTCACCAACGAACCCGGCGTCACCTCCACCCGAGCTTCGCCCCGCAGATCGCCGGCTGCGGCCACCACCGTGGCCTCCCCGGCGCGTCCCGCCGTCAGGCCCCCCCGGTCGTCGAGATCGCCCACGTCCGGCGTGAGGCTCCACTGCACCGCCACACCCGGATCATTCGGGTCGAGCACCACTGCGTTCCCGCCGGCGTCCCGGGCCACCGCGCGCAGCGTGACCACCTCGCCGGATTCGACGCGCACCTCGGCCGGCAGCACCTCGATGCGGCGCGCGGGACCCGCCACCACCGTCAGCGCGCTCGACGCCTCCACCCCGCCGACCGCGGCCCGCACCCGTCCCCGGCCCGCCGTCCCCGCCGTGAACGTCCCGGACGGCTCGAGCGCGCCGATTCCCCCCGCGAGGGTCCACTGCGGCCGCACTCCGAGCTCGCCGCCATCGTCGTCGAAGCCCGTCGCTTCGAAGGTCACGGTATCGCCGGCCACCACCTCCGCCCCTTCCGGCCGGACCGTCAGCCGGGACAGCCGACGCGCGGGAACGACCAGCGTCTGCGGCGGCAGACCCGCCACCGAGACATCCACCCGGTTGTCGCCCGGGTCGGGGGCGGTCGTGAACGGCCGCGTCAACGACCCCGCGTTGTCCGTTTCGCCGCCGGCGAGGCCCAGCCCCGACCCGTCCGCCGCCTGCAGCTCGACCGGAACGTCGGGCACGGGATTGCCGAAGCCGTCGGCGACGGCGACGGCGAGGATGACCGTGCCGCCATTCACCGTGCGCTCCGGATCGGCGGTCACCGCGACGCTGGCGGGAGGTCCGGGCAGGCCGGGCACGACGAGGGAAGCCGACAGATCGCCGGCGACGGCCGCGATGCGGTTCTCGCCGGCCTGATTCGACGCGGTGAGGGTCACGCTGGCGGTACCGGCGGCACCGGTCACCACCTCTTCCGCGCTCAGGACCGTGCCGGGAGTGTCGGTGGACAGTCGAACCAGCTGGCCGGGCACCGGCGTGTTCAGGTTGTCCCGCACCTCGATCCGGATCTGCGCCGACTCGGCGACCGCCACCGCCGCGACGTCCGCCTCGATCGCGAGCCCTCCCGGTTCGCTGCCGACACAACCGAAGGCCGCCAGAAGGCCGCTCGCCGCGCATATCAGGAGCGCACGCCGCCTGCGTTGTTCGTCCATGGCTCCACTCCTCACGCGCAAGGTCCGCCGCATTTTCGATTCTACTATGCGGGCCGCGGGGGCCCCGCCCGACCGGCGCCCCTGTCGAGTGCGGCAGCCGACGTGCACGGGCATCCGCCGCGCTGCTTGCGGAGCCCTTCGGCGTGCCCTACAGTAGGCACGCTACTACAACCTCACCCAATCCGCGTCTGCAGCCCTGATCCCGAGCGTGTACGCCCCACGAGTTCCCCTTGATCCGTGTTGGCGATGAGCCCGTGCACCAGGAACATCGTGCTGCTCGGCGATCCCCGACAGCTGGAGCAACCACAGAAGGTCAGCCACCCGGAAGGCACCGACGTGTCCGCGCTGCAACATGTGATCGGAGATGGGAACGTGATCCGGCTCCGGCCGAAGGAGGTGTTCAGGTGCGGAGCTCCAAGCGCAGGCTCGATGCGGCAGCAGCAGGCCCCGTGCCGACCAGCGTAGCGAGATGTTCCGCGTCACCCGTTTGCGAAACTCGGCAACGCGCCGTACATTACACACATGGGTCCTGCTCGATCGACGCTATCCGTGACGGATGCGTTTCGTACCACGCTCGATCTGTTCGACACGGGACTGAAGCTGAAGTACCAGAGTCTGCGAAGAAGTCAGCCCGATGCGAGCGAGGCGGAACTCGAGCAACAACTTCGACGGTGGCTCCTGGAACGGCCAGGAGCGGAATCCGGTGACAGTCCCGGGCGACGAATCGCGTGGGACGACCGGCGCGCGGACCTCGCTCGAAGAGGCCCTGCATCGGATTGATGCCGACCTCACGCACGCCCACGTTTCCTTTGCGTTGATCGGCGGCTTGGCGGTTTCCGCAAGAACCGAACCACGATTCACTCGAGACGCGGACCTAGCGGTGGCCGTGGCGAACGACGCGGAGGCCGAAGCCCTGGTTCGCACGCTTCGTACGCTTGACTACCGCATCGAATCCGTCGTCGAGCAAGAGGCCGTCGGTCGGCTCGCGACCGTTCGGATCGTGCGCTCACCCGCGCCACGAGCAACCGTCGTCGATCTGTTGTTCGCCTCGTCCGGGATCGAAACGGAGGTCGTGACCGAGGCCGAGGTCCTCGATCTCCTGCCCCATCTGTCGATGCGCGTCGCCACGACGGGACACCTGATTGCACTCAAGGTGCTGTCCCGCGACGACGTGACCCGCCCGCAGGATCTCATCGACCTCAGAGCACTGCTGCGCATCGCCTCCGAGGCCGAGCTGGATCGTGCGCGGCATGCGCTCACCCTGATTGCCGCCCGAGACTATCACCGGGGCCGCGATCTCATCGCGGACCTGGACGAGTTGATGCGCACATGAACAGCCGACCGTCGTGCCTCGGCGTCGACCTCGGCAAGCTCGGGTGTTCGAGGCCTGGCGGTCGCTCTCCCGGACCGGTTCCGATCCGGGCTCAGAGCGCGTCGCGGGACATCAGGAAGGCGTGCACCTGCCAGATTTCGGCCTGCGACAGCAGCTCCCCGAAGGCGGGCATGTTCGTGCCCTCGCGTCCCTGCGCGACCGCGTCGAGGAACCGGCCGGCCGGCAGGCCGGTCCTGAACAGGTTCGGGCTCGCCCCGCCGCCAGTCCGGTGACAGACTGCGCAGCGCGCACGGTAGATGCGCTCGCCGGTGGCGATCGCGGCCGCGTCGCCCAGCACCGGGTTGGCGGCGTCGCCGGGGGCCGGCGCGGCCGCCGGGGGCGGAGACGGCGTGACGATCGGCTCGCCGCCCTCGGTGGGCTCGAAGCCGTACCCCGGCAGGACGCGGCCGCCCAGGGTGTGGCCCGGCTCGCCGACGCGGGGCAGGCCGCCCGGAAGCGGGGTCAGGTTCGTGCCCGGCTGGACGTTCCCGGGTCCGCCGTCGAGCGCGAACACCCACAGGTTCCCGGCCTTCGGCTCGGTGTAGTAGAAGATCATGTCCCCGCCGATGCCCCCGGACGGCACCGCCACGTACTGCGTCCCGTCGAGCTCGTAGGTGATGGGGCTGCCGATGATGCCCGAGCCGGTCTGGAACCGCCACAGGACCTCGCCGCTGCGGGCGTCGATGGCCATGAAGTAGCCGCGCATGTCGCCGGTGAAGACCAGCCCGCTCGACGTCGCCACGGCGCCGGCCCAGAAGGGCGCCGGGCTCACGACGCGCCACAGCACCTTGCGCTCGACCACGTCGAAGCCGACGAAGTTGCCGGGGTTCTCGCTCGTCAGGTACTGCTGGTAGTCCCCGCCGAAGTACGCCTCGCCGTTGGTCGGCGGCTCGAACTGGTCCTCGGCCCAGAACCGGTAGCCCATCGCCCACTGGTTGGACATGAAGTAGAGCGCGCCGAGATCGGGGTTGTAGGCGAGCGGCTGCCAGTCGATGGCGCCCTCGAGGCTGGGAATGATCGGTCCCACCTCGGGCCCCCCGGACTGCGCCACCATGTCGGGATTGACCTGCGGGCGTCCGGTCTCCGGATCGAGGCCGAAGGCCCAGTTGATGCCGGGCACGATCGGGTCGCCGTAGAGGAACCGGCCGTCGGTGCGGTCGAGCGCGTAGAGGAAGCCGTTCTTGTCGTGGTGGAACAGCGCCTGGACCGGCCCGTGATCGGGCAGGATCACGTCGGCGAGGACCGGCGTGCTCACCGCGTCGTAGTCCCAGCAGTCCCAGGGGGTGTACTGGAAGCCCCACCGGATGTCGCCGCTGTCGGCGTCGAGGGCGACGGTCGCGGCCGACCACTGGTTGTCGCCCTTGCGGATCTGGCAGTTCCAGGGGGCGGCGTTGCCGGTGTTCCAGTAGACGAGGTTCAGCCCGGGATCGTAGGCACCGGTGGTCCAGGTGGGAGCGCCGCCGTTCTTCCAGGTGTCGCCGGGCCACGTCTCGTTGCCCGGCTCGCCGGGACCGGGAATGGTGTAGGTCGTCCAGCGCAGCTCGCCGGTCATGGCGTCGTACGCCTTGACGAAGCCGCGGATGCCGTACTCCCCGCCGGCCACCCCGGTCAGGATCAGGCCGTTGACCACCAGCGGCGCGCCGGTGATGCTGTAGCCCTGCCGCCAGTCGACGACCTCGGTCTCCCACACGACGGCGCCGGTGTCCTTGTGGAGCGCGATCAGCCGCGCATCCATCGTGCCGACGTAGACCAGCTCGCCGAACAGCGCCACCCCGCGGTTGTTCGACCCGCAGCAGTAGACGCGCTCCGCCTCGTCCGACATCTCCGGCTCGAAGCCCCACTTCTTCGCGCCGGTCCGGGCGTCGATGGCGAAGACGCGCGACTCGTCGGCCGAGAGGTAGAGCACCCCCTCGTGCAGCAGCGGGGTCGCCTCCAGGCCGCGGTTCTCGCCGCCGGTCGCGAACACCCAGGCCGGATGGAGGCGGTCGACGTTGTCCGGCGTAATCTCGTCGAGCTCCACGAAGCGGTGGCCTTGGTAGTCGCGGCCGTACATCAGCCACGATGAGGTGTCGGCGGCGGCCTGCTCGAGATCCGAAGTGGTGACCTCCTGCCCGTGCGCCGGCGGGGACGAGCCCGCCGCGAGGACAACCGCCGCCAACACCGCCAGAAAGCGTGTGAACCGCATCTGCTCACCTTTCTCTCTCGCCTGGAAACCCGCTCGGAACCACCCACCGTGCGGCTGCCCGGCCCGGATCAAGCTCGAAATGGCTCCCGCGTGTCAGGTCAACGGCGTCGAGCGGCCCGAACCGCCGGCGCCTGTGATGATCGGTCGGCGCCCAGCCGGTTGGTCGCCGTCAGAGTCCGCCAAAGATGAACGCGTTGACCTGCGGATCTATGGCGAATCGAATCCTCTCCAGAAGGCCGGAATAGCCGATGAAGTTCCCCGCCGGCCAATCACGCGATACGAAGACGGTCGAGTCCACCTCCAGGGAAAAGCCGTCTTCGGCCACCAGGGTCGTCATGGCTCTCACGAGTTTCCCCTGGACCGTTCCCATGCGAGAGCTGATGGTGACGGTTTCTCCATCCCGATCGAACAACTTGAGATCGTCGGCCAGCTCGGCGTTGAGAACCGACCAGGAGGCTGCGGTGTCGAGCATCGCGAGAACGGGGACACCGTCGAACTCGACGTGGACATGAACGCTCGCAGTCTCCGAGGGATGACCCGGATCCTCATCGAGGTAGCGGGATCTGCCCGAAGCAAAGGTGGATCCGTCAGGCCACTGGAGCATCGCGGTCGCTACAGGCGATGCACGAACGGCTTGACGTGCGGGGCGAGCTCCTTCAGCCTCCGCCGCAAGGCCGCCAGGGACTCATCGGCTGCCAGAAGCTCGCCGTCGGCCAGAGCGACCCACCTGCGGGCATGGCTGCCGGCATTCCTGCGCAACCACTCGATGTTGTCGGCACCCTTCGCCCGTGCCGGCAGTCTGCGCCGGACCACCGGCGCCGCCAGCACGATCAGCAGACGTCGCAGCGACTCGTCCAAGGCCTGATCCAGGGGAACCGCATCGGCCAGCTTGCGCGCGGCCAGGACGCGATGGGCGGCCAGAAGCTGGCGGAGCATCGCCTCGATGGCCGCCGCCGGCCGGCGTGAACCCAGATCCTGCGCCGTCTGGAAGCTCGCGCCGCGCTCGACAGGCGGCGCGGCAACGCAAGCCTCGACGTGCTGGAACCCCCAGGCATCCCTTCTTCGGGCGAGCGTGCCCGAGTCGATCGGCGCAGCGCCCGCCGCGAACCATCCCCGGCCATCACTGAACCCGGTGCTGTCGGCCAGCGGTCGCACGTGGCCGACACCCGTCGCTGAGGCGAACGCCGGCTCCATCGGACTGTCGATCTCGAGACGCCCAAGCTGCTGTCCGAACATGCCCCACTCAAGCGTGCTCCAGCCCCACCGCCGTCAGCGCCGCCCCTGTCCGTTCTTCCGCCAGGGACCGGAGCGCCAAGCCGGTTCCGACTGCTCCGTCCATCACCATGAACACCCGAACGAAGAGACCATCCTGGACCAGGCGGGACACGTCCAGGGTCAACGTCGAACTGATCATCGGTGGAGCTTCACCGAAGTACAAGGCGGCCCCGGCGCCAAGACAATCTCCGAAGCCGTCGATGTTCACCGCGTTCGGAACGAACCGGCGGACGAACTCGGCGGCCTTCATTCCTTCGATCAGTCCGTGATAGGCGTACGAAACCGCATGGGTCTTGAAGCGAAGCTCGGGCGACGCCCGCCGGACCGCACCGATCACGCCGTCGACGGAGTCCACGACCTGCGGCACCGGCGAAGAGGTCTGGAAGCGAACGCTGTCCAGACCGATTCTGACGTTGGCCTTGCCTCCGAACAGCCAGACCCCAAGAGCGGCGCCGCCCACGGAGCCGTTGCCTGCGTCCGGACGCAGGTCCACGCTCGAAAGACCGACGTAGGCAAGCTCGTCCAGTAGCGCGTCGTAGAGCACGGGAACGTCGTGAACGACGGACCAGAGTCGAGAAGCGAACTTGGACTCGAACTCGATCTCGGACTGCTCGATGGTGAATCTGTTCATGCCGACCAACTTCGCATGGTACTTCATCCCTCGGCCCCGTCAGCCGTCCGCCCCGACCAGCCCGGGCAGGACCGCGCCGATCTCGCCGCGTACGACCGCGTCCGCGATATCATCCAGGGGGGTCGGCTCGCGGTTGACAATGACGAGGCGCGCCCCGGACGCCTTGGCCACCCGGGGGATTGAAGCTGCGGGCTCGACCACCAGCGAGGAGCCGACCGCGAGCAGCAGGTCGCAGGTCTCGGCCGCGGCCTGCGCCCGCGCCATGACGTCGAGGGGCATGGCCTGCCCGAACGAGACCGTCGCCGGCTTGAGCAGCCCCCCGCACGCCCGGCAGCGCGGCGCCCGCTCGCCCGCCTCGATGCGGCGGCACGCCTCGTCGGACGTAATCCGGTCTCCGCACGCCAGGCACACCGCCTCGGTGGTGGTGCCGTGCAGTTCCAGCACGCTGTCGGCGGGCAGTCCCGACCGCTGGTGCAGCCGCTCGATGTTCTGCGTGACGAGGGCGAGAAGCCGCCCCTGCCGTTGCAGCTCGACGAACGCGTAGTGCCCCGCGTTGGGCTTCGCCTCGCGCATAGCCGGCCACGCCGCCGCCTTCTGGCGCCAGTACTCGACCCGACCCGCCTCGCTCGACACGAATTCCTGGAAGTCGACCGTCCGGTTTCGCGCCCACACCCCGTCGGGGCTGCGGAAGTCGGGCACCCCCGACTCGGTCGAGATGCCGGCGCCCGTGAAGCCGACGATCCGCGTCGCCCCGGCGATGAACTCGCGGGCAGCCTGCTCATCCATTCCGTGATCCTGGCAGTCCCACACCCAGTGGCGCGGAGGCGCCCACTGCAGCCGGAACGGCGGCGACGGGCGCAATGTGGGGTTCGAGCGCCGGCCGCTGGCGACTCGAATGCCGGGTCGCCCGCCGGTCGACTGTCGTAGTCTATGTCCAGGAGTGGACCATGCAGACACGAAGGCTCGCACGCCGGCTCGCCGCCGCCGCCCTGTTCGCCGCCGCCGCCGGATGGCTGGCGGCCGCCCCGTCGGCGCGGCAGTCCGCCGCCGCCGGCCATCTCAGCTCCGTGGTGGACAAGCTCGCGCGGGGCGAGCGGGTGTTCGGGGTCAGCACCTACGACCTGTCGCTCGAGAACGCCCGGTCCCTGGCCCGGTCGGACATCGACTACGTGTACGTCGACATGGAGCACGGGCCGCAGGACTTCCGCGCCCTGCAGGCGTTTCTGCTGGGACTGACGGACCGCGCGGGGGTCGCCGAGCACGGGTTGCGCCAGCCCGTGACCCCGCTCGTCCGCCTCGCGCCCTATGGACGGGAATCGTCGGAGTGGGCGGTGAAGCAGGCCCTCGACATCGGCCTGATGGGGATCATCTTTTCCGCGATCGACACGCCGGAGCAGGCGCTGAACGCCGTCCGGTCGATGCGCTACCCGGCGCGCCGCGGGGCGCCCCATGCGGAGCCGCGGGGGCGCCGCGGGTCCGGGGCGGGGGCCGCCGCCTGGTTCTGGGGCCTGTCGCCCGGCGAGTACGTACGGCGGGCCGACACGTGGCCGTTGAACCCGGACGGGGACCTCATGGCCATCATGATGCTCGAGACCGCCGACGGCCTCGAGAACGTGGAGGCCATCGCGGCCGTGCCGGGGGTGGCCGGGTTCTACGTCGGCCCCAGCGATCTGTCCAACTCGCTGGGGCTCCCGCGGAACGATCCGGAGGTGGAGGAGGCGATTCAGGCGGTGGTCGACGCCTGCCGGAGCCACGGAGTCGCCTGCGGCATCACCGCCGGCGCGGCCGACATGCCGCGGCGGATCGAGCAGGGCTTCACGATGCTCGGGGCCGGCCGCGCCGGCGGCGGCCTGCCGGCAGGGGTCGATGCGGCCGTCCGGGCCGGGCGGGCGGCGACGAACTGATCCGTCGACGTCGGCGTGCGCTCGCGTCGCCGCGCCGGTGACGGCTCGCCATGCCCGCCGAGCGCCTCACCTATCCCCGGATCGCGGCGTTCTGGCTGCCCCTCGCCGGCACGTGGCTGATGATGGCGGTGGAGGGGCCGTACCTCGCCGCGATCATCGCCCGGCTGGAGCAGCCGATCGAGAATCTCGCCGCGTTCGGGGTGGCCTTCGCGCTCGCCATCATCATCGAGGCGCCGGTCATCATGCTGATGGCCGCCTCGACGGCCCTCGTCACGGATGCCGCGAGCTACGCCGCGCTGCGGCGTTTCACGTACACCCTCGGCGCGGCGTTGACCCTCGTCCAGATCGTCGTGGTCCTGCCCCCGGTGTTCGACTGGATCGCCACGTCGCTCGTCGGCCTGCCGCCCGACGTGGCCCGTCTGACCCACCACGGGCTGGCCATCATGCTGCCGTGGCCCATCGCCATCGGGTACCGGCGGTTCCGGCAGGGCCTGCTGATTCGCCACCGCCTGACGCGCCGGGTCGCCTACGGCACCGCCCTGCGGCTGTCCAGCATGACCGCGGCGGCCCTCGCGGCGGTGCAGGTGCCCGGACTGCAGGGCGTCCACGTGGGCACCATCGCGCTCGCCACCGGGGTCGTGGTCGAGGCCGTGGCCAGCCGCGTCATGACCCGCCACGTCGTGGCGTCGTTGCAGGCAACCCCCGGCGGCCCCTCGGCGGGCGCGCCGGCCGCGCGCGCAGCCGTGGCGGCGTTGACGATGCCGGCGATCTTCCACTTCTACCTGCCGCTGGCCATGACCTCGGTCCTGGCGATGGCGGTGCAGCCGGCGGTGACCTTCTTCGTCGGCCAGAGCCGATTCGCCCTGGAATCGCTGGCGGTCCTGCCGGTGGTCCACGGGTTGACGTTCATTTTCCGCGCGCTCGGACTGTCGTATCAGGAGGTGGGGATCGCCCTGTTCGGCGACGGGTGGGAGCAGTACCGGCCGATCCGCAACTTCGGGTGCCTGCTCGCGGTGTTCGCCGCCGGCAGCCTCGGGCTCATCGTGTTCACGCCGCTGGCCACCGTCTGGTTCCAGGGCCTGTCCGGGCTCTCGCCCGAGCTCGCGGCGTTCGCCCTGCTGCCGGCGCAGATTCTCGCGCTGCTGCCAGCCGGATCGGTGTGGATCTGCTTTCAGCGCTCGGTGCTCGTCCACGCCCGGCGGACGGCGCCGATCACCTGGGCCGGGATCTGCGAGGTCGCCGTGGTCGTCCTGCTCCTCACGGTCACCACGCAGGTGCTGTCCTGGACCGGCGCGGTGGCGGCGGCGACCGCGATCCTGGGCGGGCGCCTGGCCGGCAATCTGTTCCTGCTGGCGTTCACGGCGAGTGTCGCGCGCCCGCCGGCGGCCGCGCGGGCGCCATCCCCGGGCCCGGCGGGCGCCGTGTCACTCGGCGGGTGACGCGACCGCCCGCTCGACGAGGAGGCGCAGGTTGGCCGGCAGGTCGAGCGCGAGCGCGGCGCGGTGCCCGGCGTCCGACATCTTGCGCCACGTCTTGCGGAGCACCCCGAGCAGCGTCTCGTCGTCGTGCTTCGGCGCGAAATCGGCGAGATGGTGCTCGATGAAGACCAGACAGATCACGTCTTCGAGAAGCTGCACGTCGGGGTCGGCCTTGAGCCGCTCCTTGCGGAGCAGCGACTCGACCCGCGCCACGACGTCGTCGCCGTAGCCGACGTCGCGCAGGATGGCGGCGGCCGTCGCGGCGTGAAAGCGGGCCAGATCGGTACGCCACCGGCGATAGCCCTCGCGGCCGTCAGGGTAGTCCGCGCGGGGAATCGTCCAGCGCCGAATGTGCTGGCAACGGGCCGCAAGGCGGACCGCTTCCGGCGCATCCGGCCGGAACCGATCGAGGCAGGCGGTCATCCGCCGGGCGTAGACCAGCTCCTTCGGCTGCTCGACCCCGTCCACGAGCTCGCGGTGCGGGTCTTCCGCGTTCGCCCCGTCGAACCGTTCGACGGCGCGCCGGAATCGGTCGGTGGAGGTCATCGTCGATTCAGGATCGGCGGTCCGCCGGCTCGCCGGACCCGTACCCTTCCTTCTCAAGAAAAGGATGATCTTCTGCGCCGCTTCCCCGGCCGTCAACCCCGCCGTATCGAGGGTGATCCCGGTATCGTCGAGAGCCTCGCACGGATCCGAGAGCCCCGCGAACTCCTCGATGGGCCGACGGGCCGGGCCGGTTTGCACGCGGCCGGCGCTCGGCGCATGATCGGCGTGCATGATCTCCCTTCTGACCGCGGCGTTCCCCCTCTGGGTGCTGGCCGCGGGCATCGCGGCTCTCGTCCGGCCGGAGTGGTTCACCTGGTTCAGCGGGCCCCTGATCACCCTCGGCCTCGGCGTCATCATGCTCAGCATGGGGATGACCCTCGGGTTCGACGACTTTCGCCGGGTGGGGCGCGAGCGCGCCCGGGTGCTGCCGGGCGTGGTCCTGCAGTACACGGTGATGCCGGCGCTGGGCTGGAGCCTCGGGTATCTCTTTGCGCTTCCGCCGCCGTTCGCGGTCGGCCTCGTGCTGGTCTCGTGCTGCCCGGGCGGCACCGCCTCCAACGTCATCGCGTATCTGGCGCGGGCGGACGTGGCGTTGTCGGTGACGCTGACCGCGCTGTCGACGATGCTGGCGGTCCTGATGACGCCGGTCCTGACCGCGCTGCTCGCCGGCAGCCGCATCGACGTCCCCGCCGGGGGGCTGCTGCTCAGCACGGTCCAGGTCGTCATTCTGCCGGTGGCGGCGGGAGCGCTGCTCAAGTGGCGCTTTCCCCGCGCCATCGACCGGGTGCTGCCGATTGCGCCGCTCGTGGCGATCGTCGCCATCACCCTGATCGTCGCCTCGGTCATCGGCGCCGGGCGCGAGCGGATCATCGACGCCGGGCCCCGGCTCGTGCTCGCGGTCATCACCCTCCACACTCTCGGCTTCCTGTTCGGCTATCTGGCCGGCCGGCTGGCCCTCGGAGGCGAGGTGGCGGCGCGGACGGTGTCGATCGAGGTCGGGATGCAGAATACCGGCCTCGGCGTCGTGCTGGCGCAGCAGAACTTCGCGAACCCCCTCGTGGCGATCCCGAGCGCCATCGCCAGCGTCTTCCACTCGCTGGTCGGGAGCCTGGTGGCGGCGTGGTGGCGGCGGCGAACCCCCGAAGGAACCAACCGCCGCGCATGACGCGCCGGACCGCATGTCGGCGCGGGCGCAGCTCGGGCGGCGCCGGCCTGCACTTCGGGAACACGTAGTCGGAACCGGGCGGCAGACCCTTCGCCAGGGCCAAACGCCTCGTCGGTCCCGCATCGGAGCACCTCAGCGGGCATATCACCCCGCGGCGGCGGGCGCAGCGTTTCCCGATGGTCGAACCATCCGGTGCTGTTGACGGAAACACTGGACCAGTCTAGACTGGTTTCCTGCGCGCCACCTCCCGCAATGCCATGCGGGACAGGGAAGCAACCCATGGTCGCCTACGAACACCGGACGCCGCGCGCGTGGACCGTCGCGGAGGCCAAAGCCAAGCTGTCCGAAGTGCTGCGCCGCGCCGAGGAAGAGGGGCCCCAGCGCATCGGGACCCGCAAGTCGTTCGTGGTGGTACCGGCCCAGGTCTGGGACGAGAGGACCGAGCCGCGGCCGTCCCTCGGGGAGTGGCTCATCGCCAACGCGCCCGGCGTCGGACCGTTCGAGCCTCTGCCGGTCGATGAAAGGCAGGAGCGTCCCGGCCCGTTCGACGACTGGACGGAAGACGACTGGAACGCATTCGATCGGTTGCACCTCGGTCGAGAGACGGACGAGTGACCGGGTTCCTCCTCGACACCAACGTCGTATCCGAGATGCTCAAACCAGCTCCGGATCCTCGCGTGACCGAGTTCCTGCACGCACGGCACGACCGCCTGTGGCTCTCCGTCGTCGTGCTCTACGAACTGGAGTTCGGAATCCGTTTGCTCCCCGAGGGACGGCGGCGCCTCCGGATTGCGACCCTGGTCGCAGGAATCGTCACGAACCACGAAGGCCGTATCCTGCCGGTGGGGCGCGAAGCCGCACAACGGGCGGCGCGGCTCCGTGCGCGCGCCCGCCGGGCCGGGAGACCTGCGCACACCGGCGACGCGCTGATCGCCGGAACCGCCGAGGCGGAATCCCTCGTCGTGGCGACCCGAAACACGGAACACTTCGCGCCCTTCGACATCGAGTCGATGAATCCGTGGACCGGGCAGGTCGGGCAATGACGCTCTGCTGCTCGGCCGGGCGCCCCGGTGCCGGCGGCCACGCCAACGATCTCCCACCGTGTGAGGCGGCGCCTGCCGCGAAAGAGCCGGCAGGGCGAGCCGGAGACCCTCAGTCGCCCGGCAGCACGTAGGTCCCCGGCCGCAGCCCGACCACGAAGCCGCCGTTTCTCAGCGACGGCTTGTTGTAGCGGAGCGTGCCCGGATGGGGCTCGGGGTGACCGGAGTTGCGATGGACGCAGTCGCCGGCCGCGACGTCCCATTCCATGGTCGGCCCGAACCGCGGGTAGACGTCCGCCCGTCCCTCGGCGACCACGCAGAACTTCAGCGAGCTGCCGCGCCTGACCCGCTCGACGACGGTCAGCGGCTCGAGAAACGCTTCGAGGGCGGCGCTGGGGTGGGACCGGCTCTCGACGACGCGGAGCGGGTCGGACGGACTGGACAGAGTCGACCGCAGGCGCTGCGGTGGACCGTTGCCCTCCCGTCTCCACGCGCCTTCCCCGTCGCCGGCGTAGTACAGCACGCCCGCGGCGGGGACCGCGACCACCCCGAGCACCGGGGCGCCGTCCTCGATCAGCGCGACGTTGACGGTGAACTCGCCGGTGCGGTTGACGAACTCCTTCGTCCCGTCGAGCGGATCGACGAGCCAGTAGCGGGACCACCGGCGACGCACCTCGTAGACGGGTATCTCGTGCTCCTCGGACAGATACGGGATCGCGGGGTCCAGCGCCGTCAACCCGTCGCGCAGGATCGCATCGGCCGCGAGGTCTGCACCGGTCACCGGCGAGCCGTCCGCCTTCGCCCGCACCCACGTGTCGCCGGCGCGATACCGCTCCCGCACCACCGCCGCGGCGCGCAGCGCCACCGCGTTGACGGCTTCCATCGTTACCATGGCGCCCCCAGTGTAGCGATCTCCCGCGGGAGGACGGGCCGCGATGGACCACGTCCGGGGGGAGCGCCCCGTTTCCTGTCGATCCGCCGGACCGGACCTTCCACCTCGACCTCCTGCTGAAGAGACACAGAGACTCGAAGAGTCTCGACACGCAGGACACGTCCCGAAATGGCGCCTCCACTGACGGAATGTCGGAATCACGGGCGGAGCCCTTGACGCGCCGGGCCGCCGCGAGGTAAAAAATGAGGGTTGTGACCTTCCGCGCATGGACCGCCTGTTGCTGTTGTCCGGAGGCCGCCGAGGCCCCCACGCTGACGGTCGCGTCGAGGTGATGCACAACGCAGAGAGCTAGCAGACACCGGCGCGAGAGACCGAAAGCCCGGGGCCACACGGCTCCGGGCTTTTTTCGTTGACCCACGGCGGCGGTCGAGCGACCGAAACGGCGTTCGCTTCCACCACCAAGGCCAGAGGCATGACCGACACCCTCGTGGCTCCACCCCCCGTCGCACTGCGCCCCCCGCGAGGTGGAGAGGCGTCACGACACGCGACGGCGGGCGCGGCTCCATCCGGATCGCCGCTGTCGGCCCTGTCCACGCGAGCGGCGACGCCGCTGTTCCCGGCGTTCCTGAAGCTGGCGAACCGGCCGGTCACGGTGGTCGGCGGCGGGCCGGTGGCCGCGTCGAAGCTGCGGGCGCTGCTCGATGCGGGCGCGCGGGTGACCGTCGTCGCACCGGACGTCCGGGCCGAGATCGCCGCGAGCGGCGTGGCCATCCGCCGACGCCGCTTTCGGGCGGCGGACCTCGACGGCGCGTGGCTCGCGGTGGCGGCGGCGCCGCCGGACGTCAACCGCGAGGTCGCGCGGGCCGCGGCCGAACGACAGATGTTCGTCAACGCGGTGGACGATCCGCAGAATGCAAGCCTCTATCTCGGCGGGGTGGTCCGGCGGGGGGGCGTCACCGCGGCGATCTCGACCGACGGCCGGGCGCCGGCCCTGGCGGGGCTGATTCGGGAGGCGATCGAGGCGCTGCTGCCCGAGGACGAGGTGGAACGGTGGCTGGCCGCCGCGGCGGAGGAGCGGGCCGGATGGCTCGCCGGCCAGGTGCCGATGGAACGGCGGCGGCCGCTGCTCCTGCGGGCGCTGGCCGCCCTCTACGACGATCGGACGGCGACCGGGAACAGCCGGGAGTCCGTGCCCGAGGAGCTTGCGCCGTAGAAGTTTCGCGCTGGCGAAACTCCAACGCGACCGCAAGGTCGCGCCAGGAGCTTGCGCCGTAGAAGTTCGCGCCAGCGAACTTCCAACGCGACCGGCAAGGTCGCGCTGGAACGGCCAGACTCCCGGCAGCGTTGCTCGGGCGGCAGACGGAGCCGCAGGCGGTGATTTCCGGGCCACGGAAACAGGATGAGACATCGACCACAGCAACCGGCGTCCCCCATTCGACGGCAGGTAACCGGCGCCGCCGGCGCGGGCCGGGGACCGGACCCGACCCCGGGGTTCGTGTCGCTGGTCGGGGCGGGTCCGGGAGACCCGGCGCTGTTGACGGTGCAGGCGCTGGACCGGCTGCGGGCGGCCGACCTGGTGCTGTACGACGCCCTCGTGGCGCCCGAGATCCTGGCGCTGGCGACCCGGGCGCAGTGCTTCTGCGTCGGCAAGCGGGCGGGCCGCCGATCGGTGCGTCAGGACACCATCATCCGCATCCTGGTCCGCGCCGCCCGCCGCGGGCGCCGCGTGGTCCGGCTGAAGGGCGGCGACCCCTACGTGCTGGGGCGGGGCGGCGAGGAAGCCCTGGCCCTGCGGAGCGCGGGAATCCGGTTCGAGGTGGCGCCGGGGCTGACGACCGCGATCACCGCCCCGGCCCTGGCCGGGATCCCCCTGACCCACCGGGGCGTGGCCTCGGGATTCGCCGTCGTCTCCGGACATCACGAATCGAGCTTCCGGCCGGTACTGAGCGCGCTGCCGCCGGGCTCGCTGACGATCGTCGTGCTGATGGGACTGGCCCGCCGCGCCGCGGTGGCGGACTGCCTGCTCGACCGCGGCTGGCCGGCGAACACCGCGGCCGCCATCGTGTGCGCGACCGTCTCGCCGCGGACCCGCACCTGGATCGGGACGCTGGGACAGCTGGGGGCGGCCCCGCACCCCGCCGCCGCCGACACCCCGGGCACGATCGTCATCGGCAAGGTCGTCGATCTGCAGGCGCTGCTCGACGAGACGAAGCCGGACGCCGCGGAGGCGGTCGAACGAAAGGGCTGGAACTCACGATGACCTGGAAAGAGAAACTCGGCGACCGCATCCCGGCCGAGCTGGCGCGGGAGATCGACACCTTCGAGAACCAGATCGCCCTCAAGCGCCAGGGCCGAATCGACGACAAGGTGTTCGCGGAGACGCGCCTGCGGCGCGGCGCCTACGGCCAGCGCTACGACAACGGGCAACGCAACGACGGCAACGGGGTCAAGTCGCTCCCGTTCCCCTCGAACGGCCGGACCAAGGGCACCGACACGGTCTGGGACGCCCCCGGCATGCATCGGATCAAGATCCCGTTCGGCGGCGTGACCCCCGAGCAGATGGACACCCTCGCCGACCTCGCCGAGGAGTACAGCGACGGCATCTGCCACATCACGACCCGGCAGGACGTGCAGCTCCACTTCGTCCATCTCGACGACACCCCGTCCCTCATGCGCCGGCTCGCGGCGGTCGGCATCACCACGCGGGAGGCGTGCGGCAACAGCGTCCGCAACGTCACCGCCTGCCCGCTCGCCGGCGTCTGCCGCGACGAGACGTTCGACGTGACCCCCTACGCGCGGGCGTCCATGCGGTTCCTGCTCGGTCATCCCGACGCCCAGGACTTCGGTCGCAAGTTCAAGGTGGCCTTCTCGGGGTGCCGCCAGCATGCGTGCGGCCTCGTCAACATGCACGACTTCGGGGCGATCGCGGTGACCCGGGAGACCGGCGGGGACACGCAGCGCGGGTTCGAGGTCCACGTCGGGGGCGGCCTCGGCGCGGTGCCCCACGAGGCCCGGCTGTTCGATCCGTTCATGGCCGAGGCCGACGTCCTCCCGACGCTGCAGGCGATCGCGCGGGTGTTCGCGCGCCTGGGCGAGAAGCGCAACCGGGCCCGCGCCCGCATCAAGTTCCTGGTCGCCCAGCTCGGGATCGAGGAGTTCCGGCGGCTGGTGCAGGAGGAACGCCGGAGCCTGGCCCGCGACGCGCGCTGGACCGCCTATCTCGACGACCTGTCGTCGGCGGCCGAGCAGCCGCTGAAGGACGGTGAACCGCTCGGCGCGGAGCCGGCCGCGTCGAGCTTCGCGGCCTGGTCCCGCTCGAACGTCTATCGCCAGCGCCAGCCGGGATACGCGGTGGTGACGGTGAGCCTGCCGCTGGGCGACGTCGCCAGCGATCAGCTCCGGGGGCTGGCCGACGTCGCCCGCCGGTTCGTCGGCGACACGGTGCGCACCACCGTCGAGCAGAACATCGTGCTGCGCTGGGTGCGCGAGTCGGACCTGCCGGCGCTGCACCGGGAGCTCGAGGCCCTCGGCCTCGCCCGGCCCGGCGCGGAATCGATCGGCGACATCACCGCCTGCCCCGGCACCGACACCTGCAAGCTGGGGATCGCGTCGTCGCGGGGTCTGGCGGCGGAGCTCGAGCAGCGGGTGCGGCAGGAGATGGACACCCTGGACGACGCGGTCCGCCGGCTGCGGATCAAGATCAGCGGGTGCTTCAACTCGTGCGGCCAGCACCACATCAGCGACCTGGGGTTCTACGGCGTGAGCCGGCACGTGCGGGGGCGGGTGGTTCCGCACTTCCAGGTGGTGCTCGGCGGCAAGTGGGTCGACAACGCCGGGGCCTACGGGCTCGCGATCGGCGCGGTGCCGGCCCGCCGGATTCCCGAGGTGGTCAAGCGGATCACGGATCGCTTCGTCGCGGACCGCCACGCGGCGGAGACGTTCCACGCGTTCACGGCGCGCATCGGCAAGCGGGCGCTGCGCGACATGATCGAGGACCTGATGCCGGTGCCCGACTACGAGACGGAGCCCGACTACTACCGCGACTGGGGCGATCCGCGCGAGTTCGGGATCGGCGACATGGGGGTCGGCGAATGCGCGGGCGAGGTGGTGTCGCTGACCGAGTTCGACCTCGTCGGGGCCGAGAGCCAGGTGTTCGAGGCCCAGCTCCAGCTCGAAGCGGGGAACGCCGCGCAGGCGGACGGGCTGGCCTACGCGGCGATGCTGCAGGCGGCCCGGGGCCTGATCAAGACCGAGTTCATCGACGTCCCGAACGACCCGGATCGCATCGTCGCCGAGTTCCGGACCCGCTTCTTCGACACCGGGATCTTCTTCGATCGGTTCGCGGGCGGGAAGTTCGCCCAGTACCTGTTTCGGCGGCACGCCCGCACCGGGCCGCCGGCCGGCGTCGACACGGCCCGTCAGTCCATCGAAGAGGCCCAGCTCTTTCTGGAAGCCACCCACGCCTGTCAGGCACGGCTGGCCGGGGCGCCGGTGGCGGCGGGCGAAGCGGCCGTCTCCGGGAGTCCCGCGTGAACTTGAACGCCATCGCATCCGCCGCACCGGACGCCGCAACCGTCCAACGCATCGCCCTGAAGCTCTTTCTGGACCCGCGGGCGGTGCTCTCCCCGCGTGACGTCATCCCCGTGTTCCATCGCTGGATCCAGACCCGCGCGGTGGACGGGCTCCTGATCGACGTCGCCGACTATACGCACCTCCCCACCGGCCCCCTGGTGCTCCTCGTGGGGCACGAGGGCCGGTTCGTCCTCGACCGCAGCGACGACCGGCTGGGGCTGCAGTACGTGCGGACGCAGCCGCTGGACGGACCGCTGGAGACCCGGTTGCGGACGGCCGCCGGCATACTGCTCGGCGCCGCCCGGCGGCTCGAAGAGGATGCGACCCTCGGCGGGCCCGTACGCTTCCGCGGCGACGAGATCGACTGCGTCTCGAACGATCGACTCCTGGCGCCAAACACCCCGGACACGCTCTCGGCCGTCCGTCCGGCCTTCGAGTCCTTCCTCGCAACGCTGTTCGGCGGCGCGCCCTGGACCCTGACCCCGCGCACCAGGCCCGGGACGCGCTTCGGCATCCATGCGAGCACGTCCGCGGGAGCGCCGATCGAGACCCTTCGCCGGCGGCTGGATCCCGGGACCGGTTCCTGAGACGGCCGCGGCCCCCCCGGCCGCCTTCCCCCGGAGGCGGCAGCATCCATATTAGAGATGCTAATACCGCGCCACCCGGCTATTAGCCGTTTGTGATAGATTGATCGCCCTCATGCACGTCGAAACGCTGAACATCTTCTGCGATGTGGTTCGCCACCAGAGCTTCTCGCGCGGAGCCAGGGCCAACTCGGTCAGCCAGTCGGCGGCCAGTCAGGCGGTGCGGCAGCTCGAAAAGCACCTCGGCGCCCAACTGATCGACCGGTCCAAGCGGCCGTGGCAGCTGACCCCCGAGGGCCGACTGTTCTTCAAGGGCTGCCAGGAGCTCGTCGATCGCTATCACGAGCTGGAAGACGCGGTGCGGCACCCGCAGAACCCCGCGGGCCGGACGGTTCGGCTCGCGACGATCTACTCCGTCGGAGTCCACCATCTGGCGCAGTACGTGGATCGGTTTCGCACGGCGGTCCCGGGGGCCGACGTCGACCTGCAGTACATGCACCCCGGCGAGATCTGCGAGCAGGTGTTGAGCGACCGGTGCGACCTGGGCCTGATCTCGTTCGTCACCCCGCGCCGGGAGCTCGCGGTCATCCCCTGGCAGCGGCAGTCGATGGTCGTGGCGTGCCCCCCGGCGCACCCGTTCGCGGCCCTCGCGGCAGAGCGGGGCGGACTCCGGCCGGCGGATCTCGCGGGCGAGCGATTCGTGGCATTCGACCGGAAGCTGCCGGTCCGCCGTGCGATCGACCGGTTCCTGCGGCGCCACCACGTCGAGGTGGCGGTCACGGCGGAGTTCGACAACATCGAGACCATCAAGCAGGCGGTCGACGAGGAGGCGGGCATCGCGATCCTGCCCGAGCCCACCCTGCGCCGCGAGGTGCGCCGCGGAACGCTGGTCCAGGCGCCGCTCGTGCTCCCGGCCGGGGAGCCGCCGCTGGTCCGGCCGCTCAGCATCGTGCATCGAAGCAATCGACGGCTGAACCCGGCCGTCACCGAGTTCATCAAGCTGCTCGGCGCCGACGCCCCGGCGCGGGCGCCGGGCGCGGCCGGGCCCCGACGGACCGCGAGAGCCCGCGGCGCACGGCCGCGGACCTCGGTCCCGGCGACGAGCACCGACCCGCAGGGAGCGAACCCATGAGTGGATCCGAGAGACGACCGCCGCACGCGTCGGGCCAGGGGCTCTACGATCCCCGGTTCGAGCACGATTCCTGCGGGGTGGGGTTCGTGGTCCACACACGGGGGCAGCGCTCGCGCAAGCTCGTCGATCAGGCTCTCGAGATCGGGGTCAACCTGCTCCACCGCGGCGCCTGCGGGTGCGAGCCCGACACCGGGGACGGGGCCGGGCTGCTGCTCCAGATTCCGGACCGGTTCCTGCGCCGCGAAACCGCCGCGCTGGGATTCACTCTGCCACCGGAGGGGCAGTACGGCGCGGGCATGCTTTTTCTGCCACGACGGCCGAACGAACGGCGGCGGGTCGAAGAGCTGATCGCCCGCATCGTCGACGAAGAGGGCCAGACCCTGCTGGGCTGGCGGGACGTCCCCACCGACGGCAGCCGGCTGGGAGCCACCGCGCGCCAGGGCGAGCCGGTCATCCGGCAGGTGTTCATCGGGCAGGACCCCGAACCGGGCGCCGGCCCCGGCGCGCAGCGCCGATTCGAACGCAAGCTCTACGTCGTTCGCCGGCGCATCGAGCACGCCGTCGACAGCCTGCGCCTGGACGCCGCCGATTCGTTCTACGCGGCGAGCCTGTCGTCGCAGACCATCATCTACAAGGGCATGCTGATCGCCGACCAGGTCACGACCATGTTCCCGGACCTGGTGGACCCCGACCTCGAATCGGCGATCGGGCTGGTGCACTCGCGTTTCAGCACCAACACCTTCCCGTCGTGGCCGCTGTCCCATCCCTACCGCTACATCGCCCACAACGGCGAGATCAACACGCTGCGCGGCAACATCAACTGGATGCGGGCGCGCGAGGCGCTGTGCGAGTCGGATCTCCTGGGGGACGACCTCCGGAAGCTGTTTCCGATCATCGAGGAGAACCAGAGCGATACCGCGACCTTCGACAACGTGCTCGAGTTCCTGGTCATGACCGGGCGGTCCCTGCCGCACGCGGTCCTGATGATGATCCCGGAACCCTGGAGAAAGCACGAGTCGATGGCGGCCGACCGCCGCGCTTTCTACGAGTACCACTCGGCCCTGATGGAGCCGTGGGACGGCCCCGCCTCGATCGCCTTCACCGACGGCACCGTGGTCGGGGCGGTCCTCGATCGCAACGGGCTGCGCCCGTCCCGCTACTACGTCACCAAGGACGATCTGGTGGTCATGGCGTCCGAGGTCGGCGTCCTGAACGTGCCGCCGGAGAACGTGCTGGTCAAGGAGAGGCTGCATCCGGGCCGGATCTTCCTCGTGGACACCGCCCAGGGCCGCATCATCGACGACGAGGAGATCAAGTCGGGGCTCGCGGCCGCGCATCCCTACCAGACCTGGCTGGACGCCCAGGTCGTCCACCTCGACGACCTGCCGCCCGCGCCCGGCCCGGCCCCGGTCGACCATGAGCCGCTGCGGCGGCGCCAGCGGGCGTTCGGGTACACGGAGGAGGACCTGCGGCTGCTGCTCGGCCCGATGGCCAGGCAGGGCGTCGAGCCGGTCGGGTCGATGGGCACCGACACCGCGCTGGCGGTGCTGTCGGACCGGCCGCGGCTGCTCTACGACTACTTCAAGCAGCTGTTCGCGCAGGTCACGAACCCGCCCCTCGACGCCATCCGGGAGGAGCTCGTCACGGACATGAGCTCGACCCTGGGGGCCGAGCGGAACCTGCTGAAGCCGGAGCCGGAGTCCTGTCACCAGATCCGCATCGAGTATCCGATCCTCGACAACGAGGAGACCGCCCGGATCCGGCACAACCCGGACCCGGCCCTGAGCGCGGTGACGCTGTCCACCCTGTTCGACCCCCGCGACGGCGCGGGCGGCATCGCGAAGGCGATGGACGAGCTGTGCCGCCGGGCCAGCGCCGCCGTCGCCGACGGCTGCGCGCTGCTCGTCCTCTCGGACCGCGGCGTGGACGCCGACCACGCCCCGATCCCCGCCCTCCTCGTCACCGCCGGCGTGCACCACCACCTCGTGCGCGAGGGCACCCGGACCCGGTGCGCCCTGATCGTCGAGTCGGGCGAGCCCCGCGAACCTCACCACATGGCGCTGCTCCTGGGGTACGGCGCCGGGGCGATCAACCCGTATCTGGCGTTCGAAACGATAGAGGAGCTGATCGAACGGGGCGACCTCGCGGACGTCGACGCGCGGAAGGGCATCCGCCATCACGTTCTCGCCCTGACCAAGGGGGTGCTGAAGGTGATGTCGAAGATGGGCATCTCGACGCTGCAGAGCTATCGCGGCGCCCAGATCTTCGAAGCGGTGGGGTTGAACAAGGCGTTCGTGGATCGCTACTTCACGTGGACCGCGTCGCGGCTCGGCGGAATCGGCGTCGACACCGTCGAGGAGGAGGTGAAGCAGCGGCACGGGCAGGCGTTCCCGACCCGCGGCGACGAGGGCGACGAGCTGGACAGCGGCGGCGAGTACCAGTGGCGGCGCGACGGCGAGTACCACCTGTTCAATCCGGACACCGTCTACAAGCTGCAGCACGCCACCCGCAGCGGACAGTACGCCGTCTACCGGGACTACGCCCGGCTCGTCAACGACCAGAACCGGAAACGCGCGACGCTCCGCGGCCTGTTCGCGCTCCGGCCGGCCGACACGCCGATCCCGCTCGACGAGGTGGAATCGGCGGAGTCCATCTTCAAGCGGTTCGCGACCGGCGCGATGTCGTTCGGCTCGATCAGCGCCGAGGCCCACGAAACGCTGGCGATCGCGATGAACCGCCTCGGCGGCAAGTCCAACACCGGCGAGGGGGGCGAGGACCCGGCGCGGTTCACGCCCGACGAGAACGGGGACCTGCGCCGGAGCGCGGTCAAGCAGGTCGCGTCCGGCCGGTTCGGAGTCACCAGCGAGTATCTCGTCAACGCCGACGACCTGCAGATCAAGATGGCGCAGGGGGCCAAGCCGGGCGAGGGCGGCCAGCTCCCCGGGTTCAAGGTCTACCCCTTCATCGCCAAGATCCGCTACTCGACCCCGGGGGTCACCCTGATCTCCCCGCCGCCGCACCACGACATCTACTCGATCGAAGACCTCGCCCAGTTGATCCACGACCTGAAGAACTCGAACCCGCAGGCGCGGGTGCACGTCAAGCTCGTGGCGGAGGTGGGCGTGGGCACGGTGGCGGCGGGCGTGGCCAAGGCGCATTCCGACGTCGTCCTGATCTCCGGGCACGACGGCGGGACCGGCGCCTCGCCGCTGACCAGCATCAAGCACGCGGGGGTGCCGTGGGAGCTCGGCCTGGCCGAGACCCAGCAGGTGCTGGTGCTCAACCGCCTGCGGGACCGCATCGTCGTCCAGGCCGACGGACAGATGAAGACGGGCCGCGACGTGGTCATCGCGGCGCTCCTCGGCGCCGAGGAGTACGGTTTCTCCACCGCCCCGCTCGTCGTCTCGGGTTGCATCATGATGCGGGTCTGCCATCTCGACACGTGTCCGGTCGGCATCGCGACCCAGAACCCCGAGCTTCGGAAGCACTTCTCCGGACGCCCCGAGTTCGTCGAGAACTACTTCCGGTTCGTGGCCGACGAGGTGCGCGAGCTGATGGCGGAGCTGGGCTTCCGCACCATGGAGGAGATGATCGGCCGTGTCGACCGGCTCGACACGACCGGCGCGGTGGACCATTGGAAGGCGCGGGGGCTCGACCTGTCGCCGATCCTGGTGAACCCCGACGTGCCGGAGACGGTGGCCCGGCGGGCGGTGCGCACGCAGGACCACGGTCTGGATCGGGCGCTGGACAACACCCTGATCGAGCGCTGCGCGCCGGCCATCGAGCACCGGACCCCGGTGTCGTTCACCCTGCCGATTCGCAACGTGAACCGGACCGTCGGCACCATGCTCGGGTCGACCGTCACCCGCCGGTGGGGCGGAGCGGGGTTGCCGGACGGGACCATCGACATCACCTTCACGGGGTCCGCCGGGCAGAGCTTCGGCGCCTTCCTGCCGACCGGGATCACCCTGGCGATCGAGGGAGACGCCAACGACTACTTCGGCAAGGGGCTCTCGGGCGGCCGCCTCGCGGTGTTCCCCCCGCGGGCCGCGACGTTCGTCGCCGAGGACAACATCATCATCGGCAACGTCGCGCTGTACGGCGGCACCGGCGGCGAGGCGTTCGTGCGCGGCGTCGCGGGAGAGCGGTTCGCGGTCCGCAACAGCGGGGTCAGCGCGGTGGTGGAAGGGGTCGGCGACCACGGCTGCGAGTACATGACCGGCGGCCGCGTGGTCATTCTGGGGCGGACCGGCCGGAACTTCGCGGCGGGGATGAGCGGCGGGATCGCGTACGTGCTCGACCGGACCGGGACGTTCGCCGAACGCTGCAATCCCGGCATGGTCGATCTGGAGACGCTCGACGACGACGACGCCGAGCTGGTGCAGCGTCTCATCAGGCGTCACGTCGACCACACCGCCAGCGCCTGCGGTCAGGCGGTGCTCGACCAGTGGGGCACGGCGCGGCCGGCGTTCGTGAAGGTGATGCCCCGCGACTACAAGCGGGTGCTGAAGGCCGAGGCCAAGGCGCGGGCCGAATCGCGCGAACCCGGTTTCGCCGAGCTGGTCGGCAGGGGCGCCGACTAGGAGTCTGCGCCGTGGAACGGCGTGGACTCCCGGCGGCAGTGCAGGGGCGGCGGTGTCCCGGCTGGTTGCCAATCCCGGGAGGGTGCATTAGATTAGGGGGTTCACGCTACCGCCGGTGACGCTTTCGGGCTCCCGCGCGGCCCCCCGGCATACGGACCATGGGAAAGCTGAAGGGATTCATCGAGATCGATCGGCAGAAACAGGCGTCCCGCGACGTCGCGGAACGGATCCGCGACTGGAGCGAGGTCTACCTGCCGTATCCCACCGAGGATCTGCGCGCCCAGGGGGCGCGGTGCATGGACTGCGGAATCCCCTTCTGTCACCAGGGGTGTCCGCTCGGCAATCTGATCCCGGACTGGAACGATCTCGTCTACCGGGACAAGTGGAAGTCGGCGATCGAGCGCCTGCACAAGACCAACAACTTCCCGGAGTGGACGGGGCGCCTCTGCCCCGCGCCCTGCGAAGGCTCCTGCGTGCTCGCCATCAACGGGGACGCGGTGACCATCAAGTCGATCGAGATGGCGATCGTGGAACGGGCGTTCGAGGAGGGCTGGATTCGTCCCGAGCCCCCGGCCATTCGAACCGGCAAGACGGTGGCCGTCGTCGGCTCGGGGCCGGCCGGCCTCGCGGCGGCCGATCAGTTGAATCGGGCCGGCCACCACGTCACGGTATTCGAGCGGTCCGACCGCATCGGCGGGCTCCTGCGCTACGGCATCCCCGAGTTCAAGATGGAGAAGCGGTTCCTGACCCGCCGCCTGTCGATCCTGGAGGCCGAAGGCGTCAGGTTCCGGCCCAACACCGACATCGGAACGACGGTGCCGGCGGATGCCATCCGGCAGGAGTACGACGCGATGCTCCTCGCGGGCGGCGCCGGACAGCCGCGCGACCTGAAGGTCCCGGGACGCGAGCTGGCCGGCATCCACTTCGCCATGGAGTACCTGTCGCTGCAGAACCGGCGGTGCGAGGGCGACGTCATCGACGATGACGACTTCATCACCGCGAAGGACAAGCGGGTCGTCATCATCGGCGGCGGAGACACCGGCGCCGACTGCCTGGGCACCGCGCACCGGCAGGGCGCCCGATCGATCCACCAGTTCGAGCTCCTGGAGAGACCCCCCGAGCAGCGGAGCGACAGCAACCCGTGGCCGGAATGGCCCAACGTGTTCCGGGTGTCCGGCGCCCACGAAGAAGGCGGCGAACGCGTCTACTCGGTGTCCACGGAGCGGTTCTCCGGCAACGCGGCCGGACAGGTCACGACGCTGCATGCGACCCAGGTCGCCATGCAGCGCGAGAACGGGCGGCTCTCCTTCACCCCGGTTCCGGACAGCGCGTTCGAGCTCGAGGTCGACCTGGTGCTGCTGGCGATGGGGTTTCTCGGTCCGACCCGCGGCGGGCTGCTCACCCAGCTCGGGGTCGATCTCACCGAGCGCGGCAACGTGTCGCGGGACGCGAGCTGGATGACCAGCGTCGACGGCGTGTTCACGGCCGGCGACATGCAGCGCGGCCAGTCCCTCATCGTATGGGCGATCGCCGAAGGCCGCAGCGCGGCGGCCGGCATCGACCGGCATCTGATGGGCGAGACCCGGCTCCCCATGCCGCTGCCCTAGCGCGACCTTGCTCCTGGCCGGAGCCCGCGCCGCAGAAGCGGTGCAGACACCGAACCGGGGCGGTTGGGCGGCAAGCGGAGGCGGCGATTTCCGGGCGGAGCCGCTCCGGCTCCTGCGCGGGGACCGGGTGGCATGCTCCGCCGGATTCCCACGAGCTTCCGACCGCGGGCGACCGGTGACCCGCAAGAACTCAGTTGACCGGAAGCCTGCGTCACGCCGGCGGCCGACGTACAGGAAAGAACGAGACGTGGCGAGAGAACACGGGTCGACGGACATCGCGCGACTCGAGACGCTGGCCGAGGTCAACGGCGCCCTCGCGGGAGGGTCCAGCCTGCGGGCCGCCCTCCAGCGGGTGATGCAGCTCCTCGACCGGCGCGACAGCGTCGTGTGCGGATCGATCACGTTGCTGAATCCGGATACGGGGTTGCTCCACGTGGAAGCCTCCGAGGGACTGGCCCCCGAGGGACGCTCGGCCCGGTACGCCATCGGCGAAGGGGTGACCGGCCGGGTCGTCGAGAGCGGGAAGCCGGTGATCGTGCCGCGGGCCAGCCAGGAGCCGATGTTCCTCAACCGGGCCCGGCGCAAGAATCTCGACCAGCGCGACATGAGCTTCATCTGCGTCCCCATCAAGACCCGCAAGAAGTCGGTGGGGGCCATCAGCATCGACCTGCCGTTCGAGAAGGGACGCGACTACCAGCGGTACGTCAAGTTTCTCGACGTGGTCGCGACCATGATCGCCCAGGCGATACGCGTCAACCACCTGGTGGACGCGGAGCGCCAGCGGCTGGCCGAGGAGAACGTCCATCTGCGCGGGGAGCTCAAGGAGCGCTACGACTTCGCGAACATCGTCGGCACCAGCAGCCCCATGCGGCAGGTCTACGTGCAGGTCTCCCAGGTGGCGGCCGCCAATACGACGGTCCTCGTGCGCGGCGAGTCCGGGACCGGCAAGGAGCTGATAGCCCACGCCATCCACTACAACTCGCCGCGGGCCAAGAAGCCGTTCATCAAGGTGAGCTGCGCCGCCCTGCCCGACTCGCTGATCGAGTCCGAGCTGTTCGGCTACGAGCGCGGCGCGTTCACCGGCGCCCAGTCCCGCAAGAAGGGGCGATTCGAGCTGGCCCAGGGCGGCACCCTGTTCCTGGACGAGATCGGCGATCTGAACCCCTCGACCCAGATCAAGCTGCTCCGGGTCCTGCAGGAGCGCGAGTTCGAACGCCTGGGCGGCACCGAGCCGGTCAAGGTCGACGTGCGCCTGATCGCGGCCACCAACGCCGCCCTCGAGAAGGCGATTGCCGCCGGCACGTTCCGGGAGGACCTGCACTACCGCCTCAACGTCTTCGCGATCTTCGTGCCGCCGCTCCGCGAGCGCAAGACCGACGTGCTGCTCCTGGCGGACCATTTCCTGGAACGCTACGGCGTCGAGCACGGCAAGCAGGTGCGGCGCATCTCGACCCCCGCCATCGACATCCTGATGGCCTACCACTGGCCGGGGAACGTGCGCGAGCTCGAGAACGCCATGGAGCGGGCGGTGCTGGTGTGCGACGGAAGCGTAATCCACGCCCACGACCTCCCGCCGTCCCTGCAGACCGCCGAGGCGTCCGGAACGGTCATGAGCCAATCGCTCGGCGAGGCCGTCGACGCCTACGAGAAGGACCTCATCGAGGACGCCCTGAAGGCGACCCGCGGGAACCGCGCCAGGGCCGCCTCCCTCCTCCGTTCGACCGAGCGGATCGTGAGCTACAAGGTCAAGAAGTACGAGATCGACTGCGGCCGCTATCGGACCTGAGGGGGGCGCGCGCCGCCCGGCCCGCCGCCTCGCGGCCAGGTTGCGCCCGACCGACCCGCCGGGAACCTGCCGCGCTCCCGCGGCGCCGGACGCCGGGGGCGCGCGGCGGCGTGATATCGTGGCCGGGAAGTTCGATCGCGTACGCGCGCTCGGCCCCCGGGCCCTCGAGTCGGATGGCGCCGGAGGCGCTGGCGCTGTTCCTCGGATGCGCTCACAGGGAGACCACGATGCACCGCTTCGCAGTTATCGCCGCGCTCGCAGCCCTCGCCGCCGGCGCCGCGCCCGCCCTCGGCCAGGCGCCCGACGTGCGGCCGGTCACCGACGCCATGCTCGCGGATCCGCCGCCGGAGAGCTGGCTGAACTGGCGCCGCACGCCCGACGGATGGGGGCACAGCCCCCTCGACCAGATTACCCGCGACAACGTCGGACAGCTCCGCATGGCGTGGTCCTGGGCGATGGAGACCGGGTCGCAGCAGACGACCCCGATCGTGCACGACGGCGTGATGTACCTCGCCAGCCCCGGCAACGTCGTGCACGCGCTCGACGCGGCCACCGGCGACCTGCTCTGGGAGCACCGGCGCGAGTTCCCGACGGCGCGCGGCCGGGGGCGGCCGAACCGCAACATCGCCATCCACGGCGACCGCATCATCCTGAACACCGCCGACGCGGGCATCGTCGCCCTCGACGCGTCGACCGGCGAGGTCGTGTGGGAAACGGACGTCGCGGACACCGCCAAGGGGTACAACTACACGGGCGGCTCGCTCGTCGTGGACGGCGTGGTGATCTCCGGAATGGCCGGCTGCATGCGGTTCTGGGACGACGGCTGCTTCATCACCGGACACGACGCCGCCACCGGACGCGAGCTGTGGCGCACGTCGACGGTGGCGCGGCCGGGCGAGCCCGGCGGCGACAGTTGGGGCGACCTGCCGATGATGTTCCGCGGCGGCGGCGACGCCTGGATCACCGGGTCCTACGACCCCGGCCTCGGGCTCACGTTCTGGGGGGTGGCGCAGGCCAAGCCGTGGGCGCAGGTGAGCCGCCGGACCGACGGGGACGCCCTCTACACCAGCTCGACCCTCGCGCTCGACCCCGCCACCGGCGAGATGCGCTGGTACTTCCAGCATCTGCCGGGCGAGTCCCACGACATGGACGAGACCTTCGAACGGATCCTCGTCGATGTCGAGGGGCGGCCGTCGGTGTTCACGATGGGGAAGCTCGGCATCCTGTGGCAGCTCGACCGCGAGACCGGCCAGTTCATCAACGCCACCGATCTCGGCTATCAGAACATCGTCGACATCGACCCGGCGACCGGGCAGATGTCGTTCCGCCCCGGCATGACGCCGATGCTCGACGAGCGGCTCGAGTTCTGCCCGAGCCACTCCGGCCTGAAGAGCTGGCGGGCGATGGCCTACCACCCGGAAACCGAGGCGTTCTACATTCCCCTCACCCTCAACTGCCAGCGCAGCGTCTACAGCGACGTCGAATGGCGGGAAGGGGGCGGCGGCGCCGGCATGGTGTTCCGCGAGAACTTCATCCACCCCGACAGCGGCGGCAACCTCGGCGAGTTCGTGGCCATGCACGTCAGCGGCGAGATCCTCTGGTCGCACCGGAAGCGGACCCCGTACATCTCGGCCGCGCTGACCACCGCCGGCGGCCTCGTCTTCGTCGGGACGTTCGACCGGCGGGCGTACGCCTATGACGTCGCGACGGGCGACGAGCTCTGGGAGACGCGGCTTCCCACCTCGGTGCAGGGCTTCCCGATCACCTACGCGGTCGACGGCCGGCAGTACGTCGCGATCGGCACCGGCATCGGGGGCGGAAGCTGGACGACGATGCCGCTCGAGCTGACCCCCGAGAAGCGGCGCCCCAACGGGGGCAACGGGCTGTTCGTCTTTGCCCTGCCCGACGAATGACGGGACTGCTGTTTCTCTGCGTCGCCAACTCCGCCCGCAGCCAGATGGCGGAGGGGCTCGCCCGGGCGCGGTTCGGAGCGCGGATTCGGGTGGCGAGCGCCGGGTCGTCGCCGACCGCGGTCCATCCGCTGGCCATCGCGGCCCTGGACGAGATCGGGATCGACATCGGCGGACAGCAGTCGACGAGCGTCGAGACGGTCGACCCGGCATCGGTCGATATGGTAGTGACCCTGTGCGCCGAGGAGGTCTGTCCGGCGTTTCCGGGGCGGGTGCGCCGCGTGCACTGGCCGATGTCCGACCCCGCGGGAGCGGCGGGGTCGGACGCGGATCGGCTGGAGCGGTTCCGCTCGGTCCGTGACGAGATCGCCCGGCGGCTCGAGGCGCTCGACGCCGAGCTTGCGTGACCTGGCGGTCACGGCGCGACCTGGCGGTCGCGTTGGGAGTTTCGCTGACGCGAAACTCCTGGCCGGGACCGGCGCAGACCCATCGACATCCGGGTGATCCATGTTCCTTCCGCTCGGCGACGAGCCGAACCCCCGCGGGACACCGGTCGTCACCTGGACCCTGATCGGGGTCAACGTGGCGGTGTTCCTGCTCGTGACTCTCCCCTTGAGCACCATCCAGCCGGCGTTCGACGACCCGATGCTGGTCGACTACGTGCGCGCGCTCGCCCCCCGGCTCTCCGGCCGGATGGAGCTGGAGGCGCTGCTGCAGCGGGTGTCGGCCTACGACCTCGTCGTCTTCGCGCACGGTTTCCGTCCCGCCGAGCCGAGCGTCCCGGCGCTCGCGACCTCGATGTTCCTCCACGGCGGGTTCATGCATCTCGCCGGCAACATGCTGTTCCTCTGGATCTACGGCGACAACGTAGAGTACCGCCTCGGACGGTGGCGCTATCTGGCCGCCTATCTCGGCACCGGGGTCCTCGCGACCCTCTCCCACGCGGCCCTCAATCTCGATTCGGCGGTGCCGGTGGTGGGGGCCTCGGGCGCCGTGTCCGGGGTGCTCGGCTTCTACTTCATCTGGTTCCCGCGGAACCGCGTCCGGTTGTGGATCATGCTGTTTCCGTTCTTCATGAACGTGGTCTACGCCCCGGCGCGGCTGGTGCTCGGCGTCTATCTCGTCGTCGACAACCTGCTGCCGCTCCTCGCGTCCCGCGCCACCGGCGGCGGGGGGGTGGCCTACGGCGCGCATATCGGCGGCTTCGCCGCCGGACTCGCCTACGCCTGGTGGAGCGCCCGGCGCGAGATCCACGCGCCGCCGGCGGAGCACGAACAGGCGGTGCCGCGGCTCGACGCCGAACCGGCGGCGCCGGTCGTCGACGCCGATCCGTCGTCGACCCGCGGCATCCGCCTGTTGATCGCGGCCGGCGAGCACGAGGCGGCGGCCGCCGCCTACTTCCGGCTCAGCCCGCCGCGGACGGAGCGGCTGCTGATGCCGCGCGATTCCCTCGAGTTCGGCCGGTGGCTGGCCAACCACGACCATGCCGACGCCGCGCTCGTGGTCTATCAGCGGCATCTCCGCGACTATCAGCTGGGTCCGTATCTGGCCGAGGCCCACCTCGGCGCGGGGCTGGTGCAGCTCTATGCGCGCAACCGGCCGGCGGCCGCCTATCAGCACCTGATGTCGGTGCTCGACACCGACCCGCATCCCGAGACAGAGGCCTACGCCCGGCGCGCGCTGTTGGATGTCGCCAAGCGGTGAGCGCGCGCGACGCGGCACCCTCCGGCCGCGTGCTCGCGACGGGCTCCCTGGGGGCGCGCGCGCCCCCGGACGCGACCCGCATCCCCCGGTCGATTCGGATGACGGCCGGGGCCGCACGAGGGCGCGCCCCGCCGCCGCCAGACGGCGCGAAACGTGGGATCACGCTCCTCGCCGGGACAATTTCGTAGATCCCGCCAGCCCTGCACAATCTCCCGCTACGCAATTCCCCCTGGATTCATTGGGCCAATCGACCGAGCGGACGCGACCGGCCAAAGTGGCCCGGCAATTGCTTGTAGAGATGCGACCAGACACGGTATGCGGTGACCGCGTCGATGTTCACCCTCCGTTGCGGCTGGAAGCGGTCACGTCGATCGGGGATATCCCAGGAGAGCCGAGATGAAGTTGATCAGCGCAATCATCAAGCCACACGTACTTGATGACGTCAGGGATGAGCTCGCCAAGGCGGGTGTTCAGGGACTGACGGTCACCGAGGTCAAGGGCTTCGGACGTCAGAAGGGACACACCGAGGTCTACCGGGGAGCGGAGTACACCGTCGACTTCGTTCCCAAGGCGAAGATCGAGGCGGTGGTGGCGGACGAGCTCGTCGAGGCGGCCAGCAACGCCATCACCCAGGCCGCCCGGACCGGTTCGATCGGTGACGGCAAGGTATTCGTCAGCGACGTCGGGCAGGCGGTCCGGATCAGGACGGGAGAAGTCGGAGACGACGCGCTGTAGAGTCCGCGTCCCGGCAAGGTTGGTCGGGCGGGAAGCGGGCCGCAAGGCGACGACTTCCGGGCGAGCCCCGACGGTTGCACAGACTGCAGAGAACAGAAGGACACACCAATGACGAATACGCTGCCGCGGCGGGTCGGTCGCTACGCGCTGTTGCTCCTGGGCCTCGTACTGCTGCCGAGCGTGGCGTTCGCGCAGGAGGTCTCGCAGGAGATGTTCACCGTGAACAACACCTGGATGCTGGTCGCCACCTTTCTGGTGTTCATCATGCACCTCGGCTTCGCGGCGCTCGAGAGCGGCCTGACGAGAGCCAAGAACACGGTCAACATCCTGTTCAAGAACACGGCGATCATCTCCATCGGGTTGCTGACCTACGCCATCGTGGGGTTCAACCTCATGTATCCCGGGGACTTCAGCCTCGGCGAGTTCTTCGGATTCGCGGGATTCGGGCTCGACCCCGGCGCCGAAGGCCAAACCTCCGCCTACAACCCAGGCTATACGTACTATACGGACTTCATCTTCCAGGGCATGTTCGCGGCGACCGCGGCGACGATCGTGTCGGGCGCGGTGGCCGAACGGATCAAGCTGGGCTCGTTCCTGATCTTCACCACCATCTACGTCGCGGTCATCTATCCCATCGCCGGGTCCTGGAAATGGGGCGCGGGCTGGCTCGACCAGATGGGCTTCTATGACTTCGCGGGATCGACCCTCGTGCACTCGGTCGGCGGCTGGGCCGCGCTGGCCGGCGTCATCGTGCTCGGACCGCGGCTGGGCAAGTACGTCGACGGCAAGATCCGGCCGGTCGCCGGGCACAGCATGCCGCTGGCCACGATCGGCGTATTCCTGCTCTGGCTGGGCTGGTACGGGTTCAACGGCGGGTCGGTGCTGAGCGCCGATCCCGCGCTGGTGTCCCTCGTGTTCGTCACGACGTCGCTCGCCGCCGCGGCCGGGGTCATGGGCGCGATGGCCGCGTCGTGGGGGCTGCAGCACAAGCCGGACCTCAGCATGGTGCTGAACGGAGCCCTGGCCGGTCTGGTCGGCATCACCGCCGGCGCGGACACCGTGGGGGTCGCCTCGGCCATCGTCATCGGGCTCGTCGCCGGCGTCATCGTCGTGGGATCGGTGCTCCTGCTCGACCGGGCCAAGCTCGACGATCCGGTGGGCGCCATCTCCGTCCACCTCGTCTGCGGCGTGTGGGGCACCCTCGCCGTGGGGATCTTCAGCACGAACCCGGAGCACTCCTTCCTGACGCAGCTCATCGGCGTCCTCGCCTACGCCGTCTTCTGCTTCCTCGCTGCGTTCGCCATCTTCTTCGCGCTCAAGGCGACCCTCGGACTGCGGGTGGATGCGGAGGAGGAACGCGTGGGCCTCGACGTGGGCGAGCACGGGATGGAAGCCTACGGCGGCTTCCAGATTACGGGCTGACGGTCCGGGCGGCGATACGGGGTGCGCCCGCAGACCGGGGAATACCGCCGGGCGCACCCACCCTTCACCGGCACGCACGCAGAGACATTGCCGGGCGGTCCGTCGACCGCCGCCCCGCAACGCAGACAGACCAGAAACGACGCTGGCGGAATGCATCGGCACCGACACCCGATGCGCTCGTCACCGGCATGACCGACTTTCAGAGGAGAGGAATCAGGGCAATGACTTCGACATCCACCCCCACCATCACGAACCGCCTCGTCCGCGGGATTCTCGCCACGGCGGCGGCCTCCATCCTGCTCACCGGCACCGCCGCCGCGCAGAACGACGGTAACGTGTCGATGAGCGCCGGGACCGACATCGTCAACCAGTACTACTTCCGCGGCATCATCCAGGAGACCGGCGGCTTGATCATGCAGCCGTTCCTCGACGCGAGCATCAGCGTCGGCAACGCATCGATAACCGCCGGCACCTGGAGCAGCCTGCACTCGGTCGGCGGCGAGGGATTCGCCGGTGCGCCGGAGAGCTTCTACGAGACCGACTTCTACGCCGGCATCGGCTTCGGGGCGGGAGACGTCGGCGTCGATCTCACCTACACCGCGTACATGAGCCCGCGCGGAAGCTGGGGCACGACCAAGGAGCTGGCCCTCGGCCTGAGCCACGACGACTTCGTCGCACCCTACGCCACGTTCGCGTTCGAGCTCTCCGGCGGGGCCGAGGGCGGTCCGAACAAGGGTACCTATCTCGAGCTGGGCATCGAGCCGTCGGCGCCGATCGACGCGCCGGTCAGCCTGTCGTTCCCCGTGGCGATCGGCCTGAGCGCGAGCAACTACTTCGAGTACATGGACGCCGGCGGATCGCTGAGCGACGGCAAGTTCGGGTTCTTCAGCGTCGGCGCGTCGGTGGGCATCCCGCTCAACACGCCCGAGGAGTTCGGCTCGTGGGAGTTCGCCCTCGGCGTCAACGCCCTCATGTTCGGCGAGGCGCTCAAGGCGATCAACGGCGAGGACTCCGG
Source organism: Vicinamibacterales bacterium (assembly GCA_965215895.1). GTDB lineage: Bacteria > Acidobacteriota > Vicinamibacteria > Vicinamibacterales > UBA8438 > JAJEEA01. The sequence continues at coordinate 1,485,202 of OZ244130.1, read as the reverse complement.
CTTCAAGCCGATTGCGATCTTCGGTCTGAGCGTCGGTTACTAGGAATCCACGCGGCAATATCCGACGCCGGGAGCCCGGCGTCGGATATCACTCCGGCACGAAAACTGCGCCGCTCCTCTGGTAAGATGTATCGTTTGCAGACCGCCGCAAGTTGGCCTGCGCCGTCTGGTCCATATCGGATCGGCCTGGCCCGTGATCGCCGCCCTGGGGCGCTGAACGCACCAGCGGCACAACCGCGCGCTCTCGTACCGGTTCCCGGCGCCGCCGGGCTTCCGTCTCCCGGCGTGAACGGCCGGAGCGCGGCCCGCGCCGCGCCGAGTTCCGGCGCGGTCCCGAATCGATGACCAGCAGTTCCCTCGACAACGCCCCCGCGGAAGGGCAGTCCCCGGCGGAGGCCCTCCGCGCGGCGCGTGACCGCTTCGAGGCAGAAATCCGCCAGGCGCGCGGCGGGCGGCAGGCCTCCCGGGAGTACTCCGCCGCGGTGGACCGCATACTGGCCGGGATCCTCGTCGCCGCAAGGGCCCGGACCGGCGCCTCGACCGCCCCCGTCGCGCTGGTGGCGATCGGCGGGTACGGCCGGCGCCAGCTCTGTCTCCACTCCGACATCGACCTCCTGATCCTGTTCGACTGCCGAATCGCGGCGGCCGAGGAACGGCTGGCCAAGTCCCTGCTCCACCCGCTGTGGGACCTCGGTCTCGACATCGGTCACCAGGTGCGGCAGGTCAGCGAGCTCGAGAACGTGGAGACCGACAACCCGGAGTTCCTGGTCTCCGTCTCCGAGGCGCGGTTCCTCGCCGGCGAGACGGCGGTCTTCGACCGCCTCACGACCTGCGTCCGGGACAGCGGGTCACCGTGGCGCCGGGCGACCGTCGACGCGTTGCGCGGGTTGGTCGCGGAACGCCACCGGCACTACAGCCACACCATCTATCACCTCGAACCGGACATCAAGGAAGCCCCCGGCGCCCTGCGCGACCTGTCCGCCATCCGGACCCTGAGCGCGCTGACCCCCGCGGAGACCGACGGCGTCGACCGCCTCATCGCGGGCCGCCGCGACGAGGCGGTCGACGAAGCCGAGGAGTTCCTGCTGCGCATCCGCTCGATGGTGCATCTCGACAACAAGCGCGCCCAGAACGTCCTGAACCACGAACATCAGGAAACGGTAGCCGAACGCTTCGGCTCGCCGGGCTCCAAGGCGCGGGCGGTCGAGGCGCTGATGAGCGTCTACTTCCACCACGCCCGCATCGTGTCGCGGGTGCTGTCGCATGTCCTCGAGGGCACGACCCCGGCCGCGACCCCGGCCGTCGCGGTCGCCGACAACATCGAGCGCCGGCACGACGGGGTGGGCTTCGTCGACACCGTGCGCGCATCGCTGCAGCCGCGCACGTGGCTCTCCGTGTTCCAGGCCGCCGTCGACGAAGGCTGCGCGGTGGCTCCCGACGCCCTCACGTTCATCGAGCGGCACGGCGACCGCTACACGTCGGAGCAGTTCTTCCCGGGGCAGGCCGAATGCGAAGGGTTCCTGCATTTCCTGAAACCGGGGGCCGGTCTCTACCACCGGCTGTCGGAAATGCACGAGAACGGGCTGCTCGGACGCATGTTTCCCGAGTTCCGCAAGATCTACTGCCGGGTCATCCGCGACTTCTATCACAAGTACACGGTCGACGAGCATACCCTCGTGACCATCCGCAACCTGTCCGACCTGACCGATCTCGACGCGTGCACGCCGTCGCGCCGGCGGTTCTCGGGCGCGCTGGCCGAGCTGGACCAGCCCGAGTTGATCGTCCTCGCGTTGCTGTTTCACGACGTCGGCAAGTGGACGAACAAGAACCACGCGGAAGAGAGCGTGCGCATGGTCGCGGGACCGCTCCGACGGCTCCGCGTCCCCCCGCCGGCGGCCCGCACCGTGGAGTTCCTGATTCGCCACCATCTCGTCATGTCGCAGACGGCGTTCCGGCGGGACACGCAGGACCCGGAGGTGCCCCGGCAGTTCGCGCGGCTGGTCGGCACCGAGGACCGGCTCAGAATGCTGTGCCTGCTGACCCTGGTGGACATTCAGGCCACGACCCCGGAGACCCTCACGCCCTGGAAGGAAGAGCTCCTGTGGCGCCTGTACGTCGATACCTACAACCACCTGACGCTGGGCTACGGCGACGAGGTGATTGCGACGGGCGAGCAGAGCGTGGCCGAGCTGCAGGCCGGGCGGCCGCCGGAGATCACCGAGGAGCAGGTCACGCGGTTCCTCGACGGTCTGCCCCGGCGCTATCTGCGGCTCGTCGACCCCCGGCGGGTGTACGACCACATCGTGCTGTCCCGCGATCTCGAGCCGGATGCGGTACGGCTCAACCTCGAACGACAGGACGAGGTGTGGGAGCTCAGCGTCGTCACCCGGGACCGCCCGCGCATCTTCTCGAAGATCTGCGGCGTGCTGTCCTACTTCGGCATGGACATCCTTCGGGGCCAGGCGATGAGCAATCGCGAGCGGGTGGTGCTCGACCTGTTCCGCTTCGTCGATGCCGATCAGTTCCTGGCTCTCAACGAATCGGGCCCTTCCGAGCTCACGAACCTGCTGCAGGAGGTCCTGACGGGCGCCGCCGATCTGGAATCGATGCTGAAGGGACGCGAAGCCGCGGCGCGGGCGCGGCGCCGCCGGATCCGCGTGCCGAGCGTGGTGCACTTCGACCACTACTATTCGGACCGGTACACGGTCCTGGAGGTCGGCGGAACCAACCAGTGGGGGCTGCTGCACCGCATCAGCCGGGTCATTTCCGAACGTGGATACGACATCGACCTGGCGCTGATATCCACCGAAGGCGATCGCGCGACCGACGTGTTCCACCTGACCCGCGACGGCGAGAAGCTGTCGAACGACATGGAGCACGAACTCCGTACCGATCTGGAAGCCGCGCTGGGTACGGGGGAAGCGGCGTAGGAGTCTGCGGCGTGGAACGGCCGCGGACCACTGCCGCGGACTGCTGGAACGAACGGTTACACAGGAGGAAACACGGATGACAGCGAACGACGTGATGGCACTGATCAAGGAAAAGGGGATCTGCGCGATCGATCTCCGGTTCATCGACCTGCCGGGCCTCTGGCAGCACTTTACGATTTCGGCGAAGGAGTTCGAGGTGGACGCCTTCGAGGAAGGCGTCGGATTCGACGGGTCGAGCATCCGTGGATTCCAGGCGATTCAGGAAAGCGACATGCTGCTGTTCCCGGACGCCTCGACCGCCTTCGTCGACCCGTTCTTCGAGCGGCCGACGCTGAACCTCATCTGCAACGTCAAGGACCCGATCACCGGCGAGTCGTACTCCCGCGACCCCCGATACGTCGCGCAGAAGGCCAATGCCTATCTGAAGAGCACGGGGATCGCCGACACCGCCTACTTCGGCCCGGAACCGGAGTTCTTCATCTTCGACGACGTCCGGTTCGATCAGACCTATCAGCACGGCTTCTATTACGTCGACGCCGGCGAGGGCTTCTGGAACTCGGGCCGTGACGAGAAGCCGAACCTGGGATACAAGCCGCGCTACAAGGAGGGCTACTTCCCGGTTCCCCCGATGGACAGCCACCAGGACCTGCGGACCGAGATGATGCTCGAGCTCGAGAACGTCGGGGTGGAGGTCGAGGTGCACCACCACGAGGTCGGGACGGCGGGACAGGCCGAGATCGACATGCGGTTCGACTCGCTCGTCAGCATGGCCGACAAGCTGATGAAGTACAAGTACGTCATCAAGAACGTGGGGCGGCGGCACAACAAGACCGTGACCCTGATGCCCAAGCCGATCTTCCAGGACAACGGGTCCGGCATGCACGTGCACCAGAGCCTGTGGCTGAACGGCAAGAACACCTTCTTCGAGGCCGACGCCTACGCCGGGCTCAGCCGGACGGCGCTGCACTACATCGGCGGCATCCTGAAGCACGCCGCGGCGCTGCTCGCGTTCTGCAACCCGACCACCAACTCGTACCGGCGGCTGGTCCCCGGCTACGAAGCGCCGATCAACCTGATCTACTCGATGCGCAACCGCAGCGCCGCCGTCCGTATTCCGGTGTACTCCGGCAGCGAGAAGGCGAAGCGGATCGAGACCCGCTTCCCCGATCCGACCTGCAACGGCTATCTGGCGTTCAGCGCGCTGCTGATGGCCGGGCTCGACGGCATCCAGAACGCGATCACGCCGATGGGGCCGCTCGACAAGGACCTCTACGATCTGCCGCCCGAGGAGCATGCGAAGATTCCGAGCACGCCGGGCAGCCTCGAAGAGGCGCTCGACGCCCTCCAGGCGGACCACGAGTTCCTGCTGAAGGGCGACGTGTTCACGCAGGACCTCATCGACACCTGGATCGACTACAAGCGCGGCGAGGTCGACGCGATCCGCCTGCGGCCGCATCCGTGGGAGTTCGCGATGTACTTCGACATGTAGCCGCCGCGCCACCCGGAGCCTCCGGCATCCGGAGGGTCGGGCATCGGGAGGGGCCGCCGGCGCATGCCGGCGGCCCCCTTTTTCGTTTCCGGCCAGCCCCTGCCCTTTTTGATACACTTCACCGTTCGCATGACCACGCAGACTGCCGTTCCCACCGTGCCGTTCTGGGTGAATGGGCACCGCGTCGCCCCCACCGGCGGCCGGGAGGGCATCGTCACCGATTCGGCGACGGGGCGAACCGTACGGACGGTGCCGTTCGCGACCCCCGACGACGTCGACGCCGCGGTGCAGGACGCCCGCGCCGCGTTCCCCGCCTGGCGGGACACCACCCCGCTCCGGCGGGCGCGGGTCCTGATGCGGTTCCGGGACCTCCTGGAACGGCACAAGGGCGACATCGCGCGCGTCATCACCGAGGAGCACGGCAAGACCCTGGACGACGCGGCGGGCTCGGTGCAGCGCGGCCTCGAGGTGGTCGAGTTCGCCAGCGGCATTCCCCACCTGCTGAAGGGCGAGCACGCGGAGGACGTGGGAGCCGGCGTCGACTCCCACAGCACCCGGCAGCCCCTCGGCGTCTGCGCGGGGATAACCCCGTTCAACTTCCCGATCATGTGCCCGATGTGGATGGCCCCGGTGGCCCTCGCGTGCGGGAACACGTTCGTGCTGAAACCGTCGGAGAAGGACCCCTCGGCGAGCATGATGGCGGCCGAGCTGCTGCACGAGGCGGGCCTCCCCCCCGGCGTCTTCAACGTCGTGCACGGCGACCGGACCGCCGTCGACGCGCTGCTCACGCATCCGGAGGTCGCCGCCGTCTCCTTCGTCGGCTCGACGCCGGTCGCGCGCCACGTCTACGAGACGGCCACCGCGCACGGCAAGCGCGTGCAGGCCCTCGGCGGGGCCAAGAACCACGCGGTGGTGCTGCCCGACGCGGATCTCGACGCGGCCGCCGACGCGCTCATCGGCGCCGCCTACGGCTCGGCCGGCGAGCGCTGCATGGCGATCTCGGCGGTGGTGGCGGTGGGCGAAGCGGGAGACGCCATCGTGTCGCGCATCCGGGAACGGGCCGCCGCGGTCCGGGTCGGCCCCGGCGACGGCGAGGGGGTCGACATGGGTCCCCTCATCACCCGCGAGCATCTCGACCGCGTCGCGCGCTACGTCGACCTCGGCGAGCGCGCGGGGGCCGAGCTCGTGCTCGACGGCCGCGGCGTACGGGTCGCGGGCTGCGAGGGCGGGTTCTTCCTGGGACCGACCCTGTTCGACCGGGTGACGGTCGAGATGCCGATCTACCGCGACGAGATCTTCGGACCGGTGCTGGTGGTCGTACGCGCCGACACCTACGACGACGCGATCGACATCGTCAACCGGAGTCCCTACGGCAACGGGACCGCGGTGTTCACCCGCTCGGGCAACGCCGCGCGCCGGTTCGCCCGCGAGATTCAGGTCGGGATGGTCGGCGTCAACGTCCCGATTCCGGTTCCGATGGCGTTCTTCTCGTTCGGCGGGTGGAAGGGTTCGCTGTTCGGCGACCTCCACGTGCACGGAGAAGACGGGGTCAGGTTCTACACCCGCACGAAGGTCGTGACCACCCGATGGCCGGACCGGCGCGAGGCGGTGAACCTGAGCATGCCCACCCTGAAATAGGCGCGGACGCCGGCAGGTGGGTCGGGGCGGCGGCGCCGCAAGGCGGCGGCGCTCCCGGGAACGCGGCCGGCCGGCGACCCGGCCCAGGAGAGACCCGATGGCTGAATCGCAGGCCGGCAACCGATGGCTCCCGTTGATCGGGGGCACGATGTTGAACGTCGTGCTCGGCTCGTTCTACGCCTGGAGCGTCTTCGTGCTGCCGCTCGAGGAGGAGTTCGGCTGGGCCCGCGAGCAGACGTCGACCACCTTCAGCATCGGCATCTTCACGATGGCGGTGACGTTCGTCCTCGCCGGACGGCTGCACGCCACCGTGGGGTTCCGCACCCTCGCCGCCATCGGCGGGATCCTGTTCAGCGCCGGGTTCTTCCTGGCCAGCTACACGACGTCGCTGACGGTCCTGTACGTCACCTACGGCCTCATCGCCGGCGCCGGGAACGGCATCGGCTACTCGATCGCGATCCCCGTCGTCTCGAGGTGGTTCCCGGACCGGCGCGGGCTCGCCATCGGCATCGCGGTCGGCGGCTACGGCGCCGGGTCGGGCATCTTCGGGCCGATCGCCGACGAGTTCCTGATCCCGGGCTCGGGGTGGCAGGCGACCTTCCGGATATACGGCGTCGTCTTCCTCCTGATCTCGATCGCCGGGGCGTGGCTGCTCAAGCCGGCCCCGGACGGGTACGCGCCCGAGGGCTGGGACCCGAGCCAGCTCAAGGCCGCGGTCACCCGGGCGACGCGCGAGATCACCCCGTCGGAGATGCTGCGGGGCAGCTCGTTCTACTTCCTGTTCCTGGCCTACTTCTTCGGCGCGATCGCCGGGCTGGGGCTGATCAGCCAGCTCGTCCCGTTCGGCACGGAGGCGGGCATCACCAGCGTGGCGCTTATCGGGCTCATCGTCGGGGCCATCGGCAACACCGCGGGGCGGGTCCTCTCCGGTGCGATGTCCGACAACCTCGGCCGGCTGAACGTGCTGCGGCTGATGGTGGTGGTGTCGGCGGTGGCGATGCCCCTGCTCTATCTGCTGGGCTCGACCGTGGTGTTCTTCGTGCTCGGCGTCTTCGCCGTCTATTTCTGCTACGGCGCGCTGCTGGCGGTGTTCGCGGCAACCTCTGCCGACTTCTACGGCACGAAGCACCTGGGGGTGAACTACGGCCTGCTGTTCCTCGCGTGGGGGTTGGCGGCGGTCGTCGGCGCCCGGCTCGCGGGGCTCGTGTTCGACAGCTTCGGCAACTATCAGTGGGCGTTCTTCGGGGCGGCGGTGCTGTCGATCGCCTCGCTGCTCTGCCTGTACGCGGCGAAGCCTCCGGCCGCGGACGAGGCGGCCTGACCCTGGCAGCCCGTGGCGAGAATCCCGGCTGCATTCGACCGGCGATGCATCCTGCCTGAATCCACGGGCGGCTAGGCGACGATTTCATGGCTGCGATCATCCAGCTCATCGGCAACCTCGGCGAGAGCCTGTCCCGCTTCACCCAGCGCTGGATACCCGACTCGTGGGTGGTGTGCATGTCGCTGACGGTGCTGGCGATCCTGCTCGCCATGCTCGGGGCGGGGGCCGGCCTCAACGAGACGGTGCTCGCGTGGGGCGGCGGCATGTGGGCGCTGCTCGAGCTGGCGATGCAGTTCGCCATCGCCCTCATCGCGGCGCACGCCTGCGTGTCGTCGCGGCCCGCGTTCCGGTTCCTCGACTGGCTCGCGAGCCGGCCCGACGCCGACCGGCCGGTGCAGGCGGTGGTGCTGCTGGGGCTGTTCTCGATCGTGGTCGCCTACTTCAACTGGGCCGCGAGCGTGGTCGCCTCGGCCCTCTTCCTCCCGTTCGTGGCCCGGCGGAACCCCGGGGCGGACATCCGCATCCTGATCGCGGCCGGCTATCTCGGCCTCGGCACCGTGTGGCACGGTGGGCTGTCCGGCTCCGCCCCGCTCATCATGGCGACGGCCGGGAACCCCATCACGACTCCCCCGCCCGGGGCCGAGCCGCTCGTCGACCGGCTGCTGCCGGTGACCGAGACCCTCTTCAACGCGTTCAACCTCGGCTACCTCGCCGTCGTCTCGGTCGTGGGCCTCGGCATGGTTGCCCTGCTGCACCCGCGCCGCAACGCGCGGACGCTGACCGAGGACGAGCTGGCCGCGATCATGCCGGCGATGCCCGAGGAGGTGGAGCCGACGACCCCGGCGGCGGGCATCGAGGCGTTCCCGGGTTGGATCTTCCTCGCCGTGATCCTGATCGGCTATCCCCTCGGGCACTCCATCGTGACCCAGGGGTTCGGGGCGAGCTGGACCATCAACGCCTACAACGCGGTGTTCCTGATGGGGGCGATGCTGCTGCAGAGGCGGCCCGCGAACCTGGTGAGGGCGTTCGGCAACGGGGCGCGGACCGCGTCGGGGGTCATCCTGCAGTTCCCGTTCTACGCCGGCATCTTCGGGGTCATCAACGGCACCGGCCTCGGCGACTGGCTGGGCGCCCTGTTCGTGCAGGTGGCAACCACCGAAACCTATCCGCTGATCGTCTACATCTACTCGGGGGTCGTGAACGTGTTCGTTCCCTCGGGCGGCTCGAAGTGGCTGATCGAGGCTCCCTACCTGCTGCCGGCGGCCCGCGACCTCGGCGTGTCGCCGACCACCACCCTGCTCGCCTACTGCTACGGCGACTCGACGAGCAACCTCATCCAGCCCTTCTGGGCGATCCCCATCCTGACCGTCACCCGGATGAAGTTCGGGGACGTGCTCGGCTACAGCGGCCTGATCGCGGTGGTCCTGTTCCTCGTCACCGCGGTCGCGATGCTGCTCATGCCGTCGACGCTCTGACCCTGACCTTGGTCACACGATCAGTTCACGTACCTCCGGACCTTCCCGGCCGGTGAGGCCGCCTGCGACCGGTTCGAGGCACAGCTCGATTGCTTCCCGGATGTTGGCCATTGCGTCATCGACGGTGTTTCCCTCGCTGATGCATCCGGGAAGACTGGGAACGTAGACCCCGTCGTCGCCTGGTTACAGGACGATCTTCAGTCTCATCCGCCTTCCTCCGACCGCGACGCCGACTCGCGACCTCCCGTCATCAGAATACACGCCGACCGGACCGGACCAGACGCCGCGCATGCTGCGCCGGCGTGACCGATCACGCCGGCGGCGGCACGAGCTGCGGGAGCACGTAGGCGAAGATCATCGTCACCACGGCCATGAACAGGGCCAGGATGATGCTGTGCTTCAGCGTGATCCGGAACAGGCGCCCCTCCTGCGACGACGCCATGCCGGTGGCGGCGACCGCGACGGCGATGCTCTGCAGCGAGATCATCTTGCCCATGACCCCGGTGGCCGCGTTCGTCGACGCGGTCAGAATCGGGTTCAGGCCCAGGGCGTTGGCGGTGACCACCTGGAGCGTCCCGAACAGCGCGTTCGACGACGTGTCGCTGCCGGTCAGGAAGACGCCGGTCCAGCCGAGCATGGCGCTGAAGAACGGGAAGAGGGCCCCGGTGGCCGCGAAGGCCAGTCCCAGGGTCGAGGTCATGCCCGCGTAGTTCATCAGGAACGCGAGGGCCAGCACCGACGCGATGGTCAGCAGCGGCTTCTGCAGCTGCTTGAGCACCGCCCCCACGATGCCGAAGAACTTCCCGGCAGGCAAGCCGATGACGAGGGACGACGCGAACGCGGCGAGGAAGCACGACGTGCCGGCGGCGGACAGCCAGTTGAAGTTGTACATCGCCGCGTACGGCGACGGATCGGGGGTCAGCGGCGGCACCCGGGTGACGACGTCGTGCAACAGCGGCACCGGGATCGACGTGCCGAGGCTGTTCAGCAGACCCTGGATGGGCTGGTAGCGCCACGCGAGGACGAACGCCACGAGCAGCATGTAGGGGGTCCACGCGGACACCACCTCGCCGGTCGTGTGGGTGCGCGACTGCGTCGTCGCCGCGACGTCGCCCTCGAGGCGGAACGGCACTTCCGGCTGCCAGATCTTCATGGCCGTGACCATCGCGATCATCGCGGCGATCGACGCGAGGATGACGGCGAGGGCCGGCCCCATGGTGTTGGTGACCGCGAACAGGACCACGGCGAAGGTCACCGCGCACGCCAGCACCTGCGGCAGCACCTCGAGGGACCGGCGGAACCCGGACATGACGACCACCATGTAGGCGGGGATGATGATGCCGATCAGCGCGCACAGCCGCCCCGTCATCGCGCTCAGGCCCATCTCGGGCAGCCCCGTGACCTGGGCGAGGGTCACGACGGGGATGCCGAGCGAGCCGAACGCGACGGGCGCGGTGTTGGCGATCAGGCAGATGAACGCGGCGTAGAACGGGGAGAAGCCGAGGCCGGTGAGCATCGCGGCGGCGATGGCCACCGGGGTCCCGAAGCCGGCCGCCCCCTCGATGAAGCCCCCGAAGGCGAAGCCGATGAGCACCGCCTGCAGGCGGCGGTCGTCGCTGAGCGAGCCGATCGAGTCCTTGATGATCTCGAACCGGCCCGAGTCGAGGGTGACCCGGTACAGGATCAGCGAGGCGATGACGATCCAGCCGATGGGGAACAGGCCGAACGCGGCGCCGTAGACCATCGCGGCCCCCGCCGGCACGACGGGCATGCCGTACACCCCGACGGCCAGCACCACCGCCGCCCCGAGGGCGGTGAGGCCGGCGATCCACCCGGGCTTGCGCCGGACTCCCAGCATGTAGAAGAGGATGACGAGAGGGATGGCCGCGGCGATGGTGGAGTAGCCGAGACTGTCCGCGATCGGCGTATAGTCCTGCTGCCAACTGCTCAACATGGTCGGTATCCGTCGTCAGAGGTGTCCGGCGCCGAGTGAACGCGCCACTGTAGCACGCCGGGACGACGGGCTGCACACGGGGTCGGACCGCAGCCAACCGGCCCGCGACCTTGATCTCGCCAATTGATCGAGATATCATCGTCACTTGACGCCACTGTTCCCGGGCACTCACCCATGAATCTCAAAGCCTACGCCAACCCCGCGGAAATGCCCGCGAGCGAGGCCATGCGGGTCGGGCGGCTGCTGGCGCTCGACCGACCCGAACGGCTGAGCGACGTACAGCTCGCGCGGCGCATTTCCCGCGGCCTGCCGTCGCAAGCGGCGATCGCCCTGGCCGAGACGCTGGGCAGGAAGCGGGTGGTCGGCCCGGTCGTCCCCGAAGCCACCCTCAGGCGGGCACGCAAGGCGAAGTCGCGACTCTCCCGCCAGCTCAGCGAACGGCTCTACGAGATCGGCCGCGTCGTCGACGCCGTCGGTCGCGCGTATCGCGGAGACCGAGACGCCATCGAGGCATTCCTGAACCGGCCGCATCCGCTGCTGGAAGGGGAAACGCCGTTCGACCTGGCGCGGTCCAGCTCGGCGGGGGCGGAAGCGGTACTGAACCTGATCCGCAGGGCCGAGGCAGGCATCGCACCCTGACGATGCCGCGGTTGCTGCGGGAGGCGATGCGGGCCTATCGCATCGGCGATCCCCAGGGACAGTTCCCGGTGTGGAGCGCGGAAGGCGCCCGGCGGGTCTCCGGCCGATGGCACGAGACCGGGTCCGACGTGATTTACGCGTCGGAGAGCTATCCCACCGCCTTGCTGGAAAAGCTGGTCCATTGGAACGGCGTGCTGCCCCCGAACCAGCACTTCATCGAGATCCACATCCCGCCCGGCACGAGCTGCGAGGTCGTGGCGCCGGATGCGATTCCAGGCTGGGACGACGCGGGAGGCGAGGCGGCCCGCCGCTTCGGCCGCACTTGGTATGGCGAAGGCCGAAGCGCCCTGCTGTTCGTTCCGTCCGTGGTCGTGCGAATGGAACGCAACCTCATCATCAACGCCCGGCATGCGGACTTCGAGGGCTTGACGGTCGGCCCGGAAACGCCGGTGTGGTGGGATCAGCGCCTCTTCCGGCGACCTTGAACCCGGGTGGAGCCCGGCACACGGATTGCTTCATGTTCGTCCCCGGGTGAGGGACGCCGGGTGCTATGATCGTCGTCGGCCGGTCCCGGAAGGGCCGCCGCACTTGCGAGCCCTCCGAACCCAGAGGGACCTCGATGTTCGATACCCACGCCATCGCTCGGAACCTGACCGATGCCGGCCTCGAGCCGGAACAGGCCAGCGCCATCACCGATGCGGTCCGGCAGGCCGCCGAGCACGGCAATCACGTGACGCCGGACCGGCTCGACGCCCGGATAGCCGACGTGATGGCGGCCATCGCGGCCAGCGAGACGCGCACGGTCCGCTGGATCGTGGCCACCGGCGGCGCGGTCATCGCCGCGCCGCGGCTCCTGGCCGAGTGACGGCCGCGCCCCGAGGGCGCCCTGCCCGCGAACCCCACCACCGCGATCAGCGGCCGGAGTAGTGGACGCGGCGCGCCGCGTCATCGGCGGTCGACGGGTTGCAGGAGACCGGCGAATCCCGCGATGAGGTTGCGCCTGCCGTCGGGCTCGATCGGGTTCTCACCCAGATAGACGTCGAACAGGGCGCGGCAGAGGGCCCGCGACTCGATGGGCGGCCGCCCGGCGCCGTCCACCGTCATGGCGAGGCGGCCGGCGGGACCGCACGAGAAGACGATCTCGGCGTCGCGGCGCACCTCGTCCACGCCGAGATAGCCGCGCAGGGTCGCCAGGGCCGCCGCGGCGACGTCGCCGTCGGCGCCGCGCCCGGCCCGCGGCATGCGCGGCCGCAGCGCATCGTCGAACGCCTCGGCCACGTCGCTGCCGCTGACGGTTCGGGTCATGACCAGCCGCAGCGCCATCCCGAAGTCGAGGTCGAGCAGGTGGCGGGTGAAGCGCTCGTCCCGCCCGAGCGCCTCAGCCGTGGCTCCCGCGAACTCGGCGAGCGCGGCCCGCGCCCCGTCCGCGTCGACGTAGAGGCCGAAGGCGTAGACGTTCACCCGGAAGATGGTCCGCTGGCGGATGCCGGTCCCCATGAGCCAGTGCGGCGTCACCTGCCCCGGCGGCGTGAGGGAGACGGGGAACGTCACGCCGCTCTCGGGCTCGCGGACCGAGTCGGGCGCGGCCTGCCTCGCGGCTCCCGCGACGGCCGCGGGGGCTGTTGTCCGTGGGGCGGCCTGCACTGCCTCCGGCGCCGCCGATTGGCCCGCGGGCCCCGCGACCGCGGCTCTGGCCGCCGCCCCCGCAGCGGCCCGGGGGGCCTCCAGCGCCGCCGCGTAACCCGCGGCGGGAACCGGCGTGGCGAGCAGCCCGACAATCAACGCCCGACCGACGAGCCGCAGCGGGGTCATCTCCCGGGTCCTCCGCTTCCGTCCGGAGGCGCGGCGTCCGGCTCGACGGGATCGGCCGGCAGCGCCGGCGGCGCGGTGTCGATCTCCGGATACAGCCACGAGTGCTCCAGGCCCGGATGCCGAGCGCCGTAGCGGGCCGGGACGTCCTGCGTCCAGATGCTCGGAATCGTCAGGCAGAAAGCCAGCAGGCCGGCGAAGGCGAGGCGCTGCGACAGAAGGGGCGGTCCGGGCTGCGACCGGCCGGCCGGACCCGTGGCGCTGAGTCCCCACCCCGCGCTGCCCTTCAGCCGGCCCAGCCGGCGCAGGCGCGAGCGGTACAGGGCGGCTGCGCCGATTACCGCCATGACGATGTTCAGGGTCTGGCCGGTGCCGAGGGCGAGCCGGTGGGTGGGGTACTCGCGGAAGAGGTCGATGAAGAAGCGCGGGAACGCGTACCAAAAGACGAAGCGGGCGGCTACGGCGCCGGGCGTCGGGTTCACCCGCCGTACGTGCAGCAGATAGGCCATCAGCAGCAGGTTCTTGGCCCCGTCGTAGAGCACCACGGGATGGCGGAAGCCCTCCGCGTAGGGGAACTCGACCGCCCAGGGGACGTCGGTCACCGCGCCGACGATCTGGCCGTCGATGAAGTTCCCGATGCGTCCCATGCCCATCAGGAACGCGGCGGGAATCACCAGCGCGTCCGCCACGAGCAGGAACGGCTTGCCGTACCGGCGCGCGAACAGCGCCGCGCCCAGCGCCCCGCCCAACAACAGGCCGTGCGTGGCCATGCCCCCGAGCCACCACGCGGGGAGCAGGTGCAGATGCTCGCGGTAGAAGGGCCATTCGTCGAACGCAATCTCCAGGGCGCGTCCTCCGATCAGCACCCCGATTGTCATGTACAGGCTCAGGCTCCACACCTCGCGGGGCGACAACCGGAGTTGCCCGCCGCCCCGCCGGAGGAACAGATGCAGCTCCAGGAACCCCAGGGCGAAGCCGAGGCCGTACCACCAGAGGTGGACGCCGCCGACGTCGAGCAGGATCGGATCGATGCGATGGGTGTACGGTCCGAGCATGGCTGTCTCTTCACCGTACCACGCGCGGTCCGCAACGACGTCAACGGTTCGGCAGGACCCGGTTGCCGCGTCCGGCCAGCAGCTGCTCGTCGGAGGTCACCAGTTGCAGATCGAGGGCAGCCGCGGTCGCGGCGAGAAAGCGACCGGCGGGGTCACGGTGCGGCGTCGTGATGGAACCGAGCGCGCGCACGACCGCGCGCGTCAGCGGGGCCTCCCGCATCGGGGCTGTGCTCAACGCGTCGTCGATCCACGCGTCCAGACTGTCCGGCAGCTCGACTCTCCCCTTCTCGACCCGTATCCCGAGCTCCCAGAGGGAGATGGGCGACAGCCACAACTCGGTGTCCTTCGCCTCGAGGGCTTGCGCTACGCGCGGCACCAGCCGCGACGGTTCGCCGAGACTCCAGAGCCAGATGTGCGTGTCGAGGAGAAGCCTCATTCTTCCTCGACGTCCCAGTGGACCAGCTCGCTGCTCGGCACCGTTATGTCGCCCCGGATGCGCATGCGATCGGACATGGCGCCCAGCCAGCCCTTCGATCGCCGGGGCGGTCCGGGCGGCACCACGTCGGCGATGGGCTCGCCGCGGCGGGTAATCCGGACCGTCTGTCCGGTGGTGCGCACGCGCTGCAATACGGCCAGGCACGTCGCCTTGAACTTCGAGATCGCCATCGTCTCCATCAGCTTGAAGCTACCATGGTCAACAACCATGGTCAATTAACGGGACGACGGAAATCGCGGCCCGATTGAACACGACATCACAGCGTCGCGGGTAGAATCTCAAGCAGTCGTTGCGAACCAATGGCAGGAATCCGACCGAGCAACCTCGCTATGTTCCGGACGCGTTCCACTTCGGCGGAACCCGTGCTCCACTTCAGGGAAATACGCACCGCCGCACTGACGAATGGCTGACCCGATCGCCTGGTACGACGCCAACGCCGACGCCGCCGCGGCCCGGTACGAGGGCGTGCCTCCCGAGCGGCTGCACGGCTGGCTGGCCGACCTGCTGCCGGCGGCACCGGCCGCCGCTCTCGATGTCGGGGCGGGGAGCGGCCGCGACGCTGCGTGGCTCTCGTCCCGGGGGTTCGACGTGGTCGCCGTCGAGCCCTCGCCCCGCATGCGGATGATCGCGCGGGAGCGCCACACCGAGCCGGCGATCCGGTGGCTGGCGGACTCGTTGCCGGTCCTGCGCCGGACCCTCAGGACTGGCTTGGCGTTCGACGTGATCCTGCTCAGCGCGGTCTGGATGCACGTCGCCCCGTCGGACCGTGGGCGGGCCTTCCGCAAGCTGGTCAACCTGCTCAAGCCGGGCGGCCTCATCGCCCTCAGCCTGCGCCACGGCCCGACCGAGGCCACCCGCGCCATGCACGCGGTCTCGGCCGACGAGATCCGCCGGCTGGCCCGCGACCACGGCGCGCTGGTCGAGCGGTGCGTGACTGCTGAAGACCATCTGGGCCGGCCGGACGTGCGGTGGACGCAGGTGGCGCTGCGGTTGCCGGACGACGGGACGGGCGCACTGCCCCTGCTGCGGCACGTCATCCTGAACGACGATAAGAGCTCCACCTACAAGCTGGCGCTGTTGCGCGTCCTGTGCCGCATCGCGGACACCGCCGCCGGCCTCGCGCGCCATCCCGACGACGACCACGTCGCGGTGCCGATGGGCCTCGTCGCCCTGACCTGGCTTCGACTCTTCAAGCCGATCCTCGAGGCCGACCTGCCGCAGAATCCCAACAACGATCGAGGTGGCCGACGGCTGGGCTTCGCCAAGGAGGCCTTCGAACAGCTCGTCGCCGTATCCCACCACGACCTCCGAGTCGGCATGCGATTCTCCGGCGACACCGGGAAGGCGCTCCACCAGGCGATCAAGGACGCGGCGGCCACCATCGAGAGAATGCCCGCGACCTACATGACCTACCCCAACGGCGGGCCGATCCTGCCCGTCCGGAAGGACCGCAACATCCGGCGTCCCGCGGACGTGCTGCTGGAGGACGAGTACCTCACCGGCTTCGGGACGATGCACGTCCCCATGCACCTGTGGACGGCCCTCCAGCGCTACAGCGTCTGGATCGAGCCGGCGCTGCAGGCCGAGTGGATCCGACTGACGAAGAGGTATGCCGAGAGGCAGGGGCGACAGATCGACGATGCTCGATTGTCGGCAGCCATGACGTGGTCCGACCCCGAGCGCGATGTCAGCGAGGCACGCCGGCAGGCGGCACGCCTGCTCGCGGAGGGCGATCTCACCTGCGTCTGGAGCGGCATGCGCCTGTCGGCGGATAGATTCGACATCGATCACTGCTTCCCCTGGGCCGTCTGGCCGTGCGGCGACCTGTGGAACCTCATGCCGGTCCACCGGAGGATCAACCAGCACGAGAAGCGTGACCGACTGCCCGGGGACCGAATCCTGCGTTCGGCGCAGGATCGGATCCTGACGTGGTGGAACTCGGCCTACCAGGACCGTTCCAAGCCGGTCCTCGCCGAGCGCTTCACCTTGGAGGCGGCGGCGAGCCTGCCCGGCATCTTCTCGGCAACGCCGCATCTCGACGACGTGTACTCCGCACTGAGCCTCCAACGCATGCGACTCCGACAGAACCAGCAGGTCCCGGAGTGGAGCGGCGAGAAGTACCTGTCCGCTTGGTGAAGGCCGCCTTGGGGCTCCTCAAGAATCCACGAGCACCGCCCTGCCGTCTGCGAGCGTTGCGGGTCGGCCGCGTCGCCACGCCGCCAATGAACACAACTGCTGTTCCCGAAGGCTGCTTGAAGCCAGCCCGCGATCCCACGCTCACGAGCCCACGCCCAGCACGAAGGCCGACACCTTCGCGGCGTACTTGAGATGTTCGATGAAGCAGTGGTGTATGGACGGCCTCTCGCGGAATTCCCGTTCGCCCATCTCGTAGAGCCCAACGCAGACGGCCCGGTAACAGGCCTCGGCGGTCGTCTTCGGATCGAACTCCCCGTTCGCCACCACGATGCCTCCGAAACGAGGCTGCTCGGTGACATCTCCGTAGCCGCACACCACGTGGTACGTTCCGTCGGGCACGCCCGCACTCAGGTCCAGCTCCGAGAGCCCAAGGGGAACGCTCCAGTCGCACTCTCCCTTGTAGATGGACCAGCGCATCGGCAGGTTCATCCGCGTCCACTCATCCCAAGTCACGTCAAGTGCTCCTTCTCGGCTCTGAGCACCCGCGGGTGTGCACCGTCAAGCGAGTCAAGCGTCCTCGACATCCCCGGGGCCAGAGTACTAGTTTGCACGCCCGAATCGCCCCGGCACGATGCCCCGAGCAAGACCCCACGAAGGCGCGGCCAGCGCCGGTCTTCAGGACTCGCAGCGATCGGACAGCGTGGTGATCGAGGTGAGATTCAGCAGATCGGCGCCACCCGCCGCATCCGGGTTGAGGAGGCCCTTCGCCCACACCTTGTGGCCGGCGCGGTCGCCGACGCCGAACTCTTCCAGGGTGCCGATCAGGCGGATGGTCCGTGCGCCGAGGGGAGCGTCTGCCGGCGGCTGCTCAGGCATCCGTTCCTGCTGGGCCTCGGGCTCGGTGGCGCGGACGAGGCGGAAGCGGCCGTCGTCGCCGCTTTCGACGCAGCCGACGGTCACCATGATCGACATCGGCTGGGCGGCCGGTGTGATCGAGAGGGCACCCATGAACAGCAGGGCGGGAGCGAACAGACGCCAGTCTAGTGATCGGCGCAGGACTGGACCCCTCATCGGCTCTCCGCGCCCAACTCCGTCACACCGGAGATATCCTTGGTCCACCACGCGGTGCCGAAGTTCCGGAACGGGCCGCCGTCGACGGAGATGCGCGACTCGACCCGGTAGTTGACCGGCGACACGAGGCGGGTGACCAGCCGCAGTTGCACCTGTTGGCCGTCGACATCGAAGGGCGGGGTCTCGTAGTGGATGGTGTAGAAGCCGCCGAGGTCGCCGCCGACCCGGCCCGCCTTGAACAGCTCGAAGCCGCGGCTGTCGACCTCGTAGCGGGCGAAGACCTTCTGCTCGGCGAAATAGATGATGCGGGAGTCGGCCGTGAACGGGCCGTCGGGTCCCTCCGCCTCGATGCGGCTGGTGTAGTAGCGGCCGTCGCCGGTCGAGAAGACCTCGGTGCCCTCGATGGCGCCGCCGGGGCCAAGGGGGCTCTCGGGCACCCGCCACTCGAACTGCCAGACGCCGGGGAAGTAGGCGTCGTAGTCGAACAGCGGAATCTCATCGCCGCTCTGGGTGGGGCGGCCCCGGTCGGGAATCTGCCCCTGGGGACGCTGCGGCTGCGCGAACGCCGAGGACGCGAAGAACGCCAACACGAGTGACAACGCCACGACCCGCCCGCGCATCGAATCGATCCTCCCCCGCCCCGCTACTCGTCGTCGGTGGTGGCGAGCTTGGTCAGGTCCTGACTCTCGACGGTGTACTCGGTGAACGCCTGGTACATCTCGTCCCAGCTCTGCTGCCCCCAGTACACCTCGAGGTGCGGACCCGGGTTCCACCGGTTGCCGAGCGAGTTGTCGTAGACGCCGATGCCGGTGATCTTGCTGCCGGCCGGCAGGTGCAGCGGCTCGGCCAGCTCGTAGTGGATCTGCCAGTTGAAGTCGAACTCGGGGACGTCGAGAATCGTCTCTTCCCGGCCGTCGGGGTAGGTCACCACCCACCGCAGGCTCTTGCCCCGCAGGTGCATGTGCGGCGAGAGGCCGTACAGCGTGATCGCCTCGCTGATCGGGGTGATGCCGGTGATCTTCCAGTCGTCGGTGTAGGGCGGGATGTTCGGGATCTTGCCGCGGCGGACCCGGCCGGTCTCGGGGTCCTCGGTCGGCTTCACCTCTTCGCCCTGCACGATGTAGATGTCGGCGCCGAAGGGGTCGGTCGGGAACGCGTTGCCGGCCTGCCGCGTCAGCACCTCGTGGGTCACCGGCACGGAGTTGAACCAGATGCCGAGCTTGCTGCGCTCGGTCGCCTCGACCCCGATGGGGTTGTAGTGCATGGTCCAGCGGATCCACTTGTCGGCGGCGAGCCGCTTGCCGGTGCCGGGGCGGTGCCGCTCGACGCCGCGGCCGGGCACGTAGGAGAGCAGCTTGCTCGACCCGGGCAGGTTGACCTCGTTGAAGACCCGCTGCGCAACCCGGCCCTCGGACTCGGCCCGCGCCTCGGTCTCCGAAGCGGGGCGCTCGGGCAGCGGCGCCCGCAGCAGCGAGTTGCCGTCAAGGTCGTGCAGCACCCCGTCGATGACCTGCGTCCCCCAGGGGAGGTCGACGGTATAGGCGCCCGAGTGATGGACGATCCGATAGTCGCTCGGCCGCAGCTCGAGCACCTCGGCGAAGCGGTCCTCGTCCCACGGCATCTCGGTGTAGAAGTCGATGTAGTCCTCTTCGCCCTCGGCCGCCACCGTGTACTCGACGGGCAGCTCGAAGACGTAGTCGGGCTCGCCGCCCTCGTAGGTCCACCCGGCCGGGAAGTCGGGCGGCGCGGGCTGGTCGGCGGAGTTCCCCCTCGGCGCGCCGGCGTCGACCCAGGCCGCGATGGTGTCGATCTCGTGCTGCTCGAGGTACCGCTCGTTCCGGAACTTCATGCTGTTGAGCGGGTCCGCCGGCCACGGCGGCATCTCGCGAGAGACCACGAGGTCCTTGATCGACCGGGCCCAGGGACGCGCGTCGGAGTACTCGATCAAGGCCATCGGCGCGATGTTGTCCGGCCGGTGGCAGGTCACGCAGTTCTCGTACAGGATCGGCGCCACGTCCTTCGTGAACGTCGGAGCCGTCTCGGCCGATTGCGCCGCCGCATTCGCGCCGCTCACGCCGAGCATGCCCGCCAGCACCGCCGCCGCAGTGCGCATCCGCATGGCAACTCCTTCAGGCCCCCGCCCAACGGGCCACTGTCGATGTCGAACGCTCAGTCGATGGCCGGCTCGACGTTCTTGATGGCGTCGATCACCAGCGCGCGCAACTCTCGGACATCGCTCTGGAGGTCGTCGATCCGGGCGTTCACGTCGTCGATCCGGGCGTTCACGTCGTCGATCCGGGCGTTCACGTTCCTGCTCAGCTCGTCGATCCGAGCGTCGACGCGCGCATTGCCGTCGCTTATCCGGGCGTTCACGTCGTCGATCCGGCTGTTGATACCGCCGGCGATGATCGCTGTGAACCCTACGATGACCGTGATGACGGCGATTCCCGTTCCGATGACCGAGACGACGATCGTTCTGGTGTCCGTCACTGGTTGCTCACGATATCACGGTTCCCCGCTGCCGAAGGGGCGCGCCTGAACGCGTTCCACGTCAGCCAGAAGCCTGCCGCTCCCCGGTCCAAGCCCCGGCCTGCCGCCGGTCGAGAATCGCCTCGATGCGGTCCATCGTGCGGTCCATCCGCGCGATCAGGGCGTCGTAGGGGGCGTGGGCCGCCAGGTCGATGCCGTACTCGCCGAGCAGCTCGCAGGCATAGCGCGAGCCGCCGGCCGAGAGCACCGCCATGTAGTCGTCCCGGACCCGGGCGTCGCCGGCGAGGAACCGCTCGGCGAAGAGGGCGGCGGCGGCGATGGACGTCGCGTACTGGAAGACGTAGAAGTTGCCGTAGAAGTGCGGAATGAACATCCACTCGACGGCATAGGCGGGGTCGATGGCCATGACCCCGGCTTCGGCGCCGTGATAGCGCCGGAGCAGCGACCCGTAGAGGCCGGTCATCTTCTCGCCGGACAGCGCCTCGCCCGCCTCGACCAGCTCGTGAATCGCGAGCTCGAACTCGGCGAACATCACCTGCCGGAAGAACGTGCCCCGGATGCCCTCGAGCGCCGCGCCCAGATAGAAGAGGCGCTCGTCGTCCGCGATGTCCTGGCCCAGCAGGTGCTCCTGCAGCAGGAGCTCGTTGGTGATCGAGGCGATCTCGGCGATGAACGTGGGATAGCCGCACGTCTCGTAGGGGTTCCGCTCGTTGGCGAGCCGCGTGTGGATGGCGTGCCCCCACTCGTGGGTGAAGGTGGAGAGATCGGTGAACCGGCCGTTGTGGTTCAGCAGCAGGTACGGGTGGACATCGTACACGTCTCCGAACATGTAAGCGCCCGGCGCCTTCCCGGTCTGCGGATACACGTGCATCCACCGGCCCGCGATGCCCTCGCGGAGCAGGTCCTGGTAGTGCGGGCCGAGCGGCGCGGTCGACGCCAGGGTGAGGGCCCCGGACTCGTCGACGTCGAACGTGCGGTCCGACGCGGCCAGCGGCGGGTAGATGTCGTAGTAGTGCAGGTCGTCGAGGCCCAGCATCCGCTGCCGGATGCGGAAGTAGCGGTGCAGCGACGGCAGGTGGCGCCGGGCGGCGTCGAGCAGGGTGCGGTAGACGGCGGCCGGAATGTTCGGACCGGACAGGGCCGCCTCGAGCGCGCTGCCGTGCCGCCGCACCCGGGCGTGGAAGACGTGAGCCTTGACCTGCGTGTCGAGCAGCTGTCCGAGGGTCGCCTCGTAGGTCTTCCAGGCGCCCCAGAACCGGTCGAACACGAGCTTGCGGTCGCCGCGGTGCTTCGACGCCCGGTGCAGAGTGTACGCGGCCTGGTCGAGGGTCACGGTCTCGCCGGTGGACAGGGTCACGGTGGGGAACGCCATGTCCGAACTCGTCAGCATGGCGTAAATCCGCTCGGGGCCTTGCACGACGGGGCCGGTGGCGGCGATGACCTGCTCGGACTCGTCCGACAGGGTGTGCGGCGCGTGCCGGAGGGTGTCGCGCAGGTTGAACGCGTGCCGCGCGAGGCCCGGCTCTTCCGCGATGAACCGCTCGATCGTCTCCGAGCCGACCCGCAGCAGCTCGGGCGAGAGGAACGCGACGGTCTCGCCGAACCGGGACCGGAGGGCGGCGGCGAGTCCGCGGCGCTCCTGCGCCGCCGCGACCCGGCGGTCCTCGTCGGCCTTCAGGAACGCGAACACGAACAGCCGCGAGAGCTCCTTCTCGGTCGCGGAGACCGCGTCGAGGGCGTCGCGCAGCGTCGCCGCGCTCTCGCCGAGACGGCCCTGGTAGCCGGCGAGCGCCGCGACCCGCTCCTCGATGCAGGTCCTGGCCGCGTTCCAGGCATCGATGTCCCGGTAGATCTCGCCGAGGTCCCACTCGATCTGCTGCGGCGGGGCGGGTTGGATGTCAGGGGCGGCGGCGGTGGCTGTTGTCGTCATCGTTCGAGGTTCACTATGCCTGCCCGTTGCCCGAGAGCTGCCGCAACACGTACTTCAGGATGCCGCCGTGGCGGTAATAGGCGAGCTCGTCGGGGGTGTCGATGCGCACCCGCGCCGTGAACTCGCGGGCCGAGCCGTCGGGGGCGGCGGCGCGCACCCGCACCTCGCCGCGCGGGACCAGGCCGTCCGCGATGCCGGTGATGTCGAACGCCTCCCGGCCCGTCAGGCCGAGGGTGGCGGCGCTCTCGCGGTCCTGGAACTGCAGCGGCAGGACGCCCATGAACACGAGGTTGCTGCGGTGGATGCGCTCGAAGCTCTCGGCTACCACCGCGCGGACGCCGAGCAGCATCGTGCCCTTGGCCGCCCAGTCGCGGGACGAGCCCGATCCGTACTCGCGGCCCGCGAGGACGACGAGGGGCACGCCGGCCGACTGGTAGCGCATCGCCGCGGCGTAGATGCTCATCTGCTCGCCGTCCGACTGATACCGCGTCCAGCCCCCCTCGGTCCCCGGCGCGAGCTGGTTGCGGAGCCGGATGTTGGCGAAGGTGCCCCGCATCATCACCTCGTGGTTGCCGCGGCGGCTGCCGAACGAGTTGAAGTCCTTCGGCTCGACGCCGCGCGAGATGAGATACGCGCCGGCCGGCCCGTCGTCGGGAATGGCCCCGGCGGGAGAGATGTGGTCGGTGGTGACGCTGTCGCCGAGCAGGGCCAGCACCCGCGCCCCCCGCACGTCCCGCGGCGCCGACGGCTCCGCCTCGAGATCCTCGAAGAACGGCGGGTTCCGCACGTAGGTGGACGCGTCGTCCCAGTCGAAACGCCGGCCGCCCGGCGCCGGCAGCCCCTGCCAGCGCGCGTCGCCGTCGAACACGCCGCGGTACTTGTCGGTGAACTGCTCGGTGCGCACGGCGGAGGTCATCGCGGCCTGGATCTCGGCCGCCGACGGCCAGAGGTCGCGCAGGAAGACGTCGGCCCCGTCCCGATCCTGTCCGAGCGGCGCGGTCGTCAGATCGACGGTCATCGAGCCCGCCAGCGCGTAGGCGACGACCAGGGGCGGCGACGCCAGATAGTTCGCCCGGACCTGCGGCTGCACGCGGCCCTCGAAGTTGCGGTTGCCGCTGAGCACCGACGTCACGACGAGGTCGCGCGAGCGCACCTCGGCGGACACGTCCTCGGGCAGCGGTCCGCTGTTGCCGATGCAGGTCGTGCAGCCGTACCCGACGAGGTTGAAGCCGAGATCGGCCAGCGGGGACAGCAGGCCCGCCTCCTCGAGATACTCGGTGACCACCATCGACCCGGGGGCGAGGCTGGTCTTGACCCACGGCTTCGGCTTCAGTCCCCGGGCGTTCGCCTTCTGCGCGAGCAGGCCGGCCGCGATCATCACGCTCGGGTTCGACGTGTTGGTGCAGCTCGTGATCGCCGCCACCACCACCGCGCCGTGGTCGAGCCCGGCCCCGTTGCCGTTCGCGGGCGCCCGGGCGCCCGGCTGCAACGTCTCCAGCGCCTGCGTGAACGCGGGCGCCGCCTGCGCGAGGGGCACCCGGTCCTGGGGCCGCTTGGGTCCCGCGATGCTCGGCTCGACACGGCCGAGATCGAACTCGACCACGTCGGCGTAGACCGGGTCCTCGTGCGGCGTGCCGAACATCGCCTGGGCCCGGGCATAGGCGTCGACGAGCGACACCTGGGCGGCGTCCCGCCCGCTCAGCCGGAGATAGTCGAGGGTCATCTGGTCGATGGGACAGACGGCCACCGTCGATCCGTACTCCGGAGACATGTTGCCGAGGGTCGCCCGGTCGGCCAGCGTCAACGACGCCAGCCCGGGGCCGAAGAACTCGACGAACTTGCCGACGACGCCGTGCTGCCGGAGCCGCTCGGTGATCGTCAGCACGAGGTCGGTGGCGGTCGTCCCCTCCGGCAGCCGGCCGACGAGCTTGAACCCGACGACCTCGGGGATGAGCATCGAGATCGGCTGCCCCAGCATCGCCGCCTCCGCCTCGATGCCGCCCACGCCCCAGCCCACGACGCCGAGGCCGTTGACCATCGTGGTGTGCGAGTCGGTCCCCACCAGCGTGTCGGGATACGCCAGGGGCCGGTCGCCGTTGCCGTCCACGCACACCACCCGCGCCAGATACTCCAGGTTCACCTGGTGCACGATGCCGGTGTCGGGGGGCACCACGCGAAAGTTGTCGAACGCCTGCTGACCCCACTTCAGGAACGCGTAGCGCTCGCGGTTGCGCGAGAACTCGAGCTGCGCGTTCAGGTCGAACGCGTCCGCGCCCCGGAAGTGGTCGACCTGCACCGAGTGGTCGATGACCAGCTCGGCCGGCTGCAGGGGGTTGATGCGCGCGGGGTCGCCGCCGAGGCGGGCGACGCCGTCCCGCATCGCCGCGAGGTCGACCACCGCGGGGACGCCGGTGAAGTCCTGCAGCAGGACCCGGGCCGGCATGAACGCGATCTCCTGCGTGCGGCCGGCGGCCGGATCCCAGTCGGCCAGGGCCCGGATGTCGTCGGCGGTGACGCTGCGGCCGTCCTCGCAGCGCAGGAGATTCTCGAGCAGGACCTTCAGCGAGTAGGGCAGCCGCGACACCCGCGGGAAACCGGCGCGCGCGAGCGCCTCCAGGCTGTGAAACGACACCTTGGTGTCACCGGCCGACAACGAGGCAAGCGTGCCAAACGTGTTGCTCATGGGTGTCTTTCTTCAGGAATGTCAACAGGCTTTCGAACTTCCATGCAGCCGGAAACCTCCATTGTCGTCCACCGTCTCGATCAGGTGCAACCCGCGCCTGCCGCTGGTGTTTCGGTTCGAATCTCACTCCCGGCCACGCCAGACCTGGCACGGCCCATTCCATCCCTGAACGGGGCTTGCATGCAGGCTGCGTGTATACAAACGTGGTAGCCTATATGCTGGTCGGGCTGTGGAGCGCCCGACGAAGACTTGACGACCGGGAAGATACCTGACGATGACTGACATCTGGACGGCCATTGGGACTGTTTTGGTGACGCTCTTCGGCATGTGGAGAATGCTGGCCCACTACGAGACGCGCAACGACGTCGCCCACGCCGATCTTGGGCGCCGCATCGATCAGTCGACCAGTCAGTTGAACAGCCGAATCGATAAGCTGTACGAGTTGCTCTCGTCTCGGTAACGCGACCCTGAGACATTGGTCTAGCCGCCGACCGGCGCCTCACTCCGGCCCGGCTCCTCACTGAACACCTGCGCCTCGAACGTGTGGACGGCGGCGCCGGTCTGCCACGCGTCGGCCGGCAACCCGGCCTTGACGCACGTCTGCGAGAGGAACGTCTCGCGGTCCCATCCCCACTCCCCCGGCACCTGCGGCAGCAGAAGTGCGCGGTGCGGTCCTTGCTCGACCATCAGCCCGTGCCGCCCCACCACCGTGTCGGCCGGATCGGCCACGCGCCGGAACGGGGTGAGCACGGAGATCTCGAGGCGTACGTCCGGCAGGTCCGCGGGCGGCAGGGGCGGAAACCGTGGATCGCGGGTCGCGGCGTCGCCCGCGCAACGCGCCACCACCTCGTGGAGGGGCTCGTCGCCCTCGACCGAGCCGATGCATCCCCGCAAGCGGTCGCCGAGCCGGAGGGTCACGAACGCGGCGGCCGGCTCGCCTAGGGCGCCAAGGGACGCCAGCGGCGCCAGCGGGCGGTCTTCGAGCCTCGCCGCGATCGCGCGGCGCGCGTGGCGCAGCAACCGCTGCCGGTCGTGCGGCGTGAGCATCGGCTACTTAGCCGTCGTCGCCGCGCTCGAACACTGCGGCCAGGTATCCGACCACGGCGGACTTGTCGCCCGAGACGTCGCCGGAGTCGGCGCGGCGCAGCACGCGGGCCCGGCCCGCGCCGAGCCGGGCCGCAGCGAGCATGACGGCGATCGCCGCGCCGCCCCCGCAGGCCACGTACCGGCCGCGCTCGTTGAGCGGATAACGTTCGTACTCGGCCAGCAGCCCGCCGGCGTCGAACCGGTCGACGTGGTCGACGACCACTTGGTCGAGGGCGGCGGCGCGGTCCGCGGGGAAGTAGTGCGAGAGGTCGGTGCTGGCCACCAGCAGCGGCGTGCGCCCCGCGCAGGCCTCGACAAGGGCGTCGGCCAGGGCCTCGATGGTCGGACGTTGCTGATACCCCAGCAGAAGCGGCACGATGGGCACGCCGGGCAGCACCGCCTGCAGGAACGGAAGCTGCATCTCGAGCGCGTGCTCGCGGTCGTGGGCGGCGGGGTGGGTGCCGACGACCGGCGACGCCAGCAGCCGGTCGGCGACCCCGGCCTCGACCGCCACCCGCCCCAGGGGCGTCTCGAACGCCCCCGCCGGCCACACCGCCACCCCCTCGAAGCCGTGGTAGTGGGACGGCCCGACCAGCAGGGCGACGTCATAGGGACGGCCCGCGACGGCGCGGTACGCGTGCGCCGCGACCGGCCCCGAGTAGACCAGTCCGGCGTGCGGCGCGATGAGGGCGACGACATCGCCGGCCGGGGTCGCCTCCGCACCGGCGAGGTGGGCGTCCACCTCGGCGCGCAGCGGCGCGGCGGCGCCCGGATACCAGGTTCCCGCCACCGCGGCGGGCCGGATCGGATCGGACGACTGGGAACGCATGGAAACGTCGGGACCAGCGGTCAGGGTACGGGAGCGTCCGGCGGCGCTCCCCCATCGGGTTCGTGAAGCTGACGACTTCCGCCGGCGGGACCGCGCGGCGGGACGCCGAAACCGAACGACAGGGCGATCCGCACGCCCACGTAGACCACCAGGGTGAGAATCGCGGGGGCCCCCATGACCAACCAGAACGGGTCGACCGTGAGCCCCACGAACAGAGACATCGCGCCGAGAATCAGCATGATGCCCACCATCCACGGCGGATGCCTGAACAGTGGTCGCTCGTCGTTCATCGCGCGGTCCGATTGTTGCACACTCCGGCGCCGAGGGCGTACGTTCCCGGCTGTGCATCCGCACGAATTCTGGCCGTTTGGCCAGGATTCGTGTGTTTTCCCGTCCGGCCAAAATTCGTATGTCGAGGAACCATCCAAATAGTCCCGCACGTATCGTTGTGTTCCAGGATGTTCACCGAGCGCCATCTTGCCGTTACCAGTTAAAGAAGCACCTTGTGACCATCTTGGAGCAGGCGCTGCCTGACGAGGCGTCCGACCTGCTCGACGAGTGGCTGGTGTGGGCGGCGCGGTCCCGCTTGGGCCATTCGTCAAGCTCCACCGCCAGCCCCCGTCACGGGGTCCGCCATGACCAAGCCGCCGCCCATGTCCATGCCCGAACCCTGCTCGGCGTCGCCGGCGTCATGCCGCACGCACCACATCATTCTTCGTGAACGGACACGAGCACCGCGTATTGGTGCCGTTCACGACCCGTGGCACTTCTTGTACTTCTTGCCGCTGCCGCACGGGCACGGATCGTTCCTCCCAACCTTGGGAGTTGGAGGACCGAAGTCGCTCTCGGCAAGAGACGGGATGCGGAACGTGAACGTCGTCTTGCCCTGAAAATTGCTCACCGCGAAGTCGCCCAAGCCGATGATGTCCATGCCGATCAGCACGTCATCGAGTTCACCGGCCAATGCGGGCGATTCAACAGCCTCAACCTCCTCGGCAATCACACGGTTCGGTAGGTAAACGTCGATCAAGTAGACGTTCGATAGCTGGGTGCCGTGAACGCCGGTGACCTTCGCTACCGAAGTCGGAGCGAGCCCGCACTCTGTCACGCGACCCTCGTCGTGATGCTGGTGTTGGTCGCACCGGTGTCCCAGATCGCCGAGTAGGGCCGTACCTTCGGCTCCTCTGCCGCCGTTCCTCGACTCCGGCTGATCCCTACTTCCCGAGTCCGCAGCACGCGGGATAGGGATTCGTAACGGGCGGTGAAAAACGAGGGTGTGAGCGGCCGGTCAGGCAAATCTCACCCGCGAATGAAAGGTGACCTTGGTGCTCTCGGGGTCAGCGTCGCAGCGCTGCACGAGGAATGTGCCGGGTTCGTGCGTCGGGGCCGTCGCGCGTACGGCCTCTGCTGCCGTCTCGTAGTCACCAAGCACCTTGCCGTCCTTGATCACGACGTACCGTCCTTGGTACTTCGCGGCCAGCTCGGCTTGGTGCTCAAGGTAGTACTCGAACTCGTCGCGGAGTGCAGTGTCGACCATCAGATCGCTCCCAACTCGCCGGTCGCGATGCGCCCGACGTGGGCGGCGCAGGCGACAGGGTCAGCCGGCCTCCACTGGCCTTGCGGCCCCTCTGGCAATGGCAAATTCCCCCTTCGACGGAGGCAGATCGCCCCCAAATCTCTACCCCAAAAAACGGGACAGACTATTCGCCTCGCAATCGGGTGCCAACAACGCGTTGCGGGGGCTGGGTCACCCGACCTGGAGGGGCTGACTAGGACCAAGCCCAACCCCAGAATCGAGATTATCACAGTACGCGGGGGCCACTGCCGCGCCGTCGAGACGGCGCTCCTGCGGGTCTCAGGGGGCTTCCTGACCCGCATCACCGGACCCGAGACTTCACGGCCGTTCGGGGCTGGATGGAGGGCGGGGTCCCGCTGTCGGTGGTCGAGCGGACCATTCGGCCACAATTTCTGTTTCGTCCCGGCGTGCCCTTGCATCCGTATGGCTGGTGCGCGGCCAGGATTCGGTTGTTTCCGCGGCAGAATTCGTGTGGAATTACAGTCGGCAACGGGGGTGCTACACTGGGGCTGCCGGCTGACATGCCACGCGCGAGTGGCGGCACTGCAGCCGGGAAGTTCATCGCGGATCGGGAGAGATGCCATGACAGCGCGCACTGGGTGGTTGGTGACGATGGCAGTGACGGCCCTCGGAATCGGCGCCGTCGGCGTCGGAGCCAACGACTACGCCGAGGAGATCGAGGCCTGGCGGGTTGACCGCGAGGCACGGCTGAAGGCCGACGACGGCTGGCTCACCGTGTCCGCCCTGTTCTTCCTGCCCGAAGGCGAGAGCCGCTTCGGCTCGAGCCCGCGCAACGACCTCGTCCTCCCCCACCCGTTTCCGGCCGAGGCCGGGGTGCTCGAGCGGCGGGACCGCACGGTCTCGGTGCGGGCGGCGGGAGACCCGCTGACGGTCGACGGCGAACCGGTCACCGCCGCCCAGCTCTATCCGTCGGAGGGACGGGTGGCGCTGCGGGAGGGCCCGGTGTCGCTATGGGTGCACGAGAGCGGCGAGCGGCTCGCGATTCGCGTCCGGGACACCGAGGCCGCCATCCGCCGGAACTTCACCCACCTCGAGTGGTATCCGGTCGACGAGGGCTACCGGGTGCGCGGCAAGTTCACGCCGCACGCCGAGCCGCTGACCGTGAAGACCATGAACATCCTCGGCGACATAGAGACCTACCAGAGCACCGGCTACGTCACGCTGACGGTGGCCGGCCGCGAGGCGCGGATGCTGCCGGTGAACTCGGGCGACCAGCTCTGGTTCATCCTGCGCGACGCGACGAGCGGCGAGGAGACCTATCCGGCGGCGCGGTTCCTCTACGCCGACGCCCCCGACGCGGACGGGTGGACCACCGTCGACTTCAACAAGGCCTACAACCCGCCGTGCGCGTTCAACCCGCACACGACCTGCCCGCTGCCCCCGCCCGACAACCGGCTCGCGGTCCGGGTCGAGGCGGGAGAGAAGAACTATCGCGGCCCGGGCGCGCACTAGCGGCAGCGGCCCGCGGCGCCCCTCTGCGCCGTACCGCTGCCGGCGGCCGTCCTGCGTTTCATGGCCGGCGCGGCGAGACCCCACCGTGCGTCGGCCTCCGCCATATCCTGTAGAGTGAGCATCCACTCGGAATCGGCGCCGGAGTGATCCGCGCCGTTCGGCATTTCGTGATTCGCTGGTGCCGGCAAGCGGGGCCCGATGCCCGGACCGTCGGTTGTCCTTCACCCGTCGGGGGCCGTTCGCACATGTGTCGAAACATCGCGTCGCATCGTTCCACGGGCCGCGCCCGCGGGAGACTCGCGCCGATCGGATGCCTGCTGACGCTGCTCGGGGGCGGCGGCGCCGGCGCGCAGACCGAGCCGTCGAACGGCCCGTGGCAGACCTACGGGACCGCGAACGGCGAATGGCGGAGCTATGCCGGCGACATCGCCGGCACGAAGTACTCGCCGCTCGACCAGGTCGACGCCGGCAACTTCGACCGGCTCCAGATTGAATGGGAGTGGACATCGGTCGACACCGTGCTCAGCCGGTCGACCCCGGGCCGCGGAGAGTGGCGGGCGCCGCTCGGCGCCATCGTCGAGTCGCTCGTGGCGGACACGCCGAACCTGTATCGGGACGGCCAGTCGCCGAACCCGTCGCGCATGCAGGCGACGCCGTTGATGGTGGACGGCGTGCTGTACTTCAACACGCCCCTCTCGCAGGGGGTCGCGGTCGACGCGGCGACCGGCGAGACCCTCTGGGTGTTCAACCCGAAGAGCTACGAGGAAGGCACGCCCTCGATGAGCGGCCCCTGGACCCAACGCGGCGTCGCCTACTGGACCGACGGCGAGGGTGACGAGCGGATCTTCTGGGGCACCGGCAACGGCCGTCTCGTCTGCGTGCGGGCCCGGACCGGGCGGCCCTGTCCCGATTTCGGACCGGACGGCAGCGGCATGGTGGACGCGACGGCCGGCATCCCGCGGGTCGACCGCGGCACGCGCGACTATCTCAACGCCATGCTCTACTCGATCAACTCGCCGCCGATAGTGGTGCGCGACCGGGTGATCCACGGCTCGCAAATCGCCGACGTACGGATCACGAAGGAGGCCCCGCCGGGGTGGGTGCGGGCCTGGAACGTGCGGACCGGCGCGCACGAGTGGGACTTCCACACCGTCCCGAACAGCCCCGACGAGTACGGCGCCGACACCTGGCTGAACGAGTCGTGGCGCTACTCGGGCAACGCCAACGTCTGGTCGATGCTGGCCGGCGACAACGAGCTGGGCTACGTGTATCTGCCGACCGGCACCACGACCAACGACTACTACGGCGCCGACCGGCCCGGCGACAACCTGTTCTCGGAATCGATCATCGCGGTCGACGTCGAGACCGGGCAGCGGGTCTGGCACTTCCAGGCGGTCCACCACGGGCTGTGGGACTACGACTTCCCGACGCATCCCAACCTGCTCGACGTCACGGTCGACGGCCGCGGCGTCAAGGCCCTGGCGCAGGTGAGCAAGCAGGGGTTCGTCTACGCCTTCGACCGCGTGACGGGTGAGCCGATCTGGCCGATCGAGGAACGGCCGGTCCCGCAGTACACGAACCTGCCGGACGAGGCGCCGGACCGGACGCAGCCGTTTCCCACGAGGCCGCCGCCGTTCGAGTATCAGGGGGTCGCGATCGACGACCTCGTCGACTTCACGCCGGAGATCCGGGCGATGGCGGTGGAGGCGGTGCAGGACTTCCAGCTCGGTTCGCTGTTCACGCCGCCGCTGCGCAGCATCGACGGCGGCGTTCAGGGCGTCATTCAGCGTCCGGCGATCGACGGCGGCGCCAACTGGGGCGGGGCCGGCGTCGACCCCGAGACAGGACTGCTCTACGTGCCGTCGAACAACCGGTTCTCGGTACTGCATTTCTACACGCCCGACCCGGCCGCCGGGGGCACCATGCGCTACACCCAGGGCGCATTCGGCGGCGGCCTGCAGCCGGCGATGCCGCAGGGGCTGCCGCTGTTCAAGCCGCCCTACTCGCGCATGACGGCGGTCGACCTGAACATCGGAGACACCGCCTGGATGCAGCCCAACGGCGACGGCGACCGCTTCCGCAGCCACCCGCTGTTGCGCGATCTCGACCTGCCGCCGCTGGGCGGCGACGGCCGCGGCGGGCCGCTGGTCACGAAGACGCTGCTCGTCAGCGCCCTCACCGCGGGCGGCAGCGGGGGCGGGCCGCGGCTCGTCGCGCGCGACAAGGCGACCGGCCGGATCGTCGGCTCGGTCGACCTGCCGAGCGGCGCCATCGGAACCCCGATGACCTACCTGGTCGACGACCGGCAGTACATCGCCCTGACCATCGGCGGCGGGCCGCGGCTGGTCGCATTCGCGCTGCCCGAGTAGCCGGTCGCGTTCGCGCTGCCCGAGTAGGACGATGCGGTCCGGCAGTGCCGCGGCGGCAGCGCGGACGAGGTCATTGCCGCCTGCGTCGCGCCGACGGCCCCGACGCGTGGACCGCCGTCGACTTCAACCAGGCCTGCAACGCGAACCGGACCGGCCTCCGCGCCCCGGCGCGAGAAGCCGCGGCCGAGCCGTCGGCGCCTCCGGGTCTGCTACCATTCTGGGCGTGGCTACCACCCTTACGCGGGCGGACGTGGACCGCATCGCCCGGCTCGCGCATCTTGAGCTGACCGAGTCGGAAGCGGAGCAGTTCACGCGTCAGCTCGGCGACATCCTCGCCTATTTCGATCGGCTGAACCGCATCGACACCACCGGGGTCGCGGCCACGACGCATCCGGTCATGTCGGCCCCGGTCATGCGCGACGACGAGCTCCGGCCTTCGATGCCGCCGGACGACACGTTCGGCAACGCGCCGGACCGCGGACCGAGCGGGCTGTTCCGAGTGCCGAAGGTCATCGGCTGATGGAGGGCGCCTCGCTACAGACCATCGCGGACGTCCGCGCGGCGGTGGGAGACGGCGCGACCGCGGTCGACGTCTGCACGCACTTTCTCGACCGCATCGCGGCCCACGACGGGGCGATCCGGGCATTCAACGAGGTCGCGGCCGAGCCGGCCCTCGAACGGGCGGCGGAGCTCGACCGGCGGGGCCCCGGCGCACCGGCGCTGCCCCTCCTCGGGGTCCCGATCGCGATCAAGGACAACATCTGCACCCGGGGGCTTCCGACCACCGCCTCGTCGCGCATCCTCGCGGGGTACGTTCCGCCCTATGACGCGACGGTCATCGAGCGTCTGACCGCGGCGGGAGCCATCGTCATCGGCAAGACTAACTGCGACGAGTTCGCGATGGGGTCGACCACCGAGCACTCGGTGCGGGGGCCGACCCGCAACCCCTGGGATCTGGCCCGCGTGCCCGGCGGCTCGAGCGGCGGCTCGGCGGCGGCGGTGGCGGCGCGGCTCGCCCCCGGGGCGCTGGGCTCCGACACCGGCGGCTCGATCCGCCAGCCGGCGGCGCTGTGCGGCATCGTCGGGTTGAAGCCGACCTACGGGCGGGTGTCCCGCTACGGGCTGCTGGCGTTCGCCTCGTCGCTCGACCAGATTGGACCGTTCGCGCTGACGGTGGCCGATGCCGCCGCCCTCCTTCAGGCGATCGCCGGCCCGGACCCCTGCGACGCCACGTCAGCCGCCGCGGCGGTCCCCGCCTTCGAGGCGGCCGCCGCCGAACCGACGCGCAACCCGACGATCGGCGTGCCCTGGAAGATCCTGGAGAACGGCGTCGATGCGGGCGTCGGCGCCGTGTTCGCGGCGGCCATCGAGAACCTGCGCGGCATGGGCGCGACCATCGTGGACGTCCCGCTGCCGCACGCCGAGTACGCGGTTCCGACCTACTACATCGTCGCGCCGGCCGAGGCCAGCTCGAACCTGGCGCGCTACGACGGGGTGCGCTACGCCTACCGCGCGCCCCTCGACGAGGGCGACGCGACGCTGGCAAGGATGTACGACCGTACTCGCCGCGACGGATTCGGCGACGAGGTCAAGCGCCGGATCATGCTCGGGACCTACGCCCTCAGCGCCGGCTACTACGACGCGTACTATCTGAAGGCGCAGCAGGTGCGGACGCTCATCCGGGGCGACTACGACGCCGCCTTCCGGCAGGTCGACGCCGTCGCCATGCCCACCACGCCGACCACCGCGTTCCCGCTCGGCGAGCACTCGGACGATCCGCTGCAGCTCTACGTGGGGGACGTCTTCACGGCCAGCGCCAATCTCACCGGGCTGCCGGCCATCAGCGTTCCGTGCGGGCGGGACGACGCGGGGCTCCCGGTCGGCCTGCAGCTCATCGGACGCGCGTTCGACGAAGAGACGTTGATCAGGTTGGGCGCCGCGTACGAGAAACGGGCTCCGTGGTGGCGCGAGTCGCCGCCGGCCGCGGCCACGCCGGCCGCTTGACGCGGCGGGCGCGCCCGGGACCGCGCGCCGCAGGCGATCAGTCCTGGTTGCCGGATTGCTCCAGCAGCTCGGGGGTCTTGAGCTGGTCGGCCGGACCACGCGGCGCGCTCGCGGAGAGGAAACGCGCCCCCGAACCGAGGCGATCGTCGAGGCTGCGCACGACCCGGCTGCCCTTGTGGATGGCCCGATGCTTGGTGAAACCGACGAGGACGCAGAAGCCGATGAAGACCGTGAGGAGAAAGACGGTGGACAGGCCGAGGCCCTGGAGCACCCCCACCACGACCGACTGAATGTCATTCACGAGTTTTCGCCTCCGGCAGCTCGTAGACCACGAGCCCCTGCTCGACTTCCTCCACGGCGATTCGTTCGAGGCGGATCAACACCTCCGGCCGTTTGCCGGTCTCCGGGTCGGGCCGCAACGACGCGATCCGCGGCAACGCGCCGCGCCGCAACTGCTTCGCGCGCTGCGCGGCCACGTCCACGAACAGAAACCGGTTCCCGATCGGCGGCATCGGCTCGTCCGGAATCCGCGGCATCGGGATCGGCCGGGAGTCCGCAGCGAACTCCGCCCGATCATCCGATGCGGCGTCGAAATCGTCGTCCATGGCATCCATCGTACTCCAAAAGGCGCCGCCGAGTCGACCGGGAAGACGCCCGGCGCCGCTGTCGCGCGGCGGGACACGAACGGCCGCTTGCCATCCTGTGCGATCATGAGCGGATGCGCGGTCGGACCGCGCGCGCAGCCGGCCGGCACTCCGGGGTTCGCCCGCGCGCCCACCCCGGCGAGGTCCACGGGCCGTACCGATCCATGAAAATTCTGTTCATAGGCGACATCGTCGGAAAGGCCGGCCGGGCGCTCACGCGACAGGGGGTATCGGCGCTCGTCGACCGGCACGACCTCGACCTCGTCATCGCCAACGTCGAGAACGCGGCCGGGGGCAACGGCGTCACCCGCGAGATCGGCGAGAGTCTTCGCGACCACGGCATCCAGGTGATGACGTCCGGAAACCACATCTGGGACAAGAAGGAAGCACTCGACTACATCAAGCTGGAGCCGCGTCTGATCCGACCGGCCAACTACCCCGCCGGCGTTCCCGGCGCGGGCCACGTGGTGGTCACCGCGCGGTCCGGCGAGCAGGTCGGGGTGATCAACGTGATGGGCCGGGTGTTCATGGCGCCCCTCGAGAACCCGTTCACCGTGGTGCGGCGGGAGATCGCCGCGGTGCGAGAGACCGCCCGCGTCATCCTCGTCGACTTCCACGCCGAAGCGACCTCCGAGAAGATCGCCATGGGATGGCATCTGGACGGCGCGGTGACGGCGGTGGTCGGAACCCACACCCACGTGCAGTCGGCCGATGACCGGCTGCTGCCCCAAGGCACCGCGTACATCACCGACGTCGGGATGACCGGTCCCCACGACTCGGTGCTCGGGGTCGACAAGGCGGTCGTGCTGCGCCGGTTCCTGACGGCGCTGCCCGGACGGTTCGACACCGCCCGCGGCGACCCCCGCCTGCACGGAGTCATCGTGACCGCGGACGCCGCCACCGGGCGCGCGACGGCCATCGAGCGTCTGAGCCTGACCCCGGCCGACCTGGAGGCGGCGCCGGCGCCGAGCGCCTCGTGAGCACGAACCCCACCCTGCCGTTCGACGGGGCGCCGCCGCCCGGCCGCCGGCCGGCCCGGCAGATCGTCACCGTCACCGAGTTGACCAACCGCATCCGGGTGCTGCTGGAATCGACGCATGGACAGGTATGGGTGGAAGGCGAGATCGCCAACTGCCGGTTGTGGAAGACCGGACACCTGTACTTCACCCTGCGGGACGAGAACGCCCAGCTCAAGGCGGTGATGTTCCGGTCGGCGGCCCGCTATCTGCGCTTCGCGCCGGAAGACGGGCTGCGCGTCGTCGCCCGCGGCCGGGTCACCGTCTACGAGCCGAAAGGCGAGTACCAGATCGTCTGCGAGCATCTGCAACCGCAGGGTCTGGGCGCGCTGCAGTTGGCGTTCGACCAGTTGAAGCGCAAGCTCGACGCGGAGGGACTCTTCGCCCGGGACCGGAAGCGTCCGCTGCCGATGCTGCCGCGGCAGATCGGCATCGTGACCTCGCGGGACGGCGCCGCCGTGCGGGACATCCTCCAGGTGCTGGGGCGGCGCCACCGGACCGCGCACGTCGTGCTGTGTCCGGTCCGGGTGCAGGGCGAGGGCGCCGCCGATGAGATCGCGCGCGGCGTTCGGCGGCTCGCGCAGCAGGACGGTGTCGACGTGATCATCGTGGGTCGGGGCGGCGGCTCGCTCGAGGACCTCTGGGCGTTCAACGAGGAACCGGTGGCCCGGGCGATCGCGGCGGCCCCGGTTCCCGTCATCTCCGCCGTCGGTCACGAGATCGACTTCACCATCAGCGACATGGTGGCCGACGTCCGCGCCGCGACCCCTTCCGCCGCGGCCGAAATCGTGGTGGTGGGCCGCGGCGAGCTCCTCGAACGGATCGACCGGCTCGCCGCACGCCTGCGGACCGCCCTCCAGGACGCGGCGGGACGACGGCGCACCCGCCTGCTCGACCTCGACCGGCGCCCGGGTCTGACCGGCTGGCCGGCCAGGCTGGCGATGCGCGGCCGGTACGTGGCGGGGTTGAGCCACGCCATCGACCGGCTCGCCCACGCCGGCCTTGGGACCCGGGAACGGCGCCTGCGCGGCGTGCAGCTTCGCCTGGAAGCCTGCGAGCCCGGGCGGCGGCTCGAAGCGGCGCGGTCCCGGCTCGTGGCCGCGGGAAGCCGCCTGGACGCCGCCCTCGTCCAGCGGCGCGAACGGGCGCAGGGCCGGCTCACCGAGCTGTCGGGGCGGCTCGACGCGTTGAGCCCGCTCGGGGTGCTCGGACGCGGCTACGCGATCTGCTGGCAGGGCGCCCGCCGGGCGATCGTCCGGGATGCGGCGACCGTCTCGGTGGGAGACGACCTCGTCATCGGACTCGGCCGCGGGCGGCTCGGCTGCACCGTCACGGGCAAGGATGAGCCGCATGAATGACAACGTCAAGGATTTCGAATCGGCGATCAAGGAGCTGGAGTCGATTGTCGACACGCTTGAGCGCGGCGACATGCCGCTCGAGCAGTCGCTGCAGTTGTTCGAGCGCGGCGTGCAGTTGTCCCGGTTCTGTCACACCCGCCTCGAAGACGCGGAGCGCCGGATCGAGATCCTGACCGAGCGCGGCGAGCGTCAGGCCGCGCCGGACACCCTGACCGCAGGTCCGGAGGACGACGGGACATGAGCGGCGGCACGGCGTTCGACCGCTATCTCGACGCTCGCCGCCGGGAGATCGACGCGGCCCTGGACGAGGTCCTCCCGGCGCCGCCGGCGTGCCCCGCGCCGATCGCGGAGGCGATGCGGTACAGCGTCTTCGCCGGCGGCAAGCGCTTCCGGCCGATTCTCACCCTGGCCGCCGCCGAGGCCGCGATCCCGTGCGGGCAGGACGCGCGCCCTCCGGAGGCCGCCGGGCGGAGGTTCGCCCTGGCCGGCGCCTGCGCGATGGAGCTGATCCATACCTACTCCCTCGTGCACGACGATCTCCCGGCGATGGACGACGACACTCTGCGGCGGGGCCGCCCCACCTCCCACGTGGTGTTCGGCGAAGGCCTCGCCATCCTCGCGGGAGACGCCCTCCTTACCCAGGCCTTCACCCTGCTGGCCGGTTCCCCGCCCCAGGCTCCGCCGGGGTTCGAGGTCCGCCGGCTGCGCGCCATCGCGCGAATCGCCGAGGCGGCGGGGGCGGCCGGCATGGTGGGCGGCCAGGCCCTGGACCTGACCGCGGGGACCGGATCGGAGCGCGGGCCCGTGCGCGCGGCCGCGGACCCGGAAGCGGCGCTCCGCGAGGTGCACGAGCGCAAGACCGGCGCCTTGATCCGTGCCGCCGCCGTCATCGGCGCCATACTGGCCGGGGGCGACGAGACGGCGGTGCGCGGCGTCGACGCCTACGCCGCCCACGTGGGGCTGGCGTTCCAGATCGTCGACGACGTCCTCGACGTCGAGGGGAGCACCGCCGAGCTCGGCAAGACCGCGGGAAAGGACGCGGTCGCCCGCAAGCCCACCTACCCGTCGATACACGGGCTCGACCGGTCGCGGGCGCTGGCCGCCGACGCCGTCGCCGCCGCCCGCGATGCGCTCGCGTCGGCCGGGCTGGGGGTGGGGGGACGGTTGGGAGACATCGCCGAATGGGTGTTGTCCCGAACCTCGTGATCGACGAGGACCGGAACGGAGCCCGGTCCTGATGCCGTCGCGCATCCGGCTCGACACGCTGCTGCATGAACGCGGCCTCGTGAGCTCCCGGACGCGGGGACGGACATCGGTGCTCGCGGGACTGGTCCGGGTCGACGGCCGCCCCGCCACCAAGGCCGGCGCCCTGGTGCGGACCGACGCCGAGGTGACCCTCGACGCCCCCGATCACCCCTATGTCGGACGGGGCGGGGTGAAGCTGGCCCACGCCCTGGACGTCTTCCGGGTCGACCCCGGCGGCGCGGTCGCGCTCGACGTCGGGGCCTCCACCGGCGGCTT
This sequence comes from Vicinamibacterales bacterium, assembly GCA_965215895.1. Classification (GTDB taxonomy): domain Bacteria; phylum Acidobacteriota; class Vicinamibacteria; order Vicinamibacterales; family UBA8438; genus JAJEEA01. The sequence goes on along the minus strand of OZ244130.1, from coordinate 1,446,210 downwards.
CACGGACGTCCTGCTGAGACGCGGCGCCCGCACCGTCGTGGCCCTCGACGTCGGCCGGGGCCAGCTCGACTGGCGGCTGCGGCGAGACCCGCGCATACGGGTTCTGGAACGCGTCCACATCGGCGCCGTCACCCCGGAAGGCCTGCCGGCCGGCCTGCGGCGGTTCGAGGTCATCACCGTCGACGTATCGTTCATCTCGATAGGCCGGTTCATCGATCGGCTCCCCGCCCTCCTCGCCCCCGGGGGGGACTTGCTGACCCTCGTCAAGCCGCAGTTCGAAGCCGGCCGCACGGAGGTCCGGCGCGGGGGGCTGATCACGGATCCGGACGTGCACGAACGCGTGGTGGAGAGCGTCACCGCCGCCGCGGCTGCGGTAGGATTGAGGCGCGTGGCGATGACTCCTTCACCGATCACCGGAGCCAAGGGCAACCAGGAGTTCTTCCTGCACCTGCAGGCCGCGGCCGAACCGTGATGGACGCCGACACCACCTCTCCCGGCGCCGCCCTCGTCGGCGTCACCCGGGTCGGCATCGTCGCGAAGAAGCGTCTGGCCGCGGCGGCGCCGGTGGTTCGGGACGTCGTCGCGTGGCTGGAGCGCCGCGGGCTGCAACCGGTGGTCGAAACCGACACCGCGGCACTCGCCGAGCTGACCGCGGTGACGGCGGCCAACGTGTCCGTCCTCCCGGACGCCTCCGACTTGGTTCTGGTGCTCGGAGGCGACGGCACGCTCCTCGGCATGGCCCGCCAGATCGCGGTGGCGGCGGCCGATCCCCCCATTCTCGCCGTCAACTTCGGGGGACTCGGCTTCCTGACGGAGATCACCCTCCCGGAGCTGTTCGGCGCGCTGGCGTCGGTGGTGGAAGGCGCCGCCCGGATCGACGAGCGCCGCATGCTGCAGTCGCGCACCCTGCGCGGTGACGCGACGACGGGGGTAGGCGTCGCGCTGAACGACGTGGTGATCACGAAGAGCGCCCTGTCCGGCATGATCGACCTGTCGGTGTCGGTGGGCGACCAGTTCGTGGCGCAGCTCCGGGCCGATGGACTGATCATCTCCAGCCCGACCGGCTCGACCGCCTACAACCTGTCGACGGGCGGACCGATCGTGCATCCCCTCGTCAACGCCGTGGTCCTGACTCCCATCGCTCCGCACATGCTCGCCAACCGCCCTCTCGTGCTGCCGGAGAGCGCCGCGATTCGCGTCCAGCCCGATCTCGCCGACCGGCGGGTGCAGGCGTACGCCAGCTTCGACGGACAGACGGGCTTCGAGCTCGAACCGGGCGACGCGGTCATCGTTGAGACCGCCCCCCGCCCGCTGCGCATGATTCGCGCCGCGGCGCGCCCCTACTACGCCGTCCTGCGCGAGAAGCTCGGATGGGCGGCGCGGTGAGGCCCGCGCGACCTGACGGTCGCGTTGGAAGTTTCGCTGGCGCCAAACTTCTACGGTGCAGAACCCCTCGCGCGACCTGACGGTCGCGTTGGATGTTTCGCTTGGCGCCAAACTTCTACGGTGCAAGCCCCTCGCGCGACCTGACGGTAGCGTTGGATGTTTTGCTAGCGCGAAACTTCTGCGGCGGGAGCCATCACCGGGTTGCGCCACCGCTGATGGGCGGATGGTGGATGATCTGGATGGTGTTGCCGTCGGGGTCCTGAAGGTACAGGGACCGGGCGCCGTCCCGGTGGGTGCGGGGCCGGGTCTGGAGCGGCACGCCGTGCTCGTCCAGATACGCGGCCCAGCGGTCGACGTCGTCCGCGTGCCGCACCAGCAGCCCGATGTGGTCGAGCCGGCCGGATTCGGCGGCATCGCCGGGACCGGCGCGATGGAGAGCGAGATTGTCCGCCCCCGAGGTCAGATAGACGTTGTCGGCGTCCGGCGCCCACTCGACCGCGAAGCCCAGTCGGTCGACGTAGAACCGCCGCATGTCGTCGAACGCCTTCGCGAACAGCGCGAGGTGTCGAATTCCGAGATGTCCCGGCCGGCCGGTCATGGCAACTACCCTGAAATCGCCGCCTCGCGACGCCCCTTACCGCCCAACCGACCCTCCAGGAGTCTCGCCCTCACCGGTGTGAATTTCCAGTCTAACACCGGGCGTCGGTCCGACTGCACCCGGCCGGCGGTGGCAACGGGCGCGGAGGGCTGCTAGAATTCCCGATATGGCTCCCCGCTCGGCGGCCCAGGCGCGTTGTGCCCTCTGCGGGGCGAAGGAAGTGTCCGAACCTCGCGGCGATGCGAAGTACTGCCCCGACTGCTGGGACAAGAAGGTCGCAGTCGAGGACGTCGTCGCCCGCGAGTTCGCCGTCAAGCGGTACATCCGGGCCCACAGCGCCGAGAAGTACCTTGTCTACCACTCGACGTTGAAGCGCCCGTGCGGCCAGTTGATCGTGGTGGACGACGGCTACGATCTGTTCCTGACGCTGGTGCTGTATCCGACGTTCGGTTGGGACGAACCGGCGTATCATCTCGAAGGCGATCCCGACGGCCGGGCATTTGCGGAGCTCCTCGTCGACGTGGTCGCCGCGGAAGTCATCGAACCCTGGGGCGGGGGCAAGTGGCACCTGGAGATCTTCCGGTCCAGCCACGCGGAGCCGGAGGACTGGAACGGGGAGATGTGAGACTCCAGTTGAGGTTTACGGCAACCCGCCCTATAATCCAGCCATCGGTCCCTGATTTGGGTGATGCACTCGGAGGTCAGTTCATGAGAGGCCTGAAGCTCGCGGCGCTGTTCGGTTGTATCGTGGCGGTCGGGATGTCGGTTGGCTGCGGCGGCGAAGCCGCTGAAGAAGTCGAGGAAAGGCCACTGGCGGTACCGATCAACCTGCGCGATCTGCTCGAGAACAAGGGCGAGTCGGATCTGGTCGCGACCATCCGCGGACCCGGGCAGGTCGGCTATCTCCAGCCCATCTCGCAGCGCCAGCGGAACGAGATGGTCACCACTTTCCGTATTCAGAACAACTCGACCGGCGCGCTGGCCGCGTTCAAGGTGGACGAGTTCTGGTACGACCGCGCCGGCGATACCGTGGCCGGCGGCTCGTTCCGGATGCAGCAGCCGTTTCTGCCGGGCGAGATCGTCGAGGTCGAGTTGCGCATTCCGCGTAACGCTCGGATGGCCCGCAGCAACTACGAGTTCAGCCACAAGAACGGCGTGGTCGAGGCCATCCTCTTCGAGGAGATGGACGAGCCGACGCCCATCGAAGAGGAAGAAGACGCCGAAGGAGCCGAAGAGGCTCCCTGATCGCGCGCGCTCCAGCGCATGACCCTCGCGGCCCGCAGGGTCGGCCGGAACACGGAGCCGCAAGGCGGCGATTCGCCGAAGGCGCCAGATGGATTGGAGATCCGTCTGGCGCCTTCGCGTTTGCGCCACTGCGAACGGGGTCCACGCCGACCGGCGTTTCGGCCGACCTTCCCAGCCGTTGCGGCGTCCAAGACAATGGATGACGTGGACGTTCGCCTGCCGTGATTTGGCCGCTGCTATACTGCACGCCATGAGCCTGGACCTCGCCGCCGTCCAGCGCGCCCTGCGGGACGACGGGCTCGACGGGTGGCTGTTGTACGATTTTCACGGGTCGAATCCCATCGCCCGGCGGGTGGCGGGGTTCGACGCCGCGGCCAAGATCACGACCCGGCGGTGGTACTACCTGATTCCCGTCGAGGGTCCGCCGCGGGGACTGGTTCATGCCATCGAGGCGGACCGTCTCGACCACCTTCCCGGAAGCAAGACCCGCTACGCGGCGCATGACACGCTCGATGCCGGCCTGCGCGAGCTGCTGGCGGGGTGCGCGACGGTGGCGATGGAGTACTCGCCGCAGTGCGCCATTCCCTACGTGTCACGGGTCGATGCCGGCACCATCGACGCGGTCCGGGCCCTCGGGGTCGACGTCCGCTCGTCCGGCGATCTGATACAGCGGTTCGAGGCGGTCTGGGACGCGGATGCCCTCGCCTCGCACCACGCCGCCGCCGCCGCACTTCACGCGATCAAGGACCGGGCGTTCGACCTCGTGTCCCGCCATCTCCGCGACGGCCGTCCGATCACCGAGCTCGACGTGCAGGAGGCGATGGCCGGGTGGTTCGAGGAGGCGGGGCTGATCAGCGACTCGCGGCCGGTCGTGGCCGCGCAGGAGAACGCCGGAGACCCGCACTACCTCCCGACACCGGCGCGGCACCGCCGCATCGGCGCTGGGGAGGTGCTCCTGCTCGACCTGTGGGGAAAGCAACCCACGCCGGGCGCGGTCTACGCGGACATCACGTGGATGGGATACACCGGCGCCGCCGTTCCCGCCCGCTACGCCGACCCCTTCCGGGTGATCCGCGACGGCCGGGACGCCGCCGTGGACCTCATCCAGCGGGCGGTGGCGGACGGATGCGAGCTGCACGGGTGGGAGGTGGACCGGACGGTCCGCAACCGGGTCGACGCAGCCGGGCTCGGCCACCGGTTCGTCCACCGGACCGGCCACAATCTGGGCCAGGAGGTTCACGGCAACGGAGCGCACCTCGACGACTTCGAGACCCACGACGAACGGCGGCTGCTGCCGGGCACCGGGGTGACCATCGAGCCCGGCGTGTACTTCGAGGATTTCGGACTTCGAACCGAGATCAACCTCTACGTCGGATCGGAAACGGCTACGGTGACCGGTCCGCGGCAGGAGGAGATCCGGTCCCTGGGGTAACGACACCGGGTTTGGAGGGCAGGATGGCTACACGCAGGAACTCGTTCTTTTCGGGAATGCTGATTGCGGTCACGTCGATCGCGATCGGGCTCGTGCTGGCGGCTCGTCTCGATCTCGTGTCGGACTCGGCGGCGCAGACCGCCAGCGCCTCGCCGGGGCTGACCCTGCCCGAGACGAACAGCGCGCCGATCACGGGACAGCTCGGGGCCAACACGTTCCGCGACATCGCCGAGGCCCAGAGCCCGATGGTCGTCAACATCAGCACCGAGTCGCGAAGACCCACGGGCGATCTGAACCGGTTGTTCGGGGACGACCAGTTGCGGCGCTTCTTCGAAGACCAGCCGGAGCCCGACCGCGAACGGCGGACGCAGTCGGCCGGCACCGGCTTCGTCATCGACGGGAACGGGTACATCCTGACCAACAACCACGTGGTGGCCGACGCCACCAAGATCGAGATCTCGTTCTTCGGCGACGACGAGGAGGCCTACGAGGCCCGGGTCGTCGGCCGGGACCGTCTGACCGACAGCGCCCTGCTGGAGCTGATCGAGCGGCCGGACTACCCGCTGCCGGCAGCGACGTTCGGCGACTCGGATCAGATGCGGGCCGGCGACTGGGTGATGGCCATCGGCAACCCGTTCAACCTGGGACACACCGTGACCGTCGGCGTGGTCAGCGCCGTGGGCCGGCCGTTCGAGCAGGTCCGCGGCAGAGCCCAGAACGTCATCCAGACGGATGCCGCCATCAACCCCGGCAACTCGGGGGGACCGCTGCTGAACCTGCGGGGCGAGGTCATCGGCATAAACACCGCGATCGTCAGCGACCGTCCGAGCAACCTCGGCATCGGGTTCGCCGTCCCGATCAACACCGTACGGGATCTGCTGCCGCAGCTTCGCACCGGCCGGGTGACCCGCGGCGTCATCGGGGTGTCGATCCTCCCGGTCACCGACGAGGACTACGAGTACCACGGCCTGAGCGAGCCCCTGGGCGCGATCGTGTCGAGCATCGAGCGGGGAGGGCCGGCCGACGAATCGGACCTCGAGCTGGCCGACGTCATCGTCAGCTTCGACGGGGAACAGGTGGAGGACGTCGCGGACCTCCAGCGCAAGGTCTTCGACACGACGCCGGGCACGGAGGTCGCGCTGGGGGTCTATCGGGCCGGCGAACCGACGACGGTTCCGATTACGATCGGCGAGCTGGATCTGGAGAACCGGGGCCGGGCGGCCCCCGTCCAGGTGGAAGACCTCAGCACCAGCTTCGGCATGAATCTCCAGGACCTCACGGCGGAGTCGGCGCGGGAGCTCGACGTCCCACGCGGCGTCCAGGGCGCCGTGGTCACCGGCGTGGAGCCGGGAGGACCGGCCCAGACCGGCGGGGTGCGCCCCGGCGACGTGATCCGGAGCGTCAATCGCGTGCCGGTGGAGACCGCCGCCGACGCCATCCGCGAGCTGAACCTCGTCGGGGACGGCGGCACGGCGTTCCTGCTGGTCAGCCGGGGAGATGCCCAGAGCGTGCTGCGGCTCAGCCGGGACTAGGAGTCCGCACCGTGGAAACGGGGCAGACCCCTGGAGGGTCGGTTGGGCGGCAGGCCCAGCCGCGGGCGACGATTTCCGGGCTTGTCGACTCGGAGCCCGCTCCGCTGGGCGCGGCGCTCCGGACCCTCATCGTCCGGCGCATCCGTGACCGCGGGCCGTTGACGGTGGCAGCGTTCATGCAATTGGCGCTGTACCACCCGCAGTTGGGCTACTACACCCGCGCGCCCCGGCGGACGGGGCGCGCGGGAGACTTCTACACCAGCGTGGACGTGGGCCCGCAGTTCGGCGCGCTGCTGGCCGCCCAGATCGACGAGATGCGCCAGGTGCACGCCGCCGCCGCCGGGGCATCGGAGTTCGACCTCGTCGAGGTCGGCGCCGGGAACGGCCAGCTCGCCCGCGACGTGCTCGACGCGGCTGAATCGGCGTATCCCGCGCTGCACGCGGCCACGCGGCTCACCCTGGTGGAGACGAGCCCGGCCGCGCGGGCGAGCCAGCCGGAGACCCTGGACCGGCACCGGGATCGCCTGCACGCCCGAACCGTCGACCTGCCCGACCCCGTCTCCGGGGTGATTCTGGCCAACGAGCTGCTCGACGCCCTGCCCACCCACGTCGTCACCATGACCGCCGACGGCCTGCGGGAAGTGTTCGTCGACCTGGCCGGCGACCGCTTCATCGAACGGGCCGGGCGGCCCTCGATCCCGGCCCTGGGGCGCCATCTCGAACGGCTCGGCGTGACGCCGGAGCCGGGATGGCGGGGCGAGGTCAATCTGGCCGCGATCGACTGGGTGCGAACTGCCGCCCGGCGTCTGACGCGCGGCTTCCTCATCCTGATCGACTACGGCCACTCGGCGCGGGAGCTGTACGCGGGCGGCCACGCCAGCGGGACGCTGACCACGTTCCACCGCCATCGGGTGGACGCGGCCGGCGCCGACCCGGAGCAACCGGCCGGACCCGCCTGGCTCGCCGACCCCGGCGAACGGGACATCACGTCCCACGTGGATTTCACGTCGGTCCAGCGAGCCGCCCGGGAGGAGGGAATGGAGGTCCTGGGCTTCGTCGACCAGACCCGCTTCCTCCTCGGTCTCGGGGCCCTCGACACCCCGCCCGCGGCGCCCGACGGGACCGGCGCGCTCCGGCACCGCCTCGCCCTGAAGACGCTGCTCGTGCCCGGCGGGCTGGGCAGCACCCACCAGGTGCTGATACTCGGCAAAGGGGTCGGCCGCCCCGCGCTGAAGGGCTGCTCGTTCACGCCACGAGAGACCGCGTCGTGACGGTTCCGATCGAACGCGAGATCAAGCTTCGGTACGACACGCCGGCCGCCGCCCGACGCGCCGTGGTCGAGGCCGGCGCGCGGCCGCTGCGGGCCAGGCGTCTCCAGAGCGACTGCCTGCTGGACCGGGAACGGGAGCCGCTGGCCGACCGGAGCTGCACCCTGCGGGTCCGGATCGACGGCGATGCGGCGCGGGTGACGTTCAAGGGCGCCCCCAGGCTGGGGACGACCAAGGTCCGGGAAGAGCTGGAGACCACGGTGGGCGACGGCGCGCGGCTGCTGCAGGTGCTCGAACGGCTCGGCTTTCACGTCTGGTTCCGCTATCAGAAGTACCGTGAGGAGTTCCGCCGCGGCGACCTGGTGGTCGCTATCGACGAGGCGCCCATCGGTACGTTCGTCGAGCTCGAAGGCAGCGAGCCCGACATCCTGGCCATGGCGGCGGCCCTGGGCCGGCAGCCGGCCGACTTCATCCTCGACTCGTATCTGGCGCTGTTCCGCAAGCACTGCGCCGCGACCGGCGCATCTGCCACCCACATGGTGTTCGACGCCTCGTGACCACCCCCCTGCCACCGGCCCTCGTGCTCGCCGCCGGCCTCGGCACCCGCCTGCGCCCGTTGACGTTCTGCCGGGCCAAGGCGGCGGTGCCGGTCGCCGGGACCCCGCTGATCTGCCGGCAACTGCGGGCGCTGGCCCGGGCCGGCATCCGCGACGTCGTGGTGAATCTGCACCATCGGCCGGAGACCGTCGCGGGCGTCGTCGGCGACGGGGCCGCGCTGGGCTGCCGCGTTCGCTACTCGTGGGAACGGACGGTGCTCGGCTCGGCCGGCGGGCCGCGCCACGCGCTTCCCCTCCTCGACGACACCTTCTTCATCGTCAACGCCGACACCCTGTGCTCCGTCGACTTCGCCGCCCTGCTCGAACGGCATCGCGCCTCCGGCGCCCTGGCGACGCTGGCGGTAACGGTCCATCCGGCCCCCCACCGCTACGGCGGGGTCCTGGCCGGTCCCGACGGCCGGATCGCACGATTCGCCCCGGCCGGCTCCTCCACCGGCTCCGATGCCCCCTGGCACTTCGTCGGCGTGCAGATCGTCGAAGCCTCCCTCTTCCGAACCCTGCCCGACGCGGTTCCCGCGGCGTCCATCGGCGGGCTCTACGACAGGCTGATCGCGGACGGGGGCCCGATGGCGGTGCACGTGGTCTCGGGCCCGTTCCAGGACATCGGGACGCCAGCCGACTACGCCGCGACCGTGCAGGCGATCGCGGCGGCCGAAGGGCGTTCCCCGGTCCCGCCCGGGGCGCGCCCGGTCATTCATCCCTCCGCCCGGGTCGAGCGGTCCATCCTGTGGGACGATGTGGCCATCGGGGCCGACTGCGTGGTGACCGGCTGCATCCTCGCGGACGGGGTCCGGCTGCCGGCCGGCACGGTCCTCGACAGACGGGCGGTGGTGCCGGCGGGCGCGGCCGACGACGGCGAATCGGCGGCCCCGGCGCACGAGCCGCGTCTCGGCCACCTGCGGGTGGTGCCCCTGTGAGCCCCCGCCGGCGGCGCCCCGGCCGCAACGCACCGCCGGGGGCGAGAACGGGGATCGGGGCGCGTCTGGCCGCGCTCGCGCGACCTTGCGGTCGCGTTGGAAGTTCGCTGCGCGAACTTCTACGGCGCAAGCTCCTAGCGGACGACCTCTCACCGCAATGACCGATTCACCGACGATGTCCGGGGACACCGCGGCCGGCCCCATCGACGAACGGGTAGCCGCGTATCTGCGTCGGGCGGATCTCGCCTCGACGGCGACGCGCGTCGAACCCCTGCACGGCGACGCCTCCAGCCGCGCCTACGTGCGGGTCACCCCCCCCGGCGGGTCGCCGGTGGTGCTGGTGCTGCATCCGGAGCCGTTCGCCGCCGATGCGCTGCCGCAGGTGGTGGTGGGAGCGCTCTTCCGCCGCCTGGGGATTCCCATCCCCGCGGTGCTCGATCAGGCCGCGGATCTGGGCATCCTCGCAGTCGAGGATCTCGGTGACGAGACGCTGCAGAGCTGGATGGAGGGTGGCGACGACCGCGACCCGGCGCCCCTGTACCACCAGGCGATCGGACACATCGCGAGCCTGCAGACCCGCGGGGCATCGTTGCGGACCGAGGGCGCCCTGCCCTTCCACCTGGCGTTCGATGCCGCCAAGCTCACCTGGGAGCTCGACTTCTTCCGGTCGGAGTTTCTCGAGGCGCACCGTCGCGTCGGGTTGAGCACGGTCGAGGCCGGGGCGCTCGGCCGCGAACTGGCGGCCCTCGCCAACGAGCTGGCGGCCGAGCCGCGGGTGCTGTGTCATCGCGACTACCACTGCCGGAACCTCATGGTGCGCAACGGCCGGCTGGTCGTGATCGATTTTCAGGACGCCCGCCTGGGTCCCGGCACCTACGATCTGGTCTCGCTGCTCCGGGACTGCTACGTCGACCTGCCGGCCGACCTGACGGCCGCGCTGACCCGCCAGTTCCTCGACGCGGTGCCCGCGCAACGGACCCGCGACTTCCAGGCGCGTTTCGACCTGATGTCGGTACAACGGCACCTGAAGGCCCTGGGCACGTTCGGTCACCAGATCGCCCGGTTGGGACGCCGCCATTTCGCCGAGCCGGTGCCCCGCACCCTCGCCCATCTGCGCCGGAGCCTGCAGGGCTACCCGCGCTTCGATCGCCTCCGCGAGGTCCTTGTCCCGCACGTGCCCGAGCTCGGCTGACGGCCTCGCCGACTTCGAAGACAATAGAGACGCTGGGTATCGTCCGATGAAACGACACCGTATCCGCGATGTCCTGTCCTCTCCGCCGTCCGACGGCCCGGTCACCGTCTGCGGCTGGGTCCGCACGAAGCGGACCGCCAAGCGCTTCGCCTTCCTCGCGGTCAACGACGGTTCGTCGCAGGAGACCCTGCAACTGATCGTCGATCAGGGCACCCCCGCGTTCGCAGCCCTGGATCGTGTGCTCACCGGCGCCGCCATCCGCGCCCGCGGCGTGACGAGAGCGTCGCCGGGAGCCGGCCAGCGCATCGAGATGCAGGTCGGCGCCCTCGACGTCCTGGGGCCGGCTCCGGCGGAGTACCCCCTCCAGAAGAAGGGACACACTCTCGAGTTCCTCCGGGACGTCGGCCATCTCCGCCCGCGCACCAACACCTTCGGCGCCGTCTTCCGGATTCGCAACGTCCTGGCCGCGGCGGTGCACGAGTTCTTCCAGCAGCGGGGATTCGTGTGGGCGCATACGCCAATCATCACCGGGTCCGACTGCGAGGGAGCCGGGGAGATGTTCCGGGTTGCGGCGCCCGCTTCCGGCGAGGCCGAGTTCTTCGGCCGGCCCGCCCACCTCACCGTGAGCGGCCAGCTCGAAGCCGAGTTCATGGCGATGGCCCTCGGCGACGTGTACACCTTCGGACCGACCTTCCGCGCCGAGAACTCCAACACGTCGAGACACCTCGCCGAGTTCTGGATGATCGAGCCGGAGATGGCCTTCGCGGACCTCGACGACGACGCGGATCTGGCCGAGGACTTCCTGAAGGCGATGTGCACGGCCGCCCTGGAGCGCTGCGAGACCGAGCTCGCGTTCCTCGAGAAGCACTACGACGACGCCTCCGCCGCGGCCCTGCGCGCCCTGTCGGAATCGACGTTCGCGCGCCTCTCCTATACCGAGGCGGCCGATGCGCTGAAGAAGGCGGACGCCGCCTTCCAGATTCCCCATGCATGGGGCCAGGAGCTGGCGTCGGAGCACGAGCGCTACCTCACCGAGCAGGTGTGCGGCGGTCCCGTCATCGTGATGAACTACCCGCGCGCCATCAAGCCCTTCTACATGCGCGTCAACGACGACGGAGAGACGGTGGCGGCCATGGACGTGCTGGCGCCGCGCATCGGCGAGATCATCGGCGGCAGCCAGCGGGAGGAACGCCTGCCGGTGCTGGAACGACGGATGGACGAGCTGGGGCTCGACCGGACGGAGCTGTCCTGGTACTGCGACCTGCGCCGCTACGGCAGCGCGGAGCACGCCGGGTTCGGCCTGGGTTTCGAGCGTCTGGTGCAGTACGTCACCGGCATGGCCAACATCCGCGACGTCATCCCGTGCCCGCGCACGCCCGGGTCCATCGACTTCTAGGAGTTGCGCCGTAGACGGTGCAGACTCCTGGCAGGGTTGATCGGGCGGCGATACCTGCGCCGCAGGAGTTTCGCGTCAGCGAAACTTCCAACGTAACCACAAGGTCGCGCGGCGGCGATTTCCGGGCCACGCTCACGGACAGGAATCGAAGGGAGTTGAGAGAACATGACCAGGCATCCCCGTCTCGTCGCCGCCGCGCTCGCGGCGGCCGGCATCGTCGTCGCGGTCGCGGCCGCGGAACAGAACCCGGGCGACCGGTTCGCGGGGGTCGAGCTGACGATCGTGCCCGCGGCCGGCAACGTCCACATGCTGCAGCGTCCGGGCGGGGGCGGCAACGTCGGGGTCTTCGCGGGGCCCGACGGGGTGCTGCTCGTCGACTCGCTGTTCGCGCCGCTGGCCGAGCGGTTGATCGCGGCGGTGCGGACGGTCTCGGCCGGCGAGATCCGCTTCCTCGTCAACACGCACGTGCACCCGGACCACATCGGCGGCAACGAGCCGTTGGCGGCGACCGACATCCTGATCTTCGCGCACGACAACCTCCGGGTCCGCATGCTCGATGAGCTCCGCACCCCCCGCCGGGGCGGAGGCTTCTCGCCGCAGCCCGCGGCCGGGGCGCGGCCTGTCGTGACCTACAACGACACGGTCAGCTTCCACTTCAACGGCGAGGAGGTGCGGGCGTTTCTCGCCCCGCCGGCCCACACCGACGGCGACACCTTCGTCCACTTCCCGGAGTCGGACGTGCTGCACCTCGGAGACGTCTTCCGGACCACGAGCTACCCGATCGTCGACGTCTACAACGGCGGCACGGTCGCGGGCACCATCGAGGCGCTCGAGACGGCGCTCCGCCTCGCGGGACCCGACACCCGGATCATCCCCGGCCACGGCCTCCAGGTGGTGGGCCGTGAAACTCTCGTCGAGTTCCTCGACATGATCGTCGACGTCCGCGACCGCGTTCACGACATGATCTCCGAGGGCTTCACCCTGCAAGAGGTGATGGCGGCGGCGCCCACCGCCGCCTACGACGCCCAGTGGGGACAGGAGGCGACGTGGACCGCCAACGACTTCGTCCCGATCGTGTTCTACGAGCTCGGCGGTGGGTCGCTGTACCGCGACGATCAGTAGAGCCCAGAGCCAGCGGCGAGAGCCCTGCATCCGACCGGCTGAATTCGACGCAGACATCGGTGCTCCGCGGTTGCCCGGAAGACCTGACCGTTGTTAAAATTCGGGGTTAAAATTTTAACAACGTCGCACCCTATTAAAGTCCGTTGAACTTGACGGAGTCGGCATGCAGCGTGGAGAAACCGGCAGATACGAAAGCACGAGCGCTGGTGGCGAGCGGGTTCGCGCCTTCGTACCCCTGCCGCTGCCGCCGAAGCCCGCGATCGCGTTGGACGGCTCGCTGCAGCAGGAACTGGAAGCGGCAACGCTTGCCCTCGGGCGGTTGGATGCGATCTCGACGCTCCTGCCGGACGAGACGCTCTTTCTCTACGCCTACGTGCGCAAGGAGGCGGTGCTCTCCTCCCAGATCGAGGGGACGCAGTCGTCGCTGTCGGATCTCCTGCTGTTCGAGCTGGAGGAAGCACCCGGCGTTCCGCTCGACGACGTGGTCGAGGTCTCGAACTACGTCGCAGCCCTCGAGCATGGCCTGAACCGCCTTCGAGGGAGATTCCCGCTGTCGAATCGCCTGCTCCGGGAAATCCACGGCGTCCTGTTGTCGCGCGGACGCGGCAGCAGCAAGGCTCCCGGCGAGTTCCGGCGCTCGCAGAACTGGATTGGCGGCTCTCGCCCCGGCAACGCCACCTTCGTCCCACCGCCGCACGCCGTCGTGCCCGACTGCATGGCGGCGCTCGAACGCTTCCTCCACGCCACGGACGACGGGCTGCCGGCCCTGGTCCGCGCGGGCCTGGCCCACGTGCAATTCGAGACCATCCATCCCTTCCTGGACGGCAACGGTCGCCTGGGGCGGCTGCTCATCACGCTGCTGCTGTGTCACGCCGGCATTCTGCGCGAACCGCTCTTGTACCTGAGCCTCTTCTTCAAGCAACACCGGACCGCCTACTACGACTTGCTGGATGCCGTGCGCCGCACCGGCGACTGGGAATCGTGGCTCGCCTTCTTCATCGAAGGTGCTCGGACCACGGCCGAAGGCGCGGTCGCCACGTCACGCCGCCTGACCAACACGTTCGCGTCCGACCGCACCACCGTGCAACGCCGCGCAGGCCGTCGTGCCGGGTCGGCCCTGCGGGTCCTCGACGCGCTCAGGGCCAAGCCGATCCTGTCCCTGTCCGGGGTCCGCGCCCTCACGGCACTGTCCTTTCCGACCGCGTCCTCGGCGATGCAATTGCTTGTCGAACAAGGGATTGTGCGCGAGTTGACGGGGAAACCCCGCAACCGGCTGTTCGTCTACGATCGTTACCTGGCCATCCTCAACGAGGGCACCGAGGCGCCGTGACGGCACCCGCACCATCGCGCATCTGTCGAGATGTGATGCGGGCCGCCCCCTTGCCTTATCCGGCCCAGGGGCTTATGTTGGGCGGATTGGCGGGCGGGAAGACGTGAACGATTCCGGGGATTCATTCGGAAGGAGAGGCGCAGATGCGCAGGCAATCCATCGTAGCGCTCGCAGCGGCGGCGGTCATGGCGACGGCGTCCGTGGTCGCGGCGGGACAGGCTCCCGACGGCTGGACGGCGCCGCGGACGGCAGACGGTCGACCCGATCTGAGCGGTGTCTGGGCCAGCGACTCGGCGACGCCGCTCGAACGACCGGAGGCGCTGGGCGACCGGGCTTTCCTCACCGACGAGGAAGTGGCGGCGCTGGCTGCGCACGCGACCGAGTACTCCGCCGTCGGGGGCGATGCGGTGTTCGGCGAGACGCCGTTCCGGCGCGGCCTGGCCGCCCTGGCCGAACCCGCCGAGGACGGACAGGCAGCCCGGCCGGCGCGCCGGTCGACGGGGAGCTACAACCAGTTCTGGATGAGCGGCCGCTGGTTCGAGAACCGCACGTCGCTGATCGTCGATCCGCCCAACGGGCGGCGGCCGGCCCGGACCCCCGAGGCGGAGGAGCGCGACAGGCAGCGGCGGACGGCGCGCAACGCGCCGGCCGGACCGCTGACCCTCGCGGAAGAGGTCGCCCGCATCGATCCAGCCATTCGCTGCCGCGGCGGCGGGGCGCTGCTGAGCGGACGGGGCTACAACAGCACCTACCAGATCTTCCAGAGCACCGACTACGTCGGCATTCAGATCGAGATGCATCACGACACCCGGCTCATTCCCATCGGCGATGCGGCGCCGGGTCAGGTCGGCCCGCCGACCGCCATGGGGAGTTCGCGCGGCCGCTGGGAGGGAGACACGCTGGTGGTCGAGACCACCAACCTGTCGCGGGGCGTCGGGGGCTCGACGTCCGACGTGCGGATCACCGAGCGCTTCACCCGGGCCGGCCCCGAGCTGCTGCAGTACGAGTACACCCTGGACGATCCCTCCACCTGGACGCGACCGTGGACTGCGCGCGTCTTCATGCGCCCGAGCCCCGGCACCGGGGTCCTCTACGAGTTCGCCTGCCACGAAGGGAACTACGCGATCGAGCACGCGCTGCGCAACGAGCGGTATCTCGAGGCGCAGGCGAGCCAGTAGGGACGGCCGCGGCGGCTCCGCTTGCCGCCCAACCGACCTGCCGGGAGTCTGCGCCGTTTCTGCGGCGCAGACTCCCGGCGTTCGCGTTCGCCGCCCCGTTGCGGGTTCCGGCCGTTTCCACTGACCGATTCTCCATGCTATAGTTGAACTGGTTACTTTTGCGGTAGTGACTCCGAGTGGGCGTTCGCGGCCCACTTTTTGTTTTTCCGGGCGGATCATCGTGGGACCTTCCAGGTCGGCGGCTGACCGGATCGGCCAGATCCGTTCGGTCGCGGAGCGGGTCGCGCACAGTCGCGGGCTCGTCCTGTTCGACCTGCAGTTTCGCCGCGAATCGATCGGCTGGGTCTTGCGCATCTTCATCGACCGCCTCCCGTCGCCGCAGACCGGTGCAGAGCACGGCGACAGCGTGACCGTGAGCGACTGCGAGGCGGTGAGTGTCGACGTGAGCGCGATTCTCGATGTCGAGGTGACCTTCGACCACGCGTACACGCTTGAGGTGTCGTCGCCCGGACTCGACCGGCCCTTGCGGCATCTCGCCGATTTCGTGCGGTTCGTCGGCCGGCGGGCCAGGATCGTGACGTCCGAACCGGTCGACGGACAGCGCTTCGTCGCGGGACGGATCGTGGCGGTCCGCGATCGGACGATCGTGATCGAGGACGGAGGGACGACGCGGATGGTCCCGGAGGCGGCCGTCGCGCGAGCACGCCTGGAAGTCGAGTTGTAGCCGTCGCGCGCGGCCGGCACCCGGGGCGCCCCGGGTGCATGGATTTCGCCCGATTGAGGTCGCGACCCGCCGGGGGCCGTCGCAGGAAGTGCCATGAACAAGGTGTTGCAGCAGACCATCGACGCGCTGGCCAAGGAGAAGGGCATCGAGGCGGACATAATCATCACCGCCATTGAGGATGCCGTGCTGACGGCCTCGCGCAAGTACTACAAGTCGGACGAGAACCTGCGAACCCGGTTCAATCCCGAGACCGGACAGGTGGAGCTGTTCGCGGTCCGGCAGATCGTGGAGGAGGTCACCAACCCGGCGATAGAGATTGCGTTGGCGGAAGCGCGCGAGCTGTATGGCGACGAGGCCGAGGCGGGAATGGAGATCGAGTTCCCCAAGCCTACGGACGTGCTCGGCCGTATCGCCGCCCAGACCGCCAAGCAGGTGATCTTCCAGAAGGTCCGCGAGGCGGAGCGGGAGAACGTCTTCGAAGAGTACGGCCAACGGCTCGGGGAAGTGATCAACGGCCTCGTCAAGCGTTTCGAGAGCGGCGATATCATCGTGGAGATCGGGCAGGTCGAAGCCCTGTTGCCGCGGCGCGAGCAGTCGCGGGCAGAGAACTATACGACCGGCGACCGGGTGCGGGCGGTGATCAAGGAGGTCAACAAGAACACCAAGGGCCCGCAGATCATCCTGTCGCGCACCGATCCGGTCCTGCTGATCAAGCTGTTCGAGCAGGAGGTGCCGGAGATCTACGACGGCACCGTCGTCATTCGGGGGGCGGTGCGCGAGGCGGGAGATCGAGCCAAGGTGGCGGTCGCGTCCCGCGAACGCGAAGTCGACCCCGTGGGCGCCTGCGTCGGGATGAAGGGCACACGGGTGCAGGCCATCATCCGGGAGCTGCGCGGCGAGAAGATCGATATCGTGGAATGGTCCGACGATGCCACGACCTTCGTGACCAACGCCATCAGTCCGGCTCGCGTTCAGCGCGTCTCCATCGTGGACGACGCCGAACGGGTGGTCGAGGTCGTGGTCGAAGACCGGCAGTTGTCGCTGGCGATCGGCAAGAAGGGACAGAACGTCCGATTGGCGGCCAAGCTCGCGGGCTGGAAGATCGACATCAAGAGCGAAGAAGAAAAGCGGCGGGAAGTCGAAGCGCAGTTCGACGAGCTCGGGCTGGAACCGGCGCCGTTGTCCGTGCCCGGGCTCGATCAGGCGATGGTCGAGAAGCTGAACGCGGCCGGCATCGAGACGGTGGAAAGTATGATCTCGGCCTCGGCGGCCGAGTTGGGCAACGTGCTCGGCGTTTCCGAGGGCGCGGCCGAGGCGCTCCGTCTGGATGCGGAAGCGGCCACCATGGCGGCCGGCGGGGCGGTGGGAACCGGCGTGACCGAAGCGGTTCCCCAGGAAGGGATAGACCCGTTGCCCGTGGCTGTCGCCGAGGAGCCGGTTATCGAGTACGCCCCGGTGACGGAGAATGCCGGGAACGCCGCCGAGACCGGTCACGACGCGCCGGGCGGCGAATGACCCGGGAGTGCGTGTGGCGCCCCGGGTTGCACGGAGACCGGCAGGGGCGAACGCTCCACGCGGTATCGGCGCCGGTCGAACGCGGCGGGAGGCACGGTCGGCGACAGATGGCCCCAACGGCCCGCACCCATCCCGGATGGGGGGGCGGTGAACGGGAACGCGCGGACACCGTAGACAGAGGACAGACGTTGGCCACGATCCGGATTTACAAGGTCGCCGAAGTGCTCGGGATCCCGAGCCAGGAAGTGATCGACCTCCTTGAGCGTGCGCATGGCATCGAAGTCAAGAGTGCGTCGAGCACCATCGAAGAGATCGTCGCCCGGGAGTTCGCCAAGCGTATCGCCCGCGAGCGCAACCTGAACCTGCCGGGCGGGCGCCTGTTCTCTTCGTCGTCGGCCTCACCGAGCCGCAAGGGAGCCAGGGCGCCGGAACCGGCCCAGCCGCCGAGGCTGGGTCCACCGCGGCTGGTGAAGCGCGTCACCCCGCCGCCGGCGCCGACGCCGCCCCCCGAGGCGCGACTGCAGCCCGGCGTTTCCGACACGGCCGAGACCCGGCCGGCGGCGGCATCGGCGGCAACCGTCGCACCGGCAACCCCGGCCGCGAGCCGGCCGGCCGAGGCCATCGCGCCTGCCCCAGCCCCGGCCCCCGTCGTCGTCGAGCCGGCGGCGCCCGAGACGCCAACGGCGCCGGCCGAAGCGGCGGCGCCGGCCGTTCCGGCCGACAGGCCGCCTGTTCCGGCCGCGCCGGCGGCGCCCCGGATGACGCCGGCCGAAGCGGCGGCGCCGGTCGTTCCGGCCGCGACAACCGCACCGGCCGCGACTCCAGCCCCATCGGCCGCGACAACCGCACCGGCCGCGACTCCAGCCCCATCGGCCGCGACAACCGCACCGGCCGCGACTCCAGCCCCATCGGCCGCGACAACCGCACCGGCGACAACCGCACCGGCCGCGGCTCCAGCCGCACCGGCCGCGCCGACGGCTACCCGACCGGCGCCTCCGCCCGCGAAGGCGCCGGAAACGCCGGTCCCGCGAGCCGAGGTCGCGAAATCGACGCCGGCGGCGCCTCCTCCGACCTCGGTCAGCGCGGTGAAGCCGACCGGCCGGCTGGTCCCCTCGACGATGAGGCTCCGCGTCGAGGAGCAGGCCCCGCCCCTGATGCCGAGGGCCATTTCGCCGTCGCCGCCGAAGGCCCCTCCGGGTCCGACCCGGCGGCCGTCCCCTCCGGGGGCGGCCCGCCCGACGGCCCCGCCGCGACCGCGCCCCGGATCGCGGCCGATCGCGCCGGCCGCGCCCCGGCCGACCGCGCCGCTGGGCGGACCACGGCCGTTGCCGTCGCAGCCGCTTCGCGCGCCGGGAGCCAGACCCGCGGCGCCCGCCGTCGGCTATCGACCCGCGTATCGTCCTCCGCCGCGTCCGCCCGGTGGACGAAAACGGCGGCCGACGCGTCCGTCGGCGCCGTTCGCCCCCGCGCCGCCGCCGCCGGTCACGCGCACGATCTCGTTGGCCGAAGGCATGACGGTCAAGGATCTTGCGGAGAAGCTGGAGCTGCGCGCCAAGGATGTCCTCAAGAAGCTGATCGAGCGACGGTTGATGATGACCATCAACACGACGCTGGACACCGAGACCGCGACAATGGTGGCGCGGGAGTTCGGCGCCAACGTCGAAATGCGCTCCTTCGAAGAGGAGATGCTGGAGGTCGAATCGACCGCCGTCCAGGAAGGGGATCTCTCCTCGCGGGCGCCGGTCATCACCGTGATGGGCCACGTCGACCACGGCAAGACGACCCTGCTGGACGCGATTCGCAACTCGCGGGTCGCCGAGCGGGAAGCCGGCGGCATCACCCAGCACATCGGCGCCTATACGGTGGAGATCAACAAGCGGAAGATCGTCTTCCTCGACACGCCCGGACACGAAGCGTTCACCCTGATGCGGGCGCGCGGCGCGCGGGTTACCGACATCGTCGTCCTCGTAGTGGCCGCCGACGACGGCGTCATGCCCCAGACGCGGGAGGCGATCGACCACGCCAAGGCCGCCAACGTCCCCCTCATCGTCGCCATCAACAAGATCGACAAGGCGAACGCCAACACGGATCGGGTCAAGACGGAGCTGTCCGAGCTCGGACTGACGGCGGAGGCTTGGGGCGGCTCGACCGTCACCGTCGAGGTATCGGCAAAGAAGCAGCAGAACCTCGATCTCCTCCTGGAGATGATCCTGCTGGTCACCGATCTGGGCGAGCTCAAGGCCAATCCCAAGCGGAGTGCCAGCGGAACGGTGCTGGAGGCCAAGATCGACCGGGGCCGCGGACCGGTGGCCACGATCCTCGTCAAGGACGGCACGCTCCGCATCGGAGACAACTTCATCGCCGGCACCATCGTCGGCAAGGTCCGCGCCCTGATCGACGACCGCGGCCAGCCGCAGAAGGAGTCTGGTCCGTCGAGCCCCGTCGAGGTCCTGGGATTGACCGGACTGCCGCAGCCGGGAGACACGTTCCAGGCGGTGGCGGATGCCTCGAAGGCCCGGCAGATCGCGATGCTGCGACAGGGTCAGGCCAAGGAGAAGACACTCGGCGAGAAGGGTGCGCGCCTGACCCTCGAATCGCTCCAACAGCAGATCGCCGAGGGCGGCACGAGGGAGCTGCCGATCATCGTCAAGGCCGACGTCCAGGGCTCCGCCGAGGTTCTCGCCGACGCGCTGAGCAAGCTCGGCGACGAACGGGTCAAGGTGCGGATGCTCAGCAGCGGGGCCGGCGCCGTCAACGAAGGGGACGTGGTCTTCGCGGCGGCGTCCAACGCCGTCATCGTCGGGTTCAACGTTCGCCCGGACCGCAATGCGGCGGCGATGGCGGAACGCGAACATATCGACATCCGCCTCCATCGCGTCATCTATGACGTGACCGAGGAGATCAAGAAGGCGATGGCCGGCCTCCTCGAGCCGACCGTCAAGGAGATCCAGATCGGACAGGCGCAGGTGCGCGACGTCTTCAAGGTGCCCAAGTTCGGGGCGGCGGCCGGCTGCCTCGTGGTCGAAGGCAAGATCAGCCGATCGGGCGAGACGCAGGCGCGGCTGCTCCGCGACAACGTCGTCATCCACGAGGGCCGCATCGGATCGCTCCGCCGGTTCAAGGACGACGTGAACGAAGTGAAGAACGGTCTCGAATGCGGGGTCGCCTTCGAACGCTACGCCGATATCAAGGTGGGAGACGTGATCGAGGTGTTCTCGACGGAGACGATCGCGGCCACCGTCTAATCCATGATCGTCGGACTGCTCTCGATTGAGCTGCATATCGCCGGCGCGCGCTCGTTGAAGGACAAGCGAGCGACGCTCCGGCGGCTGAAGGACAGGGTGCGGCGCCTCAACGTCGCCCTCGCCGAGGTCGACCATCACGATCTGCATCAGCGCGCCGGTCTGGGGGTGGTGTCGATCGGCGTCGATCGGGAGGTGACCGAACGCACCCTCGAGGGAGTCCTCACCGAGATCGATCGCATCGAACCGGGCCTGATGGTTCGACATGAGGTGGAGTGGCTGCTGTGAGGACCGCGCCGCTCGAAGCGGCTCCCGGTTAGCGTCCCAGGACGTACGCCATGCCATCTTCCCGTCCCGAACGCGTCGGCGAGCAGGTACGTGCGGAGCTGTGCGCGCTGCTACGGACCTCGGCATCGGACCCGGCGCTCCAACTCGTGACGGTGACGCACGTCCGGATGACCCGCGATCTGCAACACGCACGGGTCTACTACACGGCCCTGGGCGATACCGCCGAACGCCGGCAGGCCGACCGCGGCCTGCGGCGCGCCGCGTCGTTCCTTCGCGGCCGGCTCGGTCGCCGGCTCCGCCTCCGGCACGTGCCGGAACTGACCTTCGTGCATGACGACTCGATCGAACGGGAGGAGCGGATCGCGCACGTGCTCGCGGAGTTGCATCTCGACTTGCCCGCCTCCCCGCCGGAGTCGGATCCGGTCGATTCGTCCGATGTCCCCGAATGATCAGACCCCCTGCTGAACGCACCCGGATACGGGACCGCCTGCTGAACGGAACCCGCTTTCTCATCACCTCGCACGCGCGGCCGGACGGCGATTCGCTCGGATCGCAGCTCGCGCTGGCGGAAGCGCTGACCCAGCTCGGCAAGCGGGTCAGGCTGGTGAACAGCGATCCGCCGCCGAGGAGCTACGCGTTCCTTCCCGGTGCGCCGGCGATCGAGGTCGCCGAGACGGTGGAAGTCGGTGCGGACACCGTCGTGGTCCTCGAGTGCGGCACCCTGGGCCGGACGGAGGTGTCCGGCCTCGAAGGCCGGTTCATCGTCAACATCGATCACCACACCGGCAATACCGGGTACGGCGCCGTCAACTGGCTGGATGAATCGGCGTGCGCCTGTGGGGAACTCGTCTTCGAGCTGATCGAGGCCCTCGGGGCCCGTTTGACGCCGTCGATCGCCACGAACCTCTATGTCGCCATCCTCACCGATACCGGATCGTTCCGGCACGCCAACATCACGGCGCGCACGTTCGAGATCTGCCGCCGCATCGCCGGCGCCGGGGTGGACGCCGCCGCCGTTGCTGCGCGGGTGTTCAACAACGGGAGTCTCGGACGGTTGCGGCTGACCGGCCGGGTGCTGGACCGGATGCAGCTCGAAGATGACGGCCGGGTCGCGGTCCTCGCCGTCGACGAGGCGATGCTGCGGGAGACCGGCTGCGATGCGGACGACCTGGAGGGCGTCGTCAACCTGCCGCTGGCCGCGGGGGACGTCAGGGCGGTGATCCTGCTGAAGCAGGCCGGGACCGGTCTGCGCGTCAGCCTGCGGTCGAAGGACGCGATCGACGTCCGGCGCGTCGCGGTATCGTTCGGAGGCGGAGGACATCGCAACGCCGCCGGGCTGACCATCGAAGCCCCCTCCCCGGATGTTCGAGCCCGGCTCGTGGCACAGGTGGCCGCGGCTGTCGCGGAGTCCCGACCGGCGTGAGCACTTCACAGGCAGCGGCCGGGATTCTGATCGTCGACAAACCGCCCGGCCCGACGTCACACGATATCGTGGCGGTCGCGCGGCGCGCCCTCGCGTGCAGGAAGGTGGGACATCTCGGCACGCTCGATCCCATGGCCACCGGCGTGCTGCCCCTGGTGGTGGGGCGAGCGACGCGGCTCGCCGCGTTGTTCGCCGGCGCCACCAAGCAGTACGACGCGGTCATTCGACTCGGACTCGAGACCGACACGTGCGATATCGGCGGCACCGTCACCGGGGGATCGGACGCCGGGCGCGAGGGCTCCCCGCCGGGTCCGCCCGCGTCCCGCGAGGCGGTCGCGGAAGCGGCCGCCGGCTTCGTGGGATCCCATCTGCAACGGCCGCCGGCCGTCTCGGCCAAGAAGATCGAGGGGGTGCGGGCCTACGATCTGGCGAGACGACAGCGCCCGGCGGAGCCCGCCCCGGTTCGCGTCACCGTCGACGCGCTGGAAGTGCTGTCGATCGACGGGCCGCGCGTACGGTGCCGCATCGCCTGCTCGAGCGGCTTCTACGTGCGCGCGCTGGCGCGGGACCTCGGGGGGGCGTTGGGCTGCGGGGCATGCCTCGAGACGTTGCGGCGTGAACGACACGGCCGATTCACCCTCGCCGACGCCGTACCGCTGGCCGGAATCGTCGAGGAGGGAGCAGACGCGGCCGCCCGCCTGATCCCGCTCGATGCCCTGCTTCCGGAGTTGCCCGGCGTCGTCGTCACCGAACGGGGGGCGCGTCGGGCGGCGCACGGCAACCCGCTGGATCTCTCGGACGTCGCCCCGGCGACCGGTGGCCGGACGCCGGCGCCGGCGACCCGGATCCGGCTGCTGGACGCCGACGGCCGGCTGCTCGCGATTGCCGAGCCGGACGCCGGCGGGGCTTTGCATCCCAGGATCGTTCTAGTGTAGGATTGCTCGGTTCACCGGTATGAGAGGGATCGTTGACGACGATTGCGGCTTGGAGCACAGACTGCTGAGCCATCTCGCATGTTTGAATCTGGACCCAGGTCGGAGTGATCAGCAGTGGTGCTACAAAAGGAACAAAAATCCGAGCTCATCGGTTCGTACCAAGTACATCAGACGGATACTGGTTCGCCCGAGGTACAGGTCGCTCTGCTGAGCGAACGTATCAGCTATCTGACGGAGCACTTCAAGATCCACGCAAAGGACCACCACTCGCGCCGTGGACTGCTGAAGCTGGTCGGACAGCGGCGGCGGCTCCTCGACTACCTCAAGTCGAAGGACTCGGGGCGATACGCCGATCTGATCCGCCGGTTGGGACTTCGCAAGTAACGGGAACGGTTCCCGTCCCGCTACCGGTTCTTCCCCTCGCTCGTCTCCTCGCCGTTCGGCGCGTATCTGGAGTGGAACATGTATACAGGCGAAGTGGATGTCGGCGGCCACCCCCTGACCATCGAGACCGGCAGGTTGGCCCGGCAGGCCAACGGCGCGGTCGTGGTGCGGTACGGCGACACGATGGTCCTCGTCACCGCCTGCTATTCGCCGGGCATACGCGAGGGAATCGACTTTCTTCCGCTGACCGTCGACTACCGGGAGAACACCTACGCCTCGGGCCGCATTCCGGGCGGGTTCTTCAAGCGCGAGGGCAAGCCGCCGGAAAAGGAAGTGCTGACGAGCCGCCTGATCGACCGGCCGATCAGACCGCTCTTTCCCGCCGGCTGGCATCACGAGACCCAGGTCGTGGCCTTCGTCATCTCGGCCGACACCGACAACGATTCGGACGTGCTGGCCTTGACCGGCGCCTCGGCGGCGCTCGCGGCCTCCGAGATTCCGTTGCAGTCGAACATTGCGGCGGTGCGGGTCGGGCTGCTCGACGGCAAGCTGCTGATCAACCCCACCTATGACGAGCGGCGGCGGGGCCGGCTGGATCTCGTGGTGGCGGGAAGCCGGGATGCGCTGGTGATGGTCGAGGCCGGGGCGCACCAGTTGTCGGAAGCGGAGATGATCGAGGCGCTGGAGGCCGGTCACGAGGCCGTCCGCGGCATCATCGACGAGATCGACAAGCTGGCCGAGGCCGCCGGCAAGCCGAAGCTGACCGTCGATACGAAGGCGCCGGCGCCCGAACTGGTCAGGGAGGTCGAGGATGCGCTGCTCGGTCCCCTCGCCGAGGCCATGCGCATCCGCGACAAGCTGGAGAACTATGCGGCGGTCGACCGGGTGCGCGACGACTACATGGCGACGCTGCCGGAGGGCGACGCCGAGCGCCGCGGCGATGTCAAGACGATCTTCAAGGACCTGAAGGAGCGCGTGCTCCGGGACGAGATCCTCGAACGGGGCCGGCGGCTCGACGGCCGGGCGTTCGACGAGATCCGTACCATCACTTCGGACGTCGGTCTCCTCCCGCGCACGCACGGGTCGGCCGTGTTCACCCGCGGCGAGACCCAGGCTCTGGTCACGGCGACGCTCGGCACCGCCGACGACAAGCAGAAGGTCGAGCTGGTCGACGGCGAGATCTACCGCCGTTTCATGTTGCACTACAACTTTCCCCCCTTCTCCGTCGGCGAGGTCAAGTTCCTGCGCGGCCCCGGCCGGCGCGAGATCGGCCACGGCAACCTCGCCGAACGCAGCCTGTTGCCGGTGCTGCCCGGCGAAGAGGCGTTCCCCTACACGGTACGGGTGGTCTCCGACATCCTGGAATCGAACGGGTCGTCCTCGATGGCCTCGGTCTGCGGCGGCACCCTGGCCCTGATGGATGCCGGCGTGCCGCTCGCGGCGCCGGTGGCCGGGGTGGCCATGGGCTTGATTCTCGACGAGGCCACCGGACGTCACGCCGTGCTCAGCGACATCGCGGGGGCCGAAGATCACTATGGCGACATGGACTTCAAGGTCGCGGGCACCGCGTCGGGGATTACCGCCCTGCAGATGGACATCAAGATCGGCGGGATAACCCCCGCCATCATGCGGGAGGCGCTCGAGCAGGCCCGCGCCGGGCGGCTGCACATTCTCGACCGGATGCGCACCACGCTTCCGGACCCGCGCTCGAACATCTCGACCTATGCCCCCCGCATCGTCACCATCAAGATACCCGTCGACAAGATTCGCGACGTCATCGGCCCCGGTGGAAAGACCATCCGCAGCATCATCGAACGGACCGGGGTGCGCATCGACGTCGAGGACGACGGCCACGTCAACATCGCGTCGAACGACGACGAGTCGGCCCAGCGCGCGATCTCGATTATCGAGGAGCTCACGGCGACCCCCGAGCTGAACAAGTCGTACCTGGGCACCGTGCAGCGCATCACCGACTTCGGGGCGTTCGTCGAAGTGCTGCCGGGCGTCGACGGCCTCCTGCACGTCTCGGAAATCGCGCACTACCGCGTCAAGGACGTCCGGGACGAGCTCCAGGAAGGCGAGCAGGTTCTCGTCAAGGTGATCAACGTCGACCCCTCCGGCAAGATCCGGCTGAGCCGGAAGGCGTTGCTCGACAAGCCGGCGGGCGGTTCGGACACCGGCGATCGGCGGGAACGCAAGCCCACGGGCCAAGCCTAGGAGCTTGGGCCGTAGAAGTTTCGCGCCAGCGAAACTTCCAACGCGACCGCAAGGTCGCGCCAGGGGCTTGCGGCGTAGAAGTTCGCGCCAGCGAACTTCCAACGCCACCGCAAGGTCGCGCTAGGAATGGCCCAACTGCACTGAAATCAGCTTCGAGACGCCCGGTTCCTCCATCGTCACCCCGTACAGACGATCCGCGATCTCCATCGTCTTGCGGTTGTGGGTGACGAGGATGAACTGCGTCTCCGACTGCATCCCCCGCAGCATTTCGACGAAACGCCCGATGTTGGCTTCGTCGAGGGGCGCATCGATCTCGTCCAGCAGGCAGAAAGGGCTCGGCTTGAACCTGAAGATCGCGAACATCAGAGCCATGGCCGTCAGCGCCTTCTCGCCGCCGGACAGGAGCTGCATGCTCTGCAGGCGTTTGCCGGGCGGCTGGGCGATGATGTCGATGCCGCTCTCCAGCAGATCCGTCTCGTCGAGCAGCGCCAGCCCCGCCCGGCCGCCGCCGAACAGGGTGGAGAACGTCTTCTGAAAATGGGTGTTGATGGCGTCGAAGGCCTCGCGGAACCGCTCGCGCGTCGTCTTGTTGATTCTCGCGATCGCATCGACGGTCGCCGCGATGGACTCCACCAGGTCTTTCTGCTGCGTGGTCAGAAAATCGTACCGCGCGTCGAGGTCATCGAACTCTTCGATGGCCATCATGTTCACGGGCCCGAGACGTTCGATCTTCTCCCGCAGGATTGCCGTCGTTTCCTCGATGTCTACCGCCGCCTCCCCGGCCGCGGAAAAACCGGCCTCCGGCGCCTCTCCGGTCCCGTCCCCGGATTCCGGGGCGGCCGCCCGATCGCCGCTCCCGTGCGCTTCGTCCTCCTCTTCCGAGGGGTCGGCCTCGTCCGGCTCGCCGACGAGCTGTCCGGCCGCGGCCAGGCCCTCCTCCTCGATCCGCTCCGCCCGCGCCGCAACCTCGTCGAGGGTCAACTGGAGCGTGTCTCGACAGGTGTCCGCCAAGTGGCCGAGGTCGCGCTCGGCGGTGACCCGGGCGAGATCGATGGTCGCCGCCTCGCTCCGCCGTTCCTCGAGGGCGGCGCGCGCGACCCGCACCCCACCGTCCTCCGTCTCGAGCCGCCCACGGAGGTCGAGGACCTGCTCGTCGGCCGCCCGGACGTCCTCCCGCAAGGTCGCCAGCTCCGTGATCTCGTCGTCGAGCCGCTGCCTGGAATCGGCCTCCGAGGCGATCAGGGCTTCCCGGGCGGCGCCGATCCGCCCATGTTCGGCCGTGCGATGCCCGAGACGCTCCTCGAGCTCCCGGTTGGCGCGCTCGGTCCGCAGGACGCCGGCCTCGAGCGCAGACGCCCGCTCGACCAGCCCCGCGTGTCCGGCCTTCACCTCCCCCACGTCGCGACGCAACTGCTCGATCGACGCCCGCCCGTCGAAGACCCGGCGCTGGGCCGCCGCCAGCCGCTCGTCAGCCTCGCGCTGTTCGCCTTCGAGCCGTTCGATCGAGGCCCGAGCCTCGTCGCGGCGTACTGCGAGCGCGACGCGCTCCTCGTCCACCGTACGCCGTTCGGTGTCGATCAGGTCCTTCTTCTGCTGCAGCCTGACCGCGGTCGCCGCCGCCGCGCTCCGCTGCATGTCGTGGCCCAGCATCGACTTTTCGTGCTGATGCCGTTGCCGCTGCAGCTCGCCGAGGGCCGTCTCGGCCGCGGCCACGGTGGCGTCGCGCTCGGCGATGGCTGCGGTCAGGCGTTCCACGACCGTTTCCTCGGTCGCGATCTGCGCTTCGAGGTCGCGGATCTGCCGTTTGGTGGCGAGGATCCCGAGCGCCTCCGCCTTGGCGCCGCCATCCACCCGCGCCGGACCGTGAAACACGTCGCCATCGGGAGTCGCTATCGGCGCCGCGGTCAGCTCGGCCGCTTCCGCCGCCGCCTCGAACGACGGCGCCAACCAGTGGTTCGCGATGGCGGGGCCGACGGCGGCGGCTCCCGGACCATTGACCTCGACAACGCCGGCGACCGACTCGACCGCGGAAGCCGGCGCACCGGGGTCCAAGGCCGCCCGATCGGCGGCTTCGACGACCAGGAAGCCGACGCGGCCGGCGCCGTGGCTCCGTACGAACGCGATACCCGCCTCGGCGTCGGCGCGGGACGCGACGACGACATGCTGCAGCAAATCGCCGAGGCAGGCTTCCACCGCCCGCTCGCGTCCCGGCGCCACCTCCAGATGGTCGGCAACCGACCCCAGATGGCGCACCGCCGCCCCATCCGCCGACAGCAACAGCCTTGCCGCATCCGTATAGTCGGCGCGGGTCGCCTCCAGGTCGCGCAACGAGGTCAACCGACCGCTCAGACCGGCCAACCCTTGTTCGCGCCCGCGAAGATCCCGCGCGAGCGCCTCGCGTGCGCGACGCACGGAGACGATCTCGGCCTCGCGTTCGGTGCACAGCGCCTGGACGCGTTCGAGCGCCGTCCTCGTCTCCCGCTCGTCGACATCGAGGCGCGCCTGCTCCGCCGCCAGCTCCTGGGTCTCTATGACCAGATCCGCGGCCTCGGCATCGAGCTTGGCCATCGACTCGCTCAGCCGCTCGTGGCTCGCCGACGCATGCTCGATGGCGTGCTGCAACGCGGTGGCCGCGTTGACCGCCGCGAACACTTCGCTCCGGGCCGCCTCGACGTCGCCGTCGAGTCCGTCCAGCGCCAACTGGGCCTGTGCGAGCTCCTCGTCCTTCGACTGCAGGCTCGCACCGACACGGTCACGCTCGGCTCCACAGCGGCGGGCTTCCGCGATCTGGACATCGAGCTCGGCCCGGGCCGGATCCCGCTTCGCCCGCAGATCCGCCAGCTCGCCCGAGATCTCGGCCAGGGACCCGGCCAGCGCCTGAATCTGCTGGCCGTCGAACGCCAACTGCTGCTGGCGCCGCTCGACGGCCAGATCGAGCGCGTGGGCGGCATCCCGGCTGCGGGTGGCCGCGCTCTCGGCCTCTGCGAGCTCGATCTGGCAGCGCTCGCGATTCCCTTCGACCGCCGCCACCTGTGCCGCCGCCGCCTCTTCGACCTCGCGCGCCGTCCCCAGTCGGGTGCGGGCAGTCGCGAGCTCCGCCGCGAGGACCCGGTACCGCCGGGCGAATCCGAGCGTCTCCCAGCGCCGGAGCTCCTCTCGCAACCGGCGATAGCGCCGGGCCTTGGCCGCCTGCCGCTTGAGCGACTTCCGCTGCTTCTCGACCTCGTAGATGATGTCGTCCACCCGGGTCAGGTTCTGCCGCGCCGCGTCCAGCTTGAGCTCGGCCGCCCGCCGGCGGCTCTTGAATTTCGTGACGCCGGCCGCCTCCTCGAGAAGCTGTCGCCGTTCCGTCGGCCGGGCGCCCAGGATCTGCCCGATCTTGCCCTGCTCGATGACCGCATAGGCCTTGACGCCGACGCCCGAGTCCATCAGCAGGTCCTGGATGTCCCGCAGGCGGCAGAGCCGGCCATCGATCAGATACTCGCTCTCGCCGGACCGATACAGCCGGCGGCCGACCTCGATGTCCCGCGTGATGAGCGGCAGGAGATCGTCGATGTCCGCATCGTCCGACGGCGGTTCGGCGGGCGCGGGCTCGGGAGGCGCATCGGCCGGCGTCACCACCGGAAGCCCTTGGGGGTCGGGTCCGCCGACCTGCCCCGGGGCCGCCGCCACCTGGGCCAGATACAACCTGACCTCGGCCGTGCCGATCGGCTTCCGGCCATCGCTTCCGGCAAAGATGACGTCTTCCATGCGCTCGCCGCGCAGGCTCTTGGCGCTCTGCTCGCCGAGGACCCACGTGATGGCGTCGATGACGTTGCTCTTGCCGCAACCGTTGGGACCGACGATGGCGGTCACGCCGTCGTCGAACACCAGGTTGGCCCGTTCGGGAAAGCTCTTGAAACCGGAGATGGCTAGTTGCTGCAAACGCATGGGATTCCGTACATCAAAAAAGCCGCCCGAAAACGGGGTACTACATCACCCCTTTTCGAGCGGCTGGGAACGCTGCGAAAAAGACTCGACGATCTCTCGCCGCCGTCAGTTACCGCCGGCACTGCCGGGACCGCGCAGCCTGCCCGGCAGTGTACCAGGAGTGCGACCGGCGGGCAAGCCGTTCGCGCCGCGCAAGCGCGAGCACCTCGGTCAGTCCTGGCCCGCCGCCGCCGCCGCGCCACCCCGCCGCGACATCCGCAACAGGCGCTCGGCCTCGGGAAACAGGGTCACGCCGAGCTGCGCCTGCGGATCGGCGGCGACGAGGTTGCGCCGCGCCTCCTCCACGCTGAAGAGGGCCAGATCGATCTCGTATCGCATCATCGCCCGAATGAAGCCGATATCCGCGTCGAACGCCTCTTCGTCGATGGTCAGCCGCCGGGTCTCGAGCTGTGCGCGGAACGCGTCCATCATGGCGTCGTCCATCGCGAACCCGGGCGCGAGCCGCTGGCGGCCCTCGCCCTGATCCTCGATGCGGGTGTCGCCCTCGGCCGAGAAACGCTCGGCGAACGTGGCGAACTCCTGCCGGACGGCAAGCAGGCGTCCGAACGAGGTCGGGTCGAACCCTTCGATGGGCCCGGCCAGGAAGTAGTCGGGCTCGATGCCGCCGCCGCCGAACACCTCACGACCGCCATCCGTCAGCCGCCGCTCGCTCGCGTCGTGCTCCGACGGCTTCTGGTCCCGCAACGAGTAGGTCAGGTACTCGTCGAACGTCCCGTCCCAGGGCCGTTGGATCATGCGTCCGCTCGGCGTGAAGTACCGCGCCGTCGTCAAGGCCAGACCGGCCTCGCGGCTCACCCGAAAGACCGACTGCACCAGCGCCTTCCCGAACGTCGTCTCCCCGACGATGAGACCGCGATCGTGGTCCTGGACCGCCCCGGACACGATCTCCGAGGCGCTGGCGCTGTTGCGGTTCACCAGCATCACGAGGGGGATATCGACGTGGCCGCCGTCCTCCCGCGCATGGTAGTCCTGGTCGGAGTTCTGGATCCGGCCGCGGGTATAGACGATGAGGTCTCCCCGCGGCAGGAACTCGTTCGACACGCGGATCGCCTGGTCGAGGGGCCCGCCGGGGTTCTCCCGCAGATCGAGCAGCAGTTGCTCCATCCCGAGGTCGTCCAGCTTCCGGAGCGCCTGACGCAGCTCCCGCGAGCTCGTCTCCGAGAAATCGCGCAGGCGCACGTACCCGGTGGTGGCATCGATCATGAACGCCCCCAGGACCGTGGGTATCGTGATCTCGTCCCGCTCGACCTCCAGATCGATCAGCTCGTCGTAGCCCCGCCGCCGAATCGACACGACGACGGTGCTGCCCTTGGGTCCCCGGAGCTTCCTGACGGCATCGTCGCTCGTGATGCCGCCGGCGTCCTCGCCCTCGATGCGCGCGATGACGTCCCCGCGCCGAATGCCCCGGCGATACGCGGGCGACCCCTCGAAGAGGTTCATCACCGTGATGTCGCCGTTGATGACGTTGATGGAGATGCCCAGGCCGTAATAGCGCCCCTCCTGTCGCTCGCGGAGGCGCGCGTACGAGCGCGGATCCATGAAGTTCGAGTGCGGATCGAGCGTCTGCAGCATGCCCCCGGTCGCCCGGTAGACGAGCTGCTCGGAATCGACCTCGCCGACATACGTGGTCTCGATCGCCGCGAGGGCGGTCGCGAACGCCTCGTACTGCTCGCTGAGACGGTCCTGACCCGCCAGCACCCGCCCACCGAAGAATCCGCCCAGTACCGCGGACCCGACCACGACCGCCACCGCCATCGTCAGAGTTCGCCTTCCAGTCATGGGTACGAATGCTAACAGAAACCGGACGGGATGCCGCACCTATCGACAGGCCACCCGCGCCCGGCCGGCCCGGCGCACCGTTCTCCGGCCGGAGACGGCAACACCGCGGATTCCCGCCGCCGTACGTCATTGACGGTTAACGTGCTGTACCAAAAAGACTTGCGCCAAGAATATCTGAGCCGGCAGCTTGACCGCACGGCCTGCTCGTTCCTATAATGCGGAGATTGGGGAATGTGCCATGTTGGGGATCCAACCCGCATGACCATCGGGTCGGCATCCCGCCGGCACGGGCGCAGCAAGGAGCCGCGATCATGATTGGTTCGATCGGGACGATGGAGCTGGTCGTCATTCTGGTCATCGCCTTGATGGTGTTCGGGCCGCGCAAGCTGCCGGAGCTGGGCCGATCCATCGGCAAGAGCCTCGGTGAGTTCAAGCGCGCATCGAACGATCTGCGCCATACGCTGGAGGACGAGATCCACGTGGAGGAGCAGGCTCAGCGGGAGACCGTCAAGCCCGCCCCCGCCCCCGCCCCCGCTTCCGCAACGGTCGACCCCGTGAACGACCCGCACCAGGATGCGGCCGGCACGGTCTGATCGGGAAGCCAGAGTCATGCCCGCCGTTCCCGTTCCCGACACCCCAGAGACGGACCCCGAAACGCAGATCGCAACCCGACCCGACCCCGACGATGCACTGAACGACGGCAAAGAGCTCAACGAGGAAGATCTCGACGGCAAAGAGCTCAACGAGGGAGATCTCGACGGCGGCGGCGGCCGGATGTCCTTTCTCGACCATCTGGACGAGTTGCGCAAGCGGCTCGTCACCTCTGTCGGCGCGATCTTCGTAGGGGTTCTCGTCGCATTCCCCTTCTACGAGCGGATCACCGCGTTCGTCATGGTGCCCCTGAACGCAACCCTCGAAGATGGCCAGGGGTTCATCTACACCGAGCCTACGGAGGCGTTCTTCCTCCTGATCAAGGTGTCCGCGCTGGTGGGGCTGCTCCTCGCGCTCCCGATCGTGCTCACGCAGTTCTGGCTCTTCGTCGCCCCCGGTCTGTACGCCCACGAGAAGAAGTTCGCGATTCCCTTCGTCACCCTGTCGACGCTGTTCTTCATGGGGGGGTGCATGTTTTCCCACTACCTCCTGTTCCCGGTGGCGTGGGCGTTCCTGGGCGGTTTCTCGACCGACTACCTGACGTTCCTGCCGAGGCTGCAGCCGACGTTCTCGCTCTACATCCGATTGACGCTCGCCTGCGGGGTCGTGTTTCAGATGCCCACCGTGGTGCTCTTCCTCGCCCGCGTCGGGGTTCTGACCGCGCGTTTCCTGCTGCGGAACACCAAGTACGCCATCCTCGTCATCTTCATCGTCGCCGCGGTGATGACGCCGACCGGCGATCCGGCCACGCTGACCCTGATGGCGGCGCCGATGATTGTGCTCTACGGCGTGAGCATCGTGATCGCCTGGGTCGTGGCGCCCCGGAAACCGGCCACGGACGAATGACGCGCCCTCACCGCGGGCCCGGCGCCAGAACGGCCAGCACGAGGAGCCGTTCGGGTCCCGGATTGCGGATGCCATGGAGCTCGCCGGCTGGAGCCACGAGCAGCTTGCCGGCCTGCATCGGCACTTCCCGGCCGTCGAGCAGGAACACGCCCCGGCCGTCGATTACGTGGTAGACCTTGTCCATGTCCTCGTGCGCATGGAGCGCATGGGACTGACCGGGTTCGAACGCGTTCAGGCCGACCATCACGCGCTCGGAGCGAAAGAGGGTGCTCTTGCCCATCTTGTCGGGCGCATAGACCGCATGCTCCCGCGGGTCGATCGATGTGGGGTGTTCCATGGGATGCCACCAGGGCGCGGCCCGGACCGCGTCACCTTCCGCGTCCGGCACCGATTCGGTTCCGGCCGCCCGTGCTCAGTACGACTTGGCGAAGTACGCGTCCATCTGACCCGGCCTTCCGCACTGTATGCAGTCGCCGGACGCCGGCGGAGGCTCGAGCGGCAGATTGCGGATGGTCGCCTGCGTGGCGGTCTTGATCTGCGTCTCGCAGTCGGCGTCGCCGCACCAGGGCGCGACGACGTAGCCGGGCCGGCCTTCCAGGATCGCATCGAACTCGGCCCGGTCGGCGGTCCGGAAGGTGTGCTCGGCCCGAAACGCGACCGCCCGGTCGAACAGCGCCTGCTGGACGGTGTCCAGCAGCGCCTCGATCCCCGCCGCGAGGCCGTCCATGGGGGTCGGCATCTTGTCCCGCGTGTCGCGGCGGACGAGCATGACCTGTCCGTTCTTGATGTCCCGCGGACCGATCTCGAGGCGCAGCGGCACCCCGCGCATCTCCCACTCGGCGTACTTCCAGCCGGGCGAGTGCTCCTCGCGGTCGTCGAGCATGACGCGGATGCCCCGGGCCTCGAGCTCCTGCCGGATCCGCTGCGCATGCGGCAGCACCGTCTCGCGCCAGTCGCCGCGCGGAATCGGCACGATGACGACCTGGTGCGGCGCGACCCGCGGCGGCAGGATCAGCCCGCTGTCGTCGCCGTGGGTCATGATGACCCCGCCGATGAGGCGCGTGGTCATCCCCCAGGACGTCTGCCACCCGTATTGCACCGTCTTGTCCCGTCCCTGGAACGTGATGTCGAACACCTTGGCGAAGTTCTGTCCGAGATTGTGGGACGTGCCGGCCTGCAGGGCCCGCCCGTCCCCCATCAGCGCCTCGATCGAGTAGGTCTTCGCAGCCCCCGCGAACTTCTCGCTCTCGGTCTTGCGGCCTTCCAGCACCGGCATCGCCAGCTCGGTCTCGCAGAACTCCTTGTAGACCCCGAGCATCTTCAGCGTCTCCGCCTGCGCCTCCGCCTCGGTCTCGTGCACGGTGTGGCCTTCCTGCCACAGGAACTCGGTGGTGCGCAGGAAGAGCCGGGTCACCTTCTCCCAGCGCACGACGTTGGCCCACTGATTGATGAGCACCGGCAGGTCGCGCCAGGACTGTATCCACTTCGAGTACATCGTGCCGATGATCGCCTCCGAGGTCGGACGCACCACCAGCCGTTCTTCGAGCTTCTCCTCTCCGCCGTGGGTCACCCAGGCCACCTGCGGGGCGAACCCCTCCACGTGCGCGGCCTCCTTCTTGAGCAGTCCCTCGGGGATGAACATCGGGAAATAGGCATTGACGTGCCCGGTCTCCTTGATGCGGCGATCGAGGCCCTGCTGCATGAGCTCCCACATGGCATAGCCGTACGGCCGGATTACCATGCAGCCCTTGACCGGCGAATAGTCGGCCAGCTCGGCGCGGCGAATGACGTCCGTATACCACCGGGGAAAATCCTCGGACCTGGGGGTGATCTCCTTCACGAACGCGGCGTCCTTGTCCGACATCGGCGGGGGTCCTCCGGGCAAAACTGTTATCCTACCACTCCATTCCGGGAGGCCCGTGGCGAAACCACGCGCTGCCCAGAGACCGGTGAGGGCGCCAGCGGGCTGAAAGGCGCCCGCGTGGAAAGGCGCGACGGAGAGCGCCTTTGGGCATGGGCAACCGCGGAACAATACCGTCCGCGGAACAACGCAGCCCACGCGGGCTGCATCGCCGGTCGATGCAGCGGGGCTTCGCCACGGGCTCCCCGGAAGCCTGCCGCGGTGCGGCGCGTGCCGCGGATACGACGGACCCTCCATGGAACCGAAGCGGATCGACGTCGCCAGCGCAACCCGCACCTACCCCGTATTCGTGGCCCACGGCCTGGCCGCCCAGATGGACCGGTGGCTGTCCGAGGCCCGAATCGGAGAGCGCAGATTCCTCGTATCCAGTCCGACGGTCTGGACCCGGCATGGCGAGACCATTCACGCCGCGTTGCCGGACGTCGAGCCCGTGCTCGTGCCGGACGGAGAACGCTCGAAGACCCTGCAGACCGTATCGCGCATCTATGAAGCGCTGATCCGCGCCGGCGCGGATCGGCACTCGACGGTCATCGCCGTCGGGGGAGGGGTCCTCGGCGACACCGCCGGGTTCGCGGCCGCGACGTACCTCCGCGGCGTGGATCTGGTCCACGTGCCGACCACTCTGCTCGCCCAGGTGGACAGCTCCGTCGGCGGCAAGGTCGGCGTCAACCACCCGCTCGGCAAGAACCTGATCGGCGCCTTTCATCCGCCCGCCGCGGTCATCACCGACCCGCAGCTTCTGGACACCCTGCCCCGCCGCGAGCTTCGCGCCGGCCTCTACGAGGTCGTCAAGTACGGGGTCATTGCCGACCGGCCGCTCTTCGACCGGCTCGTGGACGACCTGCCGGAGATCTTTGCGCGGAGGCCGGAGTTGCTGGTGGACATCGTCGCCGCCTCCTGTCGAATCAAGGCCGACGTCGTCGCCGACGACGAACGCGAGGGGGGACGGCGCCGCATCCTGAACTTCGGGCACACGGCCGGCCATGCCCTGGAGGCGGTCACGCGCTACCGGCGTCTGCGCCACGGCGAGGCGGTAGCCTACGGCATGCTGGTCGCGACGCGGCTCGCCGCCGCCCGCGGCCTGATCGACAAGGGGGATCAGGCCGAGCTGATCGCGCTCATAGGCCGGATGGGTCCGCTGCCGTCGGTGACCGACCTGTCGCCGGCGGACGTGCTCGCGGCCATGCAACGCGACAAGAAGGTCATCGCCGGGCGTCTGCACTTCGTGCTCCCGCAGGGAATCGGCGATACCGTCATCGTCGACGACGTGACCGAGAAGGAGATCCGGCACGCGCTGGGCACCATCGGGGTCCGAGGCCGGGGCCAGGAGCTTGCGCCGTAAAAAGTTCGCGCCAGCGAACTTCCAACGCGACCGCAAGGTCGCGCCAGGAGCTTGCGCCGTAGAAGTTCGCGCCAGCGAACTTCCAACGCGACCGCAAGGTCGCGCTAGCGCACGACGTTCCACGCGACCACCTGCACCGCGGCGGCGCGTCTGATCACCGTCGCCTCGACCACCCGTCTGACACGAAACGAACCGAACGCGGCCGCTCGCACCACGAGACGGGCGTTCGCATCGGCCTCCGGGTCGGCGTCGGCATCGGCGAGGCCGCCGCGGATCCACGCGGCCAGGTAGAGTCGCGGAACCCGGTCCGGCGCGCCGACCAGGTCTCCGAACCAGCCCCACGCGAACAGGCGCCAGGGGGGCTCGCCGGAACGATCGCGATCCGGCAGGAGGGCGCGAGCTTCCGCCTCGGCATCGACGACCGACCCATCGGGCAACGACACCGAGACCGGCCCGGCCCGGAACCGGGCGGAACCGGACCCCTCCAGCACCGCATCCCAATCCGATCCGCCCGCCAGATCGGCGATCACGCTCGCCAGCAGGCCGTCGGCCGCGTACAGCGCCTGCACCGCGCGCCGGTGATTCGCTTCGACGGCCTCCTCGACCGTGACGATCGCCACCAGGGCGCCCGCCAGCGCGGATACCAGGACGCCGGTCAGCACCGTCGCGAGGAGGGCGCTCCCCGTCTCATTCGCCCGCACCGATCCCCGCAATCCCCAGATTAGGCGGCGTGACCACTACGGCGACGCGGTAGTCCGGCGCGACCGCTCCACCGCCACCCCCCGGACCGGGGGCCAGCAGCCGCCGATTCGAACCAGGCCGATCGGAAGCGGGGCTCTCGACCCGGACGTCGAATCCGATCGCCCGCACCCGCAGCAGATCCGCATCGAACGGGGACCCGGCCGGCCCGCACCAGGGTCCGTCCGTGAATCGGTCCAATCCAATCGCCTGCAACGGCCCCCGCGGCGCATCCGGCGTCTCGGGCGCGCACGGCGATTCGGTGGCCGCCGCGCCGCCGAAGAATCGAAACTGCAGCGCGGCCAGACCGTCCAGCATCGGGAAGTTCCCCCGCCAGCCGTCGTACTGTCTGAGCTGCCTCCGCTCCTCGTCGAGATAGTAGTGACGGACATCGATCGGAGCGATCACCGCACCGGCCGCGAAGGCGGTCGCGGTCGGACCGACCTGATCCAGCACGAGCGTCCCCTCGCCGGTACTGCGCACCCGGAACACGTCCCACGCGGGCCGGTCGTCGAAGACCAGCACCAGGTCGCCGGTGCGGTATCCGCATCCGGGCCGGCCGCACCCCGGCCCCGGGGCCAGCCGCACCTCCGTGCCGGACCCGGTCATCGCATCCAGCAGCCGGGTTTCGGCGCCACCGTCCGGAGACACCGACAGCATCGAGATCGCGTCGGATCGGACCTGCTGATGCTCGCGGTCGCGGGCCCAGCGCCCCACCCGGTACGGCACGATCGGCGGCAGCATCCGCCGGAGCGGCCCGGGCTCCACCCGCGCGGTTCCTCTTCCGGCCGCCAGCAGGTCCGCGTGCAGTCGATCGAACGCATGCCGCAGGCGCTGCTGGGCGTCCGCCATCGCCGGAAGCGACCGGTTCAGCAGCAGCGCCGGGCGCACGGCGCCGTAGAGCCCGGCCAGCACGACCACGGTCAGGGCGAGTGCGACGATCGTCTCGATCAGCGAGAATCCCGCGTCCCGCCGGCCGGGCACGATGTGGATCGAGGGGCTGCCCGCGCGGCCGCCGCCGGCCGGCTCGACCGCCATCACGACCCCTCCGGCGCGGGCAGCAGCGTGACCACCAGGACCTCGTGCGGCGCCGGATCGCGAGAGGTTCGGTCATCGCTCGCACCAATGACCGCGACCCGCACCTCCACGATCAGCATCCCGGGTGGTCCGGCCCCTCGGCGAACCGACGTCACCCGCCGGTACAGGGCGCCGGGCGGTGCGGCCCCGCCCCGGCCGAGCAGATCCCCGCCGGCGTTGAGGAACTCGGTCTGCGCCGGTCCCGCCCCGGCCAGCGCGGCCCCCCACGGCGCGCCGCCCGCGCGCAACTGCTCGATCCGGTCGGTTGCGAACATGAGCGATGACGTCCGATGGCGAGCCAGGACGAGTGAACGGGCCGACATGGCAAACAGGTGTGCGGCGCCGGCCGCCAACGTGGCGAACAGACCCGCGGCAACCAGGACCTCGACCAGACCGATACCGCGGGCGGAGCTGGCGCGAACGGACGAATCGACGGACGGAGGCGGTCGACGATGCCGATCTTCCATACCGATTCCTTCCATACCGCTTCAAACAGCAATATCCGCGCCAACCTGCCCGCCTCCGGCTCGGTCCTCGGCCAGCCGGCCCGCTACCGCGCGAATCGCGGGGCGCCGGGGTGCAGAGGGGTCGGTGGGAGGCGGGAAGCGCCGCAGGGCGGCGACTGCGGACTGGCAGTTTCTGCGCACGAGCCGCGTTTGAACCGTGTCGGAATCGGCAGCGCGAGCGGTACCGGGCATCACCTGGTAGCGGCAACATGAAAAGGACTCCCCACCATTTGGCAAGGCCCTCGCTGCCGCTCGGAGCGTGCCTGCCTCGCGCACGGTCAACCGCGACCGTCAACCCGCCGCCTTGTCCAATGAGAAGTGAGCCTGAAGGGAGGATTGATTCCAACGTGAGATGAGCCTGAAGGGGGCTGGGTCCCGGATCATCGGAGGATGATCGTGAAGCTCGACACCCAGCGCCTGCAGACCCTGGACCAGGTTCGGGAGTTCCTTGCCGGCAGCCGACCGCTCGACCTGCAGCCGGAGACCCGGGCCGAGGCCTACGCGTTCGTGGCCGAGACCCTGCAACGGTTCGACTACTCCCGCCGGGGGAAGGCCGACAAGGGCCTGATCCGCCGCTTCCTGAACAAGGTGACCGGCCTCTCACGCGCGCAGGTCACCCGCCTGCTGCACCAGCACCGGACCACAGGAGCCATCGCCGACCGCCGCCGCCCCCGGCACCCCTTCCCACGCCGCTACACCAAGGCCGACATCGGGCTGCTCGCTGAAGTCGATGCCCTCCACGGCACCCTCTCCGGTCCGGCCACCCGCAAGCTCTGCGTCCGGGCCTTGCAGCTGTTCGGCGACCGCCGCTTCGAGCGCCTCGCCGCCATCTCCAACGGACACCTCTACAACCTGCGCCACTCGACCAGCTATCAACGCCGGCGCGGGACGATGCCCGCGCCGACCCGCCCCGTGCACATCGCCATCGGCGAGCGGCGCCGGCCCCAGCCCTTCGGACAACCCGGCTACCTGCGGGTCGATTCCGTCCACCAAGGAGACCTCGACGGCATCAAGGGCCTCTACCACCTCAACCTCGTCGACGAGGTCACCCAGTTCCAGTTCATCGGCTCGGTCGAGCGCATCGACACGCCCTGCCTCGCCCCCGTCCTCGAAGCCCTGCTCCGGGCGTTCCCCTTCAACGTCCGCGGATTCCACACCGACAACGGTTCGGAGTTCATCAACCACAAAATCGCCGCCCGGCTGCAAGCCCTCCACATCGACGAGTTCACCAAGTCCCGACCCCGCCGCAGCAACGACAACGCCCTCGTCGAGAGCAAGAACGGCTCGGTCATCCGCAAGCACCTCGGATACGGCCACATCCCCAGCCGTTACGCTGAACGCGTCAACGCCTTCACCCAGCAGGTCCTCTCCCCCTACCTGAACTTCCACCGCCCCTGTCTCTTCCCCGTCGATGAAGTCGATGCCAAGGGCCGCGTCCGCAAACGCTACCCCCACGCCAACGTCATGACCCCCTACGAGAAGCTCAAGTCGTTGCCCAACGCCGCCGCCTGCCTCAAGCCGGGGACCTCCTTCGACCAGCTCGACGCCGTCGCCGCCGCCATGAGCGACAACGACGCGGCACGCGCCCTCAACCAAGCCCGCGACCGCCTGTTTGTCTCCATCGACCCGGCGGCCTGAAACACCACGCTCCGGGCGGCGTTGACCCGCAGGGCGTTCAGGGACTCGGCCTGGGGCCCAACGGCGGCTGACGGATGGGTCGGGGCGGAGGTAGCTCCGGGAGGGCCGGCGTGTCAACGCCGTCAGGACGCGTGGCGCAATCTCCGACTGAGCAAGCCTGGACCGTGACACAACACCAGGGACCGGCTCGGTCTGGGAGAGCTCGGGGCGGTCACCAGGTTCCGGTGGGCACAACCGGGGCCGTCACCCCTCGGCTGAGCCCGCTCCCTGCACTACCCGGACGCATCGTGGCCTGGGCCAGCGCCGGGGGCCATGGACGCCAGCGCTCCCATGGACGCAAACAGCGCGCCCACAGGAGCTTGCAAAACCGCAAAGAACGCGGTTTCGCACAGCGCCCACAGCCATCCTCTTCCTCTTCATCAAGATCCACAGAGAAGATCCGGTGCTCGGACCGCGTCGCAGGTGTCGAGATTGATCGCGCCCACAACCCCTCGTCGCCGCCATGAAAGATAATGTCGGTCAGCGTGCGCCGGCTCACCGCAGCCCGCGCCAGGATCCCTGTTTCGATCCGCTGATTCGGTCGCCCGTCAGCCGCGACTCACGTGCCGCCGCTTCAGGCTCATTTCTGGATTGGAAAGGACTCCCGCTGCGCGGGTCCTCCGCTCTGCTCCGGCCCTTCGGGTGACTGCTGCGCCCGACCGTGCGGAATGCTCTTGAGGGCCAGCCAGAAGGCTGGCCCTCCTTCAACGCGAAGAAGTGCGGCGCATGGAAAGCCGCTCAGTTGTCGCGGAGAACCGCTCCAGCAGACTCGGGAGACCGGGCGAACGAACCCACCCCGCACGCCCGGTCCGAACGCCAGGAGCTACCCTTTGAGGATCGCCTCATGTGGCTGTGCTCCCGACACGGTGCGAATCGAAACAGGCGCGGTCGCGGAGCATCGCGCAGGCGACGTTCAGCAGGCGGTCGGCCACCGAGCGCAGAGCGCGGGCGTGGCCATGACCGCGGGCTCGGAGCGACCGGTACTTGTCGTGGCTGACCGGATCGTGTTGGGCGGCGACCCGGGCCCAGTGGTAGGCGGCGTCGCGCAGCCGGTTGTGGGCTGCCTGGCGCCGCGTCACGATCATGCTCTTCCCCGAACGGCGGGTGACCGGAGCCACCCCGCAGAGACAGCGAAGCGCGTCGTAGTCCCGCCGCCCCACCGCGTCGCTTCCCTCGGCAAGCAGCGTCGAGAGTACCTTGGTGCCAACGCCGGGCAGCGACAGCAGGATGGCCGCATCCCGGGGCTCCTTCGACGATGACTCGTCCTCCGGGGACGCGTTGGCGTCGTCCGCCGGAGCAGCATCGGCGAGCTGATGCACCAACCGCTTGAGCTCGTGGCGCGCGTGATCGAGCTGGCGGTTGACCAGGGCGAGGCGTTCGGTGACGAGCCGTAAATGTGCAACGGCGGCCGCGGCCGTGCCCGGGGCGAGCTTGATGGCTGGTGCTCGCAGCCGATCGCGCAGCGTCGACGCGCTGACCCGACGGATGCGGTGCTGCTTCAACACTCTGGTGAGCGTGACCTCGCGAACGCGCTGACCCGCGCGCGGCGTCGGCAGGTTTTGCCAGAGGTTGAGCGCCCACGGCGCCGCGACATCGTCGTCAACCGCGTCGAGGAACTGCGGGTAGTAGCGCCAGAGCTGCTGACGCATCCGATTCGCCAAGCGAACGCGTTCCCGCGTCAGGTCCTCGTCGAGACGCGACCACTCCCGCAATTCAATGATCTCCGGGTCGGTCGGTTCCAGCCGTCGCAGACAGTGCGGGTCGGTACGCAGCGCCGAGGCGAGTACCCGCGCATCGCGCCGGTCGTCCTTCGCTCCCGCTGGCGAGAAGCGGTCCCGGAAACGGTCGAGCTGCTTCGGGTTGATAGAGTGGACGGCGAAGCCCCACTCCATCAGGCTCTCGACCACCGGTCCGTGCGGCGTCTCGATCGCCACGCCGATTTCGCCCGCCTCGCCCGCCCCGAACGACAGCAGCCAGTCCGCCATCTGCGACAGCCCTGCGCCGCCGTGCTCGAACTCCCGTTCCCCGAGCACCTTCCCGGCGGCGTCGAGCACACACGCCTGATGTTTCCTTGACCCCCAGTCGACACCCGCGAACCATGCCAGCTTCAAGTTGAACCTCCCCTTGCCGAGTCGAACGGGCGCGCCTCGATGCCTGCCGGTCCCTGTACTGGCGCTCTGCGGCGCAAACTCCCCACGGGGCATCCATCGGAGGCTGGACCGCCGGGGCACAGGTCCTTTTCACGTGCTCGATGCACAGGGACCCCTGGGTGCTCCCGGCGGCCTGCCCGACTCCGCGAGGCCATCCCGCGAAGTCATCCGGAAGGGTACAGGGACCCCCTGAGCACTCGGAACAGTGATCCCCTGGCGATGATCGACGGGGCGAGACACGGTCGTCTCGTCGACGCAGCCAGGAGGACGCGGAGGTGATCAGGATGTCCCAGTGGGCCGAGATCCGGCACTTGCATCTGGTGGAGAGGGTGCCGAAGAAGGAGATCGCGCGGCGGTTGAGGGTGGACGTGAAGACGGTGCGGCGAGCCATCGACCGGTCGACGCCGCCTGTGCGGGTGTCGCCGCCACGACCCGGCATCCTTGACCCGTGGCGGGAGCGGATCAGGCAGTGGCTGCGCGAGGAGCCGCGGTTGACCGCGAAGCGGATTCGGCGGCTGCTGCTGCCGATGACGGGACCGGTCCCGGCGCGCACGGTGCGCCGCTACGTCGCGGTGCTGCGGGCCGCCGCCACGAGGAAGGAGGCCTTCGTGCACCGTAGCGTGCGCCCAGGGACCACGATGGAGGTCGACTTCGGCGAGTCGTGGGTCGACATCGCCGGCGTGCCGTGCAAGGTGAAGTACCTGGTGGCGGCGCTGCCGTTCTCCAACGCGTACTTCGCCAAGGCGTACCCGATCGAGCGGCTCGAGTCGCTGCTCGACGGCATCGAGTCGGCGTTCCGGTACTTCGGGGGCA
Organism: Vicinamibacterales bacterium; assembly: GCA_965215895.1. Lineage (GTDB taxonomy): Bacteria > Acidobacteriota > Vicinamibacteria > Vicinamibacterales > UBA8438 > JAJEEA01. The sequence goes on along the minus strand of OZ244130.1, from coordinate 1,402,779 downwards.
TCGTGGATCGCGTCGTCCTCGATAACACCTCACTGGCCGTCAAGGACGTGTTGGCGGGCCGGGACCGGGTGCAGACCGAGGCGTTCGATGCGTTCCGGGGCGGGTATCCGTTCCGGGCGGAGTTCTGCGCGCCGGCCAAGGGCTGGGAGAAGGGTTCTGTCGAGACGGGCGTGAAATTCGTCAGAAACCTCGTGTTCCGGCCGCGGCTGGCGGTGGAGAGCTGGGCGGCGCTCAACGCGGTGATCCTCACGGAGCTGGAGGCCGACCTGCCGACGCGCCACCTCGACGACGGGCGCCCGGTCGAGGAAGCGTTGGCGCAGGAGCGGCAGCGCCTGCGAACGATGCCTGCTCACCTTCCCGCCAGCTGCCGCGTCGTCGCGCGGGTGGCCGACAAGTTCGGACACGTCCGCGTGGACCGGGTGACGTACTCGGTGCCGATCCGCCACGCCTACCGGCCGGTGTGGGCGAAGCTGTATCACGACCGGGTGGCGATCGCGGTCGGCGCCGAGGTGGTCGCCGAGCATCCCCGGGCGTTCGTCCGGGGCGCGAAGGTCCTCGATGCGCTTCACGTCCTGCCGTTGCTGGAGCGCAAGCACCGGGCCGTGGCCGAGGCGACAGCGCTTCACGACTGGCGGCTGGCCCCGGTGTGGCAGCGGGCGCGGGCGGAGCTGGCCAAGCACACGCGCAAGCCCGATCAGGAATGGGTCCGGATGCTGCGGCTGATGGAGACCCATCCGGCCGCGGCCGTCGAGCGCGCGGTGACGGCCGCCCTCGAGCGCCATTCGCCGCGCCTGGAGACGGTGCGGCTCATCCTCCGGCAGCAGGAGGCTGGCCCGCCGCCGGTGTGCCCGCCGGTCGCGAGCGTGCGTCCGGAGCTGGCGCGGATCGCGGTGCCCGCCCCGACGCTGTCGGCGTATGACGCGCTGGTGGAGGGCTCCTGCTGATGGCTACCGCGATTGCCGAGCCCCCGCATCTCACGGCAGACCTGAAGGCGCTGTACCTGTCGACGGTCGCGTCGCAGTGGCGTCCCCTGGCCGAGCAGGCCGCCCGCCAGCGTCAGGCGCCGGCCGACTACCTGGCGCAATTGGTGCACCTGGAGGTGACCGGACGCCGGGAGCGCCGCATCCAACGCCGCATCCAGGATGCCCGCTTCCCGATGCTGAAGACGTTGGACGCCTTCTCGTTCGAGGCGCAGCCGGACCTCGACCGCGACGCGGTTTTGCAGGTCTTCGACTGCCGCTTCGTCGCCGAGGCCGCCAACGTCGTGTTCGTCGGCGGCGTCGGCACGGGGAAGACTCATCTCTCCATCGCCTTGGGGATGGCCTGCTGCCAGCACGGCTACCGGGTGCGGTTCGTGACCGCGGCCGAGCTGGTCACGCTGCTCGTCGAGGCGCAGCAGCAGGGCCGTCTCGCCCGCAAGCTCGCCTAGCTCGCCCGCTTCGATTTGGTTCATCTGCGACGAGCTTGGCTACGTTCCGCTCGACAAGGCCGGCGCCGACCTGCTGTTCGGGTTCATCAGCCAGCGGTACGAGCGCCAGAGTCTGGTGGTGACGACGAATCTGCCGTTCGCGCGCTGGTCCGAGGTGTTCCTCGACCCGACGGCGGCCGCCGCGGTCATCGACCGGATCGTGCACCACGCGACGGTCCTGCAGACCACTGGCGGCAGCTTCAGGCTGCAGGCCGCCAAGCGGAACCAGGCGCCGGCACCCGGCAAGAGGGGAGCCCGTTGATGCCTCCGGGTCGTGCACCTGTTCAACGGCAATTATTTTGCCGGTCGCCATGGTGGCGATGGGCCGGTTGCGGGAGCACCCGCGGCGCGTGTGGCACTGCCCGTTTTCCTCACGGAGGACGGGGTTGGTCACGGATGCGCAGGTTCGGCGATTGCGCGAGAAGCGAATGGCAAGGCAAGACGTTGGCGGCGGCCGCCGCGGCGGCGGCGGGGATGAGCGGGTGGGCGGCGCCAAGGCGACGAAGCCGAGGTGCTGTCCACGCTGCTCGCCGAGCGCTACGAGCGCCGCTCGGTGATGGTGACGAGCAACCTGGTGTTCAGCCCGTGGGACCGGAACGTCCGGGTGCCGAGCCGCCTGTCACCGGTGCGTTACGTAACGGTGTGGAAGTAGTCGTGGCGTTGACGAACGCGGAGCGGCAGGCGCGTTACCGGGAGCGGCGGAAGGCCGGCGAGTCCCGGACCCGGTACCGCCGGCCGGCGGACCGGAGATCGCGGCCACAGCAGTGGAACGACGCGGTGCACACGCTCCTGGCGCTGCAGGACCAGTACCGGGAGTGGCGGGACGCGTTGCCGGAATCCCTCGCCGGGTCCGCGACCGCGGAGTTGCTCGAGCAGGTCTGCGATCTGGATCTGTCGGTACTGGAGGCTGTCGAGCTGCCCAGGGGCTTCGGCGTGACGGCTAGACCGCCGGCGACAGCTGCCGGTTGGCGGCCACGAAGGGGAGCCTGGCGCCGGCATCCGGGGGCCGTTGATGCCTGCGGGGTCGTGCTCCTCGGTTCGGACCCGCCCCCGGGATGCACGGCAAGCTTGTCGGGAGGTCGGCGCCGCGTAGCTGCGGGACGGCCGGCGTGTCAACGCGCTGCGCGCGTCCTCCGCGACGCTACGGCCCTTCGGGTGACACACCGCCCGCCCCGCGGCTCGGATGGCAGTTATGGGCCTTGCGGCCCGGCCTGGACGCGCGCGTCCCGACCGTCCACAACGTCCCAGCGACCCGGCGCGCCACCGAACGCCGAACGCCGCACCGGACCGGAACCGCCGGCTCGGGATTGGGGTCGGGGACGGCGGGTTCCCGGCGGGTGGCGCCGGGTGCGCCGTTTCGCTGTGTCGAAGGAGGGTTGATGTACTGACAGAGCCAACCGGGGGTCCCTTTTCACGTGGCCGCAGGGGTCCCTTTTTTAGTTGCCATTTCCACATCACCGCCGGGCGGGAGGGGCGACGGGCCTGAAGAGCGCCGCCAGCGAGGGCGATGGGGCCCGGGCGTTGGCCCGACAGGCAGGACGAGGAGGAACGGGTGCGGGCGGCGGACCGGGCAGGCAGGCCCCCGTACCTTCGAGCACCAGGGACAGGTCACGGAGGTGGAACGGGTGCGGGCGGCGGATCGGGCAGGCAGGACACCCGTTCACCAGTAGAGCCCAAGATACCAGTGGATGAGCGGCGGGGCGAGGTGCGTGGACAGGAGGGCTCCGACGGCCAGAAAGGACCCGAACGGCAGGGCGTACTGCAAATTGTCCCGGCTCCACAGCACCATGACCCCGCCGACCAGCGCGCCGCCGAGGGAAGCTGTCAACAGCGTCACCAGCATCTGGCGCCACCCGAGAAAGGCCCCGACCAGGGCGAGCATCTTCATGTCGCCCATGCCCATCCCCTCGCGGCCCCGCATCCGGAAGTAGACTTCGCCGACCGCCCACAGGATCGCCCATCCCGCGAGCGCCCCGACCATCGAGGCGTGCAACCCGGGTTCCCACCACAGGCTGCACGCCACCCCGGCCCCGACACCCGGCAGGGTGATGACGTTGGGCAGAATCCGATGCCGGAGGTCAATCACCCCCAGCACGATCATCGACGCCGCGAACACCAGGCGAACCGCAAGCAACGGCTGCCATCCGAGCTGCCAGTACTGCAGGACGAACACGAGCGCGGCGGCGATCTCCACCAGGGGGTACACCGGCGATATCGCCGCGCGGCAGGTCCGGCAACGGCCGCGCAGGACCATCCAGCTCAGCACGGGAACGTTCTCGAACCACCGCAGGCCACGGCCGCACGCGGGACACCGTGAGGGAGGGGCGACGACCGATTCGCCGCGCGGCAGTCGATGGATGCAGACGTTGAGAAAGCTCCCCACCGCGAGCCCCGCCGCAACGAGCAGCCCAACCGCCGGCAGTCCGGTCATGGCAGCGGGGGCGGCGGCTCGCCGGGCAGCGGGAACAGCGCCGAGTCGGCTGCGAGGCCGATCGTGCCGGTGGCAACGTCGATCACATAGGGCCGGCCGGTGGGGTCGACGGGAATCCCGGGAATGAACCCCGCGTCGATCAGCGCCTGCCACGAGCGCGGCGGACCGCCGGTCTGCCGCGCGAACCGCCGGGCGGCCGAGTGCAACCGTTCGATGTCGTCCATGGCGTCGAGCTGGGCCATTCGCCGGGCCGCCTCGTCGCGAATCCAGCCCGCGCCGGCCGAGTCGTACATCTGTCGCCAGAGGGTTCGGGAGGCATCACGGCTGCCTCCGACCGCGAGGGTGTTGGCCTCGAGAGAGCGCAACCACCAGGGTGCTCCGGACACCTCCGCGGCCCGGCCGAACCAGGCGGCAGCCGTTTCGTGGTCTTCCCGCCACCAGTAGTGGATGAAACCGATGTCCAGGTAGTACTGCCAGCGGTCGGGCATCGCCTCGATGCCCTTCTCCAGCAGGGCAATCCCCAGATCGGGTCGACCGGGGCCGTTCGGAGCGGCCTCGGAGAGGAAGGCGGCGCCCAGACGGTACGCCGCCGCGAACCGCGGGTCGAGGGTCGTGGTGATATCGAGCAACGGGGCGAGCCGACCGTAGTCTCTCTCGGGTCCCGGCGCCCTTCTGGCGCCGCCGTAGTGCTGCAGGACTCGAATCCAGTAGACGTCGGCTATCAGAGCGTCGAACGACAGCGCCAGACGTTCGAGCACGGCGCCCGATGGACCGTACCGTACGGGGACCTCGGAGCGGGTCGCGGCATGGACACCATCGCGCACCCGGGCGGACGACACGATCAGCGCCGCCAGCACCGCCATCACGAGCGCGAACACCCACGGGCGGTCCCACCCGGAGTCGCTGGGGGAACCCTGCCTGCGGCCGGGCGCGGCGGGGCGCAGGCAGGGCCGACCGCGGTGCGAACGCCGGCCGGGGAGCCGCGCGTTCACGTGAGGTCCCGCCGCGAGAAGATGAACATCGCGGCCACGAGGAACGCTCCGATGCAAGGGAGCGCGTAGCCCACCGTCACCGCAAGATACCCCAGCGGCACCGGTTGCGCGTGAACGACCTGCGCCTTGACGTCGAAGGCGGCGAGGTTGGGCAACAGATGGTAGGCGGCGGTGGCCAGGTATCGGACCGCCTGGGAATCGACCACACCCTCGATCTGACGCAGGTCGGCGCTGAGGTGCCCCGCGACGTACACCCCGGCGGTCAGCACGACGGACAGCCCCGGGCTCGAGAAGGTCGAGAAGAACAAAGCCACCGCGCCCACCAGCATCGACTGGGCGACGATCAGGACGATGGCGGACAGCATCGCCGGGTCGACGACCGGCGCCTCCCAGCTCTGCCGCGCCCCGGCCGCGGTAAGCGAGAGGCCGCCGAGCACCGCATACAGCACGACCGCCATCACCGCGGCATTGACCGCGAGGACCACCGTAAGCCCGGCATAGTCGCCGAGAATCAGCTCCCGCCGCCGAACCGGCTTCGACAACACGCTGTAGATGCTGCCGCGCTCGACCTCTCTCGACACGAGGCCCGCCCCGACGAATGCCGCGATCAGCAGCCCGAAGCCTTGGATGGCGGCGAGGCCGAGGTCCTTCACGATCTTGACCGTCTGGCCGGCCGTGATCGGTCCCGCTAGGGATGCGGCGGCTATCAGCATCACCGTGAACAGGACCGACGAGTACGGTACCCGGCGACGCACCGATTCCCTGAACACGTGAGCTGCGATGCGTCCGACGACCGGCATCCGCTGGCGCAGGCTCGGCTCCCCGGAGCCCGTGGCGAAGACTCTGCATTCGACAAGCGATGCATCCCGCGTGGACTGCGTTGCTTCTCGGTAGCCCATAACCCGGTCGGGCCCTCGTCGCGCCTTGATACCCGGGCGCCCTTCAGCCCGCTGGCGCCCTTCAGCCCGCTGGCGCCCTTCAGCCCGCTGGCGCCCTCGCCGGTCTCCGTGCAACACGTGGTCTCACCACGGGCTCCTGGCAGTCTGCGGCTCCGCGACCCGGCGCATGAAGTGGTCTTCGAGCGATTCGCGACGCGGAGTCAGGGCGACCACGTTGAAGCCGCGGCAGCCGAGCTCGGGAAGCAGACGCTCGGGGGGCCGGTCGACCGGCAGATCGATGACGTACTGGCCCGTCGAGACCCTGGTCACCGATGTCAGGCCGAGGGCTGCGAGGGCGCGGTCATCGGTCCCCGTCACCACCAACTCCCAGCCGAGCCGCCTGAACTCGAGATCCGACAACCGGCCGGCCTCAACCAGGGTCCCCCGCGCCAGGATCGCAACCCGCGTGCAGACCGCTTCCACGTCAGACAGGATGTGCGAGCTGAACACGACCGTGCGTCCGTCGTGGCGGAGCGATCGAATGAGCTCGCGGGTGGCGCGACGCCCGCCGGGGTCCAGGCCGGACATCGGTTCGTCCAGAAACACCACGTCGGGGTCATTGATCAAGGCCTGCGCGAGGCCCACCTGCTGCAGCATTCCCTTCGAGTACCGCCCGAGCGGTCGCCGGCGCTCGGATCCCAGTCCAACCCGATCGAGCAGGGTCGAAGCCCGGCGGCGAACGTCCGCCGCCGGCAACCCGAAGAGCCCACCGAAGTACGCCAGGAGCTCCTCGGCGGTGAGATCGTCGCAGAAGCGGGGAGACTCCGGCAGATACCCCAACCGGCGCTTGACCTGCACGTCGCCGGCCGGCCGTCCCAGCACCTCCGCCCGACCGGCCGTCGGGTACACCAACTGCAGCAGCAGCTTCAGCGTGGTCGTCTTGCCCGCCCCGTTCGGCGCCAGCAGGGCGAGCACTTCGCCCGCATCGACATCGAGCGATACCCTGTCGATGGCCGGGATCGACCGGGCGCGCCAGAAACCGACCGCGTAACGCTTGGTCAGCTCCTGCAGACTGATGGCGTACGCAGACATCGCCCACCCGCCCGGAAACCGTCGTCTGCGGCTCCGCCGCCGCCTTGCGGCGCCGCCGCCCGACCGACCCTGCCGGTCACGGCGAGGGCTCTACCTCGCCGGCACGCTCGAGCTCGAGCGCGATTGCCGCGTCCAGGACCTGCGGCGGCAGCCCCGCGTCGATCACGACCCCGTTGATGACGTACGTCGGGGTCGCCCGGATGTCGATCAGGGGCCCCAGGGCGATATCGCCGCGCACGTCCTCGAGGACCGACTCATACCGATCGTCGAAATCGGTCATGCCTGCCACGTCGGCCAATCCGTCGCGAACCGTCTCCCGAGACATGGTCTCCTGATGCTCGTAGAGCCAGCGCGCCATCTGCTGGTCGCGCCCCTCGCGCCGAGCCAGACGAACGGCGACCGCGGCCTCGCAGGCCCCCATATGCCCGGCGAACGGCGTCTGCTCGTTGCACTCCGGGTCGAGCGGATAGTCGATGCTGACCTGTCTCACCGCCCCGGGATGACTCGACTCGTACCGCGCGAAGATCGGTTGGTACAGAAAATGGCTGCGGGCGCACGACGGGCACTGGTAATCATTGAACTTCAACACCAGCACCTGAGCCCCCTCGCGCGGCACCGGCAGATCGACGCGCGGCTGCGCATTCCAGAAGCGCTCGAACTCCGGTTCGGCGTCGCCGGAACCGGATGGCGACGCCAGAGGTGCCGCTGCTGCAACGGGAGGGACCGGCCCGGACGGCTCGGCCTGAAACAGCAGCACTGCAACCACGGTCATCCCCAGATATCCCCCGGCGACACCGAGCGCCGCCGGCTTCCTGACGAGCTGTCGCACGTCGGTGAACAGGCGACCGGGGATCGACGTCAGCGGTACCGCCGCGATGCGGCTCACGGCCAGGAAGATGCCGAAGACGGCGACGTGAGCCGTGAGGCACAGGAGACAGAGCGTTCGCAGGACGAAGAACGACTCGTAGCCGAGAAACAGTACCGCGGCGAGCCCCGCCGTCGACAGCACCAGCAGGTATCCGCCGACGCTCCGGGCCTCCTCGTTCGAACCACGGCCCGCCGCCACCGTCAACAGCAGCACGAGGCCGAACCAGAACGCACCGAACACGGCGACCGGAATGCCGCGTATCGAACCGAAACGACTCAGATAGACCTCGGTGCAGCTCACACGGGTGTTGACATCGCAGAAGCTCACGTACGCGGGATCCTGCGCGATCTGATAGTGCACGTAGGCCGAGCTGGCGGCCGCGGCAAAACCGAGAAGCGCAAGCGCGATGATGACGCGGCGAACTGATTGACTCATGGTGCAACTCCGGTTGTCGAGCGATACGCGGACGGGCCCAGGGGGCGCAGTGCGTCAGACGGAGCGCAGTGCCGGCCGGGCCGCGCAAGGACGGGTTGTCGGACCACCGGAAACGCGACCCGATCACCGCTACTGGATGGGCGCCGCCCCGGCCGGGGCGCCGTTCTGGGTGACCGGCACCGGCGCCGTCGACTGGTAAATCGTGGCTCCCTGATTCGTACCGAAATAGCGAACGCCGCCGCCGGCGGCCGGCGTCGCCCCGGCGAAATAGGTGGATACGACCCCGCCGGCGGCCACGCCGTTGCACGACGGCGGCGCTCCCTGCGCCGCCGCGCCCGCCGTCAACTCCACGGAATAGCTGCTCTTCATGGAGGGATCCGAAGAGAGATCCGTCCCGATGAAGCCGTCGCCTCCCCCCACCGTCGGAGGCGTCCCCAGCAACGTCAGGCTCGGTGCGTAGAAGCCGCTGCCGCAACTGGCGGCGAAGGTCGCCTGCGCACTGTTGATCGCACGCAGCGATCCGATCGCCGACGCCTCGTTGGCGGACATGCGGGCACGCATAAGGCCCGGTGCCGCAATCGCCGTAATGATGCCGATGATGGCAACCACCATCAGCAACTCGATCAGCGTGAAGCCGCCGCTGCCACTAGCCTTCATCCATGCCTCTCCTTCACTTCCGTCACGCGTTTCGGCCGCCGGCCGGACCAATCGGCATTCCCACCGTCGCGGCCGGACGGCCCCGATACCGCGAAGGCCGGCGATACCGGGACGCGCTGATCCTGACCGCCTCCCCTGTTGCGAACATTCCGTTGCAAGCATCGATCCCGAACTGACGCCGCCATCGGTCCTGGGAGAGACGACCAATCCTGGGGTCATTCTACGCTGCCGGATTCAGGAGCGCATCCGACCCTGGTGCGTAAACCGACAACCCGCGTTTCCACCGGGATGCCGGCCAGCCGGAATCACCCGAGATCGTACTTCTTGGCGTAGTAGCGAAACGATCGAAAGCTCATGCCCAGCAGCCCCGCGGCCCTGACCTTGACCCCGCCGGCTTGCTGAAGCGCTCGTGCAAGGTACTCCCGTTCGAGGGTCCGGACGTGCCGCTCCAGCACGAAGCCGGACTCCGGAAGCCGATGCTCCGGCGACTCGTTCGGGTGATCGCCGGCGCTGGCGTCAGCGCGCGGCTGCAACTCCCATCGACGGTCCGAGCTCGGCGCATCACCCAGCTCGAGGCTCTCTACCTGCACTCGGTCCGAGGTCTCCAGGACGACGGCCCGCTCGACGACACTCTCGAGCTCGCTGATGTTGCCGGGCCATGCATGGGCTTCCAGGGCGCGCTCGGCTGCCGGAGAGAACCCTCGGAGATCCCGGCCCGCGTCCCGGGCGAACCGCTCGGCAAAATGGCGAGCCAACGGCAGGATGTCTCGCCGCCGCGCATTGAGTGGAGGCACGTGGATGGTTACCACGCTCACGCGGTAGAACAGGTCGCGCCGGAAGGCACCGTCTTCGACCATCCTCGCGAGGTTCCGGGGCGTCGCCGCGACCATCCGTACCGCGGCGAACTTCCCGCCCCGATCGCCGGGCCGGTCGGCAAACCGCCGCTCCTTGAGGAACCGCAGCAACGCCCGTTGCATCGCCGGTCCCATCTCTCCGATATCCGTCAGAAAGAGGGTCCCCGGCGCGTCGGTCCCGGCGCATCCCGATCGATCGGCCCGGTCGCCGGCATCCGATGACTCGTGGCCCAACGAGTCCGGAGCGAGAACAACTCCGGGCAGCCCGCCACCGCTCACGGCGACGAACGGCAGCGCCGCACGCTTGGAACGGCGATGGATCGCCCGGGCCACCGCCTCCCTGCCGGCGCCAGGGTCACCGGTGATCAGCACCGTGCTGTCGGTGGGCGCGACCCGCGCGATCCGTTCTCGGATGCACCGCATCTGCGGGCTGTCGCCCAGGATGTCCCACCCACCGCGCGGCTCCCGCGCCTGCACGCCGAGCGCGTCGTTTTCGGACATGTCGCTCTCGAATGACGCGGCCCTGCGGGTACCGCCCAACCCTCATGATCCGCGCTCACGGCGCCGTTCGCCGTCGAGGCCGCATGGGGCAGCCTCAGGGGCCGAGCGTCGCCGCGTAGCGCATGAACCGCCGCTCCCTCTTAGCCCCTCCCGTCGTGTGCGGGTTGGTGTGTCTCTGCCACCCCGTACCTTCACGGTAACCAGGCCCGCAGGAGTCCGCGACCGCTCTCCTATACGGCCATCCGACCGATGAGATCGAAAATCGGCAGGTACATGGCGATCACGATGCCGCCGATCACCACGCCCAGCAACGCAATCATGACGGGTTCCAGCAGAGTCAACATCCCCGCGACCGTCGTGTCGACCTCCTCCTCGTAGAAGTCCGCGATCTTGGCGAGCATGGCGTCGAGCGCCCCGCTCGTCTCGCCCACGTTGATCATCTGCGTCACCATCGGCGGGAACATCCCGGACCGGCGCAGGGGTGCGGACACCGTCTCCCCGCGCTCGATGGCCGCTCGGGAGACCAGAACCGCATCTTCGATAACCGCATTGCCGGCAGTCCTCGCGGTAATCTCGAGCCCCGCGAGAAGCGGGATACCGGAACCGAGCAACGTGGCCAGGGTGCGGCAGAACCGGGCCACGGCCACCTTGCGCAGGATCAGCCCCAGGCCTGGGAGCCTGAGCAGCATGGCGTCGACGACCCGGCGCCCCCGCGCGGTGGCCCGGAACCAGCGGAACGCGAACGCCAGCGCGACCGCACCGAGAAGGAGCAGGGCGAAGTACGACACCAGTGCGTCGCTCAACGCGATGACCACCCGCGTCGGCAGCGGCAGCGCGGCTCCCAGGCCCGCGAACAGGTCGTCGAAGGTCGGGATGACCTGCCACAGAATGACGCCGACGACTACGGCGGCAATCCCCACGACCGCGATCGGGTAGGCCATGGCCGACTTGACCTGCGCCCTGAGCTTGACGCTCTTCTCGATGTGCGTCGCCAACCGCTGCAGAATCGTGTCGAGGATGCCGCCCGCCTCACCCGCCGCGATCATGTTGGTAAAGAGGGGATCGAAAACCCGCGGATGCTCCCGCATCGCATCGGCGAGGCTCGAACCGGCTTCGACCGCGGCCCGTGTCCGCAGGATGGCCTCCCGGAACGGCCTGTGCACTTCCTGCTTCCCCAAGGTCTCGAGACACTCCACCAGCGGCATGCCCGCATCGATCATCACCGAGAGCTGGCGCGTGAAGATCGCCAGGTTTCGCGCGGGCACCGACTTGCCCCGGTGCGGTTTCGGGCCGCGCTTGCTGCTCTCCTTCACCAGCTCGACCCGGGTGACGAAGACCTGTTCGCGGCGCAGGGCGGCGACCGCCGCCTCGCTCGTAGCGGCAACGCGTTCACCGCTCACGCGCCGGCCGGCTCGGGTCCGTCCCGAATAGCCAAAGGTCGGCATCATTCGGCCCCACGCCCGCTGTGCCCCCGCATCGGCTTCGAGCCCATCGTCCCGGACCGCGAGATGAGCATCCGAAGCTCGTCCGGCATCGACGATGCCGCCATCGCCGTATCCGCCGAGATGCTTCCCCGCCCGACCAGCGACGCGAGCGATTGGTTCATCGTCTGCATGCCGTGCCGCCCCTGCCCCGCCTGCATCGCGGAATACAACTGGTGCACCTTGTTCTCGCGAATCAGGTTGCGAACCGCGGGGGTCGGGGTCAGGACCTCGGCCGCGATCACCCGTCCCCGGCCGCCCGTCCTGGGCAACAGCGTCTGACACACGACACCCTCCAGCTGGAGCGCGAGTTGCCCGCGCGCCTGACCCTGACGGCTGTCGGGAAACGTGTCGATGAGCCGGTTGATCGTCTGATAGGCGGAGTTGGTGTGCGCCGTCGCAAAGGTCAGGTGGCCCGTCTCCGCGATGCGGAGGGCCGCCTCGATGGTCTCGAAGTCCCGGAGCTCGCCGATGAGCACGACATCGGGATCCTCGCGGAGGGCGGCGCGCAGGGCGGCCGAGAAGCTGGCCGTATCGTTGTCGATCTCGCGTTGATTGACGAGCGAACGCTTGTGTCGATGGACGTATTCGATCGGATCTTCGATGGTGAGGATGTGCGCGTGCCGCTCGGCGTTGATCCGGTCGATCAGGGCCGCCAGCGTCGTGCTCTTTCCCGACCCCGTCGGTCCGGTCACCAGCACGAGGCCGCGGGGACGCTCGGCCCAGCGTTCGACGACCGGCGGCAACCCCAGCTCGCCGATGGCCCGCACCGTCTCCGGCACCAGCCGGTACACGGCCGCCACGGCGCCGCCCTGCCTGAAGACGTTGCAGCGAAACCGCGCGAGCCCACTGATGCCGAACGAGCAGTCGAGCTCCCGGGTTTCCTCGAACCGCTTCTTCTGGCCGTCGGTCAACACGCTGTACACGAGCTCCCGGGTGTCGGCGGCGCCGAGCCGCGGCAGGTCGAGCGCCCTGAGCTCACCGTCGACACGGACTTGCGGTGCTGAATTCGTCGTGATGTGTAGATCCGAGCCGTCGAGCTCGACCGTGGATCTGAGCAGGTCCGCCAATGTCGGCATCGCGGTGTCACCCGTCCCGTTTCTTCGCTACTGCAACGTCTCTTTAAGCACTTCTTCGATGCTGGTGAGTCCCGCCGCTATCTTTCGCAAGCCGCTCGCCCGCAACGTGAGCATGCCGCCCTCGACGGCCTGGCGTCTGAGATCGACCGTCGACGCGCCCAGTCGAACCATCTCGCGGAACCGATCCGTCATCGCCATCACTTCATACAGCCCGATTCGTCCCCGGTAGCCGCGGCCATTGCATCGTTCGCACCCGATTCCCCGGCGCGGCACAACCGTGGAGGCCTCGTCGGCTCCGAAACCGATCGCTTCGAGCACCGGAATCGGCGTAGGTTCCTCTTCCATGCACCCGGTGCAGATCCGACGCACCAGCCGCTGCGCACAGATCAGGCTGACTGCACCGGCGACGAGAAACGAATCGATCCCCATGTTCACGAGCCGGTGGATCGTGCCGGGAGCATCGTTGGTATGCAGGGTCGACAGCACGAGGTGACCGGTCAGGGCCGCCTTGATCGCGATTTCCGCCGTCTCGAAATCGCGGATCTCGCCGACCAGGATGATGTTCGGGTCCTGGCGCAGGAACGAACGCAGGGCGACGGCGAAGGAGAGCCCCATATTCTCGCGCATCTGCACCTGGTTGACCCCGGCGATGGTGAACTCGACCGGATCCTCGGCCGTCATGATGTTGGTCGCCGGCGTGTTGAGCCGGGAGATGGCCGAGTACAGCGTGTTGGTCTTGCCGCTGCCCGTCGGCCCGGTCACGAGCACGAGCCCCCAGGGCCGGCGAATCGCCTCCTCGAGGCGGTTCAACGACTCCGCCTCCAGCCCCAGCCCGGTCATATCGAGCATCAGCCTGCTCCGGTCGAGCAGGCGCAGCACGATCTTCTCGCCGTGGAGGGTCGGCAGGCAGGACACGCGAAAGTCGATTTCCTTCGCGCTGCCGTCCGCGTTCAACCTCAACTTGATGCGGCCGTCCTGGGGAAGCCGTTTCTCGGCGATGTCCAGCTTCGCCATCACCTTCAGGCGGGAGGTGATGGTGTCCCGGTACTTCAGCGGAGGCTCCATGACCCCGTACAGGGAGCCGTCGATCCGGAACCGGATCCGGTACTCCCTTTCGTACGGCTCGAAGTGGATGTCGCTGGCTCCCTTCTGGATCGCCGACGCCAGCACGACGTTGACGAGTCGAACCACCGGCGTCTCCCCGCTCTGCGTTTCCAGGGCGGAGACGTCGACCTCCTCCATCTCCTCGATCACTTCGAGGTCCTTGCCGATCCCGGGGATCTCCTCGAGCGCCTTGGCGGCGAGGGCGAGCTGGCTCTCACCGAGATCCGGCGCGCCGCCTCGGTTCAGGCGCTCGCCATAGTACCGCTCGACCGCCGCCGCGATCGCGGCCTGCGTCGCCACCACCGGTTCCACGTGGCAGCCGGTCATGAACTTGATGTCGTCGACCGCGAAGACATTGGTCGGATCGGATATCGCAATGGTGAGGGCGGCCCCGGTTCGGCTCACCGGCACCGTCTCGTACTTCCGGGCGGTGGCCGCGGGCAGGAGCCTGATGACGTCGGCCTCGATGTCGAACCGGCCGAGGTCGATGAACGGCACGCGGTATTGCCGGCTCAGCAGCGACGCGATCTCGTCGTCCCTGACGAAGCCGAGCTGTACGAGGTGCGACCCCAGCTTGCCGCCGGCGGTCTTCTGGCACCGCAACGCGTCGTCGATCCCGACCTGCGTTACGCGTCCGTCCTCGAGGAGCCGTTCCCCAATGCGAGCAGCCATGATCTTCGGAGCCGCGGCGGTGCTGAGACCGGCCGGCTGACAACAATAATAAAATAATTACATTTTTTGTCAACAACACCCCGCCAACAGGGTCCAGGCAAGACATTTTTAGTCCACTATGGTCCGCGAAGACAGCCCCCCCCGGAAGACGCCCGGGAGTCTGCGCGGTAGAACGGCGCGGACTCCTGGAGGGTTCGTTGGGCGGCAATCGGAGCCGCAGGCCACGATTGCCGGGCCAGGAGTCTGCGCGGTAGAACGGCGCGGATTCCTGGAGGGTTCGTTGGGCGGCAATCGGAGCCGCAGGCGACGATTGCCGGGCCAGGTGGAGAAGCCTGCAATCAGCGCTGGGAACCCGTCCGCCGGCTCGGCGGATCGATGGTCACTCCGGCAGATCAGGGCGGCGGAAGAAGCGGGTCGAGGGGAAGAGCAGCGGACGCGGAACAGCGGGGGAGCTCCCGCAGGGGAGGCGACCCGGGTGGCAGAAGCGCCGGCCGGTGCCGGGCGACGACGCGGAGGGACGAGCGACGCCGGATCGCGGGCCCGGGTCACCCCACGATCACCGCCGCCGCGATCACCGTCGTCCAGAGCCCCTGCTTGTCGCCCACGGCGGTCTGGGTGACGTTCTGGGTCCGGACGATCTTGTTCGACAGCCGGTAGACCTCCTTCTTCTCGTCCCAGCTCTTGTCGGGGTCGAACTCCAGGCCCAGGGTGGTGGCGAGCATCTCCGCCGCCAGCTCCTCGGCATAGTCGCCGGCCGTCTCCTCGTTTTCTCCGAAGCTGTGGTGCTCGGACAGATACCCGAACAGCTTCCGGTCGCGGGGAATCGCGACCCCGATCGTCGCCGCCACGAGACGGTGGGGTTCGCGGGTGGCCGCCTCCGACATCACCACGAACGCCACCTGGCCGGGTTTCAGCTTCCGAACGCCCGTGGCTCGCGGCAGAATGCGGCAGCCCGGCGGGAAGATGCTGGACACGCGCACGAGATTGCAGGCCGCGATGTCGGCAGACCGCAACGCCAGTTCGAACGAGGTCAGCTTTTCGCGGTGCTTCCCGACACCCTTGGTGAAGAAAAGCTCCTTGGGAACGAGTTCGATCACGTGCGCTCCGCCGGAAAGGAATTGCAGGTGACCGGATGCGCCGACGGAAACCGATGGAACATGTCGAAACGCCGCGTTTGATTGTAGTGCAACCGGCCGCACCCTGTCAAGGACGGGGAGTGCGCGAGGGATCCCGCCGTGCGCAGACGGGGATTGAACTTTTCGTCCGGCCGGCGCGTCTATCGTAGGGGCAGGTCGCGAAGCGAACGACCGGTAAAAGGTACAATGGATGGCTCCCGACCGCCACTGATATCGGACCGCTCTACGCGCGATTCGCATGACCATGACTGCCGAAGCCGACGCCGCGCGCCCGACCGGAGAGCCTTCCCCGAGTCTGGTTGCACGCCTGTTCGGAGTGCTCGTGTCGCCGCGATCCACGTTCGGCGCGATCGTGGCCCAGCCCAGGCCGTTCGGCGCCCTCGTCGTCGTCTGCCTGTGTGCCGCGACCGCCAACGGCTGGCTGTTGAGCACCGAGGTCGGGCAGCAGGCGGTCCTCACGCAGCAGGTCGAGGGAATGGAGTCCTTCGGCGTGACGGTGACGGACGAGATGTACGCCGGGATGGCACGCAATATCGAGAACGCGGTGTACCTCAGTGCCGGAGGCGCCGCCGTCGGGCTCCCCATCATCACATTCATCATCGCCGGCATCGTGTGGACCGCGTGCTACGTGCTCCTGGGGGCGCATGCGCCCTTCAAGGCGATGTACGCCGTGGTCACCCATGTCGGCGCCGTCAACCTCGTCCAGTTGCTGTTCACCATGCCCCTCAATTACGCGCGAGGCGTCATGGGCAGCCCCACGACCGTGGCGGCGCTGCTGCCGATGCTCGAGGAGGGCACTTTTCTCCAGCGGGCGCTGGGTATCGTCGATCTCTTCGTCGTCTGGCAGTTGTTTCTGCTGGCGGTGGGCAGCGGCGTCCTCTACAAGCGGCGCACGGGCCCCATTGCGGCCTCGCTCTACGGTCTGTACGCCGTAATCGCGGTCGCGGCCGGTCTCATACTGTCTCGCCTGGGAGGATGATCCGTTGACCGCTTCTCGCAAGGCAATCCTCATCGCCGCGATCGTCGCCCTCGGGGCCGCGATCGTGTACGTCAATCTCACGTTCGAGCGGGCGACCGGACCCCAGGTGGAAGTCGAGGCGGTGCAGAGCCGTTATCTCGAAGCGATTGTGTCGGCGCCCGGCACCATCGTCCCCCAGCTCACCGTGGACATCAGCGCGAACACCATGGGCCGCGTTACCCGGCTGGAGTTCAACGAGGGTGACCGCGTCGCCAACGGCCAGTTTCTTCTCGAGATCGACCCCGAGACCCTGCGATCGGCCGTCGACCGGGGCGAAGCGGCGCTGCAGGCGTCCCGCTCGTCCCAGCGGCAGGCCGAAGTCTCGGTGGAGACCGCCCAGGTCAACCTCGATCTGGCCAGAGACAACCTGGAGCGGCAGGAACACCTGTGGGAGCTGCGGCTTGTCTCTCGCGAAGCCTACGAGCGCGCGCTGAACGACGTCGCCCTCCGCGAGACCGAGCTGCAGGCGCGGGAGGTGGAGGTCGCCACCCAGGCGCAACGCATCCGCCAGGAGGAAGCCAACCTGGACAGCGCGCGGTACGAGCTGACCAAGGTGACGATTACCTCGCCCATCGCGGGCGTCGTCACCCGGCGCAACATCGAGGAAGGCGAGACGGTGGTCGTCGGCACGATGAACAACCAGGGCACGGTGCTGGCAACGATAGCGGACCTCTCCGTGATCGAGGCCGAGGTGGAGGTCGACGAGACCGACGTCCCCAGCGTCGAGTTCGGGCAGATCGCGAGCGTCACCATCGACGCGTTCCCCGATCGGGACTTCTCCGGCGTCGTGACCGAGATCGGCAACAGCCCCATCCAGCCTGCCGGCGCCGGCGGCGGTGCGGGCACCCAGGCGACGACGTTCAAGGTCGTCGTGACCCTGGACGAGGCGATTCCCGGCGTGCGCCCGGGCTTCACCTGCACCGCGGACATCACCACCGCGATTCGTCCCGACTCGCTGGCGATCCCGATACAGGCGGCGACGGTGCGCGAGGTGGTACTGGACGCGAACGGGAACGTGGTGCCGCAGGAAACCGGACCGAGAAGGCGAGGTGTCACCCCCGGTGTTTCGGCCTCCGAGCTGCGGGCCGGAGAGACCGAGGAGGAAGTCGAGGGCGTGTTCGTGGCGCGCCAGGGCCGCGCGGTGTTCGTGCCGGTCGACACCGGCATCGCCGGCGAGCGGTACTTCGAGGCGCTGTCCGGCGTGGCGGAAGGCGATCTCATCATCATCGGACCGTTCAGCGAGGTGCGCAACCTCAACGACGGCGATTCCATCCGGGTGGTCGACGGTGCGGCGCGCCGTTGATCTCACGGGCATCGCGCTCCGCGCCATCTGGGCCAACAAGCTCAGGTCCGCCCTGACGATTCTCGGGAACATCGTCTCGGTGGCGTCCATCATCGCGGTGGTGTCCCTGATCCAGGGGGTCAACGCCGAGGTCGGCGACGCCATCGTGTCGGAGTTCGGGTCGGACTCGTTCGTCGTCGAACGCACCCCCATGGTGCTGACCGAGGCCGATATCGAGGCCGCGAGGAGCAACCCCCGCGTATCGCTCGACGACGCCCAGGCCATTCGTCGCTTCGGAACCAGCATCGGCGCGGTCATGGCCCAGGCCCGCCGAAGCGGCGAGGTCCGCTACCGCGACCGGGTGCTCGAGAACGTCACCATCCGGGGGGTGACGCGGGACTACGTGGACTTTCCGACCTTCACGTCCGAGCGCGGGCGCCTGATCAGCCGTACCGAGGTCGATCGCAATCGCGGCGTTGCGCTGCTGGGGTTCGACACCGCCGACCGGCTGTTCGACCAGCTCGATCCGGTCGACCGGCGGATCAAGATTCAGGGCGTGAACTTCCGGGTCGTCGGGGTCAGCGAGCCGACTCTCGCGTCGTTCGGACAGTCGCAGGACGAGTTCGTGGTGATTCCGATGGGTCAGTTCCGCAAGCTGTTCGGGGCCCGGCCGTCGCTGGTGCTGCGGGTTCGCGCGGACACGCCGGAGCAGTTCGATCGCGCCATCGACGAGGCGACGGTCGCCCTGCGCATCGAGCGCAAGCTGCGGGCCGTCGAAGAGAACGACTTCGGGGTCTTCACGTCGGATTCGGTCCTGGGGCTCTACCAGCAGGCCACGACCGGCATCTTCGCGGTGCTGGTGGGCATCGTCAGCCTGTCGCTGGTGGTGGGCGGCATCGTCATCATGAACATCATGCTGATGGTGGTCTCCGAACGCACGCGGGAGATCGGATTGCGCAAGGCATTGGGAGCGCGTCGCCGCGACCTCCTCTGGCAGATCCTGGCCGAGTCGATCATCCTGTCCGTCACCGGCGGCGTGGTCGGGACCGCGGCCGGATTCGGGGTGGCGATCGGGCTGAGCTCGCTGACGCCGGTCACCGCCGTCGTGCACCCGTGGTCGGTGGTACTGGGGATCTCGATGACCGCCGCGGTAGGGCTGTTCTTCGGGTTGTACCCCGCATCGAGAGCGGCAGCGCTGGACCCCATCACGGCGCTGGGCCGCGCCTGATTCGGCCCGGTTCCGCGTCCGTTCGACGACGACGATTCGATGGCCAAGCAGTTCCACGGCGGCTTGTTCGGCGAGACCGTGACGATGGCCGTGGCCACGCTGCGGGAGCAGAAAGCCCGGTCGGGGTTGACGATCCTCGGTGTCGTCATCGGCATCATGTCGATCGTCGGCAGCACGTCGCTGATCCGGGGGCTCGACGAGTCGCTGCGCGAGACCATTCGGTCAATGGGACCGAACGCCATCTTCGTCATCAAGTTCTCGGCCATCAGCCTGGGCTCCGGCCAGGAGTTCACCGAGCTGATGCGCCGCCCGAACCTCACCACCGACGACGCCGACGCCATCGCGCGCCAGGCCGACTCGCTCGCCGCCGTGGCCATCGTGCTCGGACAGGGTGGCCCGCCCACGATGGAGCGGGTCTACCACCGGTCGGACCAGACGAAGCCGATCAGTATCTTCGGGTCCACCTCCGAGTATCCGGACGTGACCCCCGTCGACGTGGTGGCGGGACGCTTCTTCACCCCCGGCGAGACCCGCCGGCGCACGCGCGTGGCGGTGTTGGGACACACCCCGGCGCAGGCGCTGTTCGCGAACACCGACCCGATCGGGAAACGGGTCCGCATCGGAACCACCCGCTACACGGTGATCGGCGTGCTGGGAGAAACGCCGAGCCCCGGCGGCTTCAACGCGGGGCAGGACGACTTCGTCATCATCCCCCACACCGCCTATCAGAAGCAGTTCGGGATCAAGGGCCAGCGGATGTTCGGCGGCGAGATGCGCGCGGTGATGATTGCGGCGGCCCCGCACGCAGACGTGGACAGCGACGTCGCGATCGCGGACATCGAGCGCGTCATGCGCATCCGGCACGGGCTGCGGCTCGACGAGCCGAACGACTTCGAGTTCATCACCCAGGACGCGGTGCTCGCGCTGTGGGACCAGATCAGCCGCGCGACGTTCCTGTCGCTGATCGTGATCTCCTCGATCGCGCTGATGGTCGGGGGAATCGGGGTGATGGCGATCATGACGATATCGGTGACCGATCGCACCCGGGAGATCGGCACGCGCCGCGCCATCGGCGCCAAACGGAAGGAGATTCTCTGGCAGTTCCTGCTCGAAGCCGCCTTTCTCACCGGGGTCGGCGGCGTGATCGGCATCCTCCTGGGCAGCGGCATCGGCATCGCCGTGCACTACGCGACGGGATTCCCGGTTTCCCTGCCCTGGTGGTCGTTCGCACTCGGCCTGGGGTTCTCCGCCGGCGTCGGCATCGTCTTCGGCCTGTATCCCGCCATCAAGGCCTCCAGCCTCGACCCGATCGAAGCCCTCCGCTACGAGTAGGCAGCCCCTGGTGGAAACCCCGCGTCGCACCGAGAGCGGCGAGGGCGCCAGCCGGCTGCAGGGCGCCTGCCTGACAGGGCGTGAGGACGGCGCATGTTGGGCATCTGAACCGACGAACAAGCAGTTCAGGCGGGATGCATCGCCGCTCGAAGACAGCGGGGACCTTTCGCCATGCCGATCGACCTTCGTCGAGACGCTTGAGCAACACGTACGGAGTGGCGTAGCATGTAGGTTTTTGCATGGGCAGCCAGGAGAAGACACCGTTGCGCAGGCTGCCGGAAAGTTCACGGCCTCGACGATTGCAGCGCGCGGCGGCGCCCGTACTCGCGCATGCGTTTACGGACCAGCCGCCCCAGGAGTCTGCGCCGTAGGGGCCGTCTCCTGCAGGAGGCGCTCACTCCTGGCAGGGTTGGTTGGGCGGCAATCGGAGCCGCAGGCGACGATTTCCGGGCCAGGAGGATAGCCGAGCCATGAAAGTGTACGATGCCGATCAGATCCGTAATGTCGCGTTGGTGGGACACAGCGGCGCCGGCAAGACGCAGTTGGCCTCGGCCCTCCTGTTCGACGCCGGCGCCGTCAACCGCCTCGGCGCCGTCGACGACGGCACGAGCGTCACGGACTTCGACGAAGAAGAGATCGCGCGCAAGCATACGCTGTCGGCCAGCACCGCATTCGCGGAATGGAAGAAGACGAAAATCAACCTCATCGACACGCCGGGCATGGCGAACTTCTTCAGCGACACCTGCTGCGCCCTGCGGGTCGCCGATGCCGCCCTCGTCGTCGTGGATTCGGTGGCCGGCTCCGAGGTGCTGACCGAAAGGGTGTGGGCGGTCGCCGAGGAGCTGAATCTGCCGTGTGTCGTCGTGCTCAACCGCCTCGACCGGGAACGCTCGAGCCTGTCCCGCTCCCTCGAATCGCTGCACGAGGCGCTGGGCCGCACGGTGGTGCCGATCCATCTTCCCATCGGAGACGAGAAGGACTTCCGCGGGGTGGTCGACCTGATCGCCATGCAGGCCTTGACCTTCGGCCCGGACGGCCGGAC
The DNA here is from genome assembly GCA_965215895.1 of Vicinamibacterales bacterium. Taxonomy (GTDB): domain Bacteria; phylum Acidobacteriota; class Vicinamibacteria; order Vicinamibacterales; family UBA8438; genus JAJEEA01. The sequence goes on along the minus strand of OZ244130.1, from coordinate 1,381,229 downwards.
CGTGTCCACGGGCAACGTGCCGCCTGAGTTGACCGACGACGCCAATGCCGCCCGGGACGCCCTGATCGAACTGGTCGCCGAGGCGGACGACACCCTCATGGAGCAGTTCTTCGAGTCAGGCACCCTGACCCAGGAGCAGTTGGAGGCGGGGCTCAAGACCGCGACCGCGGGGCGGCATCTGTTCCCCCTGGTGTGCACGTCGGCCACCGCCAACATCGGCCTGCAGCCCCTGCTCGACGCCATCCTCGCGTATCTCCCGTCCCCGACGGAGCGAACGTTGCCGGTGGTCGATTCGGACGGGAACCCGGCGACCGCTGATTCGTCCGACGCCGCGACGGCGCTGGTATGGAAGACCGTCGCGGATCCGTTCGCAGGGCGGATCACCATGTTCCGGGTGGCGAGTGGTTCGATCGAAGCGGACTCGACGATTCACAATGTCAGTCGCGGCACCGGCGAACGGATTGGCAGCATCACCCTCATGCAGGGCAAGACCCAAACCGGGGTCGCCGAGATCAGGGCCGGCGACCTGGGCGCGGTGGCCAAGCTGAAAGAAACGCGGACGGGAGACACGCTGGCCCCGAAAGAAACCTCGTGGCGATTCCCGCCGTTCCGGTTCACCGAGCCGGTACTGGCCTATGCCATAGAACCGAAGAGCCGCGGAGACGAGGAGAAGATCAGCACCGCCCTCCAGCGGCTACAGGAAGAGGACCCGACCATCCGCTACACCCGCGACGCCCAGACCGCGCAGTTGCTGCTCTCCGGACAGGGACAGTTGCACATCGAGGTCACCGTCGCCAAGCTCAAGCGCCGCTTCGGGGTCGAGGTGAATCTCAGGCTGCCGAGAATCCCGTATCGCGAGACCATCAAGGCGGCTACCGAGGCGCACGGACGTCACAAGAAGCAGACCGGGGGACACGGCCAGTTCGGGGACTGCAAGATCAAGGTGGCACCGCTGCCGCGCGGAGAGGACTTTCAGTTCGTCGACGAGATCTTCGGGGGCGCGATCCCGCGCGGGTTCATCCCCGCCGTCGAAAAGGGCATCCAGGAGGCGCGGACCCGAGGCTATCTGGCCGGCTACCCGATGGTGGACTTTCAGGTCACCCTCTTCGACGGATCGTTCCACCCGGTCGATTCGAACGAAATGTCCTTCAAGATGGCGGGCCGGCTCGCGTTCCGCGACGCCATGTCGCGTGCGAGACCCACGCTGCTCGAGCCCGTCATGAACGTCGAGGTGTACGCGCCCAGCGACTACGCCGGCGACCTGATGGGTGACCTTAACGGTCGCCGCGGCAAGATCGGCGGCATGGAGACGCGCGGCACCTCGACATCGATCAAGGCCGAGGTCCCGATGGCCGAAATGCTGACCTACGAGCAGCAGTTGACCTCGGCCACCGGCGGCCGGGGGTCGTACCACATGGAGTTCTCGCACTACGAAGAGGTGCCGGCGCACATCCTGCCAAAGGTGATTGCGGAGGCCAAGGGGGAACGGGGCGAAGAGGACGACAAGGAGAGCTGAGGCGGTTGTCCGTCGCGGATCCAGTAGAAGCTGATTGCCGAGGCCACGGGGGAACGGGCGAACAGGACGACAAGGAGAGCTGAAGCCCGTCTCCGTCGCAGATCACGCAGTAGTTGACAGCCCGGAAGGGCGGAACGGGGCGAAGCCGGGAATCAGTCCGTATCCGTGGTCTCGGGCTCCTTGCCGCCCCGCAGGCGCTTGGCGGCGGCGCGCAGGCGACCGCCCATCCCCTTCCTGTTCGAGGCGCCGTCCGCCGACGAGGCGGCGTCATCGGTACCCCGGTCCTGGCTGGGGTCGTACTCGCTGCCCACGAGCTCAATCTGAGCGATCTCGGCCGAGTCTCCCGGGCGCCGGCCGAGATGCAGCACCCGCGTGTACCCGCCCGGGCGTTCGGCAAACCGTGGCGCAATCGTGCCGAACAGCTTGCCGGCGACCCGCTTGTCGGCGATATCGCGCGCCACCAGCCGGCGCGCGTGCAACGCGCGGGTGGTCTCCGCGCCATTTTCGATCCCGCGCTTGGCCACGGTGATCAGACGCTCCACGAACGGACGCAGCTCCTTCGCCTTGGCCAGGGTCGTATCGATCCGCTCGTGGCGCAACAGCATCTGGGCCTGATTGCGCAACATGGCGAGTCGATGTTCGGTCACACGACCCAGTTTCCTGTGCGCTACTCGATGACGCATGGCTTCCGTTTTCCTCCCGTCCACCCTCGGGGATGCCAGGAACCCGCTCCTGACCAGCCCGGAATCGTCGCCTAGCCTTCCGGAACGACGTCGGGCTGCGGCTGCGGCTGGTCGAATCGCATCCCGAGACCGAACCCCATCCGCTGCAGTATCTCTTTGATTTCGTTGAGCGACTTGCGACCGAAGTTCTTCGTGCGAAGCATCTCCGGCTCGGTCTTCTGCACCAGTTCGCGAATCGTCCGAATATTGGCGTTCTTCAGGCAATTGTAGGATCGGACCGAGAGCTCAAGCTCTTCGACGCTCTTGTCGAGATGCTCGTTCGTCACCGACACCCTCTCGCCATCCGGTTCATTCTGCGCATCCCCGGCGTCATCGAGATCGATGAAGATGCTCAGATGGTCGCTCACCAACCTCGCTCCCAGGGAAATCGCTTCCCGGGCGGTCACCGAGCCGTCGGTCCAAACGTCGACGGTGAGCTTGTCGTAGTCCGTCGTCTGCCCCAGGCGAGCCGCTTCCACGAGGTAGTTGACCTTGCGCACGGGGGAATGGACGGAATCGATGGGAATCCAACCGATGCCCAGATCCTCGTCGAAGTTCTTCTCCGCGGGAACATATCCGCGGCCCTGCTTGACCCGCATCTCCATGTGCAACGAGCCGCCGTCGGCCACCGTGGCGACATGGAGATCGGGATCGAGAATCTCCACCGCGGCATCGACCTCGAGATTCGCCGCCTTGACCTCGCCCGGCTTGTCGGCGCGCAGATACAACGTCTTCGTTTCGTCGGTGTACAGCTTGATCGGAATCTGCTTCAGATTCAGGATGATGTCGGTCGCATCCTCCACGACTCCCGGAATGGGCGAGAATTCGTGAAGCACATTGTCGATCTTGACGCTGGTGACCGCGGCACCCTCAATCGCCGACAACAGCACCCGACGCAGCGCGTTGCCTATCGTGGTCCCGAAACCGCGCTCGAACGGCTGTGCGGAAAACCTGCCGAACCGATCGGTCAGGGTCTCCGCGTCGAACTCCAGCCGTTTCGGTCGCTGGAAGCCTTTCCACAACATCAAAGTCAATCCTTTCCGTGGCCGGGACCGCTCCCCTACTTCGAATACAGCTCGACGATCAACTGCTCCTGCACCGGCAGGCCGATCTGCTCGCGGGTCGGCAGCGTGGCGACACGCCCCGTCATGGTGGACCCGTCGAACTGCAGCCAGTCGGGAATTCCCCGTCCCTTGACCTCCTCCATGGCGTAGATAATCGCCGGCTTCTTCGCGCTGCGCTCCCGCACGCTGACGGCATCGCCGGCCTTCAGCGAGAGCGACGGAATATCGGCCCGCCTGCCGTTCACCTGCACATGACCGTGTCTGACGAGCTGCCGGGCCTGCGGCCGGGACGTCGCGAGCCCGAGGCGATAGACCACGTTGTCGAGCCGGCGCTCGAGGAGCTGCAACAGCGTCTCGCCGGTGATGCCGCGCTGTCGTTCGGCCGCCGAGAAGTACCGGCGGAACTGCTTCTCGAGCACCCCGTACGTGCGCTTGACCTTCTGCTTCTCGCGAAGCTGCGACCCATAGCCCATGACCTTGTTGGGACGACGTCGTCGTCCCTGCTGGCCGGGCGGGACGTTGCGCTTCTCGATGGCGCACTTCTCCGCGTAGCATCGCTCGCCCTTCAGGAAGAGCTTCATGCCCTCCCGGCGGCAGAGCCGGCAAACGGGTCCTGCATATCGTGCCATGCTGGTTAGTCTCCTCGCGTCGTCTCTTCTCTTCGCGTCGGTCCTGGGGTTACACGCGACGCCGCTTCGGAGGACGACACCCGTTGTGGGGGATGGGCGTCACGTCGTGAATCGACTTCACGCTGAGCCCGGCCGAGGCCTGCAATGCGCGAATGGCGGATTCGCGTCCGCCGCCCGGGCCCTTGACCCGTACATCCACGGTGCGCATGCCGACCGCCTTGGCGCCGTGCCCGGCGCGGATCGCCGCCTGGGTGGCCGCGAACGGCGTGCCCTTTCGCGAACCCTTGAATCCGATACCCCCCGCGCTCGACCACGCCACGACATTTCCTTCGGTATCGGCAATCGTGATGATCGTGTTGTTGAACGATGCCTGAATGTGCACGATGCCGTGGTGCACGACCCGCTTGTCGCGCTTCTTCTTGAAGGTCTTCTTCCGCTTGGCCGGCCGCTTGCTCGGTGTCGGAACCGAGGCGTCGACCGTTTCCAGCTTAGCCATTCGCGAACAGTCCTTTCTGACTCTCCAGAACCGGTGGCAGCAGCCCCGCTGCCTGCGACCGGCGATGCATCCCCCGTGGACGGCGTCTCGCGCCAGAACTCGCAGCCCGGACACCGCCGCCCTTCGGCACCGCTGTCCGCCCCGCCAATCCTGCAGAGTCCGCGCCGTTCCACGGCACGGACTCCTAGCCCGTCCGCTTCTTCGCCACCGCCCCCTTGCGCGGTCCCTTCCGCGTACGGGCATTCGTCTGCGTCCGCTGCCCGCGCACCGGAAGATTGCGGCGATGACGCATCCCGCGAAACGACCCGACCTCCATCAGTCGCTTGATGTTCATCGTGATCTCCTTCCGGAGATCACCCTCGACCCGGCCCTGTTCCTCTATCACCCGGCTGATCTTGCGCACGTCGTCCTCGGAGAGGTCCTTGATCCGGATGTCCGGATCGACTCCGGCCTCCTTCAGGATCACCCCGGATCGATGGTCGCCGATGCCGAAGATGTACGTCAATCCGGTTTCGATGCGCTTGGTCCGTGGAAGATCAACACCCGCAATTCGAGCCATGGTCCGGCCTCACCCTTGTCGCTGTTTGTGCTTCGGATTGGGACAGATCACGCGCACTACCCCGGAGCGTCGCACGATCTTGCACTTCTCACAAATCCGCTTTACCGATGCTCGTACCTTCATTCCACGCCCTCGAATCGGCCCGCAGGACCGGGCTCACCGGATGCCGCGACCCTGCCTGTCGTCACGATGTCCGCCGGGTCCGCCATCAACGGCCCCCCCATCCGTGGACTGCCGATGCCGGCCCCACGGTTCGCGTCGCCGCCGAATTCTCCGCCGGGCGAACGACGGCAGCCGCGGCGTCGTGCACATCGCCCATACGGGTCAACACGTCCGGACCGCCGTCCGTGATCGCCACCGTGTGCTCGAAGTGCGCCGCGAGACTGCCATCGCGGGTCACCGCGGTCCACCCGTCGCCGAGCACCTTGACCGCCGGCCTTCCCAGAGTGACCATCGGCTCGATCGCGACCACCATTCCCGTTTCCAGCCTCGGTCCATGACCGGGTTCGCCGTAGTTCGGGATCTGCGGTTCCTCGTGCAACTCGACCCCGATGCCATGGCCGACGAACTCCCGAACGACCGATAACCCGTGCGCCTCCACGTGCCGCTGCACGCGGTGTCCGATGTCGGAGACATGGCCACCGGGACGGATCTGGGCAATACCGAGATTCAGGGCCTCGCGGGTGACCCGGAGCAGCTCGGCGACGCGATCCGGAACGCCGCCGACGGGTACGGTAATCGCCGAATCGCCGAAGTAGCCGTCGAGCACGACCCCCATGTCCAGCGACACGATGTCTCCGTCCACCAGCGGCGTCGCCGATGGAATGCCGTGCACCACGGCCTCGTTCACCGATGCGCACAAGGTCGCCGGATATCCCTGATATCCCTTGAAGGCCGGCACCGCGCCGGCCCCTCGAATCCGCCGTTCGGCCGCCGCATCGAGCTCCAGGGTCGAGACTCCGGGCACCACCAGCCGCCGGAGCTCGGAGAGCACGTCAGCCACCAGCGCGTTCGCCGCACGCATGCGGTCTATTTCCGCCGGCGACTTGCGGACTATCATGCGCCAGTCTCCGCGGCCGCCACGCGGTCGGCCGCCCGGTCCGCGAGCACCGCCTCGACGGCGCCCGCCAGCGCCGACCCGACCTCCGCCGGGCTCTGGTTCCCGTCCACGGCGCGAAACGAGGGACGGTCCGAATAGTAGTCGACGAGCGGCCGGGTCGCGTCGGCATATACCCGCAGCCGCTCCCGCACGACCGATTCCGTGTCGTCGCTCCGCAGCAGCAGCTCGCCGCCGCATCGATCGCAGCGCGACGCCGGCGACAGATCGACGCTGGTCGCCTGTCCACACTGCCCGCACACCCGCCGGCGCGCGAGCCGGGCGACCAGCGCATCGTCCGGCACCGCGATATCGATGACGATCAACGGCGGGCGGCCGATCATGATCCGGTCGAGGGCCCGGGCCTGCGCCACCGTGCGGGGAAAGCCGTCGAGCACGAAGCCGGCCGCGACATCCTGCCGGCCCAGGCGGTCTTGCACGATGGCTATCATCAACTCGTCGTCGACGAGGCGGCCCGCATCCATCGTCGCCTTGGCCCGCCGGCCGAGCTCGGTACCGGACTTGACCGCGTCACGCAGAATGTCGCCCGTCGAAATCTGCGGTATCGCGTGCCGGCGCGCAAGCTCGACGCCCTGCGTTCCCTTACCCGCACCGGGAGGACCCAACACGACGAGGTTGATCGGGGTACGCATGTCCCAGCCTAGCCGCGACGACCCCGTATGCGGGTCTTCCGCATGAACCCGTCATAGTGCCGCATGATCAACTGCGACTCGACCTGCTGCACGGTGTCCATCGACACGCCGACGATGATCAGAAGCGAGGTCCCGCCGAAGTAGAAGGTGACGTTGAGCCCGTCGGTAATCCACCTCGGGGTGACCGCATCGAGGGAGTCGCCAATGAATGGAATGGCCGCCACACGGAATCCGACGATCATCAGGTCCGGCAGTACCGCCACAGTCGCCAGGTAGATGGCTCCCACCAGCGTGATACGGGTCAGGATGGTATCGATGTACTCCGCGGTCCGCTTGCCGGGCCGAATGCCCGGCACGAACCCGCCGTACTTGCGCATGTTCTCGGCGACGTCATCCGGATTGAAGATGATGGCCGTATAGAAGTAGGCGAAGAAAATGATGCCCCCCATGTACAGGAGGTAGTAGAGGGGCATGCCGTTCGCCAGATTCTCGGTGATGCTCTGGGCCCACGCGGTATCGGGCATCGCGGAAGTGATGGTCGCGGGAAAGGCGAGCAGCGACGAGGCGAAAATGACCGGAATCACCCCGCCGGTGTTGACCTTCAGGGGGATGTGGGTGCTGGTGCCGCCATACATCCGCCGTCCCACGACGCGCTTCGCGTACTGCACGGTGACCCGGCGCTGCCCGCGCTCGATGAACACCACCGCGCCGATGACCAGAATCATCGCGATGGAGAGAATCAGCAGGCGAAACAGCCCCATTTGGCCGGTGCGCAACTGATCGAGCGTATTAAGGACCGCCGCGGGCAGGTTGACGACGATGCCGGCAAAGATGATCAGCGACATGCCGTTGCCGATTCCGCGCTCGGTGATCTGCTCCCCCAGCCACATGATGAAGCACGTACCGGTGGTGAGGGTCAGAACCACCAGGAGGCGGAACCCCCAACCCGGCTCGTACACCAGGGGCAGTCCGCCGGCTATATTGGTCTGGCTCTCGAGCCAGAAGCCGATGGCGAACGCCTGCACTCCACACAGCAGCAGGGTGCCGTAGCGGGTGTACTGGGTGATCTTCCGGCGTCCGAGCTCCCCTTCCTTCGACAACCGCTCCAGATACGGCCAGACGACGGTCAGGAGCTGCAGGATGATCGACGCGCTGATGTAGGGCATGATGCCCAACGCGAAAATGGTGACCTGGGCCAGATTGCCGCCGGAGAACATGTTGTAGAGCCCGAACATGGTCCCGGCCGCCTGTTCGGCCAGAATCGCCAGCGCATCGGTATTCACGCCGGGGGTCGGGATGACGCTGCCGAGGCGGTATACCGCAAGAATGGACAGCGTGAACAGCACCCGCGTCCGCAGATCCGAGATCGCGAAGACATTCCGCAGGCTGTCAAGCATCAATGCGCCCCCTACCGATCAGGCTCTGATCTGTTCCGACCCTCACCCCGTCACGACCTCGGTTCGCCCACCGGCAGCGGCAATCAGCTCGGCCGCCTTCTGACTGAACTTGTGCGCCTTGACCGTCAACGACACGTCCAGGCCGCCCCGGGCCAGTACCTTGACAAGCTTGGCGTTGGACCGCACGAGGCCCCGCTCCCGCAAAAGGGCGGGCGTGACTTCCGTGTCGGCCTCGAACCGCTCGCCGAGGGTATCGAGATTGACCACGGCGTACTCCACCCGAAACGGATTGAAGAACCCGCGTTTCGGCACGCGGCGGTGCAGAGGCATCTGCCCACCCTCGAAGCCGCGCTTCCGGCGGAATCCCGATCGGGACTTCTGCCCCTTGTGCCCCCGCCCCGAGGTGACCCCGGAACCGGAACCATAGCCTCTGCCCACCCGCTTTTTCGGGTGCTTGGCACCGCGGGGCGATCTCAGATCGCTCAAGCTCATTGTTCGCCCCCGACCTCGGTCACGCGGACCAGATGCCGAACCTTGTGGATCATGCCGCGGACGGACGTTACGTCCTTCAGCTCGACGGTGTGGTGCAGCCGTCGCAGCCCCAACCCCCGTACGACCGCCGCCTGACGCTTGTCGAAGCCGATCGTGCTCCGTACCAGCGTCACGCGCACCCGACCGGCTCCCTCAGCCGTTGTATTCGCCATCTCCCCGTTTTTCATCGAGTCGCTTCCAATCCCCACGGCGCGGACTCCTGGCCCGGAAATCATCGCCTGCGGCTCCCTCCGCCGCCGCCGCCGTACGGCGCTGCCGCCCCAACCAACCCTCCGGGAGCCGCGCCGTTCTACGGCGCAGTCCCCGGAACCGCGGTCAGCTCCTCGAGATCGATGCCGCGCAACCGTGCGACCGAGACCGGGTCCTTCAACTCCAGCAATCCGGTGAAGGTGGCTCGCACGACGTTGTGCGGATTCTGCGTTCCCAACGACTTGGTGAGTATGTTCTGTATCCCGGCCGACTCCAGGACCGCTCGCACCGCACCGCCCGCAATGATCCCGGTGCCGTTAGGAGCCGGCTTCAGCAACACCCGGCCGGCCCCGAACCGGCCGACCACCATGTGCGGTATCGTCGTGCCGTCGAGGGGAACCCGGAGCAGCGCCTTCTTGGCTGCCTCGATTCCCTTCTTGATGGCCGAAGGTACCTCCTTGGCCTTTCCGACCCCGAACCCGACCACGCCGTGGGTATCACCGACGACCACCAGGGCGCTGAAGCTCAGGTTCTTGCCGCCCTTGACCACCTTCGTGACGCGGTTGATCGAGACAACCGTGTCCTTGAGGTCAAAATCGTTGGGGTCGATCTTCGGTCGCGTATTGTTCATGACACTTTCTGGCAGCCCGCGTCACCCAGTGGCGGCATTCACCGGGGCTGCATCCCGGCAGACTGCTTGCTGCCGCCGCCGCATCCGCAAGCGCCGGACCTGCACCGGGTGCGGGTCGCGCCGATGCCCTCGCGGCAGCATCGCTCCTCGAGAGACGCCCGCGGCAAGGGCCGACACGCGGTTTCACCGCCGGCTCCTAGAACTTCAGACCGGCCTCTCTCGCCGCATCTGCGACCTTGCGGACCCGACCGTGATACAGAAACCCACCCCGGTCGAAAACCACGCTCCGGACGCCCTTCTCGAGCGTCCGTTCCGCGATCAGGCGACCGACCACCTGCGCGCCCGCAACATTTCCACCGGCGGCTCCATCGGCAAAGCTCGCCTTGACCGTCGGATCGGTGCTGGACGCCGATGTCACCGTAGTACCGTTCGAGTCGTCGATAACCTGGACCGCAATGTGCCCCAGGCTCCGAAAGACCGACATTCTCGGCCGCTCCGGCGTCCCTATGATCTTCTTGCGCTGGCGCAGTGCAATCCGGTGGCGCCGATCCTTTTTTGTCTTGACCTTCATGACACGTTCGACCCGCTATGCTCCCGTCTTGCCGACCTTCTTCTTCAGAACCTCGCCGGTATACCGGATCCCCTTCTGCTTGTACGGATCCGGCTTGCGGAGGCTGCGAATGTCCGCGGCGATCTGCCCCACCGCCTGGCGGTCGACCCCTGACACCACCAGATGGGTCTGATTCTCCACCGCGACCGCGATACCGGCGGGCACCTCGAATATCACCGGGTGCGAATATCCCAGCACCAGCGTGAGCCGCTGGCCCGTCACTTCGGCGCGATAGCCGATCCCTACGATATCGAGCTCCTTCTTGAATCCTGCCGAGACGCCGGTCACCGCGTTGGCGACCAGACTGCGCCCGAGCCCGTGAAACTTGCCCAGGGCGCGCTCCTCGCGTTGGGGACGTGCGTGCAATATTCCGTCCTGCATCTCAACCACGATCCCCGGCGGCAGGGGCTGGCGCATCGTCCCTTTCGGTCCTTTGGCCTCCACCGCCCCCGGAGAGATCTGGACGGTGACTCCGGCGGGAATCGGGATCGGTCTCTTACCCACTCGCGACATTTCGTGACTCCACCGTCCGGTTTACCAGACGTTGCACAACACTTCGCCGCCCACACCCATCTTGAGCGCTTCCCGGCCCGTCATGACCCCGCGCGAGGTGGTGAGAATGGCGGTGCCGAGCCCGGCCAGCACCGGGGGCACATTGTCCCGGCCACAATACACACGCCGGCCGGGCCGGCTCACGCGTTGGATCCCGGAGATGACGTTTTCACCACGGGATCCGTACTTCAACTGGATCCGAATCATCGAACGCGCCTGCTGCCCTCGTTCGACGACAACGTCCACCATCCTGAACGACTGGATATATCCCTCGCTCTGCAGAATCCTCGCGATCTCCGTCTTGAGTCGCGATGCCGGGATATCCACGCGCCGGCGATGCGCCGCGGTCCCGTTGCGGATTCTCGTCAACATATCGGCGATCGGATCAGTCATGTCTCTCTTGTCTGTCGACCTCGCGCCCGGTGGCGCGTCGTCACGGCCTGCATCGTCACCAACTGCTCTTGGTTACCCCAGCGATGTCGCCCTCGAGCGCGAGCCGCCTGAAGCACAGCCGGCACAGCGCGAACTTGCGGAGGAACCCCCGCGGCCGCCCGCACAGGCGGCATCGGTTGCGTAGCCGCACCTTGAACTTCGGCGGCTTGTCTTCCTTGACGATCTTCGCAGTTGTCGCCATCGCGTTCCCTTCGCCCGGTAATGGTCGCCCCACCGCTTCCCGCCCAACCAACCCCGCCGGGCGTCCGCACCGTCCCACGGCGCAGACGCCTAATTCGTCCGGAACGGCATCCCCATGAGTTGGAGCAGCCGGCGCCCCTCTTCGTCGGTCCTGGCGCTAGTGACCACGGAAATGTTCATCCCGCGCGACTTGTCGACCTTCATGTAGTCGATCTCGATGAACATCAGTTGATCCGGAAGCCCCAGGGTGTAGTTGCCGCGCCCGTCGAATCCTTTGGGGGACACGCCGCGAAAGTCCCTGACGCGGGGCAGTGCGATGGAGATGAGGCGATCGAGGAATTCATACATGCGATCCCGGCGCAGCGTCACCATCGAGCCCACCGGCATACCCTGTCGGAGCTTGAACTGGGCTATCGATTTCCGGGCCCGCGTAGTCAACGGCTTCTGACCGGTGATGCGAATCAGATCGTCGCTGCCGGCATCGATCAGCTTCACGTTCTGCGTGGCCTCGCCCAACCCCATATTCACGACAACCCGCTGGATCTTCGGCACCGCCATGATGTTGGTGTAGCCGAATTCCTTGGTGAGCGCGGGAACCACGTTCTCGTGATAGCGTTCTTTCAGTCGACTCATCATCGATCCACGACCCCGTCGCACTTGCGGCAAACCCGAACCTTGCGACCGTCACCGAGCAGGCGCCGTCCGATCCGCGTCGGCGCGCCGCAATCCGGACAGATGAGCTGCACGTTCGACGCATGCAGGGCCGCCTCGCGCTCGACGACGCCCCCCTTGACGTTCTGCCTCGGGTTCGGGCGAGTATGGCGCTTCACTATGTTCACGCCCTCGACGATCAACCGGTTCTTGGCCGGCACCAGCCGCAGGACGCGCCCGCGCTTCCCCCGGTCCTTTCCCGTGATCACGACCACGTTGTCGTTCTTCCGGATGGGGGTCTGTAGTTTCGACATGGCTCACGCTCTCACCGGAGTCGGACGGCCCGACCGCCGACCTGCTGCTATCAGAGAACCTCCGGCGCCAGAGAGACGATCTTCATGAACTTGCGTTCCCGCAACTCCCGCGCCACAGGGCCGAAGACCCGCGTCCCGATCGGTTCGCCCTGCTCGGTGACCAGGACCGCCGCGTTTCGGTCGAAACGAATGTAGCTGCCATCCCGCCGACGTTGCTCTTTCGCCGTGCGCACGATGACGGCGCGAACGACCTGCCCCTTCTTCACCGCCGAGCGCGGTGCCGCTTCCTTCACCGATGCCGTAACGAGGTCACCCAGCTTCGCGAAACGTCCGGTCGACCCGCCTATCGGGTTGATGACCGCGATCTTCCGAGCCCCGGAGTTGTCCGCGACATCGAGGATCGATTGCATCTGGATCATGATTCTGTGCTCGCTCTGGCGGGCGCAGCGTGCCGGGGACTCCCAGCCCGGAAAGCGTCCCCTGCGCTCCGCTCTCCGCCCAACCAGCCCTCCGGGAATCTACCGCGCAGACTCCTAGATGGCTCCCGTCCGTTCGACTATCCGCACCACCGCCCAGCGCTTGCGGCGACTGAGAGGCCGGGTCTCGACGATGGCAACCACGTCGCCCTCTTTCGCTTCGTTGCCCGGATCGTGCGCCATGAATCTCGATGTACGACGCTGAATCTTGCCGTACAGCCCGTGGCGCACCCGCCGCTCCACCGCCACGACGACGCTCTGATCCATCTTGCCGCTGACAACGACGCCCTGGATTTCTGCCTTAGTCCCCATCCGCTGCTTCTTTCTTGTCGCTGGCCGGCGCTTCGATGCCGAGTACGTAACCTCGCAGGAGCGTCTTGACCCGAGCCAGGTCACGCCGGGTCTGAAGTAGTTTACCGGCCGCCTCCTGTTGTCCCATGGACTTCTGGAGTCGCAGACGAAACAGTTGCTCGGCCAGCTCCCGCTCGCGCTGCGCGAGGTCCGGCACGCCGAGCTCGCGCAGTTCCGTAATCGACGTCATGATGCTTCGCCCCCACCGAACCGGGTGGCGAACTTCGTATGAATAGGCAACTTGGCCGCGGCCAACCGCATCGCCTGCCGGGCGACCGCGGCGTCGACCCCTTCCATCTCGAAGAGAATGCGACCCGATTTCACCACCGCGACCCACTGTTCGGGCGCGCCCTTGCCCTTGCCCATCCGGGTTTCCTGGGGCTTCTTGGTAATCGGCTTGTCCGGAAACACCCGAATCCAGATCTTGCCGCCGCGCTTGATCGAGCGGGTCATCGCCACCCGCGCCGCCTCTATCTGGCGATCGGTCAGCCAGCACGGCTCCAACGCCCGCAGGCCATAGTCGCCGAACGACACCGTCGAGCCCCGCCACGCCTTGCCGGTCATGCGACCGCGGTGCTGCTTCCGGTGTTTGACCTTCTTCGGCATCAACATGACAACTACCTCGCACGTACCCGGGAACTCGGCGTCGAAGCCACGGTCCCAGCCCGGAAATCGTCGCCTGCGGCTCCGATTGCCGCCCCACCAACCCTCCAGCAGTCCGCGCCGTCTTACGGCGCAGACTCCTAGGCTCGGGCTCCTCGGCGCGGCGCCCGATACTCTTCGTCCCGGGCCAGCCGCGGTTCGTGACGGTCGCCCTTGTACAGCCACACCTTCACGCCGATCTGGCCATAGGTGGTATGGGCTTCCGCGAATCCGTAATCGATGTCCGCCCGCAGGGTCTGCAGCGGCAACTGGCCGTGCAGATACCATTCGGTACGCGCGATTTCCGCCCCGTTCAGACGTCCCCCGACCCGCACCTTGATGCCGCGCGCGCCAAACCGCAGGGCCGACTCGACCGCCTTGCGCATCGCCCGGCGGAAGGCGACCCGCTTCTCGAGCTGCAACGCCACCGACTCGCTGATCAACTGTGCATCGAGCTCGGGCTTCTGGATCTCTTGAATGTTGATGAAGACCTCGCGCTTGGTTCGCCGCTGGATCTCGGTCTTGAGCTTGTCGACCTCGGTGCCCTTGCGTCCGATGATGATGCCCGGCCGCGACGTACAGATATCGATCTTCAACTTGTTGGCGGCGCGCTCGATCTCGATCTTCGACACGCCCGCATGCTTGAAGCGCTTCTTCAGGTCGGACCGGAGCGAGAGATCCTCATGCAAGAGCTTGGCGTAGTCGCGATCGGCATACCAACGCGACCGCCAAGTCTTGTTGAACCCCAGTCTGAACCCGTACGGGTGAACCTTCTGACCCATCTAGTCAACCTCTGGCCCGGAACTCGTCGCCTAGCGGCTCCGCTTTCCGTCCGACCACCCCTCCAGGAATCCGCACCGTTCACGGCGCGTATTCCTGCCGCGGAAAATCGCCGCCGTGCGGCTTCCGCTTCCGGCTACCAGCCCGGCAGGCCCTCCCTGCCTCCTAGTCGCTCGATCGCTTTCTCGGCCGCCGCTTCGACCTCTTCGTCGAACGACGCCGGGGTCGGGAAGAAGATCCGGCCTGCGCTTCCGTCGAGACGGATTCGCCCGGGGTCACCACTCGCGCCACGATTTCCGGCTGCTCTACGACGTGAACCGTCAGGTGCGCGGTTCGCTTGACGATGCGGAACGCGCGCCCCATCGGCGCCGGCCGGATGCGCTTCATCGACGGCCCCTGATCGGCGTAGCACTTCGACACGAACATCCGGTCGATATCGCCGGCGGCGCCCACTTTCTGTTCCGCATTCGCGACGGCCGAACGGAGCACCTTGGCGATGTCGCCAGCTATCCGCTTTTGAGAGAACCGCAGTGTGGCCAACGCCCGATCCACGCTCTGGCCGCGAATCAGATCCATGACGAGCTTGGCCTTCTGGGCCGAGGTCCGGACATAACGCCCCGTGGCACGCCCTTCGATCATCGTCATTTGCCCTTGCCGACCGACGCGGCCTTGTCTCTCTTGCTCGTATGCCCTCGAAACAACCGTGTCGGCGAGAACTCACCCAGCTTGTGCCCCACCATGTTCTCGGTCAGGTATACCGGGATGAACTTCT
The DNA here is from genome assembly GCA_965215895.1 of Vicinamibacterales bacterium. GTDB lineage: Bacteria > Acidobacteriota > Vicinamibacteria > Vicinamibacterales > UBA8438 > JAJEEA01. Next base: position 1,365,944 of record OZ244130.1, on the reverse strand, counting down.
TCCCGTTGTGCACCGCGATAGTGTGACCGATCATCTCGGGGATGACCGTCGACCGTCGAGACCAGCTCTTGATAACCCGGCGGTCGCCACTGTTGTTCATGTGTTCGACCTTCTCGAGCAGCGGTATGTCGACGAACGGTCCCTTCTTCAGCGATCGACTCATTGGCGCCTCGTCTCAATCCCTGGCCGCGCGCAAAACGGTTGCCATTGCGAACATGAACACCCCCGCACGCCGTGTCCGCCGTCGCGGGGTCCTCGCGAAAGCGCTCATTTCCGCCGCCGTCGCTGAACGATGAACTTGTCCGAGGGCTTCCGGCTCCGGGTCTTGTAGCCCTTGGTGGGCACCCCCCACGGAGACACCGGGTGCCTCCCGCCCGCGGCCTTGCCCTCACCACCCCCGAGCGGATGGTCGACCGGGTTCATCGCGACCCCCCGGACGTTGGGCCGGCGCCCGAGCCAGCGCGTTCTGCCCGCCTTGCCCAGCGATACGTTCTCGTGATCCACGTTGCCGATCTGGCCGATGGTGGCCCTGCACTCCTTCAGGATCCGGCGGATCTCGCCCGACGGCATCCGGACCGATACGTAATCACCTTCCTTGGCGATGAGCTGCACGCTCGCCCCGGCGCTGCGGGCGATCTGACCGCCCTTGCCCGGCTTGAGCTCCACGTTGTGCATCTGCGTGCCCAGCGGAATGTTCTTGAGGGGCAGGGTGTTGCCGGGAAGGATGTCGACACGCGCCCCCGCGATGACGGTATCGTTGACGGCGACGCCGACGGGATGAAGGATATAACGTTTCTCACCGTCGGCATAGGTCACCAGGGCGATGCGCGCTGACCGATTCGGATCATACTCGATGGTCGTCACCCTGCCCGGCACATCCTGCTTGTCACGCTTGAAGTCGATGATGCGATACGTGCGCTTGTGCCCTCCGCCTCGCTGCCATATCGTGACTCGGCCGCGATTGTTCCGGCCGCCCGACTTGGTCAACGGCTCGGTCAACGGCTTGTACGGCTTCGTTGCGGTGATCTCGTCGAACGTCTGCACCGTCTGGAATCGCCGCCCCGCGGACGTAGGCTTGTACTTACGGATAGTCATCGTCTAGGCGCCTTCGAGGAATTCGGGCACGTTCTCACCGTCGCGCAGCCGCACGTAGGCCTTCTTCCAGTCCGAACGCTGGCCGGAAAACCGTCCCTGCCGCTTGATCTTGCCGTGGTTGATCGACGTGCGGACGCTGGCAACCTTCGATCCCAGCAATCGCTCCACCGCGTGCTTGATCTCGATCTTCGTCGCCCGCATCGACACTTCAAGCACGATCGTCCCGATATCTTCGCGCTGAAGCGTCGTCTTCTCGGTGACGAGGGCTCGCCGAATGACCTCGGTCTCTTTCATGATCCTAGCACCTGTGTCAGCCGCTCGACCGCGGCGCGCGTCATCACGACCTGCCGTGCGTCGACGACATCCCGCGCACCGAGCTGGTTGGTCGCCACGAGCCGGACATTACCGATATTGCGCACGGCCAGCGCCAGGTTCGCATCCGGCTGCACGTCGACCAGCACTGCCTTGGACACTACGTCGAGACGCCGCAGCAGCTCGACCGCCTGACGCGTACGCGGCTCGTCGACACCGAGCTGTTCCACCACCAGGACATCGCCGCCCCGGAACTTCTCGGTCAGTGCCGCTCGCAACCCACCCCGAACCACCTTCTTCGGCAGGCGATACCCGTAGCTCCGGGGCTGCGGACCGAAGACCGTGCCGCCCGAACGCCACAACGGATTGCGGCTCTCGCCGACCCGCGCGCGACCGGTGCCCTTCTGGCGCCACGGCTTCTTGCCGGTGCCTCGAACCTGGCCGCGCGTCTTCGTGGCATGCGTGCCGCGACGGTCCTCGGCCGATTCATGCACCACCGATTCCCAGATGATGTCCCGGTTCAGCCGGCCGCCGAACACGTCATCACTGACCTCGACCGATCCGATCTTCTCGTTCCGCGAATCAACGACATCTAGCGTCATGGTCGCAACCTGCTCGGGGAAACCCGGTCAGCCACCGCTACTTCCGCTTCTTCGCCGATTTTTCGGCCACCGGCGCGCTCTGCGGCTTGGCGGCAACCGCCTTCCGTATCATGACGACCCCGCCCGGAGCTCCCGGAATCGCCCCCTTGATCACCAGCATATGCTGATCTGCATCCACTCGCAGCACCCGCAGGTTCCGGGTCGTGACCCGGTCGCCACCCATGCGCCCCGGTCCACGCATGCCCCGGATGACCCGCGAGGGGTACGATGACGCCCCGATGGAGCCCGGCGCGCGATGAAACATCGAGCCATGCGTCGCGCGGCCGCCGCTGAAACCGTGACGCTTCATGACGCCTTGAAACCCCTTGCCGCGACTGACCCCGACGACATCCACCCGGTCACCATCGGCGAAGACCGACGCCACGACCTGATCGCCTTCGGCCGGTCCATCGCCCTCTACGCCGACTTCCCGCCGAATCCGGGTCGGGGGCACTTTGGCCTTCTTGTAGTGACCGGTCATGGGCCGGTTCGCGTTGAAAGGAGCCTCCTCGACGAGCCCGAGCTGCACGGCGGCATAGCCGTCGCGCTCGACCGTCTTGCGTTGCACGACGACACACGGACCGGCCTTGATGACCGTCACCGGCAGCATCGCACCGTCGTCGCCGAACAACTGGGTCATTCCGATCTTTCGTCCGAGAATACCGGTCACCATGATCGTTTGCATCCGTCTTGCGGGGGTTCGTCCGGAGCCCGTGGCCCCGAAATCGTCGCCCTGCGGCTCGGTTCAGACTCCTGGCCCGCAAATCATCGCCTGCGGCTCCGCCGCCGCCTTGCGGCGCTGCCCCGGCGCCTACCCACCCACCCTAGGCGCTGCTGTCCTTCCCGAATGCCTTGATTTCGACATCGACTCCGGCCGGAAGGTCGAGCTTCATCAATGCATCGACGGTCTGGGACGTCGGCTCGAAGATATCGATCAACCGCTTGTGGGTGCGGATTTCGAACTGCTCGCGCGACTTCTTGTCGACGTGGGGCGATCTCAACACCGTCCACTTGTTCAAGTCCGTCGGCAAGGGTATCGGACCCGCAAGGCGCGCACCCGTCCGGCGGGCGGTATCCGCGATCTCGTGGGTCGACTGATCGAGCACCCGATGATCGTAGGCTTTCAGACGTATCCGAATCTTGTCGCTGAACATGGTTTCATACCGGGGCAGCGCCGCACGCTGCGGCTATTCGACGATGTCGGTGATGGCCCCCGACCCGACCGTGCGGCCGCCTTCACGAATCGCGAAGCGCAGCCCCTTCTCCAGCGCCACCGGCGTGATCAACTCCACTTCCATCGTCACGTTGTCGCCCGGCATCACCATCTCGACACCGTCCGGCAACGTCGCAACTCCCGTCACGTCCGTCGTCCGCAGGTAGAACTGAGGCCGGTACCCGTTGAAGAACGGCGTGTGGCGCCCACCTTCGTCCTTCGTCAGAACGTAGACTTCGCCCTTGAACTTCGTGTGCGGCGTGATCGACTTCGGCTTCGCGAGAACCTGGCCACGCTCCACGTCGTCCTTTTCCAGGCCACGCAGCAGAACCCCGATGTTGTCCCCCGCCACGCCCTCGTCCAGCAGCTTCCGGAACATCTCCACCCCGGTCACCACCTTCTTCAGCGTCTCCCGGAACCCCACGATCTCGATGTCGTCGGTCACCTTCACGATGCCCCGGTCCACACGACCCGTCACCACCGTCCCCCGGCCCAAGATCGAGAACACGTCCTCGATCGGCATCAGGAACGGCTTGTCCACGTCCCGAACCGGAAGCGGAACGTAGTCGTCGACCGCCGCCATCAACTCGTCGATGCACGACGTATACGCTTCGTCGCCCTCCAGAGCCTTCAGCGCGGAGCCCCGAACCACCGGAAGGTCGTCCCCGGGAAACTCATACGACGACAGAAGCTCCCGAACCTCCAGCTCCACCAGGTCCAGAAGCTCCTCGTCGTCCACCATGTCCACCTTGTTCATGAACACGACCAGAGACGGAACCCCAACCTGACGAGCCAGAAGAATGTGCTCCCGTGTCTGCGGCATCACCCCATCGGTCGCCGCCACCACCAGAATCGCACCGTCCATCTGCGCCGCACCCGTGATCATGTTCTTGATGTAGTCCGCATGACCCGGGCAGTCCACGTGCGCGTAGTGCCGATTGGCCGTCGTGTACTCCACGTGCGCCGTCGCGATCGTGATCCCGCGCTCCCGTTCCTCGGGCGCGTTGTCGATCGAGTCGAACGAACGAATCGTGTTCTTCGGATCGTGTTTCGCCAGCACCGACGTGATCGCCGCCGTCAACGTCGTCTTCCCGTGGTCGATGTGCCCGATCGTCCCGACGTTCACATGCGGTTTCGACCGGTCGAACTTTTCCTTCGCCATGCGATAGCCTCTTATCTTCCCTGAATACGCGCGACGATCTCCTCGCTGACCGCCGGCGGGACCTGATCATAGCGATCGAAATGCATCGTGTAGGTAGCGCGCCCCTGCGTGCGGGAACGCAGCTCCGTTGCGTAGCCGAACATCTCCGACAGCGGCACGCGCGCATTGACGATCTGCGTCCCGCCATGGGCTTCCATCGACCTGACCCTGCCGCGGCGTCCGTTGATATCGGCGATGATGTCACCCATGTACACCTCCGGCACCACCACCTCGACCTTCATGATCGGTTCCAGCAGTACCGGGGCGGCCTGACGGGCGGCAGCCCGAAATGCCATCGACCCCGCAATCTTGAACGCCATTTCCGACGAGTCGACATCGTGCGAGGAACCGTCGAGGAGGGTGACGGCCACATCCTCGATGGGGTATCCGGCGAGAATGCCGGTCGTCACCGCCTCTCGCACTCCCGCCTCGACCGACGCGATGAACTCCTTCGGGATCGCACCACCGAATATGCGGTTCTCGAAGACGAACCCGTCCCCTGCCGGCCCGGGCACGACGCGCAGCTTGACGTGGCCGTACTGACCGCGCCCGCCCGTCTGCTTGACGTATCGTCCCTCCGCCTGCGCCGGCCTGGTGAGGGTCTCGCGATAGGCGACCTGCGGGCGGCCGACCGTCGCCGCCACCCCGAACTCCCGCCGAAGCCGGTCGACGATGATCTCCAGGTGGAGCTCGCCCATCCCGGACACCACCACCTGCCCGGTCTCGTCATCGGTCCGGACATGGAACGTCGGATCCTCGGTGGTGAGCTTCGCCAACCCCTGGCCGAGCTTCTCCTGGTCCGCCTTGGTCTTCGGCTCGATGGCCAGCGAGATGACCGGAGTCGGAAACTCCATGGTCTCGAGCAGGACCGGATGCGCGCGATCGCAAATCGTGTCGCCGGTGACCACCGTCTTCAGTCCGACCGCGGCGGCAATGTCACCGGCGTAGACCTGCTCGATATCCTCCCGCTTGTTGGCGTGCATCTTCAACAGGCGGCCGATACGCGCCCGGCGGCCCAACCGCGGGTTGTAGATGGTTGCGCCGCCCGCCATCACGCCGGAGTACACGCGTATGAAGGCAAGCTGACCGACGTAGGGATCGGTCATGATCTTGAACGCCAGGGCCGAGAACGGCGCCTCGTCCAGGGCCGGTCGTTCGAGCACCGTATGGCCATCGGGCGCCGTCCCGGTCACGGCGGGAATATCAGCCGGCGACGGCAGATAGTCGACCACCGCATCGATCAAGGGCTGCACCCCCTTGTTCCTGAAGGCGCTGCCGCACAACACCGGCACGACCGGGGCATCCTCGTTCCGCACCGACTCGATGGTCCGCCGGCGCAGGATCGGGACGATCTCCTCGGCCGCGATCGGCTCCCCGTGCAGGTACTTCTCGAGCAACCGGTCATCGACCTCGCAGACCTTCTCGATCAACGCCTCTCGCGCCGCCGTCGCCTCGTCGAGGCGGTCGGCCGGAATCTCCTCGAGCACCGATTCGGCGCCGAGCGATTCGTCCCGATATCGAACCGCCTTCATGGCGACCAGATCGATCACGCCGGCGAAACCGCCTTCCGCCCCGAGCGGAAGCTGGACCGCCACCGGGTTCGCCTGGAGCTTCTCGCGAATCTGGGTCAGCGTACGCCCGAAATCGGCCCCCACGCGGTCCATCTTGTTGACGAAACAGATGCGCGGCACCCGGTACTTGTCGGCCTGACGCCAGACCGTTTCGGATTGCGGCTCCACGCCGCCCACCGCATCGAACACGGCCACGGCGCCGTCCAGCACGCGCAGCGATCGTTCGACTTCCGCCGTGAAGTCCACATGCCCCGGGGTGTCGATGATATTGATTCGGTTGCCGCGCCACATGCACGTCGTGGCGGCGGAGGTGATGGTGATGCCCCGCTCCTGTTCCTGGGCCATCCAGTCCATCACCGCGGTTCCGTCGTGCACCTCGCCTATCTTGTAGGTGATGCCGGTATAGAACAGCACCCGTTCGGTCGTCGTCGTCTTGCCGGCATCGATGTGGGCCATGATGCCAATGTTCCGCGTCCGCTCGAGCGGCACCTGTCTCGACATCTCCTTGCCCGTTCGTGGCTGCCTGCGCTGCGCGGCACCGCGGTCCGCGGTCGCGGGGGCGATTTCCAACTCGGCTCCAATCACTGGTCTGCTGCCTGTTTGACGGCGGTCACGATGCTCACCACCGATAGTGGGCAAACGCCTTGTTAGCGTCGGCCATCCGGTGCGTGTCCTCGCGCTTCTTCACGGACCCGCCGCGCAGATTCGATGCATCGATGAACTCGTTCGCGAGCTTCTCCCTCATCGTCTTGCCGTCACTGCGGGCCCGCGCGTAGCCCGACAGCCACCGCAGGCTCAACGACAGACGGCGGTTGGGATTGACCTCGATGGGCACCTGGTAGTTCGAGCCGCCGACCCGCCTCGACTTGACCTCGAGGCTGGGCTTCACGTTGTCGACCGCCTTCTTGAACACCTTGAGCGGGTCGTCACCGGTCCGCTCCCGGATGATGTCGAGACTCCCGTAGAGCAGCCCTTCGGCCGTGCTGCGCTTGCCGTTCTTCATGATGGTACGCACGAACTTGGTCACCAGGGTGCTGTTGTAGAGCGGGTCCGGCGGCACCTCGCGCTTCGGCACTTCGCGTCTGCGTGGCATTGGCTATTTCCTTCTCGACAACCGGGGAACTCGGGACCCGATCCTACGCCTTCGGCCGCTTTGCCCCGTACTTCGACCGGCTCTGCTTTCGGCCCTGCACGCCGGTGGTGTCCAGCGTCCCGCGGACCACGTGGTAGCGCACCCCGGGCAGATCCTTGACACGCCCTCCGCGGATGAGCACCAGGGAGTGCTCCTGGAGGTTGTGGCCCTCGCCCGGAATGTAGGTGGTCACTTCGATCTGATTCGTCAGCCGGACGCGGGCAACCTTCCGCAACGCGGAGTTCGGCTTCTTCGGGGTCTGCGTGAACACGCGGACGCACACGCCCCGACGCTGGGGAGACCGCTGCAAGGCCGGGCTCTTGGTCTTGGTCTCGATTCGGAAACGTCCCTTCCTCACGAGCTGGCTAATCGTCGGCACGACCGCTCCTTGCATCGATGGCGTCACGACATCCCGGCTGGCGGCCAGAACGCCTGCGACAGTCTGCCTCGGGCCTGAAAGCTACTGCTTGGCACCCGACGCAATTGACCCTACTTGTGTTTGCGCGCCGTGAAGAGCCCGGCCGACCAGCGGGTCGGACCCCGGCCTGCTTCAACGGGAAAGAGGCGAGTTGCGCAAGGCTCGTGAATGCCCCACGGAGCTCGCCGCGCTCCGTGGTTCACACGCCTCTCTCTGACGGGTCGGAGTCAGACAGGGTGTTCCCAACTCCGCTAGAACCTTGCGAGGTTAACACGGAACGACGACCGACGCAACGCAACCGCTTTCCCGTCCCCCTGCTGCCGTCCTCCCCTCGCCGGAACTCCGTCCCCTACTCGATCACCTGATCACGGTCCACGGTCTCCGGCTCCACGAGATACTCCATCTCCCGTTCGAGATCGAGCTCTTCCTGCGTCGGCGGCGGCGGCGGCGGCGGTTCGTCCGCCTGAATCCGCACCCCGCGGTAGTAGTCGTACCCGGTGCCGGCCGGAATCAGCCGGCCCATGGTCACGTTCTCCTTGAGCCCCCGGAGATGATCCACCTTTCCGGAGATCGACGCTTCCGTCAACACGCGCGTCGTCTCCTGGAACGAGGCGGCCGAGATGAACGAGTCGGTGGACAGCGAAGCCTTGGTGATGCCGAGCAGGAGCGGACGCCCGGTGGCGGGCTGGCCGCCTTCGGCGATGACCCGCTCGTTCTCGACGAGGAACCGGGACCGATCCACCTGCTCATCGATCAGGAAATCGGTGGTCCCCACGTCCTCGATCTTCACCCACCGCATCATCTGCCGGGCCACGACCTCGATGTGCTTGTCGTTGATGGTGACGCCCTGCAGGCGATAGACCTCCTGGATCTCGTTCACGAGATAGCTCTGGAGGGCCTTCGGACCGAGAACGCTCAGGATGTCGTGCGGATTGCTCGGACCGTCCATGAGCTGCTCGCCCGCCCGGACACGGTCCCCGTCCTGGACGTTCACATGGACTCCGCGCGGCAGCGAATACTCCCGCGGCTCGGCCCCGGGCTCGTCCGGCACGATGATGACCTTCCGCATTCCCTTGACGATGCTGCCGATCTTGACCGTACCGTCGATCTCGCTGATGACCGCGGTCTCGCGCGGCTTCCGCGCTTCGAACAGCTCCTGCACCCGAGGCAGCCCGCCCGTGATGTCCTTGGTCTTCGTCGTTTCGCGAGGGATCTTGGCCAGCACCTCGCCGGCGGTCACCTCCTGCCCATCCACCACCATGAGATGCGCGTGCGACGGCATGTTGTACTTGCGCTCGAGCTTGCCGGCCGCATTTCGGATCTCGACCAGCGGCTGCTTCTTCTCGTCGGGCGAGTCCATGATGATCAGACGAGACAGCCCGGTCACCTCGTCCACCTCCTCGTGCACCGTCGTCCCCTCGGCGATGTCCTTGAAGCGGACGGTTCCCGTCTTCTCGGTAATGATCGAGAACGTATAGGGGTCCCACTGGACCAGAACCTGGTCCGGCTCGATGTGTTGGCCGTCGGATACCCTCAGGTGCGCCCCGTACACCACCGGGTACCGTTCCCGGTCGCGCCCCTTCTCGTCCTGAACAACCAGCGAGCCGGTCCGGTTCATCACGACCAGCGTGCCGTCCTTCGCCTTGACCCACTGGATCCCGTCGAAACGCACCGTTCCCATGTGCTTCGCTTCGAGGGTGGATTGCGCCGACACCCGCGATGCGGTTCCGCCGATGTGGAAGGTCCGCATCGTGAGCTGGGTTCCGGGCTCACCGATAGACTGGGCCGCGACGACCCCGACCGCCAGGCCCAGCTCGACCAGCTCACCGGTGCCGAGGTCACGGCCGTAGCACTTGGCGCACACCCCGCGCCGGGCGGCACACGTCAACACCGACCGGATCTTGACCTTCTCGACGCCGGAATCCTCTATCTGCGAGGCGAGATCCTCGACGATCACCTCGCTCGCGGGCACGATAATATCGTTGGTGAACGGATCGACGATGTCCTCGAGCGCCACTCGACCGACGATTCGCTCCCGCAGCGGCTCGATGATCTCGCCGCTCTCCACGATGGCGCGCGACTCGATCCCGTCCGCCGTGCCGCAGTCCACCTCCGAGATGATCACGTCCTGGGCCACGTCCACCAGGCGCCGCGTCAGATAGCCGGAGTCCGCCGTCTTCAGCGCCGTATCCGCCAGACCCTTCCGGGCGCCGTGCGTCGAGATGAAGTACTGCTGCACCGTCAACCCCTCACGGAAATTAGACGTGATGGGCACCTCGATGATCTCGCCGGACGGCTTCGCCATCAATCCCCGCATACCCGCGAGCTGACGAATCTGCTGCTTGCTGCCGCGAGCACCGGAGTCGGCCATGATGTAGACGGCATTGAAGTCCTGGCCGCCGCCGCCAACGAGGCCCTCCATTTCGTTGAACATCTCGTCGGCGACCTTCTCGGTCACATCCGACCAGATGGCGATGACCTTGTTGTACCGCTCGCCGTTCGTGATCGCCCCTTCGAGATACTGTTGCTCGACCCGGATGACCTCGTCGTTGGCCTCCTTGATCATCGACGCCTTCTGGGCGGGCACGATGAGATCGTCGATGCCAATCGACAGGCCGGAGCGGGTCGCATACCCGAATCCGAGCTGCTTCAGCCGGTCCAGCATCTCCACCGTCTTGGGGACGCCATGCTTCAGGTAGCAGTACTGAACGAGCTGACCGAGCCCCTTCTTCTTCAGGAGACCGTTGATGAAGGGGAGCTCGTCCGGCAACTCGTTGTTGAACACCACCCGGCCGGCCGTGGTGTCGATGATCTTGCCCGCGACCCGCTGGACCTTGGTTCGCAGCACGTCCTGATCGTCCCGGGACGCGGTCAGGTCCATCAGCTCACCGCTGAGCCGAAGCCGGATCGGACTCAAGGTCTCGATTGCGTCGGCCGCGAGCGCCAGTCCCACGTCGTCCGCCGAGCCGAAGACGCGCCCCTCCCCCTTGGCCCCCTTCTTGGCCTTGGTCAGGTAGTAGCAACCGAGCACGATGTCCTGCGAGGGCACCGTGATCGGCGCGCCATTCGCCGGAGACAGGATGTTCTTCGACGCCTTCATCAGGACCGAGGCCTCGATCTGGGCCTCGGGCGAGAGCGGAATATGCACCGCCATCTGGTCGCCGTCGAAATCGGCGTTGAATGCCGTGCATACCAGAGGGTGGATCCGGATCGCCTTGCCCTCGACCAGGACCGGTTCGAACGCCTGTATCCCCAGTCGGTGCAGCGTCGGGGCCCGATTGAGCAGCACCGGGTGCTCCCGAATCACCTCTTCGAGGATGTCCCACACCTCGGGAAGCTGCTGGTCGACCATCTCCTTCGCCTGCTTGATGGTGGACACCAGCCCGCGGCTCTCGAGCTTGTTGTAGATGAACGGCTTGAACAGCTCGAGGGCCATCTTCTTGGGGAGCCCGCACTGGTGAAGCTGAAGCTCGGGTCCCACGACGATCACCGACCGTCCCGAGTAGTCGACCCGCTTGCCGAGCAGATTCTGGCGAAACCGTCCCTGCTTGCCCTTGAGCGTGTCCGAGAGCGACTTGAGCGGGCGATTGTTCGCCCCGCGCAGCACGCGGCCGCGCCGGCCGTTGTCGAACAGCGCATCCACCGCTTCCTGCAGCATCCGCTTCTCGTTGCGGATGATCACATCGGGCGCCTTGAGCTCGATCAGCTTCTTCAGGCGATTGTTCCGGTTGATGACCCGGCGGTAGAGGTCGTTGAGATCGGAGGTCGCGAAACGGCCGCCGTCGAGGGGCACGAGCGGGCGCAGCTCCGGTGGAATGACCGGAATCACATCGAGAATCATCCATTCCGGACGATTGGTCGACTTCCGGAACGATCCGACGACCTTCAGGCGCTTGGCATACTTGAGCTTCTTCTGCACCGAGTTTTCCCGGCGCATGTCCACCCGCAACTGGTCCGCCAGATCGTGGATGTCGGCGCGCTTGAGCAGCTCCTTGATCGCCTCGGCGCCCATCTGGGCCCGAAACTTCGGACCGTACTCCTCGATCGCCTTGCGGTACTGCTCCTCGGTGAGAAGCTGATGCGGCTCGAACTCGCTGTCGCCGGCGTCGATCACCACGAACGCTTCGAAGTAGAGAATGCGTTCGAGATCGCGGAGCGAGATGTCGAGCAGGTGTCCGATTCGGCTCGGCAGCCCCTTGAAGAACCAGACGTGGCTGACGGGGGTGGCCAGCGTGATGTGCCCGAGCCGCTCGCGCCTGACTTTGGCCTGGGTCACCTCGACGCCGCACTTGTCACAGATGACGCCCCGGTGCTTCATGCGCTTGTACTTCCCGCACAGGCACTCCCAGTCGGTCACCGGACCGAAGATCTTGGCGCAGAACAGCCCGTCCCGCTCCGGCTTGAACGTCCGGTAGTTGATCGTTTCGGGCTTGGTCACTTCACCATGCGACCAGGACCGGATGGTCTCCGGCGAGGCGAGGCTGATTCGGATGGCGTCGAAATCGGCCGTCAGCGAGCTGCGGTCCGAGAAACTGGGTCTCATGGCTTCTCCTGCTACGCCTCGTCGAGAGCGGGCACCGTCTCGGTCTCGTCCGTCTCCGGCGACTCCGCCGACGCCTGCTCCTGCGCAACGCCGGCCCCCAGGGCGCCGGGCATCGGTGCTCGCGTCTTCAGCAGCTCGACGTCCAGACACAACGCCTGGAGCTCGCGGATCAGCACGTTGAACGACTCCGGCAATCCCGGGGTGAACGACGCATCGCCCTTGACGATCGCTTCGTAGATCTTGGACCTCCCGGTGACATCGTCGGACTTGGCGGTCAGCAGCTCCTGCAGCGTATGCGCGGCCCCGTAGGCCTCGAGCGCCCAGACCTCCATCTCGCCGAAGCGTTGCCCCCCGAACTGCGCCTTGCCGCCGAGCGGTTGCTGCGTGATGAGCGAATACGGTCCGATGGACCGGGCGTGAATCTTGTCGTCGACGAGGTGGGACAGCTTCAGCATGTAGATGTACCCGACGGTCACATCCTGCTCGAACTCCTCGCCGGTCATGCCGTCGACCAACCGGCTCTTGCCGCTCGAAGGCAGCCCCGCCTTTTTCAGCCACCCCTTGATCTCGGCCTCGGTGGCACCGTCGAAGACCGGAGTCGCGAAATGGAGACCGAGCACACTCGCGGCCCAGCCCAGGTGGGTCTCCAGAATCTGCCCGACGTTCATTCGGGACGGGACGCCCAGTGGATTGAGGACGATCTCGACCGGCGTGCCGTCCGGCAGATGCGGCATGTCCTCTTCCGGAAGCACCCGCGCGATGACCCCCTTGTTGCCGTGGCGGCCGGCCATCTTGTCGCCGACCGACAGCTTCCGCTTCATGGCCACGTAAACCTTCACGAGCTTGATCACCCCGGGAGGCAGCTCGTCGCCGCGGCGAATCTTCTCCTTTTTCTCTTCGAACATCTGGCGGATCACCTCCACCTGACGTTCGGTTCGTTCCTCGAGGGTGCGCAGCTCGTTGCCGAGCTGCTGGTCGGATCCGGCAAGCCGAATACGGGTCACCGTCTGATACGGAAGCGGGAGGACGAGCTCGGGGGTCAGGACCGTCCCCCCGGCAACCAGCACCTTCCGCCCGTGATCGTCGAACAGGTCACTCTCGAGCGTGTGGCCATCGAGCTTCGCCGATACCCGCTTCTTGACCTCCTCGTGCAGAATCCGAATCTCGTCCTCAAGATTCTTCTCCATCAGCTCGAGCTCTTCGGCCTCGATGGCCTTCGCCCGATCATCCTTCTCGATTCCCTTGCGCGAGAAAATCTTGACCCCGACGATGATCCCGTCGATACCGGGCGGGCACAGCAGCGACGCGTCGCGCACGTCGCCCGCCTTCTCCCCGAATATGGCCCGCAGCAGCTTCTCTTCCGGGGTCAGTTGGGTCTCCCCCTTCGGGGTGACCTTGCCCACGAGAATGTCCCCCGGCTTGACATAGGCGCCGATCCGGATGATTCCGCTGTCGTCCAGATCCGCGAGGAAGCCCTCCGATACGTTCGGAATGTCCCGGGTAATCTCTTCGGGACCGAGCTTGGTGTCGCGCGACTCGGTCTCGAACTCCTCGATATGGATGGAGGTGTAGTAGTCCTCCTTCACCATGCGCTCGGACACCAGGATGGCATCCTCGAAGTTGTATCCCCGCCACGGCATGAACGCGACGAGCACGTTGCGGCCGAGGGCCAGCTCACCGAGCTCGGTGCAGGGCCCATCACCGAGCACCTGTCCCCGAGCGACCTTCTGGCCCACCTTCACGATGGGCTTCTGGTTGATGCAGGTGTTCTGGTTGGACCGGCGAAACTTGGTCAGCGTGTAGATGTCGGCCCCCATCTCGCGCGACATCTCGCCGGACTCCCCCTCGACCCGCACGACGATCCGCTGCGAATCGACATAGTCGACGGCGCCGCTGCGACGCGCGACGACGACGGCGCCGGAGTCGCGGGCGGTGATGTACTCCATGCCGGTGCCGACGAACGGCGCCCGCGCCCGCAGCAACGGCACTCCCTGCCGCTGCATGTTCGAACCCATCAACGCCCGGTTGGCGTCATCGTGCTCGAGAAACGGGATGAGGGACGCCGCCACCGAGACCAACTGCTTCGGCGACACGTCGATGAACTCGACCTTGTCGCGCGGCGCGAGAATGAAGTCGCCGGCCTGCCTGGAGTTGACGCGGGAATCGATGAGGTTGCCGTGTTCGTCGAGTCGGGCGTTCGCCTGCGCGATGATGTATCGATCTTCTTCCCACGCGGACAGGTAGAACGAGTACGGCTCGTACTCGGCCGCCCTTTTCTCCTTCTTCCTGGCTGCCGCGTTCTCCAGCTCGGCCTCGAGGATGTCGACGACGTCGCCGACCTGAAATCGGGTCCCGCCGCCGTTGGTGACCTGCGCGAAGTCGACGGCGCGCTCGTCCTTGATCCGGCGGTAGGGGGATTCGATGAATCCGAACTCGTTGATCCGGGCATAGCAGGACAACGACGAGATCAGTCCGATGTTCGGTCCTTCCGGCGTCTCGATCGGACAGATGCGCCCGTAGTGGGTCGGGTGGACGTCGCGGACCTCGAATCCGGCTCGTTCCCGCGACAGACCGCCCGGCCCCAGGGCCGACAATCGCCGCTTGTGGGTGATCTCGGAGAGCGGATTGGTCTGATCCATGAACTGGGAGAGCTGGGACGAGCCGAAGAACTCGCGGATCGCCGCCATCACCGGCTTGGCGTTGATCAGGTCGTGCGGCATCGCTGTCGCCATCTCCTGATACACCGACATTTTCTCCTTGATCGCCCGCTCCATGCGGACCAGACCGATGCGGAACTGGTTCTCAAGGAGTTCGCCGACCGACCGCACCCGCCGGTTTCCGAGATGATCGATGTCGTCGGCGTTCGTCGGATTCCGCCGCAACCCCAGGAGATACTTGATGACCGCGTAGAAATCGGGTGGATGCAGGATCTTCTCGTCGAGCGGCGTATCCAGCCCGAGCTTCGTGTTCAGCTTCAGCCGTCCGACCCGCGAGAAGTCGTACTTCTGCGCGTTGAAGAACATGCTCTCGAACAGCGAACGCGAGCTGTCGAGCGTCGGCGGATCCCCGGGACGCAGTCGCCGGTAGATCTCGATCAACGCTTCTTCATGCGTCCGGATCGTGTCCTTGCGCAGCGTCGTCGACAATACGCTCCCGATGTCGCCCCTCTCCGGCGAGAAGATCTCGAGCTCCTCGACGTGCCTTTCCTGGGCCATCGACACGATGCGGGGTATCACCTCGTCGTTGGCCTCCAGAATGACCTCGCCGGTGGACGGGTCGACGACGTCGGCCGCCGCATACGCACCCTCGAGCTCCGCTTCCGCCACCTCGATCCACTCGATGCCGGCCCTTTGCAGAGCCGTGACCCCGGTAGCGCTGATCTTCTTGGCGGCGCCGATCTTGTAGGTGGCGTCGATCTGCACCTCCCTGGCCGCGCGCCGGCCGATCAGGTTCCGACTCACGGCCCACCGCGGCGCCCCTTCGCGCAACGAGATCCGATCCACGGCGTAGAAGGTCTTGATGATCTCGTCGGCGCCACGCAGACCGAGCGCGCGCAGAAACACGGTGGCGAGGAACTTGCGTTTGCGATCGATGCGGACGTACAGGAGATTCTTGGCGTCGTACTCGAACTCGACCCACGAGCCGCGGTACGGAATGATCTGCGCGACGTGGAGTTGCCGGTCCTCCGAGTGGAAGAACGCCCCCGGCGACCGGTGCAACTGGGAGACCACGACCCGCTCGGTGCCGTTGATGATGAACGTGCCGTTGTCGGTCATGAGCGGCACGTCGCCGAAGTAGACCTCCTGCTCCTTGATGTCCCGGATGGTCTTGGCCCCGGTGTCCGGATCCTTGTTCCAGACCACCAACCGAATCGTGACCTTGAGCGGCACCGCATAGGTCACGCCGCGCTCCTGACACTCCTCGACGTCGTACTTGAGCTTCAGGGCGACGGTGTTCTCGCAGATGTCGCAGACCACCCCTCGGGCGTGGTTGGCGGTCCCGCACTTGCGGCACAGTACCTCGTGCTGACCGTAGGGCTCCGCCACCAGGGTTGCGTCGCACGCCGAGCAGGGCTGTCGGAGATGGTGCAGACCGGCGAGCCGCCCGCACTTGCATTCCCAGTTGCCAATCGAGTATTCGATGAACTCCAGGGACGAGTTCTCCCTGAAGTCGCTGATGGGAAAGACCGACTTGAACACCGACTGCAGTCCCGCGTCTTCCCGTTCAGACGGGAGTCGGGTCATCTGCAGAAAGCGTTCGTAGGATTTCTTCTGGATCTCGATGAGGTTGGGAATCGGTATCGTCGTCCGGATCTTCGAGAATTCGATGCGCTCCCGGTAGACGTTCTTGGGCTGACTTTGCATTCTGCATCCTCGGACTGGCGGCCAGGATGGGATGGTCCAGAAGTTGCGCGAGTACGTTCTCGATCGGTTCCCGGTACGCTACCAATGAACGCCCGAATTCGGATCGGTCCGGGAACCGCGGATCCCCCGTGGTCCCCCGCGTGTCGTTCGGCGCCGTGCACCGCGACCCGGCGCCCCCCGGATGACCCACCGGTCCCCCCCGGCACGGCCATGCGGAGGCGCATCGGTTCCGGCCGAATGCCCACATCGCGACGGCGTGCGCGACGACCCGCTCACCCCGCCCTCGGCGAGCCCCTACTTCACCTCGGCTTTGGCCCCCACGTCCTCGAACTTCTTCACGATGGCTTCCGCTTCGTCCTTGGGGATGTCTTCCTTGACGGCTGTCGGCGCGCTCTCGACCAGGTCCTTGGCCTCCTTGAGCCCCAGACTGGTCACTTCGCGAACGGCCTTGATCACGTTGATCTTCTTGGGCCCGATCTCCGTGAGCATGACCGTGAACTCGGTCTGCTCCTCGGCCGCCTCGGCCGCGGCCCCCGGCGCGGCAACGCCCGCTACCGCGACCGGCATCGCCGCCGCGGCAGAAACCCCGAGCTCTTCCTCGAGGGTCTTGACGAGCTGGGAGAGCTCCAGAACCGAGATCCCCTTGATGTATTCGACAACCTTTTCCTGCGTCACTTCGGCCATTACCAACTCCTCGTACCAAGACCCCTGGAAAGGCGGGCATTGCCGTCCCCCACCTATCCCTGTTCCTCCGATTCCGTTCGCTTCTTCTCCGCCTGCGCGAGCACGCTCATCAGGTCGCGCGGGACCGCGCTCAACACCCGGACCAGCTGGCTCATGGGCGCCTGCAACTGCCTGAGCAGTATCGCCTGCAGCTGTTCCTTGCCGGGCAGGGTCGCCAGGCTCTCGACCTCTGCCGGGGCCACTTGCTGCCCCGACACCATGCCCGTCTTCACCTTGAGCTCGGGCGTCGTCTTGGCAAAGGTCACGAGGGCCTTTGCCAACCCGACGGGGTCATCCTCGGTATAGGCGACCGCGGTGGTTCCCCGGAACGAATCCCGCAACGGTTCGAAGGCGGTGCCTTCCACGGCGCGCCGGGCCAGCGTGTTCTTGACCACGCGATAGCCACCCCGCGCGGCGTGCACCTGGCGCCGCAACTCGGTGACCGTCGGCACATCCAATCCGCTGAAATCGAGGAGGATCACGCTCTCCGCGTTGGCCAGTGCGTGGCTCAACTCCCCGACCTGTTCACTCTTGGCGCTTCTGCTGACCGGCATCTGTTCTCGTATCCTCGCCCGGAGAGCGCGGCCTGACGGCTCCGCTCACCGCCCAACCAACCCTCCAGGCAGTCTGCGCCTCCCACGGAGTCGGCGCCGTTCTACGGCGCGAACTGCTGGTGGCGTTCACACGACGGGCCGCCCCCGCCAGACGCCCCGAACCGACGGGCCGGTGGTCATCCGACGCGATTTCCCGGCCGCCGCCGTCACCGTACCAGCGTATCGACTCTCGCCGCGTCGATCCTGACCCCGGGCCCCATGGTCGAAGACACGGTCACGCTCCGCACGTACTTGCCCCGGGCCGCCGAGGGTTTGGCGCGAATGACGCTGTCCATCAACGCTTCGGCATTCTCGACAAGGGCGCCGACATCGAACGAGCATCGGCCGACCGGCGCATGCACGACGCCGGCCTTGTCGACGCGGTAGTTGACCTTTCCGGCCTTGATTTCCTTCACCGCCTGGGCCACCTCGAACGTCACCGTTCCGGTCTTCGGATTCGGCATCAGCCCCCGCGGTCCCAGCACCTTGCCCAGCTTCCCGACCACCCGCATCATGTCGGGGGTAGCCACAACGGCATCGAAATCCAACCATCCGCCCTGGATGCGTTCGACCATTTCCTCGCCGCCGACGATGTCCGCACCGGCCTCTTCGGCTTCCTTCTGCTTCTCGCCGCCGGCGATCACCAGCACCCGCTTGGACCGACCCAGCCCGTGCGGCAGGATGACCGTGCCGCGGACCATCTGATCCGCATGTTTCGGATTCACACCCAGTCGGAGCGCCACCTCGACCGACTCGTCGAAGCCCGCGTACCCGATTTTCTGGAGGAGCGGTATCGCCTCGGCCAAGCTGTACTGCCGATCCTCGACCTGCTCGGCCGCGGCCCTGAATTTCTTGCTCTTTCTCGCCATCTCTGCCCTCTCCGACTCCTGGCCCGGAAATCGTCGGCGGCTCCCCTCGCCGCCCCGACCGAAACCTGCCAGGAGCCCGCACCGCTTCCGCGGCGCAGACTCCTCAGCCTGCGACCTCGAGACCCATGGAACGGGCCGTGCCCGCCACCACCTTCACCGCCCCGGCCAGATCGTTGGCGTTCAGGTCCGGCATCTTGGTCTTCGCGATCTCCTCGACCTGCGCCGCGGTCACGGTGCCGACCTTGTTGCGATTCGGCTCTGCGGAGCCCTTGGCGATATTGGCTGCCCGCTTGAGCAACACCGCGGCCGGCGGGGTCTTGGTGATGAAGCTGAGGGTCCGGTCTGCGTAAATCGTCACCACCGCCGGAATGATGAGCCCTTCCTGGCTGGCGGTCCTGGCATTGAAGGCCTTGCAGAAATCCATGATGTTGACGCCGTGCGGGCCGAGCGCGGTCCCGACCGGGGGGGCGGGTGTCGCCTTGCCGGCCGCGATCTGGAGCTTGACCATCCCGATCACCTTCTTCGCCATGTCCGTCCAACCTCCGATCACCGCGCCCGCAGGGAACGCCGCCGGCAACGCCGGCATCCGGCTCCCGGGAACCGCCTCGCCGCTTCGAGCGCGGTCTACTACAGCTTCTCGACCTGCAGGAAATCGAGCTCCACCGGAGTCGATCGCCCGAAAATCGTCACCAAGACCCTCAGTGTGTTCCGATCCGGATTCACATCGTCGACGACGCCGTTGAAGCTGTTGAACGGCCCCTCGTTGATGCGCACCTGGTCGCCCTTCTCGAACGTGTACTTCGGTTTCGGCTTCTCCGCCGCAACCGTGACCTGGTGCAGAATCTGGTCCACTTCCTCTCGCGTCAGCGGTGTCGGCTTCGAGCCGGCGCCGACGAATCCGGTCACCTTCGGGGTGTTCCGCACCACGTGCCACGCATGGTCGGACATGTTCATCTCGACCAGGATGTAGCCCGGGAAGAAACGCTTCGAGCTGACGACCCGCTTGCCTCCGCGCATCTCGACGACGTCTTCGGTCGGGATGAGGACGTCGCCAATATCGGACTGCAGCCCGTAGGCCTGCACCCGTTGCTGGAGCGACTCGGATACCTTCTTCTCGAACCCCGAGTAGGTGTGCACGATGTACCACTGCCGCGTGCTGACGTCGGTCATTGCGCTCCGAACGTTTCGAAGATGAACCTGGCCATGCGGGTCAGAACGAGGTCGATGCTCCAGAGGTAGATTCCGAAAAACACCGAAGTCAGGATGACGACCAGCGTGGTGGCGTAGACCTCTTTGCGGGTGGGCCACGTCACCCGCTCCATCTCGTTCTTGACCTGGGCCAGAAAGACGCGAGCCCTGCCGAACCACCCGGTAATGTGCATCGGCGTGTCTCTGACGTTGTCGAGTCGTGCTGTCTTCACGAACTGCCCCGGTCCTTTCCGGCGTGCGCGTGAGCTGAACGTGCGCCAAGTCGGCGGCTCTGGACGCGTGTGGCAGGCCAGGAGGGAATCGAACCCCCAACCCCCGGTTTTGGAGACCGGTGCTCTGCCAATTGAGCTACTGGCCTGTGCTCCTGGTGTCCCGGCTCGGGACTTCGCTGCCCGAATCCCCACCCGACCAGCGCTTGCGACCCGCTGGTCGATCGACGCCGCGTTCGCCGACCGACCCAACGTCGCCGGGCCTCGGCGCCGGCCCGGAATCCCGGAAATCGCCGCTTGCCGTTCCGCTCAGCGCCCAACCAACCCTCCGGGCGTCCGCCCCGTTCCACGGCGCGGACGCCCGGGTCCGCATATCGCTACTTCGACTCCCGGTGTACGGTGTGCGTGCGACACCAGCGGCAGTACTTCTTGAACTCGAGCCGCCCGGTGGTCTTTCGCTTGTTCTTCGTCGTGCTGTAGTTGCGCCGTTTGCAGTCGGTGCACGCCAACGAAATGATGTCCCGCATGGCTTGGGCTACCCTCCACACCAGGCCGCGTGTCCTCGAGACGCCGCGGCTATTCGACGATGTCGGTGATGGCCCCCGACCCGACCGTGCGGCCGCCTTCACGAATCGCGAAGCGCAGCCCCTTCTCCAGCGCCACCGGCGTGATCAACTCCACTTCCATCGTCACGTTGTCGCCCGGCATCACCATCTCGACACCGTCCGGCAACGTCGCAACTCCCGTCACGTCCGTCGTCCGCAGGTAGAACTGAGGCCGGTACCCATTGAAGAACGGCGTGTGGCGCCCACCTTCGTCCTTCGTCAGAACGTAGACTTCGCCCTTGAACTTCGTGTGCGGCGTGATCGACTTCGGCTTCGCGAGAACCTGGCCACGCTCCACGTCGTCCTTTTCCAGGCCACGCAGCAGAACCCCGATGTTGTCCCCCGCCACGCCCTCGTCCAGCAGCTTCCGGAACATCTCCACCCCGGTCACCACCTTCTTCAGCGTCTCCCGGAACCCCACGATCTCGATGTCGTCGGTCACCTTCACGATGCCCCGGTCCACACGACCCGTCACCACCGTCCCCCGGCCCAAGATCGAGAACACGTCCTCGATCGGCATCAGGAACGGCTTGTCCACGTCCCGAACCGGAAGCGGAACGTAGTCGTCGACCGCCGCCATCAACTCGTCGATGCACGACGTATACGCTTCGTCGCCCTCCAGAGCCTTCAGCGCGGAGCCCCGAACCACCGGAAGGTCGTCCCCGGGAAACTCATACGACGACAGAAGCTCCCGAACCTCCAGCTCCACCAGGTCCAGAAGCTCCTCGTCGTCCACCATGTCCACCTTGTTCATGAACACGACCAGAGACGGAACCCCAACCTGACGAGCCAGAAGAATGTGCTCCCGTGTCTGCGGCATCACCCCATCGGTCGCCGCCACCACCAGAATCGCACCGTCCATCTGCGCCGCACCCGTGATCATGTTCTTGATGTAGTCCGCATGACCCGGGCAGTCCACGTGCGCGTAGTGCCGATTGGCCGTCGTGTACTCCACGTGCGCCGTCGCGATCGTGATCCCGCGCTCCCGTTCCTCGGGCGCGTTGTCGATCGAGTCGAACGAACGAATCGTGTTCTTCGGATCGTGTTTCGCCAGCACCGACGTGATCGCCGCCGTCAACGTCGTCTTCCCGTGGTCGATGTGCCCGATCGTCCCGACGTTCACATGCGGTTTCGACCGGTCGAACTTTTCCTTCGCCATGTGTCCGCTCGCTCTCGAAATGAAGACCTGCGCCCGTACGCGCCTCCGCCCGCTACCCCTGCCGTACCGGCCGCCTTCCGACACTGGCGGCCTTCAATCGCGTGATCGAGGCTGGAGCCGATGACCGGATTCGAACCGGTGACCTCGTCCTTACCAAGGACGCGCTCTACCTCCTGAGCTACATCGGCACGCTGCCGCAGGCCCGCCGCGCCACACTGCGGCGAACCGCGTCCCGCTTGTCGCGGCAGAATGCCGTCGAGGCGCACTCGCCCCGCCCGGCGGCGCTGCCGCACGCCATGAACTGGAGCGGGAGACGGGGATCGAACCCGCGACCAACAGCTTGGAAGGCTGTGACTCTACCACTGAGTTACTCCCGCCTTCGCGGCTCCTGCCGCCGTGGCATACAGACCAGCTACACCATGCCGCCGGCTCCTGCCGGACGAGAATGGTGGCGAGGGGAGGATTCGAACCTCCGAAGCCGCTAGGGCGACAGATTTACAGTCTGTTGCGTTTGACCGCTCCGCAACCTCGCCGTATCCCACAACGATCCAGCCAAAACACTCGCGGCACACGCTCCAGGCCGGTGGAGCGTGGCAGACGGACACCGAGACCGCGGTCACCTCGCAACGGGAGATCACACCGCGCTGATACCCACCTGTCACGTGGAAGCAATCCGCTGGAGCTGGCGAAGGGATTCGAACCCCCGACCCGCTGATTACAAATCAGCCGCTCTACCGGACTGAGCTACGCCAGCCGGACCAAACGGAGAATTTAGCACGACTTGCCCCCTCGGCGCAAGACGCAGTCTTGTCCAATGACACATGAGCCTGAACGGGGGGTTGTTTCCAACGACAAGTGAGCCTGAACGGGCGTCGAGTCGCGGATCATCGGAGGATGATCGTGCAACTCGACACGCACCGCCTGCAGACCCTGGGTCAGGTTCGGGAATTCCTCGACGGGAGTCAGGAGATCGACCTTCGACCGCAAACCCGCACCGAGGCCTACGCGTTCGTGGCGGAGACCGTACAACGGTTCGACTACGCCGGGCGATCCAAGGCCGACAAGGGCCTGCTGCGCCGCTTCCTGACCAAGGCGACCGACCTGTCGCGGGCCCAGGTCACCCGCCTGCTGCGCCAATACCGGACCACCGGCGAGGTCATCGACCGTCGCGGCGCCCCCCGGCAACCGTTCCCCCGCCGCTACACCCCCACCGACATCGGGCGGCTCGCCGAACTCGACGCGCTCCACGGCACGCTCTCCGGCCCGACCACCCGCAAGCTCTGCGCCCGCGCCTTCCACCGCTTCGGTGACCCCCGCTTCGAACGCTTGGCCGCCATCTCCAACGGCCACCTGTACAACCTGCGGCACTCCATCACCTACCAGCGGCGCCGCGGGACGGTCCCGGCCCCCACGCGCTCCGTGCAGATAGCGATTGGGGAACGCCGCCGGCCGCAGCCGTTCGGGCAACCCGGCCACGTGCGAGTCGATACGGTCCATCAGGGCGACCTCGACGGGGTCAAGGGCTTGTACCACCTGAACTTGGTGGATGAGGTCACCCAGTTCCAGTTCATCGGTTCGGTCGAATATATCCAGGCGGCCTGTCTGAAGCCGGTTCTCGAAGCTCTGCTGCGGGCGTTCCCCTTCATCCTCCACGGATTCCACGCCGACAACGGCTCGGAGTTCATCAACCGCGACGTGGCGGCGCTGCTCGAAGCGATGCACATCGACGCGTTCACCAAGTCCCGCGCCCGCCGCTGCACCGACAACGCCCTGGTCGAGAGCAAGAACGGCTCGGTCATCCGCAAGCACCTCGGCTACGGCCACATCCCCAACCGCTACGCCGAGCGAGTCCATGCTTTCAACCAGCAGTTCCTGTCGCCCTACCTCAACTTCCACCGGCCCTGCTTCTTCCCCAGCGAAGAGGTGGACGCCAAGGGCCGGGTGCGCAAGCGCTATCGCGACGCCGACATCATGACCCCCTACGAGAAGCTCAAGTCGTTGCCCAACGCCGCCGCCTGCCTGAAGCCGGGAACCACCTTCGCCGAACTCGACGCCGCCGCCTCGGCCACCAGCGACAACGAGGCGGCACGCGCCCTCAACCAGGCTCGCGACCGCCTGTTTGCCTCCATCGACCCGGCAGCCTGACAACGCCACAACGCACCAGCCGATGCGGACCGCATGGCGCTCGGTGACGCGCTCTCGGAGGGCGGCTGGGTGGCGTGTCGGAGCGGAGTAGCTGCGGGCGGGCGTGTCAACGCGCTGCGCTCCGGCCCTGCGGGTGACACCCCCGACCGCCCTCCGCTCAGACCGCAGCCGCGCCTCCACACCGCCAAGCTGCGCTATCCGGCCACGCTCGAGGCCGTCGACTTCACCCACCCCCGCCAGCTCAACCGACAGCAGGTCCTGACCCTCGGCGCCTGCGCCTGGATCGCCGGTGCCACAACCTGCTGCTGATCGGCCCAACCGGCATCGGCAAGAGCTTCCTCTCAATGCGCGTTTGTCGAACGCGCCTGTCGCCGCAGCTTCACCGCACGCTACGTCCGGATGCCGCCCCTGCTGCGCGTACTCGCCGTCGGCCGCGGCGACGGGTCCTAACGCCCGGCTCCTGACCCGCCTCGCCAAGCTCGACCTGCTCGCCATTCGACGACTGGAGGACCGCCACCGCTGCGCGACGCCGAGCGGCGTGACCTCACCGAGGTCATCGAGGACCGGGCCGAGCGCCGCCTCGACCCGCATCGCCAGCCAGTTGCCCGTCACCGACCAGCTCGCCGTCCATCGGCGACGCCAACCAAGCCGACGCCATCTGCGACCGGCCTGCTCCACGACGCGCACCGCATCGAGCGGTCCTTCAGCTCGATGCGACGGACACACCGCGCCCCGAAGACCCGTACGCCGGAGACGACATCAGCATCCCAACGCCGGCCTGCGCCCCGGCAGCGAGGTCAGACCCGCTCCCGCACGCCGCCAGTCCCGCCGGGGCCGGCCGGCCTATGGATCGCGCCGGCGGCATGGAAAACGCGCACGATACGCTGGCGGTTGACTGCACCCGCGTCGAGGCGCGTTTCCCACCCCGACTTGGACGGCACAGAACGCCGCCCACACGTCCCACAGGCAAGATCGTTGTACTCTTCGAACACGACGCCACGGGTAGCATCTCGTGCGCCGGGCACGGGCTGACAGCACCGACAGACCGAGCCGAATGCGGCAGCAGTACGCCCCCGGCCAGCGTCCTGTCGGCGGGGACGTTGCGGGTGAAGCGGGTGTCGGCGGCCGCGGGGACCGACCGGAATCGAGCCAGTGATCGATTGGGCGGCGAACCGGAAGACGTTGCAGACACGGGGAGATCTGCAGTTCAGCAACTTGCCCGCCAGCCCTCTTCCGGTTCGAATACTGAATGCCCTGCAAGCCCTCCAGGTCCTCGACGCGGGACGTGCGCGTGACTGCTTCTGGCCCCCACAACCCATCGTCGCCGCCATGGAACATAATGTCCGTCAGCGTGCGCGGACTTCACAGCGCCGCGCCAGGATCCCTGTTTCGATCCGCTGATTCGGTCGCCCGTCAGCCTCGGCTCACGTGCCTCCGCTTCAGGCTCATTTCTGGATTGGAAAGGACTGACGCCGTCTTGTCCAATGAGAAGTGAGCCTGAAGGGAGGATTGATTCCAACGTGAGATGAGCCTGAAGGGGGCTGGGTCCCGGATCATCGGAGGATGATCGTGAAGCTCGACACCCAGCGCCTGCAGACCCTGGACCAGGTTCGGGAGTTCCTTGCCGGCAGCCGACCGCTCGACCTGCAGCCGCAGACCCGGGCCGAGGCCTACGCGTTCGTGGCCGAGACCCTGCAACGGTTCGACTACTCCCGCCAGGGGAAGGCCGACAAGGGCCTGATCCGCCGCTTCCTGAACAAGGTGACCGGCCTCTCACGCGCGCAGGTCACCCGCCTGCTGCACCAGCACCGGACCACAGGAGCCATCGCCGACCGCCGCCGCCCCCGGCACCCCTTCCCACGCCGCTACACCAAGGGCGACATCGGGCTGCTCGCTGAAGTCGATGCCCTCCACGGCACCCCTCTCCGGTCCGGCCACCCGCAAGCTCTGCGTCCGGGCCTTGCAGCTGTTCGGCGACCGCCGCTTCGAGCGCCTCGCCGCCATCTCCAACGGACACCTCTACAACCTGCGCCACTCGACCAGCTATCAACGCCGCCGCGGGACGATGCCCGCGCCGACCCGCCCCGTGCACATCGCCATCGGCGAGCGGCGCCGGCACCCAGCCCTTCGGACAACCCGGCTACCTGCGGGTCGATTCGGTCCACCAAGGAGACCTCGACGGCATCAAGGGCCTCTACCACCTCAACCTCGTCGACGAGGTCACCCAGTTCCAGTTCGTCGGCTCGGTCGAGCGCATCGACACGCCCTGCCTCGCCCCCCGTCCTCGAAGCCCTGCTCCGGGCGTTCCCCTTCAACGTCCGCGGATTCCACACCGACAACGGTTCGGAGTTCATCAACCACAAAATCGTCGCCCGGCTGCAAGCCCTCCACATCGACGAGTTCACCAAGTCCCGACCCCGCCGCAGCAACGACAACGCCCTCGTCGAGAGCAAGAACGGCTCGGTCATCCGCAAGCACCTCGGATACGGCCACATCCCCAGCCGTTACGCTGAACGCGTCAACGCCTTCACCCAGCAGATCCTCTCCCCCTACCCGAACTTCCACCGCCCCTGTCTCTTCCCCGTCGATGAAGTCGACGCCAAGGGGCGCGTCCGCAAACGCTACCCCCACGCCAACGTCATGACCCCCTACGAGAAGCTCAAGTCGTTGCCCACTGTTTCGATCCGCTGATTCGGTCGCCCGTCAGCCGCGACTCACGTGCCGCCGCTTCAGGCTCATTTCTGGATTGGAAAGGACTGACGCCTCTCATGCATCGGGGGCGCCACGAGCCGGACCGCCGCGGCGTTGGCGCACCGCTTCGAACAGGGCGACGCCTGCCGCCACCGCCACGTTGAGGCTGTTCACCCGGCCCAGCATCGGTATCGACGCCACGCGATCGCACCGCTCCCGGACGAGGCGCCGCAACCCCCTCCCCTCGTTGCCGAGCACCAGGGCGGTCGGCAGGGTCAGATCGATGCCGCGATACAGGTCGTCTCCCCCGGCCTCAAGCCCCACCGTCCACACCCCGGCCGCCTTCAAGGTGGTGAGCGCGCGGGCGATATTGACGACGGATACCAGCCGCACGTACGAAATCGCGCCGGCGGACGACTTCGCGACCGTTCCGACCGGCGCGGCCCGGCGCGTCTGCCGAATGACGCCGTCGACCGCGGCCGCCTCGGCACTGCGCAGGATCGCCCCGAGGTTGCGGGGGTCCTCGACCCCGTCTAGCACGAGCAACAGCGCCGGCTCGCGCAGCCCGCCAATCAACGCCTCCAGGGTCACCGCCTCCGGCGGGGCGACATCCGCCGCCACCCCCTGATGCGCCGCTCCTCCCACCATCCGGTCGAGCGCCGCCGGAGAGACCCGGATCACCGGTATGCCGCCCATCTGCGCGAACCGGCGAATCTCGGCGGTCTTTCGGGAGACCGTCGCCAGGCGGACGGTCCGAACCCGCTCCGCCCGCAGCGCCTCCAGCACCGGATTGATGCCGTAGACGACCACGATGCCTCACCCCCTCTCCCGAAGGCCAGCCGGCCGGCCTCCGGTCATCAATCGCTCAGGCGGTCGGGGCGGCGCCCAGCATGGCGACCGCGTGCACTTCCAGGGCCTCGCCGCGGCCCGTCGGCCCGATTCCTTCGCCCGTCTTGCCCTTGACCCCGACGGCGTCCGGCTCGACCCCAACGGCGGCGGCAAGCGCCTCCCGCATCCGCCCGACGTGGGGGGCGATCCGGGGATGCTCCGTCACCACGACGACATCCAGATTGACCACGACGAACCCGCGGGAGCGCACCAGACCGACCGCGTCCCGCAACAACGCGATGCTCGACGCCCCCTTCCACCGGGGATCGGTATCCGGAAAGTGGCGGCCGATATCGCCCGCCGCGGCCGCACCGAGAATCGCATCGGTCACCGCGTGGCAGACCGCATCGGCATCGGAATGCCCCACCAGCCCGCGGTCGTGCGGAATCAGAACGCCACCGAGCCGGAGCGGACCCCCGGCCGTGAATCGATGCAGATCGTACCCGAGCCCGACCCGGCCGGTCGCCATGGTCTCCTCCGCGAATCGCCGGGCAACGGCGAGATCCCGCTCCGTGGTGATCTTCACGTTCCAGGGGTCGCCCTCCACGAGCGCCACCCGATGCCCGGCCCGTTCAGCGAGCCCCGCCTCGTCCGTGGCCTCCACGCCGGCCCGACCCAACCGAATCGCCTCGGCCAGAATGCCGGCGCGAAACGCCTGCGGGGTCTGCGCCTGGACGATCCGGTCACGCGCCAGGGTACGGCCGACGAACCGGCCCGCCCCGACCGAGCGCTGCTTGAGGGTGTCCTGAACCGGGACCGCGGCGACCGCGGCGCCGTGACGGCACGCGGCATCGATGGTGCGCACGATCAGATCGGACGAACAGAACGGCCGGGCCGCATCGTGTACGACGATGATGTCGCTCGCGGTCGCGGCCTCGAACCCTCTCGCCACCGAATCCTGCCTCCGCGCGCCGCCGGCTACGACCCGCAGCGGCGTGCCGTTGGGGTTGTCGACCAGCGCGGGGCCGCCGGCCAGGCTGGCCGGCAGCACGAGCACGATCTCGTCGACCCGATCACATCGGTCGAACGCCTCTACCGAACGCTGCAGGATGGTGGCGCCGCCGAGACGCACCAACTGCTTGGGCCGCCCGGCCCCCAGACGGGTCCCGACCCCGCCGGCGGCGATTACCGCGGTCACCATCACGCCGGGTCCTCCAGGCGCCTGAACCGATGTCCGCCCCTCATGCGAACAGTCCCTCCAGCGCCTGGCCGACGCTGTCCACGGGAAACAGCTCGCAGCCCGGTGCGGACATGCCGTCCTCCTTGTCTCCCCTGGGCATGACACAGCGCGTGAATCCCATGTGCGCCGCCTCGCGAACCCGCAGCCCGGGCTGTGTCGTTGCCCGAATCTCCCCCGCCAATCCGACCTCGCCGAACAGGGCGGCGCCGGCCGCCACCGGCTGATTCCGCAAGCTCGACGCCACTGCCGCAACCACCGCGAGATCGGCGGCCGGCTCGTGCACCGGGATGCCTCCCGGCACGTTCACGAACACGTCCTCCCCCGCGAGCGACAGACCTGCGCGTTTCTCGAGCACCGTCAGCAGCAACGACAGCCGCTGGCGGTCGATGCCGTTCGCCACCCGCTGGGGGTTGCCGTAGACGCCGGTGCCGACGAGCGCCTGCACCTCGACGAGAATGGGCCGCGACCCCTCCAACGAGCAGAGCACGACCGACCCCGGCACGTCCGCCCGGCGTTCCGACAGGAACTGCGCTGACGGGTCGAGCACCGCGCGCAGGCCGCTGGCGGTCATCTCGAACACCCCGACCTCGCTCACCGCCCCGAACCGGTTCTTCACCGCCCGTACGATGCGGTGCGCATGATACCGATCCCCTTCGAAATGGAGCACGGTGTCGACGACATGCTCCAGCACCTTCGGACCCGCGAGACCTCCGTCCTTCGTCACGTGCCCCACGACGAGAACCGGCACGTTGCGCCCCTTGGCCACGAAGAGCAGGTGGTTCGCGGCATCGCGCACCTGGGCGACGGTTCCCGGAGCCGACTCGAGCTTGAGCGAGAACACCGTCTGGATCGAGTCGATGATCACCAGGTCCGGCGACAGCCGCGTGACCTCGTCGATCACGCGCTCGAGACAGGTTTCGGCCAGCACGTGCAACCGCGGCGGCGACAGGCCGAGACGTTCTCCGCGCCGGCGCACCTGATGCGGAGACTCCTCGCCCGAGCAATAGAGGACGGTCCGCCCGGCGACCGCGACCTGCGCCGCCGCCTGCAGCAGCAGCGTCGACTTCCCGATGCCCGGCTCGCCCCCCAGCAGGACGAGCGACCCCGGCACCAGACCTCCCCCGAGCACCCGGTCGAGCTCGCTGACCCCGGTGGATACGCGCTCCGCATCCGACGATTCGATTTCGGTATAGAGCTGGGCTCCCATGCCGGTGAGGGCCGGTCTCGCACCGGTATCGGCTGCCCGCCTGGCGGCCGTTTCTTCGACCAGCGAGTTCCATTCGCCGCAGTCGGGACATCGTCCCAGCCACTTCCGCACCTGGGCGCCGCACGCCTGGCAGACGAAGACGGTGTTGGGAGATCTCACGGTGGCGATGCGTGGGTTATGGACGGTCCGGATGACCGGCGTAGGTGCGGACGATCCGGCTCCCGGTCCGGCACAGAATCTCATGCGGCACGGTGCCGAGCGCCGCGGCAATCTCGCCGGCGTCGATGCGCTCCCCGGACTGCGCACCCACCAGCACCACCTCGTCCCCGGGGCCGACGTCGAGGCCGGTCACATCGATCGTGATCGAGTCCATCGACACGGCGCCGACGACCGGGGCCCGCCGGCCGCGCACGAGGACCGAGCCGCGGCCCGCCATGCGCACGTCGAGACCGTCGCCATAGCCGGCGGGCACCACCGCGATGGTGGTCGGACGCTCCACCGGGGCATGCGCACCGTACCCCGTCGTCTCGCCCACCCGCATCCCCTTCACGGCAACTACCCGGCTGCGCATGGTCATCGCCGGCACCACCGGGAGCGATGCGTCCACGCCCGGTGGAATCAGGCCGTAGAGCAGCAACCCGGGCCGGACAGCGTCATACCACGTCTTCCGGTCCCGCAACAGGGCGGCGCTGTTCGCGGCGTGTCTCAATGCCGGGCGGACCCCGAGCGCGGCCAGACAGCGAAGCGACTCGTCGAAACGGGTCCGCTGCCGCTCGAACAGCGGGTGCATCGCGTCATCCGCGGTGGCGAAGTGCGTGTACACGGCCGCGATATCGAGCCCCGGCCGCCCCAGCACCTCGGGCATGGTCTGACTCAGATTGTCGAAACGGAAACCGAGCCGGTTCATGCCGGTGTCGACCTTCAGGTGGCACGCCACCCTGATTCCCCGCCGGGCCGCGACCTCGCTCAACGCACGGGCGGCAAACGGCGAGGACACCGTCGGGGTGAGCCCGTGGGTGAACACGCCATCCAGATCGCTCACGCTGAGGGCGCCGAAGACGAGTATGGGCGCGCGAATCCCACCCTGGCGCAAGGTCACCGCTTCCTCGATGTCCGCGCAGGCCAGCATGCCCGCGCCCGCCGATTCGAGGGCCCGGGCTACCGGGACCGCCCCGTGCCCGTAGCCGTTCGCCTTGACGACCCCGATCACCCGCGGCGCCGCCGGTCCGCCCACGTGACGCGCCACTGCCGCGTAGTTGGCCCGCAACGCGTCGAGGTCGACCTGGGCGAAGGTCGGCCGGACCGCTACCGAGTCCGGCGTCCCGAAGGCATCGGTCACCGCGCATCACCCCGGGAACCGGCGGCGGAAGCGCTGCCGCGTTCGACCGGCGGTCTCGTCGCAAGACCGGGTTCGGGCAGGCCCTCCGGGCACGATGCGGTGACGGGATGTCCGGTGCAACGCCCGCCGCTCAGGATTCGTAGGCATCGGTGAGATTGGCGAATTTCGTGCACTGCTTCAGGAACGCGAGCTTGACGACCCCCGTCGGTCCGTTCCGCTGCTTGCCGATGA
The DNA here is from genome assembly GCA_965215895.1 of Vicinamibacterales bacterium. Taxonomy (GTDB): domain Bacteria; phylum Acidobacteriota; class Vicinamibacteria; order Vicinamibacterales; family UBA8438; genus JAJEEA01. Next base: position 1,334,406 of record OZ244130.1, on the reverse strand, counting down.
TGATCTCGGCCAGGTTCTCGTTCTCGGGACTCGGGTCGTACTGCTCCTCGCGGAAGATGAAGAGGACCAGATCGGCGTCCTGCTCCAGCGCACCCGACTCCCGCAGGTCGGAGAGCTGGGGGCGACGGTCGGAGCGGCTTTCGGGGGCGCGGCTCAACTGGGACAGCGCCACCACGGGCACGTCCAGCTCCTTGGCCAGGCCCTTCAGCGACCGCGAAATGGAGGCCAGCTCCTGGGTGCGATTGTCGAACCGACCGCGCCCCGTCATGAGCTGGAGGTAGTCGATCACCAGGAGATGCAGCCCGTGCTCGGACTTCAACCGGCGCGCTTTCGCCCGCATCTCGAGCACTCCGATGGAGGCGCTGTCGTCGATGAACACCTTCGCGCCGTCCAGGCGGGTGAGGGCCCCGGCCAGGGCGTCGTAGTCACGCTGGCCGAGAAAACCGCCGCGAAACTTGTGTGAATCGATCCCCGCCTCGGTCGTCAACATCCGCATGAACAACTGCTCCTTCGACATCTCCAGACTGAAGACGCCGACCGTCATGTCGGTGTGCACGCCGAGATGCTGCGCGATGTTCAGTACGAGAGCGGTCTTGCCCATGGACGGCCGGGCCGCGATCAGCACCAGATCCGACGACTGAAACCCCCGCGTCAACTTGTCGAGATCGACGAACCCGCTCGGCACGCCGGTGACCGCGCCCTCGCCCGCCTGCAGCTTGTCGATGTTCGCGTGGCTGGCCTCGACCAGGTCGTGCAACGCGACGAATCCCGTGTGGACGCTGTCGTCGGCGATGCGAAAAATCGCCTGCTCCGCCTTGTCGAGCACCGTGTCGGCCCCGCCCTCACCGGTGTAGGCCGTCTGGAGAATCTCGTTCGCGGCGAAGATGATCTGCCGGCGCGTCGCTTTTTCCTTGACGATGTGGGCGTAGTACTCGACGTGGGTGGAACGGGGCACGCCGTCGACCAGTCCCGCGATATAGGCCGGTCCACCGACGCCGTCGAGATCGCCCGACCGCTCGAGCTCGTCCTTGAGGGTGACGAGATCGATGACCTCGCCGCGCTCGTTCAGGTCGACCATCTTGTCGAACACGCGGCGGTGGGCGTCCCGGAAGAAGTCGTGGGCGTCGATCAGTTGGGCTGCCTGGTTGAACGCATCGTTGTGAATCAGGACCGCGCCGAGAACGCAGCGCTCCGCCTCGAGGTTGTGGGGCAACGATCGTTCGGATGGAAAAGAAACCACGTCGGCCATGACCATCCTCGGAACGGGAATTGGGGAGGGCGACGCGGCGCCGCCCGTTCAGGAACTCATGGTGAAACCGTGCACGGCCACGGATCCTCCGCGCGGCCCGCCTCGCCGCATGCCGCGAACGCAGCCCGCCCGGGGCGCACCGGACGGAGCCGGCCCCCGGGTCGCGGCTGGCGCCTTCCTGCGGCGCGCCGACGGCACCAGCCCGGCCAGGGTCGCCTCGGCTCCGATTGCCCCGACCAACCCTGCAGGAGTCGGCGCGGTTCACGGCGCGGACTCCTGGCCCGGGAATCGTCGCCTGCGGCTCCGCTTGCCGCTCGACCAACCCTGCAGGGGTCGGCGCCGTTCTACGGCGCGGACCCCTGCTCGGCGGAAGGAACGGACGGCTCCGCGTCCGGCGGTGCGCCGGCGCCGCCGGCCACATCGCCAGCCGCCTCGTCCCCTTCCTTGACGATACGAACCGCCACCTCGGCCATGACCTCGCGATGCACCTTGATGGCCACCCGGTAAACGCCCAGCCGCTTCAGCGGGTCGGCGAGTTGAATCTTGCGCCGGTCGACCTCGAACGACTGCTCGAGCAGCGAGGCCGCAATGTCGGCGCTGGTGACCGATCCGTACAGGATATCGGTCTCGCCGACCCGACGCGCGATGACGCAGACCGCCTGGTTCAGACGTCCCGCGTACGCTTCCGCGCTCTCCTTCTGGGCCGCGTCGCGCGCATCGGCGACGACCCGTTCACGATCGACCTGGCGGCGGTTGACCTCGGTCACCGGCAATGCCAACCGGCGCGGCAGGAGATAGTTGCGGGCGTATCCGTTGGCGACCTTCACGATGTCGCCCCGGCGTCCGAGGTGGTCCACCGGCTCTCTGAGAATGACCTGTACTGACATGGTTTCCACTCCGACGACGGCACCTCGGATCCGCGAAGCGCAGACGGCCCGGGCCGACCGGGAAATCGTAAGCCTTGCGGCGCTTCCCGCCCAACCAACCCTACAGGGTCCACGCCGTTCCCCGGCGCCGACTCCTAGTCGGTCACGTACGGGATCAAGGCCAGTTGTCGTGCGCGCTTGATCGCCGTCTGCAGCTTGCGCTGGTGAGGCGCACAGGTCCCCGACAAGCGACGAGGCTGTATCTTTCCCCGTTCGGGAATGCTCGCGATCAGCATCCGAACATCCTTGTAGTCGATAAACGGGACCTTGTCGACGCAAAAGCGGCAGACCCGCTTTCGCCGAAACATGCCGCGTCGAGGCCGGTCGAACTTGGGCTTGCGGGCGGCGCCGCGCTCGCTCTTCATGCTCTACCTCCGAATATCTCGCGACAGGTCGCGCGACAGGATCGTTGCACCCGGCCAGCCATCAGCTGCCGGCCGCTTCGTCCGACTCCGCCGCGGGCGGCGCAGACGGCGGCTCTTCCACTGCCTCATCCGAGGCGGACGGCGCCGCGTCCGGCAGCGACGGTTCGCCCTCCGCCGGTGCCGCCTCGTCCGATGTGGACGGCGACGGCGCCGCCGGCGGCGCCACCTCCGGCGGCGACGGTTCGCCCTCCGCCGGTGCCGCCTCGTCCGCGGGTTCCGTCGCGGGTTCCGGTGCCGGTTCCTTCTGCGGTCGGCGGGCGCGTCTCCGCTCCGCATCCGCCTTCCGCTTCTCGGCCGCCCGCCGCACCTTGCGCAGGTCGTCGTCGACCCGCACGGTGAGATACCGCAGCACGTCGTCCTTCACGCGCAACCGGCGTTCGAGCTCGGTCACCATGTCCCCTGGCCCGCGAAGAAGCTGAACGACGTAGATGCCCTCCGTGAAGTTGCCGATGGGGTACGCGAGCTTGCGACGTCCCCACAGATCGGTGTTCTCCACGCTCCCGCCGAGCTTGCGAATCTGCTCGTCCAACTCACCCTGTATCGCTTCCACCTCGGAGTTGGCAACGGTGGGCGCGAGGACGTACACGAATTCGTATTGTCGATCGTTGGGCATGCAGCTCCTTCTGGACTGACGGCCACCCGGCGTGGCAAGGAGTGAACGAGGCCGGCGCGAATGCGCCGCCTCTTCACGAGAGTAACGGACCGGAGAATCGGCGTCAATACGGGCCGGCGCAGTCTGCCGGGTCCTTCTCTTCGCCCTTCTCGGTTTCCTGCCGATTGAACGTATTCATGACCGGCCCGATGCCGGCATCGACGAACATCTCCACCGCATCGGCCGCACGCTGCACGACCTCGTCCATCGCCGGCCGCTCCGTGCGGTTGAACCGGGAGAGGACCCGCCGCGACAAATCCTGCCGCCGGTCGCCGCGCCCCACGCCGACGCGCAGGCGCGAGAACCGTTCTCCCGCGACCGCGTCGATTATCGAACGCAGGCCGTTGTGTCCCCCGGCCGATCCCTGACGGCGCACCCGCAACCGGCCCAACGGCAGATTCACATCCTCGGTGACCACCAGCAGGTCACCCAACCCGATTCGGTAGTACCGCAGCAACGCGCCGACCGCGAACCCGCTGCGGTTCATGTAGGTCTGCGGCTTTGCCAGCAGAACCGCGTCACGCCCCCCCGGTACCGCCGGTGACCTGGCCAGCATGGCGTCGGCGGGAGCGGACCGAAACGGGAGACCCCAGCGCCGCGCGGTCTCGTCGAGCACCTCGAAGCCGACGTTGTGTCTGGTCCCCCGGTACTCCGCGCCGGGGTTCCCCAGTCCCACGATCAGCTTCACGGTCCCGCACGCAGGAGACCCGCACCGGCCGGCTGCTCCGGCCCCCGCCACGGCATCTGCGGCCTGGTCACGGTCACTCGTCCGACTTGCTTCCGGCCTCCGCCGCCGCCGAATCGGCCTCGGCCTCGCCCTCGGTCTCGTCCGATTCCTCTGCCGCCTCGAGCTTCGGCGCAATGACATGAACGATGAGCGACTCCGGATCGCTCACCGGCTGCCACGACACCCCGTCGAGGAGCTCCCGGAGACGTATGCCCTGGCCGATCTTCAACGACGAGACATCGACCTCGATATGCTCCGGAATCTCGGACGGCAGACAGGCAATGGCCACCTCCCGCTGGACGAAGTCGATGAGGCCGCCCTGAACCTTGACCCCTTCCGCCTCCCCCGCCAGCTCGATGCGCACGGTGACGGTGATGACCCTGTCCATGGCGACCCGATAGAAATCGACATGAAGAAGCCCGCGCGAGATGGGATCGACCAGGTAGTCCTTGATCAGCACCTTGGCCGAGTCCGCATCGCCGACGGTGAGACCGATCAGGGTATTGGCGCCGGCGTCCGAGTGCAGCACCCGCAACAGGGCGCCGGGGTCGACACTGATGGCGAGCGCGCCGGACGGGGCCGCCCCACCCCCCCCCTCACCGTAGACGACGGCGGGAACGCGGCCGGCTCGACGAAGCCGCCGGGCGTCGTTCTTGCCGCGTTCCGACCGAACCTCTGCTTGCAACGTGGTTTCCATGACTGGACCTGCTGGCAATGAGCCGTCCGCCTCGTCTAGACGAACAGCGACGACACGGACGTCTCCTGGTGAATGCTCTGAATCGCCTTCCCCAGCAACGGGGCGACGGACAGTATCTCGACCTTCTCGGATGCGATGATCTCCGGGCGGGGCGGAATGGTGTTCGTGACCACCAGCTTTTCGAGCGCCGACCCCTCGATCCGTTCCAATGCCGGACCCGACAGTACGCCGTGCACCGCACACGCCATCACCCGGGCGGCGCCGTTCTCCCGCAGCGCCGACGCACTCTGGACCAGCGTGCCCGCGGTGTCGACGATGTCGTCCTGGATGATGCACACGCGATCCCGCACGTCGCCCACGACGTGCATCACCTCGGCCCGGCCGTCCTCGGAACGGCGCTTGTCGATGATGGCCAGATCCGCGCCCAGTCGTTTGGCATAGGCCCGCGCACGCTCGACGCCGCCGGCATCCGGCGACACGAACACCAGACTCGGCTCCTGATACGCGGACAGATGCTGAATGAACACGGGAGCGGCGAACAGGTGATCGACCGGAATGTCGAAGAACCCCTGGATCTGCGCCTTGTGCAGGTCCACGGTGAGAACGCGATTGGCTCCGGCCGCACACAGCAGATTCGCCACCAGCTTCGCGGAGATCGGGACCCGGGGCTTGTCTTTCCGGTCCTGCCGCGCGTAGCCGTAGTATGGAATGACAGCGGTGATGCGAGCCGCGGATGACCGCCGAAACGCGTCGATCATGACGCACAACTCGATCAGGTGCGCATCGACCGGCGTGCACGTCGGTTGCAGGATGAACACGTCCGCGCCACGGATGTTCTCGTCAATCCGGAACGACACCTCCGTGTCCGCGAACCGCTTGAGGTTCGCGCGACCCAGCGGACTACCGAGGTAGTCGGCGACCTCACGCGCCAACCGCGGATGCGCGCTGCCCGAAAAGAGTTTGAGTTGCCCGTTCAGCATCGCCGTCGATCAGACCCGGAGGGCCGTTCAGGGGGGCGCGCCGCTGCCGGCGGTATGGCTGGGGCGGAAGGATTCGAACCTTCGAATACGGGATCCAAAGTCCCGCGCCTTACCACTTGGCCACGCCCCATCAAGCGAAGGCCCTCCCGCACGCAGCAGGTTTGCTGACCTACCGCAAACCCGCTATTGTACTCGGTCTGCCTCAGCCCATCAAGGACCGTCCCAGTCTCGCCCCGACCCCATGATCACCGCCGCCGGGTCACACCCAGAATCGCCCCTCCAGCCGGGCTCGGTCCATCGTCCGCGTGAGGCGCACGGTCCACCCCTCCAGGCGCGTGCGCAGACGTCGGACCACCCCGATGGCCGGCGCCCGGCGCCCGAAGAGACCGAAGATCGCGGAGCCGCTGCCGGTCATGCCGGCTCGGGACGCTCCCGCATCCACCAGCAGCCCGGTCGCCTCACCGACCCCGCCTCGGCGCCGCGCCACCGGCCCCTCCAGGTCGTTGGACAACTCGTCGAGCAGGAGCGTCGCCCCTGCAAACCGTACCGGCGGCGAAACCGTCGCGCCAGCCCCTTTTGCGGGGGGAGCGGATGCCCGGTCATCATCCAGCCAGCGGTAGGCGGCGGCAGTCGCGACACCGTGTGGGGGAACGGCCACCACCACCCAGTGCGGGGGCAGCTCGGCGAGCGGATAGACCTCATCCCCGCGCCCGACCCCGAGCACCGTGCCGCCGACCAGGAAGAACGGACCGTCGGCCCCGACGTCGGCGGCCAGCGCGTGGAGCCGGACCGTGGACAGGGTCCGTCCCCACAGCCGACACAGGCCGCGAAGCGCAGCCACCGCATCGGCGGTCCCGCCCCCGAGCCCCGCCGCAACGGGGATCCGCTTTCGGATGCTCACCGCCAAGCCCCGAACCTCGCCGCATCCCCCCAGCTCGGTCCACAACCGCCGGGCCGCGCGATGCACGAGGTTGTCTCTCCCCAGCGGCACCCCGGCCGCGGAACACCGAATGCGACAGTCGCCCTCGACCGCCCGCAGCGTGAGCGTGTCGTGCAAACCGATGGACTGCAGGATGGTCCGCAGATCGTGGAAACCATCCCGGCGCCGGCCGCGGACCCGCAGATCCAGATTGATCTTGGCGTGCGCCCGCACCGTCACCCGCCGGGACGGCCCCGTCGCCGGTGACGCACTCATGTCTGATCGACCGGGACCTCCAAGGGACCCGCCCCGCGCAACTCCTCCAGGGTCGCCGGCACGACGTCCGGGGGCACTGCCAGCGAGAACGCCCCGGGAACCGGTGCGACGTTCAGGTTGATCTGCGACAGGCGAGCCGTCAGATCGGTGAGCGGTTCGGCTCCCGCATCATCGCCCGCGGTCTCCGACACGACGCGCACCAATCGCGGCAGACGGCGTCGGAACTCGCCGTACTCGATCGTCAGCTCCTCCCGCGTGCCCGCGACGAGGTGATGCTCGCCGTCGATCCGACGCAGCCAGGCGACCGCCCCGCCGGCCAGGTCCACCGCGACCCAGTCGCCGTAACGCCGCCCCGCCGTCGGCCGCGGGTCGGGCACCAGGCAGCCAGTCAACACCGCCCGCAGGTCGTCCGGTCCGAACCGGATGCCGGTGAGGCTCGCAAACAGCTCGGTGGCCGGCACGCCGGTCACCACCCGCGCCTCCCGGGTCAGCCACAGCGTGGCGTCCGCCGGTGACGCCACGAGATAGAACGCCGGCGCCCCGAACGGGGCCAATCCCTCCAGCCGCATCGATCCGGGCGCGGCCAGCCCGGCGCGAATCCTCCCCCCGAGGCTGGCCCCGCCGCCACGGCCGCTGAGCGCGATCATCGTCTCGACGGACCGGACGCCCCGGCACTCCGAAACCACGGAATCGAAGAGACGCGCGAATTCGGGATAGGGCGTGCCGGGACCGTCCGGGAGGGCCAGCCGGGTGGATCCGCACCCGGCGGCCAGGGCCGCGGCGAAACAGATCGACAGCCCGCGGATACCGCTCATCGTTCGCCGCAACCTGCTTCGACCCCGCCGTCAGACGACGACCTACTGCTTCGAGTCCAGGCGGGTCCGTGCGTCGCGAATCTTGGCCTCCACCGCCGCGGCATCGAGCCCTTCGCCGTCCCCGGCGAGCGCGCGCTCCCAGGCGTCGATGGCTTCCGCGTACCGCTCGAAGCGGAAAAGGAGGTCGCCCATGTGGTCCTGCACCACCGAGTTTCTGGGCAACTGATCACTGGCCGCGCGCAGGGGCGATTCCGCCAGCTCCAACTCGTCCTGCTTGAAATAGGCCCACCCGAGGCTGTCCAGATAAGACCCATTGTGGGGATCGAGCTCGACCGCGCGGCGGATCAGATCGACCGATTCATCGAGCCGCTCGCCGCGCTCGGCCAGCATGTATCCCAGATAGTTCAGCGCCCGCGCATCGTCCGGATCCTGCTCGATCACACGCCGAAACGCCCGCTCCGCTTCCTGGAATCGCCGCCCGCGCTCAAACGCGGCGCCGAGCTGAAACACAATGAGGGTGTTGTCGGGAAACCGTTCCCTGGCCGCCTGCAGGACGCCGACCGCCTCGTCGACCCGGTCGTGCTCGCTGTAGAGCCCGGCCAGCGCCACATGCGCGATCGGCTCGTCCTCGTGCCGGGCGCGTGCGCGTTGGAGCAACGCGACGGCCTCGCCCACCGCACCGCGAGCGGACAGCACCTGGGCCTCGAGCTGGAACAGGGCCAGATTGTCCTGCCGGGAGCGCCGGGCATCGGCCACGAGATCGCCCGCCTCGTCGAGACGTCCCGCATCGAGATAGACCTGCACGAGCTGCGCCTGCAATCCGAGGTTGGACGGCACGATCTCGAGCGCATCGGTCAGGGCTTCGACGGCGGCATCGAAATCACCCACGCTCTGCTGCGCAAACCCCAGTCGCTGCAGGAGACCGGCCACCTGGCGCGGATCGACGCCGCCTGCCCGGGCCCGCTCGATCACCGGCCCCAGGATCTCCGCCATCGCCCGATACTCGCGCCGGCCGTCGAGCGCCCGGGACAACGCGTAGGCGCCCCGCATGCCGTCGGGCTCCAGCTCGACCACCCGCCGGGCCGCGGTCTCGGCCGCCTCGTAGTTGGCGGCGTTCAGCTCCAGCTCGGACAACTGATACCAGCCATCCGTATCGTCCGGCCGCGCCTCGACGAGATCCTGCAGCACCTCGAGAGCCCGGCCGGTCTGCCCCAGGTTCACCAGCGCGTTCGCGAGTCGACGCTGGTACCGGGCGCGCCGGGGGTTGTACAGCAACGCGCGCTCGTAGGCGGCGGCAGCGTCCTCCCATTGGCCGAGAGCCTCGTGCGCGCGAGCCAGCAGCGCCTGCGCGTCGGTGAATTGCGGCTCTAGGTCGAGCATCTCGGTCAGCACCTCGACCGCCCTGGCCGGCTGCCCGGTCGACAGATAGAGCCGACCCAGTGTGATGGACAGGGCCACGTCGGGTGACTGCGGGTTGCTTGCCTGCTCCAGGTGGTCGATGGCCAGGTCCACGTCGCTCTGCGCCGGAGCCTCCCGCGACTCCGCGCGGGCCGCGTAGACGAGCCCCAGGATGCGATGGGCGTCGCGGTCGTCGGGATCCCGGTCCAAGGCCTCGTTCCCGGCGACGATCGCCTCGTCGGGTTGATTGCGGCGCGCATAGAGACCGGCCAGCTCGGCCCAGATCCCCGATGACGCGGGATCGAGCCCGGCCGCCCGCCGGTAGGCGCCGACCGCCTCGTCGACATCACCCGCTCGCTCGAGGGAACGACCCAGGATGAACGCGTGGTACGCGGCGGCGCGATTGTCGAGGCCCGCTGGCTCGGGCGCCGTCGCTTGGGCTTGGGCGATGGCTCCGGGCGCCAACACCCCCACGACGAACAGAGCGCTGATTGGAAACCGCATAAGGCTCGCATTGTTCCACAAGGACATGACTGTGAACAACCCGGTTCCTCCTCAGGGGTGCACGTCAGATTCGTGAGATGACTGTCAGGCGGCCCTGGCGGCTCGTCCTTCCCAGAAATCCTCGAAGCGGCCGCTGAGCTTGCAGCACCGCAGGGCGATGATGGCGTTGGCGCCGGCCACGGTCCAGTGCATGCCGGCGCGCTTGAGCCGGGCGCCGATAGCGAGCTTGCATCCGGCCTCGACGACGCCCGACGACACGCAAAGACCCCACGCTCGGAACTCCGGATAGCGCATCCGGTGGCGGTTGCGGGTCAGGTAGTCGATACACTTGCGGGCCTCCTCGCAAGTCTCACGGTGGGCGCGCAGGGCGGTCAGGATCGCATCGAACCGCCCGGCGTCCAACTCGTCCCGCCGGTCCTTGCCCCACTGGGCGGCCAAGTCCGTGCCGGCGCCGTAGATGGCCTTGGCGACATCGCACAGATGCCCCTTGGCATGGTAGATGTCGACGATTTCGATGGCGCCGGGGAACTGTTCGGCGGCCAGATTCCAGATCCACTCGGCCCCGTCGCCGATGATGACGCGTCGCGCCGCGGTGTCGAAGCCGCGCCGCCGCGCTTCGCGATACGCCCGTTGCGCGAACGGGGAAGGCAGCGGGTCGGTGGGGCGGCTGGCCGCGCTCTCGACCGCGGCGCTGTAGCTGACCGACCCGGGGTCGCGTTCGGGGAGGCCGTCGGCGTTGCGTGTTTCCGCCGTCCACACGGTGACGAGCTTGACCTCGCGGGTCTTGGCCGAGCCGTCGGGCTGCTTGCCGCGCCGGCCTTCCACCTCGGACTTGCGCACCGGCACGCCGGTGCCGTCAAGCCCCAGGTACATCGTCGATGCCGCGCCGGGTGCGGGCTCGACCCTCTCGCGTTCGTCGGCCGCGACTTCGCGGCCCAGCGCTTCGGCGATGCGCTCGACCTGTTTGGGGTCGACCGCCACGCCGGCCAGCTCCCCCATCCACTCGCTCGCTTCGGCGAAGCTGACGCTCGTCGCCGCCAGTCCCACCAGCCGCGCCGTGGCGGGCGACAGCGAGGTGTCTTGCAGACCCAGGGCCCGGTCGCGCGGACAGCTTCCCCGGCGGCAGGCGGCGCAGTGGTAGTAGGCGCGGTGCAGGGTCAGCGGTCCCAACAGCGTGGTGAAAGTCTTCGGGCGGCGGCCGGCGTAGTGCGCCGTCTGGCCGCAGGCGCACGCGACCGTCGAACTCGAATGGTCGGAATAGTCCGCGTCGTAGTACTCCGCCATCGCCTGCGCGGCGAGGCCGAGGGCTTGGCGGCGGAGGGCCTGCTCGAGGGCCTCGAAGTCCTGCGCGGCGGACCGCCGCGGTCTGATGAGCGCATCGATTTCGGCTGCGAGCGCGGCTACGAACGCTGCGCGCCAATCACCTTGACGGCTTGGCTCGCCGTGGCGAGGGCTCGACGGTGAACGGTCTGCAAGAGGGTCTCGAAGTCCTGGGCATTCGCGTCTCCTCGTCTGAGGAACGCGTCCACGTCGGCCTTGACCGCCGCGTCCAACGCGGCGAACAGCTCCTTGACGCCCCCTTTTTCGGCCGCGTGATCGAGCGGTTCAGTCAACTGCGCCTCGGGCATGGTCGGAGTCCTCCCACCCGAGTAATCGGTCGATCAGGGCTCGCCCAATACCCCAACGGCAAAATCCCCAACTTTCTTGTCGTGCACCCCCTCCTCAGCCGCGATCGGAGGGCGCCCCCGCCTCGCCGGACCGGCCCGGCGCCTCCGGGCGGCCGAACCGGTCTGGTATAGTCTGAGGGATTCTTCACGGGAGGTGCGGTGATGGCGGTCGACGCAGAGTTGCTCGAGATCCTGGCCTGTCCGAATTGCAGGACGCCCGTGGTGCCGGTGCACGACGGCACCGGTCTCCAATGTCGGACCTGCCATCGGGTGTATCCGATCACGGACGACATACCGGTCATGCTCATCGACGAGGCGACCATCGAGGAACCGCCCGAAACAGCCGAATGACCGCCCCCAGACTGTCCGGGCTGGAAACCGCGGCCTTCGTCATGCTCCTGGGCTTCGTGGCCGCCCTGCAGATTTCAATCGCCGCAGCCGGCATCCTGCTGACCTTCACCGCCGGACTGTGGATCGCGTTGCTGGTGGCGGAGCGCGAGCGGCCGAGCGTACCGCCCTTCTTCACCGCCCTGCTGGCCTACGCCGCGGCAACCCTCGTGTCGGTCGCGTTTTCTCTCGATCCGGGCGCCAGCCTCGTCGATTCGCGCGAAGTGCTGCTCTTCATCGTGGTGCCGATAGTCCACCGCCTGGCCCGACACCAGCGGGCTCAGACCCTGGCGACCCTCATCGTGACCGTCGGCGCCACCACCGCAGTGTGGGGGGTGGTGCAGTACGGCGTTCTCGAATACGACCATCTGGGGCAACGGCCGGACGGCACGATGGGGCACTACATGACCTATTCCGGGCTGCTCCTGCTGACGATTGCCCTCGCCGCGGCCCGCGTCCTGTTCGACCGGCGCCGGCGCCTGTGGTCCGCGCTCGTGATGCCCGCCCTGCTGGTCGCGCTGGCGGTGACGTTGACCCGGAGCTATTGGGTCGGCGCCGGCGCCGCCCTCGCCGTCCTGTGTCTTCTGAAAGACCTGCGGCTGATGGCGGTCGTCCCGGTGCTCGCCGCCCTGGTGCTGGCCCTCGCGCCACCCCAGATCACGAACCGCATCTACTCCACCTTCGATGTGCAGGATCCGACCGTTCAGGACCGGTTGGCGATGGCGCGGGCGGGCATGCGGATCATCCGCGACCACCCCTGGACCGGGGTGGGTCCGGATATGGTGCAGGAGGTGTACCCGCGATACCGTGACGCCGGGGCGGTGCAGGACGAGAACCCGCACCTGCACAACGTGCCGGTGCAGATCGCGGCGGAACGGGGGCTGCCTGCGCTCGCCATCTGGTGCGTGTTCGTGGTCGCGGCGGTCCGCCATCTGTTCCGGCAGCTCGGCGACGGCGACGCCCGTCCCCTGGCCGCGGCCGGTCTCGCGGCGGTCGCCGGCATGCTCACCGGCGGCCTGTTCGAGTACAACTTCGGCGACTCGGAGTTTCTGATGCTGCTCCTCGTCCTGCTCACCCTGCCCCACGCCGCCGCCTGTCGCCCCGCGGCGATGCACGCCGCCCCCGGCGCGGTCCGCACCTGACCGCCCGTGGCGAGAGTCCCCGCTGCATTCGAGCGGCGATGCATCCCGCCTGAACCGCGTCGTTCGTCGGACTGCGGGCAGTCCGCGGCTGCATCCTGCCCGATATGCGGCCCCCTCACGCCTTGTCAGGCGGGCGTCTCACCGCCCGCCGGCGCACTCGCCGCTCTCGGCGCAACGCGGGGTTCAACCACGGGCGGCCGGGGACGGTGGCCAGCCCACTCAAGGCTGGCCGGGTGATCGCCCGCCTTCCCGCGTTCAGTGCCGGAAGTGTCTGCGCCCGGTGAACACCATTGCGAGACCATGGTCATCGGCGGCGGCGATGACCTCCTCGTCCCGCACCGAGCCGCCGGGCTGCACCACCGCGGTCGCTCCGGCCGCGGCTATGGCGTCGAGGCCGTCACGGAACGGGAAGAACGCATCGGAGGCGGCGACCGTGCCGGTCAATCCGGCCTCCGCCTTCATGGTCGCCACTTTCACCGCATCGACCCGGCTCATCTGTCCGGCGCCAATCGCGGCCAGCCGGTCGGCTCGCGCGAACACCACCGCGTTCGACTTGACGTGGGCCGAGACCCGCCATGCCAGCCGCAGGGCCGCCCACTCCGCATCGGTCGGCTGCCGCCGGGTCACCACGCGGCAGCCGAACTCGGCCTGCGCCGCCGCCTCCGTGGTCCATGGCCCCGCGGCTTCGGTCACGCGATCGTTGCTCTGCACGAGGATCGCGCCGAGAATCGAGCGGACCTCGCGGTCGAGCCGGACGTCGCCGCGGGCCGAGGCGCAATCGGCGAGCACCACGCGCAGGTTCTTCTTCGCGGCAAGGACCGCGCGGGCCTCATGGTCCGCATCCGGCGCCACCACCGCCTCGATGAAGGTGGAGGCGATCGCTTCCGCGGTCGTCCGGTCGACGCACCGGTTCAGCCCGACGATGCCGCCGAACGCGGACAGGGGATCGACCTCCCGCGCCGTCACGTAGGCGTCGCACAACGCGGCGGCGGTCGCCACCCCGCACGGGTTCATGTGTTTCACCACGACCGCGGCCGGCTCGTCGAACTCCAGCATCAGCCGTGCGGCCGCATCGAGATCCAGTAGGTTGGTGAACGACAGGGGCTTCCCCTGCACCACGCGCGCGCCGCCGAACCCGGCGTCGCCGGCCGCATAGAGCGCCGCGACCTGGTGCGGATTCTCCCCGTAGCGGAGATTCCGCCGGAGGTCCGCGCGCAGCACCAGGGTGTCCGGGGTGAGCTCCTCCGCCGGCGCCGCACGCCTGCTGAAGCGGCCCTCCGCAACCTCGACCGCCGTCAGGGTGGACGCAATGGTCTCGTCGTACGACCGGGTGTGCTGGAACGCCTTGCGGGCGAGCGACAACCGGTAGTCCAGGCCCGGTCCGCCGGAACGCTGCAGCTCTTCCAGCGTCTCGCGATAGTCCCCCGGATCGACTACCACGACCACGTCCCGGAAGTTCTTCGCCGCCGCACGCACCAGGGTGGGTCCGCCGATGTCGATCTCCTCGATGAGCGACTCGACGGTGGCGTCCGGATCCGCCGCAACCCGGGCGAACGGATACAGGTTGACGGCCACGAGGTCGACGGGCAGGATACCGAGCGCTTCGATCGCCCGCAGATCGCCGGGCTCGTTGCGGCGCGCCAGAATACCGGCATGGACAGCGGGATGCAGGGTCTTGACCCGGCCGTCCATCATCTCGGGAAATCCGGTCACCGACGAGACCCCGGTCACGGACAGCCCGGCATCGGCCAGTGCGCGCGCCGTACCGCCGGTGGACACGAGCTCGAAACCACGGGCGGCCAGACCGCGGGCGAAATCGACGATGCCGGTCTTGTCGGATACGCTCAACAGCGCTCGTTTCAACAGATCACACTCCTCTCCGCCCGGACAGCCCGTGGCAAAAGGCCCCCGCGGGGCGCCGTTCGCGGCGCGGCGCGGGGTTCGGCCACCGGCCGCCAGACCGTCTTGACAACGCCCGACCGGCTGACTACGATGCTTTTACAGCACTCGGGTTCAGCCCGATGACCGCTTCGGCGGTCTTTTTTTGTGCACCCATGGCCGCGAACGCCTTCATGGGTTCGGAAGCCGGGTGTCGTTTCGACGTCACCCCCATGTAAAACAGAGGAAGCACGATGCGCATCACAGGTACGGTCAAATGGTTCAACAACGCCAAGGGGTACGGATTCATCGAGCGTGAAGGCGGAAGCGATGTCTTCGTGCACTTCTCGGCGATTCAAGGCAACGGTTTTCGCACGCTTGAAGAAGGTCAGGCCGTGGAATTCGAGATCGTTGACGGACCCAAGGGTCCCCAGGCAGGCAGCGTGACCCGAAGCGAATAGCTCCCGCAATGCGGCCCGGGCGCACCGCGTCCGGGCCGCCGACGCCTCGCTCCCACCTTCTCCCACTCCCCACAGCGTAGCGATCACGGCCGGCGGACCGCCGGGGCGATGGTAAACTGGCCGGAGATCCCGGTCATCGGCTTGCGCGGCAGGCGATGGTATCCGAATCCCGGCGGAGCGGCAAGATACCGGCCCGCCCCGGCGCGCTGGCTCCATGACGACGCCCCGCATTCTGCCGTCAATCGACCGCTTGCGCCAGCGGCCGCTCGTCCGCGCCCTTGAGACCGAGTACGGCAGCGAGGCGGCGCTGGCCGCGTTGCGGACCGCCGCCAGCCGCGTGCGCCGGGACCTGACCGCCGGGGGCGCGACGCCCATCCAGGACCGTGAGCAGGCGGCGGCGGCCATCGAGCAGTGTGCGACGACCGAGCTCGCGGCCCGACTGGAGCCGTCCCTCACGCCGGTCATCAACGCCACCGGGGTGATCGTGCACACGAACCTGGGCCGGGCTCCGATGGCCGCGGCGGTGGCGGCACGGGTCGCCCGGCTCGCCGCCGGCTACACGAACCTGGAGTACGACCTGACGGCCGGCCGACGCGGCGCCCGGGACACCCACGCCGCCCGACTCCTGACCCAGGTGACGGGGGCGGAGGCGGCGGTGGTGGTCAACAACAACGCCGCCGCGGTCCTGCTGGTCCTGAGCGCGCTTGCGGACGGGCGGGAAGCCATCGTCTCCCGGGGTGAGCTGGTCGAGATCGGCGGCGGCTTCCGCATTCCCGACATCCTGCGTCAATCCGGAGCAGAGCTGCGGGAGGTCGGCACCACGAACCGGACGCGGCTGGCCGATTACGCTGCGGCCATCAGCGACCGGACCGCGCTGATCCTGCGCGTGCACCCGTCCAACTTCCGTATCGAGGGGTTCACGGCTCGGCCCGATCTCCCGGAGCTCGTGGGGCTGGGGCGGCGATTCGGCATACCCGTGGTCGACGACCTCGGGAGCGGTCATCTGACCGGCGAGCCCGTCGGCGGGGTCGACGAGCCCTCGGTAGTCGCCAGTGTCGAGGCGGGCGCCGCGGTCTGCTGCTTCAGCGGCGACAAGCTCCTGGGTGGCCCGCAGGCCGGCATCATCGTCGGGGAGGAGCACGCGCTGTCCCGGGTGCGGAGCCACCCGCTGATGCGAGCCCTGCGGGTCGACAAGATGACCTACGCCGCGCTGGAGGCCACGCTGATGGAGCATGCCCGCGGCCGGGCGCAGGCAACCATACCCGTGGTTCGCATGCTGGCGACCCCGGTTGACGAGATCGACACGCGGGCACGGGATCTGGCGAGGCGGCTCGAGGGCCATTCGATGTTCGGGGTGGACGTCGTCGACGGGCTGTCGACGGTCGGGGGGGGCGGCGCGCCGGGATCCGCGCTGCCGACCCGGCTGGCGAGACTCACGCCTCGCACCCAGTCGGCGGCGCGGCTCGAAGCGCGGCTCCGCGAGCTGCAGCCGCCTGTCGTTGCGCGCATCGAGCAGGACCGCGTCGTGCTGGACCTGCGAACGGTCCTGCCCGAGCAGGACGATCTGCTGGCCACGACCCTGATCGGCCTGGCCCGGTAATCGCCGCGCCCGCCGTCAGGGCGGGAGCCGTCACCCGTCGGCCGCCGGCGATCCGGCTCTGTGGGGGCAGGTCGCGCAGGCCAGCGAATCGCCATCCGGCCCGACCACCTCGGGCCCGCCGCAGGAACCGCGCAGGCAGCGGCCGCCGAGCATCACCCCGATCGCCATGATCGCCATGACGATCGCGATTCCTCCCAGCGTCAACAGGAATACCGCCATCGCCCCATTGTAACCCCGGGGACCGCCGCCCCCCGCGGCCATGCCGTGCGCCGGCCCGGAAAGCGCCGCGTCAGTCTCCTACGGCGCAGGTTCAGGCTCCACCGACGGCGACGACGCGAGGAGTGCGGAGAACGCGGGCGTGGCGCGCTCGAGAATCGCGCCGTCCTCGTCGCGGCTCAGGAAGAGCGCCGCCCACCCCTGTTCGACGGCCAGCGCATGGCCGTCATCGGGGCCCAGCACCTCCAGGGCGGTGGCAAGTCCGTCGGCCACCACGCACCGCTCGGCGACGACGCTCACAGAGGCGAGCCGATGCTCGACCGGCCGTCCCGTGCGCGGATCGATGGTATGCGAGAGCCAGCGGCCATCGACCTCCCGCGCATTGCGGTAGTCGCCCGATGTGGCCATCGCCCGATCGCGCAACGGGACGACCCGCTGAATACCGCCTCCGGCCACCGGCGACTCGATGCCGATACGCCACGGATGGTCGAGGTGATTCGTCCCCGCGGCCACGATCTCACCCCCCACTTCGACCAGGTAGCGCGTCAGCCCGGCCTCCCGCAGGGCCGCCGCCACCTGATCGACGCCGTATCCCTTGGCCACCGCCGACAGATCGCCCTCGATCGCCGGGATCGTCTTGCGCAGGGTCGACGCCGCCGCGTCCAGCTCGATCCCGGCGTAGCCGACGTGCTCGCGAAGCTGCGACAGCCGCTCGCCATCCGGCGGAAGCCGATCGGGTTCGACGGGGCCGAAACCCCAGGCATTGACCAGCGGAGCGACCGTGACGTCCAGCGCCCCCGCCGTCAGCTCGCTCAGCCGCCGTGCCTGGCGAACGACCTCGAACGTATCCGCCGACACCGGGAACGGCCGGGTCGTCCGCTGGCGATTGAACCGCGAGAGCTCGGAAGACGGCAGGTAGTGCGACATCTTCGATTCGACGTCGTCGAGCACCGCCTGGATCTTCGCGCCGATCCGGTCCCGCTCGGCCTGCGGCCAGGGGTCGAAGGTCACCACCCGGACCGCATAGGTGGTTCCCATCGTGGCCCCGTCGAACACGTGGAGGGGCGGCCCGGAGTCGGGCGGGGCGCACCCGCACGCCGCCAGCAACAGCCAGCACGCCGGGAAGATTGCGGACCCGGACCGGACCCGGCCACGCGGCCGGCCGGCCTCCCGTTGGCGCCGATCGATGCCGCGTGCCGACCGTCCGCAGGCAGCAGGCATGCAAGAGCCCTAACCGAAGTCGTCGAAGAGGATGTTCTCCCGTTCGACCCCCAGCGAATCGAGCATGTCCATGCAGGCCTTGAGCATCATCGGGGGGCCGCACAGGTAGTACTCGATGTCCTCCGGCGCCGGATGCGTCTTCAGGTAGTTGTCGAGCACGACCTGATGGATGAAGCCCGTATACCCGGTCCAGTTGTCCTCGGGCAGCGGCTCGGACAGGGCGAGATGCCACTCGAAGTTGTCGTACTCACCCGCGATGGTGTCGAAATCGTCGAGGTAGAACGCCTCCCGCAGGCTCCTGGCGCCGTACCAGAACGAGACCTTTCGCGAGGTCTGCAGGCGGCGAAACTGATCGAAGATGTGCGAGCGCATCGGGGCCATGCCCGCGCCGCCCCCGACGAACAACATCTCGGCGCCGGTCTCCTTCGCGAAGAACTCGCCGAACGGTCCCGAGATGGTGACCTCGTCGCCGGGCTGGAGGCTGAAGATGTACGAGCTCATCTTCCCCGGCGGCGTCCCCTCGGGGGCCCGCGGGGGAGGCGACGCCACCCGTATGTTGAGCAGGATCACGCCGCGTTCCTCGGGATAGTTCGCCATCGAGTAGGCGCGCGTCACCGGCTCCTCGACCGTCGACACGTAGCGCCACAGGTTGAACTTGTCCCAGTCCGCCCGATACTCGTCGTCGATATCGAAGTCGGCGTACTTGACGGTGCCCGGCGGCGCCTCGATCTGTATGTAGCCCCCGGCCCGGAACGGCACCGACTCGCCCGCGGGCAGCTCGAGCAGCAGCTCCTTGATGAACGTGGCGACGTTGGCGTTGGATCGCACTCGGCAGCGCCACTGCCGGACGCTGAACACCTCGGGCGGCAGCGCGATCGCCATGTCCTGCTTCACCTTGACCTGGCAGGACAGCCGCACTCCGCAGCGCGCGTCGCCGCGGGAGATGTGGCTCAGCTCGGTCGGCAGGATGGCGCCGCCGCCGTCGTGCACCGTCACCGTGCAGACCCCGCAGCTCCCCTTGCCGCCGCAGGCGGACGGAATGAAGATCCGGTTGGCGGCGAGGGTGCCGAGCAGGGTGCCGCCGGCCTGGGTCCTGAGCGCCTCCCCCGGATCGCCGTTCACCGTGATCGACACCTCCCCGGTCGCCACGAGCTGGCGCCGGGCCAGCATCAGGAGCCCCACGAGCGACACGATCGTGCCGGTGAACATCCCGACGCCCAGGAGGACGGTGGTCACAGCTGCACCCCCGCAAAGGCCATGAAGCCGATGGCCATCAGGCCCACGATGATGAACGTGAGTCCCAGCCCCCGCAGGCCGTCCGGCGGATTGCTGTAGCGCAGCCGCTCCCGAATGCCGGCCAGGGCCACGATGGCGAGGGCCCAGCCGACCCCCGATCCGAACCCGAACACGGCGCTCTCGACCAGGTTGTAGTTGCGCTCCATCATCCACAGCGAGGCGCCGAGAATGGCGCAGTTGACGGCGATCAGGGGCAGGAAGATGCCGAGCGCGGCGTAGAGGGCCGGCGCGAAGCGGTCGAGCGTCATCTCGACGATCTGGGTCATCGCGGCGATGGTGCCGATGTAGGTGAGGAACGCCAGAAACGACAGGTCGTACGCGGCCAGCGACGGAGACAGCCAGGCCAGGGCCCCCGGCTTGAGGGCATAGGCGTACACCAGGTTGTTCAGGGGCACCGTGACCGTCAGCACGAAGATGACGGCGGCGCCGAGGCCGAGAGCGGTCGAGACCCGCCTGGAGACGGCGAGAAACGAGCACATGCCCAGAAAGAACGCCAGGGCCATGTTCTCGACGAAGATCGCCTTCACCGCCAAGTTCAGGTAGTACTCCATGGCTGGGGCTAGTCCTGCTCCACCTGCGCGGGCTTCCAGACCCGGATCGCCCAGATGAAGAATCCGATGATGAAGAACGCCCCGGGCGACAGGACCATCAGTCCGTTCGGGGTGTACCAGCCGCCCTCGCTGGCCAGGGCCAGCACCTGCACCCCCATGAGCGACCCCGAGCCGAAGAGCTCGCGGATGACCGCGGTGCCGGCCAGGATCACTCCGTACCCGAGCCCGTTGCCGATGCCGTCGATCATGCTCATGCTCGGCGGGTTCTGCATGGCATAGGCCTCGGCCCGGCCCATGATGATGCAGTTGGTGATGATGAGCCCGACGAACACCGAGAGCTGCTTGGAGATCTCGAACAGATAGGCCTTCAGCACCTGATCGACGACGATGACCAGCGACGCGATGATCGTGAGCTGCACGATGATCCGGATGCTGGTCGGAATCTGGTTCCGCAGCAGGCTGATGAACAGGTTCGAGAAGAGGAGCACGAAGACCACCGCCGCACTCATCACGAGCGCGGTGTCCATCTGCGTCGTCACCGCCAGGGCGGAACAGATGCCGAGGACCTGCAGCGCGATGGGGTTGTTGTTGAAGAGCGGATCGATCAACGCCTCGCGCGATTTCGACATCAGTCCGCCCCCCGCTCGTCCCTCAGACGCGCCAGGTATGGCCCGAAGCCGTCCGGTCCCAGCCAGAACTGCACCAGATTGGTCACGCCCCGGCTGGTGATGGTCGCGCCGGAGAGCCCGTCGATGGCATACGGCGCCTCGTCCACGGCTCCCGCGAGCCCTTTGACGACCGCGATGGCGGGGTTCAGATCGTCGTCGAACGCGAGCCGGCCGGGCCACAGCGCCTTCCACCGGGGGTTGTTCACCTCGCCGCCGAGCCCCGGCGTCTCCTTGTGCTCGTAGAAGGTCAACCCGCGAATCGTGCGCAGATCGCCTTCCAGCGCCACGAAACCATAGAGGGTGCCCCACAGCCCGAGCCCCTCGATGGGCAGCACCACGGAGTCGAGCCTCCCTGCCTCGTCGCGCACTTCGTAGACCAGAGCCGCGGTCGGCAACCGCATGATGCCGGCGACGTTGTCGGGCGCCGCGGTGCTGCGCGCCGGATCGATCGACGCGGCCCGCTGGTCGAAGCCGGCCGGATCGACGGCCGCCGCCTCGCCGGTGGACAGGGTCAGGACCACCGGGGAGATCGGGGCGGACCGGGCCGTGATCGCCTCGGCGTCGAGCGACTCGTCGTCGCCCGCGAGTCCCGCCGCCAGCAGTACGTTGCGCTGCCTGTCGAGGGCGGCGTTGCGCTCCTGCCGGTCGGCCAGGACCACCGCCGCCGACGAAACGACCACGGCGCAGACGAGACACACGGCCGCCGCGAACCCCAGGTTGTAGCCGACGCTACCCTGCATGACGGGCCCTCCTCCTGCGCCGCACGTTGGCCTGAACGGCGGCATAGTCGATCAGGGGCGCGAACAGGTTCATGAAGAGAATGGCCAGCATCATGCCTTCCGGATAGGCGGGATTCACCACCCGGATCAGCACCACCAGCAGACCAATCAGGAATCCGTAGGCGTAGTGCCCGCTCGGGATCGATGGCCCGGACACCGGATCGGTCGCCATGTACACCGTCCCGAACGCCCAGCCGCCCAACAGATAGTGCCAGAGCGGGGTCACCTCGAAGAACGGATTGGTCATCGAACCGACGGTATTGAGCAGCCACGCGGTGCCCAGCGTCCCCGCCGCGACGCTGGCCATGATGCGCCACGATCCCACCCCCGTCCCGATCAGCACCGCGGCGCCGGCCAGGCACGCCAGCACCGACGTCTCGCCCATCGACCCCGGCATCCACCCGGCGAACGCCTGCCAGGGACTCAGGGTCTCGATCACCGCCGGCATCCCGCGCTCGGTCGCGAGCGCGAGCACCGTCGCGCCGCTGACTCCGTCGGGAGCCGTGCCCGCCGCGATCCAGATGGCGTCGCCGGACATGTCGGCCGGATAGGCGAAGAACAGGAAGGCGCGGGCGGTCAGGGCCGGATTCAGGACGTTCATGCCGGTCCCGCCGAAGATCTCCTTGCCCACGACCACGCCGAACGACACGCCGAGCGCCACCTGCCACAGCGGGATGGTCGCGGGCAGGGTCAGCGGCAGCAGCATCCCCGTGACCAGGAACCCTTCGTTGATCTCGTGTCCCCGGACCCCGGCGAACACCGCCTCCCAGAGCCCGCCGACGGCGAAGGTCACCGCCAGCACCGGCCCGAAGTAGAGCGCGCCGTGCACCAGACAGGCCCACGCATCGTCCGGTGTGAACGCCAGGCCCATCCACCGCATGGCATCGGTCTGCCAGACGTCGAGCGGCGGCGCCCCGGCGGCAATCGCCAGATGCGCCTGGTACCCCGTGTTGTGGAGGGCCATGTAGATGCACCCGGCGAGCGCGATGACCACGGTCACCATCAGGCGCTTCATGTCGAGGGCATCGCGCACGTGCGGGCTCGACTGCGTGACCTCGCCGGGGGTGAACAAGAAGGTGTCCTGCGCTTCCCAGAGCGGATACAGGCGCTCTAAGCGCCCCCCTTTCTCGAAGTGGTGGGCCTGCCCATCGAGCAGATCACGTACGAACTTCATGTCACCCCTCGGCCTCGAGGGTGGTCAGGACACGGCGGAGCGCGGCGCCGTAGTCGAGCTTGCTCGGACAGACGAAGGAGCACAGGGCCAAGTCGTCCTCTTCGAGCTCCAGGCAGCCCAGCTCCTCGGCGCGCTCGACGTCGTGCATGACGAGCGCCCGCAACAGCGGGGTGGGCAGCAGGTCCAGGGGCATCACCCGTTCGTAGAGACCGATCGGCACGATGGCCCGGCGCGACCCGTGCGTCGAGGTCGTGAACGGAAACCGCTGTCCCCGCCACAGCGTCGAGAGAAAGGCCCGCGACGCGGAGAATTTTCGGAGTCCGGGCCGGAGCCAGCCCAGCCATTCGCGTTCGCGCCCCTCCCGGATGAGACAGATCTGCCGGTGATACCGGCCCAGGAACCCGGTGACCGCGCCCGAGGCCGGACGCCCCGCGAGCAGCGACCCCGACACCACCCGTACCCCGTCGTCGATCGACTCGCCGGCCAGGACATCGGCGACCGCCGCCCCGAGCCGCGTCCGGACCAGCCGGGGACGCGACAGGGCCGGCCCGGCCAGCGCCACCACGCGTTCCACCGCCAGCCCGCCCGTCTCGAACAGCCGCCCGATGGCCACGACGTCCTGGTACCCGACGTACCACACCCGCCTGTTGCGGTTCACCGGGTCCAGCCGGTGGATGTGCACGCCGGGGGTACCGGCCGGATGGACGCCGGCGAACTCCTCGCGCCGAAACCGATCACCGGCCGGCACCGGCACCCGTGAGTCCGGGACGGTACACACGTAGACCACACCGGCGGTCATCTGCGCCAGCGCCTTCAGGCCGTGCTCGAACGGCCCGTGCGCGCCGTCCAGCACCACCTCGACCCGCGGCGCCAGCGGCTCGGTATCGATGGCGGTCACGAAGATGGAACGCGGCCGCGTCAGAGGATCGGCGATGCGGCCGAACGGCCGGGCCCGAATGGCCGGCCAGAGGCCCGACTCCAGCAGCAGCGCCCGCACGTCGTCGCCGCCGAGCTCCGAGGGATGCCGGCCGGAGAACGAGGAGAACCCGACCGACGCGCCGACGCGGCCCTCCTGCTCGTCCCGGCCGAGGGCGATCACGATCGACCGGAAGCTCCGCCGCTCCCCGCGATGGACCGCGTCGACGGTGCCGGCAGCCGGAGACGTGAACCGGACGCCGGGGCGCTTCTTGTCCTCGAACAACAGCTCGCCGCGGCGAACGTCGTCACCTTCCGCCACGTGCATCGTGGGCCGCAGACCGACGTAGTCGTCAGCCAGCAGCGCGACCCGCTGCGTCATCCGAGCGGCACCGACCGTCTGGTCGGGCTCTCCCGAGACCGGCAACCGCAATCCCTTGCGAATGGTGTGTCGCCCCATTTACGGCATCAGAAAAGAAACCCGTGCCAGACCGTCTTGAACCGACAACGCCGTCTTCGACTGGGGGCAGGTCCGGGCCGGGAGATGCTGTGAAGTTTTTCTCAAGCCAAGCCGGCGCGTGGGAGTGACCGTTCTCCGAGCAACCCGCATTCGAAGGGCTCCTGGGCCACCAGCATCGTACCAAGAGGCGCTGTACGAAGTCAATTTACCACCGTCGGTCGGCCCCATGGCGGTCGTAACCCCTGATCGGCCAGACAGTTACATTTGACTTCGCCGGTTCTGGCAGGATAGACTTTCGCGCCGGTGGTCCCGCGCGGATCCCGGCCATCGACAATCCTCCGTCCAATCCTGTGCGGATTACTCTGAACGGCGACCCGTACGAGCTCGGCGAACCCATGACGATCAGTCGCCTGCTGGCGCGGCTCGATATCGATCCGCGCCGGGTCGCGGTCGAGCACAACCTCGTGGTCGTGAAGCGGACCGCCTATGGGTCGACGACCGTGCAGGCGGAGGATACGGTCGAGATCGTCAACTTCGTGGGCGGAGGATAGCCGGGCCGTCCGATCCGGTTCCTGTCATACTCATGGACATGGGCAACGATGCGCTGGTGATCGCCGGGAAGGCCTTCTCGTCACGCCTGATCGTCGGTACCGGCAAGTACGCTTCCAACGAGATCATGCAACGGGCGCACGACGCGTCCGGGGCGGAGCTGGTGACGGTGGCGGTTCGCCGCGTCAACCTCACCGACCGCAGCCGGGAGTCGCTGCTCGACTTCATCGACACCCGCCGGTACACCCTGCTTCCCAACACCGCCGGATGCTACACCGCGGAAGAGGCCATTCGAACCGCGCGGCTGGGGCGCGAGGTCGGGTTGTCGGAGTGGGTCAAGCTGGAGGTCATCGGAGACGAACGGACGCTGTTCCCCGACAACGACGGCCTGCTCGAGGCGACCCGCGTCCTCGTCAAGGAAGGGTTCGTCGTGCTTCCCTACACGAACGACGACCCGGTGGTGTGCCGCAAGCTGGAAGAGGCGGGGGCGGCCGCGGTCATGCCGCTCGGCGCCCCGATCGGTTCCGGGCTCGGCATCCAGAACCTCAACAACATTCGCATCATCCGCGAGTTCGCGGGGGTCCCGGTCATCGTGGACGCCGGGGTCGGCACCGCATCCGACGCCGCCATCGCGATGGAGCTCGGGGTGGACGGGGTCTTGATGAACACCGCGATCGCCGGCGCCCGCGACCCCATCGCCATGGCCGACGCCATGAAGCTCGCGGTGTCGGCGGGCCGCCGGGCGTACCTGGCCGGCCGCATCGCCCCGCGACGCTACGCCACCGCCAGCAGTCCCGCCGACGGTCTGCTCTCCGCGTAGCCGTCGGGCCGGATGCCGGCGGGCCGTGAGGACGCCAACGCGCGATCGTCATCCCCCGGGCGGCCGGCAACCCGCCGCCGGCGAGGAGTTCCGCGTCGATGCACGAACGAGACGATGATCCGGCAGGCAACGCCCCTTCCGCCGAGGATCCGGACCGGCAGCACAAGGTCGCGCTCGCCGCGCTCCAGGACGCCCTGGTGCCGAAGCCGGAGCTGCCCCCTCCTCCCGCCGGCTTCGACGACCGGCGGCTCCGGGCATTGAACGAAACCTGGCGCCTGCTCCCCGAAGAGCCCGAGAAGGACATCGATCTGGGTACCGGGTGGCGCCGCCGGCTGCGCGATGTCGCGTGGCGGCTGCTCCGGCCGATCCTGGCACGCCAGCAACAGTTCAACGCGTTGCTCGTGCAACACCTCGACAGCAATGCGGGCGGGATGATCGAGAGCCGGGAATCCGTCAGGGCGGTCATCCCGTTGCTCGACCGGCACCTGGGGGCGCTCGCCGCGTTTCAGTCCCGGCTCATCCATTACCTCAACCACTCCGTCGATGCCCTACAGCGGACCAGGGATGCCCAGGAACAGACCACGGAGGGCCTCGACGCCCTGGAGCGGACGACGGAGGGCCTGCGCCAATCCGTCAATCTCGCAACCGCATCGGCACACGGGTTGAAGCGCGAGGTCGAGCGGCTGCGGCGCCCGCCCGCGCCGCCGGCCGGCGATGCCGACGCCAGCCAGGCCGCGCGCCCCCGACCGGCCCCGGCGGAGACGGATCTCGACGCCCACCAGTACGTCTGCTTCGAGGATGTCTTCCGCGGATCGCCGGAGGAGATCGCGGCGCGGCAACGCGCGTATCTGCCGTACTTCGAGGGCGCGTCGGACGTGCTGGACGTCGGGTGCGGCCGGGGCGAGTTCCTGGCCCTGCTGCGCGACGAGGGCATTGCCGCCCGCGGCGTCGACGCCAACGCGACCGCAGTCGAGCGCTGCCGGGAACGGGGCCTGGAAGCCACCCGGTCCGACGCGCTCGGGTATCTGCGCAGCCTGCCCGACGAATCGATCGGCGGTCTTTTCTCGGCCCAGGTCGTCGAGCACCTCGAGGCCGACTATCTGATGCAGTTGCTCGGCGCCGTCCAGCGGACCCTCCGCCCCGGCTCCTGCGTCGTGCTGGAGACGATCAACCCGGCATCCTGGGCGGCGTTCTTCAGCGCCTACGTGCGGGACATCACCCACCGCCACCCGCTGCACCCGGACACGCTGGGCTATCTCCTGCGCGCCAGCGGCTTCGTCGACGTCACCATCGTCTACCGGGCGCCGATACCCGACGCGGCAAAGCTCCAACGGGCCGCGGTCGACCCGGCGCTGGCCGCCACGCCGGCCGGCGCCGCCGTCTGCGCGCTCGCGCAGACGGTCAATCAGCACGCCGACCGTTTGAACGAATTGGCCTTCGCCGAGCAGGACTACGCTGCGATCGCCAAGCGGCCCTGACCTGAACAGACAATGATCGGCCCGGCCAAGGCGACGGCCGGTCTCAGGGCCGAGCCGGCGACGCCTCGTCCGGCGGATCGCGCAGCACGTCCACGCGGTACACCCGCACCCCAAGATTCCGGAGGTCGGACGAGAGCCCCAGCGCCCGGGGCCGGAAGGCGGTCGAGCGGATGGTCAGCTCGATCGATCCGGAGCGCTCGGACTCGGGCAGGTCCAGCGTAATCGTCTGCGGATCGTTCCCGACGATCAGCCCGTCCGCGAGCCGATGCGGTCCCGCCCACACCGAGATCTCGGCCGGCTCCGCCTCCGGCGGGCGGGCGCCGGCCACCACGAGCCTGATGCGGTCTCCGCCCGGGATGGCGACCGACGCCACCTCTTCGCTCCAGCGGAACGACCCGCCGTTCCCATCCCGCTCCGCCCCATGGAAGCCGCGAAGGCCGGCCACGAGGTCGTCGACCAGATTGCCGACGTCGACCCCCGTCCTCGCGGTGGAGGCCTCACCCCGAGCCACCTGCAGAATGCGCAGGCCGATGGAGACCTCGACGATCTCCCGCGGCGCCTGCTCCCGCGTCCGCTCCAGGGTGCGGAGGTCGATGCTCGCCTCCCGGACCTCCGACAGCACCAGCTCCGGAGCGTGCAGCGAGAACCCGCGCTGGCCGACGACGATGAACACCGCCCGGCCCGCCGCCAGCCAGTCGAGCATCACTTCGCGCAGGACGTCTTCCGGCTCGTCCTGCTGCACGACGAGGGTGTCGACGTCGTGCAGATAGGCCAGGGACGTCTGGACGTGGGTGCCCACCAGCTCCGGACTCACCAGCACCACGGCGTCCTCGGGGAAGGTCCCCGCCACGTCGGCGCTCTGGTCCAGCACACCGTCCCACAGCGGCTCGCCCAGCACCCTGGTTCCGGGTCCGCCCACGAACCCGACGAGGACCGCCGCCAGCGCGGTCGCCGCCACCGCCCGAAACTCGAAGTAGACCCAGTCCACCAGCCGGCCCGCCCCCATCGACACGACCACGAGCATGCCCGGCAGGACGACGGGGACGAATCGCCGCATCGACCAGATGTGGTCGCCCGGCTCGAGCGGGTCGTACAGGTAGTGCAGGCTGACGACGCCGGTCAGGATGAGCAGGAACGCCAGTCCCTGCCCCGCCCGTCCCGCCCGTCCGGACCACAGCAGCCACACCAGCCCCACCAGGCACAGGCCGAGCACCGGCCACGACAGGTACCAGCTCAGCCAGACGAAGGTGTCCGGCCACCGGCCGGTGTTGGTAGTGGCGTAGACGACGGCGTAGGCGGCCAGCAGCCCGACCAGCGTCCACCCCCCCGCGCGGCGCCACCCCGGACCGATGCCCCCTCCTCGCCGGACCGCGGCCAGCCCCAACCCGACGGCGGCCAGCGCCGCCGGCAGCAACGCCCCGGGGCCCGGGAGCAGGTGGAAGACCGCCGACCGCTCGACCAACTGCGCGACGTACGGCGTGTAGTGGGACGGGAACAGCAGGTAGTGCACCAGGTTGTGCGCGAGCACCGCGCCGAACGACACCAGGAGGAAGGCGACACACCGGCCACGTCCTTCCGGCCGAGCGAGGAGCCACCAGGCCACGAACGCGGCCAGGGTGACGGGCAGCAGCACCATCAGGTCGATCTTGGCAAAGCAGGCGATTCCGAAGAACCAGCCGGCCGCCGCCGCCAGCCACGGCCGGTCATCTCGAAACGCCGCGAGAACCGCCAGCAGCCCGGCCACGACGAAGAACTGCGCGACCATCTCCGGGACCGGATACTTCGCGAACCAGATCTGCGGCAGGGACACCGCGGCGAGCAGCCCCGCCAGCAGCCCCGCCCGGAGGCCGCCGCAGTGGGCGCCCACGAGAAACAGGCCGCCGATGCCCAGCACCCCGAACAGCGGCGCCACCCACAGCGCTCCCCGGGGCGGGAACGCCTGGTGGAACAACGCTGCGAGAACCGGAAACAGCGGTGAGAACCCGGCCGTTACCTCCGGCACGGCGATGTCTGCAATGAGGAAGCCGCCGGGAAACCGGGCGTAACGGCCGGTCATGTCCTGGGGTTGGCGGTTCAGGAACAGATACTCCCGCGCCTCGACCGGCAGCTCACGGAGCAGCGGATCGTCGAAAACGAGCGCACCGGTCTCGGCGATCTTCCGGCTGAAATTGAGGTAGACGGTCGCGTCACCCCCGCTCACCACGGTTTCGTACGGCGGGAAGAACAGGAACCCGGCGACCAGGGTGACGGCGGCGAACGCGACGAGACCCTTGCCTCCGACTCCGGGGACCGGCGCCGCCGGCCGCGCCGGACGCACGAAACGGGTATGCGCCACGAGGGCGATCGCC
Organism: Vicinamibacterales bacterium; assembly: GCA_965215895.1. Classification (GTDB taxonomy): domain Bacteria; phylum Acidobacteriota; class Vicinamibacteria; order Vicinamibacterales; family UBA8438; genus JAJEEA01. The sequence goes on along the minus strand of OZ244130.1, from coordinate 1,305,228 downwards.
CCCGCCGCCAGCAGGGCGAGCAGGAGACCCAGGTGCAGGCGCCGGAGCTCGGCGAGCAGGAGCCCCAGCCAGGCCGCGACGCTGATGCCGAGCGCGATGCGGAGGAACCACCGCTCGATCCACGCGGTGTCTTCGGCGGCGGGCGGCGCCGCAGACAGACCGGCCCCCGGAATCTCCCTCGCCGATACCGGCCGGCGCTCAGTCATGGGGGAGTCAGCAACGCGGTCACCAGAGGGAGACAGCGTATGCCCGCCGCGCCGACGCCGTCAAGCAGCGGGCAGCGGTCGACCGCGAGCCGCCAGCACGAGGTCACAGACCTCGCGCACGGCGCCGCCCCCCCCGGGGCGCTCGGTGACGTAGCGCGCCGTCCCCCGAACCGCGGGATAGGCGTCCGCGACGCAGATCGGCACCCCGACATGGCGGAGGCACTCGATGTCGTTGACGTCGTTGCCGACATAGGCCACGGTGGCCGGGTCGAGTCCCCGATCGCGCAGGATCCGCCGCAGCGCCTCCCCCTTGGCATCCCCGAGGCCCTGCACGCACTCCACCCCGAGCTTGGCGGCGCGGGCCGAGACCACCGGGTTGACTTCCGTGGACAGGATGAGACAGCCCACGCCGGCGCGGGACAGCATCTGTACCCCCAACCCGTCGGCGCGGGAGCAGAACACCGACTCCCGGCCGTCCTCGGCGACGAGCACGCGGTTGTCGGTCATGACCCCGTCGAAGTCGAAGACGACGAACGTCACCGATTCCAGGTGCGCACGGGCCAGTTGCACAGGCATGCCGTCCGCGTCATTCCGCCGGCGCCGGCGCGGACGCCTGCACCGCGTACTCCGACTCCGGCACCGGCTCGTCCAGCGGCTCGCCGCGAAGAAAGGCCACGACGTTCCGGGCGGCGCCGCGTTCCATGCGCAGCCGGCAGTCGGCCGCCATCGACCCCATGTGCGCGGTCATCAGACACGTTTCCACCTCGACGAGCTCCCCGTGGTAGGGCTCGTCGACGTAGGTATCGAGCGCGGCGCCGGCGAGCCGGCCTGCCCGCAGCGCGTCCGCCAACGCCGCCTCGTCGACGACCCCGCCCCGGCAGGTATTGATGAGCAGCGCGCCCGGCCGCATCATCGCCAGTTGCCCGGGACCGACGAGGCGCCGCGTCGACGGCGTGAGCGGAACGTGCAGGGTCACCACGTCGGCTTCGCGAAAGAGCGTCGGCTTGTCGACCCATTCGACCGGCTCCGCGAGCGGGAGCGGGGTCAGGTCGTTGGCGAGGATGCGGGCGCCGAAGGCGGACAGCAGGCGAACGACGCGGCGCCCGATGCGCCCCACCCCGATCACGCCCGCGGTCACCGCCCCCAGGCGCCGGCCCTGCAGGCGGGTCCAGTCGCCGCCGCGAATCGCGGCGTTCGCCCGATGGACGCCCCGCAGCAGCGACAACGCCAATCCGATGGTCAGCTCGGCCACCGCATCGGCGGGCGCCTCCGGCGTATAGGCGACCGCGACCCGGTGATCGCGCGCGGCCGACAGGTCGACGCTGTCGAGCCCCACGCCGACCCGCGAGATCAACCGCAGGCGCCGGCCGGCCCGGATGACCGGCCGGGTAATCGGCTCGGTCCCGGCGATCACGACGTCGACGTCGGGAATGAGAGACACGAGCTCCGGCTCGGTCAACCGCCGGCGGTGGGGATTGTGGACGCAGTCGATGCCGGCTTCCGCAAGCAGATCGAGGGATCCGCGGTCGACCTCCCCGAACGGGACGGCGGTGATCAGGGCGCGGGTCATGGATTCGTCGGACCGGGCATGAGCGGCCGGTCAGGAAACGGCAGGATCACGGACTCCCGGCCCGGAATCGCCACCTGACGGCGCCCCGCCAACCCGTCCGGAGTCCGCCGTTCCCGGCAGCCCGTGCCGATAGTCCCCGCCCCGCCGCTCTCGGTGCAACGCGGGGTTCCGGCACGGGCTGTCAGGACACCTCGACCGCGAGCGACGCCGAGTTGGCCCGGTGACGCGCCAGATCGGCCTCCACCATCATGCCGACCAACCGCTTGAAGTCGACGGCCGGCGACCATCCGAGCTCCGTGCGCGCCTTCGCCGCATCCCCGACCAGATGATCGACCTCCGCCGGTCGCAACAGGCCCGGATCGGTACGCACATGCCGGCGCCAGTCCAGACCGACATGTTCGAACGCGGTCTCCACCAACTCCCGGACCGAGCGGCTGACCCCGGTGGCGACGACGTAGTCGCGCGGAGCGTCCTGCTGCAGCATCATCCACATCGCCCGCACGTAGTCGCCCGCGAAGCCCCAGTCGCGATGCGCATCCAGGTTGCCGAGAGAAAGATGGTCGACGAGGCCGAGCTTGATCCGCGCCACCGCGTCGGTCACCTTCCGCGTCACGAACTCCAGGCCTCGCCGCGGCGACTCGTGGTTGAACAGAATGCCGGACACCGCGAACAGATCGTAGCTCTCGCGATAGTTCACGGTGATGTAGTGGGCGAACGCCTTGGACACCCCGTAGGGGCTGCGGGGGTGGAACGGCGTCTCCTCCGTCTGCGGCGTCTCCCGCACCTTGCCGAACATCTCGCTCGAGGATGCCTGATAGAACCGAATCGAGGTGTCCACCCTTCGAATCGCCTCGAGGATCCGGGTCACCCCCTGGGCGTTGTACTCGCCGGTGAGTATCGGCTGCTTCCAGGACGCCGGCACGAACGACATGGCCGCGAGATTGTAGAGCTCGTGCGGCCGAACCTCGTCGATCACGTTCAGCAGCGACATCTGGTCGAGCAGATCCGCCTGCCGCAGATCGATACGCCCGCGCAGGTGCTCGATACGCTCCTGGTTCGGCGCGCTCAGCCGGCGCGTTACGCCGACCACCTCGTAGCCCTTCTCCAGCAGCAGCTCTGCCAGATAGGACCCGTCCTGGCCCGTGATCCCGGTAACGACGGCACGCCTGGACATGAATCTCCTCGACGACGGGCGGGTCCACGAACCCCTCCCGCATGATCGTATGAGGACCGGCCCGCCCGGATCAACGTCAACCGCCGTGACGAGACCCCGCGTCGCACCGAGAGCGGCAGGGCGCCCGCGGGCTGAAGACCGCCCGAGCCTGACAAGGCGTGAGGATGGCGCATACCGGGCCCATGCAGCCGGCGACAACCGAGTTCGGGCGGGATGCATCGCCGGTCGAATGCAGCGGGGACTTCCGCCACGGGCGGTCATGGTAGGGTATCGCACCCGACGGAGCGGTCCCCGGCGGATGCCGGCCCGCGGACGGCGGACGCGATGGAAGCGATCGATCTGGTGGTCGTCGGCGGCGGCGTCATCGGCTTGGCGTGCGCGCGAGAGGCCGCCCGCCCGGGGCGGAGCGTCTGCCTGATCGAGCGCCACGCACGATTCGGCACCGAAACCAGCACCCACAACAGCGGGGTGATCCATGCCGGCATCTACTATCCGGCGGGGTCCCTCAAGGGGCGGCTCTGCGTCGAGGGCCGGGAGGCGCTGTACCGGTTCTGCGCCCGACACGAGGTCCCGCATCGGCGCTGCGGGAAGCTGATCGTCGCGCGCACCGAGGAGGAACGGGGTCAGCTCGACCGCCTGCGCGCGCGCGGCGAGGCGAACGGCGTCACCGACCTGCGGATCGTCGACGCCGACGCCGTCCGCCGCATGGAACCCCACGTGGCCGCCTCCGCCGCCCTGTGGTCGCCCTCGACCGGCATCGTCGACCCCGAGGCCCTCGTCCGCACGTTGCGGCACGACGCGGCGAGCCGCGAGGTCATCCTGCTCCCGGGCACCCCCCTCGTCGGCGGCCGGTCCGACAGCGCCGCCATCGAGATCCGAACGCCGGCCGAGACGATCCGGGCGCGCGCGGTGGTCAATGCCGCCGGCCTCTACGCCGACGAGATCTCGGCCCGGCTCGAGGGGCGCCGGTTCCGCATCCATCCCTGCCGGGGCGAATACGCCGAGCTGCTCGGCGCCAGCCGCGGCCTCGTTGGCCGGCCGGTCTACCCGGTGCCCGCCCCGGCCGGCGAGCATCTCGGCGTGCATCTCACCCCCACGACCTGGGGGAACGTGACGGTCGGCCCGACGATCCGCTATCAGCCGTCGAAAGAAGACCACGAGCGGGACCGGCTCCCGGTCGAGGCGTTCATCGAGCCGACCCGGTCCCTCCTGCCCGCGGTGGGGGTCGGCGACTTCCGGCTCGGCGGCACGGGAATCCGCGCGAAGCTCAGCCCGGACCCGGCCGTCTTCTCCGACTTCCTGATCGCGCGGGACCCGCAACAGCCGCGGCTGATCCACGCCGCCGGCATCGACTCGCCGGGACTGACCGCGTGCCTCGCGATCGGCCGCCTCGTCGCGCGGCTCGTCGACGAGGTGCTTGCCAGCCCGTGGTGAAAACCCCCCTGCATTCGAGTGGCGATGCATCCCGCGCCTCGCCACTCTCGGTGCAACGCGGGGTTCCACCACGGGCGGTCACTGCCGCTTGATGGCGGCCCGAGCCTCCCGGTCCGCCTCCCGCCGGCGGAGCGTCTCGCGCTTGTCGTGCACCCGCTTGCCCTTGGCCAGGCTCACCGCGACCTTCACCCGCCCGCGCTTGAAGTACATGCGCACGGGGACCAGGGTCATGCCGCGTTCGACGGTCTTCCCGATCAGCTTGCGGATCTCGCGCTTGTGCAGCAGGAGCTTGCGGCGGCGCATCGGCTCGTGCTCGGCGTATCCCCGATGGCTGTACGGACTGATGTGGACGTTGTGGAGAAAGACCTCGCCCTGCTCCAGCCTCCCGTAGCTGTCGCGCAGGTTCACGCGTCCCTCGCGAATCGCCTTCACCTCGGTACCGAGCAGGGCGATGCCGGCCTCGAAGGTATCGAAGAGGGTGTAGTCGTAACGCGCCTTGCGGTTGTCCGCAATCAGCTTGTCACCGTGCTGGTCGTCGCCGGGCATGTCTTCCTGGTTCCCCCTGGGCCCCCGTGGCGAAAGCGCGGCGGCATTCGGCCGGCGCCGGGCGGGGCTTCACCGCGGACTCCGCCAGCCGGGCCGCAAGCACCACCGCCTGCACCAGGCTGGTGGGGTCGGCGACCCCGCGACCCGCAATGTCGAACGCGGTCCCGTGGTCGACCGACGTCCGGATGATGGGCAGCCCCAGCGTCACGTTGACCGCCTCGCCGAACGCGGCCAGCTTGACCGGTATCAGCCCCTGATCGTGGTAGCAGGCCACGACCGCGTCGAAACGGCCCTCGACGGCCTGGCGGAAGACGGTGTCGGCGGGGAGCGGTCCGGCAACGTCGATGCCGCGCCGCCGCGCCGCGGCCACCGCGGGGGCCAGGACGTCACGATCCTCGGTCCCGAGCAGCCCCCCCTCGCCGGCGTGCGGGTTCAGGCCGGCCAGCGCCAGACGGGGCCGGGTCACGCCGAACCGGGGCAGATGGACCGACGCGAGATCGAGGACGGTACCTACCCGCTCCTGCGTCAGCAGCCGGGGCACCGCCGACAGCGGGACGTGCACCGTCGCCAGCACGACGCACAGCCGCGGCGAGTGGAACATCATCGCGACGTCGTCGGAGCGGGTCAGGTCGGCCAGCAGCTCGGTATGACCGCGCCACGCCGAACCGGCCAGCGCCAGGGCTTCCTTGTGAATCGGTCCCGTCGCGATGGCGTCGAGCCGGCCCGCCATCGCATCCGCGGCCGCCCGCTCGACCGCCTCCAACGCAACCCGCCCCGCCGCCGCCGACAACTCGCCGGGCCGGAAACGCGCCCGATCCGCCGCGGTGCGCGGACCGTACAGCACCGGCTCGCAGACATCGGTGACCCGCCGGTCGGCGACCGCGGACAGGGCGATCTCGGGGCCGATCCCGGCCGGATCGCCCATCGTCACCCCAATCCGCGGTCGATCGGAATCCCGGCGCGTGCGGTCAGCGACTCGCACACGCACCGCACCCACCCGATGAACATCCGCCGCCGCACCCGCCGCCGCACCCGCCCGCGCTCTGCTCGCAGCTCGATTCGTGCGCACACCCGGCGTGCTGCTTGCCCGCAGCGTTGGGGAGCTCGTACCGCAGACAGCACTTCAACCGACCGCACGCTCCCGACAACCGCGAGGGGTTCAGGCTGAGGTTCTGGCGCTTGGCCATCTTGATCGAGATCGGCTCGAACGACTGCAGCCACGTCGTGCAGCACAACGGCCGCCCGCAGGTGCCGTACCCCCCCAGCAGCTTCGCCTCGTCCCGCGCCCCGATCTGCCGCATCTCGATCCGCGCCTTGAACTCGCTGGCGAGCTCGCGCACGAGCCCCCGGAAGTCGACCCGCCCCTCCGCCGTGAAGCTGAAGACGAGCTTCGAGTCGTCGAACATCTGCTCCACCTTGACCAGCTTCATCTGCAGGCCGCGCTCGCGAATCTTCAACAGGCAGATCCGCCGGGCCTCGCGTTCCCGCTGTTCCTGCCGGAACCGGCGCAGCACATCCTCGCGGGTGGCGCGGCGCACCACCCGCATGGGCGCTTCGGGAGACGGAGCGGTGCGTTGGGCGACCTGCGGAATCGTCGGGACCATCGTCCCGAGCGTCTGGCGCGCTCCCATCTGGACGACGACCGTGTCACCCGGACTCGGCCTGGGATCGAAATCGACCTCGGGCAACAGGAAGGTACGGGTCCGGCCGACCGGATCGAACTTCACGCTCATGCAGCGTGCAGGCTGGTGCTCCACGGGACTGTCCATGCTGCTCCTCCTCCACCCGCGACTTCCGCTATATCTGCAAAGTCAGCCAGTCGACCACGACCCGCGGACTGGCGTTCCGCGTCAACGCACTCACTGCGCGATCGACCGTTTCGAAGCCGCGCCCGGCCCGATCCGCGTCATAGGCCGGTGACAGCGCCTCGAGCTCGTCCTCCAGGTCCGCGTTCGCCAGCCACGCACGGTCACCGCGGGCCGACACCACCTGCAAATCGCGAAACAGCGTGCCGAGCGCGCGCAGGCGGCGGGCCAGCGCCTCCCGCTCGGTCGCGGCGCTCGACCGGGGACGGCGCCCACCCATCAGGTCCTTGCCGGTCTCCAGGCGGCGTTTCGCGGGCGGGGCTCCGGCGAGCGCCCGCAAGGCGGCGGCCGCCGACTCCCGCGCCTGCAGATACTCGTCCGAGCCGGTCTCGAGCGCCCGCGCCACGCTGCCGTCCGCGGCGGCGGCGGCGGCCGGCGCGGCCTCCGCCGCGACCCCGCACGCACCCACCAGGACATCCACCACCTCTTCCGTGGTCAGGCTGCCGAACCGCAGCTCCGGACACCGCGACCGCACCGTCGGCAACAGCAGGTGCGGCCGATGCGTCACCAGCAGAAACACCGACGCCGGCGGCGGCTCCTCGAGGGTCTTGAGCAGCGCATTCTGCGCTTCGGCCACGAGCCGATCGGCATCGTCGACGATGACGACGCGGCGGCGTCCTTCGAACGGACGATAAGCGGCCTGCTCAACCACGCCGCGAACCGACTCGACCTTGATGGTCCCGGTGTCACCGGGCGCCACCACGATCACGTCGGCATGCACGCCCCGCGCGATCCGCCGGCACGTGCGGCACGCCCCGCAACTCGCCGGAACGCCGGCGTCTCCCGCCCCGGGAACCGCCTCTCCCGCCCCGGGAACCGCCTCGCAATTCAGCAACTCGGCCAGACCCACCGCGACCTGACGCTTGCCGACACCATCGGGACCGGAGAACACCAGACTCGGCGGCAGACGATCCCGCGCGACCGCCTGGGCCAGCAGACGACGAATCGTCGCGTGCCCCCGGACGGCGCCGAGCCTCACGGCGCGCCCTCCCCGTCCATCGTAGCAGTCTACACGCGTACGCACACGCCGCGTGCAGGTTACCGGCGGTTCAATGCTGCAGGAGAGAAGCGGCGGTCGGGGGGGAGTGAGGGCCGCCGTCCGATCCCCGATCCGGGCAGGCCCGCCCGGAACCGGGAACATCCTGTTAAGGCGAGCGGAATGGCGGGGCCGACGAGACTCGAACTCGCGACCTCCGGCGTGACAGGCCGGCGTTCTAACCAACTGAACTACGACCCCGCGTCGTAGACGACATCCGCGCCGCGCGCCGGCCGTCAAGGGACGGCGGAACTCGTGCGTGCGGCACCCACCTCTCCATGTCACCGGAGCTGGCCGCCGCGCGCCGCGTCAGGCGGGCGAGCGCCGGCTGGTGGGCGGTACAGGGCTCGAACCTGTGACAACCGGCGTGTAAAGCCGATGCTCTACCAACTGAGCTAACCGCCCGGCTCCCGGTTCGTGTCCCGCACCCCGACGAACCCAGACATTATAGTGCAGATTAGCGGCGGCCGGAAACACGAACCCGATCAGCTCGCCAACAGCGCCTTCAGCCCCAGGAGCGCCAGCGCGGCCAGCCCCCCCGCCAGCGCCTTCCCTTCCCGGTTGCGCGCGGCCCGGGCCATCGACCACCGCCGGTCCGCGGCGACCCCCGTCCCCTGCGCGTAGCGGTCGTAGACGGCGCCGAACTCGGCCCGCAACCTCGTCTCCTCGAACCGCGCGGCCAGCGACAGCGACACCGCCAGATACAGGACCGTCAACGCCGCGGCGACCGGGTGGCGTGCGGCGACCGCGAAGCCGAGCCCCAGCAGGGTCGATCCGGCGTACAGGGGATGGCGCATCCATCGATAGGGCCCCGACGTCGTCACCTCGGTCCCCTTCTCGAGATGCCCGGCCGCCCAGCCCCGGAGGCACGCCCCGGCCAGCCCAAGCGCGGCTCCCAGAGCCAGCGACCATCCCGACGGACGCGCCAGCCAGAAGGCCGCCGCCGCCACCACGAATCCCGTCGCCACGCGGGACCGCGCCACCCAGAAGACCCAGCGCGGCGCCGGCGACGTCTCACGGCCGCGACGAGGCGAGACCGGCGCGCCCCGCGTCATGATGCGTCGAGCCGCCGCGCCAGGGCGCCCGTCACCTCGGCCACCGTGATGTCGTCGAGGCACCGGCGCGCGGCGCGGCAGCGCCGCCGGTAACGACATCGGCAGTCGGCGAAGCGCGACACCGCCACGTCCCGCGGCGCCCAGGACCCGTTCCGGCGCGCATCGGTCGGACCATACAGGCCGACCACCGGCGTCCCCACCGCCGCCGCCAGATGCACCGGCCCGGTGTCGCCGGACACCACCACCGCCGCCGCCCGAAGGATGGCGGCCAGATCGGGCACGCGGGTCGGCGGCGCCGGCAGGGCGGCGCCGTCCGAGCCCTCGACGACGGCCGCGGCCAGCGTCTCGTCTCCGGGACCCCACGTCACCACCGAGGGCAGCCGGCGCGCGCCCCACAACCACGCGGCGACCCGCGCCAGCCGGGCCGGGGCCCAGCGCTTGTTCGGCCACGCGGCGCCCGGGTTGATCACCGCGAACGGTCCCCCTTCCACCCGGGGGGACCGGCGCACGGCCTCGAGCGCAGGCGACGCCGGCACGTCGATTGGAAACCGCCGGTCGGCGGTCCGCGCGCCCAACCGGCCGGCGAGGGTCAGGTTCTTCTCGGTGACGTGCGCGGCCTCCCCGGGATCGCAGGTCTCGGTATACAGGAACCGGGCGGGCGGTTCGCGCAGATGCGGCGCCGGAAAGCCCACGACGCGGGGCGCCCCGCTCAACCGGGCGACCACCGCGGACTTCAACAGCCCCTGCACGTCGACCGCCACGTCGTACGTTCCGCCGGCGAGCGCGCGGCGCAGGTCCACCAACCGGCGCCAGACCGGCATCGACCTCGAGCGGAGCACGATGCGCCGGTCCACCAACGGCACCAGACCCAAGACCTCCTGATACCGTTCGTCGACGACCCAGTCGATGCGCGCGGCCGGAAACCGATCGCGCAACGCGGCCGCCACCGGCACCGCATGCACGATGTCGCCGAGGGCGCCGAGGCGGACGATGAGAATGGCTCGCATGCCTCTATGGCGTGCGGATTCGGGCCACCAGATCGCGGGTCGAGTGCATCTTGTCGTCTCCGACGATGACGGTGCGCCCGCCGTAGGCGCGGACGACGTGGCGTTCCGGCACCGTGTCGACCGTATAGTCCGGCCCCTTGCAGTGGATGTCCGGCTCGACGAGCGACAGCAGCCGGTCGGCCGTGGGCTCGGCGAACACCACGACGTAGTCCACGACGGCGAACGCGGCCACCAGCTCGGCGCGTTCGGCCGCGGTCTGGACCGGTCGGCCCGGCCCCTTCAGGGCCGCCACCGAGGCGTCGTCGTTGACGGCCACGACCAGCCGATCCGCCAACGCGGCGCCGCCGGCGAGGTATCGGGCATGCCCGACGTGCAGCACGTCGAAACACCCGTTCGCGAAGGCGATCGTACGACCGGCCGAGCGATCGGCGCGAACCCGTTCCGCCAGCTCGGCCTCCGTGACCACGACCGCCGGTCCGTCCCTGCCCGCGGGGGTCACGCCAGGTCGCTCTCGACGGCCTGCAGCAGCTCGCTCCCGCTGACAACGGCCGTGCCGCGTTTCATCACCACGAGCCCTCCCGCGTAGTTGGCGAGCAGCGCCGCTTCGAGGCAGGACGCGCCCACGCTCAGGGCCATCGCCATCGTAGCGATCACCGTATCGCCGGCGCCGGTGACGTCGGTGACCTCGTCCGAGCCGTGGATCGGAATGTGCTGGGTCGGACGTTCCGGTTCGAACAGGGCCATCCCGCGGCTCCCCCGGGTAATGAGCACCGCGTGCATCCGCGTACGGTCCAGAAGGGTGCGTCCGGCCCGCTCGAGGGCCTCGGCGTCCTCGCCCACCGCCCACCCGAGGACGTGCTCGACCTCCGACTCGTTGGGAACCGCCACCGTCAATCCGCGATACTGCAGTACCGCGTAGCGCGAATCGAGCAGCACCGGCACCGCGGGGCCGCGCTTCCGGCGCGGCAGACGGCGCTCGAGACCGGCGACGAACTCCGGTGTGACCAATCCGGTGCCGTAGTCGGACACGATCACCGCATCGCATTTCACGACCGCCTCGGCCGCGGCCTGCGCCAGCGCGTCCCGCGCCTCCGGGGTAATCGGCGGCCCGTCGCGATCGATCCGCACCACCTGCTGCCGGGCCGAGTGAATCCCCCCCGCGAGTATGCGCGTCTTGGTCGGCGTCCGATACCCCGGCAGCTTCACGAGACCGGTCCTGGCGATCCCCCGTGGAAAGCTGCGGTTGAGCCGGCGGCCGATATCGTCCCGCCCGATGCAGCCCACGAGCCGGGCCTCGCCGCCGAGGGCGGCCACGTTGTGCGCGGCGTTCCCGGCGCCGCCGGGGAGCACCTCGGCGGCATCGTACTTGAGGATCAGCACCGGGGCCTCGCGGGAGACGCGGTCGATGCGGCCGTAGATGAACTCGTCCGCGATCAGGTCGCCGACCACGACGATGCGCGGCTGCCCGAACGACCCGACCAGATCGACCAGACGCGTCCGCAGCGCCTCGTCACCGGGCCCCGGATGAATGGAAGAAGGAATCATCGGACGAGCCGTTCGCCGGCAGCCCGCAGGACCTGGGCCTCGGAGATGCGCGTCATGCACCGATGGTCGATCGGACAGTCGCGGAAGAAGCAGGGGCGGCACCAGACCGGATGCGTCAGCACGGCGTGGCCGCCCATCGGCGCGGTCAGGCGCTCGTCGGTGGGACCGAAGATGGCGGTCACCGGCACGCCCAGCGCCGCCGCCAGATGCATCGCCCCGGAGTCCCCGGCAATCAACGTCCGGCACGCGGCCAGGAGACCGATCAATTCCGAGAGGTCGGTCCGCCCGATCAGGTTCAGGACGCCGGGGCGAGGCCGGGTCTCGGCCGCGAGGGTGGATTCTATCGCATAGCCGGCATCGCGGTCGTGCACGCTGCCGAGCAGCACGATCCGCGCGCCGCGCTCCCGAATCAGCCGGGCCGCGACGCCGGCGTAGCGCGCCGGCGGCCACCGCTTGGCGTAGCCGTAGGCGGCCCCCGGCGCGATGCCCACCACCGGCCTCCCGGCGTCTCCGGCGGCGCGAGCGAGCAGCGTCCGAGCGCGTGCGCGCATGGACGCGGGCGCCGCGAGACGGGGCTCGACCGCGACCGGCTCGATGCCCAGGCCGCGGACCAGCTCCAGGTAGCGGGCCACCTGATGGATCGGGCCGCTACGGCGGCGCGGACGCGTCACCGCCCGGGTCAGCAAGGCGCGCCGCCACTGCCCGGCGAACCCCCAGCGCTCCGGAATGCCGGCCCGGCGGGCGGTCCAGGCGGAACCGAACGAATTGGGGAGCAGCACGCTGGCGTCGAACGCCCCGCGCCGCAACGCCTGCACCTCGGACCGACGCGCTCCCGCCCCGCCGCGAGTCACCCCGACCACCTCGTCGACCCCCGGCACCGCCGAGAGCAGGGGAACCAGCGGCCGGGGGCCCGCCGCCGCGAGGATCGCCCCCGGGTAGTGCGCGCGGAGAGCCGCGAACACCGGCAACGCCATCACCACGTCGCCCAGCCAGTTCGGTGTGCGTACAAGCAGCCGCATGGGTATCCAGATCCCCACCGCCGATGCCGCCGGCGACCCGGCGGCACGCGGTGCAGGATTCGACTTATCACATAAGCACTTTGTGCATGTGACAACATACAGAAATGGAAGCCGTACAACTCACCATTGATGTCCTGACCGCACTCGGCGCCCTGACCGGTGGGGTCGGCGTCATCGTGCTCGACAACAAGTTCAACCGCCTGCACGGCAAGGTCGGGACGCTGGAAACCGGTTTCAACGCGCACGTCAACGCCCCGGGATTGCACCGAAGCTGAACCCCGTCACCCGACCGGGCTCGTCTCCGCCCGCGTACCCCGGAACGACGGTCGCCCGCTCTCAACGACTCGACCGTCTCTCCGCCACGGCGCCCGGCGAGTCCGCCGAGTCCTACCGGGGCGCGGCATCCGGCGGCGCGTCGGATAGACGCCAGCGCCGGTGCATCCAGAGCCACAGATCGGGCTGTCGCCGCACGTAGGACTCCAGCACGTCGGTGCAGCGCTGGGTCAGGACCTGCACGGCATCCGCACGGCGGGGATCGGGCATCTCGACGGGGGGCTCGTAGACCACGCGGTAGCGGTGGCCCGGCCGGGGCACCGTGAACACCGGAATCACCGGCGCCCCGGTGCGCAGGGCCAGCGCCGCGATGGCCGACGTCGTCGCGGCCGGCCGCCCGAGAAACTCCACCGTCACCGCACTGCGGTCCTGCATGTGCTGGTCGACCATCATGCCGACCGAGCGGTGCTCGAGCAGACCGCGCAGCAGACCGCGCACCGCCCCCTGCCGCGGAATCACGCGAGTGCCGACCCGGGTCCGGACCCGCGCGATCATCGCCTCGAGCAGCGGGTTGTCCAAGGTCCGCGCCACCATCACGATCGGCTCGAACCGGACCGCGTGGGCCATGACGTGCAGCTCCCAGAACCCGAAGTGCCCCGTGTAGAACATCGCGCCGCGGCCCGCGCCGAGCGCCTGCTCGACATGCTCCGCGCCCTCGAACTCCACCAGCGCCATCATCTCCTCGACGCGCATCGCGTCGAATCGCAGCAGCTCGATCACGTGCCGGCCGACGTTCGCGAAGGCGCTCGCCACGATGGCGCGGTGCTCGTCATCGGTCCGGCCCGGCAGGGCCGCCCGCACGTTGCGGACCGCGGTGTTCCGGCGCCGGTCGTCCCACCGATGAAACAGCCGCCCCAGTCCGCCCCCCAGCGCCGCCGCCCATCGGCGCGGCATGGCCCGCACGAGCCGTTGCACCGCCAGCACCGCGAGGTACTCCGCGCGATGGCGAATCGGCCGCCGCGGCCGCCGCGCGCCGGCCGTCACCGGACCCCGCTCCGCTCGGCCGCGAGCCGGCCGGCAATGAATGCACGGAACACCACCTCCGGGGTCACCGCACAGGTCAACGGCATCGTCGCCACGACCGGGTCGAACGGCAGCCACGGTTCGAGGCGGACGAAGTCCTTGTCCGTCGTCACGATCGCCTGCGCCCCCGCGCGCCGCGCCTCGACCTGGATGCGATCGACGTCGCGCGCCGTGTACCGGCGGTGGTCGGAGAAGGCCATGGCGCGAACGACCTCGAACCCGGCCGCGCGCAGGTCGCCGAAGAACCGTTCCGGACGGGCGATCCCGGCCACCGCGGCAACCCGGGTTCCCGGTTCCAGCGCATCGCCCCCCCCGCCAGGCTGCCGCACCCGGACCGTGCCCGCCCGGCGCTGCATGTGGAAAGTGCGGGACGGCGACAACTGCGCCTGCGCCCAGGCGCGGCGGTCACCGGGCCCGTCGACCAGGAGCAGGGCGTCCGCGCAACGCGCCGTCGCCAGGCGCTCCCGCAGGCGCCCGGCCGGCAGCACCGCCGGATCGTCGAGATCCGCGGCCGACAGCAGGACCAGATCGGTCCCCCGTTCCAGCTCGAAGTGCTGAAACCCGTCGTCGAGCAGATGCACCGTCGCACCGAGGCGGGCCTCGGCCAGACGGCCGGCGAGATGGCGGTCGGCCGCGACCACGACGGCGACGCCGTCGAGCGCGCGGGCCAGCATCCACGGCTCGTCCCCGGCGATCGACAGACGGCCGACGGTTCCCTGGAAGTCCCGTATCACCGCCGCCCCGTCGACCGGGTCGGCGCGCCCGTAGCCGCGGCTCAGGATGGCCGGCCGCTCCCCCATCCCGACCAGCAGGCGGGCCAGCCAGGCGACCAGGGGCGTCTTGCCGCTGCCGCCGGCCGCGAGCGCCCCCACGCTGATGACCGGCCGGAGCAGCCGGCGCCGGGCCTCGGGGCGCCGGCCGTACCATCGTCGGCGGCGCCACGCCGCTTCGCCATACAGACGACTGAGCAACCGCGCGACCTTACGGTCGCGTCGGAAGTTTCGCTGGCGCGAAACTTCTACGGCGCAAGCTCCTGGCACCGTCCTCTCCTCGTCAACGCGGCGCCGCGGAGCGCGCCGCGTCCGGCGGCGAAACCCCGGGCGGCGGCAGCACCGCCGCGATCTCCGCCAGGCTGCGCGCGGCGGCGCCTCGATTCGCCGCGACCAGGGTCCGGGCGGCGGTCCCCAGCGCGGCGCGTTGCCGCGGGTCGGCCAGCAGCTCCGCCAGCACCGGTTCCAGCTCGCGGGCCGCGGCGATCCGGCGGGCGGCCCGGTTCGCGAGAAACAGCTCGGCGACCTCGGCGAAGTTCTCCATATGCGGTCCGAACACCACCGCCTTGCCCCAGACGGCCGGCTCGATCACGTTGTGTCCACCCGCCGGCACCAGGCTCCCCCCGAGAAAGACCACGGTGGCCGCCCGAAACAGCGCGGCCAGCTCGCCGACCGTATCCAGCACGACGACGTCGGCGGGCCCGGCTCCCGGCCCCGGAAGCCGGCTGCGGCGCACGGCCGCGACTCCCCGTTCGGCGGCGAGCGCGGCCACCTCGGCGCCGCGCTCGGGATGCCGCGGCGCCAGCATCAGGACCAGGTCGGGCACGCGGGTCCGAAGCTGCAGGAAGGCGCTCAGCACCGGCCCCTCCTCGCCGGGGTGGGTGCTGGCCGCCATCAGGACCGGCCGATCCGGCGACCAGCCGAACAGTCCCGGGAGGTCGTCGTCTCCGGGCCGCGGGTCCGGGGGCGGCCCCGCCGCGGCATCGAACTTCAGGTTGCCGGTCATGGCGACCCGGCCCGGCGGCGCGCCCAGGTCGATGAGACGCCGGGCCGACTCCTCGCTCTGGGCGCAGCACCGATCCACGTCCGCGAGCACGCGCCGCAACAACCACCGCACCAGACGGTAGCGCGGATACGACCGATCCGAGATACGCCCGTTCACGAGCATCGTCCTGACCCCGCGCCGGGCGCAGCCCCGCAGCAGGTTGGGCCACAGCTCGGTATCCACCGCGAGAAACAGCACCGGGCGCACGCGGTCGAGCACCCGGTCGATGACCGCCGGCAGATCGAGGGGAAAGTAGAACAGCCCGTCCACCGCCTCGATACGGGCCGCGACCGCCCGGCCGGTCTGCGTGGTCGTCGACAGCCACAGCGGATGGTCTGGATAGCGGTCGCGCAACCCCGGAATCAGGGTGCGGGCGGCCTGAACCTCGCCCACCGACACCGCGTGAATCCAGATGGACGGCCGTCTGGCCGGATTGATCGCGGCCGGCAGGCATCCCCACCGTTCCCGCATCGTCCCGATGTACTTGCGATGCCGCACCGCCTCGTACGCCAGCCGAGGAGCCATCAGCAGGGCGTAGCAGACGATGGCCACGCTGTACAGGAAATGCATCGATGCGGATCGCTTCGGGGTCGCCCGGCAGCGCAAGTCGGAGGTCACGAGCGCGTCGAGCCGGCATGCGTCTCCGGTTTGACCGGACCACCACGACATAAACTACAATGGATCGTTTGTGAACCGTGATCGGAGATGCGCCGGGCAGAGGCGCGCCCATTCGGAGGAGAGTCGAGAGAGGGCATGGCGACACGAGTAGGCATCAACGGATTCGGGCGTATCGGCCGCAACATCATGCGGGCAGCCAGGGGCGCGAGCGGGATCGAGATCGTGGCGGTGAACGACATCACCGACGCCTCGACGCTCGCCCACCTGTTGAAGTACGACTCGGTGATGGGCAACCTCGATGATGCCGTCGCCATCGACGGTGACGGCATCCGGGTGGGAGATCGGCGTTTCCGCGTCACCGCCGAGCGCGATCCGGCCAAGCTGCCCTGGGGCGAGCTGGGCGTCCAGGTCGTGCTCGAATCGACCGGCCTCTTCACGAAACGCGACGACGCGGCCAAGCACCTCGCCGCCGGCGCCCGGCGGGTCATCATCACCGCCCCCGCCAAGCAGCCCGATCTGACCGTCGTCCTCGGCGTGAACCACGACCGCTACGACCCCGACCGGCACCGGATCATCTCGAACGCCTCGTGCACGACCAACTGTCTCGCCCCCGTCGCCAAGGTCCTGCACGAGCAGTTCGGCCTCAGGCGGGGGTGGATGACCACCGTGCACGCGTACACGAACGACCAGAAGCTCCTGGACCTCCCCCACAACGACCTGCGCCGGGCCCGCGCGGCCGGGCTCTCCATGATTCCCACGACCACCGGCGCCGCCGTCGCCGTGGGAGAAGTGCTGCCGGAGCTGAAGGGCAGGCTGGACGGCATCGCGATGCGGGTGCCGACCCCGAACGTGTCGGTGGTCGACCTCGTCGCCCAGGTCGAGCGCCCCGCCACCGCCGAGACCGTGAATGCGGCCTTCGCCGCCGCCGCGGACGGCCCGCTCAGCGGGATCCTCCAGGTGGCGACCGAGCCCCTGGTCTCGATCGACTTCAAGGGGAACCCCCACTCGTCCATCGTCGACGCCTCGTATACCAGCGTCATGGAGGGCGACTTCGTGAAGCTGCTGTCCTGGTACGACAACGAATGGGGCTACTCGTCCCGGTGCGTGGACCTCGTCAGGTTCCTGGCGGACAAGGGACTGTAGCGCCGGCAGGGCCTCGGGCCCGCGTCCGCCCAGCCGCATCAGGCATCGTGCCCAAGCGAACCCTGTACGACCTCGATCTCGACGGGCGCCGGCTGTTCGTGCGCGTCGACTTCAACGTCCCCCTGCGCGACGGCATCGTCGGCGACGACACCCGCATTCGCGCCGCCCTCCCGACCCTGCGGCTTGCCCTCGACCGGGGGGCGACGCTTCTCGTCGGCTCCCATCTGGGCCGGCCGAAGGGGACCGCGAATGCCGCGTTCACGCTGCGGCCGATCGCGGCGCGCCTGTCGGAGCTGCTCGGCCGCCCGGTGGTCTTCGCGCCCGAGGCGATCGGCGAGCCGGTGGCCGCCGCGCTGGCCCAGGCCGGTCCCGGCGGCGTGGTGCTGCTCGAGAACCTGCGCTTCCACGCCGGCGAAGAGGCCAACGACCCCGCGTTCGCGGCTGCCTTGGCGGCCCCGAGCGACGCCTACGTCAACGACGCCTTCGGCGCCGCGCACCGGGCCCACGCGTCGACGGTCGGCGTGGTGGGCCACGTGGCGGATGCCGCCGCCGGGGTGCTGATGACGAAGGAGCTGCAGCATCTCGGCGCGCTCCTGCAGTCGCCGCCGCGGCCGTTCGTCGGCATCCTCGGCGGCGCCAAGGTCTCGGGCAAGCTCGAGGTCATCGGCAACCTGCTCCCCCGCATCGACGCCCTGCTCATCGGCGGCGCCATGGCCTACACCTTCCTCCAGGCCCGCGGGCGCCCGGTGGGCCGATCGCTGGTGGAGGAATCGCTGCTCGACACCACCCGCGACATCGAACGGGCCGCGCGCACCCACGGGGTGCGGCTCGAGCTGCCGGGCGACCACGTCGTCGCCGACGGGCTCGACGCCGATGCCGCCCACGCCACCCTCGGCATCGCGGACCCCGCGATCGGAGACCGGCTCGGCGTCGACATCGGTCCCGAGACCGTCGACCGCTATCGCGAGACCATCGCCGCCGCTCGCACCGTCCTGTGGAACGGCCCGATGGGCGTGTTCGAGATCCCCCCCTTCGCCCATGGCACCCTCGCGGTCGCCAGGGCCGTCGCAGCCAGCCCCGCGACCTCGATCGTGGGGGGAGGAGACTCGGTCGCCGCCGTCCACCGGGCGGGGGTCGGCGCGGACATCACCCACGTCTCGACCGGCGGCGGCGCGTCGCTCGAGTTCCTCGGCGGCCGCACCCTGCCCGGCGTCGAGGCGCTGCCGGATGCCGCCGGAGGGAGCTGACCGTGTCCAGAAGGCCACTCGTCGCCGCCAACTGGAAGATGCACAAGACCGTCCGCGAAGCGGTCGACTACGCGGGCGAGCTCGTCCCGCGCGTCCGGGACGTCACCGACGTCGACATCGTCCTCGCCCCCCCGTTCCCGGCCCTGCCGGCGCTGGTGGACGCGTTGGCGGGCCTTGCGGCCGCCGGCCGAGTCGCGGTGGCGTCGCAGAACGTCCACGCCGAGCCGCAGGGCGCCTTCACCGGGGAGGTCAGCCTGCCCATGCTCCAGGCGTCCGGCGTCACCCTCGCCATCATCGGTCACTCCGAACGCCGCCACCTGTTCGGGGAGACCGACGCCGGCATCAATGCCAAGACCCGGGCCGCCGCCGCCGCCGGACTGACCCCGATCGTCTGTGTCGGCGAGACCCTGGAGGAGCGTGAAGCCGAGCGCACCTTCGACGTGCTCGACCGCCAGGTCGCCGAGGGGCTCGCGGGCCTGTCGCCGGCCCAGGCGGGCGGCGCCGTCGTCGCCTACGAACCGGTCTGGGCCATCGGGACCGGCCGCGTCGCCAGCCCCGACCAGGCCAACGCCGCCCACGGCCGCATCCGGGGCCGGCTCGCCGCCCTTTTCGGCGCCGCCGCCGCCGGCGCGTGCCGCATCATCTACGGCGGCAGCGTCAAGCCCGGCAACGCGGCCGCGCTGATGGCGCAACCCGACGTCGACGGCGCCCTCGTCGGCGGCGCCAGTCTCGACCCCGCCGCCTTCGCCGAAATCGTGGCGGCCAGCCGGCCACGCGCCAGATAGCCGTATAATGGAAGAACGATGCTGAGCATTCTCCTCACCGCCCTGCATGTGTTCGTGTGCCTGTTCCTGCTGGTCGTGGTCCTGATGCAACAGGGCAAGGGCGGCGGCCTGCAGGCCGCTTTCGGCGGCAGCGGCAGCGACGCCGCCTTCGGCGCCCGCGCCAGCGCCACCGTGCTGACCCGGGCCACCACCGTGCTCGGCGCCCTGTTCATGGTCGGGTCGATGACCCTCGCCATCATGGGCCAGCGTGGCACCAGCTCCGTGCTGAGCGGCGTGGAGGGTCCCGGCTTCGAGCCTCCGGCTCCGATATCGGCGCCGGCGAACGCCGCCCTCGCGCCGGACGCCGAGGCCGAGGCGGCAGAGCCCGACCCCGAGACCGAGGAGCCGGCCGACGCGCCGGAAGAACCTCAGTAGGACCCGTCGCACCACCCATGCGGAAGTGGCGGAACTGGCAGACGCACTAGCTTGAGGGGCTAGCGAGCCAATGGCTCATGGGGGTTCAAATCCCCCCTTCCGCACCATCGATTTCGGTCCTCCGATCTACGGGGACCCCACGGCTCTCATCCCCGCACCGGCCCTGCAGCAGTTCGACCGCCACCGCCTCGTCTCGCCGCGGCACTGAGGCCACGGGCTCACCCGGGGCCGGCCCAGAGAGCAAGACGGGCCAGAACACCAACAGGTCAGCCAAGTGGCGTGTGACGCTAACGCCACGCACTGGCGGGTGCGGTGGGCTCCCGAGCGCGAAGCGCGGCCCCGCGCTCCGTCGCCGGCACCGTGTAGGCGCCGTAGGTGTTGTCACCGTAGCGCAGGCGCACGGTGCATCCGCTCTCCGAAGGGGCCGGGAACCGCAGCTCACGCCCCGTGCCGGTGCGCAGCTCTCCGCAGCCGTCGAGGGTCCACATGATGGGGAAGTCGGGCGGGCGCTCCACCGTATCGTGGATGGTGAAGACCGCCACGACACGACCGTCCGGAAGGAACTCAATGCCCTGCCAGATGGACATGCGGGCGCCACAGCACGCGGCGAGGAGTGGGGCGGCGAGGAGGAGGTGTTTCATCAGGTGGAGTGTGGATCGCCGGCAGGCGTTGGTGCCAAACGCGTCGAATCGTGTACCGCATGCAGCGCCGGAACATCGCCGCCGACGTGCGCCTCCCGTCACACGTAGAGCGGCAGAGCTTCCGTGCAGGGCACGGCGATCGGCCGCGGAGCCACGGTCGTGCGGGTCCGACGGTTGGCCTCGTCCGGCAGACAGATCTCGACCAGCGAGCAGCGCGGACACTTGGGACTGTCCTCGAGCGGCGGCGGGATGACGCCCTCCGTGGCGACGCGACTTGACGCGACCCGACCCCAGAATCGCGTTGCTTGGCGCCAGCAGCCTTTCATGTACACTTGAAGTGTACGTACACATTCGATGAGGCAACCACATGGCGAAGAGTCTCGGAGCGGCCGAGTTCAAGGCAACGTGTCTCCGCGTAATCAAGCAACTGGAGAAAGACCGAAAACCGGTCACGATCACCAACCGCGGCCGGCCGGTCGCCGTGTTGTCGCCCGCCCCTTCACCTGGCGCGCGTCCGTCGATCATCGGCGCCATGCGGGGATCGGTGCTGGGCTATGACAGCCCCTTCTCGCCGGCAACCCATCCGTCGAGCTGGGCCGCGACGCGGTGATAATCCTCGATACGCATGTGCTCGTCTGGGCGGTCGACGGAGACGCGCGCCTTGGACGCACCGCCCGCGCCGCCATCGAAGCGGCGGGACGGGCGGACGGCATCGGCATCTCGGTCATTACGCCTTGGGAGATCGCCCTGCTGGCGGACCGGGGTCGCTTGCGTCTCAGGCGCGACGTCGGGGTCTGGATCGACACCGCGCTCAGCTTGCCTGGCGTCCATCTGATACCCATCGAACCGGCCGTTGCGATAGACAGCGTGCGCCTGCCGCGCAGCTTCCACGCCGACCCTGCCGATCGCCTCATCGTGGCGACGGCCCGCTATTGCACCGCGCCGCTCTTCACCGCCGACCGGGCCATTCTCAAGTACGCCGCGGGAGGCCACGTTCTCGTTGTCGACGCGTCACGGTGATGATGGCGGCCAGCGGCGCCCGAAAGTCCGCTCCCGTCGCCCGGCGCGACAGGTCCGGGCAGGTACGGCTGGTTGTGCGGCCAAGCCACAGAACATCGACCCGGCGTGGCGACGAGGGTCGAGACGGTGGCAGTCCACAGCCCGCCACCCCATGAGGGATGCCGGAGGCGCCGCAGGACTGGCGTCAGCCGCAGTCAAGGCTTCAATGAGGCCGCGAGGGTAGATGCTCCCGGCTCGCGGCCGGATCGTCCGCCGGCGCGTCGCGGATGCTACGTCTGCGGGTGGACAGCGGCGACGCTACCGGACGCTTCAACGAGGCCGCGGGGGCAGACCCCGCGGATGCAACCGGCCGCGAGGACGATACGCCGCAAGCGAATCAGCTTCAATGAGGCTGCGGGGGCAGACCCCGCGGATGCTCGCGAAAGCTCCCCGGCTGGTGATGGCGCCGTCCACCTTGCTTCAATGAGGCCGCGGGGGCAGACCCCGCGGATGCCCAAGCCACGTAGTTAAGCGGCATTTGCTCGCGACGCTTCAATGAGGCCGCGGGGGCAGACCCCGCGGATGCCCCCACCCACCGGCCGAGCCCGCCAGGAATCGATCACGCTTCAATGAGGCCGCGGGGGCAGACCCCGCGGATGCATCCGGACGGTTTCGAGAGCTGGTCGCCGGCGGCAGCTTTCGCTTCAACGAGGCCGCGGGGGCAGACCCCGCGGATGCGCCGGTCGTCTTGTTCGCGCGCCCGCCCGCCGTCTGGCTTCAATGAGGCCGCGGGGGCAGACCCCGCGGATGCCCGGTTCCCCCGGCGTTCGCCCGTGTCGCCGACCCGGCTTCAATGAGGCCGCGGGGGCAGACCCCGCGGATGCGTCCCACGCCCCCGTGCCGACACCAGACCGAGACATGTCCGCTTCAATGAGGCCGCGGGGGCAGACCCCGCGGATGCGGACCCGCCGAACTTTTGCGATGCGGCCGTCGCGTCGTGCTTCAATGAGGCCGCGGGGGCAGACCCCGCGGATGCGCCCCAGGGCCGCGGCGCTATGCCGCGTCCGCGGTCTGCTCACGCTTCAATGAGGCCGCGGGGGCAGACCCCGCGGATGCACTTCCCCCCACGCACGCGCCACGCGTACGCACGCGGCTTCAATGAGGCCGCGGGGGCAGACCCCGCGGATGCTCGCACACGGTCCCACGATACGGCGCCGGCAGCTTGGCTTCAATGAGGCCGCGGGGGCAGACCCCGCGGATGCCTCTTTCCGCCGACCCGGACAAGCTCGCCGATGCTGCCGCTTCAATGAGGCCGCGGGGGCAGACCCCGCGGATGCTGGAAGCAACGCGGGATGTCGGGCGCCGAGATGATGCTTCAATGAGGCCGCGGGGGCAGACCCCGCGGATGCCCCACCGCTACAAGGTGCTCTACGGCGGCCGTGGCTCCGCGCTTCAATGAGGCCGCGGGGGCAGACCCCGCGGATGCGCCGCCGGCGCCGGATCACCGGCAACCTTCGCTGCAGCTTCAATGAGGCCGCGGGGGCAGACCCCGCGGATGCGCCGGGGCTGCTCCGTGATCTGGGATGACGTCTACCAGAGCTTCAATGAGGCCGCGGGGGCAGACCCCGCGGATGCACGTTACGCCACATGGCGTCACGTAACGGCTATCCCAGCTTCAATGAGGCCGCGGGGGCAGACCCCGCGGATGCTGTGGCCATCCTGCTACGTATACGACCAAGCTCCTCCTGGCTTCAATGAGGCCGCGGGGGCAGACCCCGCGGATGCCTCGGCGCAGCGGGACCAGATCCCGCACGACAAGCGCCCGCTTCAATGAGGCCGCGGGGGCAGACCCCGCGGATGCCCAATGCAATCTATCGCATAAACCCAAACGACCCGCTTCAATGAGGCCGCGGGGGCAGACCCCGCGGATGCGTGGAGGCGGTGGAGGCGTTCGACCTGGGGACCGTTGCTTCAATGAGGCCGCGGGGGCAGACCCCGCGGATGCCTGGAAACCGGTGCAGTTCATCGGCGGCAAAGTCCACGAGCTTCAATGAGGCCGCGGGGGCAGACCCCGCGGATGCGCGCCCCTTTCCGCTGGAGGGGGGCGCCCGCTTCCGAGCTTCAATGAGGCCGCGGGGGCAGACCCCGCGGATGCGCACGATAGCGCGGGCGTTTGAGACGGGCGAGGGCGTGCTTCAATGAGGCCGCGGGGGCAGACCCCGCGGATGCCGCCCCGCTTGGGAAGGGTGTAGATGAGCGACGCACAGCTTCAATGAGGCCGCGGGGGCAGACCCCGCGGATGCCAGGACATCGAGCAGGACATCGAGGCGGTCATCGCCGCTTCAATGAGGCCGCGGGGGCAGACCCCGCGGATGCATGTCCCTAATCTCTGGTTTCGTCTGCTGGATCTGATTCTGCTTCAATGAGGCCGCGGGGGCAGACCCCGCGGATGCGGCCTTCCTTCGCCCACTTCTTCCCGTCCGGCCACCGGCTTCAATGAGGCCGCGGGGGCAGACCCCGCGGATGCTTCGACGGCAATATGCACGGGGACCCGTTTGACCCGGAGCTTCAATGAGGCCGCGGGGGCAGACCCCGCGGATGCCACACCTCCGGTTCCGGAGCCGGTTCGGCGGTCTCCGGCTTCAATGAGGCCGCGGGGGCAGACCCCGCGGATGCCCTCGTCGCCCTGCGATGGGTACCAGGGCGCCAGGCTGCTTCAATGAGGCCGCGGGGGCAGACCCCGCGGATGCGTCGACCATGAGTTCTGTCACCTGTCGGTAGACGCCGACGGGCTTCAATGAGGCCGCGGGGGCAGACCCCGCGGATGCCGGGGGGGCAGTTCATCCCGCATCCGGCGACGTGGCTGCTTCAATGAGGCCGCGGGGGCAGACCCGCGGATGCCCACGCGATGCACACCGCAACGTGGGGGCCCCGGGGGCTTCAATGAGGCCGCGGGGGCAGACCCCGCGGATGCACCAGATCCCGGGAGCCAAGTCAGGACTGGTGCAATCAGCTTCAATGAGGCCGCGGGGGCAGACCCCGCGGATGCATAGACCGAAGACGCGCCCGGCAGGAAGACGGACCGGAAGCTTCAATGAGGCCGCGGGGGCAGACCCCGCGGATGCGTACTTCACGGGGTGCAACCAGATCCTGCTCGTGCCGCTTCAATGAGGCCGCGGGGGCAGACCCCGCGGATGCGAGCGCCCGGTAGCCCGTGGCGCGGCCGTGGTCGGTGCTTCAATGAGGCCGCGGGGGCAGACCCCGCGGATGCGGTCTCGGCCGGAACCTCGCCCCCCCTACACCGCCGCTTTGCTTCAATGAGGCCGCGGGGGCAGACCCCGCGGATGCCAGCCCGGAAGGCGGTCACCATCCACGACCGGCCGGCCAGCTTCAATGAGGCCGCGGGGGCAGACCCCGCGGATGCGCGAGTGGTTCTGGTGACACGATTGGACCGCATCCTGGCTTCAATGAGGCCGCGGGGGCAGACCCCGCGGATGCTCGCCCGACGGAGGCTTTCGCGGGCGTCAAGCGCGGGCTTCAATGAGGCCGCGGGGGCAGACCCCGCGGATGCGCCTTACTTCATCTGTCCCTCCTTCGCCAAGCTTGTCTAGCTTCAATGAGGCCGCGGGGGCAGACCCCGCGGATGCGCCCACTGCTGATGTGCTGGTGCGGATGCAGGCGCTTCAATGAGGCCGCGGGGGCAGACCCCGCGGATGCACCGCCGCAGCCGCACCGGTCCCTGCGAGTTGCCTGGCGACCACCTCGCTTCAATGAGGCCGCGGGGGCAGACCCCGCGGATGCTCACGGCGGCCAACAGCGGGCTCCAGGGCGGCGTACTGCTTCAATGAGGCCGCGGGGGCAGACCCCGCGGATGCGACGTCGACCGCGTCCACCAGGTCATCGCCGGAGCCGCGCTTCAATGAGGCCGCGGGGGCAGACCCCGCGGATGCGCACAAGCGGGTCGACGACACCGCGGTCCTCGCGGTGCTTCAATGAGGCCGCGGGGGCAGACCCCGCGGATGCGCGACCACGAAGAGACGGCCAACGCCACCCGGTACATGCTTCAATGAGGCCGCGGGGGCAGACCCCGCGGATGCCCGGCCTCCAGGTCATCCGCGACGAGAAGTCGCAGAGCGCGCTTCAATGAGGCCGCGGGGGCAGACCCCGCGGATGCAATTGATTATTCGGCAACAACTCGAGCGCATTAGCTTCGCTTCAATGAGGCCGCGGGGGCAGACCCCGCGGATGCCCGCCCACGGTCAGCCCCGCCGAGACGCCGCGGCCGGTGCTTCAATGAGGCCGCGGGGGCAGACCCCGCGGATGCGTCGTCAGAAACACCATTGGCCTCGTCAACAACGATGCTTCAATGAGGCCGCGGGGGCAGACCCCGCGGATGCGTCACGGTTTACTCCCTCTATCTATCTATACCTAATGTACTGCTTCAATGAGGCCGCGGGGGCAGACCCCGCGGATGCCCCCTTTCCGTATCGCGAGAGCCATCACGGACGACGAGCTTCAATGAGGCCGCGGGGGCAGACCCCGCGGATGCACCAGTGCGTCACGTTCCCGACGTTCGCGCTCGCGGTCCCGCTTCAATGAGGCCGCGGGGGCAGACCCCGCGGATGCTGACGCGGTTCTTGGATGACGCGACGGCCGCGTCGCGCTTCAATGAGGCCGCGGGGGCAGACCCCGCGGATGCCGCACAGATCCCGGTTCACGTCATGCGGTTTATGCGCGCTTCAATGAGGCCGCGGGGGCAGACCCCGCGGATGCGACAATCCGAATATACAAGTGTGGCGCGCTCCGATGTCGCTTCAATGAGGCCGCGGGGGCAGACCCCGCGGATGCCGCCCCACCACGGCGACGAAGAGACGCCACCACCCCCGCTTCAATGAGGCCGCGGGGGCAGACCCCGCGGATGCTCAGGTATTTGATGAACGCCATGTGGGAGGCCAGTTGCTTCAATGAGGCCGCGGGGGCAGACCCCGCGGATGCCCTCACGACCTAGGTGCTAAGTGGCCCAACTGTCGTTGGCTTCAATGAGGCCGCGGGGGCAGACCCCGCGGATGCCGCCCGGTGGTAGCCGTCGACCCGCGCGATCTGCGCCTCGCTTCAATGAGGCCGCGGGGGCAGACCCCGCGGATGCGTCGGGTCTATCGGTGTGCTGGCCGTTCACCAGAGCATCGCTTCAATGAGGCCGCGGGGGCAGACCCCGCGGATGCATCTCTTTGAGGTCTTTGTGGCCGGACAGGAGACTCTCGCTTCAATGAGGCCGCGGGGGCAGACCCCGCGGATGCTTAATGCCAGAGAAGTTCCCGATGATGATGTGCGTGCTTCAATGAGGCCGCGGGGGCAGACCCCGCGGATGCCCGCTACGTCGCCGGGCTGAGGACGGCGGTCAGGCTGTGCTTCAATGAGGCCGCGGGGGCAGACCCCGCGGATGCCCGCGTCGCCGTCAGGGCTTCCATTGCCCCCTCCGCGCTTCAATGAGGCCGCGGGGGCAGACCCCGCGGATGCGTATACGGCCTACCGGCTCCCGATGTTCGTCCACCTGCTTCAATGAGGCCGCGGGGGCAGACCCCGCGGATGCGCCCGAGGGGGATCGCGCTGGCGAGCCGCTGCGCGCCGTCGCTTCAATGAGGCCGCGGGGGCAGACCCCGCGGATGCCAACTGGAACGGGTGCGGCTCTTCTTCGTAGACGGCTTTTTCACCTATTCATGGGCGTTTTTGCTCGCGGACGGTCACTTTTCGGTTCGTTTTGCGCGGGGACAGCGCCCCGGACAGCGCCCACCGGCCTCTTTCGGGCGGCCAGCCCGGCCTGATCACGGCGCCCGGACGCTTCGGTCGTCCCCTCCGCCCCCCTGGACATTCGCGCGGCGTTTTGGTACAGTGCCTTGGGAAGGGAGATGCCTCTGCGATGGCCGTAGCAGCGACGACGAGGTTCTCGGGACGTGCCTTCTGGGTCGCGTTGGGTGCCACCAGCGATCGAGCTCGCATGGACCGACACTGCCGCCGTGCCGGTGAGGCGCCCAACACGGTCCGGCGGTTGCGGGAGAGTTGAGCGATGCGAGACGTGGCTCACAGCGCCGCTTCCCCCGACCAGGCGCCGTATGCGGTGGCCGAGGCCGTCTTCGCTGACGCCAAAGCCTACCTCTCATCGCGCGAAGCCCAGCAGATGAGTGAGAGCGAGCTCGAACGGGAGCTCCACCGACGGGGCCAGGAGTTGATGCGCAGGCTCCTGCAAGGACACCTCGATCAACGCACCCCGGGGGAGGAGGCCGCCGGTCCGGTCGAGGGGGTCGACGATGTCGAGCGCTCGCAGCGGCGTCTGCAGGAACACCACCCGGAGACGACCTTCGGGACGGTGCAGGTTGCGCGCCCGGGCGGGTCGCGCTCGTCGATGGCGCCGAGACGCAACTCAACCGCGCGAGCGCCGCCGTCGACCTTACGGTGTGGTAATCGACCTCATCCACGTGGCCGAGTACGTCTGCAAGGCGGTGCCTGTGTTCCATCGCCACCGGCGTCATCGAAGGGGCGTGCGGTACCTGGTCCGCGACCGTGATGGAGTTCACTGGTGCACGCTGGTGCTACCCAGTACCGCTGTTTCATCCATGCGCGGGCCCGGATCCGCCGGGTGGCGAACTGGGTTGGAGCCGAGGCGGTTCTGAAGCTCCGGGTGCTACGAAGCCAGCCGCGACTTCGATGCGTACTGGGACTTCCACGACGCGGGAGTACCAGCGGCACCACGCCCAGCGATACGCTGATGGAATAGCGCGGCCGGTCAGCAAGCCGCCCCCGCCGCCCTCCCCACCACACCTTCGACGGGTCAAGTAGCTCTTGCCGTGCCGCTGGCAGAAGCCCCTTGGGCCGCCGACGAAGAAGAGCCGCACCCAACTGGAACTGCCGGAACTCACCGACGCAATCAAGCTTCAATGAGGCCGCGGGGGCAGACCCCGCGGATGCCACCCTCGTCACCGACCGGTAGACCCAGCGTGGCCTGCCTGCTTCAATGAGGCCGCGGGGGCAGACCCCGCGGATGCGACCAGTCCCTCACGGACATGGCGGAGAAAGCCGGCGCTTCAATGAGGCCGCGGGGGCAGACCCCGCGGATGCTGAGGAGTTGGGCCAGCGCGTCAACGAGATCAAGTCGCTTCAATGAGGCCGCGGGGGCAGACCCCGCGGATGCGTGTTGCGAATCCGGGACGGCTCGCTGCTCGACGCGGACAGGCTTCAATGAGGCCGCGGGGGCAGACCCCGCGGATGCCACGTTCTGTTCAGAACCGTCGACTGCGTAACCGAGTGCTTCAATGAGGCCGCGGGGGCAGACCCCGCGGATGCTCACAGCGGCCGGGTAAACCGGGCTACCCTCATTGTCGCTTCAATGAGGCCGCGGGGGCAGACCCCGCGGATGCGGCCAGGAGTGCGTGTATCGGTTTGGGTCGCCTGTGCTTCAATGAGGCCGCGGGGGCAGACCCCGCGGATGCGGACGTTCGCCGGTACGAAGCCAACCGTTCCAGCGGTGCTTCAATGAGGCCGCGGGGGCAGACCCCGCGGATGCGATGGAGGGCATGTGTCTGACGTGCGGCGAGGATGCAGCTTCAATGAGGCCGCGGGGGCAGACCCCGCGGATGCTGCCGGAGTCCAGTGCCTCCGATTACAGTGACACCCTCAGCTTCAATGAGGCCGCGGGGGCAGACCCCGCGGATGCTAACCTCTGGACGCTGGTGGGTCGCGAACTTCAACGGGCTTCAATGAGGCCGCGGGGGCAGACCCCGCGGATGCCCGCCCGGGTCGCAGGTCTGCGTGGTCTGCCACCAGCCGTTGCTTCAATGAGGCCGCGGGGGCAGACCCCGCGGATGCCGGCTCGTGGAGCCTCACGTCGGTGGTGGCGTTCTGGCCGCTTCAATGAGGCCGCGGGGGCAGACCCCGCGGATGCTGCCGAACGCGCTCGAGACCACCGCCGCCGGCAACTTCGTCGCTTCAATGAGGCCGCGGGGGCAGACCCCGCGGATGCTCATGCGGGAGTCCCGCCAGCTGATGGACGACGAGTCGCTTCAATGAGGCCGCGGGGGCAGACCCCGCGGATGCCGGGTGCGGCGTCGGCCGACGACCGGGACGGTCGTGCTTCAATGAGGCCGCGGGGGCAGACCCCGCGGCTGCCAGGGCGAACTCCTCGCCTGCCTTCGGAATTTCATCGCTTCAATGAGGCCGCGGGGGCAGACCCCGCGGATGCACGGGCCAGGAGTGCGTGTATAGGTTTGGGTTGCCGGTGCTTCAATGAGGCCGCGGGGGCAGACCCCGCGGATGCTTCAGAGGGAGTTCCGCGACGCGGGCGTTCCGGCTCGCTTCAATGAGGCCGCGGGGGCAGACCCCGCGGATGCTCGTTGAAACGTGGAACGCGAACATGTCAGCTCCGGGTGCTTCAATGAGGCCGCGGGGGCAGACCCCGCGGATGCCCTTCACCTTGGCGCGTCTACCGGTGATACGATAGCGGGCGCTTCAATGAGGCCGCGGGGGCAGACCCCGCGGATGCGGCGGCTGTGGCCAGGCCCTCCCCCTCTAACCCCCGGCTTCAATGAGGCCGCGGGGGCAGACCCCGCGGATGCCCTTGCCCCCCCGCCCCGTGTCCCGGCTCACCGCAATCGCTTCAATGAGGCCGCGGGGGCAGACCCCGCGGATGCCTCACCGTCCCAAGGCTGAGCGAATGCGTTCGGCCAGGCTTCAATGAGGCCGCGGGGGCAGACCCCGCGGATGCTCGGGTCCTCCCTGCTCCTGCTGAGATTGTCTGCCTTGCTTCAATGAGGCCGCGGGGGCAGACCCCGCGGATGCGCCCTGATTCTGAATCTCCATGCTCGCCACCGTAGCGCTTCAATGAGGCCGCGGGGGCAGACCCCGCGGATGCTCGAGATTGATCGCGCCCACAACCCCTCGTTGCCGCCATGCTTCAATGAGGCCGCGGGGGCAGACCCCGCGGATGCGCACGTAGATCTGCTTCAGACCGGCGGTCTCGTCGCTTCAATGAGGCCGCGGGGGCAGACCCCGCGGATGCGCAACGGCTCATCGGGTTCCTCCGGCTCGCCCTCGTGCTTCAATGAGGCCGCGGGGGCAGACCCCGCGGATGCCGACGAGCTAGGTAGGGCGTCTGGTTAATGGGGCGGGCTTCAATGAGGCCGCGGGGGCAGACCCCGCGGATGCCTGCACGCACGTGGCGATGGAGGCGACCGGCGTGTACTGGCTTCAATGAGGCCGCGGGGGCAGACCCCGCGGATGCGCACACGCTGTCAAGGACACATGATGGCATATACACGCGCTTCAATGAGGCCGCGGGGGCAGACCCCGCGGATGCCTCTTCCCTGCCTTTTACTGGATCCTGTTCAAAACCTGGCTTCAATGAGGCCGCGGGGGCAGACCCCGCGGATGCCGCCGCGAAGGTCCAGACCCAACCGCCGTCGACGGTGCTTCAATGAGGCCGCGGGGGCAGACCCCGCGGATGCTCGGTCCTCTCCAACGGCAACGTGGTGGCGTCGTTGCTTCAATGAGGCCGCGGGGGCAGACCCCGCGGATGCGACGGCCCGCAAGCTGTGGAGGCTACAGGACAGCGCGCTTCAATGAGGCCGCGGGGGCAGACCCCGCGGATGCGGTGAGCCGGGTGTCCTCGATGGGCCCACCCACCGTGCTT
Organism: Vicinamibacterales bacterium; assembly: GCA_965215895.1. Classification (GTDB taxonomy): domain Bacteria; phylum Acidobacteriota; class Vicinamibacteria; order Vicinamibacterales; family UBA8438; genus JAJEEA01. The sequence goes on along the minus strand of OZ244130.1, from coordinate 1,274,074 downwards.
CAATGAGGCCGCGGGGGCAGACCCCGCGGATGCCCGCCTCGTGCGTCAGGTCGACATCGTTGCCGCCCGCTTCAATGAGGCCGCGGGGGCAGACCCCGCGGATGCTCTCGGTGGCGGCGGCATCGAGACCGGCCGCAGGGCGCTTCAATGAGGCCGCGGGGGCAGACCCCGCGGATGCGCGCATCGAACGCACGCTGTTCATGCTCGACTGGATGGCTTCAATGAGGCCGCGGGGGCAGACCCCGCGGATGCGCTCGTCGATTCGCCACCTGCCGGAGGACCTGCGCGCTTCAATGAGGCCGCGGGGGCAGACCCCGCGGATGCCGGCGCCGGAAAATGGGACAAGGTCCAGCAGCCCTGCCGCTTCAATGAGGCCGCGGGGGCAGACCCCGCGGATGCCACATGTGGGTGCGAGCCTGGGGTGCCACGGCTCGCGGCTTCAATGAGGCCGCGGGGGCAGACCCCGCGGATGCTGACCTTCGACGGCAAGGGCGTGGTGCTGCATCGCGCTTCAATGAGGCCACGGGGGCAGACCCCGCGGATGCCGCCTCGAGACCGAGCAGGTGCAGGCCGTACCCGTGGCTTCAATGAGGCCGCGGGGGCAGACCCCGCGGATGCGCCGGCGCCGACCACGTGCAGGGTGCCGGGCGTCTGCGACTTCAATGAGGCCGCGGGGGCAGACCCCGCGGATGCGGCGGAGCCGGGCGCAAAGCCGCGCACAGCTCGCGGCTACTTCAATGAGGCCGCGGGGGCAGACCCCGCGGATGCTTTGAAACAGGTGAGCCACGCGGAGGCTTGTTCCCTCACTTCAATGAGGCCGCGGGGGCAGACCCCGCGGATGCACGGGATCGGAAATCAGACCGGGACACCTTGGCCGCCTTCAATGAGGCCGCGGGGGCAGACCCCGCGGATGCGGGCCACGACAAGGGAGCACTCATCAGGAACAGCCTGCCTTCAATGAGGCCGCGGGGGCAGACCCCGCGGATGCCCGATCGCAAGGGCAAGAGGGACGACCGGAAGAAGCGCTTCAATGAGGCCGCGGGGGCAGACCCCGCGGATGCTTCAGCTTCTCCAGCTCTCGGAGAGTTTTCGCCCTGCTTCAATGAGGCCGCGGGGGCAGACCCCGCGGATGCGCGCCGTCGTTGCCGCGGCTCGGCGCCTCAACGTCGGCGCTTCAATGAGGCCGCGGGGGCAGACCCCGCGGATGCTCGAAGTCGGTTCCCGGAGACTGGAGGGGATGTATGCTTCAATGAGGCCGCGGGGGCAGACCCCGCGGATGCCACGGCCAGCAGCCACGACGACACCGAGGCGGACACGCCCTCGCTTCAATGAGGCCGCGGGGGCAGACCCCGCGGATGCGCGTCTCTGCTTTTTGGTCATTTGCCACTCCTCCCCGCTTCAATGAGGCCGCGGGGGCAGACCCCGCGGATGCCATCTGCCCCGAGGAAGACGGATGGCAAAAGGCCGACTTGCTTCAATGAGGCCGCGGGGGCAGACCCCGCGGATGCGACACGCCCCACGTCGCACTTGACCTGCCGCCCCACGCTTCAATGAGGCCGCGGGGGCAGACCCCGCGGATGCCTGGTCGGTGCAACGCCTGGCCCAGGACTGCCGCCGCCCTGCTTCAATGAGGCCGCGGGGGCAGACCCCGCGGATGCCGTCGGAGCGCGGTGGCGTCGGCCACACGCGCCCCGCTTCAATGAGGCCGCGGGGGCAGACCCCGCGGATGCTCGAAGCGGTCGAGGTAGACGTTGGCGAAGAGCTGGCTCGCTTCAATGAGGCCGCGGGGGCAGACCCCGCGGATGCTCGTGCTCCTCGGTTCGGACCCGCCCCCGGGACGCACAGGCTTCAATGAGGCCGCGGGGGCAGACCCCGCGGATGCTACAGGGCATTCTGAGCGCTGCAGCACAACGCCGCCTGCTTCAATGAGGCCGCGGGGGCAGACCCCGCGGATGCGGCTGGGTAGCCGGGACGGGCTTCAATGAGGCCGCGGGGGCAGACCCCGCGGATGCCTTGCCCTCGCGGCTTCAATGAGGCCGCGGGGGCAGACCCCGCGGATGCTGCCGCACGGCTCATGCCTCCGGTGGATATCACGCTTCAATGAGGCCGCGGGGGCAGACCCCGCGGATGCTGCGGCACCGTGCGCAGCGTCAGCGCGATCATCGTGCTTCAATGAGGCCGCGGGGGCAGACCCCGCGGATGCCCGGCCAGGCGCTTGAGTTCCGCGTGCGGCGGTGCTTCAATGAGGCCGCGGGGGCAGACCCCGCGGATGCGCCCGGGACGCCCGCCGAGGCCGCGGGGGCAGACCCCGCGGATGCCGGTCCTGCATGGCGCTTCAATGAGGCCGCGGGGGCAGACCCCGCGGATGCGCCGCCACGACCCGCGGCGAGCGGATGCCTCGTCGCTTCAATGAGGCCGCGGGGGCAGACCCCGCGGATGCCCGCAAGCGATGGGCGGCGACCCCCGGAGTACCGCTTCAATGAGGCCGCGGGGGCAGACCCCGCGGATGCCCGCCACGAGGAGCGGGACATGCCCGATTCCGCACGCCTTCAATGAGGCCGCGGGGGCAGACCCCGCGGATGCCCACGACGGACCGCGGGGACTCGCCCCAGCCGCGCACGTCATCTTCAATGAGGCCGCGGGGGCAGACCCCGCGGATGCCGGCCGCCGCGGCGCGCGGCGGATGAGCGGCGGGCGGCGCGCTTCAATGAGGCCGCGGGGGCAGACCCCGCGGATGCCTCCGAAGAGTCGGCGGCGTATCTGGCCAGGTGACGGTGCCTTCAATGAGGCCGCGGGGGCAGACCCCGCGGATGCCGCCGTGAGCTCCGCGCGGAACGTCTTGCGATCCGGCTTCAATGAGGCCGCGGGGGCAGACCCCGCGGATGCGCCCACGGCCGGCGCGACGGTCCCGGCCCGCACTCTTCAATGAGGCCGCGGGGGCAGACCCCGCGGATGCGCCGGCCGGGCGCGGGGGCACCTGGCCGTCGTCGATGTCGCTTCAATGAGGCCGCGGGGGCAGACCCCGCGGATGCGTCGCGCCTTTAGGCGGGGGCATTACGCGGGCGAATTAGGCTTCAATGAGGCCGCGGGGGCAGACCCCGCGGATGCCGGACTCAGCCGAGGGGCGATCGCCCCGCTTCCATGCCCGCTTCAATGAGGCCGCGGGGGCAGACCCCGCGGATGCCAGCCGTTACGCTGAACGCGTCAACGCCTTCACCCAGCAGCTTCAATGAGGCCGCGGGGGCAGACCCCGCGGATGCAGCGGCCAGAGGAGCCGGAAACGGCCGCGCACCGGCTTCAATGAGGCCGCGGGGGCAGACCCCGCGGATGCCCAACGCGCGCGGATGGGCCGCCATGCGCGGCATGCTGCTTCAATGAGGCCGCGGGGGCAGACCCCGCGGATGCTCCGCACCGCGTTCATGGTAGGGCAGACCCGGCGACGCCGGGCTTCAATGAGGCCGCGGGGGCAGACCCCGCGGATGCCCCGCGAGCAGCTGCGCTCGGAGCGTGGAACCTCGCGCACGGTGCTTCAATGAGGCCGCGGGGGCAGACCCCGCGGATGCCGGCAGCCCGGCTGCGGAGCTCGGCGTCCATCCCGCGCTTCAATGAGGCCGCGGGGGCAGACCCCGCGGATGCCCGACCGGCGCAGGGACGAGCTCGACGGAACGTCGCGATCGCTTCAATGAGGCCGCGGGGGCAGACCCCGCGGATGCGCGGCGCGGGGAACGCGCGAACCGGCGCCACGCGCCCGCTTCAATGAGGCCGCGGGGGCAGACCCCGCGGATGCGCCGCGGGCCGGCCGGTGGACCCGGCAGTTTCAATGCGAGACATGCCCCGGTGAGACAGCGCACGCGACGCGCTTTCAATGAGGCCGCGGGGGCAGACCCCGCGGATGCCCCGCCCGCGGGAGCCGGATCGGACGCGGCCGCCCGCCGCGCTTCAATGAGGCCGCGGGGGCAGACCCCGCGGATGCCCCGGGAACGGAGGCGACGCCCGCGCCCACGCTGGTCGACGCTTCAATGAGGCCGCGGGGGCAGACCCCGCGGATGCCGCGCGGCGCCCGCCAGTCGCCAGCGGCTCGCCGCCGCTTCAATGAGGCCGCGGGGGCAGACCCCGCGGATGCCTCCACCGACGCGGCCTGGCGCGCGAGGAGACTGCGACGCCGCTTCAATGAGGCCGCGGGGGCAGACCCCGCGGATGCCCGCGGCCGAGCGCGATTCGCGGCCGGCGCCGGTCGCCCGCTTCAATGAGGCCGCGGGGGCAGACCCCGCGGATGCGCGCGACCCGGGGCTCGTGACGCCGGTCATCGAGCGTCGCTTCAATGAGGCCGCGGGGGCAGACCCCGCGGATGCCGCGCCGACGGCGGCTCGCCGGTCGACGCCGCCGCCGCTTCAATGAGGCCGCGGGGGCAGACCCCGCGGATGCGGACCGCTCGCAAGTCGTTGTGCTTGAACGGATTGCCATGGCAATTGCGAGCGGTGAGCCGGCCGTGCGTTGCCACGGCCGGGACGGCGATGACTTCGCGTGGGTTTTGGACCATAACTATCCAGTTGTCAAGGATCTACCGGCATTGCGAGCCCTCCCGGGGGTCGCGGCGGCACCGCAGCGCTCGATCCGCAGAGGCGAGATGCGCATCATACGATGACCGGTTCCCGCCGCACGGCCTGGAACGCCTTTCCCAGGCTGACGATGCGCGGTTCGATGCCCTCGGCGACGCCGACGTCGACGAGAACGACGTGATCCTCCCCATGATCGATCAGAGCGTCGAGGCGTGCAACCAGGTCGGCGTGGCGGCGCCGGCTCAGCCGGCACTGGAAGACCGAGAGCTGCACCCATTCGCCGTATCCCTGCATCACCTTGAACACGCGGCGCCACCGTTTGGGGTCGGCGATGTCGTAGACGACAATGTAGAGGTGCTCCACGGGGTTCACCGGGTGGTGAAGTTCGGATACTCGGGCAGCTCGCCGAGGAGGAAGCGGCCGAAGAGCCGGGCCTGCATTTCCATGAGGCGGCGATAGCTGACCCGGTAGCCGAACAGCGGGTGGACGACCTCGTGGCCGAGACGGCGTTCGTAGGTGGCGATGAAGCGCCGGCGGCCGTCGGGGGTCAGGTTGACGGCGCCGGCGGCGGTTCTGAAATCGGTCGGCCGCACCTCGCCGTTGTTGATGGCCTGCACGACCACCGAGTCGGCGATCAGGGGGCGGAACGGCTCCATCAGGTCGAGGGCCAGGCCCGGCCGGCCGTAGCGGGCCTGGTGGTAGAGGCCGCGGAACGGATCGAATCCGACCGAGGCCAACGCCACCGTCCACGACCGCGCCAGCAGCGAGTACGCGAACGAGAGCAGGGCGTTGACGGGGTCGGTCGGCGGACGGCGGTTTCGCGTCTGGAAGTCGAACCCGAGCTCGCGGGCCCCGGGCTCGTCCTGCAACATGGCGCCGAAGGCCCGGAAGTAGCGGGCGGCGGCGGCGCCTTCGACGCCGAGCAGTTCCGCCAACGACGTGACGCGGGCGGGACGGCGGCTGTCGCCCTTCAGGTCGACGAGCACCGGCTGGCTGCTGGCGTCGCGCTTCCAGTTCCGCCGCAGCAACGTGCGACAGTTCTGGATCTTCGCGCCGACGAGTCCCTTGGCGAATCGCAGGCAGGTGGCCTCGTCGAAGCTCGCCCGGTACTGGGCTGTGCGCAGCTCGACGTTCTTGTGGCCGTTACCCGCGGTATGGCCGAAGAACCAACCGCCGTAGCTGTGCCACGTGACGGGGATGTCCCGCCACATCAGCTCGTGCAGGCACGGCGTGGTGACGTGGATGTTCCCCATCAGGATGACCTGCGAGGTCTCGTCCAGCCGCGCCGTCGCAACCTTCTCGTCGTCGACGGTCACGACCAGGGTCTCTCCCGACTTCGCCACCTTGGCGCGGTGCGCCTGCACGTAGAGCGGCAGAGCCTCCGTGCAGGGCACGGCGATCGGCCGCGGAGCCGCCGTCGTGCGGGTCAGACGGTTGACCTCGTCCGGCAGGCAGATCTCGACCAGCGAGCAGCGCGGACACTTGGGACTGTCCTCGAGCGGCGGCGGGATGACGCCCTCCGTGGCGACGCGCCGCAACCCTTCGACCGCTTCGTGCGTGGCGGCGACGAGATCGTCGTCGAACGCCACCCGCACGCGTTCACGGCTGCCGACGAAGTAGAGCACCCCCTCGGTGCAGTCGTAGCCGTGCTCGCGCAGCAGGAGGCCCTGCACGCAGAGCTGCACCCGCTCGGGGTCGTGCGCCCCCCGTTCGACATGGGGCCGTTTGCCGCGCTTGTAGTCGACCGGCGTCACCCGGCCGCCGTCCGATTCTATGAGGTCCAGCTTGGCGATCAGTCCCAAGCGGCGGGACGACAACGTGATCGATCGCGCATGCAGCCGGGGAGCCTCGTCGACCTGCGCGGGCGGCGGCAGCGCGCCGCCGTCGCGATTGACCCGCCGGTGGGCGTGGCGGCCCTCGACGGTGTCCGCCGACTCGGCCCACTCGCCCTGCACCCATTCCAGATAGGCGAGCCGGGGGCAGTAGACGTACTCGTTGGCCATGCGCGCCGGCACGAGGAGCGTGTCGGCGGGCGGGTGCGGAATCGACGGCGGCGGCCGGTGGTCCGGAGCTGGCACGGCGACCTCCCGATATCCGATGTTCGGTATTGGGTTGTTTCGGCAGTTCGGGCCGTCCGCCATAGGGTGTGCCCGATACTCGGGAGCGCCGTGGCGAGCGGGTCGGCGTCGGGGAGAGCCGGTCGACTACCGCGACTCGTCGTGGAGGCCGGTCAGGATGGTTCCCCTGGAGTCACCAGCTTCACCGATGGGAAGTAGAAGCGGTAGCGGCCGACATCCCTGGTGACGAGCGTCAGGCTGTTCGTCGCCGCGTGGGCGCCGATGTAGAAATCGGGCAGCGGCGAGGCCCGCACGCCTCCGGCGGCGCGGCGGTAGCGCAGAAAGGCCCTCCCGGCCAGGAACGCGGCGCCGTAGGGCAGCGGCAGCCGGGCGAGCAGGAGGGCGTCGAGATGGCGGTCGAGGACGCCGGGGTCGGCGAATGCCACAGAGGTCTCGGCGTACACGATGGGGTTGATGCCGACGCTGCCGGTCACGAGCGCATCACGAATCGCCCGTTCCGACCACGACCGCCACGTCGCATCGTCGGTGAAGATGTCGAGCAGGACGTTCGTGTCGACCAGGAACACTCACTCGTCCCCGCGCGTGAGCCGCATCACGTCGTCGGTGCCGATGTCGCCGGCGGCGGCGCCACGCGCCTCGCGTAGCCGCCGCTCGATGAGCACCCGTTTGCTCAACGCCGGACGGATCACCACGCAGCCGTCGGCCTCTTCAAAGGTGACCTCCGTGTTGGGAAGCAGGCCGAACTTCAGCCGGAGACGCCGGGGAATGGTCACCTGACCCTTGGTGGTTATTCTCATTATGGAAGTAATACTCTCCAAAACACTACCTCCAAGAACCGGCCGGCGCAAGCAGACGGTCTGGACGGCACGAGACAGGTGCCAAACGGCTCGCCAAACCCGACGCCGCTCAACCGTAGCCCGCGGATTGACAGGATCTGACAATGGCCGCCGCTACGCTCGCCGATGCGTCGGGCTGACGGCGCCGAGGAGCCAACGATGACCCATGGCAACGGCTGGCTTCGCGTCGGCTCGCACATGGACGTGCGAATTCCATCAGTTATGATCTGACGCTCTCGCACCACTCGCCCCGCAGGAGTTGCCACGTGGACGGCTCAACCATCTATCGACTCGCGTTCGGCGCCGACCAGCAGCCAGACCAGTGGCAACTCGCGCTGACGGCCGGCGAATGGCCGCGGGTCCTGGTTGCACCGACCGGATCGGGCAAGACGGCCGCCGTGACGCTCGGGTGGGCGGCGCATCGGCTGCGGAGCCCCGACGCCACGCCACGCCGTCTGGTCTGGTGCCTGCCCATGCGGACGCTCGTCGAGCAGACCGCGGACGCGGTCAGAGGCTGGTTCGGCAAGCTGGCCGCCGAAGTGGACGGCGCGAGCCGACTCCCGCGGCCGGAGGACGTGCACGTGCTCATGGGCGGCGTGGACGATGGCGACTGGCTGGAGACGCCGGAGCGCCCGGCCGTACTCGTCGGCACCCAGGACATGCTGCTGAGCCGCGCCCTGATGCGCGGCTACGCGTCGTCCCGGGCAATCTGGCCGATGGAGTTCGCGCTTCTGCACGAGGACGCGCAGTGGGTGTTCGACGAGGTGCAGCTCATGGGCGCGGGCCGGGCAACCTCCGCGCAGCTCGAGGCGTTTCGTCAGTCGGACGCGAATCGGGCGCAGGGGCAAGACCGCCCGACGGGAAATCCCTCGCGCAGCCTCTGGATCTCGGCGACCCTCGACCCGCGGTGGCTCGCCACCGTGGATCATCCGGCGCCGGCTCCCGCATCGGTCGTCAGGGTCGATCCGACCGCGGCGCCCGACGGCAGGCTCGCACGTCTGGCACGCGCGGCCAAGAAACTGACTCGTTCGCAGGTGGTTCCGGCATCGCCGAAGAAGCTCGACATCACCGACTACGTCGGGCGGCTCGCAGACGCCATCCGGGACGCACACCGCCCCGGCGCGATGACGCCCGCCATCCTGAATCGTGTGGATCGGGCGCAGGCGCTGCACGCAGCGCTCGTCAAGAGGCTGTCGAAGCTGCTTGGGCCAGCGCCGACCCTGGCCCTCGTCCACTCCCGTTTCCGCCCCGCCGACCGCAAGCGGGAGATGGGCAAGGTGATCGGCGCCGGTGACGGGAATCAGCACGGCCGCATCGTCGTCGCCACCCAGGCGGTCGAGGCTGGCGTGGACATCTCCGCCGCGGTGATGTTCACCGAGATCGCGCCCTGGTCGTCGATGGTCCAGCGCTTCGGGCGCGCCAACCGCTACGCGAAGCTTCCCGACGGCGCAGAGGTGCACTGGATCGACCTGCTCCAGCCGGTGACGGACGGCACCGCGTCGGACAAGGATGCACTGGACTTGGCGATCCCCTACACTGTCGCGGAACTGCAGAAGTCGCGGGAACAGTTGTCCTTGTCGACATTGACCGACGTCGCGCCGGTGCACCTGCCTCCGCCGGACGAACTCGCGCCGCCGCGCCGGGTCATCCGCCGCAAGGACCTCGAGGATCTGTTCGACACGGATCCGGACCTGACCGGCTTCGACGTCGACGTCTCACCGTACGTCCGCGACGCCGACGACACGGACGTCCGCGTCTTCTGGCGCGATCTCTCCATGGTGTCAGACGATCCGCCGCGACCCCGTCGAGAGGAACTATGCGCCGTGTCGATCGGCGCCGCGAGGACGTGGATCTCCAGGCTGCGTACGCGCAGCAAGGGACAGAGCCTCGTCTTCCAGCGCGACGCGCAGTGGCGTCGCCGGGATGGCCGGAAGGGGACTGCGCCGCCCGGATGGACGCCGCTACAGGGCCAACCGTGGCCGGGACTGATTCTGCTCGCCGATCTGGACACCGGCGGCTACCAGGAGAGCGTCGGATTCACCGGCGATCCGAAGAACGTACCCGCCGCGGTCGCCGACTCGGCGGAATCGATTGGCGTCAGTCCGGCGCCGGCGCCGCAGGGTTCCGCTTCGCTGCCGTCGGGAGAAACCGACGGACACGACGAGGACGCGCTCAGCCAGATCGAGAAGATCGTACCCCTCGCCGAACATCTCCGAGACGTCACCGCGGAAGCGCAGTCGCTGTGCGGCGCGCTGGACCTGGAGACAGGCACGCGGGCGGCCGTCGTCCGGGCAGCGCGCTGGCACGATCTCGGCAAAGCGCACGAGGTCTTCCAGGACACGATGCGTCGCGGCCTCGATGGACAGGACGTTGCGCTCGACATCCTGCTCGCCAAGACCGTCAAGCGGTCTCGACACGAACGGGCGTACTTTCGGCATGAGCTTGCGTCTGCCCTGGCGTTTCTGGCCCACGAGCGCTGGTCGCGGGATGCCGACCTGATTGCCTACCTGATCGCCGCCCACCACGGGAAGGTGCGGATGAACCTGCGCGCCCTGCCCCGCGAGGCGCCGCCGAAGAGCGAACGGGCCGAGACACGCTTCGCCCGCGGCGTGTGGGAGGGCGACGAGCTGCCGCCCTTCGATCTCGAAGACGGCGAGCACTGGGAGGGCGGCAGCCTGCTCCTCTCGATCATGGAGCTGGGCTGGGACGAGGTTTCCCGCGAGAGCTGGACCGAGCGCACACGCGAGCTGCTCGCGGCACTCGGGCCGTTTCGCCTCGCCTGGCTGGAGACCCTCCTGCGGGTCGCCGACTGGCGGGCATCCGCCCAGGAACGCAAGGGGAGCGACGATGGTCGGTGAACCGCTCCCGCTGAACGGATGCACCCCGACGCCCCTGGCGTCCTACCTGAAAGCGCTCGGCGTACTGCGCCTCATCTCCTCGCCCGCCAACCACGTCTCGGGTGAAGCGGCCGATCCGCACGCGCGCGGTTGGTGGAAGAACGAGTGCTTCCACCTGCGGACGACGCTGAACCGCGACGCCCTGCTGCGCTTCTTTCTGCACGACTATGCACCGAGTCCGATCATCGCGCCGTGGAATGGTCGCGCCGGTTTTCTGGAAGGCGACGCAGGCGAGACATCGGGTCGCGCTGGCGCGGTACTCATGAACGCCATTGGGACGAGCACCTGTCGTCGACTCGAAGGCATGCGGTGCACGGTCGACTCACTGCGCAAGAACAGCCGCCTCGACGAATACAACCGCCTGCGCGCAGGAGTGAAATCCCTGCAGGAGGCATCGAAGAGACTCAAGGGAGATGCAAAGAGAGCCAACGACGCGGAGAAGAGCCGTGTCGAGAAGGAGACGCAGGCGGTCAAGAGTCTGCTGCTGCCGAGCCTGAGATCCGAAACGGACTCGCTTCACGTCTCCTACATCGATGCGTGCTACGTGCTCGCGACCGAAGAAGCCGCCGCGCCCCTGCTCGGCTCCGGCGGCAACGACGGCAGCCGCGACTTCGGCGTCAACTTCTCCGAGAAGCTTCAGGAACTGATCGACTTCGAGGATGGCAACCCGGCAGAGCGTGCGGGTGCCGAACTCGAGTCCGCGGTGTTCGACGTCGGCCGCCGCACCGACGTACACGGTTCCATGGGCCAGTTCAGCCCGGGACAAGGCGGTCCGAATGCGACGACCGGCTACGTCGGATACAACCCTCTGAACGCATGGGATGTCGTCCTGGCGATGGAAGGCACCCTGGCCTTCGCAGGAGCCCTCACTCGACGCTGGGGAGCAACGAGCGGCAGCCGGGGCGCCTTCCCGTTCACTTTCGATCCAACCGGCGCCGGGACCGGCAGTCTGTCATCGGAAGATCCGAATCGACCTCGCGGCGAGGTCTGGACCCCACTATGGCCCAAGCCCGCCACTTTCGCCGAGCTCGAAGCGACCTTCGCGGAAGGGCGACTCACGGTCGGGCAACGCACAGCTCGAACCGGACTGGACGCCGCGCGTTCTGTCGCGCAACTCGGCGCTTCGCGAGGCATCGGAGGCTTCGAGCGGTACTCCATCATCCAGCCCGACAGCAAGATGCCCTACCAGGCAACCCCGCTCGGCCGATTCGACGCTCCCGACCGACCTCGCCGGGACCTGATAGCCGACCTCGAAGCGGGCAACTGGCTGGAGCGTACACGACGGACGGCTGGCAGCAGGAAGACCGCACCTGCTCGTGCGCGCCACACCTTGCGCCGACTGGAGGATTCCCTCTTTCAGATGACGATCGAGAATCGAGCGCCTGAAGGAGCCCGAAACACGCTGGTGGCGCTTGGCGGCCTCGTCGGCTGGCTCGCGACGAATTCGAACGCACGGAAGGACTGCAAGCCGCCGCCCGTGATTTCCTCCAATTGGCTACGGGAAGCGGACGACGGCAGCGCGGAATTCCGGATTGCCGCCGCTCTCGCGGGGCTCGGGTTGCCGGCACCCCTGCGTCCCGGAAGCACCGCACCCGAGCCGACCGTGAACGGCGGCGACGATGAGTCCGCGGCGTCCAGTGACCTCCCAGCGTCCGAAACACCGGCAGGAGACCAGGTACGGGCACGGTCGCACCTCGCACCGCCGATGGCCGCCCATTTCGCGCCAATCGACGAAAAGAGCTTCTTCTACCGGGGAGGCCTCAGCACGCGCCGGGCATGGCACGCGGGCGACACGCCACCCGCCGTGGTCTGGGGAGCGGGCGACCTCGTCTCGAACATGATCGCCGTGCTGGAACGCCGATTGGTGGAGGCGTCGATCCGCGGGCTGGAGGACAAGCCGCTCGCCAGCGCCACGGTCGCACGGCTCGTGGACGTAGCCGCGTTCCTCGCCGGCGACTTCGACGACGCGCGTTGCGCCGCACTGCTCGCCGGACTCGTGTGGGCGCGGCCGGCGCACCTGCGAACGACGCACGCCCCCGCCGGCGGCCCGATAGTGCCGTTCGCGTACGCTGCTCTGAAGCCGGTGTTCACACCGGACGTTGCCCTGCACTCCGCTCGCGCCCTGCCGGGAACGACTCGGATGCCGCTTCCGCCGGGGCTGGTCGCACGCCTGCGCGCCGGCGGAGACAGCGTCGACGGACGAGCGACAGACCCTGCAGTGCGTGTTGCCCTGGCGCGCGCCCGCGCATCCGGCCTGCCGACCCCATTCGATACAGTACGCGCAGGCTCTCGAACCTCGGTGATGGAAGGCGGCCGCATGGGCGCCGGTGTCCCGGCCGACCGCCTTGCCGCCGCGCTTCTGATCCCGGTCGGCGACCTGGCCTTGACCGCCCTGATCAAGCGTGCCTATCCGGACGCTCTGCCTGACGATGACAACGTGACGACGGAGGATACGACGAATGCCGCTTGACCTGACCTCAATCGACAATGAACCCCGCCTGCTCATCGAGGCCGGGCTCAAGCCGGTGCAGGGCACGAGATTCCAGCCGACCGGGTTTCCCAACCTCGGTCACGCCGTCTACGACTCGCCGGACGGGCGGGGACGCACGGTGCTCGTGGAGAGCGCGCAGTCGATGGCGAACCGCCTCGAAGTCGTCTGCTGGGACGACGTTGCCGACGACTGGGTCGAGCCGCTCCGGGGCCTGCCCGTTGTCAAGGTCGTAGGCGACACCTTCACTACCAACTCCCTGATCGAAGCGCACCGGCTCAACTCCCCGTACATCCTGGAGGGCAAGGACAAGACTGTCGTCAATCTGCTGAAGGAGCGACTCGCCGCCATGGAGGTCGGGCGCGTCAACCTGCGCGAGCTGGCGAAAGTGCTCCTGGAGTTCGACACGAATGCGCTACTCCACGGGGTTTTTCTCGCCAAGAAGGAACTGGCCGGTGGCCGGTTGCGCCTTCCGCGGTCACTGTCCGCCTTCGTCGAGGCCGAGAACGCGAGGGTGGCGGCGAGCGGCGGGGTCAAGAACGACAGCGTGAATCCCTCCGGCGAAACGGCCAAGGGTTTCGGAAACGTACCCTTCGCACGGGACGAATGGGTCGCCGAGAGGATCACTGCCTACTTCAACCTCGACCTCCGACAGATCCGCGCCTTCGGCCTGGGGTGCGATGTCGAGCGGCTGCTGATCATGCTCGCCCTCTTCAAGATCCGCAGATTCCTCGTCGAGGGTCTGCGGCTGCGTACCGCCTGCGATCTCGACGTGAGCGGAATCACGGTCACCCGGCCGGCCGGTTTCGATCTTCCGGCGCTCGACGACATCGAATCGGAGCTGCCGGGGCTGATCGAGTCCGTCGGATCGAAGGGTCTCTTCGGCGACAGCCGCGTTCTCACCGTCAAGTACGAGAAGTGAGCGCATGTTCGCACTCTCCTTCCGCTTCCCTGCCGGCCGGTACCACGCGACGCCGTGGGGACGCAACGTCAACGAGGCCGCCGTCGCCTGGCCGCCGGAGCCCTGGCGTCTGCTGCGCGCGCTCATCGCCACGTGGTGGCGCAAGGGCGATCGGGCGCGCTGGTCCGAGGACGACCTCGCGCGGTTGATCGACACGCTCGCGGAGACGCTTCCCGAGTACAGCCTGCCGGAGGGTGCGATTCACGCGCATACGCGCCATTACATGCCGACCGGCGGGCTCGACAAAGGACGGCCGAAGACAACGCTCGTCTTCGACGCCTTCGTTCGACTACCCGCGGGCTCGACACTGGTCGCCGCGTGGCGGCGCGTGACGCTCGACCCCTCGCCGTTCGCGCTTGCCGCGGATCTCGCCCACGCCGTCGGCTACCTCGGCCGGGCGGAGAGCTGGACCGAATGCGAAGCGCTCGCAGAGTGGAACGGCACCGCGAATTGCCGGCCGTTCGACGGGCATCCTGACCGGGACCCCGTGCGGCTGCTCGCACCGCTCAGCCCAGAGGCATACTCGGCCGAACGCCAGCGAATCGTGGACGACATGCAGCGCCAGATGGTCGCGACAGCCAAGGGAACGCCCAGACGGCAACGGCTCGATACGCAGGTCGACAAGGCGCTCCGAAGCAAGGGCCGGCGGGCGCATACCCTGCCCGCACGCCTCATCGATGCACTCTCGCTCGACACCGCCGACTACCAGGACCGGGGCTGGAGCCGCCCGCCGGCAGCCCGTGAGGTCGTCTATGCGCGCGCGCCGGAAGCCGCCCCCGGCGTGGTTCCCCGCCGCCTCACCCGGCGCCGCGCTTCGCGTGCCGGGCGCGACCAGCCGACCGTCGCCCGCTTCCTGCTCGCCGGCCGGCCGCTTCCCCGTATCGAGGACGCCGTCAGGATCGGGGAACTGATGCGCCGGGCGGCGCTTGCACAGTTCGGCTGGCAGCAGGACGAGGCAACGGAGCGCTGGATTCCGAAAGCACCGTGGGAGATTTCAGGCCGTGACGCCGACGGGAAACCGCTGAAGGATCCGTCGCACGCGCACGCGTTCTGGCTGCCGGAGGACGCGGACGGGGACGGCTGGATCGATCACGTGTCGGTGTACATCTCCGGCGGCATGAACGACGACGTCCGCGCCAAGCTCGACCGCATCACCCGCTTGTGGCTGGCGCCGAAACAGCGGTCGGAAGACGTCGACGCCGAGCCCGGCAGCGTGAAGGAGTGGCGACTCGCGCTGGAGGGCTTCGGCAGACCGGCCGATTTCGCCGGCGGCGCGCGCATCTTCGCCACGTCCGACCGGTGGCGGAGCGTGACGCCGTTCCTGGCATCCGGACACCTGAAGGCGTCCGGCTACGCGGGCGAGGTGCGGCGGTTGCTGAAACGCCGCGGACTCGACGTGACCGGCGTCCGGGTCGAGGAGTTGGAAACGATCGACGTCGGCGGAACCCAACGCCGCGCGATCCACTTCCATCGCTTCCGTTCGCGCGGCCGGGAAGTGCAGCCCGACGCCGCCGGCGCGCCTCTCGACATCGGGTTGGCGGAACCGATTGCAGGGCCGTTGGCTATCGGCTACGGCAGCCACTTCGGGCTGGGATCGTTCAGCTCGGTTGCTGGCAAGCTTGGCGAACGAACGGTGGATGCCAACTCCGTGAACCTGCACGATGCTTAGCCGGGTGGGCATGGCGCAAGCGCCGACAAGTCGTGATGCGCTCTTCATCCGTCACACCGCTCCGTTGAGCGGCTCGATGTTCTGGTCCAACAGGAACCGAGGCGGTCGCGGCCGTCGCCGCTTGGAGGTTCGCCGCCGAACCACTGGAAGAAGCTGCCGCTCCGGCAACGAAGATTCGCAGACATGAGACGACGGAATCCGGCGCTGCGCGCAGATGACGCTCTCGCACTCTGGGATGCCGCCCGGCCGCTGGCCGCTGCCGCCCCGTTGACCGTGAAGTGCACGCTGACTACGCCGATGTATGGCGGGGGTGTGTCGCCCGGCAAGGTCGACTGCGACCTGCCCATCCGGCCAGGCGCTGTCCGGGGTCAGCTACGGTTCTGGTGGCGTCTGCTGAACGGCGCCGGTCGTGACCCGCGGGACGTGTTCGCTGCCGAGTCCGCGCTGTGGGGAGGCATCTCCACCACCGGCCCGCGGGCCAGCCGAGTGGCACTGCACGTCGGAGGTGATTCGGTTGGGTCGGCGGGGATGGTCAAGGCCAAGAACCGCCTCTTCCCCGCCTATGCCTTCATTCTCGACCGTGACGACGATCCCGCTCTGCTGGGGGATGGCTACGAGTTCACATTGACTCTGCGCTTTGCGGCGGAGTTGACGGACGCCCAGCGCGAGCAGGTCATCGCGGCGCTGCGCTGGTGGGCGTGCTTCGGAGGCATCGGGGCGCGCACGCGGCGGGGCCTGGGAACGGTCAAGGTGACCAGCAATGATGTCGAGCTGAAACCGGTCGCGTGCGAGGAGGTGAAGTCGCGGGGTGGCCGGATGGTGCTCTGCGCCCCGCGGAAGAGTGCGATCGAGGCCTGGAAGGATGCCCTCGAGGCACTGAAGAACTTCCGACAGGGAGAAGATCTGGGTCGCAACCGCGGCGGCGGGCAACGCCCGGGACGCAGCCGTTGGCCGGAGCCGGATGCGATCCGGCGCCTCACCGGCGATCATGCGCCTGGACACGAGCCGAAGCCCGCGGTGGACGGACTCTATCCGCGTGCGGCTTTCGGATTGCCGATCGTGTTCCAGTTCAAGGACAAGAATCAGGGCGACCCGAAGGGCCCAAAGGGCAAGGGCCTGACACTCGACCCGACCGGTCGAGACCGCATGGCCAGCCCGCTGATTTTGCGACCTTACTTCGACGGAACGCGGTATCGCCCCCTTGCGTTGCTGCTGCCCGGCTGGGAGGAACGCATCAGCGTCTCCGTTGATCTCGACTCCGAGCACGTGGGCCCCGCGTGGCCGGAGGACTCCGATGAACGCGAGGAACGGGCCGCCTCGGTCGCGCCGATGCGCGGCCGTGGCGCCGACGCCCTGACCGCGTTCATGCACTACTTCGAGCACCGCGGACGCGACGAACACCACGGGCGCGGCGGCCACGGACGCGGAGGACGTTGATGCCGCGCTTCCTCATCACGCTTTCGCTGGGACCGGTGCAGAGTCTGATCGCCGACGCGCGGCGCACGCGCGACCTGTGGTGCGGGTCGTGGCTACTCTCCGAGGCTGCGCGTGCCGCCGCCCGGGTTCTGCACGAACGGCAGCCGGGGTGCCTCATCTTTCCCCGCCAGAACGATCCCGACAAGGATCTGCAACCGCAGGACGACCCAATCGACGGCGCCAACATCGCGAACGTCCTGCGCGCTGACCTTGCGCTCGCCGACGCCCGCGCGGTCCTCGCTCTGTGCCACGAAGCCAAGTCCGCGGCGATTGCGCGCGTGAAGGCGCTGGGCGAGCAGGCGCGCCGACGGCTGGAACACCCGATACGAACGGAAGTCTGGCGAGCGCAGATCGACGACATCCTGGAAGTCTTTGCCGCCTGGGCGGAGATCGATGACGGCGGTTACGCGGATGCGAGCCGGCGCCTCGGCAGGGCCCTGAGCGCTCGCAAGGCGACCCGCGACTTCCGTCCGTGTGAGCCGCTGAAGACGCCGGACCTGCCGAAATCGTCGCTCGACGGGGCGCGCGAGACCGTATTGCCGGAGCGGCTGACTCGGGAACCGGCCCGTAGCAGGCTCGCCCTGTCGCCCGGCGAACAGCTCGACGCGCTCGGCGTGATCAAGCGTCTGGCCGGCGATGCCGAGCAGTTCACCGCTTGGCCGCGCATCGCCGCGGATTCCTGGATCGAGGGACTCGCACCGGACCAGCAGCAACGACTGCGCACAGCCTACGAGCCACTGGTCGGTCCGGGTCTCGCGACCCGCGTCCGGGGGAACGCCGGCACGTACGCGGCGCTGCCGTTCGATGGGCATCTGCTGTATCCGTCCCGGCTGAGCAACGTGTTGGCCCAAGAACGCGGGCGGCGCCAAGATGAAGGGCTTTCGCCCTCGCGGCCCGCACGGCCGCCGACGTGGGAGAGCAACCATGAGCCCGGCGAAGAAGAAGGGCAAGCACCGCCACCCGCCGCCCCGGTACCGCAAGAAGGCCAAGGGAGGCACGTCACCCGCAACTGATTCTCCCGCCGCCGTCTCGGCGTTGGCATCGGAGTCCACCGCTCCGAAAGCCGTACCGCGTGCATCCGAGCGCAGTGGACCCAGCGCCGTGGTGAGCCTCGACCCGCTCGCGCCCATCATCGTGCGATCCGGCCGCCCCATGCAGCATGCCGACGCCGATCCGGCGCAGTTTCCCCCCCCGTCCACCATCGCCGGGTGTCTGCGCACCGCATGGGCGCGCGCCACCGGTCGGCCGTTCGGACCGGAGCTTGCGCAACTGTCGGTCGCCGGACCGCTGCTGCTCGACGACAGCGGTCGGATACTGGCGAGCAGGCCGGCCGATGCCCTGTACTTCGGTCATGACGATGCCTCTCACCGTGTCGTCCGGGCGGCGCCGCACGGGTTCGATTCCGGGTGCGGCGCCGATCTGCCCGCGGGATTGCTGCCCGTGCAGTTGACGGCGCAGGCAGACGGCAAGTCCGCAGACGGTCCGGCGTGGTGGTCGTGGGACGATCTGCTGGCGTTCCGCCGCGGCGAGCCCGTACCGTTCGATCGGCTACTGAGGAACGGTTGGTCGCCTCCGAGCGGTGATCTTCGAACGCACGTGTCCATCGATCCGATCACGGGCGCCGTCCTCGCGGGAGCGCTGTTCCAGACCGAGGGGCTGGACCTGGACGCATCCCCTGCGGCGTTCCGAAGGAGCGCCGCAGGACTGACCGGGACAGGGGCTCCCGGCCCCGGTGGAGTGTCAACCGGCAGCTTCCGCCTTCTGGTCCACTGCGGCGAGGCATTGGATGCAACACTTGTGCATCTGGGCGGCAAGCGTCGTCTGGCGGCCCTGGAACCCGAGCCCGAGAATCGGTGGCCGGCCCCGCCTGACGGATGGTTGGAGCGGATCCGCCAAGCCGGCCGTCTCTGCCTGACGCTGCTGACACCGGCACCCTTTTCGGCCGGTTACCGTCCGGGTTGGCTGGACGACACGCTGACCGGGAGCCCACCGGACGTGCGGCGGCTTACCCTGCGGCTGCGCGCGGCGGCGGTGGGACGCTGGGAACCCCACTCCGGCTGGGCCCTCGCCCTGCGCCGACCCAGGGCCACCCGCAAGCTGGTCACGGCTGGCGCCACCTACTGGTTCGACGTACTCGGCGCCTGCGATATCGACTCACTGGCGGCGCTCTGGCTCGCAAGCGTTTGCGACGACGAACAGGATCGGCGCGACGGGTTCGGTCTGGCGCTGCCCGGTCCATGGACGCCGCCAGCGGGCGACGGCGCAGACTCGTAGCCCGGAAAGGACGACGCATGCAAGCGAAACTGTTTCATCTTCACGCCCTGTCCGCGCTGCATTGCGGCACCGGTCAGTCTGCCGGCGTGGTGGACCTGCCCATCGCGCGGGCGCGGGCGACGCAGCTCCCGATCGTGCCCGGCTCGTCGCTCCGCGGCGTGCTGCGCCAACAGATAGAGGTAGCCGACCCCGACCGGAAGGCGGCCGAGACGCTGTTCGGTCCCCGGTCCGTCAGTAGCGACCACGGGGCCTTCGCCGGCGCTCTGGCGATCGGCGATGCGCATCTGCTGGCTCTGCCGGTACGCTGTCTGGCCGGGATCGTCTGCTATGTCACCTGTCCTTTCATCCTGCGGCGTTACGCGCGCGATCTGAGGCGCGCCGATGTTGCTCCTCTGCCGCAGTTGCCGAGGGGGCCTGACAGGGACACGGCAAAGACGACGCCCGCGTCAGTCAACCTCGTGGGGGACAAGCTCGTGCTGGAGGACCTCGATCTTCCGACATGCCGGGACGGCGAGCTTGAAGGGTGGGCGGAGCGTATCGCCGTCGACGTGCACCCCGACGACGACGCTGCCCGGAACGACTTCGTCGTCCGCTTCGCAACTGTGCCCGATGACGTCATGAGCTTCCTCGCAGAGACCGCCACCGAGGTTCGCGCCCGCATACGCCTCGATCCCGAGACCGGCACGGTCAGCCAGGGTGCGCTCTGGTACGAGGAGCATCTGCCCGCTGAGACGGTGCTCTGGGGCGTGTTCGCTCTGTCGAACTCCAACAACGACGTGGACAAGCGCTCCGCGGACGAGCTCGCTACGGCTCTGTCCGGCAGCATGCTGTTGCAGCTCGGCGGAAACGCCGGCATCGGCAACGGGTTGATCCGGTTTCTCGCGAAAGAGGTGACGGCATGAGGGTCCGCACGCACGCCGTCGCCAAGGCCGCGTACACGTGCGTCTCCCGTCGTCGAGAAGGGAAGGAGGGCGCGCAGGAGGTGGACACCAAGAAGTACGGCGCGCTCGCGCACAGGCTGCCGGGCATGCTTCTGGAGAACGGTCTGGCGCAGACGACCGGTTTCCTGCTGGCGAAGGGGAACGTCGAACACCACGCCCTGCTCGATGATCTCCGGGCCGTCCTGCTTGCGGCGGAGGCGACCGCCGCCGCCAATGGCCAAAGTCTTCATCAGGAGGTCATCGGCAGCGATCTCGGTCGGACGTTGATCCTCACGCGCCGGTCCCTGGAAGCCGGCGGCTGGCTGAAACGCTATGCACAGGGCGTCCTTGGCGTCGACGCCACCGGCGAGCGAACGGCCGGCAAAGAGCCGTCCGGGGGAGTCGAGTAGATGTCGACGCAGTTGATACGCACGGCTCTGCGCCCGCTGCACGAGGCAGCCCGCGACAATCACCTGGACGGTCACCCGGGCCTGCTGTTGCAGCGCGGTCTGACGGAGCACGACGATGGCAATCAGAGCGCCAAGACGGATCACATCGAGCGCGTCTGTCAAGGCACCATCACCGACCTCTACCGACACACCTACGACCGCTGGAAGGACACCACTGCCGATGAGACCCGCTTTCGATCCGTCGTGCTGAAGATCGCGTCCCGCCTGTTCATCGGCCCGACCGGCGGCGGGATGCTGGAGACGGGCTGCCTCGTCAGCCACAGCTACGGATCGCCCTACATCCCGGGGTCGAGCATCAAGGGCCTCGTGGCATCCCAGGTCCGAGACCGATTCGGCGAAATGGGAGGCGCGTTCCGCGAAGTCCGCGACGAGCTACTCGGCACGGCAGCGGTTGACGACCGCCGGACCGCTTCGTCGGGGTTGATCGCGTTCCACGACGCTTGGTGGGTGCCCGATTCGGCCGAGCGGCCGCTGGTGCACGAGGTCGTCACCACACACCATCCCCGTTACTACGGCGAGGACGGGGCGGTACCGGCGACCGACTTCGACAGTCCGGTCCCGAATGCCCAGGTGGCTGTGCAGGGTGCGTTTCTGTTCGTGATCGAGGGACCCGCCGATTGGCTCGATCTCGCGAAGCGGATCCTGATCTCCGCTCTTACTACACGAGGGGCCGGCGCCAGGACGCGGGCCGGCTATGGCCTGTTCGTGGTGCCGGAATCCGATGGGATGACGAGTTCGGTCCCCGCTTCCGAACCCGGCCGCGAATGGGTGGACACCGAGATCGCCGAACTGAGCGCAACACCCGGCGTGCAGGCGGATCAGGCTCTGCGCGGCAAGGCGCTTGCCGAGGCTTGGTCCCTGCTGGAGGACCCGTTGCTGAAACAGGCGGCGTTTGCCGACATCCGCGCCCGCTGGGAGACGAAGGGCTGGTGGGAAGTTCCACAGGGCGGGTCGGCACGTAAAGCCAAGACGATCTATGACGCCTACCTGGTGGAGCAGGACGAGACTTCATGAGTCGGATGTCCGCACGGTGGTGATCTCGTAGGTCGTTCCGTGACAATCTGGAGCAAGAACGGCAATGCCGCAATCAGGCGGACGCACGTTGGTCATGACGGTAGGGACCGGCGATCTCGATCGGCTCGAAGAAACATTGTTCACGCCGTTGCGAAAGTCGATCGCCACCGATGCCTGGGCCAGCGTGGTGCTGCTGCCGTCCAGCGTGACCGAGGACTTCGCTCGGACGCTGCGGCGCCGGCTTGACGGCGCAGCGGTGGAGATCTCGCCGCTGCCGGTCGGCGACGAGAACGACGCTGACGCGGCGTACGCGCATTTCGACCGGGTGCTGGCGGCAGTTCTGCAGGACTTCCCGCCGGAAGACGTCGTGGTCGATTTCACGCGCGGCACAAAGGCGATGAGCGCTGCGCTTGTCCTGGCCGCGACTCGCCGGGCGATCCCACGCCTGCGCTACGTCACCGGCCAGCGCGATCGGCGCGGCATGGTCGAGCCCGACTCCGAACAGGTGCGCGGAATTCGCACCACGGTCATCGACGGCCACCGGCGTCTGGACCTGGCACGGCAACTCATGCGTCGCGGGAACTTCGCAGCCGTGGCGAGCGTCCTCCCCGACACCGACGGCCCGTTCGCACTGCTCTACCCCGACGATTTCGTCGCCGCAGCGCGATCGGTTCGCGAAGCGGCACGGTTCTACACCGCGTGGGACAGACTCGCCTATGACTCGGCGGCGAAAGTCAGAGTTGGGACACCCCCCTCGGACGAGTGGCAACAGTACTGGCCGACGCCGGAAGCTCTCGACTGGGTCGGCGCGCTCAAGCGCGAGCCGGAACGTTCAGACCATGGTGCCATGGCCGCCCGGCTGCGCCGCCTGGGCGTCGATCTGCTCGCCAACGGCGAGCGCCGCATCCGGCATGGCCAGAACGAGGATGCGCTTGTTCGCGCCTATCGCCTGCTGGAGTTGATCGGGCAGGCCAGACTCTTCGACCACGACCTCGATTCGGCGAACCTCGATCCGGACCAAGACGCCGTACGAGCCGTACAGCGGGAGTCCGAGAAGAAGAAGCGGCGGCCCTTCGCCGAGGGCCCCGGGGGCGAACTGCTGGCCTCCCGGTTTCAGGTCGGCAGGCTCCTCAGGCATTGCGGAGATACGCTGGCCAGACCGCTCCTGCGGTTCGAAGACGAGACGCTACTGAAGCCGACGCTGCGCAACAACAGCGTACTGGTTCACGGTTTCGCCGCCCGCGCGCCGGACGACCCGGCCCCGCTACGGCTCTTGTTTCAGGATCTCGAGAAGCTTGTGCGCGACGATTGCGGCCAGGCGGTCACGGATTGGCTGCGGATCGCAAGATCGCCTTCGTTCGACGCCTCGTGACACGGCGCCCTCATGACCAGACGCAGACTGCCCATCGGCATTCAGACGTTCCGCAAGCTCCGGGAGCTGAACTGCTACTACGTGGACAAGACCACTCATGTCAGCGCGCTGCTGAACGAAGGGACGCACTATTTTCTGTCCCGCCCGCGGCGCTTCGGCAAGAGTCTGTTTCTGGACACGCTGAAGGATCTGTTCGAGGGGAACGAGCCGCTGTTCGCGGGGCTCGACATCCACGATCGGTGGGACTGGTCGGTTCGCCATCCGGTGGTGCGGCTGAGCTTCGGCAGCGGCAACTTCAAGAAGCCGGGGCAGGTGGAGGCGAGCCTGATGGAGCAACTTGCCGCCGTCGAACGCCGAGCCGGCCTCGCGCCGGAATACGCTACGGTCCCCGGACGTTTCGGTCATGTCCTGGAGGCGCTCCACCGCAAGGTCGGGCAGCCGGTCGCGGTACTGGTGGACGAGTACGACAAGCCGATCCTCGACGCGCTGGAGGCGCCCGACGTGGCCCGGGCCAACCGCGACTTCCTGCGTGGCGTCTACGCGGTCATCAAGGACCGCGACGCGCACGTCCGGTTCGCGTTTCTCACCGGGGTGAGCACGTTCTCGAAGGTCAGCCTGTTCTCCGGACTCAACAACCTGAAGGACATCACGCTCGACCCCCGCTACTCGACCATCTGCGGCTACACGGACGCGGACCTCGACGCCGTATTCGCGGCCGAACTGCCGGGTCTCGACCGGGACGAGATCCGCACATGGTACGACGGTTACAACTGGCGCGGACGCGAAACGGTCTACAACCCCTTCGACATCCTGCTGCTCTTCGACCGCCGCGAGTTCAAGTCCTACTGGTTCGAGACCGGCACGCCCTCGTTTCTGATCGAGACCCTGTGCAGGCGGCGCGTCGGTTCTCCGGCCCTCGAAGAGATGGTCGGCACCGACGAGCTGCTGTCGAAGTTCGACGTCGACGACGTCGGGACGGAGGCGCTGCTGTTCCAGACCGGTTACCTGACGATCGCCGAGGAGAGAGACCTCGGCGGCAAGACGCTCTACCGGCTGGGCTATCCGAACCGTGAGGTGAAGCAGAGCCTGAACGAGCATCTGCTGCGCGCCATGGGACCGAACCCGTCCCGGCAGGGGGCACACGATATCCGGCTGTACGAAATGCTCACGGCCAACGACTTCGCCGGCATGGAATCGTTGTTCCGGGCGTTCTTCGCCGGCATTCCATACAACTGGCACGTCAACAACGACATCGCGAACTTCGAGGGCTATTACGCCAGCCTCTTCTATTCCTGGTTCGCGGCGTTGGGACTCGACGTCGCGGCCGAGGACGCGGGCAGCCAGGGCCGCCTGGACATGGCGCTGCGCTTCAACGGCAACGTCTACCTGTTCGAGTTCAAGGTGGTCGAGTCGACGCCCGCGGGCTCCGCAATGGCGCAATTGAAGGACCGGCACTACGCGGACAAGTACCGCGGCCGGGGCCAGCCCATCCACCTGATTGCGGTCGAATTCAGCAGGCAGGCCCGCAACCTGGCCTCGTTCGAGGTGGAGCGTGCGTGAACCGCAAACCCGGAACGCGACACGTGGCCGGTCGCGAACCAGGTGGCGCAGCAGCTTCGGTTCAGCGCGTCCAGGCTTACAATGCCGTAAACCTGCGCGAGGGCTATTCGACGCTGGAGATCAGAACGCCGAGGGAGGTGACCGCCCATGGCGCAGAATGAGAAGCGATTCGACGCCGTACGCCTGATGCGCTCGATCAGAAGCGAGCTCAACGAACAGGTGCGCGGGACGACGTTCGCCGAGGAGCAGGCCTACATTCGCGAGCGCCTCCGGCACGGTTCGACCGATACCGTCTCCGGCGCGCACGTTGCGACCGCCTTGAGCAGACAGGCCGCCAAAGGCGAAGACCAGTCGTGATGCTCGTCTGAGCGAGGGGATGTTCGAGGCGAGCGATCATCTCACTCTCAACCCCGCTCCACCTCGAACGCCACCACGTTCCGCGCCTCCCGGCTGAGCTCCACGCCGATCAGATGGATCGGCTGCCCCAGGTCGCGGTACTTGTCCGCGTAGCGCTTTGTCTTCAACTGCGCCATCGCCGCCCCCTCCGGCGCCAGCTCGACGACCTTGAACTCGAACAGGTACACGTTGCCGTTGAACCTCACCGCCATGTCCAGACGGCCGCGGCTGCTGCCGTCCTCCACCGTGACGTCCAGCCCCAGCGCCGCGAAGTGGGAGTAGAACACGCTCGCGTAGTAGCCCTCGTAACGGGCGATGTCGTTCTTCCGGTGCCAGTCGTGGGGAATGCTCGCGAAGAACGCCTCGAACAGCGTCTTCAGACCGGTGAAGTCGTTGGCCTGCAACAGCTTGTAGAGCTGGATCCCGCGTGTCCCCTGCTGCGACGGATCGGGCGTCATGGCGCGCAGCAGGCGCTCGTTCAGGCCCTGGCGCACCTCGCGGTTCGGACAGCCCAGCCGATAGAGGGTCTTGCCGCCGAGATCCTCCGCACCGGTGATCGTCAGGTAGCCGGTCTGGAACAGCAGCGCCTCGGTCGCCCTCGCCGCAGCCTCGAGGGTTGAGCAGCTCCCGGTCTACTCGGCGAGGTGCAGCGGTATCGTGAGACTCCCGTCGAGCCTGGCGGACAGGGCGGTACGCAGCCGGCGCGTGGCAAGCCTCAGAACATCGACGCCAGCGTGGCGACAAGGATCGAGGCGATGGCGGCCGGGCACGCCCAGCGGATCAGGAAGATCCAGAACCCCGGGACCGGAAACCACGCCCCTTCCGCCCGGAGCTCCCCGAGGGCGCGGTCGACGCCCCAGACCCGGCCGATGAAGATCGCGGTGAGGCACCCGCCGATGGGCAGGGCGAACTCGTTCCAGGCCGCGACCATCAGATCGAGGAACCCCATGCCGAAGCCGGGCACGTTGGTGAACACCGCGACCGCGCCGTTGCCGAGCGCCGACGGAACGGCCAGCACGAAGACGGCGCCGGAGACGGCGGCGACGGCCTTGGTCCGCGACCAGCCGAGGGCGTCGACGCAGTGCGACACGGGGACTTCGAGCAGCGAGATGGTCGAGGTGAGGGCCGCGACGCTCAGCAGCAGGAAGAACGCGCCGCCGAACAGGTGTCCGCCGGGCATCTCGGCGAAGAGGCGCGGCAGCACCGTGAAGATCAGTCCCGGTCCGCTGGTGGTGGGGTCGAACCCGGCGATGGAGAATCCGACCGGAAAGATGATGAACCCGGCGAGCAGGGCGATCGACGTGTCGAGGGCGACGATCCAGAGCGCCGAGGCGGCGATGCTGTCCTCGCGGCCGAAGTAGCTCCCGTAGGTGAGGATGCAGCCCATGCCGAGGCTGAGGGAGAAGAACGCCTGGCCGAGCGCCGACGTGAAGACCCCCACGTCGGCGAGCCGGCTCCAGTCCGGGCTCAGGTAGTAGGCCAGGCCCGCCCCCGCGCCGGGCAGGGTGACCGCGCGCAGCGCGAGCGCGAGGAGCAGCAGGATCAGAAGCGGCATGAGCGCCTTCGTCACCCGCTCGATGCCGGTGCGGACCCCGCCGAGCAGAACCGCGGCGGTGGTTCCGATCACCAGAACGACGAGGGCGAGGCTGACGACGCCGTTCCCCGTGAACTCCGAGAAGAAACGCCCGACTTCGTCCGGGCTGCCGCTCAACGCCCCGGTCGCGGCGAACCAGACGTAGGCGACGGCCCAGCCCGCAATCACGGAGTAGAACGACAGGATGCCGACGCCGGCCGCCACCCCGAGTCCGCCGAGCAGCCACCACCGGCCGCCGGGCGCGAGCGCGGCGAACGCGCCGACCGGACTGAGCCGGGTGCGGCGGCCGAGGGCGATCTCGCCGGCCATGAGCGGCGCGCAGATCAGGAAGATGCAGGCGAGATAGATGACCACGAACGTGGCCCCGCCCCCCTGTCCGACCTGGGTCGGGAACCCCCAGATGTTGCCCAGCCCGACGGCCGAGCCGGCCGCGGCCAGGATGAACCCGGCTCGAGAGCTCCACATGCCGCGCGAAGGGGTCGGGCTCATCTCTCCTCCCGTATATGGTGCAGTCGCCTGCGGTCGGCGGCCATTGTACCGGACCCACGACCGACTCGAAGAACGCGGGTCCCCCCGTTCAGGCTCGCTCCACCTCGAACGCCACGACGTTGCGCGTCTCCCGGCTGAACTCCACCGCGACCAGGTGGATCGGCTCGCCGAGGTCACGGTACTTGTCGGCGTACCGCTTCGCCTTCAGCTTGCGGCGGCCGGTCGGCCGCAACGCGTGACGGTTCGCGGCCGCAATGCGGTCGTCGTGGTCGCGGCGGACGAGTTCGAGCGTCTCCGGGCCCGGAAGGCGGCGGCCAGCCTGCACGATCTCCTGTCGCAGTCTCCGCTGGCCCGCCTGGAATTCGGTGGCGAGTCCGTGCGGGGTCCGGTTCGGGATGTCGGTTTTTGAACGGATGGCTGCTCGACACGAACGTCGTGTCGGAGTTGCGCAAGGCCCGGCCCGACCGCCGCGTGAAGTCGTGGTCGGATGCGCAAGCCGCGGACCGCCTCTTCCTCAGCACGGTCACGCTGGCCGAGATCCGGTACGGCATCGAGAGACAGGCCGACCCGTTGTTTCCGGCGGCGCTCGACACATGGCTCGATCACGAGCTGAGGCCATGGTTCCAGGGACGCGTGCTCCCTGTCGACGAGGACGTGATCCTGGAATGGCGCCGCCTCGTCGAGCGGGGCCGGGAACGGAACATCACCTTCAGTCAACCGGATCTCTTCGTTGCAGCAACCGCACGGGTGCATGCGCTGACCCTCTGCACCCGCAACCAGCAAGACTTCCGCGACACCGACGTTCGGCTCTTCAATCCGTGGTCCGACTGAGTCGCCAATGCACCATCCGCCGGCGAACCGTCGGGGGTGGAAGGCCTCACGCTACCAGCTCTACCGGCCCTGCCGCGGCAACGCCGGGTAGGCCATGGATGCACCGGTGCCGGACGCCGAAAACGGCACGCCGGCTGGAACCGCGGCGATCCGGTCGTCGACCAGGTACCGCGTTTCACCCGGGTAGACCACGTAGAGCGCATCCAGCCGGAGGTCGTTCACGGCGACCGCCATCGAGCGGGTCCGTCGCGGCGCGTCGACGCGCTTTATCTCGACGCCGATCCGCCGGCCCCCGGTCGACAGCAGCAGGTCCAGCTCGGCGCCGTTGTGGGTCGCCCAGAAGTAGACGTGATCCGGCGAGGACTCGGCGATCACCTTCTCGATGATGAAGCCTTCCCAGGACGCGCCGATCCGCGGGTGCATCTGCAGGGCGTCCATCGTGCCGACGCCGATCAGATGGTGGTACAGGCCCGGGTCCCGGAAGTAGAGCTTGGGCCGCTTGACCTGCCGTTTGCGAAGATTCTCGTGCCACGGGCGCAACTGGCGGATCAGGAATACGTGCTCGAGCAGGTCCAGGTATCGCCGCACGGTAGCTTGGGAGACGTCGAGGGCTCCCGCCAGCTCCGCGACGTTGAGGATCTGTCCGTGGCAGTGCGCGAGCATGGCCAGGAACCGATGCAGCGCCGGCACGGCGAGCCCGGCGCCGAACTGGGGCAGATCGCGTTCGACGAACGTGCGAATGAACGCCTTCCGCCACGCCAGGCTGTCGGCATCGGTGTCGGCCAGAAACGACCGCGGGAACCCGCCCCGGAGCCAGAGTCGCGGCATCTCTGCAGGACCGACCTCGGCGACCTGGAACCCGGTGAGCTCGATGTACTCGATGCGGCCGGCCAGCGACTCGGCACTCTGGCGCAGCAGGTTCGGACCGGCGCTTCCGAGCACGAGGAACCGCGCCGGGTTGTCGTCGCGGTCGACCAGCACCCGCAGAATCGGGAACAGGTCGGGCCGGTGCTGCACTTCGTCGATGACGACAGTGCCGGTCAGGTCTCTGAGTGCGATCAACCGCTGGTCCAGCCTGGCCAGGCTGACGGGATCTTCGAGGTCGAAGTAGTTGGCCGAGTCGGCCGGCACGAGCTGCCGCGCAAGGGTCGTCTTGCCGCTCTGACGCGGCCCGACGATGGCGACGACGGGAGAGCGTCCGAGCGCGTGCGTCACCAGATCCCGTGCCGCGCGGGGAATCACATGGCTCGCCATGGCATCCATGATAATACGCGCGACACTTTATATTTTTCATGGATTGTTGCCCGCGCTCGCGGCGCGCCGGGCGATGCTCCGGAGGAGCCCCCCGAACAGGAGGACGTGAATCGAGTACAGGGCGTGCCAGTATGAGGCGCCCCCAGAGTCCGGCCCCGCCGAATACGGCGGCCTGGCGCGCCGTGCAGGACCCGCCGGCGCGCGGCGTGACGTCGAACTCGCGCCACGGCCGCTACTCGCCGTACATCTCCGTCACCAGGCGTCGCAGCTCGGTCCGGTCGCCGGCGGAGAGCCGGTCGATTCGTTGCCACAGCCGCCGCTTGCTGATGGTGCGGATCTGGTCCACGGCGATCTCGGCGTCCTTGCCGGCGCACTGCACCAGCAGCCGCCCGCGCCATCGCGGGTGCAGGACGGACGTCAGCGGACAGACGACGACCGTGTCCAGGAACCGATTCATTTCGTTCTGGCTGACGACCACGACCGGCCAGACCTTGCGAAGCTCGCCGCCGGCCGGGGGATTGAGATCGGCGGCGTAGATGACGTAACGCTGAGGAAGCGCGACCATCAGCCCAGGCCGTCGGTGGCCGTGGGGTCCAGATCGCTCCAGTCCTCCCCCTCGGCCGCCATCGCTCGATAGGTGTCGTCCCAGGAAAGCTTGTGCGCCGCCCCGCCGCGCAGGAAGACGCCTTCCTCCGTTTCCTCCAGGACGACGGAGCCGCTCCAGCCGTACTTCTGCAGCATCGTCTTCGGGAGGCGGATGCCCCTGGAATTGCCGATCTCGATCAGCTTCAGCTCGCGGACGGCCGTCTCATTCCTCATCGTCTCGGGCCCTTCACGCATCTTACCGTAATCACTGTGATTACGTCCCGGCGCCCGCATGCGCCGGACGCGCGCCGCCGGCGCGCCTCGCTACAGCGCCCGCGTCTTCCACCGCCCGAGGCTGCCGCTGGTATAGTCGCGGGGCGAGGAGCGGACGGCATCGCGCAGATCGCCCCACAGGCTTGCGTTGAGCGCCGCCGACGGGCGCCGAAGGTTGGACACGACGTAGGAGAACGACATCAGAGCACCACGAGACGCCGGGAACAATCGAGAACGCCGCCGCGTCCAGGCGCGACGGAACCACGGCGCCGAATGAACGAGAAAAGCGGATCAGCCGAGCCGCCCGCAGGGGACGAGCGTCGACCCGCCGCGGATCACGCGGTGGCCGAACATCCAGACGTGAGCATCCGTCGCCCCTGCCCGGGATCGAAGTAACGGCGGATCTGTCGTGGAGGGGTGGAGCTATCCGCGAATGCGCGGGTTGACGAAGAGAATGTGCATCGGCTGGCTTCCTGATGGTCACCCCGGTCGACGGCGCGCCCAGCCGGGAAATCGTCGCCTGCGGCTCCGATTGCCGCCCCAACCAAACCCCGCCAGGGAGCCGGCGCCTCCCGGCGTGAGGCGGCACCGTTCTACGGCGCAGACTCCTGGCGACGGCTCAGTCCTGCAGAATATCGATCAGCGCCAGGGGGTCGATCCGCGCGCCGCTCATGCGCACGGTCCAGTGCAGATGCGGGCCGGTGACCCGGCCGGTGGCTCCCGAGTGGCCGACCACGTCACCCTGCTGCACCACATCCCCCTCCTCGACGAGGATCCTCGAGAGGTGGGCCAGGTAGGAATAGAGACCCCAGCCGTGGTCGAGGATGACCGAGCCGCCCGAGAAATACGTATCCCCGGCCAGCACCACGCGGCCGCGGTTGGGGGCCGCGACGGGGGTGCCCACGCCGGCCAGGAAGTCGGCGCCGCTGTGCGGGCTCCGGGGCTGGCCGTTGAACACGCTACGGCTGCCGAACCGGCTGTTCGCGCGCCCGGGGACGGGACGGACCCACGCCCCGCGCCAGAGCCGCTCCGGCATGTCGGTCGCGAAGATCGCGGTCTGGCGCAGGTACTCGCGCTCGATGCGGGCCGCGACCTCCGGGGGCGGCTCGACGTAGCGCGGCTCCACCGTCAGATGGCGGGTGGGGTACGCCTTGTCGGCCACCGTCAGGTTGTGGACGCGAGTCAGGGCCGCGCCCCCGACCGCGGTGATCCGCAGAACGAGATTGTGGTCGCCGGGCTCGACCATCAGATCGATGCCGACGAGCCCCCGCCACGAGCCGTCCTCGCCCTGGTGAAAGTGGACGGTGCGATCGAAGATCGTCCCCTCGACCGAGGCCAGCCGCTCGGGCGACGAGACGGAGACCAGGACCGCCTCGCCGGGAAACACCCCGCGGGCGCGATGGGTGACGTCGACGTCGAACGGCTGCCCGGCCGCCGCCGAGACCGCGAGCCACCCGCAG
This sequence comes from Vicinamibacterales bacterium, assembly GCA_965215895.1. Lineage (GTDB taxonomy): Bacteria > Acidobacteriota > Vicinamibacteria > Vicinamibacterales > UBA8438 > JAJEEA01. The sequence continues at coordinate 1,242,618 of OZ244130.1, read as the reverse complement.
GCGATCGCCACCGCGGTCGTCGAGATCGCTGTTGATCGCATGGTCCCCGACTCTCCTCGCCCGGGAATCGCCGCCCGCGGCTCCGCCGCCGCCCCCACCAACCCTCCGGGAGCCGGCGCCTCCCGCGAGAGGCGCCGTTCTGCGGCGCAGGCTCCTACCCGCCGAACAGGGTCACGCCGAACACCCGCGCCAGGATGATGACGAGGGTCAGCGCCGTGAACACGGCGAGGCTGAACCAACTGAACCAGACCACCGGCTGCGAAGGATAGAACCCCTTCTCGGTCTTCGGAATGATGGTCACACAGTAGTAGATGTTCAGAAAGAAGATGACCGGCGCGATGAAGAACGCCAGCGCCGACGACACCAGCACCAGGAACACCGGCCGCGGCAGCCCGGCCATAATCAGCACCGCCGCGATCAGCGAGTAGAACATCGTGATGCGGTAGATGTTGTACTCGGACCACCAGGCGCGCCGGTGCGCCGCCGTCACCCCCTCGGCCGCGACGCCCGACAGCTCGGCCGTCCCCCGGAACAGGTTCCGGCAGCACGCGGCGACCACCCGCGGCCAGCCGTCGAAGTAGTTGAAGGCGGTCGAGAAGGTGGCCGCGAACGCCCCGCCGAGGAACACCAGCATCATGGCCGGCCCGGCGCTCTCGGTGAAGATGCGGGCGATCTCGCCGATCACCTCATTGCCGGCCACGTCGCTGGGATAGAGCCAGACCGCGGCCAGCAGCAGGAAGATGGTCGCGAGCACGAACGACACGATGTGTCCCATCGTGAAGTCCAGGATGCCGATGCGGAACCAGCGGCGGCAGTACTCCTGCGCGTGCGCGGGCAGCTTCGAGACCTCGACGCTGAGGTCCTGCGCGGTCGAGGAGAAGGCGTCGAACGGACGGGCATAGCCCTCCCGCTCGAGCTGCTCCCGGATGCGCCCCATCCCGACCCGCTTCGCCTTGCCCCACTCCGAGGCCTGCAGCGAGACGTCGATGCCCGTCGGCAGCAGCCCGAGGAACGCCGCGATGATCAGCCACGATCCGCCCGGAATCTCGACCGTGAAGAATCGTCCCATCGCCGACAACGGCGCCGGCTGGAACAGGTAGACCCCCACCGTCGACACGAACAGCACCCCGGCGAGCACCTTGGTGGCCAGCTCGACCGCGGCGTAGCGCCCGTAGAGGATGATGCCCACCGCGAGCACCCCGAGCCCGAGCCCGTACACCCAACTCGGCAGTTCCAGCGCGAGATACTGCGAGAACACGAAGTACAGCACCGCGGCCGCCGCCGCCAGCCGGCCCGCCTGCCCCAGCGCGCACTGGACCAGGGTCGTGACCAGCACGTACCAGACCGGCCACTTCCCCGGCGCGGTGGTATAGGCGTCGAGCATGCTGCGCCCGGTGGCGTTCGTGAACCGGAACGCCATCTCGAAGCCGTAGTACTTGAAGATGTAGGCGACCGGGATGCACCAGAGCAGCGCGTACTCGAACCGACCGCCCGCCGCCGGCGCCGTCACCAGATGGCTCGTGCCGATTCCCGTCATCATCAGAATGAGGCCGGGACCGAAGTGCCGGAGCAGTCCCCGGGGGCTGGTCTCGGGCAGCGGCAGCTTGTCGAACGAATCGGATTTTTCCACCATGCGCGCCATCCTATCAGACCCGCACCGGCGCGGCGGCCGCCTTCCGGCCGGCGGGACAGACGCGCCTCCCGGGCCGGCGCTCCCCGCGCGGCCGGCGGTGGAAGCGCCCGGATCGGCGCCGAAGACCCGAACATCCGCATCTCCCGCCGCTCAGGCGTAGAATCGATACGATCGGAGCTGGAGGAGCCCATGCCTGCACACCGCACACGTCACCGGCGACCGCGGCCGCCCGCCGCGGCGATCCTCTGCGGAATCGTCGCCGGCGCCGCCGTCCTGACCGCGGCGGCCTGCTCCTCCCCGCTGTCCCGTAACGCCGAGCCGGGACGCGACGCCCTCGGCACCGAGGCCGCGGTCACCGCCGGGCATCCCCTCGCCGCCGAGGCCGGCCTGCGCGTGCTGCAGGCGGGCGGACTCGCCATGGACGCGGCGATTACCGCGGCCGCGGTGCTGGCCGTCGCGCGCCCCCACATGAACGGGGTGGGCGGCGACACGTTCCTGCTGTACTGGGACTCGGCCACGAAGCTGACCTACGCCCTGAACGGCTCGGGACGCTCGGGCAGCGCCCTGACGCTGGAGGAGTTGAAGGCTGAGGGCCACGAGCGGATGCCGCGCACCGGCCCCCTCAGCGTCTCGGTCCCCGGCACCGTCGGGGCCTGGGCGGAAGGGCTGCGCCGCTTCGGGACGATCCCCTTCGCGCAGGCTCTGCAGCCGGCCGTCGACCTCGCCACGGCGGGGCTTCCGGTCTCGGAGCGACTCGCCGAGGACATCGCCGGGGCCGCCGACAAGCTGCAGCGGGAGCCGGAGGCGGCCCGCATCTTCCTGCCCGGCGGCGCCCCCCCGCAGGCGGGCGAGATCCTGCCCCGCCCCGACCTCGCCGCCACCCTCCGGACGCTCCAGGAGGAGGGCTGGGAGCAGCTCTACACCGGGGCCCTCAGCCGGCGCATCGTGGGCTTCCTGCTCGAGCGCGGCGGGCTGCTCATGCCCAACGACCTCGCCGACTACCTGCCGGAGTGGACCCAGCCCATCAGCGCCCGCTACCAGAACCTCGAGGTGCAGGCGTTCCCCCCGAACACGCAGGGGGTGACGCTGCTCGAGGAACTGGCGCTGCTGCAGCAGGTCGACGCCGACCTCGCGGCGCTCGGCCACAACTCGGCCGACTATCTGCACACGGTGTCCGAGGCGATCCGGCTGGCGTTCGCCGACCGGGACCGCGAGGTGGCCGACCCCGCCGCCATGCGCGTCTCCGTCGACGAGCTGCTCGACCCTGCCCGCATCCGGGAGCTGGCCTCGACCATCGACCCCGTCGGCCGGGCGCCGATGGTCCACGTCGAGCCCGCCGAAGATCACCCGAACACCGTCTACGTGATCGCGGTGGACCAGTACGGCAACGTGGTCTCGCTGATACAGAGCCTGTTCGCGACCTTCGGATCCGGGCTCGTGGTGCCCGACACCGGCATCGTGCTGCACAACCGCGGGTCGCTGTTCCGGTTCGACGAGGACCACCCCAACGCGTTCGCGCCCCGGCGGCGGCCGTTCCACACGCTCTGTCCCGTCATCATCCTCAGCAACGATCTGCCCTGGCTCGCCGTCGGCACCCCCGGCGGCGACGGCCAGACGCACACGCTCGTGCAGGTCATCAACAACATGCGACTCTTCGGCATGAGCCCGCAGGAGGCCATCGACGCGCCCCGGCTGCGCCGGCGGGGCGACGGCTCGCTGGCCATCGAGGACCGGGTGCCGCAGGAAGTCCGCGACGCGCTGGCCGCCCGCGGCTACACCGTGCACGCGCGCAGCGGCTGGACGGCCGAGTTCGGCGGCGCCCAGGCGGTGCTGGTCGACCAGATCGCGGGCCGGCGTCAGGCCGGCGCAGACCGCCGCCGCGAAGGGTGGGCGGTGGCGTACTGACCGGCGGCACCGCCCGGCGCGTCGCGATGAGGTCTCGTTGCGCGACGCGATGGGTCAGCGGGTACGGCCTCCGACCGCGGGTACCCTGGCGCGATCGAACGTCCGCGGGCATGCTAAACTGCTTAATGTGAACAGCGACACGAAGGCGATCATCGGTACCATCGTCGGTACCGGTCTGGCCGTCATCGCCGTCGTGGTCACGCTCGTCGGCGGCGTGCGGGCCGACATGCGCGACATGCACGCCGACATGCGCGACATGCACGCCGACATGCGCGACATGCACGCCGACATGCGCGACGTGCGAGCCGAGATACGTGACATGCGGACCGAGATACGTGACATGCGGGCCGCCATCGACAGGCTCGATGACCGCCTCGACGCCGTCGGAGTCGCCCTCGACAGGGTCGTTCAGCGTCTCCTGACGCTCGAGCGCCTCATCCTGCCGTCGCAGACACCCAGATAGGTCTGTCTTTCTCCGGCCGCCGCAAGCACCCCGGCAAGTCCCTTCGTCAGCTCCAGCCTTCGCGGTCGATCAGCCGCTCGATATGCGCCAGATGATGCCGGCCGTGCCAGGCGTAGGCGCCGACGGTGACGGCCAGAGTGGTGGCGCCCGACTCGGGGTGCACGAACTCGCGCTGCAGTTGCGGCCACGTCAGGCTGCCCAGCAGATCCACCCAGCGGCGGTGGAGGGCATCGAGCAGGTCGAGCGAGGGGGCGACCGGGCTCCGGGCATCGGGCAACCCGGCCCAGCCCTTCTCGTCGTAGGCCTTGATGACCGGGCGGTCCTCGGTCAGCGCCCACTTGAACCGGACGAGGCTGTTCATGTGGCTGTCCGGCAGATGGTGAACCACCTGCCGGACCGTCCAGCCGCCCGGACGGTACGGCGTGTCGAGCTGGCCGTCGGTCAACGGCGAGACGGCGCGCCGCAGGTCGGCCGGCAGCGCCGCGATGTCGGCGATCCAGGCGTCCACGCGATCCCGCGTGACCGGGCCGGCGGGCGAGAACTGACCGATGGGATAACGCAGGTCCGGGGTCGGTCGAGTCATGGGTTCAAGGCGTCGCGCGATCCTGTCCATGTCCGCGCAAGGCCGCATGGAGACCAGGATCACTTCGCGCCGGTCGGTCGCTCCCCGCCGCGGAGGCCGCGAGCGCCGCCGCGCCGCCTTCGAGCGCGTGCAGGGCGCGCACCTCGTCATCGGTCAGGGGACGGTCGAACAGCGACAGCTCGTCGAAGAGCCCCACGTAGTTCACGCCGAGCCGAATGGCGCCCCGCTCGACGTCCCAGGTGAACGGCTCGTCGATGTCGTCCGCCCCGCCCGACATCGATTCGCCGTCCAGATAGAGGGTGGCGGCGCCGCCCGGCCGGCCGAGCCCGGCGTAGGTGATGACCACGTGGGTCCAGCGGTCGCCCGCGAACGGCGGCTCGTCGACGACCGTCAGCCGCTCGTTGAAGGCGGGATTGTCGTTCGGCCCCAGCTCGTCCGGATTCCACGCCTCCAGATCGCCGAAGACCCCCAGGCGGAACTGCCGCGGATTCGCGCCGGTGAAGTCGACCCAGATCGCGGCGTCGTTGTACGCGGCGTCGGTGATCTGAATCGGGTCGCAAAAGCCCGGCTCGAGGTCGGTAGCGGGATCCAGGCTCAGCCAGAACGAGACGGTCCCGCTCCAGCCCGCCGGCGAGTACCCCGCGTTTCCGTCCGCCTTGAAGAAGACGGCGTGCCGGTTGCGCTCGGTGAAGCGCAGGGCGTGGCCGAGGCGTCCCGCGCCCTCGGCGAGCATTACCGGCGAGTCCCCGAGCCCGGGCTCCGCCCGATCCTGCTCTTCGTAGGACGGCGCCGTGTAGAGCCGCGGATCGCCCTCCGCCCGATCCGCGTCGAGGCCGTTGTCGAACGACGCGTGGAACGTGAGAGCGTCCGCCAGCCGCCGCGCGCCGGAATCGGTCTGCGCCGCGGCGAGGCCGGCGCTCGCCGCCAGCAGGGCGGGCGCCGCGATCCAACGGATTGCCTGTATCGGTGCGCGCACGGGTCACTTCCTTTCATCCCTCGAGGCTCCGTCGAGCGCCGGCCGGGCAGAGACGCGGCGGCCGGACTCCGAGTATCCTACCGCCGTACGGCGGAATTCCGGCCCTGCGCGTGACGACGCCGGCGCGACCAGACGGAGCGAAGTCCTCACGGCTCGCGCACGGACAGCGGATAAGTGCGCCGGTTGGGAGACCGCGAGCAACGAATCGGACGCGGCGGCGTCTTGATCGTCAGGGCCGCGTGAATCACCGAGTGCGGCAGGTGCGCCGCGCAACGAATCGGACGCGGCGGCGTCTTGATCGTAAGGACAGTGATCGATATACAGTTGTCAACTGCACCCACGCGCAGCCCGTTTTCCGCGGTTTCGCGCGCTTGGCACACGGCAAGGTAATTTCCGTCACCGTCCTGAGAGAGCGGTGAGCCGGGACCGAACTGCGAAGACGGGAACCGAAGAACCAGGAGACAACGCGCAATGCATCGCCATGTCAGAACGGCGGCGGCTCTGTCGCTGATGCTCGGATGGACCCTGCCAGCGGACGCCCAACCCGCCGGGGCCGAGCGGTACTGGGGCCAGTGGCGGGGGCCGGAGTCGACCGGCGTCGCCCGGCATGCCGACCCGCCGCTGACGTGGAGCGAGACCGAGAACGTCGCCTGGAAGGTGGAGGTGCCCGGGCGCGGGTCGGCGTCGCCGATCGTCTGGGGCGACCGGGTGTTCCTGCTGACCGCCGTACCCGTCGGCGACCCCGTGCCGGTGGCCGCGCCGGAGGGGGGGCGCCGACAGCCGCAGCCGGGACAGCGCGCAGGCCGGGGTGGCCGGGACGGCCGAGGCGGCCGCGAGGGTCGACGCGGCCGGGGCGGCGGCCGGGGTACGCAGGAGATCCGCCGGCACCAGTTCGTCGTCATGGCGTTCGACCGCGAGACCGGCGCCGTCGCGTGGCGACGGGTCGCCCGCGAGGCAGTGCCGCACGAAGGGCACCAGCTGCCGAACGGTACCTACGCGTCGGGGTCGGCGGTCACCCACGGCGAGCGGCTCTACGCGTTCTTCGGCTCGTGGGGGCTGTACGCCTACGACCTGGACGGCGAGCTGCAGTGGGAGGCCGACCTCGGCACCCGCTTCATGCGCAACGCGTTCGGCGAGGGCACGACGCCGGCGCTCCACGGCGACACGCTGGTGGTCACGTGGGACCACATCGGCGGCCAGTCGTTCGTCGCCGCGTTCGACGCCCGCACCGGGGAGGAGCGGTGGCGGTCGAACCGCGACGAGATCGACACCTGGGCCACCCCCCTCATCGTCGAGCACGACGGGCGGGCGCAGGTCGTCACCCCGGCCATGGACCAGGTCTACAGCTACGACCTCGAGACCGGCGAGACCGTCTGGCACAGCCGCGGCACCACCATGAACGCCATCCCCTCACCGGTGCACGCCGGCGGCATCGTCTACGTCACGAGCGGCTACCGCGGCAGCAACCTGCAGGCCATCCGGCTCGCCGACGCGCGGGGGGACATCGCCGACACCGGGGCCGTCGTCTGGCAACTCGACCGCGACACCCCCTACGTGCCGTCGCCCCTGCTCTACGACGACGCGCTCTACCTGCTGAAGAGCAACGACGGCATCCTGTCGGTCTTCGACCCCGCGACCGGCGAGCCCCACTATGCGCTCCAGCGCCTGCGGGGCGTGCCCAACGTCTTCGCCTCGCCGGTCGGCGCGGCCGGGCGCGTCTACATCCCCGGCCGCGACGGCACGACCCTCGTCATCCGCCACGGCCCCCGCTACGAGGTGCTCGCCGCCAACACCCTCGACGACGGCTTCGACGCCTCGCCGGCCCTCGTCGACGACGAGATCTACCTGCGCGGCTACCGCCATCTCTACAAGATCGCCGAAGACTGATGTCGGGCGGGCGGGAGGCGACGCGACGGGGCGACGACTCGCGGGCTGCCGGCGGCCTCGGGTCCGGCGCACCGGGGGTCAATCGACACCCGCGGGCCGGCTGCCGGCCCGCGGCAGCGCCCGTCGCTGGTATCCTACCCGGCAGCCCGGCGTGACGGGCGCTGCACGCGCCACGAAGCTCGCCGGGCCGGAGGATCCCATGCGGCGAACCTGTGAGCCTGCTCGCGGCGTCGGTCGGCTGGCCCTCAGCCTCGTGGTCGCGCTGGCCGCGGCCGGTCCCGTGGCGGCGCAGTACGGCGCGCCCGCCAACGGCGAGTGGCCGACCTACGGGGGCGATCTCGGCAGCACCAAGTACTCGCCCCTGGATCAGATCGACCGCGACAACTTCGGCGACCTTCGGATCGCGTGGCGCTGGCAATCTGCAGACGCCGTGCTGAGCCTGACCATGCCGGACGGCTCGGAGTGGCGCGCCGACTCGCGGCTGATCTTCGACGAGCTGAACCGTCGCGATCCGGAGCGGTGGCGCGACGGCCAGCCCCCTACCATCACCAACCTCAAGGCCACCCCGCTGATGGCCGGTGACCGGCTCTTCATCAACATGCCGACGTCGGCGGCCGCCGCGGTCGACGCCCGGACGGGCGAGACGCTGTGGGTCTTCAACCCCAAGAGCTACGAGGAAGGCACCACCACGATGAGCGCCCGCTGGAACCAGCGCGGCGTGGCGTACTGGTCGAACGGGCCGGACCGGACCGACGAGCGGATATTCTTCGGAACCGGCAACGGGTATCTCGTCTGCGTCGACGCCGGGACCGGCCGGCCGTGCGCCGACTTCGGAGACGGCGGCCGGCTGGACCTGATGGAGGACATCCCGCGCGCCACGCGCGGCGGGCGCGACTGGCTGAACGCGCTGCTCTACTCCGTCCAGTCCCCGCCCATCGTGTTCGGGGACACCGTCGTGACGCCGATGTCCATCTCCAGCTACAACAACCGCAAGGAGATGCCGCCGGGCTGGATGCGCGGCTTCGACGTGCGCAGCGGCCGGACCCGCTGGACGTTCCACACGATCCCGCAGGGCGACGAGTTCGGCAACGACACCTGGGGCGGCGACTCCTGGCGCGAGACCGGCAAGGTGGGGGTCTGGACGATGATGAGCATCGACCCAGAGCTCGGCTACATCTACCTGCCCCTGAACACCGCCGCCCCCGACTACTATGGCGGACACCGCCCCGGCGCCAACCTGTTCGCCGAGAGCCTCGTCGCCCTCGACCTCGAGACCGGCGAGCGGGTCTGGCACTTCCAGGTCGTCCACCACGGACTCTGGGACTACGACCTGCCCGCCGCCCCGAACCTGATCGACGTCACGGTGGACGGCCGGCCGATCAAGGCGGTGGCGCAGATCACCAAGCAGGGCTTCACGTTCGTCTTCGACCGGGTGACCGGCGAGCCGGTCTGGCCGATCGAGGAGCGCCCGGTGCCGACCGACACCGACATCGAAGGTGAGGCGCCGTGGCCGACCCAGCCGTTTCCGACCCGGCCGGCGCCGTTCGACTATCAGGGGGTGGCCATCGACGATCTGGTCGATTTCACGCCCGAGATACGCCAGATGGCGATCGAGACTGTCGCGCCGTACCGCATCGGCCCCCTGTATACGCCGCACAGCCTACGGGGCACCATCGTGCGGCCCGGGTTCAGCGCCGGCAGCTGGGGCGGCGCCGCCGTCGATCCCGAGACCGGCATCCTGTACGTGCCGTCGGGCAACCGCTACACCGTCAAGCATTTCCGCACGCCCGAGCCGGGCGAGGACACCACCCTGGCGGTGCTCGAAGCGCGCGGCGCGCTGCCCCCCCGCCCCCAGCTCCCGCAGGGCCTGCCGCTGTTCAAGCCGCCCTACTCGCGGATGACGGCCATCGACATGAACCGGGGAGAGCACCTGTGGATGCGGCCGATGGGCGACGGCGACCGCATCCGCAACCTCCCCATGCTGCGCCACCTCGACCTGCCGCCCCTGGGCGGCGACAGCGGACGCGTCGGCCCGGTGCTGACGAAGACGCTGCTGATCCATGCGCTGACCACCGGCGGCACCGACGACCGCCCGCGTCTCGTCGCCTTAGACAAGATGACCGGCGAGGAGATCGCGTCCGTCGATCTGCCGGGGGGCGCCATCGGTACGCCGATGACGTACCTGTCGGGCGGGCGCCAGTACATCGCCCTGACCGTCGGCGGCGGGCGCGTCCCCGAGCTGATCGCCCTGGCGCTGCCATCGACCGATCCGGACCGTTGACGCCGGGGACATCACCGCAACGGCGGCTCGCGTCGTCACGGCGCCGGGCGTCCGGCGGAAGAAGGCGATGACGTCTGGGCCCTGCGCGTCGTGCTGTACGAAATGGAGCAGTCCCGCGCCGGCTTCACCCCGCGACCAGCAGCGCCGCCGCGTCGAGTCGGGTCCTGAGCTGGCGCTTCGGAGGGTGACCGGTCTCTTTTGTAGGACCCCATGTCACGGGGCAGCTGCTGCGAGCGGGCGGATGGTCCGCAGGGATCGTGCCTCGGCCGACTCGGCCAGTGCGAGTTCGTAGCGGGTCTGAAGGTTCATCCAGCTCTTCGGTGGTAGTCGACGATCTCGGCATCGAACGCGCTTCCGTCCCGGAAGCGAAAACAGAGCCGCCACTGGTCGTTGATGCGAATGCTGTACGAACCGTGTCGCTCGCCCTTGAGCGACTCGAGACGATTGCCCGGCGGTACCCGCAGGAAGTCGAGCGTCGCAGCGGCATCCAGTTGCGCCAGCCTGCGTTGCGCGACGCGCTCGAAGGCCGCGAATCGCCGCCCGCGGTACCCGGCGGCGAGTCGCTCCGTGTCCCTGCAACGGAAGCTCCGGAGCGCGGCACAGTATGTCGCATATCGATATGCAAGTCCCTGTCCGGGCGGCGGTGAGCGGCGATCAAGGCCTTGTGCGTCCGCGGGTCGCGAGCGTTCCGCTGAAGAGGTCCTGCGGCTTCAAGGCGTATTCCACCCGCCGAGCCTCCTGCGAAACTATCAGTCCAAGGGACGTCGGGCGTCGATCCGGGTATGATGGCCCCCGTAGGAGGTGCAGCATGAGGCACGTTATCGCGATTCTGTCGGTCGTCGTCCTGTTTCCGGTGCTCGCGGCCGCCCAGGCGCCGGAGCGCACGCCGTGGGGCGACCCCGATCTCCAGGGGGTCTGGACGAACCGGACCACGACGCCGCTCGAGCGACCGGGCGAACTCGGAGAGCGGGCGGTGCTTTCCAACGAGGAGCGTGCGGCCCTCGACGCGGAGGCCGACGCCGCACGGGACCGCCCGCCGCCCCCCGGCAGCACCGGCGCCTACAACGACTTCTGGCTCGACCGCGGCGTGCGGACCAATCGGACGTCGCTCATCGTCGACCCGCCCGACGGGAGGTACCCGGCGAAGACCGAGCGTGTGCGCGAGAGCGACGCGGCGTTCGCGGCGTTGCGGGACGGCACGCAGTTCGACACGTGGGAGGACCTGAACCTCTACGACCGGTGCCTCACGCGCGGCATGCCGGGCGCGATGATCCCCGGCTTCTACAACCACAACTACCAGATCCTCCAGACGCCGGACCACGTCGTGATCCTGGTGGAGATGATCCACGACGCGCGGATCATCCCGCTGGACGGACGCTCCCACCTGCCGACGCAGGTCGGCCAGTGGATGGGCGACTCGCGCGCCCGCTGGGAGGGCGACACGCTGGTGGTCGAAACGACCAACCTGACCCCGAGGGGCGACGAGCGGGTGCGCTACCTGGTGCACGCGGCCAGCGAGCAGGCGCGCGTGGTCGAGCGGTTCACGCGGGTCGACGACGGCATCGACTACAGCTTCACCGTCACCGACCCTGCGACGTACGCGAGCCCGTGGACGGCCGAGATTCCGATGGTGCCGCTCGGGGGAGAGATCTTCGAGTACGCGTGCCACGAGGGGAACTACGGGTTGCAGAACATCCTGGCCGGCGCCCGCCAGACTGAGCAGCAGATGGCCGGATCGAGCAGGTAGGGCAGCTCGTGCGCACGGGCGGCGGCCTGCTCGGGTCGTTGCCCCCCGTAGAGCGCTATCGAGGGGTTGCCTACCGCTTGGCAACCCCTCTCGGCGTTTCTGACGCCGTCAACGGATGCGTCGGGGCCATCCTCGCGCGTGCGCTTTTTTGACGGGCGGCGACGGCGGGCGTATATTCAACCTGTTTCGAGGAGTGCGGACAACGGGCGGAGGAGCCGGATGCCCGGAGCCGCGCTCCCGGTGGCGAGCCGTACTGTTCAGGAGATACGGATGATGAGGCGACGACTGCTCGAGTCGCTCGGTGTCGCAACGGCAATCGCAACCGTCGCGGTGCTGCTGCAGTTCCCCGCCGTGCCGGTGGCAGGGCAGGCTCCGAGTGAAACCCCGTGGGGGCATCCGGACCTGGAGGGCATCTGGCTCGACGTGTACGCGACGCCCTTCGAACGGCCGGCCGAGCTCGTCGATCGCGAGTTCTTCACCGCGGCGGAGCGGGAGGCGCGCGACCAGGCCCGCATGGTCAGCCCGGGGCGCAACCGGCGCGGGCAGGACGGTCGGACGGACGTGGCCGGGGCGTACAACGCCGTCTACACGTCGGCGAGGCCGGCCGGGCCACGCACGTCGCTCGTCGTCGACCCGCCGAACGGCAGGATCCCCGCCCTCACACCGGAGGCCCGGCGGCAGAACGACGTCCAGCGAGAGTGGCGCCTCATGCTCCTGCGCAGCACCGAGACCTGCCGGTCCGGGGCAGGGGGCTGCGCCGGCGGGGAGTACGGGCCGTCGTCGCCGCGCCGATTCGACATCGCTCCCTTCTACAACACCGGCCGCATGAACCGCCACCACGGGCCGGAAGATCAGAGTCTGGGCGACCGGTGCATGTCGGGGCGCACCCCCGATTTCAACGGGTTCCGTCGCATCGTGCAGGGCGCGGATTCCATCGCCATCGGCTACGACACCGGGCAGGGCCAGGGATACCAGCGCATCGTCAACCTGAGCGGAAGCCATCCGCCGGGCCAGGTCCGTCTGCGGCACGGCGACTCGCGCGGCCGCTGGGAGGGCGACACGCTGGTCGTCGAGACCACGAACTTCTCGCCCAAGTTCAACTACCGGGAGTCGGGCGGGAACCGGCGTCTCGTCGAACGCTATCGGCGTATCGACGAGGACACGCTCGCCTACGAAATGACGATCGAGGACGCGACGGTGTGGACGGCGCCGTGGACCGTCCGGCAGGAACTGAAGCGTCAGAGCGACCAGCAGAACCGGATCTACTACGAGCCGCGGTGCCACGAGGGGAACTACGGCCTGCCGGCGCTGCTCATCGGCGCCCGCGTGGATGAGCAGGCGTTCGCGGAAGGGCGCGGTCCGGATCCGTTCTCTCTGGACACCGCCACATGCGTAACCGGCTTGCAGGACTGAGCGACGTCGGCCGTGCGCCGGCGACGCCCGCGGGCGTCGCCGGCCGTGCCGGTAAACGAAGCCCGGCTCCGCCCGCACTCGCCGGTGCGAGGCCGAGCTTCTTTGCCAGGGAGCATCGATGATGGGAAACCGTATCAGAATCTCGACCGTTGTCACGGCCCTTGCCGCCTTCAGCATGGGCGCCGTCATCACCGTCGGGGTGAGCGGCACGGCCAGCCAGGGCCAGGACGAGACGCCGCGTCCGGCGCAGACCCCCGACGGGCGCCCGAACTTCAACGGCGTGTGGCAGGCCAACAACGAGGCGCATTGGGACCTGGAAGCGCACGAGGCGCTGCCGGGCATGGTGATGCAGGAGGGAGTCTATCCGTACGACTACGCCAGGGTGCCGGCGGCTCCGGTGGTGGCGCTGGGCGCTGCGGCCGGCGTGCCCGGGTCGTTGGGGGTCGTGCAGGGAGACGGCCAGATCCCCTACCGGCCGGAAGCGCTCCAGGTGAAGCAGGAGAACGCCGCGAACTGGATCGACCGCGATCCCGAGCTCAAGTGCTACCTGCCGGGCACGCCTCGCGCGATGTACATGCCCTATCCGTTCCAGATCGTCCAGGGCGCCGACAAGATCCACATGACGTTCGGGTTCTCGAACGCGGCGCGTGTCATCCACCTCGACGACGTCGACCTTCCGCCCGACTATACCTTCATGGGGCACTCGGTCGGACGGTGGGAGGGGGACACCCTGGTGGTCGACGTGACGGAGTTCAACGGCAAGAACTGGTTCGACCGGTCCGGGAACTTCCACAGTGAAGCCCTGCGGCTCACCGAGCGCTTCTCGCCGATGTCGCCGGACGCCATCTGGTACGAAGCGACGATCACCGATCCGGAGACCTTCACCGAGCCGTGGACGATCGCCATGCCGATCTACCGCCGTCTGGAACCGAACGCCACGGCGCTGGACTATCCCTGCATCGACTTCGCCGAGGAGTTCATGTACGGGCACCTGCGCCGCGAGCAGCTGGTCAGGCGCTGGGAAGGCGAGACCATGATCGTGGAGATTACGCGCAAGATTCCGCCCGGCGATCTTCTGCATGAGTGGTATCGACGTTGACGAAACCGGGTTCCACGCGCCCAGGGGTCCGGGAACCCGTCGGATGCGAAACCGCGTGTGAGACAACAGCGGCAGGGAGGCCGAAACCCATGAGGACGAGACTACTTATTGGGGGCTTGAGTGCGGTCGTCGGAATCGGTTTGTGGTTGGCGGGAACGGCCGAACCAGTGGCGGCGCATCACGCGTTTGCCGCGGAGTTCGACGCCGACCGGCCGGTCGACTTCAGCGGCAAGGTCACGAGAGTCGAGTGGGTCAATCCCCACGTCTGGATTCACATCGACGTGATGAAGGACGACGGCACGACCGAGCTGTGGGCGTTCGAAGGGGGTACTCCGAACGTGCTGTTCAGGCGGGGCTTCACGAGGCGGTCTCTGCTGCCCGGAACCGAGGTCAACGTCGATGGCTATCAGGCGAAAGACGGCACGAACCGGGCGAACGGCCGGGACATCACGTTCACCGACGGGACGAGGCTGTTTCTCGGGTCGTCCGGCACCGGCGCCCCCTACGAGCTGGCGCGACCCGGCGTCGACACCGTAGAGCCTCCAAGGTGACCGCGGTCTGTCGGACGTCTTGACGCCACAGCTGTAGTGCCGGGCCCGGCCTCGCCGTTGCGAGTGCCGGACCCGGCACTCGTCGCGTCGGCGTGACCTTGCGGGTCGCGGCGCGACCCCTTTTTAGGGTCCGCGCAAAAATAACTTCCTGGAAGTGGCTGTAGTGTCGCAGTAGAAGCACAACCGTCTCGCACGCCCTGTCCGGCTCCGTGGTTCACTAGATCGAGCGGCATTCTTCGGATTCGGGGGTGCAATCAGCTCGGAATTATGGCACCATTTCGGAATCTGTAATCCGTAATGATGCCACAATGAGACCAACCCAGTTCTCCGCCGACACCGTCGTCGCCCTGCTCCGACAGCAGACCGTCGCTGCCCTGCCCGACGTGATGGCCGCCCTCGGTCCCCGAGTCAGCAGGCGCACCGCGTTCCGCAAGCTCAGGGACCTCGACGCCCGCACCAGCTACTCCCATCGCGGCGGCTACTACACCCTCGACGAGCTCGCCGACTTCGACGAACACGGCCTGTGGGCGTTCGCCGGCGTCCGCTTCTCCCGCGCCGGCACCCTCGTCGCAACCGCCGAGGCGTTCGTCAACGACGCGGAAGCCGGACACTTCGTCGACGAGCTCGACAACCGGCTCGGTGTCGGCACCCAGGACGCCCTGCGCAAGCTCGTCGGCGACGGGCGGCTGACGCGGCACAAGCTCGCCGGCCAGTTCCTCTACTGCGCGACCGACCACGCGCAGGAGACCCATCAACTACGCGCCCGACGGCTGCTGATGGCCACGCCCGGACTCGGGCGGCCCCTGCCCGACGCCGACCTGATGCCCGAGGAGTTGCGCGCCGCCATCGTGTTGTTCGCCAGCCTGCTCGACGAGCGCCAGCGCCGGCTGTTCGCCGGACTCGAATCGCTCAAGTGCATCGACCCGTCCACGGTCGCCACCGGCCGCCGGCAGCTCGTCGACCGCGATGTCGAGGTCGACCGGGTGCGGCGCGCGGGCGGCGGACGAACACCGACGGAAAAAAAACACCGGAAGTCATCGCCCGCATCGAAGCCCTGATGACCCACGAGACGGCCGGGGACCCGGTCAGCGGCCTGAAGTGGACGCGCCGCACGACCGCCAAGCTCGCCGACGAACTCCGCGGGCTCGGCATCCACGTCTGCCCGCAGACCGTCGCGCGACTGCTCAAGGCGATGGGCTACTCGTTGCGCGTCAACCACAAGAAGCTCGCCGGCGCCTCGAATCCGAACCGAGACCAGCAGTTCCGGCACATCACCGACTTGCGCGGCCGCTGCGCCGCCGACAACAGCCCCCTCATCAGCGTCGACACGAAGAAGAAGGAGCTCGTCGGCACGTTCCGCAATCCCGGCGCCAAGTGGGACCGCAGCCCCGAACTCGTCAACGACCACGACTTCCGCTCCGACGCCGACGGCCTCGCCGTGCCCTACGGCATCTACGACCCCCGCGCCAATGCCGGCACCGTCTTCGTCGGCAGAACCGCCGACACCCCGGCGTTCGCCGTCGACTGCATCGAGAAGTGGTGGCGCACCGAGGGCCGCAAGCGCTATCCCGAAGCCAAGACCCTGCAGATCCTGGCCGACGGCGGCGGCAGCAACAGCTGCACGGCGCGCGCCTGGAAGTTCAATCTGCAACATCGCTTTTGCAACCGGCACGGCTTGCCCGTGAGGGTAGCCCACTACCCGCCCGCCACGTCAAAGTGGAACCCCATCGAACACCGCCTGTTCTGCGAGATCAGCAAGAACTGGGCGGGCCGACCCCTCGACAGCTTCGAGACCATCCTGAAGTACCTCCGCACCACACGCACCTCCACCGGACTGAGGGTCCGCGCCCACCTGGTGCGGAAGACCTACGAGACCGGCGTCAAGGTCACCGACGCCCAAATGCGAGAGCTGCGCATCACACCGAACAGCGTCCTGCCCAAGTGGAACTACACCATCGAACCCATGTGATGAAAACGGAATCTATTTTTGCGTCGACCCTTAACGGGTCGCGTTGGGCAGTTTCGCTGGCGCGAAACCTTCTCCCAGTGCGACCTGACGGTCGCGTTGGCAGTCTCGCTGGCGCGAAACTTCTACGGGGGCAAGCCGCGCGACCTGACGGTCGCGTTGGCAGTTTCGCTGGCGCGAAACTGCTCCTTGGCGCGGGGTCCGGCCTCGCGGTTGTGCAAGGCCGGACGCATACGCGGCTCCCGCCCCGGCCACCGAGACGCGTAGGTGTCGTCCGAGAGGCTTCCGTAAGGGAAACCCCTCGGCCCGACGGGATTCACCGTTGAAGCGCCGCGCCGTCGTAGATCGAGAAGGAGAACGGATCCGGGCCGCTCCCTCCCGCGAACGCCAGCTCATCCAGACGCGCGCCGAGGAGCAACGCCGGCAGGCCGTAGTTCCCTTCGTGGCACCGCGGCTCGTAGTAGATCCGGTTCTGCTCGTCGCTCTGGCGCCTCAGCTCCTGCCGGATGGTCCACGGCGCCACCCACACCGTCGGGTCCTCGATCGTCAGATCGTAGGCGAGCGTGTCCTCGTCGATGCGCGTATACCGTTCGACGAGCCGGCGGTTCTCGGCCGAACCCTGGTAGGGGAACTTGTGCGAGAAGTTCGTGGTCTCGACGACCAGCGTCTGGCCCTCCCAGCGGCCGCGTGAGTCCCCGTGCCGCAGACGGATCCGGCCCGGCGGATGGCTCCCGCTCAGGTTGAAGATGCGCTGGAACCCCTGGCCCTGCCCGGTGTCATAGGCGACCGCGATGGAATCCGCGCCCTGCACGATGCGGCGGAACCCGTTCAGGTCGGGTGTGCGCCCCGACATGCACCGGTCGCCCAGACTCTGATCCTCGGGGCCGTCGTGGCGGTTCATGCGGCCCCGCGTGTTGTAGTAGGGCGTGGTGTCGTACCGGCGCGGCGACGGGGGCCCGTACTCGCCCCCGGCGCATTGCGGCGCACCGTTCCGGCAGGTCTCGGTGTTGCGCAGGAGCATGACACGCCACTCCTGCTCCACCTCGTTCCGCCGTACGGCCTCCGGCGTGAGGGCGGGAATCCTCCCGTTCGGCGGGTCGACGACCAGCGACGTGCGGGGGCCGGCCGGCTTCGCTGACGTGTAGACGGTGTTGTACGCCCCGCTGGGAAGAATCGCCGGGCGTTCGAGCTGGGCCCGGTTCGCCGCGGCCCGCTCTTCCTCCGTGGCGAACTCCCGTTCGCCGATCCCGGGCGCCCGTTGCAGGGGCGTGGAGTACACGTCGAGCCAGATGCCCTCCAGGTCCGGATGCCCCCACGCGGTCGTACTCGGAGCCTGGCCCTTCACCGAAGCGGCGGTAAGCTGCAGGATCACCGTGACGGCTGCGATCGCCGTGGCCACACCGAGCAACTCGAGCAGTCGTCGCCTCATTTCCACACCCCCTGAGATTGCAAATCGCCTGCAGCTTCCGATCCTCGCCCGCTGGCTGTCTGGCGTCAACTACTTTGTGTGACACGTTCCTCCTCCCGGCTGGCGCGCGGGTCGGGGATCTGCAGGTCGATCGGCCGCGATTCCCGGACCGTGCGCCCACCACGGCGGTCACTGTGAACCAGCCGACCTCGCACGACGCGGCCAAGACCGGGTCGGAGGACTACACCGCGACCTCGGGCACGCCCACCCACGCGGCGCAGGAGACCTCGAAAACAGTCTCAATGCCGGTGCTCGCGATCAGTATCGACGACGGCGGGGAGACGCTGAAGCTGACGCTTGTCGAGCCCGAGCCCGTCGAGCCGATCCCATGCCATCCGGTCTCGACTAGAATCCTGGCTGTCCACCTGGGAGTCTGCGCCGCAGAAAAGGGGCCGTGCAGACGACGCTGGACCGAGCCACGAAGGAGGTTTCCATGGAAGGCGTCATTTCGGATCTCTTGAGCCGCTTCGAGCAGGGCCGCGTCTCGCGGCGGGAACTGGTGAAGGGGCTGGCGATGCTGGCGGCGGCCGGGGGCGGCGCAGCCACGGCGTCGGCGCGTCAGGAAACGCCGTTCAGCGCCAGCAGGATCGACCACATCAGCATTCAGGTGACGGACCTCCCACGCTCGATCGCGTTCTACCAGGAGGTCTTCGGCCTGTCGATTCTGAACGAGGATCGGGCCAACGAGATCGTGCGCATGGGCACGAGCAGCATCCTCGTCTCGCTCCACCACAAGCCGCCCACCGGCATCGTCGACCACTACGCGATCGCCGTCGACGGGTTCGACCGGGAGTCGGCGACCCGGGCGCTCGAGCAGCGCGGGCTGACCCCGGACCAGAACCTGGACTACGGGTTTCATGTTCGGGACCCGGAGGGAATACCGGTTCAGATCGTCGCGACGTGAAGCGATGCGATCAGGATTTGCGCCCGGTGTTGGATGCCGGCGGCCGGTTGGGAATGCCTTGCCGGCGCCGAGGTCCTGATTCATCATGGGGATCCTCGGCCGGATACCGGCGAGCTGGAAGCAGGAGGACAGGATGGGCTATCGATGTCTCGCGGCGGCGATTGCGGTGACGGCGGTCGTGGCACTGACGCCGGTGGACGCTGGCGGCCAGACGCAGGCGGACGGGACGAGCGGCGGGGCGACACTCCGCACCGCATGGGGCGACCCCGACCTGCAGGGACGCTGGACGAACACCACGACGACCCCGCTGGAGCGCCCTGACGGCTTGGCGGGACGGGAACTCCTGTCGGAAGAAGAACGAGCGGCCCTCGATGGGGCAGGCGACGTGGCTCGTGAGCAGCGAGGCATCGCCGCGGGAACCGGGGAGACCGGGTCGTACAACAACTTCTGGGTCGAGCGGGGAGTCCGGATGGCGCGAACGTCGCTCATCGTCGACCCGCCGGATGGAAAGCTGCCTCCGTTCACACCCGCGGAAGTGGAGCGTCGGTCGGCGCGCGAGAGCTATCGAACGCGGGAACCGGCGGGTCCGGAGGACCGCAACCTGTATGAGCGATGCATCTCCAGGGGACTGCCCGGTGCGATGATGCCCGGCTTCTACAACCACAACTATCAGATCTTCCAGAGCCCGGGATACGTCGTGATCCTCGTCGAGATGATCCACGACGCCCGCATCATTCCCCTGGATGGACGCCCCCATGCGGACGAGCGGATTCGCCAGTGGCTGGGAGACTCGCGCGGCCGATGGGAAGGCGATACGCTGGTCGTCGAAACCACCAATTTCACCCCGGTGAACGGACGCGCCCTGACCGTCTTCGGCGCCAACCAGACCACGCGGCTCGTGGAACGGTTCACAAGGATCGACGACGCGACGATCGACTACCAGTTCACCGTGACCGATCCGACGGAGTACGCGACACCGTGGACCGCATCGATTCCCATGATGAATCTCGATGGGTTGCTCTACGAGTACGCGTGTCACGAAGGGAACTACGGACTCGAGAACATCCTGGTGGGGGCGCGCGCCGCGGAGCGGTGACCAGCCGGCGGGTCTGGATTCGGGTGGCGTGCACTGCTGCCGTGCAAGCCGGCCCGGTCCACGGCCACGACCGGCAGGGACGTACGACTCGGGGTCTCCGGCGCGCGGCCACGGCGTCGATTGACGCGCGACATCGGGGGCGGCAGCGGAGTAGACTTGGCGGACGTGAAAATCTCCCGAAGGAGGCAACGATGGCTGCAAGCCGCCTCGCGCTCGGCGTGACGGTTCTCTTGGCGCTCGGCTTCCCGCTCCACCTGGCCGCGCAGCAGGAGGGCGCCGGCTCGGCGACGATGCGCACTACTCCCGACTTCCGCACGGTCCGTCCGGTCATCCGCGGGCAGGAGTACGCCGTCAGCTCCATGAAGGCGCAGGCGACGGCCGCGGCGGTCGAGATACTCGACGCCGGCGGTAACGCCTTCGACGCCGCGGTGGCGGGGCAGGCGGTGCTCGCCCTGGTCGACCCGGCGTCGAACGGCATCGGGGCCGACGCGGTGCTGCTGGTCTACGACGCGGAGGCGAAGCAGGTCTTCTCGATCAACGCGGAAGGCATGGCGCCGGAGCTCGCCACCATCGAGTGGTACGAGCAGAACAACAACGCCGAGCTGCCGCGCAGCGACGGGCTGCTGGCCGCGTCCACCCCCGGCGTGGTCGACGCCTGGTACATCCTGCTCGACCGCTGGGGGACCATGACCTTCGAGCAGGTGCTGCGGCGGGCCATCGCCGTCGCCGCCGAGGGGTTCCCGGTCAGCGAGGGGTTGAGCCGCACCATCGCCGGCTCGTCCAAGATCCGGAAGTACCCCACGACCATGAAGGTCTACTTCCCCGACGGCCGCGCGCCGGTGCCGGGCGAGATCTTCCGGAATCCCGACGCCGCCCGCGTGCTGGAGAAGCTCGTCGAGGCGGAGCGCGAGAACGCGCACCGCGGCCGGTCGGCCGCGCTGAAGGCGGCACGCGACCGCTTCTACAAGGGCGACATCGCGCACGCGATGGCGGAGTTCTTCGAGGAGAACGGCGGCCTCTACCGCTACGAGGACTTCGCCGCCTACACCGCCAAGGTGGAGACGCCGGTCTCGACGAACTATCGTGGCTACGAGGTCCACAAGAACCCGTCGGCCAGCCAGGGACCGGCCGAGCTGTTCACCCTCAACATCCTCGAGGGCTTCGACCTCGCGGCCATGCGCCACAACAGCGCCGACTACGTCCACACCAGCGCCGAGGCCCTGAAGCTCGCCTTTGCGGACCGGGAGAAGTATCTCGGCGACATGGACGTCGTCCCCATTCCCTACGAGGGGCTGCTGTCGAAGGAGTACGCGGCCGAGCGCCGCGAGCTGGTCGACCCCGACCGGGCGTCGCTGGAGTTCCGCCCGGGCAGTCCCGAGCGGTTCATGGAGAACCCGCCGCCGGCCCCTGCCGACCCGCGCGTCACGTTCGCGGGCGACGCCGATCACGAGGGCGACACCAGCTACATCGCGGTGGTCGACGGCGACCGCAACATGGTGAGCTTCGAGCCGAGCCTCCACAGCGGCTTCGGGACGGGGGTGGTCGTCGGCGACCTCGGGTTCAGCTTCACCTGCCGGGGCGACTACTACTCGCTGGTCGAGGGCGAGGCCAACGCGCTGGCGCCGGGCAAGCGGCCGCGCAGCACCCTGCAGAGCACCCTGGTGATGAAGGACGGCGCGCCGTACGCCATCCTCGGCAGCCCCGGCGGCGACGACCAGATCATGCGGACGATGCAGACGCTGCTGAACATGGTGGAGTTCAACATGAACGTGCAGCAGGCGATCGAGGCGCCCCGCTGGTCGACGCGGAGCTTCCCGGCGTCGCCGTTCCCGCACACGATGTACCCTGGCGACCTATCGGTGGAGCGGGGCATCTCCGCCGAGGTGCGCGCCGTGCTGGAGGCGAAGGGCCACGAGCTGCGGGTCCGTCCGGAGTGGTCGATGGGCTCGAACGCGGCGATCGTCGTGGACCACGAGCATGGCGTGCTGGCGGCCGGCGTCGACCCCCGGACGGAGGGGGTCGCCTGGGCGAAGTGAAGGTAGAGCATACATGCGCAACCGTTTCAACGGGTCGCGCATTTCCCTGGCGCTTGCCGCCGCCGCGGTGAGCGCGGTGGTCACGGCGTCGATACCCACCACCGCGGGTCAGTCGGAGCGCGCGCGCACGGTGTGACGGCAGGCCGGACTTCAGCGGCATCTGGCAGGTGAACAACGAGGCGCACTGGGATCCCGGAGAGGGGGATGCGCTCTACGAGTGGTATCGCAAGTAGTGGCCGGAGATCGGACGGCGGCGGCGGGAGTCCGCATGCCGGGCTCCCGCAGCGGGATTGGAGGTTGGACATGAGACGACGCTTGATCGAGCTGGTCGGCGTGACGGCGGCGGTCGTCGGCGTGACGGTGCTGCTGCAGTTGGCGCCGGTTCCGGTCGAGGGGCAGGCGCAGGATGCGCCCGACCGGTCCGACGCCGAGCCGGCCACTCCGACTCCGTGGGGCGAGCCGGATCTGCAGGGCATCTGGACCACCAACTACGAGATCCCGCTCGAGCGGCCCGCCCGCTTCGCCGACCGAGAGTTTCTCACCGACGAAGAGCGGGCCGAGCTGGACCGGGAGCGGGCGCGCATCATCGGGCTGGACGCCCGGCGTTCAGAGCGCGGCAGCGAGCAGGACGTCGGCGGCGCCTACAGCGCGGCGATCTTCCTGTCCCATAAGTTCATGGGCCGGCGCACGTCGCTGATCATCGATCCGCCGAACGGCCGGATCCCGCCGCTCACGCCGGAAGCGGAGGCGCGCCGCGACGCCATCCGCGAGTACCAGCTCGCGCTGATCCAGGCCACCGCGGTCTGCCGCGACAACCTGCCCGCCTGCGAGGGGGGCCAGTACGGGCCGCCGTCGGCGCGCAGGAACGAGCCGCCGCCCTTCTACCCGGCGACCGGCGCCGCGGCGGGCGGCTCGTTCAACCGCTCCGACGGTCCGGAGGATCGCGGACTCGGCGAGCGGTGCATGTCGGCGAAGCTGCCCGACTTCGGCGGCGCCGCCGGGTACTTCCTGCAGATCGTGCAGTCGCCGGAGACCGTCTCGATCTTCTACGACACCGGGCAGGGGCAGGGCTGGCAGCGGGTCATCCCGGTGACCCACCGGCCGCATCTGCCGCCGCACATCCGGCAGTGGTGGGGCGACTCGCGCGGCCGCTGGGAAGGCGACACGCTGGTGGTCGACGTCGCCAACTTCAGTCCCAAGACCGACTACCAGGGCTCGCGGGAGAACCTGCACCTGGTGGAGCGCTGGAGGCGCGTCGACTCGGAGACCCTGGAGTACATGGTCACGATGGACGACCCGACGACGTGGACGGCGCCCTGGACCGTCGCGCTGGAGCTGAGCCGGCAGAGCAACGAGCTGAACCGCATCTACAAGGAGCCCCGCTGCCACGAGGGGAACTACGGGATGCCGGGGTTGTTGCGGGGGTCGCGCACCGAGGAGCAGGCGTTCGCCGAGGGTACCGGACCCGATCCTGCTACGCTGTGCAGCGCGGGGTGCGGAGGATTCGCCGCGGGCTTCGCGGACTCGGGCGACGAGGTCAATCCGCTGCGGCGGTGACCGGAGCGAGAGGGGGTTCAGCGTGCGAAACCGACTCGTACTCGGGGGTTCGATCATCACGGCGGTGCTCGTCACGGCGGCCGTGACCGCCGTCATCACCGCGTCGATGACAAATGCGCTCGGTCAGCGGCAGGCGGCGGACGCGGTCCGCACCGCCGACGGCAGGCCGGACTTCAGCGGCATCTGGCAGGCGAACAACGAGGCGCACTGGGATCTGGAGGCCCACGCCGCGCGTCCCGGCATGGTGACGCAGCCGGGTCCGTATCCGTTCGACTTCGCCGAGGTTCCCGCGGCGCCGGTGCTCGCGCTCGGCGCGGCCGGCGGGGTGCCCGGCTCGCTCGGCGTCGTCGAGGGCGACGGCCGGATTCCCTACACGCCCGAGGCCGTGGCCATCAAGCAGGAGAACGCGGCCAACTGGATCGACCGCGACCCCGAGCTGAAGTGCTATCTGCCGGGGATTCCGCGGGCGATGTACATGCCCTATCCTTTCCAGATCGTGCAGAGCACGAACAAGATCCAGATGGCCTACGAGTTCACGAGCACGGCGCGGACCATCCACCTGGACGAGGTGGAGCTGCCGCCCGACTACACCTACATGGGGCATTCGGTCGGGCGCTGGGAGGGCGACACGCTGGTGGTCGACGTGACCGAGTTCAACGGCAAGAACTGGTTCGACCGGGCCGGCAACTTCCACAGCGAGGCCTTGCGCCTGGAGGAGCGTTTCACGCCGATCTCGCCGGACGCCATCCACTACGAGGTCACGATCGAGGACCCGAACACCTTCACGGAGCCCTGGCGCATCTCCATGCCGCTCTACCGCCGGCTGGAGTCGGACATGCAGCTCCTGGAGTACCGCTGCATCGAGTTCGTGGAGGAGTTCCTCTACGGACACGTGCGGAATGAGCAGCTCGTCAGGCGCTGGGAGGGCGAGACGATCATCGTGGACATCACGCGGAAGGTGCCGCCCGGGGAGGCGTTCTACGACTGGTATCGCAAGTGAGCCGGCGCTCGTGACAGCGCGCCAGAAGGCGATTGGCACGGCGGCCGATTACGGGATCGTGTTGCCGAGCGCACAGAATGACGAGACACCGGTGCAGCAGGAAGGATGAGATGATGCGAGCAAGAACAGCCGTGGCGATCGTGGGCGCGAGCCTCATGCTGGCGGGGAGCGCCGGTTCGGCCTCGGCCCACCATGCGTTCGCGGCCGAGTTCGACGCGGACCGGCCCGTGCAGTTCGAGGGCACGGTCACGCGGATGGAGTGGGTAAACCCGCACGTCTGGATCCACTTGGAGGTGGATCTGCCGGACGGCACGACGGAACGGTGGGCGTTCGAAGGGGGCACGCCGAACGTGCTGTTCCGGCGAGGCTTCACGCGCCGCTCGCTCATGCCGGGCGTGCGGGTCGCGGTCGACGGCTACCAGGCCAAGGACGGGACGAACCGGGCGAACGGCAGGGACCTGACGTTCACCGACGGCACGAAGCTGTTTCTCGGCTCGTCCGGCACCGGGGCGCCCTACGAGTTGAGACCGGACCAGCCCGGCCGGTAGGCGCGCTCGCCGCACCGGCTCGGGCGGGTACCGCCGCGCTCGAAGCGCCACCGCCGGAGACTGCGTCGGGTACCGCAATTCGGTGGCGCGGTGCCGTTCCACGCGGACATGACGAGCGATACGGGGACTCTACCGGCGGTCGGCGGGAGGGAGCGTCCGCCATTCAAGGGACGGTCGATTACCCTCTCGCCGGCCGGCGCCTTCGGGCTGGCGCTGGTGCCCGTGCTCGGTCTGGCGGTGTTCGCCCTCTTCCCGCGCGTCCACCACAATCCGACGCTGCTCCGGGCGTTCCTCGGTACCGCTTTCGCGCTCGGCCTGTGGAACGCCCTGCTGCTCGCACGGGCGCAGCGCGGCGGCCGGCCCCGGACGCTGGAAACAGCCCCCCGGCCGCAGCACTACGTGCAGGCCTGCGCGCAGGCGTCGGTGTTGCTCTACTGGGGCTGGCACTGGTCCCCGGTCTACGACGCGGCCCCGCTCATCGCCGGCCAGCTCGTCTTCGCCTATGCGTTCGACCTGCTCCTCGGCTGGTCCCGTCGCGACACGCACCGGATCGGCTTCGGGCCCGTCCCTGTCGTGTTCAGCATCAACCTGTTCCTCTGGTTCGCGGACGACTGGTTCCACTTCCAGTTCGTGCTGGTGGCGCTCGGCTTCGCCGCCAAGGAGCTGATTCGCTGGGAGCGGGACGGTCGCCTCGTCCACATTTTCAACCCCGCGTCGTTTCCGCTCGCGGTCTTCGCGGCGGCCCTCATCGTCACCGGGATGAGCGGCGTCACGCGGGCGCAGGACATCGCCATCTCGCAGTTCTATCCGCCCCACATGTACCTGTGGATATTCCTAATCGCGCTGCCCGGCCAGTACCTCTTCGGCGTGACGACGATGACGATGGCCGCGGTGGTCTCGACCTACCTGTTCGGACTCGCCTATTTCGCGGCGACCGGGGTCTACTTCTTCTACGACTCGTACATCCCGATCGCCGTCTTCCTCGGGATGCACCTGCTGTTCACCGACCCGTCCACCTCGCCGCGCACCGAGCCGGGGCGCATTCTGTTCGGTGTTCTGTACGGGCTGAGCACCGTCGCCCTGTACGTGCTGCTCGGCCGCGCCGGGGCGCCGACCTTCTACGACAAGCTGCTGCAGGTGCCGCTGCTGAACCTGTCGGTGATCCTGATCGACCGTGCGGCTCGCTCGACCGTCCTCCGGTGGTTCGATCCGGCGGCGCTCGGGCGCTCGCTTGCGCCGCGCCGGCGCCACTTGGCGTACATGGCGGTCTGGGCCGTCGTGTTCGCGGGGATGATCGCGGCGGGTGGCGTCGGTGACCGGCACCCCGGGCAGTGGTTGCCGTTCTGGGAGCACGCTTGCGCCGAGAACCGGCCGCACGCATGCAGCTACCTGGCCGCGAAGCAGTCCGGCCACTGCAACACGGGTTCCGGCTGGGCCTGTAACGAGGCAGGTGTTCTACTGGCGGCTGTCGCCGGAACTGGAGCGGTTGGAGACGATCGCGAAGGTGTCGCCCAGATCGAGGCGTTGTTCGCGTTCCGGCGCGGGTGCGAGCTCGGTTTCGAGGCGGCGTGCGGGAACTATCGGGCGATCCTCGCCGACAACGGCGCGTTCGAGCGCGCGCCGCCCACGCTCGACGACTATCCCATCGTCCTCCGGGGCAGCAAGCGGGGAATCACGGACCGGGACCCTGCAATGCTGTACGCCCGGGCTTGTCGCCAGGGGTGGCCTGAGGCCTGCCAGTCTGTCAGGTGATGATGAGGCACTGCACGGGCGCGTTGTAGCGGTGTCGCCCACCGGTTCCGCCGACCGCCAAAACGAGTCCCGCATCCCGCGCGCGCCTGTCGATGTCCCGCGCCGCACGGTAGGTCGACTGGCTGGCGTCTCCTGCCAGTCCGGGTGGCAGCTGAACTGGTGGCCCGTGATCGACTTCCACATTGCGATCTGAACCTAGACGATATGGAATGACCGGCTCGCTATCGTACCGTCGTCGTGCGCGAGCACGCGACAAGGTGGCCGAGGCGCCTACGATTCGCGGGTTGACACCGAGCGCGGCGTCAGAGCCGCAGACGAAAGGAGCCGGTCATGGGTGAGCCTATCACCTACGTGGGGATCGACGCGCACAAGGTGGAGTTGCACGTGGCGCTGCTGGCCCCGGACGTGACGACGCCCGTCACGTGGACGGTGCAGAACGAGGTCCGGGCAGTGGAGCGGTTGCGCCGGAAACTGGAAAGAGCCGCGCCGGGTCCGGTGGCCTGCTGTGCTGGCGGAGCTGCACGATGCAGCGGTTTCCGACGGCCCGGGCGCTGATGGCGTATCTCGGGCTGGTGCCCGGGGAGCACTCCAGCGGGGACCGTCATCGCCGCGGGCCGATCACGAAGACGGGCAACACCCTGGCGCGACGGCTGGTGGTGGAAGCGGCGTGGCACTATCGGCACCGGCCTAGGCAGCCTAGGCGGCTAGCTCTATTTCAAGACGCGAAATGTCAAAGTCGTGGCTGAAAGCGCTGCTGAAGGCACCTCTATGATGACGCGCCTCCTTGACATTAGCCTGCATTATTCACGAAGGTCCAGATTCGACCGCCAAAGGGCGTGATCGGCGCAGGAATGGGTCTCGGACATCGTCGCCTGCAAGCGGAGCCGGGGTTGAGCAGCCGACCGGGGGGGGCATGACGGACGCGAGGGTTGGGGCAGCGACAGCCCCGCCGGCGGAGCGGCCCATGCCGCCCAGGAAGCAGGTGGGCGCGGCGCAACGGGTGGGCTATCCGGCGCGCGCGCCCAGCGCGAGTGCGATGTGCCGCCACGCCTCGAGGTGCGGCGTCGAGCGCGGCAGATGCAGAACCACGCGGCGGACCGAGCGGACGACGTGGACCCCCAGCTTCAGCAGCCGGTCGCGCAGCCACGTCACCTGGCTGCGGGCACACGCAGTACGCGCCGCCCGCAATCGCAGTTCCTGCATGAGCACGTAGGCCGCGGCGGTCAGGAAGACGCGCAACTGGTTCGCCGAGAACAGACAGCAGCTCGTGCGGTCGATCTGCAGCCCATCGAGCAGTTCCTTGATCCGATTCTCGATGTCCCCGCGAGCACAGTAGACCTTCTCATAGATGAAGCGCGGCGTCTGCCGCAGATTCGTCACCACGAACCGCGGGTTGTCCCGCGGCTCGCGGTCTCCGAGGCGAACGACTTCGGCCTTGATCACGACCCGGCGCTCGTGGTCCCACGTGCCGGCGGCGTAGCGGGTGTCGGTATAGACGTGCGCGGTCTCGCCACCGACCTCGCTCTGCGCGCGGGCCACCTGCATGGCGGACTCCGCATGCCGCTGCAACACCGCGTTCTTCGCCATCGCCACGACATAGTCGAGCCGGGGCTCCGCATCCAGGAAATCGAAGATCTCCGGGGTCGCAAAGCCCCCGTCGAGCCGGACGAGAAACCGCGCCTGCGGAAACGCGGCCCGCAACAGCGGGAGCAACCGACACAGCAGGCCGAGGGTCCCGTCGGCGGCCACTGCCTTCCCGGGCCGCAGCACCGCCGCGCACAGATACTGCTCCGCCTCGCGGTCGAAGCTCAGAAACCCCAGCATCGGCAGATAACACCAGCCGCCATAGTGCCCGTTGAAGAACGTGAGCTGCTGGGCCCCGTGCGTCAGGTCGTCGGTCGGGTCCAGATCGATCGTGATCCGGCGCGCCCGCCCGTGCAGGCGGCGCCGATGACGCTCGATGACGCACGCTGCCAACTCGCGCCCCATCCGGTAGAGCACGGTGCGGCGCGCGCCGTTCTCGAATCGCGAGATCGTGGGTTGCGACGCCAAGGGCGCGCCGGACACCGGGTCCCGCCCGAGCAGCAGCTTGTGGATGGGGTCGTCGGCCAAGTGGTCGGCATCGTTGCCATCGGGATGACCGCACGCGATGCCGAAGACCCGCTGGCCGATCAGGTCCGCGAGCGTGTGCCGAATCTTCCCGGGTGCGCGTTTGTCGGCCAGACACCGGGCGAACGCCTTGACCAAGCCGTACACGCGCTCGGCCGCCTTGAGCAGGACGGCGCCGCCGTCGGAACTCGCGTGCTCCTGGTTGAACGTGGCGACGAGGGGCTTGTCGAACAGATCCGGAAACAGAACACTCTGTGGTATCGTGTCAGGTGTCACGCAGGGGCCTCCGTCGTGGCTAAACGTTTATACACACTACGTTTGTACCACACGGAGGCCCTTGTGTCTCTCCCAGAATCAACACCTTCACGCATAATCCGGGTTTTAGCCACATACCGGGTGATCTCGCCGTGCTTCGACTCGTTGCAAATGTCCTGCAGGTAGGCAAGTTCAGGACATTCGCCGCAGACATGAGCTTTGAGTGTCATCGGACTTGGAAACCGGGAATGCGGACCAAGCGCTGCGAACACGTGATCACAAAGATGCCAGGCCTTGCAGGCACATTCCCTCGCCAGATCCTCGTTGAGGTCGTCAGCTCTACTAAGCCGCTCCACGCTGTCCTTCAGTGCTTCAAGCAACGAAGGTGCAGCAAGGCCGAATGAACGTGACATTCAGCAGATCATATAGCATGCCGTGGCAAAACGGCCTGATAGGGATCCGATCTCCAGCCGAGGAAACAGTGTTACGGTCAGTTACGGTCTTCGGTTGAGACAGACATCGAGAATCTCGTCGAGCACCTCCAGTTCCTCGTGATCGGGAGATCCTTTGCTTTGGTCGGTACTTGCGCCCGGGGCGCGTGGTAGGCTTCCGGCCTTCGTCGACCTGCTCGCCGGCAGCCCGTCCGCACCCGCGGCGGATCGCCGGCGTTCGACGACCGGAGGGGCAGCCTGGAGTTCCGCCCCGGCACCCTCTCCCGGCGGCCAACGCGGGCGAGACAGTCGACGCGCGGGGCCGCTGCCAAGCGACACGACCAAAGGTCCTCCCCGCTGGATCGATCCGCGTCTCGGCGATCCGACAAGTCAACCTAGCGCGGATGCCCGGGACCGTGGTACCCTGCAACTCCATGAGCACCGACACGAAGGCGGTCATCGGGACCATCGTGGGTACAGGTCTCGTGGTGGCCGGCCTGCTGTCGGCGCAGATCTCCGGCGTGAACACCCGCATCGACGACTTGCGCACCGAACTCAAAGCGGAGATCGCCGTGTTGCGCGACGATGTCCGCGGCATGGATGCTCGCCTGCGCGACGTCGAGATCGCCTTCGGCAAGGTCGACCAGCGGCTCCTCACCATCGAACGCACCGTCCTCCCCGGCCCGGCCGCCGGCGAGTAACCACAAGGCAAGCAGCAGCCACCCTGAACCCACACACCTCGCGGCCCGCGGGACCCACTGGACCGCACGGCTCCGGGCCAAGCCCCGCTCCCACAGGAAGACGGGTGATAGCGTGGTGGACTCACGGTCCGCCCCCCGTGAACCCCACGACCAGCGAGAACCGGACGTTCGGGAAAGCGCCAATGCGGACCTCCGGCGCGACGTAGACCCGCCGGCAGGCAGGGGGGGTGCGCCGGAGCGAGGTGAGCGCGCCGTGGGGCGGACCCGCCGTCCGCCCCCGCGCGGCTGAAGCCGTCGGAGGGGCTGACGTTCTGCACTCTGGAAACACCTGACGTCCGGGCCAAGCCCCGCTCCCCCTTGGAGCAGGTCCAGCGGAGGGCGCTCACCTCGCTCCTCCGCATCCCGGCCATGAAGAGGAGTCCCGCGATTCACGGCGTCCGAGCCGACCGCGCTCGAGGGCGACCTGGTCGGACTCGACGCCGCCGCCGCGGCACCGCGCCCGGTGGCAGGTGGCGAGGACGGCGGCCAGGTCCGCCGTTCCCGAACGCCCGCGCCTGTCCTCGGCCGCCGCCGGCGAGCTGCTTCAGGGCGTCGGGCGGGTCCCCCCTTCCGGCGGGCGACGCGTCTGCGTCTACGCCCCTGGTGTCGGCAGGAACTCGACCGGAGACACGCTGGAAAGCTGACAGGTGCTGACACCCTGTTAGTTAGAGCTCGTACCACCCCTTCCAGAAGTGGACTACCTTGCCACGACTGCGCAGAGACCCAGGACCGCGAGCGGCCATCACTCCCGCCACCGCCCCACCGACAGCAGCGTGGGGGCGGACGTGGCGCTGGTCTTCTACGCCGGTCACGGCCTGGAGAATGGACGGCGTGAACTAACCCGAAACGCCAAGCAGATGCGCGCGGAAACTCAGTACGGCCCGTCGCACGGCTTCGGGTTTCCGTTCTTGTGCTCGAAATGCGCAGGATGGCCGGTGACGTTTCGATGCAGCTCGACGCCCCATCCGCACTGAGAACAGGTCAGATCCAGATGGTTGTAGTACAGCCCTTCTCCATCAGCCAACAGTGCCAGTTCAGCGCCTTCTCAACCGGGATCTTCTTGTTCTTGATGACGACCTTCATGCGGTCCTCCAGGCCCGCGAGCCGCGCGGCCTTGTCGGGGGTCCATCGGGTTATCCACTGGCCGGGCGGGAAGATGTCGTCTTCGTCGACCCAGCTTAGTCATTCCGATATTTCGTCACTCCAGAAGTCCTCAAACCGCCTGTAAGCGAGAGGAGGCCCCTGGGGAGAGCGAGGCCTCGGCGAGGCGTCGGGTGGTCGGCGTCGGGTGGTCGGCGTCGGGCGCTCAGACCTTGATTCGCTCGATGTCCTCGACGGTGATGTCGTCTGCCGTCCGGTCGTAGAGCTGCGTGGTCCGTGGGCTCTCATGCCCCGCGATCGCTTGCGCGCGTTCGAGCGTGCCGCCGTTGAGCAGATACGCCGTGATGCCGGAGGCCCGGAACGTGTGGCAATTCGCCGCCTCCCCGAGATCGGCGGCCTTCACACGCCGCTTGACCATCCGGAAGACGTCCACCCTGCTCATCCGGCGCTCGCTGAGCTCTCGGGTCCGCGTCAGCGAGCGCCACAGCGGCGAACCTCGCTCGGCCGCGATTCCGGCGGCTTCCAGATACGCGTCGAGATAGGCCTCCGCCTTGTGGTGGACCGGCAAGGCGTGGTGCTTGCCGCCCTTCTCGCGCAGCCGCAGCCACCAGCGCTTGCCCTGCTGGTAGTAGTCGTCGACGTCCATGTTCACGACGGCCGACACCCGGGCGAAGCTGTAGAGCATCACGCCCATCAGCGCCCGGTCGCGGAGGCCTCCGACGGCCGACGTGTCGATCGAGTCGAGGAGCAGCCGCACTTCCCCGGGCTGCAGGACCGGCGTCTTGCCCCTCTTCAGGACCTGCGTCGGTCCCCGCACCGCGGCGGTCGGATTCCACGGCACCACCTGACCGACCACGAGCCAATCGAACAGCCGGCGGATGGCGGCCAGGTGCTGCCTGATGGTAGGGGCGCGGTACACGCCTTGGAGCTCCTCGATGTAGGCGACGACGGCGACCGGCGAGATATTGTCGAGCTCGAGCCCGCGTTCGTCGCACCTGGTGAAGAACTGCACCACCGCCTTGACGTATGCCGCGC
Organism: Vicinamibacterales bacterium; assembly: GCA_965215895.1. Classification (GTDB taxonomy): domain Bacteria; phylum Acidobacteriota; class Vicinamibacteria; order Vicinamibacterales; family UBA8438; genus JAJEEA01. Next base: position 1,210,082 of record OZ244130.1, on the reverse strand, counting down.
GTGTATTCGGGTTGCGAATCTGCGCCGTGAACGTTGGCCTTCCCGAGTTGCGCCGCCAGCCGGGCCGTATCGAGCTGCGGCATTTCCGCCAGCAGCTTGCCGGTCGCGAGGTTGGCCGTATCGAGCTGCGGCCGCCAGCCGGGCCGTATCGAGCTGCGGCATTTTCGCCAACAGCTTGCCGGTCGCGAGGTTGGCCGTATCGAACTGCGCCGCCAGCCGGGCCGTATCGTCTTGCCATCTACGTTGGTCTGAGAGACTGGCGCAGGAACGGACTGAAGGCGGGCGCCGAGCAGGCCGTTCAGGTGGTGCGGGAGTTCGGTTCGTTCACGCTTGGATTGGTCACGGTGATGAGTGCCTACGGAATCGGGACGCTGGTCCTCCTAGCCATCCTAGCCTTCCTAGCCCTGCCCATGCCCCACAACTTTTCGCTGGACTTCATGAAGCCACTTCGCTACGGTGGCGAGCATGGAGATTCAGAATCAGGTCGGGCGCAGCCTGCGGGGCAACCTCACCCGACTGCGAGCGGTGCTGGACGGGGCGGTATCGCAGGGCATTCACGGCCTCGGGCAGGTTGCCGATCGCGTCTGTAAAGCGTTCGATTTTCGCGATGGCCGCGGCCGGTGGCAGCGCGCGAGCTGCTGCGCGGCGTTGGCCGACCTCGAGGCGGCAGGCCACGTCTCGCTGCCTCGGGGTCGGCCCTCTCGCGGCGGTGTGTGGCGCCCGCGTGTGCTCCCGCACCCGGTGGCGCCGGCGGCTGAGGTGCCTGGCACGGTCGGCGAGGTCCGGGACTTGGCGCTGGTGCGGGTGGAGACCGACGAGCAGCGCCGGGTCTGGAACACGCTGATGGCGCATGAGCACCCGCGCGGCGCCGGGCCCTTTGTCGGCCCTCAACTGCGGTATCTGGTGGGCTCCGGGCATGGCTGGCTGGGCGGGGTGGGGTTCGCGGCGTGTGCGCGGCGCCTGCGGGCCCGCGACGCCTGGATCGGCTGGGACGACACGCGCCGGCGCGCTCACCTGCACCGGGTGCTGGGACTGTGCCGACTGCTGATACGTCCCGACATCTCGTGCCGCAACTTGGCCTCCCACGTGTTGGGCCGGGCCGCTCGGGCGGTCGGCGACGACTGCGAGCGCCTCTACGGCTATCGCCCCTGGCTGCTGGAGACGTTCATCGACGAGACCGAACACACCGGGGCGAGCGTGCGGGCGGCGAACTGGGTGCGCGTAGGTGAGACCCGCGGGCGGGGGCGCCAGGACCGTACGCACGCGGCCCCCGAAACGTGCAAGGCGGTGTATATGTACGCGTTGGAGCCGGCGTGGCGCGATACCCTCCAGGCGCCCGCACCGGGCGTGTTGCCGCTGGCGGTCGGCGACGGGCTGGACGCCGCGTCCTGGGCGGGCCACGAGTTCGGGGGGGCGCGGCTGGGCGACGCGCGGCTGAGCGCGCGCCTGGTCCTGAGCGCCGAGCAGATGGCCGAGTCTCCGATGCGCGCCATCACCGGCGCCGCGAACGGAGTGAGAGCCTTGGTCAAGGGACATTACCGGCTGATCGACCAGCCCGCCGAGAGCGCGGTGACGGTGGAGAACATTCTCGCTCCCCATCGCGAGCGCACGCTGCGACGGATGCGGACGCATGACACGGTGCTGTGCATCCAGGACGGCACCCGCCTGAACTTCACCCGGCGCAGCCAGACGCGGGGGCTGGGGACCATCGGCTCGAATCAGACCGGCGCGGCGGCCCGCGGCCTGGACCTGCACACGACGCTGGCGGTCAATCCCGACGGGGTGGCGTTGGGGGTCCTGCGGGCGGCGTTCGACGCGCCCGAGCCCCCGAATCCCGAGGAGAAGGGCAAGCCGAAGCCGCGCGAGGAACGGAAGTCGTTCCGCTGGGTCGAGGGGCTGCGCGACTGCGCGGCGGCGGCCGAGCAGCTGGGTGAGACCCGGGTGGTGTGCACGATGGACCGCGAGGCCGACTTCCTCGACCTGTTCATCGAACGCCGGACGCACGCCCCGCAGGTCGAACTGCTGGTCCGGGCGAAGGTCGACCGCGTGCTGGGGAGGGAGAAGACGGCCGACGGGCACACGGTCTCGCGCCGTCTGTTCGACGAGGTGCGCGACGGGCCGGCCCGCGGCGCCGCCACGGTCGAGGTGCGGCGGCTGAGCGCGCGGGTGAAGGCCAGCAAACAGGCTCGCCAGGACGGCCGTGCGGCCCGCGTCGCCGAGGTGACCCTGCGCTACCAGCCGGTGGCGCTGTCGTGCCCCGGGGCCGAGCCGGTCGAGCTGTTTGTCGTCCATGCGCGCGAGGAACAGCCGCCGCCCGCGGTCAAGCCGCTGGAGTGGTTCGTGCTGACCACGCTGCGTGTGACCAGCGCCGACGACGCCACGCGCATCCTGGGCTGGTACGCCCTGCGGTGGCGCATCGAGGAGTACTTCCGGGTCCTCAAGTCCGGCTGCAAGGTCGAGGAATTGCAGCACCACGAGGCGGAGCGGCTCGAACGGGCCATGGCCATCAAGATGGTCGTGGGGTGGCGGATCCAGTTGATGGTCCAGCTCGGACGCGAGACGCCTGAGCTGCCGGGGGACCTGCTGTTTTCCGATGGCGAGTTGCGCGTGCTCGCCACCTTCGCCCGCTCCCGCACGCTGCCGGCACCCACGCGCCTCGGGGACGCGGTCGGTCTGGTGGCCCGCCTCGGCGGGTGGCTGGGGCGCAAGCGCGACCCGCCCGGCGCGCAGCTCCTGTGGCACGGCTACACCCAACTCGTTGCCATGGCCTTCGCTTTCGAACTGCGGGATGAATTCGGATGATTTACAAGTCCAGCCAGCGAGATCTGGGGCACGGGCAGTCCTAGCCATCGCCGTCGCGCTGTTGATACGGCTGCTATCGTGAATAATTGAGGGGCGCGGGAGGGAAGGCATGCCCGACGCCGCCGGACCGAAGATCGTCATCGCGGGGACGCGTGAGGACTGGCCCGGCGGGTCCCAGACCCTGACGCCGCGCGAGCCCACCCGGGAACCCAACGGGCGGATCCTCTGGTTCGGGGCCGCGCTCGACCCGGACGGCAGCCAGCAGGTGTGGTTCCGGATCACGGCGGAGGCCGTCGGCCGGATGCGGGAGAAGACGCCCCGCGCCCGCGGCGCCCGCCTCATCGACGCCCTCCTCGCCTGGTTGACGCCGGACCGTCAGGCAGCCCCCAACTCGAGGTCCGGGTCTCCGAAGCCAGCGACACGTGGATCGAACGTCTGCGGTGGTGAAGATGGATTCCCTCGCCCCCGACCCGTCCCGCCGCGGCCGCGCTCGAGCGCTCGACGCCGACCGCCCGCCGCTTCGCCGAGGCCTCGCTCTCCCCGAACACCCGCCGGGCGTACTCCGGGGCGCTCCGGCGGACTCGACGCCTGGCTCGATGGCAGGCGGTTCGAGGACACGACCCTCGCCGCCTACTCTCGCCGAGCTCCGCGACCAGGGGAGAGCCCCGGCAAGCGCCTCGACGGCGGCGGCTGCGGCGTGCTTGCGGGTCCGGCTCGCCGGGGAGCCGAGCCCGGCCGGGGAACGCACCGCCCGGGTCCTCGCCGGCTACAGGCGGACCGCCAGCGGCCGCGGCCGAGGACAGGCGCGGGCGTTCGGGGCGGCGGACCTGGCCCCCGTCCTCGCCACCTCCCACCGGCCACCTCCCACCGGCCGCGGCGTCGAGTCCGACCAGGTCGCCCTCGAGCGCGGCCGCCTCGACGCCGTGATCGCGGGGCTCCTCTTCATGGCTGGGATGCGGAGGAGCGAGGTGAGCGCCTCCGCTGGGCCGACGTCGCCAACGCCGCCGACGGCGGCGGGATCCCATGCTGCTGGGCGCGGACAACCAGCCGGTCGAGGTCTCACCCAACCCGGATCCGGAAGTGTCGTTACCGGTCCACCAGATCATGCTGGCGGTCAACGGCATCCATCTCGTGGAGCGGATGAAGCTGGACGAGCTGGCCGCGGCCGGCGTCTACGAGTTCGCCTTTGTCGTCCAGCCTCTCAAGCTCCAGGGCGGCACGGGATCGACCGTCGCGCCGGTCGCGATCCACTGAACCGGGAGAGGGTGCGGGCGACGGCCGGCTCGAGGACCGGTATCTCCAGCACGTCAGCGGCGAACTGGTGAGCACAGTGGCTTGAGCGCACCCACATCGCGGATGGGCTGCAACATTTGACGCCGGGGTCCAAATCCGTAGTACGCTTACGGCTCATGCACTGGACGGGCGTGCGACAGTCGCAGATCCGCCATGCCTTCGCGACGGGGCTTCGGCGGACGGGATCGGACGTGACGAACATTCAGGATCTGTACGGGCACACGGACCCCGAGACGACGATGACCTACGCGCCGCCGCAGTTGCAGAAGCACGCCTCCGCGATCGCGCGTCTGGAGCGCGCGGACCGGGCGCCAGCGCCGCTGTCGTCCGCGATTCGGCTGGCAGTGTTCGGGAGGGTTTCGTAAGTTATTGATTCTAAAGCACGCGCCCGTAGCTCAGCTGGATAGAGCGTCGGCCTCCGGAGCCGAAGGCCACAGGTTCGAATCCTGTCGGGCGCGCCACCTCTTCAAGCCCTTGACATCGACGGCCCCGTGGGCATCGATCGCGGGAGGAAGATACCCGACAGCTCTTCGAGCTGCTTGCGGACGACGTGCTCCGCACGTTCGTTGACCGCGAACCCTCGTGAAGCTCCTCGTCGACACTGCACGTTCCCCCCGCGGGCTGATGCCTTCCTGTTTCATGGCCTCGTAGAACGCGACCTTCGTCGCGGCGGACAGCGGAACCTCGCTGGCGCCGAGGACGTCAATAGGAGTCGGCGCGCGAGCTCACGACAACCGTGAGTTTTCGATACAATTCAGTCGCGCCTCGGAGATCCGGCCTCCGGCGCCGAAGGCCCCACTTGTTCATCGAGATGGATGAAGGAATGAAACGAACGCATTCGGTGTGCCTCGGGCTGCTGCTCGCGGGGGTCGCGTCCGGCGGCGCCGCCGCCCAGTCGTTCGAGGCGGACGTGGCGCCGCTCGTCGAGACGTCGTGCATGACGTGCCACGGCGCCCGGACGGCGACACCGCTCGACATAACCAGCCTGGGCCAAGACCTGACCGACCGCGCCACGTTCCGCGCGTGGGAACGCATCTACGAGCGGGTCGAGAACGGCGAGATGCCCCCCCGCGGCGTCCGCCGCCCGGACGCGGCGGTCGTCGACCTGACGGGGCCGCGAGCGGTGGAGTTCACGCCGTACCTCCGCCCCGGGGACCTGATCGGTCTCTCGGTGGCCGATCTCGACGTGCCCCCCGAGGCCGCGTCCTTCCTGGCGCTGGACGATCCCTCCAAGGGTTACGGCGGCATGAAGGACTACCCGGGCGAGGGCATCGCGTTCAGGTCGCTGACCATCGACGGGCCGCTGCTCAAGTCCGACGCGTGGCCGCCGGCGCGCACCCGGCAGCTGCTCGTGGGGGTCGAGTTCGACGACTTCGGCGGGGTTCGCCTCACGAAGGCGCCCTACGAGCACGTCGTCGACATCGTGGCGCGGTTCGCGCCGCGGGCGTTCCGCCGGCCTCTCGAGGACGGCGAGCTGGAGGCCTACGCCAGCCTCGCCGAGCCGCTGCTGGCCGAGGGGCGGCCGTTCATCGAGGCGGTCCGCGTGCCCCTCCGGGCGATTCTCAGCGCGCCGGCGTTCCTGTACCAGATGGGCGACGCGGGCCCGCTCGACCTCCAGGCGCGCGGCGACGCGAGCGGCTCGCTGCTGGATCGGACGACGATCCTGTTCGGCAGCAACCTCGGCAACGCCAACGCCCACACGCCGGTCGACCTGCCGATTCTCGTCGCCGGGGCCGACTTCGCGCACGGCAAGCACGTCGTGCACGAAGGCGTGCAAAACGCGCCGTTGTGCAACCTGTTCGTGACGCTGCTGCAGGGGATGGGGGTGGAGACGGAAGAGTTCGGCCAGAGCACCGGCACCCTGACCTGGTCCTGACGGCGCACCACGACATCCCGGAATACTCGATTCTCGCTCTGCCCGACGCTTGCATCGAAGCGTACCGCGATGCGGCCGAAACGGCTACCGCGACGTCACCGTGCACCGCGCCGGCGAGACGCTCGCGCCGCTCACCCGCCCCGCGGCGGCGATTGCGGTCGGGGGACCTGCTCCCGTAGTCGATTCCGGTACGAATCGCCCGTCGAGCACCTGGGTAGAGGGACGTAGTGTTGGCATACATTGTCGTTGGACTCACTGTGACCACAATAGCCACGGCTGCTCGGTGGTTCTGGAAGCGATACTTCAAGAACCCGGACCCGGCGGAGGCCCCGTCGCCCCTCGATGGAACACCTCCGGCTCAAGAGCCGGCTCAAGAGAAAGAGGCAGCCGCTGCCACGCCGCTGGGAGTGCGCTGGAGCTGGCGCCGCCACAGTCAGTCCGGGCTGCGATTCCTCCGCGTCACCGTTACCAACGCAAGAACGGAGCCGGTGACCGTAACCGACGTCCGGCTCAAGATCAGCGGTGAGCTGGCGCACCACGCCAACCCGCCCGCCGATCTCATGGGCGCATCCGACTACGCCGTCGCGCTGTTCGGACAGAACCCTGGAGACTCGCCGCTGCCGCGCGCGCTGGACCCGGGAGGCAGTACCGAAGCCTACTTCCCCTGCCGCGACGTTGCCGATTGGCTCTACGACGTGGCGGAGAGCGAGAATATCGACCGCAACGAGTGCTATCTGACCCCCGAGTGCGTGGACGGTGCGGGGGGGAGCCATCCTGCCAAACGCAAGGTGAACTACGAGAATTGGTTGAGGAACGGGCACGGACCTTCGCTGCGACAGTACGTGGATCGCCAGGACCCAAAATCCGCCGGCGGTTATGATTGACGCGTGACGGCCTGGAGGTCCGCGGGCTCGGCGCAGCATCGCGGCATGGAGGAGTGGCGAGCATGAACACGAACACCTGGCGCAGAACCGCTCGGGCATGGACCGGCGCGCTGGCGGTGGCGACCGCCGCGGCGGCCGGCGGCGCACCCGCCGCGGCGCAGGACCGGAGCTTCGAGCCGGTCACCGACGCGATGCTCGCGAACCCCGACCCCGCCGACTGGCTGCACTGGCGGCGGACGCTCGACGGCTGGGGCTACAGCCCGCTCGATCAGATCGACCGGGACAACGTGCACCAGCTCGGGCTGGTGTGGTCGTGGACGATGGCCCCCGGCGTCGCCCAGGCGACCCCCATCGTCCACGACGGCGTGATGTATCTCCCGAGTCCCCTCAACGTGGTGCAGGCGCTCGACGCCGTCACCGGCGACCCGATCTGGGAGTACCGCAAGACGTTCGAGGGGTCGCCGGACGACTCGTTCCGCGCCCGCACCCGATCGATCGCGATCTACGACGACAAGATTTACGTGAACACGAACGACGCCCACATCGTCGCCCTCGACGCCCGGAGCGGCGAGGTGGTCTGGGATCACACCGTCGCCGATACCCGGCTCGGCTACCGCTACACGAGCGGCCCAATCATCGTCGACGGCCGGATCATCGCCGGCATGACCGGCTGCGAGCGGTACAAGGACGGCACCTGCTTCATCTCCGCCCACGACGCCCACACCGGGGCCGAGCTGTGGCGCACGTCGACCATCGCCCAGCCCGGCGACCCCGGCGGCGACACCTGGGGCGACCTGCCGGCGACGTTCCGGTCCGGCGGCGACGCGTGGATTCCCGGCAGCTACGACCCCGCCACCGGCCTCACCTACTGGTCCACCTCGCAGGCCAAGCCGTGGGCGCGGCTGTCGCGCGGCACCGACGGCGACGCCCTCTACACGAACAGCGCGCTCGCGCTCGATCCCGAGACCGGGAACCTCGCATGGTACTACCAGTTCGTGCCGGGCGAGACCCACGACCTCGACGAGGTGTTCGAGAGCGTGCTCATCGATCACAGCGGGCGGCAGTCGCTGTTCAAGATGGGCAAGCTGGGCATCCTGTGGGAGCTCGACCGCGCCACCGGCGCGTTCGTCGCCGCCCACGACCTCGGCTATCAGACCCTGGTCGACGTCGACCCGGCGACCGGGCAGACCACCTACCGGCCGGGCACGATTCCGAACCCGGGCGAGGAGCTCGAGTTCTGCCCCGACTTCCAGGGCATCCGCAACTGGCGCGCGTCGGCCTATCACCCCGGGACGGGGATGCTCTACATCCCCATCCACCCGACCTGCGTCAAGGGCACCTTCAACGAGGTGGCGCGCGAGGCGCATCCGACGGGCGACTTCTACTACTACGGCAACCCGCGGTGGACGGGCTGGCAGTCGGCGGGGCGGCTCCCCCACCCGAAGAGTCCCGACCACGACGGCCACCTCGTGGCCATCGACATCGACACCGGCGAGGTCCGCTGGCGCCACTCGACCCGACTGCGTTCGCTCGCCGCAGCCCTGACCACCGCCGGCGGCCTCGTGGTCACCGCGGACGGCGACCGGTATCTCTACGTCAACGACGTCGAGACCGGGGACGTGCTGTTCCGGACCCGGTTCCCGTCACCGCCGCAGGGGTTCCCCATCACCTACGCGGTCGATGGCCGGCAGTACCTGGCGATTCCCGTCGGAGGCGGCCGGGTGCCAGGAGCGCCGAACGCGCTGTACGTCTTGGCCCTGCCGGAGCAGGCGGCGCGGTAGGAGCCGGTCGTGAAACCCCGCGTTGCACCGAGACCGGCGATGCGCCGGCCTGACGAGGCGCGACGAGGGAGCGTGTCGGGCACAGGTTGACCGCGGAGCAAGACGCAGTTCCGTGGAGCAAGACGCAACGCCGCGGAACAACGCAGTCCGGCGGCGGTCCATGGCCGGTCGAAGGCAGCGGGGCCTTCCGCCACGGGGCTCCGAGGCCCGGCGGGGCCTCTCCGGCCCCGTCAGGTCATCAGCACGATCTTGCCGACCACCTCGCGGCGCTCGAGCAGGCGCAGGGCCTCGGGGGCCCGCTCGAGGGGGAGGGTGCGGGACACCAGCGGCCGCAGGCGGCCAGCCTCGAACCAGGCGAAGAGCTGGTCGAAGTTGGCGCGGTTCGCCTCGGGCTCCCGCCGCACGAAGGCGCCCCAGAAGACCCCGACGATCTGGCATCCCTTGAGGAGCACGAGGTTCGCGCGCACGCTCGGGATCGCCCCGCCCGCGAAGCCGACCACGAGCAGGCGGCCGTCCCAGTTGATGCAGCGCAGCGACTGCTCGAAGACGTCGCCGCCCACCGGGTCGTAGATCACGTCGGCGCCCGCCCCGCCGGTCAGCGCCTTCACCCGGTCCTTCCACGCGGGGTCCGTCCGGTAGTTGACGAGGTCGGCGACGCCGTAGCGCTCGGCGACGGCGCGCAGCTTGTCGTCGCTGCCGCCCGACGCGATGACGCGGGCGCCGAGGCAGCCGCCGATCTCGACCGCAGCGGTGCCCACGCCGCCCGACGCGCCGTGGACGAGCAGCGTCTCCCCCGCCTGCAGCCGGGCCCGCTGCACGAGCGCGTGGCAGCTGGTGCCGTAGGTCATCGGGAAGCCGGCCCCGGTCTCGAAGGACATGCCGGCCGGCAGGGCGAGACACCGCGCTTCGGGCACGACGGCTTCCTCGGCGTAGCCGTTCCAGCGGGTCATCCCGATCACCCGGTCGCCGGGCGCGAACCGCGTCACGCCGGCGCCGACCTCGATCACCTCGCCGGCGACCTCCGCCCCCGGCGCGAACGGCATGTCCGGCTTGAACTGGTACTTGCCCTCGATGATGAGCAGGTCGGGGAAGTTGACGCCGGCCGCCCGGACGCGGATGCGCACCCCCTCGTGGTCGAGCGCCGGCGGATCGATCTCGTCCCACACGAGGCTCTCCGGCGGCCCGTAGGCCTTGCACAGCATGGCTCTCATTGGTAGATCCTACTGGGCGCCGGTCGGGGAAACCGTCCGGCTGAAAGCAAGACCCCCGTTCAAACCGTGCGTGCGGATTTCCCGCACACGGCTTACCAGATGGACTTCAGGTCGCAGCATGCACCACCCCCGGATACCGAATCGTGCCGCGCAGGCGGAAGAGCCCCAAGGCCTCGAAGAACGGACGACGCCAAGCCCGCGCCCGACCAGCCGCCAGACGAGACCCCGCGCGCTTGAGAAGCAGACCGCGCAGGCGCTCTTCCACATACTGGTCGAGTTGCACGAAGTGGTGCGCCGCATTCCCCGTCCGGAAATACTGCCCCCACCCGCGCACGACTCGGTTGACATCCGCGATGACCAGACGCAGGTCCGTGTGGCACCGACCGCGAGGGGTAAGCGCCCGCACGCGGGCGCGCACCTGCTTCATCGCCCGCCGAGACGGCCATCGGTGCAGGTAGTACACGCGTTGCCGCGACCGCGCCCAGATGGGACCGCTCATGCGCTTGTGCAGATGACACCCCAGGAAGTCGAAGCCCTCACGGCCATCCGCCAGGTCGACCACTCGCGTCTTCTCCGGATGCAGCTTCAGCCCGAGCCGGGCCAGCACCAGGCCCACCCGCTCTCGAGCCGCCTCGACCGCCGCCTTCGTGTCGCACATCACCACGAGGTGAGTCGCCCGGGGGAATCGCACCCCCGGGCGCTCGCAGAACTGTACGTGAACGTCTCCGCTCATACAGCTCCCATCATCCAGCTGTCGGCGTCACCCCCAGCAGATGCCAATGGGCGAACAGCCGGGGCTCGCGACGAGCAAGGCCACCGAGCCAGTAGCTGGCGCGACGGCGATGTCGCCGTAGCCTCTTGTATTTCCGCATAGCCCATCGAACCAACAGGCCATTGAAGTGGCGAAAGACCGTATACAGGGCCGATTTGTAGAAACGGCCGTAGTATTGAATCCACCCGCGAAGGACAGGATTCCACATGCGGGCCAGGTCGTCGATGGCCTTGTCGCTGCGCCGAGGGAGATGCCAACGTCGCATCGTTTGCCGCATCCGCGTCGCTGCCGCATTGCTCACCGCCGGCACGAAGCTGATGAAGTACTTACCCCATCTATTCTTCGCCCGACGCGGGCGAAACGTGTATCCCAAGAAGGTAAACTGCTCTTTGGGACAATTCTGACACCCCGCTCGGGCCACGGCCGTCTCCGGCCGTGCCTGGGGTCTGCTACTCGGCGCTCCGGCGCTTACCGAGGCGGGACTTGCACCCGCTGGAGAGGAACAGCGTGACCCGGACGGTTTCCCGTCCGCGTCTTCACGACGCACCATGCGGGGGATTGTAGAACGGGCCGTAACGCGCCCGGGCCCTTCGCCGCGCCCGGCCCGGCCACGAGCCCGGCGCGCGCTAACACTCGGCGCCGGCAGGACTGCGTCAATCGCCGCCGCGTCGAGGGAGCAGACTCCGGGCTACCGGTACACGCCCTTCCGATGGCCGATCTTGAGGACGAGGATGGTGAAGGTCGACGCGGCGGCGCCGTACAGCACGCGGCAGGGTCCGATGCGAATTCGAAAAACGTCGTCGTAGCCCGTCAGTCTGCGGCTTCCTCTGGGAACCGGGTCGTCCGCAAGCGCCCGTCGGGTGGCCCTGGCCGCCATGGCTCCGGGACCGTGCGATGTACGCTCGACGACGGTGGGTCCGTTGGCCTTCCCTTCCGATATGGTAGCCTCGCGCTAGCGGGTACCGCGGGATGCAGAACCGGGCCAACCCGATCGAATGACCAGTGTGACCGTGACGCGGCGGATCGCGGCGCCGGTGGACGTCGTCTTCCGGACGGTGGCCGATATCCGTCAGTTTTCGCAGGTGGCGCCGCAGATCGTCGGGATCGAGTTCCTCTCGGACGTGCAATCGGGCATCGGAACACGTTTTCGCGAGACCCGCCTGATGAACGGGCAGGAAATGTCGACGGAGCTGGCGGTCACCGATTACGTCGAGAACAACCGGGTGCGCATCGTGTCCGACGCCGGCGGCACGGTATGGGATTCGGTCTTCACGGTCGTGCCGGCAGAAGGCTCTACCGAGTTGACGATGGTGATGGAAGCGCGACCGTACGAGCTGCGCGCCCGGATCACGACACTGCTCATCGCCGGCGCCGTCCGAAAGGCGGTCGAACAGGACTTGGACGCGGTGAAGGCTTTCTGTGAACGGGCGGCGGAGCCGGCGGCCGCGGGGTGACTCTGCGGCCGTGCGGTAGGCTCGTATCATGTCCGACCCCCTGATCGCCCTCCGCAACATCGAGAAGACCTTCAGCCACGGCGTCAGCCGGACGTTCGTCCTGCGCCGCATCACCCTGGACATCGCTCCCGGCGAGTTCGTCTCCATCATGGGGCCGTCGGGCGCCGGAAAGTCGACGCTGCTGCACATTCTCGGGATGCACGACGCGGAGTGGTCCGGGGAGTACGACTTCCTCGGCCAGCCGGTCCACAGCCTGCGGACGAAGCACCGGCAGGCGCTCGGCCGCTCGCACATCGGCTTCGTGTTCCAGAGCTACCACCTCCTCGACGATCTCACCGTCGCCGAGAACCTCGATGTCCCGCTGTCGTACCGGAACGTGCCCCGGTCCGAGCGCCAGAGCCTGGTGGCCGACACCCTGGACCGGTTCCAGATCGTGGGGAAGAAGGACCTCTACCCGAGCCAGCTCTCGGGGGGGCAGCAACAGCTCGTCGGCGTGGCGCGCGCCCTCATCGCCAAGCCGAAGCTGATCCTGGCCGACGAGCCGACGGGCAACCTGCACTCCAGCCAGGGCCGCGAGATCATGGAGCTGTTCACCAAGCTCAACGCCGACGGGACGACCATCGTGCAGGTCACCCACTCGGACGTCAACGCCGCCTACGGGAGCCGGATCATCCAGCTTCGCGACGGCTGGCTGGTGGACGACTAGATTCCTTGAACAGGCGTGATCTTTACAGTTGAGTCTGGGGTCAAGGCATTCGGTAGCTTCATTTCTCGGTGATCCACGGTTTACGCGGCGAGGGCCCGTCCGTTCCAGGCGCGGTCGACCTCGCGATCGTAGATGGCCACGGCTTCACGCAGGCGCGTGGTCGATTCCCCGTCGAGGGTCGCGGACAGGACGGGACCCAGAACTCGCGCCTGCGTGCGGTGGTAGGCGAGGGCGACGCACAGCCCCTCGGCGGTGAGTCGATACCGCTGGGTGCGGGGAATCCGTTCGATGAGTCCCCGCAGCCGGAGCCGGCGCAGGTCGTAGGTCATGCGGCCCGCGCCGTAGTCGTCGGGCGAGAGCCCGCAGAGCGCCGCCACCGTCTCGCGCAGGTCCCGGTTGCGGAAACCCTGCGGCAGTAGGTCGAACCGCAGCAGGGCCGCGAAGAGCGCCTGCACCCGCCGGTCGCCGAAGCGGAGCGCCGAGGCGCGTTGGCCGTCGATGCACACCGGACGGTGCAGCTCGTCGAGCACATCGGCTCCGAGGGTGCAGTCGTGGCTGAGGCGTTGGACGCCCAGCAGGCGTCGGTTGGCGGCGAAGCCGATCTTCTTCAGATCATCGAGGTTCCTCAGCCGGCGGCCGACATCGAAGTCGTACGTGTCGTTGATGACCGTCTCGGTGCGCAGCGCGCGCCCTTCCTTGTGGTACTGCTTGATGCGCGAGTGCTTGTAGTCGACGTGCAGCGACGGGATGACCCCGTCGGTAATGACGCGGGTGCGATACCGCGAGGGAGTGCGCCGGCTGACGCGCCGGTCGAAGATCAACTGCACGTGGTCGGGCCGACCCATGTCGAGGTTCTCGCGCACCACCTCTTCGAAGAAGACCCGCCCCTGCGCGGGCCGGTCGAAGACCTGGGTCAGAGCGAACTCGGCCTGGAGAATCGAGATGTCGTAGCGGATGCCCTGCTGCCGGTCGGCGGCCGTGAAGGGGTGGGGCAGGCGGGCCAGCCACTTGCGCAGCAGCGCGTCGACCTTCCGCGCCGTCAGCCCGTCGGCCAGCCGCTGCATCGCGACGGGGTCGGCGCAGCGCAGGATGCCGTTGTCGAGCGACTCGTAGGCGATGCCCCGCTTCGTCAGCTGCCGCTTGAGGTACTCGTGCCCGTTGATGCACAGCTTGGCGTTGTAGGGGAAGTACGAGCAGAACTTCAGGAAGAACGGGCCGAAGTCGTCGTCGACGGCGTAGAAGTAGAACTGGTTGACCATCGCCGTCGAGGTGGCCAGCCACGGGTAGGTGTCGCCGGTGGCGGGGTCGTGGCGGCGCTCGGTGCGTACCACCTTCGCCTTCTCCTGCGCCTTGCCGATGTAGAGGACGCCCTCGCCGCCGGACCACCGGCGGAGGTACTGCCGGGTACGGTCGTCCTTGCGCTCGCCGCGGCGGAACGACACGATCTCGATCCGGTTGCGGGCGGCGAAGCTCTTGATGGCGTCGACGAAGCGCTGGGTCATGGGGGCCATCAGGGCCGAGGACGGTACGGCCGCGCCCCGCATCTTGCGGAAGAAGTACGCCGCCCCCGCGGCCCTCTGGAGCAGGGGCACGTAGACGTTGAGGTACATCCGGTCGATGCACTCCAGGGTCAGGGACGTGTGCTCTGCCAAAACCTCGGCGACGGAACGTGCTACCTTCATGGTCGGACTCCGGTCGATGGGCTCCTCACCGGCCAGTTTACGGCCACCATCGCCTCCGGGCGACCATGAAGGCGGCTTCGCGCCGCGGCTGGAGCAGCGGCCGGAGTCCACTTCCAACGTCAGCAGACGCCGAGGCCTACATGCCTCGTCGGTCTGAGGCGGAGCCTCGCTAGTGGTATGTCTCAAGAATGGCTTTACACTTCCTGATCTTGCCGAGGATGGTCTCGACGGTGGTGCTCCACACGAATGGCTTCGGGTCTGCGTTGTGGTGGGTCAAGTAGCCTTTGATGGCCGCGACCAGTTCCTGCACGCTGCAGAAGACGCCGCGGCGAAGGCGTTGCTGCGTCAGCTTACTGAACCAGCTCTCGACGAGGTTGAGCCACGAGGAACCGGTGGGCGTGAAGTGCAGCTTGGACGCGGGTGGGCGGCCAGCCACTTGCGAACCGCTTCATGCTTGTGGGTTCCGTAGTTGTCCAGGATGATGTGCAGGGTGAGGTCGGGCGGGAACGCACGGTCGAGGCGCCGCAGGAACTTCAGGAATTCCTGATGTCGATGACGCCCGTGGCATTGGCCGATGACCTTGCCGGTCAGCACATTCAACGCGGCGAACAACGTCGTCGTGCCGTGGCGCTTGTAGTCGTGGGTCATCGTACCGCGGCGGCCCGGCTTCATCGGTAGGCCCGGCTGCGTGCGGTCGAGAGCCTGGATCTGGCTCTTCTCGTCCACGCACAGCACCACCGCCTTCTCCGGCGGGTTCAGGTACAGCCCCACGACGTCGGTCAGCTTCTCGACGAACGCCGGGTCGGTCGACAACTTGAACGTCTTGACGCGGTGGGGCTGCAGGCCGTGCGCGTCCCAGATGCGCTGGACGGTCGCGGGGCTCACGCCGCCCGCCTTGGCCATCGAACGACAACTCCACTGTGTGGCCCCGGGCGGCTTCTCGTGCAGCGTGGCCTCCACGATGGCCTGCACTTCGCGAGCGGTGATACCCGGTTTCCGTCCGCGGCCAGGGCGCACCTTGCCCACGGAGTCCAGTCCGTCGGAAAGAAACCGCGCGCGCCAGTTCAACACTGTCGGTCGGCTGATGCCGAGGGTGGTCGCGATGTGACTATTCGCCACGCCGTCACCAGCCATGAGCAAGACCTTGGCGCGGGTTACGACGCGATAGGGCGCGCTTTCACTGCGCGCCCACTTCGTCAGGACGTCGCGATCCGCGTGGCTCAACGGCAGCGGTGCAGCCGGATTGTTCATACCCGCAGGTATACCATCCGCCACCCTAAGTGTTAATATATTTCAGAGACATACCACTAGCACTAGCGCGACCTTACGGTCGCGTTGGCCCGCCGCCGCGGGATCGGGTAGCAGGTGACGTCGCGGCGCATCTGGTCTTATTGGCTCTATACGATATAAAATCTGCGGATCTTTCAGCACGGTACCCACCGCAGGCCGGGACAAGCGCGGCACAGGCGCGAGAGCAGGAGCCGGCCGCCGGCGATCGTCGGTCCGGTACGAGTGTTTGTCCGTACCGTCATCGCTCCGGTGCGGGGAGTCGGAACCACCGCGGCCGATGATAGGGCCGCTTGCCGGTGGGGAGTTCGCCGACCGAGAGTCAGCAGAGGAGAATCGAGGATGCAGACGCGCGCAGCAATACGTTCGTTGGCACTGGTCTTTCTGACGAGCGTCGTAACTGGCGCCGGGGGTCGCCCCGGCCCAGGACCTGGCCGGCATCACCGGAACGGCCGTCGACGAGACCCAGGCGGCGTTGCCCGGCGTGGTGGTCGAGGCGCGCAGCCCGGCCTTGATCGAGCGGTTCCGCAGCGCCTTCACCGACGGGGCCGGGAACTACCGCTTCATCGCGGTGCCGCCGGGCACCTACTCGGTCAACTTCACTCTGCCGGGATTCCGCACCGTCGTGCGCGAGGGAATCGTGTTGACGGGGGCGTTCGTGGCGAGTACAACTGGGAGTATTCTGGCGGCATCCAGCACCAGTTGGCGGCGGGCTGGTCGTTCAGCGGCATGTGGCACCGGCGGGCCTACGGCAACTTCCGGTGGACGGACAATACGTCGGTCACCGCGAGCGACTATACGTCGCTGACCTTCACCGCGCCGACCGACGCACGGCTGCCGGGCAACGGCGGCGAAACGATCACTGTATACGAGCTGGCCGACCCGGCCTTCGCGTTCTCGACCGGGGACATTCTCCATACGCAGGCGCCGGACGACTCGCGGACCTGGAGCGGGTTCGAGGTGATCGTCGACGGGCTGCTGTGGCGCAACGGCTTCGTGCAGGCGAACTGGACGGCCGGCACCACCGAGAGCGACTTCTGCACCGACGCCCGGATGGAGAGCCCCAACGGCCTCCGGTTCTGCAACAACTCGACGGGGTACCGGCACCTGTTCAAGGTATCGGGGTCGCTGCCGCTGCCGTTCAACACGATGATCTCGGGCCTTTTCCAGGTGTTCCCGGGAAGGCAGATCCTCGCCAACTACCAGGTCAGCGACCCGGACGTCGGCCGGGCTCTCAATCTGGGCGGCGCATCCGAGTATTTCAACGTCGCTCTGATCGAGCCGGGCACGCAGTACGAGGACTCCACCTCGAACCTCCAGCTTCGGTTCACCAAGGACATGGTGGTCGGAGACAGCCGGCTGCGGGTCTTCATGAATGCGAGCAACATCTTCAACACGCTCCAAATCACCAGCCGGAACCGGTTCTTCGGGGGCGGGCAGATGTTGAGCGACGACTTCTACCGGCCGATCCTGATCTCCCCCGGCCGCGCGATCACGTGGGGCATGCAGGCCACCTTCTGACGCCGGACCCTGGTGGAGCCTGCGCCGTTCCGCGGCGCAGGCTCCCGCACCTGCCAGCCCGCCCGTTCCTGACACGCCGTGGCCCGAACCGCCCCGGTTCCCACCTCGCGGGACGCACGCTTTGTCCTTCGGCACGAGGCTCAACGCACCGATCTGACGGCTCAGGCCGGAGCCGCCCCGCCGGTGTTCAGCCGCCACGCGATCCGGCCGCCGCACTTCACGCAACGCCCCCCCAGCCGCAGGCGGCGGCTCAGTCGCTGGCGCCGCCAGGACTGCCCGCAGCCGCACTCCCCCACCCAGCGGGCCCGCGTGTGGTCGACGTCGTGGCACCGCTCGGCGGTGCAGCCGATGGCCCGCGCGGCGGCCTTCCACACGGCGTCGTGGTGGTGCTCGTGGCCGACGATGGCATGGGCGATCTCGTGCAGCAGCGTGTCCTCGATCTCGGCCCGGGTCGCCCGGTGGCAGTAGCTCACCGAGAGATCGATGCGCCGGTCCGCGTAGCGGCAGACGCCCCCGCGCGCCGTGGACAGGTCGAAGCCGAACCTCCAGTCCGCGCCCAGCCCGCTCCCGGCCTTGTGGCGGGCGAGGAGGTCGCCGGCCAACCGCTCTACGTCGGCCAGCGTGCACTCCCGCTCCGGCACTCGTTCGACGACGGTGAGGAGGGTGTAGGGCACCTTCCACAGGACGTCGTCGCCGGCCCCCACGACCGCGCGGGCGCGCTGCAGCTCGGTGACGGTCCCCTCGAGCGCCTGACCGCGCCACCGGAACCGCACGCGGCTCCCGACCGGGCAGGCGGCGCCGGGGAAGTCGGCGGTGACGGCGCCGGACGGCCGCGGCCACCGCGCCAGAGGCGGCCGACGCGGGGACTGGAAACGGTAGCGCATGGCGGGCTTCGGCACGAGGCTATTTCCGGGCGCTCTCCACCCGCGCGGCCATCTCGCGGAGCATCTCCGCGGGGGAGATGCCGGTCCAGCAGTGGCCGCGGCCCGGGCCGTAGGCGATGCGGGCCTCGATCGGCGGCCTGTCCTGCAGGAAGGCGTCGAGCCGGCGCACCGCGCCCTCGAGGAAGTAGTCGTCCATCTCTCCGACCCAGATGTTCAGCCGGCCCCGCAGCTTCGGGGCCAGCGCGTCCCAGGCCCGCTCGAGCACGAGGCGAAGATCATGCTGCTCCCAGTGGGTCGCCACCGTGGTATCGAGGTCGCCCGAGACGGGGTCCCAGAGGGGGACCGGTCGGCCGTCCTCGCCGCGCGGGCCGTAGACCGCGTTCCACGCCCCCCACTGGCCGCCCGACAGGGTCCAGCTGTCGCCGGCCCCGAGCACGTTCTCCATCCGCAGCTCGTGCCGCATGCTGAACCGCGTGCTGCCGTCGAGGTTCCGGGCGCTGGGAATCTCGCGCCCCTCGGGGTCCACGTAGGCGTTGCCGCCCCGGTAGACGTCGAGGAGCTGGAAGGCGCGGAAGTCGACGCTGTCGGGGCACGAGGCCCAGGCCCCGCCGAAGAAGTCCGGATAGAAGATCTGCAGGGCCAGCGCCACCCACCCGCCCGTGGAGCCGCCGTCGAGGACTCGGGCGCCCGCCGATCCGCCCGCCCGGAACCGCTCCTCGACGTAGGGAATCAGCTCTTCGGTCACCGCCTCGCCGTAGGGGCCGTTGTTGGCGGAGTCGACCTGGTAGGGGTCGCCGTAGGGTCCGGCCCCGTCGAGGTGGAGGAGCACGAACCGCGGGGCGTCGGGGTCGAGCCAAGCCGCCCTGAAGGGCGACCCTGGCCGCATCATCCTCTGCACCCCGGTGTACCGCGCGCCGTAGCCGCCGATGCGGACCCGCAACGGATAGCGCCGCGCCGCGTCCTCGTCGTGGCCCGGCGGCAGAATCACGCCGGCCCGCAGGTGGATCGGACGGCCGTGGAACGCGGACAGGCGCTCGGAGCGGATCCTGACGAAGCGCAGGAGCTCGGTCTCCTCGGGCAGCCGCTCGTCGGGAATGCGCCGCGTCAGCCGGAGATCGACGGCAGTCGGCCGCTCGGGGTCGAGGTCCACTCGCCGGACGTCGCTGTACAGGTTGCCCGCCGCCTCGACGCGGCGGATGTCGCGGTTGGTCGCCAGCACCGCCTGCACCCGATACTCGCCGGCCGGCAGATCGCGCAGGGTCTCGAGGGGGAACGCGGCCGCGGCTGCGCCGACGGTGACTCGGTCTCCCGGCGCGAGAGGCGGGGCATCCACCCCGAGGGTGGGCACGGCGCGGGCTCCCGTGCGGCCGATGAGGAACCGCGGCTCCGTGGCCTGCCGGCCGGCGGGAACCATCACCACGAGCAACCGTCCCGGCGGCTGGTCGGGCAGGGACGGATCGAGGATGACGACGAAACGCAGGCCGGGACCGGCCTGGCCCGCCGGGGCGAGCCCGGCCGCGGCCGCGACCAGCGTCACCGCGGCGAGCACGCAGCCCAGGGTGCGCGAACTCATCACGGATCGCACGGGTGATCTTCCCGGCCCCGTCGGGCGGACCGGAGAGCGCCAAGGCTCGCGGCGCCCACGGCCGGCACAACGCCGCCGCAAGCAGGATCTCCGGTGGGCCATGAGTGCGGAGTGAAGGAGAGGGTCAGTGTCCGGCGGTCACGTGACTGTTGAAGGCGCGGCTCAGCTCGTCCACGCAACCGGTGAGCCTGTCCACCTTGCCGTTGACCACCAGCACGCCTGTGGCGGCCACCAGACCAGCGCACGCCCCGATCACGGCCGCGATTCCCGCCACGACATCGAGAGTCTCCATGAGTCGAGGATACCCCGCTCGGGGGATGGCTTCAACCGGGCCGGACCTTCGTCGGCAGGCCCAAAAAGCCTTCTCACGGCGCACCGCCCCCGGCTGCTAGAATAGACGCTCGCCGTCCCGGCAGCCAGGGGTGCCACTGTGATGATGAACCGCTCGATGACCGTGTCACGATCCGTATTGCGCGTGCTCGCCGCGCTGGCGGTGATCGCCGGCGGCGCGATGGTCGCCTGCAGCCCGCAGGGCGGCAGCCTCACCGAACGGCTGTCGGTCGCCACCGGCGGCACCGGCGGGGTCTACTATCCCTACGGCGGCGGCGTCGCCAAGGTCATCAGCGACCACCTCGAGGGGGTCGAGGCGACGGCGGAGGTCACCGCGGGGACCGTCGACAACCTGAAGTTCGTCTCCAACCGCGGCGCCGATCTGGCGTTCGTCCTCGCCGACTCGCTCGACGACGCGGCGCAGGGCCGCGGGGCGTTCGCCGACTTCGGCACGGTGCCGGCGCGGGCCATCGCGGTGCTCTACGACAACCTGAACCAACTGGTAACCCTCGAAGGCAAGGGCATCGAGACGGTCACCGATCTCCGCGACCGGATCGTGTCGACGGGGGCGCCGGGCAGCGGCACCGAGATCACCGCGCGGCGCGTGCTCGAGGCGGTCGGCCTGAATCCGGACTCCGACATCCGGAAGCAGAGCCTGGGGGCCGCGCAGTCGGTCGACGCCCTCAAGGACGACAAGATCGATGCGTTCTTCTGGAGCGGCGGCGTGCCGACGGGGTCCGTCCTGGACCTCGCCTCGACTCCCGGCCGGACTGTCAAGCTGGTGCCCAACACCGACACCCTGCCGTTCCTGCACGAGCACTACGGCGACACGGTGTATCACGCGGTGAACATTCCCAGCGTGACCTACCCCGGCATGAGCGGGGACGTGGAGGTCGTCGGGGTGGCCAACGTGCTGGTGGTGCACGAGGAGATGTCCGAGGATCTCGCCTACCGGATCACCCAGGCGCTCTTCGAGCACCAGGACGAGCTGGCCGCGATTCACCCCGAGGCCGAGAAGCTGTCGGTGGAGACCGCGGTGACGGGATCGACGGTCCCGTTCCACGAGGGCGCCGTCCGGTACTATCGCGAGCAGGGGGCCTGGCCCGGATCGTAGAGCCGATCCCGCCCCCTTTATCTCCGGCCTCATTAGCGAGTACGCTTGCCCGTCGCCGCCAGCTCCCGCGGCCTCGCGTGCAAGTCGCGGGGGCGGCGCCACCGACGACACGAACCGGGAGACACCCCTGTCCGATCCAGTTGCCCCGCCGGTCGCTCTGCGTGACGACCCCGACGCCGAGGTTCCGACCCGGCAGTTGAACGGATTCGAGGCGCGCCTGGTGACGGTGCTGGCGGCGGGCCTGTCGCTCTACGCGCTGTACTGGGTCGTCGGCATCGTTCAGCCGCAGATCTACCGGGTCAGCTTCCTCCTCGTCGCCCTGGTCCTGACGTTCGTGCTCTACCCCACGGTTCCGGCGTGGCGCGGCCGGGTGGCGGCCCTCGACTGGGCCCTGGCCGCGGTAGCCGTCGTGGTCCTGGCCTGGCCGATCGTCGACTTCGATCGGTTCGTCTACCGGGCGGCGACCCCCAGCGGGATCGACATCCTGTTCGGCGCGGTCACCACGGTGCTCGTGCTCGAGGCGACCCGGCGCACGGTGGGCTGGATTCTGCCCGCCACCGCCGTCGGCTTCCTGCTGTACGGCTACTACGGTCGGCTGTTCGAGTTGGTGGGGCTGGAGATCTTCGCGCACCGCGGGTACGCGGTCGAGCGCCTGGTCGGGACGCTCTACATGACCCTCGAGGGCATCTTCGGCGTGCCGCTGAACGTCGCCTCCAGCTACATAGTGCTGTTCACCATCTTCGGCGCGATGCTGCAGCATTCGGGGGCCGGCCAGTTCTTCATCACCTGGACCATGTCCGCGTTCGGCCGGTCGAGCAGCGGCGCCGGCCCCGGGCGCACCGTCACGATGGCCGGCTTCCTGCTGGGCACGGTCTCCGGCAGCGGGGTGGCGACCACCGTCACCCTGGGGGCGGTGGCGTGGCCGATGCTGCGGCGGGCCGGCTTCTCGCCCGAGATCGGCGGCGGCATCCTGTCGGCGAGCGGCATCGGCGCGATTCTCGCCCCGCCGACCATGGGGGCGGCGGCGTTCCTGATCGCCGAGTTCCTGCAGATCACCTACCTGCAGGTGATCGCGATGGCGATCGTGCCGGCGGTGCTCTACTACCTGTCGATCATCCTCATGATCGAGGCCGACGCCCGGCGGCTGGGGACGAAGGCGGTCGAGGTGCACCTGCCGTCGGTGTGGACGCTCACCCGGCAGTCGGGCTACCAGTTCCTGCCGCTCCTCGCCATCGTCCTGCTGCTGGTGTCGGGCATGACCCCGTTCCGGGCGGTGTTCCTGGCCACGATGCTCGCCATCGTCCTGAGCTTCGTCCGGCGCGAGACCGCGCTGCGGCCGGCGCGTCTGATCGCCGCGCTCGAGACCGGTGGCCGGGCGGTGCTGGCAGTCGCCGCCACCACCGCGACGGCGGGCGTCATCGTCGGGGTGGTCACCCTGACCGGGCTCGGGCTGAAGATATCGAGCATCATCGTCGATCTGGCCGGGGGCAACCTGTTCCTCACCGTGCTCTACGCGGCGGTGGCGGTCTGGATGCTGGGGTTGGCCGTCCCGGTGACCGCCTCCTACATCATCGCCGCGGTCATGATCGCGCCGGCCCTGACGCTGGTCGGGGTGCCGGACGTCGCCGCGCACATGTTCATCTTCTATTACGCGGTGCTCTCCGAGGTCAGCCCGCCGACCGCGCTGTCGCCGTTCGCGGCGGCCGCGATCACCGGCGGCAATCCGTTCAAGACGATGATGCTGACCTGGAAGTACACCCTGCCGGCCTTCCTGGTGCCGTTCGCGTTCACCCTGAGCCCCGAGGGGCTGGGCGTGCTGCTGCAGGCGCCGCTCGCCGACATCGCCCGCACCGTCCTCACCGCGGTCGTCGGCATCCTCGCCCTCGCCATGGGCCTCGGCGGGTGGCTGCGGCAGGCGGCGACGACGCCCGAGCGCACCCTCGCCGTCGTCGGCGGCCTGCTGCTGTTCTACGCGACCACCGCCACCGACCTGATCGGCGCGGTCTGCTTCGCCGCCGCGATCGGCATGCACCTCGTGCGGACCCGCGCCTGACCGGCCAATTTGTTCGCCGCCGGCCCCGCGTCGGTGACGCTCCCCGATGCGGAGCGGCCGTTTGGCTGACCTCCCCGCAGACCTGCGTGCAGCATGTTCATGCACGGAAGCATAATGTCTGCAGGCACAATACAAGGATGCGCTTCATCGACCGCGTCGAAGAAATGCGGCGCCTCGACAGCGTGCTGGAAGAGCCCGGCGCCTTCGCCGTCATCTGGGGCCGCCGGCGGGTGGGCAAGACCAGACTGCTCATCGAGTGGTCGCGGCGCCACGACGGCCTGTACGCGGCGGCCGACCGATCGGTGCCGGCCGTGCAGCGGCGCTACCTCGCCTCGGCCGTCGCCCGGCGGCAACGTTCGCGCCCCGGACGACCGGCGTAACAGCGGTCTCCGACCTGCACGTGGTGGACGGGCGCGCGGTCTTCAGCGCGTTGCGGTGAACCACGGGCCCTCCCCACCTGCTCGACCAGGCACGGCGTTGTAGATGCGCGCAGCCGTTTCCGTGCCTGACTATTGTCTATGCCGTCGCATTTCAGTCACGACCAATCTACGATGGCATACATCTTTGGCCGGGATGATTCGGGTGCTCTCCGCCAACCATCGACCGCCCGGGAACCGGATCTCGCGAAGGCGCGCCCCCGGCCCGGCCGTCACACCCGCACGATGCGGCGGTACTTGATGCGGTGGGGGCGGTCGGCGGCCGAGCCGAGGCGGCGGCGGCGGTCGGCCTCGTAGTCCTGGTAGTTGCCCTGGAACCAGACCACCTGGCTGTCCCCCTCGAAGGCGAGGATGTGGGTGGCGATGCGGTCGAGGAACCACCGGTCGTGGCTGATCACGACCGCGCAGCCGGCGAAAGCGAGCAGTGCGTCCTCGAGGGCGCGAAGGGTGTCGACGTCGAGGTCGTTGGTCGGCTCGTCGAGCAGCAGCAGGTTGGCGCCGCCGCGCAGCAGCCGGGCGAGGTGCACGCGGTTGCGCTCTCCCCCCGAGAGCGCGCCGACGGGCCGCTGCTGGTCGCGGCCCTTGAAGTTGAACCACGAGCAGTACGCGCGGGAGGCGACCCGCCGCGACCCGAGCTGGATCTCGTCGTCTCCGTCCGAGACGGTCTCCCAGACGGTCTTGTCCGGGTCGAGCTCGCGGCTCTGGTCCACGTAGCCGAGCTCGACGGTGTCGCCCAGGGTCAGCGTGCCGGCGTCGGGGGTCTCCTCGCCGGTCATCATCCGGAAGAGGGTGGTCTTGCCGGCCCCGTTGGCGCCGATCACGCCGACAATGCCCGCCGGGGGCAGGGTGAAGGTGAGGTCCTGAATGAGGCACCGGTCGCCGTAGCTCTTGCGCACGTTCCGCGCCTCGACGACCACGTCCCCGAGCCGGGGGCCGGGCGGGATGTAGATCTGGGCCGATTCCATCCGCTCCGCCGCGTCCTGGTTCAGGAGCTCCTCATAGGCGTTCAGCCGCGCCTTGCCCTTCGCCTGCCGGGCGCGCGGCGACATGCCGATCCACTCCAGCTCGCGGGCCAGGGTGCGCCGGCGCCGCGTCTCCTGCTTCTGCTCCACCGCGAGCCGCCGCTGCTTCTGGTCGAGCCACGAGGAGTAGTTGCCCTCCCACGGGATGCCGGCCCCGCGGTCGAGCTCGAGAATCCAGCCGGCGACGTTGTCGAGAAAGTAGCGGTCGTGGGTAATCGCCACCACCGTGCCCTTGTACTGCTGCAGGTGCCGCTCCAGCCACGCCACGGTCTCGGCGTCGAGATGGTTGGTCGGCTCGTCCAGCAGCAGCAGGTCCGGGGCCTGCAGCATCAGCCGGCACAGGGCGACGCGGCGCCGCTCGCCCCCCGAGAGGTGGGTGACGGCGGACCGCGGCGGCGGCAGGCGCAACGCATCCATCGCCTGCTCGACCCGCGAGTCGAGATCCCAGGCGCCGGCCGCCTCGATCTCGTCCTGCAGGCGCCCCTGCGCGTCCATCGCGTCCTGCAGCTCGTCCCCCGAGAGCCCCTCGTTGAAGCTGGCGGTCACCGCGTCGTAGCGCTTCAACAGGGTCTTGTGCTCGGCCGCGCCCTCTTCCACGTTGCCCTTGACGGTCTTGTCGGGGTTCAGCCGCGGCTCCTGCGCCAGATAGCCGACGCTGAGGCCGTCGGAGACGAACGCGTCGCCGGTGAAGTCACCGAGCTCGCCGGCCATGATCCGGAGCACGGTGCTCTTCCCCGCCCCGTTCAACCCCAGCACCCCGATCTTGGCGCCGGGCAGGAACGACAGCGAGATGTCCTTCAACACCTCCTGCCCGGGGCCGTAGGACTTGCCGAGCCGGTGCATCGTGTAGACGTATTGGTGGGCCATGCCTCAGTTCCGTGCAGGTTGGTTCAAGATCGGGCAAATGCCGCGGAAGCGGCGCTACGGCCGTTCGAGGACAATCGCGACCTCGGTCGTCTCACCGGGGCGGACGGTCACCGCCCGCGGCGCGGCGTTCAGCCGCTCGTGCCAGATCGTCAGCTCGTGGGTCCCGACCGGCACCCCCTCCAGCACGAAGACGCCGTCGCGGCCGCTCACCGCGCCGCGATCGTTGCTGACCACGATCCAGCCCCGCATCCAGCCGTGCGAGTCGCACTCGACGCGCACCACCCCGGGGCGGCGCAACGGGCGGTTGATCTCCAGGCCGGGGAACGGCATCGCGATGTTGAAGCCGGTGCGGTTCCGGTCGTCGTAGGTATGGGTCGAGTGCAGCGTGTCGTCCTGGCTCGTCACCAGCACCTGGCTTCGGGTGGGGGCAATCTGCACGCGCGGCACGAACCGGCAGCCGGCGTTGTCGATATGGGGTGCGGGCGCCTCCCCGGGCCACGGCACCCCGGACAGACGCACGACGGCGTTCGCGACGTGCCCGGCCGCATCGGCGACGATCGCCTCGTCGGGCACCGTGTCGCCGCAGACGGCCTGGTCGGCGGTCACCGCGAGGGTAGCGGCCGGCGGCGGATCGGCCATCGTCACCACCCCCCGAATCGTTCCCGTCCCCTGCACGCCGCCGGACGTCTGGACCCCCGCGGCCAGCCCCAGCGCGGCCAGGGTGACACCGGCCCCGGCAAGCATGCGTCTGGTCATGGTCCTACTGTACCCCACCGCAAGTCTCCGCCGCAGCACGGCGCGGACCGCTGCGGCACACCAGGAGCCTGCGCCGCAGAAGTTCGCGCCAGCGAAAAACGCGACGGCAAGGTCGTGCCAAGAGCTTGCGCCGTAGAAGTTTCGCGCCAGCGAAACTTCTAACGCGACCGTCAGGTCGCGCGGTCGCGCAGTCGCGCCTAGCCGCTTCCCGCACGCGCCCCGGATGCGCTGACCAGCTCGGGTTCCGGCGTGAAGTCCTCGCCGGGATTGATGAAGCGGTCCTCCTCGAAGCGGTACTGCGTATCGTGGAGCTCGCGATAACGGCCGCCCGCCGCGAACAGCTCGGCGTGGGTCCCCCGCTCGACGATTGCGCCCTGCTCGAGCACCAGAATCTGGTCCGCGCTCCGAATGGTCGACAGCCGGTGGGCGATGACGAACGTGGTGCGGCCCTGCCGCAGCGCCCGCAACCCGTCCTGGATCAGCGCCTCGCTCTCGCTGTCGAGGCTGGAGGTCGCTTCGTCGAGGATCAGGATGCGGGGATCGGCGAGAATCGCGCGGGCGATGGCCACCCGCTGGCGCTGCCCCCCCGACAGCTTGATGCCGCGCTCGCCGACGATCGTGTCGTACCCGTCCGGAAAGCCGCGGACGAACTCGTCGCAGTGGGCGATGCGGCTCACCGCCTCGATCTCCGCCCGGGTGGCGTAGCGGCGGACGAAGCCGATGTTCGAGGCCACCGATCCGTCGAAGAGAAAGTTCTCCTGCAGCACGACGCCGAGCTGCCGGCGGTAGCCGGCCAGCTTCAGGGTCGCGAGGTCCCGGCCGTCGACCAGCACGCGGCCCGCCTGGGGGCGGTTGAAGGCGATGATCAGACTGGCCAGCGTGCTCTTCCCGGACCCGCTCGATCCCACCAGCGCCGTGGTGCTGCCGGCCGGCGCCACCAGCGAGACGTCCCGGAGCACCGGCACC
Organism: Vicinamibacterales bacterium; assembly: GCA_965215895.1. Lineage (GTDB taxonomy): Bacteria > Acidobacteriota > Vicinamibacteria > Vicinamibacterales > UBA8438 > JAJEEA01. The sequence continues at coordinate 1,182,799 of OZ244130.1, read as the reverse complement.
CCTTCCGTGTACGCGAACGTCACCCGATCGAGGGCGACGTCGCCGGCGAGGCGCCCGACGGACTGGCGGGCGGCGTCCTCGTCGATCTCGGTCGGGGTGCCCAGAATCTCGCGAATCCGGTCGAGCCCGGCGAACGCCTCGGTAATCTGCGTGCCGATCGAGGCGATCTGCATGACCGGCGCCACCACCACCCCGGTGAACAGCAGATACCGCAGCAGGTCTCCGATGCTCCACTCGTCGGCGATGATCGCGCGCCCGCCCATGACGATCATCAGCGCTCCGATGCCGCCGATCGCGAGCGAGGCGGCGGACGTGGTGGCGGAGACTCCGGTGACCGTCCTCGCCACGTTCCTCAGCAGCCGGTGGGCGCCGTGCGCGAACACCCGCTGCTCGCGCTTCTCGACGTTGTAGGCCTTGACGATCCGCACGCCGCCCAGCGTCTCGGCCAACCGTCCCGTCACCTCGGCATTGATCTTCCCGCGCTCGCGGAACAGGGGCCGCAGCCGGGAGAACGCCTTCGCCATGCCCAGCCCGAAGACCACGAGGATGCAGAGGGTGACCGAGGTCAGACGCCAGTTCAGGTAGAACAGCACCCCGAGGCCGAGAGTGGCGGTCACGAACCCCCCGGTGAGCTGGGCGAGCCCCGTCCCGACGAGGTTGCGGATGCCCTCGGCGTCGGTCATCACCCGGGAGATGAGGACGCCGGTCTTCGTCGAATCGAAATAGCTGATGGGCAGGCGGGTCACATGCCGCTGGACCCGCTTGCGCATCTCGGTGATGGCCCGCTGCGCCGCCACCCCGAGCACCTGCGACAACGCGAACCCGGTGCCGGACTGCACCAGCGTCGCCGCGGCCGCGAGCAGCGCCAGCGGCACGAGGAGATCGCCCCGGTCGCGCCCGATGACGTCGTCGACCACGTACCCGGACATCCAGGGCAGCACCAGGCCAGCCAGCCGGCTGATCAGCATCAACACCAGCCCGAGCGCGAGCCGGTAGCGGTGGGCGTGCACCAGCGCCTGCGCCTCGTGCCAGGCGCCGGGAGAGGCGAAGGGTCTCTTTCCGGTCTTCTGCGGTTTGTCGTCAGCCATGATCAGGAGAACAAGTATAGACTTTCGCCGTGGCTTCTCCCGTACGCCGCATCCTCCACCTCGACATGGATGCGTTCTACGCATCGGTGGAGCAGCGCGACGACCCTTCGTTGCGCGGCCGGCCGGTGGCGGTCGGGGGGCGGCCGGACCGGCGCGGGGTGGTCGCCGCCGCGAGCTACGAGGCCCGGAAGTTCGGGGTGCGCTCGGCGATGTCGATGGCGCGGGCGGTGCGCCTGTGCCCGAGCCTGGCCGTCGTGCCGCCCGATTTCGCCCGCTATCGGCAGATCTCGTCCCGCATCTTCGACATGTACCGGTCGGTCACGCCCCTCGTCGAGCCCCTCTCGCTCGACGAGGCGTATCTGGACGTCACCCGGAACGCCTGGGGCGAGCCGCTGGCCACGACGGTGGCCCGGCGCCTGAAGCAGTGGATGCGCGACGAGGTCGGGCTGACGGTATCGGCCGGCGCCGCGCCCAACAAGTTCCTGGCGAAGATCGCCTCCGACTGGGACAAGCCGGACGGCCTGACGGTCATCCCGACCGAGCGGGTGGATGCCTTTCTGCGGAAGCTGCCGGTCGAGGCGCTCTCGGGGGTCGGCCCGGTCACCGCGAAACGGCTGCGGGCGGCCGGGGTGGTCCAGCTCGTCGACGTGCGCACCGCCGACCCCCGCGTGCTCCAGCGCGCGGTCGGCAGCCGGACCGACTGGCTGCGCCGGCTCGCCGACGGGATGGACGACCGTCCGGTCACCCCGCATCGCACCGTGAAATCATCCGGCTCGGAGCACACGTATCCGACCGATCTCACCGATCCCGACGTCATCCGCCGCGAGCTCGACCGGTTGGCGCAACGCGGCGCGGCGTGGCTGGAACGCAAGCGGCTCGCGGCCCGCACCGTCACCATCAAGGTGCGCTACTCGGACTTCACCACCATCACCCGCAGCCACAGCGCGCATCCCGCCACCCGCGACGCCGAGCGCATCGTCCTGCGGGCGCGGCGGTTGCTGGACCGGACCGAGGCCGGCGACCGCCCCGTGCGCCTGCTCGGGGTGACGATGCACAACTTGACGGCGGAAGAGGACGGCGTCGCCCCCGGGAATCCGCCCCTGCCGTTGTACGATCGGCTCCCCGCGGCGGGGCCCGACGATTCCGCGCGGGCACCGGGTTCGGCCGGGGACGACTTGAAACCCGGCCCGCGGTAAGATCCCCTTCATGCTCAAAGGGACCCGCCCAGGCATCCTCCGCAAGATCCAACCCATCAGCGTGCACGGCCAGGTGTCGTGGGACGTGTTCTTCAGCGATGCGGATGACCGGGATGGCGAGGTCCGGATGGCGCGGGTCGGACCGGAGGCGGTCGATCAGACGCTGGAACCGGGAGACCGCATCACCCTCGAGTATCTCCTCGGCGGCGTGACCAGCGTCACCCGCGACACCGGGACGGAGTAGCCGATGATGCGACGCGGCCGTTCATCGAGGACCCCTGCGATCGGGAGATGGCCGGAGCCGGGTCCGGCCACGGGAAGCGAATCGATGTGTTGACGCTCGAGGCCCTGGGTTGGGACGACGGGTTCGAGGCGCAGCTCAGGGCCCGCGAGGAAGGTGGCCTGCAGCCGGCCCGCGTCGCCATCGCCCACAACGCCTTCTATCAGCTCAGTACGACCGAGGGCGACATCCTGGCCGAGGTCGCCGGCCGGCTCCGGCACCGCTCGGCCGGCGCCGGAGCCCAGCCGGTGGTCGGCGACTGGGTCGCCATTCGCCTCGGCGCGAACGGGAACACGGCGACCATCGAGGCGGTGCTGCCCCGCCGCTGCTGTTTCTCCCGCAAGGCGGCCGGGGAGCCGACCCGCCGCCAGCTCGTCGCCGCCAACATCGACACCGTGCTCCTGGTATGCGGCCTCGATGACGACTTCAACCTCCGGCGGATCGAGCGGTATCTCGTCGCGATCCGGAACAGCGGCGCGGCCCCGGTGCTCGTGCTCAACAAGGCGGACCTCTGCCCCGACCCCGCGGCCGCGCGCGCGGCCGCGGGGGCCCTCGCGTCCGAGGCCCCCCTGCACGTCATGGACGCGCTGAGCCCCGGCGGCGCCGAGCCCCTGCGGGAGCATCTGCCCCCCGGGCGGACCGGCGCGCTGATCGGCTCGTCCGGCGTCGGGAAGTCGACCATCATCAACCGCCTGCTGGGCAGCGAACGGCAGCGGACCGGAGCGGTGCGGCGCCGGGACGGCCGCGGCCGTCACACCACGTCCCAGCGCGAGCTGATTCTCCTGCCGGACGGCGGACTGATCATCGACACGCCGGGAATGCGCGAGCTGCAGTTGTGGGACGTCACGGATGCGCTTGACGACGCGTTCGACGACATTCGGGCGCTGGCCGCGGAGTGCCGATTCCGGGATTGCGGCCACGATGGGGAACCCCGGTGCGCGGTGCGGGGCGCGGTCGAGGCGGGACGCCTGAGCGCCGCCCGCCTCGACAACTACCGCCGGCTGCGGCACGAGCGGCAGGCGGTGCGGCAACGCCGCGACGAGCTGGCGCGGCTGGAAGAACATCGACGCGTCAAGCCGGTGCACCGCGCGATGCGGGCGTTGCGCTCCAATCGGCTCACGGACGAGCGGTAGCGCGGAGAATCGTCGGCTGCGGCTCCGCTGGCCGCCCAACCAACCCTGCCGGACGACGTCCCAGCCGTTCTACGGCGCAGACGCCCGGGCGAGGCGAGAACGCACGGAGGAGGCCACATGAGAACGGCACTGGCGGCAATCGGTCTGGTTCTGGCGGCGGTCACCGCCCAGGCGCAGGAGGACACCCTCACCATCCGGGCCGGCCGGCTCCTCGACGGGCTCGGCAACGTGCGCGAGAACGTCACGTTGCGGGTCACCGGGTCGCGCATCGCCGCCGTCGACGAAGCGTCCGCGGACGCCGAGGCGTCCGGCCCGGTCACCTACGACCTGTCCGGGCTCACGCTGATGCCGGGGCTGATCGACACCCACGTGCATCTGACCGGGCACTTCGACCCCGACGGGCGCAACCACCACGATGCGGACGAGACCCCCGCCCAAACCATCCTCTACGGCGCCGGGAACGCCTACGCCACCCTGATGGCCGGCTTCACCACGGTGCAGAGCCTCGGCAGTTTCGCCGACCGCGACCTGCGCGACGCGATCGCGCGTGGAGTCCTGCCGGGTCCGCGGGTGCTCACCTCCCTCCGGGCGGTCAACGTCGGCACGGGATCGCCGGACGACATCCGCGCGTACGTGCGCCGACTGGCGGAGGACGGGGCGGACGTCGTCAAGGTGTTCGCCTCGGCCAGCATCCGCGAGGGGGGCGGCCTGGTGATGAGCACCGGGCAGCTCGAGGCGGTGTGCACGGAGGCGCAGGCGGTCGGGCTGCGCACGGTGGTCCACGCCTACGGCACCGACGGGGTGACGGCGACGATCGAGGCGGGCTGCGGCGGCATCGAGCACGGCAACCGGTACGACGACGCCGTCATCGACCTGATGGCGACGCGCGGTACGTACCTCGACCCCCACGTCGGCTCGCTCTGGGCCAACTACTTCGAGCACCGGGACCGCTTCATCGGCCGGGGCAACTACACCGAGGAGGGCTTCGCGCTGATGGAGGAGGCGCGGACCACCGGCTACGAGACGTTCCGGCGCACCCTCGCCCACGGCGGCGTGAAGGTGATCTACGGAACCGACGCGGTGGCCGGCGCGCACGGCCGCAACGCCGACGAGCTCGTCTACCGGGTCCGCGACGGCGGCCAGGACCCGATGGACGGCATCGTCTCGGCGACCTCCCGCGCCGCCGAGTCGCTGGGGCTCGCGGACACCATCGGCCGGATAGAGCCGGGATACGAGGCGGACCTCGTGGCGGTGGCCGGCAACCCCCTCGACGACATCACCGCGGTTCGCGCGGTGCGGTTCGTGATGAAGGGCGGCGTCGTCTACCGGAATCCGACGCCCTGAATGCGGATGCGCGATGCCTGGAGCCGAGGAGCCCGGGCCTGGAGCCCTCGCCGTGGAGCGGCCCTGGCTCCTGCAGGGTGCGGGCGGGTAGCCGAGCCGCCCCGCCGGCGCGGCTTCCTCGAGGGCGTTGACGGCGCTCGTGCAACGGCCATAGCATGGGGCGGTCGTGACGGTTACGAACGCCGTGGCCCCGAACCTTCGCCGGCGATGCCGGCGCCTTCGGCGGTCTTCTTTTCGACACGCGGTCATCGCGTGGCCCGCAGACGGGTCACGAAATCCCCTGAAAGCAGGTTCCACCATGCGCCTCTCCGTGCTCACGGCACTCACCGCGGCATTCCTGACCGCCGCCGTCCCCGCGTCTGCGCAGTCGGACCGCATCGCGGCCGACGGCGGCGACGTCGTCATCACGCCGATCCTCCACTCGAGCGTGCAGATCGAGCACGCCGGCACGGTGGTGCACATCGACCCGTGGACCGCCGCCGACCTGTCCGCGGCCGAGCCCGCGGACCTGATCCTGGTGACCGACGATCCGGGGCACCATCTCGATCCGGCGGCCATCGAGCAGCTCCGCAAGCCCGGCGCCCCGGTGGTGCTGACCGCGGCAGCCCACGCGCGATTCGGCGACGGCGAAGTGCTCGCGAACGGCGAGCAGGGGGTCTTTGCCGGGGTGCCGGTCGAAGCCGTCCCCGCCTACGACATGACGCCCGGGCAGCCGTGGCATCCGAAGGGCGAGGCGAACGGCTACGTGGTCACCCTCGGCGGCCGGCGGCTCTTCTTCTCGGGGGTGGGCGAGTGCGTGCCCGAGATCCAGGCGCTCGAAGGCATCGACGTGGCGTTCATGCCAATGAACCTGCCGGTCGACCGCATGCGCCCGATCCCGCTGGCGGAATGCGTCAAGACCTTCGGGCCGTCGGTCGTCTACCTCATCCACTACGACAACGCCACCGCGGGATGGTTCGGCAATCCCGCGCAACCCCGGCCGGACAACGCGCAGGAGATCGCGGCCACGATTCAGGCCCTGCGGGACGCTCTCGACGGCGAGCCGATCGAAGTGCGCGACGGCGACTGGTATCCGGCCCGCTAGCGCGACCTTGCGGTCGCGTTGGAAGTTTCGCTGCCGCGAAACTTCTACGGCGCAAGCTCCTAGCCCGGAGAGCGGCGCCTTGCGGCTCCGCTTGCCGCCCAACCAACCCAGCAGGAGTCTGCGCCGCAGAACGGCGCAGACTCCTGCTGTCCTGAATCATAGAGTGCTTGATCACAACGAGGCGACCGCCACCGGCGGCCCCGCCGGTGGCTGACATGCGCAAAGGCCAGCCTCGCTGTCGTCGCCGGCACCGTGGCCACGGTCGGCGGCTCGTTGTCACCGGAGGAGGTACTGCCGGTCGACTGCCTGGCGCCGCTCGCGACCGCGGCTCCGTGATCCGACCCGCCGTCGACGCCGGCCAGGCGGCGCACCGGCCGCCGCGGGACGCACGCGGCCGGGCAACCGGGGTATCCGGGGTATACTGGGCCTGCACTGCTTTTCTGAGAACTGCCGTCGGCGTTCTGCCGAGGCCGAAAGCCCCAGCCCTCATCAAAGCCGAACTCCTAGGCGGAACGTGTCAGTGCACGTTCCGCCGGTGCCGAGTCGGCGTCAACGCAAACCGCCGTCGGTCCGAGACGAATCCTGCCCGTCACCGGGCGGGCGGCTCGGCGCCCAGCCTCAGGCCGCGCTGATCGCGGCAGCCGGAGAAACGACATGTTGACACTGTCTCGGTCCTGGGTGTCTCTCGCCGCGTGGTCGGTGCTGACAGCGACGGTCTGGATTCTGTTCGTACCCGGCCAGGTCTCGGTCGGGAACTGGACTTCCCTGAACGCCGGGGTCCTGGCCCTGGCGCTGACCGTCATCGTGCTCGTCGGGCAGTTGCAGCCGGCGCGAACGATGTCGCCGGTGCTGAACGGGGGGACCAACCGAACGAGCCCGCAATGGTCATGAACCGAGCGACCGCCGCGAAGGATCAGCCGGACCGTCCGGGGGCGCACGGACGGTCCGGTCGGTACTGCATCTCGTTGCCGCCCCCCCGGCGCCCCGTGTGGCGAGGCGCGCGGTCGAGGCGCCGGGCGCCACCGCCCTCGCCGGCCCGCGGCCCTACGGCGCCGGGCATCCGCCGTTCCTGCGTACGGCGCGGTCGCCGGACCGGGCCCGGCGGGGACGGCGCAAGTCGGCCATCATCTATTGCGAGGCCAACTTCGGCGGCGCCGACGGCAAGACCGCGAACGGGCTGGTCCGTCACTCGGAAAGGTACGAGATCCTGGCGGTGATCGACAGCGAGAAGGCCGGGCTCGATGCCGGCGAGGTGCTCGGCGACGGGCCGAACGCCATTCCCATCCAGCGCGACGTCGCCGAGGCGCTGGCCTGCGCCGGCTGCACGCCGGACTACTTCATCATCGGGATCGCGCCGGCCACGGGCCTGCTCTCGCCGCAGCAGCGCCGGGTGGTCCTCGAAGCGATGGCGCTGAGGATGAACGTCATCAACGGCTTGCACGAGTTCCTGAACGACGATCCGGAGTTCCGCGCGATGGGCGTGGCGAAGGACGTGGAGATCATCGACGTCCGCCGTCCGCGCGCGAAGAAGGACCTGCGAATCTTCAGCGGTCGCCTCGCCGAGGTGACCTGCCCGCGCATCGCCGTGCTGGGCACCGACTGCGCCATCGGCAAACGGACCACGGCCACCATTCTGACCGGCGCTCTCAACGATCGGGGCGTGAGAACGGTGCTGGTCGGCACCGGCCAGACCGGCCTGATCCAGGGGGCCCGCTACGGTGTCGCGCTCGATGCGATTCCCTCGCAATTCTGCTCGGGCGAGCTGGAGGCGACGATCGTCGACGCCTTCGAGGCCGAGCGACCCGATGTGATCGTCATCGAAGGCCAGGGCGCGCTCAGTCACCCCGCGTTCTCGACGTCGAGCCTCATCCTCAGGGGTAGCCATCCGGACGGGGTGGTGCTGCAGCACGCACCCGGACGACCGCACCGCTGCGACTACGAGCAGATGGCGATGCCGACCGCTGCCGCCGAGATCAACCTCATCCAGACCTTCTCGGACACGACCGTCATCGGCCTCACGATCAATCACGAGAACATGACCGAGGCCGAGGTCTCCGCCGCCATCGCGGGCTACGAGCGCGAGCTCGGCATCCCCGCCACCGACGCGCTGACGCGGCCACCCGAGCACCTGGCGGACATGGTCTGCTCGGCATTCCCACACCTCGCGGAGACGCTGATCGCCGGCGTGCGATGAGCGCGCCGCGACTCGAGATCGACCTCGACAAGATCCGCCACAACGCGCGGACGCTGGTGGCGCGGCTGGCCGGCCGGGGAATCTCCGTCACCGGCGTCACGAAGGCGACCCTCGGATCGCCGGCCGTCGCCGGCGCGCTGCTGAGCGCCGGCGTGCGGGCGCTGGGCGACTCCCGCATCGAGAACATAGAGGCCATGCGTCGGGCGCAGGTCCCGGCCTCGATGACCCTCCTGCGCGCGCCGATGCTCAGCCAGGCGGCCCGCGTCGTCGCGCACGCCGACGTGAGCTTCAACACCGGGATCGACACTATTCGTGCGCTCTCGTTCGCCGCGCAGGCCACTGGCCGGCGGCACGGCGTCGTGCTCATGGTCGAGCTCGGCGATCTCCGGGAAGGCATCATGCCCCGCGATCTCGAGCAGGTCGCGCGCGAGACGCTGCGCTTCCCGAACATCGTGCTGCGGGGCATCGGCGCCAACCTCGCCTGCCGCAGCGGCGTATCGCCCGACGCCAGGAACATGTCGGAGCTGTCCGCGCTCGCGGACGCGCTCGATGCGATACTCGGCCGGCGCGTCGACATCGTGTCCGGAGGCAACTCCGCCAACCTCGCGTGGGCCTTCGACGCCGCGGACACCGGACGGATCAACGACCTGCGCCTGGGGGAATCGATTCTGCTCGGTCGCGAGCCGCTGCGACGCAGACCGATCGACGGGCTGCACTGCGACGCCATCACGCTCGTGGCCGAGGTGATCGAGTCGAACGTCAAGCCGTCGCGGCCCTGGGGCACCATCGCCGAGACCGCGTTCGGGGCGCTGCCGCCGGGCGCAGACCGGGGTGACATCTCGCAGGTGATCTTCGCGCTCGGACGTCAGGACACCGATCCGGCCGGGCTCCACCCGCCGCCGGGCATCGAGCTCCTCGGGGCGAGCAGCGACCATCTCGTCGCGGCCTCCGGCCCCGACCGGCCGGCGGTCGGCGCCGAGACCCGGTTCCAGCTCGACTACAGCGCCCTGCTCCGCGCCATGACCTCCCCCTTCGTCGCCAGGATCATCCGGCCTCCGGCCGCCGCCGGCCCGCGCGTCGGGCCTCGGCAGGCCTTGCGGCATTCGGCGAGTCTCAGAGGCCGAGCGGTTGCCGCGAGGACCCCGGGACGGCGGGCGACGCGGCGCCGAGCGCTTCGCCAGGAGCTTGCGCCGTAGAAGTTTCGCGCCAGCGAAACTTCAAACGCGACCGCAAGGTCGCGCTAGCTGGAGGAGTCTGCTTCCGGCCCGCGGGCTAGTGAACCCCGCTCCCCATCTGCAACATGGAGGGGTCGGCGCCGAGGCGGCGAATCCCCGTCTCCCACATCTGGGCGGCCTTGGTGTCGAAAATCAGATCGAGCTGGACGTCGGCGATCAACCAGGCCGAGGCCGACAGCTCGGCGTCGAGCTGACCCGCGCCCCATCCGGCGTACCCCGTCAGGAGCCGGGTCCGTTCCGGGGGACGATCTTCGAGGAGCCGCCGCAACAGGTTGGGGGAAGTGGACAGGTAGAGGCCCTCGCAGACCTCGACCGACTCGGCATCGGCCGGCTGCTGGCCCATCAGAATCCAGCCCCGCTCCGGCTCGACGGGGCCGCCGATCCACAGTTGCAGACCGTTGTCCACCTCGACCGGGGGGGTCAACCGCACGACCGACGACGCCGGAGTATCGGTCTGCCGGTTCAGCACGAGGCCGAAGGCGCCCTCTTCCCCGTGCTCGCAGAGCAGCACCACCGTCCGCCTGAAGTTCGGGTCGCAGAGCTGGGGCATCGAGAGCAGAAGCCTCGGCGCCAGGGAGCTGTTGTTCCCGTTCGTCACGCGCTGATCATAGTGCAGGGGAACGTCCGCTGTCGTTCCGACCCTCGAGCCGGCCGTCCGGGCCGGAACGCAGCAGCCTACCGTTGCCGTCTCGCCAGCTCGGCCCGCGCCCACTCGACGTGCTCCTGCACGAGCGGATCGCGGATCGTATCGGCGTCAGGGCGGGTCGCGCACGGTTCCGGGGCCAGCGCGGCGTCGGCGGCGCCGGCGCCGCTGTTGCCCATCGCCACCGCCAGATTCCGGCGCAGCCGCTTCACCCGGGCCCGGGTCATCGGCCCCTTGCGAATGGCCTCCCGCAACCCCGCGTCGGACCGGGACCACAGCTCCACCAGGGGGGGCCGGTCGAGGGGCGGCCGGGCCTGCCACGCGGGGTCGTCGCTGACCGGCGCGACCGCGTTGTAGGGACACACCTCCTGGCAGATGTCGCAGCCGTAGACGTGCGCTCCCAGATCGGCGCGGCGCGCCGGCGGAATCGTTCCCTTCGTCTCGATCGTCAGGTAGGACAGGCAGCGGGTGGAATCGAGCACCCCCGGCTCGGGAAAGGCGCCGGTCGGACAGGCCTCGAGACAGAGCGTGCAGGTTCCGCACTGATCGAGGGCCGGCGTGTCCGGTTCGAGGTCCACGCTGCAGAGCACCTCGGACAGGAACAGCCACGACCCGATGTCGGGATTGATGAGACAGGTGTTCTTGCCGATCCACCCGAGGCCCGCGTAGCGGGCGTACACGCGCTCCTGCACCGGCCCGGTATCGACGTAGACGCGGGTCTCGCAGGGCGCCCCGTGCGCCTCGTGCATCCACGCGCCCAGCGCCCGGGTGCGCTCGGCGAGGACATCGTGATAGTCGTCACCCCAGGCATATCGGGAGATCAGCGCCGTGCCCGGCTCGTCGATCTCCGTCGAGTAGGGCCGGTCGGTGTTGTAGAGGGTCCCCAGCGCCACCACCGTCCGCGCCGACGGCATCACCGCGCGGACGTCGGCCCGGCCGTCGGCGGTGCGGGCCATGTATGCCATGTCGCCGGCGTAGCCCCGATCGAGCCAGTCGCGCAGCGCCGCCAGCTCTGGATGCGCACCGGCGGGGGCCACGCCGCACAGGTCGAACCCGAGCTCGCGGGCCTTCGTCTTGACCGCATCCGACGTCAGCATGGATAGACCACCGGGGCCGGGGGAGTGGACGCCGATACCGTGGGAATGCGCCATCCGCCGCAACTTCTGCCTCATTCGAGCGGAGTGCCGTACACTGGGGAACATGATGCCACGACAACCGCTTGCGGCACTCGCGATACCGGCCTTGCTGCTCGTCTTCTGCGAGCGCATCGGCGACACGGCGGTCCCCGGCGCGGCAGTGGTGAGAGCCCAGACCCCCGGACCGTCGTTCGAGGTCGACCCCTTCTGGCCGCGGCCGCTCCCCGACGACTGGCTGCTCGGCAACGTCGTCGGCGTGGCGACCGATTCGCAGGACAACGTGTGGATCATTCACCGGCCGAACAGCCAGCGCGGCGCGGAGACGACGCCGCCGGTCATCGCGTTCGACCCGGCCGGCAACGTCGTCCACGGCTGGGGCGGGCCGGGCGACGGCTACGCCTGGGGCACCCAGACGCACGGCATCCACGTCGACCACCGGGACAACGTGTGGGTCGGCTTCGGCGGCGGGCTCCCCTACGACCTGACCAGCCGCGCCACCACCGACAACGCCCACGTGCTCAAGTTCACCCCGGAGGGCGACTTCCTGCTCCAGGTCGGCGAGTTCGGCAGCGGCACCGCGGGCAGCGGCAGCACCCGCTTCCTCGGCCAGCCGACCGGCATCTTCGTCGACCCCGAGACCGACGAGGTCTACATCAGCGACGGCTACACCAACCGGCGGGTGATCGTCTTCGACGCGAACACCGGCGAGTACCGGCGTCACTGGGGCGCCTACGGCAACCCGCCCGACGACGCCCCCCAGCCGGCGTTCTCGCGGGACGGACCGCTGCCCCGGCAGTTCAACACGCCGCACTGCGTGGGCCGCGGGGCCGACGGCCGCGTATACGTCTGCGACCGCGGCAACCAGCGCCTGCAGGTGTTCGAGCCGGACGGGACGTTCGTGACCGAGGCGCTGATCGCCGCCCCCCGGCGGGACGGCACGGTCGGCGGGGCGCCCTGGGACGTCGCCTTCTCGCGCGACCCCGACCAGCGGCTGCTGTTCGTCGCCGACGGCGGGGCGCACGCGGTCCACGTGCTGCGCCGCGACACGCTGGAGGTGGTGGCGACGTTCGGCCGCCGCGGGCGGTGGGCCGGCCAGTTCGAATCGCCCCACAGCCTCGCCGTCGACTCGCGGGGGAACCTGTTCGTGGGCGAGACCCTCGACGGGCGCCGCGTCCAGAAGTTCATGCCCGCCGAGTAGGGACGCTGACGGAAATCACCTTGCCGCGTGTCCGGCGCGCCAAGCCGCGGAAACCGGCGGTTCGCCACGGCCCGCCGGCCGCGAGACTGGCGCTTGCATCCTTCGTGCAGTAGCATTCGCGAGATGCGCACACGGCCCCACGCACTGGCGTCGGCACTGAGCGTAATCGTCACGCTGGCGGTCTCGCCTGCGCCCGCCGCCGGCCGGCCGACCGCTCCCCGTCCCGCGGCCGCCACTCCCGCCCAGGCCGCCGCGCGCCCGACTTCGGATGATCGTCGGCTCGCCGATGCCGCCCAACGCCGGGACCTGGACGCTGTCCGCGCCCTGCTCGCCGAGGGGGTCGAGGTCGATGCGGCGCAGGCCGACGGCGCGACCGCCCTCGCGTGGGCGGCGCACCGGGACGAGGCGGCGATGGCCGACCTGTTGCTGCAGGCGGGGGCGGACCCGAACGCCGCCAACGATCTCGGCGTGACCCCGTTGATGCTCGCCAGCGTGAACGGCGGCGCCCCGATGGTCGAGCGGCTGCTGCAGGCGGGGGCGGACCCGAACCTGGCCCGCCCGGCCGGCGGCACCGCCCTCATGATGGCCGCCCGCTCCGGCAGCGTCGCGGTGGTCCGGCGGCTGATTGCCGCGGGCGCCGATGTCGGCGCCGCGGCCGGTGGAGGGCAGACGGCCCTGATGTGGGCGGCGGCGGAGGGACATGCGGGCATCGTGACGGTGCTGGCGGAAGTCGGGGCGGACGTCGAGGCACGCACCGCGGTCCGGACACGTCCGGGGCGGACGATCGTCCGCGAGCCGAGGGTGCTGAGCCGGTTCGAGGCGGTCAACCCGGCGTCCCTCCCCCGGGACGGGGATCGGGATCCGCCGCGGCCCGAGGGCGGGTTCACGCCCCTGCTCTACGCGATCCTGGCCGGCGATGCGGAGTCCGCAGGGGTCCTGCTGGCGGCGGGCGCGAACGTCGACGACGCGGCCCCCGACGGGGTGACCGCGTTGATGCTGGCCCTGACCAAGGGTCACACGGCGATCGCGCTTCGCTTGCTGGAAGCGGGGGCGGACCCGCATCCGGCCGAGGCGGGATATACGGCGTTGCATCTGGCCGCGGCCCTCGGCCGCCCGTCGGTGGCGGAAGCGCTGCTCGCGCGGGGGGCGGACCCGAACGTCCGTCTCGAGCGGCCGCAACGCCTGACCAATGCGTTCGAGATCGGGGTCTTCCAGTCTCCCGGCTCCGGCCGGCTGACCCAGATCGGGTCGACCCCGTTCCTGGTCGCCGCCAAGTCTGCCGACGCCCGCATGATGCGGCTGCTGGCGGAGTCCGGCGCAGACCCGCGGATGACGACGGACGACGGGACCACCGCCCTGATGCTGGCGGCCGGACTCGGCAAGCGCGCCGCGACCGACATCACCTACTACGACTGGACGGACGCGAAGGCGATCGACGCGCTCGCGGCCGGCCTGGAGCTCGGCCTGGACATCGACGCGGCCAACGCGCACGGCGAGACCGCCCTGCACGCGGCGGCGTATCACAACGCGAACCGGGTCATCGACTTCCTCGTCGACCGGGGCGCGGGCATCGACGCGCCGAACGCGGCCGAGCAGACGCCGCTGCGCATCGCCGAGGGGCATCTCATCTGCTGCACGACCTTCGTGCGCCATGCCGAGGCGGCGGCGCGGCTTCGCGGGCTCGGCGCCGACCCGGACGCGGGCATCCGGTTGACGTTCGGGCTGACCAACTACGGCGACGAGGCGGCGGCCGAGCCGCGGCCCTGATGCGGGGGATGAAGGAATGACGGGCAACGCAAGACGGATGATCGGCATCGCGGGTCTCGCCGGGCTCGCCGTGGCAGCGGCCGGCACCGGCGCTCGGGCGCAACCGCCCTCCGGCGACCCGGCCCCGGAAGTCTCCGCCCGCGCGACCCTCGATCGCTACTGCGTCGCCTGCCACAACGCCCGCACCCTCACCGCCGGCCTCGCGCTCGACGCCGTCGACGCCGCGCACGTCGGTGACGACGCCGGGGTGTGGGAGAAAGTGCTGCGAAAGCTCCGGACCGGGATGATGCCGCCGTCCCCGCGGCCGCGTCCCGACGCCGCGACCTACGCCGCGCTCGTCACGTATCTCGAGACCGCCCTCGATCGCGCGGCCGAGGCCGATCCCAATCCCGGCCGGCTGGCGGTGCAGCGGCTGAACCGCGCCGAGTACGCCAACGCCGTCCGCGATCTGCTGGCTCTCGAGGTCGACAGCCAGACCCTGCTGCCGGCCGACGAGTCGGGGTACGGCTTCGACAACATCGGCGATGTCCTGACCGTCTCGCCGGGGCTGCTGGAACGCTATCTGCTGGCCGCTGCGAAGATCAGCCGCCAAGCCATCGGGGATCCGACGCTGCGCCCCACCACCGCCCTCTACAAGACGTCGCCGCTGCTCGCCCAGGACGGACGGGTGAACGAAGACCTGCCGTTCGGGTCGCGGGGCGGGCTGGCCGTGCGCCACCACTTCCCGCTCGACGCGGAGTACGTCATCCGGGTCGCGCTGCGGGGCCGGTCGCGGGCCGGGCACGCGCTCGAGATCCGGCTCGACCGGGAACGGGTGCAGCGTTTCGACCTCGGCGAACGGACGCCGCTGGAGGTCCGGGTCGCGGTCGCGGCCGGCACCCGGCTGCTCGGGGTCTCGTTCGTGGAGGCGCTGGAACAGTCGCTGCCGCTGGACGGGCGCCCGCCGCCGCCGCCGATCTCCAGCTTCGCCTTCACCCTGTATCCCAACGATCCGGCGGTGGAGCGCGTCGAGGTCATCGGGCCGTACGCGGGACGGACCCCGGCCGACACCCCGAGCCGCCGCGCCATCTTCGCGTGCCATCCCGACACCCTCGGGGACGAGGCGGGGTGCGCCGGGCGCATCGTCGCCTCGCTCGCGCGGCGCGCGTACCGGCGGCCGGTGACCGCCGCCGACACCGCCCCCCTGCTCGCCGCCTACGAGGCGGGGCGGCGCGAGGGCCCCGGCTTCGAGGACGGCATCCGGTGGGCGATCGAGGCGTTGCTCGTCTCGCCGAAGTTCCTGTTCCGGGTCGAGCGGGACCCCGCCGGGGCGGCCCCCGGCGCGCCGTACCGCATCGACGACCTGGACCTTGCGTCCCGGCTGTCGTTCTTCCTCTGGAGCAGCATTCCCGACGACGAGCTCGTCGACCTCGCCGCGCGCGGCGAACTGCGCGACGCGGGCGGCCGCGAGAGGCAGGTCCGCCGGATGCTCGACGATCCGCGCGGGCAGGCGCTGGTGGAGAACTTCGCGGGACAGTGGCTCTATCTGCGCAACCTGCGCAGCGTGGCCCCCGACGCCACCCGGTTCCCCGGGTTCGACGACAACCTCCGGCAGGCGCTCCGGCAGGAGACCGAGCTGTTCGT
This sequence comes from Vicinamibacterales bacterium, assembly GCA_965215895.1. GTDB lineage: Bacteria > Acidobacteriota > Vicinamibacteria > Vicinamibacterales > UBA8438 > JAJEEA01. The sequence continues at coordinate 1,166,878 of OZ244130.1, read as the reverse complement.
CGGCAGCCAGATCCGCGAGGACCGCGGCGTGCACGACCTGCTGCGCGCCGACTACACGTTCGTCAACGAACGGCTGGCCCGACACTACGGCATCCCCAACGTCTACGGCGACCACTTCCGACGCGTGTCGTATCGCAACGACCGGCGCGCGGGCCTGCTCGGACACGGCAGCCTGCTGACGGTAACCTCCTACCCCCACCGCACCTCGCCGGTGCTGCGCGGGAAGTGGCTGCTGGAGAACCTGCTGGGGGCGCCGCCGCCCCCGCCGCCGCCGGACATCCCGGAGCTCGACGAGCCCGGCGACCGGGCCGCCCCGGTCACGATGCGCGAGCGGATGGCGCAGCATCGGGCGAGCCCCGCCTGCGCGACCTGCCACGCCAAGATCGACCCGCTGGGGTTCGCCCTCGAGAACTTCGACGCGGTGGGGCGGTGGCGCGCGCACGAGGACGGCGCCGAAACCCCGATCGACGCCTCCGGCACGCTCCCGGACGGCGCGCCCTTCGACGGCCCCGCCGCGTTCCGGGACGCGCTGCTGCGCGAGCCCTGGGCCACCGAGTTCGCGACCACCGTCACCGAGAAGCTGCTGACCTATGCCCTCGGGCGGGGACTCGAACACTACGATGCGCCGGCCGTCCGCCGCATCCTGCGCGACGCCGAGCCCGGCGGCTACCGCTGGTCGTCGTTGATACTGGGAATCGTCGAGAGCGTGCCGTTTCAGATGCAGCGCGCGCCGGAGGCAGGCGACGCCCGCGCGCTGCAGGAGTCTGCGCCGTAAGAACGGCGCTGACTCCTGCAGGAGGCGCTGACTCTTGCAGGGTTGGTTGAGGCGGCGGAGCCGCGAGGCGGCGGCGGAGGCCGCAGCGCGACCTTGCGGTCGCGTTGGGAGTTTCGCTGGCGCGAAACTCCTACGGCGAGGATTTTCGGGCGAGGGAGTTGGACCCATGATGATGATCACGAAGAAGACGCTGGCCCGCCGCACCGTGCTCCGCGGACTCGGCGCCTCGCTCTCCCTGCCGCTGCTCGACGGCATGGTGCCGGCCCTCGCGGCGACCCGCAACACCGCGGCGAACCCGGTCCGGCGCTTCGGCGCCGTCTACGTCCCGAACGGCGTGGAGATGCGCGCGTGGACCCCGCCGGGTGCGGCCGGCGCGCTGGAGCTGCCCCCCGTGCTCAAGCCGCTCGCCCCGGTGCGCGAGCACGTGAACGTGCTGAGCGGCCTCGCCGACAAGGTCGCCATCCCGCGGGAGGGCGAGGGGGTCGGCGACCACGCCCGCGCCGCGTCGACCTGGCTGACCGGGGTGCACGTCAAGAAGACCGAGGGCGCCGACATCCAGGCCGGCACCTCGGTGGACCAGATCGCGGCGCGCGCGTTCGGCAACGAGACCCAGCTCACGTCGCTCGAGCTCGCCATCGACTCGGTGGAGGTGCTCGGCGCCTGCGACCAGGGCTACAGTTGCGCCTACGTCAACACCATCGCCTGGCGCACCCCGAACACCCCGCTGCCGATGGAGAACAACCCGCGCGCGGTCTTCGAGCGCCTGTTCGGGGCCACCGACAGCACCGACGTCCAGGCGCGGCTCGCCCGCCTGCGCCAGGACCGCAGCATCCTCGACTTCGTCACCGGCGAGGCCGACGCCATCCGCCGCACCCTCGGCGCCGGCGATCAGCGCAAGCTGGCCCAGTATCTCGACGCGGTGCGCGACGTCGAGCGGCGCATCCAGAAGGCCGAGGAGCAGAGCGACCGCGAGATTCCCGTCGTCGAGCAGCCGGTCGGCATTCCGGACACCTTCGAGGAGCACTGCCGGCTGATGTTCGACCTGCTGGTCCTGGCCTACCAGACCGACCTGACGCGCGTGAGCACGTTCATGTTCGGCAAGGAGGTCAGCGGCCGGTCGTTCCCCGAGATCGGCGTCCCCGGCGGCCACCACGGGTACTCCCATCACCAGAACGACCCCGAGAACCTCGCGATGCTCGCCCGCATCAACACCTACCACATCCGCCAGTTCGCGTACTTCCTGGAACGGATGCAGGCGACCCCCGACGGCGACGGCTCGCTCCTCGACCACTCGCTGTTCGTCTACGGGTCGGGCATCAGCGACGGCAACCTCCACTTCCACCTCGACCTGCCGACCCTGCTTGCCGGCGGCGCGGCGGGGCGCGTCCAGGGCGGGCGGCATCTCCGCTACGCGTCCGACACCCCCATCGCGAACCTCCATGTCGCGGTGCTCGACAAGCTGGGGCTGCCGGTCGACGCCTTCGGCGACAGCACCGGCGCGCTGGGCTACCTGTCGGACGTGTGATGCGGAAACTACGCGTCTACACCGGGGCCCTACGCGCAGCGTGCGAAGGGCCCCGGTGACGACCATCGCCGAGTTTCAAGCCAGGTCGAAGCGATCGAGATTCATCACCTTGTTCCACGCGGCCACGAAGTCACGCACGAACGCCGGCTGCGCGTCGTCACATGCGTAGACTTCCGCGATGGCGCGGAGCTGGGAGTTCGAACCGAAGACGAGATCGACGGCGGTGCCTGTCCACTTGATCTCGCCGGTCCCGCGATCGCGTCCCTCGAACACGTGTTCGGACGCAGAGGACGCCTGCCACGTCGTGTTCATGTCGAGCAGGTTGACAAGGAAATCACTGGTCAACCTCTCGGGCCGCTTGGTGAAGACGCCGCGTTCGGACTGCCCGACACTTGCGTTCAGGACGCGCAAGCCGCCGACGAGCACCGTCGTCTCGGGAGCGGTCAAGGTCAACAGCTGCGCCCGGTCCACCAGCAACGCTTCGGCGGAGCGGCCGTGTCCGTTCCCGAGGTAGTTGCGGAACCCGTCTGCGGTCGGTTCCAGCACGGCAAACGAGTCCACGTCCGTCTGTTCCTGCACCGCGTCGGTGCGCCCCGGCGAGAAAGGAACCTGCACGTCGTGCCCGGCGTTCTTCGCAGCCAGCTCGACGGCTGCGCACCCACCCAGAACGATCACGTCTGCGAGCGAGACCTTCTTCCCGCCGGACTGCGCGCGGTTGAAGCCCCTATGGATTTCCTCCAGGACTCCCAGCACCGCCCCCAACCGGGCCGGCTGGTTCACTTCCCAGTCTTTCTGCGGCGCGAGGCGAATGCGCGCCCCGTTCGCCCCGCCGCGCTTGTCGCTGCCGCGGAATGTCGAGGCGGACGCCCAGGCGGTCGAGACCAGTTGGGGAATGGACAGCCCCGATTCGAGAATCCTGCTCTTGAGCGCGGCGATGTCCTGCGCATCAATCAACTCATGATCGACGGCGGGCACCGGGTCCTGCCACAAGAGCTGCTCGTCGGGAACCTCCGGGCCGAGGTACCGCGAGATCGGCCCCATGTCACGGTGCGTCAGCTTGAACCACGCCCTGGCGAAGGCATCCGCGAACTCGTTCGGGTTCTCGAAAAAGCGCCTCGAAATCGGTTCGTAGATCGGATCCATCCTCAGCGCGAGGTCCGTCGTCAGCATGACCGGGGAGTGCTTCTGCGACGGATCGTGGGCATCCGGCACGGTGTGCGCGCCCCCGGAGCCCGTCGGAACCCATTGATACGCCCCCGCGGGGCTCTTGGTCAGCGACCACTCGTAGCCGAACAGGGTCTCGAAGAAGCTGTTGTCCCAGGTCACCGGGGTGGGTGTCCAGGCGCCCTCCAGCCCGCTGCTGATCGCGTCGCCGGCCTTGCCGCTGCCGAAGGTGCTCTTCCAGCCGAGGCCCTGCTCCACGATGGCGGCGCCCTCGGGCTCGGGACCGACGTGCTGGTCTCCATCGGCGGCGCCGTGCGTCTTGCCGAACGTGTGCCCCCCGGCGATGAGGGCCACCGTCTCCTCGTCGTTCATCGCCATCCGGGCAAACGTCTCTCGAATGTCCCTGGCCGCGGCAACCGGATTCGGCTCACCGTTCGGCCCCTCGGGATTCACGTAGATCAGGCCCATCTGAACGGCACCGAGAGGGTTCGCGAGCTCCCTGTCGCCCCGGTAGCGCTCGTCGGCAAGCCACTCGGTCTCAGGTCCCCAGTAGATGTCCTCCTCGGGCTCCCAGACGTCCTCGCGCCCGCCAGCGAAGCCGAACGTCTCGAGCCCCATCGACTCCAGGGCACAGTTGCCCGCGAGGATCATCAGGTCGGCCCACGAGATCTTCCGGCCGTACTTCTGCTTGATCGGCCAGAGCAACCGGCGCGCCTTGTCGAGGTTCACGTTGTCCGGCCAACTGTTGAGGGGAGCGAAGCGTTGCGTACCGGAGGCGCCGCCGCCGCGGCCGTCGTGGATGCGGTACGTGCCCGCGCTGTGCCACGCCATCCGAATGAACAGCGGCCCATAGTGGCCGTAGTCGGCCGGCCACCAGTCCTGTGACGTCGTCATCACCGCCTCGATGTCCTGCTTCACGGCGGCCAGGTCGAGCGTCTCGAACTCCTCGGCGTAGTTGAACTCCTCGCCCATGGGATCGGACAACGGGGAGTTCTGGTGGAGCATCTTCAGGTTCAGCTGGTTCGGCCACCAATGCTGGTTCGCCGTGGCGCCAACCGCGGTGTGTCGGTGACCCAAGACCGGGCACTTGCCCTCGCTCGCCTTCTTGTCCTCAGCCGTGTCGTGCATGTCCTTCAGCCCTTTCTGTTCTTGCCCCTTCTGTTCGTGTCCGCGTCCTGATTGCGGCAGTCGGGGCAGTATCCCCAGTAGATGACCTCGGCCTCCTCGATCTCGAAGCCGTGATCGTCCTCGGCGGTGAGACAAGGCGCCTCACCGACGGCACAGTCGATGTCGACGGTGACGCCACAAGCGCGACAGACGAGGTGATGGTGATTGTCACCGACTCGATCCTCGTATCGCGCGGGCGACCCCGCAGGCTGAATCCTGCGGGCCAGGCCTCTTTCGACCAGCGTCCCCAACGTGTCGTAAACCGCCTGCCGGGAAATCGACCCGATGCTCGCTCGCACGTCGTCGGCGAGCTCGTCGGCAGTGGCATGCGGGTGGGTCGACACTGCCCGCAGCACGGCCAGCCGCTGGGCGGTGACCTGCAACCCCTGTTGCCTCAGGAGCCGCTCGGCGTCCTCGTTCACAGCGCAAAGTCAATCACTTATTCTGGATCAAGTCAAGTATTGGGCCGGCTCTAATATCATCGGCGCGGCGACCCGCCGATCGCGCCCGTCCCGGTGTCGGTTCGCCGGAGCGGCCGCGGTCACTGCACCCAGTGCTCGACCGGCTTCGTCAGGAACTCCTCCAGCGCGATGCCGTCGCCGCCGATGAGCAGCGTGCGGGACGGCCGGAACGCGGCGTCGAAGGCGGCCATTCCCGGGAGGGCCGCCGGCGCCCGCCCGCTCTTCACCTCGAACGCCACCAACCTGCGGCCCGCGCGCACCACGAGGCCGACCGCCTGTCCCAGCATCTTGGTGTTAGGACAGAATCTGCCCGGAGTGCGCGCAGCCCAGCAACGAACCGGGCTCGCCACGGGCTCCCGCCCTGGGTGAACCGCCGCATGGAATACAATGAAGTCTGGGATCCTTACTTACTGGACTCCTTGATGCTTGCAAAACTGACGTCCAAGAACCAGTTGACGCTTCCCAAGAACGTGATCTCCGACTTCCCTGACGCACGCTACTTCGACGTCACCAGTGAGGACGGCCGCATCGTGCTGACGCCCGTGCGCATCACTCGCGCAGACGCCGTGCGGACGAAGATGGCCGAGTTGGGCCTGTCGGAAGCCGACGTGGCGGCGGCGGTGGCCTGGGCTCGCCGGGGTGAATGACTCCGCCACGCGTGGTGCTGGACACCAACGTGCTGGTGTCGGCCCTGCTCTTCCCGGGGGGCTCACTCTCGTGGCTGCGGGCCGCGTGGCAGTCCGGCGCCGTCGTGCCGCTGGCGAGCCGCGAGACGATGAGAGAGTTGATCCGCGTACTCGGCTACCCGAAGTTTCGCCTGACCGAACAGGAGGGCGAGGACTTGCTGGCCGACTATCTGCCCTGGTGCGAGACGATCACCCCGCGAACGGACATGGAGGTCCCGGACTGCCGCGACCCCTTCGACCGTCCGTTCCTCGAATTGGCGCTGTCGGGTCGTGCCGATGCGCTCGTGACGGGCGACGGCGATCTGCTCGCCCTCGCTCCGACGTTCCCGGTACCCATCCTGTCACCGCACGGGTTGAAGCGCTTCTTGCATCGAGGGTAACAGGAGAGAGCTGCGGCTCAGCCGATGGGTCACGTGTCGGGGGGTGAACTCCCCACTGCTCATGCACTTGAGTAATATTACTCACCACACTGAGCAAGATACGCCCGGTAACACGCGGGACCGACGGGCGTCACTCGATGGCGTCGAGAAGGGCGGCGGTGTCGTCCGCGTCGTTGTAGAGGTGCGGCGCGACGCGGATGGCGTCGCCGCGGAACGACACCGCCACCTGCCGCTCGTTCAGGCGCTCGGCGAGCCGCGTCCGGTCGACGGAGTCCCGCACCCGCACGCCGAACAGGTGGCCGCCGCGCCAGCGCGCCGCCTCGACCCAGTGTCCGCGCTCGCCCAGGGTCTCGGTCAGGTCCGCGGTGAGCCGGCAGCAGTAGTCCTGGATCGCGGGGACCGTCCACTCCAGGACGAGCTCGAGGGCCGCCGCGAGCATCGGCAGGAGAACGAAGTTGGAGCGTTCGCCGACGTCGTAGCGGATGGCCGCCGACTGGTACTCGTCCCGGTAGTGAATGAGCTCGGCGAATGCCTCGCTGCCGCGCCGGGTGATCCAGTTCTCCTCGATCGGCGTACCATGGTCGAAGGCGGGCCCGTAGTAGGCCAGCCCCATCGAGTAGGGGCCGAGCAGCCACTTGTAGCCGGCGCAGACGAGGGCGTCGGGACGGATCCGCTGGACGTCGAACGGCAGAGCCCCGACCGACTGCGTCCCGTCGACGACGAGCAGGGCGCTGCAGTCCCGGGCGCGCTCCCCGACCCGCTCCAGGTCGAAGAGGGTGCCGTCGGCCCAGTGGACGTGGGGCACGGAGACGAGGGCGGTGCGCCGGTCGATACTCGAAAGCAGCCGGATGTTCCACTCCAGGGCCCGGCCCCGGGCGTCCCACGGCGGCGCCTCGATCGTGCGCAGCTCCAGACCGCGCTCGGCGCACAGGCGGCGCCAGACGTAGACGTTGCTCGGGAACTGCTCTTCGAGGATGACGATGTTGTCGCCGCGCGCGGCGGGGACGTTGCGGGCGACGTTGGCCAGTCCGTAGGATACCGAGGGAACGATGGCCACGCGGTTCGGGTCGGCGACGTTTATGACCCGGGAGAACAGGCAGCGCAGATGGTGGCTGTCGTCGAAGAAATCTTCCGGACGGATCAGGTGCGGGGCCATCCGCCGGTCGATACCCTCTATGCCGGCGGCGCGAACCGCGGCGGCGAGCGGCGCCATGTACGCGCAGTTCAGGTAGTGGGCCCCGGCGGGCAACGTGAAGTGGGAGCGTTGGCAGGAGAGCATGGCGTCGCCCGGAAAGCGTCGCCTGTCGGCTCCGCTTGCCGCCGAACCAACCCTCCAGGCGTCCGCACCCCTCCACTGTGCAACACCTGACCGGTCGGCGGCGGTACGAGGCGTACAGCCAGTATAGACAGGGCCGGCCGGCCGCCACAAGGCGCCGGGCCGGCCGGAGGGGAGGCGTCGATGATGACGGGCGCGGAAAGGTTCACTTGTCGGGAATGCAGTGCGCGGTACACGTGTGCGGTACTGGCGGGGCTGGTGCTGCTCGGCGCCGCGGCGGCGGCCCGGCCGGCCGAAGCCCAGGAGACCGACGCGGCCCTCATCGCGCGGGCGCGCGCGATTCACGACCGGGTGCTGACCATCGACACCCACGACGACATTCCGCTCGATTTCGCGACCGCGGACGCCGACCCGGGGGTGCGCGGCGGACGTCAGGTCGACCTGCCGAAGATGGAGGAGGGCGGGCTCGACGCGGGATTCTTCGTCATCTACGTCGGTCAGACCGCGCGGACGCCGGAGAACGAGGCGCAGGCGCAGGCCGACGCGATGACGAAGTTCGAGGCCATTCACCGGATGGCCGAGCAGATGTATCCCGACCGGATCGAGATCGCCTACACCGCCGACGACTTCGAGCGCATCGCCGCGAGCGGCAAGGCGATTGCCGCCATCGGCATCGAGAACGGCTACGTCATCGGCCACGACCTGTCGCTGCTCGCGACCTACTACGACCTCGGGGCCCGCTACTTCGGGCTCGTCCACAACGGACACAACGACATCGCCGACTCCGCGAACCCGCGGCCGAACCTCGGCGACGCCCCCGCCGAGCACGACGGCGTCAGCGCGTTCGGGGCCGAGGTCATCGCCGAGGCGAACCGGCTGGGCATGATGATCGACGTCTCGCACGCCTCGAAAGCGGCGATGCTCGACGCCGTCCGGTTGTCGCGGGCGCCGGTGATCGCCTCGCATTCCAGCGTGCGGGCCCTCGCCGACACTCCGCGCAATCTCGACGACGAGCAGCTTCTGGCCCTGCGCGACAACGGCGGGGTCATGCAGACCGTCGCCCTCGGCGCGTTCGTCAGCAGCACGGCGGCAGTGGGCGGAGCGGGCAGGCTGCCCGTATTGGATGCGGCCCGCGGCGACGATCTCCGGGCCCTGCGTGCCGATCTCGGCCTGCCGCGGTTCGGCCCCGTGGACCCGGCCGGCCTCGACGCGGCCGGTCGCGCCGAGTACGACCGCCGGATGGCCGAGATCGACAGGCGGTGGCCGCCCGCCGACGTCTCCACCTTCGTCGACCACATCGACTACGCGGTCGAGCTGACAGGTCTCGACCACGTCGGCATCAGCTCCGACTTCGACGGGGGCGGCGGCGTCGAGGGGTGGAGCCACGCCGGCGAGACCTTCAACGTCACCCTCGAGCTGGTGCGGCGCGGCTATACCGAGGCCCAGATCGCCCAGCTCTGGGGCGGCAACCTGCTGCGGGTGCTGCGCGAGGTCGAACGCGTCGCGGCGGCCAGTCGGTGAGGCCGCGGTCGTGCGGGGGCGGGCCGGGCGCGGCGACCCGGGGTTGCGCAATGATCGACGACGCACATCCGGCAGACGGGGCCGCGCAATCCGGCCGCGACGACGGCTCGGATCGGGCGACGGGGCGCGGCGACACCTGCGCCCCGCGCACCGCGTCGATCAGGGCCGGAGACCGCCGATTGCTGGCCCTCGTCGATGGCGCGACAGGCCGGGCGCGGGAAGCGGCGGGGGGCCATCTCGTCTGTCAGACCGGGTGCACGCCGTGCTGCTTCGGCCCGTTCGCCATCACCCAGCTCGATGCCTGGCGCCTCCGGGACGGGCTGCGCACGCTCGCCGAGACCGAGCCCGCGCGGGGCGGCGCCGTCCGCCGGCGGGCCCGGGCCGCAGTGGCGCGACAGACGCCGGCGTTCGGGGCCCGTCGCGCGGGTATCTTCGCCACCGAAGCCGAGGAGGAACGTTTCTACGAGACCTTCCCGTCGGACCCCTGCCCCGCCCTCGATCCCGACAGCGGCGCCTGCATCGTCTACCCGTGGCGCCCCGTCGTCTGTCGCACCTACGGCCCCCCGGTGCGGATCGGCGGAGAAGACCTGCCGCCATGCCCGCTCTGCTTCAAGAGGGCGGCCCGAGAGGAGATCGAAGCGGCTCGCCAGACCGTCGAGGTGAGCGATATGGAGGACCCGTTGACCGAGCAGGTGGAGCAGGAAACCGGCCGAAGGGGGATGACGACCATCGCCTTCGCCATCGCCGATACGCCGGCCGACCGGGATGAGGGGCAAGCTCCCGCTCGACGATAGCGCCCTACCGAGGCGCCGCTGACACACCGCTGACTCAGCGCGACCGTGTTGACCGCTTTGTCGTGGAGCGGATTTCGCTTGAAGCACCGCGAAGTCGGCGAGCTTGCCGCCTTCACGAGGAACCTGTGCCACGCCGCGCGCCACCCTGTGCCGGCCATCACCAGGTGCAGGCTCCAGCCTGGGGAATCCGGGTGCACGGACCGCACCGCGCTTGACAGCAGCGGTATCAATTGATACCGTGCGCATATCGGCCGCGGGTACTCCCGAGGATCCAGGTGTCGACCACGATTTCGTGCGGTCCATGGCGGACGAGTCCAAGCCCAGCGCTCAAGGTGACCTCGGTCCGGTACTTGAGAAGGCCCGCCGGTGCATTCGTCGAGGCGACGGCTGGGAATCAGAGAACTACGACCGGCTTCGTCGAGACTGCGACGCGATCGGCATTCGTGGCGAACCTGCCATTACGGTTTCCCTGCGCAAGGGTCTTGCGGAGATCACCGTGGGGGATCTCCATGCGCGCGAAGACCCCGGCTACGGTGGTCTCTGCGGCGGGCACGATCTGTACGAGGCCGCGTGGTTCTCTGCACGTCTCCTTCGCCAGACTGTACATCAAGTTCTCGCTGTTCGACGGGCGGCTGATCATCGTGAGCTTTCACGAGTCCACCAAAACGTAGACTCATGAACCGGGGTATTCCAAATGAAGTGCATCAAGTGCGGGCAAGCCGTTGAGCAGGAAGCTCTCCGAACCGTTGAAGCCGAGCTGAAGGGCGAACGCGTCTCGGTGACCCTGAATGCGCCTCAGTGCATGAACTGTGGGCGAGTGGTCATCCTGGGCAAGAACACGCGCGCCTACCACCGAGCGGTGTCGGATGCGTACCGCCGCAAGGTCGGCTTGCTGACGATCGACGAGATTGACCGCCTGCGCCGCAACCTGAAGATGACGTGGCCCGATTTCGCCAGCTACGTGTTCGTCGGTATTGCCACGCTCAAGCGCTGGAGGAGAGGGGAGATCCAGACGCAGGCACTGGACCGTCTGGTTCGACTGAGAGCGGACCCCCGATTCCTCGAGAAGGCCGCGAGTGAGCTGCACGCTCGTTTGGCAGGCGCGGCCGTGCGACATCAGGTCCGGCGGCGCCCCGTTCTTGAATGGGCAGGCATGTCCGGCGTCGAACGGCCGCTGGTTGTTCCGGCAAGCAGTTCGGATCCTTGGAAGGACGCGTCTTTCGCCCAACTTGGCGTCGCGGCGTGATGGCAAAGAAGACCAGGAGATCGCCCGATGGCGGGCAGGAGACGCCGCCAGCGGCAACCGCGGGTGCTGCGCGTCGAGATCCGACCCCGATCGAGGTGGCCAATAAGGTCGTGACTCGTACGCGGCTGAGGCGCGTCCGGTTTTCGAGGTTCTCCGCACATGCGAGCTTGGCGATGGATCTGGACGACGAAGTACATCTGCAGGCGTCGACCCACTTCAGCCGTCCCACCGTTGGCTCCGGCGACGACGGGACGGACGCGGGCTTTTGCGCCACAAGTACCTTGGAGTTTCGACTGAGCAGGCCGGCGCCTCATTCGGATCCGAACGACGAAGACAAACCGTGCGTTGTCGTCAGGGCGACGCTTGAAGCCTCGTACGCGTTCAAGGATGATTCGCCGGACTTTACCGAGGAGCAGCTGAAGACGTTTGCGCTGCACTACTGTCCGTTTCACGTGTGGGGATACTGGCGAGAATTCGTGCACTCGTCGCTGGCTCGCTTGGAATTCCCGGCCCTCACGGTTCCGCTGTTCCAGATCGACATGGCCCAGGCACTCGTCGTCGATGAGATGGACTGAAATCAGAAGCGAACGGAAGGAGCCTCGAAAGGCGGTGTCGGTCAGCGCGGCCGGCGTCCCACGAACATCTCGTGCCGGCCCGGCTCCGCGCCCGAGAGCGCGAGCGGCACCCCGCGGGCCTTGAACCCGACGCCGGTCAGGAGAGCCAGCCAGCGTTCGCGGGCGAACAGCCCCTCGACGTGCCGATCCTCGACGGCGCGGCCGGAGCCTTTGCGCTCGCGCAGCAGGAACGCGAAAGTCGGCGAGGTACTCGGTATCCCCCGAGTCGGGATCTCGCGAAGCTGCACCGCGATTCCGTCCTCGATCGTCAGGGTGGTTCCCATGGCTCTCCGCATGCCAGGCCATCACCCTGAGCACACGAGTCAGGCCTGCCGCGTCAATCGACGCCGAAGACCAGCAGGACATTAGCCGGGCCGGCCGCCGAACGCGGCATAGCCGGAGTTGACGTAGACCATGCCGTCGACGACCACCGGGCCGGGGCAACCGCGAGCGATCTGCACATCGAAACTCCTGGATTCAGGGATGTGCGGAAGTCGAGCAAGGAGACGATACCGAGGGCCTCTTCGGCGGCCCGGACTCCGCGCCGGGCGCATCGAATAGGATACTCTGTCGAGCGCGTCACCGCCGTGGCCGCGTTCGTTGCCGGTTCGGTGCTGCCGGTCCGCGGCCAGGCCGCCCGCGGTAGAGCCCCGCGGCGCACCGAGACCGCCGGTCGAATGCAGCGGGGCCTCTTGCCCCGGGCTCCCGGACTCGCGATGCTTGTATAGAATGGCGCGACCGGCCGTCGATTCCGGCGGCCACGGAGACCGAACCCATGCGCGATTTTCTGGCCCAGGCGCTCCAGGAGAGCCCGACCCGCGATCTGATGGTGTACCTGCTCGGCAACGTGCCGGGCCTCCCTCCGATCGCCCAGTCGTTCCACATCATGGGCATCGCGACGGTGGTCGGCTCCATCGTGATGGTGGACCTGAGGTTCCTGGGGCTCGCGCTGCGGGGCCAGAACGTCAGCGAGATGATCCGGCGGCTGCTGCCGTGGACCTGGTGCGCCCTGGCCGTCAACCTCGTCAGCGGGCTCATCTTCGTGCTGGCGCGGCCGGTCCGCTACTTCTACAACCCCGTCGCCACCTTCAAGTTCTCGCTGCTGCTGGCGGCCGCCGCGCTGGCGTTCGTCGTCTACTGGAAGAACCGGAAGGAGCACGGCTACTGGGAGGAGTCGGCCGACCGGCTGCTCGTGGCGCGGCTCATCGCCGCGGTGTCGCTGCTGCTCTGGGTCGGCGTCATGCTCGGCGGGCGCTGGATCGCCTACTCCGAGTACATCACCGATCCCTTCCCGTTCCCGTTCGCGTGGGAGGAGCTGGACGCCTACCCGTCGATCTGGCAATGGCTGCAGGACCACCCGATCGCGCAGCACATCGGCTTCACCTGGTGGTTCCCGCTGCTGGAGTCGATCCACGTGATCGGCATCGGCCTCGTGATCGGCACGATCCTGACCGTCGACCTGCGGCTGCTCGGCCTGGCCGCCGTCCGCTACCCGGTGACCCAGATAACCGGCAAGCTGCTCCCCTGGACCTGGGCGGCCTTCGTCGTGGCCGCGATCACCGGCTTCGGCATGTTCGTGACGCGCGCGCCGGCCTACGTCGAGAATCCGGCCTTCCAGATCAAGTTCCTGCTGCTGCCGCTGGCGTGCATCAACATGGCCATCTTCCATTTCCGGACGTTCCGCCAGGGCATCGCGGAGTGGGACACGGCAGAGGAGCTGCCCCCGGCCGCGCGCATCGCCGGCGGCGCGTCGCTGCTGCTCTGGGCCGGCATCGTGCTTGCCGGCCGCTGGACCGGACACCTCATCTGACCCGAGCCGAACTCCGAGGAGTTCACTCGCCGCGCCGGTGCGACTCGACCACCCCCCAGCAGCCCGTGGTGAAACCCAGCGTTGCACCGAGAGCGGCGAGGGCGCAGCGGGCTGAAAGGCGCCCGCGGGCAAAGAACGCCCGTGCCTGACAAGGCGTGAGGAGGGCGCATATTGGGCATATTGCAACCGCGGACTGCAAGCAGTCCGTCCGAACAACGCAGTCAGGCGGGATGCATCGCCGCTCGAATGCAGCGGGGACTTTCGCCACGGGCTGCCAGGCCCCTCACGCCGCGGCCGGCGCCGTTGGGTCGAACTTCCGCCGGTAGTACCGCGTCCAGACGACGATGGCCGGAATGCCGATGACCGTCGGCAGGATCCACGGGACGACGGCGAGCGATCCGGCGAGCTCGTAGGCCCACAGCCGCTGGGCCCCGAAGACGATGAACGCGGTGTGGAACGCGATGCCGCCCCCCAGCATGGATCCCAGGTGGCTGTAGAACCAGCCCATGTGCTGCGCCCCGGGATTGCGCATCAGCCGCAGCATGCCCCGCCCCGTGAAGAGGCCGATGGGGCTCAGTCCCAGCAGGATCGGCGAAACCTCGGACCACACCCCCAGCGCGAACGCGATGACGGCGGCGCTGCCGGCCATCGACGCCCAGGCGAGAGCCTCGTGCAAGGGAGTCCGCAGCGCCTCGGGCGATTTCCGGGTCGCGACCACCCGTATCGCGTGCCGCACCGTGGCGAAGGTCACCACCCCGAGGTAGCCGAGAAACAACGCGAAGGCGTAGGGCTCGGGCCGACCCGCCAGAGCGATGCCCTGCACCTGATAGGAGACGATGCGTCCCGCCGACACGGTGACCGCGGACAGCGTCACCACGTAGGCGCAGTACGTGAAGACGCGGCCGGCCTGCACGTGCACCTGCCCGCCCTTGCGGGCGAACAACGGGATCCAGAACGCCGCGAGACCGACGAACCCGGTCGCGACGTGGGTCAGGACGAGGGCGTTCATCACCAGGCTCACGATGCTCGTCATAGCAGATGCTCCATCCGTTTCCGCGGTTCGTCCCGCGTCGCGGTCCCCGCGCGCCGCGCGGGCGCCAGCCGCCGATCGATCGCGGCCAGCGTCTCGTCGCACCAGGCCACCTTCGCCCCGACGGAGTGGATGCCCATCCGCAGCGCCGCGAAGTGGTGGAACCCCGCGTCGCTGTAGCGCTCGGGCGCGTCGCCGTGGGCGGCGACGACCCCCCGCTCGACCCCCCGCAGCCGGGCCAGCCAGTCCGCCAGGTGGTCCCGGAGCGCCGCCATGAACGCGCGGGTCTCGTGGATGTCGCCGATCGCGTCCATGAAGTAGAGCTGGGCGAGGTACGCGAACCGTTCCGTGCCGACCGCGGGACCGCCGCGCAGCCACCGCAGCAGCTCCCCCCGGCCCTCCTCCGTCAGCGCGTAGACCCGGCGGTTCGGGCCCTTCGGCGACGCCTCGAGCCGGCTGCGGAGCATCCGCCGCTGCTCGAGGCGCTTGAGGGTCGGGTAGATCTGGCTCAGCTCGGCCGACCAGAAGTGCCGGACGTTCTCGCTGAACGCGTTCCTGATGTCGTATCCGGTGGCCGGGTCGCGCAACAGACCGAGGAGGATATGGTCGAGGCTCATGTAACTATATCAATGACGATATAGCTAACTATATAAATACAGCTATAACCTGTCAACCACCTTGCTGAATGACTAACGGGCGGGCGGTTGTCAGCGTATAACCCGGGTATAATCACAGTATGAAAACCGCCGTCTCGCTCCCGGACGATCTCTTCCTGTCGGCCAACGACCTCGCGAAGCGCCAGGGAATGTCGAGAAGCGAGCTGTACGCCGTCGCGCTCGCCGAGTACCTGGCCAAGCACCGCGACGCGGATATCACGTCGAAGCTGAACGAAGTGCTCGCGGATGCAGCGACCGACGTCGACCCGGCGTTGCGGGCGGCTCAGGCGCGAAGCGTCGGTGCCGGGGAAGAATGGTAGTCGCGCGGCGCGAGGTGTGGTGGGCCGACCTGGACGAACCTCGCGGCTCCGAGCCCGGGTTCCCCCGTCCCGTCCTCGTCGTCCAGGCGGACGCCTTCAACAGAAGCAGGCTCAGAACAATCCTCGGGGTAATCCTGACGTCGAACGCGCGGCTCGTCGACATGCCCGGGAACGTCCTGCTTCCCGCGAAGAGCACCGGGCTTCCGAAGGACTCGGTCGCCAACGTCACGCAGATCGTCACGCTCGACGAGAACTATCTCTCCCGCCGGGTCGGGCAGATCTCGCCAAGACTGATGGGGCGCGTCGACGGTGGCCTCAGGCGAGTCCTCGCGCTGTAGCTACCGACGCGCCCAACGTCGAACCCGCGGTTCTCCGCCCGGCGGTCCCGTCACTCCTCGGTCAGGGCAGCCAGGAACGCGCGTACGCGCCGCGCATTGACCCCGAGGTCCCCCATGCCGACGCGCGAAAGCGAGCGGACGTCGACGCGGCTGCCGGTCTCGCCCTCCGCCGCGATCCGGATCACGACGTCGTCGTCGAACCCGAACCAGAACGTGCGGTCCGTCGCCTCGATGCGGAGGGCGTCGGGATCGGTCGCCACGAGCTCCCAGTCCATCCGCCCCACCACCGCGAGCGCCCGGCGGAACGCGTCGGCGGGCGCGTCCGGCAGCATCGCCGGCCGCAGGTCGGGATAGGCGGCCCGCTGCCGCTCGGCGAGAGCCGGGCCTGCGTAGTCGGTGCGCCCCGGCGCGTTCAGCGCAACCGCCGCTACGAACGCCGGCGGGTTCTCGGTATCGGTCGCGACATCGTGGATCGGCGGTGCGCCCCGGGCCGAGATCAGCGTCGCCACCGGGACAATGCCCACCACGATGGCGCCGGCCAGAGCCGCGCGGGCAGCTCGATCCAGAGCCGGCCCGCGCACCATCCGCACGCCGAGGACCACCGCACTGGCCACGAGAACGAGCAGGCCGCCAGCGAGCAGCGGAAACGCCAACCCCAGCGGCGCGATGCCGATGCGGTATCCGAGCGGGGCCGCGGCGACGGCGGCGGCGCCCGCCACCGCGCCCCACTGCGCCCAACGCGTCACCCTGCCAACTGCACCCATGCACAGCCCGTTTTCTACGGTTTCCCGCGGTTGGCACGCGGCAAGGTAATCTCCGGTCAGCGTCCTTACTGCGCCGCCGCCATGCCGGTGAACGTGAACTTCTGCACGCGGCGGCCGCGCTGGGCCTCGGCCGTGTAGAGGTTGCCGTCGCTGTCGCTGTCGAGGTGGTGCAGCGCCTGGAACTCGCCGGGCGCGGGGCCGATGCTGCCGAAGGTGCCCAGCACCTCCAGCGTCGCCCGGTCGATGACGTGGATGTGCGAGTTGCCCTGGTCGGCGGAGTACATGAACCGCTGCTCCGCGTCGGGCGAGAACGCCAGGCCCGCCACCGTCGAGGAACTCTCCGCTCCCCGATTGACGAAGCCCTGCGTCCGGTAGGTGCCGTCGGTATCGAACACCTGCACGCGGCTGTTGCCCCGGTCGGCCACGTAGACCAGCCCGTCGTTCGACACCTCGATGCCGTGCACGATGCCGAACTGCGGCGGCCCCTCCGGCCCCGCCGGCTCGCCGCTCGCTTCCGACGGGTCGAGCGGCGTGTTCGCGAACGCGCCCCACATCCGCTTGTACTCCCCGGTCTCGGCGTCGAGCACGATCACGCGCCGGTTGCCGTAGCCGTCGGCGACGAACACCTCGCCGGTGGCCGCGTGCACGAACGACTCGGCCGGCCGCATCAGGCTGTCGGTATCGTCGTTGCCGCTGCTTCGGGCGCGCCCGCCGATCTGCAGCAGCAGCTCACCCTCGGGGGTGAACTTCAGCAGCATGTCGTCGGATTCCGGCTGCGCGCTGTTGCCGCCGATCCAGACGTTGCCGTCCGGGTCGACGTGGATGCCGTGCTCGTTGGCCGGCCAGTCGTAGCCGTCGGCGGGACCGCCCCAGGCGCGGACGAACGTCCCGTCCTGCTCGAACGCGACCACCGGCGGGGCCGGCGTGCCCTGGTCCTCGCCCACGGTGCGGGGCCGGTGCAGCACCCAGACCACGTCGTTCGAGTCCACCGTGATCGACGACACCTGCCCCGTGACCCAGCCGTTCGGCATGCTCGGCCACGACGCATCGACCTCGAACTGCGGCACGCCGCCCTCCTGCGCCTCCGACGCGACGACCGCCGGACCGTGCCCGAAGCTCGACGGCCCGCCGCCGAGGGTGATGACGAGCGCGACGACCGACCACCCGGTGATGATTCTCCAGCGCATGTGCTCTCCTTCTGCCGTTCCGGCGGCGCATTCGATCCGCTTCACCAAGAAGCTCCGAGCCGTCCGTCCTCGCGGCCATCGACGGCCCTTCCGCGTTGCGTGCCCCCCAACTATAGCGGACACGCCCGCTCGCCGGCCGGGTTTCCGCGGTGGTACGCCCGCGACCTTTGGGAACCCACCCCCGTAACCGGACCGGCTCACGGCGTCCGAGAGCCGACGCCACCAGGAATGGCCTCGGCGATGGGCCGAAGCGATGCCGGGCCGGACGCGGAGCCGCCGGCCGGAGTCCGGGCCGCGAGCCCGGTCGACGGGGTCGCCGCGGTCGCCGGAGGCCCGCCGCTCTTCTACGCGGCCACCGTCGCGGATATCATGGGACCGGGGCTGTTCGGCGCAGTCACCGCGCTCCATCCGGTTCGCACACGCCGAGATTGACGAAGGTCGAGGTAACGCCATGAGATCACGCATTCGCCTGACGGCGCTCGCCGTCGTGTTCGCACTCCTCCTCGTTCCCCAGACGCTCGCGGCCCAGGGTCTGGTCCGCGTCGAGCCGGAAGAGGTGGGGATGTCGTCGGAGCGGCTCGACCGCCTGAGCCTCGCCCTCGAGGCCCTCGTCGACGAGGGCCGGCTCGCCGGGGCGGTCACCATCGTGGTCCGGCGCGGCAAGATCGCCTACCGCGAGGGCATCGGCTACCGCGACGTCGAGGCCGAGTCGCCGATGCCGTCCGACGGCATCTTCCGCATCGCGTCGCAGACCAAGGCCCTCGCCAGCGTCGGCGTCATGCTGCTGCAGGAGGAGGGCAAGCTGCTGATCACCGACCCGGTCGGCAAGTACCTCCCGGCGTTCGCGGAGACCACCGTCGCCGAGTCGAACGGGGAGGGCGGCTACGAGGTGGTGCCGGCGCGCCGGCCCATCACCATTCGCGACCTCCTCACGCATACCGCCGGCATCAGCTACGGCATGGGCGGGCCGGTCGCCGACGCGTGGGAAGAGGCCGGCATCACCGGCTGGTACTTCGCCGACCGCGACGAGCCGGTGGGCGACACGATGGCCCGCCTCGCCGAACTCCCCATGGACGCGCACCCCGGCGAGCGGTGGATCTACGGCTTCAACACCGACATCCTGGGCGCGATGATCGAGAAGATCAGCGGCCAGACCCTCGGCGGCTTCCTGAAGGAGCGGTTGTTCGACCCGCTCGGGATGACCGACACGCACTTCTTCCTGCCCGACGGCAAGCTGGGCCGGCTGGCCACCGTCTACTCGTCCGTCGGCGACGGCAGCCGCTTCGAGCGGGCGCCCGAGCCGGGCCACATGGTGGGTCAGGGACACTACGTCGACGGCCCCCGCAAGGCGTTCTCGGCCGGAGCGGGGTCGATGTCGACGGCCACCGACTACGCCACGTTCCTGCAGATGATGCTGAACGGCGGCGAGCTGAACGGCACGCGCATCCTGTCGCGCAAGACGGTCGAATCGATGCTCTCCGACCACATCGGCGGCATCCCGTTCCGCCCCGGCCAGGGCTTCGGCCTCGGCTTCTCGATCACCCACGACCCCGCCGCCACCGGCCTGCCCGGCTCGGCCGGCGAGTTCGGCTGGGGCGGCGCCTATCACTCCACCTACTGGGCCGACCCCGAGGAGGAGCTGGTGGTGGTCTACCTGACCCAGATCATCCCCGCCATCGGCCTCGACGACCAGCAGAAGGTGCGGACGCTGGTCTATCAGGCGATCGTCGACTGACGCCGCCGGCGCCTCGCGGCGCTCGAACGGATGAGGGCGCCTCGGGTCGAACCCGGGGCGCCACTCCCGAAGGAGAAAACGTTGACCAGGGACGAACTCATCGAGAAGCTCAACGAGGACCTCGCCGACGAGCTCGGCGCCATGATCCAGTACATCCTCTACGCCGCCCGCGCCACCGGCCCCTACCGGCCCCAGCTCTCCCAGTTCTTCTTGGCCGAGGTCGCCGACGAGCAGATGCACGCCCAGTTCCTCGCCAACAAGATCGTGTCGCTGGGCGGCAGGCCGACCACGGCGCCGCGCGAGGTTGCGCTGCCCGACGGCAACCGCGCGATGCTCGAAGCCGTCGTCGAGGCCGAGAGCCACGCGATGCGCGGCTACACGAAGCGGGCGCAGGAGGCCGAGGCCTACGGCGACAAGGGCCTGGCGGTGCAGCTCGAGGACTTCATCCGCGACGAGAGCACCCACCTCGAGGAGACCGAGCGCATCCTCCGCGACTGGCCGCTGTAGGGCGGCCCGTGGGCGTGTTGCGGGGCGTTGAGTCCGCATTCCGCGGCGGCTGCAGCGCCCTGGAGCTCGGCGACATCGATGCCGAGGCCGGTCCCATCGTTCAGAATCCCAGCGACACCGACAGACCGCCGCTGTCGCGCGACAGCAGGGGAGCAACCGCGAACCGTCGGTTGGAGGGCGTCGTGCTGTAGATCACCCGCGAGTTCTCGTGCTGGGCGTCCAGTCCGGCGCCGATGCCGGCGCCGGCGGCTCCGAACAGGGACGAGTAGAAGAACACGCATCCGGCGTGTTGGAGTTCTCCGTAGTGAGCGAAGAGCCCCACGATAATGGCCGCGCCGGACGCGAACCCGATCGCGGCGCCGTTCTTGAGCGAGTCGCGCTCCCGGCGTCGGATGACGGAGATGTCGCCTCCGTTCAGGTCGCGGCGGAGTCCGGCTGTCTCCAACGAGAGCGTGGACGAGGACAGATCGACAATCCGCCCCTGCAGCTCGCGACCGTCGCTGCCGGTGACCGTGATGCGGTCTCCCTGATTGAGTTGGAGCGCCAGCCGGTCGAACGAGAGGCTCTGGGCCTCGGCGAGCGGGGCGGTCGCCGTTGCCGCTACGAGAACGAGAGCGATTCGAGTCATTCCTTCCCTCCGCGCTGTGGATGCCGAAGAGCCTCGAACCTGGTGCCCGGTGCCCGTCGACCTCGGTTGCCGCTTCTGCCGGGGAATGCGTCAGGCGGCGGGAAACCGGCTCATCCCGTCCGGGTTCCCAGCGACCTGTGCGGCCGGAGCGGTTCCGTGGTGACGAAGCCGCGGGTCCAGCGCGATGCGGGGCTCTGGATGGTGATCCGTTGCGGGCGACGCGCACGTCCAGGTCCGTGGCGCCGAGGACGCCTCGCGATCGACGCCGGGGAAGGGACGACCAGTCGGGAGCCCGTTCAGTCGGCGGCCCGCCACGAGTAGCCGAGGCGCGTGTAGTAGAACCCGCCGTTGAAGCCGAACGGCGTGGAGGGCGGATAGCGGTTCCCCAGCCGGTCGGCGTTGGGGTTCATGTCCGGATAGGTGTTGAGGACGTTCCGGGCGCCGACCGTCAACGTGACGGCGTCGCCGAGGGGCCACGCGACCTCGAGGTCCACGGTCGGCTTGCCGCGGTAGCGGCGCGTGTCCCGCCGGTCGTACCAGCCGCCGTAGTAGCTCACGCGGGCGAGCAGGGTGCCGGAGCCCATCGTCTGGTCGATGGTGGCGGTCCAGCGCGTGTCCGGCAGCGCCTCCTCCAGCAGCCGGATGCGGTCGGCGATCCGATCGGGATTCAACAGGGCCGGATTGAAGTCCGTGGCGACGGTGTCGGTGTAGTTGAAGAGGAAGCTGACGGTGGTGGCGCCGCCGAGGGCGGCCGGTGTCCAGGCGGTGACGAGGTCGAGCCCCTGCGTCCGGGTCTCCAGGTCGTTGGTGAAGAACCGGAAGCTCGCCAGATCGCCGGCGCTCGTGATGCCCTCCGCCAGCAGGCCGTCGACCTCCGCCGCCTCGAGCGCGAACGACCGGCTCAGCGTCAGCCGATCCGAGAGATCGATCCGGAAGTAGTCGGCGGTCAGGGTGAACGGGCCCCCGCCGGTCACCGCGCCGACGCTGAGGTTGACGGATCGCTCGGGCGAGAGGGGCCGGCCTCCGCGCAGTCGGGCGACGGCGGAAGTCGAGGGAATGGTGCCGTTGTTGACGAGGTCGTCGAGCGCCAACACGTACTGGGTCGAGACGTTGAACGCGTTCTGCTGGCCCGGGGTCGGGGCGCGGAAGCCGGTTCCGAGGCTGCCGCGCAGCGCGACGCGCTCCGAGAGCGGAACGCGGCCGGAGAGCTTGCCGTTCAGGGTGCCCCCGAAGTCCTCGAAGTGCTCGTACCGGGCCGCGGTTCCGACGATCCAGTCGCGCGCGGCGCCGCGGAACTCGACGTCGCCGTACACGGCGGCGTTGCCGCGGTTCCAGCGGCCGGCCGCGATCGGGCCGAATCCCGGCGTCCCGTTGGAGCCGACACTGAAGCCCTGGGCGGCGTAGGGACCCTGGCCCCATGATTCCGGCTGGCCGAGACCGATCCGGAACTGCTCGTTCCGCCATTCGACCCCGCCCGCGACATGGACCCGGTCGGAAAGGGCACGGCTGAGGTCGAGATTGACACCGACCTCCCGCTGCCCGTAGAGACCGACGTCGAACGTCGTGGGCGTCTCGGGACCGAGCGAGGCGTTGACGGTGTTGCGATCGCCACCGCGGGACAGTGCGCCGAGCCTTCGCCGCGCGCGGCCAGCACGTCGCCGACGAGCAGCGTGCGGCCGCCGTCGTTGCTGAACACGCCGCCGCGGGTGTTCGGGTTCCGGTAGTAGAAGAACGTCAGCACGTCGCGGCGCGCGTAGCCCGCGTGCCCGTACGCCTGCACGCCGTTGGCGAACAGGTGGCCGAGGTTGGCGAACAGCTTGAGGTCGTCGTCGACCTCCGGAGACCCCCACCGCTGGGCAGGGTCTTCGACGTGGCGGTTCCCGGCCGCGACGAGGCCCGCCGCGTCGGCCCGCTGCACGCTGCGGTCCGTAGAGGCGGTGTTGCCGTACTCGAGGCTGAGGTTCGCGAAGCCGTTCCGACCGAGGGGCAGGCCGGCGTTGGCGGCAACCGCGTACTGCCGGCCGTCGCCCGCCCCGTGCGTCCCGCTGCGCAGCTCGACGCTGCCCCCGGATCGGTCGTCCCTGAGCAGGAAGTTCAGCACGCCGGCGATGGCGGCGGACCCGTACTGGGCGGCCGCGCCGTCGCGCAGCACCTCGATCTGCCGCAGCGCGATCGCCGGAATCGTCGAAATGTCGGCTCCCTGCGCGCCGTCGGCCACCCCGTTGCCCTGCCAGGCGATGACCGCCCCGCGGTGGCGCCGCTTCCCGTTCACGAGCACCAGCGTGTGGTCGGGAGCGAGGCCCCGCAGGCTCGCGGGGCGGACGACGGCGGCGAGGTCGCCGTCCTCCTGCGGGTTGACGTTGAACGAGGGGAGGAGCACGCGCAACTGGTTGCCGAGGTTGGAGTCGCCCTGGCGGACGACGTCGGCGGCCGGGACGACGTCGATCGGCACCGTCGACTCGGTGACCGACCGTGGCCGGGCGCGGCTCCCGACGACGACCACCTCCTCGCCGAACTGCGGCGACGGCTGCGCTGCCGGATCGTCCCCATCCCGTTCGGGGCCCCGGTCCGGTTCGGTCCGGTCCGGTTCGTCCTGCCCGGCTTGCGGTTGCGGCTCGATCTGCCGGTCCTGCGCCGATCCGGGCGCCTGGCTCCACAGGACCAGGCTCGACGCGAGCAAGAGCCGCAGGGCCGCGCGGATGAAGTAGCGGCTCAGACTGACCATCTGGCGCGCCGCGGCGGTCACAGCCGCCACATCAGCCACAGCTGCGCGACGTTGTCGCCGTCGTCCACGCCGAGCTTGTGCCACCAGTACTGGTACTCCACGCCGAGAAAGAGCTGGTTGGCGTGGCCGGTCACCGCCTTGCCGAGGTCCCAGCCGATCTGCGGCTGCGCGAGGAGGGAGGCCTTCACGGCCCGGCCCAGCTCGTCGGTCGTGGCGCCGTCGTACTTCGTGTGGCCGGCGAACAGGAACGACTGGGACCCGACGTCGAACGCGGCGCCCCAGTTGACGTCCATGATGAAGCTGACGCCGGTCCGCGGCGCCCCGCCTCGCGCGACCCCGCTGCTCTTGTCGATGGCGGCGCCGAAGTCGGTGTTGAGGAAGAAGAAGCCGGGCACGTCCCAGGAGAGCCGCCCCCCGGGCACGTACTTGAAGATGTCGGCGTCGCTGCCGAAGTTGAATCCACTGACGAAGGCCACGTCCCGGAGCGGCCCGGCGCCGATCGTGCGGTTCGTCACCCGGCCCAGGCTCAGCGTCGGATACCACTCGCTGTAGACGCTCTTCTCGTTGAATCCGTCCGCGCCGCCGTCGTCGGTCCAGTCGATGAAGATGAAGCTGTCGCCGAGCGACCAGCGCGATGCCAACTGCACGGTGAGGACCGACGCGTAGGCCCGCTCTCCCGAGAACGGGTTGACGAAGTTCCCGTACTGGTAGTGGAACTCGGTCTGGGCCGCCGCCCCGGCCGGCGCGGCCAGCAGGAGCAGGACGGCGGCCGCCCAGCGACACGGCAGACCGGTGCGAGCCCTGTGCATCACCCGCGAATGATAGCCGCGCGGGGCGCCGGCTGGGTGCGGAACCAACGAAAACAGGTACAAAAGGAAGGTGGCTCCTCAGGTTGGACTCGAACCAACAACCCTCCGGTTAACAGCCGGATGCTCTGCCAATTGAGCTACTGAGGAACACGTGGCAGTGCGTGCGGTCCGGCGCCCCGGTGCAGGGGTTGAGGCGCCTGACGAAACCCTGATCATAGAGGACCGAGCCGGCCAGCGTCAAATGTCGGGGTCCGGCGGGGCCGCCTTCGCCGATCGCGCTCCCAGCAATTGCCAGAGCGCGGCGAGCAGTCCCAGACTCAGCCACCCGATCGCGAACGGCACCTGGCCCTGGGCCGAGGCCAGGGGATACATCTGCCACGGGTCGCCGCCGGCTGCCGCCAGCGCCCCGGGGTGTCCCACGAGCGCGAGCGTCCCGACCAGGGCGGTCCACGCGCCGCCGAAGGCCGTCCCCACGATGATGACGTAACGTTGCAGGATCACGGCGACGCTCGCGCCGACGAGACACGCGAGAATCACCATCCATGCTTCCGGATCGCCCTGGGGGGAGGGCCACGAGAGGTTGAGGACCAGCACCGCGACGGCGGCGCCCGCCATCGCCACCGCGGCCAGATAGACTACCAGCAGCGCTGCCGCCCCGACGAGGCCGCCCACGACGACCACCACGGCCGCGGTCCACGGCGTCAGCGTGCCGACGAACAGCGATGTGAGGTAGGCGCCGCCGGCGAACCCGTACAGCACGACCAGCCAACGGAATAACCTGTACCCCAGGAAACAGGCCACCAGCCCGGCCGCAAGTAGGATAACCGCCGCTACGACCTGCGGCCAGACGAAGGCCATCTGTTCATTATGACGGGGCGTGTCGAACCGCCGCAACACGCGATTCTCGACCCTTCGACCGCGTCCGGCCGGCCGGGACCGCTCTCCCGCTCGGGTCTGGCCGCCGCGGCGGCGGGCATCGCGCTGTTCGTCTACTTCGTCGAGCGCACCGGGGTCGCGGACATCGCGGCGGGCGCCGGCCGCCTCGGGTGGGTCTTCCTGGTCGTGGCGGCCCTCGGCGGTCTGCGGCTCGCGGCGCGGGCCCTCGCCTGGCGCAGTTGCCTGGACGGCCCGCACCGGCTGACCCGCCGGCACGCGTTCTGCGCCACCGTCGCCGGCGATACGCTGGGGAACCTGACTCCGCTCGGCCTGCTCGCCAGCGAACCGGCCAAGACGCTGTTCGCGGGCGACCGCGAGCCGGCGTCACGCACCCTGCCGGCCCTCGCCGTCGAGAACCTCTTCTTCACGCTGTCGGCGGCGCTCGTCGTCGCCGGCGGGGCGGTCGCCCTGGTGCTCCGGCTCGGCCCGACCGACCGCTGGTGGATCGCCGGCGCGGCGCTGGTGGGGACGCTCGTTCTGCTGATCGCCGCCGTCCACGGGGTCATCTGGCGGCGACTGCATCCCGCCAGCGGTCTCCTCGCCGGGGTGGCACGACACCCGGCGGCGGCCGGTACGCTCCGGGGCTGGGCCGAACGGGTGCGCCGGATCGAGGATCGGGTGTACGACCTGTACCCCCGCGCGCCCCGCCGGCTCGCGGTTGTGGCCGGCTGGGAGCTGGGCTTCCACGCCCTCGCCGTCCTCGAGATCTACCTCGTCCTCGCGTTCGTCAGCGACGTGGCGCCGACCCCCCTCGATGCGTTCGTCCTCGAATCGACCAACCGCCTCCTGGCCGCCGCGTTCAAGGTCGTCCCGCTGCGCATCGGGGTGGACGAGGCGGGCACCGCCGCCGTCGCCGAGCTGCTGGCGTTCGGCGGCGCCGCCGGGGTCACCCTCGCCATCGTGCGCAAGGCGCGCATGCTGGTCTGGATGACCGTCGGGGTCCTGCTGCTCGTGCGCCGGGGCCTCCCGGCCCGCGGAGAGCGCCCCGGCCCGGAGACGGCGGCGGCGGACGACGCGGACGTGCCCGCGCCCCGCGGGGCGGTGGTGGTGATGGCGCGCTCGCCGATCGGCGGGCGGGCGCCGAAGTCGCGGCTGGCCGGGGTGCTCCCCGACGAGCGGGACCGGCGGCGGCTGTACACGGCCTTCCTGACCGACGTCGTCTCGACGTGCCGCACGGTGGAGGGAGCCACCCTCCGGGTCGCGTACACCCCGGACGGCGGGCCCCACGGGTTCGCCCCGGCCGGAGTCGCGGACGGAGAGCTGATGCCGCAACGCGGCGCCGACCTCGGCGACCGCGAGCGCGGCGTCTTCGAGGACCTGTTCCGGGGCGGGTTCTCGCCGGTGGTCCTGATCGGATCCGACCTGCCGGGGCTGCCGGCGGAGCGGATGGGCGAGGCGCTCGCCCGGCTGGCCGCCGCACCCGACACGGTGGTGCTGGGCACCGCCGCGGACGGCGGCTACTACCTGATCGGCCTCGCCCGACCCGGGGCCGGGAAACCGGTGCCGGATCTGTTCACCGGCGTTCGCTGGAGCAGCGCCTGGACCCGCGCCGACACCTTTGCCGCGGCCCGGCGGTGCGGGCTGCAGGTCGCGCTGCTGGACGTGTGGAGCGATATCGACGACGCGGCGGACCTTTTCCGGCTTCGAACCGCGCTCGCCGGAGACGGCGCCGGGTGGGCGCCGGCCACCGCGGCCCTGTTGCGGGAGCTGGCGGCCCGGACTCCCGGGCTCACACCTCGCGACGGCCCTCCATCGCCTTGAGCATGGTGATCTCGTCGGCGTACTCGAGGTCGCTGCCCACCGGCACCCCCATCGCGATGCGGCTGACCCGAACCCCGAGCGGCTTGAGCAGCTTTGCCAGATAGATGGCCGTCGCCTCGCCCTCGACGTTCGGATTGGTGGCGAGAATCACCTCGGTCACCTCGCCTTCGCCGACCCGTCGCAGCAACCCCGCGATCCGAAGATCGTCAGGGCCGACCCCCTTCAACGGCGACAGCGCCCCCATCAACACGTGGTAGGCGCCCTTGAAGTGGCCGGTCTTCTCGATCGCGGCGACGTTGTTCGGGTCTTCCACCACGCACAGCAACCGCCGATCCCGCCCCGCGTCGGTGCAGTAGAAGCAGGGGTCGCAGTCGGTGATGTTCGAGCAGACCGAGCAGTAGATGACCCGCTCCTTGACGTCGCGGATGGCCTCGCACAACCGGTCGGCCTCCTCGCGCGGCTGCTTCAGGAGATGGAAGGCCAGCCGCTGGGCGCTCTTGGCCCCGATACCCGGCAGCTTCTGGAGCTCGCCGGTCAGCCGCGCGAGGGGCTCGACTCGTGTCATGGCATTGCGGGCCGGATCACGACAGCCCGGGAACCTTCAGCCCGCCCATCATGCCGCCCATCCGCTGGGAGACCAGCTCGTCGACGCGGCGCTGCGCATCGGTCACCGCGGCCACGATGAGATCCTGCAGCATCTCCACGTCGTCGGGCGACACCACCTCGGGGTCGATGCTCAGACTCTGGATCTCCTTGACCCCGTTCATGACGACGGTCACCATGCCGCCGCCGGCGGTCGCCTCGACCGTGGCCTGCTTGAGCTGCTTCTGCAGATTGTCCTGCATCTGCTGCGCCTGCTGCATCATCTTCTGAATGTTCATGGTCACATCTCTTCGACTTGCTTGATCTCGGCCGGGAACACATCGAGCAAGGTCTGCACCGCGGGGTCGTCCATCGCCTGCGACAGCAGGTCGCCGGTCTTCTCCGACAGCAGCGCCGCGGACCCGGACTGCACCGGCGGACCGAGAGACGACGGGGCGCGCTCCGGCGGCGGTTCGGCCGCCGACGGGGCCGCGGACCGCACCGGTGACCCGAGCGGCGAGGAGCCACGGCCGGCCGGCGGCGCCGCCCATTCGGGGGACGTCAAAAAGGCGGACTGCACCGGCGACCCCTCCGGCGAGGAGGCGCGCCCCGCCGACGGCTCCGATTGCACCGGCGATCCGAGCGCCGGCGGCTCGCGATCAACCGACAGCTCGAGATCGGCCGGCGGCTCGGTCGGCGGCGGCGGCTCCGGCGGCAGGGCCGTCAGGGCCGGTTGATGCAGGTCCGGTCCCGTCTCCGGCCCCCCCGACCCGGTCTCGGCGCCCCGGGGCGCCGCCCCGTCGACCTGGCGGACGGTCACCGCCGTCTTCTGTCCGGCCACCTGGCCGGCCAGCGGTTCGAGCCACGAGCGGCTCTTCTCCACCTGTTGCGCCAACGTGCGCTGGGCCGTGGTGAAGACGAACGTGATCTGCCCGTTCTCGACCTCGATCTCCCGGGCCTGGGCGGCCACCGTCCCGTGAAAGAACTTTTTCGTCCGCTGCAGCTCGGCGAGAAACCGTTCCTTCAGGTTGGCCGCAGACCCGGTGGGGGGGTCCGGGGCGGACGCAGCCGGCGCCGACCCGGCCGGCGGGCCGGGAGAGGGCTCGGGACGCGCCGGGGCCGCGGGAGCCGGGGCCGCGGTCCGGTGGGCCTGCGGGGCCGGCCGGGCGCGCTGCGGCGGCGACCCGGCCCGCGCCGGTCGGCGACCGGCCGGGGCCGCGGGCGGTGGGGCCGGCTCGAGCCGGCCGGCCCCGCCGAGCAGGTCGGTCAACGGCACCAGTGCGCGGAGGTGGATCCAGCGCAGCATCGCCATCTCGAAGTGGTAGCGGGGCTGCGTCGCGTTGCGGATGTCGAACTCGGCCCGCGACAGCACGTCGAACCCGCGCAGCAGGTCCTCCCGCGAGAACCGGTCCACGAGGGCCTGCAGGCGGTCGCGCTCGGCGTCGAGGGCAATCTCCGGGTCGCTGATGCGGCGCGGGTCCACCTTCAGCACCATCAGGTCGCGAACCAGCCGGGCGAGCTCGCGGCAGACCGACCGCAGATCGTACCCCGCTTCCACGAAACGGCCGGCCAGATCGAAGACGCGCTCGGCCGCCTCGGCCGCGACCGTCTCCGCCATATCGAGGACCGCATCGCGCCCCACCAGGCCCAGCACCGCGGACACGTCGGGGGCGCCGGCCGAGTCTCCCGCGAAGGCGATCACCTGATCGAGCGCGCTCTCGGCGTCGCGCATGCTGCCGTTGGCGGTGCGGGCGACGAGCGCGAGGCCCGCCTCGTCGACGGAGACCTGCTCCGCCTCGACGATGGTCCGAAGCTGCTCGGCGATCGCGGCGGTGCCGATGGTGCGGAACTCGAAGACCTGCGACCGCGAGAGAATCGTGTCGGGAATCTTGTCGAGCAGGGTGGTCGCCATGATGAAGACCACGTGCGGCGGCGGCTCCTCGACGGACTTCAACAGGGCGTTGAACGAGCTGGACGAGAGTTGGTGCACCTCGTCGATGATGAAAACCTTGTAACGGTCGCGCACCGGGACGATCGACAGCCCCGCGATGATCACCTCGCGAACGTTGTCGACCTGGGTGTGGGTGGCGGCGTCGATCTCCAGCACGTCGATGTCGCGGCCCTCGGCGACCTCGCGGCAGGCGTCGCATTCGCCGCACGGGTCGGCCGTCGGTCCCTCGACGCAGTTCAGGGCCCGGGCGAGAATGCGCGCCGTCGTCGTCTTGCCGACGCCGCGCGGCCCCGCGAACACGAAGGCCTGGGCGACCCGCTCGCGGGCGATGGCGTTGCGCAGGGTCTGGGTGACGGCGCGCTGGCCGATGACGTCATCGAACCGCTGCGGCCGCCACTTGCGGGCGAGAACCTGATAGGCCATTCGGTGAGGGGTGGCGGGCCCCAGCCGCGACCCGGAAGAACCTGCGGCACATGTCAGTGACTACTTAGCGCTGCTGCCTTCCGGCCCTGACGCGGTTCGTAGGCTGAGATTGCACAGGGTCCGAGCCGCGCTGCGACCCGTCACCATCCTGGACGGACGGACCGCCCGCCCCGATCGGCCAGCGGCAGATTCAGTTTATCGCCAGCCCCCGGCCCGATCAAGGCGCACGGGCGCCGCCGGCGCCGCCGGGTGCACGACAAGAAAGTTGGGGATTTTCCGTTGGGGGTATTGAGCGAGCACTGATCGACCGATTCCTCGGGTAGGAGGACTCCGACCATGCCCGAGGCGCAGTTGACTGAACCGCTCGATCACGCGGCCGAAAAAGGGGGCGTCAAGGAGCTGTTCGCCGCGTTGGACGCGGCGGTCAAGGCCGACGTGGACGCGTTCCTCAGACAAGGAGACGCGAATGCCCAGGACTTCGAGACCCTCTTGCAGACCGTTCACCGTCGAGCGCTCGCCACGGCGAGCCAAGCCGTCAAGGTGATTGGCGCGCAGCGTTCGTAGCCGCGTTTGCGGCTGAAATCGATGCGCTCATCGGACCGCGGCGGTCCGCCGCGCGCAGGACTTCGAGGCCCTCGAGCAGGCCCTCCGCCGCCAAGCCCTCGGCCTCGCCGCTCAGGCGATGGCGGAGTACTACGACGCGGACGATTCCGACCATTCGAGTTCGACGATAGCGTGCGCCTGCGGCCAGACGGCGCACTACGCCGGCCGCCGCCCGAAGACCTTCACCACGCTGTTGGGACCGCTGACCCTGCACCGCGCCTACTACCACTGCGCCGCCTGCCGCCGGGGAAGCTATCCCCGCGACCAAGCCCTGGGTCTGCAAGACACCTCGCTGTCGCCCGCCACGGCGCGGCTGGTGGGACTGGCGGCGACGAGCGTCAGCTTCGCCGAAGCGAGCGAGTGGATGGGGGAGCTGGCCGGCGTGGCGGTCGACCCCAAACAGGTCGAGCGCATCGCCGAAGCGCTGGGCCGCGAAGTCGCGGCCGACGAACGCGAGAGGGTCGAGCCCGCACCCGGCGCGGCATCGACGATGTACCTGGGGCTTGACGGCACCGGCGTGCCGGTGCGCAAGTCCGAGGTGGAAGGCCGGCGCGGCAAGCAGCCCGACGGCTCGGCCAAGACCCGCGAGGTCAAGCTCGTCACCGTGTGGACGGCGGAAACACGCAACGCCGACGGCCTCCCCGAACGCGACCCCGGGTCGGTCAGCTACAGCGCCGCGGTCGAGAGCGCGGCCAGCCGCCCCACCGACCCGCTGCCTTCCCCGTTCGCGCAACGGGCGTATCGCGAAGCGCGGCGGCGCGGCTTCGACACCGCGGCGCGACGCGTCATCATCGGCGACGGGGCCGAGTGGATCTGGAATCTGGCCGCCGAACAGTTCCCCGGCGCCATCGAAATCGTCGACATCTACCATGCCAAGGGGCATCTGTGCGATGTCGCCAAGGCCATCTACGGCGCCGGCACGGACTTGGCCGCCCAGTGGGGCAAGGACCGGCGGGACGAGTTGGACGCCGGGCGGTTCGATGCGATCCTGACCGCCCTGCGCGCCCACCGTGAGACTTGCGAGGAGGCCCGCAAGTGTATCGACTACCTGACCCGCAACCGCCACCGGATGCGCTATCCGGAGTTCCGAGCGTGGGGT
Source organism: Vicinamibacterales bacterium (assembly GCA_965215895.1). Lineage (GTDB taxonomy): Bacteria > Acidobacteriota > Vicinamibacteria > Vicinamibacterales > UBA8438 > JAJEEA01. The sequence continues at coordinate 1,135,405 of OZ244130.1, read as the reverse complement.
CTTTGCGTGTCGTCGGGCGTCGTCGAGGCCGGATGCAAGCTCGCTATCGGCGCCCGGCTCAAGCGCGCCGGCATGCACTGGACCGTGGCCGGCGCCAACGCCATCATCGCCCTGCGGTGCTGCAAGCTCAGCGGCCGCTTCGAGGATTTCTGGGAAAGACGAGCCGCCAGGGCCGCCTGACAGTCATCTCACGAATCTGACGTGCACCCGGCGCCGCCCCGCGACCGGCGGAGGACGGCCAAACACACGTGGTAGACTGTTCGGGAGACCGCGCAAGCCTCGTTCCCGGAGAGATGTCCGAGCGGTTGAAGGAGCACGCTTGGAAAGCGTGTGTAGGGGAAACTCTACCGTGGGTTCGAATCCCACTCTCTCCGCCACCACCCTCCAGTAAGTTCTTTGGAATAAGCACTTTACAGTGAGAATGGCCGGCTAGTCCCACATTTTGCCCGCCACTTCGCACGCGATATCATCGGACTCTTGGAGCCGTCTGCAGACCAATCGAGAGCCTTTTCGCCCGGCGTCGGCGAGTCCTCCAGGGGTCCGGTCCGGCAGGGCCGACCACGGGCCTTGCGGTCAGGCCGACCAGCACGGCTCCGGACTCGGCGTCCAGGGGTCCGGTCCGGCAGGGCCGACCACGGGCCTCCGCCCCTGAATCGACGCGGGACTGCTCGGGGGTGACGAGGGGGCACACAGCATGGCGATGCGACCGCTGGGAGTACTGGATTCGGTTGACCCGCGCGATGCGTGGGGAGAACGAGGCGCAAGACTTCACGCCGTGGCTCGCCGACAGCCTGGGTCAGCTCGCGACCGCGATCGGCATCGAGCTGGAGCGCGAGGGCACCGAAATGCACGTCGGCCCGCTCCGGGCGGACATCGGGGCCCGCAACCCGCGGGACGACGGGTGCTCATCGAGAACCAGCTGGACACGCCGACCTCCACCACCTCGGCCAGGTTGTCGCGTACGTCGCGGGCCTGGAGGCCAAGACGGTCGTCTGGGTCGCCAAGGGCTTCGACGAGGCTCACCTGTCGGCTCTCCGCCGGCACCGCACCCGGCGTCGAGTCGGACGGACAACCGTGACGGGCTTGGGGGGCGGGCGGTACGGGACCCTCCGAGCCGGGGGCTGATGAAGATGAGAGATTCGCCAGCCGCGGCCGGAGGCGTCCACCGGACGACCGCGTCCTCGAACGGGCGCGGACGCGACCGCGCGAGAGTTGGGGCGTTGACGACCGCTTGGGTTGTGCTTGGGTCAGCGGGGGAGGTTGCGGAATGCGGTGGAACGTTCTGGTGCTGGTGGGCATGGGCTACGCCGCGCTTGCCGGTGTGTTTGCAGTTCTGACCTTGCGCGGGCTCTCGCCCGACGCAACCTACTCCATCGTCAGAGACCCGCTGGTGGTCCTCATTGGCGGATCGCTGACAATCGCGAAGGACTTGGCTGTGGGGACGACCCATGCAGCCCGGAGAGCCGGCTCTCGCCGCCGGCGAGGCACCGGCGCACACGCAGGCCTTGACCGGCGCGAGGACGGCGGCAAACAGGCCCACGACCAAGCTCAGGGAGACAAGGCCTCAGACATGTTGGTGGCAACTGTAAATTTCCCATTCGTGGCAACCGAAAACCGCACACTTTGCTGGTTGGCGGTGGCCGGCCTGCGTTCCACGCTGTTGTCGAAACCAACAGCGAGGAGGCAGGTCGCAGATGCACGGATGGGAGACGAGGATGCTGCTGAAGCACTATCTGGAACGGGGCGTCTCGAAGGCGGCGTTGGCGAGGCGCTTCGGGGTGAGTCGCCGGACGCTCCACGAGTGGATCGAGTCGAGCCAGTTGGACCGGGACCTGTCGTCAGGGGGCGCACGGTATTCGCCGCGGCCGCCCGTACCGCACAAGCTGGACCCCTACGCCGGGATCATCGATTCCCGTCTCGAGGAGTTCCCCGAGCTGTCAGCGAAGCGGCTGTTCGACGAGGTCCGCGCGGCTGGCTACGCAGGTAGCTACAGCCGGGTGAGGGACTACGTCCGGGCGGTTCGACCGCGCCCGCTGGTCGAGCCGGTGGTGCGGTTCGAGACGCCGGCGGGGCGTCAGGGCCAGGTGGACTTCGGGACGTTCACCCTGCCCTGGGGCCGCCGGCATGCCCTGGTGGTGGTGCTGAGCCACTCCCGGCTACTGTGGCTGCGCTTCTACCGGCGGCAGACGATGGCGGTGCTGACCGCAGGGCTGGAGAGCGCCTTCGAGCGGTTCGGCGGTGTCCCGATGGAGCTGTTGTTCGACCAGATGCGCGCGGTGGTGCTGTCGGACGACCGGGTGGGCGGCGGCGAGCTGGTGTTGAACGCGGAGTTTCTGCGCTTCGCCGCGCACTGGGGGTTCCACCCGCGGGCGTGCCGGCCGTATCGGGCGCAGACCAAGTTTCAGGCTTCATACTACGCGCCTTCCTGTACATGCGATACAAGCTTCGGGTGTTGCCGCCGGTCGCGTAACCGTTTCCCGGGATGGGCGGCGGGCAGCGGTCCGGTGGGCGGTTCGAAGAGCAACGTGCCTCTGTCGTCGGCGCGCACGGCGCGTAGCACGCCTTGGCGCGCGAAGCGCTTGGCCGTGGCCGGATGCACGTCGAGCAGCTCGGCCATCTGCGGTGCGGTCAGCCAGCCCGCCGCGGTCAGGTGCTCGGCGTAGCTGTCGATGTCATACGCCTCGCGCAGCATGCGGACGCGCAGGCGGCTGAATGGCAAACCGGTCCCGGTGCGTAGCCACCGCCCATTGAGCGTCCCGGCGATCTGTGCGTCGGTCTGTTCGGTGGCGAGGGTGCGGACCTGTTCGACGACCGCGGCGGGAGTACGACGCAGATCCGGTGCCCCGAGCGGCAGTGGACACTCGATCTGGCGGGTCGCGCCGCCCCGCCAGCGAATGGACACTCGGATCACGTCGTCGCGCAGCAGGGTGACGTCGTCGACAAGAAGCCGCAGCATCCGCTTGCGGTCGCGCGCCGGGGTACGCGGGTCATGCCAGACGCGCGGCAGGTCGGCGACCAGAGCCGACACGCGCTCCTTCATCTCGGGAGTGACCGCCGGGGGTTGGGTCTTGTGTGCACCGGCGTATGCCTCTTCGGCCGCGGCCAACCGCTGGAGCGCCTCGTTCCAGTGCCGTTCCAGGTTGTCGGCGACGAGCCGATTCTCGGGCCGCACGAGCAGAAACTGCCGTTGCGCCAGCTCGGCGTCCTCCCGAAGCCGGGCAATCTGCGCCCGCTTGGCGCGGTCGACTTCGGCGGCCCGAGCCCGCAGCTCGTCGAACACCTCTACCGCGACGTCGATCGACGCCGGAGTGACGGTCTCGAGCACGAGGTCGCTGACCGCGCGGTCGATCGCCGCGCCCGGCAGGCTCTGGCACGGCGGCTCCGCCCGTTGAATCCCCCGGCGCTGACAGCGATAGAGCGGCTCCGGGTGACCGTGAGACACGATGTAGCGGACCGTCATGCGGCCACCGCACCGACCGCAGATGACGAGCCCCTGCAGCAGGGCCACGCCTTCGCGCGGCGCGCTGCGGTGGTCTGCGCCGCTGCGCTGGGTGCTTGCGCGCAACGTCTCCTGATTCGCTTCGAATTGCTCCCAGCTGATGTAGCCGGCGTGCGCATCAGGCAGGAAGACCCTCCACTCGTCGCGGGGAAGTCGTCGATACCGCGCCTGCCCGGTGAGGCAGACCTTGCGCTGCCGGGTCCGCCCGTAGACGTACGCGCCGGCGTAGCGCGGATTGTGCAGGATGTCGAGCACACGGTGACGCTCCAACTCGCCGAAGACGAGCACGCCTGCACGCAGTCCCTTGATGACCCGTTGCGGCCACGCGACCTGCTGCTGCTGGAAGTAGCGCACCACCGCGCCGGCCGAGCCGGTGCGGCCGAAGGTGCCGAACACGAGGCGGACGGCGCTCTGCACCTGCTCGTCGGGGTCGAGCATGAGCTTGCCGGCGGGGTCGACGACAAATCCCAGCGGGGGGCGGATCCACAGCTCGCCGCGGCGCGCCTTGTTCAGTTGCCCCCCGATCAGACGCGCACGCAGCACATGCAGCTCCGCTTCGCTCATCGTCCCCTTGAGCCCGAGCAGCAGGCGGTCGTTGAAGTGGGCCGGGTCGTAGAGCCCGTCTTCGTCAAGAATGAGCGTTTCGCTCAGCGCGCAGATCTCCAGCAGGCGATGCCAGTCGCTTGAGTTACGGGCGAGCCGGGAGACCTCCAGCCCCATGACCACGCCGACGCGACCGAGGCCGACGTCGGCGACGACCCGTTGAAAGCCGGTCCGCTCGGCCGCCGACGCACCCGAGATCCCCAGGTCGTCATCGATGACCACGATCCGGTCGGCCGCCCAGCCGAGCGCCAGGGCCCGCCGCTTCAGGGCGTACTGCCGGGCAGTGCTCTCCGGATGGTCGCGCACCTGCTGCAGGGACGACTGCCGCACGTAGAGACAGGCGAGGCGACGAAGATGGTCCGCCGTGACCGCGGTCGATTGACTCATGGGGAAATGCCCTCCGCAACGCGGCTGAGTACCAAGCTCGCCAACACACGCGTCATCTCGGAACGGACGGGCGGCGCCAGGTCGAGGTCGCCGCTCGCGGCCGGCGGCGGCCCGACCGCCGGGAGGCAGAGGGTCGAGACGGCCTTCAGCCACGCCGGCATGCCGCGGCTCATCAACAGCGCCACCCCGTACCCCTGGCGAGCGAACGCGACAGCGCTGGCGGCATCCTGCCGCACGACCTCGTACTGCCGGCACACCTGATTGGAGTCGAGGCCCGACGCTGTCATGGGGTCGTCTACGGGCGCGGTTTTTTTTTGCGGCGCGCCACCGCCCGGTCGAGCGAGCGGGCGTGAATCGAGATTCCGAACCGCCGCGCCACGGCCGCCGTCAGCGGTTCGTCCGGTTGCACGTCTTCGCCCGCGCGCCAGCGCTCGATGTAGTCGACAACCGCGTCGGTGCATTTGTGGGCGTGCTTCGGCCCGGGACGCTTGGGCACCAAGCCAGGGATCCCCTGCGCCTCGAACGCGGCCGCGGTCTGGTAGAACGTCTGGCAGCTGACCCCGAAGCGCGCGGCAACCTCCGTCACCGGCCGTCCATCGACCCGGTGGCGGCGCACCATCTCGTACTTGACCTGGACGCGGTCGCGCGGGTCGAAGAACGGATGGCTCCGAAAGGCGTCGTCGCGGACGGCCTCGGGGTGCGGGTGCAAGGCTCCTGCCTCGCGCAGGGCCTGCGTCTTGGCGTCCGGCGGTAGCTTTGGAGGACGACGCATCGCGTATGTCAGATAGATTATGACTACAACATCGGACGGCGTCAAGAAGATTCCGACCTGGAACCCAAAGACAGCGCCGTTTTATTTGCAGGTTTTTGCAACACGCTCGTGCTGATGGCGCCCTGTCGCCCACTTCAAGTGGATGAAATCCACATGACACCATGGACGAAATCTCCGTGACGCCACCGCCGCTCATGTCCGGACCCTCTCGCTCACCATCTCGGCGAGCCGCAGCAGGTCCTCAAGACGGAATGGCGCACGCCCGCGTCCCGCCACCACCGCGGGATCCGGTGGCGCAAAGTCCGTCCAGCCCACGGGAATCGACCAGACCGTGCCGTCCGGCCGTTGCACCGTGACCCGGTCTTCTCCCCAGAGGGACTTGGTCACCACGAACGGGAAGCGGGCGCCCCGGAGCGGATGGAACGGGTGGGTGATCCGAATCTGTGGTGCTTCAACAGCACCGGGAGCATTCTGCAGCTTTGACGAAGGGCAAGGTGGAGCGGCCGATCCGCTACATCCGTGACAGCTTCTTCTATGGGCGTGCGTTCGCGAACGACGACGACCTGAACGAGCAGGCATCGTGCTGGCTGGAGGGCACGGCCAACGTGCGCCGGCACGGTACGACGGGCGAGCGCCCGGTAGACCGCTTCGAGCGGGACGAGCGTGGGGCGCTGCGGCCGTTGGCAAGGCGTCCCTACCTGCGTCTCGGCGCCCGGGCCGTCGTGGAGCAGGCCCGCCGGCGCGTGCCCGAGACCGTCGAGGTGGAGCGCCGCTCGTTGCGGGTCTACGCGGAGGTGGCGCGATGAAGGCGGCGAGTGACCGGCGCGACCGGCTGCGGGCGATGCTGGCGGACCTGAAGATGCCCGGCGCCCTGGAAGCGGTCGACGGCGTGCTGGCGCAGGTCGACAGCGGCGCGGTGACGGCGGGCGAAGCGATCGAGCTGGTGCTGGGCGCCCAGATTGCGATGCGCAACAACCGTCGCCTGCAGGCCGCGATGCGCTCCTCGCGCCTGCCGGCCGTCAAGACGCTGGCGGAGTTCGATTTCACCTTCCAGCCGAGCATCAAGCGCGAGCAGATCGAGAGCCTGCACGAGCTGGGATTCCTCGGCCGCGCCGAGAACGTCATCCTGCTCGGTCCGCCCGGGGTGGGCAAGACGCATCTGGCGATCAGCTTGGCGATCACGGCCGCCGAGGCCGGCCGACGCGTCTACTACGGGACGTTGACGGGTCTGATCGACACGCTCATGGAAGCCAGGGCCGCGGGAGAGCTGAGCCGGCGGCTGCGCGTGCTGACTCATCCTGCACTGCTCGTGGTCGACGAGATCGGCTACCTTCCGGTCACCCAGGACGGCGCCGTGCTCTTCTTCCAGTTGATCAACGCCCGGCACGAGCGGGCGTCGACGGTGCTGACCTCGAACAAGGGCTTCGAGGAATGGGGCACCGTGCTCGGCGACGAGGTCATGGCGGCGGCGCTCATCGACCGGTTGCTGCACCATTGCCACATCGTCAATACCGTTGGAACGCAAGTGAAAATGTGCTGACACCGAGGGATTCGTGGTGTCCGGCGGCGGATCCGGCAGAGGGATGGCGAAGTGGATGTCGACGCGGCCGTCCTCGACCATCACCCGCTCGAGCACGGTGCGGACGAGCTGTTGCCGGGCGTCGAAGTCGAGCGTGGCGAGCGGGCCGCGGATACGATCGACGAAGGTCTCCAAGTCAACCTGTAGCTGCGCCTGCTGTTGCGCCGTCGTCCGCTCGGTACGCAGCACCTCGATACTACCGTTGACGTGGGCCCGCCGCTGCCGCAGCCGTACTTGACGTTGCCGGAGCTGGTCGAGGTCGATGAGTGCGGCCTGATAGGCGTCGAGCAGTCGGTGTTCCTCGCGGTCCAGCTCGGCGAGTTGCTTCTCGAGCGCGTGCACCTCGTCGGCCAAGCCGTCGCCGTCCAGCGACGTGGACTGGGCCTGCAGGCGCGTGTGTCCCTCGCGGATCAAGGCCGGGTGCTCGAGGTGACGGCGGACCTCGCCCCAGACGAGTTTATCCAGCTCGTCCGCCCGCAGATTCCGTTGTGGGCAGCGGCCGACGGCTCTGCGCGCGTACAGCACGTCGTGACCCGCGCAGTAATAGTAGTGGTGGAAGGTGCCATTGCGCCCGCGCATGCGGTGACAGGACATCGCCAGGTCACACACGCGACAGCGGACTACGCGGCGGAGCAGATAGTGGCCGGACTTGAGATGGCGCGGGCTGAAGCGGCTGTTGTCGTAATGGATCGCCTGGGAACGACGAAACAGCTCGGCGTCGATGATCGGGGGCACCTGCAGCGGAATCCACTCGGCCGCCGGGCGGTCCTGCCGACACGTTGACAGGCGTTGGCGCCGCGACGCGGAGTTCGACTTGCCGCCGACCGATTCGCGGCGGTTGTAGTACATCGTGCCGATGTAGGCCTCGTTGTGCAGCATCCGGGTGACGGTGCTGATCCCCCAGCGCGGGAGCCCCGTGGCGGTCACATGCGGCGATTCGGTCAAACGCAGCGCGATCTGCCGCACGCTGAGGTGTTCGTCGACGTGCCAGCGGAAGATCTGCCGCACGACCTGCGCCTCGGGCTCCGACACCTCGACCTGGGCCGGGACGCCGTCACGCCGTGGAATCCGCCGGTAGCCGTAGGGGACCTTCCCCCAGCACACTTCACCCTGTCGTGCCCGAAAGAGCTTGCCTCGACGGTAGCGTTCCGCGATCTTGATGCGTTCGTATTCGGCAACCGCGCCCTGGATCTGGGTAAGCAGGCGCGCCTGCGGATCATCGGACAGGGGTTTGGTCGAGAAAGATCACCCGGACGTCGAAGCGCTCGAGCTCTTCGAGAATCAGAATCTGATAGGCGTACTTGCGCGCGAGGCGATCCGGACACAGCACCAGCGCCGCCTTGAATGCCCCGGCCTCGGCGCCGTCGCGCAGCCGGTCGAGGCCCGGCCGGTCGAGGCGCGTACCGCTGTATCCGTCATCCACGCAGACATAGGCATCCACCACGTCGTGGTGCTGCTCACGCGCCCAGCGCGTGAGCGCATCCAGTTGCGACGCGATCGTGCCCTGCTGCTCCTGGCGTTCGGTCGACACGCGGGCGTAGAGCGCGACTCGCATAAGCATCCTCCTTCGGTTCCCGTGTCGTGACGCCCCGGCGGGGCGCCGCGCGCAGGATGAGCCGGTAGGCTTCATCCAACGCGGTCATCCGTGCATCGACCGCTCCGGTCCAGCGCGACGGGCGCGCGGCCACACAGTGCACCGTCCACTCGCCGGCTGGGCGTGTGAGGGCTCGGCCAGACCCGCGAGGCCGAGCACGGCCGGGCGCGCCGCTCCTTCGCGGCGGTCCCAGCCCAGGAAAGCGGCCCGCCGCCGCTCGTATTCGGCTTGGGCCGGACCTCCAGCCACGCAGAACCGCCCCGGGTCGAAGGCATGCGTCCGCATCGGCAACGGGTTCACCGCCTCCCGGAGTTTTTTTTTCGTGGACCGCCTCCCATGACCCGCTCCACGGTCCGCCGATGCAGACGGACCCCGTGCGTGCGCTGGAGGCGGTCCAGCAACACTGAGATCGGCAGCGCCGGGTCGTCGGCGCGCTGGGCACGGAGAAAGGCGACCACTGCCGGCGTGCAGGTGCGAGGGCCGACCGGACCGGGGCGTGCATCGCGCAGACCCGCGAGCCCGCGGCGTGCCAGCCGATCGCGGAGCAGGTAGAAGGTCTGGCGACTGTAGCCGAACGCCGCGCAGACGGTCGTCACCGGCTCGCCATCCAGGAAGTGGGCGCGCAGCATCTCGTACTTGACCTGGAGTTCGTCGCAGGCATCGAAGAACGCCGGGTGCTTCACGAACACGGCGGCGCGAACCCGCTCCGGGGCCGGATGAAGCGTCCGTTCCTGCCCGAGTGCCCGACGCTTCTCGGGCTCGCTGCGTGGCATAGGCGGCCTCCCGCGGGACAGCCTCGCATAGAGCTACCGGGGGTGTCAATATGTCTATACCGCACAAGCTCTCGTATCCGCCCACTCCAGTCCTCTGCCAGCTCACCGGGCTGCCGAGTCGCGAATCGGAAACCGCAGCAGAACTCGCGAATTGTTGGCTTTTCTTGCTGGCCGCACCGTTCCGGAGTCCAGCCTCCAGAGCGAAGGCTGTTCGTTTCTCCCGGCCTGCCGAACGGCCCAGATCGGTTAACATGCGGTCTGAATCACTTGACACACTCGTTCCCCCCAGATTCAGTGCCCGTCCAGCGACGACGGCCCCGCCGATGCTTCGGATGCAGGAACAAGCCCGCCACCATCGGGTCGACCCGAATCGTCAGGATCCAGCGCAACCGCGCATTTGCGTTCCTACCATCAACATCCGGGGCAACAGCTACCGGATGCGGGAGCACCAGGACTGGCTGCGGGCGGCGACGGAGAAGCGCCGCGAGGGAATCGCGAGATGACCGTAGGCCCGGCGGGGATCATCGGGACCGTAGCCGCAGGACGTGCGGGAGCGCTTTGAGCAGTCAGGAATTTCCGTTATGGGCGCCGTTATGTAACGATGTAGAATTGCCCCCGTGGGCATGACCAACGCCGAGCGCCAGCGCCGCTGGCGCGAGCGCCGCGACGCCGGCGAGCCCGTCCGCACCGTCGTGCGCCCGAAGGACCGCCGGCCGCGGCCGAAGCGGTGGGCCGACGCCGTCGGCCAGCTCCGCACCCTCCAGGCCGAATACCAGACCTGGCGCGACCAGCTGCCCGAGTCCCTGGCCGACTCCCGGACGGCCGAGCTCCTCGCGGGCGTCTGCGACGTCGACCTCGACGCCCTCGACGTCGAGCTGCCCCGGGGCTTCGGCCGCGACTGAAACGCCCGGCCGAGCTGCTCAAGGAGCAGCCCGGACATCACGCACGCTTATCGCCCCGCCCGCCTGACGGGGTCGACGGGGGGAGCTCGGCGGCCGCCCCTGGTCTCGAGGTTGGCGGTCGCCTGGTCATGATGAGATCTGCATGCCGGGCACATCCCCTCGCGTCCGAGGGCCGTGGGGTCGATGCAGCCAGGCTCCCCGCATACGCAGCATCGGTCCTCGATGGTCAGCACCGGCTTGATGGACCCGCCCTTCGCGGGGCCGTCACCGGCCACCCGCTCGAGCGATGCGTCTAGGCAGCGGACGCACGTCACGTCGAGCAGGTTCTCACTGACCGCGGCGCCGAGTCCGAGGGACCATGCTCTGAGGCCTGCCGCATCCGCACAGCGGTCCGTGCTCCGGATGCCGGTACTGGTCCGGGTGCTTGTGATGGACGGGGCTGGCGCCAAGCATGCTGCCGAGAGCGTAACGCATCGAGGCGCTCACATGCGCTCGGCTCGACCCGGCTCGGTAGCTCACGCTCGGCCGTTTACCGTGTATTTCCGCACGGATCTGGTCGGTACCCTTCTCCCGAAGTGTGCAGTTTTCAGTTGCCCGAAGTGTGCAGTTTTCGGTTGCCATTGACAAGACACACGCTCCGCCGAAGATCGATCACGTTGAGCCGCTCGAGGACCGGCTCCGCCGCTGCCGTGCAGCTCGGCGAGAGCGACACGACGTGGTCCGCCGGTTGGGGGGGCGACGGCGCGTCCGCCACGGCGATACAGCGACCGCACGTCGCGGCCCCCCAGGGCGCGGAACTCGGTCGTCAACGGCTTGCGTGTCGGGCGGCATTGCCCGCGGCGCGGAGGTTGACGATCGGCGGGATTCGCGTCCGAAGCTGCCGGGACGTCGCGGCCGGGTGTAGTGCCGGAGGTAGTCGAGGACCTGTCCGGCGAAGCGTCAGGGCTCGTTGAGGGGCTGCGGCGCGGCAACGCGGGCTGGAGAATCTGCATGGAAGCAGCATGGTTGCACGCCTTGGGTAAGGACAACCGGGGGAGCCGTCCTCGGTGCGTCCTGCTCGTCGACGGGACACGACATGCTCGAGATGCTGTCGCGGCGGGAATGACCGACCTCATCGGCCTCGCCAACGTAACGGTGTCGTCGAACCACTTCTGGATGCCCCGCGGCAAACCGGTCAGAATGGCTGGGGGCTGGGACAAGAAGCCCGCAGCCGAGGCCCGGCTTGACCGCGATCTCGGATTCGTTGGGCCCGAGGTGCAGCGACACCTTCGCGATTGGTGGCTGTCGGTCGTGCTGCCTCGTGCGAACACGCCGAACTGGGACGTGGCATCCACGTGCAGGATCGAGGGGAAGGAAGGACTGCTCCTGGTGGAAGCCAAGGCTCACCAAAACGAGTTGTCCAGAGCGGGCAAGGGCAAGAAGCCCTCCACGGAGAACGGGCGGAAAAACCACGAACGGATCGGTTCGGCAATCGAGCAGGCAAATGCCGGTCTCGGGAGCGTCACGCGAGGGATTTGGGGGCTGTCGAGGGACCACCACTATCAGCTCGCCAATCGATTCGCGTGGTCATGGAAGCTGGCGATGCTCGGGGTACCGGTCGTTCTGCTCTATATCTCGGCTTCCTGAACGCCGACGAGATGACTCCGCACGGTGCGTCCGTTCCGTACAGAGGACGATTGGGCTGTGCATTGAAGGACCACGCTCGGGGCGTCGTGGACGACTCTTGCTGGGGAAATCGACTGGACGTTGGCGGTACGCCTTTCTGGCCGTTGATCCGCGCCCGCGCAATCGACCTGCCGCTCTCGACGTGCAGCTGACCGGGGCGGTGGAGCCGCTGACCGGCCGAACGGACGCGACCGAGGGCGCGAAGCCCAAGACCGCTCGCTCGACGGTCACTCCGAAGGGCGGTTCGTCCCCCGATGACGGCGAGTGCCTCGCCGAACCTGGAGGGCCCGAGCTCTCGAACTGGAAGATGCCCAGCGTCTGCCCTTCGCAGAAGAGCTAGCCCAGCCCTAGCCCTGCCCTAGCCCTGCCCGTGCCCCAGATCTCGCTGGCTGGACTTGTGATCATCCGAATTCATCCCGCAGTTCGAAAGCGAAGGCCATGGCAACGAGTTGGGTGTAGCCGTGCCACAGGAGCTGCGCGCCGGGCGGGTCGCGCTTGCGTCCCAGCCACCCGCCGAGGCGGGCCACCAGACCGACCGCGTCCCCGAGGCGCGTGGGTGCCGGCAGCGTGCGGGAGCGGGCGAAGGTGGCGAGCACGCGCAACTCGCCATCGGAAAACAGCAGGTCCCCCGGCAGCTCAGGCGTCTCGCGTCCGAGCTGGACCATCAACTGGATCCGCCACCCCACGACCATCTTGATGGCCATGGCCCGTTCGAGCCGCTCCGCCTCGTGGTGCTGCAATTCCTCGACCTTGCAGCCGGACTTGAGGACCCGGAAGTACTCTTCGATGCGCCACCGCAGGGCGTACCAGCCCAGGATGCGCGTGGCGTCGTCGGCGCTGGTCACACGCAGCGTGGTCAGCACGAACCACTCCAGCGGCTTGACCGCGGGCGGCGGCTGTTCCTCGCGCGCATGGACGACAAACAGCTCGACCGGCTCGGCCCCGGGGCACGACAGCGCCACCGGCTGGTAGCGCAGGGTCACCTCGGCGACGCGGGCCGCACGGCCGTCCTGGCGAGCCTGTTTGCTGGCCTTCACCCGCGCGCTCAGCCGCCGCACCTCGACCGTGGCGGCGCCGCGGGCCGGCCCGTCGCGCACCTCGTCGAACAGACGGCGCGAGACCGTGTGCCCGTCGGCCGTCTTCTCCCTCCCGAGGACGCGGTCGACCTTCGCCCGGACCAGCAGTTCGACCTGCGGGGCGTGCGTCCGGCGTTCGATGAACAGGTCGAGGAAGTCGGCCTCGCGGTCCATCGTGCACACCACCCGGGTCTCACCCAGCTGCTCGGCCGCCGCCGCGCAGTCGCGCAGCCCCTCGACCCAGCGGAACGACTTCCGTTCCTCCCGCGGCTTCGGCTTGCCTTTCTCCTCGGGTTTCGGGGGCTCGGGCGCGTCGAACGCCGCCCGCAGGACGCCCAGCGCCACCCCGTCGGGATTGACCGCCAGCGTCGTGTGCAGGTCCAGGCCGCGGGCCGCGGCGCCGGTCTGATTCGAGCCGATGGTCCCCAGCCCCCGCGTCTGGCTGCGCCGGGTGAAGTTCAGGCGGGTGCCGTCCTGGATGCACAGCACCGTGTCATGCGTCCGCATCCGTCGCAGCGTGCGCTCGCGATGGGGTGCGAGAATGTTCTCCACCGTCACCGCGCTCTCGGCGGGCTGGTCGATCAGCCGGTAATGTCCCTTGACCAAGGCTCTCACTCCGTTCGCGGCGCCGGTGATGGCGCGCATCGGAGACTCGGCCATCTGCTCGGCGCTCAGGACCAGGCGCGCGCTCAGCCGCGCGTCGCCCAGCCGCGCCCCCCCGAACTCGTGGCCCGCCCAGGACGCGGCGTCCAGCCCGTCGCCGACCGCCAGCGGCGCCACGCCCGGTGCGGGCGCCTGGAGGGTATCGCGCCACGCCGGCTCCAACGCGTACATATACACCGCCTTGCACGTTTCGGGGGCCGCGTGCGTACGGTCCTGGCGCCCGCGCCCACGGGTCTCACCTACGCGCACCCAGTTCGCCGCCCGCACGCTCGCCCCGGTGTGTTCGGTCTCGTCGACGAACGTCTCCAGCAGCCAGGGGCGATAGCCGTAGAGGCGCTCGCAGTCGTCGCCAACCACCCGAGCGACCCGGCCCAACACGTGGGAGGCCAAGTTGCGGCACGAGATGTCGGGACGTATCAGCAGTCGGCACAGTCCCAGCACCCGGTGCAGGTGAGCGCGCCGGCGCGTGTCGTCCCAGCCGATCCAGGCGTCGCGGGCCCGCAGGCGCCGCGCACACGCCGCGAACCCCACCCCGCCCAGCCAGCCATGCCCGGAGCCCACCAGATACCGCAGTTGAGGGCCGACAAAGGGCCCGGCGCCGCGCGGGTGCTCATGCGCCATCAGCGTGTTCCAGACCCGGCGCTGCTCGTCGGTCTCCACCCGCACCAGCGCCAAGTCCCGGACCTCGCCGACCGTGCCAGGCACCTCAGCCGCCGGCGCCACCGGGTGCGGGAGCACACGCGGGCGCCACACACCGCCGCGAGAGGGCCGACCCCGAGGCAGCGAGACGTGGCCTGCCGCCTCGAGGTCGGCCAACGCCGCGCAGCAGCTCGCGCGCTGCCACCGGCCGCGGCCATCGCGAAAATCGAACGCTTTACAGACGCGATCGGCAACCTGCCCGAGGCCGTGAATGCCCTGCGATACCGCCCCGTCCAGCACCGCTCGCAGTCGGGTGAGGTTGCCCCGCAGGCTGCGCCCGACCTGATTCTGAATCTCCATGCTCGCCACCGTAGCGAAGTGGCTTCATGAAGTTCAGCGAAAAGTTGTGGGGCATGGGCAGCCCTAGCCTAGCTGCTAGAGAGAACCGGAGCCGCGCCGTGAGCGAATTCGCTTCCGCCATCGACAGCATCAAGCCCGCATTCCGGCGGCTGGTCGAGATGAACCCGTTTCGTCTCGATCAGGTGCCCTCCCCGGTGCCCGCCGGGCGACCCGGCGTCTACCTGCTTAGCGAGTCAGATCGGCCGCTCTACGTCGGCCGCACACGCCACGTGCGCGGCCGCCTGAGCGATCACCGCAGTTCGGCGGTGACCCGAGCAACCCTTGCCGTCAAGATGGCCCGGATCGCGGCCAAGAGACCCGCGACGTATACACGGGGCAACCATAAAACCCGCGAACGTAGACCAACCATGAACCTCACAATCAGAAGACTCCGCCACGCAACCGGTCGATGGCTCCGTATCCTCGGATTGGCCGCCATTGGAGCATTCGTGTTCCACGTGAGCTTGCCATTCGTGTGGCATTGGGTCCGACCCATCGATCTCCCGTATTCGCCATTCTTCATAAAGGCTTCCACGCTACTTGTCACTTTCCTACTGTTTTACCTCGTCCTGGAGCCGACGCGCGTCGTCCTGGCCACTGGCGCACCTTCCTGTGGTACCCCCCGCTCTGGCTATCTCCCGTGGCCGCCTGCATTCTGGCCGCCTGGATGGACCAACTGCCCGTCGACCTCCGTCCTCACACCGTCCGGCCTCACTGGCAACAGCTGCACGTAGTTCTCCCAGTCAGCGTTGCCTTCATCGCTGCGATGCTTCTGAGGCAAGTCCGGCGCCAAACCACACCGACCGAATCCCGCCACAGCATCACCGAGTCCACCAGAGATACTCGGTCGCCAAATACCTGGTCCTGGGATGAGATCGGCGATTGGATCTCCGGAGACGAACGGCCGATCACGACTGACCGCAACGATCTACTTGGTCGCGCACCGGTCGCTGACCGAATCGCAAGTGCTCTCCAAGGTGGCCGGTCGGTTGCCCTGCTTGGCACATTCGGGTCCGGAAAGAGCAGCGTCCTCAATATTGCCCGGACCCGGTTGGCCGCAGATGTCCCCACCACCATCGTCGCGAGTTTCGATGTCTGGGCGGTGCCGCCCTGAAGACGTGCCTCGTGTCGCCTTGGACCAAGTCGTGCACGCTCTCGACGACCATGTCGACACGCTATGCCTACGCAACCTCCCGATGGCGTATCAGCAGCTAGTCGCCGCGCTACCAATGCGCAACATCTCCAGGGTTCTCGGGCTTCACACCGAGCGAGATTCCGTTGCCGAACTACAGCGTCTTGTACCCGTCCTCGAAGTGCTCAACGCACGACTTATCCTGATCGTTGAAGACGTAGAACGGACGACGACGGGGTTTGACACACGCCATCTGCAACGACTGCTCTGGGCGCTTCGCGACATACGTCACGTGTCTTTCGTTCTTGCGTGTGATCGAGACAACGCCCGAGCCATCGATTTCTCAAAGCTCTGTGACACCATCGAACTCCTTCCGTCCATGGAATGGGAGCACGTCAGAGCCATTCTAGCGACCGCTATCAACCATTGGCGACACGTTTATGGGGATATCGACCCTCGGGCAGATTCGCGCCATGGTACACCGCGCCTGCAGTACCAGCACTCGAGCCGCATGCACGAGTACTTGCGACGATTGGCTCCAGATACGCCCCTGGACCACCTCGTACAACTACTGCAGACGCCACGACGACTCAGGCAGGTCCTTCGCCGAGTAGATCGCATTTGGCAGCAGTTGCACGGTGAGGCAGATCTGGAAGACATTGTAATACTGACAGCTCTTCGCGAGTCCGCTCGGCCCGTATACGAATTCCTGATTGCGCATATAGACGCCGCTCGCGAGGATCCGGATCGAATGTTGGGGTCAAGTGAGACCCTGGGGGATGACTGGGACCGACTAACTACATCGCTCACCAATGGAGCGGTCGCTCGGCAACTAGTCAATCTGCTGGACATACGGCAGTTGTCGCAAGGAGGTAGCCACGTCGGGGCGCCGTCCCTGCAGGGGGTTCATTCGCGGCACCCAGTGGACTATTTTCGACGGATTGCCGCGGAACAACTGGATCCGGAGGAGACGAGAGACCAGACCGTGTTGAGGGATATCGACGCTGCGCGAAGGGGACGCGCCGAGCCATTGATAGACGGATTGGTCGACGGTGATGATGAGGGCAGTCGGTACCCGGCAATGTGGTTGGCGTTTTCGGGGAGACACGAAACGACGGAACTGAGGGAGCTGGCGTCGCGAGTCATAGAGCGAGTGCTTGATAGGGACGGACGGAAGGCGAGCGGTCTTCATCCGGCTGTACTTGCATTGAGGGAGGCTTGTAGGGGGCGATTCGAGAGGGATCGCGAGGCGGAATGGCTTCGGACGGAGATTGTGAGGTCGGTGCGAGTGAGTCTTGGATTTGCGGGGGAGTTGTGGAGCAGTTGGGCGCGCGAGGATGGAATCGTGAGTGAGGGCGTTGGACGACAGATTCGTGACGCCATGACGCAGGCCGTTCAGGAGACGCTGAGCGACGGTGTTGACTTGGCGGCAATCCTTGACCCTGAAGACCCGTACGGCGTGGTTGCGATGGTTGTTACTACGGCGGCTGGGGAGGGTGGAACGGCTCTTGAGGCGTGGAGGGAGCAGCTTGCTCCGGCGTTAGCGAATGGGGCGCGGACGCACCCTGAGGTCATTTTGCCGGAAGTGGCGAACTTGTTGGGAGACGAGGAGAGCGGCAGGCGCACGGCAGACGCGGGTCCGCCGAGGTTTTTGGCGCGATACTCGATCGATCGCGGTCGGGCGGCGGCGGTGATGATGGGTGGAGCTCTTGATGAGGTATTGACGCTGGTGAGCGAGTATGAGGGCAGCGACGTGTACGTGGTGAGGGCGAAGGATGAGGCGGGCGCATGGCTTATGGAGCGACGGGGCTGAGTCGAACAAGTGGGTCCGTGCTCCCCGCCCACATCAACACCAACGGCGACGTTCCGGCAGCCCGGCTCGCCGCTGCGATCGAGATGTCGCACGACCGCAACGTCAGCCTGACGACCTTCGACAGCGCCGGGCGCGGGCTGGTCTGGCCCGGCCGCCCCGGTTCGACGAAACTCGCAGACCACCGCCGTGAGCGCGAACTCAACTGGAACCCCGATCACGACCCCAAGCTGCAGGCCCAAGGGCGACAATCACGACTCTTCATCGCGCCGTCCTTGGCTTCAGCGGCTTGCCGGTCACGTCCTCGAACATCGAAGCGGCCTCGTCCTCGCCCACGTCCGCCTCCTGCATCAGGCAGTCGATGATCCCGGCCGGATAGGCCGGTTCGTGCTCGAGCGCCGCGCACAGAGCCCGGCTGGCCATGGCCCCGGTCACCACGAGGGCCGGGCTGTTCCACAGCGTCGGCGCCGGCACTCGACTCCGTCCCGCCGCGACGGCGTGCAGCTGCCTGAGCCAGCTCTGCGGTTCTGTCGCGGGACGCAGTAGCTCCGCGAGAACCCGCCTGACCGGCTCCGGCCCGACGTTGCGTTCCAGCGGCCTGTCGGTCCGCTTCCGGCGGGTCGCGAACTCGACCACCGCGTCGCGGCCCCTGCGGATGTGCGAGTCGACGTCCTCGGTCACCCGTTTCGCATCGTGGGCCAGCGCCATCATCGCGCCGCCGACGATGTACACCTCGCCCTGCTGGTCAGCCTGCTTCAGCTTCTCGTTCAGCCGGTCGAACAACTCGAGGAGCCGCGCTCTCGTGATCGGCCCAGACATGGCGATCTCCTCCCCGCTCGTCGAGGTTTCGCGGTTCGATGAACGTGTTGTGCCGGATGAAGGCCGCCGGCGTGTTGGCCAGCGCCGTGCCGCGCTCGATCGGTCCGCGTCGGTACACCCACGGCCGTTTCAGGAAGCGCTCGGGGGCCTGGGTCCACGCCGGCACTTCGGCGCCGTGCGTCGTGCACGCATGCTCGACGGTCGCGGCGATCACGGCGTCCCAGACGGTGCCGGTCAGTGGCGGCTCGGCCGCGGCCAGCGCTCTGCGCGCCTCGTCGTCGATGCCGTGGTAGTAGCGGGTGAGGCCCTTGACGATCAGCCGCTCGAGCGTGGTGGCGTCCCAGCCAGCCCGCCCGCGCCTCGGCCGCCAGCTCGCTCTGCTTGGCTGCGGCGATTCTCTCGCGTCTGGTCGTGCCTGCTTGCCTCGCTTTGCTCGCCTGCATGTCCGCCCCGGGGTTGGTCTTCAGTGTCGCACGCATTTCGCCGATGGTGCGCCGCTCGTTTCCGCGGCGGTAGGAGCGTGCGGTGCGGTTGCGTTGCCGTCCCCCGAACCGGACGTGCAGGGGGAGGGGATCGGGGCACCGTCGAGCTGACGCGCGCCTCGCCCGCGATTCTCCCGGCCTCGGCAGCGTCACAAGCCGCGCCCACCGCATCCGCCGATCCGCTATCGCCCCGGCGGTGAGCGATCTCCGTCGCATCTACGGATATCGACCCATTCATCGACGGCTGAGGCCGGCACCGCGATTCCGCGCCAGCTCCAGACGCATCTCTGTGACCGGCGGGCACACCGGGGGCGGGCCGGCCTCCTGGTTCCGGAGGATGAGCCGCACCGTTTCCAGGCGCGGGGAATGACGCTCGAGGGCGGCCATCACCGCGCTCGACGGCCGCGGCCGGGTGCGCCTCCATCAGCCGCAGCATCCGGACCCATTCCTGGTCAGGCTTGCGCGTGTGCTTGGCGAGCTCGGCCCGCGCCTGCTGCCACACCGGGGCCAGCCGCCAGTCGAGAAGCGCCGTCGCCTCGGCCACGGCCCGGTGCTTCCGCTCGAGCCGCGGCAGCACGTGAAGCCCATCAGGACCTTCGCGCCCCGGCAGAACGCCCGGCGATGCTCCGGCCCAAGCCTGCGCGATCGGCGTGGGCACGGTTTCACTGTACCTGCGGAGGGCGGCCCTGGGAGGGTTGGGCTGGCCGCCGCCGGTGGAGCTGAACGACGCGGCGCGGGAGGCCCGGTTGCTCCCTCCCGCCGCCCCGGTGCACGACCGGGTCCAGCCCGACTGCGCGTACATCCACCGCGAGCTCAAGCGCGACGGTGTCACGCTGCAGCTCCTCCGGGAGGAGCACGCCCGGGTCTATCCGAACGGCTACCGGCGCACCCAGTTCTGCGAGATCGGTGCTCGAGTCCGTGCGCGGCCTGGACCCGCTGCTTCCCGTGAGCAACGTGCGCGTGTTCGAAGAGGTGCTGGCGGAGAGCGTCGCGGTCCGCCGGTCCTGCTGCACGTGACGGCCGGGTTCGCGGTTTCCAGACTCGTGCCCGTCTGCCTCGACATCTTCGGCACGGTGTCCCAGCGGGTCGTCCGCCGGGGTCGGACGTCGCCATGTCCGGCGGCCCCGCCGGTACGCCCGGTCGACCACGGGATCCTCGGTCGGCTGGATTTCGAGGGGGGAAGACAGAGGGCTCTAACCGCCACCGTTGAATGGTTTGCGGATGGCGGCAGAGCCCCCCCGGTTCAGTGACCCCAGCCAGCTTGTCATTCGCCAACTGGGACTGCTGCCCCCTTCGAGAGGAAGCAGTCTTGAGATCCGCAAGCCCCTTGTTGCAGGGCTCGGGAGAACACCAAGCATCATCGACCCTCGCGTGGTGCTCTGTCAAGATCGAGAGCGATCTTGACGCAAGACCGGATTGCGTCGAGGTCTGCTTCGAGCACCCTGAAGTTCATGGGTTGCCTTCTGTTGGTGGCCCGGCTGAGGCGATCCAGGGAAACGGTGTACAGCATGTCACACTTCGCCCAAGTGTCATCCTGAGCGAGCCTGTCAGGCAGCGACCGCGGATCCATCAGGTGATGAAACGGTTCTATCGGAATCGGATCGGTGGTGCTCAGCGGCACGATTGTGCAGAGCCCGGTCGTCCTCCGTCTCGGATACGGCGAGATGACCACAACCGGCCGACGCTTGACCATCTCCGGGGGCTGAAAGCCGGTGTTGAAATCGCACATCCACAACGTGCCGGTGCGAGGGTGGAACGATAGCGCCATCGAGCGATGCTACCAAAGGGGGGGGAAATGGCCCCACATTGCAGAGAACCGGAGCGGTGACCGTGGGTCGGATGAACAGGGTCGGGGGCGGAACCCAGGGCTGCCCCGCGGGGCGGCCGCCCGCGACCTTGTACCCGAACGGGCTCGGCGACCGCGGCGCCGAGGAGCAGGACGGGGGGAAGTCGTCCTCGAGGGCGGCCGCCGCCGTGGCGGCCACCCTCCGCGTGGTCGTGCTGGCCGTCGACCACGTCGGCCGTCGGCCGAGATCCGAACGAAGCGGAGCTCGGTGCAGCGTACGCGGACGGCGGTTGAGGAGGTGCGACCGTCCCGTCGGTTCGGGAGTCGAGTCCCGCTACGCGCATCCGCCGCTCAGGTACAAGCTCCAGTCGTTCATCAGACGGCGCCGGCGCTCGAAGAGGGTTGACCTCGCGTAGGCGGCCTCTACCTTGTCCTTGACCTGATGCGCGAGCGCCGCCTCGGCGGCTTCTCTGGGGTGATTGGTTTCCTCTGCGGCCCAGTCCCGGAAAACTCGAGCGAAATCCGTGCGGGACCGCCGGGATGCCCTGCTCCTTCAGCAGCTTGGAGAGCGTCATGTCCGACAGCGGCTTGCCGCGCCGGCTGGAAGAGACGAGACCGCTGTCGTCGGCGCCCGGGCAGCGCCGAGAATCTCGATGGCGCGTGGAGACAGCGGCACTTCGTGTTCCCGATTCGCTTTCGTGCGCTCAGCCGGGACCGTCCACACGGCGGCGTCGCAGTCGAGCTCGGTCCACCGGGCCAAGCGAACCTCGCCGGAGCGCGCCGCCGTCAGCACTAGGAACTCGAAGGCCAGCTTCGCGGCCGTTGTCGCTCGCGAGGCTCGCACCGTCGCAAGCGCCTCCGCCACCTCGGCGTGGGGCAACGCAGGCATGTGCCGCACCACGTCTCTCTGGCGGCCGAGTGTTGCCCCGACCCTGTCGCACGGGTTGTCGGTCCGATATCGCCACCGCCCACTGCATCACGGCGTTGATGCGCTGGCGCAGCCGCCGCGCCGTCTCCGGCTTGTGGTGCCAGAGGGGGTTGAGTATCTCAAGCACGTCGGCGCTCGTGACTTCGGAGACGGGTCGGTCGCCGATCCGAGGAAACGCGTGTCGCTCGAGGCTCGCCGGCCAGTCCTTGGCGTGCTTGGGGTTGCGCCAGCCGGCCCGCTTCTGTTCGAGCACTCGCGAGGCGCTGACGGCGAAGGTTCGGATGCCGCGAGCCCGACGTCTCTCCGCCATCGGATCGCCGTCGGCGCGTGCGAGTCGGCGGTTGGCGAGGGCCTGTTCTCGGGCCTCCTCAAGCGTCACCATCGGGAAGCTGCCGAGTCCGAGTTCGCACCGCCGGTCCGCGGATCACGAACCGTTGAAGCAAGTTCCGGCGGCCGGTCGTATGGACCTCGCGGTAGAGGCCGTGGCCGTCGGTACCGACCGGCCTCGGCGACTTGACGAACGAAGTCGGCTGAGAGAGCATTCCTCGAGATGTGGCCTACAGGGTTGCCGCTCTGTCTTCGGGTGTGGCATGACCCACCATATGCTCCACCATCCAATGGGGGATGGCGGGGTACCGTGCGAACGTGTGGAGCTTGGACCGACTTTAGCGTAAACCACTGAAATCATGTTTGTTATGGATGCTACAGAGCTGCCCTGGATGGCTCCGTAGGTGTTGGTTCATGGTGGAGACGAGGGAACAATAGAAGCACTCTCTCCGCCACCCACCCTGCACCCGTCCACAGCGGGCTTCCATAGCGACTGGTCCGGCAGACAACCGAGTGCTGTGTTGTAGGCTATCCGGTGACAGGACAGCCAGTCGGCCCGCGAGTTCCGGAGTCTGGCGACGGGGACCACAGGGATGGTGCGAAGCACATCCGGCAAGCGGCGAAAGGGCGTGGGATCGACCCCGAACGGCGGGGCCACCACCGGCCACGAGGCCGAGCTGTGGGCGATGGCCGACGCCCTGCGCGGCTCGATGGACGCCGCCGAGTACAAGCACGTCGTGCTGGGGCTGATCTTCCTCAAGTACATCTCCGACGCTTTCGAGGAACGCCGTGCGGCGGTGCTCGCCGAGTGGGGCGACGCCGCCGCCGAGGACCGGGACGAGTACGCCGCCGAGAACATCTTCTGGGTGCCGCCCGAGGCCCGGTGGGCGCATCTGAAGGCCCGGGCAAGGCAGTCGACCGTCGGCCTGACCGTCGACGCCGCCATGGCCGCGATCGAGCGCGACAACCCCGCGCTCGAGGACGTGCTCCCGCGGGACTACGCCCGGCTCTCGCTCGACAAGCAGCGTCTCGGCCAGTTGATCGATCTCGTCAGCAACATCCAGGTCGGCGACGCCGACGCCCGCTCGCGCGATGTCCTCGGCCGCGTCTACGAGTACTTCCTCTCGCAGTTCGCGAGCGCCGAGGGCAAGAAGGGCGGCGAGTTCTACACCCCGCGCTGCGTCGTCAAGGTGCTGGTCGAGATGCTCGAGCCGTACCGGGGCCGGGTCTACGACCCCTGCTGCGGCTCGTCCGGGATGTTCGTGCAGTCGATCACGTTCGTCCGCGCCCACGCCAACGGCAACGGGAACGGCGGGAAGGCCAGGGCCGACGTCAGCATCTACGGCCAGGAGTCGAACTACACCACGTGGCGGCTCGCGAAGATGAACCTCGCGATTCGCGGCATCGAGGGCCAGATCGCCCACGGCGACAGCTTCCACAACGATCGCCACCCCGACCTGAAGGCCGACTTCATCCTCGCCAATCCGCCGTTCAACGTCTCGGACTGGGGGAGCGAGCGCCTGGCCGACGACAAGCGCTGGCGCTACGGCGTGCCGCCGAAGGGCAACGCCAACTTCGCCTGGGTGCAGCACATGGTCCACCACCTCGCGCCGGCCGGCAGCGCGGGGTTCGTGCTCGCCAACGGGTCGATGTCGTCGAGCCAGTCGGGCGAGGGCGAGATCCGGAAGAACCTGATCGAGGCCGACCTCGTGGACTGCATGGTCGCCCTGCCGGGCCAGCTCTTCTACTCGACCCAGATTCCCGCCTGCCTCTGG
The DNA here is from genome assembly GCA_965215895.1 of Vicinamibacterales bacterium. Classification (GTDB taxonomy): domain Bacteria; phylum Acidobacteriota; class Vicinamibacteria; order Vicinamibacterales; family UBA8438; genus JAJEEA01. Next base: position 1,111,795 of record OZ244130.1, on the reverse strand, counting down.
TTCCTGGCCCGCCGCCGCCCGCGCCGCGGCGAGGTCCTGTTCATCGACGCCCGGAAGCTGGGCCGGATGGTGGACCGCACCCACCGCGAGCTGACCGACGACGATGTCGCCCGGATCGCCGGCGCCTACCACGCGTGGCGCGACAGTGCCGACGCCTACGAGGACCTCCCCGGCTTCTGCAAGAGCGCCGCCCTCGACGAGGTGCGCGGGCACGGTCACGTGCTCACTCCCGGCCGCTACGTGGGGGCGGAGCCGCAGCCGGTCGACGGGGAACCGTTCGAGGCGAAGATGCGGCGGCTGGTCGCCGAGCTGCAAGCGCAGCAGGCCGCGGGCGCACGGCTCGACACCGCCATCGCCGAGAACCTGAAGGCGCTGGGGTTCCTGTCCCGCGAGGAGAGCCGATGACCGTCCGCGAGATGATTGACCTCCCGGGACGCTACCCCGGCGCCGCGAGCAGGGCATGATCGACTACAGCAAGTTCCGCTCCTCCCTGAAGCGTCTCGAGGAGCAGCACGGGAACTACCGGCAGGGCAACCCCGCCCTCTCCGACCTGGATCGCGAGGGCATCGCGGAATCCGTCATCCAGCGTTTCGAGACCTGCTACGACTGCCTGTGGAAAGTGCTGAAGCGGTATCTCATCGAGGCGCAGGCCGTCGCCGACCCCCCCAACAACCCCAAGCCCGTCTTCAGGCTGGCCCACGAGAACGACCTGTTCGCCACGCCCGTGCAGCAGTGGTTCCGATACGCCGAAGCCCGCGTCGACACGTCCCATGACTACGACGGCGAGAAGGCCAAGGCCTGCCTCGCGCTGGTGCCGGACTTCATCGACGACGCCATCGGCCTCTATCAGACCCTGAGTGGTACGCCGTGGGAGTAGACGCAGCCATCGACATCACGACCGAGGATCGCCAGACGGTCCTCGCGTTGCTTCAGCGGCATCTGCCCGGCACGGCCGCCTGGGTGTACGGGTCGCGCGTGAAGTGGACCTCCCGGCCGCAATCCGACCTCGACCTCGTCGTCTTCGCCACGCCGGAGCAGCGGCCGCAAGTCGGCGACCTGCGGGAGGCGTTCGAGGAGAGCAACCTGCCGTTCCGGGTCGACCTGTTCGTGTGGGACGACGTGCCTGACTCGTTCCGCAAGCAGATTCAGGAGGAGCATGTCGTACTGGTGGACACAGGGCAGCGGGACATGTCGGATGAATGGGTCTACCGCCGACTTGAGGACTGTATGGAGTCAATAATCGACTACCGTGGCAAGACTCCTCGGAAGACGTCTTCAGGTATTCCCCTCATTACAGCCAAAGTTGTAAAGCGGGAAAGGATCGAGACACCAACAGAATTCATCGCGCTAGACCACTATGCTTCTTGGATGCGACGTGGCATGCCGCAATCTGGTGACGTTCTAATAACGACGGAAGCCCCGTTAGGAGAAGTCGCACAACTTCAAAAACAGCGTGTCGCTCTAGCGCAACGGCTCATTCTCTTGCGAGGGAAGTCGAACATTCTTGATAATCGATTCTTGAGATTCCTACTGCAGTCTGACGAAGTTCAGGTTCAACTGCGCGCGCGGGCAACTGGCACTACTGTGCTCGGAATCAAGCAGAAAGAGCTCCGTCAGATAGAGTTCTCCTTGCCGCCGATCCCCGAGCAACGCACCATCGCTCACATCTTGGGAACACTGGACGACAAAATCGAGCTGAACCGTCGGATGAACGCGACGTTGGAGGCGATGGCGCGGGCGCTGTTCCGGTCCTGGTTCGTCGATTTCGACCCCGTGCGGGCCAAGATGGAAGGCCGTGACCCCGGGCTTCCGAAGGACATCGCCGACCTGTTCCCCGACCGGCTGGTGGACTCGGAGCTTGGGGAGATACCCGACGGGTGGAACGCCGGATCACTCGGCGCAATCGTGTGTCTCAATTCTGAATCGTGGAGATTCGGCCACGCACCCCAGAAGATCGCATATGTCGACCTGTCGAACACCAAGTGGGGCTGTATCGAAAAGGTGGAAACCCATGCTTGGGAGGCGGCGCCGAGTCGCGCACGGCGTGTGCTCCGCAAGGGCGATACGATTGTCGCGACCGTTCGTCCTGGAAATGGTTCTTTCGCTCTCGTCGACGAAGACGGACTGACTGGAAGTACGGGTTTCGCGGTGTTACGTCCTCTGAGAAACCACGATCGGGAGTTGGTGTGGTGTGCGGCGACGTCGTCGGACAATATTGATCGCCTGGCTCATCTCGCGGACGGCGGCGCGTATCCGGCGATCCGGCCCGATGCGATTCTGGCGGCACCCCTTGTCCTGGCAGACTGCGTTGCCAGAGAGGCGTTTCGTCGTCAACTGGTGCGCTCCTTGATCGAATCGAAGCGAATAAACGTGAATCCCGTGTTCTCGTGGCGCTGAAGAACGTGCTGTTGCCCAAGTTGGTCTCCGGCGAGATGCGAAGGGTACATAAGGGATAGCAGCATGGCGATACAAGTGTCTCGTTCGCCTGGGCATGGAACAAATCACCATGTTTGATATTCCAATACTGATTGTGACGGTCCTCACGCTCGTCTTCACGGTATATCTGTTCTGGATAGCCAAGATGCAGAACACCGCGGAGCTCATACGCACTACCGATGTCGAATACAAACGAAATGCTCATGAGTCTGCCTACACTACCTATGTCGAGAATGTTAGTCCTTGCCTCGCCAGAGACGTGAGGGTCACGATCCAAGGATCAGATGGTGCAACCATTTATGACCGAACGTATGGTGGAGTGCATCCAAAGATGAGAATTCCGATTGTGTCAGAGATTGTCCACCACCGTATGGGTGTGGATTACGTGGGGTCTACTAATGTCGAGTTCAAAGACTATGACTATGACGGAACAGAAAGTGTCGTTGTCACGTATACTGATGCTCTTCACACGACGTTTCTGCCGATTTCACAACGTGGAGAACTTCGCAGGCTCGAGTTTTCCCTGGACGACGGCAATCGGACGTGGTCTGGTAACTCGAAATGACGCCGCTGGCGATACGGGGAACCGTCGTTCGGTTCGGCCGGGCGGATGCGGCTCTCCTGCGCGAGGCGGCGCGCTCGCTCCGCGAGCGCGCGCCCCGGCCCGACGTGCGTCTCCACGGCTTCGCTCGGCTCCTGCAACGCGGGGAGGTCGAAGACGACGGAAGGATCGGTCTGGCGACCGACATCGACGGGCAACGGCAGTCGGTCGTGGCAGTTCTGGAGCGGGCGGATTGCGAGCGGGCAGTTCAGGCCCACAAGGACGGGGCTCTGGTCGTGCTGGCGGGCGATCTTGAGCGAACGGGCCAGCGGTGGAGGTTGCTGAATCCGCGCGTCGAAAGCGTCATTCGCGGCGACGGATCGGAGCTGCAGGACGCGTGAACTGCAGCGAGAGGTCACCCAGCGTCGCGGAGTCCTACGTCGCGTCCGTCGGGTTCGCCGATATCGGGGTCGGAATGGTCGGAGAGGGCGAGAGCCTGGATGCGCGCTCGAAACGGCGCCCGGGGCGGTATCGTCGGACGGCCTGTCGGAGGAGAATCGCAGGCGAGCCATGGCGCGAATAGACCGTCTGACCGTCCGGGGCTTCAAGTCGATTCGCGCCGTCGAGGACTTCGAGTTGCGCGGCCTGAACGTCCTGATTGGCGCGAACGGGGCGGGAAAGAGCAACCTGTTGAGCCTGTTTCGGATGATCGAGCAGCTTTCCGTGAAACGGCTGCAGCTCTTCGTCAGGGACTCGGGCGGGCCCGAAGGGATGCTGTTCGGCGGGCGCAGGCGGACGTCGAGCGTCTCGGTGGATCTGGTTTTCGGCGGGGGTCGCCACCGGTATGGGTTTTCGCTTGAGCCCGTGGGGGGCGACGGGATGGCGTTCAGCCGGGAATCGATGCTTCCGGGGGTCGCCGAGTTCCTAGACCGCGTGGCTCCGGGTACCTTTCCCACCGTGGACCGCATCGAATGGGCCGGCGGACACGACGAGGCCCGCTTGGCCGATTGTGGCAGAGGGGACTTCGCGTCCTATGTGCTTCCGGAAATGCAGCGCTGGCGCGTGTTTCACTTCCAGGACGTGGGTCGACTGGCCGGCGTTCGGCGGTCGTCGACCGTGCGGGACAATCTTCGCCTGAAGGAGGACGCGGGCAATCTTGCGCCTTTTCTTCGGAGCCTTCGTGAGCGCCATCCCGTGCACTATCGGCGGGTCGTCGACGCCGTCCGGGTCGCAGCCCCGTTCGTCGGAGACTTCGTATACCGGGAAGACCTGGGCATGGACGACCGGCTGGAGCTGGAGTGGTTCCATGCGTCGGACCGGGACACGGTACTCGGACCGCACCAGCTTTCGGACGGGACGTTGCGTTTCGTCTGTCTCGCGACGCTGCTGCTGCAGCCGGTGGAGCTTCAGCCCTCGTTGATTCTCATGGACGAGCCGGAACTGGGCCAGCATCCCGCGGCGCTCGCCGTGCTAGCGGAGATGCTGCGGACCGCCGGCGAGGAGCGGCAGGTGATCGTCGCGACCCAGTCGGCGGACCTCGTGAGCGAGCTCGATCCGGAAGACATCGTGGTCGTAGACCGCGAGGACGATGCGTCCACCTTCAGGAGATTGGATGGCGAAGACCTGCGCGACTGGCTGAAGGACTATTCGCTCGGCGACCTATGGAAGATGAACGTCTTCGGCGGCAGGCCACGATGACGGAGGTCGTTGTGGTCTGCGAGGGTCAGACGGAGGCGGCGTTCGTGGGCCGGACGCTGGCTCCGTCCCTGGCGATGAGAGACCTGTTGGTCTTGCCGAGACTCATCAGAACGTCACGGCATTCCGCGGGCGGGGCGCTCACGGGGAAACGCGTGCTGCGGTTTCTCCGGAACGCGCTCAGGGAACGGATGGACGTCTACGTCACGACGTTCTTCGACCTGTACGGACTGCCCGCGGACTTTCCCGGGCGGCCCCGAGGAGCTGTTTCGATGAACCCCGGAGATCGCGCCGCGGCCGTCGAAGCCGAGCTTCATGCGGCGGTCGTCCGGGCGGCCGAGTGTCGTCCTGAGCGGTTCTTCCCGCACGTTCAGCCGTACGAGTTCGAGTCCCTGTTGTTTTCGGATCCGAGCCGGTTCGCGGCGGTGGAACAGGCGTGGCAGCCGTTCGTCGGCGAGATCGAGAAGGCGCGGCAGGCGGCCCAGACTCCGGAACACGTCACCGACGGACCGGATACGCATCCTTCCGCCCGGCTTGCGGGTCTTCTTCGGCCCCGCTACAAGAAGGTGCGGCACGGCGCGGCGATATCCGCGACAATCAGCATCGATCGCATCCGCGCCGAGTGCCGGCACTTCGATCGGTGGCTGGCGCGCATGGAGGCCCTTCCGGGTCTGCAGTCAGGGAGGCGGAGACCGTGATTCTGACCGAGTCGGTCGTGGAGGACGCCGCGCTCGACTGGTTCCGGAAGCTGGGCTATCACGTCATCGGCGGGCCGGACATGCCGCCGGGGGTCGGGGCGCTACGGGCCGACTACGGGGAAGTCGTCCTGGAATCCGTCCTGCAGGGGGCGGTAGCGCGGCTGAACCCCGGCCTGCTGGCCGAGGCGCGGGAAGACGCCGTGCGCCGATTGACCCGCCCCGAGGGCTCGACCCTGGAGGCTCGCAACCGCGCCTTCCATCGCATGGCGGTGGAGGGCGTCACGGTGGAGTACCCCGACGGCGACGGCGCAGTGCGAGGCGCGCAGGTAAAGGTGCTCGACTTCGGCGAGCCGGACAACAACGACTGGTTCGCGGTCAACCAGTTCACCGTCGTCGAGAACCGGCACGAGCGCCGCCCCGACATGGTGCTGTTCGTCAACGGCCTGCCGCTCGCGGTGCTCGAGCTCAAGAACCCCGCGGACGAGAACGCCACGGTACACACCGCCTGGCGGCAGCTCCAGACCTACCGGGCGGAGCTGCCCTCGTTGTTCGCCTTCAATGCGGTGTTGGCCGTATCGGACGGCATTCAGGCCAGGGTCGGCACGCTCACGGCGGGATGGGAGTGGTTCAAGCCCTGGCGCACCATCGGCGGCGAGCAGTTGGCGCCGGCGTTCCATACCGAGTTGCAGGTGGTGATTGAGGGGGCGTTCGAGAAGACCCGCTTTCTCGCCCTGCTTCGCGACTTCATCGTGTTCGAGGACGACGGGAGCGGCGCGCTCGTGAAGAAGATGGCCGGCTACCACCAGTTCCACGCGGTGAGGACGGCGGTGGCCGAGACGCTGCGCGCGGCGTCGATGCAACGGCAGCCGGCCGGGGTGCGGGAAGAGCGAGGCCGCTACGAGTCGGGGCCCCGGCCCGGCGGGGTGGCCGGCGACCGGCGGATCGGCGTGGTCTGGCACACCCAGGGGTCGGGCAAGAGCCTGACGATGGCGTTCTACGCGGGACGCATCGTCCGAGAGCCGGCCATGCAGAACCCCACCGTCGTCGTGCTGACCGACCGCAACGATCTCGACGACCAACTGTTCGCGACCTTCTCGCGCTGCGCCGACCTGCTCCGGCAGCCGCCCGTCCAGGCGAAGAGCCGCGCCGACCTGCGGGCGAAGCTCGCGGTGGAGTCCGGCGGCGTGGTGTTCACGACGATCCAGAAGTTCTTCCCGGAGGAGCCCTCAGCCGGGGAGCGCGAGGGGACTACCCCTCGCACGAAACGGAAAGGCGACCGGCATCCGTTGCTGTCGAACCGGCGCAACATCATCGTCATCGCCGACGAGGCCCACCGCAGCCAGTACGACTTCGTCGACGGCTATGCGCGCCACATGCGCGACGCCCTGCCCAGCGCCTCGTTCATCGGCTTCACCGGCACGCCGATCGAGCTCGCCGACGCCAACACCCGCGCCGTGTTCGGCGACCACATCAGCGTCTACGACATCCAGCGGGCGGTCGAGGACGGGGCGACGGTGCCGATCTACTACGAGAGCCGCCTCGCCAGGCTGGCCCTCGACGAGCGCGAGAGACCGACGATCGATGCCGGCTTCGAGGAAGTGACCGAGGGGGAGGAGGTCGACCGCCGCGAGAAGCTGAAGACGAAGTGGGCGCAGCTCGAAGCGATTGTCGGCGCCGGGAAGCGCGTCGCCCTCGTCGCCCGCGACATCGTCGAGCACTTCGAGAGCCGGCAGGAGGCGATGGACGGCAAGGCGATGGTGGTCTGCATGAGCCGGCGCATCTGCATCGACCTCTACCGCGAGCTGGTGCGCCTGCGCCCGGCGCGGCACGACGACGACAACCGCGGCGCGCTGAAGGTCGTGATGACGGGGAAGGCAGCGGACCCGCCCGACTGGCAGCCGCACATCCGCAACAAGCCCCGGCGCGAGGCGCTGGCCAAGCGGTTCCGCGACCCCGCCGATCCGCTCCGGATCGTGCTCGTCCGCGACATGTGGCTCACCGGCTTCGACGCCCCCAGCCTGCACACGATGTACGTAGACAAGCCGATGCGCGGCCACGGGCTGATGCAGGCCATCGCGCGGGTCAACCGCGTGTTCCGCGACAAGCCCGGCGGTCTCGTCGTCGACTACCTGGGCCTCGCCCACGAGCTGAAACGCGCGCTGGCCACCTACACCGAGAGCGGCGGCACCGGAGAGACCGCTCTCGACCAGGAGCAGGCCGTGGCCGCGATGCTGGAGAAGTACGAGATCTGCTGCGGCCTCTTCCACGGGTTCGACCGCACCGCTTGGGTGGAGGGCACCCCGGCGAGCGGCTCGGCCTGCTGCCCGCCGCCCAGGAACACGTGCTCGCGCAGGAGAACGGCAAGGAACGCTGCCTGACGGCGGTGCGGGCGCTCTCGCAAGCCTTCGCCCTCGCCGTGCCGCACGCCGAGGCCATACGCATCCGCGACGACGTCGCGTTTTTCCAGGCCGTCCGCACGGCGCTGTCCAAACGCGCGGCCTCGGAGAGCAGGACCGACGAGGAGCTCGACCACGCGGTGCGCCAAATCGTCTCGCGGGCCGTGGCCCCGGAGGGCGTCCTGGACATCTTCGCCGCCGCCGGCCTCGACAAGCCTGACGTCTCCATCCTCTCCGAGGAGTTCCTGGCCGAAGTGCGCGGCATGCAGCACCGCAACCTCGCGGTCGAGCTGCTGCAGAAGCTGCTGGCCGGCGAGCTGGCCACCCGCCGCCGCAAGAACGTCGTGCAGGCCCGTTCGTTCGCCGAAATGCTGGAGCGGACCATCCGCCGCTACCAGAACCGCGCGATCGAGGCCGCCCAGGTCATCGAAGAGCTGATCGGGCTCGCCCGCGAGCTGCGAGAAGCCGGCGCCCGCGGCGAAACCCTCGGCCTCTCCGACGACGAGCTCGCCTTCTACGACGCGCTCGGCGTCAACGACAGTGCGGTGCAGGTGCTGGGCGACGAGACGCTCTGCGGCATCGCCCGCGAGCTCGTCACGACCGTCCGAGGCAACGTCACCATCGACTGGACCCTGCGCGAGAACGTCCGCGCCAACCTCCGCCGGCTCGTCAAGCGCATCCTGCGGAAGCACGGCTACCCGCCCGATAAGCAGGAGGCCGCGACGCGGACGGTGCTGGAGCAGGCGGAGGTCCTGTCCGCGGCCTGGGCAGCGTGAAGCTCTCGGAACGACCTGAACTTCGCGCACCAGGCCGATGCGGCGTCCACCCGGCGTAGGACGAGGCGAGGAGGGCGAGTGAAGCCGCCGGCCGGTTCCCACGGAACTCCGGCCGGCCGGCTGCCGTCAGAACGACGACGCCGGTCGGGGCAGGGAGGGCAGCGTGGCGATACCGCAGAACATCGACGATCTCGCTGGTGCTGCTCGTGGGCGCGGGCCTCTTCCTCCGCAGCTTTGACGGCGGGCCGATCCGCAACCGACAGCGCGCCCCTTATTTGCGCTCTACATGTCCTCCGTGGCTCTACTGGTTCTTGTTCCTTCATGCATCCCGGACAAGCGTGCGGACCTTATCGTGGCCTCAGCGGCTTGCCCGTTACTTCCTCGAACATCGACGCGGCCTCGTTCTCGCCCGCGTCGGCCTCTTCCATGAGCCGGTGGATGGTATCGGCGGCATAGGCCCCTTCGTGCTCGAGCGCCGCGCACAGAGCCCGGCTGGCCATTGCGCCCGTGACCACGAGGGTAGGGCTGTTCCACAGCGCCGGCGCCGGCACTCGCATTCGTCCGGTTGCTTCGGCGTGCAGGCGCCTGAGCCAGCTCTGCGGTTCTGCTTCCGGGCGCAGTATCTCAGCGAGTGCGCGTCTGACCGGTTCCGGCCCCACGTTTCGTTCCAGCGGCCTGTCGGTCCGCTTCTGGCGCGTTGCGAACTCGACCACGGTTCGCTCGGTCAGGTAGATGTGGCCGCGCAGCCTGCTCTTGGCCATGTGCGCCTCGAGTCGGCGCAGTACGGCCTCGGCTCCCTCGTCTCGTCGGTTGGTCACCACGTCCCCCGGCGGTTGTTCCTCGTTGCCGTCCGACGCGGTGCCGTCGTGCGTGCTCATCCTGTAGGTCCGATGTCCCGGTCCGGCGGTCGCCGTCCGTCGCGTTCGATCAGGTACAGATCGGCTTCGGCCGCCATCGGCTCGGTGCCGTAGGTCAGCGCGTGTACCCGTACGGCTTCCTGCATCGTCTTCACGCCAGCCTCCTCCAGCAGGATGTCGAGATCCGCCAGGTCGGGCGGCCGGCCCGCGTGCAGCTTCATGGCGATCATCCGGCTGGTCGAGGCGCCCTCGATCGTGAGGTGCGTGTTGGCGTAGACGCGCCGCGCGCCCCGGTCCGGGTCTTCGGGCAGGTGCCGCAGGGTCACGGCCTCGTTCAGCCAGTGCCTGCTCAGGCCCTCTTCGTCCGCGATCTCGGCGACCGCCTTCGTCAACGCCTCGCGACCTTGGCGGATGTGCGAGTCGATGTCGGCGGTCACGCGCTTGGCATCGTGCGCCAGCGCCATCATCGCGCCGCCGACAATGTAAACCTCGCCGTGCTGGTCAGCCTGCCTCAGCTTCTCGTTGAGCCGGTCGAACAGCTCGAGGAGCCGCGCTTTCGTGAGCGGCCCAGACATGGCGCTCTCCTCCCCGGTCGTCGAGGTTCCGCGGTTCGATGAACGTGTTGTGCCGGATGAAGGCGGCTGGCGCGTTGGCCAGTGCCGTGCCTCGCTCGATCGGTCCGCGTCTGTAAACCCAGGGCCGTTTCAGGAAGCACTCGGGCGCCTGGGTCCACGCCGGCACCTCTGCGCCATGCGTCGTGCACGCGTGCTCGACGGTAGCCGCGATCACCGCGTCCCAGACGGTACCGGTCAGCGGCGGCTCGGCCGCGGCCAGCGCCATGCGCGCCTCGGCGTCGATACCGTGGTAGTAGCGGGTCAGGCCCTTGACGATGAGCCGCTCGAGCGTGGTCGCATCCCAGCCCGCTTGCACTTCCGCGGCCAGTTCGCTCAGCTTTGCTGCCGCGGCCCTCATGCGTACGCCTGTGCCTGCTTGCGTCGGTTGGATGGTCTGCATGGTCCGCCCGGGGCTGGGGTTCAGTGTCGCACGTATCGGCCGTCTCCGTGCCGCCACGGTCCTGTTCACGCCGCTCACGAGCACTGCGAGCGGCCCTGGGTGATGGTGACGAGTAACCTGGTCTTCGCCAGTGGGACCGGAATCAGGTCCGTCCATACGCCGTGACGCCGCAGACCTTCAGGCGTGGAGCCCAACGTGCGAGGATAGCTCAAGGGCAAGGACCGTGGCGATGAGGAGACCCTTTCTGGACCTGACGACGTACAGCGATGCGGTCGCGGCAGGCTGGCCGGAGACCGACCTGCCGATGGCGGTCGCGCCGCAAAGTGGTCCACCCCGGACCGACGTGTCCGCCAGCGTCATCGTCAGCCCGGCCGGCCCCTCGGGATGGGGCGAAGCTCCTTCTCGCTGCCGCCCAGGACCGCCAGGCGGCGCGCGCTCGCGCACGCGATCCGAGCAGGAGTGCCATGGTGCCGAGATGCTCCTGTGTTGTCGGCCACAGTCCACGGTTGAGGTTTCCCGGGGAAAACCCGGTACAGGCGACCGTTCAGCCCCCCGTCGCCAGGTCAGCGTAGGCGTCAGGATGGTTCACTGGCCGGTGTATGATGCTGGTGTATACAGCCGGGAGACGAGTAGTGGTGCGAACGCAGATCTACCTGACGGAACACCAGCGCGCCGAGCTCGCCGCCATCGCCGACCACCGCGGCAAGCGGCAGAGCGAGGTCATTCGCGAGGCCGTCGACCGTTTCATAGAGCAGGCGAGCCGAAGCCGACGGGAAGCGGTGCTCCGGGCGGCGGCCGGGATCTGGCGCGACTGGGCGGACCTTCCCGACCCGGACGCGCTACGGCGCGGATGGGATCGGGACTGAACCATGTCGCGACCGATCCTGGTCGACACCGACGTATTGATCGATTTTCTGCGCGGGCTTGACGAGGCAACGTCCTTCGTCACCGCCAACTCGGAGGACATCCTCGTATCCTCCATCGTCGTCGCCGAAGTCTACGCGGGAGCCAGAGGCGGCCCCCACGGCGCCGAACGGGTCGTCCTGCAGAACCTCCTGGCGCTGTTCCGCGTGGTTCCCGTCAGTGGCGACATCGCCCGGCTCGGCGGGCTGTACAAGCGCGACTACGGCAAGTCGCATGGCGTCGGCTTGGCGGACGCCATCATCGCGGCGACCACGATCATGGAGAACGCGGCGCTGAAGACGCTCAACGTCCGGCACTACCCCATGTTGACGGGCATCGAACCGGCGTATCGCAAGCAGCCGGGGTCGTGACGCCGGGCGAGAGCCTGCCGATCAGCCGCCGAACCGCCAGGTCACCGCGGCCTTGAACCGGCGGCCCTTCGGGTCGTGCGTGAAGCCGTCGTAGGACTGCTCGACGTTGGCCCAGGGCGGAATCTGCCCGGTCAGGTTCATCCCGTACAGGATCAGGTCCATCCCGCTGCCCGGGAAGCGCCACAGAAGGCTCATGTCCCAGGTGAGGAACGGGTCGATGCGGGGCGCGGTGGTGCCGGCGCCCCGGTCCTCGTAGGCGGAGAGGTAGCTCACGTAGTTCGCGAAGCTGTACCGGCTCCAGTCGTAGGAGGCCGACCAGCGGCTCTTCCAACGGGGCAGGGGCACCGCGATGGGGTGGGCGAAGTTCAGGTAGCCGGCGGATTCCCGCTCGGAATACAGCGTCAGATCCGAGCCCTCCAGCAGCAGCTCCTTCGTGTCGTACCCGACCGTCCAGGTGGAGTCCCAGCTCGCCGAGAACCGGCCCGGTCCCGCGTCGGTCCGGACCGCGAGGTGGGTGTCGATGCCCGAGGTCGTGAGCCCCGGCCAGTTGACGAGATCGATCTGGATGCGCTGCAGGTTCTGGGCCGCGCACCGGTCCGCCGGCATCAGATCCGACGCCCGGCCGCCGGGACAGATGATGAACGGCGACACCGCCGCCCGGGTCGCCGCGTCGTCGCTGGCGTACAGGCTGGTGATCGCGTCGTAGGGCATCGACCCGATCACGTTCTCGAAGTCGTAATGCCAGTAGTCGACGGTCGCCTCCAGGCCCCCCTCCAGGAACAGCACGGTCCCCGCGTTGTAGGTGAACGCCCGCTCCGGCTGCAGGTCCGTCCGGCCGAAGCGGTCCACGGCCTGGTAGGCGCCGGTCTCCGGGATCCACTCCAGCGTCGTCAGCGGGCTGGTGTTGAGGTCGTCGAGCGACGGCGTCCGGAAGGTGGTCTGCACCGAGCCGCGGAACGCCAGCGAGAACTGCTGGTTCTCCGCCGCCTGGAGGCGCCAGCCGAACTTCGGGTCGAAGCTGTTCACGCGGCGGCCGGCCACGTTGTAGAACTCGTAGTTCGCGGCGAGCTGGGTGTCGACGCGGGGACCCATGGCCAGGGCCAACTCGCCGAAGAGCCGCTGCACCTGCTGGTCCGCGGCGTAGGGCCGGTGGACGTTGGTGAAGAGGTAGGGTCCGAACCGGACTCCCGCCGGACAGTCCATGTCGCCGGCCACCGGGCACGGGTTCCGGGTGACGTCGCCGGGGTCGTTGGGGTCGCCGTCGGCGTTCACCCCGCGGTACTGGTAGCCGACGGCGAAATCGGCCACGTTCGGGACGAGATTGCCGCTCAGCGTCCCTTCGGCCACGAACATGTCGGTGGTGCTGAGCAGGTCCACCTCCTCGTTGAGCCACTGCCGCAGGTCCTCGGAGTTGGCCAAGCCGGCGACGTAGTCCGGATTGTCGGCGCTCGCGAACGGCGAGTTCGGCTGGTCGGAGCGCTGGATGGCGTTGCTGAACGGGTTGTAGTACATGCACGGCCCCTGGCCCGCCACCGCGCCGTTGAGCGGCCCCAGCGCCATGCCCGCGGGAGAGGTGCGGTCCGCCGTCACCCCGACGCCGCAGTCGGCACCGCCGTAGCCGCGGAACGCGCGATAGATCCGGTCCGTGTACACCGCCGGCAGGTTCAGGTTGCCCCGCGACCGCGCGTAGGTGACGCCGACGTCCCAGTGGCTGTCCCGTCCGCCGAGCAGGAAGTCGCCGTCGACGGAGGCGGCGACCCGCTGGGTGCGCGACTCGCGGCGCAACCGGCGTCCGGGGCCCGAGTTGCCGAAGGGGCGGCCGTTCAAGTACCAGGAGGCGTCGCCGGCGCAGGCGGCCATGGGATCGGCCTTCGGGTCACCGGCATAGCTGCCGCAGAACGCCTGCCGGCCCGGGTGGTTCGCCCCCACCTCCATGACGGTCGTGCTCGTCAGCGGGAACGGCGGATAGGACGGCGTCGTGTACCAGTTCGGGATCACGGCGTCGGCCCAGAGCCCCTCGATGTGGTAGTTCGTCCGGCTGTTCAACGGACCGTTGATCTCGGCGAAGGCCCGGGTCTGCTGCTGCTCGTCGATCAGGTTGTCGTAGGGCGCGTAGCGGAACCGGCACGTCCAACCCTCGTCCTGACCGCCGAAGTCCGTGCAGCGGGGGTCGAAGACGTCGGCCGTCCACGGCACCGGCGCCCCGACCGAGAACGTCCCCGGGTTGCCGAGGCTCGACCAGCCCGCGCGGTTCCCGGAGACGTGGGTGCTCAGGCGGTCGAGGGTCCACGGGCGCTCCACCATCTGCAGCTCCTGGCGGCCGACCCGCTCGGCGGAGATGACGGCGCTCGAGGACCCGATGCGGCCGCCCCAGATGCCCGCGACGGTGGTGTCGCCCCCGCCGTCGAAGTAGTCGTGGGCGACGTTCATCTCGAAGCCCCGGAAGTCGTTGCGGGTGACGAAGTTGGCGACGCCGCCGACCGCGTCCGAGCCGTAGGTCGCCGACGCGCCCTCCTTCAGCACCTCGAGCCGGCCGATGGCGATGGCGGGGATGGTGTTCACGTCGACGAAGCGCCCGCCGATGAGGCGGGCGGGGACCGGAACGTGGCGCCGGCCGTTGATCAGCACCAGGGTCCGGGAGGCGCCGAGGCCGCGCAGGTTCACGTTGGCCACGTTCTCGGTGAGGGTCGACGGCTGGTTCGAGTTGTACCAGCTGTTCCGCTCGCCGACGACGCCGTGGCTGACGTTGAGGTTCCGGAACAGGTCGACGAGCTGCGTGGCCCCCTGCTGCTCCAGCATCTCGCGGCTGACCACGGTGACGGCGTGGGGCATGTTGATGGCCGGGGCGTCGATGGCGGTCCCGGTCACGGCCACCGTCACCTCCTCGAAGAGGCCGCCGAGCTCCAGGTGGCTGGCGTTGACGGTGAGATCGCCCCCTGCGGTCAGCGCCGCCTCGCGCTGCAGGCGCTCGAAGCCGGCCAGGGTGAAGGTGAGAGCATAGCTGCCGGGGGGGAGCCCCGCGAACGCGTAGCCGCCGTCGCCGTCGGTCACCGCCACGCGGGGGGCGGGCAGCGCGGCGCCCGAAGCCTCGACGGTCACCCCCGGGAGGACGCCGCCGGTGTCGTCGGTGACGGTGCCCGCGATGCCCCCGTCCTGGGCCGCGGCGGCCAAAGGCGCCGTGAGGATGCATGCCGCGATCAGCTGGATTCTCATCGTCTCCCCCCATCTGGATCGCGGAACGCTGTCAGCCCGCGGCAAACGCGTGCTGCGCCGTCCAGTGCAGCAGGGCCGCCACGGGCTCCGGCTCATGTCCGCCGCCCGACTTCCGTTCTAGCACGAGCCCTGCGGCCGATATTACAATGGTGACACGGGTTACGCCACTGCATGTCCCCAGGAGTCGGCGCCGCCGAAGTCTTGACCATTATACATATATGGTGGTTGCAAGAGGTATTACCCCCATATAAAGGGGTTATATCGCACCGAGAGTCGCACCACGCGGGCGGCGGCCGCAGCCGTCGTTTGCTCGCATCACGAGGGTGCGGTGGCCGCGCGCCCTGCGGCCAATCGACAGACATCGGGAGGAACACCGGATGACGTCGGAATTCACAACGAGGCAGATCGATGCGCAGCCCATCGTGGGCATCCGAACGAAGACCACGATGGACAAGATAGGGGAGGTCATGGGGCCGCTGTTCGGCGAGCTGTACGGGTACATCCAGCAGAGCGGACAGACGCCGGCGGGCATGCCCTTCGCGATCTACCATGCGATGGACGGCGGCTCCCTCGACCTCGAGTGCGGGATGCCCGTCGCCGCGCCGATGACCGGCACGGACCGCATCCGGCCCGGGGAGCTTCCCTGCGGGACCGCCGCGACCGTCACCCACACGGGTCCCTACGATGATCTTGGGCAGTCGTGGGCGGCGCTGACGAAATGGATAAAGTCGCAGGGCCTCGAGCCCGCGGCAGCCCCCTGGGAGGTCTACGTCACCGACCCCGGCGCCGAGCCGGACCCGTCGAAATGGCGTACCGACATCTTCTTCCCGGTCCGCTGATCCGGCGCCTTTCGGGGGTGCGCTGATCCGTCGCCGCCGGACGAGCTCGGGCCTCGAAGGCGGAGCGCGGGGGATGTCGCGCCCCGGGAGTCCGTGCTGAACCCGGCGGGGCGCGGAGACCGGCCAAGCGCCCCCACCGGCCATCCGCACAGCGGGATCGTCTGGCAGATTGGCGGCGGGCCGCGCCGAAGGGGCACGGCGCCGCCGCCAGCAGCCCGCTGGCGCCGCCGCGCGTTGCCAGGGACCGGCGGGGTCCCCGGGACGCGCTACCCCCCCTGCCCGCGCAAGGCGCACCGGAACGCGCCCCGCCGGCAGCCCGGAAGCCGACCCACCCGAATACTGGGGATCGGCTGGCCGGTTTCTTACAATAGGGGGTCGATTGGAGAACCCGCGCGACGACACCATGCATCACGACATCGAAGCGATTCAGCAACGCATCCACGCCGAGAGCGCCTTCGTCGAGCGGCTGCTCGACGCGGTGGGCCGGGTCATCGTCGGCCAGCGGACCATGATCGAGCGGCTGCTCATCGGCCTCCTCGCGGACGGGCACGTGCTGATGGAGGGCGTCCCCGGTCTCGCCAAGACGATGACCGTCCGGACCCTGGCCGACGCCATCGACACCAAGTTCCGGCGAATTCAGTTCACCCCGGACCTCCTGCCCGCGGACCTCATCGGCACCCTCGTGTACGACCCGCGGCAGTCGGAGTTCAAGACCCGCAAGGGCCCGATCTTCGCCAACATCATCCTCGCCGACGAGATCAACCGGTCGCCGGCCAAGGTGCAGTCGGCGCTGCTCGAAGCGATGCAGGAGCGGACCGTCACCATCGGCGACACCAGCTACGCGCTGGATTCGCCGTTCCTGGTCCTCGCCACGCAGAACCCGATCGAGCAGGAAGGCACCTATCCCCTGCCCGAGGCGCAGGTCGACCGGTTCATGCTGAAGCTGGCCGTCACCTACCCCGGCAAGGACGAGGAGCTGGAGATTCTGCGGCGGATGGCCGGAGGTCCGGCCCCGGAGGTCGAGGCGGTCGTCGAACCGGACGAGATTCTCCGGGCCCGGAAGGCGGTCGAACTGATCTACATGGATCCGCAGATCGAGCGCTACATCGTCGATCTGGTCTTCGCGACGCGGTCGCCGAAGGACTACGGCCTCGGCGATCTGTCCGACCTGATCGCGTTCGGCGCCTCGCCGCGCGCGACCATCAACCTCGCCAAGGCGGCGCGCGCGCACGCCTTCCTGCGCCGGCGCGGCTACGTCACCCCGGAGGACGTCCGCTCGATCGGTCCCGACGTGCTGCGGCACCGCGTGCTGCTGACCTACGAAGCGGAGGCGGAGGAGGTGACGGCGGAGACGGTGGTGAACCGGGTCCTGAACAGCATCGAGGTACCGTGATCCCGCGAGAGATCCTCAAGCAGGTCCGCCGGGTCGAGATCGCCACGCGGGGTCTCGTGAACGAGGTCTTCTCGGGCGAGTACCACTCGGTGTTCAAGGGCCGCGGCATGAACTTCGCCGAGGTGCGCGAGTATCACTACGGCGACGACATCCGCAACATCGACTGGAACGTGACCGCGCGGGCCGGCGCCCCGTTCGTCAAGGTGTTCGACGAGGAGCGGGAGCTGACGGTGATGCTCGTCGTCGACGTCAGCGCCTCCGGGGAATTCGGCTCGTCCGGCCGCATGAAGGGCGAGGTCGCGGTCGAGATCTGTGCGGTGCTCGCCTTCTCCGCCATCACCAACAACGACAAGGTCGGCCTGATCATCTTCAGCGACCGGATCGAGAAGTTCGTGCCGCCCCGCAAGGGACGCCGCCACGTGCTGCGGGTGCTCCGCGAGCTGCTCTACTTCGAGCCGGCGGGGCGCGGCACCGACATCGCCGGCGCCCTCGAGTATCTGGCCCGCGTCGTCCGGCGCCGGGCCGTCGCGTTCGTGGTCTCCGACTTTCTCGCCGGCGGCTACCTGCGGGCCCTGGCGGTGGCCGGCCGCCGGCACGATACCGTCGTCATACGCATCAGCGACCCCCGCGAGCGGCAGTTGCCGCCGGTCGGCTACCTCGATCTCGAGGATGCCGAGACCGGCGACCGGCTCACGGTGAACGTATCCGACCCGGCCTTCCGCCGGGCGTTCGACCGCGAGGTGGCGGAGACGCGGGCGACCCGCGAACGGGAGTTCCGGCAGACCGGGGTCGACGTCGTGGAGATCTCCACCGACCATCCCTACGCCGACCGGCTGATGCGTTTCTTCCGGCAACGCGCGAAACGGTTCCGATGACGACCCGGGTGCCGGCAGCGGCGTTCACGGCGTTCCTCGCGGCCACGACGGCCGCCGCCCAGGCGATCGAGCCCGCCGTGGAGGCAGTGGAGCCCGCCGCCGAAGCGATTGCGCCCGCGGTCCAGGCCATCGAGCCCGCCGCCCAGGCGGTCGCGCCCGCCATCGAGGCGGTCGCGCCCACCGTGGAGACCACCGTCTCGACCGCGACGGCGGCGGTGGGCGACGCGGTGACGGTCGTCGTGACGGTGCGTCACGCGCGGGACGCCGCGGTGCGGTGGCCCGATCCGATCGACGCCGGACCGTTCGAGCTCCTCGATCCGCCGGTCTCGCGGTCGACGGCGGTCGCCGGGGGCATGGAGTCGCGTCTCGAGATGCGGGTCGCCGCGTTCGAGCTCGGCGAGCGGTCCTTTCCGTCCCTCGACCTGGAGGTGGTGGACGGCGGCGGCGATGCGACGGCCCTTGCGACCGAGGCGGTGGCGGTGACCATCGAGAGCGTCGGACGGGACGAGGGCGGCGACATCCGCGACATCAAGGGACCGCTGGCCATTCCGTTCGAGGTCGTCACCCTGCTGCCCTGGATCGCGGCGCTGGCGGCGCTCGCGGCCGTCGCCGCCTGGGTCTATCGGCGCTATCGGCGGCGGGCCCGGCCCGAGGCGCCGCGGCCGGCGCGCCCGCCGCGGCCCGCCCACGTCGTCGCCCTCGAAGCGCTCGACGCGCTGGAGGCGGCGAGAATGCTGGAGCGCGGCGAGATCAAGACCTATCACATCCGGCTGTCGGACATCCTGCGGGTCTACCTGGAGGGCCGGTTCGGCGTCGACGCGATGGAGATGACCACCGGCGAGGTCCTCGACGGCCTGCGCGGGACGGATGCGGAAAGCGCGGTCGTCGCCGACGTCCGGCATCTGCTCGACCGGTGCGACCTCGTGAAGTTCGCGAAGCTGCGGCCGACGATCCCCGAGTGCCGCGAGCTGGCCCCCCTCGCCCGCCGCGTGGTGGACGTCACCACCATCGTCGTGCCGGCCCCCGCCGAGCCGGCGACGGTCCCCGCGGAGCAGACGACATGACCCTGCTCAGGTTCGCCGATCCGGCGTATCTCCTGCTGCTGCTCGCAGTGCCGCTGCTCGTCTGGTGGTACGTGGCGCGCGGCCGGAACCGGACCGGGTCGCTGCGCTACTCGTCGCTCGCCTCGATCGCCCGCGCCGACCGGCGGCGCACCGGGCGCTACCGCCACGCCCTCTTCGGGCTGCGCAGCCTCGGGCTCGTCGCCCTGATCGTCGCGTTCGCCCGGCCCCAGACCGGCGTCACGGCCGAGAACGTCACCACCGAGGGCATCGACATCGTGCTGGCCCTCGATCTGTCGACCTCGATGCTGGCCGAAGACCTGGAACCGAACCGCATCGAGGCGGCCAAGGCGGTGGCCGCCGACTTCGTCGCCGGCCGGCGGAACGACCGCATCGGGGTGGTGGTGTTCGCCGGCGACGCCTTCACGCAGGTCCCCCTGACCCTCGACTACGGCATCGTGACCACCGTGCTCGGCGAGCTCGATACCGGTATCCTGGAAGACGGCACGGCGATCGGCATGGGGCTCGCCACCGCCGTCAAACGGCTGCAGGCCTCGGCCGCCGAGTCGAAGGTGATCGTGCTGCTGACGGACGGGCGGAACAACCGGGGGGAGATCGATCCGGTCACCGCCGCGCAGATGGCGAAGGCGCTGGACATCCGGATCTACGCCATCGGCGCCGGCACCCAGGGGGTGGCGCGGGTGCCGGTCGACGACCCCCTCTTCGGCCGCCGGTACGCGCAGATGCGGGTCGACATCGACGAGCCGACGCTGCAGGAGACCGCGGACCTGACCGACGGCCGCTACTTCCGCGCGACCGACCGGGCGAGCCTCGAGGAGATCTACGCGGAGATCGATGCGCTGGAAACGACCGAGATAGAGGTCGAGCAGTTCACCCGCTACGGCGAGCTGTTCCACTTCCCGCTGCTGGCCGGCCTGGCCCTCCTCCTGCTGGAGATCACGCTGGCCCGCACCGTGCTGAGGAAGATACCGTAGTGTTCAGGTTCGCCGCGGTCGACATGCTGTTCGCCTGGCTGCTGGTGCCGGCCCTCGCGGGGCTGGCGTGGTGGGCCCATGCGCGCACGCGGCGGGCGCTGGCCCTGATCGGCGACCGCCACCTCCTCGATCGACTGACGGCCACCGTCGACCGGCGGGGCCGGGCCGCGAAGCACGCGGCCCTCGTCGCCGCGGTGGTCCTGCTGGTCACGGCGCTGGCCCGGCCGCAGTTCGGCAGCCGGGTGGAGACGGTGCGGCGCGAGGGGCAGGACATCGTGGTGGCGCTCGACCTGTCCGCCTCGATGACGGCCGAGGACATCGCACCGAACCGGCTCGACCGGGCCAAGTTCGCCATCGCCGATCTGATCGGCCGGCTGGAGGGCGACCGGGTCGGACTGGTCGCGTTCGCGGGCGAGGCGTTCGTGCAGAGCCCCCTGACCAGCGACTACGGGGCCGCCACCCTCTTCCTGAACGCGATGGGGCCGGACATGATCTCGGTGCAGGGCACGAACCTGGGCCAGGCCGTCGCGGTGGCCCTCGACGCGTTCGCGGACACCGACCGGCGCCACCGGGTCCTCGTCCTGATCACCGACGGCGAAGACCACGAGGGAGAGGTGGAGGACGCCCTCGATCGGGCGGTCGAGGCGGGGGTCCGCATCTACACCGTCGGCATCGGCTCGACCGAGGGGGTCCCGATTCCGGAGCTCGACGCGGACGGCCGCCCCGAGGGCTTCAAGCGGGACGACGACGGGACGGTGGTGACCACGCAGCTCGACGAAGCCACCCTCCGGACGATGGCCGAGCGCACCGGCGGCCTCTACTATCGCGCGTCGCCGGCCGGGGCCGAGCTCGAGGCGCTGGCCGCGGAGGTGACCGGCGGCGAGGGACAGGAGTTCGAGGCGGAGCAGGTGACCGTGTTCGACGAGCAGTATCAGCTCTTTCTCGGTCTCGCGCTGGCGTTGCTCGTCGCCGAGGTCCTGATACCGGACCGGCGGCGGGCGCGGGCCGGATGGTCCGGGAGGTTCCAGTGAAACGCCGTCACGTCGTCGCCGTTCTCGCCGTTCTCGCCGGTCTCCTGCCCCCGGCCCCCGCCGCCGCGCAACCCGGCCGGAGCGCGGTGACGGCGGGCAACCGGCTCTACGCGGAGGGCCGGTTCGAGGAGGCCCACGAGCAGTATCTGGAAGCCCTGCGGGCGGCGCCGGACTCGCCGATCGTCCCGTTCAACAACGGGAACGCGCTGTATCGAAGCGACGAGTTCCAACGGGCGATGGAAGGCTACCGGCAGGCGGCCGAGAGCGGCGACGACGCCGTCGAGGCGCAGGCCTGGTACAACCTCGGCAACGCCCTGTACCGCCAGCAGCAGCTTCAACCGGCCCTCGAAGCCTACAAGCAGGCGCTGCGCCGCAACCCCGCGGACGTCGACGCGAAGCACAACCTGGAGCTGGCCCTCGAGCAGCTCCAGGAGCAGCAGCAACCGCAGCAACCGCCCTCGGACCAGCAGCAGGACCCGAACGACGACGAGAACGAGGAGAACCAGGACGACCGGTCCGAGCCGCAGGAGCAGCCGCCGAACGAGCAGAACCAGGAACAGCAGCAGGAGCAGGAACAGCAGGAGCAGGAACAGCAGGAGCAGGAACCGGAACAGGGACAGCAGGACCAGTCGCAAGAGCAGCAGCCGGACCCGCCCGGCGAAGAGCCGCCGGCCGAACCGCAGCCCGGCGAGCTGAGCCGGGAGGACGCGGAGCGCCTGCTCGAAGCGATCAACGAAGACCCCGACCGGATACAGCGCCGGCGGCGGACCACCGCGCCGGCCCGGCCGCCGCGGAGGCCGTGGTGAGCCCGGGACGCCGTCTCGCCGAGGTGCCGCTCGCAGTGGCCCTCGCGCTGGCCCTGCCGGCCGCCGGCCTGGCCCAGTCGGCGCGAGCCTTCCTGAGCCAGAACCCGGTGCCCCTGAACGGCCAGTTCGTCCTGAACGTGGAGGTCTCCGGCAGCCGCGATTCGGACCCCGCTCTGCCGGACCTGTCGGCGTTCGCCACCTATCTCGGCTCGGGCACGTCGACCTCGATGCAGTTCGTCAACGGCCGGACGTCGAGCACGTTCACGATTCAGTACCGGTTCCAGGCGACGCAGGAGGGCCGGTTCGAGATCGGTCCGGTGACCGTGCGGGTCGACGGACGGGACCTGCGCACGGATCCGCTGACCATCGAGGTCTCCAGCGCGCCGGCGGCCGGGTCCGGCGGGCGCGGCGCCGCCGACGGCGGCATCGGCCCGGACGACCTCTTCGTCACCGCCACGCTGAGCGCGGAGCAGGCCTACGTCAACCAGCCGGTCGTCGTGGAGTACCGCATCTTCACCCGGGTCGACGTCGAAGGCCTCACCGTCGTCCGGCAGCCGGGCACCGCCGGCTTCTGGGTCGAGGAGCTGGCCGTCCCGCAGCGTCCGGCGGAGCAGGTCGTCCGCGATGGCGTGCGGTACGTCAGCAGCGTCGTCCGGCGCGCCGCCCTGTTTCCCACCAGCGCCGGGCCGAAGCGGCTCGAGCCCCTGGTGCTGGAGGCGCAGGTGCGCGTGCAACGGCGGTCCCGCGGGCGCGACCCGTTCGGCGGATTCTTCGGCGACAGCCTGTTCGGGCGCCGGATGCCGGTCTCGGTCGCGTCGAACGCCCTCGATCTCGACGTGCGCCCGGCGCCGCCCGGCGCCCCCGCGTCGTTCTCGGGGTTCGTCGGGTCGCTCGCGGTATCGGCCGCCGTGGACCGCACCGCCGCCGATACCAACGACGCCCTGACGCTGCGTCTCGACATCAGCGGCACCGGCAACATCCGGACCCTGCCGGAGCCGCGCCTGAACCTCCCGGCGGCGTTCGAGGTCTACCCCCCGGAGATGCGCGAGGAGGTGGAGCCGACGGCCGACGGCGTCCGCGGCAGCCGGGTCTACGAGTACGTCATCGTGCCCCGCGAACCGGGCCGGATGACGATTCCCGCGGTCGAGCTCGCCTACTTCGACGTCGACCGCGACGCCTACGCGGTGGCTTCCTCCGACCCGATCATCCTGACCGTCGCCGGAGATCCGGGCCCCGCGCCCGCCCTGCCCGGCGCGCGCCCCCGCACCGGCGTGGACCTCCAGCGCCCGGACATCCGCTTCATCCGCATCGCTCCCCCGTCCCTCCGCGCGATCGGAAGCTCGCTCTTCCGTTCGGTCGGCTTCTGGACGGTCGTCGCCCTGCCCCTGCTCGCGCTCGCGGGCGCCGTGGCGGTGCGGCGCCACCAGGACCGGCTTGCCGGCGACGTCGCCTGGGCGCGGAGCCGGCGCGCCTCCCGGGTGGCCCGGCGCCGGCTCGCGCGGGCCGAGTCGCTGTGCGCGCCGGACCGGCACCGGGAGTTCCACGCCGAGGTGAGCCGCGCCATGCAGGGGTTTCTCGGCGACAAGCTGAACGTCGCGGAGGCCGGCCTGATCCACGACCACATCCGCACCGCCCTCGCCGCCCGCGGGGTGGAGACGACGGTCATCGACGCCTATCTGCACTGTCTCGAACGAGGCGACCGCGAGCGCTTCGCGCCCACCGAGCCGGATACCGCCGCGATGCAGGCCGTGCTCGCGGAGGCGGGACGGGTGATGACCGACCTCGACGCAGCCTTGTCCACCTCATGACTCGCAAGCAACCGACATCTCACGCGTCCGCGACCCTCGGTCCCGGGCTCCTGTGCCTGATCCTGCTCGCGGCGGCCCCGGCCGGGGCCCAGAGCGCGTTCTACGACGAGGGCAACCGGCTCTACCAGGCGGGCGACTTCGACGGCGCCCTCGACCGCTACCGGCGGATTCTCGACGAGGGACTCGAGAGCGGCGAGCTCCACTACAACATCGGGAACACCTACTTCAAGCTCGGCGAGCTCGGCCCCGCCATCCTGCACTACGAACGCGCCCGGCGCCTGATGCCGGGTGACGACGACCTGCTCGCCAATCTCGCCCTCGCCCGGTCGATGACCGCCGACGAGATCGAACCGCGGCCGCGGTTCTGGCTGTTCCGGGCCGCCGACTGGTGGGTCGAGCTGCTGCCGCGCGCCGCGCTGACCTGGCTGGTCGCGCTCGCCTGGGTGACCGCTATCGCCGGCTTCGCCCTGGTGGTGCTCGGGCCGGCCGCGCTCCTGGTGATCTGGGCGCGGCGCATCGCGCTGACCGCGGCGGCCCTGACCGTCGTCTTCGGCTTCAACCTGCTCGTCCGGGAGCTCGGCCTCGGCGCCGGCGACGAGGCGATCGTCATGGCCGACGAGGCGCAGGTGCAGAGCGCCCCCTCGGACGATCCCGCCCTGCAGATCTTCGCGGTGCACGAAGGCACCAAGGTGCTCATGGACCGCCGCTCGGACGAATGGGTGGAAATCGTGCTCGAAGACGGCACGGTAGGGTGGATCCGGGCCACGCAACTGGAGCCGCTCCAGGGGTCTGCGCCCCGGGGGTCTGCGCCGTAGAACGGCGCCGACTCCTGGAGGGTCGGTTGGGCGGCAAGCGGAGCCGCAGGCGACGGACAGCGGTTCCACCGCTCAGAGGCGCTTGTTGTCCCCGGCTGCGCCAACGCGACGGTACGGCGAGCGGGCTCAGGGCGCCACCGGCGCGTCGATCTCGTAGGGCGCGCCGAGCCGGTGGTCGGGATGGGCGTCGAGATACGCGGCGATGCGTTGGTGACGGGTCACCGCCTCGGCGATGAACGACACCGCTTCCACCAGCCGTTCGTCGGGCTGCGCGCAGCTCAACCGCAGGAAGCCGCTGCCGGCCGCCCCGAAGCACTCGCCGCCCAGACAGGCGACGCCGACCGCGTCGTCGGCCCCTTCGAGCAGATACATGGCGAGCCCGTGCGACGTGATGTGCGCGCGGTTGCAGATCTCCGCCACCGACGGGAAGACGTAGAAGGTGCCGCCGGGCATGAGACAGCGCATGCCGTCGACCGTGTTCAGGCCGGCGACCAGCAGCTCGACCTTGCGGTGGAAGTCGCGCATCCGTTCGTCGCGGTACTGCCGGCCGCGCTCGAGGGCGGCCGCCCCCGCCAACTGCGTGAACGGCGGCACGCACGAGAGCGCGACGTTGGTCAGGAGCTCGAAGACCCTTATCGTGGCGGGGCTCGACACCGCGTATCCGAGGCGCCACCCGCTCATGCTGAACGACTTGCTGAAGGTATAGGCGGCGACCGTCTGGTCGAGCATGCCCGGCTGCGCCAGCAGCGACCGATGCCGGCCCTCCCACACCATGCAGTCGTAGGGCTCGTCGGCGAACACCGCCACGTTGCGGCCCCGGATCAGGTCGGCGAGGCCCCGCAGATCGTCCTCGGTCGCGACCCCCCCGGTGGGATTGTGCGGGCTGTTCAGGAAGATGGCCTTGGGCCGGGGGTCCTCTTCCAGAAACCGGCGCACGTCGTCGAGATTCGGCCGGAACGCCCGCGCCGCCCGCAGGTTCGACACCACCATCCGCGCCTCGCGCCGCTGGATGTTCGCCGCGTAGGTCGGAAAGTACGGGCTGAACACGAGCACCCCGTCATCCGGCTCGAGAAAAGCGTCGCAGAACAGCTGCTCGAACGTCTTCGCGCCGGGTCCCGCGATCACCTGATCTGCGGTCACCGACAACCCGTGCTCCTCGCTGACGTAGGCCGCGGCGGCGGCGCGAAACTCCGGCAATCCCCCCGACGGGCCATAGGTCGTGCGGCCGGCCCGAATCGCCTCGACCCCGGCGTCGATGGCGGCCTCCGGCGACGGGAACGGGCTGTCACCGATCTCGAGCTCGATGACGTCCTTCCCCGCGGCGACGAGACGCCGGGCGGCAACCAGCACCGTGAACGCGCCCTCGGGCTGCACGGTGGAAGAAAATCGCGTGAAGGACGGCGGCATCGACGAAGCTCCTTTCGTGGTCGAGACCGGCTGTCGAGACGGCCGGCGGCCGCCGGAACCGGGGTGAAGACGGCCCGGCCGGCGGCTTCCTCTGAGTGTCGCACACTCCGCGCGGCGCTGTCTCCCGCCAGTCTTGTCCAATGACACATGAGCCTGAACGGGGGGTTGTTTCCAACGACAAGTGAGCCTGAACGGGCGTCGAGTCGCGGATCATCGGAGGATGATCGTGCAACTCGACACGCACCGCCTGCAGACCCTGGGTCAGGTTCGGGAATTCCTCGACGGGAGTCAGGAGATCGACCTTCGACCGCAAACCCGCACCGAGGCCTACGCGTTCGTGGCGGAGACCGTACAACGGTTCGACTACGCCGGGCGATCCAAGGCCGACAAGGGCCTGCTGCGCCGCTTCCTGACCAAGGCGACCGACCTGTCGCGGGCCCAGGTCACCCGCCTGCTGCGCCAATACCGGACCACCGGCGAGGTCATCGACCGTCGCGGCGCCCCCCGGCAACCGTTCCCCCGCCGCTACACCCCCACCGACATCGGGCGGCTCGCCGAACTCGACGCGCTCCACGGCACGCTCTCCGGCCCGACCACCCGCAAGCTCTGCGCCCGCGCCTTCCACCGCTTCGGTGACCCCCGCTTCGAACGCTTGGCCGCCATCTCCAACGGCCACCTGTACAACCTGCGGCACTCCATCACCTACCAGCGGCGCCGCGGGACGGTCCCGGCCCCCACGCGCTCCGTGCAGATAGCGATTGGGGAACGCCGCCGGCCGCAGCCGTTCGGGCAACCCGGCCACGTGCGAGTCGATACGGTCCATCAGGGCGACCTCGACGGGGTCAAGGGCTTGTACCACCTGAACTTGGTGGATGAGGTCACCCAGTTCCAGTTCATCGGTTCGGTCGAATATATCCAGGCGGCCTGTCTGAAGCCGGTTCTCGAAGCTCTGCTGCGGGCGTTCCCCTTCATCCTCCACGGATTCCACGCCGACAACGGCTCGGAGTTCATCAACCGCGACGTGGCGGCGCTGCTCGAAGCGATGCACATCGACGCGTTCACCAAGTCCCGCGCCCGCCGCTGCACCGACAACGCCCTGGTCGAGAGCAAGAACGGCTCGGTCATCCGCAAGCACCTCGGCTACGGCCACATCCCCAACCGCTACGCCGAGCGAGTCCATGCTTTCAACCAGCAGTTCCTGTCGCCCTACCTCAACTTCCACCGGCCCTGCTTCTTCCCCAGCGAAGAGGTGGACGCCAAGGGCCGGGTGCGCAAGCGCTATCGCGACGCCGACATCATGACCCCCTACGAGAAGCTCAAGTCGTTGCCCAACGCCGCCGCCTGCCTGAAGCCGGGAACCACCTTCGCCGAACTCGACGCCGCCGCCTCGGCCACCAGCGACAACGAGGCGGCACGCGCCCTCAACCAGGCTCGCGACCGCCTGTTTGCCTCCATCGACCCGGCAGCCTGACAACGCCACAACGCACCAGCCGATGCGGACCGCATGGCGCTCGGTGACGCGCTCTCGGAGGGCGGCTGGGTGGCGTGTCGGAGCGGAGTAGCTGCGGGCGGGCGTGTCAACGCGCTGCGCTCCGGCCCTGCGGGTGACACCCCCGACCGCCCTCCGCTCAGACCGCAGCCGCGCCTCCACACCGCCAAGCTGCGCTATCCGGCCACGCTCGAGGCCGTCGACTTCACCCACCCCCGCCAGCTCAACCGACAGCAGGTCCTGACCCTCGGCGCCTGCGCCTGGATCGCCGGTGCCACAACCTGCTGCTGATCGGCCCAACCGGCATCGGCAAGAGCTTCCTCTCAATGCGCGTTTGTCGAACGCGCCTGTCGCCGCAGCTTCACCGCACGCTACGTCCGGATGCCGCCCCTGCTGCGCGTACTCGCCGTCGGCCGCGGCGACGGGTCCTAACGCCCGGCTCCTGACCCGCCTCGCCAAGCTCGACCTGCTCGCCATTCGACGACTGGAGGACCGCCACCGCTGCGCGACGCCGAGCGGCGTGACCTCACCGAGGTCATCGAGGACCGGGCCGAGCGCCGCCTCGACCCGCATCGCCAGCCAGTTGCCCGTCACCGACCAGCTCGCCGTCCATCGGCGACGCCAACCAAGCCGACGCCATCTGCGACCGGCCTGCTCCACGACGCGCACCGCATCGAGCGGTCCTTCAGCTCGATGCGACGGACACACCGCGCCCCGAAGACCCGTACGCCGGAGACGACATCAGCATCCCAACGCCGGCCTGCGCCCCGGCAGCGAGGTCAGACCCGCTCCCGCACGCCGCCAGTCCCGCCGGGGCCGGCCGGCCTATGGATCGCGCCGGCGGCATGGAAAACGCGCACGATACGCTGGCGGTTGACTGCACCCGCGTCGAGGCGCGTTTCCCACCCCGACTTGGACGGCACAGAACGCCGCCCACACGTCCCACAGGCAAGATCGTTGTACTCTTCGAACACGACGCCACGGGTAGCATCTCGTGCGCCGGGCACGGGCTGACAGCACCGACAGACCGAGCCGAATGCGGCAGCAGTACGCCCCCGGCCAGCGTCCTGTCGGCGGGGACGTTGCGGGTGAAGCGGGTGTCGGCGGCCGCGGGGACCGACCGGAATCGAGCCAGTGATCGATTGGGCGGCGAACCGGAAGACGTTGCAGACACGGGGAGATCTGCAGTTCAGCAACTTGCCCGCCAGCCCTCTTCCGGTTCGAATACTGAATGCCCTGCAAGCCCTCCAGGTCCTCGACGCGGGACGTGCGCGTGACTGCTTCTGGCCCCCACAACCCATCGTCGCCGCCATGGAACATAATGTCCGTCAGCGTGCGCGGACTTCACAGCGCCGCGCCAGGATCCCTGTTTCGATCCGCTGATTCGGTCGCCCGTCAGCCTCGGCTCACGTGCCTCCGCTTCAGGCTCATTTCTGGATTGGAAAGGACTCCGCCCCGGAGCGCGCATCCCGGAATGGGGTTGCGAAACCCGGCCGGGGACACTAGGATGCACCGGTAACCTGCGGGTCGGCGCCGGGATCCCGCCAGCGGAAACGCGGCGCGGAGGCGTTCGACCGGCGGGTCGTCATTTCCACCAGTCATCAAGGAGCAGGCGTGTTGAGCATGAAGGAACGGAAGACGAGGGTGCTCGGGGCAGCGGTGCTGACAGGGACAGTGGCGGCGGCGGCCTGGGCGATGACCGGCCAGGCCCAGGGGCCGCGCGTATTCTTCGTGGCCCCGGCGGACGGCGCCACGGTGTCGAGCCCGGTCGCGTTCGAGTTCGGCAGCGAGGGCTTCTCCCTGCTGCCGGTCCCCGAAGAGGTCGAGCAGCCCCGGTTCGCGGCCGGCCACTACCACATCGGCATCGACACCGAGTGCCTCCCGACCGGCGAGATCATTCCCCAGTCGAGTCCGTGGGTGCACTTCGGCGACGGCTCTTCCGTCTTCGAGAGCCAGATGCCGCCGGGCGAGCATACCTTCGCCGTACAGGCCGGCGACGACGAGCACCGCACCATCGAGGGGCTGTGCTCGACCATCACGGTCACCGTCGAGTGAAGACGAGCCAGGGGTCTGCGCCGCGGAAGCGGTGCTAGACCCCTGGCAGGATTGGTTGGGCATCCGCGTTACCGCCCGGACTCCCCTCCTTCCCCCTGACGGCGGTCCGCCGGCGGCCGGGTGGTGACTTCGGCCACGACCATGAACGGTCCCTTGGCGGTCGTCCGGCCCATGAAGTAAGACTCGCCCGGGGCCAGCCTCTCGCTGTCCAGGAAATCCCGCAGGGTCTTCTCCCAGTCCGTCGCGAAGGACAGTCCGAAGGCGGCCCCTTCGTTCGTGTACTCGAGGATCTTCCTCGCGGCCTTCCCGCGGGCCAGTCGCACAAACCGCTCCCCGTAGACGTCCGCCACCAGCACGCTTCCCGGCGCCGCGTGCTCGCGAACGCCCCGCAGCGTCTTCCGCACGTCGTGCTCGCTCAGGTAGAGAGTCACCCCCTCCCAGAGAAACGCCGTCTTCCGACCCGGGTCGTAGCCGCTCGCGGTCAGCTTCTCGAACGCGTCGTCCCGGCTGAAGTCCACGGGGACGAAGGTGACGCCAGGGGTCTCGATGCCCGCCTCGCGCAGGCTGGACCGCTTCAGCGTTTGCGTCCCGGGCTGGTCCAGCTCGAAGCAGGCCATCCCGTCCGGCACGAGCGGGCCGTACGCCCGGGTGTCGTACCCGGCCCCCAACAGCACGAACTGCTCGACCTCGGGCAGGACCCGCCCGAGGATCCGGTCGAAGTAGACCGTCCGGGCGATGACCAGGTCCGCGATGGTCTCCGCCCCGCCCGGCGGCGGCAGGCGAGGATACCCGAGATGGTCGCCGCTCAGCTTGTACTTGGCCCACAGCGGGAACAGGACCAGCTGCAACCCCAGGATCGACGTGTTGGGCAGGACGCCGAGAAGCCGCACTGTCGCCGGGTCCGGCCGGATGCCGAACCAGTCCATGGTCCAGCGCCCGTTGATGACCTCGATGCCGGTCTGCGACACGCCCAATCGCCGGCTGACGACGAGCTGCTTGTAGGTGACCATCAACGTCCCCAGCACCAGCAGCGGCAGGAAGACGACCAGGAGAACGACGAAGACGACCCACGCAATCGGGCGCATGAACATCGCCGGAGCATACCGCATGCGCGGGACCGCGCGACCCGGAGCCGCGGCCGGCGCGGCGGTCTCACCACGGCTCCCAAACCTCGCGGAGCCGGCGGATCGCGCGCCGCGGAGCCGCTGGCGCAAGCGGAACCGTCGGCGGCGGAAGGCGGGTCCAGGCCGGCTCGTCCGGGCGGGGCTCGAGACCGCGGCGGGCGAGCCTCGACAGGATCTCGCCGACGCTGACTTGTTCGTCGTCGGCGATGCACTGCGCCGCCTCCAGAACGTCGTCGTCGATCTTCAGGGTGGTGCGCACGAGCCGCACGTAGCGGCGGTCGGATGCGCCGCCCCCATGGCGTGTGGTCATGGTCGTCCTCCAGCCCACGACACCCCTGCATCGCACGTGCCAGCGCCGCGTGCCGGTGCTCCCACCGCGCGCATCCGATCCGGCGAGATCCGACCAGCAGTTGTTGCCGGCAGCCGCGGGGCGGGAGAATGCAGATCCTGCCACCCGCCACGGGGCGGGACGGCTCCGCAGCCCGGACAAAAAAAGCCGGGCCCCCCGCGAGGGCCCGGCCATCTGTGTTCACGCTGCTCGGCGGTCCGGCCGCCGGCCATCGGGGACTAGTCGTCGTTCGCCAGCTCCTCGCGCTCGGCGACCAGCTGGTCGTACTCGTCCTGATCGAGATACGTGACGTCGACCCACGCGTGGGCCATCTCGTCGACGGTGCGGGAGCCGTTGCCGACCCACTGGCGCGGGTCCGGGTTCTCGCGGTTGCCGGTCGAGTTGTCGTGCCACGCGGTGACGACGATCATCGTACCGCCGGGCAGCAGCGGCGCCACGTCCTCCTCGTAGATGTAGTTGATGTGCCAGTTCCACCGGAAGTTGCCCACGTTGTTCAGCATCCGGCGCGAACCGTCGGGCAGGACCGCCTCCATCGACATCGCCTTGCCGCGCATGTGCATGTGCGGCTGGTAGTTCTCGAGGCGGGCCGGCCCCTTGAGCATGGTGAAGCCCTGGCTCATGCCGATCTCGCCGGGGGGAATGTCGATGCCGCCCTGGTGCCCGCGGAAGCCGTGCAGGATGGTCCGATACTTCGGCGTATAGCCGGCTTCGTGGAAGTAGACCCCCAGCTCGACGACGTCGTCGGCCACCTCTTCCCCGATCGCGTGGTAGTGGATGTCCCACTGAATCCGGGCCCCCGGCAGCATCAGCTTGCCGGCGTCGTCGGGAAAGATCTCGCCTTCCTTGCCGACCGCCCACTCCATGAACGTGCCGGGACCGATGTCGTCGTCGAAGTTCACGCTGTTGGCCAACCCCGTCACCCCCTCCTCGTCCTGGAGGAGCCGCGCGATGGCGTGATGCACGACCTTGCGGCCGCCGGAGGACGAGGGCTTGATCTCGATCGCGCGCACCCAGCGCTCGTCGGTCAGCCCGGTCTCGGCCATTGGCCGCCACCACTTGTCCTGGCCGTCGGCGGCCACGGTGTAGGGAGCCGAGAGTACGACGAGATCGGGCTCGCCGAAGCGATCCGACAGACGCCACGCGTCCGGGTCGGGCCACTCGACCGCGGGCGGCAGGTCGGCGCGGTCGCCCAGGGGAGCGCCCCCGTCCACCCACTTGACGATGGTGTCGATCTGCTCCTGATTCAGCGAGCGGTCGTTCTTGAACGTCTGAATGCCGACCGATCGGTCGATATGCCAGGGCGGCATCTCGAGCGAGACCACGCGATCCTTGATCGCCCGCGCCCAGGGCCGCACCTCGCCGTAGGTCAGCAGCGACATCGGGGCGATGGAGTTGGGCTGATGGCACTCCTGGCACTTCTGCTGCAGAATCGGTGCGACGTCCTTCGCGAACGTCGGCTGGTAGTCGGCCTCGGCCTCGTTGGCCGCGGCGAAACCGGGCGCGGCCACGAGTGCGCAGAGCGCCACCCCGACACCGAGCCACCGGCGGTACGACTTCGCATGCATGGCTTGCTCCTTCGCCCGCGCGGGCTCCACGCGGGATTGACGTGACGGATTGTCGGGAGGTTGTATCACGGCCGGCCCCGCGGGTCCAGCCGCAAACACCGCCCGGACGCGGAATTCAGTCGCCGACGACCGCCTGGTACACCAGGCTGCGCGACAGCCGCTGCACCTCGTTGATCGCGCCGCCGTTGTTCTGAATCATCCCCACGAACGTCAGGTCCTCCTCGGGATCGACCCAGAACCAGGTCCCGGCGATGCCGATCCAGTAGTAGGAGCCGGTGGACCAGGACTCGCCGGACGCGGGGCCGTCGGTCACCACCGAGAAGTTCAGCCCCCACCCCTGGCCCGGCCGCCGGTAGGTCGCCTGCTGGGCGTCAGTCAGATGGTTGACGCGCATCAGCTCCACCGAGCGGGGGGCGAGCAGGCGCACCCCGTCGAGCTCGCCGCCGTTCAGCAGCATCTGGGCGAATCGGATGTAGTCGGGCGCCGTACCGTACAGCCCGCCGCCGCCCGACGGTCCCTTCAGGGGCGCGTTCGGCGCCTGGGCGCCCCCCGGCGGGGCCATGAGCCGGGTGGCGCGGATTGAGGACGTAGCCCAGCCCCGCCGTGTGCCGCATGAGATCCCGCATGGTGATGCGCCGACCGCGCTCGACGGGCTCGACCCGCATGGCGCCGTCTTCATCCACGCCGGTGAAGACCTGCAGATCGGCGAACGCGGGGATGTACTGCGACACCGGATCGTCGAGCTGCCACCGGCCCTCCTCGTGCAGCATCATCAAGGCGGTGCCGACGACCGGCTTGGTCATCGAGAAGATGCGGAAGATGGAGTCGAGCTCGACCGGATCGTCCTTGCCGACGTCGAGCTTCCCCACCGTATCGGTGAATACGACCTTCCCGTGCCGCGCCAGCATCGTCACGATGCCCGCGAGCTTCCCGTCGTCGACCATCGCCTGCATGCCGGCGTCGAGCCGCTCGAGGCGCTTGGCGGAGACCCCCACCTCGGCGGGGTCGACGACGGCGAGGTCGCGCGCCGCCTCCGCCCTGGCTGCGGCTACCGGCGCGGCGTGAAACTGCGCATAACCGACGACGAGCGCCACCAGGGCGGCGAACCCGAACAGGAACGACCGCCACCGAATCAACCTGCCATTCACTCCGTTCCCCCTTCCAGTCCTCGAGCTGAACTGGTGTGCCGTTTCCCGAAACACGCACGCTACCGCAGGGTTCCGATGGCCGAGTTCGCGCAGCCGCCGCGGAAGCCGTCGATGGTGCCGGAAGGCCTTGCGCGAAGCTTCCCGCGCCGGGACGCCAAGTCCCGCGTACGACGGACGCCGGGCCGCCCCCAACCGTGCGGACGCCGGCCGGACGCGTCGGCGTCCGCCGATTCGGTGACGAACGCCCCGGTGGCGAACGTCAATAGACGATCACGAACGAGCCGTCGGCCTCGGCGACGATAGCCGGGACGCTGCGCGCCGGTATCGGCGCCTCCGCGCGGCCCGCGTCGCCGCGGGGACGGCCGCTCGCGTCGAACGCCTGCCAGTGCAGGTTGCCTCCCGACTGCCAGCCGGGACCGTCCCCCCACGCCAGCAGGATGTCGCCGCGGTGGTTGACGGCCACGGTGGCGTTCTTGCGCCGGAACTCGGCCTCTCCCGGCGGGGACCACAGCTCGTCCAGCCTCTCGGTGTTCGCGACGTGGACCTGCCCCTCGGTCTCCCACGCCACCAGCGTGCCGTCCGGTCCGCTGTCCAGGGTGGTGGTCGCCACCGGGCAGGCACCGATGTCCCACGGCTGGATGAGCTGGTCGTCGAAGGTGCGGCCGCCATCGGTGCTGGTGAGCAGCCGCATGCCGCGATGCACGTTGTCGCCGGCCCCGCGGTAGGACACGTGGACGGCGCCCGCCCCGTCGGCCGCCGCCCGCAGCCCGCAGCATCCGCACGCCCCCGCGGCGGCGGGGCTGACGGGACGCGGCGGGTCGAAGTGCTCCCCGCCGTCGCGCGACGCCGCGAGATAGACGCGGCGGTCGGCATCCTCGACCGGATCGGCGTGCCAGAAGACGTAGACGTCGCCGCCGGCGTCCACCGCGACCGTCGAGCCGGTCTCCACGCCGCCTTCCTCCCGGGCCGACAACTTCCGCTGGGGCTCGAACGCGCCGGCATCGTCGGTGCGCGTGTAGTAGAACCACGTGGGGTCCCGGTGGAACCAGGTCACGTGCAGGCGCCCGTCGGGTCCGACCGCGAGCTGCCCGCCGTCGACGGGCCCGAGGCCGGTGACCGAGTGCGGCCGGCTGTTGACCCGTTGCGGCGCCGACCAGTCCGCCGCCTCCGGAGCCCGGGTGATGTGCCACAGGTCGCCGCTGCTCATCGACCCCGTATAGTAGATGAGATGCAGCCCCCCGTCACCGTCGACCGCCGCCTGCGGCAGGCTGGCCCCGGCGGGGGCTCGCAGTACCTCGACGAGGGGCGCCGATCCGCCGCAGGCGGCTCCCGCCGCCGCCACCAGCGCGAGCCCGCAGAGCCCGTAGCGAACCCCCGCGTTGCCGGAACGCCTCATGAGCCTCCCCCCCGGTGACGGCCTTCGCCCCGGCCCGTTCACGGCGCGCCGATCTTGCCGGCTTCCTGGAGCCGGGCTCCCCGCAGGGTGTGCTCGATCGCGTAGTTCCCCTCGTGACAGGCGAACTCGTAGATCACGCCGGTCCCCGGCGCGGGCCGCATGTAGATGCGTGCGGTCCAGGGCCGCGTCCACGTGCCCGGATCGTCCATGGTGTAATCGTAGGCGAGGGTCTCGGGACCGACCCGCGTGAAACGCTCGACGAGACGCAGATTCGGCGACGATCCGCCGGCCCCGCGCCTGAGATTCGTCGTCTCCACGACCAGCGTGTCTCCCTCCCAATGACCGCGCGACACGCCCAGGTCGCCGCGGAGCGCCGTCGGGGAAGGTGCGGCATCCAACGGGATGATGCGCGTATCGTGCATCATCTCCATCTGAATCACGACGTGGCCGGCCGTCTGCAGAATCTGGTAGTTGCTGTTGTAGCCGCGGCCGGTCATGGGAATGCGTCCGCCGCTGCACCGCAGGCCGGCGCCGAGATCCTCGGGTCCCCGCGGGAAGGGCGGGCGCTCCACGCCGCGCCCCGCCGCGCGCCGCTGCTCCGCCTCCGCCGTCAGGGGGGGCAGACGGCCGTCCGGGGGATCGACGAGGAGCGACGTCCGGTTGTCGAACCAGCGGTCGATCAACCAGAAGTGGTTGTAGTTGCCGGTCCCCTCGGGAGTCTCCTCCGTCACGCCGTCCCCGGACTGATAGTCCGTCCGTTCTGCGAGAGCGGCCCGGAAAACGCTCTCCCCGAACGCCGCGTCGGTCTCGCCGTTGAACAGCTCGGCCGCGCGCGACCGGAGAGTCGCCACCTCCTCGTCGGTCAGGAACGCCTTGTCGGCGATCTCGGCCGGCCGTTCGAGCGGCGTCGCCGAGTCGCTCGCCCAGATTCCCTGGAGGTCGGGCTGGCCATCCGCGGTGCGAGGCACCGTCCATCCCTCCGGCGCCGGCCCCTGTCCCGGCACCGCCGCCGGCACGGCCAGCACGAACGCCATCACCGCCGCCGCCGTGAAGCTTCGCCTGTTCATCGGCCTCTCCCAGCAAAACCGGGGTTTCCGCGCGAACCCGCCGCACGACCAACGATAGGACGTGTGCGCCGCCAGCGCAAGCACGGCAACGACCCGCGGCCGGTCAGCCCGCGGCGTGGAGCCGCCGCCGCTTCCGGATCCACTTCACCGCGACGAGCAGGAACACGGCCAGCGCCAGCGCCGCGCCGATCGTCGGATAGTGCCGCTGCAACGTCTCGAACGCGCGGTCGCCGAGGCGAACCGCCAGGTACGCTTCGGCGGTGAAGCGAACCACGCGTCCGACGAATATCGCGCCCGCGAACCGGGTCCAGGGCATGCCGACGATCCCGGCGACGAGCATGAACACCTTCGTCGGGAACGGCGGGGGCGCGAGAACCGCGACCAGCATGGCGGCGACGTCGTTCTCGCGGACCTTCCGGATGACCCAGGCGCGTTTCTCGGGGTCGAGACGGCGGACGGCGCGCTCTCCGCCGGTGCGCCCGATCCGATGGAGCAACAGGCATCCCAGCGTCGACCCCGTCGCCGCGACCAGCGCAATCAGGACGAACTGCGACGGCTGTTGCCAGGCCAGCAGCAGCAGCAGCACGTCGACGCCGCCCGGCAACGGGATCCCCGCCGAGTCCAGAAGGGCGATGAGAAACAGCCCGGGAACCCCCAGGGCCAGGAGACTGTCGCGGAATCCGTCCATGAGTAGAAATCGAACCGCAGGAGTCGGGATTATAGTGTCGCCCGCGGCACCGACGCCGGCTTTGCCTTTCGGCCCCGGCACTGATAAGCTTTGTAGGACAGATTTGTTACAGATCGGCCGGTGGTGGCTACCCCCACCCGTTGAGCCGACAGGTCTCCAACCGCTCTACCTAAAGCGCGTCACTTTCGACAGACCTGTCCTTCTGCTCAGGCCGATCCGCACCCCGCCCGAGGAGGTGACGATTGGCAACTCGTGGACGACCGACACAGCAGAAGCGACAGCGCGAACGCGCCCGGCAGGAGCAACGCAAGCTGAAGGACGCGCGGCGGGTGGAAGCGAAGGATCGCCGCCAGCAGGGCCCGACGCTGACACCCTCCGGCGGCGATCCGGATCTGGACGGGATCGTCGCGGGGCCCCAGCCCCTGGCCGAGTGGCAGCTGGAGGGTCTCGCGACCTTCGAGGAGGCCGAGGAGGCCGACGAGGCCGCGGAAGAGCCGGGGCAGAACGGCTGAGCCTCCGGGCGTCCGCGGCCAGGGCGGCCGGCCTTGGAACGGCGGAGCGGAGAGCGCCGTAACACGAGTATACTGGGCGGTTGTATCCCTGATGCGGGATCCGGCTCGAATCCCCTGACCGCTGACTCCGAGTACAGCGCGAGCCGGAGAAAGAACGAGGAAAACACCAACGATGGCCTCGGAACACACGATGACCCTCACCGACGGCGATTTCGAGCAGGCGGTGCTGCAATCGGACAAACCGGTGCTGGTGGACTTCTGGGCGGAGTGGTGCGGCCCGTGCCGCATGATCGCCCCGGCGGTCGAGGCGCTGGCCGACGAGTACACCGGCCGCGTCGTCGTGGGCAAGCTGAACATCGACGACAACCCGGACACCCCCATGAAGTACGCCGTCCGTTCCATTCCCACGCTGTTGCTGTTCAAGGGCGGCGAGGTGGTGGAAGCGACGGTGGGCGTGACCGGCAAGGATCAGTTGGCGGAGCTGCTCGACAAGCACGTCGCCTAGCCGCTGCATCTGCGTGGAGGACGGATCGCGGGCCGGCCAGAGGCAGGTCTCCGCTCTTCAAGGATGTCGTCATGGCACACAGATCCAGTCGGCGCCGTTTCGTCTCGACAACCCGAACCCTGGCTGCAATCACCCTGCTCGCCATCACCGCGAGCGGCTGCACCATCGAGTTGACCCCGGCCACCGCCGCGCTCGAGCCGGTCGAAGCCCGGCCGGTCAGCCTGCTGCAACCCGGGCCGGCCCCCGAGCCCTATGCCGACCTCCGGCCGGACGAGCAGGCGATCGTCGATCTCT
Organism: Vicinamibacterales bacterium; assembly: GCA_965215895.1. GTDB lineage: Bacteria > Acidobacteriota > Vicinamibacteria > Vicinamibacterales > UBA8438 > JAJEEA01. The sequence goes on along the minus strand of OZ244130.1, from coordinate 1,073,673 downwards.
TCGAGAACACCAGCCCGTCGGTCGTGTACATCAGCACCGTCACGCGCCGCCGGGACTTCTTCGGGCGCGGCGTCGAGAACGTGCCGCTGGGCACCGGAACCGGCTTCGTCTGGGACACGGACGGCCACGTCGTCACCAACTTCCACGTCGTGCAGGGTTCGACGTCGATCCGGGTCGTCATGCACGACCAGACCAGCTACATGGCCAACTACGTCGCGGGCTCGGCCTGGCACGATCTGGCGGTGCTGCGCATCGACGCCCCCGCCGACTCCCTGCGTCGGGTCCGGCTGGGCGACAGCGACCGAGTGCGGGTCGGGCAGAGCGTGTACGCCATCGGGAACCCGTTCGGACTGAGCGCCACGCTGACCACCGGGATCATCTCGGCCCTCAATCGCCGGATCGAGGGTCTGACCGGCGACATCATCGAGGACGTCATCCAGATCGATGCGGCCATCAACCGGGGCAACTCCGGCGGACCCCTGCTCGACAGCCGCGGCCGCTTGATCGGCATCAACAGCCAGATCGCGAGCCCGTCGGGCACCTCGGCCGGGGTCGGCTTCGCCATCCCCGTCAACACCGTGATACGGGTCGTGCCGCAGTTGATCGGCAACCGCGAGTACACCCCGGCCCGACTCGGCATTACGACGAATCAGCGGTTGAACCGGATCGTCACGGCGCGGCTCGGGGTGAACGGGGTTCTCGTTGCCGAGGTCGACCCGCGATCCCCCGCGGCCCGGGCCGGCCTGCGCGGCACGGAACCGAACGCCAACCAGCTCGGCGACATCATCGTCCACATCGACGGCGAGCCGGTGCAATCTCTGCGCGACCTGCGCCTCGTGCTCGACCGGTACGAGCCCGGCAACGAGGTCGAGGTGACCATCTCGCGCGACGGCGAAATGCTCGACATCGTCGTCCCGCTGATTTAGCGCGACTCCCCCCCCAGCGTGCCTGCCCGCATGCCCGAGTTCGTCACCATCCCGCGGGGTTGGTTCCTGATGGGGAGCGACGAGGGCCAGCCGTCGGAGCGCCCCGTCCACCGGGTGTGGGTGGACGCGTTCCGGATGGCCGTCCATCCCGTGACCCGGGCCGAGTACGCCGGGTTCCTCGACGCCACCGGCCACGAGCCGCCGCGGGCGTGGGACAATCCCGCGTTCACGGGGGAAGACCTGCCGGTGGTCGGGGTGAGCTGGCACGACGCGGCCGCGTTCTGCGCCTGGCGCTCGCGCCGCGGCGACGCGGTCCGGCTGCCGACCGAGGCGGAGTGGGAGCGCGCGGCCCGCGGGGGCCCCGACGGCCAGCGGTATCCCTGGGGCGACGAGATTCCCGGCTGGGTGCCGAACCGCGGCCGCGGCCCGCTCGAGGGTCCGTGGCCGGTCACCCTGGGCACGCCCAACGGATTCGGGCTCTACGGCATCGCGGCCAACATCCACGAGTGGTGCTCGAACTGGCATGCCCGCGACTTCTACGAGCGTGCGCCGGCCGTCAATCCGGAGGGCCCGGACGAAGGCCGCCGCCGCGCATCGCGGGGCGGCGCGTGGCGTCACGCGCTGACCCTCAACCGGTCCGCCGCCCGCAGCAGCCTCGACCCGTCGTTCCGCTACACCGACTACGGATTCCGGCTCGCGCAATCGCTCTGACGCGCTCCCGCCAGACCGGCTCGCACGGTACCCTTCTGCCCGGGGAAGAGACCCATGACCACTGCACCAACCATCGCGCCCTACGGCTCCTGGGAGTCACCGGTCACCACCGAGATGCTGACCGCGGGGGCGTTGCGGTTCGAGGGGGTCGCCGTCGACGGCGGCGACGTGTACTGGGTCGAGTCGCGCCCGGACGAGGCCGGACGGTGCGCGGCGATGCGGCGGGCCGCGGGTGGCGCGGTGTCGGAGGTCACGCCGCCCGCGTTCAGCGCCCGGACCCGGGTTCACGAGTACGGGGGCGGGGCGCTCGCGGTGTCGAACGGCGTGGCGTACTTCTCGAACTTCTCCGACCAGCGCCTGTACCGCCGGCCGGTGGACGGGTCGCAGGCGCCGACGGCGATCACGCCGGAGATCGCGGTTCGGTATGCCGATGCGACGATGGACGACGCCCGGGGACGGATGATATGCGTGGCCGAGGACCATCGCCGCGCGGGAAACGAGGCGGAGAACCTGCTGGCGGCGGTTCCGACCGCCGGCGGCGAGCCGGCGCCGGTGCATCGGGGCTTCGACTTCTATGCGTCGCCGCGCCTCAGTCCCGACGGGGATCGGCTGACGTGGGTCTGCTGGAACCACCCCAACCTGCCGTGGGACGCGACGGAGCTGTGGGTCGCGGACGTGGCCGCCGACGGGGCCCTGTCGGCGCCGCGCCGGATCGCCGGCGGCGACGACGGCGACGTTTCGGTGATCCAGCCGGCGTGGGGTCCGGACGGCACGCTGTACTGCGTCTCGGACGTCTCCGGCTGGTGGAACCTTCACCGCTGGGACGGGGAGCGGCTGGTTCCGGTGCTGCCGATGGACGCCGAGTTCGGATTGCCCCCGTGGCTGTTCGGCATGTCCCGTTACGCGGTGCTCGACGCGGACCGCATCGTCGCCCACTACGGCGACGCGGACGGGAGCCACTTGGCGGTGATAGACGTGGCGGCGGGGCGGCTGCGCGAGATCGCCACGCCGTTCACGACCTTCGGCTCCTTCGCGGCCGCGGCGCGGGGCCGGCTGGCGTGCGTGGCCGCGAGCGCGGAGGCGGGCGCGGCCCTCGTGGCGATCGACCCGGAGAGCGGCGAGTGCGAAACGCTGCGCCGGGGCGCGCAGCCGAAGCTCGACGGTTCGTACGTGTCGCGCGCCGAGGCCATCGCCTTTCCGAGCGCGGGCGGACGCACCGCGCACGCCTGCTACTACGTGCCGCGCAACCCCGCGTTCCGCGCCCCCGAGGGCGAGCTGCCGCCGCTGCTGACGTTCATCCACGGCGGACCGACCGCCAGCACCGACCCCGGGTTCAAGCTGGCCATTCAGTACTGGACGACGCGCGGGTTCGCGGTCGTCGACGTGAACTACGGCGGGTCGACGGGGTACGGAACCGCCTACCGCCGCCTCCTGCGCGGCGCCTGGGGCATCGTCGATCGCGAGGACTGCGAGGCGGCGGCCGGCCATCTCGTCGCGCGCGGGGACGTCGATGCGGCCCGCCTCGCGATTCGCGGCGGCTCCGCCGGCGGCTACACCACGCTGTGCGCGCTCGCCTTCGGCCGCGTGTTCACGGCGGGGACGTCGTACTACGGCGTCTCCGACGCGGCGGCCCTGGCCCGCGACACCCACAAGTTCGAGTCGCGCTACCTCGACGCGCTGATCGGCCCCTGGCCCGAGCGCGCCGACCTGTACGCCCAGCGCTCACCGATCCACGCGGTCGACCGCCTCTCGTGCCCCGTCATCTTCCTGCAGGGCCTCGAGGACGCCGTCGTGCCTCCCGACCAGACCAAGCGCATGGTCGACGCCCTGCGGAAGAAGGGGCTCCCCGTCGCCTGCCTGATGTTCGAGGGCGAGCAGCACGGGTTCCGCCAGGCCGCGAACATCCAGCGCGCGGCCGAGGCCGAGCTGTACTTCTACGGCCGCATCTTCGGCTTCAGCCCCGCCGGCCCGATCGAGCCGGTCGAGATAGAGAACCTCGCGCCATGACCTATTCCCTCCGCGACGCTACGACGGCACCGACCGTCAATCGCGTCGCGACAAGGCACGTCGCGCCATGACCGACTCCGAGCTCGCGGCGGCCATCGCGGACCGCGTGCACCAAGCCGGCGGACGGGCCCTGTACGTCGGCGGCTGGGTGCGCGACCGCCTCCTCGGCCGCGAGTCGAAGGACATCGACCTCGAGGTCTACGGCATCGAGCCCGACCGGCTGCGCGTGCTGCTCGGAGAGATCGGCCCCGTCAACACCGTCGGCCAGAGCTTCACCGTCTACAAGGTCGGGGGAATCGACGTCTCGCTGCCCCGCACCGAATCGAAGCAGGGCCGCGGCCACCGCGGCTTCGTCGTCACCGGCGACCCCTGGATGCCCGTGGAGGAGGCGGCCCGGCGGCGCGACTTCACGGTCAACGCCATCGCCTGGGACCCCCGGCGCGACGAGTACATCGACCCCTTCGGGGGCCGGGACGACCTGGAGCGCCGGCGCCTGCAGGTGGTCGACCCGACCACCTTCGGAGACGACAGCCTGCGGGTGCTGCGCGCCGTGCAGCTCGCGGCCCGCTTCGAGCTCACCCCCAACGACGCCACCACGCGCCTCTGCCGCAGCATCGCCCTCGACGACCTCCCCGCCGAACGCATCCGGGGCGAGCTCGACAAGCTGCTGCTGCAGGCCGAACGCCCGGCGCGCGGGTTCGACCTCGCCCTGCGCCTCGGCGTGATCGCCCGACTCTTCCCCGAGCTGGAGGCCCTCGTCGGCTGCGAGCAGGAGCCCGAGTGGCATCCGGAGGGCGACGTCTGGGTGCATACCCTCATGGTCATCGACGAGGCCCGGAAGCGCATCGACGACCTCGACCCTCCGCAGCAGGTGACCCTGATGCTCGCCGCTGTCTGCCACGACCTCGGCAAGCCCGCCACTACCGAGCTCATCGACGGGCGCATCCGCTCGCGCGGCCACGAAGAGGCCGGGGTGCCCCCCACCCGCGCGCTCCTCGACCGCCTCGACATCCACACCCTCGCCGGCTACGACGTCCGGCAGCAGGTGCTCGGCCTCGTCGCGCAGCACCTGAAGCCCGGCATGTGGCGGCAGACCCCCAAGAAGGTCGGCGACGGCGCGTTCCGCCGGCTCGCCCGCAAGGTGGACCTGGAGCTCCTGGCCCGACTGTCCGTCTCGGACTGCCTCGGGCGCACCGGCGACTTCGACTGCACCGCCACCCAGGACTGGTTCCTCGGCCGCGCCCGCGCCCTCGGCGTCGAGCACGAGGCGCCCGCCCCGCTCCTGCTCGGCCGCCACCTGCTGCAGCTCGGCCTGTCACCGGGGCCGGAGATCGGCCGGATCCTGAAGCTGGTCTACGAGCGGCAGCTCGACGGGGAGGTCGCATCCCTGGAGGAGGCGATAGACGCCGCCCGGGACCTATTGGAAAATCCTGGGTAACATCGCCCTTCGAGTACGGTCGTGCCGACGCCGCGAATCGCGGGAGCTCCTCTTCATGGCCGAGATGCGTCGCAGTGACCCCCTGGTCCAACGTCGCCGACGCGCCCGCCGGGGTCCTCGTCATCAACCAAAGCGCGGGCCGGGCGCCCCCGTTGAAGGGCGGCGTCGCCCCGCCCTCCCGACGCCTGATGGAGGTCGACTTGCTCTGCGAACCGATCGCTATTACCGTACGCTCCTCGAGCAAGCGGCGCAGTCCCGGGTGACGAACCGAAATAACGGTCATCTCTCTGGGGGTCCGCAGGGCGACACTCTCCGCGCTGCTGAACGGCAACGCTGCGCTTTCCCCGGAGATGGCGCTCCGCATCGAGAAGGCCTTTGGCATGAGCATGGACGTCCTCCCCCGGCTCGTAGCCGGAGTTCAGGTCAAGGAGATACACGCGCGCTTTCGGATCGCCGATGAACGGCTCGGGCAACAGTTGCGGCTGACTGGCGTAGCGCGGGTTCTCGTTGAACGCCTCGATGGATCCGACGACGATCGTCAGGTAGTGATGCCGCGCCGATGCGCGAGCTTCGCGCCGACGTGCGCGAAGACCTCGCAACATGCGCACCGACCTCCGTGGCATCGATGACGGCCTGCTCACCGTCGAACAGGCTACCGTCTGCGACTCTTGGCGCGGCGATTCACCCAAGGCGCAGGCGCCCGCACGTCGGCGGACGTTCGGGGTGCGCGTCGCGATGGTGTCGAACCAGAGCCAGGAATCCTGGACCTGAGATTACCTGAGATCGATCGGTATCCCGCTTACCCGCCGGGCCCTGATCGATGGGCTCAACGACGACCAGGTCATCGAGCTCGAAGCCGGTCAAGGCCGGCATCCGCATGCCCTGCGACCGGTCCTCCACGTGATCCCGACGGCGGTCACGGTCCTCAACCGGGGGCAGCCCGTGAGTCCACCACCCGCCCGTCTCGAGCGACCGACCGCCGACCGGCCCGGCGTCTCGTCGAGGCCTCCGCGCTCCGACGACTCGACGCCCGAGGACGGCCCCCACCCCGCCCTCGCCTACGTCGCCGAGGCCAAGGCTGGCCCGGTGTCCGTGCGGCCCTTCTTTCCGAGCCCAGGGCTCGCCGGCCAGCGGAGCTGCGCCGGGGCCGCGTCGGCGCGGGCCGATGGCAGGTGGGGCGAGGACGGCCATGAACGCCGACGACCGCGGCATCGTTGACGAGCTGCAGCTACGGGCTGATTCAACGCCCGCGACCAGCCGCGATCTTTCGGGCGTTGACGCGGCGCGTGTTGCTGGCAATGATCAAGTCGGCAGGCGGCCGCGGCGGGGCTCCCGCCCGCGACCTGCTGCCGCACGTTCCGAGCGACCGGGGGATCATCACGGCGTATCCGTCGACCGGGGCAACCCCCTCGAGCACGCGCAGCAGATCGTCGGGCACGCGTCGCCCGAGACGGCCAAGCCCTACGACCGGACCGTCGACGAGATCGAGCGCATCGTGGATCTGAACGGGACCGCCCGCACGTGGAGACGCAGGCCCCTGAGCACATCACCGCCTTGGCGACCGGGTCGCCCCGTACCCGGCATTTTGCCTCTGGGCGGGGCATCCAATATGGGTTGGGCTTTGCAACGGGCAAGATAGCGCGGCAGGAAGCTGCGGTTTTGGAGAAAGTGACGTTGGCTACGGCAGATGACCGACCGACGTAGCTGGAGAGCACCGATGAACAGAAAGCTGACCGCGATCATCGAGCGTGAGGACGACGGCTACGTGGCCCTCTGCCCGGAAGTGGATGTCGTCAGCCAGGGAGATACCGTCGCTGAGGCGCGGGACAACCTCGAGGAAGCGCTCACGCTGTTTTTCGAGACAGCCTCTGCGGAAGAAATCGAAGGCCGCCTGCGCGACGAAATCTACGTGACGCAGGTCGAGGTGTCGGTTGGGTAGGCTGCGTGTTCTTTCGGGCCGTGACGTCTGTCGGATTCTCGCGGCTCACGGCTTCGGCGAGGTGAGAAGACGCGGGAGCCATGTGGTGATGCAGAAGACGGGTAAAGTAGGGACCGTGACCATCCCGGTGCCGGACCACGGCGAGTTGCGGGCGGGCACGCTGAAAGCGATCATTCGACGGTCCGGCCTGCCGCGCTCCGAATTTGAGTGACGGCCCTCGGGCGAGGCGGCGGCCTCGGCACACCCGCTGGGTCGGATAGCCAAGCGTGCCGTGTACGGACGCCGCGTCCGGACCGGGCTCTCGCGGGGCCGACGGCGCGGCGCTCCGGCGTAGGCCCGGCGGGTGTGGTGCGGGGCGGGCGGGAACCTCTGGTCGGCGGACCGCCCGCCCCGCTGTGGGCGGGGGACCCGATCCACGGTCGCCAGGGTTCGGCGTCCCCGGTCCGTCGACGACAACCGGTGCCCGTGGAGGCGAGGCACGGTGCTGCACCCGCCTGGACGCCGTCGAAGTCCCGCTGTGATACGTTTCCCCTATCTTGGCAAGGAAGCGGAACTCCATTGGACAGAATTGCCGGCGCTGTGCTCGTTCTCGGCGCGTCCCTGTGCGCGGCGGTGCCGGCCGCCGCGCAGCCTTCCGCCGCCGTTTCGGCCCGGGAGATACCGAGGACTTCCTGGGGCGACCCGGACCTGCAGGGGATCGGGTCGGCTCGACGCTGACGCCGCTCGAACGGTCGTCGGAGTACCAGGGACGGGAGTTCCTGACCGCAGAAGAGGTCGCGGCGCTCGAGACGGCCGCGCTCGCCGAGGAGGAACGTCTGCTGAAGCGGCCTGCGGAGCGGGCGCCGGCGGGCGGCAACGTCGACTACCGGCCCGACGCGCCGGCCGCGTGCGGCCTGCGCCGGGTGGGCGAGGCGTTTGAAGGAGAGTCGGGAGACTGACTGGATGAACACGCAACCTGAAGTTTGGCTCCGCGGCCCTGTGGAAGGCTTCGAGCCACTACTCATGCCAGCCGTGCACGCGCTGATGCAAGCGAGCGAGGATGTCGAGGGTCTGGTCGCGTCCGTGCCGGCCGAGCACGTGTGGCAGCGGCCGGGCGGCGCGGCTTCGATCGGGTTTCACGTGCGCCATCTGGCAGGTGCGCTCGATCGCTTGCTGACTTATGCGCAAGGCGAGATGCTGTCCGACGCCCAGAAGACCGCCGCACGCTCCGAAGGCGAGCCCGGCCATCCCGTCCAATCGTTGGGTGAGGTCGCGGCAGGCACGTACGCGTCGATCGAGCGCGCGCTGGACCAGTTGCGAACCACCTCGCGCGAGGAGCTGCTGGTTCGGAGGAAGGTGGGTCGAGCAGGCCTGCCGAGTACGGCCCTGGGCCTCATCTTCCACTCCGCCGAGCACTGCACGCGGCACGCGGGGCAAGCGATCTCGACGGCAAAGATCCTGAGCGGTGCGAACCACTCGTAACACGGCGCGGCGACGCCGCGCCGCGTTCGTCATCCGCCTCCTCGCCCTCGCCGGCGCCGTCTTCCTGAGCCCCGTGAGCCCGCCGGCCGCCGCGGCCCAGACGGCGCAGCTCACCGGGCGGGTCAGCGACGCGCAGGGCGCCGTCCTGCCCGGCGCTACGGTCACCGCCAGCTCGCCGGCGCCGGCGCCGCCGGCCACCGCCGTCAGCGACGACGCCGGCGAGTATGCCCTGGCGCTGGCGCCGGGCGCCTACGTCGTGACCTTCACGATGGGCGGGTTCGAGCCGCAGCAGCGCGAGGATGTGCGTCTGACGGCGGGGAGCCCGCGGGTGCTCGACGTGACGTTGACCATCGGCAGGATAGCGGAGCAGGTCGACGTGGTGGCGGTCACCCCCCTCCCCGGCTCGGGGATCGACCGGGACCGCGTGGCTGCGGCCGTCTCGGTGATCGACGGCGGCGATCTCGCGGCGCGCGGAGCGTCTTCGATGGCCGACGCCCTGAACGAGCGTCTGGGCTCGGTCACCCTCGAAGGCACGACCACGAATCCCTTTCAGCCGACGCTCCGCTTCCGCGGCTTCAGCGCCTCGCCGGTGATCGGCCTGCCCCAGGGCATCGCCGTCTACCAGAACGGCGTCCGCATCAACGAGCCATTCGGCGACGCGGTGCAGTTCGACCTGTTCCCGCAGTTCGCGGTCGACCGGGTGCAGCTCAGCGCGGGCGCCGACCCCACCTACGGGTTGAACGCCCTCGGGGGCGCGCTCGCCCTGCAGCTCAAGAACGGATTCGATCACACCGGATTCCGCGGCGAGGTCTCCGGGGGCTCGTTCGGGCGCTACGCCGCTACCGCCGAGTACGGCGCCAACCGCGGAGCGTGGGCGTTCTACACCGGCGCGACGCACTTCTCGGAAGCGGGATGGCGCGTCGCCTCGCCCTCCGAGGTCACGCAGGCCTTCGCCGACGTCGGATATCGGGCCGCCTCGGTGGATGCGGGCATCAGCTTCACGTACGCCGACACCAGCCTGAACGGGAACGCGCCCGCGCCGGTGGAGCTGCTCGACGCGGACCGCTCGGCGGTCTTCACCTTCCCCGACACCACCGAGAATCGGCTCGCGTTCGTGCAGGGCCGGGCCAACGTCGCGACCTCCGACACGTGGTCGGTGCAGGTGACCGGCTACTACCGCCACCTCGACCGCCGCACCCTGAACGGCGACGAAGCGGAGTTCGGGGTCTGCGACGACGACGCGCTGCCGGACGGAGCCCCGGACCGGACGCTGTGTTTCGGCGCTGCCGAGGACGACGATGACGGCGACGTGCACGACGGAGACGCCGTCACGGACGACGACGACGGGGATGACAACGGCGACGACCACGGGGATGACGACGACGGCGAGGCGGCATCGCCCCTGGTCGACGTGCTGTCCGGACGCTACATCACCCTGCTGGACGCGGCGGGCGACGCCGCCTACAACCGAAGCACGACGCTGGCGCAGGGATACGGCGCCACCGTGCAGGCGACGACGAACGCTGCGGTCGGCGGTCGCGACAACGTGTTGGTGCTGGGCGCGTCAGCCGATCTCGCCGACGTCGACTTCACCACGACCAGCGAAGTGGGAACGCTGACCCCCGAGCGGGGCGTCGCCGGATCGGGGCTCCTGGCGAGTCTCCACGGCCTCGGCGGCGACGACCTGTTCAACACCGCCATCGACACCGCGAACCGAGCCCTGGGGCTGTACGCCAGCAACACGCTGTCGGTGACGGACCGCGTCCATCTGACCGTCTCCGGACGCTACAACCGGGCGAACATCGACATCGGGGATCGACTCGGCACGTCGCTCGACGGCACGCATGCGTTCGCACGCTTCAACCCCGCGGCCGGCATCGTCTATCAGGCGGGCGGCGGCGCATCGATCTTCGCGCGGTACTCGGAGTCGAACCGCGCCCCGACGGCGGCCGAGCTGAGCTGCGCCGACCCCGCCGAGCCGTGCCGCGTGCCGAACGCCTTCGTCTCCGACCCGCCCCTGGAACAGGTCGTGGCGCGCTCGGTCGAGGCGGGGCTCCGGGGTCGATGGACCGTCGGCTCCGGCGGCGAATGGTCGGTAACGGCATACCGGACCAGGCTCGACGACGACATCCTGTTCATCGCCTCGCCCGAGCTCATCGGGACCGGGTACTTCCAGAACGCCGGCGACACCGCGCGGGTCGGGCTCGACGTCGAGCTGAACGGCCGCCGCGCCGGAACCGGCTGGTACGTGGGCTACGGGCTGGTGGAGGCGACCTTCCAGTCACCGCTGCGGTTGCCGGGCGACGGCGAGGTCAACGACGCCGCCTCGGAGGAGGGCGCGATCGCCGTCGAACCGGGCGACCGGCTGCCCGGCATCCCGCGCCACAGCCTGAAGGCGGGCATCCGGCAGGCGATCACCGGCGCCTGGGACGCCGCCCTCGAGACGGTCGTCGCGTCGAACCGGGTCTTCGTCGGCGACGAGGGCAACGATCAGGCGCGGCTGGACGGCTACGGGGTGGTGAACCTGCGTTCGTCGTACCGGCTCGACCAGGGCGTCGAGCTGTTCGTGCGGGTGGACAACCTGCTCGACGCGCGGTACGCGACGGCCGGGGTGCTCGCCGAGCTCGAGGTGTATCTGCACGAGGCGCCCGACGCCAGCGATCCGCGGTTCATCGGACCCGGCCAGCCTCGCAGCGCCTTCGCGGGCGTCCGCGTGCAGTTCTGAGCCGGACGGCCGCCACCGCGTTCACAACGGGAAGCCCGTGGTGAAACCGCGGTCCTGCCACGAGTTCCCATCGAGGCTCGCCTCACACCGACGAGCATGCGGATCTGCGCCAGTCGTTTGGCGCAGCGACGCGTCCCAACCGCCGACGGCGAACAGAACGCGAGCGAAATCCGACTCGACTGCAACCGAGCCCGGCCGCTCAACCGCCCGTGGCGAAGTCGCCGCTGCATTCGAGCGGCGCCTTGGTGCAACGCGGGGTGCCACCCCGGGCTGTCAAGGAGTCTGGTCCTGCCGCCGATCCGCCGGCGAGCGGCGGGCGGCGAGCTGAGTCAGGGTCTCGACGCCGAGGTTCCCGCCGCTCAGGACGACGACGGTGGCTCCGGCCGGCGGCGGCCGGTCCGACAGGGATGCGCTCAGGAGAGCGGCGAGGGTCGCGGCGCCGCTGGTCTCGACGACGAGCTTGGCCCGGCGAAACAGCCAGAGCACCGCGTCGGCGATCGGATCGTCGTCGACGGTGACGACCTCGTCGACGAAACGCTGGACGTGGTGGAAGGTCAGGTCCCCGGGCCGCACCGGCAGCAGTCCGTCGGCCAGGCTCGACACCCGATCGAGGGAGACCGGCCGGCCCGCCGCGAGCGACGCGGTCATCTTGGCGGCGCCGCTCGGCTCGACCCCGATGACCCGGACGTCGGGACGCTGCTGCTTGACGGCGGCCGCGACGCCGGCCACGAGGCCCCCGCCCCCCACCGGCACGAGGACGCGCGCCACGGCCGGGCACTCGCGCAGGATCTCCAGGCCCACCGTGCCCTGGCCGGCGATGATCCAGGGGTGGTCGAACGGCGGCACCATCTGCAGTTGCCGGGCCCGCGCCTCCGCCTCGGCCCGCGCCTTCCGCTCGATCGAGGTCGTCCCCTCGAAGAGGATCTCGGCCCCGAGGGCCCGCGCCCCCTCGACCTTGACGGCGGGGGCGGTCGTCGGCATGACCACCACCGCGGGCACGCCGACCCGGCGCGCGGCCAGCGCCACCGCCTGCGCGTGGTTGCCGGACGAGTAGGTGATGACCCCGCGGCGGCGCGCATCGGGGTCGAGCTGCGCGAGGAAGTTGGAGGCGCCGCGTATCTTGAAGGCGCCGGCCGCCTGCAGGTTCTCGCACTTGGCGTACACCGGCGCCTCTCCGTCCACCGGCAACCGCAGCAGCGGGGTGCGGCGAACGAGGCCGTCGATACGCCGCGCGGCCTCCTCGATGGCGTCCACCGGAACGACGCTGGGCATGCGGCGCAGTATACCGGCAGGCCGGCACGGCAGCCCGTGGCAAGACCCCGCGTCGCGCCGACACCGCCCAGACAGGATGCATCGCCGGCCGAATGCAGCGGGGCCTGTTGCCAGTGGCCGATGGGATTCACGCCCACCGGCGGCCCGACGGCGCCGGTATACTGGGCAGAGCATGTCGAGCGCCCACGTGCGGACCGCGCTGCGGGTCGCGTTCCTGCTCGCGGTGACCGTCTCCGGCGTGGCCGCGCAGGACCCGGAACCCATCGGCCGCTACATCATCGACCTGCGGGGCTCGACGGTGAGCCTGAGCCAGAACGAGGAGCTGGCCGCACTGCGGAGGCTCCGGGCGGATCAGCTTCCCCCCCGCGGCATCGCGGTCGACCTCGGCGGCCACTTCTACTTCTTCCGATTGGGGGCGGTCACCTTCGGCGTGGGCGCCTCGATCCTGTCCACGGCGGCGCACCGCCCGCCGGAAGCGCCCATGCCGGGAGCACCCGCGCCGAGAGAGCCCGCGCCGAGAGAGCTCACGCCGGAAGACATGGACCCTCTCATCGAGGGAACCACCGTCACCTCGCGGTTCACCGCCATCTCGCCGCAGATCTCGTTCAATTTCGGACACCGGAACGGATGGAGCTACCTGAGCGGCGGACTGGGCACGTCGCGGCTGAACGTGTACCCGGAGCAGCCGACGACCCCGGTGCAACGGGGGGCCCGCACCCTCAACTACGGCGGGGGGGCTCGGTGGTTCCTCACCCCGAACGTGGCGCTGTCGCTCGATCTGCGCTTCTTCGCCATCAGTCCGCTGGAGCAGCTCGGGGAGCAGCCCGGGTCCCCGCGCACGACCCTGTTGGCGGCCAACGTCGGCGTCTCCGTCCGATGACCGGGCCGGCCGGGGCGCCCGCCGGCTCGACCATAATGCGCCCATGAAACGGGACACCCTGCTCGACTACTTCGACGAGCGCCTGCGCGGGAAGACCGAGTTCCTCGTCCACGACGACGGCTACCGGGTGCGGCGGCACAGCTACGACGCGGTGCGGCGAGCCTCGATCGCCTTCGCGGGGCGCCTCGCCGGGGCCGGGGTCGGAGCGGGAGACGCGGTGCTGTTCTGGGGCGAGAACCGCCCGGAGTGGATAATCGCCTTCTGGGGGTGCCTGCGGCGCGGCGCGGTCGTGGTGCCCATCGACTACCGGGCCTCGTCCGGACTCCTCGAGACCATCGCCCGGCGGGTCGACGCCCGGGTCCTGCTGATCGGCGACAATGTGGTACCGGCGCGCCTCGACGCGGTCGAGACCTGGCGGTTCAGCGAGCTGCGCACGCCGGCGGCGGCCGGGGACGCGCCGGCCGCCGCCGGCCACACCCCCGCTCCCGGCGACACCGCCGAGATCGTGTTCACGTCCGGCGCGACGTCCGAGCCCAAGGGGGTCGTCATCACCCACCGGAACGTGCTGGCGAACATCGTCCCGGTCGAGCGCGAGGTGCTGAAGTACCGGCGCTACGCGCGTCCGTTCCGGCCGCTGCGGTTTCTCAACCTGCTGCCCTTGAGCCACATGTTCGGACAGGCCCTGGCCACGTTCATCCCCCCGATGCTGCCGGGCACCTGCGTGTTCATGAAAGGCTACAGCCCGCAGGCCATCGTCGGTCAGATTCGCAGCCGGCGGATCTCGGTGCTCGTTTGCGTCCCGAAGATCCTGGACGTCCTGAGGGAGCACGTGGTGCAGATCGCCCCGGAGACGGCCGAGCCGCCCCCGGGCCGGCTGGGGGTGGCCCACCGGTGGTGGCGCTACCGCCGGGTGCACCGGCTGTTCGGCCTGAAGTTCTGGTGCTTCATCGTCGGGGCCGCGCCCCTCGACCCGGATCTCGAAGCGTTCTGGCAGCGCCTGGGCTTCCTCGTCGTACAGGGCTACGGGCTCACCGAGACGGCGCCGATCGTGACCCTGAACCACCCGTTCAGGACCCGGCGCGGCTCGGTCGGCACCCCGATCGCGGGGATGCAGGTCAGGATTGCCGCCGACGGCGAGATCCTGGTGAAGGGCGACAACGTCACCACCGGCTATTTCGGGGGGACGGCCGAGGACGACGCCGTCTTCGAGGACGGCTGGTTCCACACCGGCGATCTGGGCGCCCTCGACGACGACGGCCGCCTGCAGGTGCACGGCCGCAAGAAGGAGATGATCGTCACCCCGGAGGGGCTCAACGTCTTCCCCGAGGACGTCGAGCGGGTCGTCGACACCCTGCCCGGCGTGGAGGAGTCGGCGGTCATCGGTCTGACCCGCGAGGGCAGCGAGCGCGTGTACGCCGTCGTCGTGCCGAACGCTCCGGCGTCGCCCGGCGACATCGCGCGCGCCGCCAACCGCCGGCTCGCCGACCACCAGAAGGTCCGCGAGGTCCTGGTGTGGCCCGGCGACCGGCTGCCGCGCACCGAGGGCACCCGGAAGCTCAAGCGGCGGGCCGTGAAGACCTGGGCGGAACAGGGCCAGGCGCCGCCGGCCGCCGCGGCGGCCGGCGGCGAACGATCCGTGTCGTCGATTATCGAGCGCATCGCCGGCACTCCGGTGGACCCGGGCACCCGCCTGGACGAGCTGGGCCTGAGCTCGCTGGAGCGCGTCGAGCTGCTGATGACCCTCGAGTCCGAGCTGGACGCCGCGGTCGACGAAAGCGGGGTGGGCGGCGCCGCGACGGTCGCGGATCTCGAAGCGATCGTCACCGCGTCGGCCGGCCCGTCCCCCCCGGCGGGGCCGCCGTTCCCCGCCCCGCGCTGGAATCAGACCTGGCCGGTCCGGCACCTGCGCCGGGCCGCGCTCGCGGTGTGGCTTCTTCCCATGACCCGTCTCTTCGCCTGGATCCGGGCGGACGGACTGGAGCACGTGTCCGCCGTCGACGGGCCGGCGGTCTTCGCCGCCAACCACCAGAGCTTCATCGACCCCTCGGTGATTCTGGCCGCGCTCCCGAGGGCGAAGCGCTACCGCGTGGTGACCGCGATGTCCAAGGAGTTCTTCGCCGGCCACTTCGACCCCGGGCGCCATACCCGGATGCAGCGGTTCACGAGCAGCCTCAACTACTACCTGGCCACCGGCTTCTACAACGCGTTCCCGCTCCCCCAGCGCGAGGCCGGCGCGCGGGACGCCCTGCGCTATGCCGGCGAGCTCGTCAGCGCCGGCAACTCGCTGCTGATCTTCCCCGAGGGCCTGCGCGTGACCGGCGACGCCATCGCCCGCTTTCAGCCCGGCGCAACGATGCTCGCGGCCCGGCTGGACGTGCCGGTGATTCCGGTGCGGCTGCGCGGGGTCGACCGCGTGCTCGGACGCGAGCTCCGGATGGCGCGCCCGGGCCGGGTGCACGTGAGTTTCGGACCGCCGCGGCGCCTGGCGGGTTCGGACTATACGACGATGGCGGCCGAGCTCGAGGCGGCGGTGAAAGCGCTCTGAGGACCCGCGGCTTTGCATGCGCCGGGCCGATGTGCCAGACTTGGACTGACGGCGAACGCGGTCCGGTCATCCCGGGCCGCCGCCGGGCGGCCCCGGTGGACCCGCGGGAGGGCGCCCGGGCGGTGAAGTGCCGTCCTCGAATTCGGTGCAGTGGGCTTCCGTGCGCCAGGCCTCGCGGCACCAGAAGGACGGTGACGAGGAGGAGTGTGGCAAAGGACGATCTCATCGACGTACAAGGCACGGTCATGGCAGTGCACAGCGGCGGACTGTACCGCGTGCAGTGCGACGCGGGCCATGAAGTTCTGGCCCAGTTGAGCGGACGCATGCGGCGGTTTCGCATCAAGGTCGTGCCGGGCGATCGGGTCACGGTCGGCGTGTCTCCCTACGATCCGGTCCGGGGCATCATCACCTTCCGGGCTCGTTGAACATTTTGGATTCCCCAACTACTACACGAAGACGACCCCGGCGCGGGCGCCGCCCCGCGGCTCGTCCGAAACGATTTTCAGCCCCCTCGGCGAAGGACTTCGCGGCCCCCTCGGCCGAGTTGATGCTGCCGGCCGCCGTGGTGGATGCGCAACCGATCCCCTTCGAGGAGCTGCATCTGAACCCGACCCTCCTGGAGGGCGTGCGGGACCGCGGCTTCACCACCACCACCCCCGTCCAGTCCGCCGTCTTTCCGCTCGTGGCGAGCGACCGCGATCTGATCGCCAGCGCGGAGACCGGAAGCGGCAAGACGGCCGCCTATCTGTTGCCGGTGCTCGACCGCGTGCTCAAGGCGCCGCCGGACCCCGGCGGTGCGCCCCGCGCCCGCCGGCCCCGCGTGCTCGTCCTGGGACCGACCCGCGAGCTGGTGGTGCAGATCGAAGACGACCTTCAGGGGTTCATCTATCACACCGGGCTCACGAGCGCGGCGGTCTACGGGGGCACCCCGATGTCTCCGCAGAGTCAGGCTCTCGAGGCCGGCGTCGATGTCATCGTCGCGACCCCGGGACGCCTGCTCGATCATCTGCGCAGCGGGATCCCCGGTTTCGATCAGATCGATACGCTGATTCTCGACGAGGCCGACCGCATGTTGGACATGGGGTTCTGGCCCGACGTCCGCCGTATCGTCGCCGGTCTGCCGCCCGGTCCGCGATCGGAGCAGTCGGGACGTCAGACTCTGCTGTTCTCGGCGACGATCCCCGACTCGGTCCTGAGGCCGCTGTCGGAGCTCGCGCGCGATCCGGCCTACGTCCAGATCGGCCAGCGGGGCAAGCCGGCCGAGGGCATCTCCCACGCCGTCGAACGGATGCCGTCGTCCCGAAAGACCGCCTGGCTGACGTCGTTCCTGGGCAAGGCCTCGGGATCGGTCCTGGTGTTCGTCAACACCAAGCGCGGCGCGGAGAGGCTGGCGCGGGCGCTGTCGAGCGCCGGGATCAAGACCGCCGCCCTGCACGCGGATCGATCGCAGGCGCTGCGGCTCGCGGCGGTGGGTGGATTCCGCAGCGGGCGCTACCGGGTGCTGGTCGCCACCGACGTCGCGGCGCGGGGACTCGACATCGACGGCATCACGTACGTCGTGAACTTCGAGGTGCCGCCCAACCGGGACACGTACGTGCACCGCGTGGGGCGAACCGCCCGGCTCGACGCCAAGGGGAGCGCGCTGACGCTTGCCGCACCGGCCGAGCTGCAGGCGGTCAGGGCGCTGCAGAACTCGATCGACCTGCAGCTACGGTAAGGACAGTGATCGATGTAAGTTGCCAACTGCACCCAAGCGCGGCCCGTTGTCTGCGGGTTGGCACACGGCAAGGTAATTCCCGTCAGCGTCCCAAGTGCACCCATGCGGATTGACGATTCGAGCAGCCGGCCCATCGAGCCCGCGCCGGCCTCGACCGTCGAGACGCCCGCCCCCACCCCTCTCACCGCCGAGCCGGAGCCGACCCCGGCCGAGGCCCGCTTCGGGACCTGCCGGTGGTCCGTGACGGATACCGAGCAGGGGTACTGCTCGAACCCGGACGTCCTGCCCTACGCCGGCAAGGGGGGCTTCAAGCCGGAAGCGTGGTGCCTCGACTGCGCCCTCCACAAGCTGCGGCGAAAGACCCCGAAACGGCGGCGCATCGACGACGACGACTATCCGTACTGACCATCCGTTCGAGGGAGTTCCTCCTACGGTTCGACGTGCACCTCGGCCAGGGCGATGCCGCTCTCGCCGGCGACGGCGTAGAGAAGGTAGGTGCGGCCGTCCTCCTCGTAGATCGCGGGATCCCGCAGCTGGTTCACGGGGACGTCGATGGAGCCGCCCCGGGAAGGCTCTATCGGCAGCTCGGCGCCTTCCCACGTGCGCTCCGGACGCAGTACCTCCACCGGCGGAGTCTCGGTCCAGGTCCGCCAGTCGCCGCCGAGGTCGATACGGGACTGCAGGATGTGCTCGGGCGCGTCGCCGCGTTGCGTGTAGAACACCAGCAGCGCGCTGCCCCGCCGCAGCAGCGCCGAGTGCCGCATGGCGGGATTGAACAGCGTCGGCCCCTCCTCGAAGCCGGAGAGTCCGTCCCGGGACCGGTAGACGACGCCCGGCATCGCGAGGGCGTACCAGAAGCCGTCGTGGCGGAATGCGCGGAAGTACGGCCGGCCGAGAATCTCGGGCCGGCCCTCGAAGCGCAGGCCGTCGCGGGACACGGCGGCGCGGGTCACCTGCCGGCCCGCGTCCCGGCCATGGATGTACATCACGATCTGCTGCCGCTCGTCGACGACGTGCACGTCCGGCGAGGCGATGTGCACGTAGGCGCCGGGGGGCGCGCACGGCGGGCACGTGGTCGGGAAGTGCGAGTCGGCCAACTGCAGCACGCCCGGTTCGTGGGTGGTCCAGGGGCCGGTCAGGGCATCGGCGTACGCGAGCCGTATGTAGGTGCCGCGGTGATCGGCGAAGTAGAGATAGTAGCGCCCCAGCCGGTTCTCCGCCCAGTCCGGCACCCGGATGAGCGACGGCCCGGCGATGTTGCCGCCCATCGAGGCATCCATGTCGGGTCGGATGATGGGGCCGTCGACGAGCCGCTCGATGCGGACGGTCTGCGCGGCGCCCCGACCGGCCGACCCGAGCAGCACCAGGAGCACGAACAGACACGAGACTCGGCGCATGATGCCTACTCCGTGAATTCCCTGGCCAGCTCGATCCACTCGCCGGACGGCGCCAGGTCCCGATAGGCGCGCCAGTGCGCCCTGGCCTCGGCGGAGCGGCCGGTCTTCTCGAGCGTCACGGCCAGATAGAAGTGCGCGTCGGGATAGGCGGGTTCGATCTCGAGCGCGCGGCGGTAGTGCCGGACCGAGTCGCCATGGCGGCCGAGATCGTGATGGATGTTCCCGAGGTTGAAATGCGCCTCGAAGCACTCGCCGTCGAGATGCATGGCGCGCTCGTACAGGGCCTGGGCCTCCACCAGCTCGTCACGGGCGTAGTGGACGTTGGCGAGATTGATCAACGCGGGGACCAGGTTGGGGTCCAACATCAGCGCCTTGCGGTAGGCGATTCCGGCCAGGGCCTGGTCCCGCTGATCGCCCTCGTCGAGGGCCGCCCCCTCCTGAAAGCAGGAGACCGCGAGTGACCGCTGGAGGGAGGACCCCGGCTCGGCCCGACCATTGTCCGGCGCGCCCGCGTCGATCGCCAACTGGCGCCGGGCGGGCAACGCCACGACGGTGGCCGGCGGCGAATCCTCCCCGCACGGATCGAAATCGAGGGTCCGCTGGCCGTGCTGCGCCGCCTCGAGCGCCCGCACCACCGCCCGGAAACGCACGCCGCGCCCGAGGTCGCAACTGACGTCGCGAACCGTCCGCAGCCCCTGAAAGCCGTAGTAGCGATCGGTGTCGGTCCAGGCGACGAGACGGACCAGCGACCGTTTCTCGAGGCAGCGCAGATGATCTTCCCGGACCCGCGGATACCGGCGCAGGATCCGCCGCATGCTGTAGTATCGGCGGGCCAGAACCTCGACCGTGGGCAGACCGCCGAGACGACAGAAATCGTCCTCGGCCAGGATTCGCACGCTGCCCGGGGCGGCGGCGTTGACCTCCTCGGCCTTCCGCAGCTTGGGACTGCGGACCGCGGATCGGGTGGTGGGGGCCGCCGAGCGCCTCGGCGCGCGCGAGCCGCCGCCCACGACCAGCATGGTCGTCCCAGCGGTCACGTCGTCGGCCGCGACCCCGCCCAACCGCTCCACGAGCTGTCGCGCGGCCAAGTGGTGGACCGAGGCCAGCTTCCCCGCAAAGACGACGATCTGATCGCGAAACGGAGAATCGGAGGGGGAAAGCACTATGCCACCGTGTGGAAGATGAACGAGAATACTCCCGAAGTCAAGCGCCGGAACGGTGCGTCGCGACGCCACCCCACGTGGGTTGCGCGACCGCCGTGCAAGGAACGATGAGCATGCGCCGCGGATGATGCGTCGAACGATCCTCGCCGGGGACGTCGGGGGCACCAAGACCTGGCTGGGGCTGTTCGACGCCGGGCCCGCACGCCCCGCGCCGATCGAGACGGCGCGCTACGCGACGCTCGAGTTCGACGGGCTCGCTAACCTCGTGGCCCGCTTTCTCGATCGCGCCGGCGCCCGCGAGACCCCGGCGGCGGCCTGCTTTGGGGTCGCGGGACCGGTGCGGAACGGGGTCGCGCAACTGACCAACGTCCCGTGGGCGGCGGATGCCGGCGAGATCGGCGACCGCTTCGGGGTGGCGTCGGTCCACCTGCTCAACGACGTGGAGGCGATGGCCTGGGCGATACCGGAGCTCACCGCGCAGGAGCTGGTGGTCCTGCAACCCGGGGTCTCGGCGGCCCGCGGCAACGCGGCGCTGATCGCCCCCGGCACGGGGCTCGGCGAAGCCGGCCTGCACCGGGTCGGCGGCCGGCTGATTCCGATGGCCTCCGAGGGAGGGCATGCCGATTTCGCGGCCCGCACGCCGCGCGAGCTCGCGTTCGCGGCGGCGTTCGCGGCGGACCGGGGACGCGTCTCCCTCGAAGACGTCGTCTCGGGACCGGGACTGATCAACCTGCACGCGTTCGCGCACCGCGCGGCCGCCTGCACCGGCGATCCGTTGCCGGACGACCGCCGGCGCGGGCCCGCCGCGGTCACCGCGAACGCCCTCGCCGATACCTGCGCGGCCTGCACGGAGACCCTGCGCCTGTTCGTGTCGGCGCTCGGGTCGGCGGCAGGGAATCTCGCCCTTCGGACCCTCGCCACCGCCGGCGTCTACATCGGGGGCGGCATCGTGCCCAACCTGCTCCCCGCCGTGCAGCGGGGCGACTTCATCGCCGCGTTCACGGACAAGCCTCCGATGCGCGCCCTCCTCGAACGGGTGCCGGTGCGGGTGATCGTGGAGGGGCGCCCGGCCCTGCTCGGGGCGGCCATCGCCGCCCGCGCGCTGTCGGAATAGCTCGGAGCAGACATGCCGGCAACCGGAAGGACGGTACTCACGTGCAGAGATTCGCGCTCGTCGCCGCAGTCCTGATCGCCGCTCTGGCGCCGCCGGCGCTCGCCCAGCCGGTAGAGCCGATTGCCTATGCGGTGCGGTTTCCGGCGCCCCACACCCACTACGTCACGATCGACGCCCGGGTCCCGACCGGCGGCCGGCCCGATGTCGAGCTGATGATGGCGGTGTGGACGCCGGGGTCGTACCTGGTCCGCGAGTACGCCCGCCACGTCGAAGGGGTCACCGCCCGCACCCCGGGCGGCGACCGGCTGCCGGTGGAGAAGTCACGGAAGAACCGCTGGCGGGCGGCCACCGGCGGCGCGGACGCCATCGTGGTCTCCTACCACGTCTACGGGCGCGAGATGTCGGTGCGTACGAACTGGATCGAGGCCGACTTCGCCGTGCTGAACGGCGCTCCCACGTTCCTCACGCTGGCCGAGGACGACGGTCCCCGCCCCCACGACGTCGTCCTGGAGCTCCCGGACGGGTGGAGCGGAACCGCGACGGGGCTCCCCCCGCACCCCGGCCGCGCCCCCCACGCCTATCGCGCCCCGGACTTCGACACCCTGGTCGATTCCCCGATCGTCGCCGGCAATCCGGCGGTCTATCCGTTCACCGTGGCCGGGGTGCCCCACCACCTCGTCAATCTCGGCGAATCGGGGGTCTGGGACGGCCCGCGGTCGGCGGAGGACGCGGAGCGGATCACGCGCGAGCTGCATCGGATGTGGGGGCTGATGCCGTACGAGCGCTATCGGTTCCTGAACCTCATCACCGAAGCCGGCGGGGGTCTGGAGCATCGCAACTCGACGCTGCTCATGACCAGCCGCTGGGCGACGTCGTCACGGCCGCGGTACCTGCGCTGGCTCGGCCTCGTCGGCCACGAGCTCTTCCACGCCTGGAACGGGAAGCGTCTCCGGCCCATCGAGCTCGGGCCGTTCGACTACGAGGCCGAGGTCCATACCGAGAGCCTGTGGGTCGTCGAAGGGCTGACCTCGTACTATGCCGACCTCGCGGTGCACCGGGCGGGGCTCTCCACCGAGACGGAGTATCTGCAGGCGCTGTCCCGCCAGATCCGCGGGCTGCAGACCACGCCGGGACGGGCGGTGCAGCCGGTGGCGCTGGCGTCCTACGACGCGTGGATCAAGTTCTACCGCGGCGACGAGAACTCGCGGAACACCTCGGTCAGCTACTACACCAAGGGAGCCGTCGTCGGCTTCCTGCTCGACATGCGGATACGCGCCGCCACCGGCGGGGCGCGGACCCTCGACGACGTCCTGCGGCGCGCCTACGCCCGGTACTCCGGGGCCCGCGGGTTCATGCCGAACGAGTTCCGGGCCACGGCGGAAGCGGTGGCCGGCGAGGCCCTGTCGGGGTGGTTCGCGCACGCCCTCGACTCGACCGGCGAGCTGGACTACGCCGAGGCCCTGGACCGGCTGGGGCTGACCTTCGGCGACGACCCCGACCCGAGCGAGGACGGCTGGCTCGGCGTGGTCACGCGCAACGCCGACGGCCGTCTCCTGGTGGCGCAGGTGCCGCGGGACACTCCGGCCCACGCGGCCGGCTTCAACGTCGGCGACGAGATTCTCGCGATCGGCGACCACCGGGTGCTGCCGTCGGAATGGAACGCGCGGATCGCCGGGGCCGCGCCGGGCGCCCGCCTCGACGTCCTGGTGGCGCGGCGGGGCGCGCTCCGCCGCATTCCCGTCGAGACGGCGGCGGCGCCGGCCGAAAGCTGGGAGCTCCGGCCGGTCGACGAGCCGACCCCGGAGCAGACCCGCAACCGCGAGGCGTGGCTGTCGGGCTCCTGACCCGATACGAACCTCTGGCCCAGGTGTTTCCCGCTCGAATGATCCGCCCCCCGGGGGGCGGCAATCGGAGCCGCAGGCGACGATTTCCGGGCCAGGAGCTTGCGCCGTAGGAGTTTCGCGTCAGCGAACTTCCAACGCGACCGTAAGGTCGCGCCAGCCCGGACCGCCTTGCGGCGCCGCTGCCTGCCCCGCTGGCCAACGGGCGTTGCACCGATCGAGGCGGCTCAGCAGACGGTGCCGAACGCGAATCCCGCGCGGCGCAGCACCGGCACCAGACCGGCGGTGGCTTCGACGGCATACCGGCGGTCCGGGCGCGGGTCCTCGTGGTGGCCGTCGTGCATCACGATGATGTCGCCGTCGGACACCCGCCCCGCGAACCGCCGCACCAGCCGCGCCGGGTCCCGCGTCCGGAACCAGTCCCAGTCCCAGAGGAACCAGCCCCACCCGACCAGGGTGTGGTCGATCCGCGCGAGCCCCTCGTACATCCGCCCGCTGCGCCATCCGCCGTGCGGCCGGAACGCCGGGCACGGCCGGTGGCCGGTGAGCCGCTCGATGCGGTCGGCGGCCGCGATCAGGGTCCGCCCCAGGTCGTCGGGTGCCAGCAGCATCAGCCGGCGCGTATGCGAGTGCAGCGCCACCGCGTGCCCCTCCCGGAACGTCCGCTCGACGATGGGCGCGGTCTCGGCGGTGAGGTGGCGATCCAGCACGAAGAAGGTAGCCACCGCGCCCTCGCGGGCCAACACGTCGAGCAGCGCGGGGGTCGCGGTCGGGTTCGGGCCGTCGTCGTAGGTAAGATAGACGGTGGGCGTGCCGGCGGCCGGCATGCTCCAGCGGGAGGGCACCGGGGTCAGCGCGTCCAGCAGGAACGGAAAGGGAGCGATATGGGAGAGCAGCAGCACACCGGCCCCGGCGGCGACGAACAGCAGGAACATCGGTGTAGTCCTCGTCGCGGTCGGCGCACCCGGCCCGGCGGGGCCGGCGCCGCGATGGTCCTGGGCCTGGGCCTCCTCGCCTGCACCGCTCCCGCAGGCACCGGGGTCGACGCCTCGTCAGGCGTACCGAACGCGTCGGCCCAGCCTTCGTCCGACCGGGAGAGCGAACGCATGCGCATGGTCGAGCGACAGCTCATCGCCCGCGACATCACCGATCCCCGCGTGCTTGACGCCATGCGGCGCGTCCCGCGCCACCGCTTCGTCCCCGAGGACCAGCACGCGCGGGCCTACGACGATCGGCCGCTGCCGATCGGGTATCGGCAGACCATTTCCCAGCCCTACGTCGTGGCCTACATGACCCAGGCCCTGCAGTTGGCGCCGGACGCGCGGGTGCTCGAGATCGGCACCGGGTCGGGCTATCAGACCGCGGTGCTCGCCGAGCTGGCCGCGACCGTCCACTCCATCGAGATCGTTCCCCCGCTGGCCTCGCGCGCCACCGCCGCCCTCGCCGAGCTGGGCTACGACAACGTACAGGTCCGGGAGGGAGACGGCTACGCGGGGTGGCCCGAGGCGGCGCCGTTCGACGCCATCATGGTGACCGCCGCGCCGGATCACGTCCCGCAACCCCTCGTCGACCAGTTGGCGGTCGGAGGACGGATGATCGTCCCGGTGGGCGAGCACCGCCAGACGCTGACCGTCCTGACCCGCACCGGCGAGGGCGTCACCGAGGAGGCGACGCTCCCGGTGCTCTTCGTCCCGATGACCGGCGAGGCGGAACGCCGTTGAACCGGCCGCCCGTGACAGCGGCCGCCCGTGACCAGAACCCCGCGGCATCCGGCCGCCCGCGTCGCGGGCGGCTACGACACGGTGGCCGGGACGGCGGCGCCGAGGGCGGCAATCGACACCGCCGCCGCGGTCCGCTCCGCCACGTCGCGAAACGCCTGGGCCGCCGGCGACTCCGGCTCCGACGTGACGATGGGGTTGCCGGTGTCCCCGCCTTCGCGGATCGGCTGATAGATCGGAATCCGCCCGAGGAACGGGACCCCCATCGCCTCGGCCGTGGCCTCGCCGCCGCCTTTCCCGAAGATGTCGCTCTCGTGGTCGCAGCTCGGGCACACGAAGTGGCTCATGTTCTCGACCAGGCCGAGGACCGGCACGTTCAGCTTCCGGTACATCGCCACCGCGCGGCGGGAGTCGGCGAGAGAGACGACCTGGGGGGTCGTCACCACGACCGCCCCCGACACCGGCACGGTCTGGCTCAGGCTCAGCGCGATGTCTCCGGTCCCGGGGGGCATGTCGACCACCAGGTAGTCCAGCTCGTCCCACCGCACCTCCCGGAAGAACTGCTGCACGACGCCGTGCAGCATCGGGCCGCGCCAGATGATCGGGGTCTCGTCCTGGGTCAGGAACCCCATCGACACCACGGGAATCCCGTACTTCCGCACCGGCTTGATCTTCTTGCCGTCGGTCTCGAGCTGCGCGCGCACGCCGAGCATGATCGGGATGTTGGGCCCGTAGACGTCCGCGTCGATCAGGCCGACCCGCCCCCCGTATCGGGACAGCGCCAGGGCGAGATTCACCGCCACCGTGCTCTTGCCGACGCCCCCCTTGCCGGCCCCGACCGCGATGACGTTCTTCACGCCGGGGATGGGGGCGCGGCCCGCGTCCGGCGAGGCCACCGCGCGCACGTTCGCGGTCATCTCGACGGAGACGCCGGTCACCCCGTCGACGCCGGAGACGGCGGCCACCGCCTGATCGTGCATCTGCTCCTTGACCGGACACGCCGGGGTCGTAAGCTCTATGGTGAACGCCACCTGCCCGGCCTCGATGCGCAGGTCCTTGACGAACCCGAGGCTGACGATGTCGCGGCCCAGATCCGGATCCCGTACTACGCGAAGCGCTTCCATCACCGTGGACGGTTCGACTGAATGCATGTCCTCAACACTTCCTGGTCACGATACCGTGACGACAAGGGAACTCCCAGCTTAGTCAGATCGTCGAAACCCTGACAAGCGCACCCGCATGGACGGCCCGGCCAACCCCGCGCACCGACGGCCGGTCCGTGCCCCGGAGATGACGATGACCGACGAACAGACACCCGACTCGGCGGCCACTCCGCCGCCGCCTCCTCCACCGCCGGATTCGCCCCCCGAATCCCCGCCGCCGGGTTCGCCCCCCGAATCCCCGCCGCCGGGGACGGTGTCACCGAACCGGGGGTTGATGGTGGTGCTGGCGTACCTGTGGCTTCTGGCGATCGTCCCGCTCCTCGTGGAAGAGCAGGATGCGGAAGTGCGGTGGCACGCGAAGCACGGACTGGTCCTGTTCGGGACCGAGTTCGTGGGGTTCATCGCCCTCGCGATCGTGGGCGGCATCGCCGGGGAGCTCGCCTTCCTGCTGATCATGCTGGCGGAGCTCGGAGTGCTGGTGCTCCATGTCGCCTGTATCGCGAAGGGACTGCAGGGCGGCCGACTGCTGATACCCGGCATCAGCGAGTACACCGACAGATTCTAGCAGCCCGGGGTTGAACCCCGCGCCGCGCCGGGACCGGGGAGGGCGCCCGCGGGCTGAAGGGCGCCTGCCCGCGGGCTGAAGGGCGCCCGTACGACAAGGGGTGACGAGGGAACCAGCCGCGACGGCGCCGCGGGTTCTACGGAACGGAGATTCGCATCTGGACGCGGGCGGCCGGCGCATAGGGCGGCGTCACGTCGAAACGCAGACAGGTACCGTCCCGCACCCCCGGCGGCACCATGAGCTGAAGCTGGTGCGGCAGCAACCCCGCCCCGCTGCCGTCACACGCGCCGCAGGGGTCGAGCCACACCTCGCCGCGTCCCCCACAGGCGGGGCAGGTATGACGCAGGGACACATCGAAGGGCACGCTGACGCCACTGTCCGCCTGCGACGGGGTCAGGCGCACGTCGGCGGACAGGGCGCGCGGGGCCGCCGCACCGAAGAACGACCGGCGCATGCGGTCGACGAGCTTCGACATCGACGGGAAGTCGACATCGACCTCGTCGCGAAAGGCATCCTCGCACCCCTCCCCCGCCGCGTGCGGTCCCGGCGCCGCCTCGGCCCCGGCCCGTCCCGGCGTGTTCACGGAGTACGCCACGTGCCACGAATCGAGCCGGTCACCGCGGCCCGGATCGCCGCGCCGCGCCCGGCACCGCCGGGCGAACTCGCGATACGCCCGCCGGACCTCATGGAGCGTGGGCGAATGCGGCAACCCGAGCCTCCGGTGATAGTCGGACATCGGCCACGTACCTTAGGAGTGGCGCTCCAGCCTTGTCAATAGAGGGACCAGGTGCTACCGTCGCCCTCATGCCCGACCCAGCGCCCCCGGCGGGTAACCCGGCCGCTCCCACGTTGCCGACCTGTCCGGACTGCGGCGGGATTCTCGAACCCACCGCCCCGCCCTGGCAGTCGTTGATGGAAGCGCTTCCCTCGGACCGGAGGAGCCGCCCGGAGCGCGAGACCGGCCGCTGGCAGTGCCTGATCTGCGGGTATCGAAGATCGTAGGAGTCTCCGCCGCGGAGCGCCGCGGGCCGGTTGCGCTGGAAGCGGAGCCGGAAGGCGGCGGTTCCCGGATCCGGGGCCCCGGCGGTACGATACGATGTCAGGCGGCCATGACGACTGACAGCATCCAGTTGGACATCAGAACGGCGTCTCGCGGCGCGCATTGGATCGCCTGGGTCACCCGGGACGGAAGCGACGAACCGCTCGATTCGGTCATCCTCGTGGGACGCACCCAGGCCGACGCGGAGGCCGAGGCCCGGACCTGGGCGGACCGGCTGGTCGCCGATCCGGCCCTGATCCGGAGTTGATGGCGCCCGCCCGCAGCCTCATCGCGGACGCGGTCACTTCAGATACAGCAGGCGTCCGTCGACCTGACGGCCCCCGAACAGGGCGCGCGCCGCCTCCAGGTAGAGCGCGAGCTGCGACTCGTGCTCCGGCCGGGCGGCGCCGGTCTTGAGCTCGATCACCGTCACCCGCCCGTCGGGCCACCGGCGCAGGCAGTCGATCGCCCCGCGGACGAAGATCGGTCCGGCGCCGCCGGGATCGGTCCGGCGGAGCGTGAACGGGACCTCGAAGAGACGGTCGCCCTGCAGGATCTCGGTGACGTCTGCCCGCTCGACGGCGCGCCGGTAGATACCCGCGGCAGCGTCGGCCAGGGCGCGATAGTCTGCCCGCGCCCGCTCCTCCGGCTCCATCAACCCCACGACCCGGCCCCGCAGGTCCGACCCTCCGGCCCCTTCCCCGTCATCCCGCAGAAGCCGGTGCACGAGTCGTCCCACGAGGGGGTCGACGCCGCGCGTCCGCTCCGATTCGCTGCCCGCCGGCAT
Source organism: Vicinamibacterales bacterium (assembly GCA_965215895.1). Lineage (GTDB taxonomy): Bacteria > Acidobacteriota > Vicinamibacteria > Vicinamibacterales > UBA8438 > JAJEEA01. Next base: position 1,045,265 of record OZ244130.1, on the reverse strand, counting down.
GGCGCCGGCCAGCGTCGTGGCCGCGACCCGGGGCGGGCCCGCGGCGGGACGCCACGGCTCGAACCGGTCCGGCTCCGGGGCGGGCGCATCCGGCGGGCGGAAGGAGACCCCGGCCGCCTCATGCCCGACGACGGCGAAGGCATGCGCGCGGCCCGAGGGACCGGTCCAGGTCCTCCGGCGTCCCCGCGCGGAGCCCGGGGCGAGCTCTGCGAGCAGCGCCGGCGGCACCACCGCCGCGAAGCTGCCGGTCCCCGCCTTGATGGTCCCGCCGGTCAGGGTGGCGGAAAGATACAGGCGGTCCCGCGCGCGGGTCGCGGCGACGTAGAGGAGACGCTTGGTCTCTTCCCGCTCGCGGTCCCGCTGATCGTGGTCGGCGCCGGATCGGAACGGGGCCACCGAGACGGACGGCTCGCCGTCACCGCGGTCGGCCACCACCCGTATCGGCGGCGGCACGCCTCCCGCTCCCCGCGCCAGCTCCACCAGGAAGACCACCGGGAACTCCAGCCCCTTCGCGGCATGGACGGTCATCAGGTTGACCGCATCGAAGGCATCGACGACGGCGTTGGACACGTCGCCGGAGAGACGGTCCACGTGCTCGGCGATCCGGGCCGCGGTGGCAAACCCGCGATTCTGCACCCGGCGGACCAGCCCCCGCAGCTTCTTCAGGTTCTCTCGCGCCTGCACCAGACGCGGCCCCCGCAGCTCGAACGCGTAGGCGCAGTCGGCGAGGATGCGGTCGACCAGCTCGGCGGGAGGAACCCGGTCGACGGCGGCCAGCCATCGGGGCACGCTCGCCCGCAGACGCAGCAGGAGGTCCCGGTCCAACGGGTCCAACGCCTGCAACCGGGATTCCGGTCCCTCCGGCCGGAGGGACTCGGCGAGATGGCCGGCCAGCTCCGCGAGCGCGCGGTCGGTGACCCCCACCAGCCGCGACCGGAGCAGCGCGGCGGTCCGGAGCTCGGAGGCGGGGTCCGCGAGAAACCGGAGCAGGGCGCGGCAGTCCTTGATCTCGTCGGCATCGAAGAACCCCAGGCCCTTGTAGACACAGGCGGGAATCTGTCGGTCCTCCAGGGCCGCCTGGAACTCCCGATGCGTTTCACGCGACCGGAACAGAATCGCGATGTCGCCCGGGGCGGCCCGGCGCATCGTCCCGTCGCCGCGGTCCCGCACCGCGGTCCCGTCGAGCAGCCGGGCCACCTCGCCGGCGACCCGGTCCGCGCAGGCCCGCGGGCTGTCGGCGAGCACCAGGCCCAGCGGCGAGTCCGCGGCGGGCCGGCCGTCGTCGGCCGGCGACGGCACCCCCCCGTCCGGCTCCACGGGAAACCGGTCCGTGGCGTCGTATCTGAACCCGTCGCGGGGACGGTCGGTCTTCTCGACGGCTCCGAACAGATCGTTGACGAACGCGAGCAGCGCCGGCACCGCCCGGAAGCTGTGAGAGATGGACCGGCGCACGTCGCCCTCCGGCCGCAGGGCGCCGATGGAGCCGGCGGCATCCTGCATGACCGCCGCCTCGGCGTCCCGGAACCCGTAGATCGACTGCTTGCGGTCTCCGACGACGAACACCGAGGGGGGCACCGGGGCGTCGTGGACCAGGCCGAACCCCTCGCCCCAAGACCGCACCAGCAGCGACACGAGCTCCCACTGGGCCCGGCTGGTGTCCTGGAACTCGTCGACGAGCACGTGGTGATAGCGCGACTCGAGCCGGTATCGGCTCTGGGCGAACTCGTCCATGCGGCGCAGCAGATCCAGGGCGCGAGACAGCACCTCGGAGAAGTCGAGCACCGAGCGGGCGGCCAGCTCCCGCTCGTACTCCGTCACCGCGATCGCGAACATGCGCTGCACCCCCCGCGCGAGCACGACGTTCAGATCGCGGTCGAGCGCGGCCAGCGCCTCCGCCACCGCGGGCGCAACGGACCGCGCTACGGCGCAGTGCCGCTGCCACGCCGCGGCGGACCGGCACTGCTCGGCCCGGAACGGCGCGAACCGCCGGCGCGGCTGTCCCGCCGCGGTCAGAAAGTACTCGCGGATCCGGTCGAGCAGGGGACGCAGCGCGTCCGGCTCCGACTCGGCTCGCGCCGCGAGGCCGGGGAGCTCGCGCGCGAGGGCCCGGAACCGGGGATGGGCGGCCGGGCCGTCCGCGAGAAAACGATCGAGACCGCCGTCGACACCGGCCAGGAGCCGGGCGAGCCGGTCCGCCGCCTGCCGGCACGCGCCGTCGCCCGTCAACCCGCGGGGCCCGGTCATGAGAAACCGCTGCAGCGCCGCCGGCGCCACCAGCCGCCGTTCCAGCAGATGGGCCAGCGCCGTCCGCACCCGGCCCGCCCCGAGGCGGGCCAGCACCATCGCCACCGCGAGGTCGTCGGCGGCCACCGCGCCGCAGACCGCGAGGGTTCGGTCCAGGGCCTGCTGGACCAGCCGGGGCACCTCGGTCTCGTCGGTCATCCCGAACCCGGGGTCGAGGTCCGCCTCGAGGGGAAACTCGCGCAGCAGGGACAGGCAGAACGCATCGATGGTGCTGATGGCGATCTCGCCCAGCCGGTCACGCAGCGCCCGCCAGCGGTCCCGTTCGGCCGGCGGCCCGTCCGCCGCGCGCCGGAGCTCGCGGATGATGCGGTCCCGCATCTCCGCCGCCGCCTGCCGCGTGAACGTGATGGCGAGGATATTGGACGGGTCGACGCCCGCCCGCAGCAGATTGACATAGCGCGACACGAGGACGGAGGTCTTGCCGGTGCCCGCCGAGGCCTCGAGGACGACGTTGTTGGCGGGATCGGTGGCGAAGGCCCGCGCCGGGGCATCGTCGAGGGCGCTCGGGGGCCGACGCCGGCCGGCCGGCCGCACCCCGGCATCGTCGCCGCCCTCTCCGAAGAGCGGAAGCTGGCGCTCACTCGTCACCGACGTAGTCCTTCCGGCACACGGTGGGATAGTCGCAGAAGGCGCAGCGATAGGGCTCGGCGGGACGCACCGGAAACTGCCCGCGTTCGATCGCGCCGACCGTCTCGAGGAACCGTTGCTGGCCCTCCGCCATCGCCGCGGCCATGTCCTGCCGCCGGTCGAGGGGCACCCAGGGCCGCGGCTCGCCGAACGCGACGTACGCCGCTTCCGCGAGCCGCCAGTCGCGGTCCCGCCGGCCCGCGAGCAGTTGCTCGGCGCACCGCCCGTAGATCGGCAACTGCAGCGACCGGGCGCGGTCGGGGGCATGACCGGTCTTGTAGTCGATGACCCGCAGCCGCCCTCCCTCGATCAGATCGATGCGGTCGGCGGTGCCGCGCAGCCGCACCGGCCGCGGGCCGTCCGCGCCGTCGAGTCGATACACGTCGTCGAACCGGATCTCCAGCAGCCGCTCGAGGACCCGATCGGAACGATCCGCCTCCAGCATCAACAGGCGGTCGAGGATGCCGGCCCCGGCCGGCGAGCCCAGCAGCCAGATCCGTTCCACCGCCCGGTCCCGCGCCGGCAGGCCCGCCAGATGCTCCTCGGCGACCGCAACGGCCAGCGCGCGGGCGCGGGGGAACGACTCGACGTCGACGACCCCGCCGCCGGTCCGCTGCCATCGATCGAAGAACGCCCGGAAGACCTCGTGGACGAACCGCCCGCGCGAGCGGGGGCTCAGGATGACCTCGTCCTCCGGCTCCTCGCCGAGTCGCAGCACCGCGGACGCGAAGTACTTGAACGGACAGCTCAGGTACCGCTCGACCGCGCTGATCGCGTAGGCGGCCGGCGCCCGCGGACCGGTCCCGCCGCCGGCCCGGGCATCGGCCTGCGCGCATCGCCGTTCCCGGAGGGCCCGCCAGTCGGCCGGCTCGGCCGCGAGGGGCACCGCGGCCGGGACCTCCGCCAACCCCGCATCCGCCGTCACCCGCCCGGCGGGCGGCGGCTCGACGGACACCTCCACGTCCAGGTCGGCCAGGTCCTCGAGCAGCGCCGACCCCGCCACCACCGCGTCGTCCTCGAAGGCGACGGTGGACACCGACACCCGCCGGGCGGCCGACCCCAGCAGGTCCCGGAAGTCGGCGCGAGCCGCCCGCAGCCGGTCGATCTCGCGCGGCCATCCGAGCTGATGGAGAAGCGAGGCCGGGTACAGCGCGCTGTGGCGCCCGCGATCCGGCCACTCCCGGTCCACGAGACCGACCAGAAACAGATTGTCGAAGGCGCCGTAGCGGGCGGCCCGCGCATCGACGAGCACGACGCCGGCGGCGCCGGTGGGGGCGGCGAACGTAGCGGCCTCGAGCAGACGCCGCAGGGTGGACGTGATCGCGGCCAGGTCCACCACCGGATCGTCGTGGCGGGCATGGGCGTCCCGCCAGTCCCGCAGGATGCCGAGCACCGCGCCGCGCACCCGCGACTCGCGCGACGCCGTCTCCGCGTCGTCGGGAGCCGGCGCCCGGTGCCCATCGACGAACCGCAGCAGACAGTCGATCAGGGCGCTCGCGGGTCCCGGCCGGGTCAACCCGGTCAGCTCGTCGGCCGCCGCCGCCGCCGCCCGCGCCGCCCGCGCCGCCGGGGCCCGCCGGCCGCGGCCCGCCGGATCGCTCCACCGGACCGCCAACCGGCGGAGCGGGTTCCCGGTCCCGTCCTCGTCCCGCTCGACGGCGGCGCCCGCGTAGCGCGCCTCGAGGAGCTCCCGGTCGAGAGCCGGTATCGCGGGCGGATCGAGGGCCCGGTCTCCGTCGGTGAAGCGGAAGTGCGGTGATCGGAGCAGCTCGACCGTGGGGCGGCGCGCGTACCCGGAGGATACGAACGACAGCACCAGGTCGAGCCCCGCCGCGAACGGCTCCGAGGCCAGCGGCAGGGTGTCTCGCGTCTCGTAGGGGACCCCCGCCGACGCGAACAGATGGCGGGCCGGATAGAGATACGGCAACGGCCGCTGGAACACGACCGCCGACCGCTCGCCGGCGGGCCGGTGCTTCACCTGCCGGACGACCGCCAGCAGCTCTTCCTCGCGGTCCCGCCAGGTGAAGTAACGCCGCCGGGGCGGCGCATCCGGCGCCGCGAGGCGGACGGTCCGGCCGGACTCCGCCGGAACCGGTATCTCCTCGAGCCCCGGCAGCAGATCCTCGAGCCGCTCCCGATAACCGGTCCCGAGCAACGAAGACGTCGCCACGACGTCGAGGCGGGCGAGGTCGGGCAGGCGGGCCAGCAGATCGAAATCCCCCGGCCACAGGCCATCGCGGCCGGACGCCCGGTCGCCTACGGTCACCACCACCTGCCGCACCGGGCGGCGCAGCCCCCGCTCGAGCGCCAACCCCCGCACCCCGTGCTCGTCGATCCCCCCGGAGGCCGCGACCCGCCGCTCGTAGGCCCGGAACATCCCGGCGAGAAACCGCGTCTGCCGCAGCATGCGCCGGGCGCCGCGATCGAGGTCCCGGCTCGGCTCGAGGGTCTCGACCAGCACCCGTTCGAAGGCCTCTACCTCCCGCTGGTGCCGGCGCAGCTCGTCGTACAGCCCCAGAAACTCGTCGACCAGCCCCGGACGCAGCTTGAACGGCGGCTCCACCCCCGCCGCGCGCACCTCCTCGGCCGCCGCCCGCCCGCAGACGAGGCGCTCGATGCCGCCCAGCCGCGGCGGGGCATCCCCCAGGCGGCGATGCAGCTCGGCGTACAGCTCGTCGCGGGTCACCACGCAGGGCAGCACCACGGCGGTCCTCCGCGCCAGCCGGCGCTGCTCGAGGGTCCACCGCAACTGATCGGCCGCCGCGCGAGACGGCACGAGCACCATCGACGAGCGCAGATCCCAGGACCCGGTCCCGTCGAGGCAGTCGGCGATCGCACGGCGGAACGCTGGGAGATCCGCCGCCCTGAACAGCCTGGTCCGGCGCGGAGCAGTCACGGCAGGAGGGCTCGCGGCCGGGTCCGCGGCAGGTCGACCTGCACGACTATGGAAAACCTGTGCATTGCATATGGAGGGGGTGTGAATCGTCAGTGGACCGCAGATCTTTTTTTGCCGGAACCACGGACATCGCCCCCCGAAACCGGGGTGGTGTGGATCGGTCTTCGTACCTTCCTTCGCTTGATCGCTGCCGGCAGCCGGCTACAATTTGGTCTCTCAGCCACGCACGATTTCATCGTATTAGCCGCGACAGACCCGTGACCTCTCAACGCTTCGAACGCGCCATCAACGATCGCCGATACGTCATCGAGGCGACCCTGGTCGATCCCGACCGGTGGCGCGCCTATCTGGTCAGCGTACCCGGAGGACCGACCGCATTGATGCCGTTCTACGGCGAAACCCCCGAGCAGGCGGTCGAGTGCCTGACCGAGTGGCTGACGCTGGCCAACCGGTCGTCGACCTTACGGTATAGTACAGAGAGCCAGCCGGCGGGGAACCGCGGCTGAACCATCCACCGAGGCCGTCCCATCCCGAGTGGAGTTCCCGTGCGACGTCAACGCGCCCGGTGACCGATGCGGCGGATCTTGCGGCGCGTACTGCTCGTCGGGCTCCCGCTCCTGGCGTCCGGTGCAGGGGTCCCTTTCGCCGCCGCCCACCCGGCTCCGCTTCAGACCGCAAGCGAAGCCGCCCTGCCGCGGGTCCGGCTGATCACGACCGGCGGCACGATCTCCAACCGGGCCGGCGGCCGGCTCTCCCCCGACGAGCTCGTCGCGCTGATCCCCGACCTCGGCCGGCTCGTCGAGGCGGAAACCGAGTCGTTCGCGAATATTGCCAGCAACGCGCTCACCCTGGACCAGTGGGTGCGTCTCGCCCGCCGCATCGACCGGGTCTTCTCCCAGGATCCGGACACCGCGGGCATCGTCGTCACGAGCGGCACCGACACCCTCGAAGAGCTCGCATTCTTCCTCCACCTGACGGTGCGGCACGCGCGACCGGTCGTCGTGGTGGGCGCGATGCGCCGGCCGGAAGCCCTGGGGTACGACGGCGCCGCCAACCTTCGACAGGCGTTCCGGGTGGCCGCGGACCCCGGCTCGCGGGGGCGAGGCGTGCTCGTGGTCCTGAACGGCACGATCGACTCCGCGCGGGAGGTGACCAAGACGGATGCCACGAGCCTGAACGCGTTCGAGACCCGGGGGTACGGCGTCCTCGGCATCGTGGCCCGTGACGGGGTGGTGTATTACCGGCGGGTCGAACGACGCCATACCGCGAGGAGCGAGTTCGACGTCTCCCGCCTCGCCCCCCTGCCCCGCATCGACATCGTCATGGCCTACCAGGGTGCGTCCGGCGATCTGATTCGCGCCGCCGTGGACCACGGCGCCGCCGGGGTCGTCATCGCGGGTGCGGGAGCCGGCGCGACCGGCCGCGGCCAGCGGGAGGCCATCGCGTACGCCTACACGCGCGGGGTGTTCGTCGTCATGACCACCCGCACCGGCCGGGGGCGGATTGCGCCGTCCGGCTCCGCCACCTCCCGGGACGGCAGCGCGCCGCCGCGGCTGCGCATCTCCGGTGAGGATCTGGCGCCGGTCAAGGCGCGCATTCTCCTGATGCTCGCCCTCGGCGCGACCCGGGACGTGAACGACATTCAGCGGATGTTCGGGGAGTACTGACGGCGCCGCCGCCATTCGTCAGGTTGTCTACGTGGAAAAACGATAAAGGATGGGATGAAGGATAGATGGTGGACCAGACGGGGGTCGAACCCGTGACCTCGTGAATGCCATTCACGCGCGCTCCCAACTGCGCCACTGGCCCAGCCGTCTTTCATTCTATCCGGACGGCGCCGTCGAATCAACCGGCCCCCGGCGGCCGGCCATCGGCTCCGGGAGGGGGTGGCGGCACGCCGAAGCATCGTCGATAGTCCTCCGGCGTATCCACGTCGGTGAAGGCGCCGTCGTCCTCGACGGTGACCACGCACTCGTCCGCCGCATGTGCGCGCACCACCGGTTTGGCGCCGCCGGCGGGGTCCGCCTGCCGCAGCTCCCGGAACAGCGCGCGATCGAACACCACGGGATGACCGTGCCTCCCGTCCCGCACGGGACGCACGAGAGGTGCGCCGGTCCGCCCGTAGGCGTCGAGCACCGCCCGCACCGTCGCGATCGAGATCAGGGGCAGGTCGACCAGGGTGACGAGCATCGCCCGCACCCCCGGACGGTCGACGGCCTCGAGCGCGGCGAGGAGCGAGGAGAGCTGGCCCCGTTCCGGATGCGGATTGCGCACCACCCGGACCATCGGCCGCAGGAGAGCGGCTCGATGGACGATGGGCGCCGGACGATGACCAGTGACGACCACCACGTCGTCGACCCCTCCCGCGCGCAGCGTCGACACGATCCGCTCGAGAAACGTCTCGCCGCCCGGCCCCGCCGGCAGGAGCGCTTTCGGACGACCCTGCATGCGGGACGAGGCCCCGCCGGCCAGCACGACCCCGGGAATCACGGTCTGCACCCCGCCCGCGTCCCGGGCGGCGCTCCAGTCCCGGGTCGCGCGCCGGTGGCGTGTTGCAACTCCCCCGGACGGGACACTACAATTCTCTCCATGGATCACCCCGATGTCTCGGTTCGTTGCCAGCGGTGCGGCGCCCCGATGGATCTGAAAGATCCCGGCCCCGAAGATCCGTGGCGCCCGCAGCAGTTCTGGGAGTGCCCGGCCTGCAATCGGCACTTCTGGACCACCTACCCGCCGGCGAAACCGGCCCCGAAGGCGCCGGCCCCTGCCGAATAGTAAACGGGTCGACCCTTGACTTCTACCAACAAACGTCACTAGACTTGCTCCCCTTCGGTGTAGATCCGCTTAGTCGGGCGCATCGAAAGGCGTGGTTCCGTTGCGGACGAGAACCTCGCAACCCGCCCCCATCCGGGGGTAGCGGGTGGTTCTGGCGGTCGCTCTGGCCTGCGAACAGGGGGGGATCCGTCAGGTCCCGGCTGGTGGACGAGGCGTCTGGGCACCGTCACGGCGGTTGGGATTCGGCATCGGAGGAGTTCGTATGTCCAGCGGTACTATCGCACGTCTCTTGATCGACAAGGGCTTCGGTTTCATTCGCGACGAAGGAGGGATCGAGCACTTCTTCCACCGCAGCGCAGTGCGCGGGGCAGTCTTCGAGTTGCTTCGGGAAGGCCAGCGGGTCGAGTTCACCACGGAGGAATCGACCAAGGGCCCCCGGGCCGGAGAAGTGCGTCTGATCGAGGGCTGAGCACTTCGTCGCGCCGTCCCGCTCGGCGAACGGGGCGGCGCCCACGTAACCGATCGGTCTCGAAACGTCCCCGCGCGTTTCGCACGTCGCTACTGCGGCTCACCGCTTGAGTCGCGTGTCCAGTGTGTGCGGTTACGCCCGTGGTTTGTACCGTTCATGCGTCCCCGAGACGCCTGCGCCCTACCCAGCCTGCTCACCCGCCTGCGGGAGATTCGCGGTCATCCATCGCGCGAAACCGGCCGAACGCAGCCCGCTTCACGCGATCGGCATGCGGTTGTACGATGAACCGGCGCAGGGCCGGCGAGGAAGCGAACGGGGCCCGGTGGCCCTCCCGGTCTTCAAAATCGGTCGCCCCCCGCCAACGCGGGGGGGCTGGGTTCGACTCCCAGGCGCTTCCGCCAACCCCTGAGCACTACCGGGAAAGCCGTCATCTCCCGGCCAGCCCGAGGAGGGTATCGACCACCGTCTCGGTAGCGCTGAAGTCCGGCAGCACCGCGTGGGCCCCCGCTGCGCGCAGGGCGGTCTCGTCGTAGGATCCGGTGGCGACGGCCACCGAGCGGGCGCCGGCAGCCGCCGCGCACTGCACGTCGAGCGGCGTATCGCCAATCACGACGACGTCGTCCGGTCCCCGCACCTCGACCTGGATTCGGCGGGCCCGCTCTACCGCAATCGGCACCAGGGCATCCCGCACCGGTGCATCGTCCCCGTACGCCCCGAAGCCGAAGTACCGCCAGAGGTCGAAGTGCTCCAGCTTGATGCGCGCCGGTCTCGCGAAGTTCCCGGTGACCAGGCCACAGCGCACGGCGTCGTTGCGGGCGAGAACGTCGAGCAACCGGGACACGCCGGGCATCAACCCCTTCCGCGGCCCCGGAAAGTGGATCTCCTCGGCGAACAGCTCGCAGTACCGGCGGTGGAACCGGGCCCGGGCCGGGGGGTCGATGGCCACCCCCACCCGCTCGGCCGCCGCGGTCAGAATCAGCTCGTCGGTTCGACCCGCCACCGGAATGTCGTCGAAACCGCGCGGCACGCCGAACAGCTCCTCGAACGCCCGGGTCAACGCGCGGTATCCGGCCCGACCCGACAAGAGCAGCGTCCCGTCGATGTCGAAGAGAAGAATCTTCGAGAGCACGGACGCTACTGGCCCCCGAGATCCCGGTTGACCTCGTCGACGATGCGGGACGACTCGTTCAGGGCATGCACGATGGCCCGCAACGCCACCACGCCGGCGCCTATCGTGAGCATGCCCAGGAGGGCGTGCACGGCGGCGGGGAGGACGCCGGTGTCGACTCCGCCGCCGAGAATGGCGGTGAGCATGGTCGAGGCCATGGCCAACGTCGCGAACTTGAACACCGGCCTCCGCAACGCGGACACGCGGGCGACCGCGTCGGTCGTCAGTCCCCCCTCGGTGACCGCATCGCCGATGGCGCGGCCCTTGCCGATGAGGTAGAACATGGTCATGGAGTGCGCCAGCAGGGTCATGAGGGTCACGAAGATCGCCAGCGTCGCGTGACGCAGGACCTCGTCGGGCGCGGCCGCCGCGTATCCGAGGGCGAAGCTGACGAGCAGACCCGCGAGCGACAGCACCGAAGCGGTAATCAACGCGGCGGACATCGACCCATCATGATATCAGCCCACGGCCGCCAAAGTCCCGACCGATGACCGCCGCGCCCTCGTCCTTCGTCGTTCGGTGGCTGTCCACGGTCCGCACCAGCCTCGGGCGCCGCCCCGACGCCCTGGACGTGGCGATGGGCGCGGGGCGCCACGCCCGGGTCGCCGCCGCGCTGGGGTTCCGGGTCCACGGCGTCGACCGCGACCTCGAGCGGATACGGCAGGCGCGGGCGGACGGGTTGGCGGCGAGACTCTGGGTCGCGGACCTCGAGGTGTCCCCCCTGCCCCGCGACCGGTTCGACCTGCTGATCTGCACCAACTACCTGCAGCGCTCGCTCTGGCCGGATCTGCGCGGCGCCGTGCGGTCCGGCGGTTTCGTCATCTACGAGACCTTCACGGTCGCCCAGCTCGCCCATGGCACGGGACCGCGGTCGGCCGACCATCTGCTGCGACCCGGCGAGCTGCGGGGGGTCTTCGACGGTTGGCAGATCCGGCACGACGAGGAGCACCGGCACCCGACCGGCGTCGCGCAGGTGGTGGCGAGAAAGCCGTGACGGGATCGGACGGGAACCTGCCAGCCCGCGGTGGAACCCCGCGGCGCTCCGAGAGTGGCGCGTGCGCCAGCGGGCTGTGATGCTACGCGACCGGGCGGGGGCTTCCCCGGCGCGGCCGTTCCTGACCCACCAGCGCGCGATACTCCCGGATCAGCAGCTCCAGATGCTCGCGCTCCTCGGTCGCGAACTCCAGGAAGATGCGCTTGCCCTCGGAGTCCTCGAAACGCTCGCCGTACCGCTTGAAGAACCGGTGTGACGCGCGCTCGCACCGGATGCCGATCATCAGCGCCTCGCGGTCATCGACGACCTGCCGCAGCCTCTCGGCGCCCTCGGCGAACAACCCGTCGGACGCCCCCTTGAAGTACAGAAAGGTGGGATAGGACTCGATTTCCGGATCCTCGACCCGCAACTGTTCGAAGCGGGCCTCGAGCGTCGCCAGATGCTCCTGCTCCTCGGCCGCCAGGCGCCGGAAGACTTCGCGGGCCCGAGGGTTACGGACCAGCCGGGCGCCCCGCGTATAGAACTCGAGCCCGCTGCGCTCGGTCGCGATGGCGATGCGCAACGCGTCACGGGCGAACACCGTGTCGGTGGCCGCGGACGGGCGCGTGGGGCGATTTCCCTTCCGGCAGTCCTCACAGGTTCCGTAGATCTGCACGACGCTCTGGCGCGCCATGAAGCCCCGCGCCTCGGCGATCTCCGCCAGCAGCACTTCGACGTCGGAGCTGAGAAACTCGGACGATCGGTTGCAGGCCTTGCAGATCAGATGGAAATGCCGGGGATGGCGATACGAGTGCTCGAACCGGAAGCGGCCTTCGCCGAAGTCGACCTTTCGGGCGATGCCCGCGTCCACCATCCACTGGAGCGTGCGGTAGACGGTGGCCCGGCTGATGCGCTTGTCTTCCTTGCGCATCAGGTCGACGAGATCGTCGGCGCTCAGATGACCTTCCTGGCGCAGGAAGACGCTGACCACGAGGTCGCGCTTGCCGGAGCGCTTGCCGCCGGCCGGCCGCAGACGTTCGATGTAGTCTGTTTGCGAGTCCATGGCCACCCGGGCACAAGGAACCGCCCCGCGCGGCGGAGAGCGCCGGGCGCCGGTTACCCGTGGCCAAGTACTTGAGGTACGTCCAGGGGCGACCGGTACGGAGATGGTCCGCCTCGCCCTGTAACACCGCCGTGCGCGGTGTTCGTGTCAGACGCCGAACGACGATCCGCACCCGCACGTCGACTTCGCGTTGGGATTCTTGATCGTGAATCCCCCGCCGGTCAGGTTGTCGACGAAGTCGACCTCCGCCCCCGACAGATACCGAATGCTGATGGGGTCCACGTACAGGTTGACGCCGTTCGACTCGAAGATCCGGTCGGCCGAGACGTCCCCGGCGCCTTCTTCGATCATCAAGCCGTACTGAAAGCCCGAGCATCCGCCGCCCTGCACGAAGACGCGGAGCCCCGCGCTCTTCTTGTTCTCTTCCGCCATCAGCGCGACAATCTTCGACGCTGCGGTCTCGGTCACCGTAATCAACTGTGCCATCCCAGTTCTCCCCCGCGACTCCGTAGCATTGGAGCCCGCGCTTGAGTATAAGCGGGACACGGGCGGCACTTCAACCGCGCCGCCGCCGCAGGAGCCCCGGACCGGCGCCGCACCGGGCCCATGGCGTACAATGCAGGCAGGATTCTCCAACCCCGGAAGACGGCCCGTGAACTCGACCATCCTCGACCCCGAGGCGCTCGTCCGCCGCGCCGAGACCCGGTGGGCGGACATCGCGGTCGCGCAACCCGACCTGATTCCCGCGATCGCGGTGCAGCGGCCGATGGTCGTCCGCACCATCCGCCTCGTCGACCGGCTGCGTATCGAACCGCCGGTCCTTCAACTCACCCGGCAACGGATGGCCGACAAGCTGCAGGCCGGCCACCCGTTGATCCGGGGCGAGGCGGCGGCGCTGCCGGTGGCGCTGCTGGCGCCGCTCGTCCTCGCGGCGTGCGACGACCTCGCGGCGGGAGGCGCCGGCGACGTCGCACGCCGGGTGCGGGGGTGCATCGACGCCGGACGGGTCGACATGGGGTCCCTGCTGGCCGCCTCGTTCGACCGCAATCAGCACGCCATCCGGACGAAAGCGATGCACGAGGGGATCGCCCCGGACGTCCTCTGGTTGGCGGCCGAGCTCGCGACGGGGCCCGCCGCCCACGTCGCGGCGCGAACGCTACTTCCCGACGAGACGGCGGGGCCGGGCGGCATCGCCGGCGCGCGGGACCGGTGGCCGCACGGCTACTGTCCGGCCTGCGGATCGTGGCCGGCCTTCGCCGAGGCGTGCGGCGAGGCCGGCCGGCTGCGCTGCTCGTTCTGCGGGCTCGACTGGCCCGCGCGCGTCGACCGGTGCACCTATTGCCAGGATCGCGACTCCCGTCCGACCTGGATGACCGCGTCGCCCGGCGCGCCGGCGCGGGCGGCGCTGTGCACCGGGTGCGGCGGCTATCTCAAGTGGCTGGAGCCGGCAGCGGCGACACCGTTCGAGCTGCTGGCCGTCGAGGACCTGGCGTCGTGCGCGGTCGACGCGATGGCCGCCGGGCGCGGGTTCGGCCGCCCGCCGCTTCCGAATCTCGGCGGACCGGACCGATTGCCGTGCCAGGAGTCCGCGCCGTAGCACGGCGCGGACTCCTGCAGGATTGGTTGGGCGGGCAGCGGAGCCGGAAGGCGACGATGTCCGGGCTGGGACTGGAACCGGCCCGGGAGCCGCCGGACGCCGGCGACGGGACGGGAGACCCGGACGCCCCCGGGAGCAGGGCTCCGAAGTGAGCCCGGGAGCCCCATGATCAGGAACCCGTGGCGGAAGGCCCCGCTGCATTCGACCGGCGATGCATCCTGCGCCTCGCCGGTCTCGGCGCGACGCGGGGTTTCACCACGGGCTCCCTGGCGCCTGCATCCGGCCGCGGTCGTGTGGATGCTCGTGGCGCTGGGCCCGGCGGCCGCGGCCGCGCAGAACCTGCCCCACGCCCGGCTCTTCCCCCCTGAGGATCTCGGCCTTCTCGAGGCGCCCGACCGCGCCATCTGGCAGAAACCGGACGAGATCATGGATGCGCTGAACATCGCCGACGGCTCCACCGTCGCCGACGTCGGCGCCGGGGCCGGCTGGTTCACGGTGCGGCTGGCGCGGCGGGTCGGACCCAACGGCCGCGTCTACGCCGAGGACATCCAGCGGCCGATGCTTGAGGCAATCAACTATCGGGTCAGCCGCGAGGGCCTGACCAACGTCCGGACCGTGCTCGGCACCGCGGAAGACGCGAAGCTGCCGGACGGGCTCGACGCGGTGCTCATCGTGGACGTCTACGCCGAGGTCGCGAATCCGGTCTCGCTGTTGAGCGACGTCGCGCGGGCCCTCGAGCCCCAGGGCCGGCTGGGCATCGTCGACTTCACCAAGGAAGGCCACGGCCCGGGGCCGCCGATGGACCAGCGGGTCGACGCCGCCGCGGTCATCCGCGACGCCCGGACGGCCGGCCTCGCGCTGTTGTCGCACGAGACCTTCCTCCCCTACCAGTTCCTGCTGGTCTTCGGACTCGGCCCTCGTCTGGCGGACCTCGCCGGCGACACGGAACGCTAGCGGCACGTGACCGGGCCAAGTCTCCGCCGCGACCGGCCCACCGTGCTCACCATCGCCGGGAGCGACTCGGGCGGGGGCGCGGGCCTGCAGGCCGACCTCAGGACGTTCGCGGCGCACCGCGTCCACGGCGTCACCGCGGTCACCGCGATCACCGCCCAGAACACGCGCGCCGTCACCGCCGTCGATCCCGTCTCCCCCCGCATGGTCGCGGCCCAGATCCGCGCGGTGTTCGACGACTTCGACATACGGGCGATCAAGACCGGGATGCTCGCCACCGCCGCGATCGTCGAGGCGGTCTGCGAGGCTCTGGAAGCGCATCCGGGACCGCCCCTGGTCGTCGATCCGGTCATTGCCGCCACCAGCGGCCGGCGGCTCCTCGACGAGGACGCGGTCGCCCTCGTGCGCAGCCGGCTGCTGAAGCGCGCCCGGGTGGTCACCCCCAACCGCTTCGAAGCGGAGGTGCTGGCCGGTCAGCCGATCGGCTCGCTGGACGACGCGCGGCGCGCCGCCGCCCGCATTCGGCTCCACGGGGCGGCGGCGGCCCTCGTCACCGGCGGCCATTTCGACACCGTGGAGGCGGTCGACCTGCTCGATGACGGCGGCGCCGTCGTCGAGCTTCGCGCGCCCCGGCTCGACAGCCGGCAGACCCACGGGACGGGCTGCACCTTCTCGGCCGCCATCGCGGCCGGGCTGGCGGCCGGTCTGTCGCTGCCCGAAGCCGCCGGCGGGGCCAAGCGCTACGTCGAGGGCGCCATTCGCCACGCCCCGCGGCTGGGACACGAGCCGGGGCCGCTCCATCATTTCTGGCGAAATGAGCAACAATAGTAGGTCCATGCCGATCCCGTCGTACGCGGTGACGACCGAGGCGCTCGACCTGAACGCGCTGGTGCGCACGGTCAGCGCCGAGGCCGCCTCCGACCCGATCGGTCCCGGCGCCGTCATCACCTTCGTGGGCGTCGTCCGCAACGAGAACGCGGGGCGCCGGGTGCTGCGGCTGGAGTACGAGGGCTACGAACCGCTGGCGGTGCGCGCCTTCGAACGCATCGGCGAGGAGGTCGGGGACCGGTGGTCGGTCCGGTTGGCCGTGCATCATCGGCTGGGAATGCTGCAGATAGGCGACGCCAGCGTGATCATCGCGGTCGCTTCGCCGCACCGCGCCGACGCCTTCGCCGCCTGCCGGTACGTCATCGAACGGATCAAGCAGATTGCGCCGATCTGGAAGCACGAGTTCTTCGAGGGCGGCGACGTCTGGATCGAAGGCGCCAGCGCCAACCCGGACGACGAGCGGGCCCGGGACGCCGCCTACCGGTCGGCGGTGGGCGGGAGCCCCGCGCCGGCGGCGCCGGCCGGCTGACGGAGCGGGCCGCTGAATCGAACGAACGCCTCCCGGCGCCGTGACGCGGCCCGGAGACGGCCCGCGGGCCTCGTGCCCCCGGTCGACACACTGCCATGCGCATCCACGTCCGGCTGTTCGCCCGGCTCCGCGACATCGTGGGGGCGGGAGAGGTCTCGACCGACGTTCCCGACGGCGCCACCGTCCGCACCGTCTGGGACACCTTGACCGGCGAGTTTCCGGGTATGCGCGTCTATCAGGACTCGATTTCCGCCGCCGTCAACGCCGAGTACTCGCGGATGGACGCCGCCCTCGCGGACGATGACGAGGTGGCGTTTCTCCCCCCGGTCTCGGGAGGCTGAGCGCGCGACCTGGCGGTCGCGTTGGGAGTTCGCTGACGCGAAACTCCTGCGGCGCAAGCCGCGCGACCTTGCGGTCGCGTTGGGAGTTCGGCTGGCGCGAGCGCGACCTTGCGGTCGCGTTGGGAGTTTCGCTGACGCGAGACTCCAGCCTCCAAGGCGGCGGGCGCACGCGATCCGATCCGGGTTTCCGAGGAGTTCCGTCCGCCATGTTCGACAAGCTGCAGACCATAGAGACCCGCTACGACGAGCTGATGAGCCTGCTCAGCGACGGCGCGGTGCAGTCCGACGCGAACCGGTACCGGACGCACTCGAAGGCGCTGTCCGAGATTCAGCCGGTCGTGGAGAAGTTCCGCGACTACAAGACGGTGGTGTCGGAGATCACCGAGACCCGGGAGCTCGCCGACGGCTCCGACGACGCCGAGCTGCGGGAGCTCGCCGAGCTGGAGCTGGCCGAGTTGGAGACCCGCCGGGAGGATCTGCTCTCCGAGATCCGGGTCCTGCTGGTGCCCAAGGATCCGAACGACGACAAGAACGTCGTGCTGGAGATCCGCGCCGGCACCGGCGGCGACGAGGCCGGCCTGTTCGCGGGCGTTCTGTTCCGGATGTACACCCGCTTCGCGGAGCGCCAGCACTGGAAGATCGACGTCCTGTCGACCAACGAAAGCGGCGTCGGGGCGATCAAGGAGGTGATCGCCCTGATCGAAGGCGCGCGGGTGTACAGCCAGCTCAAGTACGAGAGCGGCGTCCACCGGGTGCAGCGCGTACCCGCGACGGAGGCGAGCGGCCGCATCCACACCTCGACCGCGACCGTCGCGGTGCTGCCGGAGGCGGAGGAGGTGGACATCGCCATCGACGCCAAGGACCTCCGCATCGACACGTTCTGCTCGAGCGGCCCCGGCGGCCAGAGCGTCAACACCACCTACTCGGCAGTGCGGATCACCCACCTGCCCACCGGTCTCGTCGTCTCGCAGCAGGACGAGAAGTCGCAGATCAAGAACAAGGCGAAGGCGATGAAGGTCCTGCGCTCGCGGCTCTACGAAATGGAGCTGCAGCGCCAGCACGACGAGATCGCCCAGGACCGCAAGAGCCAGGTCGGCACCGGGGAGCGGTCGGAGAAGATCCGCACCTACAACTTCCCCCAGAACCGGGTGACCGACCACCGCATCGGCTTCACCACCCACCGGCTGACCGAGCTGCTCAACGGCGATCTCGCCGAGATGAGCGAGACCCTCACCACCCACTACCGGGCCGAGGCCCTGAAGGACACCGAGGCGGTCCCAGGAACGGCCTGACCTCCGCAGCATGCCGCCGACCGTCTCCCAGGGGCGCGACAGCGGCGTTCACGGGCCTGCCCCGCCCGCGCGCGCAGCCAGCCCGGCACCGGCCCCCCGACTCCCGGCGGGGCGCCAATGCCGGGCCAGGAGTTTCGCGCCAGCGAAACTCCCAACGCGACCGTCAGGTCGCGCAGGCTCTTGCCTGCGCCGAGATTCGCCAGCTCCGAAGTCCGGCGCCGGTGACATAATCAGCCGGAACATCGAGTCCAGGCGCTGCGCCGAGCGACGACGCCGCTCCCGGCAGGATTGTCAGGGTCGGCCGGGAAGCCGCGCCAGATTGAGGGCGACCGCTTCCCGGCCTTCGAAGGAGGCACCATGTTCTCATCCGGCTGGTCTTCGTTGCGGTTCGTCGCGGGCGCCGTCGTCGTCGCCGGCGTGGTCGCGGCCGTGCACCCGGTCCTCGCGCAGGAGGACCGCATCCGGCCCGTCACCGACGCGGAGCTGGAGAACCCCAGTCCCGACGAGTGGCTGATGTGGCGCCGGACCCTCGACGGCTGGGGCTACAGCCCCCTCGACCAGATCGACCGCGACAACGTCGGCGACCTCCGGATGGTCTGGTCGCGCGCCCTCGCACCGGGCCGCCAGCAGGGCACGCCGCTGGTGCGCAACGGCGTGCTGTTCATGCCGAACCCGCGCGACGTCATCCAGGCCCTCGATGCGGTGACCGGCGACCTCATCTGGGAGTACCGGCGGGACCGCCCGGACGATCTCGGCGACTACATGATCGGCACCCTGACCGACACCAACCGCAACATCGCCATCCACGGCGAGCTGATCATCGACACCACCATGGACGACCACATCATCGCCCTGCACGCGGAGACCGGCGAGGTCGTCTGGGAGACCGAGATCCTCGACTACCGGGTGAACCCCGCCAACCAGACATCGGGCCCGATCATCGCCGGCGGCAAGGTGTACTCCGGCCGGAGCTGCGACCCCAGGGGCGGTCCGCTCGGCTGCATCGTCACCGCGCACGACGCCGCGACCGGCGCGGAGCTGTGGCGCCGGCGGCTGATCCCGGCCCCCGGCGAGCCCGGCGACGAGACGTGGGGCGACGTGCCGTTCGAGGAGCGGCGGCACGTCGGCGCGTGGATGGTGCCGAGCGTCGACCCGGAGCTGAACCTGGTCTACGTCGGCACGTCGGTCACGTCACCGGCCCCGAAGTACATGCTCGGCGGGACCGACCTGAAACACCTGTACCACAACTCGACGCTGGCCCTGCACGGCGACACCGGCGAGATCGTCTGGTACTACCAGCACATGAACGACCACTGGGACCTCGACCACCCGTTCGAGCGCCTGCTCGTCGACACCGCGGTGCGGCCCGACCCGTCCGCGGTGGCCTGGATCAACCCGCGGCTCACTCCGGGCGAGGAACGCCGCGTCGTGACCGGCATTCCCGGCAAGACGGGCATCGTCTACACCCTCGACCGGGAGACCGGGGAGTTCCTGTGGGCCACGCCGACCATCACCCAGAACGTCGTCAGCGGCATCGACGGGGCGACGGGGACGGTGACCGAAAACTCGGAGCTGATCTTCACCGCGGCGGGCCAGACGGTGCTCGCCTGCCCCCACGCGAGCGGCGGCAAGGACTGGGAGGCGGGCGCCTACTCGCCGCGGACCAACACGATGTACATGCCGTTGCGCAACGTCTGCTCGCGGATGCGCGCGATGACCGAGCCCGACGAGCAGGACGAGGCGCGCCGCCTCTACGCCATCGCCTGGCGCCCCGAGATCGCCCCGGGCTACGACGACGTGGGGAGCGTGCAGGCGATCTCGGCCGAGACCGGCCAAGTGGTCTGGAACTACCAGCAGCGGGCCGCCACCATGGCCCTCGCCGCCACCGGGGGCGGGTTGGTCTTCGGCGGCGACGTCAACGGCCGCTTCCGCGCCTTCGACGACCTGACGGGCGACATCCTGTGGGAGATCAACCTCGGCTCGCCGGTCTCCGGCTTTCCGATCACCTTTGCGGTGGACGGCCGCCAGTACGTGGCGATCAGCACCGGCTTCGGCCGCTTCCTGGAGCTGACGCCCGAGTTGCGGCCGAGCTCCAACAACAACCTGTTCGTCTTCGCCCTGCCGGAGTAGCCAGGATACCGAACACATCCGGCGTTTTGCATGTACGAACAGCACGAGACTTTCATATCCCCTCCGCCCGATGCTGTCTTGTGGAGGTACATAGACTTTACAAAGTTCGTGTCTCTCTTGGACAAACGCGCCCTATTCTTCGCTAGGGCAGACGCCTTGGGCGATCCCTTTGAGGGCTCCGTGTCTCCGATAAATGCCGCAATGCAGCCCATACTGTACAGTCTTCGTTTACCGGGGTGATTGCTCCGGAGGCGGACCTACGTGCCAGATCCCTCGTCAACAGAGAAGCGGACGGCTACGGCCTGATTTCAGCCACGCTGTTTGAGCTTGGGGAGGCCGGCGCGGTCGTTTCTACGGAGGTGGCCGTCTGAGTGCGTCCAGGACGGTGGGTCTCGGAGAGCGGAGCATTGCGACGATCAGGGGGGTGAGGTCGAGGTGACGTTGGTGGGCTGTCCGGACGACGCTGGCGAGCACCTGCTGGGTGTCCGCGCCGTGGCGAGTGCGATTGCCACCGCAGACCTTGCGGATGACGACGGCGGGCCGGATGGCCTGTTCGGCGCGCCAGTTGGTCGCGTCGACCGACGGGTGCCAGAGAAAAGCCAACACCGCGGGGAATTCGATGGCCAGATGGGCGGCGAATCGTTCGGCGGCCTCCAGCGGCGATGGCTTCGCGATCAGCCGAGCGAGTCGGGCGAGCAGTCGGCCGCGGGCGGTCGCCAAACCATGGTCACTCAACCCCCCCGCATCGCGGCGGTCGCGCAACTCAAGAGCGGCTTGCAGGACAGCTTTCACCCGGACGACCCATCGGCTGCGTGGGTGGTCGTCTTGCAGGTGCCTTGTTCGCCGGAGCAGGTGAGCCAGACATGTCTGGTGCAGCGCCTCGGTGAAGCGACGATACGGCGCCCACCCGTCGCGAACCAGCACCCCGGAGAAGTCGGCCCCGAGAACCGTCGCCGCATCGTCGAAGCCGCGACCGGCACGAATCGCATAGACCGTCGTCGTCGGCGTGGCGAAGGCCCACAGCCAGTGGCGGAGAGCGCCAACGCGCCAGCCGGTCTCGTCCGGGGTGACCACGGGGCTGTTCCGCACCTGCCGGCACAACGCCGAGTTTACGCCGAGTAGGTCGGCGCGGCTTGACGAGCCGTGCGGTGCAGCACGCGGGCGAGACCCCCCGGCGTGACCGTGATTCCGAATTGCGTCCGCAACAGATGCACGACCTTCTCCAGCGGCACGCCCAACTGCGTGTGCATCCGCACGACCAGCGCGACTGCTGCCGGACCGAGCTGCACGCTGGCGGCTCCCAGCGCATCGGAGGTTTGCAGTCGGTGGCGGCCTTGAACACGGCGACGACACCGCGAACAATGACCGACCTCGATGTCGAAGCGTCGCACGAGGGGGCGCACCACCGGGAGGTCTTCCTGGTATTGCGTTGCCACGCGGGCCACCACCACGCCGCCGCCACAGTCCGGACAGGCCGCAGGCGCGGCCGCTCGGTGGGTCTGGTCGACTCGGGCCGGTCGCCGGCGACACGCCTGCCGGCCGTACTCCGCGCCCGGGCGCCGACCCGGACGCCCGCCACGGCCCTGGGGCCGGTCCTTGGCGAAGGGAGCTGCTTGTCGGAATCCTGCTCGTCGCGCTGCGTCGAGTTGTTTCTTGAGGCGCTCGCTGCGGCGCTTCCACCGGTCCCGGTCGCGCTCGACTCCGGTCAACTCCTCGCACAGCCGTTCGATCTCTCGTTCTTGTTCCCGAATGCGGGAATCGCGGGGATCCTGCTTGGTCGGAGGACGTTGCGGCGGCACCACGCAGTTATGCCACACCGCCGAAAATTGTACAAGTACAAATTTTTGGATCTGGCCGGATCAGGAAGCTACCCCGGTAAATGAATACACTGTACAAGGATCTTCCTGAGCATGCTCGAACCGATCTACAAGCCTTTCGCCAAAGATTCCGAAGGTTCACGTTTGTGAGTTGCTGGCACGAGAGCCTCCATGAGTCGGCAGCAATGTGGAGACTGTACTCCCGAGAGCACGACGGTATCGCGGTCAAGTCCGACTTCCAATCTTTAACGCGGAGTCTCACGAGTAGCGAAGAGGTCTACGTTGGCAGAATGAACTACGTTGATTTTGGCACTACCTTTATTCCCGAAGGCAATGTATTTGCCGCTTACGTGCACAAGCGAAAGAGTTTTGAGCATGAGCGCGAAGTGAGGGCGGTGTACGCCGCGCTTCCCCAGCCAGAGCCCGGGAAGCCATATCTGTCGAGAGACACAGACCGCACCGGCGCGTACTTGGCGGTTGAGCTCTCTCGTCTGATCCACGAAGTCGTTGTTGCTCCTTACGCTGAGGACTGGTTTATGGAGTTGGTCGCATCTGTGACTTCGCGGTATGGTCTGGAAACGCCGGTCCGCCGGTCGGCGCTAGCGACTCTCCCCACCTGGGGATAGTTCGCTTCGTCGCAACCTCTCACGCGTCCGGCGTGACATCCGGGCGACCAGCACCGAGTGCGTTCATATACGCCAGGCATAGATCGCGGGAACGATAGCGACCGTACGCCTGAACTTCTTGCCTCTCCACGATCGGGAAGGTAGACCAGACATATCGCGCGTCCTCACGTTCGGTAACACCGTAGAGGTGGAAGAACAGCGCGTCTAGCTTTGCGCGGAGATGAAGTCGGCGCTCCGCGTTCCAGCGAAACGGCGGCTTGACCACCCCAGCATCATCGACGTGACCGAGATCGGCCGCGAACGGGGCCATGTCATGCGCGGTGTAGGTCAATTCCAATAGGGTGCGGCTCTTCTTCGTCGACGGCCCGAGGGGCTTCTGCCAGCGGCACGGCAAGAGCTACTTGACCCGTCGAAGGCGTGGTGGGGAGGGCGGCGGGGGCGGCTTGCTGACCGGCCGCGCTATTTCATCAGCGTATCGCTGGGCGTGGTGCCGCTGGTACTCCCGCGTCGTGGAAGTCCCAGTACGCATCGAGGTCGCGGCTGGCTTCGTAGCACCCGGAGCTTCAGAACCGCCTCGGCTCCAACCCAGTTGGCCACCCGGCGGATTCGGACCCGCGCATGGATGAAACAGCGGTACTGGGTAGCACCAGCGTGCACCAGTGAACTCCATCACGGTCGCGGACCAGGTACCGCACGCCCCTTCGATGACGCCGGTGGCGATGGAACACAGGCACCGCCTGCAGACGTACTCGGCCACCTGGATGAGGTCGATTACCACACCGTAAGGTCGACGGCGGCGCTCGCGCGGTGGAGCTGCGTCTCGGCGCCATCGACGAGCGCGACCCGCCCGGGCGCGCAACCTGCACCGTCCCGAAGGTCGTCTCCGGGTGGCGTTCCTGCAGACGCCGCTGCGAGCGCTCGACATCGTCGACCCCCTCGACCGGACCGGCGGCCTCCCCCGGGGTGCGTTGATCGAGGTGTCCTTGCAGGAGCCTGCGCATCAACTCCTGGCCCCGTCGGTGCAGCTCCCGTTCGAGCTCGCTCTCACTCATCTGCTGGGCTTCGCGCGATGAGAGGTAGGCTTTGGCATCAGCGAAGACGGCCTCGGCCACCGCATACGGCGCCTGGTCGGGGGGAGCGGCGCTGTCAGCCACGTCTCGCATCGCTCAACTCTCCCGCCACCGCCGGACCGTGTTGGGCGCCTCACCGGCACGGCGGCAGTGTCGGTCCATGCGACCTCGATCGCTGGTGGCACCCAACGCGACCCAGAAGGCACGTCCCGAGAACCTCGTCGTCGCTGCTACGGCCATCGCAGAGGCATCTCCCTTCCCAAGGCACCGTATCAAAACGCCGCGCGAATGTCCAGGGGGGCGGAGGGGACGACCGAAGCGTCCGGGCGCCGTGATCAGGCCGGGCTGGCCGCCCGAAAGAGGCGGGTGGGCGCTGTCCGGGGCGCTGTCCCCGCGCAAAACGAACCAAAAAGTGAGCGTCGGCGAACAAAAACACCTATGAATAGGCGAAAAAGCCGTCTACGAAGAAGAGCCGCACCCATTCCAATACGGCTTCGCGAACGATCTCGCCGGCGGTCTTCGTTCCGAAACGAGTGCGGTCGTAGGAGTCAAGTGGCACCACCGGAAGCTGCTCGACGATGTAGAGGTTGAGCGTCTGACCTTGAACCTTCTGGCGCGTCACGAAGTTGAAGATCGTCGAGTTGAAGTTGGCCGCTAGCAGCCACTCGTGGCGGTCGGGCGCTTCCGGCTTAAGGATGGGTATCTTGTTGCCGAAGCCGACCGCAGGCAGGATTGCGGCAATGAAGGTCTTGGCGTTGGTCGGCGCGGTGATTTCCTTGAAGCCGAGAACCCATGTCCTCGCTGTCCAGCCGCATTCGGCTGCCGGAACCCAATACTGTGGTTCGGGCAACCAATTCGCGTCGCGATGTTGCTCCTCGGTTGCCGGTTCGGGTTGCGCCGGGCGATGCAGGTTCGCCGGATTCAGGACGATGCCGGCTGCGCGGTGGTCGAAGGCCTGGACCATCTTTCCCTCTGAGCCTCTTGCGAAAAGCGTGTTCGGCCGAGTTTTTGCCTGAGGCCGCGGGGCGAGCGAGGGTCAGCGGACGGGACGCAGCGTTCGCAGGATGACAGTGACCGCCACTGTGGCCGGGGAGCCGGAGCCGCGGGGGTTCATGGAGCCTGCCTGCCTGTGATGAGGGCAAGCACACGCGAAGAGATGCGGCGCATTTCCTCCACGAGCCGTTCCAGTTCACGGTTGTTCTCGATCCACTCCCGGTAAAGGCCGAGTTCGTCTTCGGTGAGCTTCAAGCCGACGGTTTTTCCGCGGGCCTTCCGCGTCCAGTAGTGGTAGGGGCCGTGGCGGGCGTCCGGGTCGTGATGGCAGCGGCAGGTGGGCGACCCACAGGCTATACGGCGGGTCTGGACGCTGCCCTGGCCGATGAACCCGACCGCTTGTAGTTTCGCCTTGAGCGCATCGTACTGTTCCTCGTACCGATGCATCGCTTCGTCGTGGGCCATCGATTGGCTGCTTGACATCCTCTTTGCTCGTAAATGTACAGTAGGCAACAGGAGTGGTCAAGAAATGAATCACCTGCGCGTCGCCTTCGCCCCCTACTGGCAGTCGATCCAGCATGCCCTGTTTCCGCAGTTGGAGCGCGTGTTGGGTCCGCTGACCGAGAAACAACAGCAGTTGGTGCAGACCCTGGAGGTCATCCGTATCGAGCAGATGATTCCCCGGCGCTTCCGAGTGCCGGGGCGTCCGCCCAAGGACCGTGCGGCGATGGCGCGGGCCTTGGTGGCCAAGGCGGTCTACGACATGCCGACGACGCGCGTGCTGCTGGACCGATTGGACACCGACGTGGTGCTGCGGCGGATCTGCGGCTGGGAGCGAAGGAGTGAGGTGCCGAGCGAGTCGGTCTTCTCGCGCGCCTTCGCCGAGTTCTCGGACACGCAGTTGCCCCAGCGCGTGCACGAAGCGCTGATCTGGAACACCCACCGCGACCGGCTGGTGGGCCACCTCTCTCGCGACTCGACGGCCATCGAGGCCCGCGAGAAGCCGGCCGCGAAGGAGAAGGCACCTCCGCCGCCCAAGCGCAAACGGGGACGGCTGAAGAAGGGTGAGGAACGACCGAAGGTCCTCAAGCGCCTCGACCGGCAGGCGACCATGAGCCTGCCGGCGATGCTCGACGACCTGCCGACCGCCTGTGATGTCGGCATGAAGAAGGACAGCAAGGGCTACAAGTCCACCTGGGTCGGCTACAAGCTGCACATCGACGTGGCCGACGGCCAGATTCCGATCAGTTGCCTGCTGACGTCCGCCTCGCTGCACGACAGCCAAGCCGCCATTCCGCTGGCGACGTTGTCGGCCGGGCGGACGACCAATCTGTATGACCTGATGGACGCCGCCTACGACGCGGAACCGATCCGGCAGCACAGCCGCTCACTCGGCCACGTCCCGTTGATTGACACCAACCCCCGCCGCGACAAGACGCTGGCGGAGGAACTGCGAACCGAAGCCCGGCGCCTGAAAAATATCGGCTTTCAGCTTGCCGAGCAGGTTCGCTACAACGAGCGTACGGCGGGTGAGCGCGTCAATGGCCGACTCAAGGACGAGTTTGGCGGTCGCCATGTCCGGGTCCGTGGCGCCTCGAAAGTGATGTGTCACTGCATGTTCGGCGTGCTCGCACTCATCGCCGACCAGCTCGTACGCCTGGTGACATAACCAGCGCACCGCCGGCAACGCCCCTCGGCGCCCGACCGGCGTCAGTCACCCACCGGTGTTCCGACGCTCGGTCGGCGACACGTCGAAACAGCCCTACTTCCACCTCTCGGCGTGCCGCCGGTCCTCCAGAGCCGGCATCCAGTCGGCGATCCAGGGCGAATGGGTGTTTACCAGGAGAATTGAGGACTGCGCCAAGCCGCCAGCCCCAGGAGTTTCGCAAGCGGCTCCCTCGTAAAGAGGGAGCCATTCGCCGGCTGGGCTGTCGAACCGATTGCCGCCGGCGGGCCACGCTCCTTCCCGTTCTTCAAGCTCTTCGCGCGTGCGGAACAGGTGGGAGTCGTTGGTCATATGGAACATGGTGGTGTACTTCAAGGGCCACGATTTGATACCCTTCCCATTCGAGCGGTCGACGATGACCGGCAATCGACGGTAGATCGCAATCGTCAGGTCAGCGTCGCGGCGCGAACGGAAGACAGGCGCTGTGCCGGTGTTGGGATTGACGCGTCGGAAGTCACTTGCTGCAAGCGAGAACCGGCGGTCGTCGTCCTTCAACTCGGACACGTCCTGCAAGAAGAAGCTGCAGTTCGTGTCGTTAGTAGGGGAAGGCGAACGTCCGCCCACGAACACGCAGAACTTGAAGCGTGAGTCGACGTCCGGGAAGAACGGGGCCGCTTCGAACCTCGTCCGGCGGTTCTCGAAATCGTACAGCGTCCGCAACCGGCCTTCGGTCGACACTGTCTTGAAGAAGTCGGCCGAGGTCTTGTCGGAGGCTATGCCGGAAGGTACCAGCAATCCCACAACGCCCCGCGGCTTCACGAGTGCGAACGCTCGTTCGACGAACAGGGAGTAGATATTCACGTCGCCGCGGGAGAGCAGCGGGTAGTCCCTGCATTGTCGGGCAACCCGGACGGCCGACTCGGCGCGGTCGCTTGCGAGCTCGTATTCGTCGGCCAAAGGGTCCCCGGCGCTCCGCAACGCCGCGGTCATCCGCTTGCGGTCGGCGGCACGCGTCGAGCGGGCGATTTCGGGACGACGGTAGGCGAACCACTCGACCTGTTGCAGCTTCATCCGGTCCCACGGGGGATTGCCGATCACCGCGTCGAATCCACCGAGCCATTCCGCCGCGTCCCAATCGGTCCAGACGCTGGGGAACGCCGGCTGCCAGTTGAAGAACCGCTCATCGGCGGCTATCTGCCGGGCCTCGTCGAGGAGTTGGGCGAAGCGTTGGTGAACCGGCGAGTCCTGCTGAGCCACTTCGAGCTCACCGGTAGCGATCTGCACCGGGTCGCCGAACGCGCTCTGGAAGTACTGCCGAAGCGCCGTTCGTCCGTCCGTGTCACGAACGTTCAGCCATTCAAACGCATGGACGAGCGAGAGGAACCCGTCCAGCGGTGCCGTCATCTCCAGAATCTGGCCGAACAGGTCGGCAGACTGGTCGGCCTGCGTGATCTCGGCATCCGTGAGTTGTTCAATCGTCCGCATCGACATCGCGGCGCGCGTGGCCCGGTTCAACGGCTCGTGCAGGAAGAGCGGACTTCCCAACCTGTTCGCGGTATCGAAGGCGTCCCGCGCCCAGCAACCGAACAGGCTGTTGCCGCACCGGAGATGGTGATCGAGGAAGCTGAGCGGCGCGCCGGCCGTGAAGGTGTGCAGCCACAGAGAGACCTTGGCCAACTCGACCGCCATCGGGTTGCGGTCCACGCCGTAGATGCATCGTTTGAGCACGATACGCCGGACGAGGCGCCGGTCGTCGAGTCGATCGCGGTCGACCGTCCAGCCGCGGCTGCTGGCATTGTCGATAATCGTCTGGCGAACGTCATCGATCCGACTGGTGAGCGGAGAGGCGTAGCCGTCCACGATCGCCTCGGCTTCGGCCATGACGGAGATCACGCGGTCGGCCAGGTAGTCGACCAAGCCCACGAGGAAGTGTCCCGAACCCATTGCCGGGTCGCAGATTCGCAGCTCGAGTATCTGCTCCGCCGGGTCGAGGCGCTCCAGCGTGGCGATCCTGTCCTGCCCGGTCAGCCGGCGGTTGGCGAGTTCCTCGGCGGCTGTCGCGAATGCCTCCAAGCGCGACTGAACAAGGGGCTCGACCGTTTCCTGGAGGATCAGGTTGACGAGATCGTGCGGTGTGAAATAGCTCCCCGAACCCTTGCGCGCGAAGATGTTGGGTCGGATCGCAATCGTCTCACCGTCGCGGACGAGCTCGCGTTCGAGCAGCCGTTCGTAGATGGATCCGAGCTGCTGCACGCTCAGGTCGCGGTAGTTGATGTAGCGACGACCGGCAGGGGACCGCTCGAACGACAGTGCATCGATGACGTCAGCCATGACCTGATCGCCCAGCCGAACGTTGGCGAGCAGCGGCGTACGCTCCCTGTCGAAGAGGCCGCCATTGTAGGGCGGCAGGCCGATTGAGCCGTCGCCCTGATCGATGGCAGTGGCGAGATCGTCGATCGCGGACCAGTAGCGTGTCGCGGTGGCGGAGAAGACGTCACTGCGATCCTTGCGCGCCCGGACGTCGTCTCGCACCCTCATCCGGAGCCCGTAGTCATCGTACCGTCCGTCGTGAACCGGAAGCAACGCGCGATCTTCGGCGTACAGGATGAAGAGCAGACGATAGAGAAGCGTCAGCGTGGCGTCGCGGACTTCGGACAGCGGCGCGTCCGGTGCAGCTACGGCGATGGCGCGGGCCAGTTCCGGAAAGACGCGATCGAACACCAGATTCGACAGATCGGTTGCGACGCGCTGTTCGTAGAACCGGCCTTCCTCGAGCGCACGCTGATGGAAAGTGCGGCGGTCCGTGGCGGTGGGAAGAAACGCGTCCCGGCGGAAGAGGAGCAGGAATACCTTCAGCCAGCGGCGGCGGTCGTCGGGGCCGAGTGCGAACAGACCGTCGTTGTGTCCGGGGAGGTCGAGAACGGCGGCGAGATCGATCTCGCAGAACTCCTCCGAGACCGACCGGGCGCCCTGGTAGTAGAGCCGCCACCGCGCGCCGTTGGTCAGGATGCCCCAACGGAGTCCGCCGGTGGTCAGGTCCTCCACACGCCGCAGATAGCGGAGCATCTGCGTGGATGGGGCGGTCTTCGCCTGTCGATGGATGCGGCCATCGAGAGAGAGCCCCCAGCGCTTGGACTCGACGATGGCGAGACCGAATTCGTAGCGCCTCCATTCCTCTGCGAAGCCGTTGGCGCGGTTCTTCGCCGCCTCATCCGCGAACAGCAGGCCGTCGGGTACGTCATCGACGCCCCGCGGGGTCAGGTTCTGCTGGCGCAGGCTCCATGTCCATCCGAGACTGCCGAGTACCGGCCAGATCAGGTCATCCTCGGTCTGGCTCTCGTTCGGCCTCTGCGCGGCTGGAAAGCGGTTGAATATCTCTCGCAGTGAGAGCTCGATCCCATCGAGCGTCTCATCGTTCAGCGCCTGCCACTCGTCGAATTCGGCAACGGAACCCTCCAGAAGATCGCTCGTGAACAACCCGCCATTGAGTGCGTTCATGACTCGATCGGTCCATGCGCTACCTGTCGGGCGGCACTCCGCTCGTTGGTTCGGGCGCGCGGTTCAGGAGATTCGCTGACACGTTGGTTGGTCTGGCTGCTCATAGGCTCTGTCCCGTTGCTGCCTCACTCCCCGCGCCATTGCAGCAGCGCTCCCTTCAGCCCATCCAGCAGGGGCTGGATGTCGCTCTCCTTGCGGCCAGCCTCCAGTCGGGCGACCACGCGGCCGATGTCGGATGGGGTCCAGCCGTGGGGTTCGGCCAGATCGTGCAGCTTCGTCTTGGCGATCTCTCCGGGCGGGTCGGAGGCGGTATCGTAGATGGCATCCAGCCGGTTCATCCGCTCGTGCAGGTCGGCCGGATCAATGCCGAGGTCGGTTGCGCAACCGTCCGGGGTGCGCCGCAGGGCCTTCCAGATCCAGATTTCGGGCGCTTCGCCGCCCGGAAGAAAAAACACCGGGACATCGCTTCCCGCTCTCTCGCGTATCTGTCCTTCGAGATCCCTGCCGCGCTGGTCACCATCGAGCACGAAGACGAAGTTGCGGATCTGGCCGAACTTCCTGAAGGCGGTCGCATGCTTGGGAAACTCTTCCGCACCCGTGTCGCGTCCGATGCGGACGGCTTCTCTCCTGATCCGCTCGCGGGGCAGCAGAACGTCGAATACGCCTTGCAGGATGCCCTCCGCCACCGCGTCCTCGCAGAGCAGATTCAGAACGTCGCTGGAACGCCCGTAGAGCGCGTTCTGCACGATGTCGCGATAGGGGGGGAGGACGGCAACACGACCCGCGTCGTCGCGTTCGAGGAAGATGCGCCCGTGCGCGGGCACGGCATCGAGCACCACCGGGCTGTGCGTGGTGACGATGACCTGCAGGTCGTTGCGTAGCGCCAGCTGCTGGAGCTGCAGCATGAGGAGCTGCTGCACCCAGGGGTGCAGCCCGGCTTCGATTTCGTCGATCAGAACGAGGGCGCCCTCGAGCTGGGCGATCTCCCGCGAGAGGCGCAGGATCGCCCGCTCGCCGGCGGCCATGTGCAGCTCGGAGTACGCGGCGCCGGCTTCCTGGGCGGCGAAGAGCAGGTTCTTGCTGCCGCTGGACAGGTTGACGACCTCCGTATACCGGAAGGGAAGCATCTGCTGTACGAACTCGATCTGCGAAGCCGTCAGGGGAGTTTCCTGGGGCGCGGAGCGCAGGCTCGACATACTGAGCACGCCGCGCACCTCGGATGGATTGCTGAGATTGCTGAGCGTCCTGAGGTAGACCGCCCGCTTCGGCTGGGTGGCGTTCTTGCGGCCGAGGAAGCTGCGATTCCAGCCCTTCGAGCGGCGCCAGCGCATGGAACGCCGGCCGTCCGGCGTCGAGTAGTCGAACTCGATGACGACCTCCCGCCTCTCGAAGAGCACCGTCGACTTGCCGCTGGCATTGCCGCCGGCGATGACGCTCACGGGATAGTCGAACACCACCCGGACGTCGTCGATGCCGCGAATGCCCGCCAGATGGATCTCGGCCAGGAAATGGGGCAGGTGCGGCTTCTTGCCCTGCAATCGCTCCCAGAGATCCCTGAAGCGCCTCTCGATCATGAACGACTGCTCTCCCGTCGGTCGGCCAGCCTGCCGTCGAGGCCGTAAGCGACCGCGCACCGATTATCGATGGTCTCACGCGGGGCGATTCAAGAATCGCCTGGCGCTGGCAGCCGGAACGAAGAGAGAAACCACCTCTGTTGATTATTGCCCATGATGTAGGCGATAATCGTTTACTCGGTGGTTGATACTCCCTATCTGCCCCGCTTCGCGGCTCGCCTGCTGAAGCGCGCTCTGGACGCCTCACCCGTCGTCGTGCTGATGGGGGCGCGCCAAACCGGCAAGAGCACGCTCGCGCAGGCCGAGCCCTTCCTCGCAGATCGCCTCTACCTCACCCTCGACGATCCCGAGACCCATGAACGGGCTCGGCTGGCCCCGAGGGATCTGGTCCGTAGCGCCCCGCGGCTGACCGTCGACGAGGTGCAGCGGGAACCCGATCTGCTGCTCGCCGTCAAGCGCGCGGTGGACGAGGACCGGCCGCGCCGCAACGGGCGCTTCGTGCTCACGGGTTCGGCGAACCTCCTGCTCATGCAGCGCGTGGCCGAGACGCTCGCGGGCCGGGCGACGTACGTGAACCTGTGGCCGCTCTGCCGCCGAGAGCGGCTCGGGCGGGGAACACCGGGCATCTGGTCCGATCTGCTCGCGACCCCGGTCGGCGCCTGGCCGAGCCTCATCGAGTCCCGGGACGAGGCGCCGGCGGACTGGCGCTCCGAGGTCAGCGCCAGCGGCTACCCCACGCCCGCGCTGGAGCTCGGCAGCGACGACGCCCGCTCGCTGTGGTTCGACGGCTACGTCCGGACCTATCTGGAGCGCGATCTGCAGTCCCTGGCGGCGGTGGGCGACCTCGTCGATTTCCGCCGCCTCATGCGGGCCGCGAGCCATCGCCTCGGCGGCCTGATCAACCAGGCGGACATCGCACGCGACCTCCAGGCGCCGCGCACCACGGTGCAGCGCCATCTCGACCTCCTGGAGACGTCCTTCCAACTGGTGCGGCTGCCGCCCTATTCGGTGAACCGCACCAAACGGCTGGTCAAGAGTCCGAAGCTCTATTGGAGCGACCCGGCCCTGGCGCTCTGGCTGAGCGGCGCGAGCGCGGCGTCCGGGGGGCACCTGGAGAACCTCGTCCTGCTCGATCTGCTGGTTTGGCGCGACGGCCAGGCGCCGGCCCCGGACGTGCTGTTCTGGCGGACGACGACGGAGCGCGAGGTGGACTTCGTCATCGAGGCCGGCGAGCGCCTGCTGGCCATCGAGGTCAAGGCCACGACGCACCCTGGACACGCCGACACCATCGGCCTGCGCCTGTTTCGGGAGGAGTACCGCGATCGGTTCGCGGGCGGGCTGCTCCTTCACGGGGGCCGCGACACGCAATGGATGGCGGACGGCGTGCTCGCCGCGCCCTGGTGGCGTGTGCTGTAGCCGTGCGGCCGCCCCGAGCGCAGATCGTGCTTCGTCTTGGCGATCGCGGCCGAGACCGGGCGCCTCAGCCCCGTCGGGGGCGGGCGGACGGGGAGGCCTCGATCCCGAACCCGAGATCGCCCAGGGCGGCGTCGAAGATGCCGGGCCAGCCGCGGTTGGCGGCCGGGCTCGCAGGGCTGGGGTGGGGCGCAGTCCCGCATCGCGCTCCCACGGCGGCGGCGATGGGGGCGGCGCGCCGAGCCGCGAACCCTCCGATGCCGACGACGAGGGTGGCGCGCAAGTGCGCGACCACCGCGGCCAACGCGTCGTCGCACGCCGCGAACAGCGGGTCGCGCTCGGGCCGGGGAAGCTTGTCTGGCGTGAGGTTGCGTCCGGTCGCACCGACGAAGGCGAGCGGGCAGTAGTTCCACACGAAGGCGCGCCGGAAGAACCGCTCCGGCCCGCCGAAACGCGCGCGCGCCCAGCCCCAGAAGCGCGTGCCGCTCACCTCGCCGCGCCCGATGTCGAAGCCGAGCACCGGGCGCTTCGGATGCTCGCGGGCGGGGCGCCCGACCGGCGCCTCGATGCCGAGCCAGTCCCGGGCCATCGCGGCGTCGCCGAACGGCACGCCGGTCTGCACCATCCCGAACGGGCCCGGATTCATTCCGACGAAGAGAACCTCGCGCGGCTCGACGCCGTACCGCTCCAGGTATAGCCGGTGCGGCTCCCAGGCGTAGTCGAGGGGCGCGTAGACGCAGTCCACGGGCGGCGCGAAACGCAGGTTCCGGGTGCCCTCCCGGAGTCGCTCGGCAATCGACACCAGTCCGTACGCGGGTGCTTTGCGCGTCATGCTTGTGACAGCGGCTCGGCCGCGACATAGTACGCGTGCAGGATGCAGTCAGGCTCCCGTTCCCCCCGGGCGCCGACGACCTGGATGATACCGGAGTCGATGATGAACGTGATCTACCACTACCCGGCCGGGCCGGGTCTGACGCGCCGGTTCGCGGCCCTCGACGACCGGGGACTCGCGGTCTCGGTCTGCGAGCCCGGGGACCGGGACCGGTTCCGGGCGCTCCTCCCCGGCGCCGAGGTGATATGGCACCTCCTGGAGCCGTTGACGGCGGCGCTCATCGAGGCGGCGCCGCGGCTCCGACTCATTCAGAAGATCGGGGTCGGCGTGAACACGATCGACATGGACGCGGCGCGGCGGCGCGGAGTCGCAGTCTGCAACATGCCCGGGACGAACACCCAGGCGGTGGCCGAGATGACCCTGCTGCTCATGCTGAGCGCCCTGCGCCGCGCGACCCGGCTCGACACCGCCGCGCGCACCGGCTGGGACCTGCCCCCGGTGTTCCAGGACCGCTGCGGCGAGGTGAGTGGACGCACCGTCGGACTGGTGGGATACGGGGCGGTGCCCCGCCGCCTCGCCCCGATGCTGCACGCGATGGGAGCCCGGGTCCTGTACGCCAGCCGGAGCCCGAAGACGGACGCGGTGGGAGAACGCGTACCGCTGGACACCCTGCTGCGCACCAGCGACATCGTGTCGCTCCACGTGCCGCTCGCGCCGGATACCGCGCAGCTCATCGATGCCGGCACCCTCGCCCGCATGAAGCCGGGCGCCATCCTCGTCAACACCGCGCGGGGCGCGCTGATCGACGAAGCGGCGCTCGTCGAGGCGCTGCGGGGGGGCCGTCTCGGCGCGGCGGGGCTGGATGTCTTCGAGACCGAGCCGGCAGTTGCCGGCAACCCGCTCTTCGCCCTCGACAACGTCGTCTGCAGCCCCCACGTCGCGTGGCTCACGCGGGAAACGCTGGAGCGGTGCCTCGCCGTCGCGGTGGAGAACTGCCGTCGGCTCGTGGCCGGCGAGGAATTGCTGCACCGCCTCGCGTAGCGGCCAAGGACAAGGACGCCGCGGCCGCGGCGCCCAATGCGTCCGATGTCGAGCTCGTTGATCTTCGCGAGACCGCTACCTTGGCGGATCGGTGAAGACCAGGGTCTGCACCACGCGTCGGGTGTCGTTTGGCTGCACACCCTCGAGCCTCAGCTCCACCGGATCGGTCGTGTCGAACTCGAAGTCGTACGTTTCGCCGACGGAGATCTGCAGGTCCGCTCGTCGCATCGTGGCTTCGGATGCCAGCAGGTCGACCGCGTCCTTCGCCACTGGGCGCCATTCCACCGGAACCCCGGCCTGCCTCAGCGACACGCGCAGGTTCGCTACTGACGGCGTGATGTTCATGAACCGGAACCGGTACTTCGTACCGGTCGCAAGCTCCATCGTGCGTGGTTGGGGGACGCCGTTCATCAAGAGCATCGCCGCTCCGAACGGATCGCGCGGCGTCTGGCTGAACAGGAACGTCTTGTCGGTGGCGGGATCGTGCGTCCGTCCCGGAGGCATCACGATCAACGGGCCGTGAACCCCGCCCGTAAGCTGCCGCTCGTCGTGCCAGTGGGTGTGATAGAGCAACGTTCCCGCGCGCGGCGGCGTCATCCGGGCCACGAACGTCTGCCCGGGCCCCACGGGGGGCGCTCTCATGTCGCCGATCCCGGAGACAATCGGCACCCCGTCGTAGTAGCTCTCCAGCTCCATCCCATGCCAGTGGATGGCCGTGGCGTCATCCAGGCGGTTGACCACCGCGATTTCCACGGGCTGGCCTTGCTCGAGCACGATCGCCGGGCCCGAAAGAGCCGGACCCGTCCGTTCGTCGGGCACCGCGTGGGCGAGGGTTCGATCCCTCAATGTCAGCTCGTAGAAGCGAGGGTCCCCGTTTCGCGCTGCGATCTCGAGCTCCAGCTTGTGCGCCCCCCCCCACACTTCCTCAGGTGTTTCCGGGTGAGGCCCTGTCACCGTGATCTCGACGATCATCCCGCCCATCCCTGCGTAGAGCGGATCGTCGTGCGCGTGCTCGTGGTCGTCGGCGACCGTCACGTCCGCAGGATCCAGACCGACGGGGAGCCGCATGTGCGGCTGGCGGTGGCAATGGAACAGCCATCGGCCGGGCTCATGGGGCACCCAGGTCATCTCGAACGTTTCGCCGATCTCCACGTTGTGCGTAAAGACCAACGGGCGCTCGGCGGCATCGTACGGGCGGTAATGCTCGCCGTCGCCTACCCCCTCGATATTGAAGTGCAGGCCGTGCAGATGCATCGGGTGGCTGAGGTCCGACGCGTTGACCACGCGCCAGTGGACGGGCTCGCCCCGCTGGTAGGTGAGCCGTTCGGTGAACGGCCACGATTTCCCGTTGATGGCGGTGCGCGTCGGTCCGTTCCAACGCTGGAGCACGAAGATCCGATCGTCCGTGGGGGCCCCATGCGCGTCGACCACGAGGGCTCCCCCGGCCAACGCGTCCGCGACCCGGCGGTCCCCTCGCTGTCCATCGGGTGTTCGCGCCCAGTACAGATACGTGCCAGGATCGCCGGCCGCGAAGCGCACCTCGTGCCTCGCTCCTGCGTCCACGGTCACTACGTCGCCCGCGTCTGCCGGCCGCTCCTGCAATCCATGCAGGGTCGCGGGGATGGCGAGCGTGTTGTGCACGGAAACCTCGACGACAGTTCCCTCAGGCACGCGAACCAGCGGACCGGGAACCTGGAGCGGCTCTCCCTCTTCGCCGAACGCATAGACCGGAATGGCCTCCCCGTCCTCACCCTCTGGGTGCCAGACGCCCCTGCGAAGCTCCAGTCGCAAGGTCAGAACGCCGTCTCGCAGCTCTCCGCCCGGCACCCGATTGTCGTTCGCCACGATGGACTCGAGACTCTGCGCCAAGAGCGGGTCTGCTGCCCAAGCGGCAATCAGGCAGACGAGACCGGTCGCTGCAACGACGCTGAAACGTACGTGGAGACCGGTCATGGAGTTCCTCCTCCGACCGCGATGACCAAGGTGTAGAACCCAATCCTACCAGACGGGCTGACCGGGCGCAGGGCGCTCTTCGAGGAGTCTCCTCAAATGCGTGTGGGTAGCGGCGGCGCCAGTTCTATGCCTCCACAGCAGAGGAACAGCATCGAGATCAACGCGCCGGGCGAGTGGAAGCCATAGGCGCGACGCGCGATCACCCGCAGCTTGTTGTTGATGCCCTCCACCGGACCGTTCGTCATCTTCGTGTCCAGGTACGCCAGGATGCCTTCAGCGTGTTTCCGAATCGTACGCCCCAGCTTCACGAACGGCGTCAGGCGGGACCGCGCAGCCCACTCCAGCCACTCATCGAGCAGCGCCGGCGCATCCTCTGGTGTCGCCTGCCCCAGGATCGTCGCCAGGTACTCCTTCAGTTCGTAGGCCCGGTCCAGCGCCCGGTTCTTACGACGCAACGTCTCCAGACGCCGGGCCTCACCAGGCCTCAGCCGCGCCGGGTGCTTCAGCAACGCATAGCGCGTCCCCTTGAGCGCCTTCGCATCCTCCGGCTCCGAGGCCAGCCGCCGCTGCTCCGAACGCCGCACCTCGTCAACCGCATCCGCCGCAAGCCGTTCAACGTGAAACCGGTCGAACACCACCCGCGCGTGCGGAACCCACGCCCGCAGCGCCTTCTGCCAGCTCGACGCCAAGTCCGCCGTCACCAACTCGATCCGCGCACAGCCACCAGGTCCCAACTGCTCGAAGAAGGCCCCCAGCGTCTCCGCGCTGCGCCCCCGCCCCGCCCAAACCACCCGACGCTCGTCATGGTCAACCACGATCGTCAGGTAGCGGTGACGCTTCCGGTAGCTGAACTCATCGACGCCGATTCGTCTCAGCTTGGCGAACCGAGCTCCGTCCAGCCGCCGCGCCACAACCCGTTCCACGATGCTGCCCACCGTCACCCACGATATCCCCAGCAGGCGGCTCACCGCCGTCCGGTCCGTCACCTGCGCCAGATACGCCGCCAATTCCTCGAACCCCGACGTGAACACACTGCTGCCGCTCGCCCACGGCACCTGCTCCACCTTCACCCCGCGGCAACGCCGGCACGACACCCGCCACGGCGCATACCGCAGCCACGCCGGCATCCGGCCCCATGACAGATGCCGCCACTGGCGCACCGGCTGCCGGTCATACCGCGGCGCCCGCTTCCCGCACGTCCCGCACCGGGCACGCCGCCAACGACGGCTCCACCGACACCGTCAACGGACCGTCGGCGGCCATTTCAACCTGCTTGACGTACATCTGCGTGACACCCAACAGCCGCCGTAGTAACGTAGTCAGACGCATGGGGCTCTCCTCCTCGCGGGTCGTGGTGGTACACGCTCATGAGACCAGGAAGTCCCTTGCGTTTTCAACCGCTTCCGCCCAGCGAGACGCCGCACGCGGCCCCCGACAACCCCTTGGCCCCGCCCAACGGGCGTGCACGGCCGGCGCCGAGCTTCGAGGTGTCCGTTGGGGCAATCAGCCAGCGTTTATCCCCGAACCGCCAGCCTTCGCGCGCTTTTTCGTGTTGTCGTGGAGGGCCGGGACGCCCCCGTCCAGGCCGGGCCGCAAGACCCATATCTGCTGCTTGAGCGGAGGGACGGACGGTGTGTCACCCGAAGGGCCGCAGCGCAGTATCCATGTGTCAAGCCTCTGGATCGAGGGGAGCTCCGTAGACCCGATCGGCGGTCGCAACTCTCGTCGCCTCTGCCGCCGCATTGAGGCGGCCCTCTCAAGATTCTGGACTCGCGTCGACCGCGAGATCGTTGTGGTGGCCGGGGCATCGTCAGACCAACAGCTTCTGCGTGTGCTCGCCAGCGTCAAGGCGCGTCGCTGCGCTCCGCCCCCGCTCCGCGGGGCTCACGGCCTTGACGCCGGCTCCGTGCGTATTCCGGACGAAGTGGAACGCCGATTCCGGACGAAGTGGGAACATCGATTTCGGAGGAAGTGGAACATCGATTCCGGGAAGTGGAACACGGATTCCGGGAAGTGGAACGTCGATTCCGGACGAAGTGGAACATCGGCTCCGGGGATCGTGAACGCTCGTCGGTAGCCTGACTGCGGCACGCTTCGCCTTTCCGAGAGGAGGGCGAAGCGATGCCGGCACGGAGGCTGCTGATGAGGAAGATCCGCGAGGTACTGCGGCGCTGGAGGCCCGGTTGTTCCCCCGCGCCGCACCGGTGCACGAGCGGGTTCGACCCGAGTGCGCGCACATCCACCGTGAGCTGAAGCGCGACGGCGTCACGTTGCAGCTCCTCTGGGAGGAGTACGCCCAGGTCCATCCGCACGGCTACCGCTACACTCAGTTCTGCGGGAAGCGGACCCCCGGAGCGGATGGAACGGATGGGTGATGCGAATCTGCGGTGCTTCTGCGGCACCCGATGCAGTTTGGAGCTCTGACGAAGGCTGCGGTCGAGGGAGCTGTACTTCTGGCCCGCACTGGATACTCGCCCGACTCCGCGACGAGACGTTCTTCAGCCTCGGCGCGCTGAACCAGGCGATCCGCGTCCTCCTCGACGAGCTCAACGACCGGCCGTTGAAGAAGCTCGGCGTCAGCCGCCGCGCCCTCTACGAGCAGCTCGACCGTCCGGGCCTCCAGCCCCTGCCGGCCACGCGCTACGTCCTCGCGCAGTGGAGGCTGTGCCGCCTCAACATCGACTACCACGTCATCGTCGAGCGACACGCCTACAGCGTGCCGTTCCAGCTCCTCCGCGAGCAGGTCGAGATCCGCTACACGACGACGACCGTCGAGGTCTTCTTCAAGGGCCGCCGCGTGTCGTCGCACCGGCGCCGCTATGACGGACAACCGTCCACCGTGGCCGAGCACATGCCGAGCGCCCACCGCGCCCACGCCGAGTGGACACCGTCGCGCCTCATCCGCTGGGCCGAGAAGGTCGGACCGGCGACCGGTGAGCTCGTCGCTCGAATCCTCGAGAGCCGCCCTCACCCGGAGCAGGGGTACAAGGCCGTGCTCGGACTCATGCGGCTGGGGCGGCAGTACGGCAACCCCCGGCTCGACGCCGCGAGCGCCCGCGCCATCGCCCTCGGCTCCTGCCGCTTCCACACCGTCAAGAACATCCTCGCCACCGGCCAGGACCGTCGGCCCCTGGAGCCGCCGGCCGAGACGGCCCCGACGCCCACCCACGCCAACATCCGTAATGCCGACTACTACGCCGCGACCAACGAGGAGGACCGATGCTGATCGAACAGACCCTCGACAAGCTCAACGCCATGAAGCTCGGCGCCATGGCCGACGCCTGCCACCATCAGCTCCAGACCGCCGAGGCCGCCGCCCTCGGCTTCGAGGAGCGCTTCGGCCTGCTCGTCGACGCCGAGTGGACGGCCCGCGAGCAACGCAAGCTGCAGCGGCGGCACCGCACCGCCAAGCTGCGCCATCCGGCGACGCTCGAGGCCGTCGACTTCACCCACCCGCGGCGGCTCAACCGCCAGTAGGTCCTGACCCTCGGCGCCTGCACCTGGATCGCCGAGCGCCACAACCTGCTGCTGATCGGCCCAACCGGCATCGGCAAGAGCTTCCTCGCGTGTGCGTTGGTCGAACGGGCCTGCCGCCGCGGCTTCACCGCGCGTTACGTCCGGATGCCGCGCCTGCTGCACGAGCTGGCCGTCGGCCGCGGCGACGGGTCCTACGCCCGGCTCCTGACTCGCCTCGCCAAGCTCGACCTGCTCGCCATCGACGATTGGATGATCGCACCGCTGCGCGACGCCGAGCGGCGCGACCTCACCGAGGTCATCGAGGACCGGGCCGAGCGCGCCTCGACCCTCATCGCCAGTCAATTGCCCGTGACCGACTGGCACGCCGTCATCGGCGACTCCAACCAGGCCGACGCCATCTGCGACCGCCTGCTCCACGACGCACACCGTATCGAGCTGAAGGGGCGCTCGATGCGACGGACGCACCGGGCCCCGAAGACCCGCACGTCGGAGACGACATGAGCATCCCAACGCCGGCCTGCACCCCGGCAGCGAGGCCAGACCCGGTCCCGCGCGCCGCCAGTCCCGCCGGGGCCGGCCGGCCTATGGATCGCACCGGCGGCATGGAAAACGCGCACGATACGCTGGCGGCTGACTGCACCCGCGTCGAGGCGCGTTTCCCACCCCGCCTTGGACGGCACAGAACGCCGCCCACACGTCCCACAGGCAAGATCGTTATACTCTTCGAACACGACGTCACGGCTTGGATCTCGTGCGCCGGTTGCGAAACCGATGGGCGGAAACTGGCCGAGGAACGTCGCTGCGCTCCGACGAGCGTTCCACTTCGCCGGAATCCGTGTTCCAGATCCCCGAAATCGGTGTTCCACTTCAGCGAAATACGCACTCCGCGCACGCGTCCAGACTGGCTCTTGTCTGACGATGCCCAAGCATGACCCCCTACACGTTGTGGTCGACGGCCTGCCCAGATTGACGGCCCTTGCGGACGACCGTTGACACCCGCGGGAACGGGTCACGCTTCGACGAACCGCGTGTTCATCGCCGGCGCTGCCGCGCTGTCCCGCCCAGGCCGCTCG
Source organism: Vicinamibacterales bacterium (assembly GCA_965215895.1). Classification (GTDB taxonomy): domain Bacteria; phylum Acidobacteriota; class Vicinamibacteria; order Vicinamibacterales; family UBA8438; genus JAJEEA01. The sequence goes on along the minus strand of OZ244130.1, from coordinate 1,004,289 downwards.
GGCAGCCAGCAGCGATCCTGTCCGAGTAGCGCGTTGGCCAGCACGAGGAGCTTGCGCATGACGGCGATCACAGCGACCTTGCGCGGCTTCCCCTGGGCGACGAGCTGGCGGTACTTCACGCGCAGATCCGGGTTGTAACAGATCGCCGCCAGGGCCGGCATGTAGAGTAGCCGCCGAGCCCGCGCCCGGCCCCCCTGGATGAAGCTTCGCCCCGCCCAAGTGCCGGACTGCCGAGTGACGGGGGCAAGGCCCGCCAGGCTCGCAACCGCTTTGGCGTCCAGACTGCCCAGTTCCGGCATCTGGGTGAGCAGACCCGCCGCGGTGATCCGAGACACGCCCGGGATCGACGTCAGGATCTCCGCCCGGCGGGTCAGCACCACGTCTTCCGCCAAGCACTTCCCGATCTCGGCGTCGATGGCCGCCAGCTGGCGGTCGATCTGCGACAGCCGGTTCGTGTTCTGCCGCCGGAGCAGACGGTGCTGAAGCTGCTTCTGACGGTTCAAGGCGGCGGTGCGGTCCTTGACCAGAGCGTCGCGCGCGACCTGCAGTTCCTCCAGGGCGCGCTGCGCCGGTGACGAGGCCTCGGTTCGCCGGAGGTCCAGTGCTGCCCCCATCTGCGCCAGCATTCGCGCGTCCACCGCGTCGGTCTTCGCCCGTTGGCCGATGGCCTGCGCAAAGCGCCGCGCCTGCAACGGATTCACCCGCGCCAGCGGCAACTCGGCCTTGAACAGCGTTTCCTCAAAGGCCCGGTGCCACCGGCCGGTCGGCTCGTACGTGACGGCACGAACCGGGCGCTCCACCCACGCAATCAGCGCCTTGAACCCCGCCGCGTCATTGGAGAATCGCGCGGCCTTGCCCGACGGGACCATGTGGGCGTCGAGATGCGCCTTCGAGATGTCGACGCCGACGCTGTTGCGGGTATCATCGGTCATCTTCCCTGTGCTCCTGTGCTTGTCATGCGAGCCTTGACGCTCGGGTATCCATCCAGGACTTGGGAAGACGGTGGCGACCAAACTGCGCTACGACCCTCGACGGCCCGCGAAGGACACGGTCCGACCACCGCCCGCCCAGCGGCGTCTGGCTAGCTTGGCTAGCTAGAGGCGCCGCTGGGATGGGCCATCCCAAGGCCCATTCGAGCCAATGGTAAACAGACAAGCGAAGGACGCGCGTAGCGCGTTGACACGCCGGCCGGCCCGCAGCTACTCCGCTCCGGCCTACCCCCGGCCACGGTGCGCCACGCCCGCCGCCGGTCAGGTGAACTGCCAGCACCCCTCGCCGACCCGCCGATCGCGCCTCAACCCACCCACACCCGTTTGAGGAGAGCCTCTTCGAGCCGGTTGATTCGTACGGACGAGACGGGCCGGGGGCGCGGCGACCGGTCGCGCCGCGAGCAACCGGTCCGCGCCAGCAGATCGAGTTGGCGGAGCACGCACGCCTCCTCAGAAGCGGAACGTGTATTGGAGTTTCGTGGCCAGCCTCGAGTCCTGTCTCCTGAAGTCGTAGCCTCGCTCGAGGTCCTGCACCCAGCCCTGACCGAATACGAAGAAAACATCGTTTCCCGGATCTATAATCCAGTGCACGCGGCTCTGGAGGCCGAGATTCCCGGATCGGTTATCGAATTGGATCAGGTTGGAGAACGAAAGGAAGGGTGAAACCGCATAGTTCACCTGTGAACTGTAGATTCGAGCGATGAAATTGCCTTGCGGCAAGCTGGCAAACGTCTGGTTGGTATTGAAGCTGATCGAAAAGTACGGAGGGAGCTTGTAGCTGAGGCCCGTCTGGATCGCTTGCGCGGTGCCCGACCAATAATTGCCAAACGTCAAACCGAAGCTGCCCTGAACTCGCCGTTTCTGCGCCGAGGTGAAGAAGATCCGCCAGGGCGTGAAGCGGTACTCGCCCACCGGAAGCACAACTCCGGGGGAAATTTCGAACGGCTCGAACAGGTGCTCGTACGTCGGGTTGATGTCGAACAAGCTGTGCAGGGAGTCCCCGGAGTTCAAGTGCCAATCGACCAGAGTGGCGTAGACGTTCCAGCTCTCGACCAATCCGTTGTCGAGTCGGGTGAAGCGCGTGTAGAAGACGTCATGAAACATCTGCTGAATGCCCGTCGACGGATTCGGGCGCGGGTTGAAGCTGCCGGCAACCCGAAGCATCCGCACATTGCTGCGCTGAACGAAACCGATCGCCGGATCGAAGTTTTCCTGAATCTCTCGCCAGAGAATCTGAGCCGCGAACTTGTCGTTGGGATACTGCGCTCCGAAGCCATAAGACGAGTTCTCTTCGGCGACGACTCCGCTGTTGCTCGTGAGGCCGTAGGCGTTGAACACCACGTTTCGATTACTGCCCAGGAAATCGGAAGTGGCCAGGCGTACGTCCACTCCCACCGTGTTGCTCGAGAACTCGGAGGCGGGATCGCCGTTCGTGAGAATGGCGCCCAGGTACGACTGCTCCAGGAAGTTCTGCTTGACGCGGCCGACGAACAAGTTGTCGGCGTCCGCGTTCGACACGTCGCGGGTGCGCACGTCGAGCATGCCGATTTCAGTGCGGCCAACTTTCCCGGTCAGTTTGGCGCCGTAGTCGATCGGCACCTCCAGCCCCCCAAGCAAGCCGATCTTCCGGCTGAAGAACGGAAACACTTCAGCTCCGGTACCGGGAATGCCGCCCGGAGGATCGATCCCGGTCGTGGCGAAGTTGAAGACGCCGGCGTCCTGCAGGAAGAACGACCGTTTCTCCGGAAAGAATATGGAGAAACGCGTGAGATTGATCTGCCGCGCATCCGCTTCCGTTTCACCGAAGTCGGTGTTTGCGGTGACGGACAGCTTGAGACTCGGAGTGATGTTGTAGAACAGGTCCAGTCCCGGCTTTCCGACGACCGTGTCGCCGCCGGTGTCCCGACGCGGCCAGCGCCGGGCCAAGAATGGGCGAACATCGAGGCCGACACCTTGCGCCAGGCCTTCGAGGTTCGTGATTTCGCCCGCTTCGGAGATCTGGAAGAACTGCGTTTGAAAACGTGCCCCCGTCCAGCGGTTCTCCTCCAGTTTTCGTTGAATGGTACGAGTGATGTTGAAGCCCCAAACGGTATCACCCGACGGGAAGCTCAGGGTCTTGAACGGGATAGCGAATTCCGCGCTCCACCCTTCGTCCGTTCGGGCGGTTCGCACAATCCAGATGCCGTCCCAGTCGTCATTCGTCTCACCGTTCGCAAACACCAGACCGTCGACCATGGCGCCGGCCGGATTGGTCGCAAAGTGGAAGGCGTTGCTCTGGTCGCGAAACGTGTCGAGCACGATGCCCAGCCGGTCATCCGCGTTCAGGCTCGCGTCCCGCGCCATCTGCGACGCCAGCACGCGGCCGGGCTCTGCGTCGTAGCACATGACGCCGATATAGAGGTTTTCCTCGTCGTAGAGCAGCGTGACTTCAGTCCTCTCCGTGGGCACTGCGCCGGCCACCGGGATTCTCTGGACCAGATCGCCAATTTTCGGCGCCTGTCGCCACGGCGCCTCGTCCAGCGACCCATCGATGACAATCTCCGTGGTGATCGCGGTTACGACGGCTGATCTGACCGGGTCTGTCGGGCTCGTCTGTTGGGAAGCGGCGATGCACAAGGCCGGCCCGACGATGCAGTGCCAGGCGCAGATCGCCGCCAGCGAACCGATCCGGAGCGACAAACGCCGCAGAACCGAGAGGCTGTCCAGGAGTCTCTTCATTGGCTGTCCAGGCATGGCAGCGGTCGCCGGAGCGGCAGGCAGTTCAGGCGCGACGACGGCGATGCCTTCATCAACCCCGCCCACGTCGCGATGTGCATCCAAGCCGGGATGGCGACAACAGCGTGACCGACATCGTGGTCACCACGCGGCCGGGGCTCGCGTCGTTCCTACGGGAGGGCGACCGGACGGCGCCAAGTGGCGACGCTGATGCCTGGCGTCCGGTGCGGTGCCCGTCCTCCGGCATGGCCAGGAGGTCCGTGTAGCCGAGCCGCGGCACCGTAGCCCGCATGGACGCCATGGTATCACCGCACGTTCGCGCAACCCTGACGCGAAAATCGTGCCGAGAGCCCGCTGCCGTTGGCGGTCGCCGCGGTCTGGTGCGCGAGCCGAGCCGCGGATTCGCCCGTGGCGGAAACCGCCGCCTGCGCCCCTCGAAGCGTGTGCAGCATCTGCCGTCCGACGGCGGTTCAGGGCCACGTCCCGGGCGGGAACGGCGGCGGGCGCGGGCTCCGGCCGTCAGCCTGCGGCCGGCTGAAGTATCATCGCAGCGCACCGGCAGGGTGGACCGACCGCAATCCGGATTCCGGCGCCGGCGACCATCGTCCCTGGAAGGCACCATGAGAACAGGCACGTCTCCGGCCTGCGGCGTCGCGTGACTGAGGTCCTCGTCCCGAACGTTCGCCGGGCCGCCGCCGAATTGATGACCGCGTTCCGGGCCCGGCGGGTCCCGCCGCTCCTGATCGTGGCGGTCCTGGGCGTCGCGGCACCCGCTTCGGCCCAGCCCGTGGCGGGCGAGCCGGCCGAGCCGGCCGCGGTCGAGCCGGGGATCGTCATCGACGGCCCTCCCCCGCCGGTGCCGCCCGCGATGATCACCCGCGAGGGCGGACAGGCCACCATGCGGGCCATCCGGCTGCTGGCGGGGATCCGCGTCGACGGACAGCTCGACGAGCCGGTCTACGAGACTGTGCCCCCGGTGTCCGACTTCATCCAGCAGCTTCCCGACGAAGGCGCTCCCGCCACCGAGCGCACCGACGCCTGGGTGATGTTCGACGACGAGAACTTCTACGTCGCCGGCCGCTGCTGGGACAGCGCGCCGCCGAGCGAATGGACCGCGACCGAGATGCGCCGCGACGCGTTCAACATGCTGAACAACGACCTGTTCGGCTTCCTGATCGATACGTTCTACGACCGGCGCAACGCGCTCCTCTTCTACGCCAACCCCGCCGGCGGGTTCGTCGATCAGGCGATTACCAACGAAGGCAATCCGAACCGGGACTGGAACCCGGTGTGGGACGTCAAGACGGGGCGGTTCGACGGCGGCTGGACCATCGAGATGGTGGTGCCGTTCAAGTCGCTGCGCTATCGGCCGGACCGCGACCAGGTGTGGGGAATCCAGATCCGCCGCACGGTGATCCGCAAGAACGAGTGGGCCTACCTGACCCTGATTCCGATATCCGCGGCCGGGTTCGGCGGGCGCGGAGGCGTCTTCCGGGTGTCGGCGGCAGGCACCCTGGTCGGGCTCGAGACCCCGCCCGTGAGCAACCACCTGGAGATCAAGCCGTACGCCATCGGCGGCATGACCACCGACGTGAACGCGCCCCCTGACCAGGGGACCCGCCACGGCGGGCTCGGCGTCGACCTGAAGTACGGCGTCACCCGGAACCTGACCGCCGACTTCACCGTCAACACCGACTTCGCCCAGGTCGAGGTGGACGAGCAGCAGGTGAACCTGACCCGGTTCAACCTGTTCTTCCCCGAGAAGCGGGAGTTCTTTCTCGAAGGGCGGGGCATCTTCGACTTCGCGCGCGGAAGCTTCCGGACCGCCCGCAGCCTGCGGCAGGGCAGCGTGCTCGGCACCGGCGACGCGCCGACCCTCTTCTACAGCCGCCGCATCGGGCTGGAGGACCGCCAAGTCGTACCGATTCTCGGCGGCGGACGCCTGACCGGCAAGGTCGGAGCGTTCGACGTGGGGGCCCTGAACATCCAGACCGGCGACGAGATGGTCTCCGGCACCCCCGGTACGAACTTCACGGTGCTGCGCGTCAAGCGCGACCTCCTGCGGCGGAGCAGCATCGGAGCCCTGCTGACGAGCCGGTCGGTCTCGCTCGACGGCGCCGGCTCGAACCAGGCCTACGGGGCGGACGCCAACTTCTCGTTCTTCGACAGCGTCAACTTCCTCGGCTACTACGCCCGCACCCGCACCACCGGGGTGACGGGCCGCGACGCCAGCTATCAGGCGCGGTTCGACTACGGCGCCGACCGCTACGGCTTCGAGCTCGACCACCTGCTGGTGGAAGACAACTTCCGCCCCGACATGGGGTTCCTGCGGCGCGACAACTTCCGGCGCACGTCGGTCTCGGGCCGCTTCAGCCCGCGGCCGCAGTCCATCGAATCGGTCCGCCAGTTCGTCCTCGAGGCCAGCCTCGACCGCTTCCGGACCGCCGACGCCGGATGGCTCGAGACCCGCCAGCAACAGGTCGCGCTGCAGACCGAGCTCGAGAACAGCGACCAGTTCGGGGTGCGGCTGAGCGACAGCTACGAGCTGCTGCAGAAGCCGTTCAGGCCGAGCGGGGGGGGCGTGACGATTCCGGTCGGCGACTACGACTTCACCGAGATGCGCCTGACCTATGCGCTCGGCCCGCAACGGCTGCTCAACGGGCGGGTGGAGGTGGCGACGGGCGGCTACTTCGACGGAAAGCTGACCTCGATCGATCTCAGCCGCGGGCGCGTCGATCTGTCGCCGCGCCTCTCGGTCGAGCCCAGCCTCTCGCTCAACTGGATCGACCTGCCGGGCGGGTCGTTCCGCACCGACCTCGCGCGCGGGCGCCTGAACTACACCTTCTCGCCCCGGATGTTCGTCAGCAGTCTGTTCCAGTACAACTCCACGAGCCGGACGCTCGGCACCAACCTCCGGCTGCGGTGGGAGTACTCCCCGGGCAGCGAGCTGTTCGTCGTCTTCACCGAGGAGCAGGACGTCGATCCGCTGCGGCCCGACCGTTACGCCGAGCTCCGCAACCGGGGGTTCGTCGTCAAGGTCACCCGGCTGTTCCGGTAATCGATTCGCGGGGCGGCCGCGTCACGCCGGGAGCCGGTGGTGAAACCCCGCGTTGCACCGGGACCGGCGAGGGCGCCGGCGGGCAGTGGGCGCCCGTGCGACCAGGGCGTACCGAGGGAGCATATCGGGGCGTGGGCGACCGCGGAGCAGAGACCGCCCCGCGGAACAACGCAATCGGGCAGGATGCATCGCCGGTCGAGTGCAGCGGGGCTCTTGCCAGGAGCTCGGCTACGGCGCGATGACTTCCGCGTCCACCAACGCGATCTCCGCTACGAGCGGCGTGTTCGCGGGCACCGAGCCGAACGTGGTCCCCCCCAGTGCGTACTGGGGAGGAATGATGAGCTGGCGTATTCCACCGACCCGCATGCCGACGAGCCCCTGGTCGAAGGCGGGGATGACCTGGTTCGCGCCGAGAAAGAACGTGTACCCGGTGCGGGAATCGATCTCCCGTCCCTTGCTGTCGGCCTGCTCCGAATCGTAGGCCCAGATCACGTAGTCGATCACGACCCGGTCTCCGGGGTTCGCCTCCCGCCCGGGCCCGATCTCGATATCCTGCACCTGGAGAAAGAGGACCTCGGACGGCAGCGCGGGGTTCGAGGTGCATCCGGTCGCCCCCAGCACCGGCAGCACCAGTGCGCCGATCATGGCTGCGCCCCTTCGAATCGTCGTGTGCATTCGCCCCCGTCCCCCTTCGCCGCCGCGCACCGCAGACCTCGTCCCAGTCCGATTGTCCCATGCCCGGCGCGGTGGGCGCGACCCCGCCGGCCGCCGGTGGTAAGCTGGCCTCATGCCGAACAGGTTGCGGACCCCCGCATCGGTACTGTCGGTCGCGGCCCTCATCGCCCTCTCGGCGGGGACGGCCGCCGGGGGCTCGCAGAACGACCCGGACGACGATGGGCCGGGCCCGCCGCCGCGGTATCAGGCGCTGCGAGAAGCGGAGGTCTCGTACGCCGGAGACATTCGCGACGCCCGCCTCCGGGTGGACCGGTTCGAGCTGCACCTGACGGAGGGACGCCTGTATCTGGCCCCGGAGGTCGGCGGCGCAATCTCCCCCGCGGTCTTCGTCGGCGACGGCCGCCTGCTCGGCTATCCCCCCGATGCGGTCGAGCACCACCAGCTCAGGCGATTCTCGGATGAGCACCGTCTCGAGGAAGCCTTCGACCGGCTGATCCTGTGGAGCAGCGACGACACGGCCGAACGACTGCGGGCGCTCGCCGCCCCCGCCCGCGAGCGCCGGCGGGACACCGAGCGCGCCAACCGGCTGGTGAAGGACCGGCGGCGCCGGCTGCTGGAACACCAGCGCATCAACCCCGACAGCCGGATTCTCCATGACCTGTGGCGGCGGGAGGCAGGAACGCTGCCGCCCGGCCGCACCTACCGGCTCGTCGAGCTCGACAGCAAGGACCACGGCTGGCTGACCCTCCTCGTCGAACCGCACGAACCGGAGGAGGTGGCCCTCTACCGCTACGAGCACCGGCGCGGGGTGTCCGACACCTGGATGCGATTCGACGCGTTGACCGACTACCGGCCCGAGCATGCGGACCGCGCTCTCGAACCGTTCGCGGTCGACCCGGACAGCCTCGACGACGACGACGCGACCGGCGCGGCCCTGGGACTGCCCCCGCGGCCGGTCGACCCCCACCGGGAGGGCTGGACGCCGCGCGTGCAGGTGCCGCGGACCGAGGTGGATCTCGCCCTCGACGGAGACGGCGACGCCCGCGCGACCGCGGCCCTCCTGATCGAGCCGCTCGAGGCGACGCGGGGGCTCCGCCTGCAGATCAGCGCGGCCCTCGAGGTCACCGACGCCCGGTGGCATGCCGACCCGAGCGACCGACGGGCGGACGCGAGCCTGCTCGCCGCGGACACCTCCGACCCGGACGCCGACCCCGCGGATCCGGCCGAGCCAACCGGCGAACCGCTCGCTTTCGCGCAGGAGCGGCACGACCGGACGTTCGAAGACAACCGATTCGAGCCGTGGGTCACGGTGGCGTTGCCCCGGACCGTCGCGGCCGGCGAACCGTTCATCCTCGAGCTCGCCTACGAGGGGGCGCTCGTCGAACGGTTGCGGCAGACCCGGGACTTCGTGCTCCTGGACACGCTGGACTGGCGGCCGCAACACGCCGACAACCGCACCAGCCGCATCGAGACGACCTTCCGCGTGCCCGAGCGGTATCGCATCGCCAGCGGGGGCTCGCTGGTCGAGGAACGCGTGGAGGACGACACGCGCATCCTGCACTGGGCCACCACCGAGCCGGTCGGCAGCATGGCGTTCCACTACGGGGAGTTCGAGGTGACCGAGGTCGAGCGGTCCGCCGACCCCGCCATCTCGATCTACGCCGACGACAACCATCTCGGGTTGGCGCCGGGCAACCGGGAGAAGACGATTGCCGACCTCACCGGCGCGATCGAGCTCTTCACCGAGTACTTCGGACCGTTCCCGCACCCGTCCCTGCTCGTCACCGAGACCGAGACCCTGAGCGGGCAGGCCTTCCCCGGCCTGCTGTTCCTGTCGTATCAGACCTTCGGCGGCCTCCACACCGGGGAGGCGGAGCTCTTCCGGGCCCACGAAGTGGCGCACCAGTGGTGGGGAGCCGGCGTCGACTGGTGGCGGAACTACCGCGACCAGTGGATGGTGGAGGGCTTCTCGCACTACGCCGCCGCCCTCCATGCGTTGTACGGCCTGGAGGACCCCGACCAGTTCGAGGCGATGATCGATGCGTGGCGTCTCGACGTGCTCGGCGAAGGGCAGGTGGGCCAGGGCATCGGACTCAGACACTACGGCTACCGCCCGGAGGCGCTGCGATGGAGCGAGGGGCACGACGCGGGCGCGCTGGTCCTGGGATATCGACTGGTCTCCACCGAGCCGCGCTTCGACGCGGGCATCGACCACCGCATCCTGGTCTACGAGAAGGGCGCCTACATCCTGCACATGCTGCGGTCGATGCTGCTCGACCGGGAGACCGGCGACGATACCCGGTTCAGGGAGCTGATGCGCGGCTACGCCGCCGCCTACCTGCGGCGCGTCCTGTCCACGCGCTCGTTCGAGGACGCGGTCACCGAGACGTTCGGCGAACCGATGGGATGGTTCTTCGACCAATGGGTGTACGGCGTCGACGTCCCCACCTATCGGGTCGATCTGGACGTCAGTCCGGTGGTGGACCAGCCGGCCCCGTTCGTGCTCCACGGCCGTATCCGGCAGGAGGGGGTTCCAGACGGGTTCAGGATGCCGGTCCCCGTCCGGTTGACGTTCGACGACCGTCCGCCGCTCGTCCGTCACATCCTCGTCGACGCCCCCGAGGTCTCCGTCGAGCTGCCGCTGCCGGCCCGCCCCGACCGCATCGAGTTCAACGCCGGGCACGCGGTGCTGGCCCGGGTGCGGTGACCTCCGACCTGCGTCTGTCGGCAGAAACCGACGCGGAGCCATGCGCCGACACGGGAACGACCTCGCGGCGACACAGGATCGACCTGCGCCTCTCGGTGCAAACCAACGCCCCGCCATGATTGAGACGCGTATACTCATCCACTTCGGGCGACATCCGCCCGCGGGGACCGGCAGCGCTCCACGCCCGGACCTCAACGAGACCGGGAACCGTTTTCGGCTAGGCAGAGACGAGACATGGAAAAGGTCTTCATCTAATGGGACAACTCCAATGTCTTCATCAGCGCGCAGCAGGTCGCGGTCGACCGGGAGGGCGAAGGCGCCCGATTTCGACTGCGCATTCATTTCCGAAATCTGCTGGAGCTGGCCCGCGCGGGGCGGGAAATCGAGCACGCAATCGCCGTCGGATCCATTCCCCCGGAGCTGCGCCACGTCTGGAACCGGCTGGAGAACGAAGGCGTCACCGTGCAGCTTCTCGAGCGCGGCGCCCTGCAGGGGCGGGAGCAGGGTGTGGATCAGGCTCTGCAGACCGCCATGCTGCGGGACGGGTTCGACTACAACGGCAATCCCGGCATCGCCGTCATGCTCACCGGGGATGGGGCGGGATTCCACGACGGCGTCGGCTTTCACGCCGACCTCGAACGCATGCGAGGCCGGGGCTGGCGCGTCGAAGTGCTGTCGTGGCGGCACGGCTGCAACCGCCGGATGCGGGAATGGGCCGAGCGGCACGGGAAGTTCATCGCGCTCGACGACTTCTACGACAGCATCACGTTCCTGGAATCGCCGCCGCCGGGACAGCCCGTCGCCAACCCGCGCTACGTCGTTCCGGTTGATCTCGGCAGGCGCCGGTGACGCGCCGCCCCGGGTCGTGGAGCCGGCTGCCCGAGGCGAGCCCGGAAATCGTTGCCTCGCGGCGCCACTTCCCGCCCGGATGCCGTCAGGATGGCACCGCGATCGTGCACGATGATGGTCAGGTCGTGGTCGGGCATCTACCGGAGATGCCGTCCGTCGAGGAATGCACTGGATGATGCGCGGATACACGACCGACTACGTCAACCTGATCGCGGACAACCTGCGGGATCGCTACGAGAACGGCTTCCCCATCCTGAAGGAGCTGATTCAGAACGCCGACGACGCCAAGGCCAGCACGTTGATCTTCGGGCGACATCAAGGCTTTCCCGATGCGTCCCATCCATTGCTGAGGGGTCCCGGTCTGTGGTTCTTCAACGACGGCGTGTTCAAGCAGAGCGACGCCCAAGACCTGCGCTCCTTCGGCATCAACAGCAAAGCCGGTGACGCCAACGTCATCGGCAAGTTCGGCCTCGGCATGAAGAGTGTGTTCCACCTGTGCGAGGCCCTGTTCTACGTGGCATGGGATGGAGAAGCTCTGCACCGAGAAGGACTCACCCCCTGGAGGCAGGACGGCCCTTCGCCTCACCCGGAGTGGGATGAGACCGATGACGCCGATTGGAACCATCTCAAGGCTCTGGGTGAGAGTCTCGCCGCCGATGGAGCCTGCAACTGGTTTCTGTTGTGGCTTCCCCTCCGCATGGAGCGGCATCTGCAGATGCGTTCGGGACAGAAGTCGGGCGCCATCATCAACCGTTTCCCGGGAGACGATCCATCCGGCGAGCTTGCATTCCTGCGTGACGGAACGCTCGCGTACGATGTGGCCGAGATGCTGCCCTTGCTACGGCACCTGGAGCGCGTCGAGCACAGGGGGCAGGACAATGGCTTCGTTCTGACGCTCTCGGGCTCGCCGCAGCTCATGGGGGATCCGTCTCGCCGGCGGGCTGACGGTCGGGTCCTCCTCGATGACGAACGGCCGCTGCTTGCCTTCTCCGCGAGGAGGCTTCAGAGCCCCGATGCCGACGGCTGGTTCGGGGACATGAAGGCACGGAAGGAATGGCCCCCCATCCGGTATCGCGACGAGCAGGGACACGAACGTCAGGGAGAGGAAAAGGCGACGCCGGAGGCAGCGGTTCTGTTCTGTTCGGGCCGCGGCGGCGCGACCCGCTCACGGCTTCAGTGGGCCGTGTTCCTGCCCGTGGAGGACGACAGCGAAGACCTCGCGGCCAATCACGGAGAACGGCGACACTCGCTGGTCCTGCACGCCCAGTTCTTCCTGGACGCGGGACGAAAGAAGATCCGCGGGCGGGAGCACCTGCACCGGCCACCCGCGGATCTCCAGGGTGCGCCGGTCGAGGAAGGTTTGCTGAAGACGGCCTGGAATCAACGGCTGGCCCAGAATGTCCTGCTGCCCCTGGTGCTGCCGGCGCTGGGAGACTACGCCGAGCAGCAGAACCTGTCCGATGACGAGTGCGGCGCATTCGCGAAAGCCCTCTCGGGCTCTCGATGGTTCGAGACATTCAGTGGCGACGTCTGCCGAGATGCATACTGGATGCGAACCTTGCGCCGCGCTGGCGAGGCTGTTGACCAACGATCCGCGGGCTCCGCTTCCCGCCGGGCCGCGTCGGCGAGATCCCCCGCCGCGCAGCCTGGAGCTGAGCCACGATGGCGACTAGTGAAGGGAGACTATCGGGATCGGCTCCGCCCAGTTCCCACGCCTCCGCGCTCCGACCCGGAGCGGCCGTGGAAGGTCTTCCCGAACCTGACCGCCTGCAACGTAGAACCCTACGACGTAGACGCACCGCGTCTGGGGGATGCCCCACGCCAGTGGCAGGAAGCCGAGCTGACCGACGTGCTATCCCAGGTCGAAGGCCTGTTCACGCAGGCCCCGGCCATGGACTACCTGGCGGAGTTCCTGGACTCGTGCGCGGGACGCTCCCTCTACACGGAGAAGCTGCAGCGGCGACTGCTTGTCATGCTGCGCAACGGCCTGCGGGCTGCGGGACTCGAGGCGCGGCGCCAGTTTGCGGCGAAGGCGAAGCGGCTCCTCGGCTTCCTGGAATCGAAGAGACGACTCGCCCTGTCTTCCGAGCTGCCCGAGAAGGTACTCGCCAAGTTGTGGGAGATCGACGCTCCCGTGCTGTTGGTCCCCAAGGGGCTGGCGGCGGACCCACTCGGCGAGGCGGCGCCGGACGATCAGACGCTGGCCGACTGGTTGAGGCTGCTCGACCGCGCCCTCGACTCGAACCAGGGAGCGCAAGGACCGATTCTCGACGCGGTGCAGCGACTGCTGAAGACGCTGTCCGGAGAAGCCCGCGGACGCTTCCTGCGGGTGAATCGGACACTTCGGATCCTCGGCTTGCTGGACCCGCAGACTGGCGTGGAGAAACCCGTGTCCATCGAGGTTCTCGAACAGCTACGGAGGAGACGGACGTTGTTCAGTTTTGCTGGGGGGCTGCGCGAGGCGAGGATGGGCATTGCCCCGCAACTTGCCCGGGCGATCCCGGAAGCCAAGGTCGGCTTGGTCCGCGCAGAGACCTATCGCCAGCTCTTGCCTGACGACGGATCCCAGGAGGGCCCCCACCTCCCCGCCGCGGACGATGGCCGGGCTTGCCTAGCCGCCGTGGGAAGCCAGAGCACGGGTCCCCTGGGAGATTGCGCTGCGCGCCTTGGACTACTCAAGAGAGCCAACGACCCGGGCACGGACGAAGACGCCCTGCGCGGCCTGCGGTTCCTGCTGCACGGATCGCCCGACCATCGCGCGGACGATACGGCGAAGCTCTGGATCGGCCGACACGACCAGCACCCCGCCTGGAACAAGCTATGGGATGCCATGCACGACGGCGATCAATGGACCCGGGTACCAGAAGAGCTTGCCGCCACCCTTCCCCGCGCCCGGTGGAAGCAGGCGAACATTGCCGAGATCGACGTCCGGACGCTGATCGACGAACTGCGCGCGACCAGCCAAGACATCGAGGCGTCCGAGCAATTCACGGTGGAAGAGCGTGAGGAGATTCTCTCGCGCATCGAGGACGAGGATCTCTGGCGGCGCATGCCGCTGCATACGACCCTCGACGGCATTCCCGTGTCGGCGAAAGGCGAACGGCTCTATCTGGCAACGAAGGCGGGACCGTACAATGACCCCTTCTTGCTCGAGGCGACACTAATCGAACCGAGTCGGAATCCCCGGGTTCTCACGCAACAGAAGGACTGGCTGCACCCCCTGGACGACCGGGCTCGGATCGAGATCGCGCTGGGAACCGCGAAACCCTCCCGTCACTGGCGTATCGTCATGGACGCGTTGGCCGCGATTGGCGAGGGCGCGATCGACGATAAACTGCGAGCGGGGCTGCGCTGCACGGCTTGGCTGCCCGCGACTCAAGACGCGACGGCCAAGCCTGAAGACGTCATCGACCTCCCTGAGTCCCTGCGTGACCAAGCCCACCGGCTCATAGCCCGACACCGAGCAACTCACGGCCCCAGCTTCGCGACGCCTACCGAGATGGATGCGGCCGTGCGGGACCACCAGGGATGGGAGTTCCTGCGCAAGATGGGCTTCTCCTCCGCCGATGAGGGCCTCGACCGCCTAGGCCTGCTGCTGGAGGACCTGCCGGAGTACCACATCGGAGCGTGGCCGAATACGCCTGAACCTGATGAATTGACGCTGCTCGCCCGCTGTAGGCGGTTTCCGGGTTGGGGGCTGTTGCAGATGGCGGCGGCCGCTCCGTCCAACCTGGAAACCGCCTGGGCCAAGCTGGGGCCGGCACTCTCGAAGACGATCGAGGCCCAGCGCGTGGCGGCTGCGCTGGAGTGGCTGAGCACAAACGACGACCAATGGGAACTCCGCAGGCGCGCGTTCGACACCTACTTGGCCCAACTGGCAGATCATGGTCCGGCAGCCCGGGATTACCTTCCTCATCTGCGGCTCGCAACTGCCGGCGGGCAGTGGCGAGAGGCCGCCGCGCTGTGTACTGGCGCGCCAGGCGTGGTGCGTGAGAGTCTGCTCGACGGAAGGCAGGAAAATATTCTCGGCTCCATCGTGCGGCGGGCGGGCTTGAACCCGTCGCGCGACAAGAACGACACGCCAGAGGATTCCGTGGAGGCCCCGTCTGCCGCCGCACCCAGGATCTTGCGCAAGTACTTCGAACCATGGAACCCCAATCTCGTGCCGGGGCCCGTGGTCGGTGTCGTGCTGGCACTACTGGGGCGAGACGCGCGCGAACTCGCCGACGAATACCTGCATCCGCACAGCTTCGGCTGGCTTATCGAGCAACTGCCATGGCGCCACGCGGATCAACGTCCACAGGCATCGACACGGACCGTCGCCGAGACCGTTGACCGCGCGCTCGCACTCGTCCGCGTCAGCATCCAGGTAGAGACTGGTGACGACGTGGAAGTGCTCAACGTCTTGGGTGAGCCAATACGGGTCGCTCTCGAACAGGAACCGGACACGCTGTTGGCCGGCGCCCTGCGTTGGCAGGGCGATCTCGGTGTGAAAACACCGATGCCGATCGTCGTCGCTCTCACCGCCGCCGGAGCGCGTGCAGACGTTCCCGGCTACGAGGTGATGGTCCCGCTGCGCAGCTTCGACCCCGTCCGCATCCAGCCGGAGGAACGACTCCGCGATCTGCTCCGCTCCACGGCTGAACAGCTCTACTCCGAACTCTACGGGCAAGAGACCAACGCCGGCCTGGGCACTCTATGGCAGGCGCTGGACCGAAGCGATCAGCTCGACATCAGGATCGCCCGGCGCCTGATCCTGGACCACGTCCCATTCTATCTGCGACAGATCTCCGTCAAGTCGGACGGGATTGAAAAGCAACTGGCTCACTGCGACTTGTGGCGGCGCCGGATCGCGGAGGCGGAAGCGGACAACCAGCCGGCGGAATCCCACCGAAAAGCGTTGAGCAACGTTCTGGACGACCTCGCCGACCGCATCGACCGAAACACGGATGAACAGCAGACCGTCGTGCAGGCGGTCAAGGGCAGACTCGAACAATACCAGTACGAGCCTTCCGGAATCCCGTTCGAGCTGTTCCAGAACGCCGACGACGCGGCCGTCGAACTGGGTCAGTGCCACGCCCATCCATCGGAGGGCTGCAAAGTGCCGGAAGCCGCCCGACGCTTCGTGGTGGAAGAGCGCGACGATGGACTCGGATTCCTGCACTGGGGGCGGCGGATCAATGCGCGCGGTCCGGTTGGCTTCGACGGCGAGGGTCGCGGCTACGACCGGGATCTTGAGAAGATGCTCATCCTGTCCGCCTCCGACAAGCCCCGCGACAAAGGCGTGACCGGCAAGTTCGGGCTGGGGTTCAAGAGCGTGTTGTTGGCCTGCGAGCAGCCGCGCATCCTCAGCGGCCGGTTGGCCTTGCGGGTGGTGTCGGGGATCCTGCCACAGCCATGGGAAAAGGATGCCCAGGAGGCGCGGCAGCGGCTCGCCGACCTCGGCGAAGATCCCCGGCTGCCGGGAACGTTGATCGATTTGCCAGGGGTCGGCGGGGAACTTCGGGACAGGGTCCTTGACCGGTTTCGTGAGCTCGCGGGAACCCTCTGTGTATTCGGCCGTGCCGTCCGATCCATCACGTGGTTCGCGGCGTCAGAGTCCACCCTGCGTTGGCAGCCGACAGAACTCTGCATGGATGTGGAAGTTGGCGACCTGGACTTGCGAGGCGACTGGGGTCCCCGCACCCGGGCGATCTGTGTGCGCACGCGCAGTGGCAGTCTGCTCATGGCCCTCGGACCCCAGGGATTCCGTGCGTTGCCTGACGCTGTTCCCGGCCTCTGGGTAACGGCACCCACCCGAGAGTCGTCGGCCGTCGGCTTCGCCGTCAACGGCAACTTCGACCTGGACGCCGGTCGGGGGCGGCTGGCGGGCGACACCGACAACAACCGGGAATTGGCAACACGCATCGGCGTGGAGGCCGGCGACGCGCTCGGGGCGTTGCTGCAACACTCCCGCGATGATTGGCTCTCCGTCCGCACTGAGCTCGGCTTGGCGGCGCACCTCGAAGATCTGGATTTCTGGGAGAGCGTTTGGTCGGGGCTGACGAACACATGGCTGCGACGCGAAGGAGGCGATGGAACCGACCTCGTGCGGGAGCTGGCGTTGCGCGCACTCACCCGACTCTCCGAGCGTCCGCGTGCGATTCCGAACGGACTGAAGGGACCGCTGCGTGGGTTCACCGATGCCAGCCGGATTCGCTACGAGCTGCGCGGCGTGCTGCTGCGGCTGGATGTCGGCGAGACGCTGGGCGGCTGGACACGGTTCACGACGTATTACACGGGAGACAACAGCGTTTCCCAAGAGATTGCGCACATTCTCCGCGAGGCGGACCTGTGCGATCCAAAGACCCTCGGCCTCCCCGCCCTGCTGGGCGTGTTGGACCGGTCGCGGGCGGAGCCGCCCGATGCCGAAGTGTTGGGACGGCTACTGCTCCTGACCAAGGAGGCGTCGGATTGGAATTCGGACGATCTGCGGAAACGGCTTGACAAGGTGTTGTTCCAGTCCGAAGCGGGTCAATGGGTCGAACCCCGGCATCTGCTGACTCTCCGCGGAACAAGCCTCGACCCTGACGAAAGGCGACGACACGCATTGGCGCCGCCCGAGTGTCGCCTGCATCCCGATTACTGCATCGAAAAGGACAACGAACGGCCAGCCGTGGCCTTCTTCCTGCTCTGCCGGCAACGAATGGAGGCACCGGCGGAGAAGATCGCCCTATGGGTGCTGCATGCGGAGTCCAGGGAAGCCCGATCCACTGCCCTCGAATACCTTGCGGACGGCGACCTGGGCGAGCAGGTCGCCGAGCACGTGCGCGAGAGAGCATGGCTGCCGGGCGCGCTCTCGGTGCTTCCGGAGAGCCTGAAACCGCAGCAGGTGGACAGACTGCGCCGCCGGCTGGCCTCGCAACGCCAAATCATGCTGGTCGTCGAGCCCGATGCAACCTCCCCGGGTCAAGAACCCACGTCACCCCGACACGTCCTCGAGTGCATATACGACTGGTGGCTGCAGAAAAAGACTTCAGCACGGTCCGAATATGAAAAAACCATGTATCCGGAGTCCTTTTCGCCGTCGCAGCTTCGGACCACGGCCGACCGCGTAGCGTGGTTCACCATGTTCGCGCTTGCCTGCTTCCAATCGCTTGGTCGAACGCAGGACGCTCAGCATCGCAAGTTCATCGAGCGCGGGATGAACAAAGGATGGTGGCAGGAGCTCGCGCAGTCGAAACCGCCGGCCGATGTCAAGTCATGGCTGGACCTTCTCGAACACTGGAGCGCCCCGGACTCGTGGGATCAGAACTTCGATCCGCCGTTCCTTCCCTGGAAGCGCACATTTGTCGATCTGTATACCGTGGCCCGCCACCTGGACGTGTATACCGATATTCTCCGCAGGCTCCCGCGCATCATCGAGGAGCACGGTCCGGTATCGCTTAACGAAGTCCTTAATCCGACCCACTCGCCGAAGGTTCAGCCCCTGGGCCTGGACGCAGCCCGGCTCGACCGCTCCCTCGGGATTGGCGCGAACTGGATGATCCGCGAGCTGGTGCGACATCGGGTGTACGACGCCCGCGACGCGGTCACGATGGCGCCGTACTGCTGGGCAACCACGCGACGGGTTCGGAAGCTGCTGAAGCACCTCGACCCCGAAGTACTCATCGATTCAGCCGACAAGGACGCCAGTCGCTTCGTGTTCGAGTTCATCGAGGAACAGATCGGCCCCGAGCACGCTCCTTTCGACGGCGACTTCGACCTTCCTCTGCAGCTGGTCACCCGCAAGGGGAACACCCTCAGGCAGTGTTTCGAGGAAGCAGGCAGCGAGGCGCCGAGTCTTGACGACGAGGACGATGAGGTCGGTGATCGTCCTACCGGGGAGGAAACCGACGAATGACATCGGCACTGCGCCTCGATCCCGGCGCGCCGGTCATCCACCCGCGCCACGGCACGGGCCGCGTCGTCGCCGACATGGGCGCCACGGTCGTCGTCCGGTTCGGCGGCGACCTGGACCAGGTGCCGGCCGGCGAACTCGTCGCCACGCCGTCGCTGCGGTCGGCGCTCCGCGACGGGGCACTCGACGATCCGGTCGACGCGCTGGTGCGGGCGCAGGCGCTGGCCATCGCATCCGTCAACGATCAATGGGGCGTCTTCTCGCGGTCCCGCGTGCGGTTGCTGCCGCATCAGTTGTGGGTGTGCCGGACGGTGAACCGGGCGTGGCCGTTTCGGTGGCTGGTGGCGGACGACGTGGGGCTCGGCAAGACCATCGAATGCGGCTTGGTGCTGATGCCGTTGATCGCGTCCGGGCGGGTGCGCCGGCTGCTGATCCTGGCGCCGGCGAAGCTCGTGCCGCAGTGGCAATTTCGCCTGAAGGACATGTTCGACATCCGCCTGCAGCGCTACGTCGCCGAGGCGGACACACGACGCGGGGATTTCTGGGGCACGGCGTCGCAGGTGGTGGCATCGCTTCACACGTTGCGCGGCGACGGGCGTGGCGCGCGCCAGCGACTCCTCGACGCCGACCCGTGGGACCTGGTGGTCGTCGACGAGGCGCACCATCTGGGACTCGACAAGAAGACCGGTGCGACGCTCGCCTACAGCCTGGTTGCAGACATGGAGGCGCGGCGGAAGATCAACTCGCTGCTGTTCTTCACGGGCACGCCGCACCGAGGCAAGGACTTCGGGTTCTTCGGCCTGATGCGTCTAGTGCGCCCCGACCTGTTCGACCCGGAGAAGGACGGCGCCGGGCAACTGGCCCGGCTGCCGCAGGCAATGATCAGGAACAACAAGGCGGCCGTCACTGATCTTCAGGGCAAGCGGTTGTTCCAGCCGGTGACTGTGCAGAACCGGGAATACAGGTTCAGCGAAGCGGAGTCCCGTTTCTACCGGACGCTCAGCGCCTTCATCCTCGACGGCCGGGCGTACGCCGCGACGCTCGACGGCAGGGCGCAGACGGCGCGCATGCTGGTGCTGACCACGCTCCAGAAACTGGCCGCCAGCTCGATCGAGGCCATCCGGCATGCACTGCGGAGGCGGCGGGCGATGCTGGCGAGCGTCGTCGGCCGCGCAGACGCGGACGATTCGGCGAGCGTCGGCCTCCCGGACGACCAGGCGACGTTGGACGAGGTCGCCGAAGCGGAGGAGGCGCTGCCCGGCACCGCGGCGATCGTGCTCATGAAGGACGAGATCCAGCGACTCGGCGATCTCGTCGCACTGACAGAGGAGGTCGTCGCGGAAACGAAGATCGATCGCCTCGTCGCGCTGGTCCGCGATGAGTTGCCGGCCGCGGAACCCGTTCTGCTGTTCACCGAGTACAAGACCACCCAAGCCCTCGTCGTAAACGCGCTGCATCGGCAATTCGGCTTCGGAAGGGCTACCTTCATCAACGGCGACGACCGGCTCGACGGCCTGGAACGGGCGGCGGGCGGCGTCAGGACAGTCAGCCAGCCCCGCGAACAGGCGGCCGAGGCATTCAATGCCGGCCGCGTGCGTTTTCTGGTGTCGACGGAGGCCGGCGGCGAGGGCATCGACCTGCAGGAGCGCTGCGCCGTGCTGGTGCACGTGGACATGCCGTGGAACCCGATGCGGCTCCATCAGCGCGTCGGTCGCCTGTCGCGCTATGGCCAGCGGCGGCCGGTGTCCGTCTACATCCTGCGAAACCCGGACACCGTCGAGGCGCGCATCTGGGACCTGCTGAACGAGAAACTGGAACGGGTGCAACGGGCGCTCTCCGCCGTGATGGAGCAGCAGGAGGACATCTCGCA
The DNA here is from genome assembly GCA_965215895.1 of Vicinamibacterales bacterium. GTDB lineage: Bacteria > Acidobacteriota > Vicinamibacteria > Vicinamibacterales > UBA8438 > JAJEEA01. The sequence continues at coordinate 983,547 of OZ244130.1, read as the reverse complement.
ACTGGTCGTCGGCATGGCCGGCCCGGCCCTCTTCAACGAGCTGTACTCCGGCGCGCAGGGGATTGCCGGGGAACGGCTGACGGCTTGGTTCGACAAGGCCACGGCCACGCTGGGGGGGCGGGATGTTGTGGAGACCGTCCGGGAACTGCTCGGCAGCGTGTTGCACTTCGACTTTCAACAGGTCGGCAGGGACCTGCCGCAGGTCGACGTGCCGGACCTCGAGCGGTTCTTCACGGTGGCTGTCGGCAGACACCGGCGGCGCGTCCTCAGGCATCCTGACGGCCTCGAGATCAAGGCGCCGGAGGCCTGGAAATCACGCAGCTACGCCGTGCGCGACAGGTACGACGGGCTCGTGTTCGACCGCGATCTCCGCGGCGCGAACGCGGCGTCGCGCGTGCTGGGCGTCGGCCACACTCTCTTCGACATCGCCCTGGACGAGGCTCGCAACCTGCCGGCGAGGGCCGCAACACTGGATGGCATACCCGCCCCCGTTCTGGTCCTCTCGGTCGAGGACGAAGTGACGGGCATGGGCTCACTCGTGCACCGGCTGATTTTCGGCGTCATGGAGATCGAGGGCCGGCCCAGACCGATGCGCGACTGGGAACTCCTGCGGCTGTTGAACCGCGTGACGTTCAAGGGCGCCGGCGGCGAACCCGAGAACGGCATGGCGGCAGGCGAGTGCACGGCCACAGTCGACCGATTGAAAGAGGCATTCGAATCCGGTCTGTCGGACCACGCGCCCGCGTTGCGCCGGCCGGTATGCTGGCCCGAGATGCTCTTCGTCCCGGGAAGTTCAGCTTCGCCGAGCGTCCGGAGCGTGGCCGAGAACGCGGCAACGGGCGCCGGATGAGCGCGCGGTGGACAGGGAGGCTTCCGATGGACAAACGCGAGCTCCTCTCCCGCATATCGATAGATCCCGATATCTGCTTCGGCAAGCCCTGCATCCGCGGACACCGTATCTGGGTATCCCTGGTGCTCGACCTGCTGGCCGGCGGGTCGACGGTCGAGCAGCTTCTCGAACAGTATCCCGGCATCGAAGACGCGGACGTGCTGGCGTGTATCGCATACGGCGCGGAGATGTCCCGCGAACGTTACGTGGACCTGCCGCTGGGGACCTCGGCTTGAACATCAAGCTCGACGAGAACCTCGGCCGCCGGGGCGCCGCCATCCTGCGCGCGGCCGGGCATCAGGTCACCACCGCGGCCGAGGAGGGACTCTCGGCAGCCAGCGACGAGCAGCTCGCGGAAGTCTGTCGTTCCGACGGCAAGTGTCTGGTGACGCTCGACCTGGACTTCGGCAACCCTCTTCGATTCACTCCGTCGCGCTATTCCGGCATCGCGGTCCTCCGATTGCCGGGCGGGTCGGGCGCCGGAGACCTGTTTCAGGCAGTCCGCACTCTGGCCGCCGGGCTTGCGGGGAATACCATCGACGGCAAGCTGTGGATCGTACAGCGAGGCCACATCCGGGAATATCAGGAGCAGGAGAACGGATGATTCAGGTTCCGGTGCGCCGCTCGGCGCGCCAACGGGCACGGGCCGGCGGCGAACGCCCCGTTTGCGGGTCTCGGCCGAGGCGCCCTCAGATGTCGTCCGGGTGAGTCCTTTCCAATCCAGAAATGAGCCTGAAGCGGAGGCACGTGAGCCGAGGCTGACGGGCGACCGAATCAGCGGATCGAAACAGGGATCCTGGCGCGGCGCTGTGAAGTCCGCGCACGCTGACGGACATTATGTTCCATGGCGGCGACGATGGGTTGTGGGGGCCAGAAGCAGTCACGCGCACGTCCCGCGTCGAGGACCTGGAGGGCTTGCAGGGCATTCAGTATTCGAACCGGAAGAGGGCTGGCGGGCAAGTTGCTGAACTGCAGATCTCCCCGTGTCTGCAACGTCTTCCGGTTCGCCGCCCAATCGATCACTGGCTCGATTCCGGTCGGTCCCCGCGGCCGCCGACACCCGCTTCACCCGCAACGTCCCCGCCGACAGGACGCTGGCCGGGGGCGTACTGCTGCCGCATTCGGCTCGGTCTGTCGGTGCTGTCAGCCCGTGCCCGGCGCACGAGATGCTACCCGTGGCGTCGTGTTCGAAGAGTACAACGATCTTGCCTGTGGGACGTGTGGGCGGCGTTCTGTGCCGTCCAAGTCGGGGTGGGAAACGCGCCTCGACGCGGGTGCAGTCAACCGCCAGCGTATCGTGCGCGTTTTCCATGCCGCCGGCGCGATCCATAGGCCGGCCGGCCCCGGCGGGACTGGCGGCGTGCGGGAGCGGGTCTGACCTCGCTGCCGGGGCGCAGGCCGGCGTTGGGATGCTGATGTCGTCTCCGGCGTACGGGTCTTCGGGGCGCGGTGTGTCCGTCGCATCGAGCTGAAGGACCGCTCGATGCGGTGCGCGTCGTGGAGCAGGCCGGTCGCAGATGGCGTCGGCTTGGTTGGCGTCGCCGATGGACGGCGAGCTGGTCGGTGACGGGCAACTGGCTGGCGATGCGGGTCGAGGCGGCGCTCGGCCCGGTCCTCGATGACCTCGGTGAGGTCACGCCGCTCGGCGTCGCGCAGCGGTGGCGGTCCTCCAGTCGTCGAATGGCGAGCAGGTCGAGCTTGGCGAGGCGGGTCAGGAGCCGGGCGTTAGGACCCGTCGCCGCGGCCGACGGCGAGTACGCGCAGCAGGGGCGGCATCCGGACGTAGCGTGCGGTGAAGCTGCGGCGACAGGCGCGTTCGACAAACGCGCATTGAGAGGAAGCTCTTGCCGATGCCGGTTGGGCCGATCAGCAGCAGGTTGTGGCACCGGCGATCCAGGCGCAGGCGCCGAGGGTCAGGACCTGCTGTCGGTTGAGCTGGCGGGGGTGGGTGAAGTCGACGGCCTCGAGCGTGGCCGGATAGCGCAGCTTGGCGGTGTGGAGGCGCGGCTGCGGTCTGAGCGGAGGGCGGTCGGGGGTGTCACCCGCAGGGCCGGAGCGCAGCGCGTTGACACGCCCGCCCGCAGCTACTCCGCTCCGACACGCCACCCAGCCGCCCTCCGAGAGCGCGTCACCGAGCGCCATGCGGTCCGCATCGGCTGGTGCGTTGTGGCGTTGTCAGGCTGCCGGGTCGATGGAGGCAAACAGGCGGTCGCGAGCCTGGTTGAGGGCGCGTGCCGCCTCGTTGTCGCTGGTGGCCGAGGCGGCGGCGTCGAGTTCGGCGAAGGTGGTTCCCGGCTTCAGGCAGGCGGCGGCGTTGGGCAACGACTTGAGCTTCTCGTAGGGGGTCATGATGTCGGCGTCGCGATAGCGCTTGCGCACCCGGCCCTTGGCGTCCACCTCTTCGCTGGGGAAGAAGCAGGGCCGGTGGAAGTTGAGGTAGGGCGACAGGAACTGCTGGTTGAAAGCATGGACTCGCTCGGCGTAGCGGTTGGGGATGTGGCCGTAGCCGAGGTGCTTGCGGATGACCGAGCCGTTCTTGCTCTCGACCAGGGCGTTGTCGGTGCAGCGGCGGGCGCGGGACTTGGTGAACGCGTCGATGTGCATCGCTTCGAGCAGCGCCGCCACGTCGCGGTTGATGAACTCCGAGCCGTTGTCGGCGTGGAATCCGTGGAGGATGAAGGGGAACGCCCGCAGCAGAGCTTCGAGAACCGGCTTCAGACAGGCCGCCTGGATATATTCGACCGAACCGATGAACTGGAACTGGGTGACCTCATCCACCAAGTTCAGGTGGTACAAGCCCTTGACCCCGTCGAGGTCGCCCTGATGGACCGTATCGACTCGCACGTGGCCGGGTTGCCCGAACGGCTGCGGCCGGCGGCGTTCCCCAATCGCTATCTGCACGGAGCGCGTGGGGGCCGGGACCGTCCCGCGGCGCCGCTGGTAGGTGATGGAGTGCCGCAGGTTGTACAGGTGGCCGTTGGAGATGGCGGCCAAGCGTTCGAAGCGGGGGTCACCGAAGCGGTGGAAGGCGCGGGCGCAGAGCTTGCGGGTGGTCGGGCCGGAGAGCGTGCCGTGGAGCGCGTCGAGTTCGGCGAGCCGCCCGATGTCGGTGGGGGTGTAGCGGCGGGGGAACGGTTGCCGGGGGGCGCCGCGACGGTCGATGACCTCGCCGGTGGTCCGGTATTGGCGCAGCAGGCGGGTGACCTGGGCCCGCGACAGGTCGGTCGCCTTGGTCAGGAAGCGGCGCAGCAGGCCCTTGTCGGCCTTGGATCGCCCGGCGTAGTCGAACCGTTGTACGGTCTCCGCCACGAACGCGTAGGCCTCGGTGCGGGTTTGCGGTCGAAGGTCGATCTCCTGACTCCCGTCGAGGAATTCCCGAACCTGACCCAGGGTCTGCAGGCGGTGCGTGTCGAGTTGCACGATCATCCTCCGATGATCCGCGACTCGACGCCCGTTCAGGCTCACTTGTCGTTGGAAACAACCCCCCGTTCAGGCTCATGTGTCATTGGACAAGACTGGGTGTTGACAACCGAGGGCGGCCGACCGACAATCGACTGGATCGTGCGTGACGTGCAGGCGGCCAAGGCCTTCGTTGACAAGCATCGGCGGCGGCGCCAGAGCAACAAGGTGCTGCACGGCCATCCGTCTCCCCTGCACTGGGTCGAGCAGAACGTCCCCATGGACGCGGTGCTGCGGGCTCGCGAGCGCACGAACCGGGAGATACCCAAGCGGGTCAACTTGTACGTCGGCACGCCGTACTGCCTGCCCACCGATCCCGACCGGTGCGGCTTCTGCCTCTTTCCCACCGAGATATACACCGGCCAGCAGCAGCTCGAAGAGTATCTGGGGTATCTCGTGCGCGAAGGAGACCTGTTCCGCGACCACTTCGCCGGAGCCGAGCTGGCCAGCATCTACTTCGGCGGTGGGACCTCGAACCTCTACAAGCCTCACCAGTACCCGCGGCTGATGGAGATCGTGGGCGGGGTGTTCGACATCCCCCCCGACATCGAGGTCACCCTCGAGGGCATTCCGCAGACCTTCAGCCACGACAAGCTGCTCGCGATGAAGCAGAGCGGCATGACCCGCATCAGCATGGGCGTGCAGCAGCTCGACGACGAGCTGATCAAGGCGAGCGGCCGCAAGCAGCGGGCCGACCAGGTGTTCCGCACCCTGGAGTCCTGCGAGCAGCTCGGGCTGCCGGCCAGCATCGACCTGATCTTCGGCTGGCCCAACCAGACCATCGACCAGATGGTGCGCGACCTAGAGGCGGTCGCCGCTACCGGGGTCGCGCACATCACCCACTACGAACTGAACCTCGCGGGACGCACCGACTTCGCCCGCAACCGCCGGGGCGAGCTGCCCTCGACCGAAGGCAACCTCGAGATGTACCGGGTCGGCAGGTCCGTGCTCGAAGCCTGCGGCTACAAGCAGGTGACCCCCTACGACTTCGAGCGGCGGGACTCGGCGGTGCCGAGCGCGTACCTCTACGAAGAGCTGTTCCGCAAGCCGTTCGCGCCGAGCCCGACCGGCCCGATCGGGTTCGACGCCTGGGGCTGGGGCTACGCCGGCATCTCGTTCTTCTTCGGCACCCCGCAGTCGCCGGGGTGGGCGTTCATGAACCAGGTACGAGTGGACGAGTACTTCCGGTGCATCCGCGAGCAGCACTACCCGGTGATGCGCGGGTTCCACTACACGCCGGAGGACCTGCGGCTCCACCTGCTCTTCCAGGAGATGCAGGGGCTGGCGGTCGATCGGACCGCCTATCGGGACCTGCTCGACCGCGACGTCATCGACGAGCACGCGGTGGTGTGGCGGGCGCTCGAGGACATCGGGTGGGTCACGGTCTCGGACGACGCCGTGCGGGTGCAGGACGACGGCGTGTTCTATCTGCCGGTGATTCAGAACATGCTGGCCCACGACCGGCTCGAAGAGATGCGCAGGCACCGCCCGGCGGATATCGCCGCCCCGGTCACCGCAGCGCCGGCCGAAGCCCCGGCGCCCGCGTGACACCGCCTCGCGATCCTCACTTGCTCCTTCGCCTTGCACGCCGGTTCCGACCAGGTTGGAGCCGACCCGCGAGAACTCAATGGGTAACCTTGTTCAAGACATCAGGTTGGCGTTTCGCGTTCTGCTCGCGAACCCAGTCGCGAACCCTGGGTTCGCCGCGGCGACCCTGCTGACGGTGGCCCTCGGCGTCGGGGGCACGGCCGCTGTCTTCTCGGTCGTCTATGGCGTTCTGCTGCGTCCGCTCCCGTACGATGAATCCGAGCGCCTGGTCCGGCTGTGGGAGGTACATCCCGGCGCGACCGCGCCGTTCAGCGAGGCCGTGCTCAGCGTCCCAACGTATCGCGCCTGGTCGACGTCATCCGAGAGCCTGGAAGCGATTGGCACCTACTACACCGGCGAGTTCGACGTGACGGGCGCGGGCGCCGCTCGACGCGTGCGAGGCGTACAGGTCACGCCGTCGTTGTTCCGAGTGCTTCGGGCAACCCCGGCCGTCGGTCGCCTCTTCAATGAAGTCGACGCGGAACGTGGGGCCGCCCCGGTCGTGGTCTTGGCTTGCGCCACGTGGCAGGAGCGCTTTGGCGGCGACCCGAACGTCATCGACAGGAGACTGACCATCGAGGGTGTCGACCATCGGATCGTCGGTGTCGTACCCCCCGGGTTCTCGTTTCCGCGACCCATGGCGGGAGCGGAGGGCCAAAGCGAGGTCGGACTCTATACCCCGTTCAAGGTGCCCGAGATCGATCCGGAAGCCCAGGTAATCGGAGTCGTCCAAGCCATCGCGCGGTTGGCGGATGCCGCGACTGCGACTGCGGCTGAGGCGGAGGTGGAGGGGACGGCCCATGCACGGGGCGTCGGTCGTCCTTTCGCCGACCTGGTGTTCGGAGACGGGGCGCCCGTGGAGGTTCGAGTTCGTTCGATGGTGGAACAGATGACCGCGAACGTGCGTCCGGCACTCCTGCTCCTTGTCGTCGGCGCGGGCCTGGTTCTGGCGATCGCCTGCGCCAACGTCACCAACTTGTTGCTCTCACGCGTGAGCACTCGAGCTCGCGAATTCGCGACTCGCGCGGCGCTTGGTGCGGACCGCCGCCGTTTGCTGCAGCAGGTCGTTACCGAGAGCGTCGTGTTTTCGCTGGTTGGTGGAGTCCTGGGCTTGTTCGTGGGGTGGGTGCTCACCACCGCGGTGCGCTCGTTGGCTCCCGAGGACTTCCCGCGTCTACAGGACATTCGAGTCGATATGTGGTTTCTTGCCGCGGGTGGCGTCGTGGCGGTCTTCGTGGGTTCGATCGTCGGGGTTCTCCCCGCCCTGCGGCAGACCGGCGTCGACCTCGCCAGCGCGATCCAGGTCGGCAGTATCCGCAGCATGGGTAACGCCGGTCGCCGTTTGCGAGAGACTCTCGTGGTGGCCGAAGTCGCCCTGGCCATTGTCCTACTCGTGGGTGGAGCGCTCCTCGCGCGCAGTTTCGTGACGCTTCTGAGTGTCGATGCCGGATTCGACGCCGCCAATGTGTTGGTCGCTGACATCCATGTCCCGGAGGGAAGTCACGAGACGCGGGGCGAGGAACTCGCGGTCGCCACGCTGGAGCGTCTTCGCGAGGTGCCGCGAGTGGTGGCAGCCGGTGCCGGCAACATGACGCCCCATGGCAGTCTCCTCTACAGCTCGGGATTTCGGCTTCCTGGCATGACGACGCGCGACGGAGAGCCACTGGTCGCGACGGCGCTGCATTCAGTGATCACGCCGGGTCTTGCGGAGGCGCTGAACATGCGGCTGGTGGCCGGACGCTTCTTGACAATTGAAGACACGACCTCGCCGATCATCGCCATGCTGGTCAATGAGGCGTTCGTCAACGCGTACTTCAACGATGGTCGGCCACCGGTCGGGCGACTGTTTTCGGGGATGTTCGCAGGCATGCTCGGGAGAGACGATGCGGTCGTCGAGGTGGTCGGGGTCGTCCAGGACGTGCTGCTGCGGAGCCCGGACCAGGCACCGCAACCGCAGATCTACGTGCCATACGGGGTGGGATTCGGCATTCGCTATGCCACTCTCGTCCTCAAGACTGACGGCGAGCCGGCAACGTCGGCGCCGTTGTTGACCAGCATCATCCAGCAGCTCGATCCCGTCGCCACCCTCGGGCAAATAGGACCATTGACCGACAAGGTCGGCACCGCCGTCGAAGGACCACGTTTCACGGCGTTCGTCATCGGGGCATTCGCGGTGCTCGCACTGTCGCTCGCCACCGCCGGCCTTTACGGCGTTCTGTCCTTCGGCGTCACTCAGCGTCGGCGGGAAATTGGCGTACGGGCGGCGCTGGGAGCCACGCCAGGCGACCTCGTCGTGATGGTCCTCAAACAAGGAATGACCGTAACGGTGATTGGCTTGGCCATCGGCCTGGGAGGCTCGATCGTCGCGTCTCGGGCGATGGCCAGCGTCCTGTTTGGGGTCGAAGCGCTCGACGGCGTAGCGTTCATCATCCCCTCCGCGGTCGTGCTCCTGGTCGCCGCCGCCTCCTGTTACCTGCCGGCACGGCGTGCCGCGGCCATCGAGCCGGCGGAGGTCCTGGTCTCGGAATAGTGGTCATGCGATGAGTGACGAGTCGGACGTGCGACCGCGGCGCCGGTTCCGCATTCGCGGGCCCGCACACGCGGACGATAGTCCGTATCGGCCCCCCTCCGGTCATCCTGGCCCCTGTTCCTCGACCCTGCCCCGCCCTGGGACCCGCGCAAGGCCCCGCCCGAACAGCGCACGCCTGTCACCGCTACAGGAGCTACCGCCCCCGGCAAGCACTACCTTCTCTCTTCGACGGTTCCACCTTCAGCCGCGTTTCGGCTACTGCCAGGTGTTCAGATCTCGTGCGGCGCCCGTCGAGAGCAGATAGATGTAGAGATCGGTAAACACCACCCAGACGAGGCTGACCCAGGCGATCGGCATGTGCCGCTCGTTCAGCCAGGTCGAGCTCTTCCAGAGACGATAGCGCGGCGAGACCGCACCATCGCACGTAAAGCAGTCGAGCCGCCCCCCTATGAGGTGACGCCACGAGTGGCATCCAAACAGGTACCCCGTGAGCAGTGCCGCGTTGACGAGCATGACGACCGTGCCCACCCCGATGCCGAACTGGCCGTTACGAAAGAACGCTGAAACGCCCTCCCACCAGAGGCACACGATGAGAAAGAGAGCGCCATACAGGGTGTAACGGTGGAGGTTTTGAATCAGGAAGAGCCGGGTCTCGCCGCGGTATCGCTGGGGAACACCCCCCACGGCGCAGGACGGCGGCGTCAAGAAGAAGGCCTTGTAATATGCGCCCCGGTAGTAGTAGCACGTCAGGCGGAACGCGAGCGCCATCCAGGGCAGCAAGAACGCTGGCGACTGCCGGGATGAACCCCGGCCACCATGCTGGAAATGCCCCTAACCAGGCAAGTTCCACCGGGACGGATCCCGCGTAGCCGGATGCGGCGGTGAATACCGGAGGAGCCACCGTCGGGCTGATGTATGGATCGTACCAGACGTGGGAGGGGTTGAAGGCACGAAACGTCAGGTAGCCGAAGAGGAGAAAAAGGCCTGCTGCCGTCGTCGATGGCGCTATCCACCATCGATCGACACGCTGGGTACTGCCGATGCCGCCGCTTCGCGCGGCAAGCTTGACGGTTTGCATGGCGGTATTCAAGCATGGGTCGCACGGCTGATTCAAGCTGGTTCCGCCGTCCGATCAGCTCATGTGGTCGACAAGCCACGGCCCGACAACTCGCCCGGAGCGTGTGGCCGACCTGTGGTTGCCCGAATCAGGAACCGATCGGAAAGCGCATCCGCCTGAGCGGGGGACCGACCTCGTCGCAGGACACCGACACCCGGCTCACCGTGGTCGGCGTGGCGCCGTCCGTGCGACAGCAGCCCACGCTGCAGCTCCAGGACCTCGACCCGGTGGTGTACGTGCCCACGCACGCCGGCGTCCGGACCGGTGGCCTGGTTGCTCGTGCGCGGTGCGCCGTCGGCGACCTCGGTCGCCACCGTCGTCCGTGAACGTATCTGGACGCTCGATTCCGACGTGGCGCTGGCGCGGGCTTACGGCGTCAGGCTCTCCAGGCGCAGCAACCGGATGACCGGCTCGGCGGCGGCGCGGGAGGCGGCCAGGTCCACCTCGAGCTCCGCCACCCAGTCGTTGTGCCCCTCCACGTCCGCCAGCATCTGTTCCACCCGCCACGTCGCGCCGTCGTCCGACGGCCGGGTGTGGGTGTGCCGCCGGTTGCGGCCCTCGGGATCCAGGCGCAGGCCGCCGTTCTCCGCCGCGAACGTCTCCCGCGCCCGCGCCAGCCGCTCGGCCGTCCAGGCCCCGCCGGCCCGGTCGAGCGCGGTGTCGAGGACCTCGAGCGCGGCCTCGTCGTCGCCGGTCGACCAGGCGCGCAGCAGCGCGAACACCCGCGTGCGGATGGCGGCGGTGAAGGCGCGCGCGTCGCGCGTCACGTCGACCGGCTCGTCGCGGCCGGGCACGGCCGGTTCGGGCGCGCCCGCGGGCGCGGGCTGGAAGTCCGGGTCGCGCATCCGCTCCCATTCTTCGAGCAGACTCGAATCCACCCCGCGCACGAGGTCCCGGAGATAGAGCTCCATCTCCACCACCTCGTCGGTCTTCATGCCGTCGGGCACCGTCTGCCGGAGCACCTTGTAGACGCTCGAGAGGTGCCGCAGCAGCAGCCCCTCCATGCGTTCGAGGCCGTACTCCCGGACGTAGTCGGCGAACGAGAGGTAGGTCTCGAACATCTCCCGCGCGATCGACTTGGGTCGCACGTTCTCCTCGCCGACCCACGGGTGCCGGCCGGCGAAGTCGTTGAAGGTCGCGTAGACGAAGTCGGCGAGCGGCTTGGGGTGCTCGAGCTTCTCGAGCTCCGCCATGCGCTCCTCGTAGTCCAGGCCGGCCGCCTTCATCTCGGCCACCGCCTCGGCCTTCAGCTTGTCGAGCTGACGGCGCAGGATGGCGCCCGGGTTCTCCAGGATGCTCTCCACGAGCGTGAGCAGATCGAGCCCGTGGGTCTCGGCGTCGGGGTCGAGCAACGGGATCGTCTCGATGAGGTAGAGCGACAGCGTCTGGTCCATCGAGAAGTCGTCCTGGAGCTCGACGTTCACCCGCAACTGCGAGCCGTCGGGGGTGCGGGGCGCGATCTCGACGACCTTGCGCGCCACCAGCGCCCGGAAGAGCTGCCAGCCGCGGCGCCGGTGCGCCCGCTTCGCGGCGTCCGATTCGTGGCTGTCGCGCACGAGCTGGCGCATCGCCCGGCAGCCGTCGCCGCGGCGCGACAGCACGTTGAGCAGCATGCCGTGCGAGACGGCGAAGCGCGACTTGAGCCGTTCCGGTTGGGCGCGGACGAGCCGTTCGAACGTTCCCCGGTCCCAGGGCGCGAAGTTGCCGCGCGGCGGCTGGCGCCGGACCACCTTCCTGCCGGCCTTCGCCTTCTCGGCCAGCCGCCGGTTCTCGATGACGTGCTCGGGGGCCTGGGCCACGACGTAGCCGCGCTCGTCGAAGCCCTTGCGCCCGGCGCGGCCGGCGATCTGGTGGAAGTCGCGGGCCGAGAGCACCGCCGTCTTCTCCCCGTCGTACTTCGAGAGGCGGCTGAAGAGCACGGTGCGAATCGGCACGTTGACGCCGACCCCCAACGTGTCGGTGCCGCAGATGACCTTGAGCAGGCCCCGCTGGGCGAGCTGCTCGGCGAGCACGCGGTACCGGGGCAGCAGGCCCGCGTGGTGGATGCCGATCCCGTGCTTCAGCCAGGTGCGGACGCGGGGACCGTAGGGCGTCGAGAAGCGCACGTCCTCAATGGCCGCGGCCAGGGCCTGCTTCTCGGGGCGGGTCGCGATCTGCAGGCTCGTGAAGCTCTGGGCGCTCGTACCGGCGTCCTTCTGGGTGAAGTGGACCACGTAGACCGGGACCCGGTCCGCCTCGACCAGCCGTTCCACCGCCCGCGCGAGCGGCTCCTCGGAATAGGCGTACTCCAGCGGCACCGGCCGCTCGCTCGAGGTGACGGTCACCGTCGCCCGGCCCGTGCGCCGCGTGAGCTCCTCCTCGAAGAACGACATGTCGCCGAGCGTGGCCGACATCAGCAGGAAGCGCGTCTGCGGCAGGGTCAGCAGCGGCGCCTGCCAGGCCACGCCGCGGTCCCGGTCGGCGTACCAGTGGAACTCGTCCATCACCACGTCGTCCACCGCCGCCTGCTCCCCCTCGCGGAGCGCGATGTTGGCGAGGATCTCGGCCGTGCAGCACAGCAGCGGGGCGTCGCGGTTGACGGTGGCGTCGCCGGTGGCGAGCCCCACGTTGTCGGGTCCGAACTCGCGGCACAGGGCCATCCACTTCTCGTTGACGAGCGCCTTGATGGGACAGGTGTAGACCGAGCGCCGCCCGCGGGCGAGCGACGCGAAGTGCAGCGCGAACGCGGCCAGCGACTTGCCCGAGCCGGTCGGCGTGTTCAGGATGACGTGCTGGTCCTCGATCAGGGCCAGAATCGCCTCCTCCTGGGCGGGATAGAGGGTCAGGCCCAAGCGGTCGACGTAGTCGAGAAAGCGGTCCAGCAGATCGTCGCTGGACGCCTCGCCGGAAGGCAGCAGGTCGAACAGGGGCGCGGTCATGCCGGAGATTGTCGCGCCATTGCGTCCGTTGCCGCCAGCGCCAGGACCGCGGACCGGCTCGAAACCCTTCACCCACTTCATCGTGAGGCGTCTCGTTTCCGCCGGACTCGCCCGGCGCGAACATGAGCGTCCCGCTCTCCGCCGTGCAGTCCGTCCCGGCCGTGGCGGTATCGCCCAACTCGCGCTCCCGCCGCCGACCCATCATCGGCGTCGTCGCCGGTAGGTGTCACGTCGGTGCCCGACGCGCACGACGAGCACGACAAGCCCATCTTCCAGCACCTCGTACACGATGCGGTAGTTTCCCACGCGGACCCGCCGCAAGCCTCGGAGATCCCCCTTCAGGGCGCTTCCCGCCAGCGGCTGCTCTGCGAGTCCGTCGATCGCATGGACGAGGCGTTGCCGGTCAGGCTCCGGAACTCGATCCAGCTCCCTGGCTGCGCTTCGCTTGATCCGGATCGAGTAGTGCATGCCTGACCTCATCCCAATCCAGCACCGGATCGGTTGGATCACGCAGCCGTTGGAGGGCCACCGTCAGATCGTCGAAGTCCTCCAGATAGCGTTCCACCGCCTGCCTGACGATATCGGCTCGGCTTCGGTCCAGCGCCTTCGCCGCGGCGTCCAGAGCCTCGACGGTTGCATCGGGCAGGCGTGCCGTTATCTGACTCATACCGGATCCCTTGAAATAAAGTGATGTCTATGACATCACGATACTCCCAAGTGCTTCGGCGAGCAAGACGGGCGCCTACTGCGGTTGAGGCTCGCGCGAATCGTGGTTCGCGACATCGCGGCGGTTCCATCCACCGCGGAACCACCGAAAGGATGGCCCTGAAATCGAGCGGTCAGGCGTCGACGCCGGCGCGGTCAACGGCCCCGGCGGCGTCGAGAATGCGCTGGGCCGAGGCGATGACGGGGCGCTCAATGAGCTTGCCGTCGACGAGGAGCACGCCCCCCGCGTTGGCCTCGTAGGCGGCGACGATGCACCGGGCCCATGCCACCGCATCGGGGGCCGGCGAGAACGCGGCCTGGATGATCGGCACCTGCGTCGGATGGATCGCGGCCTTGCCGGTGAAGCCCAGCCGGCGGGTGGCGCGCGCTTCCTCTTCGAGCCGGGACGGGGCCCCCACGTCCATGAACGGCGTGTCCATCGCGTCGACCTCGGCGAGCGCCGCCGCCGCGACCACCCGGGACCGGGCGTAGAGCAGCGCGTCCCACTCGATGGCGCAGCCCAGCTCGGCCGACAGGTCGACGGCCCCGAAGAAAAGGACGGCGATGTCGGGCGACGCGACGGCGATGGCGTCGACAGCGGCAAGCCCGCGCGCGGTCTCGATCTGCACGACCAGAGGCAGGCCGGGAAGCGCGGGGGCAAGCCGGCGCTCGAGGGTGCGCAGGGTGTCGGGACCGCCGACCTTGGGCACCATCAGGGCGTCGGGCCGGACCCCCGACGCGAGCAGGGCGTCGAGGTCGCGCTCTCCGAGATCGGACTCCGGCTCGTTGATGCGCAGGACGACCTCGGCGCGCACCGGGGGGCGGTCCGCGAGCAGGGCCAGCGCCTTGTCGCGCGCCTCGTCTTTCTGCGCGAACGAGACCCCGTCCTCGAGGTCGAGGCAGACGGCGTCGGCCCCGGTGGCGACGGCCTTCGCGAAACGGTCCGGCCGCACCGCGGGAACGAAGAGGACGGAGCGGCGGACGCGCCGCCCCGGGGTCGGATCACTGGTGGTCGGCATGGGTTCGGGCGTTCCTCTCGACGGGAGCGAGCCGGCGCAATCCGGAACCGGCGTCGGGAGAGCACGGGACCGGCGTCGGGCCGCCACGAATCCGGCACCCACCGGCGTGCAGGCCGGCGCGGACTCGCGGACCAGCTCTTGCCAGCGCGGACACCGCAGGCTGCGCCGCGATGTCCCTCAGCCTGCGTGCGCGACTCCGGCGCGGTCAGGCCGGCACGGACTCGCGGACGAGCTCGGGCAACGCGGAAACCGCGGGCTGCCGCTCGAGGTCGCGCAGCCACGCCAGCGCCGCGTCCGCGGCCGGCGGGGACACCGCGCGCGCCGCGCACGCCAGGAACTTCGCATCGAGCTCCTCGGGCGAGGGCGGGCGACTCGGATAGCCCCGCGCGCCGCGGACCCGCCGCGCGAAGCGGCGTCCATCCTTGAGCCGCACCGTCACCGCCGCTTCCGTCAACGGCGGCTGGTCGACGCCGACCGCGGGGTCGACGTCCATCGTCACCCGGGGGAGCATCTCGCGCGTGACGAGGTCGGACATGCCCGCCGACTCGAACGTCGGGAGGTCGACGCGGCCGTGGGCGACGGCCGAGGCGGCGCAGAAGTGCATGCTGAACTTGCCCTCGAGACCGGTCCGCGGGCGGTCGTGGATCAGCACCGTCGGGGTGACCGCGTCCACGCCGATCTCCACCGCCTCGACGTCGCCGGCGGTGAACTGGTGCTCGGCCCGCAGATCGAGCAGGGTGTCGATGGTGGGGTGGGTGGCGGCGCACGACGGATAGAGCTTCACGGTGATGCCGCCGTCGACGATCTCCCAGTCGCGCCCCAGGCCGTCCGCGGCGTCCCCGAGGTGCCGCGCGTGTCCCTGCATGGCGACGAGGAGGCCCTGCGCACCGTCGACCGCGCGGTCGGGGGCGGTGAACCCGGCGCGCGCGAGCATCGCCGCGAGCACCCCGTTCCGCCCCGCCAGCCCCGCCTGCAGCGGCTTGACCATGGTGCCGAAGCTCTCCTTGAGCCCGGACGCCTCGGAGGCGGCGATGGCGAGGGAGCGGACGGTGGTCGCGGCGTCCTGCCCGAGCAGCCGGGCCGCGGCGGCGGCCGCGCCGAGGGTGCCCAGCGTCGAGGTTGCGTGCCACCCCTGCTCGTAGTGGGTGGGGTTCATCACGCGCCCCAGCACCGCCTCGATCTCGAAGCCGACACAGTAGGCGTCGAGCAGGGCGGCCCCGCCGGCGTCGGCGAGCTCGGCCGCGGCCAGCCCCGCCGCCACCAGGGGCGCGCTGGGATGCGCCATCGACACGAAGCACATGTCGTCGAAGTCCAGCGCGTGCGCGGCCGTCCCGTTGGCGAGGGCCGCCCACCCCGCGCCGGTGCGCGCGGACGCGCCGAGGATGCCGCACCGGGGGGCGCCGCCCTCCTCCTCGGCGAGGCTGCGCACCATCCGGGCCGCGGGCTCGACGGATCCCGCGAGGGCGACTCCAACCGTGTCCAGGATCGCGTCGCGGGCGGCGCGGCGCGCCGCCCGCGACACCGTGCAGTTGGCCACGAACTCGCCGAACCGGGTCAACGCCGGCAGGGTCTCGTCAGTCATGCCATCTCCCGTTGGTCGGCGGCGCCGACGCTATCCCACTCCTCCCGCGTGAACGGAGTCACCCGCCTTTTGACCGGGCCCCACTTCCCGAACAGAACCATCGCCGGCGCGGGTTGGGTTGCCGGGCATCTCTCACCCCTCCCCACGACACGCGGCTCGCCGCCACCAACCGTCAGTTCCCGTAGAACTGGGCGATGCCCGCCAGCCGGTCCTGAATCCTCGCCTCGGACCACCAGTTGCCGTTCACCATGACCCCGGCGCGCCGGGCGACGTTGGCAACGTCGTCGATGGGGTTGGCGGTCAACAACAGCAGATCGGCGCGCCGGCCGATCTCGATCGTCCCGAAGTCGTCGGCCGCGCCGAAGTACTCGGCGACGCGCCGGGTCCCCGCTTCCAGCACCTGGTAGGGGGTCATGCCGACCTCGACCCACAACGCCATCTCGTGGTGCACGGAGAACCCGGGTACGCTGAATATCTGCGGAGAATCGGTCCCCAGCAGGACAGGAACGCCGCCCTCGTGCAGGGCCTGCAGAATACGCCGGCGCAGCGCCGCGACCCGCCGATTCGTCTCCAGATCGCCGGCCGCGGCCCGCTCGTCCATCACCCGCTCCCATTGCTCGACCGTCTCCGGCGGCATGTAGCGCACCTCGGGACGGGCGGCCCGCAGCTCGGCGGCGGATCGGTCGCCGAAGAAGACCGTCTCCCAGAGCACCATCGTCGGCACCACCGACGCCCCGGCCGCGCGGGTGGCGCCGACGAGCTCCGGAAGCAGAGCCATGTCGACCTGGTCGAGCAGGGCGCCGACCCCGAAGAGCCCGTCCGCCGACGCCGCCGGAGGGTCCTCGGCCGGCACGAGCGCCTCGACGTAGTTGTCGAGATGATCGATCGAGACCTGCCCCGACCCGAGGGCGTGCCGCAGCCCGACCGCATCCGGCACGTGGCCCCCGAACGGCAGGCCGACCTCGCGGACAGTCGCCGCCACCGCGTCGAATACGTCGGGCGACAGCCCCTCGTGCATCTTCACAAGGTCGTAGCCGGCCTCGTTGTACTCCCTCACGAGTTGCGCGCCCTGCGCCGGCGTGGCGACGCGCCCGCCGGTCATCGACGGACTGCCGACGAACAGCCGCGGGCCGAGGGACTGGCCGCGGGCGATGCGGGCGCGCAGCCCGAGCTGCGACCGCTCACCCTGCATGCCCCGAACCGTGGTCACGCCGTTGGCAATGTAGAGAAAGAGCAGGTTCCGGGCGTCGGACGAGACCATGCGCGGCCCCGGCAGGTGGCCGTGCATCTCCGCCAGCCCGGGCATCAGATACATCCCTTCGGCGTCCACCACCTCGGTGGCCCCGGCGACCTCGACCTCGTCCGCGGGGTGCATCGAGGCGATCCGCCGGTCGGTCACCACCACCGTCCGGTTCTCGATGACCCGGGGGACCCCCGGCTCGGTCATCGGCAGGACGTCGACCCCCACGAACGCCAAGTCTCCCTGCACCTGGGGCAGCGGATCGCCGCACCCGGCAACGACCCCGAGGACGGCGAGGACCCACCCTGCAACGCCAACCCGCATCCTGCGCGATTTCATGCGGCGGTCCTGTCCCGGAAATCCGCTCACGCGGCGGGCGCGGCCGGCCGGAACCGCTGCGGCACATGCCCGCGCTTGTAGACCATGAACGTCCGCTTGAACGCGATCACGATCTTGCCGTCCTGGTTGAAGCCGGTCGACTTCACGGTCACGATGCCGACGTTGGGACGCGACTTCGACTCCCGCTTCGCGAGCACCTCGCTGTGCGAGTAGATGGTGTCGCCGTCGAAGACCGGATTCGGCAGGCGCACCTCGTCCCACCCCAGGTTCGCCATGACGTTCTGCGACAGGTCGATGACCGACTGCCCGGTCACCACCGCCAGGGTGAACGTGGAGTCGACCAGGGTCCGGCCGTAGGGGGTGTTCGCGGCATAGGCGTGGTCGAAGTGAATGGGGTTGGTGTTCATGGACAGCAGCGTCGCCCACGTGTTGTCGGCGGCGAGCACCGTCCGCCCCAGGGGGTGCTCGTAGATGTCGCCGACCTCGAAGTCCTCGTAGACCCGGCCGGTCCATCCTTCCTTCACTGGCATCGGTGACTCCCTTCAAGCTCCATGATATCTCCCGCCGCTTCCGCGCGCTCCGGCGGGCAGGCGCGGGACGGTTCCGGCCGGGAGATGCAGGCCACCAGCCCGGAGAGCGCCGCCTCGCGGCTACACCATCCCGTCCGCCCGCCATCCGGCGATGGTGGCGCGATCGAACCCCAGGCCGCCGAGAATTGCGTCGGTGTGCGCCCCCAACTCGGGGATCGGCCCCATGACCGGCTCGACGTCCCCGATGGTCGCCGGGGGCAACGTCGCCGGCAGCGGTCCGACGGACGTCTCCACGCTGCGCCAGCGGCCGCGCGCCGCCAGCTGCGGATGCTCGGCGAACTGCTGCACGGTCCGCATGCGCGCGTTCGCGATCCGCGCCGCCTCGAGGCGCTCGACGATCTCGGGGGTGTCGAGCCGCCCGAAGACCGCCTCGATCTCGATGTCGAGCTCCGGGCGATGCGCAAGCCGCAACGCGTTGGTCGCGAACCGGTCGTCCTCGGTCAGGCCCGGCCGCCGCAGCACCTGCTCGCAGAACGCCCGCCACTCGCGTTCGTTCTGGATGCCGAGATACACCACGTCTCCGTCCCCGCCCGCGAACGGCCCGTAGGGGGCGATGACCGCGTGCCGGGCGCCCGAGCGGCGGGGCGCGGTCCCGCTCGAGGCGTAGTACAGCGGATAACCCATCCACTCGCCCAGCGCCTCGAGCATCGAGACCTCGACCACCGTGCCCGCGCCGGTCCGCGCCCGCATCAGGAGCGCGGTCAGGATGCCCGAGTAGGCGTACATCCCGGCCGCGATGTCCGCCACGGAGATCCCCACCTTGACCGGCTCGTCCGGGGTGCCGGTGATCGACAGCACCCCGGCCTCGGCCTGGACGAGCAGATCGTAGGCCTTCCGGTCGCGATAGGGGCCGGTCGAGCCGTACCCGGAAATCTCGCACACGACGAGCCGCGGGTGTGCGGCCCGCAGCTCGGCCGCCGACAGCCCCAGGCGCCCGGTGGCGCCGGGGGCGAGGTTCTCGACGAAGACGTCGGCCTCGCCGAGCAGCCGCCGCAACACCGCCCCGGCCTCGGGGTGCTTGACGTCGAGGGTCAGCGACTCCTTCGAGCGGTTCAGCCAGACGAAGTGCGACGAGAGCCCGCCCGCCGCGGCGTCGTAGCTTCTCGCGAAGTCCCCGACCCCGGGGCGTTCGATCTTGATGACCCGGGCCCCGAGATCGGCCAACTGACGGGTGGCGAACGGCGCCGCCACCGCCTGTTCGAGCGACAGGACCGTGACCCCGTCGAGCGGTCGCATCAGAAGGACCGCGGCAGATCCAGCACGTGCTGGCCGACGTAGGACAGGATCAGATTGGTCGAGATCGGCGCCGTCTGGTAGAGCCGCGTCTCGCGGAACTTCCGTTCGACGTCGTACTCCTCGGCGAACCCGAAACCGCCGTAGGTCTGCATGGTGACGTTCGCCGCCTCCCACGAGGCGTCGGCCGCGAGCAGCTTGGCCATGTTCGCCTCGGCCCCGCACGGCCGGCCGGCGTCGAACAGCTCGGCCGCCCGCACGCGCATCAGATCGGCCGCCTCGACGTTGACGTGGGCGCGGGCGATCGGGAACTGTATGCCCTGGTTCTGGCCGATGGGGCGGCCGAACACCACGCGGTCGCGCGCGTAGCGGCAGGCCCGCTCGACGAACCAGCGCCCGTCGCCGACGCATTCGGCGGCAATCAGGATCCGCTCGGCGTTGAGCCCGTCGAGCAGATAGCGGAACCCCTTGCCCTCTTCGCCCACCCGGTTCTCGACCGGCACCTCCAGGTTGTCGAAGAAGACCTCGGTCGTCGCGTGATTGATCATCGCCCGTATCGGACGCACGCTCATGCCGTGGCCGATGGCCGACTTCAGGTCCACCAGCAGCACCGAGAGCCCCTCGGTGCGCTTCTTCACGGCTTCGAGCGGGGTGGTGCGGACCACCAGCAGCATGAGGTCGGAGTACTCGACCCGCGAGATCCAGACCTTCTGCCCGTTCACCACGTAGCGGTCGCCGTGACGGACGGCCATCGTCTTCATCTGCGTGGTGTCGCTGCCGGTCGTCGGCTCGGTCACCCCGAAGGCCTGCAGCCGCAGCTCGCCGCTGGCGATCTTGGGGAGATAGTGGCGGCGCTGCGCCTCGGACCCGTGCCGGAGCAGCGTGCCCATGATGTACATCTGGGCATGGCAGGCGGCAGAGTTGCCCCCCGACCGGTTGACCTCCTCCAGGATGATCGACGCCTCGGCGATGCCGAGCCCCGACCCGCCCAGCTCCTCCGGGATCAGGGCGGCCAGATAGCCGGCCTCGGTCAGGGTCCGGACGAACTCCTCGGGGTACGCCTCGCGGGCGTCGAGCTCGCGCCAGTAGGTGTCGGGAAACCGCGCGCAGAGCTCACGCACTGCGGTTCGGAGATCGGCATGCAGCTCGGCGTTCGCCACGGCGGCTCTATCCTCCAGGCCAGGGGACGCCCCCTGGAACCTCGGCAGCGGGACAGCCCCCCTTGGAGCCTCTGGCCAAGGGGACGCACGCCCTCACCGCCCCCCCGGGGGGGGTGGGTTCGGAAACCGGCCCCTGCCCGTGCAGGGATCCCGACCCCGGTCCGGCGCCACATCCGTCGGACCGAAGTCCTGGTCATGAGATCGGCGCCCCGGTGGGAGCCACCGGGCGCGCGAAGCCCGAAACGAGACCCCCGCGGGCCTGCGCACGGGCTCCCGAACGGCGGATGATAGCACGGCGGCCGGATCGCCCCCGTATAATCGATGTCATGCTGGCAACCACCGGGTCGGCGCATCTGGGCGCACGGGCGGCGGGTCGGCGCATCGGCCTCGTCGCGAATCCCGCCTCGCTCGACGCCGACCGGCGCCATGTCGTCGAGATCGCGGCGGCGGCGCCGGAGATCCGGCTGACCGCCCTCTTCGGCCCGCAGCACGGGTTCCGCTCGGACGTGCAGGACAACATGATCGAGACGGACCACGCGCGGCATCCGCGGCTCGAGGTGCCGGTGTACTCCCTGTACGGCGAGACCCGCACGCCCACGCCGGCGATGCTGTCCGATATCGATCTGCTCGTCGTCGACCTGCAGGACGTCGGCACCCGCGTCTACACCTACATCCACACGATGACCAACTGCCTGCAGGCCTGCGCGGCCGGCGAGATCCCGGTGGTCGTCTGCGACCGGCCCAACCCCATCGGCGGCGACGCCGTCGAAGGCCCGATGCTGCGGCCCGGCTACGAGTCGTTCGTGGGACAGTTTCCGATACCCCTGCGCCACGGCCTGACCATCGGCGAGCTCGCCCGCCTGTGCAACGAGCGCTTCGATCTGGGGGCCGCGATCGAGGTGCTGCCCCTCGCGGGCTGGCGCCGGAACCAGTACCACGACGAGACGGGGCTGCCGTGGGTGCTGCCGTCGCCCAACCTGCCGACGCTGGAGAGCGCCATCGTCTATCCCGGCATGGTGCTGCTCGAAGGCACCAACCTGTCCGAGGGCCGCGGCACGACCCGGCCGTTCGAGATCGCGGGCGCGCCCTGGCTCGATGCGCACCGGTTGGCCGCGGCCATGAACGACCTCGCCCTGCCGGGGATCTGGTTCCGCCCGGCCGAGTTCCAGCCCACGTTTCAGAAGCACGCGGGGCAGAGCTGCGGCGGCTGCCAGCTCCACGTCACCGACCGCTCCGCGTTCCGGCCGGTCCTGACCGCGGTGGCCTTCCTGCAGGTCTGCCGCCGGCTCGCCCCGGACCGGTTCGCCTGGCGCGAGCCGCCGTACGAGTACGAGACGGTCATTCCGCCCATAGACATCCTGTCCGGTTCGGACGCGCTGCGGCGGTCCCTGGACGACGACGTGCCCTATACCGCGATCGCCGAGGAATGGACGGCGGACCTCGACGCGTTTCGACGGGTGCGCGAGCACTATCTCTCGTACTGACATGCCTGCCGATCTGTCGATCGCCGGCCGGGCGTGGGGTACCTTCTGACCCGGCTCCATCATGCCCCCACCGCCGCTGGCTTTCGAGCACAGGATCGTCATCACCGCGCGTCCCGACGCGGTCCTGTCGGCGTTCTTCGACCCGACGGCGCTGCCGGTGTGGTGGGATACCGTCCGTTCGGTGACCACGCCCCGCCCCCTCGGGGTGTACGCCGTCGAATGGCGCGCCACCCCGTTCCGCGACGAGCTGCTCGGCACCCTGGGCGGCGTGTTCTATGGCACGGTGATGGACTTTCGTCCGGGGCGGGCGTTCTCGCTCGCCGGCGCCTACTGGCTGCCGCCGGACTCCCTCGCCTTCGGTCCGATGGCCCTCGACGTGCGCTGCAAGGTGGTGGGACCGGCCACCCGCCTGCAGGTCCGGCAGAGCGGCTCGTACGACGGACCGCGCTGGGAACGCTACTATCGGATCATCACCACCGGCTGGGAGACCTCGCTCCTCGCCCTCAAGGCCTATCTGGAGCAGCGGCCGGCGGCGCGGGCCGGCGCCAGCGACGCCGGGGACAGCGGCGCCGACCGGACGGCTCCGCGCAGCGCCGGCCTCTCGGGGAGACGACGGTGACGGCGGCGGCAGGCTCGATCGTGATCGTGGGCGGCGGGGTGGTCGGATCGAGCATCGCGTACCACCTCGTCCGCGACGGCTGTCCGGGTCGCGTGGTGGTGGTCGAGCGGGACCCGACCTACGCCCGCGCCTCGACGTTCCTCGCCATGGGGGGCATCCGCCAGCAGTTCAGCTCTGCCGTCAACATCCAGCTCGCGCAGTACGGCACGCGGTTCTACGCCGCGTTCGATCGCCGCATGCGCGTGTCGGACCATACGCCCCGGGCCGACTTCCGGCAGCGCGGCTATCTCTTCCTCGTCGACGAGGCGGCGTCGGACCGCTTCGCGGCGCGGCTCGAGCGGCAGCGCCGACTCGGGGCGCGGGTGCGGCGGATCGAGCTCGACGACATCCGGGCCCTGGCCCCGGATCTGCGGCTGGACGACATCCGGTTCGGCGTCTTCGGCCCCGACGACGGCTACGGCGAGCCACGCGAGGTGCTCGCGGGGTTCCGGGCCGCGGCCGCCGCCGCCGGCGTCTGCTACCGCACCGCGGAAGTCGTCGATCTGACCCGGCGGGCGGGCCGCGTCGCCGGGGTCGTCCTGAACGACGGCGAACGGATGGCGGCGGATGCCGTCGTCAACGCGGCGGGACCGTTCGCGCGCCGGCTCGCGGCGCTGGCCGGCCTCGATCTCCCCGTCCAGCCGGTGCGCCAGCATCTCTTCCGGTGCGCTCTGCCGGTGCGCCTGCCCTACCGGCTCCCGATGGTCGTCGACCCCACCGGCGTGCACTGGCGGCATGACGATACCGGGGACCGACCGGGACCCGACCGGCTGGTCGTCGCCTGCACGAAGCTCGACGAGCCCCCCGGCGAGAACTTCGCCTGCGACCACGAGCGCTGGGAGTCGGACTTCCGGCCCCCGCTGCAGGCGCGGATGCCCCGGCTCGCCCCGATCGAGCTGATCGAAGGGTGGGCGGGGCTCTACGCCATGACCCCCGACCACAACCCGCTGCTCGGCGAGCACCCGGACGCCCCCGGCCTCTTCCTCGCCAACGGGTTCAGCGGCCATGGCCTGATGATCGCCCCCGCGATCGGCAAGGTCCTGTCGGAGCTGATTCGTCTGGGCCGCGCCGAGACCGTCGACGTGAGCTGCTTCGCTCCGGACCGGTTCGACCGCGGCGAAACGGTGCACGACGAGGCGATGATCTGACCGCTCCCCGAGCACGTCTCCGGCTCGTCCGCGGCGCCCGTCCGTATAATGACGTGATTCCATGATCGTCGCGCCGGAGATCGAAGACTACCTGGCGTCGCTGACGCCGGAAGATCCGTTGCTGGCCCGCGCCGCGGCGGAGGGGCGTGCGGAACGCCTGCCGATCGTCGAGCGAACCGTCGGGCGGTTCCTCGAAGCGGTGGTCCTGGCCAACCGCGCCCGCAGGGTGCTCGAAATCGGCACCGCCAACGGCTACTCCGCCCTGTGGCTCGCCCGATCCCTGCCCGAGGACGGCGGACTCATCTCGATGGAGATCGATCCCCGCCGCGCCGCGATGGCGCGCACCCATCTGGAGGCCGCGGGGCTCGGCGACCGGGCGCACGTCATCGTCGGCGACGCCGCCCGCATGGTGCACAAGGTGGCCGGTCCCTTCGACGTCATCTTCAACGCCGGCGACCAACGGCAGTACGGACCGCTGCTCGACCGGCTGGTGGCCCTGCTCCCCCCGGGCGGCGTGCTGATTACGGGCAACGTGCTCGGGGCGGGCGCGGTCGTTCCGGGGCTCGCGGAATCGCCGAGCCAGCCGGCGGACGATGGGGACGCGCTCGCCGCCTACAACCGGCGGCTCGCGGCGGATCCCCGTCTCGTGACCAGCTTTCTCCCGGTGGGGGACGGCATCGCGGTGTCGGTCAGGCCACGATGACGCACCGCGGAGGGAAGGCCGCCCGCACGCCGCGCCGGCAGGACGGATCCCGGCCATGACCATCGATCGGTGGCTGCGCGACGCCACGGAGGACGCCGAGCGGCGGCAGCAGCCCGGCCTGATACCGCGCCTCGCGGCGTTGGCCGCGGCCACCCGCCACCTGCGCGACGCGGCCTGGAACCGGGAAGCGGTCCCGCCGGGCCCTCCCCCGCGCGCCCCGGAAGAGCCGTGACCACGTCCTGGTGCGATCAGCCGTTGCACCGGATCGCGACCGCGATCAGGACCGGCGCGGTCCCGGTGCGCGTGGTCGTCGACGCCGCCCTCGAGCGCATCCGGGCGCGCGACGGGACCCTCAACGCCTTCACCGCCGTGCTCGACGCCGCGGCCGCGGCCCAGGCCGACGCGGCGGGGCGGGAGATCGCGTCGGGCCGGTACCGGGGTCCGCTGCACGGCGTGCCCGTCTCCGTCAAGGACCTCATCGACGTCGCGGGCGTTCCGACCACCGCCGCCTCGCGGGTGCCGGGCGGCCCCCCGCCGACCGCGGACGCGGCGGCGGTGGGGCGGCTGCGGGCGGCCGGCGCCATCCTCATCGGCAAGTGCAACCTGCACGAGTTCGCGTTCGGCACCACCGGGGAAGACTCGGCCTTCGGCCCCGCCCGCCACCCCCTCGACCCGAGCCGGTCGCCGGGCGGGTCGAGCAGCGGCTCGGCGGTCTCGGTGGCCGCCGGCATGGCCTGGGCCTCGATCGGCACCGATACCGGCGGGTCCATCCGCATTCCCGCCGCCGCCTGCGGTCTGGTGGGGTTGAAACCGACCTTCGGCGAGGTGTCGTGCGACGGCGTCGTCCCCCTCGCGCCGAGCCTCGATCACGTGGGACCGCTCGCGCGCTGCGTAGCCGACGCCCGCCTGGTCCTGCGCGCCCTGCGGCCGGCCGCCCCGGTCCGCCCCGTCGCGTGCGACCCGGTGACGCGGCGGCTCGGCTGCCCGCGCCCGTTCTTCCTCGACCAGCTCGATCCGGCGGTGCGCGAGACCTTCGAAGGGGCCCTCGGGCGCCTGCGCGACGCCGGGTGGGACCTGCGCGACACCCCCATCCGCCACGCCGAGGACACCCCCGCCGTCTGTCTGCATCTGGTGCTGGCGGAGGCCGCCGCCGCCCACGCGTACGGCCTCGACCATCATGCGGACCGCTACTTCGCCGACGTGCGGCTGCGGCTGGAGCTCGGCCGGTACGTGCTGGGCGAAGACTACGTGCGCGCCCAACGCGGGCGCGAAGTGCTCGCCGCCTCCGTCGACGCCGCGTTGACCGGCTGCGACGCCCTCGTGCTGCCGGCCCTGGCGGTGCCGGCCCCGCGGCTGGGCGCGGACGCCGTCGACATCGATGGCCGGTCGGAGCCCCTGCGACCGCTCATGCTCCGGCTGACCCAGCTCTTCAACGCCACCGGGCATCCGGCCATCTCGATACCCTGCGGGCCGACCTCCGACGGACTGCCGTGCGGCCTGCAGCTCGTCGGATTGCGGAACCGCACCGACCACCTCCTGGACGTGGCGGAGGCGTGCGAGGCGGCGCTGGCGCGACCTTACGGTCGCGTTTGAAGTTTCGCTGGCGCGAAACTTCTACGGCGCAAGCCCCTGGCCGACTGAGGGTCACCGGGAGTCGGCGCAACGCGGGGTTCTGCCGCGGGCTCCTACCCCTCGACGGCCTGCCGGCGGAGAGCCTCGTAACCCCGGTCGTCCGCGCCGCCGGTCTCCACCGGCAGCCCCGCCGGGGCCCAGCCCTCGGCGATCACCTGGCCGGTGGCGGGGTCGCGGCGCCCGCCGAACCCGCCGTCGACGTTGACCGCCGCCTCGTAGCCGGCGCCGGCCAGCAGTTGCGCCGCGCGGGCCGAGCGGCCGCCCATCTGACAGCCGATCAGCAGCTTGGCGCCGGGGGGGAAATGCGCCTGCATGACGGCGAGGAAATCGGGGTTCGGCTGCATCTGCCGGGTCTGCTCGTTCAGATGCAGCAGCGGCACGCTCAAGGCCCCATCGGGATGCCCGTTCTGGAACTCGGGAACCGACCGGACGTCGATATAGGAGTACCCTTCCTCGGTCTGGAGGCGCCGGGCCTCGTGTACGCCGACGTTCGTTACGCTCATCGCCACTCCTTCGTTCAACGGTTCGCGGCCATACTACACGGGTGATCGGGAGATTCTTTCACGCCTGGGAACGCCGGCTGGCCGCCGCCACCACGAATCGCGTCGTTCGTCCCTTCGAGTGGGGGCTCGACTGGATGGATCACCAGGGCGATTCGTCCGCCGACCCGGCGCAGCGCATGGAGGAAGCGGCGGCGGCCGCGCTGTCCGACCCGGGCTGGTTCGCATCGGCGCCCTGTCCGGACTATGTCCTGAGAGACGGCCGGCTGACCTTTCCGAGCCAGATCGAGACGCCGCACACGGCCAACAACACCGTGCATGCCCGGTACTTCCCGGCCGAATCGGGGGACCGGCGCCGGGCGGTGCTGGTCCTGCCGCAGTGGAACGCGGATGCGGAAGCGCACGCCGGCCTGTGCCGGTTCCTCGCGCGGGTGGGGATCAGCGCCCTCCGCCTGAGCCTGCCGTATCACGATGCCCGCATGCCGCCGGAGCTCGAACGGGCCGACTATATCGTCAGCGCCAACATCGGCCGCACGCTGCAGGTGAATCGGCAGGCGGTCCTCGACGCCCGCCGGGCGGTCGCGTGGCTGAACGCGCAGGGCCACGACCGCATCGGCATTCTGGGCACCAGCCTCGGGTCGTGCCTAGCCTCGCTCACCGCCGCGCACGAGCCGCGGGTCAAGGCCGCGGCCCTCAACCACGTCTCGCCGTACTTCGCCGACGTCGTCTGGGACGGCCTGTCCACCGCGCACGTGCGCGCCGGCCTCGACGGGGCCATCGACGTCGACCGGCTTCGCCGGCTGTGGCTCCCGATCAGTCCGTACCCTTACATCGAGCGGCTGCGCGGCACCCGCGTGCTCCTCGTGTACGCGCTGTACGATCTGTCGTTCCCGGTCCACCTGTCCCGCCGGTTCGTCGCGGAATGCGAGCGCCGCAGCCTCCACCCGCGGGTGTTCGCCCTGCCATGCGGACACTACTCGACCGGCGAGACGCCGTTCAAGTGGCTGGACGGCTATGTCCTGATCCAGTTCCTGCGGCGCAACCTGTAGATCGGCGGCGGCACGGCGGGCGGAACACCGCCAGGGGCTCCCCCGGGAACTCGTAGCGAAACCGCCCGGGGCCCTCTTCCCACGGGTCAGAGATACTGGATGAGGCGCTGGATGGCCTCGTAGATCACCGTGGCCAGCTCGCGGACCAGGGGCGTGACGTCCTGCTCGTTGACGGCATCGGCCACCGTCACCGGATCGGTCAGCAATAGCCAGATCGTGGCGGCGGCCACCGTGACCGCGAGCACCCCCACGACGCCGACGATGCTGACGCTGATCCGGGCGAGACTCCGCATGGCCGAACTCCCGGACATCCGATTTCTTTGGACGAGAAACCGGGGCGATTGGTTTGCCGGACACCCGTTCAGGGCAGCAGGACGACCTTTCCGAACTGCGCCCGGTCCTCCACCCGGCGCTGGGCCTCGGCGGCCTCCTCCAGCGGGTAGGTCCGGTCGACGACCGGCTCGAACCGGCCCTCGAAGAAAAGCTCGGCCGCCCGGAGCAACTCCCCCTTCGATCCGGCGTAGCATCCCATCAGCGAGATCTGCCGCGTGAACAGATGCCGGATGTCGATCGACCCGACGGGGCCGGTGGTGGCGCCGCAGGTGACCAGCCGCCCCCCCCGCCGCAGACTCTTGGTCGACTGCTCCCAGGTCGCCTGTCCGACGTGCTCGAACACCACGTCCACGCCGCGGCGGTCGGTGAACCGCCGCACCTCCCGGGCGACGTCCTCCTGGTAGTGGTCGATGCCTTCGTGCGCCCCGAGCGCCTTGGCCCGCTCGAGCTTCTCGGCCGACCCGGCGGTCACGATGATGCGGGCGCCCTGGGCGCGCGCCACCTGGATCGCCGCCTGCCCGACGCCGCTGCCGGCGGCGAGAATGAGGACCGTCTCTCCCGGCCGCAACTGGGCGCGGGTGACCAGCATGTGCCACGCCGACAGAAAGGTCAGCGGAAACGCCGCCGCCTCCACGAAGCCGATCCCGTCCGGGATCGGAACCACGTTCTCGACCGGGACGGTGACGAACTCGGCATAGCCGCCCTCCGACTGGTGCCCGATCAGGCCGAAGCTCCGGCACAGATTGTCCTGGCCGTTGAGGCAGGCGATGCACCTGCCGCAGCTGATGCCCGGCTGCAGGAGAACCCGCACCCCCTCGCCGACCCCGTGGGCCTCGCCGCGCACGACCTCGCCGGCGATGTCGGTGCCGGGACAGTGCGGCAAGGGCACGCCGGGAATGCCGCGGCGCTGCCACAGATCGAGATGGTTGAGCGCGCAGGCGCGCACGCGGACCAGCACCTCGCCGGGCGCCGGCTCCGGATCCGGAACCTCCTCGCACCGCAGCACGTCGAGCCCGCCGTGTTCGTGGAAGCGGACAGCCTTCATCCTGGCATTCTCCCGGCAGACAGCCAGCCCCGACATCGCCGCCCTGCGGCGCCGCTGCCCGCCCCAACCAAACCCTACAGGAATCCGCACCGCTCTGCGCCGCGGGCTCCTGGCTCGGACATCGCCGCCTCGCGGCGCCGCTGCCCCCGCAACCGACCCCCCAGGAGTGGATCTACGGCGCGGATTCCTGTCCGTCCACGCGTTGCGCGTCCCCCAGCGGCAGAGCATCGAGCCCCGGCGCGATCTGCGCCGCGGGCCCGACGACCACGACGACGGCGCGGTCGGCCTGAAGGTGCCGCGCGGCGGCGGCGGTCACCGCCGGTGCGTCGACCGCGTCCACCGCGGGCACGAAGCGATCGTGCTCATCGGCCGGCAGATCGTACTGCACGAGCTGGGCCACCCCCCGCGCCACCTGCCCCGCGGTCTCGAATCCCCGGGCGAACCCGCGGGTCAGAGCCGACCGCGCCAGGTCGAGCTCCGGCCACGTCACCGGCCGGTCCCCGCCGATCGCCGCCATCTCCTGGAGCACCTCCCGGATCGTCTCGACGGTGGCATCCGCCTGCACGCTGCCCTGCATCACGAACGGACCCGGCTCCCGCCGAAATCGGAACGCCGTCCGCACCCCGTAGGTGTACCCCTTCTCCTCGCGCAGGCTCCGGTTGAGACGACTGACGAACTGGCCGCCCAGCACCATGTTGAGCACCTGCAGCGCATGATACCCGGAGGTCCGTCGGGCCGCCGCCACGTGGCCGATCCGCAGCTCCGACTGCACCGCACCGGGGCGGTCGACGAGCACCAGCCGGGCCGGGGGCGGTCCCGGCGCGCCGGCCTCGGGCCGAACATCCCCTTCCGGCGCGTCCGCCTCCAGCGCCGGCAGATCGCCCAGCGCCTGCTCCGCCATGTCCGCGAAAGCAGCATCGGAGAACGGCCCGGTGGCAATCAACGTGGCGGCGCCGAGCCGATACCGCGCGCGGTGGAAGCGCCGGACATCGTCGACGGTCAGGCGCGAGAGCGCCGCGTCGGTGCCGATGCCGAGATGTCCGTAGGGGTGCCCGGGATACAGGGTCTCCAGATAGACGCGCTCCGCGACGGCCGCGGGGACCATGCGCATCTGGCGCACCCGGCTGCGCCGGAGCTGCCGCACGCGATCGAAGTCGGCGGCGGCGAAGCGCGGCTCCGTCACGATCTCGAGCAGCAGCGCCAGCCCCGCGGCGGCATGACGCTCGAGGGTGGTGAGGGACACCATCGTCGCGTCCGCCCCCACCTGCACCCCGAGCCGCGCGCCGATGCGGTCGAGGGCGGCATGCAGCTCCAGGGAGGATCGTGACCGCGTGCCTTCGTCGAGGAGGTCCGCGGTGAGAGCGGCGAGGCCCGGTTGGGCCGCCGGATCCCACGCCGTCCCGGTGGGCCAGAGCAGCAGCCAGTGGACCACCGGCGGCCCCGGATGCCGGCCGGTGCGCAGGGCCACGCCGGAGGTCAGGCGATGCACGCCCACGGCGGGAAACCGTACCGCCGGGGCCGGACCGGGCGCGGGCAGGCGGCTTCGGTCCACCGGCGCCATCAGGACACCCCCGCGGGCGCCGACCCCGCCAGGGCGCGGCCGGGGTCGCCCGCCGGTACGATGCTCAACGCCACCCGGCGGCCCGGCGTGAGCCGCCGCGCGAGGTCCCGCACCTGATCCACACCCGTCTCGCGATAGCGGGCGCGGTCCCGGTTCAGGAACCCGGGGTCCCCGGTGAAGACGTTGTAGGCGTTGAGCTGGTCGGACCGGCCGTTGAATCCGCCCACCGTCTGGAGACCGTACACGAACTGCGCCTCCACCTGGGCCAGGCCGCGCTCGAGCTCGTCCGCCTCGGGTCCGTCGCCGGCGAGCGCCGCGAGCTGGGCGCCGATCGCGTCGTCGAGCTCGGCCAGCCCGTGACCGGGAGCCGCGGTCGCGGTGATGCAGAACCAGCCGGCCCGCTCCCGCGAGTTCTGGGCGGCGCTGACGTCGGTGGCGATACGGCGGTCGTGCACCAGCGCCCGATACAGCCGCGAGGTCTTCCCGCCGGCCAGGACATGGGCCAGCAGGTCCATCCCGGCATCGCCTTCGTCGAACATCGCCGGCGTCCGCCACGCCAGATACAGCCGCGGCAGCTCCACACGGTCCTCCAGCAGCAGGCGCCGTTCCTCCCGCGGCCCATCGGGCAGAGTCGATGCTCCTTCGCGCCTTTCCGCGGGGGGGACGGCCCGCCCGGCGGGAATCTCCTCGAAATGGCGCCGCACCGCGTCCATTGCCCGCTCCGTCTCCACGTCGCCAGCGACCGTCAGCGAGGCGTTGCCCGGGCGGTACCAGGTGCGAAAGAATGCGTGGGCGTCCTCAAGGGTGGCTGCCCGGATATCCGCGGTCTCCCCGATGGTGGGCCAGTGATACGGGTGGTCCGGGGGAAAGAGGGCGGACATCAGGGCCATCGACGCCAGTCCGTAGGGCCGGTTCTCGTACTGCTGCCGGCGCTCGTTCAGGACGACGTCCCGCTGGTTCTCGAACTTCGCCGCGGTCAGCGCCGGCAGCAGGTAGCCCATGCGGTCGGACTCCAGCCACAGGGCGAGGTCGAGGGCGTTGGCGGGCAGGACCTCCCAGTAGTTGGTGCGGTCGCAGTTGGTCGACCCGTTGACGGCCGCACCGGCCTGCTGCAGCGGCGTGAAGTAGTTGCGGTCGTGGTGAAGCGATCCCTCGAACATCAGATGCTCGAACAGGTGGGCGAGGCCGGTCCGCCCCGGAGACTCGTTCCGGGAACCGACGTGATACCAGAGGTTCACGGCCGCGATCGGACACCGGTGGTCTTCGTGCACGATGACGTCGAGGCCGTTGTCGAGCGTCTGCCGGGTCCAGTCGAGCATCATGATGACTTCGGGTGCGGGCGCCGCATGGCCGCGGGCCCCGAGCCTACTCGCCCATGAGCTGGACGACGAAAGGACGCCGCCGCGGGCGGGTATCGCATTCGAGCAGCACGATCTGTTGCCAGGTCCCCAGGATCAGTTCGCGGCGCTCGAACGGAACCGTGAGGGAGGGTCCCATCAGCGCCGCCCGGACGTGACTGGAGCCGTTGTCGTCTCCCCAACGCGCGTGGTGCGCGTAGTGGCCGTCCCGCGGCGCGAGCCGGTCGAGAAGCTGGTTCAGGTCGGCGACCGCCCCCGGTTCGAACTCGATGGTGGTCACCACCGCCGTCGACCCGATGACGCTGGTCGTCGCCAGACCGCTCGACAGGTCGGACTCGGACACCACGCGGGCCACGAGGGCGGTGATGTCGCGCACGTCCCCCTGGCCGGTGGTCTGGACATGATGGCGGGTGGTCGCGATCATCGAACGGATCATACTGCGGTCCGCCCATGGTACGATCGCGCCCATGCTTCGCACCTTGACGGCCCGCGTCGTGACGGTTCTCGTCGTCACCGGGGCCCTCGTCGGATCGGCGGCGGGCCAGCCGGCGTTGCACTACGACCCGCCGGGAGACTGGATCGAAGAACCCGCCCCCTCGCCGATGCGGGTCACGCAGTTCCGGCTGCCGAAGATCCCCGGCGACCCGGAGGATGGCGAGCTGGTGGTGTTCTACTTCGGCGGAAGCGGCGGCACGGTCGACGCCAACCTGCAGCGGTGGATCGGACAGATGGAGCAGCCGGACGGCCGCTCCTCGTTCGCGGTCGCGTCGACGACCGCGTTCGACGCCAACGGACTCGACGTCACCGTGTTGGACGTACCGGGCACGTACGTTGCGGCGGTCCGCCCGGGTGCGGCCGAACGCCTCGACAAACCGGATTTCCGGCTGCTGGCCGCGGTCGTGGAGACCCCCCTCGGTCCCTATTTCTTCAAGCTGACGGGGCCGGTTCGCACCATCGCCCGCTGGGATGCGTCGTTCAGCACGTTCCTGCGCACGGTGCGGGTGGAAGCGCCGGCCCTCCCCGGCCGCTGAGGGGCCCGGGGGCGTCCGCGAACGTCGGGGTCGTCCGGCCCGCGGCTCGCAGCGGGGGGGTCAGTCCGGCTCCCCGGCCGGGGGCAGCGACGCTGACGGCGCCGGAGGCGGGACGGGCGGCGGCATCGACCCGCCTCCGGCGGGAGCCGCCACGCCGCCGAACCAGTTCAGAATGACGGCGCCGGAGCCGGTGGTCCAGGCCAGGTACTCGAGGACGAACCCGGTCACCCCCAGAATCACCGCGAACAGGCGAAACGGCCCCCCAATCAGGTCCAGCGCATCGCCGAACAGCGCGGGGGTCATCAGCAGCACCAGGCCGGCCCAGAACAGCACGAAATCGGACCGCTCGCCCCGGGCCAGCACCCGGCTGACCAACTGGACGACGCCGGTGAATCCGAGCACGAGGACCACGAGGGCCGCCACGCAGACCACCGGCACCAGCGCCAGCAGCGGAATCCCGATGAGGGTGACGACGAGAACCACCATGCCGATGATCAGCAGGGGCAGAAAAAGGAGCTGGGCGAGCAGGCCGACCACGCCGGCCTTGACCGGCTCGCGGGTCACGCGTTCCGCCACGCGGCGCGTGCTGCCGGACGCGACCAGCAACACCACCGACCCCAGCAGGCCGAGAAACGCGAACCGGATGAACGTCCCCATCAGGTCGCTCGAGCGGTACAGCATCGGCGCCGGAGAGCGCGGCCACCGGAACCCCCGGCCGCTTCCCAGACCGCTCAGGTCGAAATCGAGGCCGTTGAAGCTCACTTCGTTCAGGCCCTGATCGAAACGGGCGCCGGGATGCCTCGTCACCCCGCCGCCGACAATCGTGACCTCGCGTCTGGCCACCGCCTCGGGTCCGAACTCCGCCGACCCGCCGATCACGGTCACGTCCCGGGTGACCTCTCCGTCCACGCGCAGTCGGCCGCCGATCAGGACCACCTCGCCGACCAGCCGTTCATCGACGGGGACGTGCACGTCGCCGCCAAACCGCACGATGCTGCGACGCACGGTGCGGCGCTGCCGCTCCTCCCCCGGCGCCGCCGGGGGGGCGGGCGCCCCTGCGGCGGGCGGCGCCGCGGGGGGGGGCGGCGGAGCGTTGGCAGCTACCGCAGCCACGGCGGCGTCCGCCACGGCCGCGTCAGCCACGGCGGCCGCGTCAGCCTCGGCAACCGCCGCATCGGCAGTCGCAACTTCGTCTTCGGCCTCGGCGACCGCAGCGCCGGCAACCGCAGCGCCGGCAACCGCAGCGGCGTCCGCCACGGCGTCCCCAGCCGCCTCGGCACGCGCGCCAGCGGCAACCGCGGCATCGGCGGCGGCTTCGGCAGTGCGCGCCGGCAGCCCCAGAACGGATCGCTGCACCGGAATGTCGAGAAGCCGCAACCGGAGCAGCGGGGCGGCATCGGCGCCGAGCTCATCGGTCAGTCGCTGCACGCTCAACGGGCCGGCGCCATCGATGTAGACCGCCTCGCCCCGGAGCTCGATCAGCGCGATGCCCCGGTCATCGCCGCGCGGCAGCAGCCCGATTCCGCCGCTGGTCTCGGTCACCCGATACTGGGCATCGACCTCCTCCCGCAGCCCCTCCGGCCCTGGAGGCTGTGCGAACAGGGGCGCGCCCACTGTCAGCACGCCCAGGAGCCCGTGGAAAAAGCCCCGCTGCATTCGACCGGCGATGCCGGTCTCGGTGCAGCGCGCGGTTTCACCACGAGTTCCCAGGGTCAGAACCCGTGAGGCGAGCGGCAATGCGCCCTGTCCGGCGGTACCCGTAATCATCGCCCCGTCCCTTTGTCGTTCGACAGCAACCGATGCAACGCGTAGAGCGCCGCGACCCCGACGATCTCGATGAAGACGATTCCCCCCCCGAACTCCGGCGTGGTCAGGCTCGCGCCGATCGCGCGCGCGATCTCGGCCACGAGGCTCCCGGCATCGAGACCCTGCTCGAGCCCGCCAACGATCCAGACGAATCCCTGCACCGAGAAGTTCAACAGCCGGACGACCTGCCTGACCAGGACGGGCCCGAGCAGCACCACCGCCGTCGCCAACCCGAGTATCGCGGCGACGGTCAAGAGGAACAGTCGCCCGATGCGGACCGCCCGGGCGGTCCGCCGTGGGAACGGCCGAGCCCCTGCCGCCTCCTCGTGTGGCATTGTCGATGACCCATACGCATCCCGGGGGCCGAATATTCGCGGGAGCACCCCGATCGGCCTCGGGGAAGCGCGGCGGCCCACCAGCGGCCGGCCCACCGGCCCCAACGTCAGCGCAATCCGAGGCTGAACTCGGCAATCAACTTGCGATGAAGCTCGCTGGTCCCCTCGCCCACCTCGAGGGTCTTCGCCTCGAGCAGCAACCGGCCGACCTCGTACTCCGCGGAGAATCCGTAGCCCCCGAAGATCTGGATGGCGTCGAGCGCGTTCTGCGTGGCCGCCTCGCTCGCGGTGAGCTTGGCCATCGACGCTTCCAACGAGCACCGCTCCAGCCCCGCGTCCTTCATCCGGCCGAGCCGGTAGACCAGCCCGCGCGCCGCCTCGGTCCGGCAGATCATGTCGGCGATCTTCTGCTGCACCATCTGGAACTCGCCGATCGCCTGTCCGAAGGCCCGCCGCTCGCGGGCATAGGGCAACGTGAGATCGATGGCGCGCTGCGCCTGACCGACGCACCGGGCCGCCACCGAGAACCGCCCGGTGTCGAGAGCGGCGCCGAGAATCGGGAACCCGCGGCCCAGCTCGCCCAGGAGCGCGTCGCCGCCCACCCGGACCTCCGAGAAGTGGACCGCCGCGATGTTGTCGCGCTGCAGCGTCCGCATCGGCAACGGGGCGATCTCGATGCCCGGCGCCGACGGCTCAACGAGAAACATGGTGACCCCGCGATGCCCCTGCTCGGGATCGACGGTCGCGGGCACCAGGAACACCCCCGCCTCGGCCGCGTGCGAGATGAAGACCTTGCTGCCGCTCAGCACCCAGCCGCCGTCGACGGCGCGGGCCCGGGTGCGCAGGGACGCCAGATCCGTGCCGCCGCCGGGCTCGGTGAGGCAGGCCGACGCCAGGATCTCGCCGCCGGCCAGCGGCGGGAGCCACCGCTGCCGCTGCGCCGGGGTCCCGAACCGCAGAATCGAGCTGCCGACCAGCGAGTTGGCGACCGACACCGCCGAGGCGATCACCCAGTCGACGCGGGCCAGCTCTTCGCAGACGATGCCGTAGGTCACCACGTCGCTGAACGAGCCGCCGTACTCTTCGGGAATGAGCGGCGCGAGGTAGCCCAACGGGGCCAACCGGGCGATCAGCTCGCGCGGATAGCACCCGTCCCGCTCGTTCTGCTCGACGGTGGGCAGGATCTCGCGTTCTGCGAACTCCCGCACCGCCGCCCGCACCTGCCGCTGGGTTTCGGTCAGGTCGAAGTCGGCCATGCGCCGGAGGAGGCTGGTCGGGGTCATGGTACGCACACGCCAGCGGGACGCATCGGGATGTCGCGGCGCTCGCGCTCGTCGGACCGCACGGAACCCGATCATGCGGCGCCGGGAAGATGCGGGACGGCGGTCCGCGGTGTCATCAACGATCGGGGCTCGCGGCAGGGGGCCCCGCTGCATTCGGCCGGCGGTGCATACTGCCCCTCGCCAGCCTCGGTGCAACGCGGGGTCTTACCGCGGGCCTCCGAGTCTCACATTCTATCTTGGGACACGGGACGCACCGGACGGAGGGAGACCCGCGATGACGGATGCGCAGCGGACCGGCAGACCGGCGGTCGAGGTGCGGGCCCTGCGCGAGCCGGACCTGCCGGTCGCCACCCGCATCATGCAGCAGGCGTTCGGCGCGTTTCTCGGGGCCGCCGACCCCGCCCGCTTCATGGCGGACCGCAACTACGTGCAGTCGCGATGGCGCGCGGATCCGTCGGCGGCGCTGGCCGCGGTCATCGACGGCGAGGTCGTCGGCTCGAACCTCGCGACCCGATGGGGCAGCGTGGGATACTTCGGTCCGCTGACGGTCGCCCCGGACCATTGGGACCGCGGCGTGGCCTCGCGCCTGCTCGAACCGACCCTCGGCCTGTTCACCGCCTGGAACGTCACCCACGCGGGGCTGTTCACCTTTCCCCACAGCCCGAAGCACGTGGCGCTGTACCAGAAGTTCGGGTTCTGGCCCCGCTATCTCACCGCGGTCATGTCCAGGCCGGTATCCGGGTCCCCGGCCCCCGCGGCCGGCCGGCGATACTCGGAGATCGCGCCGGCTGACCGGCCGGCCGTGCTCGACGCCTG
This sequence comes from Vicinamibacterales bacterium, assembly GCA_965215895.1. Lineage (GTDB taxonomy): Bacteria > Acidobacteriota > Vicinamibacteria > Vicinamibacterales > UBA8438 > JAJEEA01. The sequence continues at coordinate 946,437 of OZ244130.1, read as the reverse complement.
CCGGGGCCTGTCCGCCCTGCTCTACGACGGACTGGATCTCGAGCGCGAGGTACAGGCCGCGGCCGCCCAGTCGCTGGGCGACACGGTGTTGCTGGGGGACCCCGGCCGGCCGGACGCCTTCGCGATCTGCCACTGCGGCGCCGGCTCCGAGGCCGGCGCCGGACGCTGCTACGTGAAGTTCGGCGCGGCCCGCCCCGGCCCCGGGTCGGCCGACCGCTTCGACCGGCTGATCGCCGCCTGCCTGTCGCTGGCCGCGTCCCGCCGTCTCGCGCACCTCGATGCCGGGGTCAGCCTGGCCCGCGTCGAGGCGTACCGCGCCCTGCGGGCGGCCGGCTTCCGCACCGTCATCCAGGGAGTCTGCATGCATCGCCCGCACGAACCGGGCTACCACCGCGCCGGCCTCTTCGTCATCGACGACTGGCGGTAGGAGTCTGCGCCGTAGAAACGGGGCAGACTCCCTAGCCCTGCCCATGCCCCACAACTTTTCGCTGGACTTCATGAAGCCACTTCGCTACGGTGGCGAGCATGGAGATTCAGAATCAGGTCGGGCGCAGCCTGCGGGGCAACCTCACCCGACTGCGAGCGGTGCTGGACGGGGCGGTATCGCAGGGCATTCACGGCCTCGGGCAGGTTGCCGATCGCGTCTGTAAAGCGTTCGATTTTCGCGATGGCCGCGGCCGGTGGCAGCGCGCGAGCTGCTGCGCGGCGTTGGCCGACCTCGAGGCGGCAGGCCACGTCTCGCTGCCTCGGGGTCGGCCCTCTCGCGGCGGTGTGTGGCGCCCGCGTGTGCTCCCGCACCCGGTGGCGCCGGCGGCTGAGGTGCCTGGCACGGTCGGCGAGGTCCGGGACTTGGCGCTGGTGCGGGTGGAGACCGACGAGCAGCGCCGGGTCTGGAACACGCTGATGGCGCATGAGCACCCGCGCGGCGCCGGGCCCTTTGTCGGCCCTCAACTGCGGTATCTGGTGGGCTCCGGGCATGGCTGGCTGGGCGGGGTGGGGTTCGCGGCGTGTGCGCGGCGCCTGCGGGCCCGCGACGCCTGGATCGGCTGGGACGACACGCGCCGGCGCGCTCACCTGCACCGGGTGCTGGGACTGTGCCGACTGCTGATACGTCCCGACATCTCGTGCCGCAACTTGGCCTCCCACGTGTTGGGCCGGGCCGCTCGGGCGGTTGGCGACGACTGCGAGCGCCTCTACGGCTATCGCCCCTGGCTGCTGGAGACGTTCGTCGACGAGACCGAACACACCGGGGCGAGCGTGCGGGCGGCGAACTGGGTGCGCGTAGGTGAGACCCGTGGCCGCGGGCGCCAGGACCGTACGCACGCGGCCCCCGAAACGTGCAAGGCGGTGTATATGTACGCGTTGGAGCCGGCGTGGCGCGATACCCTCCAGGCGCCCGCACCGGGCGTGTTGCCGCTGGCGGTCGGCGACGGGCTGGACGCCGCGTCCTGGGCGGGCCACGAGTTCGGGGGGGCGCGGCTGGGCGACGCGCGGCTGAGCGCGCGCCTGGTCCTGAGCGCCGAGCAGATGGCCGAGTCTCCGATGCGCGCCATCACCGGCGCCGCGAACGGAGTGAGAGCCTTGGTCAAGGGACATTACCGGCTGATCGACCAGCCCGCCGAGAGCGCGGTGACGGTGGAGAACATTCTCGCTCCCCATCGCGAGCGCACGCTGCGACGGATGCGGACGCATGACACGGTGCTGTGCATCCAGGACGGCACCCGCCTGAACTTCACCCGGCGCAGCCAGACGCGGGGGCTGGGGACCATCGGCTCGAATCAGACCGGCGCGGCGGCCCGCGGCCTGGACCTGCACACGACGCTGGCGGTCAATCCCGACGGGGTGGCGTTGGGGGTCCTGCGGGCGGCGTTCGACGCGCCCGAGCCCCCGAAACCCGAGGAGAAGGGCAAGCCGAAGCCGCGGGAGGAACGGAAGTCGTTCCGCTGGGTCGAGGGGCTGCGCGACTGCGCGGCGGCGGCCGAGCAGCTGGGTGAGACCCGGGTGGTGTGCACGATGGACCGCGAGGCCGACTTCCTCGACCTGTTCATCGAACGCCGGACGCACGCCCCGCAGGTCGAACTGCTGGTCCGGGCGAAGGTCGACCGCGTGCTGGGGAGGGAGAAGACGGCCGACGGGCACACGGTCTCGCGCCGTCTGTTCGACGAGGTGCGCGACGGGCCGGCCCGCGGCGCCGCCACGGTCGAGGTGCGGCGGCTGAGCGCGCGGGTGAAGGCCAGCAAACAGGCTCGCCAGGACGGCCGTGCGGCCCGCGTCGCCGAGGTGACCCTGCGCTACCAGCCGGTGGCGCTGTCGTGCCCCGGGGCCGAGCCGGTCGAGCTGTTTGTCGTCCATGCGCGCGAGGAACAGCCGCCGCCCGCGGTCAAGCCGCTGGAGTGGTTCGTGCTGACCACGCTGCGTGTGACCAGCGCCGACGACGCCACGCGCATCCTGGGCTGGTACGCCCTGCGCTGGCGCATCGAAGAGTACTTCCGGGTCCTCAAGTCCGGCTGCAAGGTCGAGGAATTGCAGCACCACGAGGCGGAGCGGCTCGAACGGGCCATGGCCATCAAGATGGTCGTGGGGTGGCGGATCCAGTTGATGGTCCAGCTCGGCCGCGAGACGCCTGAGCTGCCGGGCGACCTGCTGTTTTCCGATGGCGAGTTGCGCGTGCTCGCCACCTTCGCCCGCTCCCGCACGCTGCCGCCCCCCACGCGGCTCGGGGACGCGGTCGGTCTGGTGGCCCGCCTCGGCGGGTGGCTGGGGCGCAAGCGCGACCCGCCCGGCGCGCAGCTCCTGTGGCACGGCTACACCCAACTCGTTGCCATGGCCTTCGCTTTCGAACTGCGGGATGAATTCGGATGATTTACAAGTCCAGCCAGCGAGATATGGGGCACGGGCAGCCCTAGCCTGCATTATTCACGAAGGTCCAGATTCGACCGCCAAAGGGCGTGATCGGCGCAGGAATGGGTCTCGGACATCGCCGCCTGCAAGCGGAGCCGGGGTTTGAGCAGCCGACCGGGGGGGCATGACGGACGCGAGGGTTGAGCAGCGACAGCCCCGCCGGCGGAGCGGCCCATGCCGCCCAGGAAGCAGGTGGGCGCGGCGCAACGGGTGGGCTATCCGGCGCGCGCGCCCAGCGCGAGTGCGATGTGCCGCCACGCCTCGAGGTGCGGCGTCGAGCGCGGCAGATGCAGAACCACGCGGCGGACCGAGCGGACGACGTGGACCCCCAGCTTCAGCAGCCGGTCCCGCAGCCACGTCACCTGGCTGCGGGCACACGCAGTACGCGCCGCCCGCAATCGCAGTTCCTGCATGAGCACGTAGGCCGCGGCGGTCAGGAAGACGCGCAACTGGTTCGCCGAGAACAGACAGCAGCTCGTGCGGTCGATTTGCAACCCATCGAGCAGTTCCTTGATCCGATTCTCGATGTCCCCGCGAGCACAGTAGACCTTCTCATAGATGAAGCGCGGCGTCTGCCGCAGATTCGTCACCACGAACCGCGGGTTGTCCCGCGGCTCGCGGTCTCCGAGGCGAACGACTTCGGCCTTGATCACGACCCGGCGCTCGTGGTCCCACGTGCCGGCGGCGTAGCGGGTGTCGGTATAGACGTGCGCGGTCTCGCCACCGACCTCGCTCTGCGCGCGGGCCACCTGCATGGCGGACTCCGCATGCCGCTGCAACACCGCGTTCTTCGCCATTGCCACGACGTAGTCGAGCCGGGGCTCCGCATCCAGGAAATCGAAGATCTCCGGGGTCGCAAAGCCCCCGTCGAGCCGGACGAGAAACCGCGCCCGCGGAAACGCGGCCCGCAACAGCGGGAGCAACCGAGACAGCAGGCCGAGGGTCCCGTCGGCGGCCACTGCCTTCCCGGGCCGCAGCACCGCCGCGCACAGATACTGCTCCGCCTCGCGGTCGAAGCTCAGAAACCCCAGCATCGGCAGATAACACCAGCCGCCATAGTGCCCGTTGAAGAACGTGGGCTGCTGGGCCCCGTGCGTCAGGTCGTCGGTCGGGTCCAGATCGATCGTGATCCGGCGCGCCCGCCCGTTCAGGCGGCGCCGATGACGCTCGATGACGCACGCTGCCAACTCGCGCCCCATCCGGTAGAGCACGGTGCGGCGCGCGCCGTTCTCGAATCGCGAGATCGTGGGTTGCGACGCCAAGGGCGCGCCGGACACCGGGTCCCGCCCGAGCAGCAGCTTGTGGATGGGGTCGTCGGCCAAGTGGTCGGCATCGTTGCCATCGGGATGACCGCACGCGATGCCGAAGACCCGCTGGCCGATCAGGTCCGCGAGCGTGTGCCGAATCTTCCCCGGTGCGCGTTTGTCGGCCAGACACCGGGCGAACGCCTTGACCAAGCCGTACACGCGCTCGGCCGCCTTGAGCAGGACGGCGCCGCCGTCGGAACTCGCGTGCTCCTGGTTGAACGTGGCGACGAGGGGCTTGTCGAACAGATCCGGAAACAGAACAGTCTGTGGTATCGTGTCAGGTGTCACGCAGGGGCCTCCGTCGTGGCTAAACGTTTATGTACACTACGTTTGTACCACACGGAGGCCCTTGTGTCTCTCCCAGAATCAACACCTTCACGAATAATCCGGGCTAGGTCTGCCCATGCCCCACAACTTTTCGCTGGACTTCATGAAGCCACTTCGCTACGGTGGCGAGCATGGAGATTCAGAATCAGGTCGGGCGCAGCCTGCGGGGTGCTGGACGGGGCGGTATCGCAGGGCATTCACGGCCTCGGGCAGGTTGCCGATCGCGTCTGTAAAGCGTTCGATTTTCGCGATGGCCGCGGCCGGTGGCAGCGCGCGAGCTGCTGCGCGGCGTTGGCCGACCTCGCGGCGGCAGGCCACGTCTCGCTGCCTCGGGGTCGGCCCTCTCGCGGCGGTGTGTGGCGCCCGCGTGTGCTCCCGCACCCGGTGGCGCCGGCGGCTGAGGTGCCTGGCACGGTCGGCGAGGTCCGGGACTTGGCGCTGGTGCGGGTGGAGACCGACGAGCAGCGCCGGGTCTGGAACACGCTGATGGCGCATGAGCACCCGCGCGGCGCCGGGCCCTTTGTCGGCCCTCAACTGCGGTATCTGGTGGGCTCCGGGCATGGCTGGCTGGGCGGGGTGGGGTTCGCGGCGTGTGCGCGGCGCCTGCGGGCCCGCGACGCCTGGATCGGCTGGACGACACGCGCCGGCGCGCTCACCTGCACCGGGTGCTGGGACTGTGCCGACTGCTGATACGTCCCGACATCTCGTGCCGCAACTTGGCCTCCCACGTGTTGGGCCGGGCCGCTCGGGCGGTCGGCGACGACTGCGAGCGCCTCTACGGCTATCGCCCCTGGCTGCTGGAGACGTTCGTCGACGAGACCGAACACACCGGGGCGAGCGTGCGGGCGGCGAACTGGGTGCGCGTAGGTGAGACCCGTGGCCGCGGGCGCCAGGACCGTACGCACGCGGCCCCCGAAACGTGCAAGGCGGTGTATATGTACGCGTTGGAGCCGGCGTGGCGCGATACCCTCCAGGCGCCCGCACCGGGCGTGTTGCCGCTGGCGGTCGGCGACGGGCTGGACGCCGCGTCCTGGGCGGGCCACGAGTTCGGGGGGGCGCGGCTGGGCGACGCGCGGCTGAGCGCGCGCCTGGTCCTGAGCGCCGAGCAGATGGCCGAGTCTCCGATGCGCGCCATCACCGGCGCCGCGAACGGAGTGAGAGCCTTGGTCAAGGGACATTACCGGCTGATCGACCAGCCCGCCGAGAGCGCGGTGACGGTGGAGAACATTCTCGCTCCCCATCGCGAGCGCACGCTGCGACGGATGCGGACGCATGACACGGTGCTGTGCATCCAGGACGGCACCCGCCTGAACTTCACCCGGCGCAGCCAGACGCGGGGGCTGGGGACCATCGGCTCGAATCAGACCGGCGCGGCGGCCCGCGGCCTGGACCTGCACACGACGCTGGCGGTCAATCCCGACGGGGTGGCGTTGGGGGTCCTGCGGGCGGCGTTCGACGCGCCCGAGCCCCCGAATCCCGAGGAGAAGGGCAAGCCGAAGCCGTGCGAGGAACGGAAGTCGTTCCGCTGGGTCGAGGGGCTGCGCGACTGCGCGGCGGCGGCCGAGCAGCTGGGTGAGACCCGGGTGGTGTGCACGATGGACCGCGAGGCCGACTTCCTCGACCTGTTCATCGAACGCCGGACGCACGCCCCGCAGGTCGAACTGCTGGTCCGGGCGAAGGTCGACCGCGTGCTGGGGAGGGAGAAGACGGCCGACGGGCACACGGTCTCGCGCCGTCTGTTCGACGAGGTGCGCGACGGGCCGGCCCGCGGCGCCGCCACGGTCGAGGTGCGGCGGCTGAGCGCGCGGGTGAAGGCCAGCAAACAGGCTCGCCAGGACGGCCGTGCGGCCCGCGTCGCCGAGGTGACCCTGCGCTACCAGCCGGTGGCGCTGTCGTGCCCCGGGGCCGAGCCGGTCGAGCTGTTTGTCGTCCATGCGCGCGAGGAACAGCCGCCGCCCGCGGTCAAGCCGCTGGAGTGGTTCGTGCTGACCACGCTGCGTGTGACCAGCGCCGACGACGCCACGCGCATCCTGGGCTGGTACGCCCTGCGCTGGCGCATCGAAGAGTACTTCCGGGTCCTCAAGTCCGGCTGCAAGGTCGAGGAATTGCAGCACCACGAGGCGGAGCGGCTCGAACGGGCCATGGCCATCAAGATGGTCGTGGGGTGGCGGATCCAGTTGATGGTCCAGCTCGGACGCGAGACGCCTGAGCTACCGGGGGACCTGCTGTTTTCCGATGGCGAGTTGCGCGTGCTCGCCACCTTCGCCCGCTCCCGCACGCTGCCGGCACCCACGCGCCTCGGGGACGCGGTCGGTCTGGTGGCCCGCCTCGGCGGGTGGCTGGGGCGCAAGCGCGACCCGCCCGGCGCGCAGCTCCTGTGGCACGGCTACACCCAACTCGTTGCCATGGCCTTCGCTTTCGAACTGCGGGATGAATTCGGATGATTTACAAGTCCAGCCAGCGAGATCTGGGGCACGGGCAGGGCTAGGTGGCATGGTTGGGCGGCAAGCGGAGCGGTAGGCAACGCCGCCCGCTCGTTCACGTACTCTCCGGCGCCGCTGGCGCGGCGAAGAACGCGGCGTGCAGGGCGCGCACGGCGGCCGGGACGTCCCGTTCGTCGATGACGAGGCTGACGTTGGTGCGGGCGCTGCCCTGGGACACCATGCGGACGTTGATCGCCCGCAACGCCGAGAAGAGGGTCGCGGCGACCCCGGGGGTGTCTCGAATCGCCTCGCCGACGAGACAGACGATGGCCTGGCCGCCGGTGTGCCGCACCTCGGCGATGCGCCGCAGCTCGACCAGGAGGTCCGCCAGCCGCTCCGTGCGGTCGATGGTCAGCGACACCGCGACCTCGGAGGTCGACACGACGTCGACGGCGGTCTGCAGCCGGTCGAAGACCTCGAAGATCGCGGCGAGGAAGCCGTGCGCCATGAGCATCCGCGTCGAACGGATGTCGATGACGGTGATGCCCTCCTTGTACGCGATCGACTTGACGGTCAGACCCGACGGCGGGCACGCCGCGACGATGAGGGTGCCTTCGACCTCCGGCTTCCGCGAGTTCAGCACGCGGACCGGGATGTCCCCTTCGACGGCGGGCAGCAACGTGCGGGGATGCAGCACCCGGCCGCCGAAGTAGGCCAGCTCCGACGCCTCGGCGAACGACAGCCGCGGCAGGGGCTGCGCCTCCGGGACCAGCGAGGGGTCCGCGGTCATGACGCCGTCGACGTCGGTCCAGATCTGAATCTCCTCGGCCCCGATGCCCGCGCCCACGATGGACGCGCTGAAATCGGAGCCGCCGCGGCCCAGCGTCGACGGCCGCCCGTCCGCCGTCCGCCCGATGAACCCGCCCATCACCGCCACCCGTCCCGCCGCCCCGTGCGGCCGGACCAGACGCCCGAGCCGCTCGTTCGTCGGTCCGAACAGCGGCGCCGCCTCGGTGAACCGGTCGTCGGTCACCAGCACGTCGCGCACGTCCACGTGCACCGCGTCGAGCCCGTGCTGGCGGAGCAGCCGCGCCATCACCCGGCTGGAGATGCGTTCCCCGTGCGAGAGCGCCGCGTCGGTCAACCGCGGGCGGGCCCGCTCGTCCCCCGCGGCCAACTCGGCCAGCGCCCGCTCGAGCTCGCCGCAGTGCGCGTCGAGCAGGCTCTCGAGACCCGCCACATCGGCGACGACCGGCGCCGCGGTCGCCAGCAGGTCGCCGCGAAGGGCCGCGACGCACCGCCGGGCGCCCGCCCGCTCGCCGCGCGCCGCGAGATCGACGGCGTCCACGAGGCGGTCCGTGGTCCGCCCCATCGCCGACACGACGACCACCGGGGCGCACCGCACGCGGGCCGCGATCAACCCCGCGACCCGGGTCAGCGCGTCGCTGGTCGCCAGCGAGCTGCCGCCGAACTTCATCACGATCATGCTCCGGTTCCGTCTCCGTCATGCCGGCCGGCGGTCCCGCCGTCCGCGGGTGGCCCGTCTCGAACCGACCTGTCGAGGCAGACTGCGGAACGGGTCCCGCCGGCCGCGTGCGGCCGGTCTCCGAAAGCGTCGCCGCCAGGCAGGACGTCCCCGCTCCGGGTCGGGCATTCCATCCGAGAGGACGCGCCGGCCGCACCGACTGATATAGGATCGGGCCACGGTGCCCGGGCAGGAGCCTGCCCGGTAGAACCGGCACAGATTCCCTGAGAGCCGGTTTGCGCGGTGAGCGGAGCCCCGAGGCGACGATGTCCGGGCGGGACCATACATCATGATTACCGAAAGCGCGTTCATCGCCCTTGCCGGTCTCGTCGCGGTGGTCGCGCTGCTCTTCCTGCTGATCACCCGCTTCAACTGGCACGTCTTCATCGCGCTGCTCGTGCCGATCGTGCTGTTCGCGCTGATTCCCGGCCTCGACCGCCAGGCGTTCATCGACGCCTTCGAGCAGGGATTCGGCCGGACCATCCAGGGGATCGCGGTGGTGATCGTGCTCGGGTCGATTCTCGCCGAGGCCCTCAAGCATACCGGGGGCATCGAACGGATCACGGTCTCGATGATCCGGTGGGTCGGCGAGACCCGGATGCCGCTGGCCCTCACGCTGAGCGGATTCGTCATCGGCCTCGCCATCTTCTCCGACGTCGGGTATCTCATTCTCAACCCGCTGGTCCACTCGGCCGCCCTCAACAGCGGCCTGAACATGAGCGTGATGGCGACCGGCCTCGTGGGAGCGATGCAGCTCACCCACGCCATGGTCCCCCCGACCCCCGGACCGCTGGCCGCCGTCGCCCTCGTCGGCGCCGACATCGGCCAGGTCATCCTGTACGGCGGCATCGTCACCCTGATCGCGTCGCTGGCGGGCTGGGTCTACGCGCGCCTCGCGGGACCGTACATCGAGTCGCCGCCGTCCCGGGAGTTCGTCGGGCAGTCGTTCATCGAGCAGGGACGCGAGTCCGAGCTGCCGACGACGTGGCGCGCCTACGCCCCGATCCTGATTCCCCTCGGCCTCATCGCCGGCCAGAGCGTGACCGCCTTCGCGCTGCCCGAAGACCATCTCGTCAACGTCGCCATGCGCTATCTGGGCTGGCCGGTCGTCGCGCTCGGCATCGGCATCCTGCTCGCCTACCGGAACACCAGGGCCGATCAGGCCGCGGCGCGCACCGGGCAGTGGATCGAGGACGCCCTGCGGGCGTCGGCGATGATCATCATGGTGACCGGCCTCGGCGGCGCCCTGAGCCAGATCCTGCGGGAGACGCCCGCCGTCGACGCCATCGCCGGCGCCGTCGCCTCCACCGGTCTGCCCGCGATCTTCCTGCCGTTCGTGCTCGGGGTGGCCGGCAACATGATCACCGGGTCGACGACGGTCGGGGTCATCACCGCCGCCTCGGTCGCCGCCCCGATGATGGACACGCTGGGCCTGAGCCCGGAGGCGACGATGCTCGCGGGGGCGGCCGGGTCCATGATCATCAAGTACGTGAACTCGAGCTACTTCTGGGTCTGCGCGTCGCTGTCCCGCATGCCCCTCAAGTCGGCCCTGCTGTCCTACGGCGGCGTCACCTTCGTCAACGGAGTCACCGCGATGGTGGTGGTCTACGCGCTCTGGGCCACGGGGCTGATCTAGAGGCCCGCGGTGAACCGCGCGCTGCACCGGGACGGGTGAGGGCGCCGGCGGGCCGGGAAAGCGCCCGGGGGTTGCAGGGCTCGACGAAAGCGCCTATCGGGTGAAGGCGATCGCGGACTGACGCCGTCCGCAGAGCGACACGGCCACGCGGAAGCGCCGGTGGAAAATGCAGCGGGGCTCTTGCACGGGCACCCAGGAACGCAGCCCCCTGGCGCCGCGCGGCAACGTCGTATAGATTCACCTCCGAGACGGCGTTCCCCGCGCACAGCAAAGGCGATACAGCGATGACGATCGACCGACGGGAGTCCTTGCGACAGTTCGGCACCTTCCTCGGCGGCTCACCCGTCGTTCGCGCGCAGGGCCAGCCCGGCGGCGGCGCGCCCCCGAACGACCGGCTGGCCCCGGTGCTCGAGCTGGTCAACGTGCCGGAGTTCGAGGCGATGGCCAGGCTCGTGCTGCCGCCGCAGCGCTTCGCCTCCATCAGCGGGGGGTACCGGCAGTCGTTCGACAGGATGACCCTGCGGCAGCGGCTGATGGTCTACGCCATGGATCTCGACCTGACCACCGCGCTGTACGGGTACGACATGTTCGGTCCGATCATCGTCGGGCCGGTGAGCAACCAGGACGCGCTGCACCCCGACGGTGAGCTGGCGACGGCGCGCGGCGCCTCGGCCGCCAAGGCGGTCATGGTCGCCACCGGACGCGGCGGCCATGCCATCGACGCGGTGGCCGCGGCGAGCGACGAGCCGGTGTGGTATCAGCAGTACTCCGACGCGGCCACGCTGGCGGACGATGCCGCCCGGGCGGTGGAGGCGGGCTGCCGGGCGGTCTGCCTGACCGTCGGCGTCTCCGCCGACGGCGCGCCCGCACCGCCCGACTGGGCGGCCGTCGAGCAGGTCAGCCGGGCGGTGGACGTGCCGGTGGTCGTCAAGGGCGTCATGGACGTCGACAGCGCCGAGACCGCGCTCGACCGGGGGGCGGAGGGGCTGGTCGTCTCCAACCACGGCGCCGGCGGCGCCCTGCCCATCGACGTGCTGCCGGCGGTGGCCGACGCCGTCGCCGGCCGGGTCCCCGTCCTCGTCGACGGCAGCTTCCGCCGCGGCACCGACGTGCTCAAGGGCCTTGCCCTCGGCGCCGCCGCGGTGCTGGTGGCGCGGCCACCCATGTGGGGCCTCGCCGCCTACGGCGCGGAAGGGGTACAGACGGTGGTGGAGATCCTGCAGACCGAGCTGGCGAGGAACATGGCTGCGTCGGGCCGACCGCGGATCGACATGATCGACCGGGAGCTGGTGCGCTTCGACCGGTGGTAGCACACCGGGCTTCCGTGCCCGGTCATTGCCCGTTGCCCTCGTTCGATGGACCAGCGGGTCAGCCGATCAGAAAATCGAGAGCCTTGATCGAGGCGACTCCCGCCACGACGGCCGCGTACACCTTGAGGGTGACACGCAGCTCGAGTTTTTCCAGATCGTCCTTCGTCGCCAGGTTCTCACCGATTGCGACGCTGATCTGCTCGGTGACGGCTTCGGCCTGTGAATCGTCGAAACCGGCGTCGCGCAGCGCCTTGACCGCCTTGTGGGTATCAAAAATCAGGGTAGCCATGGGGATCTCTCACGGCGCACCGTCCTGCTCGAATCGGCGACCCGAACCAGCACCGGGCATGCCGGAACGCGATGGGCGTGACCAGCGCGGCACACGCCCATCGCCCCCTTCTCCAGGCTCCGGAGTCGCTGCGGCGAACCGGTTACTGGTCGTTCGTCTGCTGCAGGAACCGGCTGGCCTCCTGATAGCCCGGCAGGTCGTCGCGGCCCTGCCACGTGGACAACAGCCTGGCGTACTGCTCGGCCGCGGTGGCGTCGTCGCCGGTCTGGGCGGCGGCGCGGGCCAGACCGAGCACCGACCGGACCCGGCCCGACATCCGTTCCAGCGACCTCTCGAACTTCGCGGCCGCGTCGGCGGACCGGCCGAGCTCGAGCAGGATCTCGCCGTAGAGCTCGTAGGGCGGCTTGACGGGGCTGGCGGCCCCGTTGGGCAACCGCATGCGGCCGGTAATCTCCAGCGCCTCGTCCATCAGGGCGGTCGCCGCGTCGCCCTCGCCCTTCGCGACGTGCACGAGCGCCGCGACCTCGCGGTACATGACCTGGTTGCCGAGATCGCCGCCCTCGGCCAGCCCCATGAGGCGCTCCGCCGCCGCCGCGGCAGTGGCGAGATCGCCGGTCTTGACGGCGCTGATGCCGGTGGCCAGCAGCTCGGCGGCCGACGAGTCGTCGGTCACCGGCAGCACGTTCCACTCCTCGGTCTCGACCACGTAGCGCGCGTTCAGCAGCGGCAGGGTGCTGACCGCCCGGGCCTGCCCGTCGCTCTCGCGGGCGACCATCTCCAGCCGTTCGATCCAGGTGCGCGCCTTGGCGTAGTCGCCGAGCTGCAGGTCGCCGTACTGGCCCCAATCGAGCGGGTGCACGGTGTCGCCCACGCTGTCGCCCGGCACCCACAGGTCGCGGGCGGCGTCGTACGCGTGCTGGTTGTGGTTCGACACGTAGTCCCACATGCCGTGCTGGATGAAGATGTGGGTCGGCATGTGGCGGGCGTGCGCGACGGCCGGCGCGATCTCGGCGTAACGCAACGCCGCGGGCAGCGCGAGGGGCGCATGGATCGGATCGTCGAACGCGTGGATCACGTAGTGGGGGGCGCCCGGATGGTCCCGGTTCCCCTCGAAGACCGGCAGGGCGAGCGAGCCGGCGCGCATCTCGTAGCGGAACGTGCGGTCGTCGAGGGCGCGCGCCCCGCTGAGGGTGGCCACCGCGGCGAAGGTCGCGACCTCGTCGTCGTCGGGATACTGGTCGGCGAGCCGCAGCATCGCCGCCATGTACGCCACGCGCCGGTCGTCGTAGTCGCCTTCGCCCCAGAGGATCTCGACCGCGTTCAGGAACCCCTTCTCGCGTTCCGTGGGGGCCTTGGCCAACCGCTCCTCGCGCGTCGCCCCCAGACGCTTCAGCACCGCCCGGGGGTTCTCGTTGTCCGCCGGCGAGCCGAACAGGGGGTGGTTGTAGCACAGCGTCTCGCCCCAATAGGCCATCGCGAAATCGGGATCGAGCTGCTGCGCAGCCTGAAACTCGGCAATCGCCTGCTTCCAGCCGAAGCTGTGCAGAATCGCGACTCCGCGCAGGAAGTGCTGCTGCGCCTCGGCAGAGCCGGACGTCGTGAAGTCGAGCGAGCCGACGCTGTCGAACTGCGCCCGGGCCGGCGCTCCGCCCGCCAGCAGGGTCAACGCCACCGCGACGATGAACAATCGTTTCATCAGATGCTCCTGGAGAATGCTCCTGACCTGTACAGGATGAACGGTCCAATTATAGTGCCGGCGACGGCGGGGTGATTGGGGATTACGTGATCCGTCCACGGTCGGACATCATGGCAAGTGGAAGACGACGGCGACCAAACACCCGTCGGGCCCGCCGCCCATCCGAGAGTACGAGGCCCTGCACCCGCGGCTGCTCGCCGGCGGCTTCTGAAACTTGCGGCGGATGACCGCCGCTACGGACAGGCGTGTATCACGCGGAGGACGGTCGGGGCCCGCGGCGAGGAGCCCGGTCCTCGACCGGCGAGGCGATGCGCGAGAGGCTCCGCCCCGGCTACCCGGCGGCAAACGGCCGGCTGCTGCAATGGCGTCTCTGCGGTGGTACGATCGGTGCATGTACGGTCTGGCGAGTCCACTGACCGCTACTTACGGATGATCGAACCAATGCCCAGCAAAAACACCGCACCGATGCGCATCGTCCGGATGATGCTCGCGGCCTGCCTCGCGGGCGCGCCGGTGGCGGGCGGCGGGATCGCGTTCGCCGCCGACGGGCCGGAGACGGAGCCGGCGGCCGCCGCGCAACCCCTCGCCCCCCGAAACCGACCCGACTTCCTGTTCGGCCAGCCACGCGGGATCGTCGGGTTCTACGGCGGCTGGCTCCAGCCGTCGGGCGGCGGCCTTCTCGGCTCTTTCCGCGAGTACCTCACCCTCGACGACCGGGCGTACGACACGGTCCACATCCGTTTCGTCGCGGGCTTCTCGGCCACCCCCCGCGTCGATGTGGTGTTCGAAGTAGCCCCGGCGAAGAGCAATACGGCGTCGGAGTACCGGGAGTGGACGGAAAACGGCCGGCCGATCGCCCAGACGACCCAAGTGTGGCAGATACCGGTCAACGCCAACGTGCGGTACTGGGTGCTGCCGCGGGGCCGCCGCATCGGGCGCCTGGCGTGGGTGCCGAGCACGCTGGCGCTCCACGTCGGCATCGGCGGCGGCATGCGATGGTACCAGCTCTGGCAGGTCGGGGACTTCGTCGACGTCGTGAACCTCGCGATCTTCGACGACTCGCTGCGATCGCGGGGGTGGGCGGCAAGCCGACACGTCTCCGCGGGGGCCAGCCTCCGCATGACGAGACGGCTCTTCGCCGTCGCCGAGGTACGCCGGGTCTGGTCCCGGGCGGAGCTCGCCGGCGACTTCGTCGGTGACATGGACTTGAACGGACTGCAGGTGACCGGCGGCATCGAGTTCCTGTTCTAGGAGCTTGCGCCGTAGAAGTTCGCGCCAGCGAACTTCCAACGCGACCGTAAGGTCGCGCTAGCCGCCCCGGGGTAGAACCCGACTGTCGCACCGAGACCGGCGAGGCGCCTGCTTGACAAGACGCGAAGAGGGTGCATATTGGGCGTAGTGACCGATCGACAAGGCAGTTCTCGCAGGATGCATCGCTGGCCGATTACGGCAGGGCCTTTGTCGCGGGCGTCCTTGGAGTTCGTGGCGCCTTTCCATTCGTCGAGGTGAGACATGACCATCCCAATCACGACCCGGGCTCGCTCTTCCAGGCCTCCCGCCGCCCCACTCGGCCGGGGGACCCTGTGGTCCGTGGTGCTCGTCGTCACGGCCATCGGGGCGGCCGCGCTGCCGGGCGCATCGCACGCCCAGCCGTCGCGGCTCGGCGAGGCGCCTGCCCCCGCCGCGTTGGATCAGCGCTGGCTGCCGTGGCTCGGCTGCTGGCAACTGGTCGAGGAAGCCGGCGCCCTGCCGGAGGTCGCGGGCGCTCTTTCCGCCTTCGCGGATCGCGTGCTGGTGTGCGTGACGCCGGCGGCGGGTCCGGCGGCCGCCACCGATGTCGTCGTGACGACGCTGGCGGACGGCGAGACGGCGCTGGTGGAGACCCTGTCCGCCGACGGGATGCAGCACCCCGTGGACCAGAGCGAGTGCCGCGGCCGGCGCCGCGTCGCCTGGTCGGAGGACGGCGCGCGCCTGTTCACGCGGGCGGAGCTGGCGTGCAGCGGCCAGGACGATGCCCGCCGGGTATCCGGGGTCGGGCTCATGACGGACGGCAGAACCTGGCTGGCCCTCGAGCTGGTCGAAGCCGGACAGCGCGCCGCGGTCACGGTCCGGCGCTACCGCCGCGCCGGCGACGTCGCGACCCTCGGTGCGGCGGGTCCGACCCTCACCGCCGATCTGCTCGCACGGGCGCGGACCGCGGCGAACCGGATGGGCGACGCCGATCTGACGATCGATGCCGTCATCGAAGCGGGGAACGCGGTCGAGCCCGCGGTGCTCGAAGCGATGCTGGTGGAGACCGACACACTGTTTGCCCTCGACGGGCGCACGTTGATCCGACTCGACGACGGCGGCGTGCCGTCCGAGATCATCGATCTGCTGGTGGCGCTCTCGTTCCCCGAGGACTTCTCGGTGCAACGCTCCAGCGCGCCGACCGCGTCGTACGGCGGGGGCGGCGCATTCCTGAGCACCTGGAGCGGCCAAGGATACGACAGTTGGTATCCGTACTACGCAGCGCCGTTCGGGTACTACTACGGATGGTCCCCCTACCGGTCGTTGTACGGGTGGGGCGACCAGTACTACCTCACGGGGGGCGACTACTACTCATCGGGGTCGATCCGGACGGACGGACCGGACCCGGGAGAGGGACGGATCTACGAGGGATACGGTTACACCCGGGTCGCCACGCCGCGGGGGGGCGGGGAACGCCGCCCGCAGCCCCGGGGAGCAGGCGTCTCCCAGGCATCGGGTGGAGGCCTGTCGAGCGCACCGCGCTCGTCGGGCGGGGGCGGACGCGTGAGCTCGGGCGGCTATACCCAGAGCGGCGGATCGTCATCCTCGGGCGGCGGGTCTTCATCCGGTCGCACCGCCACGCCGCGCGACCCTTGACGGCGCCCCGCGGAACCCGTCACCCCCCGCTTTGCGGCGGCGCCTCCGGTTGCACCGCCGCAAAGCGGGAGCGGGCCCGAAGGCCCCACCGTCCGTCCACCCGCGTCACGATGTGGAGCGCATCGAGCTGCGCGAGGCGGCGGCCGGCAGCGTCGTACTCGCTGAAGATGACCGCGACATGAACCTTGTCCGGATACGCCTGCACGACGGTCCGTCGGTCCCATCCACTGCGATCCCAGCCGGTCTCGGCGGCGAACGCCGCGAAGTCATGCCGGGCGACGCAGTCGCGGGGCGTCTCCCAGGTCTCGACCTCGCCGCCCGTGAAGCGGACGTGGGGGTAGTGCCACGTGCGGCAGAGCGCCGCCGCGTCCCGGGCATTGAACGCGTCCAGGAAGCGGTCGAGCATGCCCATCGCCGCGTTCTCCGGCCCGAACTGCGCCCGCACTCCGGCTCCGGCCGCCAGCCCCGCCAAGCCCAGGAGACCGGTCACCGCGATGATCGTGCGCCCGGCGCCACGCCGATCCGGGAGTCCGCGCCGTTCTACGGCGCAGACTCCTAGTCCCATTCCTTCTCGATGCCGTGTCCCCGCGCCGGATCGCCGTGCAGCGGCGTGACGAACCCGAGCAGGCACCCGTCCGACCCGTCCTTGAGCTGGTGACAGCGCACCCGGATGAGGTCGCCCGGCAGGACGTGGTCGCGCTCGATGCCGTTTCGGCGGAGTCCCCCGGGGTTGGTAGCCTCCATCGCCCAGAGGGTGGGCTCGGCTTCCCCTTCACCGGTCACCTCGAGGAAGATCCAGGAGTGCGGGATGATCAGGTGCACCTCCTGGACCGTCCCTTCGAGATGCGTGAAGTCGCTGAGCTCGTAGTTGCCGTGGGAATGATGCGCCCAGCCCGGAAGGGCGATGACAACCGCGCAGAGGGCCGCGAAGGTCGGGAGCTTGAAAGACATCATCTGACTCGGGGAGGTGGCGGAAAGCCGTTGACGTACACGGTCTGGTAGCGGATGCCGTTGCCGTCCGCGTCCAGAAACCGCAGCGACTGCTGGAACAGCTCGGGACCCGGCCGGCCGGGAGGCGCCGTCGCCTCGAGGATGTACAGCCGGTCCTCGTGCATGTAGATGGCCGCGAACGTCCGGGAACGATCCGGATAGGTGAGCTGGAGGTGACGGCCCTCGACGAGGTCCACGAAGTTCCAGCCGAAGAACGTCGGCGTCACGTCCCGCTGCAGGAGCTGCCACGTCGCGTAGTCCATGGCGCCCCGCACGTCGATGATCCACGACCCGACGCCGGTGTACTGCGCGCCCGAGCAGCCGGTGTGCGCGTCGGGCGGGCAGTTCCGGGCGCGCTCGGTGTGGATGCGTTCGGCTTCGGTGTAGTCGACCACGGTGACCGAGTAACGGATCGCGCCGTCCACGTAGGCGTGCACGCGAGCCGGGAACTCGGCTTCGTACTCGGACGTGTAGGCAACCTCCTCCACCGACGGCTCGCCGGGAAGATTGACGCTGAAGAAGTCCGCCGGGCTGGCGTACTCGGCCCAGCCCTGGGCGAAGAGCGGTCCCGGACCGCACAGGATCAACACCGCCGGAATGAGTCGCACGAGGCGCATGGTTTCATCCTCCCCATCGTTCCGACGCCGCCTGCCGCAGCCAACCCCATGCTGCCAGAAAACGGCGCGCGTGCACAGCACGAATTTGCGGCGCGCGATACGGAGCCCCCGCGCCCCCGCGCCCCCGGGACGTTTGGCCGCCTCGGGCGCCCCGCGGAACCTGGCGACGGCTCCGGGAGCCCGCGGTGAACAGCGCGTTGCAGCGAGGCCGGCGAGACGCCCGCGTGGCAAAGGCGCGACGAGGCGCCTATCGGGCACAGGTAACGGAGGACCACGCGGTCCACGCGGGACGCACCGCGGGTCGAATGCAGCGGGGCTTTCACCGCCGGCCCCTATACCACCCGGGCGGCGCGCAGGGCCGCGATGTCGGCCGCGGCGTACCCGAGCTCGCCGAGAATCTCGTCGGTGTGCTCGCCGAGCGCCGGCGCCCGCGTCCTGATGCCGGGCGCGCCCCCGGACAGCGAGAACGGGGTGTCGACGACCGGAGCGGGGGCCGGGGCGCCCGGAAACGCCAGCGCCCTGAGGAACCCGACCGCCGCCACGTGCGGGTCGTCGAGGGTCTGCTGCGGCGACAGCACCGCACCGGCGGGAATGCGGGCGTCCTCAAGCGCGGCCAGCGCCTCGGCCGTCGTGCGTTCGGCGCACCACTGCGCCATCCGGCCGCTGATGACCTCGCCGTGGTCGCCGCGCGCCATGTCGTCCCGGAAGCGGGGATCGTCGATCCACGCCGGCTCGCCGACCAGCGCCGTCCACCGCTCGAACAGCGGCTGGCCGATGGTCTGCACGAGAATCCACCCGTCGCGGGTCCGGTGGGTGTCGGAGGGGGCCGACACCTGGCTCCGATTCAGCGAGGCGACCCGATCGGGCGCGTGCACCGCCTGCTCGATCAGCGCCGCGTTGGCGACGGTGAGGGCCGCGCCGAGCAGGGAGCCCCGGACTTCCTGGCCCCGGCCGGTTTGCTCGCGCGCCATGAGCGCGGCCAGCGTGCCGGCAAAGGCGGAGAGCGCGGTCATGAAATCGACCCACGGCACGTAGCTCTTGGTGGGCTGGCCCGGCTGCCCCGAAAGATACATCGCCCCCGACATCGCCTGGCCGATGCCGTCGAAGCCGACCTTGTCCGAGTACGGCCCCCCCGCCCCGAACGCCGACACGCTGGTCAGGACGATGCGGTCATTGACCGCGGCAAGCGACGCGTAGTCGAGCCCCAGCGCGCGCAGGGCGGAGTCGGGCAGATTGGCGACGACCACGTCCGCCCCCGCAACCAATCGGCGCACCACCTCGCGTCCCTCGGGCTTCGTCGGGTTCAGCGTCATCCCGCACTTGTTCCGGTTGACCTGCATGAAGAGCGCCCCGTCTCCGGCCGGCGTCAGCGGCACCAGGAAGCGGTCCTCTCCCCCGCGGACCCTCTCGACCCGCACGACGTCGGCCCCGAGGTCCGCGAGCAGCGCCGCGCAGAACGGTCCCGCGATGTAGCGGCCGAAATCGAGCACCCGGACTCCCTCGAGAACACCTGGCATCAGCCGCCGCACCTCCCTCGAGCACGCCGATTGTGGAACCGACCGGCTCCGACCGGGGAGCGGTCTTCCCCGCCTGCGGGGGCGCCGGCGCCGGCCGGACCTCCGTGCGTTCCGGGCCGCCTATCCGAACGGACCCAATCTGCTCTGCTGCCCGCTGGTGACCGAGCCCTACCCGAAGCGCTCCGCCGATTTCACCGTGACCGTGTGCGCCCCGCTCCACGCCGGCCCCTTGATCGAGGGGTGAACCCCAACCGCTGCGATTCGGGTCACGCCACCGCTTTGGACCGCCGAACGGGCCATCCGTCCGCGCGCTGGAACGGGCGCCTGAGAACTCGACTACCTGAAGAATTGCAGGACCGGGTGGTCGCTGCCGTTGCCGGCGCCGCGGCCCCGCTACGGGTTCGCGGCGGCGAGGGGCGCGTCCCGCACCGTCAGGACGGGACAGGGCGCGCGCCGCACCACCTCCGCGGCAACGCTTCCCAGCAGCATCTGCTCGACGGCGCCGCGCCCGCGGGTCCCCATGACGATCAGGTCGACCTGATGCTCGCCGGCGTACCGCAGGACGCCGGCGGTCGGCGTCCCTGCCTCGACCGCGAAGCGCACCGGGAACGCGGCCCGCTCTTCCGTCGGGCACAGGCCCTCCAGCTTCGCCGTCGCCTCGTCGACCCAGCGCCGCTGGACCTCGGTCTCGGAGAAGCCCCACAACGCCTCGGTTCCCGGGCTGACGTCGGCATCGGCTGCGACGTGCAGCAGATGGAGGGTCGAATCGAACTGTCGGGCCAGCTCCTTGGCGTAGGTCAGGGCCAGCCCGGACGCGTCGCTGAAGTCGGTCGCAACGAGAATGGTCTTCGGCGGAATCATGGTCAGGACGGAAAGGCCCTTCGCGCCGCCAGCAGCTTGGGGACCGGCGGCCGGTCGGCGGGCCCGCGGCCGACGTGATGGAACCGGACCAGCCCCGCCGGATCGATCAGCACGTTGCCCCCCTGCTGCGCCGTATCCGCGCGCGGCAGGCGGGGGAGCTGCCCGAGAAGGGCCTCGCGCCAGTAGGCGCGCCAAGTCGCCGGCCCGAACAGATGCCGGAGCCGCGCCTTCCCCATGCCGTAGGCGTGATAGAGGCGGCGTTCGGTGTCGACGAGCAGCGGCCAGGGCAGCCCCGTCTCGGCCACGTACGCGCGTGCCGCCTCCGCGCCCTCGAACGTGACGGCCAGCAACTGCACGCCGAGCCGTTCCACCTCGCCCTCCGCCTGCCGCAACTGCAGCAGATGCCGCCGGCACGGCAGTCAGAAGAGATGCCGATGCATCACCAGCAGCAGCCACCGGCCGCGGTACCCGTCGAGCCGATGCACCCGATCCTGGGCGTCACGCAACTCGAACGGAACCGCGGGACGGCCAACGAGCGACGAAGTCATCCTGTCAGCCCGTGGCGACAGTCCCCGCTGCATTCATTCGACCGGCGCTCGGCCATTCGACCGGCGCTCGGCGCGACGACTTCCAACGCGGCGGCAAGGTCGCGCTAGTTCATCACGTACTTGTGCAGCTCCGGCTTCACGGTGTCGGCCACGAAGATGTCCCCGTTCGGGGCCATCGTCATGTAGTGCGCCTCGCCGAACTCGCCCAGGCCCTTGCCGGGCTGACCGTTGGCGCCGATGGCCTTGCCGTTCTCGTCCAGCTTGAGAATCTCGCCCGCGAACCCGCTCACCATGTACATCTGGCCGTCGCCGTGGATGTGCAGGCCGCACGGCAGGCCCTTGTAGGCCCACTCCTCGATGTAGGCGCCGTCGGCGTCGAAGATCTGCACCCGCCGGTTCTGCCGGTCCGCCACGTAGATCAGCCCCGCCTCGTCGACCACGATCGAGTGCGGCGTGTCGAACTCTCCCGGCCCCGTGCCCTGGCCGCCCCACGCCTTGATCAGGGACCCGTCGGGCGCGAACTTCACCAGCCGCGGCGTACCGCGGCCGTGGCCCACCAGCACGAAGATCTCGCCGGCCGCGTTCACGGTCAGGTCCGTCGGCTCGGTCAGCAGCCCGTCCTCCGGCTCGCCGGCCTGGCCGTGGGTGCCGATGGTCATCAGCACCTTGCCGTCCGCGTCCATCTTGGTCACGGTGTTCCCGTTGACGTCGGTGGTCCAGATGTTGCCGTCGGGATCGAGCCGCATGCCGTGGGGCCGCAGGTACTCGCCCTGCCCCCACGACCGCACGAAGCTGCCGTCGGGATTGAACTCCATCAGCGGGTTGGCGCCGCGGTTGAAGACGAGCAGGGTGTTCTTCGTGGTCCAGACAACGCTGGACGGCGCGCCCATCTCCTGGTCGTCGGGAATCTGCAGGCCGTGCGGCACGGGATGATACCCGAGGTCCGGCGCGTCCTCCATCTGGGCCGGATCCGGCGCGTCGAGGACCTGGGCGCCGGCGATGACGGCGACTCCCAGCACGGCGGCGAAAACAGGCGCGAGCGTCCGGGCAAGGCGGACTGGCAGCATGGCGGCTCCTCGGAAAAGGGTCCTGCGAATCGTTCGCATTGTAGCACCGCCACCGGGGTGGTCCGGACGGCCTCGGCCGGGGCGGCGTCCACGCGGCGAACGCTGTCTCCTCTTCCGAGTACATGACCAGCGGCGACTGTCCCATCAACGTTCCCGGTCGGCTGGTTTCGCGACGCATGGAAGACCGCGACGAACGACGACGGCGTCAAGCTCCACGGTGTAGATGGCAGTGTACTATGGGCCGATTCGGCTCGCTGGCCCGCTGCAGGCGAGGGCAGGGGATTGCACCATGGAGATGAAGAGCAAGGTCGAACGTCTCCGGCTTCTCCACGCACGCGGACGACTCGGCCGCGGAATGCGACACGGCGGAGTCCGCTACTGGATCGGTCACCACCGGCAATTGGGGCTCCTGATATTCGACCCCCACGCACAACGAGAAGTCGAGACCGGCAAGGTCCGACTGTTCAGCGTGACCGAGCACGAGAGCCGCCTGTTCATGCTGAACATGGCCAGAACCCGACCGCTCTGGTCATCGCCCGACGACCACCTCGAGGAGATGCGGAAGGCCGTCATCGAGTACGGCCGGGCCCGAGAGGGCCAACGAGAGACGCACTGCTACTGGTGTCGGCGAGACATCAACTCCGTAGACTTCTCCCTCTGCGGGAGATGCGGCTGGATCAGGTGCGCATGCGGGTACTGCGGCTGCGACTACCGAGACGATCGGGCGGCTGGCGGTGACCAGGATCGCGGCGACCGACCGATCGGGTCCGCCCCAGGGGCATGACGGATCGGCGGCCCCGCAACTCGAGGCCTGGAAGGGTCGTTTCCCTCAGCGCGCAGACCGATAAAGGGTGCACGCTCCGGTGACCATGGATCGCCCATTGACGCTCGACGTGACCGATTGCGGACCGGTTGCCCGGGCCTGTGTCGAGCTGCGCCCGTTGACCGTGTTCGTCGGACCCAGCAACACCGGGAAGTCCTGGTTGACGACACTGGTGTACGCCTTGCACCGGCACTTCGAGACTGGTCCGCGGAGCGCGCGCCCCTGGTTCCGGACAAGGTTCGAGGAACCAGCCCTTCCCGAAGGCGCGAGGAAGGATGTCGTAGATATTCTCGGGCGCTTGACAGTGTCAGGATACCTGGGTTCCGAGGTGGTTGAGGAGGGCGTCACGCTGACGGCCCCGGTCGAGACCGCCATCAGGTTGCAACTCGGGCAACAGGGCGCGCCAATCGGCGCGGAGATCGAGCGTTGCTTCGGCGTCGACACCGGCGGCCATCTGGCGCGCCACGGAAGCGCCGGGGGTGTGCGCATCCTGCTTCGGCATGCGGTCGAAGGAGTCCCCACGCCCGCCGTGCACGAGCTCGCTTTCGGCGATCAGGAATGGACGTTTCTGTCGACCATTCCAGACGGCTCGCGAATTAGGGCCAGTCGCGACGAGTGGATATCTGCGGCTACGGACCTGCTGGATCTGCTCAGGGTGAAGAACGAACCCGAAGGCGTACAGACAAGCCGGGTATGGGAAGCCATCGGCGTGCTGGCTCGGGACGTGCTGCCGAAGCGCCATCGTGCGTTCTATCTGCCCGCGGATCGGACCGGTCTGACGAACGCCCACAGCGCCATAGTCCGAGCCCTCATCCAGAGCGCGACCATGGCCGGCATGGGGCGGGCCGACCCGGCGCCGGCGCTGTCCGGGGTACGCGGCGACTTCCTGGAACAACTGGCAGAGATGGCGTCCGCTCGGCCCACACGGTCCGGGCACGACAGGGAGGGTCTCCGCAACCTCGGGAAGCACATCGAAGACAGGATGCTCCGCGGCACGGTCGAGGTGGAGGCCTTGCCCGGCGTCGGGTATCCGCGGTTCACCTATCGTCCGAGCGGATGGGAATCCGACCTGCCTCTGACGAACACGTCCTCCATGGTGTCGGAGCTTGCGCCGGTGGTGTTGTACCTGCGGCATGTCGTTGCCCCCGACGACCTGTTGATCATCGACGAGCCGGAATCCCATCTGCACCCCGGCATGCAGGTGAAGTTCATGCGGCAGATCGCAGAGATCGTCAGAGCAGGGGTGCGGATCATCGTGACCACGCACAGCGAATGGGTGCTCGAGGAGCTCGGCAACATCGTCGGACGGGACCGGATGACCGACCGAGGCGACGGGGAGTCCGGCGCCGGATGCCTGGCCGCCCGTGATGTCGGGGTGTGGCTGTTCGCACCGGCCGGGAACGGCGGCGGCTCGACGGTGAAGGAGATCGCCCTGGACGACGATACCGGCCTCTATCCGTCCGGATTCGACGCGGTTGCGGCGGCGCTGCACAACGACTGGGCGACGGCGGCGGGCTCCAGGGTGTAGACGACGGTGTAGGGGAACGTCCTCATGGGAGCATGACGGCGTCCATTGGCACGGGCGCGAAACGCTTCCGGGAAGGTCTGAATGTGGCCGATCAGCAGTTCAAGACGGGCCAGAAACGAGAATCCCAGGCCCGGTTGCCGTTCTTCGTACCAGCGGACGGCGTCGTTTCGTTCGTCGAGAGCTTCTGCCGTGTAGAACAGCCTCATCAGGCGCGGGTCTTCAATCTGGCGCGCGCCTCGACCTCCGCAACCAGAATGCTCGGATTCCGCCGGTATGCGGCAATGCGCCGATCGGCTTCGCCCTCCTGCTCGGGCGTCAGAGCGGGCACGACGTCGTCAAGAAGTGCGTAGGCGAGCTCGACTTGCTCCTCGTCCGGAAGCGCCCTGGCGTGCTGCTCGATCTCCGCTCTCGTCATCGTTCGATTCTACACGGGGAGTTTCGCGTGCTGGCGTCCTGCGGGTGTGCCGGGTCGGTCGTCTTGACAGCCCGACCGGCGCGATGTACTGCTATGCGTCGACATTCGAGAATCGCAGGAGAAAACCCGATGAAGAAATGGGCCGTGCTGGCAATCGCGGGGCTGTGCGCCGTCGCGTTGACGACTTCCGTCATGACCGCCGACGAGACGATAACCGGCCGGCTGGTCGAGGCCGGCTGCGCCGCGATGGGCGGGGCCAATCCGAGCGCGGAGCACGTGGCGTGCATGGTGCGCTGCGCGCAGAACGGCGACCCGATCGGGATACTGACCGACAGCGGGCTCTACAAGATCACCGGCGACTGGGCCTCGAGCCATCCGGACGAGCTGGCGGCGTTGATGGCGAAGCAGGTGCGCGCCACCGGCGAGGCGAGCGAAGCGGACGGCGAGCGGTTGCTGGCGGTGACGAAGATCGAGGCGGCGGACTGATCGCTTGTGGCGCCCAGCCCGAGAACGTGCTGGAAGCGCCGCCCTCTCTGTTGTGGCGCGTCTCCGGAGGCCGCCATCCATCGGCACACCGGGTCTATCGAGGAGAAACGACAACATGAAGCACCGTCTGCCTGTCCTGTCCACTTTGGCTGTCGCACTCGTGATGCTGCCGGTCGGTGCACACGCGCACTTCAGGCTGCTGGAACCGACGCCCTGGATCGCAATGGATGACCTCGGCAACCCTCAGAAGGTCGGACCGTGCGGCGGCGCCCCGAACGGCGACAACGCCGAGATTCTGAGCGACGTCGTCACCGAGGTCACCGGCGGGTCCAAGCTGCACTTGAAGATCCAGGAGACGATCTTCCACTCGGGTCACTACCGCGTCGCGCTCTCGGTGAACTCACGCCACGAGCTTCCGCCGGATCCGCTCACGTTCGAGAAGTACACGGACAGGGGCATCTATTCCGTTTGGGGCGCGATTCAGAGCCCTCCGCAGATTCCGGTCATCGCCGACGGCCTTTTCAGGCATTATCCCGAAGAGGGCCAGGGCGCCTCGTTTCGACCCGAGACCCCGATGGATCCCTGGGAGGCCGACATCCCAATCCCGAACGTCAACTGCGAGAACTGCACCCTGCAGGTCATCCAATTCATGGCTGATCATGGGTATAACCAGCCAGGTGGCTATTCCTATCATCACTGTGCCGACCTGAAGATCACGGCCGATCCGTCCAAGCCGATCGATGACGGCTGGCCCACGGAGATGACCAACGACTGACGGAGGTGGTGTAGCCACTCCCGGGCTCGTCGGGTCGCCCTCGAGCGTGGCCGCGAACTTTCGGTGGATGGCCGCGTCGTGCCGCTCTCGCCGCAATCCCCTCGGGCGGTGAGGTGACAAACGCGGCGGTCCCCCCCGGGGACCGCCGCCGCGTGCGCGGCGCGGCCGCCCCTCGTAGACCGGTACGGTGAGGCCCCAGCGTCCCGTCCGGGGCGCCGGGGCCGAGCGGCCCTTTACTGGTCGGACGCGCGCGAGGAGGGACGGGCGCCGAGGTCGATCAGCAGCCGCTCCATCTCGGGCCACCGCTTGCCGGTGTTCGAGTAGAACACCCCCTCGGCCATGATCAGGGGGGTCCAACCCTTGCCGTTGACCGCCTCCAGGTCGGCCCCCTGATCGAACAGGAACCGCACCAGCGGCTCGGACCCGCGGATGATCGCCCCGTGCAGGGCGGTGTCGCCGTTGGCGTCGACGGTGGTCACCGCGTCGCCCAGCTCGAGCATCAGCTCGACCGCGGCGAGCGATTCATCGTTCGTGCCGGGGCTCTCCCCCACCGCCCAGATGCCGACCCCCGCCGCGACCATCAGCGCGGTGGTGCCGTCCTCGTTCGGCAGAACCGGGTCGGCGCCCAGCCTCACCAGCAGCCGCATGAGCTCGGCGTCGACGGCCTTCGCGGCGAGCAGGAACGGCGTCGCCCCCACCCGGTTCAGCACGTTGCGGTAGCCGCCGCCGGTGCCCGACCCGTCGCCTCCCCGCGGCTCCTTCGCCTGCCGCGCGTCAAGGTCGGCACCGTGGGCGGCGAGAGCGGCGACGAACTCGAGGTCGGAGACGAGACCGGTGGGGATGGGCGCCGGGTTGTTGAAACCGAGGTTCGGCCGGCGGGCCCAGACGAGCTGGTGCAGCGCCGTCCACCCCTGCGCGTCCGCGTTCGGGTCTGCCCCCTGCTCGAGCAGCCAGACCCCGACGTCGTAGTGGGCGTTGAGGGTGGCGAGGCACAGGGCGCTGATGCCGTCCGGCAGGGGCAGGGTGTCGTTCACGTCGGCGCCGGCCGCGGTGAGCGCCCGCAGCACCTCCGGTCGGTTGTGGCGCACCGCGAACAACAGTGGCGTGAAGCCGCCGCTGGAGCGCGCCTGCACGTCTGCGCCGGCCGCTACCAGCTCCAGGACCGCGGCGCTGTTTCCCTCGATGGCGGCCCACATCAGCGCGGTCTGGCCCCGCCACTGCTCGGCCGCGTCGACGGCGGCCCCGTGGCGCAGCAACGCCCGGACCGCGCCGACCCGGCCGGCGCGGGCGGCCCGCATCAGCGGGGTCTCCCCTTCCGGCAGGCCCACGTCCGGATCGGCTCCCGCCGCCAGCAGGGCCTCCAGCATCGCCGCGCTGCCGTTGGTGGCGGCCACCAGCAGCGGGGTCGCGCCATATCGGTTGGCGACGCCGGGGCGGGCCCCCGCGTCGAGCAGCAACCGGGCCGTCGCCAGGTCGTCCCGGTTGGCCGCCCAATGCAGCGCCGTCGTGCCGTCGAGGTCCGGCTGGTCCGGATCGCCGGCCTGCGCCAGCAGCGCCCTGACGCGCTCGACGTCACCGGTGCGCGCGGCGTCGAGCAGCGGCGACTCCACCCGGGCGGCGGCCGGCGCCGATACCGCGAAGCATGCCAGCGCGACCGCCAACAAACCACCGAGCACGCGTATCTTCGTCGGCATCAGATGTCCGCCAGCTCCTTGATCCGCCCCGTCGCGTCCCCGAAGTTCCCGGCCGACAGCCCGACCTTGTCGAGCATGCTGACGAGCAGGTTGTTCACCGGCGTGTCCTTCGGGTACCGCAGGTGCCGCCCGCCCTGCAGACGTCCGGCGCCGCCGCCCACCACGATCTCCGGCAGATCGAAGTGCGCGTGGTCGTTGCTGTCGCCGAGCCCGCCGCCGTACATCACCATCGCGTGATCCAGCACCGAGCCGACCCCGTCCGGCGCCGTCCGGAGGTTCTCGAGCAGGTGGGTGAACAGGCTCACGTGATACGTGTTGATCCTCGCGAGCTTGTCGAGCTTCTCCGGGTCGTTCCGGTGGTGCGACAACCCGTGATGGGGATCGGGCACTCCGAGGTGCGGATAGGTGCGGCCCCCCAGCTCCCGGCCGAGCATGAAGGTGAAGACGCGGGTGATGTCCGCCTGCCACGCCAGGGAAATCAGGTCGAACATCAGCTTGACGTGATCCTCGAAGTTGTCGGGAATGCCGACGGGACGGGCCAGCGCCGGCAGCTCGGCATCGGCGCTCTGCGCCTCGGACAGCGTGATGCGCCGTTCGAGGGCCCGGATGGAGTCGAGATACTGATCGAGCCGAACGCGGTCGCCCGCCCCGATGGAGCGTTCGAGGTCGGCGATGTCGTGGGTGACGGAATCGAGGATGCTGCGGTCCCGCCGCATCTCGGCGACGCGCTGCTCGGTCGTGCCCCCGTCTCCGAAGAGGCGCTCGAACACCACGCGCGGGTTGTTCTCCATCGGCAACGGCGTCGTCGCCGACCGCCACGCGACGGTGTTCAGATAGACGCAGCTGTAGCCGTTCTCGCAGTTGCCGACGAGCCCGTCGAGATCGATCGCGAGCTCGAGCGACGGCAGCGGCGTATCCCGGCCGAGATGCTGCGCGGCCAGCTGATCCGCGGTAATCTCGGCCCGCACGTCCGAGCCTTCGGTCTGCTTCGGATGCACCCCGTTCAGCCACGTCGAGCTGGCCCGCGAGTGCTCGCCGTTCCCGTCTCCGAGGGGCTCGGCCTGCCCGTGGGCGAGGCCGCTCACCACCGTGAGCTGATCCCGATACGGCGCCAGCGGCTGCAGGATGGGGGACAGCTCGAACCCGGGCCCGGTCGCGGCCGGCGTCCACTGCTGCATCACCGCCCCGTTGGGGATGTAGATGAAGCCGAGCCGGCGGACGGGACGCGCCGCGGTCCGGGCCTCGGCGGTGAGCGCTGGCACCATGGCGTCGAGCAGGGGCAGGGCGACGGTCGCGCCCAGGCCCCGCAGGAACGTCCGGCGCGGCAGCGACAGCTTTCTGATCATCATGACCGGGTTCTCCTCATCTGGAAGGGCGGGCTCTTGACGACACCCAGGATGAGCGTCGAGAAACGATGTCCGTCCGCGGCGGCCTCGCGCGTGATGGCGCGGATGGCCGGCGCATCGTGGTGTTCCACCCCGCGGCCGAGCGCATAGATCAGCAGCTTCTCGGTCAGGGTGGTGACGAACAGATCGGGACGGTCCAGGAGCGCCTCGCGCAACCCCGCCGCCCCCTCGAAGACGGTGCCGTCCGGGAGGACCCCGGAGGCGTCGATGGGAGTGTTCGCCTCGTTGCGGGTCCGATACCGGCCCACCGCGTCGAACTGCTCGAGGGCGAAGCCCGGCGGGTCCATCAGCCGGTGGCAGCTCGCGCACACAGGGTTGGCCCGGTGCTGCTCCATCGCCTCGCGCATCGACAGCGCCGCGCCGTCGCCGGTGGTCTCCTCGAGCGACGGCACGTCGGGCGGGGGCAACGGAGGCGGGGTGCCGAGCAGGTTCTCGAGCACCCACTTGCCGCGCAGCACCGGAGACGTCCGCGTCGGGTAGGCCGTCGCCGCGAGAATGCTGCCGTGGCCCAGCAGCCCCCGGCGCGAGGGGTCGGGCAGCGAGACGCGCCGGAAGTGGCTGCCGTAGACGTTCGGCATCCCGTAGTGGCGGGCCAGCCGCTCGTTGACGAAGGTGTAGTCCGCGGTCAGGAAGTCGAGCACGCTGCGGTCCTCGCGCAGCACGCTGCCGAAGAACAGCTCCGTCTCGCGCTGGAACGCCCGGCGCAGCGCCTCGCCGAAGTCGGGGAACAGGTCCTCGTCGGGGGTCAGGGCCCGCACGTTGCGCAGGTACAGCCACTGCCCCGCGAAGTTCTCGACGAGCGCCTCGGCCCGCGGATCCGCGAGCATCCGGCGGGTCTGCGCCTCGATCACGTCGGGCTGGTGCAGGGTCCCCGCCGCGGCGAGGTCGAGCAGCTCGTCGTCCGGGATGCTGCTCCACAGGAAGAAGGACAGCCGCGACGCGAGCTCGATGTCGGGGACGCGGTAGGGGAAGCCGGGCGCCGCCCCGGCCGGGTCCCGCTCCACCCGGAACAGGAACTCGGGGCTCGCCAGCAGGCGCCGGAGCCCCAGCTCGATGCCCGCCTCGAAACCGCCGTCGGCCCGTCCCTGCGCGTAGAAGTCGAGGAGCACCGCCAGATCGCCTTCCGTAACCGGCCGGCGATAGGCGCGCCGGGCCAGCGTCGAGAATATCTCCCGCGCGCAGGCGGCTTCGTCGGCGGCGGCGCCGGAAGCCGGACGGCAGACGAAGATGCGGTCGCGGCTGGGCGTGCCCTCGACCGGCCGCGCCCCGCTCGCCTCGAACGGGCCGGCGACGGTGACGCTACCGACGTAGGGCTGATACCGCGTGTCGCCCCCGGTGATGCTCGTGTACGGGCGCAGGAACGGCTGCCGCAAGGTCTCCGCGTAGGCGGACGTCTTCTGGTGGAACGTCACCTGCACGGTGTGCGGACCCGCCCGCACCGGCGCCCGGATCTCCCAGCCGTCGTCCACCACCCGCTGGCGCGCCAGATACTCCCGGTACTCGGGGCTGCTGCGGGCGGCCCCCGGCGGCGGCGGCTCGCCGACGCTGAACGTCCGCAACCGCTCGCCGTCCAGGCTCACCTCGAGCCGGTGCGGCGTATCGAACGTCTTCAGGGTGCCCGAAGCGTCGCGGGAGAGCTGGACACGGATGCCGTACACCGCGTCTTCCGGAAACGTGAACTCGAACCGGGTGCCGCCGCGGGTGCCGAACGGCAGCCCGTCCACCCGGACGTCCTGGGTCAGGTCGGCGGTGAGGCGGAACGTCTCGGCCGTCGCCGACGGGGCCGGCCGCCCGATCGCCAGGCGGCTGATCCTCTTCGCGGCCGACAGATAGCGTTCCAGCAGGGTCGGCGAGATGCCGAGCACCCCCGCGATGTTGTCGAACCCGTAGCTGCCGTCATCGGCCGGCAGCAGCGCCGCGACGTCGACGTCCAGCGCCAGGAGGTCCCGTATGACGTTGCGGTACTCGCTGCGGTTGAGCCGATGGAAGGTGTCGGTGCGCCCGGGATCGGGATTCCGCGCCGCCGCCGCGTCGAGCTCGGTCTCGAGCCAGGTCGTGAACGCCTCGTAGGTCGCCGGATCGGGGCGCGGCCGGGGGGCGGGGGGCATGGCCCCGGCCCGCAGCCTCCGCACCACCTTCTCCCAGATCTCGGGGTGGGCGCCGACGTTGCCGACGTCGGCAACGTCGAGCGTCAGGTCCGCGACCTGCAGCCGCTCGTTGTGACAGGTGACGCAATACTGGTCGAGCAGGGCCCGCTCCGGCGACGCGGCGCCGCCGGACGCCGGCTGGGCGGTCGCGACGACCGCGCCGAAGGCGATGGAGCCGACCGTGAACGCCGCGGCTATCGGTATCAGGAGCCCCCGCATCGATTCGCTCACCCCTCAGTCTCTTCGATCGGGCCGGAAACGCGCAGGGTGATCCTACACCAGGTCACCCGCCCGCGCCGCTATCCGTCGGTCGGGCGGTCCGCGCCGCCTTTTCGGTATGATAGACACGGTCACATCGTCAGCCAGTACACCCTGCGAGGAACAACGTCATGAAGACCAGCTCACGCGCGCGGCTCGCCGTCTCGCTCGCCTTCTCCGCCGTAGCGGCGCTCACCGTGGCCGCCGGGCTCGGGGCGCAACCCGATTTCTCGGACGTCGAGATCTCGACCCACCACGTCGCCGGCACCGTGCACTATCTGGAGGGACGCGGCGGCAACATCGGCGTCTCGATCGGCGATCAGGGGGTGGTCATGATCGACGACCAGTTCGCGCCCCTCAGCGACCGCATCGTCGCCGCCGTCGAGGGCATCTCGAACGGCGACATCCGGTTCCTGATCAACACCCACGTCCACGGGGACCACACCGGCGGCAACGCCAACTTCGCGGCGATGGGCATTCCGATCCTCGCCCAGGATCGCGTCCGCAGCCGGCTGGCGGCGAACCGGCCGGCCGAGGCGCTGCCGGTCCTGACCTTCAGCGAGGACGTCACCATCCACCTCAACGGCGAGGAGGTGCACGTCATCCCGATGCCGCCGGGGCATACCGACGGCGACAGCATCATCCACTTCGTGGACTCCGACGTCATCCACACCGGCGACATGTTCCGCACCGTGGCGTTCCCGGTCATCGACCGCGGCAACGGCGGGACCCTGTCCGGCACCATCGACTCGCTCGGGATCCTCGCGGGCATGGCGGGACCGGACACGAAGATCCTCCCCGGCCACGGCGTGGTGTCGAGCCGCGCGGACGTCATCGAGTTCCGCGACATGGTCATCACCGTCGCCGGCCGCGTCGAGGAGCTGGTAGCGGGGGGCGCCGGCAGCTACGACGAGGTCGCCGCGGCCGACCCGACCCAGGGGTTCAACGACAAGTGGGGCGACCCGAACCGGTTCCTCACCGCCGTCTACGAGGAGCTGGCCGGAGACTGACCCGCCAACCGGTCCGCGCGTCCGGGCCCTGCCGCCCTGGCGGCAGGGCCCGCGCCAGCCCCCCGGAACGGAAGGTGACATGCAAGGTCTGCGAATGCGGCAAGTGGTCGCCGGCGCTGGCGCAGCGTTCGTCCTCGCGGTAGGGCCGAGTCCCAGCCCGGCCCAGGACGCGGCGCCCCCGCGGGTCCTGTCGGCGCGCGATACGCTGCGCATCAACCAGGTCGGCAGCCCCGCGCTGTCGCCCGACGGCGCGTGGGTCGTCTACACGCTGCGGTCGCGCGACATGGACGACCCCGACCTCGAGGCGATCACCCAGGTCTGGCGCGTACGCGTCGACGGCACCGGCAACCGCCAGCTCACGCGCGGCCCGAAGAGCGCCAGCGCCCCCGCGTGGTCGCCCGACGGCAAGATCGTCGCGTTCCTCGCCGCCCGCGGCGAGGAGGCGGACGCGAAGACGCAGGTGCACTTCCTGCACGCCGACGGGGGCGAGGCGTGGCAGGTCACCGAGCACGACGAGTCGGTGCAGTCGTTCTCGTTCGCGCCGGACGGCTCCGCCCTCCTGTTCACGGCGCGCGACCCGCTCCCCGCAGAGGAGAAGAAGCGCCGCAAGGAAGAGGGCGACGCCGAGGTGGTGGACGAGTGGTTCCGGATGACCCACCTCTGGCTGCACGATCTGGAGACGTCCGAGACGCGGCGCCTGACCGAGGGCGACTTCACGGTCCGCAACCCCGACTGGTCGCCCGACTCGCGGCAGGTCGCCTTCGAGACCCGGCCCAACCCCACCGCCAACGACACGTGGCAGAGCGACGTCTGGGTGGTGGACGTCGCGAGCGGCGGGCGGCGGCTCCTCCACGAGAACGGCGGCAGCGACACCTCTCCGCGCTGGTCGCCCGACGGCCGGACCATTGCGTTCTCCTCGAACGCGCTCGCCACCAGCAATACGCAGCACGACAAGCTCCACTTGGCGGACATGGACGGGGGACCGACGCGCGTGCTCCTCGAGGACGTCGACCGGCAGTTCACGGCCCCCATCTGGTCGGCGAACGGAAGAACCGTCTTCTGGCCCACCGGCGAGGGCACCTCGACCGGCCTGTTCCGGGTCAGCGTCGAGTCGGGCGCGGTGATCACCGCGTCGGCCCCCGGCGGCCGCAACGGCGCGTGGTCGCTGTCGGACGACGGGACCCGGTGGGTGTGGGTCCACACCGGCCCCGGCCGGCCCGGCGAGATTTACACGACAACTACCGGTGGCGAGCCGGTCCGCCTCACCGACGCGAACGCCTGGCTCCGGGAAGAAGGCGTGCAGCTCGGCGCCGTGGAGACCGTCCGCTGGACGAACAGCGGCGGGGAGACGATCGAAGGCGTGCTGACGAAGCCGGTCGGCTACGAGGAGGGCCGCGCCTATCCGTTCATCGTCAATCCCCACGGCGGCCCCACCGGCGCGTCGCTCGAAGCCTTCAACGCCGCCGCCCAGTTCTTCGCCGGCAACGGCTACGTCGTCCTCCAGCCGAACTTCCGCGGCAGCACGAACTACGGCCAGGCGTTCGTGAACGCCAACATCGACAACTGGGGCATCACCGACTACGACGACGTCATGACCGGGGTGGACCACGCGATCGCCATGGGGTGGGCCGATCCCGATCGCCTCATCTGCTACGGCTGGAGCTATGGCGGGTACCTGTCGGCGTGGATCGTGACCCGGACCGACCGGTTCAAGGCGGTGTCGCCGGGGGCGGGCCTCACCAACCTCTACAGCATGTACAGCACGAACGACATCCAGGACTATCTGGCGTCGTTCTTCGGCGGGACGCCGTGGACCGCCACCGACAACTACCGGGAGCACTCGCCGATCACCTACGCCGCCGACGTGACGAGCCCGGTGCTGCTGATGCACGGCGGCAGCGACACGCGGGTGCCGCCGGAGCAGTCGGTCGAGTTCTACCGGGCGCTGCGGGATCTCGGCAGGGACGTCACGTTCGTCCGGTTCCCGCGCGAGGGGCACGGCATCGCCGAGCCGCTCCACCAGGTGGACCGGCTGCGGCGCTACGCCGCGTTCTTCGGCGAGCACGTGGACAACCCGCCGATCAGCGAGAGTCAGCCGCACGAGGCGGAGCCGGCCGAAACCGAGGACAGCGAGGGACAGTGACGATGACGTTCAAGAAGGTCAGGCAATTCGTACTCGCGCTCCTCGGGACGGTTCTCGGAGTCATCGTCGGATTCCTGGTTGTCGACGCGACGGCGGACGGGGCCGCGGCACAGTCGACGCAGACGAGCCAGCCCGGCCTGTACCTCGACCTCGACGAGATCCGGGCCATCGCCAACCGCGTGCGGGCCGGCCGCAGCCTGCAGCCGGCGGCGTGGCCGAACGGGGCCCGCGTCGCGGTGATGATCTCGTTCGATGTCGACAACGACACCATCAGCATCGCGCGCAACGCCGAGCCGTCGATCGGCGCGATGTCGCAGGGCGAGTACGGCGCGCGGGTCGGCCTGCAGCGGGTCGTCGACCTGATGGACCGCCACGAGATCCCGGCGTCGTTCTTCATCCCCGCCGTCAGCCTCGTGCTGCGGCCCGAGATGGTCGACGTCATCCAGGCCTCGGGGCGCCACGAGTTCGCGGTGCACGGCTGGATCCACGAGCTGAACAGCGCCCTCGACGTCGAGACCGAGCGCGACCTCGTCATCCGGGCCACCAACTACCTGGAGCAGGCCACGGGCAGCCGCCCCGTCGGCTACCGCGCCCCGTCGTGGAACTTCAGCCCGAACACGCTCGACATCATCCGGGGGCTCGGGTTCCTGTACGACAGCTCGCTGATGGCCGACGACCGCCCCTACGAGCTGCTGCAGAACGGCGAGCCGACCGGCATGGTGGAGCTGCCGGTCGAGTGGATCCTCGACGACGCGCCGCTGATGAACCCCCGCGGCAACAGCTATACGCCGCCGCGCGAGCTGCTGCAGGTCTACATCGACGAGTTCGACAAGGCGTACGAGGAAGGGACCATGTTCCTCCTGACCACGCACCCGCACATCATCGGCCACCGCTCGCGCATGGTGATCCTCGAGGAGCTCATCGACCACATCAACGCGAAGGGCGACGTGTGGTTCGCCACCCACGAGCAGGTCGCGCGCTACGTCAAGGAGCAGGCGGGGTCTTGAGCCCCTGTCGAACCCGGGTTCGACAGGGACCGGCGAGGCCGGGCCCGCGTCCGGGCGCGGTGTGCCGGGGAACCGCGGGGAAGGCGCAACCGTATACTAGACTTGGGTCCGGGTCAGGAGGAATGTCCATGTTTCGATGGTGCGCGCGGATTCTGATGCTCGGGCTGGCCGGCGGACTCGCGGCTGCGCAGCCGGCGGCCGCGCAGCCGGATCCGCTGGAGATCATCGACCGGGTCGACCGCATGATGCGCGGCGAATCGAGCCGCGGGGTGGCGACGATGGAGGTCGTGACCGAGCACTGGGAACGCCAGATGACGATGGAGCTCTGGTCGCTCGGCACCGACTACTCGCTCGTGCGACTGCGCGCGCCGCGGCGCGAGGCGGGCACCGCGACCCTGATGGCGGAGGACGACATCTGGAACTACCTCCCGAAAGTCGATCGCACGATCAAGATCCCCGCATCGATGATGGGCGGCTCGTGGATGGGGTCGCATTTCACGAACGACGACCTGGTGAAGGAGAGCCGGCTGATCGACGACTACGATGCCGAGATCGCCTTCGACGGCGACCGCGGCGGCGTCGCCGTCTGGGAGCTCCGCCTGACCCCGAAGCCGGAGGCGGCCGTCGTCTGGGGCTACATGGAGTTCCAGGTCCGGCAGCAGGACTCGATGCCGCTGTGGGCGCACTACTACGATGAGGACGGTGAGCTGGCCCGTACGATGGAATACAGCGAGTTCACCGAGATGGGCGACCGCGTCGTCGCCACCGTGATGGACATGCGCCCGTCCGACAAGCCGGGGGAGCGGACCACCATCCGCTACGAAGAGCTGGAGTTCGACGTCGACCTCGAACGCTCCTTCTTCTCGCTCCGCACCCTGCAGCGGGGACGGTAGCCGCGGATGCGCGAGAGGCCCTGGCCGCGCATCGGCTGGCGAAACCTCGGCCGGAACCCGCGGCGGACGCTGCTGACCGCGCTCGGCCTCGCCGTCGGCTTCTTCGCCGTCGTCTTCATGATCGGC
This sequence comes from Vicinamibacterales bacterium, assembly GCA_965215895.1. Lineage (GTDB taxonomy): Bacteria > Acidobacteriota > Vicinamibacteria > Vicinamibacterales > UBA8438 > JAJEEA01. The sequence continues at coordinate 909,826 of OZ244130.1, read as the reverse complement.
TGGATGCGGGGGATCACCGCCGAGCTGGTCGAGAACGCCACTTCGCTCGTCAGCGGGCAGATCGAGATCCACCACGCGGAGTACCGGCCCGACCGGAGCATGTACGACACCCTCGGCGGCCGCGAGGGCGTCGACGTCGAGGCGATGCTGCGGACCATCGACGCCGACGAGGCGGTGGTGGCGGCGGCGCCTCGGGTGTACGCCGGCGGGCTGGTCAGCTCGGGCGAGGCGACCTCGGCGGGGACGTTCATGGGCGTCGATCCGGAGCGCGAGGTGGCGTTGACCCGCTTCCTCGACCCGCTGGTCGCGGGGCGGCTGCCCGAGCCCGGCCGCAACGAGTTGCTGATCGGCGACGAGATGGGCCGGCAGATCGCAGCCGGCCTCGGTGACGAGCTGGTTCTGGTGGGAGCCGCCGCCGACGGCTCGATGGCCAACGACCTCTTCACCGTCGCCGGGATCTTCCGGACCGGACTGGTCGAGTTCGACGCCCGCACCGCGGTGCTCGCCCTCGGCGACCTCCAGGCCCTGATCTACCTCGACCCGGACCGCATCCACGAGATCGCGGTCGCCACCGCCGACCCGGCGGCAGCGGACGAGGCCGCCGCGCGCCTCGCCGAGGCGATCGACGCCGACGGCCGGGAGATCGAGGTGGCGTCCTGGACGGTGCTCAACCCGGTGCTGGTCGACTACGTCGGCCTCGCCGAGTCGATGTACTGGATCTTCATCGTCATCATCTTCGCCATCGCCAGCTTCGGCATCGCCAACACCATGCTGATGGCGACGTTCGAGCGCCGGCGCGAGTTCGCGGTCATGCTCGCCCTCGGGGCGACGCCGCGGGCGATCATGGGCACGGTGTTGTCCGAGGCCCTGGCCGTCGGCGTCCTCAGCCTCGCCATCGGCTCGGCCGTCACGTTCCCGCTGATGGTCTGGTGGGCCACGGCGCCGCCCAGTCTGGCGTGGCTCTTTGGAAGCGTCACGCTACAGGGCGCGCTGCTCGAGCCCAGCCTGCGGGTCGGCTACGATCTGCCGGGCTGGACCCTTTCCGCGTTCGCGCTGTTGCTGACCGCCGTCCTCGCGGCCCTCTATCCCGCCGCCAAGGCGGCGCGGGTGCCGCCGGCCGACACCCTGTCGGGGTTGTGACCATGCCATCACCCGCCGCTCCATCGCGCCCGACGCACGCCCGGGTCCTGGTGCTGCTGGCGATGCGCAACCTGCGCCGCCACCTGCGGCGCTCGGTGCTGACGGCGTCGGCGATGATCGTCGGCGGCGCCCTCCTCGTCTTCACCTTCTCGCTCGGCGAAGGCTCTCACGAGCAGTGGATCGACTCCGGCGTCCGCCTCGGCGAGGGGCACGTCACCATCGAGCGCCCCGAGTTCCGCGTGAGCCGGCGCATCGAGGATCGGCTGCCGGCCGAGGTGCGGCGCGCCGCCGAGGAGGCGTTCGCGTCGCCCGAGGTCGCCCCGCGCGTCGTGGCGACGACCGCGAAGCTCGCCGTCACCGGGCTCGCGAGCTCGGCCGCCGGCTCCCGGCCGGCCCAGATCGTGGCCGTCGACCCGATGGCCGAGGCGGAGTTCAGCCCCATCGACGACAAGCTGATCGAGGGGCGGTATCTCGCCCCAGACGATCGGCTGGCCGCGTACGTCGGGGTCGAGCTGGTCGACAGCCTCGATCTTCGGCTCGGCTCGCGCTTCGTGGTGCAGGCGCAGGACGCCGAGCGGGAGATCGCGGGGCAGCTGCTGCGGGTGGTCGGCATCTTCCGGACCGGCGTGCCGGAGGTGGATCAGGCGCTGGTGCACATTCCGCTGGCCACCGCCGACGAGTGGCTGGGGTCCAAGGGGGACGTCACCAACGTGGGGGTGGTGCTGGATGACAGCGCCGCGACGGCCGGGGTCGTGGCCCGCGTCGAGAGCGCGCTGGACGGGCCGATCAGCCGCGGAGACGCGCGGGTGATGGGCTGGCGCGAGGCGAACCCGGCCCTGGCCGCGGCGGTGGCCATCGACGACTTCGGCGGCTACCTGACCCAGGGATTCATCTTCACGATCATCGGGTTCGGCATCGTCAACACCGTGCTGATGTCGGTGCTGCACCGCCGCCGCGAGTTCGGGGTGCTGCGGGCGCTCGGACTGACGCCGGGACAGACGGGGACGATCGTGCTGATCGAGGGCCTGACCCTGACCGCCGCGAGCGGCTTCATCGGCGTCGGCCTCGGGCTCGCCTTCACCCGGTACTTCTTCGGCGACGGCCTGGACGTCTCGGCCCTGATGGGCGAGATGACCTTCTCGGGCGTCGTCGTCGAGCCTGTCATCCAGCCGTTGATGCGGACCGCGCGCCTCGTGCAGGTGCTGCTGTTCATCCTGTTCATCGGCGCGGCGGCGTCGGTCTATCCGGCCCTGCGGGCGGCGCGGCTCGACGTGGCCGAGGCGATGAAGTTCGACCGGTGATGCCGCCGATCGCGAGCGACTCCATGACCGACAACGAGACCGCGGCGGTCCGGACCGACGGGGTCTGGAAGATCTTCCACCAGGAGGCCGAGGAGGTGCAGGCGGTCCGCGACGTCAGCCTGACCATCGGGCGCGGCGAGTTCACGGCGCTGGCGGGGCCGTCGGGTTCCGGCAAGACGACGCTCCTCAACCTGATCGGCGGCCTGACGCGCCCCAGCGAGGGCCGCGTGGAGGTGGCGGGCCGCGACGTGACCGCGATGTCGAACCAGGATCTGGCCCGCCTCCGGCTCGATCAGGTCGGCTTCGTCTTCCAGGCCTACAACCTGCTGCCGGTGCTGACGGCGCTCGAGAACGCCGAGTTTCCGATGCTGCTCCAGGGCGTCGCCGCCAGCGAGCGCCGGGCGCGGGTGCACGAGCTCTTCGAGCGGACCGGCATGGTCGGGCTCGAGGACCGCCGGCCGGGGAAGCTCTCGGGGGGGCAGCAGCAGCGGGTGGCGGTGGTGCGGGCGGTCGCGAGCCGGCCCGCCCTGGTGCTGGCCGACGAGCCGACCGCGAACCTCGACTCGGCCGCGAGCGCCGCCCTGCTCGACGTCATGGCCGATCTGAACCGGGAGCTGGGCGTGACGTTCGTCTTCGCCACCCACGATACGCGCGTCATGGAGCGCTCCCGGCGGGTGGTCCGGATGGTGGACGGCCGCATCGACTCGGACGAGACCCGGACATGACCACGCGCGCAGGCGGCCTGCGCGTTGCCGCGGCCGAGGCTGGCCAGGGCCGAAACGCGCCGTTGGCCATGCCTCACCGCGCGCGCGGCCTGATCGTTGCCGCCGCGGTGCTCGGCCTCGCCGCCGCCTTGGGCGCGGACCCCGCCCGCGCACAGTCGAGCTGGCTGACCGGCTATCTGCAGACGGTCCCGCTCTTCGCCGGTCCCACGATCTTCAGCAACGCCAGCGCCAGCGCGTTCAATCGGCTCCGGTTGAGCACCGAGCCCGTGTTCGGTCCCCTGGCCCTCGAGATCGCCTACGACCATGCCCTCACGGTCCGGCAGGACGACGGCGTGTTCAGCCTCGGCCTGGGCGGGCTCGGCGCGATCCCCGGGGGTGGCGAGTGGTTCGATCTGCAGGGGACCGCCGTCGAGCGGGACCACTTCCACTGGCAGCATCGGCTGGACCGCCTCAACGTGGCGTGGCAACCGAACGAGACGGTCGAGCTGAGCGTCGGGCGGCAGGCGGTGTCGTGGGGCACCACCCTGTTCCTCACCCCCGCCGACCCGTTCATCCCCTTCAGCCCCGCCGACCCGTTCCGCGTCTACCGGGGCGGCATCGACGCCGCGCGCGCCCGCATCTACCCCAGTCCGCTGAGCGAGATCGATGTCGTGGTCCGGCCCAGCCGCACCCTCGTCGGCGAGGAGACGACGGCGCTGGCCCGCGGCCTCACCACGTGGCGGAACTGGGAGATCTCCGGCTGGGGCGGCAGCCTCTACGGCGACGCCGCGGGCGCGGTGGCCGCCGCCGGTGGGCTGGGCGCCTGGGCGATCCGGTTCGAGACGGTGGTCCGGGATTTCCAGGGCACCGTCACCGGACGGGGCACCATCGGCCTCGACCGGCAGATGGTGGTGAACGGCCGCAACCTCGGCCTCGTGGTCGAGTACCAGCGCGACGGGCGCGGCGCCGCCGCACCGGACGACTTCACCCGCATCTTCCAGTCGCCCGAGTTCCTGCGGGCCGAGTACCAGGTGTACGGGCGCGACGAGGCCGCGGTGCAGGCGTCCTATCAGATCCACCCGCTGCTGACCGTCGCCGGCCTCTGGCTCTGGAACCTCAACGACGGAAGCGCCATCGTGGCGCCGAGCTTCTCCTACTCGGCGGGGGACGAGACCTCCATCGCCGGCGGCGTGTTCTTCGGCACCGGCGCCGATACCGTCACCAGCGGCCAGCTCCTGCCCTCCGAGTACGGCCTGCTGAGCGCCATCGGCTACGTCTCGCTCACCTGGTTCTTCTGATCCGGCCGGACAGCGGGCGCCAGGCGAGTTCACTCGGGGTCGGCGACGCGGTCCGGGTGGGCCGCCATCCAGTCGGCGATCGCACCCACCGTCTCCTCGACATCTCCCTGCCGTCGCACCAGCAGCTCGTACAGCTCTGGCGCGGTCACCTGGTCGTAGACATGCACCAGACGGTTGCGGTACCGCGCCATGCGCACCAGAGTCTCGGCCTGGGCGGGCGAGACGACGCGGACCTCGCCGAGCTGCCGCGCCACCTCCGCGTACTCCGACGGTCCCCGCGCGAACCCCTTCGCCAGCACGTGGCGGGCGATGTCCAGCAACGCCTCGAGGGTGCGGCGCAGATACGATTCGCCCGCCGCGACCATCCTGGGATCGCGCGTGAAGGCGGCCAGATTGTCCAGGGGAAGGGTCCCGACCTCGTCGAGGAGCCGGCGAATCAGGGCGACCTTGTCGGCGACGACGGTACGGCTGACGCGTCCGGACGTCATGATCCCGAGCTTGGCAGCAGCATCGCACACCGGGCGCGCTCGAAGGGCAGCAGATCGCCGGCCCGCCGCAGGACGTAGAGATCGAACAGATCCGCCTCGACCTCGTGGCGGGTGAAGATCCGGTCGCCCCGCACCACGGCCAGCGCCAGAAACGCGCTCGCCCGCGCCGCGTCGACTACGTCCACCGGCTGGCCAGTGTCCCGGTACAGCGCCTCTTCGAGCCGCACCGTCTTCTCGAGAGGTTGCGGCGACACGTAGAGGACGCCAACGTCGAGATCGGAATCCGCTCGCGCGGTTCCGTCGATCCGTGAACCGAACACATAGAGCGCACGCACGTCCGGGTCGCGCTCGGCGACCGCCTGCAGGCGCCGCGTCAGCTCCTCCGGCAAGGGCACGCCGCATTATACGGCCGCATACGGCCCCCGGGCATGGCACCGCCCCCCACCCGGGATTCCCGACCGGAGACCCGCGCTCAACAGCCGCCGCCATAGACGCGGTGGGCGATCCGGCTCCGGTCTCCGTCGATTTGCACCACCAGCCAGCTCTCGCCCTCGTAGGCGCGGTCATTCACCACGCCGATGATGCCGCCGTCGTCAAGCCGGTAGAAGCCCAGCCAGACGAACCGTCTCGACAGCATAGGATCGTCGAGGTCGGTTGAATCCATCAGCCCCAACTCGACGCGTATCTGGTCGAGTCCGGGAATCTCGGCCTCGGCCGAAACGACCTCCAGGGGGTGATTGAACGCGACCCCGGCTACGGTGGGGGTCCCCTCGACCCGGGACAGCTCGCGCGCGTCGAGTCCCAACGCCCAGCGCATCATGCAGTGGGCTTCGACGAGCAGCAGCCTCGTCACGGTAAGCGCCGTGCCCCGTTCCGTCTGCGAGTAGAAGCTCCACCCGATCGGCGCGGCGATTCTGCCTCCCCCGGGATCCTGCCCGTCGATGGGCGGCACCGGCAGGGTCCACGATTCCCGGCCCAACCAAGGGGGAGGCACCACCTCTCCCGTGGTATCGACAGCGGCGGTTTCCGCGTCGAACGGCGCCGGCCACGGAAGGTCCCACGCGTCGCCGGCCAGGCGGGCAAAGGGAATCAGGACGCCGTCGGTCTGGACGACCGCGATCCACAACGGATCGCGGGGCGTGGCAGTCTCGGACGGACCTCCGCCGCAGGCCAGACAGACTGTCGTCAGGCCCAACACCGCGGCACCCAACCCTCTCAGCGACTCAGGCGAACATCTCATCGACCTGAAGGCGAAGCTCCGGCACGCCGCTTGCGGCAATCGTGTCGCCGTGTTGCCGCACCTGCTCGCGGGCGTACCCGTCCCGACCGGGGTCGGTGTACACCGCGACGGTCTCGGCCGCGAGGTCCACCAGCCACGTCTCGGGGATGCCCGCCCCGCCGTACCGCGGCACCTTCTCCACCCGGTCGTACCGCAGGGAGGAGTCGGCCACCTCGATGACGAGCAGGAGATCGCCAGCCTCGGGATGACGGCTGGCATAGGCATCCAACCGGCGTCGTGCGACCGCCAGATCCGGTTGCGGTTCGGTGTGCCGATCGAGGCGAACGGGATTCTGGATGCTGACGTACGCCCTGCCGGCCAACCGGGTGATGAGCAGTTCCGCGAGCAGATTCACGACCACTGCATGCGTCGGGCCGATTGGCGTCATTTCGCGGATCTCTCCATCGATGAGCTCCACGCGATCATCCTCGGCGAATACCCCCGCCTCACCCATGCGTGCGAACTCGTCGACGGTGAACAGATGGCGATGGATGTCTGCTACAGCCATGGCGCCCGCCTCTGGGGGAGCCCGTGGAGAAAGCCCCGCGGTTTCACCACGGGCTCCCAATGAAAGCCGAGTGCTTCCACGAACATGGGGACGAACGCTCCTGCATCAATAGATGATGAACTCCAGCAGGTTGTCGTCCGGGTCCCGGATGTAGTGGCTGGTGCCGTTGCCGATACCGCCGTCGCGGCCGCCGGTGCGGGGCACCGGCCCCTCGATCACCACCGCCCCCGCCCGCTCCAGAGTAGCGTGCAGGGCCGCCACGGTTCCGTCCCAGACGAAGCAGAAATCGCCGCACGGCGGCACCGCCGCCGGGGCGCGCAGCGTGAAGCTTGCGTCCTGCCACGCCACTGGCCGATGGAAGTTGATCTTGTTGTCGCCGAAGTGCACCGAGCAGATCCGCGGGCCCTCCATCACCCCGAAGCCGAGGGCGCGGTAGAACTGCACCATGGCTTCGGTATTCCGCATCGGCACCGCCACGTGGTCGAACGATCGTATCGGGCCTCCGACCTGCGCGGCCGGGCGCGCGCCGCCGGCCACGCCGGCCATCGTCGCCCCGAGCCCCCCACCGAGCGCCCCGCGAATGAACCGCCGCCGGGACTGCTTCCTGACCGTTTCGCTGCCCTGGGTCCCCATCGGCCCGCCTCCCTTCGAATGATGCGCCGTAGTGTACCGTATCGCGGTGAGGGCCGCCGTACAAGCGAAGGGCCGAGCCCATCGCGGCTCGGCCCTTCGGTGGTTCCCGGTCTAACGAAGCGTGCTGCTACACGTCGTTCATCGGCTCGTCGCGGATGGACCGCTTCACGAGGTTCCGCATCAGGTTCACCTTGAACCCGTTGTGGGTCAGCGGCGACACGCCCTGAATGGAGACGTCGCCAGCGCGGTTCGCGGTCTGCTCGTTGCGAGCCTGACCCCGGATGGCGTTCTCGACCGCGGTGAGACGCACCGGTGTCGGCGCCACGCCGTTGACGACGACACGCGCGTCCTGGATGACGCCACCGCTCTCCTGCAGGGCGGTCGCCACGTTGACGAGTGCGAAGTCCCACGTGGTGCGGTCACGAACCTTCTCGAAGTAGACCCGCGAACCCGACCACGTCGACGGCACCCGAATCGACATCAGCAGATCGCCCGGCTCCAGCGCCGTCATCCGCTCGATATCGATCTCCGGACCGACGAAGAACTCCTCGGCCGAAATCACCCGTTCCGAGCGGCCCCGCCGCACCACCATCTGCGCGTCGAGGGCCACGAACACGGGCGCGGTGTCGGAGGGGTTGACCGCCACGCACCGGCTCGCACCGAGAATGCAGTGCTCCCGGTTCATCGCGGTCGGCGGGCTGGCGTAGCAGATGTTGCCGCCGGCCCGATAGCAGGTCCACCCGTCCCGGTAGTACCAGCAGCGGGTATCCTGCCCGATGTTGCCCCCGATGGTGCCCTGGTTCCGAATCTGCGGCGACGCAGCCGTCTTGGCCGAGTACGCCAGCGCAGGGAACCGCGACTGGATCTCGGGGTGGTTGACGACGTCGATGAGCCGGGCCATCGCCCCGATCTCGATCCCGTCGCCGGTCGTGCGAATCTCGCGCATCGACTCGACGGCGCCGATGTCCACGACCACGCGCGGCCGCTTCACCCGATCCTTGAACCAGTCGAGCGTATCGAGCCCGCCGGCATACACCCAGGCATCGGACCCGTGCTCCGCCAACAACGCCAGCGCATCGTCCGCACTGGTCGGCTGGAACAGCTCGAGTTGAGGTATTACGTCGCGAATAAGGCCCTTCATGGTAATCGCCTCCCCTTCCTCAAACGTGAGCGGTCAGCCGATCATGACCCGTCGGGGCCTGCTCGAGCTTCGTCAGAATCATGTCGCGTGTGATCGGCGAACGGTGGAAGTCGCCCTGACCCTCGCCCAACGACTCGAGAGCGTCGGCGATGGCATTGACGACCGCACCGGAACCGGCGCCCTGCGCCGCCTCGCCGATACCCTTCGCACCCAGCGGGTTGAACGGATCGGGCAGGTCGGCGTTGCCCCACTTCATGGGCTGCTCGTGCGGCACGTCGAGGATGACGGGAGGCCGGTTGCTGTAGAACCGCTTGGCCACCATCAGACCCCAACGCCGGTCGTAGACCCACTTGGAACTCAGTGCGACAGAGAACCCCTGAATCGCACCGCCGAAGATCTGCCCTTCGTAGGTCTTGGGATGCAGGATGGTTCCGGCATCGGACCCGGCCGCATAGTCGATGAGCTTGATGTCGCCCGTCTCGACGTCGATCTCGACCTCGGCGAACCCGGCGACGAACGACATGCGCCGCCCGCCTTCCTCGAAGTTGTCCTTGGCGACACCCATGAGCCCCTGGCCGGCCAGCGCGGTCGCCGACGCGGTGGTCATCCCGTTGATGTCCTCGGGCAACTCGTGTCCGTCGTACTTCCCGCCCAGGTCGATGGCCCGCTGCGCCACCCCCGCGAAGCTCAGACCCTGCGACCGGTTGCCGCTACGGTAGACCCGCTCGCCGCTGATCTCGTAGTCCTCGGGGACGCCGCCGAGATCCTGCGCGGCGATTTCGCGAATCTTCTCCCTGGCATCCAGCACCGCCGCCCAGTTCGCCCGCGTATGCGCGTGGGTCGTCGAGCTGCCGCCCTGCGAAGCGCTCCAGGGCAGATGCCGGCTGCTGTCGCCCCAGGCCACTTCGCACTTCTCCCAGGGCATGTCCAGACCTTCGGCCGCGGCCCGCATGGTGTCGAAGGTCGATCCGGTTCCGAGGTTGCCGACACCGGACTGGATGTAGAGGCGGCCGTCGGGTCTGAGCACGAACAGCCCGTCGACACCGGAGGCGCCCGCCGAGTAGGCGCTCAACGCCATGCCGACCCCGGTCACCTTCGGGCCGTTGCGCTGGCCGCTGCGCGTCTTGCGCTCGGTCCAGTCGAAGAGCTCGGCGCCGACATCGATCGCCTCTCTGGCGAACGCGCTCGACACGTTGCCCTGCTGGCCGTCGCGTCCCGGCGGGCCGAACTTCGCCTGCCCCTCCGGCGCGTTGATCTTGTGCACGTCGACCTGGTCGAGCCCAAGCTGCTTCGCCGCCTTCTGGATGATCGGCTCGAGCATGGTCATCGACTGCACGCCGCCCGGCGCCCGCTGCGGTCCGCGCGGCGGGGTGTTGGTGTAGACGTTCGTGCCGCGCATGCGGCACGCCAGCGGCTGATAGCAGAGCGACCCGATGCCGGCCACGTTCATCGCATCGCCGGACCGGCCGTACGGCCCCTGGTCGCCGATGCCGTGGACGTCGAGCGCGGTGATGCGGCCGTCGGCGCGCATCCCGAGGCGGATGCGGGCCTGCACGCCCGGGCGGGCGCGGCCGATGAAGTTCTCTTCGCGCCGGGTGATGCGCATCATCACCGGCTTGCCGATCTTCTTCGACAGCAGGATCGGAATCTGCGCGTGCACATAGCCGCTGATCTTGCCGCCGAACCCGCCGCCGGTGAACTCGTTGATGAGCACGACGTTGGACGGCTCGATGCCGGCCCAGCGGGCCATCGGCCCCACGCTGCGCGCGGTGCTCTGCACCGACGGGTAGACGTAGAGCTTGCCGCCGTCCCAGTACGCCATCGTCGTCCGGCTCTCGAGCGGCTGGTGCGACGTCGACTGGTTGTAGGAGTGCTCCTCGACGATGACGTCCGCCTCGGCGAACCCGGCCTCGAGGTCGCCGAACGACCACTCGGCGGCGGCCTCCGCCTCCATCGGAATCTCGCCCGGCGCCAGCCCGGCCAGATCGCTCCCGCTCCACTTGATCTCGCCGATCTCGCGGCCGATGGTGGTGTTGCCGTCGGTGCGGGCGTTCGGGCCGTCCGGCTTGAGGCTGTCGAGCGGGTCGAGCACGAACGGAAGCGGCTCGAGGTCGACGTCGATCAGCTCGATGGCGGCGGACGCAATCTGCTCGGTGACCGCGGCCACCGCGAGAATCGGCTCGCCCTCGTAGCGCGGCTCGTTGGTGAGCGCGGACTCGTTCGGCGCTTCGACCTCGTCGGGCAGATCGTCCGCCGTCAGAATGCCGACGACGCCGGGAAGCGCCTCGGCCGCACTGGTGTCGATCGACCGCACCCGGGCGTGCGGCATGGGGCTGACGAGCAGCTTCGCGAAGACCATGCCCTCGGCGCGGTGGTCCTCGGCGTACTTGGAACGCCCGGTGACCTTCGCATAGAGGTCGGGCGTCTGATAGTTCTTTCCGAGCAGTTTGTAGTCAGCCACGTCAGGCCCCCCGCGTGATTTCCGCCGCCCGCATGACGGACGTCAGGATCTTGTCGTAGTCGGCGCACCGGCACAGGTTCCCCGAGAGCCACTCGGCCGCCTGCTTCCGGCTCGGATTCTGGTTCTCGTTCAGCAGCGCCACGGAGTTCATGATAAACCCGGACATGCAGAACGCGCACTGGAACCCCTGCTCCTGAAGGACCGCCTGCTGCATCGGATGCAGCGTGCCGTCCTCGGCCTCGAGCCCCTCGATGGTCGTGACCTCGCGGCCGCGCACCGAATGGGTGAGCAGAGAACAGCCGTAGTGCGGAGTCCCGTCGACGAGAACCGTGCACGCGCCGCATTCGGCGCGGTCACAGCCGATCTTCGTCCCGGTCAGACCCAGCTTGTAGCGCAACGTCGTGGCCAGCGTCTCCATGGGAGGCACTTCGATGCGCCGGCTCCGGCCGTTGACGGTCACGGTGATGAGCCGCTCGACGGCTCCCGCCGCCGGAGCCTGGGCCAGCACCGTTCCGCCGTTGGCGCGGAACAGATAGTTGGTCGACGACACGGCCGCGCTCGCGGCGATGGCGCCCTTGATGAAACTTCGTCTGGAAACACCCTGCTGGGTCGTCTCCTCCGTCACCTCGATGATCTCCTGATTCATGGGACGATCACCTCCCTCGTTCTACCGAAGCCCTCGAAGGCCGCAATCCGCAGTCGGCCTCGCTATGCCGCCTCTTGAAGACAACATGCCACCGTCGACATATATCTACACTGGCGGATTGTCCATCACTTGACCGCCGGTTGCAAGGAGAAATTACATGTTTTTTACCTCCGCGGACCACATTCCGGCCACGCGCCCGACCGTCCTCGGGGAATCGGCCGTCCGGCTACGGATTGCGCCCGGTGGGGTTCTCCGGCGTGCCGCACTCTTCGCCGAGATAGCCGTTGCCGCCGCAGTACCGCGCATCCTGAAGCTGGAGCAGGATGCCGTCCGGATCGGTGAAGTAGAGCTCCGGGGTGCCGCCGGGGGCGCCGCCGCGGTCCGGCATGCGCATCGTCACGTACGACTGCAACGGACCGGTCGGCCCCGACGCCTCGCCGCGGGGCGTAACCCCGTAGCCTTGGAGCACGCCGAGAATGCGGTCGACGTCGAAGTCGTCGACGGCGAAAGAGGCGTGGTGGATGATCGGGCCGGTCGGCCCGCCGCCGGCGCCGGCCAGGGCCAGGAACTGGTTGCCGGACCCCGCCCGGAGCACCGGCAGCGCCCCCTGATAGGTGTCGATGGGCAGGCCGAAGAGCTGCTGATAGAGCGCCATCGAGCGCTGCTGATCGGTCACGAAGATCGTGAAGTGGTTGTAGTCGCGCAGGTGCAGCAGACCCTCGGTCGGCGCCGGTTCCGGGGTCTCGAGGCAGATGTCGCCCAGCACCCCCTCGCCGCCGCAGTACGTGCTGTCCTGAAGCTGCACCACGACGCCGTCGGGGTCTCCCAAGTAGAGCTCGGGGGTCCCCTCGGGGGCGCCGCCGAACTCCGCGCCGCGCATCCGGATGCGCACCTCCATCGGACCCGACGTCTGCGACGACGCCACGCCGTGCTCGCCCAGGATGCCCACGAGGCGGTCGGCGTCGAAGTTGTCGACGGAGAGACAGAAATGACCGATGCCGGGGTTGGCGCTCGATCCCCCGCCAATCGCCAGGAACTGCGGCCCGTCGCCCACGCGCAGGATCACGGTGTTGGCCTGCCGGGCGGCGATCGGCAGGCCGAACAGCCCCTGGTACCAGGCGAGCGACCGCGCGGGGTCGGAGACGCCGATGGTCATGTGGTTGAGGGCGGTGACGGGAATCGGCGGCGTGCCCTGCGCGAGCGCTCGCGGGGCCAGCGCCGCCGCCGCGAGCGACCCGAGAAACGCGCGCCTGGACACGCGGCCCTGCTCGTACGCGGTCAGCAGTCGTTCGGCATCAGTGTGCATCATTGAGCTCATCGGTTCTCTCCAAACCCGAACAACCACCCGATCGGGGAGTCGGGACCAGGCTTGCCCGAGGTCTACGTCCGGCCTCGGCCTCGGCCGGAAGGGCGCTACACGTCGTCCGGCTTGCCGAGGTGGATCCGCCACATGCCGACCAGGGTCAGCTGCTTCCCGTCGACCTCGATCCGTTCATTCCACCAGCCGTCCAGAACACCTGCGCCCTCGAATCGATGGAGCGTTGTCGTTCCCTCGATTCCGGGGTCCCGGCGTTCGAGCCGATAGTGTCCGGCACCTTCTTCCTTCCCCTTGTACATCCACTTCTCACCACGGTCGAAATCGCCGCTGACGACGATGTCTCCGCCGTCCACCCTGACCTCGCAGGGACCGGTCGGCGGTGCGCCAGGGGGAGGCGCACCGTCCAGGAAGTAGTTCTCGAAGGTGGCGTTCGCGTACAACATCACCTGCCCTCCCGCAGCGGCCGGAAGAACGCGCGCAGGTCGTTCACCAGGACCTCCGGCTGCTCCATCGCCGCGAAGTGGCCGCCGCGCTCGACCTCGGTCCAGTGGGTGATGTTGTACGAGGCCTCGGCCCAGCGGCGCGGGGTGATGAACAGCTCGTAGGGAAAGATGATGGCGCCGGTCGGGACCTCGATCCGTCCCATCGGCCGCGAGGTCGGAGCATGACGGCTCTCGTAGTAGAGCCGGGCCGAGGAGGTCGCGGTGCCCGTCACCCAGTAGATGGTGATGTTGGTGAGCAGCTCGTCCCGCGTGAAGACCGACTCGGGGTCGCCGTTGCAGTCGCACCACGCGCGGAACTTCTCGACGATCCAGGCCGCCTGCCCCGCCGGCGAGTCGTTCAGCGCGTAGCCGAGGGTCTGCGGCTTGGTCCCCTGAATCTGCGCGTAGCCGTTCTCCGCGGTGTTGTAGAACGACTGCCGCGACTGCGACCGCTGGAGCTCTTCCGGGGACACCCCATCCGTCGGGTCGGCGCCCGGCGGCGGCCCCCCGACCAGCATGTTGAGGTGCACGCCGACCGTCCGATCGGGATGGTTGAACGCGTGCCAGCGGCTGACGATCGAGCCCCAGTCGCCGCCCTGGATGCCGTAGCGCTCGTAGCCGAGCCGGGCCATGAGCGCGGCCCCCACCTCGGCGATCTGCTCGGGCCCGAACCCCGGCGCCCGCGGCTTGTCCGAGAACCCGTAGCCGGGCATGGACGGCGCCACCACGTGGAACGCGTCCTCGGCCCGCCCGCCGTGGGCAACCGGATCGGTGAGGGGACCGATGATCTTCGTGAACTCCGCGATGGACCCGGGCCAGCCATGGGTGATGATCAGCGGCAGGGCGTCGGGCTCGGGCGAGCGCTGGTGGATGAAGTGGACGTCGAGGCCGCCGATGACCGTCTTGTACTGGTCGAAGGCGTTGAGCCGCCGCTCCTGCTCTCGCCAGTCGAACTCGTCGCGCCAGTAGGTGATGAGCTCGGTCACGTAGCCGAGCTCGGCCCCGTAGTCCCACCCGGCGCCGTCGAGCTGATCGGGCAGCCGGGTCATCTCGAGGCGGCGCCGCAGGTCGTCGAGCACCTCGTCGGGCACCGCGATCTCGAACGGCCTTAACTCCGCGTCGTCGCCGGCCCCGCCCGCCTGCGCCATCACCCCGAGGGGCGTCAGGGCCGCGACGGCGGCCAGCCCCGCAATCCGCATCAGCATCGTCCCGTTCCTCTCGTCAAGGGATCCGAAGCCCCGCCCGCCGACACCGCCGCGGGAATCCGCGGAGCCCCTCCAGCCGGCAGAGCATCGCCTATGGCTCCGCTCACCGTCCAGCCAACCCGCCGCGAGTCTGCAGCGTTCCAGCCGCAAACTCCCAGCGCCCGGACGCCCGCGCCACCGCCTTGCATCATACCAAGGCGCGCCGGCGGACCCGCCGGCGGGCGGGGTACCGGAGAGATTCCGCTCGACACCGGAAAGAACGGAACGGCGCGGGACTCCTACAGGGGCGTGAACAGCTCGTCGACGGCGAACCCGAGATCGGGCAGCAGAGCCGAGCGTACCGTGTCTCCGGCCACCGCCGCCTGCGCCAACCGGTATGTGCCCGCTTCGAGAACGTGCACCTCGAGCCGCCGGCGAACGGGATCGACGATCCAGTACTCCGGCACCCCGTACCGTGCGAACATCCGCATCTTCCGGCCGCGGTCAACCGCCGCGGTGGACGGAGAGAGCACCTCGACGGCGATGTCCGGCACCGCCCGCGTCACGGCGCGCGGGTCGAGCAGACCCAGCCGTTCGGCGCGGAAGAAGACCACGTCGGGCTGGACCACATCGTGCTCGTCGAAGACGATGTCGAGCGGCGCGGTCACCGCGAGCCCGCCGACACGCCGGCAGTAGTCGTTCAGCCGCGTGACGATCCTCGTGGCGACGATCTGGTGAAGCAGCAGCGGGGACGGAACCACGACGAGCTCCCCTCCGTGGATCTCGTATCGGCGCCCGTCGTCCGGCATGTTCACGAGGTCGGTATAGCCGACCTGCGGCTGCACGGCCTGCATGGACGCCATCGTATCACCACCCTGCCGAGCAAAACTCGTTCCAGCGGGACGGATCGACGCCATCCCTTCGTTGACTTCGTGCACTGGATGGGTGCCGTCGAGATCGAACCGGCGAGCTCGGCGAAGGACGGCTCGCCGCCGGCGCGGCCGTCAGAATTCACAGGCGACCGTTCACCGACCGTTCCGCGGCGCGCGCGGCAGCTCGCGGAACATGACCGGAATGCGTGCGACACTGTGGCGCACCGACGCGTGGCGCCCCTGCTCCCGGTTACCGGGCGAAATTGCGAAGCGCTTCCATATGTATCTGCAACGCCGGCATCCCCGGGTGGCCAGGGTTCTTCCGGGCGATATCTTGCATGAAATCCACCAGATGTCTCGCATTCGAGACATGATGATCCTTCCACCACTGACTGCAGACGTAGAACCCATCGCAAGGGTCCTTCCAGTACCGATCGTGGCCGTTCACCTCCCTGCCTTCTTCCTTCTTGCGCAGCAACGGAAAACCGAGCTTGAGGCCCAATCGCTTGCAATAGTCCGCATCCATCAAGTTGCACCTGTCTGACTCCCCAAGGAGTGTGCGGTGGTCTACGAGCAACGTTGTCATCAAGGCTCTGACAAGCGGTTGTATCTGTCTGTCGGTCTTGTCGGTCACACCCGCCCCCTGGGTCATTCTCTCCCGAGCGTTCTCAGCAGCGGGTCTCGGAATCCCGTGATCGCTTGTGCCCGCCCTCGTCCACCTTCCTGACAGACTCATGAGCTTGGCGGCTCGCACGAAGAGCTCGGCAGTGTCCGCCACGTCACTGGTCTCGTCCAGGGTAGCGCGCACCACCTGTTCCGCGAAGTCGTCGTTGGTCATGAGACACCAGCGAACTTCGGGGTATTCCGCCTGCAATGCCCGGAAGGTTGCCTCCAGTTCCTTCTGAGGACCAACATGCACCCTTGGAGACACAAAATATATATGGAACCGTGTTCCGGCTGGACGATACGCATGCAACAACATGTACGTACGCAAAAGTTTCTTCAGTATTCGATTGTCGTTGCCACCCCCGTACAACAGGCCGGCCTCGTGAAAAGCGACGTCCAACGCATGCACTCCGCCTTCCGGGTCCACGCCGACGACGTCCACTTCTCCCTGCTTCATGAATTGACCGGCGTCCTTCGTTTTCTTGAAGACTTCGCCACTCCTGTCGAACTTCTCTTTCATTGTCCGGTACATCGTCTCCAGGTCTTCGTCGGATCTGTATTTTTTCCAACGCTCGGACGATTTCCAGTTGGTCTGCACGAGCCAACACCGCTTGACGTGTCGCAGATAAGAATAGCAGAGCGACTCACCCATCTCGACCTTCATGTCGCCCCCTTTCCCGCCGGCCCGCCGCTCCAATCCCTGGAAGATGCGAGCGTCGCCGGCATCAACGGTAGCCCCACCTGCGGAAGGTGGCCTGGAGCCCGGGATCATCGTGGAACGCTCGGTAGTAGATGTACTCCGGCGCCAGATCCGCTCCGTTGGGCCACACGATCGTCCGAAGCTCCTCGTCGACCCGCAGGGTTCTGAACACGTCCGGGTCCTTCAGCGGCTCGAACATCGGCCCCTCGAGCGCCTCCGTCAGATCGGCAACCCCTTCGCGACCGTCGTCGAAGCACACTTTCACCCTGAAGCCATCCAGCGGTCTTGCATCGGTCACTTGAAGGAACAAGGAACATCGAGTCACAGGAACCGGCTCACAACCGGATTGTTGCCCTCTGCGTACCAGCCTTGCGAAACGCGTTCCCGCCCGCCGCCTCCGACCGATCCGCCGTCCCGCTGGCCGCCGCTCCGCCCACCTGCGCCATCACCGCGAGGGGCGTCAGCACCGCGACGGCAGCCAGCCGGCCTGCATGGATGCCATCGTACCTGTCGTCACGCTGTGCAAGCAAAGACGCATTCCGGCGGGATGTCTCCAGACCGGCCCGGATGGGGCGGTCGTCCCTGGCTTCGGGGCCTTCCGAAGCGGCAACCGGCGTTTGCGCGGTCTGTCTCGATACGGTGCCGTCAGCCGCCGTCTCCGCCGGCGGCGGCTCCACCGTCTCCGATGCCCCCGCCATCGGTGAAACCGCCGGCCCCAACGTCCCCGCCGTCAGCCGAGGGATCGTCGTCAGCCGAAAGATCGTCCCCCTGCATCGCGGCGAGCAAAGCGGTGGTGTCCCCGCCGGCGCTCCCCGCCGCCTCCCCGTCCCGGCGGCCGGCGGTCCCGGCAGCTCGGGTGCGGCGGGCCCATCGGGCTTCGAGCCTCGCCGCCAGCGGCGCCACCCGCGACGCGACGGCCGCGACGATCAACGCGCCCGCCGCCAGGACGGCGAGGACCACGGCCACCGCGGCTAGGAATCTCAGCATTCCGCTCCTGCGGGTCCAAGAGGGACAGAATCAAGGATGCACCGCCCCTGCAACCTACCTGGCCAGGGGGTCCGGCCGCATCTGGAACTTGACCGCCTTGCCCACCACGCCGTCGCCGCCCTCGCCGCGGCCGCCCTCGATGTGCCAGGTCGCATAGGTCGAGAAGCTGGCCCAATAGCCCCGCCCCTTCCAGCCGGCGTCGGGGTCGTCGATGCGGCCGTTCCCGGAGCGGGGGAAGAACCCCAGCGGATACGGCACGCGCAGCGTGACGTAGCGCCCGAGGTTCGGCGAGAACACCTCCATGGCGTCGGTGTTCACCGACCCGTAGATCGGAGCGTCGGCCCCGAGCCCCAGCGTGTCGTGGAAGTCCATGTGGGCGAGATAGCTCTCGTTGGCATGGAAGAAGCTGTCGCCGTAGGTCGGATCGTCCTTCCGCCGGAACGACCACCCCTCGGCACAGCTCTGCCCCGTCGCCTGGGGATCGCTCGTCGTGTCGCACAAAGTACGGTTGAACGCCGAGAAGTGGCCGCTGACCCGCCAGTTCTGCCACGCCACCCCGTCGCCGTCGACCTCGACGCCCCCGGACCCGATGACGTCGGGGTCCAGGCCGGGCGGGGGCTCGTAGTACTCGGCCACGCAGGTCTCGGGGGGGTTGTCGCCCTTCTCGAGCCGGACGAGCCGCCGGTCGCCGCGGCCGATGCCCGAGCACCACAGGCTGCCGTCGGCATGACTCACCGCGACGGAATAGCAGCCGAAGCCGATGCGGTGGTCCATCCCCGGCGACACCGGCTGATCCGGCTCGGTCCATTCGGTGATGAGCCCGTCGCCGGTGGTGTCGATGACGGCCGGGCACCAGCCCTGGGACGCCTCGGCGTCGTGGGTCTCGTCCCACAGGTCCATGTCGATCCACCCGATGGCGCCGTTCTGCCCGAAGTACAGGAAGTTGTCGTCGCTCATCTGGTTGTGGTCGGCGCTGAAGCAGGTGTCGATATGCTCGAACTCGCCGGTCGCGGGGTCGTAGAGCGACACCTGGCGGCTCGCCCGCTCCAGGAGGTAGTTGGCGGCGAACGGATTCTCGTCCGAGGTGCAGAACGCCGGCTGCTCCTCCGGGTCCCGCACCCGCGACGCCATCCAGACCCGCCCCCGGGCGTCGACGGCCGAGCTGCGCACGTCGGCCCGGCGCGCCCAGACGTCGTCGCCGTAGTGGGGCGACCGGGTCGGCGACGCGTTGAACCCCCCTACGAGGGGCGGCGCCGTGGACGGCACCGTCACCACCGACGCGGTATGGGTCACGGGGTCGACCACCGTCAACGAATCGGTCATCTCGGCGACGCCGAAGACGGGCCCGTTGGCGTTCCCCGTCCCGTCCCGGATGTCGGCCGCGGCCATGTCGGTGCGCCCGTCGATCTCCGACCCCCAGTCCCACAGCGTGATCACCAGGTTCCGCTCCGGGCCGGACGGACGGGGCGGGGGCTCCGCCGGCGCTTCGCCCGCCGCCACGCGCTCGGTCCAGTCGGCCAGGGCCTGCCGCATGTCGCCCAGGGCCCGGAACTGCTGCGCCATACCCGGTCCCGACGGTCCCACCCCGGTGCGCCGGGTCCATGCGTCGAGCCACGAGCCGGCGCCCCGCATGGCCGGCAGCAGCTCGCGGGTGGCCTTGTTGCCCACCTGGTGGCAGTCGTAGCACTGCTTCATGGTGAGGGCGAAGTCGAGCTGCGCGGCCGGGTCGGCCGGAGGCTCGACCATCGTCAGCCACCACCCGGCCGGGTACACCTGCGCCGCCGCCCGCGCGTCCGGGGCGACGGTCGCGTCGATGTCGACCTGATCACCGGGACTGGCCGGGACCCGCGCGGAGTCGAGCAGGCCGTAGCCCCGCACGAACAGCTCGTAGCGCGCCTCCGGCAGGTCCGGAACGACGTACCGGCCCTGGTCGTCGGTGACGACGATGCGGGCGAGCTTCGTGGGCAGATCGGTGGTCTCGGCGATCACCCAGACCCCCGCCTCGGGACCATTGGCGCTGATCACGACCCCGCCGATGTCGTCCGCATCGATGGGAACCCCGGTCTGCGCGGCGACCCAAACCAGCGAGCCGGCCAGCCCCGCCGCCACTACCAGCGCACGCTTCCACACGGGCATCGTTCCTCCTGACTCGTCCTGAACCGCCCGGGGTCTCCCCCGGCGTGAGCTCGATCGGCAACGGGGATCGACACACCGCGTGCCCTTGTTCGGCGAGCGGAGATAGGCACCGAACCCAAGCCATGGCTCGGGCCCACGCCACACCCGGCCGCCGTTCCACTTCCGCCGCGACGCAGTGTCCGCCTCGCCGCGGCACGCTCCTCACGGGATGGCGCTCGACTTCACCCGGTAGCCGCCGGCTCCGTCCGGCTCGCGGTACACGGCGTGGCAGGCGGTGCAGGCCTCGGCTATCTCGCCCGCGATCGCCGCCGCCGCCGCCGCGTCCATCGGCTCAACCGAGAGCACGGTGTCGAGCGCGTCCAACCGGTTCAACGCCGTCCGCAGCCACCCGACCGCATCCTGCCGATCGCGGTCACGCCAGAACGTGATGGTGGTGGCGAGCTGCTCGCGGGATCGGATGGACCGCTCCTTGGCGGTGGAGTAGTCACCCGCCGCCAACGCCGTCCGCACGCCCGCCACGTTCGGGCCGAGCGTCGTCATGATGGCGTCGAGATGCGCGTCGGTGAAGATCGGATAGGGGCTGTCCTGCGCGGCCGACGCCGCCGGCAGCAGCAGGACGGCGGCCGTCAGGACAGCGCCCAGCGATCGTGGCAACGGCATGTCGCGATTTCCAGCCGCCAGGGCCTACACCCCGGTCAACCGGCCGAGCTGACCGGTGCTGTCGCCGAACGCCTCCACCGGCGTCCCCAGCTTCTCGAGAATCGTGACGTGCAGATTGGCGAGCGGCGTGTCCTGGGGATAGCGGACGTAGCGGCCGCCGTTGATGCCGGCGCTCTTTCCTCCGACGAGGGCGATCGGCAGATCGTCGTGGAAGTGGGTATTGCTGTCGCTGATGCCGGTGCCGTAGAGGAACAGCGTCGAGTCGAGCATCGACCCGTCCCCCTCGGGGATGGCGTCGAGCTTCGCCACGAGATAGGCGAACTGCTGGAAGTGATACTCGTTGATGAGATGCAGCCGGCGGAGCTTCGCCGGCTCGTCCTGATGGTGCGACAACGGATGGTGCGAGTCGGAAACGCCGATCTCCGGATAGGCGTGGCCGCTCACCTCCCGCGCCAGCATGAACGTGCTGATGCGGGTCAGGTCCGTCTGGTAGGCGAGGGCCAGCAGGTCCATCATCAGCTTGGCGTGCTCGGCGTAGTCGCTCGGCACGCCGACCGGCTGATCGACGACCGGCAGCTCGCGGGTGTTCTGCTCCTCGGCCATCGCGATCCGCCGCTCGATGTCCCGGACCGCCTCGGCGTACTCGTCCAGCTTGGCCCGGTCTCCCGGCCCCACGACCCTTCCCAGCCCCTGCAGCTCCTCGTTCACCAGATCGAGGATGCTCCGGTCGCGCCGCATCCGGGCCAGCCGCGCCGCCGGGTCGGTGCTGCCGCTGGTGCCGAACAACCGCTCGAACACCGCCCGCGGGTCGTTCTCGATCGGCAGCGGGGTGGTCGGGGTCCGCCACGCGATGGTGTTGGTATAGGCGCAGCTCGCGCCGCCGTCGCAGTTGCCGACCATCGCGTTCGACTCGATGCCGAGCTCGAGCGACGCCAGCTGGGTCTCGTTCTGCAACTCGCGGGCCGCGATCTGGTCCACCGAGACCGCGTTGTTGACGTCGGCCCCGTTGGTCATCTTGTAGGGCACGCAGGTCAGGAAGGTGCCGGCGGATCGGGCGTGGTCGCCGCCGCCCTTGACGAGGTTGGCCGATTCGTCGTCGAGGCCCCCGCAGAGCACCACCCGGTCCCGGAACGGCTCCAGCGAGCGCAGGGTCGGCGGGAGGCTCTCCAGCCGCCCCTCCTTCTGCTGCGGGTACCAGTAGGGCATCGACATCCCGTTGGGCACGTAGAACACGCCGAAGCGCTTGATCGGCGCGGCGGCGGTCCGGCTCTGCGCGGTCAGGGCCGGAACCATGCCGTCGAGCAACGGCAGCGCCACGGTGGCGCCGAGACCGCGCAGCACGGTGCGACGAGGCAGATGCATCCGGGTGATGAACATGGCGACTCTCCAGACTCCTACTGCGCGTCCGCCAGGGTCTCCGCCCCGGGGGCGCGCCGCATCAGGAACGGCTCGCTCGTGACGACGCCGAGGACCAGCGACGACCAGCGGTAGTCGTCGTGCTCCAGATCCCGCACGATCCGCCGCAGGGTCGGCGCGTCGTAGTAGTCGACGCCGCGGCCCAGCGCGTAGATCAGCAGCTTCTCCGCAACGGTGTGCACGAACTCGTGCCCCGACGCGAGCAACCCCTCGCGGAACGCGCGGGGGCTGTCGATGGTGGCGCCGTTCCATTCGATGGTGGCGTTGATCTCGGCCCCGCCGTCGCGCTCGCGCCAGCGTCCGATGGCGTCGAAATGCTCCATCGCGAAGCCCAGCGGGTCCATCCGGGTGTGACAGCTCGCGCACACCGGGCTGCTGCGGTGCTGCTCCATCCGCTCGCGCAACGACGTCGGACGGGCGCGGTCGCTCTCGGGCAGCGGCGGCACGTTGGCCGGCGGGGGCGGCGGGGGCGCCCCGAGCAGCGTCTCGAGCACCCACAGGCCGCGCAGCACCACCGACGTCCGGTTCGCATACGAGGTGACGGTCAGCAGGCTCGCCTGCCCCAGCAGCCCGTGCCGGCGGTCGTCGTCCCAGACATGGCGCCGGAAGTGAGTGCCGTAGAGATCGTCCACCCCGTAGTGGCGCGCGAGCTGCTCGTTCAGGAACGTGTAGTCGGCCCGCAGCAGGTCCTGCAGGGGGCGGTCCTCCCGGACCTGGCTCTGGAAGAACATCTCCGTCTCGCGGACCATCGCCTTGCGCAGCGAGTCGTTGAACCCCGCGAAGAGCGCCCCGTCGGGGTCCTGCGAGAAGAGATTCCGCACCTGCAGCCACTGGCCCGCGAAATCGTCCATGAACCGCGTGGCCCGATGGTCGACGAGCATGCGCTGCACCTGCCGGGCCAGCGTGTCGGGCTCGCTGAGGACGTTGCGCTCGGCCAGATCGAGCAGCTCGTCGTCGGGGATGCTCTTCCACAGGAAGAACGACAGCCGGGTCGCCAACTCGAGGTCGCTCAGCCGATACACGGCGCCAGCCGGGGTGTCCACGGGCTCCCGCTCGACCCGCATCAGGAACTGCGGCATCGCGAGCAGGGCCTCGAGCGCCCGCTCCATCCCCGCTTCGAAGTCGCGCTCCCGCCGTCCTTCGCGGTAGATGCCCATGAGCGGCTCGACGTCGTCGGGCCCCACCGGGCGGCGGTAGGCCCGGCGCACCAACCCGGCGATGATCGCCCGCGCGCAGGGCTCCTCGTCCTCCGCCCGCTCCGGCCGGCACGTGAAGATGCGCCGGCGGCTGGCCGTATCGTCCGGCACCGCGCCGTCGAACGGACCGGAGACGAAGACCTGGTGGATGCCCGGCAACAGCCCCGGGGGATGGGGAGACGGCGCCGAGTCGGTGAACGCGACCGACAGCAGCCGCGTGCCCGCCTCGACCGGCACCCGGACCTCCAGCGCGCGGTCCGCAGTCATCCGGTACTCGTGCAGGCGCTGGCCCTCGACGTCGTCTTCGGGGACCGCGATCAGCGAGCCGGGGTCGGGGCCGGGGTACCTGCCCCCGATCGCGAACTGCTCGACGAGGGCGTGGTCGATGCGTATCTCGATCCGATGCTCGTTCTCGGCAATGCCGTCGATGGTCTCGATGGTCTCGTTGCGCTTCAGCCGGATGGCGAAGAGGTACTCGCCGTCCAGGGGGAAGTGGTGGCGCACGGCGAGCCCGCCGTGCGTCGCGAACGGCACATCTTCACCGGCCCGCACGTCGCGCTGCTCGTAGCCCACCTGGTAGAGCTGCATGACGGGACGGATGTCCGGGCTGCCCACCGCGGCCCGGCTGATCTTCGTCGCGGCGGCGATGTAGCGGGCCATCAGCCCCGGCGTGATCGACAGCACGTCGGCGTTGTTGTCGAAGCCGAATCCCGCCATGTCCGACGGCAGCAGCTCCTCGCCGTTCACCTCGAGGCCCAGCAGGTCTTCGATGACGTTGACGTACTCGACGCGGTTCAGCCGCCGCGACGCCACCCGGCCCGGGTTGGGATCGGCCTCCGCCACCCGATCGAGCGCGTGCTCGAGGCGGGTCACGAACGTGTCGATCTCCGCGCGGTCCGGGCGCGGCCGCCCCTCCGGCGGCATCTGCCCGCTGCGGAGCTTGTGGACGACCTTCTCGAGGACCGGGGCATGGGCCCCGACCCGGGTCGGATCCACCTGATCGAGGGCGAGCCCGCCGGTCAGCAGCCGCTGGTTGTGGCAGGTGACGCAGTAGCGGTCGAACAGCTCCCGAGACGGTGGGTCGGCCTCGCCCTGGCCGCCCACGGCGGTCGCCGGCCATGCCGCGAGCGCCGCTCCCGCCACCAGCGTTGCACCGATGCTTCGCGCGAACATGGCCACCACCTCTTTCCTCTCCGAGCCCAAGTCCCCAGTATAGCGCCGGGCGGTGCCGAAATCACTGCGCCAAGAGCCCGCGGGCGAAACCGCGGCGACCCCAGGAGCCGTAGAAGTTTCGCGTCAGCGAAACTTCCAACGCGACCGAAGGTCGCGCAGTCGCAGCAGCGTCAGGCGATCATCACGGTTCTCGGGAACTGCGAGTTGTCCTCGAGACCGGTCTGCTTGATGGCCGACAGCTCGTCGCTCGTCGGCTGCACGTTGCCGTTCACGTCCGTGACGCGGGACACCAGGGTGTGCTCGCCCGGGGCGGCGCCGGTCCACGTGAACCGGAACAGCTTCCACGAGTACTGGCCGTTCGTCGACGGATCCAGCGTCGCCGCCTGCCACGCTCCGCTGTCCACCTTGATCTGCACGCCGCGCAACGGCGTGCCGTCGTGCAGGACGAAGCCGAGCACCTCGTGACGGTCGCCCACCCGGGTCACCCGTGCGATCACCGACTTGACCCGCAGGCGCGACACCTCGGTCTCGTGCCACACCGTCTCGCCGCCGATCTCCTCGGACCACAGGGTGCGGTACCAACGCGCCTGCCACTTGCCGACGAACCGCTCCGACTGCAGCCGGATGTGGGACAGCCACTTCACGTTGCTCACGCCGTACCAGCCGGGCACCAACAGCCGCAACGGCGCGCCCTGCTCCACCGTCAGCGGCGCCCCGTTCAGCGCATAGGCCAGCAACGGCCCCGTGGTCATGCCGTCGGCGAGCGACAGGCTGCGGGCGAACGGCTGATCGACCTCGTGGGGGGTCCCCCGGAAATCGACGCTCTCGGGTCCCTTGTCGGCGCCGAAGAAGACGACTTCGCGTGCGGCCGGGTTCAGCCCGACCAGATCGAGCACCGCGCGCAGCGGCACCCCGGTCCACCGGCCGTTGCTCGCCAGCCCCTGGATGAGCCGGCGGGAGTTGCCCGAGCACTCGTAGCCGGCGTCGATCTCGATGCTGTCCATGCCCCGCAGATCCGCGAGGCTCAACTGCGCGGGCCGGTCGACGAGACCGGACACCCCCAGGCTGAACCCGTCCGCATCGATGACCGGCTTGTCGAAGTGCTGAATCGTGTAGAACGCGTCGGCCGGGGTATAGGGGCCGTCGATGTTCCGGACGTCGTAGATCCGGATGGCGGCGGCGGGATTCGGCTGCCCGAAGTTCTCCGGCACGTCGGTGAACGGCACCGGCGCCTCGCCCTGGGCCAGGGCCGGCAGCGCCCACCCGGGCACGCCCATCACCCCGGCCAACGCCAGACTCTGCTTCATCATTTCCCGGCGGGTCGTTCCACTGTTCATCGCGCGCTCCTTGCCGGCATCGCCGACCGGCGGGTCCGGCCGCCCCGCGGGCCGGCGTTCCCCGCCGGCACCTGCCGGGATCCGTTCTCCGGTTGGGGTTCTTCTATTGGGATCCGTCCTCCGCCGCTACCGCGGCGCCGGCCAGGATGTTGTAGAGACCGTAGTTGCCTTCGTGGCACGCGTACTCGTACAGCGGCTGCGAATTCCGCTGCATCGGCACCGAATAGGTCCACGGACGCGTCCACACCGCCGGATCGTCGACCGTCACGTCGTACTGCAACGTACCGGCATCCACGCGGGTGAACCGCTCGATCAGCGTCAGGCCCGGGGTGGTCGCGCCGCGCTGGAAGTTGGTTTCGCGGAGGAAATTGGTGGTCTCGACGACCAGCGTATCGCCGTCCCAGCGGCCGCGCGAATCACCGGTCCACAGCCGGACGGAATCTTCGAGACGGTCGCGGCCGTCCAGCGGCACGATGCGGGCGTTGTGGTTCATCTCCGCGAAGAGGACGACGGTGTCCTCGGTCTGAAACACCTGCACGTTGTTGTTGTAGGCGCTCGGGGCCATCGGCGGGCCGGAGTTGAAGCCCAGGATGCAGCGCACCTGCAGCCCGCCGGGACCCAGATCCTCGACGAAGCCCCCGGGCGTCGGCTCGTGGCTGGATACGCCGCTGCGCGCCTCCGCCGCCGCTTCCTGACGCCGTCGGGCCTCGTCGGTCAGGGATGGGATGCGGCCGTCGGGCGGATCGACGATCAGCGACGTGCGCTCGGTCGTCACCGCGGTCCCCTCGTCGAACCAGAAGTCGTTGTAGGGCACCACGCGGTCCGAGGTGTCGTTGTCGCGGCTCCTCTCCCGGATGGTCTCCGCCGCAAACTCCGCCGCCAGCTCGGCCGAGAAGCGCTCTTCCCCCGCCAGCTCTTCCGGACGCTCCATCGGGGTCAGGCTGCGGAAATCCCAGACGCCCTGCAGATCCGGAGCCCCCCAGGCGGTCCGGGGTGCAGGCGCCGACGCCTCGGTCTGGGCGCCGGCTCCGGCCGGCGCCAACGTCCCGAGCGCCACTGCCGTCAGCGAACATGCGATCAACCGGCAATCCATCTCTCACCTCCAGGACAACGCGGGAAGGCGAGCGGCCCGGGGCGCACTACCAACGGCCGCACCGGCAGGCCGGCGCAACGGCGGACGTTCGCCACGCGAGGACCAGGCTCGTGACCCGCGATACGAACAGCAGGACGGGTATATATATACCCCATGTCCGCCCTCGGCGCGGCACCATCCGGCCGCCGGCGGTGGAAGCCGGGGCGGCCGCGTGCGGCCCGGAGGGCGGTCACCGCACCCTCACCGGGCCGGCCAGGCCCGCTCGACCACCCGATCGAACGGGCGCGCCACCCGCTGTATCCGGTAGGCCTGGCGTCGTTTCAGGTCGTATCGATCCCCGGCCCCCAGGAAGTAGAACCGCCCTCCCGAATCCAGCAACCGCTGATGGTCGTAGATGACGACGTAGCTGCGTCCCATCACCTCGAACTGATCGCCCTGAACGACGATCGCGGTGTCTTCGTCGAGTCCGATGCCCAGCAGGTCGGGGTGGGCCTCGATCACCTCGATGAGGTCGAACTGACGATTGCGCCGCAGCAGGTGCTGGTCGATCGCGGTGTCGCGCAGGAAGCCGAAACCGACCTCGTGGTCGCCCATCATGATCGTGTTGGTCTCGGTGTCGCCGCGGGCGAGATACGAGCCCAGGATCGTCGCGCCGGCCGACGAGCCTCCGACCACCCCGCCGCGCCGGAGCACCCCGGCGATCTCTTCCTGCACCCGGGTGTCGAGGTAGGCATCGGCCAGACGCCACTGCCGTCCGCCCGGAAACCACACCCCGCGGGCCTGCCGCAGGGGCGCGCTGAACGCCGGGTCGTCGGCGACCGCGCGATCCGTCGTGTGCAGCACCGTCAGGTCGGCGGCCCCGGCCTCCCTGAACGCGCGAAGACCCGGATAATGCTGATCGTAGGCATCGCCGCCGCCGGCGGTCGGGATGATCACGATCGGAGCCTCGGGCCCGCCCGCCAGTTGGACGAACCGCTCGACGATCGCGGGATCCTGCATCGCCCCCCCGACGAGCACCAGCGCCCCGCGCGCCGGTCCCACGTCCTGGGCCGCGGCCCCCGCCGGCGCCAGCCAGCCGAGGGTCAGGACCGTGACGACGACGACCGCACCGATGCACGTTCTGCTCCGCATCATCCGCCCTTCGGAGGAATGAGAATCGAAAGCGGGATTGTACAGGACGATCGGCGCCGCGGATCGACAGGCCCGGAATCGCCGGCCGCGGCGCTGGCCGCCCAACCTTCCAGGGTTCCGCGCCGTTCCGCGGCGCAGGCTCTATCGAAGGCCCCGGAGGAAGTTCACGAGGTTCCAGATTTCCGTCTCGGCGAGCCGGTCGCCGAAGGCGTCCATGGCGAAGTCGGGGCCGATGCCGTCGCGGATGGCGACGGAGACCTCGCCGTCGCTGCCGCCGTGCTGCCACGTCCGGTCGGCGAGGTTCGAGGGAGGCTGACCGTAGGCGGCCGAGGCCGCGGCCAGCGCGCCGTCGCCCCGGCCGGTGGTGCCGTGACAGGCGGAACAGTGGGTCGCGTAGGTGGCGGCGCCCGACGCCACCGACTCCGGCGTGCCCGTCACGGGGTTGGTCAGCTCCCGCGCCTCCGGATGGCCGTGCGGAGCCGCGGGATGGCCGGGCGCCGCGTCCTCCAGGGTGCGCAGCAGCTCCACCGTGGCTTCGCGGACGTAGCGATCGCCGGCGATACCGTCGGCGTAGACCGCGAGGTCGGCCGGCGCCTGGCCGCGCCGGTTCTCGGCCTGGAGGTCGGCGCCGTGGTCCGTCAGCCGCTCGATGACGCGGTTCATGCCGTGGGAAGCGGCCGCGTGGAGGGCGGTGTCGCCGGCGTCGTTGGCGGCGGTGACGCGGGCGCCCAGGTCGAGGGCCACCGCGATCGCTTCGAGGGTCCGCCTTTCTTCGGCGGCGGGGATGGTCGACCCGAGAGCGGCCGACTCCACCGGGTTGTAGGACGAGAAATCGCGGCGGTCCCGGACGAATGCGCTGCCGCCGCCGCGGTTGTAGCCGAGCCCGGCCGCGGCCATCAGCGGCGTCGTGCCGTCGCGGCTCGGCGCCCGCGGGTCCGCGCCGGCGGCAGCCAGGATCTGCATCATCTCCGTCTCGAGAAAGTGCGCCGCGAGCCAGAAGGGGGTCGCGCCGACCCAACGGTCCATGAACGCGAAGTCGTGGCTCCAGCGCCGGACCGGCGAGCCCTTGGCGAGGCGCTCGTCCGGATCCGCGCCGTGGGCCAGGAGCGCGCGCACAAGGGGCGCGCCGGCGCCCGGGTCGCGGTTGCGGACGCCGCGGTCGCGGAGCGTGCCCCGGAGGACCGCCGCGTGCAGCGCCGCGTGGCCGAGGGGGGCGGCGTTCGGGTCCGCCCCGGCGCGGAGCAGCAGCGCGGCCAGCGAGCCGTGGCCGCCGTGGGCGGCGATCACCAGCGCGGTGTTGCCGTCGGCGGCGGTGTCGTGCACGTCGGCGCCGGCCGCAATCAGCAGGCGGGCCGACTCGACGTCGCCCGACCGGGCGGCGAACAGCAGTGCGGTGCTGCCGCCCTCCGGCACCTCCTCGAGGGCGATGCCCCCCGACGCCGTTCCGGCCGACCGGCTGCCGCCCATGTTGTAGACCCGGCGGCGGATCGCGGTCCGCGCCCCGACGTCCGCGCCGCGGTCGAGGAGCGCCCGCGTGACCGCCGGACGCCGGTTCGCGACCGCCCACATGAGGGCGGTCTGGCCGCGGGCAGCCTCGGCCGCGTCGACCCGCGCGCCGCGCGCCAGCAGGGCGTTCACCCCGTCGAGGCTGCCGGCGCGGGCCGCCGCCATCAGCGCGGTCTCGCCGCTCGGAAGGGCCGCGTTCGGATCGGCGCCGGCCTCGAGCAACCGCTCGGCGAGAGCGCCGTGCCCGCGGCGGCAGGCCAGGAGCAGCGGGGTGACTCCCAGATCGTTGGCCGCGGTCACGTCGGCGCCGGCGCGAATCAGCAGGTCCGCGATGGCCGCGTCCTCGTGGTGCACGGCCCAGTGGAGGGCCGTCGCGCCGTCCGGCTGCCGCGCATTCACGTCGTTCGGCCCGGCCAGCCAGGCACGCACCGCCGCCTCGTCGCCGGTGCGCACGGCCGCGATCAATGGAAGCGCCCCGAACGCCGCCATCGTCTGGGCGCGCGCGGCGCCGGACCCGGCGCAGAGCGCCGCCGCCAGCAGCACGGCCAGCGCGGCCGAGGGTCGGCGTCGCGGCCACACCGAACACGAGCCGTCAGGCGCGGTCGTGGTCCCGACCGGCGCCAGGCGGAGCATGGTCGATTCCCGAGAGCCCGTGGTGAAACCGCGTGTCGCACCCAGACCAGCGACGCGCCGGCGTGGCAAGGCGCAACGAGGGCGCCTACCGGGCATGGGCAACCGCACAGCAACGCAGCCCCGCGGAGCAACGCGGCCTGGCGGAGCCGCGCAATCCGCGCGGGATGCCGCGCCCGTCGAATGCAAGGAGGCTCTTGCCACAGGCTCCTCGACCTACAGATCCAGCCGCCCGGTACTGTCGTGGATGCGGTCGACGCGCATCCCCAGCTTCTCGAGCACCGTCGCGTGCAGGTTGGCGAGAGGGGTACCGCCGTCGACCGATCGGCCGCCGCCGGCCGCGCCGGCGTAGCGGATATGCCGGCCGCCCGCGAGCCGCCCGCCGCCGCCGCCGGCCACCACCATCGGCAGGTTCCACGGCCGGTGGTCGCCCTCGGCCATCCCCGCCCCGTAGTAGAGGATGGCGTGATCCAGCAGCGACCCGTCCCCGGCCGGGGTGGCGGCCAGCCGATCGAGGTAGTAGGCGAACTGCGCCGCGTGGTGCGTGTTGATGCGGATCAGCTGCTCGCGGCTCGCCGCGCTGCCCTCGTGCGACAGCGGGTGGTGCCCGCCGGACGCGCCGATCTCCGGATAGGTGCGGCTGCTGAACTCGCGGCCGACCATGAACGTGATGACCCGGGTCAGGTCGCTCTGCCACGCGAGCACCTGCAGGTCGAACATCAGCCGCGCGTGGTCCGTGAAGGCCGCGGGCACGCCGGCCGGCTGGTCGAACGCCGGCACCTCGCGCTCCGCCTGCGTCTCGACCCGCTGGATGCGCCGCTCGATGTCCCGTACCGCGTCGAGGTACTCGCCCAGCCGCGCGGCGTCGCTCGGACCGAGGCCGCGGGTCAGGGCCGTGGCCTTGTCGCGGACCGAATCGAGGAGGCTGCGGCTGCGCCGGGCCCGGGCGCGGCGCGCGGCGGGGTCGGTGCTGCCGCCGTCGCCGAACATCCGTTCGAACACCACCCGGGGGTTGTGCTCCATCGGCAGCGGGGTGCGCGGCCCCCGCCAGGCGATGGTGTGGCTGTACGTGCAGCTGTAGCCGCCGTCGCAGGTTCCCGCGCCCTTGTCGCCCGATTCCAGGGACAGCTCCAGCGATCCGATCGGCGTCTCCCGCCCGATCTCCCGCGCGACGAGCTGATCGAGGGAGACGTCGGCGAGAAAGTCGTTCCCCTCCTGTCCGAACGGCCGCGGAATCGCGCCGCTGAGAAACTTCGTCGCGCACCGGCCATGGACCGCCCCGCTCCTCGCGGTCAGGCCGTTCACGTTCTGGGTCAACCCGCTCAGCACCAGCAACCGGTCACGGAACGGCGCCAGCGGGGCCAGGATCGGCGAGAACGCGAACCCCGCGCCGTCGGTGGCCGGGGTCCACTGGTCGAGCACGACCCCGTTCGGGATGTAGACGACGCCGAACCGCCGGATGGGCCGCGCCGCCGTCCGGCCCAGCGCGGTCAGCGCGGGCACCATGCCGTCGAGCAGCGGCAGCGCCACCGCCGCCCCCACCCCGCGCAGCACCGTCCGGCGGGGAATCGCCTTCCTGGTGATGATCATGACTCCGACCTCCGCATCCGGAACGGCGCGCTCTCGACGACCCCCAGGATCAGCGACGACCACCGGTAGTCGTCGGCCGCCGCCGCCCGGACGATGCCGCGGATCACCGGACGATCGTAGTGCTCGACGCCGCGGCCGAGGGCATAGACGAGAAGCTTCTCGGTGACCGTCTCGACGAACTGCCGGGAGCGGCCGAGCAGCACCCGCCGCAGCCCCCCGGGACCGTCGAACGCGGTGAGCCCGTCGGCGAGCACCGCCGAAGCGTCGATGGGAACGCCGGCGTCGCTCGTCCGCCACCGTCCGATGGCGTCGAAGTTCTCGAGCGCGAACCCCAGCGGGTCCATGGGCGCATGACAGTTGGCGCAGGCCGGGTTCCGCCGGTGCTCGGCGAGCCGCTCGCGAACCGTGCGCGGCTCGCCGGCCGGGCCGCCGGCGGGCAGCGGCGGGATGTCCGGGGGGGGCGGCGCGGGCGGGGTGCCCAGGACGTTCTCGAGCAGCCACTTCGCCCGGAGCACCGGCGAGGTGCGGTTGCCGTAGGAGGTCGCGGCGAGGATGCTGCCGTGGCCGAGGAGACCGCGGCGCCGGGCCGCGGCGGGTCCCCGGCCCGCGAGGCTCACCCGCCGGTAGTGGCTGCCGATCACCCCGGGAATCCCGTAGTGCCGGGCCAGCCGCTCGTTGAGGAACGTGTGGTCCGCGGCCAGAAGGTCGATGACGCTCCGGTCCTCGCGCAACTCGCTCTCGAAGAACAGCTCGGTCTCGCGCCGGAACGCCTCGCGGAGGTTCTCGTCGAAGCCGGGAAAGAGATTCGGGTCCGGTGCGATGCCGCCGACGCTGCGCAGCGACAGCCACTGGCCGGCGAAGTTGTCGACGAGGGCCGACGCGCGGGCATCGTCCAGCATGCGCCGCATCTGTCCCTCGAGCACGCCGGGGTCGGAGAGCCGGCCCCGCTCCGCCACGTCGAGGAGCTCGTCGTCCGGAATGCTGCTCCACAGGAAGAACGACAACCGCGAGGCGAGCTCCAGGTCGGAGAGCCGGTAGGGGGCGCCGGGCGCCGCGCCCTCCGGATCGCGCTCGATGCGGAACAGGAACTCCGGGTCGATCAGGAGGCGTTCGACCGCGGTCCGGATGCCCGCCTCGAAACCCTCCGCCGCCCGTCCCTCCCGGTAGAAGGCCAGCAGCGGCTCGAGGTCGGCGCCGCCGACGGGCCGGCGGTACGCGCGCCGGGCGAGGCGGGCGAGAATGGTCCGGGCGCAGGGCTCCCCGCCGGCCTCCGCGCCGTCGGGCCGGCAGACGAAGATCCGGGAACGGCTCGCGGTCTCCCCCGGTCCCGCCACCCCGTAGGGTCCATCGACGGTGACGCTCTCCAGACCGGGTCCCTCCGGCCGGGACGACGTGTCGGTGGTCTCCGTGACGGTGGCGCCGTACTCGCGCAGCGCCGGCTGGAGCACCCCCTCGTGCTCCCACGACCTGTCCGCGAACGACACGCCGACGACCCGGGCGCCCGCCCGCACCGGGATGCGCACCGCAAGGCCCGCGTCCGCCCCGGTGCGATAGTCGTCCCAGTCCTGGGTCGGATACTCGGAGGCGCCGGCCGCCACGAACGTGCCCGAGAAGCTGACCGGCGCCGGCTTCCCCGGCGCGGCGCCGCCGACCGTGAACCGGGCCACCCGCCGGCCGTCGATCCGCACGTCGAGATCGTGCGCCTCGTCGAGGTTGACGATGTACTCGTACACGCTCCGTTTCAACCGGATCGTGAAGACGTACTCGCCGTCGAGGGGAAAGCGGTGGCGCACCGCGAGGCCGCCGCGCGATCCGAACGGCAGCGCCTCGCTCATCCGGTCGTTCTGGGTCATCGCGATCGGGACCGTGTAGGTCCGCGAGGTCAGGCCCGGTCCGATCGTCGGGTCGCCGACCGCGAGGCGGCTGATGCGCCGGGCCGCCGACAGGTAACGCTCCATCAACGCCGGCGAGAGCGCGAGGGTCCCCGCGAGATTGTCGAATCCGTGGCCGGAGTCGTCGGCCGGCAGCAGCGCCGCCCCGTCGACGTCGAGGGCCAGCAGGTCGCGGACGGCGTTGGCGTACTCGGCCCGGTTCAGGCGGTGGGTGGGCACCCGGCCCGGCTCCACGCCCGAGGCGGCGGCGCGGTCGAGGGACCCCTCGAGCCACCCGCGGAGCTCGTCCAGGGCGGGCCCGGCGGGGCGCGGCCGACCCGCCGGGGGCATCATCCCGCCGCGCAGCTTCAGGACCACGCGCTCCCACACCTCGGGCGCCTCGCCGACGCGGGACACGTCCGCGGTGTCGAGAGCCAGCCCCCCGGTCTGCAGCCGCTGGTTGTGGCAGGTGACGCAGTACCGGTCGAGCAGCGCCCGCTGGGGCGACGGCGCGGGGGCCGCGCTCCGCGCCGAGGCCTGGCGCAGCCCGCCAGCGCCGGCGCCGGCGGCCCCGGCCAGCACCGCGACCAAAGCGGCGGCGACGGCTCGTACCATCCGCCGATCTTATACCCGGGGGGAAGACGGACGGCGGAACCGGGGACCGTCGTGTCGCGCCGCCCCGGTCTCGCCTATACTCACAGGAGCGTGTGGCAGAATCCGGCGGCGCACCGGAACCGGCGAGGCCGTTGGCGATCGATGATCCCGGCAACCGAGGGGGAGACGATGCGGATAGAACCACGAACCGGCGGCGTCCGGCGTCTCGCCGGCGCGGCAGTCGCGGCGGCGGCAACCCTGCTCGTCGCCTCCCCCGGCGGGGTCGCCCTCGCCCAGGACGGCGGCGGCGCGGGCCTGATTGCGGGCCGCGTGACGGCCGATTACGGCGAAGTGCGCGCCCTGCGGGTGAAGGCGCACGACACCGTCCGCCGCATCGCCTACACCGTCTACACCCGGGACGGCGGCTACCGGGTCTACAACCTGCCGCCGAGCACCTACGACGTGTCGGTGATCGAAGAGGCGTTCGAGTCTCCGACCGTGACGGTAGAGGTGCGGGCCGGCGAGTCGACGACGGTCGACATCGCCCTGACCGCGCTCGGCGCGGGACCGGAACAGGGCGCGGCGGCGCGCGGAGCGTCGGCCCAGCGCAACTACGGCGGCGGCGCGGCGGACGACCGCGCGGCGGAGATCGTCGACTTCGACACCCTCTATCCGCCCCATCCCGCCCGCGACATCATGCTGCGGTCCTGCTTCGGCTGCCACGGCCCGGCCGGCTTCCACCGCCGCGGACCGCGGAACGAGAACGGGTGGCGGCAGGCGGTCGACCGGATGTTCGACGTGGACGGCCGCGTGGCCAACATGTCCCCCGGGGTGCCGCAGATTACGCACGACCTGGTGTCGGTCGAAGAGAAGGAGCTGATCATCCAGTACCTGACCGCCAACTTCGGACCGGGGTCGCAGCCCCGCGACCTCGAGCTCGACCCGCTCGTCCGCGACGAGGAGGCGCTGTCCAGGGCGGTCTACATCGAGTACGAGTTGAACCGCGGACCGCGGCGCCTGCTCGCGAACGGCGCGCCGCCGCGCGGCAGCATCCACAGCGTCTTCGCGAGCGTGGCCGAGCCGGGGGTCATCTGGGTGTCGGGCAACGGCTCGAACTCCATCATCCGCATGGACAGCCGGGATCCCGACTTCGAGACGCGCACGCGGGAGATCTGGATCGAGAACCCCGACAACATCAACGTCACGCCGCACGGCATCGTCGAGCATCGGGGGCGCGTGTACTGGGTCGAGCTGACCGGCGACCACTTCGGCGAGCTCGATCCGGCCACCGGCGAGATGGAGCGCCATCCGCTGCCGACGACCGGCGCGGGACCGCACAGCCTCTGGGTCGATTCCCGCGGCCAGTTCTGGTACACCTACTTCGCCTCCGCCGGCCGCATCGGCCGCTTCGATCCGGCGGCGAACGACTTCACCGAGTGGGAGCCGCTGGCCGGGTTCAGCGGCTACGGCATCGTCGTCGACCGGCAGGACCGCGTCTGGGCGGTCGGACTGCACACCCCCGCGATCTTCATGTACAACCAGGAGACGGCCGCGTGGCGGTCGTACGCCCTGTCCAATCCCGCGCGGCGCCCGGCCATCGACGCGAACGGCAAGGTGTGGGCCGCCCACTACTTCGGCAACGCGATCTCGAAGATCGACCCGGTGACGGGGACCGTCACCGAGTTCGAGCTGCCCCTCAAGGACGGGAACCCCTACGACGTCTGGCCGGACGCCGAGGACAACCTGTGGGTCGAGAACGGCATCTACAACGCGCTGGTGCGGTTCGATCAGGCGACGAGCGCCTTCACCTACTTCCCGTTTCCGGAGCTCCGGGCGCATACGCCGAAGCTCGACCGCGACGCGGAGGGGACGCTCTGGTTCACGTTGCGGGGACCGTCCGGACCGGGGGTGGCCGCGCTCAAGCCGAACGGCAACGTTCCGCCGGCGGGCGCGGTGGCCGGGCAATAGCGCCGGTCGTCCAACAGCCCCGAGGCCAAGGGGACAAAAGAGAGGGGAATACGCGATGAGAAGGTGGACGGCCGCGGGTGCGGCAGCGTTGATGGGCATGGTCCTGGTTCAGCCGGCGGCGGGGCAGACCACCTCCCTGGCCGGGGTCATCGATTTTCACGCGCATTCCGGGCCCGACTCGAGGCCCCGCTCGGTCGGCGACCTGGAGGTCGCGCGCATTGCGAAGCGGGCCGGGATGCGCGGGCTCGTCTTGAAGAACCACTTCACGATGACCGCGGACCGCGCCTGGCTGGCCATGCAGGAGGTGCCCGGCATCGAGATCTTCGGCGGGGTCGCCCTCAACCACTCCGTCGGGGGGCTCAACGCGGAGGCGGTCCGGCAGCTGGTGGCGTTCTCCGGCGGGCGCGGCAAGGTGGTGTGGCTGCCGACGTTCGACGCCGAGTTCTGGATGACCCGCGCCGGCGACCCCGGCGCGTTCGTGCCGGTCATGCGCGACGGCGCCATGGACCCCGCCCTGGGCGAGATCTTCGACCTGATCGCCGAGCACGACCTCGTGCTGGCGATGGGCCACTCGTCGCCGGAAGAGGTGCTGGCCCTGATTCCCGAGGCGCGCCGCCGCGGCGTCGAGCAGATTCTCGTCACCCACGGGCTCGGGCAGTCGCCGACCCCCGCCCAGCTCCGGGCGATGGCCGACCATGACGTCGTCATCGAGCTGGTCTGGCTCGCGGTCATGAACGGCCAGTTCACCTACGCCGACTACGCCGACGCCATCCGGGAGTACGGCGCCCGCCTCTTCCTGCTGTCGTCCGACCTGGGGCAGGCGGGCAATCCGCTGCACCCCGACGGCCTGAACGCCCTCATGGACGGGCTGCGCGGCGAAGGCATCAGCGACGCGGACATCGACGTGATGATCCGCGACAACCCGGCGCGGCTCCTCGGCCTCGAGCCGTAGAGCCGGCGAAATCGCGTCCGCGTCGCCGCCGCCGCTGGCGCCCGCGGCGGCGTGGTCCCTGGAGGTCGACATGCTTCGACGGCGTTTCTCTCTGGCGGTGCTGGCGGCGGCCCTCGCGGCGCCCGGCGCCGCGTTCGCGCAGGATGGATGGACGGCGCCGCGCACGCCCGACGGCCAGCCGGACCTGCAGGGGCTCTGGACGAACTCGACGACCACTCCGCTCGAGCGCCCGCGGGACGTGGCGGAACGGACCGTCTACACGGACGAGGAGGTCGCGGCCATCGACGCCGGGAACGTCGGCCGCAACGACCGACCGCCGCCCCCGGGGGACCCCGGCACCTACAACGACTTCTGGTGGGAGCGCGGGACCGCCCTCGCGCGCACGTCGCTTGTCATCGACCCGCCCGACGGCCGCCTGCCGCCGCGCACGGCGGACGGGGACGCGCGGGCCGGCTGGGCCCGCGGCACCGACACGTGGACCGACCGCGCCATGGCCGAGCGCTGCGTCACCCGCGGCGCCCCCAAGCGGCCCGGCGGCTACAACAACCACTTCCTGGTCCTGCAGACGCCGGGATAAAACCAGCAGCACTGATAGCGCAGGCTTCCGCCAACCGCGATCGGGCCGCGGGACGTAAAGCACTGATAAACAAGGACTTGTTAAACAGGCTCGGAAACGTCGATCCTCCCTACGAGAAATTTTTGTGGGACCTACCGTGGTCGATTCTGGACCACCAGATCACGAGCTGACGAGAGCCCAACCCGAGTGCAAAGCCGCACGACAGAGAAGACGGAAGCCACTAACCGTCTCCGAATCTCTCCGATAAAGGGAGTACGTAATCCGCCCAGCGCTGCATGAGTGCAGTCCGCGGGACGAAGGGATCTGCGTCCAGCGTCGACGTCGAGGACGCCCGCCAGGGCGGCGTCGGCGGGCTCCCCGCGCTCAGCGGCCTCGGCGGCCGCCGAGGCCTACGTGGCGGTGGAGGTCTCGGCTGATCCCGACTCCGCGCCCGCAGGCGCGGAGAACGCCGACCCGGGGACGGTCGGCATAGTCGAGATCGAAGTGCCGGGCGACGACAACCCGCCCGCGGGCACCGGACGCCGGGCGGGACCGGAGATGGCCAAGCCGGAACCTTCGCCGCCCACGGGCTGGACCGCCGCGGGCGCCGGGAACGGCGCGGACTCCGGACACGGCCGAACCGAAGCCTTCGCCGCCCGCGGGCGGGACCGCCGGGCGCCGGGAACGGCACGGACCCCGAAGCCGACCGGCCGGAGCCGCCGGCGCCGCCAGCCCTTCGGAACCCCGACCTCACAGGCCGCATCGTGGCCGCCCTCGAGGGCTCAGACAACTGGAGCCCGTGAGACGGGATCAGCGACGGCCGCGCCCCGGCCGAGACGGCCGAGGCGATCACGCGCGGGGCGCCGAGGGCGTCGGCGGGCCTGATCGACGCGGTCCGCCCCGACGGCCTGCGGAGGACCGACGGCCTCGGCGCCGCCGCCGCCTTCGCGGCGGCGGCGATGCACGCCGAGACCCTGCTCGGAACGCCGATCGCCGAGATGGTGGCCGTCGGCGGCACGCCCGCGGAACAGGCCCTGAACGTGCTCCGCCGCACCGCCCGCGACCTGCAGGCGGGGCTGCGCCGGCTCGGCCGCGACCGGCGCGGCGCCCCGCGGCGTCCACACCCGCAGGCGCGCCGGCCTGGCGGCCGGACGAACGCCCCGGAGCCGAGGCCGACGCGGCCCCGCCGCACGAGCGCTACGACGCCGACGAGAGCGACGCCCCGGCCGCCGCGCTGGCCGAGCCGCCCGACCCCGCCCCAGCCGCCGACAGCGCCCCCGGCGGCGGGGCCGGGGAAACAACGGCCCGGGCCGCCCGGCGGCACCGGCGGGGAGGCCGGCGGCGAGGGGGCCCGCGCCCGCGCGGGACCGACGGCGCGGCCGCGGCCACGCGCGCCGGACTGCTCGCCGCGCCCTACTCGTACCGCGTAGGAGGGGGCCTGACGCGGACCCCCGACAGCCGCCGAGAACGCCGTCCACCCCGCGGGCCGCCGGCTGCGCCGCCGACGCTGACCGCGCCGCCGCCCGCGGGCGGCGGCGACGGAACGCCCTAGAGGGACCCACGATGACCGACGACTTCGGGAAGAACTTCCTCGTCCTCTACACGAACGACGTCGCCGACGAGCTCATCGAAGGACTCAAGAAGGCCCACCCCGACATCTACGAGCTGCAGCGACGCGCCTACCTGGTCCGCCACGACGGGATATCGAGCGAGGTCGCCACGAACGCCGGGCTCAAGAGCTACGGCGATCCCGAGACCCAGGTCGACGGCGTGGTGTTCAGGCTGTCAAAGTGGTACAGCAGCTACACCGATCCCAGTGACTCGAAAAAGGCTGCGGCCCTCTATGACCGAACGCGCCGGTACGCCGGAGACCGCCGACCTGAGCCGCGTCCCCCGACCGCCACCGGGCGGCGTCGGACGGGACGCCCGCACCTGAGCGGGCGCGGTCTGAAACGGCATCGACGCCGCCCCTCAGCCCGTCAAGCAAGACGCTTCAGGGCCCCGATCGGCAGCTCAAGCGGCGTTTTGACAGCCTGCCGCGGCGGCGGCTAGACTGCCCCCACCAGCGGCCGCGGCAACGCGGGCCGGACCGGACATATCTCCCGAACTCCGCGCGGAGACGCAAACATGGCCAGCAGACCGACAGCTACGGTCCCGGTCTACGAGCACGTCGACCGCAGCTCCCCCGGGACGTACTTCGACGACCTCGAGGAAGCGCTACGGACAGGTCCGACGATGATGGAAATCGACGCGGAGGAGGCCGCGGCGTTCCAAGGCGTCCGCCATCACTTCGACCACCCGAAGGTGCCCGACCCGGAGACGCTCTCGGACGAACCGACGCCCGGCCCGGAGTGGACGCAAATCCTGCTCGAACTCGGCGGGGATGACCCCGCGCGGCGGGCGGCGGCGTTGCAGCACGTCCTGACGAGCGGAACGTGCGGGTGGAAGAGGAGCCCGACGACCGACGACTTGAAGAAGGCGGTCGAAAACCCGGCACCCGAGAACCGGCAGACCATGGCGCTGCACGAATGGGCCGACACCGCAGGCTGGCGTATGCTCGCGCTCGGATGGGCGCACGGGCTGTACACGCCCGCGTCGCTGGCGTCGGCGCTCCACCGGACCGGGCTGTCGAGATGCCCGGCAGCGGACCACCTCAAGATGGGCGCGTACGCGCGGACCCCCGCCGAACCCGCCGAAGGATAGGGACCGGAGCGACGCGGCAGAGGAGCCGATGAACGACGACAACCCCGTCATGGTGCTGCCCGAACCCGCGCGCCGGGTGTGGCTCGGCACGCGGGACCTGATCAAGGAGGGGATCGGG
Source organism: Vicinamibacterales bacterium (assembly GCA_965215895.1). Classification (GTDB taxonomy): domain Bacteria; phylum Acidobacteriota; class Vicinamibacteria; order Vicinamibacterales; family UBA8438; genus JAJEEA01. The sequence continues at coordinate 869,388 of OZ244130.1, read as the reverse complement.
CGGGTCCAAGACGGCCCCGCAGAGTACTCGATCGGCGGGGGCACCGTGCTCGCGGCACGCCACCGCCACCGGCGAAGCACGGATATCGACATACAGACCCCGACAAGACGGGGGTCCGTGGAAGACCTGCACGGACCGGAACACGCGGATCTACGCACAGCGCTCAGGGCCCGCGGATGGACCGTGCCCAAGACCGACAAGTTCGACTTCTTCAGCGCGGAAGCGGGCCGCGACCCGGAGAACCGGCGCAACGTGGAGATCTGGACGCACGAAATGCCAATCCGGAGGGGATTGGCGACAGCTTCGATCGATGGCGAGACGGAGCGCGTCCAGTCGGACGCGCAGATCCTGTCGGGGAAGACCCGGCGCTTCGCGAGGAACGTCCCGAGGGACATCTTCGACGTGGTCGTGCTAGGAAAGCTGAACCCGGCGGCGGTCGAAGCCGCAGTCAACATCATCTATCCCAAGGAACTCCCGGACTTGGCGAAGCGGTGGGCGGTCAACAACGCCGAGATCGCCAAGAAAGCCGCGGACCGGATCGAGGGGGCGCCGCGCGAATTCGAGGCCGAGATCCCGCGGCTGGGGACCGCCGGCGCCGAAACTCTACGCGACGCGGCCTACGCCCTCCTGCGGATCGAGGTCGACGGCGGCAGACTCATCGTGACCACCAAAAGCGGCTTAGCGGGACTGCGGACGGCCGAGGCCGGAGCCAGCGGCGTCGAGGCCCTTCTCAGCGAACGGGGCCTCGACCACCGAATCGAAGGGCAGGGATTGATGACGACCGAAATCGTCGGGTACGCGGAGACACTGATCGGCCGCGGAACGGGGGCCATCCTCTACGAGGAAGTCGACGGACGAAAAACCCGGTGGCAGTTCCGCGACCGCGGACCCGCCGCGCCGCAGCGCAGCCGGACCGCCAAAACGGACGTCCGTTCCGAGTTCCTCTCGGGCGCCGAAGTCGACCACCCTACGGAGGCCCACCCGACGCGGGGAGCAAACGAAGGGCCAGGCGGCGCTTCCGAGCCGGAACACCATACCAAGTCAACACCTGGAAAACCCGGCCGACACGATCGGTAGTCCCCGAGCAACGACGGGGGGGCCCGCTGGAACTCAAGCCGCGGGCGGGCACGACGCCCCGAAGCCGGGCGGCGACGAACCCGGGGGTCGAGCGCTACGCCGCGGCCGCGATCGCGGCCGTTATCGGCACGGCTCTCGGCCAGTGGGGCTGCCGAATCATCAACACGCCGGGCGAGATGGACACACGCCTCAAGAACGTCGAGGAGGCCGTCGCCGTCGGTGAAAACGTCGACGACCGCTTGGACGCGCTTCGGAGATGGGTGATCCCTGGCGGCGGACGGGAACCCGCCGCCGCCCGACCCCGAGATCGCCCACCTGCTGTGGTGGGCGGCCGGCAACCGGGGCGGGGCCCCGACGGCCCTGCTGCCGGCGGGCCGGGCGGTCCCGGCGGGCCTCGGGGCGAGGCGCGCGGCCGGGATCCTCGGCGGAGGCGCCCGACCCCGGCGCCACCCGTCGCGGCCACCCCGACGCCCCCGTCCCGCACGAGACCGTAGGAGACGGGAAGCCGATACCGAAGAAGCGAAGGGTGAATCGGACAACGACTGACCGGCGGAAGCGCCTCATCGAGGCCGAACTCGACCGGCAGGACTTGACAGACGAGGGAGCCGCCAGAGAGGTGCGGCTACCCGGAAACGCGTTCCGCGCCCTGCGGAACGGACACCGCCCAAGCGTCGACCGCGGCGACAAGAAGCCGATGTTCGGGACGCACCTGGACCCCTTCGGAGTCGACAAGCCGAAGCCGATGTTCCCGGCACACCTGGACCCCTTCGGAGTCGACAAGCCGAAGGTCACGACGAGGCACGAGGACGCACCGAGCCCGATCCGCGGGGGTTCCGATCCACACGGAGACTGGAGGCCGACGAGGGTCCACCCCCCTCACGACAGGTCCAAGTGACGGGCCCTGCAGATCCTGTTTCGGCCGCACCCCCGCATGATCTTCGGGCCGCCCCCGCCTTCCGAGCAGCTCTCTCCTCAGGTCGTGGTTCAGCTGCACTGCCGCGAACAGGGCTCCGTACTCGAAGGCGGTCCCACAGAGGTCGGCGATGTTCTGGTCGGAGCGCCTGCGGAGGTCCTCGAGTGCGTTCACCACGGCCCCCAAGTCTCGGGCCGCCCTTTTGGCCCCTGGCGGCGTTGCCCGCGCTGGCGCGGGCCTCAGCATGGCCGGCTACGAGGCCCCCCTCGGCGGGGCCGGGGTCGGCTACCCGCACGCTGCGGGCGGTCCCTCGGCCGGTATGTCCAGGGCCTCGGGCAGCTGGTCGCGCCAAGCCTCGTACTCGGCTTGCAGAGTGCGGAGCTGGTCGACGGCGTCGGCCCACCGCTTCGGCCGCGGCCGGCGGTCCTTCGGGCGGACGATGGTGCGGAAGCCCCGATTCTGGAGTCCCCAGAGGCAATCAGTGAAACGCGAATGTAGGACCGGACGCGCCCGGCAGATGGCTCGAGTCCAGGCGCAGCGACGACGCAGCGACGACGCCGGCCCTCCCTCGCGGCGGCCGGCGAGGTCCCGCCAAGGCCGACGGCGAGCCGGAAGGCGGTTCCTGCGGTCGTCCTCGGTGTGGCGGTTCCGCACAGACCGTACCGACCTCTGCGCACACGAGGAGGCAACCCGAACGCACGAGGAGGCGCCCACATGCTGCAGCCGGTCGGGCAAGGTCTTCGAGAGCCCCGGCGGACCGTTCCAACGGACACTCCGGACCCCCTCCGCCCGCGGGCGCGGCGGCTTTTGACAGCCCTCCGCGGCGGGGGCTACACTGCCCCCGTGCGACACGGACGCCCCGAAATCCCGCACCGAGCGCGCCGGCAGAGGCCGCAACAATGAACGTTATCGAAGCCGAGCGAATGCTCTATGAGCGGATGCGCGAGTGCGCCGTCGCGGAACTCGGGAGCAGCGCAAGCGAGGCGGAGATCAAGAAGCCGAGAAGGCGCGCATCGGCGAATCGGCCAAGGCCCTGAACATCATGTGCGGCAAAGATCGCGAGCCCGGGGGAGCCGCCCCTGCATACAACCGCCAACAGGACCCGACAGAAGGGCGGGCACGCCGGGAGCGCTCATGGAAGTGATCACGAACCCCGACGAACAGGCTTGCGGCAAGGCTCCGCCGGAAGCCTTCAGCGACAATCCCGCCCCCGACTGGGTCCACGAACGCCTCGATAAAGGCCGCAATCCGGAGCGCACCGGACCGCGGAGCACGACCGTCGAGCTCGTGTTCCTCTCAAGAACCGCCGGCGACGTCGAACCGCCTACGCCGCCCGAGCTGTACCGCGCGATGCGGACACGGAACCCCACCGAACGGCAACGGTACGTACTCCAGACATGGATCACGTACGCCGACAAAAGACAGATCTGGCAGGCATGGGCGGAGCAGGCCTACACCTGGCGCATGTTCGCGACAGCAATGCACTTCGTCGACCCGCCGTTCTGGCGGAAGTGGCGATTCCTGCACCTGCACGCCGACAGGCCCGAACTCGTACCGCCCGACGGCTACCCGTTTCGGTAAACCGAACCGATGTCCACGAAACTCCAGCTGCCGAAGAGCGCGGGCGCGCTCTGGCGCCGGATAGGCCCCGTTCTTCGCGACGCGATGCGCGAGATTCTGCAGCCCGACGAGACCTGACGTCCACTGGTCCGTGACGGAACTGGCGAACATCAGGCTGCCCCCCGATGCTCGGGAGCCGACGCTCGTCGCGACGCTCGCAACAGTACACAACCAGCTGACCGATATGGAGACCCAAAGGGCGATTCAGCCCGAAGACCGCCCACCAGACGACAATCAACCGAGTCGAGATGTGGGACTCAACGTGGTAAAGAAGCCAAGTACGTAGACAACCCCCTTTTTTTCAACAGTTTACGGACCGGCCCGCAGAATGAGGGATATGTCGTCATGCTGCAGGAGATGATCCACGAGCCGCGCATCATCCCCCTCGCCGGCGGCCCGCCCGTCGACGAGCGGATCCGGCTGTGGATGGGCGACTCGCGCGGCCGCTGGGAGGGCGACACCCTGGTCGTCGAGACCACGCACTTCCGCGACGAGATCTACACCAACTCGTTCAACTGCTGTCCCGGGGCGACCGGCGCCCTGACGATGGTGGAGCGGTTCACCCGCGTGGACGCCGACACCATCGAGCACCACTACACGGTGAACGACCCCGACACCTACACGCGCCCGTGGACCGCGTCCATCCCCATGCGCCGCTTCGCCGGTCCGATGTACGAGTACGCCTGTCACGAGGGCAACTACGGGATGGAGAACCTGCTGCGCGGGGCGCGCGTGCAGGAGGGCGCGGCCGCGGGGCGGTAGCCGAACCGGGGAGGCGGTTCCAATGCTTGGCGGACGGGCGTATCCGTATCCTCAGAAGTCAGTCATGGACCTGCAATGCACGGCGGTGTTCCGAAAGGTTCCAGAAGGCCATATCGCCTTCATCGAGGAATTTCCCGGCGCCAACACTCAAGGCGCCTCTCTCGAAGAATGCCGCAGGAACCTTCGCGAAGCCGTCACCTTGGTGGTCGAAGCCAACCGGATATTCGCCCGCGAAGACGTCCCCGTGGGTGCAGTCATCCGAGAGCCTTTCAACGTCACGGCGTGAAGCGTCGGGATCTGCTGCGGCACTTGGCACGACACGGGTGCACCTTCACTGCGCGAGGGCGGCAACGACACCGTGTTCATCAACCCGACGGCCAGGAAGGTCTCGACGATTCCCCGTCACAACGACATCAACCAGGACCTTGCGAGAAAGATCTGCAAAGACCTGCAGGTACCCCGGCCGGAAGTCCAACGCCGTTAGCGCCTGCGCGCCCTCCTGGCGGCCGGCCACTGGCGCAGCACCGGCGGCGTGACCCGCCGGGCGGCGCGCAGCGTCGCCGCGGCTGCACGCAGCCTCCGGTCGTCCTTCGCGCGCCACGGGAATCCGTAGGCGTCGCGGATGGACGCGGGCAGCAGGCCGACGGTGGTGAGCCGGCCGAGCCACAGGGCCGGAGCGACCCATCGCCTCCCCGGCGGCGCGAGCAGGGCCCCCGCGAGCCGCCGCGCTCCCGCGCCGACCGCGAGCCGATCTTCCCGCTGCATCCGTTCCAGGTAGCGGTCGAGCCGCTCCTTGCTGTCGGGCAGCGCGTCCGCCCGAACCCCGAGCAACGGGCCGACCTGCGCCGCCTCGGCGCAGTACCGGTCCTCCTCGTCCGGCGCCAGCGGTCCGACGAACAGGGCGTAGGTCCGAAGCTGGCTGTCGACGAGGGTTGCGTGGACCCAGGTGAGCAGGGCCGGGTCCGTCGCGTCGTAGGGCGCGCCCGCCGGGTAGCTGCCGGCCGCGCAGTCCAGCCGTCCGTGCACGCGGTGGTGGATCGCGTTGATGCGGCCGGCCGTCTCCCGGATCTCGGACTCGGTGCCGAAGGTGAGCGAGAGCATCGCCCCGATGGTGCGGCGTATGCGCCGGATGTAGGCGAGGGCCCCGTCGTCGAAGCCGCTGTGGGCGCCGACGCCGGCCGCCACGAGAGGATGCGCGAGCTGCAGGAGAATCGCCCGCCCCCAGCCCAGCACGACGACCGCCTCGCGGTTGACGCGGTGGGTGACGGGCAACGGCCCGGCGCCCGCCGCACCGCCGGTCGGCGCCAGCGAGGCCTTCGTCACGGCTCCCAGGGTACCGGATTCCAACGAACGCAGCATGAGGCCAGCCGCTCCGAATCCGGGTACGGCAACGGCCGAATCAGCATCGGATCGGCGAGCGTGAACACCGCGGTCGCGGCGCCGACGCTCAGCGCCAGAATCGCAACGGCGGAAAGGGCGAAAATCGGACTGCCCTGTGGGCGAACTGCGCCGCGGAGGACTTCTCGCATCGTTGCGACCGGGGCGGCTGCCGACGCTGGATCTCGCCGCGATTCACGCGGGCGGCCATTCCTGGGCACCCACCAGATCGCTGATCTCCGCCAACAACTCGTCGGCGTGTCCGGCGTAGGCGTTCCTGAGTTGCTCGTCGATCTCCCGTCGTTGCCTGGCGCCCAGGTACATCTCGACTGCCGAGCGGATGAAGACCGACCTGCCCCGTCGGCGCACTTCGGGGTCCGCGTCGATGCGTCGCAGGAACTCCCCGCGTGCCGGCCAGGAAGAGCCGCGCGTCGAGTCTTGTCAGGAGGCCGGCAAGATCGTCGTCCGAAAGCACCGCCGCCGGACCCGCCGCCGCGAACGCAGGCGGCGTCTCGTCCGCGGGCCACAACGTGAGCGCGCCCGCCACCTCGCCACCCAGCCGCTCGAGCAGCTTGAACTCGTTGGCCGGCGACACGCCAAAGGCGGCTGCCACCGCGTCGCGCTGCGCGCCCTCGGGCAGCAGGCCTTCGAAGAAAGGACGGCACGCCCGGGGAGGGAACGGATCGAGGCGTTTGGGCAGCGAGACCGAGAGCGCCGCCGCGGACCGGTTCGCGACCCAGCCGCCATCGTAGGCGAAGCGCATCTCGCCGTGCCGGTCCGCGGTCAGCGAGCCGACGACGGCGCCTTCCCACCAGACGGTGAGCACGCGCATCACGTCTGCAGGCCGCCGTCCGCGGCTCCCGGCGGCGGCTCGATACGCAGCGTGCAGCCAAGCGCCGCCAGCACCGCGAGCGCCTTGCCGAGCTGGGCCGTCGCTTTTCCGGCTTCCAGCTCCACCAGGAACCGGACGCCGACGCCCGCGGCACCCGCCAACTGATCCTGCCGGAGCCGTTGCGCGCGGCGCGTCCTGCGAACGAATTGCCCAATCTGTGCTGGTGTCATGATTCGATTTCCCGATCGGGAAATATAGAGGGATCGATGGGATCTGACGAACAGTATTGTCCCGATCGGTAAATTACAGAGCCGGGACGACACTGACCGGGCCGATATTTCCCGATCGGGAATACCACCACGGGCCGTATCGATCGAGATCCGGACGGGTCGAGCTGGCGGTTGGGAACCCTACCACCCATTTCCTGACGGCCTTCTTGTTGCCCCGAGTCTCCTCAATGCTCGTCGTAGGCGCTGCCGGGGGCGCGCGAATCCGCTTCTTGCAGACGCTGCCGCAGCTGGTCGTCGGCGAGGGCCCGCTCTTCCTCCTCCTCCCACCGGCGGCGTTGCTCGGCGCGGCGGAGACGGTGGGCGTAGATCGCGCAGAGGGCCAGTACGGTGATGACCATCCACTGGAACACCGGCCGGCCGGCGAGGGCAACCCAGCGGATCCAGACCGGCCGGCGCCGCCAGAAGCGGTCGACGGCGGCGGCGAGCGGCTCCCCCGTCGCCTCCTCGAACGCGCGGGGGAATGGCTGGTCCTGCCCGAGGCGCGCGAGTATCCGGCCGGCGCTGGCGTCGCCGTGGCGCTGCAACAGGTCGCGGACGACGGCGCTGGCGACGGCGTAGGCCCGCTGACTGGCCGCCTGTCCCCCGGTGAACAGACGCTCCAGCTCGGACAGCGAGATCTCGCCGTGCCGGATCCGGGTCCAGGCCACCCGGGACCGGTCTTCGAACCCGACCGGCCGTTCCGCGGCGAGGGCCAGTCCTTCGTTGAACCACCGGGGCACGGGTCGCCCCCGGGCGGCGCGCGAGAACAGGACGTGGGCGACCTCGTGCTGCAGCAGGGCCTCGAGCGAGTCGGTCGGATACCGGCGGGTGCGCTCGGGAAACAGCACCACGAGGCTGCGCCCGGGGTCGGCGAAGCCGGAGATCCACGACGGCGTGTTGCGGGCCAGCTCCGAGCCTTCGGCGATGAGCAGGACGTTGATGGGGGGGCCCGGGTCGGTCAGGCCGGCGAGGGTCATGGCGCTGGCGAGCCCCCCCAGGGGGTACCGCGCGACGCGTTCCGCGACGGCCCGGAGCGAGGCGGGAGCATCGATGTCGAGCACCGGCGCCCGGGGCTGGGCGGCCGGCCGGGCGAAGCCGGCGGGCAGCGTCACCAGGGCCAGGATGACGGCGGCGACCGTGAAGCGCGCGCGTTGCGGATGCACCACCGCTTATTGTGCACCCGGGCGGCGCCGGCGGGGCCGGTTCGGATCGGTGCGGTTCATCGGCGGCTCACGACAGTGTCGAACGGCTTGCGGGTGATGGCGGGGACGGTGGCGCCGGGGGCGGGATGTCCCGCGACGAGGATGAGGAACGGCCGCTCGTGCGGCGGGCGGTCGAGGATGGCGTTCAGGAACCGCATCGGGCTCGGCGTGTGGGTGAGCGAGACGAGACCGATCTGATGCAGCGCGGTGATCAGCATGCCGGTCGCGATGCCCACCGATTCGTGCACGTAGTAGTGCTTGCGCTTGCGGCCCTCGGCGTCGACGTCGTGGAGCTGGGCGAAGATCACGATGAGGCACGCGGCCTCTTCGAGAAACGGCTTGTGCTCGTCGGTGCCGAGGGGGGCGAGCGCCTCGAGCCAGTCGTCGGGGGCCCGGTCGTGGTAGAAGGCGCGTTCTTCCGCCTCCGCCTCCAATCGGATGCGCCGCCGCGTCTCGGGGTCGGTCACGAGCACGAAATGCCACGGCTGGCGGTTGGCCCCGCTGGGAGCGGACGCCGCCGCCTGCAGGCAGGCGTCGATGACCTCCCTCGGCACCGGCCGGTCCGAGAACTGCCGCACGCTTCGACGCCGGACCAGCTCGTCGCGAAGCCGGACGGCGCGCACGAGCATCTCTTCGTCGTCAATCCGCGGCCGGGAAGGCAGGGGCACACCGCGAGGCGGCGCGGTATCACGGGTTCGGGTCATCGGATTCGGAGCGCCGGTCGGATTCGGAGCGCCGGTCGGTTTCGGGCACGCCTGTCGCCCCGGCCGCGAGCCGGGCGACGGTGGCGCCGAGATGGGATTCCGGTGCATCCCACAGCTCGACGACGAGCGGATGCCGCTGGAGAACCGTGTGCACGGCCCGGCGCTGCACGCCGATGCCCCGGCCATGGATGAAGCGCACCTCGGTCAGTCCCTGCCGGTGCGCCTCGGTGACGTATTCCTCGACGACGGACGGTACGTCCCGCGGGGCGAACGTGTGCAGGTCCAGCGCAGGGCCGATGGCCACGCGATGCGTCGTCGACGTCTCCATCATGGGTCTCCCCCGCCGAAACTGTGGGCCGGCCCGGAAATCGACGCCCCCGGCTCGGCTTCGCGCCAACCACCCCTCCGGTCCGCTGCCGTGCTAAGGCGCGGGCTCCTGCTCCTGCCGCTCCGGCGATGCGGGCGCCGATTGCTGATACCGGGCGGTGACGGTGGTGGTGATGCCACCGCGCGCCGTGAAGTCGCCGACGACGACCATCCGCCGCGGCGAGCAGACGGCCACGAGGTCGTCGAGAATCTGGTTGGTCAGGCGCTCGTAGAAGACCCCGCGGTCGCGGAACCCGACGAGGTAGTACTTCAGCGCCTTGAGCTCGATGCACCGTGCGGCGGGAACGTAGGTGATGCGAATCTCACCGAAATCGGGCAGCCCGGTCTTGGGACATAACGCCGTGAACTCGGGGCATCGGATGACGATCTCGTAGTCTCGAGACGGTTCGGGGTTGGGAAAGGTCTCGATCGGCTCCGGCGGCATGGGGAGATTCTACAGCGAATTAATTTCGTGACCGGCGCCGCAAGTGCGGCACGGCGCCCCGATTTTCCCTATAATCTGGTTCCGCTATTGGCGTAGCGGCCGACCGCACAGGACAGATTGTGCGCCCACGCCGCCACCCGGGGCGAACGTCCCGCGTCGCCCCGAGACCGCGGGTCGATGCTGCCAGCCGACCACCCCGTGACAAGGGGGCCGGCGGCACGCACCCTGCTGAACCAGACGCCCGGCGCGATCCTCGCGGGACGCAGCGCTGGTCGAGAGACGCGGTGGCGACGGTTGGCGGCGCCGCTGGGAGAAACATACTGATGGCAGAGACTCGAATGGGCAAGGCTGAGTTGTTCGCGCACTTCGGTGACCGGTTCGGCATGAAACGCACCGAGGTGCGTGACTTCTTCGAGGAATTGCAGCAACTGTCCGAGGCCGAGCTGAAGCGGTCGGGCGAGTTCGTCCTGCCGGGTATCGTCAAGCTGGTGCGGCAGGAGCGGCAGGCCCGGGTCGGACGCAACCCGGCAACCGGCGACCAGATCGAGATTCCCGCCAAGACCGTCGTCAAGGCGCGCATCGCCGCCCGGCTCAAGGATTCGGTGCTCGACGGCTAGCCGGGACAGCGTCGCCAGCGGCTCGCCGCCGCCATTGCGGCGCCGCCCCCCAACCAACCCTGCTGGAAGTCCGCACCGTTTCTACGGCGCAGACTTCCAGCCCGCCGTCCGGTCGGTCCCGGACCGCTTTGGAACTCGCCGAATGCCTACCGACGTGCTGATGCCGCAGATGGGCGAATCGATCGCCGAGGGCACGATCGTCCGCTGGACCAAGCGTGTCGGCGAACCGGTCGACCGCGACGAGCCGCTGTTCGAGATGTCGACCGACAAGGTCGATGCCGAGGTGCCGGCTCCGGTCGGCGGGGTGCTGCTGCAGATTCGAGCCCGGGCCGGAGAAACGGTGCCGGTCAATTCGGTGGTTGCGGTGATCGGAGCGGCCGGCGAAGCGGTGGCGGCCCCCGCGGTCCCGGCCGACCTTCCCTCCCCGGCGGCGGAGCCATCCCCGGCGGGAACCGCCGGTCCGGCACCCGGGCCGGCCGCTCCCAGGGCGCGGTTGTCGCCGGTCGTCCGGCGGCTCGCAGCCGAGCACGAAGTGGATCTGTCCGCAGTCGCGGGCACGGGGGACGGCGGGCGGATCACCAGGGACGACGTGCTGGCCCACGTGGCGGCCCGCGAACGGGGTGGAAGCGCCGCCGGCGAGGGCGTCCGCGGTGCCCCCCCCGGCGGGGCCGGCGCACGCATCGAGCCGATGGGCGTCATGCGCCGGCGCATCGCCGAGCACATGCTGGAGAGCCGGCGGACCTCGGCTCACGTCCACACCTTGTTCGAGGTCGACTTTTCCGGGGTCGCCGCGACCCGGGCGGCGTACCCCGCCGGGACCGCACCGGGCTATCTGGCCTACATCGCCAAGGCGGTGTCGGAAGCCCTGGCCGCTATGCCGGTGGTCAACGCGTCGGTCGACGGCGCGAACGTCGTCTACCACGAGCAGGTGAATCTGGGGATTGCCGTCGCCCTCGACTGGGGCCTGATCGTGCCGGTCGTCAGGCAGGCCGATCGGTTGGATGTCGGCGCCATCCACGCGGCCATCAAGGACCTCGCGGCGCGGGCGCGGGCTAAGCAGCTCTCTCCGGAGGATGTCGAGGGCGGCACCTTCACCATCACCAATCCCGGCAGCTTCGGATCGCTGCTCGGGATGCCGATCATCAACCAGCCCCAGGTGGCGATTCTCGGCGTGGGCGCGGTGGAGCCGCGGCCGGCCGTCGTCGGCGACGCCATCGTCGCGCGGCTCCGGGCGTTCCTGACCCTGGGCTTCGACCACCGGTTGATCGACGGGGCGGTCGCCGACCGGTTCCTGGCGCGCGTCAAGACCGCGCTGGAGGATCCGCAGTGGCTCGACGCGGGGCGCCGGTCCTGAGCGCAGAGCCCGACGCGCCGGACCGGGCCCCCGGGGCTCGCGCGTTGCTCGCACTCGAGGTCCGGCGGTGGGGGACGGTGCCCTACCGGGCCGCCCTGGACCGGCAACAGGCTCTCGTGCGATCCCGCCAGGCGGGGGAAGCCCCCGACCGGCTCGTCCTGCTCGAGCATCCCCCGGTCATCACCGTCGGGGTCAGCGGGCGCCGGCGGCCGGGCCACGTGCTGGCCTCGGCCGCCCGGCTGCACGAGCACGGTATCGAGGTGATCGACGTCCCGCGCGGGGGCGACGTCACCTACCACGGTCCCGGCCAGCTCGTGGGGTATCCGATCCTGAGCCTGAAGCCGGACCGGTGCGACGTGCACCGCTACGTTCGGGACCTGGAGGAAGTACTGATCCGCACCGCCGCCCGCTTCGGGGTCGAGGCGGGGCGCATCGACGGGATGACCGGGGTCTGGGTCGGCCGCGAGAAGCTGGGGGCCATCGGCGTGCGCCTGTCCCGCTGGGTGACCAGTCACGGCTTCGCCCTCAACGTCACCACGAATCTCGACCATTTCCGGTTCATCGTGCCGTGCGGCCTGGCGGGCTACGGCGTCACCTCGCTCGCCCGCCTCCTCGGCGCCGCGCCGTCCCGAATCGAGGTCGAGGCGACCCTGTCCACCGAGTTCGCACGGAGGTTCGACCGCCGCCTGGCCGGGTGAGCCGGTTTCCAGCCGCCCCGGGCAGTCCCACCCGGAAGACGCCGGGGACGTCGGCCGTCGCCGGTTTCGCCGCGGCCGTTGCCCCCGCGGCCACCGCGTCGGCGTCCAGATCGAGCAGCCGATCGAGGAGGACCGGCAGGTGTTCCTTCCCCATCGGGTTCATGTCGACGAGGGGAAGCTCGAGGTCGCCGGTACGCGCGTCGACCATGGTGCGCAAGTACGCCTCGAATCGCGCCCGAGGAGTTCCGCCGCGGCTGCCGTTCAAGGGTCCGGCTCCAGCGCGTTGTCGAGCTGCACCCGCTCGGACGGACTCAACCGCGGCGTCACCACCTCGCCCACCCCGCCCGCATGCAGCGTCACCGGGACGGAAGGCGCCGACGCCATCCCGCGGGACTCGCCAGCGACGAAGCAGGTGAACGCCCGGCGCGATCCGCCCGCCGCCACCGCCTCCACGACCCGGGCCGCGGCCGAGGCCAGGGCATAGGGACCGGGCGGCCACAGGCGATCGACGCGGCGGCGTACGCGCGCCAGCGCGGGCGGCGAGAGACGATCCTCCAGGGGACATCCGCCGATCGACGCGCTGCTCCAGGCCACGACCGGATACGCCGGCGGCGTCCCGAGCACCTGGACGGCCACCTGCCCCGGCGAGACGTCCGCCTCGAGGGCGATGACCGCCCGGAGGCTCGCAACCAGCGCTCCCGGCGCGGAGCCGAAGACCCGGGTGCGGCGCATACCCAGCTCGCGGACCGACCAGGCGACCAGCGGGCCGGCGGCGGCCCCGGCGCACACGATCGGCGTGCTCCCGGCCAGACCCCTGATCCGTTCCAGCAGCGCCGGTCCCGGATCGGGCCGCCCGTCTCCCTTCGGCGGCGCGGCAGGATCGGCCACGACCACGACCCCGGCGCCGACGACCGCATCGATCGACGCCGACGTCACCCGCGTCTCGAACCGTTCAACCGGCCCGGCCTGCCGAATGTCCAGCGCCTTGCCGGCCGCGATCCCCCACGCCGCATCGATCAGGCACACTGAACGGACCCGGTCGCGGGCGGCCAGCTTGTGGGCCAGCGCGCCGCCGAGCTCGCCGGCTCCGAGAATCGCGACCCCTGCCATGGCCACCGTATTGTAGTGGTCTCCCGGTCGCCCGGGATGCGGCCCCTTGCCAGGTTCGACGCGGGTTCGTGGCGGATCGTGGCACGACCCCGCGTCGCACCGACGCCGGCGAGGGCGCCAGCGGGCTGTGAGGGCGCGCCAGCAGGCTGAGGGCGTCCGTGCCGCGAGGCGTGACGAGGGAGCGTGACGAGGGAGCATAGTGGTGGGCATCGGGACCGCGGAGCAAGACGCAGCTCCACGGAACAAGGCAGTCGGGGAGGATGCATCGCCGGTCGAACGCAGCGGGCTCTTGCAGGGGCCTGCTAGAATCGCAGGCCATGACCGACTCGTCCTCGGCGTTTCTGGCGGGCCGGACCGCGATCGTCACGGGTGGTTCGCGGGGTATCGGACTGGCGACGGCAATGGCGTTGCGCGCGGAAGGCGCCGACGTGCTGGTGTGCGGGCGTTCCGGCCCCGCCCTGGACCGGGCGCGGGCGCGCATCGAGCAGGCGCCCGGCGCCGGACGGGTGGCGGCGGTCGTCGCCGACGTCCGCCATCACGACGAGGCGGAGCGTCTGGTGGCGGCGGCGGTCGAGCAGTTGGGCGCGGTCGACATCCTGATCAACAACGCCGGGGTCGGCCGCTTCGCGCCGGTGTGCGACCTGGCCGTCGACGCGTGGGTCGAGACGATCGAGACGAACCTGTCCGGCGTGTTCTACTGCTGCCGCGCCGCGATTCCGGTGATGAAGCGCCGCGGCGGGGGTTGGATCATCAACGTCAGCAGTCTGGCCGGCAAGCATCCCTTTGCCGGCGGGGTCGCATACTGCGCGTCGAAAGCGGGTCTGAACGCGTTGACCGAGTCGCTGATGCAGGACATCCGCCGCGACGGCATCCGGGTGAGCTGCGTGCTGCCGGGCTCGGTGAATACCGAGTTCGGCGGCAGCCGGCCGTCCGCGGACGCGGACTGGAAGCTCGCGGCGTCGGACGTGGCCCGGGCCGTTGTCGATTTGTTGCGCCACCCGGCCCGCAGCCTGCCCAGCCGGGTCGAGCTGCGCCCGTCCACGCCCCGGAAGTAGGAAACGCCGCCGGCGGCTATTCTGCCGGCGGGGTGTCGCCGTCGGCCTCATCGCCGGTCGAAACGACGAGCTCGATGCGGCCCGCCCGCAACCGGTCACCTGCCTTCAGCACCGCACGCTCGACCCGGCGATCGTTGACGAAGGTGCCGTTGGAGCGGCTCAGATTCTCGACCGTCAACTCCCCATCGGTGACGGACAGCGAGCAGTGGAACCGCGAGACCAGCGGGGCATCCAGCACGAAATCGGCATTCGTGGAGCGGCCGAGGGTCCGCGCCCGTCCCGAGCCGACGCGAAAGCGGTAGGCGCCGCCCTCGGCGTCGCCCTCGGCCTCCAGAACCCAGCTGGAACGGTGCGACTCGAACGGTTTCAGCGATTGTTGCGTGTCTGGTTCAGCCATGTGGTCAACGCATCGACGGCGGATCGACTGATCGACCGCACCTGCGAGCCGGGGTCCGCCGTGGTTTCGTCCGGCCCGGCCGCGAGCAGCGTGTGGTCCAGGCCCTCGAGGGTGATCTGCTCCGCCGGCGGGGCGCCGCGGCGGCGACGGCGCGCGTGCTCGACGAGCCGGTCCGCATGCTGCACGCCGACGTGTCGATCGCGGGACCCGTGCAGAATCAGCAGCGGCTGCCGCGTCCGTCGCAGGGTGTCGGCCACATCGAAGTCGAGGAAGCTGCGGAACCACATCGTATCCGCCTGCTCGCGCATCGCGTCCGGGACGTCGGTCCAGGCCCCCTCGTCCCGGACCGCGGCGACAATCCGCCGCTGCAGGCGCATCTTGTCGGTTCGTTCCCGGTCCGGCGCATTCAGCCGATCCAGGACGACGACCTGCTGTTCGAGGACGAGCTCGGACCCGCTCGAACCCGGTACCCCAATCAGCACCAGGTTGTCGGCTCGCCGTTCCCGGGCGGCGGCGAGGATCGCCGACCATCCGCCCTCGGCGTACCCGACCACGGAGATGCGGTCCCGGTCCACGTCGTCCCGATCGTCCAGGTACCGCACCATCGTGCGGGCGTCTTCGGCATACTCCTCGACGCCGGCCGATTCCGGGCGCCCGCCGCTCTGTCCGATTCCCCGCCGGTCGTATCGCGCCACCAGGAACCCGGCGTCGGCGAGCGCCACGGCCAACTGCCCGAGCACGGGCACGCCGGAGAAGGTGCCGTCGCGGTCGGGAGCGCCCGGCCCCGAGACCAGCAGCACCGCCGGCCAGCCCTCCGCCGGCCGCGGGCGGTCCACGGGGACAGTGACCGTCGCGGCCAGCCCGAAGCCGACCGACCGGACGTTGACGGCCTCGTCTCCCGCGTGGGTGAGAGCGCGAACCCGGGTGCCGACGGCGCCGATGTCGTCGCGTACGACGTCGACGGCCACCTGCGGGATGGTGACCCGCAGCAGCCGGTGGCGGGCGTCGACCCACACCTCTGCCGCCACCGCGCCGTCTGGGTTCTGAAACGAGATGCCGTACACCCGCGCCTCGATGACCTCCGCCGCGCGGGTTTCCATCTGCTGCCGCCGCACCCGATCCACGTGAGCCCGGGTGATGGTGTACGGCGCCACGTAGACGGGGATGTCGTCGCCGGGGCCGGCGCTCCCCAGTCGCCGCGCCAGCGCCTCGTAGCCGCCGAAGAAATAGTTGAGGAGGACGACGGCGTCGGCGGGCGGAGCGGCATCGAACACGTAGCGTTGCCCGTTCTCCTCCATCTCCGAGGCCGCGGTGCCGGCCTCGAACGTGGTGACGAGCGAGAACGGAAGGTCCCGGCGGACGCCGGCGACCCGCAGCGACACCGGGCGCAGACTGGTGTCGTACTCGACCAGGAAAGACTGATTCCGGATGTCGAGCGGCGGCAACAGGTCGCCGCGCGACTCGATGATCCAGCCGGCCGCGCTCGGGCGTACATCGGTTTGCTGGAACCCGACCGGGGTCGAGCGCACGAAGACGTTGAAGGTCGCCTGTCCGGGCGCCAGCTCCAGCCCGGTCTGCGCCTGCGCCATCGCCGGCAACAGGCCCAGGATGGCCAGGAGGGTAGAATACCGGCCGATGCCCATCGACCTGAGCATACCATCCAATGCGAAATCGCGATGACCAGACTCGAACGCTATGACGCCGCCCGGCGACGGGCGGCCTTCATCGACCTCTCGGCGCGCGGCCGGATCGTGCTGACGGGGGCCGACCGGGCCTCCTATCTGCAAGGATTGCTGACCAACGACATCGCCGCGCTCGAACCCGGGGAGGGATGCTACTCCGCCTATCTGACCCCCCAGGGGCGGATGATGGCCGACATGGCGGTCGTCAATCTCGGCGGCGAGCTGTTGCTCGACGTCGACGCCAGCGTGACGGCGATGCTGGTCGACCGGTTCCAGGAGTTCGTGTTCACCGAAGAGGTGACGGTGGAAGACCGTACCGCCGCCTGGGCCGCCCTCGCCGTGCACGGTCCCGACTCGGCCCGCATCGTGGCCGATCTGGTTCGGCCGGGCGAAGACGGGGCGGCCCCGCTCGGGGCGGATGCGCTGGGCCGGCATCCGGAGTACCGCCAGTGGACCGGCCGATTCGAGGGCGCCCCGGTGGTCGCGGTGCGCAGCAATGAAATCGGTGAGGTCGGTTTCCTGCTGTATGCCGACGCCGCCGTTGCCCGTTCCCTGACCGGCGCGCTTGCCGCCTCCGGCGCCGTGGATCTCGATCCGGAAACCTTCGCGATGCTGCGGCTGGAGGCGGGCCGGCCGGCGTTTCCCGCCGACATGGATCGGGACACCATTCCCCTCGAGGCAGGCATCGAGTCCCGCGCCATCAGCCAGACCAAGGGCTGCTACGTCGGCCAGGAGGTCGTCATCCGCATTCTCCATCGGGGACAGGGTCGGGTCGCCCGGCGCCTCGTCGGCCTGCTTCTCGGCCCCGGCGACCCCGCGCCGGACGCGGGCGCAGCCCTGCACCGGGCGGACCGGCCGGATGCGGATCCGGTCGGCACGGTGACCACGGCGCGGCGGTCGCCCGCCCTCGGCCGGCCGATCGCCCTGGGGTACGTCAAGCGCGAGCTGGCCGCGGCGGGAACGGAGCTCGCCGCGGCGCACGGCGATCGGCGCCTCTCCGCCGTCGTCACGGCGCGTCCCTTCCTGCCGTTGCCGGCGGCCACCAGCGACGGCTGACTCCCCCGTTTCCCGTTCGCCGGTCTCGGCGCACCGGCTTCGATGCAGTGCCGGCGGGACAGCTCGACGCGAGGGGCGGGGATCAATGCGCGGCGGTGGTAGCGGCGGCGTCTCCCGCGCCGGCGTCCCGCCGTTCCGTCTCCGCCCGGACCGCGTCGAAGACCGCGCGCGCCAGCTCCTGGGAGACGCGTTCCCGGACGCTCCCGCACCGGACCAGGATCTCGCCGGCGTCGGTCCCGATCAGGACGTCCCAGCGATCGTGGACGATCCCCTGCGGGTACTCGACGGCGGCCGGATCGACGTCTCCGGGGGCGTCCGGCACGTGTCCCGGTGCGGCATGGGTGGCGAGCGGCGCGCCGTTGATCAGGATTCTGACCAGCCGGACGGTCTCTTTCGCGATGGGCCGGTCGTTCCAGTAGAAGTGGGTGTCGTCGTCCGCGAACAGCGCCAGCCCGTCGGGGGTCGGTATCTCCGCCAGCACCCGGCGGCCGGCCGCGAGCAGCGCGCGGCGCTCCCGCTCGCGGGCCCGGCGATGAAACCGCAGGGTCGAGATCAGCCCCAGCGCGAATAGAAAGAGGCCGAGGGCGAAGACACCGGCAACCAGATCACGCATGGGGACATGCTACCGCGGCAGCATGTCCCCATGCCGGCGCCGATCGCGGGAGCGCCGCGGGGCCGGGCGACATGGTTCCCCGGAATTCTCGAACCGCGGATGCCTGTTCACGACGGCCGCCCCCCGCCGAGACGATCCGTTCGCGCTGCGTCGTCACGCACCGGCACGTCGCGGTCACGCGTCGGTTTCGCGAGTCTGTCCGCGCGGCATTCTCCTCGCGGAGCCGGAAGACCGTGGGCCAGCGCGTCGAACAGCAGGCCGAGGGCCGAGTTCCATCTCGCGACGAGACTCCCCAACGTCGTGACGGCGCGGACGCTGCTCCGCGAGATCTTCACCTCCTGCCCGCTCCTGAAATCCGGTGTCGCGTGAATGCGCCGCAGCGTCAGCACCGCCATTCCGAGGGCCCAGACGCAATGGCGGCGGATGCCGGTCTCGCGCGCCGGAATGAGCTGAATGAACCGCAATGCGTCCACCAGATGCCCGCGAGCAATCCCCACGAGCTCGACCAGTCCTCGGCCGAACGCGGGGTCGTCCCGTCCCGCCGGCAGCGCCCGCAGGTCGAACCCCGCTTTCAGGAAGACGTCGCGCGGCAGCCAGCACGCCCCGCGGCGCAGGTCCTCCCAGACATCCTTGAGGATGTTCGTCATCTGAAGGCCCTGGCCGAACGAGACCGCCAGCGGGAGCAGCTCGTCGCGCCGTTCCCCGATGTCCTTCGAGTAGTCGCAGAAGAGCTCGGTCAGCATCTCGCCGACCACGCCCGCGACCACGTAACAGTACCGATCCAGCTCCCGCAGGTCCCTCAAACCCGCCGAGGTGTCGAGCTGCTGAAAGTCCGACATGCCCTCCGCCATGATGCGAACGCAGCGGGCGAGGGCGCGCCGCTGGCTGTCGCCCAGCCGCCTCGTGATACGGATGACCGTCGGCGTGTTGGCAACGAGATCCTGCTCGCTGGCGGTGGTGGACGACGACAACAATGCGCCAAGCTCGCGCGCGAAGTCCCCCGCGTCCTCCCGGCCCTCGACCACCGCGACGAAACGGCTCGCGAACCGACGTTTCTGCGGCGGGGTCAGCATCGGCTCGTCCTCGATGCTGTCCGTGATCCGGCACAGCAGGTACGCGTTGCCGACGACATCGCGCAGCGCGGCGGGAAGCTGCGGAATCGTCAGGGCAAACGTGCGCGACACGCATCGGAGAGCTTCCTCCTGGTAAGCGAGGTCGCTGTTCGTCTCTCTCTCCACGAAGCCCTCGGTCCAACGCCGGTCTTGGGCGGGCTACTGCGGAAGACCGCGTGCAAGAAGTCCGTCGAGCGCCGGCTTGAACCACGCGGTGAACGCCCGCGGATCCTCGGCGAGCTGTGACTGGATCGCCGGCACGCGCTCCCACTTCCACTCGCCCACCTCTCGCAGGTCGGGAGCGGGAGCCCCCTGGAACCGTCCAACGACAACGTGATCGAACTCGTGCTCCACGAGCCCGCCGTCCAACGCCGCGCGATAGACGAAGCCGAACACGGCCCGGAGCGGACAGGTGAAGCCCATTTCCCCGCGCAGCCGCCGGTGGGCGGCCTCGAGCAGAGACTCTCCGGCCCGCGGGTGGCTGCAGCAGGTGTTGGACCAGAGACCGCCCGAGTGGTACTTGCCGGCCGCGCGTCTCTGCAACAGCAGCCGGCCGGCCTCGTCGAAGACGAAGATTGAGAACGCGCGGTGCAGGATGCCCTCTCGGTGAGCCGCCATCTTCTTGACGACACCCGTTTCGCGGTCGTGCTCGTCAACGGCAATCAGGAACGTGTCAGAATCGTGCAAGTCTTCGAACCTCAAGACAAGCGCCGGACGGCAGTGCCGGCATTCGCGAACACTCCGCGCTCGGCCTCGATGCCTGCCGCGCGGGACGCACCCGTAAGAGGTACTGTAAGATCCCTGGCCTGCCTGGTAAGAGCAGCGACGCAACGAGTGTCGCGCGTTCCCGCGGGAACGCGGTGGTCGATGCGTACGGCTTGGCGGCTCTACGTTCGCTTCGAGCGCAAATCGCCGTGCCGGATCGACGCCCTGCTCTGATCGGTCCCCTATCATAAGCCGAATCGTATTCGCATCGGATCCCCGCATGCCATCGGTCATCGTTCACTACCAGGAAATCGCCCTCAAGGGACGCAACCGTCCCTGGTTCGTCGAGCGGCTCCTCACCAACATCCGCGCCGCGATGGCCGGCCTCGACGGCGTCAAGGTCCGCGCCCTGATGGGCCGCATCGAGCTGCAGCACGCCTCACATGACGACTGGCCCCAGGTGCGCGAGCGTCTCTCCCGCCTGCCGGGCATCGCCAACTACCTGCGGGCGGTGCCCGCGGCCTGGGACTTCGAAGCCATTTGCGAAACCGTGCTCGGCGAGCTCGGCGAGGTGGAGGCGGACAGCTTTCGGGTAACGGCCCGGCGCGCCGACAAGCGGTTTCCCCTGACGTCTCCGCAGATCGAGCGGGACCTGGGGGGGCGGATCAAGGCGGCCAAGGGTTGGCGGGTCGACCTCGAACAACCGGCGCTGACGGTCCGGGTGGAGGTTCTCGGCGACCGGGCGTTCTGTTGCCTGCGGAAGGAGCCCGGGGCCGGCGGTCTGCCCAGCGGCGTCAGCGGCCGGGTCGCCTGTCTGCTGTCGGGGGGCATCGACTCGCCGGTGGCGGCCTGGCGGATGATCAAGCGCGGCTGCCGGGTCCGCTTCATCCACTTCCACAGCTATCCCATCCTGTCCCGCACCTCGCAGGACAAGGTGGCGGAGATCGCCGCCCTGCTGACCCGGTATCAGCTCGAGTCGCGGCTGTACGTGGTGGCCTTCGGCGAGATTCAGCGCCAGGTGGTGCTGGCGGTGCCGCCGCCGCTGCGGGTGGTCATCTATCGGCGGCTCATGCTCCGCATCGCCGAGCGGATCGCGCATGCCAGCGGCTCGGCCGCCCTCGTCACCGGCGAGGCGGTCGGCCAGGTCGCGTCCCAGACGCTGGACAACATGACGGTCATCGGCAAGGCGGCGTCCCTGCCGGTGCTGCGGCCGCTCGTGGGCATGGACAAGGACGAGATCATCCACGAGGCGCGGCGGCTCGGCACCTACGAGGTGTCCATCATTCCCGACGAGGACTGCTGCACCCTGTTCACCCCGAAGCATCCCGCGACCCGGGCCTCCGCCCGGCAGGTCGACGAGGCAGAGGCGGCGCTGCCGGTCAACATGCTCGTCGAGGACGCGGCCGCCAAGGCCGAGCGTCACGACCTGCGGTTCCCGCCGGCCGCGCCCGGGGGCCCCTGAATCCCGCGCTCCCTCAGCGGCAGTGGCGGTGCAGCACGCCGGCGTAGTAGTCGCGCAGCGCCTCGTGGGTGCTGCGAAAGGCCAGCTCGTCCCAGGGAATCTCCGCCTCGCTGAAGGTGCCGATTTCCAGGCTCTCCTCGTCGTGCCGCAGCGCGCCGCCGATGGCGGTGGCGGCGTAGACGATGATGATCGGCGGCCGGTCCGCGTAGGAGTAGATGCTGACGAGGCCCTCCAGGCGTATGTCGAGCCCCGCCTCCTCGCGGGCCTCGCGGAGCGCCGCGGCGGCGACCACCTCGCCCCGGTCCACGTAGCCGCCGGGAAAGACCCAGCGTCCGTAGCCCGGTTCGATCGCCCGCCGCACCAGTACGATCCGCCGGTCCTCCAGGGCGATTATCGTGCCCGTCGCGACCTTCGGGTCCAGATAGAGGATGCAGCCGCACCCGGAACAGACCAGACGCTCCGGGTCGCCCGGCTTGAGCTGCGTGGGCACGAGCCGGTCTCCGCACGCGTGACAGAAACGGTAGGCGCTGGAGGTGTGGTGGAGGTGCATGGCGCTTCTACCGCCGGCGGCGAGGGATGGCCGACGCCGTATAATCGCGGGGCATGGCCATTCTGAAAGTCGCCCGCATGGGCCATCCTGTGCTTCGGAAACGGACAGAGCCGCTCGATCCGGCCGAGATCGGCACCCCGAGAATCCAACGGCTCATCGACGACATGTTCGAGACCATGCACGACAACCAGGGCATCGGTCTCGCCGGCCCGCAGGTGCACGAGAGCATCCGCCTCTTCGTCGCCGGGGTGGACGACCCCGACGGCGGAATGTCGTCGGTGGTCGTCATCAACCCGGAGATTACCCCCATCGGCTCGGCGATGGAAGAGGACTGGGAAGGCTGCCTGAGCATCCCCGACATCCGCGGCCGGGTCCCGCGGGCGGCCAAAATCCGGTTGCGGGCGCTCGATCGCCACGGGCGGCCACTCGCCCTGACCGCGGACGGGTTTCCCGCCCGGGTCATCCAGCACGAGATCGATCACCTGGACGGCGTGCTCTTCTTCGACCGGATGAGCTCGTTCGAGACCATCACGTTCCTCGAGGAGTACAGCCGCTACTGGGTCGACAAGTCCGACGATTGATCGCCCCCCCGGCGCTCCGACCGCCGCCGCGCGCTCGCCCGTTCCCCCCCCAACCGCTCCAGCTCCACCGTCGAATGGTCGGCGAACCGCATGGCCTCGGCGATTGCCCGGTGACCGGCCTGCTCGGCGATCAGCCGGTGCATCGTCTGGCAGACGCGCCGATACGCCGGGTGGCCCTGCGGCGTGGTCCGGAGCTCGATCACGTGCATCGCCTCGCGGGCGTTCATCTGCATGCGGTAGCGGATGCGGTAGGCCATCGCCACCGCGTACTGCGCCACCGCCGGCGACGACTCGCGGATCATCGCCGCGTGGAGCTCGCGAGTGCGCTCCATGACCCGGCGCCAGTCCTCCGCCGCCCCGATGTCCTCGAGCGCGGACGGCTCCGCGTACCCGTAATCCGCCGACAGCTCCTGCCACTCCACCGTCAGGAGCCGATGGCGTTGCAGGTCCCGGAACGCGCCGTAGTCCGTCAGCACGTCGAAGCAGTAGCCGGTCCGCTCGAAGGCGCGCCCCGGCCGGTGCCGGCGGTTCTCGCGATTCCCGACGTAGGCGCAGAGGACCGCCGCCCGGTCGCCGGCGCCCATGCCGCGCGCAATCTGCAGAAGCTGCGTTTCCGGCAGGCGGGACGACTCGTACAACGCGGCCGCGACCACCTTGATCTCGCCGTCCGGGTCGAAGTCGGTGAGGACCACCTCCGGCTGCGGGGCCGGCGCCGCTCCCTGCAGCAGCCGATCCGCCGCCTCGCCGGTCTCCCGCCGCGTGCCGGCCAGGTAGCGGCTCCACCGTACGCCGCGATCTTCCCGATCGACCCGGGTGAGAAAGGCCGGTATCAGCTTTCGCAGCTCGGTCAGCATCCGGCCGGCGCACGCCCGGGCTTCCGCCAGCGGGTGGGCCCGCAACCGCAGCAACAGCGCCTCGAACGCCTGGCCCGAGGCGAAGATCCCAAGGTTCGACCGGGTGGCGGCGGGCAGCAGCCCGCGCAGCGTATCGAGCGCCTTCGCCCGGATGACCGCGCGGTACACACCGTCCGGGTCGCCCGCGGTGTTCGGATACCGGCGTAGAAAATGGGCCTGCGCCGGCTCGAGCCACCGGCGGTAGGTCTCGAACGCGTCATCCAGGGTCGAGACGTACCGGCGGCGCAGCGGAAGCCCGTCGAGCTCCTCTGGAATCAGGTACTTCCAGCGGCCGCCGGGCCGGTCGGTGTACGGCACGTAGCGGGTCGACTGCTCCAGATACGCGGCCAGCCGGCCGCGCTCGAGCACCTTGGTCAGCAGGTTCGAGACGCCCTCGCACGCGATGTGGGCGGCGCCGAGCTGCGCCACCGAGTCGTCGCCGTAGTCGCCGAACACGCGCTCGTAGAGGCGGTCCGCGCGCTCGACGCCAACCGCGGTCTCCCCGGCTCGGCCGGCCGGCACCGCGTCCAGGAACTCGTCAAGGAACAGCCGCCGCAGCGACTTCGCCGAGCGCGAATAGCGGGCGAAGAGCGCCCCCTTCACCACCTCGGGCAGGTTCCGCAGGGCGAAGAGGTCCTCGTCGAGATTCGTGAAGTAAGGGGTCAGGGCGCGCCGCTCGTCCGCCGTGAACCGCTCGACCGCGCCGTGGGCATCGGACACGCCCGTCATTGTCCCCGGTTTCGCGGCGCCGGCAAAGGGCGGCACGCCGGCAACGACGCTTCGCGGAACCTGACCGGGTAGAATCGGGGGCGGCGCCGGACGGACGGGCGGAGCGCGGCGACGCACCGCCCGATGCGTCGAGAGCGTCAGGCCGGCCCGTTGCCGCAGTAGAGTGGAAGAACCGGCGGCGAAACCGCGGATCCACCCCGGACCTCATCGTGCAGATCACCCGCATTCCCGGCTTCAACCCCGGCCCGTTCACCGGCGCCGGCAACAACACCTATCTGTTGTCGGGGAAGACCCCGACGTTGCTGGACGCCGCCACCGGCGAGGTCGCCCACCTGTCGGCCCTGTCGCGGGCGCTCGGCACGGACAGGCTGGCCCAGGTCCTCGTCACGCATGCGCACCCCGACCACGCCGACGGCAGCGAGTCGATCGCGGCGCGCTGGCCGGACGCCGTCTTCGGGAAGATGCCGTGGCCCGAAAGGGATCGGGCTCATGCGGTGGACTGGGCGCCCATCGAGGACGACGAGCTGATTCCCGCCGGAGACGGGACCGTGCGCGCCGTCCATACCCCGGGCCACGCCCCCGACCATCTCTGTTTCTTCGAGGAGACCAGCGGCACGCTGTTTTCCGCCGATCTCGTCGTATCCGGCAGCACCGTCGTCATCCCCGCCTCCGGCGGCGGCAGCCTGTCGCAGTATCTGGCGTCGCTGCGGCGGGTGCAGGCGCTGGCCCCGGCCCGAATGCTGCCGGCCCACGGCGAGGCCATCGACGACCCACAGGCGGTGCTGCGAACGTATCTCGAGCACCGGCGGCGCCGTGAAGAGCAGATCGTCGCGGCTTTGCGGGCCGGGGTTCGGCGGCCCGAGGCCATCGTCGACCGTCTCTACGACGGACTCCCCGCGACCCTCACGGGCATGGCGCGGGAGAGCGTGGTCGCGCACCTCATCAAGCTCCGGGAGGAAGGACGCGCCCGCTCGGACGGACATGAATGGGAGCTCGGCTGACGCCCGGGATCTGGCCCACCGCGTGCGCCTTTCGGGCCATCTACTCAGGGTTACAATATGGCCAGGAAGGTTGCAACCGTCGCCGGGTTCGCATCGCTGTCGACCGCCACCGTCGGCGCTGGTTCCGCCACCATGTCGAGCTGAGCGGCTGGACGGTGCTGCCCATCGACCTGGAGTCGGTGGAGGAGGCGTACTCGTTGCCCGAGCCGTTCCACCGCGATCCGGCGGACCGCCTCATCGTCGCCGAAACGCACCGGCGGCAGGCATCCGTCGTCACCGCCGACCAGCGGATCCTCGATTACCCGCACGTCCGTGCCGTGTGGGGCGCCTGACCGAATCGCGCCCGCCGCATCCGCCGGAGGAGGGTGCATGAACGACAATCCGAAGGGCTACGCCAACCCGCAGTTGCTTATCACCCCGGCCGCCCTGGGCGATCGGCTGACCGGGGGGGCGGACGCGCCGGTGCTGCTCGACCTGCGGCAGGCCGAGGCGTTCGCGGTGGGGCACCTCCCCGGCGCGGTGCACCTCGATCTCTTCGGGATCAGCCTGACCGATACCGACCCGGCGCCGTTGGCGGCTTTCCTCTGGATGATCGGCCACCTGCTCTCGTCGCGGGGCGTCGACCCGGAACGCACGGTGGTCGTCTACGACGAGAAGTCCGGCATGCGCGCGGCCCGCGCGTTCTGGTTTCTCGAGTACTTCGGCCACCCCGACGTGCGGCAGCTCGACGGCGGGTTCGGGGCGTGGGAGCGCGAGGGGCGCGAGGTGACCCTCGAGGCCGCGTCCCCGAAGGGCAGCGGCTGGATGGTCGGGCGGTCGGATGACCGGCTGGCGACCTGGCGCCGGCTGCGCGACCGGCTGCGCGCGCCGGATCTGGCGGTGCTGGATACGCGCACCGACGGCGAGTACTGCGGAACCACCGTCCGCGCCAGGCGGGGCGGCGCGGTGCCGGGGGCGGTCCACATCGAATGGACCCGGAATCTCGACGAGGACGGCGCGTTCAAGCCGGCGGCCGAGCTGCGGGCGATGTACGAAGGGGCCGGGGTGACGCCGGACAAGGAAGTGATCAGCTACTGCCAGGGCGGCTATCGGGCCGCGCACGGCTACCTGGCCCTGCGGCTGCTGGGCTATCCGCGGGTGCGGACCTACCTCGGGTCGTGGAAGGAGTGGGGCGATCGGGAGGATCTGCCCATAGAAACCCCGGAACGGCCATAGGCGCGTATTCCCCAGTCCCAGAGGCTTGCGCCGTAGGAGTTTCGCGCCAGCGAAACTTCCAACGCGACCGCAAGGTCGCGCTAGGAGCTTGCGCCGTAGGAGTTTCGCGCCAGCGAAACTTCCAACGCGACCGCAAGGTCGCGCAGTCGCGCTAGTTCAAGCTCGCGATCCGCCGACGCAACGCCTTCACGTGACCCCAGATTTCGTCGCGTTCCTCACGGCTGTCGGCGCTCTCGTCCGCGCCGTGCGACGAGTACCGCAGGTACGCTTCCAGATCGCGCACGGCGGCAGCGTAGTCGTTGACGTGATACGACAGCAGCCCGCGGTCGCGCAGCTCGTGGAGGGCGGAGGGGTCGATCGCCAGCAGGAGGTCCGTGATCGCCAGGCCCTGGGGGAACGAGCGCATGCGCACGTACAGCCGCTTGAGGTTCCCGAGCATCCGCACGAGAATCTGCTGCTTCGTGGCCGGTGCGAGGAGTTGGGAATCGAAGGCGACGCTGTCGCCGGCATGCCGCCGCAGCAACGAGCGGCAGTCGGCTTCCGAGATGATGGATCCACCGTGGAACGGGTCCACGAAGACCGCGCTCCGGTGGTTCTCCTCCGGTCCGCACGGGAATCGCAGGAGAAAGTGGCCGGGGAAGTTCACGCCGTCCACCCGGATGCCGGCGCGGCGCGCGACTTCGATGTAGACCACCGCCAGGGTAATCGGAATGCCGGTGCGGCGATCGAGCACCTGGTTCAGGAAGCTGTTTCTGGGGTCGTCGTAGTCGCCGGTGTTTCCAGAGAAACCCTGATCATCGAAGAGGAACTGGTTGAGGGTATCGATCGGCCGGCGGGGGCCGATCCGCTCGGTTGCGGCCAGGCGGTCCGCCGCGGCCTCGCCCATCGCTTCCAGGCGCGCCAGGTAGGGGGTGGGGTCCAGACGGGGATAGCCGAGGCGCGCGATGAGCAGGGCCGGCGCGGCCAGATCCGGGTCGGGACTCGCCGCAGCATCGGTGAACTGCTGCATCACGTCGGCTGGTATTACGCTCATGGCGACGTCTGCCCGGCAGGCCTCGTATCCCCGCAGGTCGAGCGGGCCCGGCGAGATCCCGGCCCGGGGGCCGGTGCGAAGCCTCGACCGCATCTCGGCCGGCGGCCCTGCCAGCCATTTTCCCCTGTGCGGTGGGTCCCGTTCAAGAACCGGCCGGAGCCCGCCGCGCTATCAGGTACGCCCGCCGCAGGCCGCGCGCAGCGTCTCGGGGGTGACGTCCGCGATGGTCGGGACGACCACGTGGGCGGTCCCGAGCCGGCTGGCGGCGTAGGTCTGCGCGACCCCCACGCACCGCAATCCGGCGGCGAGCGCCGACTCGATGCCCCACATGGAGTCCTCGACGGCGACGAAGCCGCCGCCGGGATCGAGACCAGCCGCGTCGACGTGCGGGCGCAACAGCTCGAGCGCCCGCAGATACGGGTCCGGGGCCGGTTTCGAACGCGGCGTATCGCCGGACGCGACGATGGCCCGAAAGTGGTGGCGCAGATCGGCGGCGGCGAGCACGGTATCGATCTCCGGGGCCAGGGCGCCGGACGCGATGGCGATCGGCGCCTCGGCCGCGACCCGCCGGATGCAGTCGGCGGCGCCGGGAAACAGCCCTTCGCCTTGTCCGGCCAGCGCATCGAACCGCTCGCCCTTGACCCTGATCAGCTCGGCCAGCGTCTCCTCGTCCAGCTCTCGCCCCTGATCGCGCGAAACGGTGCGGAAGACGCCGACGTCGTCGAATCCCAGGTAGCGGTCGTAGTAGTCGGACGCCGCGAGGGTCATGCCGTGCTGCGCGAGCACGTCCTGGTAGGCGCGCAGGTGCAGCGGCTCGCTGTCCGCCAGCACCCCGTCGAAATCGAAGATGACGCCGGCCAGCGTCAAGGGTTGGAGACCTCGTCCTCGGGCGGAGGCGGCACCACCCCGATCCCGAACCCGGTGTAGCCGGGGGCCAGCCGTTCGCCGGCCGGCACTACCGCCGTCAGCCAGTTCTCGCGCGGCGGATAGGGGCAGTCGTAGTCCTCGTTGTAGTAGCAGTACGGGTTGTAGGCGCGGTTGAAGTCGAGGTCGTACAGCCCGCTGGCGGTGCGGGGCAGATCGAGGTAGCGGCCTCCGGCGTAGGTCTCGGTCTCGTTGGTCGGGTCCTTGAACATGATGAACAGCGACTCGATCGACCGGACCGGGGCCTCGGCCAGCGCAGCCAGGCGCATCGGCTCGCCGTTGAGCGCGAACTCGAGCACCCCGACCCGCTGCATCGGGCGGATGACCCCCGTCGACGTCGGGATCTCGTAGATCGGCTGCTCGGGCGCCACCTCCAGGGCGGCGGGAACCCGGTAGACCGGATCCGGCTCGTAGTAGTGGAGCGGCAGCAGCGCCCCGCGCCGCTCGATGAGGATCGGCGAGTCCGGCGCCTCTCGAAAGAACCGGTCCTTGATCTCGCGATCCTCCTCGATGCGGCTGAGCCAGAGGGATTCGTCGGGAGGCGGGGCGGAGCACGCCGCCAGGGCCGCGAGCGAGACCCCGGTGAGCGCGGCGCGCAGGGTGTCTTTTGCCATCATGCCAGCACCGTCATGCAAATATATATCCTGCCCTGTCGACGAGGGCGTCCGCAAGCCGGCGCCGTATCGCGACGGTGTTGACCGGCGTGATCCTGAGCAGCCGCCGCAGGCCCGCGAGCTGCATGCGCAGCGTGTCGCCCTCGGCCATCGCGGCCAGCGCGGTGCGGGCCGCGGTGCCGATGCGCTCGGCCGCTTCGTCGACCTGGATGCACGCGGCGTCGGCCTGCAGGGCGGCGGTGCGCGGCGCGTCGCCGCCCGCCTGCAGCGCGCGGAGGACCGCGCTCTCGGCCGCGTAGGTGTCGATGAGGATATCGGCGGCCGAGGACAGCACCTCCTGCTCGTCGGTCAGCTTCCGGCCGTAGCGTTGCATGGCCAGACCGAGCACCATCACTCCGGCCTTCTTGAAAGCAGAGACCGCCGCGATCTGATCGCCGAGGGGCGCATCGGAGGGAGCCGAAAGCGGCGGCGGGCTCATCAGCTCGTCCTGCAGCCGTTTGGCGGCGGCGACGAGGGGCAGGCCGCCCCCCTTGACGGCGCGGCGAATCAGCGTGCCGGGAATCAGGAGGCGGTTGATCTCGTTGGTCCCCTCGAAGATGCGGTTCACCCGCGAGTCGCGGTAGTGGCGCTCGGCCGGATAGTCCTTGACGAAGCCGTTTCCCCCGTGGATCTGCACGTTCTCGTCAAGGACGTAGTGCAGCATCTCGCTGCCCGCGACCTTCAGGATCGAGGACTCCACCGCCAGCTCTTCCAGCGTGTCGCGCAGCGGGCCGGCGTCGGCCGGGTCATGCCCCTCCAGGGCCGCGTCGAGGACCCCGGTGGTGCGGTAGATCATGCTGTCGACGGCGTACGCCCGCGCCGCCATCTCCCCCAGCTTGTGCTTGATGGCGCCGAAGCTCGCGATCGGGACCCCGAACTGGTGCCGTTCGGCCGCGTACCGCGCCGCCTCGCCGATCGCGAGATGGGCGCCGCCGCAGGCGGCTACCGCGAGCTTGAAGCGCCCGTAGTTCAACGTGTTGAACGCCACCTTGTGCCCCTGGCCGACCTCGCCCAGCACGTTGTCGGCGGGCACGCGGACGTCCTGCAGGATGACCGGGGTGGTGGACGAGCCGTGCAGGCCCATCTTGTGCTCTTCCTTGCCGCTCGTCACGCCGGGCCAGGACCGCTCCACCAGGAACGCGGTGAACTGCTCGCCATCCACCTTGGCGAAGACGATGTAGAGATCCGCGAACCCGCCGTTGGTGATCCACATCTTCTCGCCGGTCAGCGAGAAGCCGCCGTCGGCCTGCCGGTCCGCCCGGGCCTTGGCCCCCAGCGCATCCGACCCCGATCCCGACTCGCTCAGGCAGTAGGCGCCGACCCATTCGCCGCTGACGAGCCGGCCCAGGTACTTCTCCTTCTGGGCGGGGGTGCCGAAGCAGTGCAACGGCAGGATGGCGAGGCCGGTGTGGGCCCCGAACGTCGACCCGAACGACCCGCTGTGGCCGATGCGGGTGCCGACGACGACGGTGGACGCCTTGTCGAGCGCGAGTCCGCCGTAGGCTTCGGGCACGTCGGTCCCCAGCAGCCCGAGGCCGCCCGCGTGCTGAACCAGGCGCCGGGCCAGATCCCAGTCCTTGGTCTCGAGCCGGTCGTGGTTCGGCGCGATCTCGTTTGCCACGAACTCGGCCGCGGTCTGGTCGATGAGCCGGTGCTCGTCGCTCAGCCGCTCGGGAGTGAACACCGAGCCGGGCGCGGTCTCTTCCAGCAGCCACACGCCGCCGGTGACGCGGGAAGCGGTGCTTTCGAGTGTCGTCATCGGAAAACCCTCCTGGCGGCCGGGCGCCCGCCACGCCGTAGGAGTTTCGCGCCAGCGAAACTCCCAACGCGACCGCAGGTCGCGCCGCGACACGCAGATCGCGCCGCGACCGCAAGGTCGCGCCGCCGCGGCGAACGGGCTGCCCGGAAATCGTCGCCCTCCGGCTCCGCCGCCGCCCCGACCAACCCTCCAGGAATCTGCGCCGTTCTTCGGCGCGGATTCCTACGCCATGCGTTCGAAGATGCCCGCGGCGCCCATGCCGCCGCCCACGCACATGGTGACCAGGCCGTAGCGTCCCTGCCGCCGCTTCAGCTCGTAGAGCAGCGAGGTCGTCAGCTTGGCGCCGGTGCAGCCCAGCGGATGCCCGAGGGCGATCGCCCCGCCGTTGACGTTCAGCTTGGCGGGGTCGATCGGCAGCTGTCGCAGACAGGCCAGCACCTGGGCCGCGAACGCCTCGTTCAGCTCGACGAGATCGATGTCGTCGAGGGTGAGCCCGGCGCGCGACAACGCCTTCCGGATCGCGGGCACCGGTCCGACCCCGAAACGCTCCGGCTCCACGCCGGCGGTGGCGTAGGCGACGAACCGGGCGAGCGGCTCGAGCCCGGCCCGCTCGGCCCGTTCCCGCGACGTGATCACGACGGCGGCGGCGCCGTCGCTCATCTGCGACGAGTTGCCGGCGGTCACCGAGCCCTTGACGTGAAACGCGGGCCGCAGGCCGCCGAGGACCTCCAGCGAGGTATCGCGGCGCGGCCCTTCGTCGGCGGTGAACGCGAGGGTCCGCACCGCCGGGCGACCGCCGTTGCCGTTCGCCGGCTCGGTCACCCGTACCTCGAGCGGCACGATCTCGTCCTCGAAGCGCCCGGCGTCGATCGCGGCGAGCGCGCGCTGGTGGCTGCGCAGCGCGAACGCATCCTGCTCGTCGCGCGAGACCCGGGCCTCGCGGGCGTGGTTCTCCGCGACGAGCCCGGTCGAGAGATAGACGTCCGGATAGTCCCTCATCAGGGTCGGGTTCGGAGCGACCTTGTGCCCGCCCATCGGGATGAGGCTCATCGATTCGGTGCCGCCGGCGACGATGGTGTCGGCGCCGCCCACCATGATCCGCTCCGCCCCGAAGGCGATCGCCTGCAATCCGGACGAGCAGAACCGGTTCACGGTGATCGCCGAGGCCTCGATCGGAACGCCGGCGCGGAGGCTGGCGATGCGGGCGACGTTCATGCCCTGCTCGCCCTCGGGCATGGCGCAGCCGAGAATGACGTCCTCCACCTCGCTCGATTCGATGCCGGGAGCCCTTTTCAGCGCCTCGGAGATCACCGTCGCCGCCAGCTCGTCGGGTCTCGTGGTGTGCAGGGTGCCCCGGGGCGCCTTCCCGACCGCGGTGCGAACCGCCGACACGATCACTGCATCAGTCAAATGCCTCTCCTTCGCGTCTCATGGCTGGTGGGACGAGAACGGGTCCCCCCCTAGTTTCTGAGCGGCTTGCCGGTCTTGAGGGTATGACGAATGCGCTCCAGGGTCTTCGGCTCGCCGCACAGACCGAGAAACGCCTCGCGCTCCAGGTCCAGCAGGTACTGCTCGGGCACGGTCGTGGCGTGAGGCAGATCGCCCCCCGTCATGATGCGCGCCAGCGCCCGGCCAATCCGGGCGTCGTGATCGCTGATGCCGCCGCCGCGCCAGGCCAGATGAATGCCCAGCTCGAGAGCGGCGCGGACGTCCTCGCCGCCGACGGGAATCGCGGTGCGCGGATCCGGGGCGCGGTAGCCCTCGCGGACCCTGTCGAGCACCACCGCCTTCGCGTCGGCCATCAGCCGCTCCCGATCCATGGTAACCCCGTCGATGTCTCGGATCAGCCCGAGTTGGCGGGCGTGGGCGGCGCTCGTCGACACCTTGCCGAACCCGATGGTCTCGAATGCCCGCTGCAGGCGCGGGAGGGGGTCGGTCCCCGGCATCGTGGCGTCGATCGCCCGGACCGTGAGCTCCTTCGTGCCGCACCCGGCGGGAATCAGTCCGACCCCGACCTCCGCCTGCCCCATGTAGGTCTCGGCCGCGGCCTGCACCCGGTCGCCATGCAGCACGAGCTCGCAGCCGCCGCCGAGGGTGAGACCGGCCGGCGCGACCACCACCGGAACCGGTGAGTACCGCAACCCGATCACCGCATTCTGGAAGCTGCGGACCATGAGGTCGATTTCGTCCCAGTTGCCTTCCTGCGCCTCGAGCAGCAGCAGCATGAGGTTGGCGCCGGCGCAGAAATCGACAGCGTCGTTGCCGACCACGAGCCCCGCGAACCGCTCGGAGGCCTCGGTCACCCCGCCGGCCAGCATCTGCACGGTGTCGCCGCCGATGGTGTTCAGCTTCGAATGGAACTCGACCACCAGCACACCGTCGCCAATATCGACGAGACTCGCCCCGGCGTTCCGCTTCACGATTCCGCCCTTCCGTCTCGCGGCGGTCAGAATCTGCAGATCCGGCGCGGCCGGCGCCAGGGGGGCGGTACGAACCTGCCGCGGTCGATCCCCGGCATCCCACCGGGGGGCAAGCCCGGCCCACGCACGGGCGGCGGGAGACAGATCGGTCACCCCGGCCGGCGCGCAGGCATCCAGCACCGTGTCGACGCCGATGGCGTCGAGAAGCTCGAAGGGGCCGAGCCCCCAGCCGAACCCCCACCGCAGGGCGCGGTCGACGTCGTCCGGCGTGTGGGCGATCTCCGCCGCGACCTCCGCGGCGTACAGCAGCGTGCGCCCGAGGGTCGCCCGCATGAACTCGCCCACGCGGTCGCGGGCGAGAAAGAGGGTGCGGATGCGCTCGGCGGGGTCCTCGATCGTCCGGGCCGCTTCGAGGGCGCCCAGCTTCGCCGACTGCCGCGGCCGGTACTCCATCGTGGCCGGATCGAGCGTCAGGATGGCGCTGCCTCCGGCGCCGCGTTCCTTCCGGTAGAACCCCTGACGCGCCTTCTCCCCGATCCACCCGCGTTGGACCAGATCGCCGACGAGACGCGGCAGCTCGAAGGCCTGCCGTTCCTCGGGCCGCTCGATCCGGGCGACAAGGTCGGCGGCGACGTGGGCCAGGATGTCGATCCCCGCGATGTCCATGGTCCGGAACGTCGCGCTCTTCGGCCGCCCGATGGCGGGACCGGTCATGGCGTCGATTTCTTCGATGGTGTAGCGGCCGTCCGCGAGCTGCGCGAGCGCCGACGCGACCCCGTGCAGGCCGATGCGGTTGCCGATGAAGCCGGGTGCGTCGCGGGCGACGACCACCCCCTTCCCGAGCTGCCGGTTGACGAACGACGAAATCGCGGCGACGGCCGCGGGGTCGGTGTCGGGGGTGGGGATGACCTCGACGAGACGCAGATAGCGGGGGGGATTGAAGAAGTGAGTACCGAGCCACCGGCGGCGGAACTCCGGGCTGCGTTCCTCGGCGATGGTCGCGATCGGAATGCCGGACGTATTCGAGCTGACGATGGCATCGGTCCGGCGGCAGGTCTCCACCCGCTCGAGCAGCGTCCGCTTGGCGTCGAGCCGTTCGACAATCGCCTCGACGACCCAATCGTAGTCGCCGATGGCCGGCAGGTCGGTGTCGAAGCCGCCGAGACGGATGCGCGGCCGGACCTCCCTGGTGAAGAACGGGTCCGGCTTGAGAGTGGCGGCGTGCTTCAGTCCCCGGGCCGCGGTGACTGCATCGAGATCGAGCAGCAGCACCGGCCATCCCGCATTGGCGACCTGGGCCGCGATCTGGGCGCCCATGGTACCGGCGCCCAGGACCGCAACCGAACGGATAGTCTGCATCACGGTCCATTCCCGTCGACGAAAGCGAAACCGCTCGGAGGGCGCCGGCCCCGATCCGGTCACGGCGCGGCCTGAAGCACCATCGCGAGCTCCGGACTCGGTCGGATCGTTCGAGGCGCGCACGAGCGTGACCACCGGCGGAAGGAGAGGCGAGCGGAAGAGAACCCCGCCGGGGGGCGCACACCCGGCGGGGCCGCGAACGACAGTTGGGCGGCAAGCGCGCGGCGGCCGTCCAGCCCGGAAGGCGTCGCTGCGGCTCCGATTGCCGCCCAACCTACCCTCCAGGAGTCTGCACCGTTCCGCGGCGCACGACTCCCTCTCTAGGGCAGTTGGCTCAGCACGGCCTGGGCCTGCGCCCCCTCGGCCGAGGTCGGATCCAGCTCGACCGCCCGCGCGAAGTGGGCCTTGGCGCCTTCGATGTCGCCCTGGTTCAACGCGACCAGTCCCAGCTTGAACACGGGCAGTATCCAACTGGGGTCGGCCACGGCGGCCCGCTCGTACCACTCGGCGGCGTCGGCGGTATTGCCTTGTGCGAACGCGGCCTCGCCCAGGTTGTAGTAGTCCTCGCGCGCCGCATCGCCGCTGGCAATCAGGGACTCGACGGCCGAGCTGTCGCCCGTGGCCGCCCGCAGGCGGGCGATGGTGGTCTCGAACTGCGAACGCAGCGCCGGGTCCGCCGCGGCGGCGGCCTCGTAGGCCTCGATGGCCTCCTCGAAGCGGTCCAGCCGCGTCAGAGCCTCGCCGACATCGGTCTGAAGCCGGGATATCGTCGGAAACCGCTCCAGCAACGCTTGCGAGCCGGCGAGCGCCGCTTCCCAGTCCTCGTTCTGGCGCGCGGCTGAGATCGCGTCCAACTCGCCCTGGATGCCGTCGAGAAAGGCGTTCCGCTCCGCTCTATTCATCCCGTCGAGCAGCGCCGGATCCAGATCGGCCAACAGAGGATGGGGAATGACGTCCATCCTGAGGTTGACCGGCGTGTTGCGACCGAACCTGACGGTCACGACGCCCGGCTGCGGCTGATAGCCTTCCGCCTCGACGGTCAGGTTCCACTGTCCGCTCGGCAGACCGAGCAGCGTGTACTCGCCGTTGTCGTTGGTTCGCTCCTCGCGGGCGTCGCTCGGTTCGGTTCTTCCCATCGGGACGTGGCCGTTGAAGACGACGGTGGCGCCGGCGATCGGATCACCGGTCTCGCTGTCGGTAACCCGGCCGGACTGAATACCGCCCTGGGCGAGGACCGTGGAAACCTGCAGGGCCATGCCTGCGATGACGGCGAACAACGTGAAGGTCTTTTTCCGCATCTGACACTCCTGACTCCGGCGCGTGACTCCCGCGACGCTCCCGCATGATCCACAGCAGGAAGGCCACCGGGCGCCGCGCCCATGATCGGACTCGCCGCTACCTGACGGTTGGATGGGCGGCGGAAGCACCGATGATGGCTAGACCCAGCCTGCAGGAAGATGCAGGCAGGCCCTTGCCCCTGCTAGTATAAACGAACCGTTGGTGAAAGAAGCCTACTGTCCCCCGTCGAGCGCGCTGATGGCGGCCTGCACTTCCGGATTCGTCGGATCGGCGGACAACGCGCTCCGATACGCGGCAAGCGCCTGCTCAGGTTCCCGCTTCGCCCGAAGAGCGTGACCGATCGGCAGATTCACGCTGGTCAGGGCCGGAGCCACGCTCAGGATGGCGCGGTAGGCGTCGATGGCGCCGTCGTAGTTGCCCGCGTCGAACAGACGCTCGGCGGCCTGCAGCCGCGAGAGAATATCGGCCGCCCTCAGCCCGGCCAGCACCCCGACGCTGGGCGCGGCCGGGTTGAACGGATCGAAATCCAGGATGAATTCCACCCTGGCCGGCTGGCCGGAACGTCGTACGACGGAGTAGCCCTGCTCCTCCCGGAAGCCGTCGGCCTGGATCAGGAACAGCCAGTCGCCGCCCGCGAGACCGATGAAGGCGAAGCGGCCGGAACGGTTCGTCGTCGCCGTCCGGGTCTGCGAGGTCTCCAGGCTCTCGGCGATCACTCGCGCCCCGACGATCCCCGTCCCCTCGCTGTCTCTGACTACTCCGCGCACGCCTCCCTGCGCCGCCGCGGTCGAGGCCATGCCCCCCAACAGAAGGACGACGAGCATGAGGCGCGACGAGAACGGCTGTCGATCAACGGTCATGAAAAGGCTCCCCGGGCATCCCGTTCCCGCGACAGGCCCCTCAGTATAATCCATGTTGGTGCCCGACCATTCCTTCGTTCCGACCGCGGTTCGCGGATGCATGCGCGCGTGCGCGGCAGCGTGCCTCTGGCTTGCCTGCCACGCGGCGATGGCGTCGGCCGCCGTCGACCCCACCCGGCTCGCACGCAT
Source organism: Vicinamibacterales bacterium (assembly GCA_965215895.1). Taxonomy (GTDB): domain Bacteria; phylum Acidobacteriota; class Vicinamibacteria; order Vicinamibacterales; family UBA8438; genus JAJEEA01. The sequence goes on along the minus strand of OZ244130.1, from coordinate 832,495 downwards.
CGACGCCCTGATCGAGCAGGCCATGCGCGAGGGGCATCTCCCCGGCGCGGTGGTCGTCGTGGGCCATGGCGGCGAGATCGTGTACGAGCGGGCCTTCGGGGCGCGATCGCTGGCGGCGGACGCTCCCGAGCCGATGACCGTCGACACGGTGTTCGACCTGGCGTCCCTGACCAAGGTCGTCGCGACGACAACCAGCGTCATGATGCTCGTCGAGGAGGGACGCCTCCGGCTGCGCGACCGCGTCGCCGACTTCGTACCGGGGTTCGCCATTCAGGGGCGGCAGGCGGTCACCATCGCCCACCTGCTGACGCACACCTCCGGCCTGGCTCCCGATCTGCTGCTCGAGCAGGCCTTCGAGGGCGCCGAAACGGCGATTGCCCGCACCATTGCCCTGCCTCCGGCGGCGGCGCCCGGCGAGCGGTTCATCTACAGCGACCTGAACTTCATGCTGTTGGCCGAGGTCGTCAGGCAGGTCGGCGGCCTGCCTCTCGACCGGTTCGCGGAGGAACGCATCTTCCGGCCCTTGTCGATGGCCGACACATCCTTCAACCCCCCTGCGGCGCTCGCGCCCCGGATCGCGCCGACCGAGCCGTGCGCACCCCTGGCGTGGCCCTGCGGCGGTCCCGGCGCGGTCATGCTGCGGGGGCGGGTGCACGACCCGACGGCGCGGCGCATGGGCGGCGTCGCCGGTCACGCGGGGCTGTTCAGCACCGCCCGCGACCTCGCGCGGTTCTGCTCGATGCTGCTCGCCCGGGGCGCGCACGACGGCGGCCGCGTGCTGGCGCCGCTCAGCGTGGCCCGAATGACCCGCGTCTCCACTCCCCCGCATCTCGCGGATCGCCGCGGACTGGGGTGGGACATCGACTCGCGCTACTCGTCCAACCGGGGCGACCTGTTCCCCATCGGGTCCTACGGCCATACCGGCTTCACCGGGACCTCGCTCTGGCTCGACCCGGCGTCCGAGACCTTCGTCATCTTCCTGTCGAGCCGCGTGCATCCCTCGGGTGGAGGCAACGTGACGGCGCTGCGCGGTCGGGTCGCGACGGTGGTCGCCTCGGCCCTCCTCGACCCCCCGGCGCCGGCGGGCGCAGCGGCGGTATGGACCGGGGTCGACGTGCTGCGGGAGGAGGGCTTCCGGCCGCTCTCCGGCCAGCGGGTGGGCCTGCTCACGAACCGGACAGGCCGGGCGATGGACGGCGCAACGACGATCGACCTGCTCGCCGGGGCGTCCGGGGTCGAGCTGGTGGCGCTGTTCAGTCCGGAGCACGGCATCCGCGGCGGGCTGGACGGGCCGGTGCCGTCGAGCCGGGATGCCCGCACCGGGCTGCCGGTGCATTCCCTCTACGGCGACACGCGCCGCCCGACGGACGCGATGTTGCGGGGCCTCGACACCATCGTGGTCGATCTGCAGGACGTCGGCGCCCGGTTCTATACCTATGCCACCACCGTGGCCTACGTGCTCGAAGCGGCGGCGCGCCACGGACTGCGGGTGGTGGTGCTCGACCGGCCCAATCCCATCGGCGGCGCGGTCGAGGGACCGCGACTCGACGCGGCGTCGCTCGGGTTCACCGGCTATTTTCCGGCGCCGGTGCGGCACGGGCTGACGCTCGGCGAGCTGGCGCGGCTGTTCAACGGGGAGCGGGAGATCGGGGCAACGCTGGAGGTGGTGCCGATGCGCGGCTGGACGCGGGCGCGCTGGTTCGACGAGACCGGGCTGTCGTGGGTCGACCCGTCACCGAATCTCCGCAATCTCCACCAGGCGCTGCTCTATCCGGGCATCGGCGCCATCGAAGGCGCCAATCTGTCGGTCGGACGCGGCACCGACAGCCCGTTCGAGCAGCTCGGCGCCCCGTGGATCGACGGCCCGGCGCTGGCCCGCGAGCTCAACCGGGCCGGCCTGCCCGGCCTGCGGGCCTATCCGGTCGCGTTCACCCCCGACAGCAGCCGCTTCGCCGGACAGCCGTGCCAGGGGGTGTTCTTCCTCGTCACCGACCGCGACGCGCTGCGGCCGGTGCGCGTCGGGCTCGAGGTGGCGGCGGCCCTGCACCGGTTGCACGGGGACGCGTTCGAGCTCGATGCGCTGGCGCGGCTGTTCGGGTCGCGGGCGATGCTGGCCCGCATCCGCGCCGGCGACCCCACCTGGGAGATCGCCGCCGGATGGGACGACGGCGCCGCCACGTGGCGGCGACTGTCGGCGCCCTATCGGCTCTACGAGTAGCGCCGATTCGATAGAGCATCGGCGAGAGCGGACCGCAGCCGCCGTCAGACCGGGTAGAGCCGATAGAGCATCCAGTACACCACGACGCCGGTCACCGAGACGTACAGCCAGATGGGCAGGGTCCACCGGGCGAGGGCGACGTGCCGGGCGTCGTCCCGGCGCAGGCCGCGGCGGAGGGTGACGATGGCCAGCGGCAGGATCGCGGCGGCGAGGACGATGTGCGAGACGAGGACCGTGAAGTACACGACGCGAACCGGACCCTCACCCGTGAACGGCCGCGAGCCGGCCTGTGCGTGATACGCGACGTACGAGACCAGAAACAGCGCGGACGTCGCGAACGCCGCGAGCATGCAGCGGCGGTGGAGGTCGACGCGGCCGCGCCGGATGCACATGTAACCGGCCGCGAGCAGCGTGGCCGCGATGCCGTTCAGGGCGGCGTTGACGGCCGGAAGCTGGGTGACCTCGAACACGGTTTTCTCAGGCTCGGAGCGCCCGGATGCGGCGACGCCGCTTCATGCCGGGTCGGCCAGCAGCAGTATCCAGACGAGCGGAAGATAGACGAGCGTCGCCCGGAAGAGCACCCGCGCCCGTTCCGACGACCGGCGGCGGGCGAACCAGCACGCGATCGCGAGCAGGCCGACCCCCAGCAGGCCGGCGCCCACCGCGTATCCGCTTCCCGCCACCCCCAGCCAGGCGGGGGCGAGGCTGACCGGCACGAGCAGGATACTGTAGAGGATCAGGTGGCGTGCGGTTCGGCGGCCGGTGGCATCGATGACCGCGAGCAGCGGCAGTCCGGCTTTGCCGAAGTCGTCGCGATACAGCCAGGCCAACGAGAGGAAGTGCGGAAGCTGCCAGACGAAGACCAGGGCGAACAGCGACCACGCCCCGGCGGACAGGGGCCTCGCCGCCGCCCAGCCGATGACCACCGGGAGCGCCCCCGGCACCGCCCCGACGAGCACCGCCCAGTGGGTCGTGCGCTTCAGCGGCGTGTAGATTGCGGCGTAGCTGACCAGCGTGGCCAGAGCGAGGGCCGCGGCCAGGACGTTGGCCCCGGCCGCGATCTGCACGAGACCGACCAGCGCCAGCAGAACCGCGAACCCCGCCGCTTCCACCGGGTGCAGCCGCCCCGCCGCCACGGGGCGATCCTGGGTCCGCGGCATCCGCTCGTCCAGGTCTCGCTCGGCGATCTGGTTGAGCGCGGCGGCCCCCCCCGCCACCAGGGCGGCGCCGATGGTGGTGTGGGCGAGCACCGGCAGGTCCATGCCGGCGCGCGCGGCGAGATAGCCGACCCCGGTGGTCACGACGACCAGCGAGTTCAGCCGCGGCTTGGTGAGGGTGACGAAGTCCGCGAACCGGTTGCCCGCCGCAACGGCGGCGCCTGTACTCGCCGCCTGCCTTCCGCGCATCATGCGGTCACTCTGGTCGCGGCTGCGCGAATCGGCCCTTCGGGCGGACAGGAGAGAACCCCGCGAAGCCGGCCGGACGCCTGTCGGGAGACGGCGTCCGACCGGCAAGCCGAACGGGGAATCCGAACCTCCGGCCCCGGAGTTCCGTGCTCACGCCTGGGAGTCTGCGCCGTAGAGCGACGCGGACGCCTGCAGGGTCGGCCGGGCAGTAAGCGGAGCCGCAAGGCGACGGACTTCCGGGCTAGGACACCGAGAAGGTGAACGACACCTCGGCGGTCTCGCCGGTAGCGACGGTCACGTTCCGGGTCTGGGTGCCGAGCTCCTCGTGCCAAGCCTCGATGACGTAGTCGCCCGGGGGCAGCGTGCTGATGTCGAACATGCCGTCCACGCCCGTGATCGCGAAGAACGGATGCTCCAGGACCCCGATGAAGGAGTTCATCCAGCTGTGGACGTCGCACCGGAACGGCACCATCACTTCGGCCGTTTCGAACGTCCGCTCGAACTGCATGCCCTGAATCGGCTGCCCCATGTTGAACTCGTCGTTCGCGGCCGGGGTCGCATGGATGTTGTGCAGCGTCGCATCGCTGTTGACGATGTTGAGGGTCTGGCCGACCTGAATGCCCATGACGTGCGGGATGTACCGGCATCCCTCCTGATTCAGGGTCACGACTTCGCTCGAAACCGGGAAGTTCATGCCTCCCAGGCCTTCCTTCACGTACACGAAGACGTTGCCGAGATGACCGTCGCTGCCGACGTAGCTGCTCGACATCGTGTTGGTCGCGACCATCGCGCAGTTCGGATCCGAGTTCATCCTGAACTCTTCCGGCGCGGGAAGCTCGCCGTCCACCATCACCATGCCGGAGACGTTGCCCGCGGTCGACGGATCGAAGACCGGCGCCGCCGGTTCCGCAACGGCCGCCGGTTCGCTTTCACCACCGCCCCCGCATGCCGCCGCGGCGGCGACGGCGAGAATGGACAGAATCGACCACAGATTTCGATATTGCATCGCCTTGACTCCTGCGAACCCTTGTGTGAGTTGCGAACTGAAGCGGGTCGCATCCCGCATGCGCCCGATCCGGGAACAACTGGAAGAGTGTTCGGTGTCGAGGCGCTCCGCACCCGCTCGCCCGGCACCTCCGAAGCACTTATCTTTGTATCACACGTGACCGGTTGGCGTAAACCGAAGCGGACGCCAGCGGCATCGCCCGGGAGCCGTGAATGAAACCGCGCAACGGGGCTTTGCCACGAGCCCCCGGCTCAGGACGCGGCGCGCAGCTTGCGGGTCACCCGATCCTCGATCCAGTGCGGATCCCACCATTCGACCGGGGTGATCGGTTCCCCGTTCAGGAGCATGGTGAAGTGGAGATGGTCGCCGCCGGCGAGACCGGTCATGCCGCTGCGCCCGAGCTCGTCGTCGATGGCCACGGCGTCCCCGGTCCGCACGCCGATGGACGACAGATGGGCGTAGAGCGACTGCAGCCCCAGGCCGTGGTCGACGATCACGCAGTTGCCGAAGATGCCGAGGTAGTCGGCCCATACCACCCGGCCCGCGTTGGCGGCGAGAATCGGCACGTTGGCGGTCACGGACAGGTCGAACCCGAGATGCACCTGCTGGTCCACCTCCCGGCCGTCGTACACGTAGGTGCGGTGGTCACCGAAGCCGGACTCCACCTGCGAGTTGGCGAGTTGCCGGAACGGTTCCGACCAGAGCCGTTCGTCGGCCGTCTGCGCCGCCAGCTCCCGGATGCGCTCGCCGTTCAGACGCCGGAGAGGGCCGTTGATGGCGAGATACTGCTCCAGCAGGCCGGCATCGGGGGGCAGGGGGATGGAGGAGAACACCTCGCTCCGCGCCATGATGCCCGGCACCACCCGGGCGAGGAAACGGTCACCGATGCCGAGCCGCGAACGTCGAAACCGGCGCGGGAACACCCGGTGGTCGAAGTTCGCTTCCGTTTCGTTGCCCGCCCCGTCGCGGGCGTACAGGCGAATCGGCGTATCGAGCTCTTGATCATGCAGCAACGCGAACAACGCCACCCGCAGGGTGGCGTCCGATGTGTCCACCCCGGCCGCGGACGCGGGGTAGCCGCGGTAGAAATGGTCCCCGACCCGAACCCCGGACTCGACGTCGGGCGGGTTCACGCGATAGACCACCAGCTCGGCCCCGCCGTGATTCACGTAGTGAAACGACGACGCGATGGACAGCCGGGGCGGGGTGAACCGCGCCTCGACGTCGTGCCGGGCGGTGGCGCTGCGTTCCCGGAGGCCGAACAGGCGTGCGTGGGTCGCCTCGACCGAGATCGACGCCGGACCCTCCACGAGCTCCCGGTAGGCGTCCCGGGTCAGGCTGCGGCTGATCCGGATGCGGCTGTCCGTTTCCTGGGTGATCCGGGAGTCGTCGGGCGCCGACAGGGAGAAGATCGGCACCGTGACCCCGTTCTGCTCGATGACCGCGGCGACCGCGGTGAGCTCCGCGTCTCCCGGGTCGATAGTCACCTCGAGCTGCGCCTGTAGTCCGATGAAGCGGGCGGGCTCGTGAATCTCGATCGCCGGCCCGGCGCCGCGGCCCGCGCCCACGTAGAGGCCCGCGCCCAAGGCGACCACGGCAAGAAGAGCGAGCGCGAGGATAGGGCGAATCACGACCGCATCCATTATAGGGCAGGAACTCGCGTCGCGGACGGCGCGGACCCCTGCAGGTGTGGTTGGACGGAAACGGGAAGTCCGAGCCGCCGCCTACGATTTCCGGCGATTACCTGGGACCTTGACCAGAGCCCCCGGTTTCAGTACGGTTCCTCGCATCCCGGCGATGACGGAGCTGCCCGGACGAGGGCGTTTGACCAGCCGGGATGCGGGTTGGTAGGATAATTCTGCACGTTCCCGATGCACCTTCCAGGTCTGTGGCGGTATCGTCTAGGGGTTAGGATACGTGGTTCTCAGCCACGGGACCGGGGTTCGATTCCCCGTACCGCTACCAATCCACCGTTCGAACTGAACCCGCCGTTCCGTGAGCACGGTTTGCGCGGCATGGCGATCCACCAGATCCGCACTATCGACGCCCACGCCGCCGGCGAGCCGTTGCGGCTGGTGACCGGAGGATTCCCGGCGCCGGACGGCGCGTCGATGCTCGACAAGCGCGCCTGGGTCCGCAAACACTGCGACTGGCTCCGGACCGCGCTGATGCACGAACCGCGCGGGCACGCCGGCATGTACGGAGCGGTACTGACCGAACCGTGCAGCGAGGCGGCGCACGCCGGGGTGCTGTTCATGCACAACGCGGGGTACAGCACGATGTGCGGGCACGGGGTGGTCGCCGTCTGCACGATCGCCCTCGAGCGCGGGCTCATCAGCGTGCCCGGCTCGCCACCGGTGATCGTGCTGGAATCGCCGGCCGGTCTCGTGCACGCCCGCGCGGATCGGACCGCCTCGACCCGCGAGCACCCGGCGCCGGCCCGCGTGTCCGCGGTCGCGTTCGAGAACGTGCCGTCGTTCGTCTACCGGGCCGGACTGCCGATCCGGGCGGGGGACCGGATGGTATCCGTGGATGTAGCCTTCGGCGGCGCCTTCTACGCCATCGTGGACAGCGAGGCGGTCGGGATTCCGTTGCGACGCGAATCGCTCGAGGCGCTGCGCCGCACCGGCATGGACATTGCCCGGGCCGTCGAACGCGCCTTGCCGGTGGCCCACCCCGTGAACGTCGGTCTCAAGGGGATCTACGGGACCATCTTCACGGGGATGGCGGAGCACGGCGACGCGGATCTGCGGAACGTCACCATCTTCGCCGACCGGCAGGTGGACCGCTCCCCCTGCGGGACGGGCACCGCGGCGGTCATGGCAGTGCTCGATGCGATGGGGCTCCTCGACCCGCAACGCACGTTCGTGCACGAGAGCCTCGCCGGCACCCTGTTCCGCGGGCGCCTGCTGCGCCGCACGACGGTCGGCGAATTCGAGGCGATCGTCCCGGAGATCGAGGGTTCGGCGTGGATCACCGGCGAGCACACCTTCCTGATCGACGACGCCGACCCCCTCCGGAACGGATTCCTGCTGTAGCTAGCGCGCCAGCCCGCGGGCGACGGCGAGAAAGCGGCCGAGCCGCCGCCGTTGCTCGTCCAGGATCGGATGCGACCAAGTGTCACAGAGCATCCTGTACACGCACTCCTGATACCAGATCATTTCGTCGATGCCCGTCGTGAAGGCGGCGAGGAAGGCGGCGCCGCCGGTCTCGACCCCGGCGGCGAGGCTGATCAGGTTGTGGATCTTGTCGGCCGCGGCCACGGCGCGGGCCGCGTCGCGGGGGCTGGCCCGCAGATGCTCGATGTACGCCTCTTTCCGCGCCCGCCACGGCCGGGTCCGGGGCGACTCGGTGACGTCCTGCACGACCGACAGCACGTGGGGTCCGAAACGACGGCGGATGACGTCCGCATCGAGAGGCGTGTCTTCGAGCGTGTCGTGCAGGATGGCGGCGATGATGGTGTCCTCGTCGAACCCGAACTCCTGCACGATCAGACCGACCGAGAGCACATGCGTCGCCTCGAACCCGCGTCCCGCCTTGCGGCGTCCGAGGCCGTGCGCCCCGAGCATCGTGGTGATGGCCGACTCGATACGGGGTGAGTACATGCGGGCAGGGGCGGCGAGAACCGATGGGCCGAACCGGGACCGCCCAACGGGTCCACATCGGAACCGGCTAGTGTCCTGTCCCGATGGTTCGTGAAATATTCGAAAGCGACTTGTCGTCCCAGTTCAAGGGCATCTTCACCATGACAGATGTTCCCCGAACTGCGCTGACAGGACACTAGGAACCCGGTGCGATGTAGCTCCTGCGAGCGCGGGCGGTGGTGCCGCGCCGCTGTACCCGAATGTCTATCTCGTGCAACTCGCCGTCGCGGGTCGGGGGCACGAATCCGAGGACGTACTGGCTGTGCAGCTCCTGGGCGACCCGCGTGAACGTCGGACCCAGATCGTCGGTATCATCCAGTTCGAAGTACCCGCCGCCGGTCTCTTCCGCGAACGTCCGGAGACGACGGTCGGGCCGGCTGCGCACCCGCCGCACACCGTTGAAATAGTCGCTCTCGAGCCCGATGGTGTAGATCATCACCTCTTCGACCTGGGCCATCTCCAGCACGTCGCGCCAGCCGATCTCGTTCTGGGTGTCCTCGCCGTCGGTGAACACCAGCACCACCTTGCGGCCGTCGCGGCCGCTCAGCGCCTCGATGCTCGCCCCGATCGCGTCGTACAGCCGGGTCGGATTGCCGAACTGCAGGCGGTCGAGGTCGCGGATCAGCGCGTCGCGGTCGCCGATGAAGTCCTCCGGCAGGATCTGGATCTTGTCGTTGAACGCGCCGACCTTGGCCCGGTCGTCCGGGAGCATCCGGATGATGAACTGCTCGGCGCCGGCCATGAGCAGGTCGAGGCTCGGGGTCATGCTGGCGCTCGTGTCCAACATGACGACGACGGTGATCGGCTGCACTTCGTTCTCGAAGAGCACGACTTCCTGAACCTGCCCCTCGTCGAGGATGACGAAGTCCTCCTGGAGCAGATCGGGCACGAGGCGTCCGTTCCGGTCGGTCGCCGTGACGTAGAGGTCGACCAGCTCGGTGCCCGCGCGGAAAACGGGGACGTCACCCTGCTGCGCGGCGACGGCCTCCGCGCCGAGGAGAGCTGCGAGAGCCAACGCCGACGCGGTTCGTGCAACCATGAGGCGAGCTTACAACCTATCTCGAAATCGCACAAACCGGGGCGGGCGGCCGGGGCTCGTCAGTCCGGGATGCGCCCCGCCCAGCCCGGAAATCGTCGCCTGCGGCTCCGATTGCCTCCCAACCAACCCTCCAGGGAGTCGGCGCCTCCGGGGGGAGGCGGCGCCGTTCTACGGCGCAGACCCCTGGCGATGCTCCAGCTTCAGGCCGGGCACGTCGTGGAAGTCGTCGGGGTTCAGCGTCCAGAGCGATGCATCGCCGGCGAGGGCGCACGCGGCGATCGCCAGATCGAGCTCGCGTCCGCGCGGACGGGGCAATCGCGCGTACAGCGCGGCGGCCCGCGCCGCCGCCGCGGACCGGCGAGAAGTCCGTCGGTCGACGGCGTTCACGTCCTGTCGCGTCCGAATCGCGAGGCGAAGTCCGCCGCACCGGCGCAAGGCGGGGGATGCGGATTGACCGGAACGGCAGGAGGTGGGACAATCCCACCCATGGCCGCAGTACGGGCGGACGCCAAGAAGCGGGTCGTCATCCCCGGCGCCAAGCCCGGGGATGTCTTCGACGTGCAGCGGCAGGGGGACGAGTGCTACGTGCTCGTTCGCCTGCATCGGCCGGTCGCCGCGCCCAGAAAGAGCCGCGAGGCGTGTCTGGAGGCGATGTCTCGAGCTCCTCTGAGCCCGACGCTGTCGTGGGAGCAACTGCGGCGGTTCACGCGTGAACCATGACGCTCCTCGACACCAACGTGCTGATCTACGCGTCAGCGCCCGGATCCCGGCATCATGACTGGGCGCGGCGGATCATCGCCCAGGCCGCTTCGACCGAGGGGGCGTCCATCAACGCAGTCTGTCTCGCCGAAATCTGCGTTGGCGAGGGAGACCCCGCGACCGCGGCGGATCGCATCCGCGGCTGGGGCATCGAGATTCTCGACGTCCCGGTAGCCGCCGCGGACGCCTGTGCAGAGGCCTATCGGCGTTACCGCGAGCGAAGGAAGCGGCAATCCGGCGGGGACTCCCCGCGAACGCCGCTGCCCGACTTCTTCATAGGCGCGCACGCGCAGATCATGGACTGGACGCTGGCGACGGCGGACGCGTCCAGAATCAGGACGTACTTCCCGAACGTCCGACTGACGGCGCCGTGAATGCCCGCGTCCATCCACGGGCCGTTCGGCCGGAAACGGAATGACTGACGACACGATACGAGAGCGGCGGGCGACCGGGATAGCGGCGCTGCTCGACGAGCGCATCCTGATCATGGACGGGGCGATGGGCACCATGATCCAGCGCCACGGCCTCGACGAGGCGGACTTTCGCGGCGCCCGGTTCGCCGGGCACGGGCAGGACCTGAAGGGCAACAACGACCTGCTGGTGCTGACCCGGCCCGACGTCATCAGCCGCATCCACCACGCCTATCTGGAGGCGGGCAGCGACATCATCGAGACCAACACGTTCAGCAGCACCGCCATCGCCCAGTCGGACTACGGGCTCGACGCGCTGGCCTACGAGCTGAACGTCGAAGCGGCCCGTCTCGCCAGGACCGCGGCCGCCGCCTGGACCCGGCGGACCCCGGACCGGCCGCGGTTCGTGGCCGGGGCCATCGGGCCGACGAACCGCACCCTTTCGATCTCGCCCGACGTGAACGACCCGGGACTGCGGGCCAGCACCTTCGACGCCCTGCGGGACGCCTACGCCGAGCAGGCGCGCGGCCTCCTCGACGGCGGCTGCGACCTGCTGCTCGTCGAGACGGTGTTCGACACCCTGAACGCGAAGGCGGCCCTCGTCGCCATCCAGGACGTGTTCGACGCGCGCGGGGCGGCGGCGCCCCTGATGATCTCGGTGACCGTCACCGACCGCAGCGGACGCACGCTGTCGGGCCAGACCATCGACGCCTTCTACATCTCCATCCGGCATGCGAAGCCGCTGAGCGTGGGCATCAACTGCGCGCTCGGCGCGCGCGACATGCGGCCGTATCTGGCGGAGCTGGCGGGCATCGCCGAGTGCCGCGTGAGCTGCTATCCGAACGCCGGGCTGCCGAACGCCTTCGGCGAGTACGACGAGACGCCGGACGAGACGGCGGGGCTGCTGCGGGAGTTCGCGGCCAGCGGATTCGTCAACGTCCTCGGCGGCTGCTGCGGCACCACCCCGGACCACATCGCGGCCATCGCCCGCGCCGTCGACGGCCTGCCGCCGCGCGCGGTCCCGGCCGGCGACGCCCGCGCGAGCCGGTTCAGCGGGCTCGAGACCCTGACCGTCCGGGACGACGGCAACTTCCTGATGGTGGGGGAACGCACCAACGTCACCGGGTCGGCCCGGTTCGCCCGCTTCGTCAAGTCCGACGACCTCGCCGCCGCCACCGACGTCGCCCTCGACCAGGTGCGCGGCGGGGCCAACCTGATCGACGTCAACATGGACGAGGCGCTGCTCGATTCCGAGCAGGCGATGACCCGGTTCCTCAACCTCATCGCGACCGAGCCGGAGATCGCCCGGGTGCCGGTGATGATCGACAGCTCGAAGTGGTCGGTCATCGAGGCGGGGCTGAAGTGCGTGCAGGGCAAGCCGGTCGTGAACTCGATCAGCCTGAAGGAGGGCGAGGCCGATTTTCTCGACAAGGCCCGGACCCTCCGGCGGTACGGCGCGGCGGCGGTGGTGATGGCCTTCGACGAGACCGGGCAGGCCGACACGACCGCGCGCAAGGTGGAGATCTGCCAGCGGGCGTACCGGCTGCTCACCGAGCGGGCCGGGTTCGACCCGGGCGACATCATCTTCGACCCGAACATCCTCGCGGTGGCGACCGGGCTCGAAGAGCACAACGACTACGCCGTCAACTTCATGGAGGCGACGCGGACGATCAAGCGGACCTGCCCCGGCGCCCTCGTCAGCGGCGGCGTCAGCAACCTCTCGTTCTCGTTCCGCGGCAACAACCCGGTGCGCGAGGCCATCCACTCGGCGTTCCTGTATCACGCCATCGCCGCGGGCATGGACATGGGCATCGTCAACGCCAGCCAGCTCGTGGTCTACGAGGACATCGAGCCGGACCTGCTGACCCGCGTCGAGGACATCATCTTCAACCGGCGGCCGGACGCCACCGAGCGGATGGTCCAGTTCGCCGACACCGTCAAGGGGAGCGGGACGACCCGCAAGGAGGACCTGACCTGGCGCCAGGGCACGGTGAGCGCACGCCTCTCGCACGCCCTGGTGCACGGCATCGCGGACTACGTCGAAGCCGACGCGGAAGAGGCGCGGCAGGCGCTGGCCCGGCCCCTCGACGTCATCGAAGGGCCGTTGATGGACGGCATGAAGGTGGTCGGCGACCTGTTCGGCGCGGGCAAGATGTTTCTGCCGCAGGTGGTGAAGAGCGCGCGGGTCATGAAGAAGGCGGTCGCCTACCTCGAGCCGTTCATGGAACGGGAGCGGCTGGCCACCGGAGCCAAAGCCGCCTCGAAGGGCAAGGTCGTCATCGCCACCGTCAAGGGGGACGTGCACGACATCGGCAAGAACATCGTGGCCGTGGTGCTGCAGTGCAACGGCTACGAGGTCGTGGACCTGGGCGTGATGGTGCACTGCGACACGATTCTGCAGACGGCGGTCGACGAGAACGCCGACATCGTGGGCCTGAGCGGGCTCATCACGCCCTCGCTCGACGAGATGGTGTTCGTGGCCAAGGAGATGCAGCAGCGCCGGCTCGAACGGCCGTTGCTGATCGGCGGCGCGACCACCAGCCGCCAACACACCGCGGTGAAGATAGCGCCCGCCTACGACCGGAGCACGGTGCACGTGGCGGATGCCTCGCGGGTCATCGACGTGGTGTCGGGCCTCCTCAATCCGGCGCGGCGGGACGCGCTCGACCGGGCCAACCGCGCGGATCAGGCCACCCTGCGGGAGCAGTATGCGGCCCGCCGGGACAAGCCGCTGCGTTCCTACGCCGACGCGTGCGCGAATCGGTTCCGCGACGACTGGGCCGCCGCGGACCTGCCGTCGCCGGCGTTCCTCGGCCCCCGCCGGCTGGACCCGATTCCCCTCCAGGCGGTCACGCCGTTCATCGACTGGACGTTCTTCTTCGCGGCGTGGGAGATCAAGGGGCGCTTCCCCGCCGTGCTCGACCACCCCGCGTACGGCGAGCAGGCAAGAGCGCTGCACGCGGATGGGACCGCGCTCCTGCAGCGCGTGATCGACGACCGGCTCCTGACCATCCGCGCGGTGTTCGGGTTCTGGCCGGCGGTGAGCGACGGCGACGACATCGTCGCCCTCGAGCCGGACGCGACGGCGGACGGCGGCGCCGAGCGGCTGCGCTTTCCGATGCTGCGCCAGCAGGAACCGCAGCCCCAGGGCCGGGCGCACCGCTCGCTCGCCGACTTCGTGGCGCCGCGCGACAGCGGGCGGCTCGACCACATCGGGGCGTTCGCGGTCACCGCCGGCGTCGGCGCCGACGCCCTCGCGACCGAGTACAAGGGCGACCACGACGACTATCACGCCATCATGGTCCAGGCGCTGGCCGACCGGCTCGCGGAGGCCGCGGCCGAGTACCTGCACGCCACCGCCCGGCGCCAGTGGGGCTACGGGACGGACGAGCGGTTGACCCCCGACGATCTGCTGCGCGAACGGTATCGCGGCATCCGTCCCGCTTTCGGGTATCCGGCGTGCCCGGACCACAGCGGAAAGTTCACGCTGTGGGACCTTCTCGAGCCCGATTCGATCGGCATGAGCCTGACGGAGAGCGCGGCGATGACCCCCGCCGCCAGCGTCAGCGGGCTCTACTTCGCGCACCCCGAGGCGCACTACTTCTCGGTCGGGCGCATCGGCCCCGACCAGCTGGAGGACTACGCCCGCCGCAGGGGGGTCACGATCGCCGAGGCCGAGCGCTGGCTGCGGCCGTTGCTGGGGTGATTGGGGGGAAGCGAGGGGGAACTACTGGCCTTGGCTCAGGATGACGCCCTGTCCCGCTCTTCCTGCCGTCCACGCAGGAACGCAACATCTCGGCCGAGGAACGCAACATCCCGGCCGAGCTTTTCAACCTTTTCGCCGAGCTTTCCGACCTCTTGAGAGACGCCTTCCAACTTGTCGTCCAGATGCCTGATGTTGGCGCCCATGGCGTCCAGCTTGGGGTTGATGAAGTCCACGATCGATTTCTGGAGCTCGGTCCGGGCAGCACGTGCATCCTTCCGCGCTGCGAAGAACACCCCTGCCACAGTCGCGGCAGCCGCTATGGCGGCTGCGACAGCCTGCATCCAGATTGCGTCCATGACGAGAAGCGTATCACCGACGATGCACGCTTTCAAACAGAATGTTAACCGGCTCGCGCCCGGCCGCGCGGCCGGATCACGTGGCGCCCGGGTCCGGCAGGCGCCGGGACGCGGTCAGGTCGTCCAGCTCGTCGAGCGAGCGGGGCCAGTCGCTGCCGAGCAGCCGCGACAACGACCGGTCGGCAAGCAGCCGGCCGCCCGTCTGGCACCGCGGGCAGTAGTTGGCCTCGTTGCTGGCGTAGACGATGCGCTGGACCGGCGACCGGCACGCCGGACAGGGCCGGCCGTAGCGGCCGTGCACCGCCATGCCCTCCCGGAACGCGGTCACCTTCTCCGGGAAACGATTGCCGGTCTCCCGCCGCAACCGTTCCGTCCACCCGGCGAGGGTCGCCCGCGCCGCCTCGAACAGCCGGTCGATCTCGGCATCGTCGAGCCGCCGGGTCCACTTCAGGGGCGACAGCCGGGCCGCGTGCAGAATCTCATCGGAGTAGGCGTTGCCGATCCCCGAGAACAGCGTCGGGTCGGTCAGCGCCCGCTTGACGGTGTGGTTCTCGCGGGTCAGCGCCGCCCCGAAGGTCTCGGCGTCCGCCTCGAGCACCTCCAGCCCCCCGGGGTCGTGCCGGCGCAGCGCGGCGGCGTCGCCGGCCACGTGGAGCGACGCGCGCTTCGTGCTGCCCTCCTCGGTGAACAGCAGGGTGCCGCCCGGGAAGTCGAACGCGGCGAGGCCCCGGCGCTTCGGGATGGGGACCCCGGGCGGCCGCCACCGGAGACGGCCCGCGATCATCAGATGGATGACCAGCGACAGGCCGCCGTCGAGGGTCATCACGATCCGCTTGCCGAGCCGGTCGACCGACCGCACCGGCCGGGACTCGGCCGCGTCGAGCGGCGGGGTGACCGAGCGCAGCACGAACGGGCTGCCGAGCCGGACCCGGCGCAACGGCTCACCGACGATGCGGGTCCGCAGATGCTCCACGTACACGGTGACGTCAGGCAGCTCGGGCATCGGTGGCGCGGAGCCGCGGCCCGCGGGAGTGTATGATCACGGGCCGCCGCCGATGGAGTATCACATCAGACAGTACGGGCTGCAGCAGGGCGCGCTGGAGATTCAGTATATCGAGGAGTTCTTCGGCGAGTTCCCGCGCCGCAAGACCTCGTCCGAGGTCGTGGCCAGACTGAGCAGCCGCGACCACCAGATCGTCATGGCGGAGGCGGCGCTGCCCGACGCCCTGGACACGGTGGTGCCGGTGGCGTTCAAGGTGTCGCACGAGATAGGCCGTCACGAGACCGACGCCAAGCTCGCCGACCTCGTGGCCCGGCTGGCCGACTGCGTCCGCTTCGACGATCGCAAGATCCTCTACAGTTGGATCGGAGGCACCCGCCGCGACTGGCGGGGCCAGGGGTTCTTTCGCGCGTTGACCGAGCAGCAGGAGTCCTGGGCCCTGGACAACGGGTTCGACGAGGTCGTCGTGAAGACCAAGAACCGCTTCTACGCCATGCGCAGCACCCTCGACCACCTGGAATTCGACGTCATCAAGCTCGAGGCCGACCCCGACGACCCCGGAGAATCGAAGGTGTACCTCAGCAAGCGGCTCGGCCGCGAGGTCGTCGACCGGCACCGCAGCACCCGTGCCGTCGTCAACGTCGGGTAGTCCGCCGTGACCTCCCGTCCCTCGCCGGTCGCCCTCGTCGCCGCGTTCGCCGCCGTCTACGTCATCTGGGGGTCGACGTATCTGGCCATCCGCTGGGGGGTGGCCGAGATTCCGCCGTTCCTCATGGCCGGCGGGCGCTTCGTCGCGGCCGGGCTCGTGTTCGCGGCCTGGGCCGTGCGCCGGGGGGCGGCACGGCCGACCGCCCGCGACTGGATGATGACGGGTCTCGTCGGGGTGCTGATGGCGGCGGGCGGGAATGGGGGGGTCAGTTGGGCGCTGCAGCGCGTGCCGTCCGGCCTCGGCGCCCTCCTCGTCTCGATGGTGCCGTTCTGGGTGGCCCTTCTCGACTGGTGGCGACCCGGCGGCGAACGTCCTCCCGCCCGCGTGGTACTCGGCCTCGCGCTGGGGTTCACGGGGGTCGCGCTGCTCGTCAACCCGGCCGAGGCGGGGGTCGCGCGCGTCCTCGACCCCATCGGAGCCGGCGCCATCGTCGTGGCCAGCCTGCTGTGGGCGGCGGGCTCGGTCTGCTCGCGCCACGTCCCGCAGCCGCACTCGCAGGCACTGTCGTCGGGCATGCAGATGCTCGGCGGCGGCGTGGTCCTGCTGGCGCTGTCGGCGGCCACCGGCGAGCTGCGGGGTCTGGACTGGGGCGCGGTGTCCCCGGCCGCCTTCGGGGCCTGGGCCTACGTCGCGGCCTTCGGGTCGGTGGCCTACGGGTGCTACCTGTGGCTGCTGAAGGCGTCGGTCCCGGCCAAGGCGGCCACCTACGCCTACGTGAACCCGGTCATCGCGCTGGTGCTGGGCTACTTCCTGGCCAACGAGGCGTTGTCCGCGTGGTCGCTGGGCTGCTCGGCCGTCGTGGTCGTCGGGGTGCTGCTGGTGGTGTCGCGGTAGCCCGCAAGCGTCGCCTGCGACTCCGCTTGCCGCCCAACCAACCCTGTCGGGAGTCTGCACCGTTTCTAAGGCGCAAACTCCTGGTCCCGGAAAGCGTCGCCTGCGACTCCGCTTGCCGCCCAACCAAACCCTGCCAGGAAAGCGTTCGGTGGAGGCTATCGGACCAGCGCCGCGTGGCGAAAGCAATCGACCAGGTGGTCGTTCACCAAGCCCGTCGCCTGCATGAACGCGTAGCAGATGGTGGGGCCGACGAAGCGGAACCCTCTGCGTTTCAGGTCCCGGCTCATCGTCCGCGACTCGGACGTCTCGGCGGGAACCTCGTCCAGGCTGCGCCACCGGTTCTGCCGCGGGCGTCCGTCCACGAACTGCCAGACGTAGCGGTCGAAGCTGCCGTGCTCGTCCTGTATCCGGAGAAAGGCGCGGGCGTTGCCGACGGCCGACTCGATCTTGCGCCGGTTGCGGATGATGGCGGGGTTCTCGAGCAGCGCCGCCAGCCGCCGGTCGTCATAGCGGGCCACCACCGCCGGGTCGAACCCCTCGAACGCGTCCCGATAGCCCTGCCGCTTGCGGAGGATCGTGATCCAGGCGAGACCGGCCTGGGCCCCCTCCAGGATCAGCATCTCGAAGAAGTGGCGGTCGTCGTGGACCGGAGCGCCCCACTCGGTATCGTGATACTCCCGATAGAGCGGGTCGGGACCGGCCCAGGGGCACCGGATGGTCATTGCGCGTTCGCGAGGCGGTCGCGGGCCTGCTCGACGTCGCGGTGGAAGACGAAGAGGGCGTCGGCCGTCTCCTCTTCGTCGGTGAAGTTGTAGGTGCGCCCGCCGCGCCGCTTCACGGTCAGCGTGTGTTCCAGATAGTCGACGGCGTGCTGCTCGATCTCGGCCAGCGGGATCGAGAACGCATCGTCGTCGTCGGTCTCGTAGTGGATGCCCGCGAGGTCGGCCCGCAGGACCCCGCTGCACGATCCGAACCGATGCCGGTGGACGACCGCGACCCGGGCGTCGAGCCGGACGTCCCGGAATCGCACGTCGATCGAGACCGGGTCGTCGCCGATCTCGATGTCCCGGGCAAAGCTGTCGTAGCCCTCCGCCGACACGTTGAGCCGGTGGGACCCCGGCGCCAGCTCGACCGCCTCGAACGGCGTCGTCCCCAGGAACTTCCGGTCCAGGAAGACCGACGCCCCGGGCACGTCGCTCGACACCCGCAGCAGCGGCTCGAGCCGCGAAGCCGGCGGCGGTGCGGTCCGTTCCGGCTCGGGCTCGGGTTCCGGCTCGGGCACTGGCTCCGGCGCCGGCGCCGGCTCGGGCTCGGGTTCCGGCTCGGGGGCCGGTGCGCGTGCGGCCCGCCGCACCGGGGGGTCGGCCGCGGTGGTGGCGGGGGCGCTCTCCCCGAACGACGGCAACCAGTCGGGAGGCGACGTCCACAGGTAGTAGCCGGCGCCGGCGGCGACGGCCAGCAGACCAATCAGCACAAAGCGCCCCTTCCGCGAGGGCGCCTCGGTCTCCGGTTGGTGCAGTAGCGACATCCGATCGATCGTATCCGAGGCGGCCCGAATCTGTTACCCCGACCACCCTGCCGGATGCCGCACCGGGGGGCCGCCCGCGGAGCTGGACGATCGGGAGCGTGGTGGGCGTCGTTGACGGGCGGCCGACTGCCAAATCATGCGAGCGAGCGCGCGCGCAGCTCGAGCGAGTTTCCGTCCGGGCAGCGCCGCGTGCATGGCGCCCTCCAGAAGCGTTGGCGCATTGAGCGGAACGCCGCCGGCATCGACGCCTCGCGCGAACGCCGCCGACACGTCCCCGACGAGAAACCGCAACTGAATCGTGTTCACCGTCGCGTCCACGCCGGCGAGGTCCCGCGGACAGAGCAGCAGCTCGATGTCGCCGAAGCGCCCCGTGAACAGGGTGCGCTCGAACATCTCCCGAGGCGTGAACCCGATCCCGAGCGATGCGGCCTCGATTCGTCTGACCGCCGTGCACGAGAGGCTCTACAACCCGAGGGCTTTCGCGAGCGCACGTGCGACATAGCCCGCCGCCTTGCGGCTCCCGATTGCCGCCCAACCACCCGCCCGGAATACCGTCGACAACGGCTCTCGCTTGCCGCCCGACCGACCCTGCTCCCCCCCCTCGACGAGGACAATCGCCGGCTCCACGCTCGCGTTACCGAATCGGCGCGTTCGTGCATAATTCCCGTCGTCGCGATGTCCGGGTGCGAGTGGACCGACGGCGCAAACCGCTGGTCCGGAAACCATCGCCTGCGGCTCCGATTGCCGCCCAACGAACGCTGTCGGGAGTTCGCTCCGTTCCACGGCGCAGACTCCTGGCGGATGCAATCCGTGCGACGTGGGGAGAGGGAAAGTGAGACGACCAATCCTGGCGGGACTGCTCGTGCTGGCGGGGCTGCCGGCCGGCACCGGCGCGGCGCAGCCAGTGCAAGAGATGTTTGTGACGCCGCTGAGCCTCGACGAGATGCGGGACAAGCAGGCGGTGGTCGAGACGACCGCGGGGACCTTCGTCATCGATCTGTTGCCCGAGGCGGCTCCCAACCACGTCGGCCTGTTCCTGCAATCGGTGAACGACGGGACCTACGACGGCACCGCCTTCCACGCGATGGTGGCGCGCGGCATCGTCCAGGGCGGGGACCCGATATCCGCGGACCCCGCCCGCCGCGACGAGTACGGCCGGGGGGGCCTGGGCCGCGTGGCGTCCGAGCCGAACGACGAACGGCATACGCCGGGCACGGTATCGGCGGTGGGGGTGCCGGGCAATCCCGCCAGCGAGGGGCTCCAGTTCCTGATCTGCGTCGTCGCCCAGCCCGGCCTCGACGGCCACCACACCGTCTGGGGACGGGTGGCGGAGGGGCTGCCGGTGGTGACGCGCATCTCCGAGACGCCGGTCGACGCCCAGGGCAAGGCGGCGGAGCGGATCGAAATCGTGTCGGTATCCATCCGCGACTGGCAGCCTCCGCCGCCGCCGCCGTTCACCACGGAGACCGCCGACGAGCTGGCCGCGTATCGCGCGGTGCTCGAGACGAGCGCGGGACCGATCACCCTCGAGCTGTTCCCGGACCGCGCGCCCGGCCACGTCCGGAACTTCCTGCGCCTGGCCCAGGCGGGGGTGTACGACGGCATGGCGTTCCACCGGGTCGCCCGCGGGTTCGTCATCCAGACCGGCTTCGTGCCGAGCCGCAGCACGCCGCTGACCGAGGAGCAGCGGAGCCTGATCACCACGCTCGAGCCCGAGTTCAGCGACACCCTGCACGTGAAGGGCATCGTGTCGATGGCGCGCGGCGACGACCCCGCGAGCGCCGACACGTCGTTCTTCATCGTGACCGCCCGCGCCGGCGCGCTCGACGGGGTCTACACGGTGTTCGGGCGGGTGGTCGACGGCATCGACGCGGTGGACCGGATCGAGGCGATGCCGGTCGACGGGGAGACCCCGCTCCAGCGGATCGATCTGACGCGGATGCGGCTGGAGCAGGTCGCGCAGCCCTGATCGGTCACGCGTTCGCTTCCGCCTCGACGCGCTCCAGCAGGCTCGTCGCGATGCGCGCGTAGCGGTCGACGGCGGCCCGCAGCTCGTCCACCTCCACGTACTCGTCGGCGGTGTGCGCCAGCAGCACCGAGCCCGGACCGAAGAGGAGCGGCCGGCCCCAGGCGGAGAGGAACGGGATGTCGGTGGTGAACCGGAAAACCGCGGTGTCGAAGCCCGGCAAGGTGACCAGCTCCACCGGCGGCACCTCGGCCACGTCCTCCAGGTCGACCCAGCGCTTCAGCGGCTCGAGGGCCGCACGCACCTCCGCGGCCGGGCCCACGGTGCGGAAGTTGACCTCCGCGCTCGCCGCGGGCGGCACCACGTTGGGGGCGATCCCGCCGTCGAGCAGGGTCACCGTATAGCTCGTGTCGCCGAGCTTGGGGCTGGCCGGCAGCCGCAGCGTACGCAGCGCCACCAGCGCGTCGACCAGCTTCTCGATCGCCGACACGCCCTCCTCCGGGTGCGAGGAATGGGCGGTCTTGCCGCGGGCGGACAGCCGCACCCGGCAGACCCCTCGGGTCGCGATGCCGAGGCGGCTGTCGGTCGGCTCGCCGTTGAGGAGATAGCGCGAGCCCCGCGGGTTGCGGTCCGCGGCGTGGGCGCCGTGGCTGCCGCGTTCCTCGCCCACCACGAACAGCACGCCGACCCGGGTCTCGCCGGCCGCCCGGAGCTGTTCGAGCGCCCCGACCTGCGCCGCCGCGATGCCCTTGGCGTCGCAGGCTCCCCGGCCATAGAGCCGGCCGTCCTCCTCGCGGCTCGGAAAGTGCGGCGGCACGCAGTCGAGATGGGTCGACAGCACCACGGCCGGCGGCCCCAGGGCGACGTAGAGGTTGATGCGGTCGCCCTCGACCGGCTGCTCCTCGACCTCGTACCCGCGTTCCCGCAACCACCCGGCCAGCCACCGCGCCACCGGGCCCTCCCGTCCCGTCGTCGAGTCGATGTCGATGAGCGACCGGGCCAGTCCGACGACATCGAAGGGGTGCGCCGCGCCGGCGCCGTTGTCAGGGGTCATCCGTGTGCTCCGTGTCAGGCGTCCATGACCGATCCCGATTCCGCTGCGGGTCCTGCAACCGCGAGGCGACGACATGGTATTGCAGCCGCCAGACGATACGGTACACTGCGTTCCCGCACCGCCGTGCCACCGTGCCCCATCGGGGGCCGCAAGTGGTTGACTGGAAGCCTTTTGTTGCACAAACCGCGATCCGGTTCAATTCGCGAGGGCGGAATGGGTGCACGTCAGATTCGTGAGATGACTGTCAGGCGGCCCTGGCGGCTCGTCCTTCCCAGAAATCCTCGAAGCGGCCGCTGAGCTTGCAGCACCGCAGGGCGATGATGGCGTTGGCGCCGGCCACGGTCCAGTGCATGCCGGCGCGCTTGAGCCGGGCGCCGATAGCGAGCTTGCATCCGGCCTCGACGACGCCCGACGACACGCAAAGACCCCACGCTCGGAACTCCGGATAGCGCATCCGGTGGCGGTTGCGGGTCAGGTAGTCGATACACTTGCGGGCCTCCTCGCAAGTCTCACGGTGGGCGCGCAGGGCGGTCAGGATCGCATCGAACCGCCCGGCGTCCAACTCGTCCCGCCGGTCCTTGCCCCACTGGGCGGCCAAGTCCGTGCCGGCGCCGTAGATGGCCTTGGCGACATCGCACAGATGCCCCTTGGCATGGTAGATGTCGACGATTTCGATGGCGCCGGGGAACTGTTCGGCGGCCAGATTCCAGATCCACTCGGCCCCGTCGCCGATGATGACGCGTCGCGCCGCGGTGTCGAAGCCGCGCCGCCGCGCTTCGCGGTACGCCCGTTGCGCGAACGCGGAGGGCAGCGGGTCGGTGGGGCGGCTGGCCGCGCTCTCGACGGCGGCGCTGTAGCTGACCGACCCGGGGTCGCGTTCGGGGAGGCCGTCGGCGTTGCGTGTTTCCGCCGTCCACACGGTGACGAGCTTGACCTCGCGGGTCTTGGCCGAGCCGTCGGGCTGCTTGCCGCGCCGGCCTTCCACCTCGGACTTGCGCACCGGCACGCCGGTGCCGTCCAGCCCCAGGTACATCGTCGATGCCGCGCCGGGTGCGGGCTCGACCCTCTCGCGTTCGTCGGCCGCGACCTCGCGGCCCAGCGCTTCGGCGATGCGCTCGACCTGTTTGGGGTCGACCGCCACGCCGGCCAGCTCCCCCATCCACTCGCTCGCTTCGGCGAAGCTGACGCTCGTCGCCGCCAGTCCCACCAGCCGCGCCGTGGCGGGCGACAGCGAGGTGTCTTGCAGACCCAGGGCCCGGTCGCGCGGACAGCTTCCCCGGCGGCAGGCGGCGCAGTGGTAGTAGGCGCGGTGCAGGGTCAGCGGTCCCAACAGCGTGGTGAAAGTCTTCGGGCGGCGGCCGGCGTAGTGCGCCGTCTGGCCGCAGGCGCACGCGACCGTCGAACTCGAATGGTCGGAATAGTCCGCGTCGTAGTACTCCGCCATCGCCTGCGCGGCGAGGCCGAGGGCTTGGCGGCGGAGGGCCTGCTCGAGGGCCTCGAAGTCCTGCGCGGCGGACCGCCGCGGTCTGATGAGCGCATCGATTTCGGCTGCGAGCGCGGCTACGAACGCTGCGCGCCAATCACCTTGACGGCTTGGCTCGCCGTGGCGAGGGCTCGACGGTGAACGGTCTGCAAGAGGGTCTCGAAGTCCTGGGCATTCGCGTCTCCTCGTCTGAGGAACGCGTCCACGTCGGCCTTGACCGCCGCGTCCAACGCGGCGAACAGCTCCTTGACGCCCCCTTTTTCGGCCGCGTGATCGAGCGGTTCAGTCAACTGCGCCTCGGGCATGGTCGGAGTCCTCCTACCCGAGTAATCGGTCGATCAGGGCTCGCCCAATACCCCAACGGCAAAATCCCCAACTTTCTTGTCGTGCACCCGGGCGGAATGCCTCGCCGGCGGCGACCCCGGAGCAGCTCGTGACCACCGCGACGACTGACCCCGCCATTCCGCGCGCCGGCATGCTCACCACCGTCCGCAACCGGCGCGGCGGGGTCGCGGCGGTCGAGCCCTTCGACGGCGAGACGGGGCGCCTCCACCTCCTCCACCTGGAGTACACCGACGATCACGCGCCGGCCGAGGAACGCCTCCTGTGGGAGCTCGAGCCCGAGCCGAGTCGCCATCTGCTCGAACCGAACGCCCTGCCGGACCCGGCGCACGCCGGCGGCCCGATGCCCCCGGACGACTTCGACGCGCTGCTGCGGGCGGCGCGCTGGACGGCGCTGTCGCCCTACCTCGACCCCGGCGACGGCGACGGACGCGCCCGGCAGGAGCCGATCGCGAGCCCGTTCCACGGCGGCGTACGCATCGAGAGCTACCAGCTCGTGCCGCTCCTGAAGGCGTTGCGCATGCCGCGGGTCAACCTGCTGATCGCCGACGACGTCGGCCTCGGCAAGACCGTCGAGGCGGGGCTTATCCTCACCGAGCTGCTGCTCCGCCGCCGCATCCAGCGGGTCCTGGTCCTCACGCCGGCCTCGCTGCGGCACCAATGGCGGGAAGAGCTGTGGGACAAGTTCTCCCTGCGGTTCGAGGTGGTCGACCGCCAGGCGACGGAGCGCCTGCGCCGTGGGCTCGGCATGGACGCCACCCCCTGGCGCTCGTTCAGCCGCATCGTCGCCTCGTACCACTATCTGCGGCAGCCCGACGTGCTCGAGCAGTTCCTGGCCGCCTGCCGCACGCGCGAAGGCTCGCCGCATCTTCCCTGGGACCTGCTGATCGTCGACGAGTGCCACAACCTGATGCCCTCGCCCTTCGGCGAGGACAGCGAGCTCTGCCGCATGCTGCGGCTGGTGGCGCCGCGGTTCGAGCACCGCCTCTTCCTCTCCGCCACTCCCCACAACGGACATACGCGCTCGTTCACGGGGCTCCTGGAGATGCTCGATCCGGTGCGCTTCTCCCGCACCAGCGAGATGGGTCCCGCCATGCGCGGGCGGATAGAGGACGAGGTGGTCCGCCGGCTGAAGCGCGACATCAACGCGAGGAGCACGACTCCGCGCTTCTGTACCCGGCGTCCCCCGAGGGCGCTCGCCCTCGCCCCCGAACCGCGCGAAGCCGATCTCTCCGCCGCCTTCGACGCCTTCCGCACCGCCGTGCGCGCCCTCGTGTCGAAGGGCCCGGCGCCCGGACGCCGAACCGGCGCGTTCGCGGTCGAGATTCTGGGCAAGCGGCTGCTCTCGTGCCCCACCGCCTTCGCCGAGTCCTGGAGCCGGACGCGGCAGGGACTCTCGGGTGCGGAGCCGGCCACGGAGAAGGACGTGGCGGCGGCCGAGCGCACCCTGCGCCAGGAGACCGGCGACGACCGCGAGGCCCAGCAACGCGAGGCCACCGCCGCGACGGTCGCCGGCGCCTGGCTGCGGAACTTCGCCGGCGATCTGGATGCGGAGATCCGCGACATCGAGGACGCCCTCGACGGCCTCGGCTTCGACCTGGGAGATGCGCCGATTGTGGAGCAGACGCCGGCAGCCGATGCACGGTTCGAAGCGCTCGCGGCGCTGATCGAGCGCCTGCTGATGGAGCCCCCTGGTCGCGCCCGCGACGGCGCGGGGAACCAACCGCCGTTCCGAACGGTGTGTCCCGAGCCCTCCGCGTGTACGAGAACGCCTGCTTCGAGCACGAGGTGATGCCGGACCGCGACGTCCACGAGATGCTGAAGCTTCTGACCCGCACCAGGATCCGGATCCGCCAGGGCCGGTCCAGCGTCCGGGCCGTCGCTCCCGTGGACTTCTCCGATCTCTCGTCCGAGTACATCGGCATCCTGTACGAGGGCCTGCTCGACTACGAGCTGAAGACCGCGCCCGCGGGCGATCCGGTGATCTTCCTCTCCGTGGGCGACCAGCCGGCACTGCCGCTCTCGCGCCTGGAGGCGATGGACGACCCGGCGCTCCGGACCTTGTTCGAGAAACTCAAGGAGAAGTCGGGCGGAACGGATGACCAACCGGAGGAACAGGCAGTCGAGTCCGAGGCCTCCGACCTCGAAGATGACACCGCCGACGCTGCGGCGTCCGACGAAGAGTCCCTGCCATCCGACTCCGCGGACGCTTCGCCGTCCTCGGACGCTCCGTCGGAGCACGTCGCGGCTGCACCGGACGAGCGCCAACGGAACCGAACGCGCGCCGAGGCGTGGGCACGCCGCGCGGTGCAGGCGGCGCGTCTGCTCAAGAAGCCCCGCGGCCGGGACACGCCCGAGCGCCGACTCGCGTTCGAGAGCCGCCTCGCCGCCAAGGCGCGACAGCTCGTCGTGCGTGTCGTCCTCCCCGGCGAGTGGTACCTCGTCCGATGGGGCGGCACGCGCAAGGGCTCGGGCAGCTTCTACACTCGTTCCGGCCTTGCGGTGCCAACCGTGCAGCGCACGTTGCGCCCGCTCGCCTACGACCCGCCGGCCGGCGCGGACGGCAACCCCGACCTGGACGCTCCGCCGGCCCGCTGGACACTCAAGCTGCCCGAGCAGATCCTCGACCTGACCGTCTGCGATCCCGCGTGCGGCTCGGGCACGTTTCCGCTGGCCGCCCTGCGCTTCCTGACCGATGCGCTGTACGCCGCGCTCGAGCATCACGACCGCCTCCAGCCGGACGGCGATAGTGTAGTGGTGCGCCTGCTCGGCATCCGGGACGCGAGCGACACTGACGCCGACGACTCCCGCCTGGCCGACGAGCTGATTCCCTGCCGGCCCGAGGACGACAGCTTCGAGCCCCGCCTCAAGGCGGTCCTGCGCCGCCACGTCGTGGAGCGTTGTATCTACGCCGTTGATCTCGACCCTCTGGCAGTGGAGCTCTGCCGCCTGTCGCTCTGGATCGAGACCATGGACCGCACCCTGCCGTTCGGGTTCCTGGACCACAAGATCAAGTGCGGCAACGCCCTGATCGGCGCCTGGTTCGACCAGTTCGCGCACTATCCCGTGATGGCCTGGAAGAACCGGGAGGGTGGCGACAAGAACCACTCGAACGGCGTCCACTTTCGCGAGAAGAACGCCCGCACGAAGGCAATCAAGAAATTCCTCAACGAACGGCTGACGCCGGACCTACACCGTTTCTTGCAGGGTGCCGACCTGTTCCAGCCCGACCTGCTGGCGCACTCCGCTGCGGCCCACGGTGGCGCGCTCGCAGCACTCGAGCGCATGCACGCCATGCCAGTGCAGGACGCAGCCGCGCGAGCGCGTCTGTACCGCGACGAGGTCCTGGGCTCCGCGGCGTGGAGCGTGCTCAAGGCGGCCATGGATCTCTGGTGCGCCTGCTGGTTCTGGCCGGTTGACACGATCGAGCACGCCCCGCTGCCCAGCACTTTCGTCGACCCACCGCACACGACGCGGACAGTCGCACGCCAGATCGCTGCCCAGATGCGCTTCTTCCACTGGGGGCTGGAGTTCCCCGACGTGTTCCGCGAGCCAAGCAGCGGGTTCGACGCGATGCTCGGAAACCCGCCATGGGACATCGCCAAGCCGCTTTCCAAGGAGTTCTTCGCCAACCTCGACCCGCTCTACCGTTCCTACGGCAAGCAAGAGGCCCTCGACAAGCAAACCGAGTACTTCACCGACGTTGACGTGGAGCGCGACTGGCTCGACTACAACGCCCGGTTCCGCGCTCAATCGAACTTCACGAGCCACGCCGCGAGTCCGTTCGGCGACCCCGCGGAGAACGCCACCAGCCATGATCGCTTCACGATCGCGCGGGGCCACAAGGGCCTCGACCTTCACGAACGCTGGCGCCACGCCCGCCTCCGGCCCACCGGTTTCGCCGATCCAGCCCACCCGTTCCGCCACCAGGGCGCCGCGGATCTCAATCTCTACAAGCTGTTCCTCGAAACCGCTCACGGGCTCCTGAAACAACCGCCGCCCTGCACCGACGACCAGACTACCGACCCCGCCAATGCGCGCGGTGGCCGACTCGGTCTCCTCGTCCCCTCCGGTCTGTACTCCGACCACGGCACCGGCGCCCTACGCGACCTGTTCCTGGAACGTTGCCGCTGGGAATGGCTGTTCGGCGTCGAGAACCGCGACAAGGTCTTTCCGATTCACAGGAGCTACAAGTTCAACCCGGTAGTCGTCCAGAAGGGCGGCGCCACCGAGGCGATCCGCACCGTATTCATGCGCCGCAATCCCGACGACTGGGAGCGCGCCGAGGAGCTCGCCACGCCCTACACCCGGGCGCAGGTCCAGCAGTTCAGCCCAAAGAGCCGCACACTCCTTGAGATCCAGTCGCGGCGCGACCTGGAGATCCTCGAGAAGATCTACGCGAACGCCGTCCTGCTTGGCGACGACGGCGCCAACGGCTGGGGCATCCGCTACGGCCGCGAATTCCACATGACGGACGACTCCCGCCTCTTCTCGCCCCGCCCGCAGTGGGAGGCGAAGAGCTACTGGCCCGACGAGTACAGTCGTTGGCTGCTCGGCGACTGGCGGCCGATCGAGGAGCTGTGGGCGGCGCTCGGCGTCAATCTGTCGCGTCCCGAGCCGGCAGAGGTCACGTTGGAGGAGTGGCTCTTCGACACCCCCACGAGTCCCGAGCGCGACGCCCGCGAGTCCCGCCGAGTGCACGGCCACCAGCTCAAGGCCGGCGACGTAGCCCGCAGCGCCTGGCGCCTGCGCTGCGCCAAGCCGCCGTACGACCGGCTGCCGATCCCGCGCGCGGCGCTTCCGCCGGGCGTCATCCTGTCGCGGGACGGGGACTCGTGGATTCGGGAGGAGGAAGTCCGTGACTTCGCGCTACCACTGTATCAGGGAATCATGATCCAGCCGTCCTGGCGAGCGCGCGCGGGTGGCTCAGCGGAACCGGGCTGCGGGCGAAGTGGGACTACTCCGACCTCGGGGACCTGCAGTGGAATCCACAGTATCTGATGGCGGCGGAGGAAAGCAGAGGTCGCATCGGCTTGGCTCCCGGACCGAGAATCGGCTTTCGGGACATATCGAGAGACAGCGACGTCAGGTCGTTCGTAGGTGCCGTTCTTCCCGGCTTCCCGTGCGGCAATTCCGCGCCGGTGCTGCGTCGCGACGGCGCTGCCGCCAGCAACGCCAATGCACAACCGTTGCTATTGACGCTTCTCGTCAACTCCTTCGTGTTCGACTGGCAGATTCGACGAAAGGGCGGGGGAGCGCACCTGAATTGGCACATGCTCTCCGACTTGGCCCTACCCGCACCCACGGTGACTTCGGCGACGACCGCTCTGGCCCCCATCGCAACACGCCTGAACCTCCATGGTCCGCTTTTCGCGGCAGAAGCCCTCCTGACGGCGACCGGCGCGGATTTCGTCGGCGCGCTGCAGGAGGGAGAACGAAACCGCTTGCGTGCGGTCATGGATGCGATTGCCGCCGTCTTGTACGGATGTGGCGCAAGCGAGTTCGCTCACATTCTGCAAGACGTCGATCTCAGCGTCGCACGCCTTCGTGAGCGAAGCCGCGCTCTTGACGTTCGCGGCTTCTGGCGCGTCGATCGCGACAAGGAGCCCGAACTGCGCCAAACCGTCCTGGCTCTCGTCGCCTTCCACGACCTTCAGCAAAGGATCGACGCGGCCGGCGGCGACCGCGAGCGCGGCATCGAAGCCTTCCTTTCCCAGAACGACGGCGAAGGCTGGATGTTGCCCGAGACCCTGCGTCTCGCCGACTACGGCCTCGGCCACGACCAGCGCGCTAAACATCCCCAGCCCGTGGCGAGCCGCCTCGGCCCCCGCTTCTACGACTGGCAGCTCGTCCAGGGCGCCGACGAATCGTGGCGCGAATGCCACCTCCACGCCCGCAACCTGCTGGGCGAGCACGACTACGCGCTGCGCATCGTCGACCTCGTGGAGCAACGGCTGACTGACGGTGACGACTACCTCGACCTGCTCACCGACCGGTTCACGCGCGACCTGACCGGCGACGCCGGCTACGTGACAGTCCTGGCCGAAGTCCGCGCGCGGGACGTCCTGTACGAGAGCGCCTACTGGTCGATGGTGACCGATCTGCGCAGCGCCGGTCACCTGGACGACAACAGCTTCGGCCGGCTCCTGGACGAGTTGCACGCCCGCGAGCTTCTCGACGAAGCCGACTATCGGCGCCGCGGGGAGCCGGGCCTGCCAGCGGGGGTCGGCATGCCTGCGCAACGGGTCGCCGAAGCCGGCCCGGGTCGTCAGGCCGAGCTGTTTCCGAAGAGCCGTCAGCGGGATCTGTTCGAATAGACGCGGGAAGGTTCGATGGACCGAGCGCTTCGTGGTTCGCCGGCATCGATGCAGAATCGCTCGGACCGGGATGTGAGCCGATGTTCGATACTGCCGACCAGATTCTGAACCAGATCCGGGCCGGCGAGGACGGCCGGGCCGAGTTCAAGGAGGTACGCCTCGGCGACCGCGGCGTGCTGGCTCCCAATGCCGACGACGTCGCCGCCGTGCTCGTCGCGTTCGCGAACGCCGACGGCGGCGCCGTCTTCCTCGGGGTCGACGATTCCGGCACCGTCGCCGGCATTCCGCCGGCACGCCTCGACGCGGTCGAGCACTGGATCGTCAACCTCGCCACGCACAACTGCGAGCCGCCGATTCGACCGGTTTTGCGCAAGACCCTTCTTCCCGCATCGGACAGCGGCGAACGGCACGTGATTCTCGCCGAAGTGCCGCGCGGGCTCTACGTGCACCGCACGTCCCAAGGGCGCTACTACGTCCGCGTCGGATCCACGAAACGCGACCTCACGCCCGTCGAACTCGCCCGCCTGTTCCAGCACCGGGGCCGCGAGTACGTGTTCGACGAGCAGGCCGTGCTCGGGGCCGCCGTGGACCACCTCAACCGCCACCGGCTGGAAGCGTTCTTCGGCCGCTCGCCGACGATCCCGTGGCTCGACCTCCTCCGCAACACCCGCGTGACCGTTCCCGACGAGCACGGCGTCGACCGCCCCACCGTCGCCGGCCTGTTGACCTTCGGCACCGAACCCACCGAGTTCCTGCCCTCCGCCTCCATCGAAGCCGCGTGTTACCGCCGCGACCGCCTGTCCTCCGACGACCTCCTCCACGCCGAGCGGCTCGCGGGCCGGGCGTCTGACCAGATCGACGCCGCCGTCGCCTTCGTCGCGCAGTTCATGCAGCCCCCGACAGACGCGCCGCCCGGCGGAGCCGAGCCGCGGTACGACCTCGACGTTGTCGACGAGGCGATCGTCAACGCCGTCGCCCACCGCGACTACGCCATCTCCGGCTCGAAGATCCGCCTGTTCCTCTTCGCCGACCGCCTGGAGCTCTACAGCCCCGGCAAGCCGCCGAACACCATCACGCTGGAGGACATGCCCTACCGCACGTTCACCCGCAACCAGCTCCTCGTAAGCTTCCTGTCACGACTCCGGAGCAAGCGCACGGGGCAGGTGTTCCTGGAATCGCGCGGCGAAGGCGTACGGAAGATCCTCCACGACGGCGAGGCCCACTCCGGCCGGCGGCCGGAGTACGCGCTGTTCGGCGACGAGCTCCGGCTGACGTTGTGGGCGAAGCGCGCCAGCAGCTGACTGACGCCAGCCAACGCGCCACACCGGCATCAGGCCGCCGCGCCCCGTTCGGGGTTGAGCGCTACACCAGCACCAGAGCATCAAGTGCGCTGAAGAAGCGACTGAGCACACCCTCGGTGATGTGCATCCGGTTCGATACGTGAATCCGGTGTGCGATCGCCTCGGCTCCGTCGCGCGTGAGCACTACAGTTGGGACCAGATCCACCATCAGGCCGTTCGCACCAGAGGCCCGAACGCGACGGATGAAATCGCGCCAGCGTCACCGAACCAGCATGAGACGGGTCACCCCCGGAACCACGCCGCGAACGCCGTCGCCTGGACTGGCCGGGCGATACTGCGGCGCGACGCCGGGAACCACGCCAGCTCGCGGCCGGCGCCGTCCTCGGACTGCGCCGAGCGGGCACGCACACCGCGCAGGCCGGCGGCCTTCGCCCGCGTGCCGATGGGCTGACAGCGCGTTTGCGGAACCGGCGTACCGTCCTCGTCCAACGGATAGCTGTCGGGGAGGCCGGCGGCGCGAACCCCGGTCGGCGAGTGCGCGTCGCAGGCGACCTGGCGGCGCGGCAGGACGCAGCCCACCAGCATCGGCCCTCGGTCGTCGCGCAGATCTTCCGGTTCGTACGGCCACCGGGCGATGAAGGCGCTAAGATTGCGCCGCGCCGTCGCGACGTCTTCGTTGAGGTAGAGCACGGGGAAGCTGTCGGGCGGATTCCAGCGCCCGCCGCTGCGCTTCGCGAAACCCGGGTCGAGCGGGTCGGCCCAACCCGGATCGGCGATGCGCCACCAGACGTGGGCATCGGGTACCGTCTCGCGTAGCAAGTCCACGGTCAGCCGTGCGCCCGGTCGAACCGGAACATGTCGCGGCAGGCCACCAGCACCATCCGCGTCTCGCCTCGCCCCCACAGCGCTATGAGCGACTCGCCGTCGAGCGCAGGGATCGGCCGGCGCACCACCGCCGGGATGCGATCACGTTGGAGATGACGTACCAGCAGGTCGGTGGCGGCGAACAGATCCGCCATCGCGCCCGCGCGCTCGGGCGGCGCGCCTTGTCGCAGCCACTTGCCGACGGCCT
This sequence comes from Vicinamibacterales bacterium, assembly GCA_965215895.1. Classification (GTDB taxonomy): domain Bacteria; phylum Acidobacteriota; class Vicinamibacteria; order Vicinamibacterales; family UBA8438; genus JAJEEA01. The sequence goes on along the minus strand of OZ244130.1, from coordinate 800,345 downwards.
GACGGCTCACGCGGAAGAGACGCGCCGCCTCGGCTTGGCTCAGGCCCCAGACCTCAATGGTGCGCGCGAACGATGCCCCGCCGCGCAGACGATCGAGGCGTTCCGTGAATGCGTCGAGCCAGGCGCTGTCGTGTTCGTGCGCAGCGAACGTCCGATCGGCCGCCTCATCGGGACCGAGGGCTCGGCTCGTGTCGCTCGTACCGCCAGTGTGCATGCTTCACCTGCAACCGTATGTCAACCGCTACCAGATGTCAACTTACCCGTTTGTCGACGGAAGCAGCCAGCGCACCATCATTGCTCGTCGCTCGCTGAGGCGCCGAGCGGGGCGCCGCGCAGAAACTCGGTCAAGGACTGGTGTCGCACGCCCTGGAGGTCGGCGGGCTGGTGCGGGTCGAGCGAGAGCAGCACGCGGGGGTAGGCGTCGCGAACCGCGGTGAAGGCTGCGAGCTCGCGCTCGATGGTGGCGGGCGATTCGAGCAGGTAGGCGACCTGCACGTAGCGGCGCCCGGACCTGCGCTCCGCGACGAAGTCGATCTCCCGCGACCCCGCTACCCCGACCGTCACCGTGTAGCCGCGGCGGCGCAGTTCCAGGAAGACCAGGTTCTCCAGGATGCCGCCGATGTCGCCCTCGCGGTAGCCGATGATTCCGTTGCGCAGGCCGATGTCGCCCAGGTAGTGCTTCTGATTCACCTGCAACAGCTTTCGGCCCTGCAGATCGAAGCGTGGAACCGCCGTCAGGAGGAACGCGTCGCCCAGGTGCGCGAGGTAGTTCAGCACCGTATCGACCGCCGCCGTTCTGCGCTGGCTCTTCAGGAAGTCGGCGATGCGCTTCGCGGACACGAGGCTGCCGACGCTGTCGACCGCGAACCGCGTGATCGCCTCGAACAGAGCCACGTCGCGAATGCGGTGACGCCGGATCACGTCCCGGATCGCGATGGTGCTGACCATGTCCGCCAGCATCTGGTCGACCACCAGGTCGCTCAGGTCGGTGTGGAGCAGTCCGGGCAGACCGCCGATACGCAGGTAGAGCCGGAACAGCTCGGCGTCGTCGGCCGCCGCGCCGGGACGCTGCCGGTAGAGGTCGCCGAACTCGGCCAACGTCAGCGGAAACACCTGCAGCGTAACGTAGCGGCCGGCGATCAGCGTCGCGAGCTCAGCCGACAGCAACGTGGCGTTGGAGCCGGAAACGACGACCTCGGTGCGGTCCTCGCCGTTCAGCGAGGCGACGGCGCGTTCCCAGTCGACGATCTGCTGCACCTCGTCGACGATCACCACCCGCGGCTCGCCTCGTCGCGTGGTGGACTCGACGTGGTCGATCAGATCGCGCGCCGTCCGCAGCGATTCGAACGCGAACGACTCCCTGTCGACGTAGACCACCTGCCGTTCGCCGCGCAGCGTGGCCGCGAACTGCCGCAGCAGCACGCTCTTGCCGGCCCGCCGGATGCCGGTCACCGCGGTAATCGCGGGGGCGTCCAGGAACCGCCGGAGGCGGTCGAGGTATTGTTGGCGCAGAAGCTCCATTCTTCTGATACAGACGAACAAAAGCGCGGACTGACAAGAAATTTCGATTATAGACGAGATATGGCGATTGATCTCGGGTCGAGTCCCCACCATACTGTTGATTGCTTCAGTTGAACGATGCGCAGCTACACAGCCGTTGTCGAACGTTGCCCGGATACGCGCCTCTACGTCGGCTACGTCCCCGGGTTTCCGGGAGCGCACAGCCAGGGCGAAACCCTAGAGGAGCTCAACGAGAACCTCAGGGAGGTCATCGCGATGCTTCTCGATGACGGGGAACCGGTGCTGGACAGCGAGTACGTGGGTACCCAAATCGTCATCGTGGCCTGATCGAGTGCCGCCCCTACCCGTTCTCAGGCCCCGCGAGGTCATCGCCATCCTCGCCGAACTCGGCTTCGAAGAGGTGCGCCAGCGTGGCTCCCACAAGCAGTTCCGCCACCCCGACGGGCGCGGCACGACCGTTCCGGTGCACGGTGGTCGGGACCTGTCTCCCATCCTGCTGCGTCGCATCGCGCGAGACGTCGGGCTCACCGTTCACGAATTCGTCGAGCGTGGCCGATAGAGTCCGATGGCCCTGAACCCCGTCGCCTATACCGAGCACGTCGTCCGCAGCTTCCTCCGCTACCAGCTCACGGCGTATCCGTTCGCCGATACCCGGCTGCACGCGCAGATGCGCGAGCTGCTGTCGCTCGACGAGACCCGCCGGTCGCCGCTGCCCAAGGGTCCCTACGTGAGTCTGTCGCGACCGTTCAGGCAGGGGGCGGCGGTCGACACCCTTGTTCGCGAGGGACTGCTGCATCCCCATCTGCGGGAGCGGATCTCCGAGACGCTGACCCACCTGTACGGCCACCAGGAACGCGCCGTCCGCGCGATAGCCGAGGGCCGGGCCACCCTGGTCTCGACCGGCACCGGCTCGGGCAAGACCGAGTGCTTCCTCTACCCCATCGTCAGCCGGTGCCTGGGATTGCGCGACGCCGACGCCCCGCCGGGCATCAGCGCCGTCATCGTCTATCCGATGAACGCCCTGGCGGAAGACCAGCTCATGCGGCTGCGAGGGCTGCTGGCGGGTACCGGGATTCCCTTCGGCATGTATGTCGGCAAGACGCCGGAGCACGAATCGGGGGTAACCGGGGTCAGGCTGCCCGCGGGGTCGTCGCGAGCCGACTTCGACGCCCGCCTGAGACAGGCGCGGCGCGACGGCAGCGGCGAGACGGTCTGTCCGGCCGAGGAGGCCTGCTCGCGCGAGGTCATGCGCACCCCGGGACGACAGCCGCGGATTCTCCTCACCAACGTCAAGCAGCTCGAGCTGCTGCTGACGCGGCAGCAGGACGTCGAGCTCTTCGCCGGCGCCCGGCTCGATTTCGTGGTGTTCGACGAAGCGCACACGTTCACCGGCGCGCTGGGGGCGGAGACGGCCTGCCTCGTCCGGCGGCTTCGCGCGTTCTGCGGGGCGGACCCGGCCCGCACGACGTGCATCGCGACCTCGGCGACCATCGTCGATCACGACGACCCGCAGGCGGGACGCAACTTCGCGGCGCGTTTCTTCGGCGTGGGGGCCGACTCGGTGACGACGGTCGGGGAGGACTACGAGACCGAGGTCTGGACCGGGCGTCGATTCGTCCCGCCAGCGCCCGAGGAAGACACCGCCGCGATTCTCGACCGCGTGGTGCTCGCCGTGGAGGACGGTGCGTCGACCGGACCGGACATCCGGGACGTCTACCGTGCACTGGCGGGCGAGCAACTGGCCACGGGTGATTGGCCGGAGGTGCTGCACGCGGCGCTGTCCCGCAACGAGATCGTCTTCGGACTGAACGAGGAGCTGGCGACCCCGAGGGCCCTGGAAGAGCTGCCGCCGGCGCTGGAGGCCCGAGTGGGGCGGCCGGTCACCGAAGCCGAGATCCTCGCCTGGCTGACCCTCGGCGCCGCGGCGCGCCACGACGGACGGCCGCTGTTGAGGCCCGTCGTGCACGGATTCGTGCGCGGCATCGGCGGGGCCGTCGTGTCCTTTCCGGTGGAGAGCGACGGTCCCAGGCTGTGGCTCGCGGCCGAGGACGACCGCGCGGCCGAGGACGGCGACGAACGACTCGCACAGTTTCCGGTCGCCACGTGCACCGTCTGCGGGCAGCACTACTACACCGCGTTCCTCAGGGACTTCACCTTCACCCGGCGGACGCCGGGGGGCGGCGACGCCGGCGCGGGGGGAACCTGCTGGGAGCACCAGGAGAAGCAGCTTGGCGGCCGGCGGGTCGTGCTTGTCGACACCTTGATCGGGGAAGACGAAGAAGGGGAGACAACCGCCCCCCATGCCCGTACCGCCCCCCTCCACTTCTGCCGCAGTTGCGGCGCCGCCCACCCGACGGCGGTGTCCCGCTGCCTCGCCTGCGGCCGCGGCGGGGACACGGTGCGGCTTCTCGCCATCCGCCAGAACGAGCAGCGCCCCGGACTCCTGACGAGCTGCCTGTCGTGCGGATCGACGGGCAGCACCCCGAACGGCGGCCGGTACCGGGAACCTGCCCGGCCGGTCCGCGCCATCAACGTGGCGGACGTGCACGTGCTGGCCCAGGACATGGTGCACCGCGCCCAGCGGCCGCGGCTGCTGGTGTTCTGCGACAACCGGCAGGACGCCGCCTTCCAGCCAGGCCGGCTGGATGAAGGACCACGCGCGCCGCTTCCGGCTGCGCGCCCTCATGGCGGAGGGCATCCGGGACCGCCCGCAGTCCATCGGCGATCTCGTCGCGCATCTCGACGATCGGCTGGAGAGCGACGAGGCGCTCTCGCGGGCGCTGATCCCGGAAGTGTGGGAGGTGGCGCGCCGCGAGCACGCGGGCGGACGCCACGAGCAGGAACGCCGCAAGTACCTTCGGTTCCAGGTGTTGCGCGAGGTCACCCTGGCGTCGCGGCAGGCGCTCGGCCTCGAACCCTGGGGCCGGATGAAGGTGGAGTACGCCGGCCTGGACGCCTCCCTGCCCTGGATACAGGAACGCGCCCACGAGCTCGGCATCTCGGCCGAGCACCTGCGAGAGGGCGTGGCGGGCGTGCTCGACTATCTGCGCCGCCGGCGCGCGCTGCACGACCCCGAGCACGAGATCTTCACGAAGTACTGGAAGGACGGCGACCGGGAGGTTCAGCAGGGCTATCTGCCGAATCTTCGCGGGCCCGCGGGCACGAAGCTGCGCCGGGAGGCCATCGAAAAGCCTGGGCTGGTGATCCAGTGGCTGAGCGAGGCCGGCCGGACCACGATGCGGCAGGTCGCCGGGAAATGGGAGGTGCCCGCGGACGTCACCGGCCCGTTCCTCGAGAGCCTCTTCGCATTCCTGGAGGAACGCGCCCTGCTGGTCCCGGTCCGACTCAAGGGGTCCCGCGGAAACCCGTTGCCGAACGTCAGCGGCGTCTACCAGGTGAACGCCGACCGTCTCCGCCTCTCGCCCAACCGCGGCGTATGGCGGTGCCGGAGCTGCCGCCGCACCACCACCCACGAGACTCCGCACGATCGATGCATCGCCTGGCGCTGCGACGGCATCCTCGAATGGATCCGGGAAGACGAGGACAACTACGACCTGCAGCTTCTCGACGGGGCCTACTCGATGTTGCGCTCCGAAGAGCATACGGCGATGGTGCCGGCGGACGAGCGCGAGCGGCTGGAGAACCTGTTCAAGGGCGAGTCGGAGGCGGTGAACTGCCTCGTCTGCACCCCGACGCTGGAGCTCGGCATCGACATCGGCCGGCTCGACTCGGTCCTGATGCGCAACGTGCCGCCGTTGCCCGCCAACTACCGGCAGCGCGCCGGCCGCGCCGGCCGGCGCCATCGCATGGCAGTGGACCTGACCTACTGCCGGCCCGTCTCGCACGACCGGGCCTACTTCGCCGAGCCGTTGAAGCTGCTCGACGGCCGCATCGATCCGCCCGCCTTCAATCTGCGCAACGACGTGATGATCGCCAAGCACGTGCACGCGACGATCATCGGCGCCCTGCACGGCTACGGACGGGACCCCGCCCGGCCGGACCGAGAAAGAGCCGCGATCCGGGACGTGCTGCACCGCTGCCTGCCGCGGCAGGTAGAGCCCTACCTGTTCCAGGACGGCGAGGTCCGCAGCGCGCCGTTCGACTTCGCCGCGCTGCGCGACCTGGTTCAGCCCCATGCCGCGGACCTGGCCGCCCGCGTGGAGGAGGTGTTCCGGCAAGGCTGGCCGGCCGAGGACATCGGCGTCGCGACTCCGGATGCGCTGGGCGCCCACGTCGACGCGTTCACCGACAACCTCGAACGCGTCGTCGCGCGGCTGCGGAGCCGCCTGCAGTGGGCGATGCGGCAGATTGCCCGTCTCAACGCCCTGCGCGAACGCCACGGCACCCTCGAGCCGGATGACGAGGCGCTGTTTCGCCGCTGCGACAGGCTCGTGAAGCGGCTCAAGGGAACGGACCGGCGATCGCGCCGGCAGGCGGAAGGCCACGACGACGTCAACACCTTCAGCGTCCTGGCCGCGGAGGGATTCCTGCCCGGCTACGGGCTCGAGGTCGGGTCGGTGGTCGGGTGGGCGGAGATCCCGTTCTGGCGCACCGGCGCCATGGACTTCAGCCTGCCCCGCCCCCCCGCGACGGCGCTTCGCGAGTACGTGCCCGGCAACCTCATCTACGCGAACGGCCACCGGTTCGTGGCCCGGCGCTTTCGTCGCGATCTGCACAGCGCCCCCGGCACCGAAACCCGGACACCCGGCGGCGATCGGGCCGACATGCCCTTCTACGAGGTCTCGGTGCAGCGGCAGGCCGTCAGGGAGACCCGGCCGGGCGAGACATCGTCGCTGAGCGGAACGTCGCTCCAGACGATGGCGGTCTGCGACACCGACCTGATCCACACGTCCCACATCTCCGACGAAGAAGACCTGCGGTTCCAGTTGGGCGTGGCCATCTACGGGACCGAGCTCGGGCAGCACAGCGGCGGGCGCGCGTTTCGCTGGGGACCGCAACGCGTGCAGCTTCGCCGGGGCGTCCGGCTGCGCCTCGTCAACGTGGGCCCGGCCGGCGCCGTCGAGAGCCTGCGGCAGGGAGGCGCATCGGGGAGCGCGAGGGGGAACCCCTCGCAGGAAAGCAGCGCATCGGGGAGCTCCTCGCCGGGAAGCACCGCGAACGGAAACGCCGTGCAGGAAAGAAGGCGTGGCGAGCTCGGCTACCCCGTCTGCACGGTCTGCGGCCAGAGCGTGTCGCCGCTTTCCTCCGACCGTCAGCGCAAGGAATTCCGCACGATGCACGCGGAACGCTGCGGGCGCGCGCCGGAGGGCATCGGGTTTCACGCGGACGTGACGGCGGACGTGCTCTCGCTGCCCGCGTGCGACGGCGCCGACATGGCGTACAGCGTGCTGGAGGCATTGCGGATCGGCGCGGCGCAGGTACTCGACATGCACCTGGACGATCTCCAGGTCCTCGTCATCGGCCATGTCGACCGCGACGACGTCGACGCGCTGCTCTGGGATCCGATGCCCGGTGGATCGGGACTCCTCGACCAGTTGTGCGAGCGCTTCCGGGAGGTCGTTCAGGTGGCCCGCGAGGTCGCCGGCGCCTGCCCCGGCCTGTGCGAGTCGTCCTGCATCGATTGCCTGCAGTCGTTCCGTAACGCCTACTACCACCGGTACCTGAATCGCGAGGCGGCCCGCGAACGGATCGACGAGTGGGGGCAGCAGCTCTCGTTCGACCACGAGATACCGCGCCAGCAGCCGGACGCGCCGCCGGCCGGAGACGATGCGGTCCCCGTCAACGACGCCGAGATCAAGCTGCGTCATCTGCTGCTCGCGGCCGGGTTCGGGGAAGGGACGCGTGACGAGCAGATTCGGCTCGACCGCACGCTCGGCACCACGACGCCCGACGTGATCTATCGCGGCGAAGACCACGACCCGGACGAGGGCGTGTGCATCTACCTGGACGGCTTGAGCAGGCATCTGCACGGAAACGCGGAGACGGCCGAGCGGGATCGCGAAATCCGGACCTGGCTGCGCAACCACGGGTACGAGGTGATCGAGATTGCCGCCAACGAGCTCGACGACGAAGACGCGATGGTGCGTCACTTCCGCCGGCTCGCCGGCTACCTGAGCATGCGGGACGTGCGGGCCCGGCTGCGGGACGACCGCTCGTGGTTCAGCCAACACGAAGCGCCAGCGCGGCCGGCGCGCTCTCGCCTTCGGCTGGTCACGCCCGCGGCCGATGCACGCTACGTCGACTGCGTGCCCGTGGTGCCCCTGGACGCTGCGGCAGGAGCGTTCGGCGACCCCCATACGGTCCCCGACGAGGCCGCGTGGGAATGGGTGGAAGTCGAGACGGCCCGCTCACTGCGCCGTGGCATGTTCGTTGCGAGAGTGGTCGGACAATCGATGGAGCCTCGGGTACCGGATGGCTCGTACTGCCTGTTCGCCAGTCCCGTCACCGGCACACGCCAGGGGCGGATCGTGCTCGTGCAGTTGCGCGATGCCGTCGATCCAGATACCGGACACAGATTCACGGTGAAGCGGTATCGAAGCGAGAGAACGACGGACGCGGACGGTTGGCGGCACGTCGAAATCACGCTCGAGCCCATCAATCCCGATTTCGGACCGATCGTGCTGACGGCCGACGAGGAAGACTCCGTGGCCGTCGTCGCCGAGCTGATCGAGGTCATCCACTCGGAAGGGCTGGACTGACGCGGATGCGGGCCGGTTCGCGTGAGGCGGGTCCGCCCCCGGAACCCGCCCGCCTACCGCAGCCAGGCTTCGAGCTCGGCGCCGGCGTCGGTCTTCTCGTCGCGGTACTTGACGATGACCGGGGTGGCCAGGGCGAGGCCCCACTCGCGGCCGGCCTCGGCGGTGACCGCGCGGGTGCCCGGCACGACGACCGCGCCCTCGGGGATGACCACCGGGACGCCTGCGGCGGGGCGGATAACCCGGCGGCGCGGGAGGTCGTAGACGGGGGTCGACCCGGTCAGGACGGTGCCCGCCCCGATGACCGCGCGCGATTTCACGACCGTCCCTTCGTAGATGCCGGTGCTGCCGCCGACGAGGACGTCGTCCTCGATGATGACGGGCATGGCGCCGACCGGCTCGAGCACCCCGCCGATCTGGGCGGCGGCGCTCACGTGCACGCGTTCGCCAACCTGGGCGCACGACCCCACGAGGGCATGCGAGTCGACGAGGGTCCCCGCCCCGACGTGGGCCCCGATGTTGATGAACATCGGCGGCATGCAGATGACCCCGGCCCCCACGAACGCCCCGTCGCGAATGGACGATCCGCCGGGCACCAGCCGGACCCGCGACAAAGCGTCGAGCGGCTTGAGGGGGAGGGTGTCCTTGTCGAGAAACGGGACGTCGGGATCGGACCCGGGGAACGCGGCGATGTCACCGCAGCGAAAGCCGACCAGGATGCCCTGCTTGACCCAGGCATGCACGCGCCAGCCGGCGGGGGCGCCGGGGTCCGGGGTGGCCGCCCGGACCCGGCCGGCGGACAGCTCGGCCCGCAGGGTCGCGAACACCGCCCGCGCCTCGTCCCGGTCGGCGTCGGCGCCGGCCGCATGCAGTCGTTCGATGGCCGCCTGGAGCGAATCGGTATCCGTGTTCACTGTCGGTGGTCTCCGTGTACGGTCCCGGGGCCGGTCAGCGCAGGTTCGGGCCGGTGGGCTCGACGGTGGGGAGCCCGCGGCGAAAGCACGGCTGCATTCGATCGGCGATGCAAATCCCGCGCGGACCGCGTTGCTCCCCGGTTGCCCGCATATTGGCCGGCTGGCCGCGCCTTCTCACGCGGGCGCCTCGCCGGCCTCGGCGCCGCGCGGGGATTCACCACCGACTCCCAGCTTCTCGAGCACCCGCACGATCTGCTCGAGCGATGCCGGTTGCGGGGGCACCATCGGCAGCCGGTAGTGCAGATCGAGCAGCCCGAGATGCGCCATCGCCGCCTTGACGGGGATGGGGTTGGCTTCGATGAAGTTGATCTGCATCAGCGGGAGAAGCCGGGTGTGGAGCCGGCGGGCCGCCGCGAAGTCGCCCGCCCGTGCCGCCGACACGAGCCGGGCCATCTCGCCCGGGACCTCGTTCGACGCCACCGAGACGACCCCGGCGCCCCCCACCGCCATCAAGGGCACCGTGAACAGGTCGTCGCCCGACAGCACGTTGAACCCGTCGGGGACGGCGCGGCAGATCTCGCACATCTGTCCCATGTTGGCCGAGGCTTCCTTCACGCCGACGATGTTCGGGAGCTCGGCGAGACGGCAGAGAGTGGCGGGGTCGACGTTGCACCCGGTCCGACCCGGCACGTTGTAGACGACGATCGGCAGCGGCACGCTGTCGGCAATCGCCCGATAGTGCTGAAACAGGCCTTCGGGGGTCGGCCGGTTGTAGTACGGCGTCACCGACAGGATCCCGTCCGCCCCGGCGCGCTGCATCTCCTGCGCCTGCCCGATGACCGCGCGGGTGTCGTAGCCGCCGGCGCCGGCGAGCACCGGCACCCGGCCGGCCGCGGTATCCACCACCAGCTCGACCACCCGCCGGTGCTCGCCGGCCGAGAGGGTCGGGCTCTCGCCGGTCGTGCCGCACGGCACGAGGAAGTGGACGCCGCCCTCGATCTGCCGGGCGGCCAGCGCCCGCACCCGGGGCTCGTCGACGGCGCCGCCCGCCGTGAACGGCGTCACCAGCGCCGTGCCGCAGCCGGACCAGTCGCGTCTCATACCTGCAGTCCCAGCACGTCGCGCATGGAGAACCAGCCCTGCCGGCCCTGCACCCAGCGGGCGGCTTCGAGGGCCCCGCGGGCGAACGTGCTGCGGTCCCGGGTGGCGTGGGTCAGCGCGATGGACTCGACCGGACCGTCGAACGCCACCGTATGCGTGCCCGGCGCCGAGCCGGCGCGACTCGACGCCATGTCGATCCGGTTCGCGTATCCCCGGCGGGTCATGGCGTCCCGCAGGGCCAGCGCGGTGCCCGACGGGGCGTCGATCTTGGCCGCGTGGTGGAGCTCGTGAACATAGGCCCCGAACTCCGGCCGGGCCGCGAACAGCTCGGCCGCCCGTTCCGTCAACGCCAGGAACAGATTGACCCCGAGCGAGAAGTTCGCGGCGGCGACGACCCCGATCCCGGCGTCGGCCGCGATCTGCCGCATCTCCGCCTCGTGCGCGCCCCAGCCGGTGGTGCCGACCACCAGATTCACACGGTGACGCGCCAGACGCGGCAGGTTCTCGGCCACCGCATCGGGAATCGAGAAGTCGATCGCTACGTCCACTCCCTCCACCGCGTCGGCGGTGATGCCGCTGCCGCCGGCGTTGGTGTCGATGTCGAGCCGGCCCGTCACGGTGCATCCGTACGATGCGCTCAACTCGTCGACGAGCCTGCCCATCCGGCCGTACCCGATCAGCAGCAGGCGCATGGGTCTACCCTTCGGCGGCCTTCCCATCCGATCCGCGGATGACCTTCCGGATGATCGTCACCGCCTTGGTGGCGTCCGACTCGCTGTCGAACGTGAGGGTCGACGAGAACCGGCGATCGACCACCCCCGCCTCGTAGTCCTGAACTCCGATGCCCGCCCACGCCACCGCGTTCGCGACCTCGTAGGCGAACCCCGGCCGGTTGTCTCCCTGCAGCAGCACCGCGGTGGCCGGCGTCTGGCTGAACCCGGCGGCCCGGGCCACCATCGCCATCCGCTGTCCCTCGCCGGCATAGATCTCGATGATGTTCCGCTTCGCCCGGCCGGCGGCGGCCCGGACCCGTATCACCTTCAGGTCGGCCCCGTGCTGGGCCAGCGGTTCGAGGACGGCCGCCAGGGCGCCGGACCGGCGGGACACCTCCGTGCGCCAGAGCTTTATTTTCTTGACCTTGATATCCATATGAGTTCAGCAATGCCGGGCGGTCGTCCGGGCCGCGGCCGCCGCAATTATAATCTCCGGGGAGTTTCGGGGCGCGGTCGGGGGCAACGCGGGGATTGCTCCGCGACAGATTCCGCTTCAGAGCGCGACAGCGACATGACCGAGTTACCGAGCCGGATGCAGACGATCGAGATTGCCGAACCCGGCGAGCCGGAGGTGCTGGTCCTGGGCGACCGCGAGGTCCCGGCGATCGGGGCGAACGAGGTGCTCGTCCGGGTGGCGGCGGCCGGGGTGAACCGGGCCGACACCATGCAGCGCCGCGGGAGCTACCCGCCGCCTCCCGGCGCCTCGGACGTGCTGGGGCTGGAGGTATCGGGCACCGTGGCCGCGGTCGGCGACGCCGTGGCCGGCTGGGCCGTCGGCGATCCGGTCTGCGCGTTGCTGGCGGGCGGGGGCTACGCCGAGTACTGCGCGGTGCCGGCGCCGCAGTGCCTTCCGGTGCCGGCGGGCATCGATATCGTGGACGCGGCGGCGTTGCCCGAGGTGGCCATGACGGTCTGGACCAACGTCTTCGATCGCGCCGCCCTCCGACCGGGCGAGACGCTGCTGGTGCACGGCGGCTCGAGCGGCATCGGCACCATGGCGATCCAGCTCGCGGCCGCGTTCGGGTCCCGCGTCCTCGCGACCGCGGGGTCGGCGGAGAAGTGCGCCGCCTGCACCGCGCTCGGGGCCGAGGCCGCCGTGAACTACCGGGAGACCGACTTCGTCGAGGCGGTGCGCGCGGCGACCGGCGGGCGGGGCGTCGACGTCGTTCTCGACATGGTCGGGCAGCAGTACCTGCAGCGCAATCTCGACGTCCTGAAGCCCGAGGGGCGCCTGGTCATCATCGCGCTGATGAGCGGGGCGGATGCCCGGATCAACCTGGCGACGCTCATGACCCGCCGGCTGACGGTCACCGGCTCGACGCTGCGGGCCCGCAGCGTCGAGCAGAAGGGCGCGGTGGCGGCGGCGGTCCGCGAGCGGGTGTGGCCGCTCATCGAGGCCGGGCGGGTGCGCCCCGTCGTGCACCGCCGGTTTCCTCTGTCGCGGGCCGGCGAGGCGCATCGGCTGATGGAGTCCAGCACCCACATCGGCAAGCTGCTGCTGGTACCCTGACCGTCTGCGCCCCAGAAGCGGTGCAGACACCCGGCGGGGTTGGTATACTCGTCCCCGCCTCTACGGCCGGGGGCCGGCAGCGCGCCGCGGGGCGTTGAAGCCGGTCGTGCGAGCTCCGCTTCGGTAGCGCTTCGGTAGCGACAGTCCCGCGTTGCACCGGCCGGGCGCCGTGGTGACCTCGGTCACGCGCCGCCGGCGACGCGGCGAGGATGCCTGACGATGGCACGTGTTTCCAGGGTCGGCCGGAACGCGCCCTGTCCGTGTGGCAGCGGCAAGAAGTACAAGCAGTGCTGTGAGCGCAAGGAGAGCCGGTTGAGCCCGGCCGCGTGGCTCGCCATCGCGGGCATCGCGGCCGCGGTACTGGTCGCGCTCGTCTTCAGCTTCTCCTCTGCCACCCAGGTCGCGACCGGCATCTGTCCGCCCGGACAGGTCTGGTCGATGGACCACGGACACTGTCACTAGATTTCTTCCCGGCGTCTGCGCGGAAGGCGCGGACGCCGGGAAGGTTGGTCGAGCGGAAAGCGGAGCCGCAAGGCGACGATTTCCGGCTGCCGCGCCGCTGCCGGTCCGCGCAGCGGCGGGACCGCTGTTTCCTGCCCCCGCGGGAGGTGGCGCCCGCTGGCGTCCGGCCGGGGGCGCCAGGATCGCCATGGACTACGTGTCGCTCGGACGGACCGGCCTGAAAGTCTCCCGCCTGTGCCTCGGCATGATGACCTACGGCTCGCCGAGCTGGCGAGACTGGGTCCTGCCCGAGGAGACCGGCCGGCAGTTCGTCCGGCAGGCCCTCGACCACGGGATCAACTTCTTCGACACCGCGGACATGTACTCCCGCGGGGTGAGCGAGGAGATCCTCGGCCGCGCCGTCCGCGACACGGCCCGCCGCGATCAGGTCGTCGTCGCCACCAAGGCGTACTTTCCGATGGGCGACGGCCCCAACGACCGGGGCCTGTCGCGGAAGCACCTGTTCGACGCCATCGACGGTTCGCTCCGGCGGCTCGGCATGGACCACGTGGACCTCTATCAGATCCACCGCTTCGATCCCGACACGCCGCTCGAGGAGACCCTCGACGCGCTGAACGACATCGTTCGATCCGGCCGGGTGCGCTATCTCGGGGCGTCGAGCATGTACGCCTGGCAGTTCGCGCGGGCGCTGCATACCGCGGACCGGATGGGGTGGGCGCGGTTCGTGACCATGCAGAACCACTACAACCTCGTCTACCGCGAGGAAGAGCGGGAGATGCTGCCGCTCTGCCGGGCCGAGGGCGTCGGCGTCATTCCCTGGAGCCCCCTCGCCCGCGGGTTTCTCGCCGGCAACCGCACCCCGGAGTCGGAGGGCTCGGGACCGTCGAGCCGGGCCCGGAGCGACGACTTCGCGCGCAAGCTGTACTTCGCGCCGGCCGACTTCGAGATCGTAGAACGCGTCCGGACGCTGGCCGCGCGGCGCGGCATCACCCCGGCCCAGGTGGCCCTCGCCTGGCTGGTCCGGCAACCGGGGGTGACCGCCCCCATCGTGGGGACGTCCCGGCCGGAACAGCTCGATCAGCTCGTCGGCGCTCTCGACATCACGTTGGACGAGGACGAGTGCGGGTTCCTCGAGGAGCGGTACACCCCGCACGCCGTCCTCGGGCATTCGTAACGCCATCCGGGACCGGGGCCGGACCCACGCGGCGCCGGCCTGCGCCCCCCAGCAAACCGGGGAAGAAGCCATGCCGACTGCAACACGCCGGATCGGAATCCTGACCGCGGGCGGCGACTGCCCGGGGTTGAACGCGGTCATCCGAGGCGCCGTGAAGTCCGCCGCGCGACTCGGCTCCGAGGTGGTCGGCTTTCGCCGGGGCTTCGAAGGGCTCGTCGACCCCGTGACCTACGTGCCGCTCGACACCCGGAACACGTCGGGGATCATCAACCGGGGCGGCACCATCCTGGGGTCCACCAACCAGGGCCGGTTCTCGGCGCGGGTCGGGATCGACGATCGGCAGGAGCTCGACCCCGAGCTCCTGCCGGAGGTCGAACGCACGATGCACCAGCTCAACATCGACGGGCTGATCTGCATCGGCGGGGACGGGTCCCTCGCCGTCGCCCAGCAGTTCCACGAGCACGGCATCCCCGTCGTGGGCGTGCCCAAGTCCATCGACAACGATCTCTCGGCGACCGCCTTCACGTTCGGGTTTGACAGCGCCGTCGCCTGCGCCACCGACGCGATGGACCGCCTGCACACCACCGCGGCCAGCCACGACCGCATCATGGTGCTCGAGGTGATGGGGCGCCACACCGGCTGGATCGCGCTGCACGCGGGCATCGCCGGCGCCGCGTCGATCATCCTGATTCCGGAGATCCCGTGGACCTGGGAGAACGTCTGCCAGAAGATCCTGGAACGGGACACCCAGGGCAAGCGGTTCTCGCTCGTCGCGGTGGCCGAGGGGGCCGAGCTGCCGGGCGGGGGGCTGGTGACCCGCGAGGACCCCGTCCCGGGGCAGCAGGTCCGGCTGGGCGGCATCGGCCAGATTGTCGCGCGGGAGCTCGAAGCGCGGCTGAAGCGGGAGACGCGGGTGGTCATTCTGGGGCACCTGCAGCGCGGCGGCCCCCCGACGAACTTCGACCGGGCGCTCGCCACCCTGTTTGGCGCCCATGCCGTCCGTCTCGTCTTCGAGCGGCAGTTCGGGAAGATGGTGGCCTACCACCCGCCGGCGGTGAAGAGCGTGCCGATTCAGGAAGCGGTGCATCAGATTTCGCGCGTCTCGCCGGACAGCGCGGGGGTCGTGGCGGCGCGGGCGCTGGGGGTCAGCTTCGGCGAGTATCCGCCGAACACGTCGCCCCTGCTCATGTCGCTGCGCAACAAGGAGGACGAACCGGCCCTCCCCCCCGGCCCCGCGGCCTCCCTGCGCCCGGCCTGAACCGCCCTTGGCGCAAGCAAGGCCCCGCCGCATTCGACGGGCGCGACGAGCGGTTCCGCCACGGCCTGACGAGCCGCGGGAAGGATCGGCCCGGACCCTGTCCTCCCGGCGGGGGGCGCCGTTTCGGCTCACGATCGCAGATACGACGCGCCGTTGACGTCGATGATCGTCCCGGTCGTGAACTCGGCCCCCTCCGACGCCAGAAAGACGACCGCGTAGGCCACCTCGTCGGGAGTCGCGACGCGTCCCAGAGGGCTCTGCCCGCGAACCGCCTCTCCGTCCGGGCCTTCGAGAAAGGGAGCGGTCCTCTCGGTGGTGACGAATCCCGGCGCGACCGCGCCCACGAAGACGCCGTGCGGCGCCAGCGCCTTCGCCAGCGACTGGCTCATGGCGTTCATCCCCGCCTTGCTCGCTCCGTAGGCGGGGGCCTCCGGCTCGCCCCGGAACGCGCCGCGCGACGAGACGTTGACGATGCGCCCGCCCCCCTGCCGGATCATGTGCCGCGCCGCGCAGTAGGCGGCATTCGCCGCCCCCAGCAGGTTCGTCTCCAGCGTCCGCCGCCAGCAGGCCTGCCAGGTGTCGTAGGACACCTCGGCGACCGGGTGGGCCTCGTAGACGCCGGCGTTGTTGACCAGCACGTCGATCCGGCCCAGGTCCACCGCGACCGAATCGACCATCCGGGCGACCGCGTCCGGGTCGCCGACGTCGGCCTCGACGAGCCGGTGCGGCCCCCCGGGCAGCCCCGCCCGCGTCTGCTCCGCCGCGGCCCGGTTCCGGTGGCAGTGGACGGCCACCCGGGCGCCGCGGCCGGCGAACTGCCGGGCTATCGCACGTCCGATCCCCTGCGACGCCCCGGTCACCAGTACCGCCTTCCCGGTAAAGTCCATGCGCGCCTCCTGCCTCCCCTGCGGGCCTCGTATCGTAAGCCGCAGTTCCGGACGACATCGTCGCACGCGAGACGCCGCCGAGGGTGCGGGAAACCGCGGCGAGGCCAGCCGCCCCGCCGAACCCGATGATACGGCTGCCGTCCGGTTTGACATCCACTCCCGGCGTCGATACCGTAGGCTGGCCCCGCGACGGCGTGGGCCGTCCGCCCGACGCCGATGACCGCCCAACCGTGCGCGGCTCGTCGGTCCATCGGCGGCTCGGCGACACGCGGCGCTCCGGGTGGTGGATGTCCGATTTCCCTGCACAGCCCGACGATATCGACGTGGAGCGGATCATGGAGCAGATCCGCGCCCGCATCGAGAGCCGGCGCAGCGTCGATTCGGCGCCGGCCGCGGATGAGGAGCGCGAGCGCGCGGCAGGGGTGCTCCCGCCGTCGGAGTCGTTCGCCTTCGACGGGCACAGCATCTACCACTCGTCGCGAGGCGGCGTCGGGCACGTGCTGTACGGCGTCCGAAGGCTGCTCCGCCCGCTGCTGAAGTTCGTCTTCAACATCGACCCGATGGTAGATGCGCTCGCCACGCAGGCCCGGCTGAACGCGCAGCAGGCGGCCTTCGACGCCGAAGTGGCGCGGCGGGCGGCCGCCTGGGAAGAACGGGACGCCGAGAGCCACCGGATCGTGGAGAAACTGATGGCCGAAATGGAGCAGCTCTCCACCGAGATGAAGAGCCAGCGGATGCTCGTGGAATCGGTGGCCGAGCGGCTGGACGCACTGGAGCCGGCCCGGGCCGATACGCACGCCGCGTCGCCGCACGGTGGCGGGCCGGCAGAGAAGCCGGCGGGCGACGCGGCTCCCTCCTCTTCCCCGCCGGCAGAAGAGCCCCCGCCGCCGAACCGATGAAGCTGGCGATCGTCGTCCAACGCTACGGGCTCGACGTCGCCGGCGGGGCGGAGCTGGCCGCGCGGTACATCGCCGAGCGCCTGGCCCGGCACGCCGAGGTCGAGGTCCTGACCACGTGCGCCCACGACTACATCACCTGGCGGAACGAGTACGAGGCCGGGCCCGACGCGGTCAACGGAGTGCCGGTGCGGCGGTTTCCCGTTGCCCGGGAACGCGACCCGCGGGAGTTCGGGCTCCGGTCCGAGCAGGTGTTCCACCGGCGGCATTCCCTCGCCGACGAGCTGCGGTGGCTGTCGAGCGAAGGTCCGACGAGCCCCGCCCTCGTCGAGCACCTGGTCCGGCACGGCCGGGAGTACGACTTCTGCCTCTTTTTCAGCTACCGCTACTACCACGCCTACCACGGCGTCCGCGCCGTCGCGCGCCGCGCCGTGCTCGTGCCGACGGCCGAGCGCGACCCGGCCGCCGGGCTCGCCCTGTTCGGTCCGGTGTTTCGCGGCGTGCGCGCCATCGTGTACTTGACGTTCGAGGAGCGGGCGCTGATTCAGGCGGTCTCGCAGAACCACGCGGTGCCCGGCGTCGTGGCCGGGGTCGGTTCGGAGGTGCCGGCAGAGGCCAGCGCGCCGCGTTTCCGCCAACGGACCGGCATCACCGGCCGGTTCGCCCTCTACGTGGGCCGCATCGACCCGAACAAGGGGTGCGCCGAGCTCTTCGGCCATTTCCGGCGCTACGCAGCCGAGGACGAAAAGCTCGATCTGGTCCTTGCCGGCTCGCCGGTCATGCCGGTGCCGAACGACCCGCGCATCCGCCACCTGGGGTTCGTGTCCGAGGAGCAGAAGTACGACGCGATGGCCGCGGCGGACGTCCTGATCATGCCGTCGCCGTACGAGAGCCTGTCGATAGTGACGCTGGAGGCCTGGGCGATGGGGCTGCCGGTGCTGGTCAACGGCGCGTGCGACGTGCTCCGCGGCCAGGTGGTCCGGAGCAACGCCGGCCTCTACTACACGAACTACCCCGAGTTCGCGGAAACGTTGCGACTGCTGGAGGACAGCCCCCGACTGCGCGCCGGCCTCGGCGCCCATGGCCGCCGGTACTTCAACCGGCACTACGCCTGGCCGGTGATCGAGCAGAAGTACCTGGATCTGCTGCACCGGTTGCAGCAGGAGGACCCGGCCGCGGCCGGCCGTGCCCTGGAGCCGACCCCGGGATGGCTCGGACGCCGCCGCCGGCGCCTGCCGCCTGCCGCCGAGGTGGTCGAGCGCGCGCCGCGCGGACCGGTGCTGCCGAGAAAGAGCCAGGAGTCTGCGTCGTAGAGGGTTGCAGATCCCCGGGGTTGGTCAGGCGGCAGGCGGAACGGCAAGGCGACGCTCCCGGACCAGGGCGGGCGTCGTCACGGATCCACCTCGGCGTAGCGGGCCGAGAAGTGCGGCAGGCTCGCCGGCGCCTCGACGACGCGCAGGCCGCGGATGGTGTCGCGGCGGGCGTGGAGCTCGACGAGCGCCTCGATCACGTAGTCCAGGTGGGCGCGAGTGTAGACCCGCCGCGGTATCGCCAGGCGGACCAGCTCGAGCGGCGCTTGGCTCCCCGCCCCGACCATCGCCGAACCCACCTCGCTCGCCCGAACCCCGGCGTGGCGGTAGAGCGCGGCGACGACCGCCTGGGCCGGAAACTGATCCGCCGGCAGGTGCGGACAGAAGCGGCGGGCATCGATGTAGACGGCGTGCCCCCCCGGCGGCTCGACGATCTGGATGCCGGCGGCCAGGAGCCGCTCCCCGACGTAGGCGGCGGTCCCGATGCGGTAGCGGAGATAGTCCGCGTCGAGCACCTCGCGCAGACCCACCGCCATCGCGTCGAGGTCGCGTCCCGCCAGCCCCCCGTAGGTGAGGTAGCCCTCGGTGGTGATGAGCACCTCGCCGGCCCGGCGCCGCAGGTCGGGGTCGCGAACGAGCAGCAGGCCGCCGATGTTGACGAGGCCGTCCTTCTTGGCGCTGATGATCGCCCCGTCCGCCGCGTCGAACTGGTCGCGGGCGATCGCACGCACCGGCCGGTCGCGCTGGCCCGGCTCGCGCTGCTTGACGAACCACGCGTTCTCGGCGAAGCGGCAGGCGTCGAGAAAGAAGGGAACGCCGTGGCGCCGGCAGATCTCCCGCGCCGCCCGCAGGTTCTCCAGGCTGACCGGCTGGCCGCCCGTGGCGTTGCTGGTGATGGTGCAGAGGGCCAGCGGGATGCGCGCCCCCTCGGCGCCGAGCAGCGCGTCGAGCCCGGCGAGATCCATGTTGCCCTTGAACGGATGGCGGCTGGTCGGATCGGCGGCCTCGGGAATCGAGAGGTCGACGGCGCGCGCCCCGGTCCGCTCGATGTTGGCGCGCGTCGTGTCGAAGTGGGCGTTGTTCGGAATCACCGCGCCCGCCCCGCCAACCAGCTCGAAGAGCACCCGCTCGCTCGCGCGGCCCTGGTGCGTCGGCAGCGGCTCGTCGAAGCCGGTGACGTCGCGGACCGCCTCCCGCAGGCGCTCGAAGCTGTCCGCGCCGGCGTAGCTCTCGTCGCCGCGCATCATCGCGGCCCACTGCTCCGCGCTCATCGCGCCGGTCCCGCTGTCGGTCAGCAGATCGATCACGACGTCGGCCGCCGCCACCTTGAACAGGTTCAGGCCGGCCCGCTGGAGAATCGCCTCGCGCTCTTCCGCCGTGGGCAGCCGGATCGGCTCGACCATCTTGATGCGAAACGGTTCGAACTCGGTCTTCATGTCGCTCGTTCCACCGCTCTCCGGGTACGGACGGTTGCATGACGGAGCAATTCCCGCGGAGGAAAGGGCGGCGGGGCGTCCCGAGCGCCGAGGCTCCGCGCGCCGGCCGGCGCGCCCTGCCCCCGACGCCGGATCCAGGGGCTTGCGCCGTAGAAGTTTCGCGCCAGCGAAACTTCCAACGCGAGGGCGGCCCCGATTCCGGAGATGACCGGCGGCGGCAACTTGTACCATGGCCCCGGTGGGCGATCAACCGGGCCCCGCTCCGGACCTGGTCGGCGCAACCCGGGGCCGGCCGTCCGGAGCGTCCGGTCGATCCTGCACGGCGCGCGTGTACTCGAGTCCGCGGCGGGGGCGCGCACCGCATCGATCGATCGCGAGCCGCGGCCTCCACCCATGACCGGCAAGACGGGATAGAATCCACGTCATGAGGCACGTAGTTCCGGTTCTCCTGGCGCTCGGCGTCACGTCGGGGACCGCGGTTTCTCCGCTGCACGCCCAGCGGCAACAGCCGGGGGCGACGCAGGAGGGACCGACGACCGGCGACGAGATGATGCCGCCGTTCGATCTGCGGTACTTTCTCGGCGACTGGGAGATCGAGTGGTCTCCGCTCGAGACCCCGCTGTTGCCGGGCGGGAAGTACACGGGGACCGAGCGGGTCCGGCACATCGCCAACGGCCGGTATCTCGAGATCACCGTCGAGCTCGAGGGGCCGGACCGGTCGTTGCGCGGCCAGGGCATCCTGTTTCTGGAGACCGGGCCGTTCGGCGCCCACCTCACGAAGTACGTGGTGTACGACGCGGGGTTCGCCCTGCTGCAGCCGGGGCCGGTCGGCGGAGACCTTGGGGGGTACTACAGCCACTTCTGGGAGACCCCGGCGCCGATCCGGCACGACGGCGCCGAGCTGCTGATCCGGGGCCGGAGCTATCTGGTTTCGCCGTACGCGTACCGGGTCAACCAGGAGGTTTCGGTGGACGGCGAGCCGTTCGTCAACTTCGGGGTCATGTGGTACACGAAGGTCGTGGAGGAAACGGGGCAGGAACGATGATGGGAAGACGGAGACTGACGGCGGCGGGAGCGGCACTCATCATGGGCATCGCGAGCCTGTCGCTGTCGCGCGCCCAGGGCGGCGTGAGCGGCGACTGGGAGATGCGGCTGAGCACGCAGACCGGCGTGACGACGTGGCAGGCCCGGTTCGAGCAGGACGGCGGGCGGCTCGCCGGCGAGATCGACCTCGGAGACAACGAGATCCTGGATGTGGACGGCACCGTCGACGGCGCGATGCTCAGGTTCGTCATCGTGGTGCCGGACCTCGACGGCGACCAGCCGATCAATTTCGAGGGCGAGCTGACGGGCGACACGATTCAGGGCGCCCCGGGCAGCTTCAGTTGGTACGGAACCGGCGATTGGGAGGCGTCCCGCCAGTAGGACCGATGAGGTCCGCGGGCTCGCGGGTCGTGGGGTGACGGTATACCGGAACGGAAGGCAGCCATGAGAAAACGCTCTGCAGGTGCATTGGCCGTCGCGTTGCTCGCGTCGGCGGCGCTCGTTTCGTTCGCCGCGTTCGTGCGCGCCGCCGAGGATGACATCGGCGGCGTGGTGACGAGCGCGAACGGTCCCGAGGAAGGGGTCTGGGTGATCGCCGAGACCACCGGGTTGCCGACGAAGTTCGTGAAGAGCGTCGTGACCGGCGATGGCGGCCGTTATCTCATTCCGGACCTGCCGGAGGCGACCTATGACGTCTGGGTCCGCGGGTACGGCCTCGTCGACTCGGCCCCGGTGACGGCCGCGCCGGGCGACACCGTGGACCTCGCGGCGACCGTCGCGGCGACCCCGGAGGAAGCCGCCGCCGTCTACCCCGCCAACTACTGGTACTCGCTGATTCGACCGCCGGCGCAGAACGAGTTTCCGGGGACCGGGCCGGACGGCAACGGCATCGACGCCAATCTCCGGCACCAGGACCAGTGGCTCGACGTGCAGAAGCAGGGGTGCATGCTCTGCCACCAGCTCGGGAGCCGCATCGTCCGCGAGATCGACAACCTCGAGCAGTTCGACTCGAGCCTCGAGGCATGGGACCACCGGGTGCAGATGGGCCAGCGCGGCGGCCAGATGACCAACGTCATGAACCGGTTCGGCCGGGCGCGGGGCCTGCAGATGTTCTCCGACTGGAGCGACCGCATCGCGGCCGGCGCGGTGCCCGAGGCGCCTCCGCGCCCGCAGGGCATCGAGCGGAACGTGGTCGTCTCGATGTGGGAGTGGGGCACCGAGATCGACTACATCCACGACGAGATCGCCACCGACAAGCGCAACCCCGGCATCAACGCGAACGGCCCCGTCTACGGGGTCAACATCTCGAACGACGCGCTGACCATTCTCGACCCGGTCACCAACGTGGCGACGAGCCTCGACGTGCCGCTGCGGGTCGATCCGGCCACGGTGCCGGGCATGATCGCGCGGTCGATGCCCGCCCCGTCGCGGTTCTTCGGGGACGAGCTGATCTGGAACGACCCCGCGAACCCCCACAACCCGATGATGGACCAGAAGGGCCGGGTGTGGATGACCTCGGCGATCCGCAACCGGGCCAACCCCGACTACTGCCTGGAGGGGTCGGACAACCGTTTCGCCCGCTACTTCCCGCTGGACAACGGGTACCGCTCGGCCGTCTACTACGAGCCGGAGTCCGGCGAGTTCGTGATGGTCGACACCTGCTTCGGCACCCACCACCTTCAGTTCGCCGAGGACGACAGCAATACCCTGTACTTCAGCGGCGGCGGGCAGGTGATCGGCTGGATCGACACCGAGCTCTGGGACGCGACGGGGGACGAGGTGGCCGCGCAGGGCTGGTGCCCGACCGTCCTCGACACCAACGGCGACGGGGTCATCACCCAGCCGTGGAACGAGCCGCCGCGCGGCAGAGAGCCGGCGGACCGCGATCCCGCCCTCGACACCCGCGTGGTGGTCGGGAGCTACGGGGTCATCGGCGATCCGACCGACGAGCAGGTGGTGTGGATCAGCTCCAACCGGTTCCCGGGGCGGCTGGCCCGACTCGACGTGGGCGACGACCCGCCCGAGACCTGCGTCACCGAGATGTACGAAGTGCCTTCGGTGCTCGATCCGAACGTGCCCGACGACAAGATCGGGTTCGGCTCGCGCGGGCTCGACATCGATCGCAACGGCGTCATCTGGACCGCCCTGTCGGGGTCGAGCCACCTCGCCAGCTTCGATCGCACGCGATGCCCGGTCCTCAACGGTCCGGAGACGGCCGAGGGGCGGCACTGCGTCGAGGGTTGGACGCTCTATCCCACCCCCGGGCCGGTGATCGCGGGGACCGAGCCGCCGGTGCGGGCCGACTACCACTACTACAACTGGGTCGATCAGTGGAACACGCTGGGGCTGGGCCGCGACGTGCCGATCGCCACCGGGTCGAACTCCGACTCGTTGCTGGCGCTCGATCCGGAGACGGGCCAGTGGACGGTGCTGCGCGTGCCGTACCCGCAGGGCTTCTTCACCCGGGGGCTCGACGGCCGCATCGACGACCCCGATGCCGGGTGGAAGGGACGCGGGGTTTGGGCAACCTACGGCGCTGCGGTCACTTGGCACATCGAGGGCGGCCGGGGCGTGAAGCCGGGCATGCTGAAGTTCCAGGTGCGCCCGGACCCGCTGGCGGATTAGCGAGCCGCAAGGCGACGGCTTACCGGGCCGACTCGAGCCCGGCGCCCTAAGACGACCGAGAGCCTTCGCGGGACGACACCCGCGAGGGCTCTCTTTGTCATGTCGGCGGCGGCAGCCGTTGCGACGAGGCGGCAGCGGAAAACGAAGGCCATGAACGACAGGAAACAGCCAGGCTGGCGGCGTCTCGGATGCCTGGGCGCCGGCGCGTTGATGCTGCTCGCCGTCGGCGTGTCGACGAGCCGGGCGGGACAGGACTCCGGCGCTATCGCCGGCGTGATCGTGGACGAGAGCGGCGGCGTGCTGCCGGGGGTGGCGGTGACCGCCGTCCCCGAGGGGGGCGGCGCCGTCGGCGCCGCCGTCAGCGACGGCCTGGGCGAGTACGAGATCGCGAATCTCCCGGCCGGCCGGTATCAGGTGCGCGGCGTGCTGCCGGGCTTCAGCAGCGAGATCGCGTTCGTGCCGGTCGAGGCGGGCGCCGTCGCCACCGCGGACCTGCTGCTCGGGCTTGCCCCGCTGACGGAGACCGTCACCGTCACCCGGACCGATCAGGACCTGGCCACCGTCCCCCAGTCGGTGGCGGTGGTGCAGCGCGAGCAGATCGAGTTCGCCCAGCGGCGCTCGTCGCTCGACGAGGCGCTGCGGGGCATACCCGGGGTGTTCGTCCAGAACCGCCGCAACTACGGCCTGTCGGGGGGCATCGGGGTGAGCATCCGGGCCCCCGAGCCGCGGTTCGGGCTGCGCGGGCTGGCCCTCATACAGGACGGCATTCCCATCACCACCGCGGACGGCACGACGGAGCCGGGGAACATCGACCTCGGCTCGGTCGGCCGCATAGAGGTGATCCGGGGACCGAGCTCGATGCTGTACGGCAACTCCGCCGGCGGGGTCATCAACCTGACCACGACGTTCGACACGTCGCGCCGGCTCGTGGTCCGGCCCGACGTCCAGTTCGGCAGCTACGGCTACAACCGGCAGCAGGTCCGGGTGGACGCCGGCGGGGTCGGGCCGACCCAGTTCATGGCGAGCGTGACTCGCTTCGAGACCGACGGGTTCCGCGAGAACAGCCACGCGGAGATCACCCAGGCCAACTTCGTGGTGCGGCGCGAGCTGGGCGCCGACATCGAGATCCGCGGCGTGTTCAACCTGTACGACAGCCCGTTCGCCGAGAGCGCGAGCTTCCTCAACGAGGCCGACGCACGCGATCCGGTGCGGCGGCGCATGGCCCGCAGCGTCGCCCTGGCCCGCGACTGGGGCGAAGGGGCGAACCAGGGGCAGGGGGGCATCACCCTGGAGCACCGCTTCAGCGAGACCCAGCTCTTCCGGGTGACCGGCTGGGGCATGTGGCGAGGCCTCGATGCGGTGGGCGCGTTCCGGAACGTGGAGCTGCGCCGGAACGGACGCGGCCTGCGGTCGGAGTACGTCGGCGGCGCGTCCGCCGGTGCGGCGGGCATCGACTGGGCGGCCGGGGTGGACGTCGCGTCCCAGAACGACGACCGCCGGAGTTCGGGCAGGTGGCGCCCGAGGTGAGCGGCGAGCGCGCGACGAGCGGGGCCCTGGAGATCGACCAGACGGAGGACGTCCGGTCGGCCGGTCTGTTCGCGCAGATCGGCGTCTCGCCGTCGGACCGCGTACGGTTCACGGCCGGGGTGCGCTGGGACTACTACAACTTCCGGGCCGGCGACCGGAAGGTGGACGACGGCGACCAGTCCGGCGACCGCAAGATGGACGCGTTCAGCCCCTCGGTCGGCATGACCGTCGCCGCGGCTCCCAACGTCAACCTGTTCACGAGCTTCGCGACCGCCTACGAGACCCCCACCACCGTCGAGCTGTCGAACACGCCGACCGGGGAGGGCGGGTTCAACCAGGAGCTGGGGCCGCGGACCTCCGCAGCTTCGAGGTCGGGATTCGCGGGCTGGCCGAGGCGGCCCGCCTGCGCTACGAGGCGGCGGTGTACGTGTCCACCGTGGACAACGCGCTCGTCTCGTTCCAGAGCCCGACCGAGGAGGTCTTCTTTCGCAACGCCGGCGAGTCGTCCCGCGACGGCGTCGAGCTGCTGCTCGAGTGGATCCCGGACCCCGCCTTCAGCACCCGGTTCGCCTATCGTGGGCATCGACAACCTGTTCAACGAGCTCTACAACTCGTCCACCATCACCAACGCGTTCGGCGGCCGCTACAACGAGCCGTCTCCGGACCGCGAGTACTACGTGGGACTGACAATCGGAGGGGGCCCCAGGTAGGAGTCTGCGCCGCAGGACGCCGACTCCGGCAGCATCGATCCGCGGGCCGCGGAGCCGCAGGGCGGCGATGCCGGGGCGCTATCCGGTCAGCCGTCCGCCTTGACGCGGGGCGGCCGTGCGGAGACACTTAGGGGTTCGCTTCACGACATCGGTGTGAAGCAGGCGCCCCGACCGGCGCCGGCAACCGGCGGATCGGGCGTGTCAGGCTCGTCGGCCGGATGACCGGCGACCCGCCAGCGCACGCGGCATCGAAGGGAGAGCAGGACAGACTCATGGCCGTGCAACCGACGCGCGTCATCGACTTCGACCGGGCCAACGAAGTGGTTCAGCGGTTCCAGAAGGAGTCGACCAAGTGGCTCTACGGCCTCGACGATGCCGCCCGCATCCTGTCGTGGGCGTTCTTCACGTTGCTGCCATATACCGACAAGCTGAGCCAGAGCAAGCTGCTGCGCCAGCCTCACGTGATGTTCCGGGGGCCGACGGGCACCGGCAAGACCGACCTCGTCAGCGCCTGCGCGATGGCCATCGACGCCAAGTTCGAGCGCATCCAGGGCCTGCCGACGTACATGCCCGAGGACATCCTCGGCTACGAGACGATCGTCGAAGAGACCGACGGCTCGCGGAAGCTGATCTTCAAGCCGGGCAAGCTGATGGCGCACATCGTCCTCATCGACGAGGACAACCGTTTGTCGGGCAAGACCAAGGCGGCGGTGCTCGAGGGTATGGAGGAGAGCTCGGCGACCCTCGCCTCGGACTACGGCAACCTCGCCGAAGGCAAGGTGCTGCCGCTGTTCCCGCTGTCGTGCGATTTCAGCGACATCGAAGGCCCCCGCTTCTTCATGGTGATCTGCACCGAGAACATCTTCGGGGAAGAGGAGGGCACGTTCGCCAATCCGGTGGCGCAGCTCGACCGCACGACCCTGTCCATCAACATGCTGGACCCCGAGGACGAAGAGGACGAGCTGAAGATCAGCGCCCGCAACGTGGTCGGACGCAAGGTCGAGAAGCTGACCGACCTCTACGAGGTCCTCGACATCGCCCAGTACATCTTCGACAACGTCCAGATGTCGGACTACGCGCAGCAGTACAAGGTGCGGTTGATCCGGAACACCCGCCCGCATCGGGTGATGGGGCGGTCGGCCCGGACCGTCAAGGAGTACATCCGGGTGGGGATCTCTCCCCGGGTGCACTTCCACCTCGAGGCGGTGGCCCGGACCTTCGCCTTCTTCAACGGCGACCTGGCGATCACCCCCGACCACATCAAGGCGGTCGCGGTCCCGGTGCTCGCCCACCGGCTCGTGCTGCGCGAAGGCATGGAGTTCTCGGTCGACAAGGAGGAACTCCTCCAGCAGATCCTGCGGGACATGGAGGTTCCGCCGTGGAAGTAGAGGAGGTCTATGCCCGGTTCCGGGACATCAAGCACGGCATCCGGGCCCGGAAACCGTCCAACAGCATCCACTTCGGCGAGCACAAGAGCGGGTTCAAGGGAACCGGCTACGACATCGTCGGCGTCGATCAGTGGAGGCCCGGGCAGCCGTTGAAGGACGTGTCGTGGACCCTGAGCCTTCGCACCTACCCGGAGAAGCTGTATCGGATCGAGCGGATGGAGCCCAAGGAGCTCCGCACGCTGATCGTCTGCGATCTGTCCTACTCCACGCTGTTCCAGGTGTCGCAGGAGACCAACAAGGCGCTCCTGATGCTCGATCTGCTCGGCAACATCGGCCTGACCCGCGCCAACCTGCGCGACCCGGTGGGGATGCTGGGCTACTCGGATCGCATCGAGCTCTACCTGCGCCCGAAGCTCGGGACCTCGCAGGTCTTCCACATGGCCCATCAGATCTTCGAGAAGCTGAAGCTGGAGCGGGAGTTCCCGAGCCGGCGCCCGGCCCACATGAAGGTCGCCGTCAACTTCATGCTCGCGCGGCTCAAGATGCGCCACTCGATCGTCCTCCTGACCGATCTCGTGGATCTGGTCAACGACCCCGACGCGGTCGACTTCAAGCAACTGAGCACGCTGGCCGCGAAGCACGATATGATCGTGCTCATTTTGGACGACCCCGACGAGTTCCGCGTGAAGAGCCGTCTCGGCTACATCCGGATCTCGGACATGGAGACGCGCAAGCAGACCGTGATCTCTGCACGGAAGGCGGGCGCGATTCGGCGGCGCATCGAGGAGGCGCGGGCGGCGCTGCAGTACAAGTTGAAGCATCAGGCGGGCATCGACTCGACGGTGCTGACGGAGCAGAATCACGTCGAAGAGCTCCCGAAGTTCCTGATGTCCCGTTTCGCGCGGTAGGAGCCTGCGCCGTGGAACGTCGCAGACTCCTGTAGGATCGGTTGGGCGGGCAGCGGCGGCGAAGGCGGCGATGTCCGGGCCAGCCACCGGTCGTCGCTGACCCCGGCACCGGGCCGGGCAGCCAGGACCTTCGCAGACTTGCAGGAAAGATTCCGGTGAAAATGACACGCCTACTCGTGACCTCAGTAACTGGACTCCTGCTGATCGCGTCGCCGGCCTCCGCCGCCCAGCCCGATGACGGCGCGCCCGGCCCGGGGCTCGTGCGGATCGAGACGCTGGAGCTCGAACCGACCGTCGCCAAGACCGGCGACGTGATCACCCAGCGGTACCGGCTGCGTTTCCCGGATCTGATCGCGGACGGGCAGGAGATCATCATCCTCGAAGACCGCATGACCCCCGAGGCGCTGCCGGTCCACCCGTTCGAGGCGGTGTCGCTCGAGGTCGAGAAGGACCGGATCGAAGACGAGCACGTCTGGGACTTCGTGTACGGGTTCCGGCTCGTCGACCCGAACAAGATGACCTACGTCCTGCCGAACTTCAGCTTCTACTACCTCGTCCGGGATCTCGGCGAGGACATCGAGGACGCCGAGGTCCAGCAGACCGACGGCGGGCAGGGGCTGGTGCGCTACGTCACGTCGATCACCGACGAGCCGCTGCTCGACATCCGGGACACCATCGAGCTCGGCACGTTCGAGGGTCTGGCGACGTTCTTCCGGACCCTGGCCTGGGTCGTCGCTCCCCTGCCGCTGCTGCTCTGGTTCGTGATGCTGGTGCGGGTCGCCCGCAAGCCGAAGGCGGTCTCGTTGGAGAGGCAGCAGGAAGAGGACGAGCTGGCGCGCATCGAGGCGCAGATACCGGTGCCCCCGTCGATCTGGGAGGCGCGACGAACGGTGAACCGCGAGTTGGCGGCGCTGCGCCGGCTGCCCCGGGACGCCGGCGCGGATCAGTTGGCCGCCGGCCAGCGGACGCTGGTCCTGGCGCTGCGCGACTACCTGCGGGCGGATCTGCCGGCCCTGCATCCCGGCGACACCGCCCTGGACATCCAGCAGCACGTCGACGGGCTGAAGGACAGCTATCGGAAGGCGGCGCTCGGGGTGGTTGCGGCCCGGCTCCTCGCCTATCAGCGGGGGCTCGAGGCCGGGACGGCGGCGCCGGTCGAGCACCCGGCCGCAGAAGCGCGCATGCTGGCGGACGCCGTGTCGCAGTTGCGCCCGCACGTGCGCATGATGAACAGCCTGAAGGCCCTCGTGGGGGCCGCGTCTCCGCGTCCGGCGAAGAGTTAGCGCCATAGGGGTGACCGATATAGGGGTGACCGATCATGCTGATGCCTTGGTCCGAGTTCGTCACGTTCGTCGACGGCGGCGTCCGCGAGCTGCTCGCGACCGACTTCGCGCAGATCCGGTACGGTGACGTCGGTATCGCCATCGCGATTGCGCTCGCGCTCGGCCTTGTGCTGACTCTGACGCTGTTGCGGCTGGCCGCCATGCGGAAGGGCCATGTCCGCGAGCACTCCGGGCATGTCATCCAGCCGCGACACCGCAAGCGTCTCTGGATCCGCGTCCTGCACACCGCGCCCAAGGCGCTGATGGCGGGGGCCCTCGCGTTGCTGGTGTTCTCGGTCGCCGATCCGTTCCTGACCGCGACCGAGGAGGTCAGCGGCTACGTGGAGTCGCGGGTCCGGGTCGATCTCGTCGACACCTCGGGCTCGATGGCCTGGGAGTTCCCCGACACCAACAAGTCGAAGGCCGAGGTGGCCCGCGACGCGCATCTCGAGTTCCTCGACATGCGGCGCGACAAGAACGACCGCGTGTCGCTGTGGCTGTTCTCCACCTATCCGTACAAGGTGGACGACTTCGTCATGGACGACGAGCTGTACTACTACCAGGTGTGGGACGCGCCGTACGTCATGACCCAGCGCCTCGACAAGGCGATGGTGGTGCCGCGCGACAAGGTCCGCATCGTCCCCGCGGAAGGCGACACCAACATCGTTCGTCCGCTGCAGGACATCGTGAAGTACTTCGACCAGGACGAGGCGGCGGTGGGCCGCGGCTCGAACCAGAACCGGGCGGTGCTCATCATCACCGATGCGGCCGTCGACGAGTTTCCGGACGCGGAGTTCGCCGAGCTGAACCGGCGGAACATCGTGCCCTACATCATCTACATCAACACCAGCGATGCCCGCACCGCGAGCTTCCTGCACCCCACCGTGCCCCAGCTCGTCGGACAGATTCAGGAGTACGGCGGCGACTACTTCGACGTGACCAACGAGGACAGCCTGCTGCGCGCCTACGAGGCGATCGACGAGCGCGAGGCGGTGCGCATGGAGCTGAAGCACCGGGCGTTGAAGGTGCCGATCTACTCGCGTTTCCTGTTGGTGGCGATGGGACTGCTGCTGGTCGGCATTCCGGTCGGGTTCGTGTCGGAGCTGCTGTGGGGCACCAGCCCCTAGCCGCCCGCGGCCCTTGCGCCGGTCGAAATGCAACCGGCCCCCGAGACACGCGTCGTCTGAGAGAGAAGTGACATGCGACTGACAGACCTGCTCGACAAGGAACACTCCTTCCGGTATCTCGTCGGCTTCGTGTTCGCCGTGCTCTTCTTCGGCCTCGTGTCGATACCGGCGCGCAGCCTGACCGCGTTCTACACGAACCTGGAAGGGCTGAGCGACAGCGTCGAGCGCGGGGACTACGAGACCGCGGAAACGCGGTTGGCCGAGGTCTCGGCCTTCTATGAGGGCAGCCGGGCGTGGGGCATGCAGTGGTTCGCCGACTCGTATCTGTTCCGCGATACGTTCCTGCAGCAGGCGTCCTACAACTACCTGACCGGCAACTACGAGACGGTGGTGGCGAACCTCGCCGACGAGATCGACGATCCCCGTGCGTCGAACCTCCTGGCGAGCGCCAAGTTCATGCTCGCGCGGCAGCGGTACCGGGCCATCAACCCGGAAGCCCCCGATGCGGCGACCCAGAAGGAGGCGATCATCCTCGAGGTGATGGAGACGGTGAACGCCGACTACGAGCGGGCGCTGCGCGGCGACCCCGGCAATCGCTTCGACTACAAGTGGAACTACGATCTGACCAGCAATGCCGAGGCGGTTCGGCGCGCCCTCGAGGCGCCGCGTGAGATCGAGCCGCCCGAGCTCGAGCAGATGAAGGGCGAAGGCACCCCGGTGCGTCGCCGCCGCGGGTAAGGAGTCTGCGCCGTAGAACGGCGCCGCCTCCGCAGGAGGCACCGACTCATGGAGGGTTGGTCGGGCGGCAAGCGGAGCCGCCAGGCGACCGATTTCCGGGCCAGGACACGCTAGTCGGAGCTCGGGCCACCGGCGCGCCCCATACCGAGCATCGGCGGGGCCGCCTCGACGATCCAACGCCCGTCAGGGGCGCTACGCACGTACCAGCAATGGACGGAATCAGCCGCCTCTTCCGGGAGAGTATCGAGTTCGCCAACCCGGAGTACCTGGCGATCGTCCCGATCGCCGTCCTGCTGCTCGCGTTCGGGCTGGTGGTCTTCGCCCTGCGGCTGCAGTTGCGCCCGACCCGCACCGAGGGCTCGAAGTACCCGTTCTTCGGCCACATCAAGTTCTGGTTCCTGGCGATCATCGCGCTCGCGCTCGTATCCGTCGCCGCCGCCCGGCCGTTCTGGGTCTTCGGCGGCTCGACCTTCAGGCGGGGCGACGTCGACATCGTGGTCGCCATCGATGCCTCCGCGTCGATGTGGGTCAAGGACCTCGGACCGGCCCGGCTCGATCTCGCGGTGCGGGAAGCGCTGGGCTTGTACACGCAGGACATCCTGACCCCCGGCGACCGCACCGCGGTGTACGTGTGGGGCACGACGACCCTGCGCCGGGCCCACATGGCGTCGAACGCCGAGCGGTTCATCGAGGAGGTGGGCCGGATCGCTCCGCCCCAGAGCCTGACCGGCGACGCGTTCCCGTGGGACAGCGATGTCGCAACCGCGTTCGAGTCGATCTATCTCTCGCTCGACAACCAGGACCGCTTCGAGTCCGGCGACGACGACTGGCTGCCCGAGGAGCGCACCGACCGCCTGCTGCTGCTGTTCACCGACGGCGACTTCCTGATCGACGCCGAGCAGCTGAGCCGGCTCGACATGGCCCTCGCCGAGTTCCGGCGCCGGGGCCTCGTCATCTACACCATAGGCATCGGCAGCCGGACCGGGACCGACGTCGACTCGGTGCTGATCGACTACGTGCGCGGCATCGACTACGACGAAACACTCGAGGCGGACCTCGCGGGCCAGCGCACCCAGCTCGGTTTCGAAGGCATCAACATGGTCGAGCAGCGCACCGGCGGCCGCTCGGTCATCATCGACAGCCCCCAGGTCGACGCCGCCACCTTCCTCCGCAACGTCGTCGACTCGCACCGCAGCGTCTCCTTCGAGCTCATCCCGTCGGACGACCAGCAGGAAATCTGGCAGTGGGTCGTCATGCTCGCCATCGTCGTCTTCGTCGTGGCGATAATCTTCTACTGACGGGCGGCTGCCCCGCTCGCCCCCCCTGCAGAATCACCCTGCGTCCGCTCGAAGGACCGGAGCCGAGCCGCGAACGGGCGCGGTTCCCATTCGCGCCGCCCCGCTTGACGTCCGACGAAGTACCGTGCCAACGTGATGCATGAAGACCACCGCGTCGCGGGCGCAGGCCGTGCGGCCGGGGACGGGTTCGGATCGTCGGGCACCACCCCGGCCGTCTCGCCGCGGGAACTGCGGCCAGGCTGCCGGCGGTGAGGTCCTTGACGTCGAGATTGCCGCCTACCTGACCGGCCGGGGCGACCGCGGCCGCCGGTCGGGTGCGCAACGCCGGGGATCCTCGACGCGCGGGTCCACCCGAGCAGGCGTTGCGTCCACCGGGACCGCACGGGCAGGTCGGCGTCTTGAAGCGCGCAGGGGAGTCATGGCGTGAGTGTTGCACCTCGGGAGACGCCGGTCGTGACGGCGGACGCGTTGTTCCACCTGACCGGCGACCACCGTCGCTACGCACTCGTCCGGGGAGAGCTCCTGCGCATGACGCCGGCCGGATTCGTCCATGGCGCTGTCGTCGCCAACCTGACGGCGCCCCTCGCGGAGCACGTCAAGGCGCACCGCCGCGGTATCGTCTGCGGCGCGGAGACCGGCTTCGTGCTGGCCAGAGACCCCGACACGGTGCTCGCTCCGGACGTGGCCTTCGTCCGTCGTGATCGCATTCCGGCGTCCGGGGCACCCGCGACCTTCTAGATCGGGGCCCCCGATCTGGCGGTGGAGGTCGTCTCGCCGGGCGATACCCGCCCCCAGGTCGCGTCGAAGGTGGACGCATGGCTCGCGGCCGGCGCCCGCGTCGTGTGGGTGGCGGACCCGCAGGACGCATCGGTGACGATCCACGAGCGGGACCGTGCGCCGCACCGCCTCACGGCGGCCGACACCGTGGACGGCGCGCCCCTGTTGCCCGACTTCCGCCTCCCCGTCGCCGACGTGTTCACGCTGTAGCATCATCGCGACGGGCTCGACAGCGGAGAGCCTGCGGACCCGCGCACGAGTTGACTTCGAGTTCAGGAGTCAACCAGGATTCGACTCATGATTCGGCTCAACATGCACGAAGCCCAGACCTACCTGTCGCGCTACGTCGCTCAACTTCAGGATGGCGAGACGATCCTGCTCTGTCGCCGCAACGAGCCGGTTGCCGAAATCCGGGCCCTGCCCCGGGCGCGCAGCAAGCCGCGCCCGATCGGGTTGGCCCGCGGGCAGTTCACGGTCCCGGACTCGTTCTTCGAACCGCTGCCCGACGACCTCATCGATTCGTTCGAGGGAGGGACGGTTCTGCCCGAGAAGTGAAGCTGCTTGTCGACGCCTGAACCTTGCTCTGGTGGATCGAGAACTCCCGAGGGCGACGTCAGGCAGCCATGCCGCGTCCGACTCGGACGCGCAGCGTCACAGGAATCGCCCGACGATGCTCGTAGCCCTGTCGATCAAGAACTTCAAGAGCATCCGCGAAGCGCACGTTCGCTTCGGGCCGTGTACCTGCTTCATCGGCCACAACGGCGTCGGCAAGAGCAACCTGTTCGACGCGATCCACTTCCTGAGCGCGTTGACCGAACGCGACATCTCCGACGCGGCCACCGAAGTGAGGCGCACCGGCGACGGCGGCTACTCCCCTCTCGACCTGGTGTTCGGTCGGGACCCCGCTCGCCGGATCGAACTGTGCGCGGACATGGTGGTGCCGCCACAGGTCCAGGACGACTTCGGCCAGCCGGCAAGACCGAGCACGACGCTTCTCACCTACCGGATCCGGCTGCGGTACGAGTCGACGTCGGACCGCCTTCTCGTGGAGCACGAGAGCCTGACCCACGCGAAGCTCGAGGCCTACAAGAAGTTCGTCGGATTCGACTCGTCCCGGGAGTTCAGGAAATTGGTGGCACTGGGCGTCCGAAGAGGCGGACCGCTGATATCGACGAAGGAGGACCGCATTCAGCTCCACGGCGACGGCGGAAGCCGGGGCAGGCCCTCGCCGGTAGGCAGATCTCCGCTGACGGTGGTCGGCGGCACGAACACCTACGACTACCCGACCGTGCTCGCCGCGAAGCGGGAGATGTCGTGCTGGCGGATACTCCACCTCGAACCGAGCACGATGCGGACGCCAGACAGCCGATCCGCGCCGGCCCACGTCTCGGCCTCCGGCGGCCACCTGCCGGCCACGCTCCATGCCCTGGCTGCCAGAGATCCGAACGCCGAGGCCGAGATCCTGTTCAGGCTCCGGCAGCTCAATTCGGACATCGCGGAGCTGGGCGTCCACTCGGACGACGTGCGAGATCAGCTCGCGCTGCGGGCTCGCGTATCGGGGGTGGACAACTGGCTCTACGGCCGTTCGCTCTCGGACGGCACGCTGCGGTACATCGCCCTGGTCCTGATGCTGGTGGATGTGCAGGACCGCGCCGTGCTGTGCATCGAGGAACCCGAGAACGGCATCCACCCGTCGCGTGTGCCCAACCTGGCTGAGCTTCTGCGGGACTACGCGGTCGACATCGACGACTCGGTCGGCGCGGACAATCCGTTGCGCCAAGTCGTGCTGAATACCCATTCTCCGGAAGTCGCCCGGCAGCTCTCATGCGACGAGCTCGTGTTCGTAGAGCGCGCGACCACCAGGCAGGACGGCCCGATCAGCACGTTTCGGCCGATCCAAGACGTGGCGGGCCACGGCGCCAAACGGCGCGGAATCGATTGCGGAACCCATCGACCGCCAGGCGGTAGCCGACTTCATCGGCGGCTCGCCGGTCAACCGCGAGCTCGGTCAGTTGAAGCTCGCGTTCGGATCGGTCAAGTGAATCCTCTCTTTCGCGCGGCAGGCTCGCCGGCCGGCCGCCGCGGCAGGAACTTCAAGCGCTCGATCATGGGAGTCAGCGAGTTCCGGTTTCCGGTTGGTCGCTCTCGAGCAGCGTCAGCATGGCCTCGGCGCAGTACAGGCGGTTCCGGCGCGCGCCGCCGACGGGTGCGACGATGCCCGCGGCCTGGAGACGGTCGATCGCGCGACTTGCCGTCGTGTACGCGACGGCGAGCCGCTTGGCGACCCGTGTCGTCGTCCAGAAGGGATTCTCCACGAAGAGTCCCAGAAGCGCCTCCGGCAGCCTCGATTTCTCTCCTCCGAGCAGCCTTCGCCACTTGGTCATCAAGGCATCGATCTCTCGGATGCGCCTGATCGCATCTTCCGCTTCGACGGCGACCCCGCGGAGAAAGTAGATCAGCCACTCCTTCCACTCGCCGGTTGCCGTCGTCCCGAGCAGACGGGCGTAGTACTCGGATCGCGTCGCCTCGAACCAGGCGCTGAGGTACAGCAGCGGCGCCGGGAGGACATCGCGCTCGATGAGCAGCAGCGTGACGACGAGCCGTCCGACCCGGCCGTTGCCGTCCAGGAACGGATGGATGGCCTCGAACTGAGCGTGCGCGAGTCCCGCGTGGACCAGCGCGGGCAGCGTCCTGTCGTGCAGGAACCGCTCCCAGTCCTTCAGGCAGTCGGCCAACGCGTCCGCGGGCGGCGGCACGTAGGTCGCGGTGGACGCCGTGGACCCGGGGGCGCCGATCCAGTTCTGCGAGCGCCGGAACTCTCCGGGCGTCGCGGCGTTGCCCCGTACGTCGGTCATGAGCAGCCGATGCGCCTCGCGTACGAGACGCAACGACAGCGGGAGCGTTCCGAGCCGCTCGACCGCGTACTCGAGTACGGTGACGTAGTTGGCGACCTCCTGCAAGTCGGCCGCGTTCCGGCGGACGGGTGCGCCGGCTTCGGCGGCCAGCAGATCGCCGAGGCCCGACACGGTGCCCTCGATCCGGCTGGAGAGCACGGCCTCGCGGCGGACGAACGGCCGGATCAGCAGGTGCGGGTTCGGCAGTCGCCGTCCTTCGCCCCCCAGGCGGCCAATCGCCAAGTCCGCGGTGGAGAGCGCGGCCACGATCTCGCTGTCCCACGCGAATGGCGGAGGGAGCGGGTCCGGGATGAAGGCTCCGTGTCCCCCGGGCTGTCGCACCAAGCGCCCGTGGGGTCGTCGTCCCGGCTCGTTCATCATCCTTGTTTGCGGGTCCGCAAATGCCGCAGCTCGCAATTAGCGACAAGACCTGTTTTAGATAATAACAGATGGCCATCACTGTTCGGTAACGATCGACGTCCGGTGCGGAGCGGATCCCCACCGTTCGGGCGAGGACGTACGCCGGCAGAAGGGCCGGATGGCTGACGGGTGGTAGTGTAGGCGGCCGATGGATGGTAGCGTAGGCGGCCGTTGGAAGAAGCCCCAGTCCATCGCGACGTGCGTCATCTCCGCCGCCGCGGCGACCGCATCGGCCCCCAACTGCTCGATGCCGTGATCGTCACCACCGGCGCCGCCGCCTATCGCGGCCGTGACGGCATAGCGGTGATTCCGGCCAGCCTCCTCGGTCCGTAGGCGGTGGTTGGCCCGACAACGCGTGTCCGCGGTGCGATAATGGGGACCATCGAACCGACGATGCGAGGAACAGTGAATCCGAGGCGACCTGCCGTGGCAGTGGGCACCTGAAATGAGCGACGGCAGAACTCGCCGAGGTACGGGCACCATCGACCATGACGTCCTGGCGCGGCTGGTCGAAACGGTGGTCCGAACGGCTGACCCCGAGCGGGTGATCCTCTTCGGCTTCCGCGGCGCGCGGAGAGCTGACCGACGACAGCGACATGGACATCCTCGTCGTCAAGGACCAGTGCCAGCCGCTGGAGCTCGCCGGCGACATCCAGGTCGCGCTGCCCGCGGAGTTGCACCCGGTCGACATCATCGTCGTCTGGCCCGAGGACCTCGAGATCTACGAGGACACCCCCTGGCGGCCAATCTCCAGCGCGCTGCACGAAGGCCGGACGCTGTACGTCAAGGGCGCCCCAGACCGCGATTTCATCCACCACCCGCTCCCTGCCTGCCTTGACAAGCCGCCGCAGGCCGCCCCCGCTCCCGCGGTTCGCACCCGATGACCCAGCCTTCAGCACCGCCGATTCCCGACGAGTTGCGGCCGTACCTCGACACGATTGCCGACCGGCTCCTGTCCCGGCACGCTGCTGTCATGATCGGGTCCGGGTTCAGCAAGAACGCCTCGCTCGGCTCCCACCCCGGATTCCCCAACTGGTCCCAATTGGGCGACCGCTTCTACCAGAGGCTACACGGCAACCCTCCCGTACCTGACGAGAACTACCTTCACGTACCAGCGTTGGCGCATCAAGTCGAAGCCACTCTCGGCCGACCCGCATTGGACCAGATGCTACGCGACGCCATTCCCGACCTTCAGCACGAACCCTCGCCACTCCACGCTGAACTGCTCACTCTCCCCTGGTCCGACGTCTTCACCACGAACTACGACACGCTCCTTGAGCGTGCGCGCCGTTCCGTCATCTCCAGACGGTACGACGTCGTACTGAAGCCCGACGACCTCAGTCATTCCAATCGACCACGAATCGTCAAGCTCCACGGGAGCCTGCCGTCTGAACGCCCGTTCATCATCACCGATGAGGACTACCGTCGGTATCCTCACGACTTCGGACCCTTCGTCAACGCGGTTCGCCAAGCCCTCCTGGAGGACACGCTCTGCCTGATCGGCTTCTCCGGCGACGATCCCAACTTCCTCCAATGGACCGGCTGGATCCAGGACACTCTCGGTCATCGACACTCGCCCAAGATGTACCTAGTCGGTCTACTAGATCTCTCCCCCTCCCAGAAGACTCTACTCGAGCGCCGCAACATCACTCCCGTCGATATGTCCGTTAGCCCCGACATCCGCGACCACTATCAGGCAATCGAGCAGTTCCTCCACTATCTCCAGTATCGTCGCGCCGGCGACAGCCAACTCGACTGGCCACCCCACGACACTCTCGAGTCCGACAACGCGCCTTCACCCGCCAACCTCGTCCAAGTGTGGAAATCCCAACGACACCGATACCCCGGCTGGGTAATCCTCCCCCAAGACCTCCGTCTCGCTCTTTGGCTGAGAACCGCCTCTTCCGTCCGGGACTTGCCCAAGGCCGACACCCTTCCCGCCGCTCTCGCTCTTGCGTTTGCCTTCGAGCTCACTTGGCGCTCCGAGAAGTGTCTCTGCCCTATCTTTGACAATCAAGTCCCGTTCTTCGAAGCCACCATAGACCGTTACTGGCCGACTACAGACCCCCATCCCTCTCCCGACCCCCATCCCTCTCCCGACCCCCATCCCTCTCCCGACCCATTACCCCTCCGTCCAAACGCTATCGCCACGCAGGGCCTCACTCCACACGCCATCCGCGCCAAGAGCCACCACCTCCTCCTGGCACTCATGCGCTACTACCGAGAAGAGGGGCTTTCGGCCAAGTGGGACCACTCTTCCGAGAGGGTCTTCGCTGTCCTCCCGACCCTTTCCCCAGACCACGCGGCGCAGTTCCACTACGAGCGTGCGCTGTTCGCGTTGTTCGCCCTGAATATCGAACAGCTCAAGTCCCGACTCGCCGAATGGCCCCACAACGATGCGCTTCCCTTCTGGGCCGCCAAGAAGGCGGGCTTACTCGCCGAAATTGGCCAAGTGAGCGAGGCGGAGCGTATTCTCGAGCAGTCGCTCGACACCATTCGGACGAAGTTGAACCTCACACCAACGAAAGCCGACTACACCCTAGCCCGGATTATGCGTGAAGGTGTTGTTTTGGGAGAGACACAGGAGCCTCCGTGTGGTACAAACGTAGTGTATACAAACGTTTAGCCACAACGGAGGCCCCTGCGTGACACCTGATACGATACCACAGACTGTTCTGTTCCCGGATCTGTTCGACAAGCCCCTCGTCGCCACGTTCAACCAGGAACACGCGAGTTCCGACGGCGGCGCCGTCCTGCTCAAGGCGGCCGAGCGCGTGTATGGCTTGGTCAAGGCGTTCGCCCGGTGTCTGGCCGACAAACGCGCACCCGGGAAGATTCGGCACACGCTCGCGGACCTGATCGGCCAGCGGGTCTTCGGCATCGCGTGCGGTCATCCCGATGGCAACGATGCCGACCACTTGGCCGACGACCCCATCCACAAGCTGCTGCTCGGGCGGGACCCGGTGTCCGGCGCGCCCTTGGCGTCGCAACCCACGATCTCGCGATTCGAGAACGGCGCGCGCCGCAGCGTGCTCTACCGGATGGGGCGCGAGTTGGCGGCGTGCGTCATCGAACGTCATCGGCGTCGCCTGCAGGGGCGGGCGCGCCGGATCACGATCGATCTGGACCCGACCGACGACCTGACGCACGGGGCCCAGCAGCTCACGTTCTTCAACGGGCACTATGGCGGCTGGTGTTATCTGCCGATGCTGGGGTTTCTGAGCTTCGACCGCGAGGCGGAGCAGTATCTGTGCGCGGCGGTGCTGCGGCCCGGGAAGGCAGTGGCCGCCGACGGGACCCTCGGCCTGCTGTGTCGGCTGCTCCCGCTGTTGCGGGCCGCGTTTCCGCGGGCGCGGTTTCTCGTCCGGCTCGACGGGGGCTTTGCGACCCCGGAGATCTTCGATTTCCTGGATGCGGAGCCCCGGCTCGACTACGTCGTGGCAATGGCGAAGAACGCGGTGTTGCAGCGGCATGCGGAGTCCGCCATGCAGGTGGCCCGCGCGCAGAGCGAGGTCGGTGGCGAGACCGCGCACGTCTATACCGACACCCGCTACGCCGCCGGCACGTGGGACCACGAGCGCCGGGTCGTGATCAAGGCCGAAGTCGTTCGCCTCGGAGACCGCGAGCCGCGGGACAACCCGCGGTTCGTGGTGACGAATCTGCGGCAGACGCCGCGCTTCATCTATGAGAAGGTCTACTGTGCTCGCGGGGACATCGAGAATCGGATCAAGGAACTGCTCGATGGGTTGCAAATCGACCGCACGAGCTGCTGTCTGTTCTCGGCGAACCAGTTGCGCGTCTTCCTGACCGCCGCGGCCTACGTGCTCATGCAGGAACTGCGATTGCGGGCGGCGCGTACTGCGTGCGCCCGCAGCCAGGTGACGTGGCTGCGCGACCGGCTGCTGAAGCTGGGGGTCCACGTCGTCCGCTCGGTCCGCCGCGTGGTTCTGCATCTGCCGCGCTCGACGCCGCACCTCGAGGCGTGGCGGCACATCGCACTCGCGCTGGGCGCGCGCGCCGGATAGCCCACCCGTTGCGCCGCGCCCACCTGCTTCCTGGGCGGCATGGGCCGCTCCGCCGGCGGGGCTGTCGCTGCCCAACCCTCGCGTCCGTCATGCCCCCCCGGTCGGCTGCTCAAACCCCGGCTCCGCTTGCAGGCAGCGATGTCCGAGACCCATTCCTGCGCCGATCACGCCCTTTGGCGGTCGAATCTGGACCTTCGTGAATAATGCAGGCCTAGTGTCCCAAGAGTCGTTCGTGATGTACCTGCTCCATGCCGTGCGCCAGGGATCGCTCCTTACCACCCCCGGTCAATCCGACACTCGAAGACAGCGCCGCGAGTTCCGGGAACGCTGGCATGTACTAAAGCAGTACAAGTGCGATCCATGGCAGGAAATGGAGACGTTTGAACACAAGCTCCAACCCGCTCCGGCAACCACATCTGGAGTTGCCCAGAAGTCCACCTTCGATATCGGCCGGCTCGTACACACAAGCTATATGGGCAGCTGGAACACCGAAGCGCTTGCCGCGTACAACTTCCTTCGTTTTTGCGAGGACGCTGGCATACCGTTTCGAGTGCCCGGGTGCACGATCGCCACGAAGAGCGCTGCTGGAACTCTAGCGCGGATCGCGGAGTATTCTTCACACAGAGCTGTTGCTCGCCGCCAACGAATCGCCGCGCTGCGCACCGAGCGACATAGGACCGAACACCGATGCCGACGAAGCGCGCCATCCTTTCGAAGCTGTCCCGCGACGAGCTCCGCATCTATGCCGACTACTACGAGCTGGACGTCTACGACCGGCGCGTGAGGAGCGAGCTCATCGACGCCTTGGCTGGATCGCGGAGAACTCCACTCGACGAGATGCTGTGGGAACTCTCGCGGGATCGTCTGAAGGAGCTGTGCCGAGCGTTCGGTCTCGACGATTCCGGCCGGAAGAAGGGCGACCTCGTCGAGCGGCTCCTCGGCCCGACCGCGGCATCGAGGAGCGCCCGCGGCGGTGCGAGAGCGACGGCATCCGCGCCGGCGGGCGAGACCGCCGACCCGCCGCCCGAGACGCTGGGCGTCGAACAGCTCGAGCGATACCTCTGGTCGGCGGCCGACATCCTGCGCGGGTCGATCGACAGCAGCGACTACAAGACCTACATCTTCGGCCTGCTCTTCCTGAAGCGGCTGTCGGACCGGTTCGAGGAGGAGGCGGAGAAGCTCGTCACCGAGGGCGCGGCCGGGGCCGTGGCCTGGACTGACCCCGACGAGCACCAGTTTTTCGTGCCCGACCGGGCGCGTTGGGGCGCCATCCAGAAGACGGCCACCAACATCGGTGAGGCGCTCAACAAGGCGTGCGCGGCGCTCGAAGAGCAGAACTCCGCGCTCGAGGGCGTCCTCGCCGGCATCGACTACAACGACGAGCGAAGACTCGGCGACGCGAAGAACCGCGACACCGTGCTCGGACGCCTCGTCCAGCACTTCTCCCAGGTCTCGCTGCGCAACGACCGCATGGCCGAGCCCGATCTGCTCGGCCGCGCCTACGAGTACCTCATTGAGCAGTTCGCCGACGACGC
The DNA here is from genome assembly GCA_965215895.1 of Vicinamibacterales bacterium. Classification (GTDB taxonomy): domain Bacteria; phylum Acidobacteriota; class Vicinamibacteria; order Vicinamibacterales; family UBA8438; genus JAJEEA01. Next base: position 758,109 of record OZ244130.1, on the reverse strand, counting down.
CGGCAAGAGGGGCGGCGAGTTCTACACCCCGCGGATGGTCGTCAGGCTCATCGTCGAGCTGCTGGCCCCGACCGAGCGAATGCGCATCTGCGACCCCACCGCCGGCTCCGGCGGCATGCTCATCGAGTGCGCCCACCACATCGAGCGGCAGGGCGGCAACCCGCGCAACCTCACCCTTCACGGCCAGGAGAAGAACCTCAGCACGTGGGCCATCTGCAAGATGAACATGCTGCTCCACGGGCTGCCCGACGCGCGCACCGAGAAGGGCGACACGATCCGCGACCCGAAGCTGGTCGACGAAGGCGAACTGCTGCTCTACGATCGGGTGATCGCCAATCCGCCGTTCAGCCTCGACGAGTGGGGCCGTGAGGTCGCCGAGAGTGACGGCTATGGTCGGTTCCGGTTCGGCGTGCCGCCGAAGACCAAGGGCGATTTGGCGTTCGTCCAGCACATGGTCGCAGTGCTGAACGATTCCGCCCGACTCGGTGTCGTAATGCCCCACGGAGTGCTGTTCCGCGGCGCCGCGGAGGGCAAGATCCGCCAAGGCCTGCTACAGGAGGACCTCGTCGAGGCGGTCATCGGCCTTGCGCCGAACCTCTTCTACGGCACCGGCATCCCCGCATCCATTCTGGTGTTGAACCGGAAGAAGCCGACGGCGCGCAAGGGTCACGTGCTGTTCATCGACGCGGCCGGCGAGTTCGAGGAGGGCAGCAACCAGAATCGCCTGCGCGACCAGAATATCGAGCACATCTCCCGGACGTTCCACGCCTACGCCGATGTCGACAAGTACGCCCGGGTCGCGCCGCTCGCCGAGATCGAGCGAAACGACTGGAACCTGAACATCAGCCGGTACGTGGACACCTCCGACGACGAGGAGCGCGTCGACGTCGCGGAGGCGGTGCGGAAGCTTCGAGGGCTTGAGCAGCAGCGCGCCGCGGCTGAACTCCAGATGAACCGCAATCTGGCGGAGTTGGGGTATGGCACCTAGCGGTTGGGCGATCGACACCATCGGCGAGCTTTGTGATGTCGCCACAGGCGGCACACCCAGCCGGGGACGCGGTGACTTCTGGGGAGGAGACATTCCGTGGATGTCATCCGGCGAGATACACCAAAGGCGGGTGACCCATACCAAAGAGGCAATCACCGCTGCCGGATTGGCAGCCTCGAACGCCCGTTGGATGCCCAAGAACGCCGTGATGATCGCTCTCAACGGCCAGGGCAAGACGCGAGGTACTGTTGCCATTCTCAAACGTCCGATGACCTGCAACCAATCGCTGGCGGCGATCCTGCCAAACGGCAGCAGGCTGCTTCCTGGCTACCTCCTTCACTACCTGTCGGCCAAGTACACCGCGATTCGCCAATTGACGGGTGACGGAGGCCGCAATGGTCTGAACCTGAAGCATATTCGCTCAATACGAGTTGCGTACCCTGCCCTCCCCGAGCAGCACAAGATTGCCGCTATCCTCTGCTATCCTCTCCTCGGTGGACGACGCCATCGAGAAGACCCAGGCGGTCATCGACCAGGTGCAGGTCGTCAAGCGCGGCCTGATGCAGAAGCTGCTCACGCGGGGTCTGCCGGGGCGGCACACGCGGTTCAAGCAGACGGAGATCGGGGAGATGCCAACTGAGTGGACAGCAACCACCCTTGGTGATTGCGCCTCTATTGGTAATGGAACGACGCCGAGCAAGAAACGTAGTGAGTATTGGACTGGCGGTACGATCTCATGGTTGCCGACTGGCAAGGTGAATGACCGTATCATTAGCTCGGCGGACACGTGTGTGACTGACCGCGCAGTATCGGAAACGTCCTTGAGATTGCTTCCGATTGGCACGTTACTTGTCGCCATGATTGGCCAAGGGAAGACTAGAGGCAAGACCGCATATTTGGATATCGAAGCTTGCGTGAATCAGAATTTTGCCTATGTGATTCCTCACCAAGGAATGTCATCGTGGTTCCTCTTCTACGTTCTGGAACATCAATACGATGTACTGAGAAACTCCGGTCGCGGAAGCAACCAAGATGCACTGAATTGCCGAATCATCCGGAGATTCAGAGTGCCACTTCCAACCCTCGACGAACAGACCCAGATCGCCGAAGTTCTCGGGGCCGTGGATGGGCGGTCGAGAGTGGAGCAGCGGCTAGTCGCTCTTCTTGGTGGCCTGAAGTCGGCCCTCATGTCCGTTCTCCTCACGGGAGAGTGCCGCGTCACTTCTGACTCCGAAACGGCGTGATCTCGAAACCGAGCGCGTGGGACGAGTTGCACCTCGTGAATATCCCGGAGTCAAGTTCGCTGGGTCCGCAGAGGGCGCCTCCTGACCCGATCGGTGCAACTGAGCTTGCGAAACTGGGGCAGGCGCAACACGGATGATGAGGCTCACCGACAAGATCAAGAGCGTGTTCGCGGTTGGCTTCGTGGCCGGCATCGGAACCATTGGCGTGCAGGACGTCGATGCCGATGGGTCGACCGACTTCACCGCCCGCGGGCGGCGGCGCCCCATCGTCGAGCGCCCGGTCGAGCCGGCCAAGCCCGACGACGAGGCGTCACCGTTCTGCGTCCTCGACATTGAGACGACCGGACTCAGTCCGGAACGCGACTCCATCATCGAGATCGCGGTCATCCGCAGCGAGACGCAAGATGGCGTCACGCGCGAGCGGGTGCTGAACGAGCCCGTGCGTCCGTCGGGGAACATCCCCAAGCACATTCGTGAACTGACCGGCATCCGGAACGAGACGGTCGCGGACGCGGACACCATAGAACAGGTGCTGCCGCGGGTCGCGGCTTTCGTCGGCGATGCCCCTATCGTCGCGCACAATGCCCACTTCGACCGCAGGTTTCTGGAGCACAACGCGCGGCTCATGGGGAGGACGTTCGTCGGGAACGAAAGGGTGTGCACGATGCGCATGGCGCAACGGGTGCCGCTGGGCCGGCCGTACAAGTTGGGAGCCCTTGCCGAGAGGCTCGACGTTCCGGACCGGGGCAGCCACCGCGCCCTTGATGACTGCCGCGCGACGATCGGTGTGTATCGGGCGGTGGGCCGCCTGCTCGGCGGCAGCGTCAGCCTCGCGCCGTTGGCCCCGGCGGACGACGGCCCGGTGCCTCCGGAGATGGCGTACGACGCGGACCTGAGCGGTCAGGTGTTCGTCTTCACCGGGTTCCGTGACGAGGTATTGGCGGCGAGAATTGGAAGCGCTGGCGGAACGGTCGTCGGCGGGATCTCCAGGAAGGTGACGACGCTGCTCGTGGCGGACGCCGACGCCAAGCCGACCGGCAAGGTGAAGAAGGCCGTCGAGTACGGTATAGCGGTCCGAACGAAGGAGAGCTTCGAGCAGGAGTTCTACATCGCGCAGTGAGATCATCGGCACCCTGGGGACGACCGGGGCGGCATGGATTGGCGAAGAACGCGGCAACGCGAACGGATGAACGTCGAGCCGGGGCGTCTTCACCGCCGCGATGGAGCAGAGCATCGGCGGCGGACGCAGCGCACAGGAGCGACCTGCATGCCCGTCAGAGCCCATGAGGCCAGGGAATATTTCCGGACGTCGGAGGATGTCGCGGCGTACCTCAATGCCGCAATCGAGAAGTCCGATGGCGACCTGCGGCTCTTGATGAAGGCGTTTCGAACATCGCGGCGGCCGGCGCGGTGTTCCGGCCATTGCACGGAGAACCGACATCGAACACATGACCTTGCCACGGTCGGGAGGGCTGCTGCATTTGTCGACGATCGTAGTATCCTGACCAGGCAGAATGACCCAATGTCCAGGCGTGGAACATGCGTGAAGCAACGATAACCGAGGCCAAGTCGCGCTTCGCGGAGTTGCTGCGGGTCGTCGAACACGGCGAGTCGATAGCGATCACCCGCCATGGGAAGACGGTCGCGCATCTGATTCCAGCGGTCGACCACGAACGTGCCTCGCAGAAGGAAGCCGTAGAGCGCTTCCGCGCATGGCGCCGGAAGCGGCCTCGTACCGGCATGACCAGGGATGAGATTCTCGCTGCGCGGCACGAGGGCCGTCACCGGTGAGCCGCTTCGACGACCGCTGGGAGGTATGATCGCGGCTGCGGGCTCGACGGCAGTGCGATTGTCCAGACGTGCGGGAGTTCGCCAGCGGGAGAGGAAGCATGGCCAGGACCGTGACCTTGCGGTTGGAGAAGGACGCGTACGAAGAGCTGCGCGAGGCGGCGGCAGCGGAACGCCGCCCGCTGTCCAACTTCATTGCGACCGCCGCCCTGGAGCGGATCCGGGAGGCGCAGTTCGTCGACGACGGGGAAATGGCCGAGATTCTGAACGACGATGCGCTGGTCCGGAGGTTGCGGACCGGCTCGCGACAGGCTCACCGGCGCAAGGGCGACTTCGTTGCATGATTACCGGATCTTCGAGACCGAGCAGTTCCGCAAGGACCTGCGATCGATCGCCCGGGCCGGTCACGAACGGATCGCCGACAAGCTGCGGAGGTCGGTCTATCCGCGACTGCGCGAGCATCCTCACTTCGGACCACACATTCGCAAGCTGAAGGGCTATGCGCCGGAGACGTGGCGATACCGGATCGGATCGTGGCGGTTCTTCTACGAGATCGATGACGGCGAACGCGTCGTCTCGATGATCGCGGCGTCTCACCGCGGCTCGGCCTACTGATGTCCATCCTGCTCGTCGGCCCCCGCCACACCGAGACATGACCCCCAATCCGACCGGCTGGGATGAGTTGCACCTCGCGGAGAATCCCGCGGTCGAGCTGCTGGAGTCCCTCGGCTACAGCTACGTTCCGCCCGAAGATCTGGAACCCGAGCGGGCGAGCCCCAAGGAGACCATCCTCACCGGCCGCCTCGCCGCCGCGCTGAAGCGGGTGAACCCCTGGCTGTCCGAGACGAACGTCGCCAAGGCCGTGAAGGCGGTGACGCACGTCCCCGCGGCCAGCCTCGCCGAGGCGAACGAGAAGGTCTACACGTCGCTCACCTACGGCATCGCGATCGAGCAGGACCGCGGCGGCGGGCGCAGGAACCACCAGGTCCGGTTCCTCGACTTCGAACGGCCCGACGGCAACGAGTGGGTCGTCACCCGCCAGTACCGCGTGCTCGGGTCGAAGAAGCACGTCATCCCCGACATCGTCACCTTCGTGAACGGCCTGCCGCTCGCGGTCATCGAGTGCAAGAGCCCCACCATCGGCGACGCCTGGAAGGCCGAGGCGGTGAAGCAGCTCCGCCGTTACCAGGAGGCGGACACGCGGTGGAAGGACCAGGGCGCGCCGCGGCTGTTCGAGACGGCGCAGGTTCTCGTCGGGACCTGCGGCGAGCGCGCCGTCTACGGGACCGTCGGGACGCCGGCGCGGTTCTTCCTGGAGTGGAAGGAGCCGTATCCACTGAGCGTCGAGCAGCTTGGCGAGCGGCTCGGGCGCGCGCCGACGCCGCAGGACGTGCTGCTCTACGGGCTGCTCGAGCCGCGCAACCTGCTCGACGTCGTACGCAACTTCGTGGCGTTCGAGGTCGACGGCGGCCGGACCGTCCGCAAGCTGACGCGCTACCGGCAGTTCATCGCGGTGAACGAGGCGATGCGGCGCATCCGGACGGCGCGGCAGCCGAGCGCGCGGGGCGGCATCGTCTGGCACACCCAGGGGTCGGGGAAGAGCCTGACCATGCTCTGGCTGGCCCTGAAGCTGCGGCGCGACGAGGCGCAGCAGCAGCCGGCGGTGGTCATCGTCACCGACCGCACCAAGCTCGACCGGCAGATCGCGGGCGTGTTCCAGGCGTGCGGGTTCCCGAACCCCGAGCGGGCGGTCAGCGTGCGCGGCCTGCGGCGCATCCTCGAGCACCCGACCGGCCGGACGGTGATGACCACGATCCAGAAGTTCCAGGAGATCACCGGCGCGGGCAGCCCCGCGCAACGGGCGGCTGTCCACCCCACCCTGTCCGAGGCCGCCAACATCTTCGTGATGGTGGACGAGGCCCACCGCACGCAGTACCGGAGCCTCGCCGCGAACATGCGGCAGGCCCTGCCCAACGCCTGCTTCCTCGGCTTCACCGGCACCCCCATCGACAAGAAGGACCGCAGCACCCTGCGGACGTTCGGCCCCTACATCGACACCTACACCATCGAGCAGGCGGTGCGGGACAGGGCGACGGTGCCGATCTTCTACGAGAGCCGGCTCCCCGAGCTGCAGATCATCGGGCAGACCCTCGACCAGGTCTTCGACCGCGTCTTCGCCGACCGCACCGAGGACGAGCGCGCCGCCATCCGGCAGCGGTTCGCGACCGAGCAGGCCGTCGCCGGCGCCCCGCGCCGCATTGAGGCGGTCTGCCTCGACCTCATCGACCACTTCACGAGGTTCATTGCGCCGAACCGGTTCAAGGCCCAGGTGGTCGCGGCGAGCCGGCACGCCGCGGTCACCTTCCAAGGAGACGCTGGACCGGCTGAACGGCCCCGAGTCGGCCCTCGTCATGTCGGCGGGCCACAACGACGAGGCGCGGCTGGCGCGCTGGCACCTGCGCAAGGACGAGCAGGACCAGGCCATCGAGCGGTTCAGGGACCGCGGCGACCGGCTGTCCGTGCTGGTGGTCTGCGACATGCTGCTCACCGGCTTCGACGCGCCGGTCGAGCAGGTGATGTACCTCGACGCGCCCCTCAGGGAGCACACCCTGCTGCAGGCCGTCGCCCGCGTGAACCGCCCCCTCGGCGACGAGAAGACCTACGGCCTCGTCGTCGACTACTGGGGCGTGTCGGCCGAGCTGCACGACGCCCTCGCGGTCTTCTCGACGACCGACGTTCAGGGGGCGCTGACCCCGAACGTCGACGAGCTGCCGCGGCTCGAGAGCCGGCACGCGGCCGCGATGAAGTTCTTTCAGTCGGTCGCGGACAAGAACGATCTCGATGCCTGCGTGCGGGTGCTGGAGCCGGAGGATGTCCGGGCGGCTTTCGACCTCGCGTTCCGGCGGTTCAGCCAGTCGATGGACATGCTGCTGCCCGACCCGCGCGCCCTCGCGTACAACGCCGACCTGCGCTGGCTGGGCAAGATTCGCGGGACCGCGCGCGCCCGCTACCGCGACGACCGGCTCGACCTGTCGGGCTGCGGCGAGAAGGTGCGCAAGCTCATCGCCGACGCCGTCGTCGCTGACGGCATCCAGATCCTGGTCAAGGAGGTCCAGCTCTTCTCGCCCGAGTTCGACGAGAAGGTCGACGCGCTCGGGACCGACGACGCGAAGGCGAGCGAGATGGAGCACGCCATCCGCCACGAGATCAACGTGCGGGTCGAGGAGAACCCGGTGTTCTACCAGTCGCTGCGCGAGCGGCTGGAGGAGATCATCGAGCAGCGGCGGCAGGAGCGGGTGGACGCGGCCCAGCAGCTCTCGCTCCTCAGCAGCCTGCGCGAAGAGCTGCAGGGCGAGCAGGCCCGCGCGCACGACATCGGGCTCGACGCGCGCGGCTTCGCCATCTACGGTTTGCTGGAGCGGCACCGCCCGATGACCGCGCGCGAGGACTCGCCCGCGTACGACGCGGCCAACCGCGACCTCGCGTCGCTCCTCGACGAGGCGGTCGCGCCGTTCACCGAGCTGGTCGACTGGTGGCAGAAGGACGACGTGCAGCGACAGATGCGCAGCCGTATCAAGCGGCAGCTGCGCGCCAGCGGCATCGCCGGCAATGAGGTGGAGGGCCTCGCCGCCGACATCGTCGACTTGGCGAAGGTGCGCACCGACCGATGAACGCCCCGGAGACGTCCGCCGTCGCCCGTCGTGGACCTCGTGAAGGTGCGCACCGACCCGCGAACGCGCCGGAGACCACCGCCGTCGCCCAGCGTAGACCTCATGAAGGTGCGCACCGACCCGTGAACGCGCCGGAGACCACCGCCGTCGCCCAGCGTAAGCCTCGCGAACTTGCACACCCACCGATGAACACCGCGCGGACGGCAGGCGCCACGGAGACCTCCACCGTAACCTGGGGCGGGACGCACCTGCAGTACGCTATCCGCCGCAGCGCCCGGCGCAAGAAGACCGTGGCGGTGACGGTGGACCCCGCCGGAAGCGTCCTCGTGGTCGCGCCCGAACACCTCGCCATCGCTCGGCTCGACGCGATTGTCCTCCGGAAGGCGGAATGGCTCGCGCGGCGCCGCCGCCGCGCCGAGGGCCACGGCTCGGCCCCTGCGCCGCGCGAGTTCGTCAGCGGCGAGAGCGTGCTCTATCTCGGGCGGCACTACCGCCTGAAGGTGCATCCCGACGATGCTGGAGAAGCCAAGCTGCGCGGCGGCTGGCTGCACGTGCCGGCGCCGGCGGGAGCGCAGCAGACCGCTCACGTGCGCGCCGCCCTCGTCTCGTGGCTCCGGCGGCACGCGGCCGAGCGGCTTCCCGAGCGGGTCGAGGTGTGGCGGGCCAGGGCCGGCGTCCCGCCGCCCCGCGTCGTCGTCGCCGACCAGCGGAAGCGCTGGGGAAGCTGCGACCACCGCGGCACCATCCGCCTGAACTGGCGCATCGTCCAGGCCCCGATGCGCCTCGTCGACTACGTCGTCGTCCACGAGCTGGTGCACCTGCGGCACCGCGGCCACGGCCGCGACTACTGGCAGGCTGTCGGCCGCGTCATGCCCGACTACGAGCGGCGGCGGGAGGAGCTGCGGCAGCGCGGGGCCATGCTGGCGTGGTGACCCCTCGGTTGGGGGCGGCCGCCGATTGTCTCGCTTGCGGCGGTAACGACTCGGGGCCGAACTGGTGGAGGGAGATCCCTTCGAGCCCGCCGCTGACGGTCTCGGTTGCGGCGGTGACGAGCTCCGCGCCGAGCCGGTGGACGGAAACCCCGTTCGAGTCGGCCACCGATTGTCCCGGCTGGGGTGGGGACGACCCGCCCCGAACTCTCCGGGCCGGAACCGCGTCACAATAGCGTGATGAAGCGAAGACAACTCAGCCTTTGGCTGGGCGGCGCCGCCTTCCTGATCCTGCTTCTCGTTTTCGCCTACGAGGACGACGAGGCCGAGGTCGAACGCCTTGCCGAAGTGCTCGAGATCCAGCCGGGCGACGCCGTGGCCGACGTCGGCGCCGGCGACGGATGGCTGAGCATCGAGATCGCAGCGCTGGTCGGCGAATCCGGCCAGGTGTTCGCCACCGAGCTGTCGGCGAATCGCCGCGACGCCATCCGGACCGCCGTCGCCGCGGCCGGGCTCGACAACGTCACCGTGGTCGAGGCCGGCGAGCACGAGACCAACCTGCCCCCGAGCTGCTGCGACGCGATCTTCCTGCGCCGCGTCTATCACCACCTGACCGACCCGGCGGCCACGAACGCCAGCCTCCACGCTGCGCTGAAGCCGGGCGGCCGCCTCGCCATCGTCGAGTTGGAGTTCAACGGCTTCCTGCGTCCTCTCCGGGGATGGCCGCACTGGACCGACGACGCGCAGGTGGTGACCGAGGTCACCGCGGCCGGACTGACCCACGTCGAGACCCTCGACTGGCCGCTCGGCGCCCACTACGCCGCGTTGTTCCGGAAACCGCAATAGCCGCCGGACAGGTGGAGGCGCTGGCCGGCTGGAAGCTTGCGCCCGAGGAGTTCGCGCCAGCGAAACTCCCAACCCGACCGTAAGGTCGCGCGCCCGCGAGATGCTCCAAGGTGCGCGGCAACGCGTCTTCCGTCGCGCGCCAGTTGGCGTCCAGGCCTTCCTGGCTGTCAGAAAGACGGTCGCTCCGTCCCCCTCAGAAGCGCGACGCCTTGACCCAGGTGTCCGACCGCGCCCAGCTCGCGTCGAGGTCGGCGGCAACGGCCGCGTCGGTGCGGCCCTGGGCCTCGATGGCGGTCTTCAGGCCGAAGAGCGACCAGCCGTTGTGGGGATGGTCGGCGAGCTCGTCGCGATACACCTGTTCCGCGTCGGCGTAGCGCTCGAGATCGATGAGGAGCGCGCCGAGCCAGTGCCGGGCCGCGAACGGCAGCGGCTCGGGCTCGTCGTACATCAGCGAGTCCTCCAGCTCGACCGCGCGCTCGAAGGCGGCCACCGCGCCTTCGCTGTCGCCCTGCTCCCGCAAGAGCTCACCCTCGAGGATGCCGGCGACGGTGCCGAGAAGCGGCGCGGCCTCGTGGAACCGCATCCGGGCCTCGGACGTCTCCGCGATGGCGCGCACGCGTTTCAGATAGACCTCGGCGAAGTCGGCGTCGCCCTCCCGCAGATGGGCGTAGCCCTGGGCGAAGTCCCACAGGCCGCCTTCGATCTCCGCGTCCGGGCGTTCGGTGACCGCGAGCACCTCGTCGAATCGGCCGAAGCGCACCAGCGTCAGCACGTGGAAGACGCTGTTGCCGGTCAGCGCCTGGTAGTCCTTGCCGGCCTGGATGGCGACCGCTCCCTGGCCGTCCATCGAGCCCGCGAACAGCAGCATGTGCAGGTTGTGCGTCGGGTAGATGGCCACGCCCTCGCCGTTACCGTCGGCCGCTTTCAGATCCGAGTGCCAGGCCCGGATGTTGGCGCGGACCCCGTCCGCCCACCGGCCGATCTCGTTCCAGGTGTGCGACGGCATGTGGTTGATGTGGCTGGCGCCGGGAATGGCGCTCCCCAAGTGCTCGGCGCACGCTGCCGCCTTCCCGGGCTCGACCGTCGATTCGGTGGCATGGACGTAGAGGTGACAGGCGCCGGGGTGCTCGATGTACCGCGCCAGGACGCCTTCGAGCACGCCATGCAGACGCTGGACGTTGGGGTCGTTCAGGTCCCGCGTGCCCCGGCGCGGCTCGAGCAGGAACAGCGCCTCGCCGTACAGGGTGGCGGCGTCGAGGTCGTCCGGATAGCGCTCGGAGAGCGCCTTCATCGCCGCCGCGTAGGCCTCGTCCTGCTCGCGCCGCTTGGCCACGTCGAAGCTCTCGACGTAGCGCGCCGACAGCGCGTCGATGTAGTCGCGCTCGCGGGGGCTGCCATGCCCGGCCGCGGCAAGCGCCAGCGCCTTCTGGACGGCGGCATAGGCGTGGGGGGCTTCCGGGGGCCGCATCGGCCCGTTGAGATAGGAGCCCCAGGCCCAGGCCTCGCCCCAGTAGCAGATGGCGCAGTCCGGATCCCGCTCCCACGCCGCGCGGAACGACCGCACCGCGTCGACCTTGGCGAAGGCGTACATCAACTGCATGCCCTGGTCGAAGAACTGCCGGGCCTCCGCGTTGTCCGAGGAGATGGGGAAGGAGTACGGTCCGAGCGCGCCGGGCTGGTACGGAATCGGCTCCTGATACGGTTCAGGCAGCGCCGGTCCGTCCTGGGCGGCGATCGGGGACACGGCCAGCGCCCCGGCGATCGCCGCCGCGGCCGCGACGCGGATTCCGCGCCAAGTCCATTTCGTCATGCTCTTCCAGCCTCCTCCGAATCGATTGTTCATACCGGGATCATACGGGACGGGACCGGCCGGCGTGAAATCGCGCGGCCGGACGGCAGGGCGTGGGCGCCGGCTCCTGCCGGCTCGGCCCGCCCATCGGCGCCTTGCGGCTCCGCTCCTGCCCTACACGGACACTTCCGGGACGTCGCCGTCGACCAGCAGCTCGGGCTCGGTCGCGGCGCGGATCTCGTCGGTCGACACGCCGGGCGCCCGCTCGAGCAGCCGCAGCCCGTCCGGAGCCACCTCGATGACCGCGAGCGAGGTGACGAGCCGGTTGACGACCTGCTTGCCGGTCAGGGGCAGGCTGCATTCGTTCAGGATCTTCAGGTCGCCCCGCTTCGACACGTGGTCCATGACGATCAGCACCTGCTTGGCGCCGGTCACCAGATCCATGGCCCCGCCCGGGCCCTTGACCATCGTGCCGGGAATCATCCAGTTGGCGAGATCGCCGGTCCGCGAGACCTGCATGGCGCCGAGGATCGCCAGGTCGATGTGCCCGCCCCGGATCATCGCGAAGCTCTGGGCGCTGCTGAAGAAGCTGGCCCCCGGCACGGTCGTCACCGTCTCCTTCCCCGCGTTGATCAAGTCGGCGTCGATCTCGTCGTCGGTCGGGTACGGCCCGATGCCCAGCAGGCCGTTCTCGCTCTGCAGCTTCACGTCGACGCCGGCCGGGATGTAGTTCGCGCACAGGGTCGGCATCCCGATGCCGAGATTGACGTAGTAGCCGTCCTTGATCTCGCGGGCGGCGCGAGCCGCCATCTGTTCGCGCGTCAGTGCCATCGTCGAGTCTCCGAAACTGAACAAGGTTAGCAACTTCCGGCGCCGACGGCCAGCCCGGAAATCGTCGTCTGGGGCGCCCGCCAGGGCCCAACCAACCCTCCAGGAGTCCGCGCCGTTCTACGGCGCAGGCCGCTGCCCCGCGAGCTCGACGAGCGCGGCGGTGTACATCCGGAGGTTCAATCGCAGGCGGTCGACGGTCATGAACTCGTGGTCGCTGTGTCCGGTGTAGGGCTCGTCGGGCATCGCGGGACCGAAGTTCACGCCGTTCGGGAGCAGCCGGGCCTGGGTGCCGCCGCCCACCGAGATCGGTCCCGCCGTCGGCCGGCCGGTGTAGTGCCGGAACACGTCGAGCAGCACCGGGACGTGGGGCGCCGACTCCAGGAAGTAGGGGTCGCCGATGTCCACCGTGCATTCGAGCGTCCGGCCGGTCTGCCGTTGCCAGCCGTCGAGGGCGGCCCGGACGGTTTTCTCCACCTCCTGCGGGGTGCGCCCGACGGGGCGGCGGACGTTGAGGGCGGCGACGAGCCCACCGCCGTCCGCCGGCATGAGGGTGGCGAAGGTCAACGTCAGCCGGCCCATGACCTCGTGGGCGTACGCGAGATCGCCGAAGCGCTCGGCGTGGTGTCCCGCGCCGACGAGATCGTTGGCGAGGCGCACCATCGTCCCCGCCGCGGTCGGCGGCCAGGAGTGGCGGCCGAGCAGGGCGGCGAGCTGGATGATGGCGTTGCGGCCCGTCCATGGCGCGGAGGAGTGGGCGGCGATGCCGTGGGACCGGATGCGCAGGGTGTCACCGCGGCGATCGATCTCGAAACCGCCGGCGGCGGCCTCGGCGGCGTCCCGCTCGAGCGCGGCCGCCAGAGGCTCGTCGGCGCCCGCGATCACCGCCTCGGCGCGGGCCGGAACCTGGGAGAGATAGCTGCCGCCGGTGAACGACAAGATCCGCGCCGGCCGCGGGGGGATGGCGGGGGCGTCCCGCAGGGTGACGCGGATCGCGCCGGTGCCGCACTCGCCGGTGACCACCGGGTACAGGGCGTCGAACGCGATGTTGAGCGGCGGCGGCGTCCAGCCGGCGAGGAACTCGCGGAACGGGGTCCAGTCTGACTCCTCGGCGAGCGAGATGATGAGCTCGACGCGGCGGCGCAGGGGCAGGCCCGCGTCCCGCAGCGCCTTCAGGCTGTACAACGCGGCGGCGATGGCCGCCTTGTCGTCCTCCACCCCGCGGCCCAGCAACCGCCCCGGTTCCGCGTCGCGGTCGAGCGTGAACGGATCGGTCTTCCAGGCCGCCTCGTCGGCGGGCCGCACGTCCGCATGCGTCAGCAGACCGAGACGGTCCGGCGACTGTCCGAGCCCCAGCACCAGCGCCGCCCCGTGGTCATCGAAGTCGAGCCCGAGGCGGGCCGCGGCGTCGGCCAGATAGGTTTTCAGCCGGACGAACTCGGGGTTCCGGGCATTGGGCACGCCACTCTCGACGACGGTGCGGAAGGCAACGAGGTCGGCCAGCGTGTCGACGACGGCGTCGAACCAGGTCGTCACCGCGCGGTCGGCGACGGCGCGCGCCAGCGGAGACGGCGGGGCGTCCGGGGGCGCGGGCGTGGCGTCGGTCATGGGCACCAGACTTGCGTCTCCGCCGGCAGCGGGAAGCAGAGCAGAACGTCGGAGATTATGTGCCGAACCTCGTGCTTCGGACACCGTCCCGACCCCAACGGTGCCCTTTTCCGGCGCGGGCGACCGCGGGCTTCGGACACCGTCCCGCGTCCCCGCATGAACGGTACCGTTTCGGCGCGGGCGAACCGCGGGCCCCGGCGACGCTACGGCCGGGTGGAGTAGGATCGGCCGTTTGCAGTCGACGCCCCGATGGCGCCACCGCAACCCGCGGGGCGTCGCGCCAGAAAAGAGAGAAACGCGTGAGAGGCCGCCGTGCCGCCTGACCGCCCCGATCCTGCTCCGGATGCCGCCGGGGAGTCCGTCCTGTTCCGCCGCATCTGGGCGCTCGCCTGGCCGACGCTGCTGTACAACGTGCTGGAGCTGAGCCTCGGGGTGGCCGACCTGCTGATGGTGCGGGGGCTCGGGCACGAGGCGACGGCGGCCATCGGGCTGACGCGCCAGATCGCGTTTCTGTTGGAGGCGGCGGCGCTGGCCGTCGCCACCGGGGTAATCGCGCTGGTCAGCCAGGGCGCCGGGGCCGGCGACCGCCGGCAGGTCGACGGCGTGATCCACCAGGGCACGCGTCTCGTGCTGCTGTTGACTCCGCCCATCACGCTGTTCGGCTACCTCGCGAGCCGTCCCCTGCTCGTCGCGATGCAGGCGGACGACGCGGCCCTGGCCCACGGCGTCCCTTATCTGCACATCTACTTCCTCGGGACGGTTTTCCTGTGGGGCACGGTCATCCCGGCCGCGATCTTCCGCGGGACGGGCGACGCGAAGACGCCCCTCAAGCTGGCCACGGTCGTCGCCGTGCTGAACGTCCTCCTGAACTACATGTTCATCTTCGGGGCCGGCCCCTGGGCGCCGATGGGGGTCGCAGGGGCGGCGGTGGGGACGGTCGTGGCCCGGGCCATCGGCGGCGGCCTCTATCTGACCATGCTGGCCCGGAACGGCCGCATCCGGTTCCGGCCGCTGCTGGGGCTGGACTGGCCGTTGATTCGGCGGATGCTGAGAATCGGGATGCCTCCGGCCCTGGCCGGCGTCGCCCGCAACGGAGCCCGGGTGGTCTACCTGGGGCTGCTCGGCGCCGGCGCCCTCGGGGCGTCGATGCACGCGGCGGCGGGCGTGGGGCTGCAGGTGCGGCTGGTCAGCGTGTTGCCGGCCCTCGCGTTCCAGATCGCGACCGCCACCCTCGTGGGCCAGGCGATCGGGGCCGGCCAGCTCGACCGGGCCGAGGCGCTGGGGCGCCGCAGCGTGCAGCTCCTCTCCCTGATCATGACCGGGGTGGTGGCGCTGACGTTCGCGTTCGCGAGACCGCTCGCGGCCCTGTTCATCGCGGACGCCGAGGTCGTGCCCCTGGCCGCGACGGTGCTGCGGTGGTTCGCGGTGGGGCAGTTCTTCAGCTCGGTGAGCATCTGCGTCCAGGGCGCGCTGACCGGTGCCGGGGACACCAAACCCATCCTGACCTACACCCTCATCACCCAGTGGGGGCTGCTCCTGTCGCTGACGTTTCTTGCCCTGGTCGGATTCGGCTGGGAGCCGGAGGGACCGTTGCTGGCGTGGGTCGTGGCCCCCTTCGTGCAGCTCGTGCTGATGCAGCGACTGTTCCGGTCCGGGCGCTGGAAGCAACAGCAACGAAGCTGACGCCCCGCTTCGACCGACGGCGTCCCCCGCCGCGGCGCGCCTCGTTCAGTGCGTGCTCATGCAGCGGATGTTCCGGTCCGGGCGCTGGAAGCGCCGCCATGGGTCCCTGACTCCCGGTCGGCCGATTCGACCGACGACGCCCGTTCGACCGACGCCACCGGCGCGGGTCGCGGCACCCCTCGTTCAGCGCGTGCTGACGCGGCCGCGGTTCCGATCCGGACGCTGGAGCCGCGGGCGCCGGGCGTGACCGCTTGGTCGCCGATTGGCAAGGACGACGTGCCCCCGACAACCGTCACCGGCCGGGGTGCTGCACGCAGTAGTCCCATGCCCGGGGATCGTCGATCCACTGGCCGACACCGCGCTCGCACCGGACCCGGCCGGTGTCGACGGTCTCCCGGAGGATGCGCTCGTTCTCTTCGAGCCGGCCGCGGTCTCGTTCGTCGTGGTGGAGATGGCAGGCGAGGGCGACCCCGCGCAGGTTGCGGCGCAGGCGCCCGTGGTTGCCGAGCCGCACCGCCAGCTCGTTGTCCTCCCGCCCCCAGCCCTCGATCGCCTCGTTGAGGCCGTTGACGGCCAGCAGGTCCCGGCGCCAGAACCCCTGATGACAGCCGCGGACGGTCATGGGATCGCGGTGCGGGGCATTGAGGAGCCGCGCCGCGGCCGCGACAGGGAGGCGTACCAGCCTCGCCCGCCGCCGGACGCCGCGGCTGAAGACCGAGGGCCACCAGCCGGGCCGCCCGGTCATGACCGCGCTCGCCCCCGGCCCCAGCGGAATGCGCGACCCCTGGCAGTAGCAGGCCGGATCGCGCAGCCGGCCGTGGTCCTCGATGCACCGCGGGTGGCACACCATGTCACCGTCGAGGCTCACGATGTAGTCGCCGCCGGCGCGGGCCATCGCCTTGTTGCGGATGGCGGCCAGCCGAAACCCCTCGTCGGGGTGCCAGACGTGGTGCAGCGGACAGGGGCCGGCGGCCTGGTGCCGCTCGACCACGGCGCGGGTGTCGGGCCCGCTGCCGTCGTCGGCGACGATGATCTCGTGGGGCGCCTCGGTCTGCCGGCGCAGGGCGTGGAGACAGGCATCGAGCGCGGCCGGCCAGTTGTAGGTGGCGACGACGACGGAGACCGTGATCATGACCGCCCGGCGTCCCGATACAGCTCGTACAGCCGCAGGCGCTTCATCACCGAGCTGTGAACCGTGATCCACGCGGCGATGATGCCCGGCCAGCCGTCGAGAAGGCCGCGGCGGAGCACCATGTCGCGAAACAGGTACACCGGCAGCGCCAGGAACGCCCGCAGCAGCCTCGGCTTCCTGCCCTGCTCGAACCCCTGCCGCGCCCACAGGTCTATATAGCGGCAGGCCTTCTCCTGATGATGGGTGACGCTGGCGTAGCTGTCGTGGATGAGGGGAGCGCTCAGGCGGTGCGTGCGGCAACGGGGCGCCAGCTTCAGGCGTTCATGCACCTGGTCCGGCGTCCACGCCGCGCCGGATTTCCGGTAGCAGCGCCAGATGAAGTCGCGCGCGAACGGACGATAGTGCTCGAGGAGCCGGCCGCAGTAGCGGGTGCGCCGCGACAGTTGCACGGCGTCGGTGCGTTCCAGCAGTCCGGGCAGCTCGTCGCGGCACTGCGACTGCAGCTCCTCGCTCATCCACTCGTCGGCGTCGAGCATCAGGATCCACTCGTGACTGGCGTCCTGCTCGGCGCGTTGCCGCATCGGACCGAAGCCCAGCCATTCGCGGTCGATCACTCTCGCCCCGTGCGCCGCCGCCACGGCCGCCGTGCGGTCGGTGCTGCCCGAATCGATGACGATCTTCTCGGCCGCGAAGGGGACGCTGTCCAGACAGCGGCCGATGGCCGCTTCCTCGTTCCGGCAGAGGACGATCAGCGAGAGGGGCAGGACGCCGTCGGAACGCTCATCCATGGCGGCAGTCGCCGCGGCGCGCCGGGGGCCGGCCGCGGACCATCTCGCCCGATCGGGTCACTCGACGTTGTGGTAGGGGGGCCGGTGCTCGACGTAGGCCATCCACATGCAGTCCAGCATGGTCCAGAGCACGTCGAGCTTGAACTGCAGCACGTCCAGCATCGCTTCCTGCTGCTGCCGCGTCCGGCAGTAGTCGAGGGTGATGTTCAGGCCGTGCACGACGTCCCGGCGAGCCTCGGAGAGCCGCTTCCGGAAGTAGTTGTAGCCCTGTTCGGAGATCCACGGGTAGTGCTGCGGCCAGTGCTCGAGCCGCCGCTGGTGGATTTTCGGGGCGAAGAGCTCCGTCAACGACGACCCCGCGGCAACCTGCCACGGCTGCTGGCGGGCGAAGTTCACGTAGGCGTCGATGGCGAACTTCACGCCCGGCAGCAGATGGGCATGGGACCACAGGTCGCCGCGGTCGAGTCCGACCGCTTCCCCCAGTTGCAGCCACGCCTCGATGCCGCCCTCCGCCCCGCCCTCGCCGTCGTGGTCGACGATCCGCTTGACCCACTCGCGCCGGACCTCCCGATCCGGGCAGTTGGACATGAGCGCGGCGTCCTTGACGGGAATCGAGACCTGGTAGTAGAAGCGGTTCGCCACCCACCCCTGAATGGCCGGCTTGTCGAGCTGGCCAGCGTGCATCCGGACGTGAAACTCATGGTTCACGTGATAGTACTTCTCCTTGGCGCGCAACCTCCGCTCAAACTCCTCGCGCGTCCACGGTTTCTCAACGTCGTTCATCTGCTCCGTCTCCCGGACTCCGCTGATGGCGTCAGGCTAGCACGATCCGGCGGAAGCTGTCTCCGGGGCCGCGATTTCAGCGTCCTGCATTTTTTGCTTGCGCGGTCCGATCCGGCTGTGTATAGTCTGGATCTTCGGTTGACCAATTCTCGTAAAGAAGGAGCAGAAACATGACCTGGACCAAGCCCGAGATCAGAGAGATCGCGCTCAACATGGAAGTGACTCTCTACGTAACCGCTCGCTAGACCGGATCGGAGCGTCTTTCGGCGCTCCAGTTCGCGTCTCGGGGGGGTACGCGGCGTCTCCTGGTTTTGACCAGCGATTTCGTGTCCCCTGCTCTGTTTGCGCGTGCGCAGTTCTGCTGTGCACGCGCATTCTTTTCATTCCCTGTCGTCGCTGACGGTCCCTCGGCGACGTTCCGCTACCTGAGGGCATCGTGACGCCCGCGGAACCGCCCTCCGGCGTCCGCAACGATCGGCACGCGAACGGCGGCGGGATCTCCCCCGGCCCCTCGCCTGAGCGCGTTGTGACGCCCGCGGAATCGCCCTCCCGGCGTCCGCAACGATCGGCACGCGAACGGCGGCGGGATCTCCCCCGCCCCGCGACCGCCAAGCCAAGGAAGCGGCCAGGGCTTGCGCCGCACGCTCCTACGGCAGCCCCAAGGTGATGATCGTGTCGGTCGCGATCACCGCGACGTACTGCCTGCCGTTCACCTCGTAGGTCATCGGGCTCGACCGGATGGGACGGGGCGCGTCGTACCGGAACAACTGCTCGCCCGTGCCGGCGTGGAACGCGTAGAACCGGCCGTCGTCCGCCCCCTGGAACACGAGGTCGCCGGCCGTCGCGAGGTTGCCGCTCGCCCCGATGGGGGTGAGGGCGGGCAGCACCTGCTGCCACACCTCCTCGCCGCTCGCCGGCTCGTAGGCGGTCAGCGTCGTGGTCGGCGTATAGGCGGGAATCCGGCTCAGCTCCTCGAAGTTCCCGTTGTGGCCGAGCCCGTGCGGCCCCGGCTCGAGGCTGTCGCCGAGCGGCTTGACGATCATCGAGACGGCGGCGTTCTTGCCGGTGACGTAGAGCAGACCGGTCCGCGGGCTGAACGCCGGCGAGCCGAAGCTCGAGCCGCCGTGCGCGACGATGAGGTGCTCGTCGATCGAGTAGGGCGTGTACATCTGCCGCGTCTGCGCCTGCAGCGCGGGGTCGTCGAGGTGCACGAACGTCGCACAGAACGGGGTCATGGGGACGCCGCGCGCGTTGTGCGGAATCGGCTGGGTCGGATAGACCACCTCGCCCGGCACGTCGGTCTCGGTGGGGACGCGCGTCTCCACCATGGGGTTGATCGGCTCGCCGGTCTCGCGGTCCCACAGATAGAGCAGGCAGTTCTTGCCGGCCGCCCCGACCCCCCGGATCGTCTCGCCGTTGCGGGTGACGTCGAAGAGCACCGGCCCGGTGATGTTGTCCCAATCCCAGAGGTCGTGGTGGATGGCCTGGTAGTGCCACCGGAGCGCGCCCGTTTCCAGATCGAGCGCGATGGTGGCGTTGGTGAACAGGTTGGCCCCGGGCCGGGCCGAGCCGTCGTAGTCGGGCGACGGGTTGCCGGTGTTGAAGTAGACGAGGCCGAGCTCGAGGTCGATGGCGGGCTGGGTCCAGACCCCGCCGCCGGCGCGCTGGCCGTCGCCCCACGTGTCGCGCGCGATCTCCCACCCGTCGTCCTGGGGGCGTTGCGGGATCGTGTTGAACACCCAGTCGATGGCTCCGGTCTCGGCGTCGGTGGCGATCACCAGACCGCCGGGGATGTGGTTCTCGGAGTTCGAGGTGCCGAGGTAGAGCGTCCCGTCGTGGTAGGCGGGGGCGCTCGTGATGCGGTAGCCGATGTTGTGGGGGTCGAACCCCGGCGGATAGACGTCCGGATACTTCGCCTGCAGGGCCAGCCCGACGACCGGAAGCACCCCGCCGTCGCCGTAAGACGCGACCGGCTCGCCGGTGCGGGCGTCCGCCGCCACCAGGTTCGGCCCGTTGTAGGCGTAGATCTTCCCCTCGGCGTACGTCGGCCCGCGCGAGGCGTTCTGCCGGGCCGCGTCGAGCTCGAGCGTCCACACCGACTCGCCGGTCACCGCGTTGACCGCGATCACGTTGGCGCCGGCGTGGACGTAGAGCAGGCCGTCGACGACGAGCGGCGTCACCTGGCCGACGTTGACCCCGGCCGGCACCGCGACGGACCACTGCTCGGTCAACCGTCCGACGTTCGCGGTGTCGATCGCGTCGAGAGGCGAGTAGCGGCGGTTGGCGAGATCGAGGTTGTGGCTCGTCCAGTTGGTCTGGCCGCCCGCGGTGATGTCCGGCGGCGCCGCCCCGCGCATCGTCCGACCCTGCGCCTCGACCCGGCCGGCGCCCGCCGCGCCGACTGCCAGCACGACCAGGGCCGCCGCCAGCCCCTGCACGCGGTTGCCTGCCGTCATCGGTCACCTCCCGGTGGGTTACAGCGTGATGTCCATGCCATCGTACGCGATCTCGATGCCGGCCTCGATCAACGCCGCATGCTCGTCCGACGTCTCGTCCAGGATCGGGTTCGTGTTGTTGATGTGGATCACGATCTTCCGCGAGCAGTCCAGGGACAGCAGGGTCTCGACCATGCCGCCGGCCCCGGACTGGTTCAGATGCCCCATGTCCTGCGCCCGCTTGTCGCTGATCCCTTCGCGCGCGAGCTCGTTGTCGGTCCACACCGTTCCGTCCACGAGCAGGCAGTCGGCCTCCTCCATGTAACGCCGGACGTGCGGCTCGATCTCGCCCAGGCCCGGGGCGTAGAACAGGTTCCGGCCGGTGGCGGCATCGGCCACTCGGACCCCGATGTTGTTCCCGGGAATCGTGTTGTGCCGGTGGGGCGAGTAGGGCGGCGCCTCGCTCTTCAGGGGGACCGCGGTGAAGAGCAGCCCGTCCGCCTTGGGAATCGAGAAGGGAACCTCGTCGAGGCCCACCTCGTGCCAGTTCACGCCCCGGAAGTGGGACAGGACGTTGAACAGCGGGTAGCCGGTGGTGAGGTCGTCGTACACCGCCCGCGTGCAGTAGATGTCCCACGGTTCCGTGTGCTCGCGCAGCACCACGAGGCCGGTCGTGTGATCGATCTGCGAGTCGACCACCAGAATCGCGCAGATCCCGGTGTCGCGGACGGCGCGCCCCGGCTGCAGCGGCGGGAACGAATCGAGCTGCTGCCGGATGTCCGGCGACGCGTTGAAGAGCACCCAGTCGACGCCGTTGCTGCTCACGGTGATGGACGACTGGGTGCGGGCGTGTCCCCGCAGGGTTCCCTCGCGGAGCCGCCGGCAGTTGCGGCAGTTGCAGTTCCACTGGGGGAATCCCCCCCCGGCGGCCGAGCCCAGCACGTGTACCTGCATCGATTACTCCGGTAATGTGGTGAGGATGGTGACCGTTCATGGTCGGGAACGCGGACCTACGGCACGTCCCGGCCGACGCTTCGTTGTATCATCACTGCATCGTTCGCCGCCACTGCGTCGTTCGCCTCTGCACCGAGCCATGCCGCACCCGATCGCCACGCCCGTCCTCGCTCCCGGCACGCGATACCGCTGGGACAAGGTGCGCAACCAGCATCAGCTGGTGTTCCCCGAGGGGATGATCGTCCTGAACGAGCCGGGAAAGGCGATCGTGCAGCTGTGCGACGGGCGGACCACCGACGGGTTGATCGCCGCGCTGAAGGAAAAATTCCCCGGTGCGGAACCCGCCCAGGACGTGCACGAGTTTCTCGGCCACCTGGCGAAACGGGGGCTGGTGCGCGAGGGAGCCGAGCGTGACTGATACCCCCCTGCCCCGTCCCCTGGCCCTGCTGGCCGAGGTGACCTACCGGTGCCCGCTGCAGTGCCCGTACTGCAGCAACCCCCTCGAGCTGAACAAGTACCGCGACGAGCTGGACACCGAGACCTGGGTCCGGGTGTTCGGCGAGGCGGCCGAGCTCGGGGTCGTGCAGCTCCACCTGTCGGGGGGCGAGCCGCTGGTGCGCCGCGACATCCTCGACCTCGTCCGCGCGGCGAGCGCCGCGGGGCTCTACTCGAACATGAGCACCGGGGCCACGGTGGTCGACGGGAACCGGCTGGAGCAGCTGCGCGAGGCCGGGCTCGACCACTTCCAGGTGAGCCTGCTCGACACCCTGCCCGAGTCGAACGACCGGCTGGCCGGCGTGCCGTCGTTCGACCGCAAGCGCGAGGCGGTGCTCGGGGCCAAGCGGCTCGGCTTCCCCGTGACCCTGAACGTGGTGCTGCACCGGCAGAACCTCGACCGCATCGCCGAGGTGATCGCCCTTGCGCAGGAATGGCGGGTCGATCGGCTGGAGCTGGCCCACACTCAGTACACGGGCTGGGCGTTCAAGAACCGGGCGGCGCTGATGCCGACCCGCGCCCAGCTCGACCGCGCCCACGCCGAGGTCGAGCGGGTGCGCGCGGCCGGGACCGGCGGGCTCGACATCCAGCACGTCCTCCCCGACTACTACTTCGAGCGCTTTCCGAAGGCCTGCCTCCAGGGCTGGGGCATGGTGTCCATGAGCGTGGCCCCCGACGGGTTCGTCCTGCCGTGCCAGACCGCCCGCGAGATTCCGGGGCTGGAGTTCCCCAACGTGCGGGACCACTCCCTGGAGGACATCTGGGAGCGGGCCCCCATCTTCCAGCGGTTCCGCGGCACCGACTGGATGCCCGAGCCGTGCCGCAGCTGCGACCGCCGCGAGATCGACTTCGGCGGCTGCCGCTGCCAGGCGTTCCTGATGACCGGCGACGTGACCGCCACCGACCCCATCTGCGAGCTCTCGCCCCACCACCACCTGGTGGCCACGGCGCTGGAGGAGGCGGCGCAGAGCGCCCCGCCCCTGCACTACCGCGTCATGCCGCGCGACACCGGCGCCGCGTGACGCAATCTGCACGGACAGAGATTCACTCGCCGGGCTGGTCCGACGCCGGCAGGACGACCCGCTCGATGGTGAGGAGTCTCTGGTCGACCTTGCCGAACGCGATCTCGACGTTGCGCAGGCGGGTGTCGAAGGCGTCCAGGCGGGTGTTCACCTCGGCTCGGAAGTCCCGAACGTCCGTGCGCAGGTCGTCGATCCGACCGTTCACGCTCGTGTCGAGGTCGTCGATCCGGCCGTTCACGCTCGTGTCGAGGTCGTCGATCCGGCCGTTCACGCTCGCGTCGAGGTCGTCGATCCGGCCGTTCACGCTCGCGTCGAGGTCGTCGATCCGAATGCTGACGCCGGCAATTTGTGCCGCGAGGAGCCCGGCCAGCAGGACCACCGTGCCGATGATCCACTTCGTGTCGTTGCTCATGGTGGTCAGCCCGGCTGGCAGACTGCGCAGGCGCGGACAAGCGTCCGTACGGGCGCACTAGCGCGACCTTGCGGTCGCCGTAGAAGTTTCGCTGGCGCGAAACTTCTACGGCGCAAGCTCCTGGCGACCCCTACGTTAGCATGCGCGCCACTTGCGTGCAAGCTACCCGACCGAGACCCTCGGGCGCGTCTTGCGGCGCTCGATGACCTTCTCCTGGTGCTCGCCGACGACGACGCGGTCGACATAGATGCCGGGGGTGTGGACCATGTGGGGGTCGATGGCGCCGGCCGGCACGATCTCCTCGACCTCGGCCACCGTGACGCGCCCTGCCTCGGCCATTGGCGGGTTGAAGTTGCGGGCGGTCATCCGGTAGATGAGGTTTCCTTCCTCGTCGGCCTTCCACGCCTTCACGAGGGAGACATCGGCGTGCAGCGCCGTCTCGAGCACGTACCAGCGGCCGTCGAACTGCCGGGTCTCCTTGCCCTCGGTGAGGGGGGTGCCGTAGCCGGTGGGGGTGAAGAAGGCGGCGATGCCGGCGCCGCCGGCCCGCATGCGCTCGGCCATGGTGCCCTGCGGGTTCAGCTCGACCTCGAGGATGCCGTCGAGAAACTGCCGTTCGAAGAGCTTGTTCTCTCCGACGTAGCTGGCGATCATCCTGTCGATCTGCCGGGTCGCCAGCAGCAGGCCCAACCCGGCGCCGTCGACGCCGGCGTTGTTGCTGATGCAGGTCAGGTGCTTCACGCCGGAGTCGCGCAGCGCCAGCACGAGGCTCTGGGGCACGCCGCACAGCCCGAACCCGCCGACCATCAGGGTCATGCCGTCGTGGAGCAGCCCGTCGAGGGCCTCCTTGGAGCCGGAATACACCTTCTTGCTCATGCCAGACCGCCAATCCTCGCGTGCGGCTCCGGCGCCGCCCCTACCGCCCAACCCAAGCCTGGCCCGGACATCGTCGCCTTCCCGCGCCGCTGCCCCAGCCAACCAAACGTTACAGGAATCCGCAACGGTTCCACGGGGCAGATCCCTGGCAACACTCGCGCCGTCCTGGCCGGAAATCGTCGCCTGCGGCTCTACCGCCGGCCTGCCGCGACGCCGCTTCAACCAACCCCGCTGGAAGCCGGCACGGTTCTACGGTGCGGACTCCCGGCGCGCAGACTCCTACCCCTTCATGGGACCTTCGGGGACGCCGGCCCCCTGACGCACGCAGCGCGCGAGGTTCGACATGTCCTCGTCCCCGTAGCCCTGGGCGATGAGGCCGTCCTCGAGGGTGGCGACGAGGCTGGCGATGTGCACCGGGACCTCGAACGCGCGGGCGGTCTCGAGGGCGATGCCGAGGTCCTTGCGGTGCAGGCGGGTCCGGAAGCCGAGGGGATAGGTGTCGTTCAGCATGTTCCCCGACCGGTTCTGGAGAATCCAGGACCCGGCCACCCCGCCGCCGATCGCCTCCACGACCTTCTCGGGGTCGGCGCCGGCGCGGTGGGCGAGGGTCAGAGCCTCGCCGAGGGCCAGGAAGGTGCCGGCGATGACGACCTGGTTCGCGACCTTCGCGATCTGTCCGGCGCCGACCTCCCCGATGCGGGTGATCCTGGCGCCGAGGACCTCCAGCACCGGCTTCGCCCGCTCGAAGTCGGCCTCGCTGCCTCCGCACATGATGGCCAGGGTGCCCTTGATGGCGCCCTCGGAGCCGCCCGACACCGGCGCGTCGACGTAGCCGATGCCCTTCTCGCGGAACCGGGCGGCGATGTCGCGGGTGGCGGCCGGGGCGATCGACGAGCAGTCGATGACCAGCCCGCCCGCGCGCAGGCCGTTGATCGCGCCGATCTCCGGGTCGAGCAGCACGCGCTCGACGTCCGGGGTGTCCGAGACGCAGGTGAGCACGATGTCGGCGGCGCGGGCGGCCTCGGCGGGGCTCCCGGCACGGCTCGCGCCCTCGGCGGCGAGCGGCTCCTCGCGCTCCCGCGTCCGGTTGTGCACCACCACGCTGTGGCCGGCCTTCAACAGGTTTCTCGCCATCGGGGCGCCCATGGTCCCCATTCCGATGACCGCGATGCTCATGGGTGACTGTCTCCTTCAGACTGCAGACGGTGGAGGGTGATCGGGTGGCCCGGGTCTCGCGTGCACGATGCCCCGACCCGACTGCGGGCGGGTCGTCACGAGGGCCAGCAGCTTCTTCCAGTGGCGGAACGACGGCCGGTAGGTGACGTCCACCGAGCCGTACCCGGCGGAACGCAACATCTCGGTCAAGGCGGTCATCGTGGGGATGCCGCACAGGTCATGGGTCTGCTCATCGGTCCGCTCGTCGCCCGGAAAGAACGGCACCAGCGGATACCGTTCGTGGATGAACGGCAGCAGGACGTGCGTCTCACAGATCAGCAACCGTCTGGTCACGGGGGCAATCCGCTCCAACGCCGCCAACGGATTGCGCAAATGGTAGAACACGCCGAGCAGCAGCACCAGATCGAACTGGCCGAGGCGGTCGGCGTCGAGGTCGTGGACGTCCAGACGCTCGTATTCCACCCGTGATTCGAGGCGGTCGCGGGTCGCGAGAAACTCTTTCATGCCGTACCGGTCCCAGGCGAACCGATCGATCGCCAGCACCCGGTCGGCCCCGCGCCGCTCGCATTCGAACGAGAAGTACCCGTGCCACGCCCCGATGTCGAGGACGCTCCATCCGGTGAGATCATCGGGGATGCCGAGCAGCCGCAGGCGGCGTCGAAACCGCCGCCGCACCCGCCACTCCCGCGACAGCGGCGCCGCGCCCGAGTCCGGTTCGGCGATGAACTGATGGGGATGCCTGGCCATCGAGAGATGTCCGCGCGGTCGCGATCGGTTGCTTCAGGCGAGGTTCCCGGGCTCACTCTCCGTGGAGATCGTGGGCGTGGGGATGGGCCGACGCCGGCTCCAGACGGGGGTCGGCCAGCGGCAGCACCGGAAACGTCTCCAGGAACGCCACGTAAGACCAGGCGAACAGCCCCGCGACCCCGACACCGACGAGCAGCTCGACGAGGCCCAGGGGCACGCCCTCGCCGTGCCACAACGACGGTGAGACCAGCAGGAAACGTTCGAGCCACATGCCCGCGAATGCCACCAGGGCGATCATGGTCAACCCGCGCGAACTCGTTTTCACGGCCCGGCTCAGCAGCACGACGAACGGAATCACGAACGCCAGGGCGAACACCGTCCACGCCACCGGCCCCCACGCGCCATGCATTCGATGGTAGATGAACTCGGTCTCCTCGGCCAGATCGCCGTACCAGATCACGAGATACTGCGACCAGAACAGGTAGGCCCACAGAATGCAGAACCCGAACAGGAGCTTGCCGGTGTCGTGCAGTTGATGGGGGCCGATGTACTGCGACAACTGCAGCCGTTCCCGCGCCCACACCGCGATCACGGCCAGGAACGCCAGTCCCAGGAACAGATTGCCGATGAAGTAGTACCCGCCCGCGAGGGTCGAGAACCAGTGCGGGTCGAGCGACATGAAGAAGTCGAATGCGACCAGCGTGAACACCCAGCAGTAGGCGATGAGCACCGCCGGGGCGAGGCGGCTCTGCGCCCGTTGCGCCGCCTCGCGCTCGTAGTGGATCCCGCGCCATCCGGCGATCAGGTGGCGGGTGAACCCGGTGGCCGGATGCTCGCCGGACTGGTGGAGCAGCCCGATGTCCGGCCGCAGGGATCGATGCACGTAGCGCAGGCTGAGACCGGTCAGCAGCAGAAAACCGGCGAGCTGGCGGGACACGAAGAACGGGACGTTGAGCCAGGCGGCCTTGGCCTCGACCGGCTCGTGGGCCCACGGCGCCCAGCCGGCGACCCCCACGAGCAGGATCAGCAGCATCCCGAACGCGATCGGGAAGAAGGCGGCGGTGGCCTCGGCCAGCCGTTTCAGGGCCCGGCCCCAGCGCGAGGAGGTCACCTGCATGATGGCCGAGATGACCACCCCTGCCTGGGCCAGTCCCCCGAAGACGAGAAAGCTGACCAGCAGCGACTGCCACGCCCGTATGGGGTCGCCCAGGAAGAGCCCATGGAGGAACGCCAGGGCGCCCAGCAGCCCGGCGAGGAGGCAGAGGCGGCGTGCGCCTTCCGGAACGAGCGGGGTCCCGACCGCAATCATCGTCTACGGCGTGTCCGGTTGGGTGAACGTCTTCACGTGGCGCACCAGGGCCCAACGTTCGTCGACGCTCATGGAATGGGCGAACGGCGGCATGTTGAACCCGCCGTCGCCGATGATGCTGTAGATCCAGCCGTCGGTGTAGTTCTGGACGTGCGGCAGGACCAGACTCGGCATGCGCCGGAAATGCCCGGCGATCTGCCCGTCGCCCAGCCCCGTCGGGCCGTGGCACATCGCGCAGTACACGTCGTACAGCCATTCGCCCTCCGCCCGGGCGGCGGGGGTGTCGGGCAACGGGTTGGGCAGGTCGCGCGACTCGATCCGGTCGCGCCGCTGCTGGCCGTCCACGGCAATCGTATCCTCGACCGGCGCCCGGGGCTCGACCTGGGGCAGCACGACCGGGCCGGTGTACATGTTGCGCATGAAGGCGGGCTGAGCCAGGGCGATCGCGCCGCCGACCGCGGCGAGGACGGCAACGAGAGCGGCGAGGGCGCCCGGCCCGCGCCGGAGCCGGCGCGCGAATTGGCGGGCAGGGGTCGACATGGTCATCCTCGAATCTCGACGGCGTCGTGGCGTTCGAGACAGGCCCGAACGGCGGCCGCGTGGTCGCGGGGGCAGGTCACGGCGATGCCGGTCCTGTCGTTGGTGAAGCGGGGGTCCCGAGCCGGCCCGCCGAACAGGCGCGGCAGGCCCGACAGCACCAGGAAGCCGATCATCCCGCCGATCGCGCCCAGCAGGATCGTCATCTCGAAGGCGATGACCACGAACGGGGGAATCGAGATCAGCGGCTTGCCGCCGGTAATCATCGGCCAGTCGAGCACGGTGTAGATGGGGAACGCGAAGCCGGCCGCGCAGCCGAGCAACCCGCCGACGAGGACGAACACCCGCACCGGGCTCACCGAGACGTGCAGGGCCTGGTCGAGCGCGTGGTCGGGCACCGGCGAGTAGGCGACGACCTCGCCGAGCTCGCCCTCGAGAATCGCCCGCGTCGCGGCCGCCGCCGTCTTGCCCCGATCGAAGATGCCAAGTATCTCCATGCGCGTCGTCACCCGCGTTCACTGAACCGGCTGGAGGCGGCGCCGTTCTACGGCGCGGACTCCTACAACCGGCTCGGGCCAGGCGCTGGCCGGGTCGGCCTCCGCCGACCGATCCATCGTTTCCTTCATCTCGGTGATCGACACCGCCGGAAAGTTCTTCACGAACAGCAGGAACAGGGTGAAGAACAGCCCGAACGATCCGAGGGTGATCGCCGCTTCGACCCACGTCGGCTGATACACGCCGGCCCAATTGGCGGGATCGAAGTCGTGCGAGAGCGACGTGACGATGATCACGTAGCGCTCCAGCCACATGCCGATGTTCACGAAGATCGAGATCACGAACAGCGCCTTCAGGTTGGTCCTCACCGCCTTCGAAAACAGCGCCAGCGGGAGGATGACGTTGCACGAGAACATCATCCAGCTGTAGGTCCAGTACTGGCCGAACATGCGGTCGAAGAACGTGCCCTGCTCGAACGGACTGCCGCTGTACCAGGCGATGAAGAACTCGGTGAGATAGGCGTAGCCGACGATGAGCGACGTCGTCAGCATCAGCTTCGCGAGGTTCTCGAAGTGATGCACGGTGATGTAGCTCTCGAGCCGGAAGATGCGGCGCATCGGCACCAGCAGCGTGATCACCATCGCGAGCCCGGAGAAGATGGCGCCGGCCACGAAGTAGGGCGCAAAGATGGTGCTGTGCCAGCCGGGCAGGATCGACATCGCGAAGTCCCACGACACGACGCTGTGGACCGAGATCACGAGCGGCGTCGCGAGCGCCGCGAAGAAGCCGTAGAGCGCCGTGTAGTGGCGCCACTGCCGGTCGGTGCCCAGCCAGCCGAACGAGAGGAAGCGGTAGATCGGGCGCCGCCAGTCCTTGACGCTGTCGCGGGCGGCGGCGATGTCCGGCATCAGCCCGAGATAGAGGAACATCGCGCTGACCGTGAGATAGGTGCTGATGGCGAACACGTCCCAGATCAACGGGGAGCGGAAGTTCACCCACAGGCCCCGTTCGTTCGGATAGGGGATCAGCCAGTAGAAGAACCACGGGCGGCCGATGTGGATGATCGGGAACAGCCCCGCGGTCATCACCGCGAACACCGTCATCGCCTCCGAGGCCCGCGCGACCGCGGTGCGCCACTTCGCCCGGAAGAGGAAGAGCACGGCCGAGATGAGGGTCCCCGAGTGGGCGATGCCGACCCAGAACACGAAGTCGGTGATGTAGATGCCCCACAGAATCGGATGCTCGTATCCCGCGACGCCGAGACCGGTCCGGGCCTGGTGCAGGAACGCCATGGTCCCCGTCGCGACGGCGGACAGGGCCAGGGCCAGCCCCACGTAATAGAGCCCCCCGGGCGGCCGGAGCGTGCGCAGGATGTCGTCGTTGATCTTCGCGAAGCTCATGGCGGCGGGGGTTACGCGTCGCGGTTCACCTTCTTCAGGTAGGTGACGGCCGGCCGGGTGTTGAACGCGTTCAGCGCGTGGTACGCCCGGGCGTCGGCGGCCAGCCGCGACACGCGGGTCGAGGGATCCTTCATGTCGCCGAAGACGATCGCCTGCGACGGGCAGCTCTGCGCGCAGGCCGGCGAGACGTCGCCGTCCTGCACCGGGCGGTCCTCGTCCCGGGCCTGCTCCTTGCCGTCCTGTATCCGCTGGACGCAGAACGTGCACTTCTCCATGACCCCGTCGCTGCGCGCGGTGACGTCCGGATTCAACTGCAGGTGGAGCGGGGCCTCGAACTCCGGCATGAACCAGTTGAACCGCCGCACCTTGTAGGGGCAGTTGTTCGAGCAGTAGCGGGTGCCCACGCAACGGTTGTAGATCTGGGCGTTCAGCCCCTCCTCGGTGTGATAGGTGGCGAAGACCGGGCAGACGGTCTCGCACGGCGCATGGTCGCAGTGCTGGCAGAGCATCGGGAGGAAGCGGACGTCCTCGTCGCCGCCGCCGGGCCGCGGCTCGTCGAACCGCTCGATCCGCAGCCACGACATGGTGCGGCCGCGGCGCATGCGGTCGGCGCCCATCACCGGGATGTTGTTCTCGGCGTAGCAGGCGGCCACGCACGCGTTGCACCCGTTGCACGCGTCCAGGTCGATGGCCATTCCCCAGCGGTGGACGGGGTGCTCGTGCTCGGGATACAGGCTGAAGTGGTGCTCCTCCGGATGCACGTCGCCGGCCGCCAGGGCTGTCAACGACACCGCCTGGGCAAGGTCCCGTCCCTCCTGATCGAAGGTCCGCTGCAGACGCGGGATGGGCCGCGACAGCGCGCGCGGGGTGATGTCGACGCCGCTCCCGACCCACTGCACGCCCCCCGACCGCGCTTCCGGAGCGGGGTCGAGCAGCGCCATCGGGTTGACCCCGCGTCCCGTCGCATAGCGCCCGAAGGCGGTGTGCCCCTGGCCGATGGCGATGGCCACGACCCCGTCGGCGAGATGCGGGTTGACGATGACGCTCGCCTCCACCTGGCCGTGGTCCGACGCGACCGTGACGAGCTGGCCCTCCTCGGCCCCGAGGGTCTGCGCGGTGTCCGGGGTCATCTCGACCCCGGTGCCCCACGTGGTCTTCAGCAGGGGGTCGGGAATCTCCTGCAGCCAGGGGCGGTTCGCGCCGCGGCCGTCGAAGAAGTGCAGCGACGGATAGGCGACGAGGCTGAGCCGGCGCCGGCGCGCGGGGGCGCCAAGCTCGGCGGTGAGGTCCGCGTCGAAGACGCCGGGGCGCAGAGCGGTCTCGACGGGGGCGGCGGGAAGCGTGACCCCGCCGCGGCGCAGGGCGTCCGCCCACCACGCCTCGAAGTCGGGCGGCTCCGGCGCCGCGGCGTCATCGGCGGCCGGGGCATCCGGGCCGGCGGCCGGCGCCTCGGGGCCGGGCCCGGGTACCGGCTGCATCGCCTCCCACGCCTCGCGCAGGTAGCGGTAGAAGCCGCCGCGCCGGGGCAGATAGCCGGTCATGTCGCCGCCCAGCACGCGCGCCACGTCGATCAGCAGGTCGCCCACGTGCCGCGTGTCGAACACCGGCTGCATCGTCGGCTGCATCAACCCCCAGACCCCGCGCCGCGGGTTGCTGTCGCCCCACGACTCCAGGGGCGTATGCACCGGCAGCAGCAGGTCGGCCTGCGCGGTGGTCTCGTCCGGCAGGCTCGACAGGGCGACCGTGAACGGCACCTCGGCCAGGGCCTGGCCGAACTCCGCCGCGGCCGGCAGGGCGAACACCGGGTTCACGTCGTGGACGATGGCCAACTCGATCTCGCCCGCCCGCATCGCGCCGGCCAGCGCCTGCATCTCGGCATAGGTCGCCGGATCGGCGGTGGACGCGGCGCCGAAGTCGACCGTCGATTCGATGTTGCCGGCGACGTGGTTCAACAGCATGACGGCGACGTGGGCGGCGGTGGCGTTGGCCCCGGACACCCCCACCCCGCCGCCCACCGCAAGGGTCCGGCCGGGGCCGCTGGCGGGGTCCGAGAACGCGCGTGCGAGCTCGCGAATCCGATCGGCGGAGAGACCGGCGGCGCCGCTCACCGCTTCGGGCGTCGCGCCGGCGACGAGCCCGCCGATGCGGGCGGCCTCCTCAGCCGGCACGCCCTGCGCCCGCTGCTCGCTCACGATGACCTGCACCATGGCCGCGGCCACGAGGCCCTCCGTCTGGGGGGCGACGGCGTGCCACGCGTCGGCCCCGGCCCCGGTCAGCGAGAGGCGGGGCTCGACCTGCACGAACCGCGTCGTGTTGCCGTCGCGGACCCGGCGCGCCCCCGCGTGGTCGCGGGCGAACCCGACCGGCGAGCCGAACGTCTCGAGGAAGTCCGCCCCGAACGAGACCACCATCTCGGCCCGGGCGAAGTCGTAGTGGGGCACTTCCGCGCGCCCGAAGACCCGGTCGTTGGCGGCGCGGATCGCCTCGTAGCCGAACGGCTCGTAGCGGACCCATCGCGCACCCAGGGCCTCCGACCAGCTCGAGACCAGCCCTCCCAGGGTACCGGTCAGCGGGGGGGTGATCAGCGCGACCCGATCTCCCCGGCCCGCTTCGTAGAGGGCCTGCAGCCGGTCGACGAGCTCCTGCTGCGCTTCGTCCCAGGCGACCGGCTCGAGCACGCTCTGCCCAGCGTCCGCGTTGGTGACGCGGCGCCGATGGGGGCCGGCGATGCGATCGGGGTTGTAGAGCCCCTGCAGCGAGGCCTGCCCCCGAATGCACAGCCCACCCCGATTGACGGGGTGCTCGGGATTGCCCTCGACCTTGACCGCCCGGCCCTCCCGGGTGCGGACGCGGATGCCGCACCCCGCGGGGCATTCCCCGCACACGCTGGCGTACCAGGCAGCGACACCGGGAACGACATCGTCGGGGGGAACCACGAACGGAATGATCCGCTCGGGCGCCACCGGCGAGCAGGCAGTCACGGCCGCGGCCGGGCCGGCGCTTCCCAACACCTTGAGAAACGTCCGGCGGCCGACCCGGTCGATGAGCGGTGGCGAGGGGTCAGTCACTGCACCCTTTCCCTGGCAGTCCACATGACCCGTGACCTGGGGCACTCACGTGGATGAAATCCGCATTCGGGGACGGCCCGTGGCAAGAGCCCGTTGCCGGATTCCGCCACGGGGGCCAGCCGCCACACCCGGTCCGGCGCCGCGCATCGTCAGTAGTGACACGCCAGACAATCCCGGGTGGCTCCCCGGTCCTCGTGGCAGCTCACGCACCAGCCCATGCCGAGGCTCTCGACCTGGACCGCCGCTTCCATCTCCGCCACGTTGCCGTGGCACGTCTCGCAGCCGACCCCGGCCCGGACATGCGCCTTGTGCGTGAAGCGCACGTAGTCGGGCAGGTCGTGCACGCGAACCCACGGGATCGGCTCCTCGTTCTCCCAGTACTCGAGGACCTTGAGAATCTCCGGCTGCTCGCTCAGGACCGACCGATGACACCCCGCGCAGCGTTGCACCGACGGAATCCCGGCGACCGGGCCGCGCCGCGCATAGGCATGGCAGAACTGACAGTCGATGCCGACCTCGGTGACGTGATGCGCATGACTGAAGGCGATCGGTTGCGCCGCCGGGTCCACCGGTCCGGAGGCCGCTTCCCCGGACAGCTCCAGGGAGAGCTCCGACGCGGTCGCGTCCGGTTCCTGCGCAACGAAGACGGTCAGAGCGCCGGTTCCCAGAAAGACCACGAGCCCGGCCGCGAGGGCGACGGCGGCCGGCCGGACGGTGATCGCGTGCAGAGTCATATCCTGTCGCGGTCGGCCAGGGTCCGCCTGCTGTTCACCAGCCCGGCAATCGTCGCCCGCGGCTCCGCCGCCGCGTCTGCGACGCCGCCGCTCCAACCAAATCCTACAGAAGGTCCAAGCCGTTCCACGGCGCGAACCTCCTGCTGTCACCGAAGTCGGCGCGTGAGCTGGTCGAGCAGGGAGGGCACCGGGCGAACCGATCCGAGATCATACCCAAAGTGCGCCTCGTCCGCCAAGCCCGTCCCTCCCGCGGCCCGCGCCGGGACGGGAGGCGACGCCGGCCGGGGCGTTGACCCCTTCCCGGACCTCAAGGTAGAGTGATGCACTCACGTTGGATTCGTGTGCGTGAAACAGGCTACGGCAGGGAGGTAGAGAGATATGCGTATCGATTTTCGCAGGCCCGTGTCGCTTGCGCTCGGCGGACTGCTGGTGGCCGGAATCGCCGCCTGGAGCGTGACCGCGACGGCACGCCAGGCCGGGATGGCTGACGGCGTCATCGCCGGCAACGTGGCGAGCGGCAACGGCGCCGAGGCAGGCGTCTGGGTCATCGCCGAGACGGACGATCTCGAGACGAAGTTGGCCAAGGTCGTCGTGACCGACGACGACGGCAACTTCGTGCTGCCGCAACTGCCGGACGCCACCTACGACGTCTGGGTCCGCGGCTACGGCCTCGTCGACTCCGAGAAGGTCCAGCTCTCTCCGGGGCAGGAGGACGTGCAGCTCGCCGCGGTCATCGCGCCGACCCCCCGGGACGCGGCCCAGTACTATCCCGGCAACTACTGGTACTCGCTGATCGAGCCGCCGGCCCCCGGCGAGTTCCCGGGCACCGGCAACAGCGGCAACGGGATCAACCCCAACATGCGCACCCAGGCCCACTGGGTGGACAACATGAAGCAGGGCTGCCAGCTCTGCCACCAGCTGGGGAACACCGCGACCCGCGTCGTGCAGCAGCGCAACGACTTCGACTCGACCATCGCCGCGTGGGACCACCGGGTGACGACCGGCCAGCGCGGGAACCAGATGAGCAACGCGATGAACCGGTTCGGACGCGAGCCGGCGTTGCAGATGTTCGCCGAGTGGACCGACCGCATCGCCAACGGCGCGATACCCGAGGCGCCGCCTCGGCCGGACGGCCTCGAGCAGAACGTCGTCGTGACGTTGTGGGACTGGGGCGTGGACACCTCCTTCATCCACGACGAGATCGCCACCGACAAGCGGAACCCGCAGATGAACGGCAACGGGCCGGTGTACGGCGTCTCGGCCGGACACGGCACCATCACCTTCGTCGACCCGGTGGCCAACACCGCGACCGAGGTGACGATTCCGGTGCGCCCCGACCCCGAGACCATGCCGACCCGCTTCCCCGACGTCCAGGTCCCGTCCTACTACTGGGGCGACCAGGAGCTCTGGGGCGTCGGCGCGCACGAGCGCTCGGACCCGCACAACCCGATGCTCGACCACAAGGGCCGGGTCTGGATGACCTCGACGGTGCGCGCGTTCCAGAATCCGGACTGGTGCCGTGACGGCTCGGACAACAAGTTCTCGCAGTACTACTCGGTCGGCCGCGCCGGCCGGCACGCGTCGTTCTACGATCCGTCGGCCTCGGGCGACGAGCAGTTCGTCCTCGTGGACACCTGCTTCGGCACCCACCATCTGCAGTTCGGCGAGGACGAGGACGACACCCTCTGGTTCAGCGGCGACGGCAACGTCGTCGGGTGGCTGAACACCCGGGTGTACGACGAGACCGGCGACGAGCAGGGCTCGCAGGGCTGGTGCCCGACGGTGCTCGACACCAACGGCGACGGGCAGATCACCCGCCCGTGGAACGAGCCGCGCGGCGACGACCCGGACCCCGCGCTCGACACCCGGGTGGCCGGATTCGGCTACGGCATCATCGCGAGCCCGACCGACCACGCCGTCTGGATCAGCCGGACCGGGCCGTTCCCCGGCGCGATCGTCCGTCTCGACCGCGGAGACAATCCGCCCGAGACGTGCATCGCCGAGATGTACCAGCCGCCGTCCATCGAGAACTCCGCCATCGATCCGATGGAGACCGGGTTCGCCCCCCGCGGCATCGACGTCGACCGCAACGGGGTCATCTGGGCCGCGCTGTCCGGCAGCAGCCACATGGCCAGCTTCGACCGCAGCAAGTGCGGGGTGACCAACGGTCCGACCGCCACCGGCCAGCACTGTCCGGAAGGCTGGACCCTGTATCCGGTGCCCGGCCCGCAGATGCGGGGCGTGGAGGGACGCGTCGGCGCCGACTTCCACTACTACAGCTGGGTCGACCAGTACAACACGCTGGGGTTGGGCGAGAACGTCCCGATCGCGAACGGCTCCACGTCGGACTCGTTGCTCGCCCTCGATCCGGACACCGGCGAGTGGGTGGTCCTTCGCGTGCCGTATCCGATGGCGTTCTACTCGCGCGGCCTCGACGGCCGGATCGACGATCCGGACGCCGGCTGGAAGGGACGCGGGCTCTGGGCCAACTACGGCTCGAACTACATCTGGCACACCGAGGGCGGCCAGGGGACCAAGAGCAAGATCGTGCACTTCCAGCTCCGTCCCGATCCGCTGGCGCGGTAGCCGGAGACTCTCGCGCTCGCCCCGGTAGTATGGCCGGCGGCGGCGCGGGATGCGTTCGGGGCGCCGGGGACCGATGCGGTTCCCGGCGCCCGCCTTCTCACTCGGTCTCCGACTCGACTCCTTCCCGGACGGTGTTGCTCCTCCCCCCATCGTGCTTCGGCCGCCGCCGGCAACCCCGCAGCCACAAACAGGCATCGAACGTGGTCGTCTCTGCTGCACGTGCCCCAGGCGCCGCCCGGCCGCGTAGCCGGATCCGTACGGTCGCGAGCCCTCCGCCGGGACCAGCGGCGAAGCCGCGTGCGGCACGTGCAGCGGCGCTGTCGTTGCGAGTTCCCGGGCCGATATCGGTAATCGGATGAACGTCTTCCTGGTGCCCGTCGATCGAACCCGTCACGAGCTCTACTGCGAGCCGAACGACGCCGATCATCCGCCCGGCAGCATCACCGGCAAGCTGCTGCGGCGCGCCCGCGAGGTGCTCGCGGCCGAGCAGGAGGGACGCCGCGACCGCCGCAACGCGAAGTCGGCCGACGAGGAGAGAGTCGGCTGGTCGGCGCGGATGCGCGCCGAGCTCACGCGAGGCCTCGCCGCCTGGATCTCCCAGCACCGGCTGCTGTGGCACATGCGCCACGTGCGGGAGGGCGTGCTGGTCCACTCCGAGGATCTGGACGCCGCCCGGGCGCTGTCGATCGCCCGGGGCCGGCTGCAGCGCCAGAGCGACCACCACCGATTCTGGATGGTCATCGACGCGCTCGCCACCGCGGTGTTCGGGCCGCTGTTCTTCTTCGTCCCGGGACCCAATCTCATCTCCTGGTACTTCGCGGCGAAGATGGCCGGACACTGGCTGGCGTTCCGGGGGGCGCGCCGCGGCGTGTCCGGCGTCGAGTGGTCCGCCCAGGTCAGCCCGGTGCTCGACGACGTGCGCGAGGCCCTGGCCCTGCCCGCCGGCGAGCGTCGTCCCCGCCTGCGGGCGCTCTCACGCGCGCTGCGCCTCGAGCACCTCGCGACGTTCATCGAGCGCCGGACGCAGGCCTGACCCGCATCGACCGGCGGGCCCGCCTCGTCGACCGAGCGCCGCACGGAGCAAAACGGATCGGGCCGACGCCGGGGCCGGTCGGGATCCGTTCCGAGACAGCGGTCGAATGCAGGGGCCTTCGCCAAGAATTCCTGACGTTCGATCCGTTCACCTCTGTCGCTCCGTCGACCTGGTATAACATGTTCGGGTAGGAGAGCGTCATGCCCAACACGAGCGTTCATCTGCCACAAGCGCTCCTGGCCAGCCTGGATCGGATCGCGGCGGAGCGAGGTACGAGCCGGAACCGGTTGATCG
Organism: Vicinamibacterales bacterium; assembly: GCA_965215895.1. Lineage (GTDB taxonomy): Bacteria > Acidobacteriota > Vicinamibacteria > Vicinamibacterales > UBA8438 > JAJEEA01. The sequence goes on along the minus strand of OZ244130.1, from coordinate 720,459 downwards.
TGGAATCGTGCCAGCGCGCGGTCGAAGAGCTCGCCCGTTGGCCTCCGGAACTGTTCTCGAACTACCACCTGAGCGACGCCGAGTTGCAGCAGCTCCGACAGGGCGAACAGGACTTCCTGAAGACTGTCGAAAACGCCCGGCAGAGTCGCACGCGACCGCCGTTCTGATGCTCCTCCTCGACACGAGCGCCGTCTCGGCGTTCATGCACAGGCGCCCGGACGCCCTGCTTCTGTTGCGCAAGCAGGATCCGTCAACCGTCTACCTCTGCGCGCCCGTCGCGGCCGAAATCCACTTCGGCCTGTCACGCCTGCCGCCTGATTCCAGTCGCCGGCGTCTTCTCGCGAGCGAGTTTCAGCGCCTGCGCGCCGTGGTGCGCTGGATCGATTGGAGCGAGGCGGCAACGCGGGCGTTCGGACACTGGAAGGCCACCCTGCAGCATCGGGGAACGCCGATAGAGGACATGGACCTCGCCATCGCATCGATTGCCCTCAGCCTTCCGGCGCGACTCGCCACCGCGAACATCCGCCATTTCGCGAGAATCGACGACCTCGATATCGTCGACTGGTCCGGGCCCGGACCGCAGGGAACGAGCCCTGGCCGCCGGCGGCGGCCAGGCGGCGACCGGAGTCGAGACTGAGATGACAGCCTCGGAGACGACCTTCGCGAGAGCCCACACTGGCTGTTTGCGGGCGAGAGCAGGAGCGCACGGCCCCACCCCGGCCGCGTGTTACACTCGCCGGGTTTGAAGCTTCGTGACTTGGCGGAGCGTATCGACTGCCGTCTCGAGGGCGACGGCGAGGTTGAGATTCGGCGCCTTGCCGGCATCGAGTCGGCCGAAGCCGGCGACCTCACGTTCTTCGCCAACCCCCGCTACACGACGGCGTTGCGGTCGACTCGGGCGGCAGCGGTGATTCTCGCCGACGACGCCCCGGCGGCCCCGTGCCCGATGCTGCGCACGGCAGCGCCGTATCTCGCGTTCGCAAGGGCCGTCGAGCTGTTCACCGACGCGGCCCCGACGCCGCCCGGCATCCACCCGGCGAGTCAGGTCGCGGACGACGCGGAGCTGGCGGACGGCGTCTCGGTCGGCCCCTTCGTCTCGATCGGATCCGGCGCCGTCGTCGGACCAGGGACGGTCATCCACCCCCACGTGACCATCGGCGAGGAGGTGATCATCGGCGCCGGCTGCGTGATCCACGCCCAAGCGGCGCTGCGCGAACGGGTGGTGCTCGGCGACCGGGTGGTGGTGCAGAACGGGGCGGTGGTCGGCAGCGACGGGTTCGGCTTCGCCCGGCGTCCCGACGGCACTCACCAGAAGATCCCCCAACACGGCGGCCTCGTCATCGAGGACGACGTCGAGATCGGGGCGCTGGTGGCCATCGACCGGCCCGCCCTCGGCGAGACCCGCATCGCGGCCGGCGCGAAGATCGACAACCTGGTCCAGGTCGGGCACGGCGTGAAGATCGGCCGCAACGCCCTCCTCGCGGCCCAGGTGGGAATCGCCGGAAGCACCGTGATCGGGGACGACGTCGTGCTGGCCGGTCAGGTGGGCGTCAACGGCCACGTCACCATCGGGAAGGGCGTGCGGGCGACGGGGCAGACCGGGATCACCAACGACGTGCCCCCTGGATCGTTCGTCTCCGGGCTGCCCGCCATCGAGAACCGCGCCTGGCGGAAGGCCGCGAGCTCGTTCGTGCAGCTGCCCGCCCTGCGCAAGCGGATCGCGGCCCTCGAACGCCGCTGCGCCGAGCTGGAGCGGCAAGGCCAGCCGCATCAAGAAGACGACACGCGATGGGATCGGCGGTCGCCGAGCGCCGGCGGGAGGCAGCAACAAACTGGGCCACCTGCCCCCGACGCCGGGGGGACCGGACAAGGGCGAGACCGCGTACGCGATACGGAATGACCGGTTCTCCATCGTATCGTCGTTCGCCGTCGCCGTGGATTTTCGCCTCTTTTTTCGCTACGATGGCATCAAGAGTGGTTCGAGGGGGTCGCCTGCTTCTGCCGCCGCGTGGCCGCCAACCTGCGGCGGCGACGGCGCCTGACGTCCGCCGTGTAACGCCTGGACAACCGTGATGGAGGCCGTCGCCTCAACGCCATCAGGCCCCGCGTGGAAGGCCAGCCTGGGCCTTTCCACCCGTCGGGCGCCGGAACTCTACGAGACTTCGGAACAGGTCGGGAACGCGCCGCATGCCGGCGCGTTGCGCACGGCTTTCGATGATCTGAGCGTATCGGCGGTCTTCTGCGTCCAGCACGTACCGACCGTCGCGATCGTGGTCGACGAGTTCGATCGAGCTGCCACGGCATCCCTGCACGCGGCGCTCTGGAATCAGGGTCTCGCCAGCCTGCTCGTCGTCGTTTCCGGGGAGACGTTCCGCATCTTTTCGCTGAGTCGATTTCCACGCTCCGGCGACGACGGCGCCTTCGACACCTGTTGCCTCGTCGACAAACTGGACGCCGTCACCCACGCGCTCGCGCTCCGGAACCTCGTCTACGCCACCGAGTCAGGCCGCTTCTGGGAGGAGCATCGCGATAAATTCGACCCGCGGGAACGGGTGGACCAGGTTCTTCTCGACAACCTCACCGAGTCGCACCGTCTGCTCTGCGACACCGGTCTGTCCACCGAAGCGGCTCAGGCGCTCCTCGTCCAGACAACGTTCATCGCCTATCTCGAGGATCGGGAGATCATCGGCGCGAAGTACGTTCGGAGCGCCACGAACACCCCCGCGGGCAGTTTCGAGGAGCTTCTACGCTCGGGAAACGCCCGATCGCTGGAGCGTCTCTTCCGAGTCCTGCGGAAGGACTTCAACGGTGACCTTTTCGTCGCTCCATGCTCGTTCGAGACCAGCGACCGCGGTCCTCACCTCGACGCGTCCCAACTGAAGACCCTGGCCCGCTTTCGCTCCGGCCGCGAGGAGATGCACGGACGAGCGGGACAGTACCGATTCTGGAAGTACGACTTCAAGTACATACCCATCGAACTGATCAGCGCCGTCCACGACCGGTTTCTCGGCGAACGTGGCCCCGATCGCCGCGCTCAGGGCGCCTACTACACGCCGATGTTCCTCGCCGACACCGTGGTCTCCCACGTCTGGGACCAGCTGCCGCCCACGGCCAGAGACGGCGGGCGCTTTCTGGATCCGGCGTGCGGCTCCGGCATCTTTCTGGTGCGTCTGTTCCAACGCCTGTGCGAGCATCGACGCGAGACCCGGCGCGGCCGGACGATCCCTTGGGCCGACTTGCTCGACATCCTTTCGAGACTGCGGGGCTGGGACCTGGACGGCGGCGCCGTTCGCGTCGCAGTATTCTCGCTGTACGTCGCGTTGCTGGAAGAGGTCACGCCACCGGACATCCGGATGCTCATGGAGCGTGACGGGGTCCTTCCCGCGCTCCACGGGAAGACGCTTCACTGTGGCGACTTCTTCGCGGTCGCGCCGGACGCTGCGCAGGCCGACGTCGTCGTGGGCAATCCGCCCTGGTCGAGCCGCCAGGGCGAACGCCATTCCTCCATTGAGTGGTGCGACGGCGAAGGGCTGCCGGCACCGGGCCGCGAGCAAGCGTGGGCTTTCGTCTGGAAGGTGCTGCGGCATCTGCGGGAAGACGGCGTTGTCGCGTTTCTCCTGCCGGCCATGGGCTTTCTGCACAACCATGCCGGGCAAGCCGTCGAGGCGCGCAAGCGACTGATGCGCGAGGCGCGCGTCTTCAGCGTCATCAACTTCGCGGACATGCGATTCCAACTGTTCGACGGAGCCGTGCGCCCCGCCGCGCTGCTGGTCTTCGGTCGTCCGCGGGCCGGCGGCGCCCCCTACCGGTTCGACTATCTGGCGCCGAAGGCCGACCTGAACCTGAAGTCCCGGCGCCTGATCACGATCGGCAGCGGCGACCGGCGCCGGCTCGACTCCCGCATGGTGGACGCCGACCCGTCCGTCTTCAAGAAGCGCCTCTGGATGACCGAGCCGGAAGCGACGCTGTTCAACTACCTGTCGCGGCTTCCCCTTCTCGGCGACCTTGCGGTCGAATTCGGAACGCTCGCGCGCAGAAGGAAACCCACGAAGAACCGCTGGGTCGTCGGCCAGGGTTTCCAGCCGGCAAACGCCGAGCGACTCGCGCAAGCCGCCTACGAGCACGAACACAGCGCTCTCGTCGCCGAGCTCCCCTACCTGCCGATAGAGGATTTCCGCATCCTGGGTCGCAAGTGCGAGGGACTGCGCCCCTGGCGGGACGGCGTCGTGCGTCGTAGAGGTTTCGAGGCGGGATTCTCGGGACCGCGGGTGCTGGTTCCGCACGGCATCGCGGCTGGCGCCAGCGGACATCGGCTACGCGCCGCCTACGTCGACGACCCGCTGACTTTCCAGCACATCATCCAGGCCATTGTGGTCCCGCCGGGAGACGAGGCCCGCGGCAGGCTGCTCGCGGGACTGCTCAACAGCAGAGTGATGCTGTGGTTCGCATTTCACGGCTCGTCGTCGTTCGGCTCGGATGGTCCCAAGGTACAACAGGCGGAGCTCCTTCGCCTGCCGTTTCCCACACCCGACGACATGCCGGATCCGAAGCGATCGCGCTCGGGGGCGGATGCGCTGATCACCACGATAGAGAAACAAGTTCGGCAATCCGGCAAGCCCTTCGCGCCACGACGGGGCGAACGCGACGTGCTCGAAGAAATCGATAGACTGGCGTACGAGTTCTTCTGCCTGTCCGAGGCGGAGAGAATCCTCGTGGAAGACACGGTGGAGCACACGATCCCCGCTGTGCAACCGAACCGGGGCCGCGTTCCAGGCGTCTGGCGAGCTTCGACCCCGCTCGACCGTCGCGCCTACGCCCGTACGCTGGTCGACAGCCTCGCGAACTGGTTCGACGGCGATTGCGCTATCGGAACGCGGCTCGTTGCGCACAACAACGACTTGGCCGTCCTCCGGCTGCGGTTGCGGGACGAGCGGAGCGAGCTCGATTACACCGAGGACGACGACGCGTCGGTCGGGGCGGCGTTGTCCCGACTTGCCGAACACATCGAGCAGCCGCTTCCGGGCAACTTCCAGTCGATGCCGGACTTTCGGGTGTTCGTAGACCGCGATCTGTTCCTCGTCAAGCCGGCGGGGATGCGGTTCTGGCTCCCCTCCGCCGCCCTGGCCGACGCCCACGCCATTGCGCTCGACCTGCAAATGAGCGTCGGCCCCCATCACGACGGTCGTCCGAGTCTCCGCTGATGCTCGTCGGCGACCCCGCCGCATGGGCGCACCGGTTCCGGTCCTTCGACGCGCGCTTCGTGGAGCGTGTCGCAGCCGTGTGGCCCCGATGCGTCGACAACTTGCCGCACCGTCCCGGCGAGGACGCCATCACCATCAATCTGGTGGATCTTCTCCAGTGCGATCCCGGCAGTCTGCGGTGGTTCCACTGGATCGAGTTTCAGTACGAACCTGTCGGACGTACCGCGGAAGGAACGGCGTACAGCAAAGGCAGGGTGGACATGGCGGTCTTCCTGAACCAGGACCGCGACATCTACATCGCGTACGAATGCAAGAGACTGAACGACGTGCGCGAGGATGGCAGACGATCGCTGGCGGGCGCCTACGTGAAGGAAGGCCTGTCTCGGTTCATTGAGGAGCAGTATGCTGAGGTTCTACCTGTCGCTTGCATGCTGGGCTACGTTCTGGACGGTGACATGGATTACGCGGCTGTCAGGGTCCGGGCGAAGATCGTCGAACTGGGTGACGAAGTCGCGCTCGTCACTGGGCCGCGAGACGCCCCTGCCATCGGCGCATCGAAACGCTTCTTCAGTCGCCATCGCCGACCGTCCGGCGACGAGGTGGAGATTCGACATGCCCTGCTTCCGGTCAGACCCGGACAGGAGGAGGCCGCGCAAGCGGCCGAACCGGGCCACAGGAGGCTCAGGCCACGGTAGGAGAACACCGGCCGGTCGAACGACGACTTGCAGCGGCGTCCCAGGGTGTCGATTGGCGGGCCTGTCAACCTGGTTGCGATCCGGTCGAGCCTCCCCGGCTGTGCCATAATTCGACCCATGCTTCAGACGATTTTCCCCGCGCTCCGGCGGCGTCGGCGGCGCGCCGGTTCCGGCGCGAGCTCCCCTGGGTCCGGCAGGATGCTCCTCGTCGTGCTGGCCGGGCTGCTCGCCGTGTCCCCCACCCTCGACGGCGCCGTCCGGCCGACGAAGCTGGACTACGAGCTGCACACGCTGGACAACGGCCTGACGGTGATCCTCTCCGAGGACCACTCCACGCCGATCGTCCACCTGCAGATGGTCTACCACGTCGGGTCCAAGAACGAACGGCCCGGCCGCACCGGGTTCGCCCATCTGTTCGAGCACATGATGTTCAAGGGCTCGCAGAACGTGGCCTCCGACTCGCATCTCACGTTGATCTCCCGGGTGGGGGGCGACGGCAACGCCTATACGACCGAGGACACCACGACGTTCCTGGAGACGGTTCCCTCCCAGTATCTGCCGCTGGTCCTCTGGCTGGAGGCGGACCGGATGGCCACGCTCCGGATCGACGAGCAGACGTTCGAGGCGGAGCGGCAGGTGGTCCAGGAGGAGCGCCGCTGGCGCTACGAGGACAGCCCGTTCGGTCTGCTGTCGGAGATCATGTACGACCACGCCTATACCGTGCACCCGTACAAGCACACGGTCATCGGCAGCATGGAGGATCTCCGGGCCGCCTCGGTCGAGGACGTCCAGGAGTTCTTCGATACCTACTACGTGCCGGAGAACGCGACCCTGGTGCTGGTGGGCGACTTCGACCCCGTCCAGGCGCTGGCTCACATCAGGCTGTACTTCGGCCGGGTGCCGAAGGCGAAGCGCCCGGTGCCCCGCGACATCCCCCGCGAGCCACCCTCCACCTCGGAGCGCCGGGTGACCCTGACCCAGTCCGAAAACTGGCCCCTGCCCGCGGTCATCGTGGCCCATCACATCACTTACGACGGCCATCCGGACGCGTATCCGCTGCACATCGCGACCAAGGTGCTGTCCGACGGGCAGAGCTCGCGCATCTACCGCCGGTTGGTGTACGAGGAGCAGCTCGCGGTGTCCGCGGCCGGCGACCGCCTGCTCATCGAAGATCCGAACCTGTTCTACGCGTTTTCGATAGTCCAGCCGGGCCGCACGCCGGCCGAGTCCGAGGCGGCGCTGATCGAGGAGCTGGAGCGACTGAAGACGGACTTCATCAGCGACCGCGAGCTGCAGCAGGCCAAGAACCAGTTCGCCCGCGACTACGTCTTCGGGCGCGCCACCATCGAGCAGAAGGCCTCGCACCTGTCGCACGCGGCGGTGATTCATGACGACGCCACCACCGTCGACGCCGAGTTCGACATCTTCATGAACGTCACCCGGGAAGACGTGCAGCGCGTGGCCCGCACCTACTTCACCCCGGAGAATCGGCTGGTGCTGACGATTCTGCCGGCCGCGCCGGCCGGACGCTCCTTCCTGCGCCCCGGAGACGACCAATGAAACGAGGGCCTCTCTCGACGTCCCGAGCGCGGACCGCCGGCTTGGTCCTCTGCCTGTCGATGATCGCGGCGACCGCGGCCGCCCAGCAGCCGGTGGACTGGCCCCGGGAGAGCCCCCCGCCCCCGCTGCCGTGGCACCAGGCGACGTTCCCGCCCTACGAGATCCGCACCCTGGACAACGGGCTGCAGGTGGTGGTGGTGATGCACCACGAGCAGCCGGCGGTCAACCTTCGGCTGATCATCGGGGCCGGGTCGGTCTACGATCCCGCCGGCAAGAACGGGGTGGCGGCCTTCACCGGGGCGCTGCTCGACCAGGGAACGACCGGCCGAAGCGCCACCGAGATCGCCGACGGCATCGATTCGATCGGGGGCATTCTCGATGTCGGGGCGGGCACGGACCTGAGCTTCGTCAACGTCCTGGTCATGACCGACAGCTTCGAGTTCGGCCTGGACCTGGTCGCCGAGACCGCGCGCAATCCGTCGTTCGAGCGCGCCGAGCTCGAGCGCCAGCGGCAGCAGGTGCTCTCGGGATTCCAGGTCAGCCTGGACGATCCGGAGTATCTGGCGAGCGTCGTGCTGTCCCGATTGCTCTACGGGTTCCACCCCTACGGCATGCCGTCGAACGGCACGCCGGAGTCGGTGCAGCAGATCACCCGTGACGATCTGCTCGCGTTCCATGCCGAGCACTACGCCCCGAACAACGCCCTGCTGGGCATCGTCGGCGACATCGACGCCGAGTCGGCGTTCGCGGCGGCGGAACGGGCGTTCGGCGACTGGACGCCCCGGACGTCAGCGTCCGAGCCCCCCGCCGGCCGGATACCCGAGCCCACCCGCCGGGTCGTCGTCATCGACAAGCCGGGCTCGCTGCAGACCGCCATCCGGGTCGGGCACGTCGCCCTGTCGCGCACCAGCCCCGACTATCTGCCGTTCGACGTCGCCATCAAGATTCTGGGCGGCGAGGGGGGAAACCGGCTCGGCAGCGTGCTCAGAACCGAACGGGCCCTGACCTACTCCGCCTCGGCCGAGATCAGCAGTGGCCGGTACGGCGGCGACTTCATCGGGAAGACCGACACTCGCACCGAGGCGACAGTCGAAGCGCTGCGGTTGATGGTCGGCGAGGTGGGCCGGTTGCGGCGGGAACGCGTCAGCCGGCGCGAGCTCGAGAACGCCCGGGCCTATCTGGCCGGAAACTTCCCGCTGACCATCGAAACCCCCAACGCCATCGCCGCCCAGGTGCTGGAGTCGCTGGTGTACGGTCTCGACCTCGACGATCTCCCGACCTACCCGAACCGGATCAACGCGGTCACCGTGGAGGACATCCGGCGCGTGGCGCGCACGTACCTGCAACCCGACCGCCTCGCGATCGTGCTCGTGGGCGAGGCCCGCGTGTTCGTGAACGACCTCCGGCGGGCCGGATTCGGCGACATCGAGGTCCTGTCGGTCGGCGAGCTGGATCTGTCGAGCCCTGACCTCCGACGTTGACCGGCCGGGCCGAAAGCGGAGCCGCGAAGCAACCCTGTCCGGGCCGGGTGCGCGGTGGCGACCGCCCGCGCCCGCCCCGGCGCTCCGAACCGCTGGCGTCGAGAGCTGCAGCATGCCGGCGCCCAAGGTGATGCTCTCGTGCGGCGAGGCGTCCGGCGATCTGTACGCGGGCGCCCTGACCGCCGAGATCCGCCGGTTGAGTCCCGGTGCGGAGGTCTTCGGGCTGGGGGGCGCACAGCTCGCGGCGGCGGGAGGCCGGTTGACCGCGGACTGCGCCGGGCTCGCCGCCACCGGACTGACCGAGGCGCTGTCGGTGCTGCCGCACACCTGGAGAACGTATCGCCGTCTGGTGCAGGCGGCGCGGACCCAACGCCCCGACGTCTTCGTGGCCATCGATTTTCCCGAGGTCAACTTCCGGCTCGGCGCGTCGATCGCGGCCCTCGGCATCCCCGTCGTCTACTACATCGGCCCGCAGGCGTGGGCGTGGCGGCGCGGCCGGTTCCGGACCATGCAGCGGTTCGTGACCCGGGCCCTCGTCATCTTTCCGTTCGAGGCGCCGCTGTATCGCGAGGCGGACATCCCCGTCGCGTTCGTGGGGCACCCGCTGCTCGATCTGGTCCCGGCCGCCGCGAGCCGCGAGGCGTTCCGCCGGAGCCATCATCTGGACCTGAAGGCGCCGGTGGTGGCGATGCTCCCTGGCAGCCGCCCCAACGAGCTGCACCGGATCCTGCCGGATCTGGTCACCGCGGCCCGGCTCGTGCGCGACCGTATCCCGCCGGTCCAGTTCGTCGTCGCGCGGGCTCCCAACCTGCCGGACGCCTTGTTCGAGCCGCTCGCGGCCCTCGGCCGCGCGGGGGCGCCGCTACGGGTCGTCGAGTCGCAGACGGATGCGGTGCTGGCCGCGGCCGATGTCGTGATCACCGCGTCGGGCACCGCCACCATCCAGACCGCGATTCACGAACGCCCGATGGTGATCGTCTATCGGCTCTCGCCGCTGACCTACTGGCTGGCGCGGCGGTTCATCGAGGTGAAGGCGTTCGGCATGGTCAATCTCGTCGCCGGGCGGACCGTCGTTCCGGAATATGCCCAGGCCGCGTTCACACCGGCGGTGGTGGCGGCCGACGCGGTGCGGTTTCTGTCGGACGAGGCGCACGCCGCGCGCACGCGGCAGGCCCTGCGCGGCGTGCGCGAGAAGCTCGGAGGGCCGGGCGCCAGCCGCCGCGCGGCCGAGCACGTCCTGGAGGTCGCCGCGGGCGGATAACGCCGTCCGGCGCCGGGCCGGCCGCCCGACGGCTACATTACAATAACGTCATGAACGGTTGTCGATGTCCGTCGAGCCGCCGGAGCGGTGCCGCCGGCGGCGCAGGCGGACGACGGGGAGACGGGAAGATCGACGGGATTCGCGCGCGTTCGTGGGTGATGGCCCTGCTGGCGCTGCTGGCGGCGGGAGCCACCGCCGCCGCCCAGACGAACACCGCGGAGATCCTGGGCGTCGTGGTCGACGAGAGCAGCGCCGTCCTGCCCGGCACCCGCGTCGTGGCCACCCATCCGGACAGCGGCACCGTCGTCGAGCGGATTACCGACGGCGAAGGGCGTTTCTTTCTCCCCGGCCTCGCCACCGGCGAGTGGACCGTCACCGCGGAGCTGCCCGGCTTCCAGCGGTCGACGCAGAACGGGATCCGGCTGGAGATCGGCCGAACCCTCCAGCTCGAGTTCACGCTGGCCCTCGGGGCCATCACGGAACAGGTGACGGTCGAGGTCACGACCCCGCTGCTCCAGACCACCACGGCCGAGATCAGCGACGTCATCGAGACCCGGGAGGTCGAGCAGATCCCCCTGAACGGACGCCACTTCCTGCAGCTTGCCCAACTGAGCGACGCGGTGGTGATTCCCCCCGGCGGCACCCGGGGCGGCGCCCTGCAGCAGGCCGGTCCGCTGCCCAGCGTCGGGGGACAGCGCGCCGGGCACAACATCTACATGCTGGACGGGTTCAAGGTCACCGACGAGCTCTTCAACAACCTCGTCATCAACCCGTCGGTCGACTCCATTCAGGAGTTCAAGATCCAGAAGTCGATGTATCCGCCCGAGTTCGGCGGGAAGGCGTCGGCCCTGATCAACGTGGCGACCCGGTCGGGCGCCAACACGTTCCACGGGAGCCTGTTCGAGTTCATGCGCGACGAGCGGTTCGACGCGCACAACTACTTCGACGACCGGAGCCGGCCGGTGCCCCCGCTCGATCAGCACCAGTTCGGCGCCACCCTCGGCGGCCCCATCCTGCGCGACCGCACGTTCTTCTTCGCCAGCTACGAGCGGCACGACACGCGCCGGTCGATCACCAGGACCTTCTCGGTGCCGGACGCGGCCGTCCGGGCCGGCGACTTCTCCGGCTGGGGCCCGATCTGCGATCCGCTCACCCTCGATCCGGCGACCGGCGGTTGCCGGCCGTTCGCCGGCAGCCGGATCCCGGCCGACCGGATCGACCCCATCGCCAGCACGTTCCTGGCCGGCGTGCCCCTGCCCACGGCCGGGGAACGGTTCCAGAACCTGACCGCGGTGGAGCCGCAGGACAAGGACGCGCACCAGTTCAGCCTGCGGCTCGACCACCGGCTGGCCGAGGCCGACCATCTCTTCCTGCGGTTCAGCAGCTTCGACGCCGACGAGATTCAGCCGTTCGGCACCGGAGTCCAGCAGGAGGCCCTGGTGCCGGGGTTCGGCCGCACCCTGGACACCACCACCCGCAACGTCGGGGTGAGCTACACCAAGGCCATCGGCCGGAACATGCTGAACGAGCTCCGGTTCGGGTATCTGACGGTCGACGGCGGGCAGCGCAGCCGCAACGCCGGGGTCGACTTCGCGGAACGGGTCGGCCTGCTCGGGGTGAGCCGGAACCCCCGCGACGTCGGGTACCCGCAGATCTCGACGGCGGGGCTGTTCAGCACCATGGGCGACCCGACGACGTTCGTGTCGCGGAACAACGAGCACTTCGAGGTCTACGACAACTTCCTCATCGACCGGGGCGACCATCGCTACAAGTTCGGCGGGTACCTGTTCCACCTGCGGTTCCGCCCCCTCAACGCCGACACCGCGCGCGGCGCTTTCGCCTACACCGGGCAGTGGAGCGGCAATGCCCTCGCCGATTTCCTTCTCGGCTACCCGACCTCGGCGCGGGCGGGCGTCGGCGGGGGCGACGAGGACGCCCGCACCACGTGGCTGCATCTCTACGCCCAGGACGACTGGCGGGCGCGGGACAACCTGACGATCAACTACGGGCTGCGCTACGAGTACAACGCGCACATGAAGGACGTGGACAACCGCCTGTCCTCGATCGACCTGTCGGTGCCGGGGGGGCGCTACGTCATCGCCAGCGACGACGCCGGCAACATCTCCCCCGCGTCCGAGGCGCTGCTGCCGCAGATCCCGATTCCCTGGGTGACCTCGGCCGAGATCGGATGGGACCGGAGCCTCCTGCGTCCCAGCCGGCTCCGTCTCGCCCCCCGGCTCGGGTTCGCGCTGCTGCTCGGCGACCAGCGCTCCATGGTGCTCCGCGGCGGCTACGGCGTCTTCCTGAACCAGTGGGCCTACAGCGTGCAGACCGCGTTCACCCGCAACCTGCCGTTCTTCTTCCTGAAGCAGGTGGACACGCCGTCCGACCAGTTGGCACCGACGTTCCGGACCCGCGACATCCTGACCAGCGACGCCACCGGCAGCATCGGCGGCACCATCATGGACAACGACTATCAGGTCGAGTACACGCAGACTTGGAGCGGCGGCCTCCAGATAGAGGCGATGGAACGCACGATGGTGGAGATGTCCTACATGGGCTCGTACACCATCGGGGCCGACAACTCGACCATCCGCAACGTGCCCCTGCCCGGTCCCGGGCCCATCGACGCCCGCCGGCCGGTGCCCGAGCTGAGCGCCGTGCGCGCCATCCGGTTCGACGGCCAGTCGATATACCACGCGGTCACGTTCAAGGTCGAGCGGCGGTTCGACGGGCGGCACTCGTTCAACACCGCCTACACGCTGTCGCAGTCGCGGGACGACGCCTCGAGCCCCGGCGCGACCGCGTTCGAGTCGAACGTCCCCCAGGACGTCGACAACGTCTTCCCCGGCGAGGAAGCGCTGTCGAGCTTCCACCACCGGCACCAGCTCGTGGCCAGCGGCAGCTACCAGTTGCCGTTCTTCGAGGGCGCGGGCGGGGCGGCGGAGGCGATCGGCTCGGGATGGCGGGTGAACGGCATCGTCACGGTGCAGTCGGGCGCGCCGTTTACCGTGAACCTCGGCATGGACCGCGCCAACATCGGCTCCGGGCCGGCCCAGCGTCCCGACCAGATCGGCGATCCCAGCCTCCCGGCCGGCCAGCGCTCCCCGGAGCAGTGGTTCAACACCGCGGCGTTCGCGCTGCAGGACCCGTTCACCTTCGGCAGCGCCCTGCGCAACAGCGTGTTCGCGCCGGGTCTGGCCAACGTCGACATCTCGCTGCAAAAGGACTGGTACGTCGGTGAGGAGGACCGCCTGGAGTTCCGCTGGGAGATCTTCAACGTGCTGAACCGGGCCAACTTCGACGTGCCCAACCGCCTCTTCGGCACCCCGAACTTCGGCCGCATCTTCAGCGCCCTGAACGCCCGGGAATTGCAGTTCGGCCTGCGCTACAGCTTCTGAGGCCGCCGGGCGGCGGCCGATGGGCGTAGAGGACCGAGAGCCAGAAGCCCACCGGCATCAGGGCTCCCCCTCGCGGTATCGACTTCAGGGGCTAACGGGCGGAACCGCGCACGCGAAGCTCGCGGCGTCCTTCGGGTCGCCGGTCCCGTCGTAGACGGCGACCTGGGGGTACGGACAGACGGGGCGCATCATCGTGACTGCGTCGTCCTCGCCCAGCTTGGTCGCGAGCAGGCGCTCGGGCGCCTGCCCGTCCTCGACCCAGGCGCGGATCGCCTCGACCCAGTCGACGCGGTCGGGGCCGGGGCCGCCCGCGCAGTGGAGCACCCCCGGCAGCATGTAGAGCCGCGCGTAGTCGCGCGCCGACGGGTCGCCCGCTTCGAGCCGCTCGTAGTAGTCGATGGTGCCGACCGGCGCGAGGGCGAGGTCGGACCAGCCGGTCCAATAGATGATCCTGCCTCCGCCGTCCCTGAACCGGCTCAGGTCGGTGTCGGTCGCGTTGAGAATCGCGGCCGCCGCCGCGGTGTCTTCCTTCCAGGTCGAGAAGTCGTACTCGGTGTAGTCCCAGTCGGGATCGCCGAAGACGAAGTACTTGAAGAGCTCGGTCCCGAAGCCGTACTGCGCGTTGGGGACCCCCGCCGCCCGGCGCTGCGGCGAGCCGACCACCCACGAGTCCCAGCCGCCGTAATCGTGCTCGCCGCCGTAGTTGAAACCGCGGTAGATCGGCTCGCCGTTCGACGTCGGGCCGTCGTAGACGGTCCTGATCGCGGCGAGCTGCGCCGCCGTGACGCAGTCATCGGCGGGATGGTCGCCGGCGCAGCGCGGCAGGTCCGCCGGGTCGAAGCCGCACTGCCGCGGATCGGTCATCATGCCGTCCTCGACCCCGTCGTCGGCGTCGCACGCGGCGAGGATGCTCGACCCGAGCAGCTCGAGCGCCGCCGGGGTCAGCACCGGGGCATCGACATCGCCGTCCGGGTAGATCGCCTGCTGGTTCTGCACGAACCCGGCGGTGATCCCCGTCCAGTCGTAGGCCGGCGCGGCGGCCACGATGCCGTCGAAATCGTCCGGATAACGCTGCGACTCCACCATCGCCTGACCGCCCCCCCGCGAGCAGCCGACGAAGTAGTCGTAGTCGGACGGTCGCTCGTAGTAGTGCGAGATGATCGACTTCGCGGTCTCCGCCGTCAGGTGGACGGCGCGATGGCCGAAGTTCTCCTGCCGCTCGGGATGGTCGAGCGCCCACCCAGCCTGGATGCCGTTCCCGGTGTGCCCGGTGTCGGTCCCCGCCGTCGCGTAGCCGCGCTCGAGCGGGCTCCCGCCGTGGGCGTAGAGCGAGCGCGCCTGGTTCTGCACGCTCCCCACAAAGCCGCCCCCGCCCCCCATCAGGAACCGGCCGTTCCAGTCGTCGGGCAGCAGCAGCTCGAAGTTGATCTCGGTCTCGATGACCCCCGTCACCCGGCAGTGCGCCGGGAGGTCCGCCTCGGCCACATGCTCGGCCGAGCCTATCCGCATGTCGATGAGCTCCAGCGCCGTCAGATCGGCGCAGGCGTCGGCGAAATCCGCGGCGGGGGTCGCGCACGAGGCAGCCGCGGCCAGGCCGGCGGCGACCGCACCGTTCACGAAGCAACGCTGGATGCAGGACATCGCCGGATGTCCGCCGCTGATTCTCGGCTCTCGCATGGCTCTCTCCCTCTCGTTCATCGTCTTCAGAAGGCACCCAGCACGTAGTCGACCGCGGCCTCCTCGAGAGCGCGCAACAGGCCGACGAGCTCGTCACGATCCACCCGACAAGCCTACCAGTACGGGGAACCCGGGTTGCGACCGCGTCCCCTCGAGCCTACCGCCTCCGGGGGGCGCACTCGGTCGAGGGCGACACGGTATGATCTCGATCTTTCGGCAGCCGGTGGAGGGCATATTGAGACGACTATCGATCGCGGCGTGGATCCTGGCTGCGGCGGGCGCGGCGCAGGCGCAGGAACCCGTGGACCTGCTGCTGCACAACGGCAAGGTCTTCGTCGCCGACGAGCTGCTCTCCACCTACTCGGCGGTGGCGGTGCGGGACGGGCGTATCGCGGCGCTGGGCTGGGACGATCTCACCGACCGCTACCGCGCGGCGCGGACCATCGACCTCGGGGGGCGGCTCGTGCTGCCCGGGTTCATCGACACCCACATCCACATCAGCGGCGACGCGGAGCGCTGGGTCGATCTGTCGGGGCTCGAAAACCTGGCCGAGTTGAAGGGACGGGTCACCCGGAAGGCGGAGCAACTCGGGGCCGGCGAGTGGATCACCGGGTACGGCTGGTCGGAGGACGAGCTGGCCGAGCAGCGCCGGCCGCTGCGGTGGGACCTGGACGACGCGGCGCCCGCCAACCCGGTGGTGCTGACCCGCGCCGGCGGCCACAGCTCGGTCGCCAGCTCCCTCGCCCTGGAGGCGGCGGGGCTCACGCCGGACACCGAGACCCCGCCGGGCGGCATCATCGAGGTCGACGACGAGGGCCGGATGAACGGCATCCTCCGCGAAGGGGCACAGGGACTGGTCCGCCGCCTCGTGCCCGACCCGACCCCGGACGAGCTGCGGGCGAGCTTCGTCGAGAACCTGCGCGACCTGCTCGGGCTCGGCATCACGAGCATCATCCAGGCCGGGGTCGGCATCGCCGGCTACGCCGATTGGGAGGCGGTCTACGCGGAGCACCGCGGCGATCTGCCGCGGGCGGCAGTGCAGCTCCGCGTGCCGCCGGACCCGCAACGCGCCGTCGACATGCTGGACCGGTTCGGCCGCAAGACCGGCGACGGTGACGAGTGGTTGCGGGTCGGGCCCATGAAGTTCTTCGTCGACGGCGGCTACACCGGCGCCGCGGCGTGGACCCTCGAGTCCTACCGGGGTCAGCCCGGCTACTACGGCAGCGGCCCCCTGATCGACGAGGCGGGGCTGTTCGCGATCTCCAGCGCCGCCCACGAACGGGGCTGGCAGATGGGGTTCCACACCATCGGCGACGCCGCGATCGCGATGACCGTCGACGTGTGGGCGCGCATGCTCGAGGCGTCGCCCCGCGCCGACCACCGCCACTATCTGAACCACTTCACGGTCCGGCCGCCGGCCGAGACGATGCAGCGGATGGCGGACTGGAACATCCACATCGCGCAGCAGCCCAACTTCACGTATACACTCGACGGGCGCTACGCCGAGCACCTCGACAGGGAGCGCTACGCCACGAACAACCCGCTGCGATCGCCGATGCGGCATGGCGTGGTGGTGGCCCTGGGCAGCGACATCCTGCCCATCGGACCGATGGTCGGGCTGCAGGCGGCGGTGACCCGCCGGGGGATGGGCGGCGCGGTGGTCGGCGCCGGCGAGGCGCTGTCGATGCCCGAGGCCATCGTCGGCTACACGCGGCTGGCCGCGCATCTGACCTTCGAGGAGGACGAGAAGGGCACGCTCGAGGTCGGCAAGCTCGCCGACCTGGTGGTGCTGTCCCAGGACCTGCTGGTCATCGACCCGGAACGGACGATGGACACCGAGGTCGACCTGACGGTCCTCGGCGGCCGCGTGGTCCACGAGCGCTGAGGACCGTACGGCATTGCCAGGATATTCGTGTCAACGGGTGCGGCCACCGTCATACAGCTCCTCGCGCGACCATCCGCGGTTCCCGTCCCCCGGCGTCACCCGGGCTTCCAGCTGGCGGCGGCGTTGGCGGTCCGTCGCCCGGTCGAAGAGGCGGAGTCGCATTTCGAGATCGAGGACCTGACGGCGAGCCTTCGAGGGCGTCTTGCTGGTGACCTTGGCCACGTCCCTACCGTAGCGGAGATCGCGTCCTTGTCCCAAGCTCGACCTCGCGGTTCCCCGGATCATGACTGACCCTCCGGTCCACCTCCGCAGGTTCCTCGGCCGGGGCGACGTGCTCGCCGTCGCGTTCGGGGCGATGGTCGGGTGGAGCTGGGTGGTGCTGGCCGGCGAGATGATCGTGCGGGCCGGCGCCGTGGGCTCGATCCTGGCGTTCGGGGCGGGGGCGGTCATGGTCTGGCTGGTGGGGCTCACCTACGCCGAGCTGTCCGCCGCCCTGTCCCGCGCCGGGGGGGAGCTCAGCTTCACGTTCCTCGCGATGGGGCCCCTTGGCGCGTTCGTCTGCGGATGGACGCTGGTGCTCGCCTACCTCGCGGTCTGCGCCTTCGAGGCGGTGGCCCTGCCCACCGTCCTCGGCTACCTCGTGCCCGCGTTCGCGACCGGGGACCCGCTCTACACGGTGGCGGGATGGGACGTGCAGCCGGGCTGGGTGCTCGTCGGGGTGGCCGGGGCCCTCGTCATCGGAGCCGTCAACTACCACGGCATCCGGTTCGCGGCGTTCGCCCAGCGGCTCGCCGTCGGCAGCCTGCTGCTTGTCGGACTGGCGTTCTTCGTGCCCGGCACCGCGCGCGGCGACCTCGCCAACCTCACGCCCGCGATCACCGGCTGGGAGGGCGTGCTGCGGGTGATGATCATGACCCCGTTCCTGTACGTCGGGTTCGACGTCATCCCCCAGCTCGCGGAAGAGATCGCCCTGCCGTTCCGGACCATCGGCCGCATCATCCTGCTGTCGATCGTGATGGCCCTCGCCTGGTACGGCCTCGTGCAGTGGACGGTGGGCCTGTCGCTGCCGCCCGACACCCTGGCCGCTCGGGCCCTGCCCACCGCCGACGCCATGAGTGCGATCTACGGCAGCCCGTGGGGCGGGCGCGTGCTGGTGCTCGGCGGCGCCGTCGGCATTCTGACGAGCTGGAACGCGTTCTTCCTCGGCGCGTCCCGCCTGCTGTTCGCGATGGCCCGGGGCGGAATGCTGCCGGCGGCGTTCGCCCGCCTGCACCCCCGTTACGGCTCGCCGGCCGCGGTCGTCGTGGTGCTGACCGCGATCACCGCGATCGCCCCGTTCTTCGGGCGGCCGGCCCTCGTGTGGCTGGTCGACGCCGGATCGCTGGCGACGGTGGTGGCCTACCTGATGGTCGCGGCCGCGTTCCTCGTCATCCGGCGCCGGCATCCGGACCTGCCCCGCCCCTACCGGGTCGCGGCCCCTGCGGTCGTCGGCTGGCTCGCGGTGGCGACCACGGTGTTCTTCATCCTGCTCTACCTGCCGGGCAGCCCTTCCGCGCTGGCGTGGCCCGAGGAATGGGCCATCGTCCTCCTGTGGCTGGGATTGGGGGTGGTGCTGGGCGCCGGCATGCGCCGCCGCGTCGCCGTACTGGGCCCCGGCCGGCAGGCGCGGCTGATTCTCGGCGACCACGCGAGCCTGCTGGAATCGGACCATCCCCGAGCGGGGAGCAAGTAGGAAGATCCTGCTCCGCTGAGGGCGGACGTCTTCGTCATCGAACGCGACGGGCTCGTCCTGCGCCGCAGGAAACCGACGGGGCTGCCGGGTGACATCCCGGCAGCCCGCCCGCATCCGTGCATCCGCTATTGCAATTCGGACATCGACGTGCCATAAAGCTGGCGTTATCGCGGAAACGTGAACAAGGCTTGAAAGGCGACCCACAATGCGACAGTTGAGCAGTGCATGGATGGTAGTGCTGGCGGCGGCCGGACTCGCAGCCAGTGTGGAGGTGCACGCGCAGCAGGAGGCCGAGGGGGCCAACGCAGTGCTTCCGTGGGCCTACGTGCTCAACGACCCCGCCGCGAGCGCCGAGGCGCCCGACCCCGCCGAGGTGGTCACGGTGCCCGGCTCCAGCGTTTCGATGCCGCGCTCGGCCATCAACATCAACGACGGCCCGCCCGACTGGCACCCCGACGCCCACCCGCCGATGCCCGAGGTCGTGGCGACCGGCGGCGGCGAGGGCGTCGCCGCCTGCGGCTATTGCCATCTGCCGAACGGCCAGGGCAAGCCGGAGAACGCCGGAGTCGCCGGCCAGCCGTACGAGTACATCGTGCAGCAGATGACCGACTGGCGGAACGGCCTGCGCAGGCCCGGCGAGCCGCGGATGGGGCCGCCGGCCTTCATGGAGCGGATCGGACTGGCCGCCACCGACGAGGAGGCGCGCATCGCGGCCGAGTACTTCTCGTCGATCGACTTCAAGCCGTGGGTCCGCGTCGTGGAGACCGACGCGGTGCCGAAGACACTCTTCGCGGGCTGGATCCACGAGGTGGTCGAGGGCGGCGGCGCCGAACCGATCGGCACGCGGGTGGTCGAGACGCCCAGGGATCTGAAGCGCACCAAGCTGCGCGACGACGCCTCCGGCTTCATCGCCTACGTGCCGTCGGGCGCGGTGGGGCGTGGACGCAGGCTCGTGCTCACGGGGGGCGCCAACTCCGTAGCGTGCACCGTCTGCCACGGCCCCGACCTGCGCGGCATCGGCCCGGTGCCGGCCCTGGCCGGCCGCTCGCCGAGCTACATGGCGCGGCAGCTCTACGACCTGCAGACCGGCATGCGCAACGGCGCGTGGTCCGACCTGATGGACGCCGCGGTGAAGAACCTCACCCTGGAGGACATCGTCGACATCGTGGCCTACACGGCCAGCCTGGAGCCGTAGGCGGGGAACGGCCGGTTTCACGACGCGACCCACCGCTGCCGGTCTGCCCGCCCCCTGGGTGCAGCCCAGCGACCCTCTCACATCCCGCGTGGCGCGGTCGTGCCACGCGGGATGTCGAAACATGGACCGGGCGGAGCGGATGCGGGCCGCGTATCTTTGCGCCTGCCTTCGGTACGTGAATGGCGACTTCCTGACCAGCACATCGATGCGGCAACGGTTCGGGATCGACGCCCGAAACAGCCCAGACCAAGGCCTCACGGCTGATTGCGGAAGCGGTCAAGGCCGGCGCGACCGTGCCTGACGCCCCCAAAGTTCATGCGCTACGTGCCGGCGTGGGCGAGTTCCGAACGCCGTCTCGGTACTTGACGGGTACTTGATCGGATACTGACGACACACCGCTTCAGGCGACAGCCTGGACAACAAGGGCCCTGTTGTCAATGGTTTACAAGGATCTGGTTTACTTGACGGGTACTTGATGGAACGTCACTTGGCGGTCTCGATCGCCTCGGAGGCCGCCGGCGCGGGACGTTCGACCTGTCGCTTGAACTGCTCCAGATAGTTGCGCACGGCATCGCGCGAGCGGCGTCTGATGATGGGCCGCAGGAACCACCCTCTGAACCCGGTCATCCCGTCATTGCGCGATCGGGTGATCGAAATGAGCGCGGCGCCGGGCGGACCGGAACCGCGGGCGTGGTCGACGAGAAAGCGCAGCTCGAGCGTGGTGTGGAAGTAGTGGCTCGCGTAGAGCTGCTTGATGGCGATCGCATACGCGACGCCCGATGGCGAGTCGGCGGCCAGCGGATAGATAGTGACGTGGTTCACCCGGATGGTCGGCTTGAGGCCGAAATCGACCACCGTCCAGTAGAAGAAGTCGTCGGCGCCGGCCGGACGACCGTGCGGGTAGTCGTCGAGATACGCCAGGAGCGCGGGCACGGGAGCGGGCAGCGGCTCGCCGCTGGCGAGCAGGGCGCGGAACTGCTCGGCCACGAGCAGGGGCCTGTCGCCATCGACGTAGGAGCCGAGCGCCGCGTTGCCGTCCGCCTGATACGCGCGGACCAGCTCGAGGATCATCTCGCGGGCGATCGCGTCGGCCTGACGCGCCGCGGTCGCGGACGACCAGTCCACGCCGGTCCGGAATCGGTTCATCGCGGTTGCCGAGAGCTTCAACTCGCAGTCGCCCGGACGACACCCGGGCAACGCCTCGACATCGGCTTCGGGCAGCGTCAGCGCCTCCAGATCCTCGAGCCGCGGGGGACTGGCGAACCGACCGATCTGCGGGATGCCGGGGCCGCGCTCGAACCGCTCGATGTCGCGAAACTGCTCGACCACCTGCTCGGGACGAGCATCGACGTACACCACCCCGACGTTGGCCAACTCCTCGTGGACCGGCGTGTCGAGGCTCCTGATGACGGCCGAGCCGCTGTCCAGCGCTTGCATGTCGTCGGTCGAGAAGCCCAGGGTCTGCGTCACCAGGCGCTCCACGGTCGACCCGGATTGCGCGGCAAGGGAGACGACGGCGATCAGGAGGGCCGCCCACGCGAGGGCGCCCGGCGCAGCCTGGGGGGACTGGCGGTGGATCGGATTCCGGCCGGGAGACGCGCCAGCGGCGAAGGACATGAGCGACAGGCTCATTGTAGTATGCGCATCGTCCGGGCCGGCGCTATCCGCGGGAAGACGCGGGACGTCCATGAGGAAGCCGAGGCCCGTTCAACGCCAGCATCCGGCGTTGTCTGCATCGGGCGACACCGGCTGGCGTCTCGGGAATCGCCGGACGCCGATGAGGAGTCTGCACCGCGGGAAACTGTCGCCACCATATACAAGGGTAATAGAGGTCCATGACCACCACATATAGGGGAAGATCGCGCCCGGACCGTTCTACGGCGCACACTCCGAGGGACATCCGCCGCGGTTGCACCCGACGACACGGCAATCCGGACGCCCGGCGGACGCGGAGATTCGACGCATGAACACGGTTCCCGTACTGCCAAAGCTGGTCGGCCAGCGCGTGAAGCGACGCGAGGACCCGCGGCTCGTCCGCGGGCGCGCCACCTATGTGGACGACGTGAAGATTCACGGCCTGCGGCATCTCGCGTTCAAGCGGAGCGACATCGCCCACGGCCGCATCCGTTCCGTCGACACCCGCGCCGCCGCCGCAATGGACGGGGTCGAGGCGGTGCTCATCGGGGCGGAGATCGCCGAGTTCCTCGGCCCGATGCCGATCGGGACGCCGTTCCCCTCGCCCGATCACCACGCGATGGCGGTGGACACGGTCCGATTCGTCGGCGAACCGGTCGCGGTGGTGGTGGCGCGCGACCGCTACGCGGCCCGTGACGCGGCCGACGCGGTCGTCGTGGACTACGAGCCGCGGCCGGCGGTGGTCGACCCCGAGCAGGCGATGACCGGGCAGCCGGCGGTGCTGCACGCCGACTATCCGACCAACGTGGCCCTCGGCCCGCTGTCGCGCGGGACGGGCATCCGGCGCCGGCCGCCGGTGGACGACACCGCCGTCGACGAGGCGTTCGCCGCCGCCGACGTGGTGATCTCCCAGCGGATCGTGAACCAGCGGCTGGCCCCGAACTCGATCGAGGCGCGCGGCGTGGTGGCGCACTACGAGGGGGGCAAGGACGAGCTGACGATCTGGTCGTCGACCCAGAACCCGCACATCCTCCGGACCTTCGTGGCGCAGATGATCGGCCTCGGCCAGGACCGCGTGCGGGCGATCGCGCCCGAGGTCGGGGGCGGATTCGGGGCGAAGATCAACATCTACGGGGAAGAGTACGTCGCGGCGGCGCTGTCGAAGCGGCTCGACGTGCCCCTCAAGTGGATCGAGGATCGGTCCGAGGCGTTCCTCGCCACCGTGCACGGCCGCGACCTGATCGGATACGTCGATCTGGCGGCCCGGCGCGACGGGTCGGTCCTCGGCCTGAAGCTGCGCATCGTCGCCGACATCGGCGCCTACAACATGCTGCTGACCGCGGGCATCCCCACCAACAGCATGACGATGGCCAGCGCCAGCTATGCGTTTCCCGTCGTCCGCGTGACCCTGACCGAGGTCTTCACCAACAAGACCCCGACCGACGCCTATCGCGGCGCCGGCCGCCCGGAAGCGACCTACTTCGTCGAGCGGGCGATGGACATGCTCGCGCGCGAGATCGACATGGACCCGGCCGAGCTGCGCCGGAAGAACTTCATCCGACCCGACCAGTTCCCCTACCGGACGCCGCTGGGCGCGGTCTACGACTCGGGCGACTACGAGAAGGCCCTCGACCGCGCGCTGGAGACGGCGCGGTGGGCGCAGCTCAGGACCGAGCGCGACGCGGCGCGGGCCGACGGACGGGTCGTCGGGCTCGGGCTCTCGATGTATGTCGAGAGCTGCGGGCTGGGGCCGTCCGCCATGGTATCGCCCGGCGGCTGGGAGCACTCGCAGGTCACCGTCGAGCGCGACGGACGCATCAGCGCAACCACCGGCGCGTCACCGCACGGTCAGGGCAACGAGACCACCTTCGCGCAGATGCTCGCCGACCAGTTCGGCGTGCCCATCGACCACGTGACCATCCGCCACGGCGACACCGCGGTGGTGAAGCAGGGCATCGGCACCTTCGGCAGCCGGTCGCAGGCGGTCGGGGGAACGGCCCTGCACAACGCGGGAATCAAGGTCAAGGCGAAGATGGCCCGGTTCGCCGCGTTCCTGCTCGAGGCGCACGAGGAGGACCTCGTCTTCGAGAACGGGACGATCGCCGTCCAGGGCGCGCCGTCGTCGGCCCGGCCGTTCGCCGAGGTCGCCGCCTACGCCTACAAGCCGGTGAAGCGGCCCCAGGATCTCGACCCCGGGCTCAGCGACGAGGCGTTCTTCGAGCCGCTCAACAACACCTACCCGTTCGGGTGCCAGATCGCGATGCTGGAGGTGGACCGCGAGACCGGCGAGCCGCGGCTGCTGAAGCTGGTCGCGGTCAACGATGCCGGCCACCTCATCAATCCGCTCATCGTCGATGGGCAGATCCACGGCGGCCTCGCGCAGGGCATCGGCCAGGCCCTCATCGAGGAGGTCGTCTACGACCGCGACGGCCAACCACTCACCGGGTCGTTCATGGACTACGCCCTCCCCCGCGCGGCCGACTTCCCGCGATTCGAGCTCGAACACACCGTCACCCCCACCCCGGTCAACCCGCTGGGCGCCAAGGGAGTCGGCGAAGCGGGGACGATCGGCTCGACCCCCTGCATCGTCGCCGCCGCCGTCGACGCGCTGAGCCCGTTCGGCGTGCGGCACATCGACATGATGCTGCGGCCCGAGAAGCTCTGGCGCCTCATGCGCGAAGAACCGTCGTGAATCCGACGGGCGTCGACAGGTGTTGATTGGAACGAGCCGACGTGCCGCCGAAGATCCGGGAACTGGTCGCGGAGCTGGAACGAGCAGGGTTCGTGAACCGCGGCGGGAAGGGCGACCATCGGAACTTCGTGCATCCGGACGTGGCCAGACCCGTTACTATTGCAGGACGGCTCGGCGATGATGCGCGCCCGTATCAGATCCTTGCCGCCCGTCGAGCTGTCGAGGAGTCCCGGCGATGAAGGAGAGCGCGCGGTACGTCAAGATCGTGGAATGGTCGAGGGACGATGGCTGTTACGTGGGGAGCTGTCCCGGGCTCTTTCTCGGCGGTTGCCATGGAACCGACGAACGCGCCGTGTTCGCGGAGTTGTGTGCGATCGTGGAAGAGACCATCGACCTCTACCACGCCGACGGCAAGCCCCTTCCTCCGGCTACGGCCGGGCCCGGACTCGCGAGCAAGCTGCAAGAACAGGACGTAGCGTGACTACTCGGCTCGCAGCGTCGCAAGCGGGTCGGCCTTCGCCGCACGCCGCGACCGCACGAGACAGGCGGCCGGAGCCGTGCCCGCCAGCAGGAAGCCGACGACGGCGAACACGACGGGCCGCCCGGCCTGACGTCGACGAGAAAACCCGTGGCGAGCCGCCCGGCGCCGGCCGCCGCGAACGCCCCAAGGGCCAAGCCCGAGCGTCGTGAGCACGACGCCGCGACCGAGCGCGAGCCGGGTGACGGCGGCGGGGCATTCGACCCGGGGATCCTGGTATGGAACCTGCTGCTTCCAGGCATGAGTCGACCCCGCCGGTGACCGGCGACGACCTGCTGCGCATGCCGCGGCTCAACCCGTGCGAGCTCGTCGCCGGCCGCGGCGTGCGCATGACGCCGACCAACCCCACCCACGGACGCATCGAGATCAACGTGGCCGCCGCCCTGAAGCAGTTCGTGCGTACGCAGAATCTGGGCGTCGTCATGGCCGGCGAGGTGGGCGTTTTCACCAGCCGGAATCCGGATACGGTGCGGGCTCCCGACGTCCTGTTCCTGTCGCACGAACGGGACGCGCTCCGCACACGGCCGCAGGGCTTCCTGGACGTGGCGCCCGAGCTGACGGTCGAGATCCTGTCCCCGACGGATCGGCCGGACCAGGTGCGGCGCAAGCTCGACGAGTACTTCGCGGCCGGCGTGCGTCTGGTGTGGGTGATCGACCCGGCCACGCGCTCGGTGCAGGTCCATCACGGCCGCGGCGAGCCTCTCTCGCTCGCGTCCGGAGCAGTAGTCACCGGCGAGGATGTGCTCCCAGGATTCGCGCTGCCGGTCGACGACATCTTCGAGTAGCACACCGCGGATGCCGACCATTCTTCGCGACGGCCCCTACCGCTGTTTCTTCTACTCCGGCGATGGACATGAACCACCGCACGTTCATGTTGAACGAGACGATGCCGTCGCCAAGTTCTGGCTGCACCCGGTGAGGTTGGCGAGCGGAGGCGCGTTCAGTCAGCGAGAATTGGGACGGATTCGCACGCTGGTAGAATTGAGGCGCGCGACGTTCGCGGAGGCATGGCATGACCACTTTTCCCGTTGACGCGCCCTCGGCGGCCGAGCGAGTCGTCATCACCGACCATGTACTCACCGTCGAGCTCGGCGACGGGCGGAGCATTTCGGCGCCGATCGAGTGGTACCCCCGACTGGCGCATGCCACACAGCAAGAGCGCAACAACTGGCGGCTGATTGGCGGCGGCCGGGGCATTCACTGGGGAGACCTCGATGAAGACATCAGCGTCGAGGGCCTGCTGGCCGGTCGACGATCCACGGAGAGCCGGGCATCGTTCCGGCGATGGCTGGCGGCGCGCATCTGAACCCCAGTACGCACTGGCTTGGATTCTGCGATCGGACCATCGGCACGCTACGCCCGCAAAGCGGTCGGCGACGCCGGTCGAGCAACAGGAAACTCTACTCGGCTCGCAGCGTCGCGAGCGGATCGGCCTTCGCCGCACGCCGCGACGGCACGAGACAGGCGACCAGAGCCGTGCCCGCCAGCAGGAAGCCCACGACAGCGAAGACGACGGGGTCGCCCGGCCTGACGTCGACGAGAAAACCGGTGGCGAGCCGCCCGGCGCCGGTCGCGCCGAGCGCGCCAAGCGCCAGTCCCAACGTCGTGAGCACGACGCCGCGCGCGAGCCGGGTGATGGCGGCGGGAGTCGCACCGAGGGCGGTCGGATGCCGAACTCCTGCCGCCGTTGGGCTGTCGCCTGCGATACGACGCGTAGAGTCCTACCGTGGCGAGCAGCAGGCCCAGGTTCCTCGACCAATGTGATCTGCTGCTACCATTCGACCCGGGGGATCCTGGTATGGAACCTGCTGCTTCCAGGCGTGAGTCGACCCGGCCGGTGACCGGCGACGAGCTGTTGCGCATGCCGCGGCTCAACCCGTGCGAGCTCGTCGCCGGCCGCGTCGTGCGCATGACGCCGACCAACCCCACCCACGGACGCATCGAGGTCAACGTGGCCGCCGCCCTCAAGCAGTTCGTGCGTACGCAGAATCCGGGCGTCGCCATGGCCGGCGATCCCACGGAGAGCCCGGCATCGTTCCAGCGCTGGCTGGCGGCGCGTATGTGAATCAGCGGGGCGGGACGAGGGCCACGACGCGGACCGGGGCGCCGGTTCCGTTGTCGATCTTCATCGGCAGGGCGGCGAGCAGGAAGCCGGTGGGGGGCAGGGCAGACAGGTCCGCGAGGTTCTCCAGGTTGGGCACGCCGGCCGCCGCCCCGATCCGGTGGGCGATGAAGTCGGTCGAGGGGCCGTGGTCGATGCTGGCAGTGTCGATGCCCAGCAACCCCACGCCGCGCTCCTCCACCAGGAGCCGCGCGGCGTCGGCGCCGATGCCGGGAAAGTGCAGGCTGCCGGTCTCGCCCGGGGTGTCGTCGCCGAGATAGGCCAAGGCGTCCGGCCAGTGGGCGGCCCAGCCGGTGCTGATCAGCACCGCCGCGCCCTCCGGCACCGGGCCGTGCTCGGCCTCCCACGCCAGGATGTCCTCCGGGGTCGCCAGATAGTCCGGACCGGCGGCGGCCGCCACGGCAACGTCGATGACGATGCCGGGGAGGATCAGCCGCTCGAGCGGCACGGACGCCGCGTCGTCTCCGCCCTCGGCGAAGTGGGACGGCGCGTCCAGGTGGGTCCCGCCGTGCTCGGCCGTCGCGAACTCGCGCGCGGCGTAGAAGTAGCCGCCGGGCGTGGGCCCCTCGGCAAGGGTGTCGAGCTGGAAACCGGTGGTGTCGGTGGGCCAGTAGAGGGTGTTCCCGCCGTAGGCATGGCTCAGGTCGACCATCCGCCATCCCGCGACCGCATCGGGTCCCGGAGGCGCCGGCGGCCCGTCAGGGGGCGCGCCGACGCAGGCGGCGAGCTGGGCGGCGAGCAACATGCCCACGGGGCGCCGGAACCGGAATCTGGTCGCTCCCATTTCCTGAAGGTACCGGTGCACCGCCGCAAGAGGTGATTTATCCCGCCTCCGGGAACGCCCCCAGCGTAGCGGGGTTGGCGTCTTGGCGTCGAATGCCGCTGATCGTCGAGTGCGGTCCTGGCCCGGGAATCGCCGTCTACCGCTCCGATTGCCGCCCAACCAACCCTGCCATGAGTCGGCGTCTCCCGCATGAGGCGGCGCCGTTCTACGGCGCAGACTCCTAGCGGAGATCGTCGTTGCTGCTGGTGGCGCCGAGGCTGCGCAGCAGCCGGGCGGTGTCGGGGTGCAGCGGCCGGGACACGGTGCCGACGTCCAGCGGGGTGAGGCCGCGGCCGTCGGCGATGTCCACCTCCCCGCCGTTCTCGGCGAGCACCTCGATGATCGCGTTCTTGGCGAGGCGGGCCGCGCCGTGCATCGCGGTACGTCCCCGCCGGTCGGCCGCGTTGAGGTCGATGTCCATGCCCACGAGGAGGGTCACCAGCTCGAGCGACTGGTCGTCGGTGGCCTGCCGCGCCTCGTTCTGCACCACGCCGACGGCCGCCATGAGGGGCGTGGTGCCATCGTCGGCGGGCATTCCCGGGTCGCCGCCGGCCGCCGCGATCGCCCGCAGGATCTCGGGGTCGGGCACCCGCGCCGCGGCGGCCAGCCAGAGGGGGGTCGCCCCCACGTAGCGGCCGTAGGAGACGAAATCGCCCTTGAAGACGAACGGGGCCTGGGTGAGCCGGGCGTTGGGGTCGGCGCCGTGCTTCAGCAAGGCCTTGACGAGGTCGGCCTTGCCGGTCTCGACGGCGGCGTGCAGTGCGGTCCTGCCGATGCTGTCCGGCATATTGGGGTCCGCGCCCCGTTCCAGGAGAAACAGGGCGAGCGCCTCGTGGGTGCTCGGCTCGACGTCGAGGCTGTACTCCCAGCCGCTGATGGCCGCCATGCTGGCGCTCGCCACGAGCAGCGGGCTCCGGCCCGAGGTCTGCGACTCTTCGACGTCGACGCGCCCATCGAAGGGCAGGTACGGCTCGGCCGCGTTCACGTCGGTGCCGCCGTCCAGCAGCGCCCGCGCGGTGTCGACGTCCCCGCTGCGGGCCGCGAGCAGCAGGGCGGTGGTTCCGTGCACGGATCGCGCGTGCACGTCGGCGCCGGCCTCGATCAGAAGCTGCACGACGCCCGCGTGTCCTTCCGACGCCGCCCACATCAGCGGGGTCTGGGCCCGGAAGTGCGAGGTACCGCGCACGGCGGCGCCGGCCGCCAGCAACGAACGCACCAGCGCGGGGTTCCCGGTGCGGGCGGCGGTCATCAGCACCGTCTCGCCGCCGGGACGCACCGCGTTGGGGTCGGCGCCGGCGCGCAACAGGGCATCCGCCATCTTCACGCTGGCGTTGAGGGCGGCCAGAGCCAGAGGCGCCACGCCGAGGTCGTTCGCCGCGTTCACGTCGCCCCCCGCCGCGATCAGCAACCGGGCGGTGCCGACGTCGTTCCAGTGCGCGGCCCAGTGCAGGGCGGTCGCCCCGTCCGGTTGGCGGGCATCGACGGCGGCCGACTCCGCCAGGAGCGCCCGCGCCATCCGGCGATCGCGCCGCTCGACGGCGTCGGCGAGTGGCGCGTCTTCGGCGGCCGCACCCGCGGTGAGCGGCAGAACCAGGAGGGCCGCGGCCAGCGCGGTGCCGAGCACCCGCCGGCGGGGCCACCGCTTCCAGCCGTGGTCGCGAAGGGTTCCGGCTTGCGTGCGTCCCTGCATTCCCGTTACCTCCGAGCCCGAAAATCGCCGCCGTAGGAGTTTCGCGCCAGCGAAAACTCCGGAACGCGACCGCAAGGTCGCGCTGCGGCCTCCGATTTGCCGCCCGACCCACCCTCCAGGAGTCTGCGCCGCTTGCAGGAGTCTGCGCCTCCTGCCGGAGGCGGCGCCGTTCCTGTGGACAGACGCCTGACCGTCACAACGAGAGCGCGTCCACCCGGCCGGTGCTGTCCCCCATCGTCTCGAGGGGCAAGCCCAGCTTGTCCAGCATCGCCAGGAACAGGTTGGTGTTCGGCGTGTCCTTGGCGACCCGCACGTGGCGCCCGCCGGTCAGCCGGCCGGCGCTGCCGCCCACCAGCAGCGTGGGCAGGTCGTGGTGGTTGTGCCGATTGCCGTCGCTGAGGCCGCTGCCGTAGAGCACCATCGCCGAGTCGAGCAGGGTGCCGTCACCGTCCGGGGTCGACGCCAGCCGGTCGATGTAGTAGCCGAACATCTCGGCGAGATGGTGGTCGACCTTCTTCAGCCTCTCGATGAGCACCTTGTCGCCGCCGTGGTGAGACAGCGCGTGGTGCGCGTCGGGCACCCCGATCTTGGGATAGGCGCGATTGCTCGTCTCGTGCCCCAGCATGAACGTGATGACCCGGGTCAGGTCGGCCTGCCAGGCGAGCACCTGCAGATCGAACATCAGCTTGGCGTGCGCCTCGAAGTCGTCGGGTACGCCGGCGGGCTGGTCCATCGCGGGCAGCTCGCGCGCCGTCTGCTGCTCGGCCATCTGGATGCGCCGCTCGACGTCGCGCACCGCGTCCAGATACTCGTTCAGCTTCACCTGGTCGCGGGGACCCAGCTCTTTCCGGAGCCGCGCAACCTTGGCGGTCACCATGTCGAGCAGGCTGCGGTCATGCCGGCGGGCAGCCAGCCACGCCGCGGGGTCGGTCGTCCCGCCGGTGCCGAACAGGCGCTCGAAGACCGCGCGCGGATCGCTGGCCATCGGCAACGGGGTCGTGGGGCTGCTCCAGCACAGGGTGTTGGCGTAGGCGCAACTGTAGCCGGGGTCGCACGACCCGGCCCGGTCCGCCGACTCGAGCGAGAGCTCAAGCGAGGCCAACTGGGTCTCCCGCCCCAGCACACGGGCCGCGATCTGATCCATCGAGACGCCGGCCCGGATGTCGTGCCCCTCGGTCTTCTTCGGATGCACGCCGGTCAGGAAGGCGCCGGCGGCGCGCGCATGGTCGCCGGCCCCTTCGCCGGGACGGGCGATGCCTTCCTCGCTGCAAAGCCCGCTCACCATGAGCATGCGGTCGCGGTGCGCCGCCAGCGGCCGCAGCGTCTCGGTGATCTCGAGGGCGCCGCTGCCGACGGACGGGGTCCAGTTCTGCATGAACATGCCGTTCGGCACGTACACGACCCCGAGGCGGCGGACGGGCTGGGCGGCGCCGGCGCGCAGTCCGAACGCCGGCACCATACCGTCGAGCATCGGCAACGCCAGGGTCACGCCGAGGCCGCGGAGGAACGTACGACGCGGGAGGTGCTTCCTGGTGACAATCATGGCTCTCGCGATCTCCTCATCTGAAAGGGAGTGCTCTCGACGACGCCGAGAATCATCGACGACCAGCGGTAGTCGCTCGCCGCCGCCCCGCGCGCGATGCCGCGGACGGCCGGCGCGTCGTAGTACTCGACCCCTCGACCCAGGGCATAGGTCAGGAGCTTCTCGGTCACGGTTTCGACGAAACGCTCTTCCGCCCCGAGCAGGATGTCCCGCAGCCCGGCCGGGCCGGCGAACCGGGAGCCGTCGGGCAGCGTGCTCGACACGTCGATGGGGGCGCCGTCCTCGGTCGTCCGCCACGCCCCGACGCCGTCGTAGTTCTCGAGCGAGAAGCCCAGCGGGTCCATCAGCACGTGGCAGCTCGCGCAGACCGGGCTGATGCGGTGGACCTCCATGCGCTCGCGCATCGAGAGCCGGCGGGCCTCCTCCGGATGGTTGGCGTCGGGCAGCCCCGGCACCTCCGGCGGGGGCGGCGGGGGCGGCGTTCCGAGGAGGCTCTCGAGCACCCACAGCCCGCGCTTGGTCGGCGACGTCCGGTTCGGATACGACGTGGCGGTCAGGATGCTCCCCTGGCCCAGCAACCCGCCCCGCCCGTGGGCGGCGACCGGCACCTGCCGGAAGTGGTTGCCGTAGACGTTGGGCACGCCGTAGTGCCGGGCGAGGCGCTCGTTCAGGAACGTGTAGTCGGCGCGCAGCAGGTCGAGGACGCTGCGGTCGTCGCGCACCTGATTCTCGACGAAGTACGCCGTCTCCTGCTCCAGCGCCTCGCGCAGGTTCTCGTCGAAGTCGAGGAACGCGTCGGGGTCGGGGGCGACCGTCCGCATGTTGCGCAGCAACAGCCACTGCCCGAAGAAGTTGTCGATGAAGGCGTCCGAGCGGGGGTCGCCGAGCATTCGCGCGATCTGGGTCTCGAGCACCCCCGGCTCGTGGAGCCGGCCGGCGGCGGCGACGTCGATCAGCTCGTCGTCGGGCAGGCTGCTCCACAGGAAGAACGACAGGCGCGAGGCCAGCTCGAGGTCGGTGACGGGATAGGCGGCGGCGGGGGCCGCCCCGTCGGGATCCCGCTCGATGCGAAACAGGAACTCGGGGTCGATCAGAATGCCCCGCACCGCGAACTGAATGCCCTGCTCGAAGCCTCCCTCGCGCCGGCCCTCTTCGAAGAGGGCCAGCAGCGGCTCGACGTCGGCCGCGTCCACCGGCCGGCGGAACGCCCGCTGGGCCAGGGTGGACAGAATCCCGGCCGCGCAGCCGGCCTCCTCGGCCGCCGCCTCGGGGTAGCAGGAGAACACCCGCCGCCGGCTGGCGGTGTCCTCCGGCGTCGCCCCGTCGTAGGGGCCGCTGATCTCGATGCTGCCGAGGGCCATCGCCGCGTTCCGGTCGCGCGAGTAGGCGAGGCTCGACACCCCCGGCCGCGGCTCGAGCACACCCTCGGCGACCGCCGCCCGGTCGAGGAACGCCGCGCTGACGAGCCGGGTGCCGGCCTTCACCTCCAGCCGCACCTCCAGCCCTTCGTCGGCCGTCTGCTCGTAGAGGGACGGGCGGGACACCGCGTTCCAGGGCGCCCGCACTCCGTCGCCCCCGATCGTGAATTCGCCGATGCGCGCACGGTCGAGCCGCAGCTCGATGTCGTTCGGCTCCTGGAGCCCGCGGATGTGGTTGCCGTAGGCGCGCTGCAGCTCGATCTTGATGACGTACTCGCCGTCGAGGGGGAAATGGTGGCGCACCGCGAGGCCGCCGCGCGAGCCGAACGGCAGCTCCTCGCTCATGCGACCTTCCTGCCAGAGCGTGTAGGGAACCGTGTAGGTCTCGATGGCGGGCCGGATGGAGGCGTCGCCGAGGGCGAGCCGGCTGATCTTCTCGGCCGCGACCATGTAGCGGTCGAGCAGGACCGGCGAGATGGCCAGCACGTCGGCGATGTTGTCGAACCCGTAGCCCGACTCGTCGGGCGGCAGCAGCGCCCGCTCGTCGATCTCCAGGGCGAGCAGGTCGCGAATCGCGTTGCGGTACTCGACGCGGTTCAGGCGATGGATGGGCGGGCGGCCCGGATTGGGATCGGCCGCCGCGGCAACATCGAGGGCGGTCTCGAGGACGTGGGCGGCGGCGTCGTAGGCGGCGGGCTCCGGCCGCGGCCGGCCCGGCGGAGGCATCGCGCGGCCCCGCAGCTTGCGGACGACCTTCTCCCAGGCCTCGACCTCCCCGGCGACGTGGCCGACGCGCTCGGTGTCGATGGTCTGCAGGGTCAGGCCCGCCTGACGCGCGCGGTCGTTGTGGCACGCCACGCAATACCGATCCAGCAATGCCCGCGGTGAGTCAGCGGTGTCCGGCGCCAGCGTCGCCTGGGCGCCCGCCTGACCGGCGCCGCCGGCCGCGAGCACGAGACCGAGCCACCCCACCAAGCCTCTGGCCGTCATTGCAGTCAACCTTCCTGGACACGCCGGCGCGGCAGCGGCGCCACCGGGGACATGCCCGACGTACGCTCCGATCCAGTTGTGCATGGTAACCCAACTGCCCCGGCACACCAACCCGGCTGCGGATACCCTCCGGAGGGCAGCGGCGCCGTCGGAACCTCAACGAGAACCGGCGGCGCGCGTCAGCCCGTGCCCGGCCGGAAACCCGTCGCCAGGGGTGCTGGGGAGTCCCCGTCCGGCCTCAACGCCGGCGGGCGGCGCGCGTCAACCCGTGCCCGGCCGGAAACCCGTCGCCGAGGGTGATGGGGAGACGCCCACCGATGGCCGCCTCGCCTGCGACCGCGCGGACCGCGGTGGCCTCGGCCAGGTCATAGAAGTCGTAGGTCAGCAGCATCGCCGGCAACTCCGGCAGGGCCGTCGCGACGTAGGGGTTCCCGAAGAACACGGTCACGAACGGCTGGTCGCGCCGCGCGCTGCCCCGGGCGACGTCCCCGAGGAACCGCACGACGCCGGGCGCGAGGTCCATCCGTCTGCTGAACGAGGCGGTGCGCACGAAGACCGACGCGACGACCGCATCGTAGCGGACGGCGCTCGCCCGCAGCAGATCGAGCTCGGCTTGCGAGGTCCGGTCCGACACTTCCACCGCCGTGACGTTCGGCCACCGGTCGCGGAACTCCGGCAGGAACGTGCGGCTCGGGGCGCCGTTGCCCCACCCCGACGGACGGTCCAGCACCGACAGGTACAGGACCGCCGCGGATCGGGGCAGCGTCAGCGGCACGTCGCCGCGCTCGTCCCGAATCAGGGTCAGGCCGCGCCGGCTCACCTCGGCCGCCACCGCCCGATGGCTCCGGGCGCCGACCACCCGCGGCAGGTCGTCGAGGCTGACGGTCCGGGTCCGGTGCAGGCCGAGGGCGGCCTTCGCCGCCAGGATCCGCCGCACCGAGGCGTCGACTCGGGACTCGGTGAGGGTCCCCCCCTCGACGGCCCGCCGGAGACCGGTGAACACCGCCGCGTCGTCGGGAGCGTGCACGACGACGTCGTGCCCCGCCGCCACCGCCGCGACCCCCGCTTGCGCCGGCGACAGCAGGTTCGTGATGCCGCGCATGCGCATCGAATCGGTGTACACGAGTCCGTCGAACCCGAGGTCGCCGCGCAGCAGGCCGGTCACTATCGGCCGGCTGACGGTGGCCGGCCGGGTCGATCCGGGGTCGAGACCGGGCAGGGCGACGTGGGACGTCATCACCGCCCCTGCGCCGGCCGCGATGCCGGCTTGAAACGGCGGCAGCTCGACCCGGTCGAGGCGCGCGCGGGGGTGGGCGATGAGGGGCAGCCCCACGTGCGAGTCGACGTCGGTGTCGCCGTGACCGGGAAAGTGCTTGAGGGTGGCCACCATGCCCCCCGCGTCCAAGCCGCGCACCCAGGCGGCGGCAAGACGCGCCACCACCGCCGGATCCTCGCCGAACGAGCGGGTGTTGATGACCGGGTTGCGGGGGTTGTTGTTCACGTCGGCGACCGGCGCGAAGTTGACGTGCACGCCGAGGGCCCGCGCCTCGACCGCGGTGATGCGCCCCGCCTCGAACGCCAAGCCCTCGTCGCCCGCCGCCCCGAACGCCATCGCCCGGGGGAAGGTGGTGCCGCCCCGCAGCCGGAACCCGACCCCGGTCTCGAAGTCGGCCGCGTTCAGCAGGGGCAGCGCCGAGAGCGCCTGAAGCCGATTGGCGATCGACGCCCCGGCCAGGGGCTGCCCCAGGGTCGACCGCGAGTAGCCCGGGTTGAGGAGCACGTCGGGGGCCGGCTCTCGGCCGCCGAACAGCAGGAATCCCCCCACGTGCTGCTCCCGGACCAGCGCGGCCAACTGGTCGAACGTCTCGCTGTCGCTGCTGAGATAGGTGGACCGGAACGACGGCATGACGAGCTGACCGATCTTCTGGTCGAGGGTCATCTCGCCCAGGGTCGTCTCGACCCACCGGGCCGCCTCGGGCTCGGTCTGCGGGGCCGCGGTGCCGGTCAGGAGCGCGGCGGCGAGAAGGCCGGCCGCGAGCGCGAAACGGCGCGCAGGGATACGCACACCGGCATGGTAACAGGTATCATCATCGGCCATGAGTCACGAGGAGCACCGCGCCGCGGCGCCGGCCGCGGTCGGCTGCCACGTCATCACCGTCAGCGACACGCGGACCGAGGAGACCGACACCGGCGGGCGGCTGCTGCGGACCCTGCTGGCCGAGGACGGACACCGGGTGCTGGGGCACGAGATCGTGCCCGACGACCCCGACAGGCTCCGGGCCGCGCTCGAGCGCCAGCTCGACGCGGACGCGCCGCAGGCGGTCATCACCACCGGCGGCACCGGCATCAGCCGCCGCGACGGCAGCTACGAGGTGATCACCGGGCTGATCGAGAAGCGTCTCGACGGCTTCGGCGAGCTGTTCCGAGCCCTGAGCTTCGAGGAGATCGGCCCCGCCGCGATGCTCTCGCGAGCCGTCGCGGGGGCCGCGCGGGGCAAGGTCCTGATCGCCCTCCCCGGCTCGTGGAGCGCGGTGCAGCTCGGCATGACCCGGCTGGTGCTGCCCGAGCTGGGCCATCTGGTGCGCGAGGTCTCGCGATAGCCATGACCGGAACGAAGATGCGGCCGATACGCAAGACCATCCCCGTCGAGGAGGCCCTGCGGCTGGCCGTCGGCGCCGCCCGGCCCCTCGACCGGACCGAGCGGGTCGAGCTGGACGCGTGCGTGGGGCGCGTCCTCGCCGCCCCGGTCGTGGCCGGCCACGACGTGCCGCCGTTCAACCGTGCCGCGATGGACGGCTACGCGGTCGTCGCCGAGAGCACGTTCGGCGCCAGCCGCACGGACCCGCGGCGGCTCGACTGCATCGAGACGGTGCACACCGGCGACGTCCCGACCCGGACCCTGGAACCGGGCCAGTGCACGCAGATCGCCACCGGGGCGCCGATGCCCGACGGCGCCGACGCCGTGGTCATGGTCGAGGAGACCGACCGCCGCGCCGCCGAGGTCGCCGTCTTCACCCCCGTCTACCCCCGGCAGCACGTCGGACGCCGCGGCGCCGACATCACCCGCGGCACCGCTGTGCTGCAGCCGGGCGACCTGCTGACGCCGGGCCGGCTCGGGTCGATCGCGGCTCTCGGCATCGCCGCGGCCGAGGTGTATGCGCGCCCGCGCGTCGCCCTCCTGTCGACCGGCAGCGAGATCGCGCCGCCGGGCCAACCGCTGGCCCCCGGGCAGATCTACGACATCAACCGGTTCACCCTCGGCGCCCTCATCCGCGAGCACGGCGGCGGCGCCACGCCGTTGCCCACCGCCCCCGACAACCTCGACGAGCTCGGCCGCACCGTGGACGGGTGCCTCGACCACGACATCCTCGTCTTCTCCGGCGGCAGCTCGGTCGGCGAGCGCGACCTGACCCTCGACGTCATCCGGCAGAAGGGCGAGCTCCTGTTCCACGGCATCGCCGTCAAGCCCGGCAAGCCGACGGCATGCGGCGTCATCGGCGACACTCTGGTGCTCGGCATGCCCGGCTACCCCACCTCGTGCCTGTCGAACGGCTACATGCTGCTCGTGCCCGTCCTGCGCAAGGTGGCCCGCCTGCCCCCCTACCGGTTCCGCACCACCTCGGTGCCCGCCGCGCAGCGCTTCGTCTCGACGAGCGGCCGGCACCAGTTCTACCCCGTCCGGGTCGTCGACGGCCGGGCCGTGCCCGCCTTCAAGGCCTCGGGCGACATCACGAGCATGTCGCAGGCCGACGGCTACATCGAGATCCCCGCCCGGACCGACATCGTCGAGGAGGGCGAGACGGTCGAGGTCAAGCTGTTCTGAAGACCGGCGGGGGCGTTGACATGCACGAACCCTTGGGCGGTACCGTCGATATCTGGATACGGATACGGATATAGATATGCCTCAGCAGATGACGAAGAAGGCGACGATTCTCTTTCCTCCGGCCCTCTACGGGGAGTTGGAGGACGAGGCCCGCCGGCAGGGGCGCTCGGTCGGAGAGCTGGTGCGGGAAGCCGTCATGATTCGGTACGGCGCGGGTGGGGTGTCGATGCGGGGCGAGGCGGTCGAGAAGCTGGTGCATCTCAATGGCGAGGTTCCCGAGGATCCCGCACAGCTCGAAGCCGAGATCATCCGGGGTGCGATAGAGCGGTGAGCGTGTTCGTCGACGCGAACATCCCGATGTACGCGGAAGGTCGCGACCACCGCTTCAAGGCGCCGTCCGCCGCGTTCATGCTGGCGGTCGCTCGGCGCCAAGTCGACGCGGTGAGCGATGTCGAGGTGCTGCAGGAGATTCTCCACCGCTACCGGGCAGTGAATCGAGAATCGGACGGCTTCGTCGTATTCGAGACCTTCGCCGCCACCGTCCGGATCTTCCATTCGATCGTGCTCGACGACCTGTGGGGGTGCCGCGCGATTCTGAGCCGGCACCGAGCCGTCCAGCCACGCGACGCCATCCACACCGCGGTCATGCGCCGCATCGGAATCCGAACCGTCGTCAGCTACGATCGTCACTTCGACGAGCTTCCCAACATCGAGCGCATCACGCCGGACGCGGTACTCTGAACGCGGAGACCCACCGGCGCAAGCTGGCCTGTCGGCGGTCCGTCCGCGTGACGCCGCCTGAGCGCACCGCCCCCCTCAGCGGCCCAGGCCGGGGACGCCGGCCGGCTCCTCGTCCCACCACCACAGCGGCGGCAGCGGGCGCTGGCGGGGGTAGGTCTCGTCGAGGGTGTCGCCGTCGTAGAGGCGGCCGTTCAGCATCACGCGCTCGACGGTGTTCGTGTTCCGCAGGTCGTCGAGCGGGTTGCCGGTGAGGACGACGAGGTCGGCGAGCTTGCCGGGTTCGAGGGAGCCGAGGTCATTGCCGAGGCCGATGGCGTCGGCCCCCATGATCGTGGCCATGCGCAGCGCGTCGTGCGCCCTCATGCCCGCCGCGGCCATCGCCCACAGCTCCCAGTGGTATCCCAAGCCCTGCAGCTGGCCGTGGCTGCCCACGCCGGCGCGCCCCCCCGCCTCTACCAGGTCGCGCACGAACCGGGCGTGCCGCTCGAACACGTGCTGCTCGTCGCGGAACCACTGCCCGCGCCGCAGGGTGCGCGCGTCGATCTCGTCGTGCGGCACGAAGCGCCGCAGCTTCGCGTCGTCGTGCGGGTTCTCCCGGCTGTAGAAGTAGTTCTCGGCCCACGGCCCCCCGTAGGACACGAGCAGCGTCGGCGTGTAGACGCGCCCCGTCTCCGCGAAGAGCCGCACGTAGTCGCCGTACACCGGGAAGATGGGAATGGAATGCTCCAGGCCGGGGTATCCGTCGAGGGTCTCGGTCAGGTTCTGCCGGATGTTCAGCGACCCCTCGGTGGTCGGCATCAGGCCGAGCTCGCGGGCCGCCGCGATGATGTGCTGCCGGCCCTTGCGCGCCGCCGCCACGTACATCTTGATGGTCTTGGTGTCGAAGTAGTCGGCGTACCGCTTGAGGACGTCGTGCGCCTCTTCCTCGGTGTCGATGCCGTCCTGCCAGAACACGCCGGGGCCGGTGGAGTAGATGCGGGGACCGAGCACCGTTCCCGCGCGCACCATGTCGGCGTAGGACAGCACCTCGGTGTTGCCGGTCTGCGGGTCGCGGGTGGTGGTGACGCCGTAGGCGAGGTTCGCCAGGTACGGCCACACGTCGGTGCGGTGGATCTGGTCGCGCGCGCGCAGGTGCGCGTGGGTGTCCACGAAGCCCGGCACCACGGTGCGCCCCGACACGTCGATGACCGTGGCGTCGTCGGGCACGTCCACCGCCCCGCGCGGCCCCACCGCCTCGATGCGCGGCCCGCGCACCACGATGTCGGCGTCGTCGATGACCTCGCCGCCGTTCATGGTGATGGCGCGCGCGCCGCGCAGCACCGCCACCCCTTCCGGCAGGTCCCGCGCC
Source organism: Vicinamibacterales bacterium (assembly GCA_965215895.1). GTDB lineage: Bacteria > Acidobacteriota > Vicinamibacteria > Vicinamibacterales > UBA8438 > JAJEEA01. Next base: position 681,008 of record OZ244130.1, on the reverse strand, counting down.
GCGTCGATGACGACGCGGACCTCGGCGGCCTCGAACTCGGGTTCTTCCTCCCCGTCGTCCGTCTCGTCCGTCTCGTCCGCCTCGCCGGCATCATCCGGCTCGCCGGCGGCCGCGTCCTCGTCCGGCCCGGCATCCGCGGCTTCGTCCTCTTCCGCGGCCTCGGCCTCCGCCGCCTCGTCCTCGGCCTCCCGGCGCTCCTCGAAGGATCGCGCCTCGTCGAGGTCGTACGAGAACCACGCGTTGCCCAGCGACCAGTGGACCGTCCGCCCGTCCGCGCTCCACGCCGGGAACTCGCCCCCCAGGTCGGTCAGCCGGCGCACCGGGAACGCGGCGTTCTCCGGGTTGGACACGTTGATGGTGGGGGCCGCGCCCAGCCGCGGGACGGTCACCGTGTAGACGTTGCGCTGCATCTCCACCAGCGCCTGGTCCCCGCGCGGCGCCATCACGATGCGCGTCGGGGTCAACCCGTCCGTCGATCCGGCCAGGGTCGGGCCCTCGATCTTCACGTGCTCCTTCTCGTCGGTCCCGTCCCACCGGATGGACACCAGCACGTCGGGAGACTTGAACAGGTGGATGCGGTCCGAGCCGGCCGTGAAATGAGGAAAGGCCCGCCGGTCGGAGGGAGCGACGAGCGTCGCCGCCGTTCCTCCGTCGCCCTCGGGGTCGGCGGGAACCCAGACGATCTCGGTGCCCGGCGCACCGCCCTCGCCCTGCGTCAGGTAGGCCCGCACCGGTCCCCGCACCGACACGATCCGGTCCCCCGGCCCCCACGCCGGCCGGTACCAGGCGGCGGCGTCGCGGGTCAGCCGCACCGGCTCGCCCGCGCCGTCGGCAAGTGTCTTGTAGAGGTGACCCTGCTCGCCGTCCCAGGTCGAGTAGGCGATCCACGCGCCGTCCGGCGACCACGCGGGGAAGTGCTCGGAACGGTCGTCCCCGGTCAGCCGCCGGGGATTGGCGCCATCCGCGTCGGCCACCCACAGGCGGTCGAGGGCGGTGAACGCGATCCGCTCCCCGTCGGGCGACGGCGCCCCGTCGCGGATCTGCCGCACCGTGAACGTGGGGGTATCCTCGATGGGATAGTCGAACTCCACCTTCGGCCCGAGCGTCAGGTCGAACCGCACCCGGAACGGGATCTTCTCCGCCGCCCCGCCCGCCACCGGCACCTTCCACAGGCCGCCGCCCCAGGAGGCGACGAGGTGGCGCGAGTCGGGGGTGAAGGACATGCCCGGCAGCACGTCCAGGGTGGCCCGCGATTCCTGGTCGTCGTGCTGCACTGGATACGCCAGCCACCGCTCCGCGCCAGTGTCCAGATCGCGGATGACGAGTCCCGTGTGCTCGTCGTGCCGCGTCCCGAAGACCAGCCACCGCCCGTCCGGCGACAGGGTGGGCCGCATGGCCGACCCGTAGCGGGACGAGCGCGGGTAGCGCTCGCCGGTCTCCACGTCGTAGGCCTCCAGCTGGTATTGCGGAAGCTGGGCGTTGTACTGCCAGTCGCCGGTGCGCCGCGCGTACCAGATGTACCGTCCGTCCGCCGACACCGCGGGGCCGATGGTCTTCAGGTTGTCCGGCTCCGAGATCAGCATGGTGCCGCTGCCCCCGTCCACGTGGAACAGCTTCAGCTTGGGGAGCCCGCGCCCTCGGAAGGCACCCATCGCCGCCACCACGTACTGGCCGTCCGGCATCCACTCCGGCGACTCCGCCCGGTTCGAGGCGCCCTTGGACAGCTGCACGGGGTCGGCACCATCGCGGGCCATGACCCACACGTTCTGCCCCCCGTCGCCGTCGGACACGTAGACGATGCGCGATCCGTCGGGCGAGAACCGGGGCTGGGCGTCGAACGCCATCCCCGACGTGAGCTGCGTCGCGTCGCCGCCGGTGATGGGTACCGTGAACAGGTCTCCGAGGTAGTCGAAGGCGATGGTCTCCCCGTCGGGGCTCACGTCCAGCGAGATCCAGCTCCCCTCGGTCATGTCGAGGGGCACCAGCCGGTCCACCTCCAGGGGCAGTCCCGTGTCCGCGGGCTCGTCCTCATCCTCGTCCCCCGCCGCCTGGGCCAGGGCCGGGCTCGGCCCGACCCGTTCGGCGGCCATCGGACGTTCGGTCAGGCCCGGTACGCCCATCGATACCCACAGGACGAGAAGCACGAGGACGGCAGGGATGGAGCCGGGATCTGCGCCGCTCGCGGTGCGGGACAGGCGACAGAACGGCCAGACACGGCAGAGCAGGGTCGACATGCGCATCTTGCGTTCTCCTTCATGTCTCACGGGAGCAACTGGGCATGCCCGCGCGAAGGCGAGAGTACGTGCTGGTTTCCAGGACGACCCTCGCGACGGGCGTCATTTCCCAGGACCGTGCGTCGACGACACGCTGGGCTCGCATCGCGGCGTCGAACTCTTCGAGATCGTCGGCGGTCCATCCCGCGTAACGGCGAAGGCGCTCGCAGCGTGCGACGTTGTGCAGCGTCGGTTGCGTAGAAGACATGAGATCACAACCTATTAGGCACGCAAGTATGCCGTCAAGCGGCTTCGAGAGGCTGACACGCCCCTGGGTTCGTACCCGCCGGAAGGTCGTTCAGACCCGCCTAGAACTGCACCCGCACCCCGCCGTTGATGACGCGTCCGTCGAGGGGGGCCCAGGCGTCGACGGTCCAGCGCCCGTCGGGGGCGCGGTCGGGGCGCAGGACGGGGTCCCACCGGTGCTGCCGAACGTCGGTGAGGTTCTCGAGGTTGACGAACAGCCGGATCGGGCCGACCCGCCGCTCGATCAGGACTCCCATCAGCGTATAGGGCTCGCTGGCACCTCGGTACGGGTTGGCCTCGAGTCGCTGCCGCCCCGTGTAGTACAGCTCGAAGCCGATGCGCCCGTCCTCGTTCTCGGCCATGGCCACGAGCCCCAGGCCGTGCCGCGGCGTCTGGGCGACGTCGGCGGTGACGCCGCCGACCTGCTCGCGCGACCGCACGTAGGTATAGCTGGCGGTGAGGGCGAACGGCGGCTGGCGGAACGTCCCCAGCAGCTCCGTGCCGAGGTTCGTGGTCGGGCGGTCGAGGTTGCGCAGCACGTAGGTCGCGCGGTCGACGTGCACCGGGTCCGCGATGTGCGAGCCGAAGACGGTGACGGTGTAGGCGGCGGGGCCGTGGGCGCGGGTGAGATCGATGGAGACGCTGCGGCCGCGTTCCGCCCGCAGGGGGCCGTCCATCGTGAGGCGGGTCAGGCCGGCCGCCTCGGTCTCCTCGGTGAGCGCCGTGGGCCCGAAGAATCCGGTCCCCGCGGACAGGCGGGTCGACCAGCCGCCCGATCGCAGGAGCGCCGACACGCGCGGGCTTAGGAACCAGCCGTACTCGCTGTGGTGATCCAGCCGCCCGCTCATCGACAGCGCCAGCCACGACCGCACGTCGACGTCGTCCTGCACGAACAGGCCGGGCGTGGTGAAGTTGTACGCGAATCGCGGGATGTCTGCGGGACGGTAGGCGTCCCGCTCGACTGCGGCGCCGGCGACCCACGTGTGCCGCCCCGCCGCCCGCCGCACCGAGAGCTCGGCGAAGCTCGTGTCGTGGCGGTCGCGCTCGAGGGTCTCCCCGAACGTGTGGTCGTGCCACTGGCGCGCGAGGGCGGCGCGCGCGGTCACCACCGAGCGCCCGGCCAGCGTCTGCCACAGGACTCCGAGGTCATGGCGGCGCGTCTCGAGGGCTTCCCGATAGGGTGTGCCCGCGGCCGGGACCACCCGGCCCGGCTCGGTGCCGCCGCTGCGGGTCTCGCGGGTCGCGCCGGCCGTGAGGAACAGCGACCGGCCCTGGCCGTCGTCCCAGAAGAACCGCGGCCGCACGACGCCGCGGCCGTAGCCGGCCATGTCCGTCCACCCGTCGCCGTCGACGTCCGTCCGGACCTGCCGGTGGCCGCCGCCGACCAGGGTCATCCCCCACGCGTCGGAGAGCGGCGTCGACAGCCACAGCACGCCGTCGGTGGCCCCCCGCGTCGACTGGTTGAGCAGGATCTCCCGCTCGGCCTCGTCGCCGGGCCGCCGCGACAGGAGGTTGACGACGCCGCCCATGGCGCCGGCCCCGTGGAGGGCGGACGCCACCCCCTTGATGACCTCCACCTGCCCCAGGTCCATCGGCGGAATCTGGAGCAGCCCCAGCCCGCCCGGCTGGCTGCCGTAGAGGGGCAGCCCGTCGGAGAGGAAACGGGTGTAACGGCCCCGCATGCCCTGGATGCGGACGCTCGCGGCGCCCAGCGACGGCGAGGTGGTCTGTACCCGCATGCCGCCCATCTCGTTGAGCATCATGACGATGTCGCCGGGCGTCATGAGCATCTTCTCCTCTATCTCCTCCCGGTTCAGGGCCTCTACCCGCATCGGCTGGTCCTCGATGCGCCGGCCGGTGCGGGTGCTGGCGACCACCGTGACCTCCTCCTCGACCGTCAGCTCCGGCACGAGCGCGACCCGGACGACCCGCTCCTCGCCGGCGGCGAGGGTCAAGGACACGGTGACCGGGACGAATCCCTCGCGCACGACCCTGACCTCCACCGTCCCGGCCGGCGCCGGCACGAGCGCGACCCCTGTGGCGTCGGTCGTCTGCGTCGTTCCCGCCACCACCACCGCCGCCCCCGCCACCGCGTCCGCGCCCGCGCGGACCTCGACCCGAATCCGGCCCGGCTCCTGGCCGGCGGCCACGCCGACCGACAACGCGGCGAGCAGGACGACGGGAATGATGCGGTTCGACATGGCACTCGATTCGCGTGCGGGGACGGCCCGTGAGACAGCACACGGTGGGAACGCACTCCCCCGCCGCCCCTCCTCGCTGCATGCCTTTCGGTCGGCTGGGGTGAGCAAGATGGGCCACCGAACCGAGGCCGAAGACCGAGCCGGACTCCAACGTGATCCGAGCACGGTTCCTGCGGCCGGCGCATTCGAATCCGGCCGCGACCATCTTACGCGGGATTTTCGCGAGGCGTGGGCGGGGATCGGAGCGGCGGGACGCGGCTGGATATCCCGTCGCCCGAGTCGTTTCGACACGTGCAGGCCGGGAAGCCAACCCCGAATCGCCGGGTCTCCACCCCGGGCGCGTGGTATAAGCAGCCTGAGTTCATGCAAGGAGACGCCATGACACAACGACGACGCGGTTCCGTTCCCCTCGCTTGGCGGCTGCCGGCCGCCGGCCTGCTCGCGGCTCTGGTGACCGGGGCACTCTGGGTGGCCCTGCCCGGGGCGCAGTCGCGCGCCTCGGGCCCCGAGTTCCGCGTCGATCCCTTCTGGCCCAGGCCGCTGCCCACCATGACGGACCGCAACGGCCTGGCGCGGCAGTGGGTGACGGGCATGGTCGGGGCGAGCTGCATCGACTCGCACGACCACATCATCACCGTCAACCGGGGCTTCCTGCCCAGCGGCCTGCTGCCGCAGGAGGGCTCGCAGTCGATTCCCTCCCCGCCGGTGCTCCTGTACGACACCGACGGCAACGTGGCCGGGAGCTGGGGCGACCCGACCCTCACGCCGGCGGGGGCGGCGGCGGTGCTGCCCCACGGCATCCACGGCTGCGTGGCCGACGAGATGGACAACATCTGGATCGCGGGGAACTCGGACGGGGTGGTCCAGAAATGGACCCACGACGGGTCCGAGATGCTGCTGCAGATCGGCACCAAGGGGGTCTGCGACGGCCCGTCGACCCTGAATCCGAACTCGCCGCACCCCACCTGCGGCGAGCCCGGCAACAACACCAGCCGGACCCTGCTGAACGCACCGGCGGACGTCGCGGTCGACCCGAACCCGGACCCGGTGACCGGCGAGCGCGGCTCGGTGTACATCGCGGACGGTTACGGCAACCACCGCATCGTGGTCTTCGACCGGGACGGCAACTACCTCCGGCAGTGGGGCTCGGCGGGCAGCGGCGACGGGCAGTTCGTCGAGGGGGGCGGGGGACACCCACACTGCGTCGTGCTCGGCAACGACGGTCTGGTCTATGCGTGCGACCGGGGACAGAACCGCGTCCAGGTGTTCGACCGGGAAGGCAACTTGCAGCGCATCATCCGCATCGACCCCGCGGAGTACGGCGAGGCGACCCTGCGGGCCACCGACATCGAGCTCTCCCGCGACGCGGAGCAGCGCTTCCTGTTCGTCGTGGACCTCGGCAGCAACCGCATCTGGATTCTCGAGCGCGAGACCGGCGACATCGCCGGCAGCATCGGCGGGTCGGGGCACCTGGCCGGCGAGTTCACGTTTCCCCACACCCTGGTGACCGACTCCGACGGCAACCTCTATGCGGCAGAGACGGTCGGCGGGCGGCGGAATCAGAAGTTCGTGCGCGTGAGCGACTGACCGGCGGCGGGGGTCACACCGCCAGGCGCGGAATACTCGGGGGCCCGAAGGTGCACCCCCCGCCCGCTTGCCCCATACAGGGTATCGACGGCGCACGCACGCCCACTCGCCCCATACAGACGAGACATCGAAGGTGCGCCTCCGCCCGCCCGCTTGTCCGCGGGAGTGCGCCCGCCTAACAATAGTCATCGTAATATGAAGACCATATCCATAACCATAGACGAACCCTTGCTCGGCCACCTGGACCGTGCGGCAAGGACCGCTCGCAAGACGCGATCCGAGCTGTTCCGCCTGGCACTGCAGGAGTGGCTGAACGGCCAGCGGCGACGCCAACTGGTCGCCGAGGACCGAGCCGGCTACGAGGCCCATCCGGTTCGTCCCGACGAGTTCGAGGGGCTGATCGCAGCCCAGGCGGTCGAGTTGCAGGAACCGACAGCACCCGAACATGGGGATGACTGGTGAAGCGCGGGGAGATCTGGATGTTCCGGTTCGCGCCGCCGGACAAGCAACGCCCGGTGCTGCTGCTGACCCGTTCCGACATGATCCCGGTGCTGAACAGCGTTACCGTAGCGCCGCTCACTCGCACCATCCGCGGCGTTCCCTCCGAGACGGTCGTGGGCGTCGACAGCGGCCTGAAGAGCACGTCCGCAATCAACCTGCACCACGTCATCACCGTCCCGAAGGCCGGCCTTCGCCGATTCGTCGGCTCCGTCTCTCAGCCGGTGCTGGAAACGGTCCGCGCGGCGCTTCTGTTCGCTCTCGGTTTCGATTGACGGCGCGAACGTTGCTGTCTTGACGGCGTACGATCGCATTGTCCGGGCGCTTCGCGTGGGATACGATCCGGTCGTCCGTGTCTGTCACGGGGGGACTCCGGAGTGCTCTTCGAGCGCCGGAAGACATCTGGCAGGCATGGACGTTTTCCGTAGGAGCCCGTGCCGAGACCGCGTCGCCACGGGTTTCCCGATTGACGGTCACCCGCCATGAGCACCCGCTACGAAGAGCTCGTCGCCAGACGTCGCCAGGCTGGACGGGGCGGACTTCTACACGCACGTCCTGGACGCACATGCTCTGGTAGCAGCTCTATCTGAGTGCGCGTAGACCCGCGAATCATGGAGCCACGCACGTGATGGAAGGCGGAGAGCACCCTGACGCTGGAGTGAGGCGGCGGAGACCCACGGCCTCGCCCGGTTGCGGCCCGGAGTAGATGCTGGAGTAGTGGGACGAACGCGACACCGACATCTGACTAGAGTTAGAACCTGAAGTAGAGCCCTGCCATCGACGCGACGGTCGCCACGCCGTCGTTGGTTCCGTAGTCGAGGCTGGCCGCCAGGCCGTAGCGCCCCCCCAACGTGACGGCTGCTCCAGCCGTGGGGGTGGTGATGGTCGTGCCCTTCAGGTAGGCGCGGATAACGCCGATTCGCAGCGAAGCGGTGATGCTGCGTATCGAGACGGCGCGCACCGCGGCGCCGAGCTGCAGCGACGGCACCACGTAGTCCGTCAACTTCTCGTCCGACCCGTAGTCCCGGTTGTACTGGACATGGTCCGAAACGGGATACCCCGGCGTGACCGGCACCGAGCCGCCGAGGCTGAATCCCGGGTAGCTGTTCGCGCCGACCCCTTCCACGTCCACCGTCGCATCGAAGAAACCGAAGCGGATCTCCTGGGCCGAGGCCGTCGAGGGGAAGAGTGCCGCCAGCGCACTCAGCAGGAGCCCGATCGCGATGCGTCCAGCCATATGACCCTCCTCCGTGACCCTACCGCGGTACTGCAATCCTTCGGACTCGGCTTCGGTCATCCGGCGCGCGCGGACGCCTACGGCGTCCGGCGCAGGCGTCCCGACAGGTAGCCCCAGCCGACGAGGGCCCGGTTCACGAGCCGCTCGCCGGCGCCGACCTCGACGATGGACGAGCTGTCGGCGCCGTAGCCTCTCGCCCGCCGCCCTGTTGGTGGGGAAGTAGCCGAGGTGTCCGTTCGAGTAGCCGACGAAAAGGGTATCGGCGACGAGGCGCTCGCGCTTCAGCCGCAACCCGTGCTCGACGAAGAACTCGCCGGGGAACGACGCCAGGGCGCGGTCGGGTCCGATCAGCAGCAGGGCGACCTCGGCCTGACGTTCCTGTCGACCCGACGAGGCCACGGTCCTTCCGGGATGCCGCCACCGCCGCGAGAGCTTCGCCTCCCGACCCCTGTCGACCCCGACGAGACCAGGCTTCGCCGGTCGGTCAGGGCGTCTTCGGGATCAACTCGAACGGGACCGTCACATGGCGGATGCGGCGGCGGTTCCACGTGTAGGTGATCTGCAGGTCCCCGGCCGCGTCCTGGATCATCGCCGGGTACGAGAGCTCGCCGCGCTCGCCCTCGCCGAGGGCCTCGACGACGAGGAAGTCGCGCCAGGTGACTCCGTCGTCGAAGGACACGGCCAGCGAGAGGGGTGTGCGCCGGGTGGTCGAGGGGTTGTAGATCAGGATCGACCGCCCGTCGTCGAGCCGGAGCGCGTCGATGCCGGCGCTGGGGTGATCGAGGTCGGTGAGCCGCAGCGGGGCCCAGGTCCGGCCGCCGTCCCGCGAGAGGGACATCGCGATCTTCCCCATGCGGTTCGTCCTGAAGAACGCGCGCACTACCCCGGGGGCGATCTCCAGCAGGGTCGGCTGGATGGTCCCGCGGCGGTCGCGCTCGGGGTCCCCGAACAGAATGGGGCCGTGCTTGCTCCACGACTTGCCGCCGTCGCGGCTGATCTCCATCCACGACGACCACGTGCGGTAGCTCTCCAGGGAGGTGCCGGCGAGGATGTCGCCGTTGGCGAGGGCGATCGGCTTCGCGCGCACCGGCCCCAGCATGCCGGCCGGCAGCCACACCGGGTCGGACCATTCTTCGCCGGACGTGGTGGAGGTCATGTACGCGCCGCTCCACGACCGGGGGCTCGGGCCGACCTTGAAGTAGAGTCGGATCGTGTTCCCCACGCGGAAGAGCACGGGGTTCCACGCCGGCTGGTCGGGCTCCTTGTAGAGCTGCCTGGGGGGCAACCATGCCCCGCCCTTCGGCTTGCGCGAGGACCATACTCCGACATCGGGACGCCCCTCGCCCGAGCCGCCGAACCAAGCCGCGACGAGCGAGCCGTCGGGCGCTTCGACGATAGTCGAGGCGTGGGCGCGGGGAAACGGGGCCTCGTCCCAGATGAAGCGCAGCGTGGGCTCGGGCGGCTGCGCCCCCGCGATGGCCGAGAGCGTCAGACCGGAGAGCGCCAGGAGGGTTGCCCGCATCCGCATGATCTCACCCGTCCTTCCCAGGGACGAATGATAGTGGAAACGACGCCGCGCATCATCGCCCCGATGAGGTCGACGGGGCGAACATCCCGCCGCACCGCCGGCCAATGAACCCGCATTCGAAGCGGCGGCGTCTGGTTTGGATGAGACCCGCAGGCGCGACGCTCTACCGCGACGTGAACCGAATGCGGATCGGCGGCGTCTGGCTTGGTGAGACGGGGATGGAGACAGCGGCAACCTTCACGGGCGGCACCGAGGTGGAACGAGACGAGCTGGCGCGCGAGTTCGAGACCCGCCTCGTCGAGTCCTCGACCCTCGCGTTCCGGGTGGCCTACGGCGTTCTCCGCCAGCGCGAGGACTCCGAGGACGTCGCCCAGAAAGCGTTCACGCGGGCGTATCGCCGCTTTCGGCAGCTCCGCGACCGCACCCGGTTCCGCGCCCGCGGCGGCGACGGTGCTGGTGCTGGCCCTTGCCGTGTCTCGGCTGGGGCCGCCGGCGGATACGAACCCGGAGCCGGCAGGCCGGATGGCCGGGGCCGGCGACATCGCGCCGCCGTCGTCCGGGATCGCCGTCGCATTGACGGTGCTGGACTACAGAGAAACTCACGGTGACCACTGACTCAGGCGGCCTTCACTTCGACCTCCACTCCAAGGTCGTGCAGACGGCGGAGGAGGCGCTGGGTAACGCGGTGCTTGTCGCGGTTCGCCAGGTACCGGCCGCCGAGGTCGTGGTAGTCCGTCTCGTCGCGGAGCATGAAGTAAGCAGCGGTCAGCATGGAAGCGGCGACCGCCACGATTGCCTTCTTCGGGCCGCGCCGGCCCTTGAGCCGTCGAAACTGCGTCTGCAGATAGCTCCCGTTCTTCCGGGTTGCCGCCCACGCGGCCTGGACCAGCGTTGTCTTCAGCCACGGCGTCGCGTGACGGATCCGGGTCGAGCGGCGCTTCCCCGCACTCTCGTCGAGGCGCGGGCACAGTCCCGCCCACGAGACCAGATGTCCCGGACCGGGAAACCTCGTCATGTCCACGCCGATCTCGGCGACGAGCACCCGCGCGACGGTCTCACTGACCCCGGGATCGTCGTCAGCCGCTCGGCGGCCTCGCGAAAAGGGCGCAGCACCTCGTCGGCCTGCTGCTCCAGTTTCTGCACGGCGGCGCGCAACGCGTCGATCTGCCCCAGGTGCAGCTCCAGCAGGAAACGGTGGTGCGCCGTCACCCGGCCGTGCACCGCGGCGATGATGTCCGCGCGGTCGGCTTTCAGGCGCCCGGTGGTGCAATCGGCCAGCCGCTCGGGATCGGTCTCCCCGGCGATGAGCGCCGCCAGGATCGCCCGGCCGCTGACGCCCAGGATGTCGGTGACCACGTGCGTCAACTTCACGTTCGCGTCTTCGAGCGTCTTCTGCAGGCGTTGCGTGTGCCGCGTGATCTCGCGGACCAGTTGCTTGCGGGTCCGCGTCAGGTCGCGCAGTTCCTGGATCGGGGCCGGCGGCACGAAGCTGCCCCGAATCAGCCCGTGCGCCAACAGGTCGGCGATCCAGGCCGCGTCGTTCCGGTCGCTCTTGCGGCCCGGAACGTTCCGGATGTGCTGCGCGTTGGCGAGCACCAGCGTGAACGACTCTTCGTCTTCGAGGACGTGCCACACCGGCTTCCAGTACACGCCGGTCGCCTCCATCGCCACGTGCGTGCAGCCCGCCTCGGTCAGCCAGGCCGCCAGTTCGAGCAGACCCGCCGTCGTAGTCGCAAACTCCCGGTGCTCGGTCGTGACCTTCCGACCCGCAGCGATGCGCACGCACGCGTTCACGCACCGAGAGTGGACATCCAACCCGGCGCACCGGGGGTACAAGACTTCCATCCGTCACCTCCTGCTCGCAAAGGCGCTGGCGTGGAGTCCGCCGGTACGAAATCTACAGGGCGCGCTCACCGGAAGAATCTCCGGTCTCGCAATACGGGGTGCTCGCGGGACTCCGGGTCCAACTAAAAAACGGGCTCTTGGCACCATAGAGAAACCGACCTCTGGGCCAGCGCCAAGCCCCTACACGATATCCTGTTTCATGAATACGCGGGTCCGGCACCGCCGGGTGGAGAACTACAGAGAAACTCACGGTGACCACTGACTCAGGCGGCCTTCACTTCGACCTCCACTCCAAGGTCGTGCAGACGGCGGAGGAGGCGCTGGGTAACGCGGTGCTTGTCGCGGTTCGCCAGGTACCGGCCGCCGAGGTCGTGGTAGTCCGTCTCGTCGCGGAGCATGAAGTAAGCAGCGGTCAGCATGGAAGCGGCGACCGCCACGATTGCCTTCTTCGGGCCGCGCCGGCCCTTGAGCCGTCGAAACTGCGTCTGCAGATAGCTCCCGTTCTTCCGGGTTGCCGCCCACGCGGCCTGGACCAGCGTTGTCTTCAGCCACGGCGTCGCGTGACGGATCCGGGTCGAGCGGCGCTTCCCCGCACTCTCGTCGAGGCGCGGGCACAGTCCCGCCCACGAGACCAGATGTCCCGGACCGGGAAACCTCGTCATGTCCACGCCGATCTCGGCGACGAGCACCCGCGCGACGGTCTCACTGACCCCGGGGATCGTCGTCAGCCGCTCGGCGGCCTCGCGAAAAGGGCGCAGCACCTCGTCGGCCTGCTGCTCCAGTTTCTGCACGGCGGCGCGCAACGCGTCGATCTGCCCCAGGTGCAGCTCCAGCAGGAAACGGTGGTGCGCCGTCACCCGGCCGTGCACCGCGGCGATGATGTCCGCGCGGTCGGCTTTCAGGCGCCCGGTGGTGCAATCGGCCAGCCGCTCGGGATCGGTCTCCCCGGCGATGAGCGCCGCCAGGATCGCCCGGCCGCTGACGCCCAGGATGTCGGTGACCACGTGCGTCAACTTCACGTTCGCGTCTTCGAGCGTCTTCTGCAGGCGTTGCGTGTGCCGCGTGATCTCGCGGACCAGTTGCTTGCGGGTCCGCGTCAGGTCGCGCAGTTCCTGGATCGGGGCCGGCGGCACGAAGCTGCCCCGAATCAGCCCGTGCGCCAACAGGTCGGCGATCCAGGCCGCGTCGTTCCGGTCGCTCTTGCGGCCCGGAACGTTCCGGATGTGCTGCGCGTTGGCGAGCACCAGCGTGAACGACTCTTCGTCTTCGAGGACGTGCCACACCGGCTTCCAGTACACGCCGGTCGCCTCCATCGCCACGTGCGTGCAGCCCGCCTCGGTCAGCCAGGCCGCCAGTTCGAGCAGACCCGCCGTCGTAGTCGCAAACTCCCGGTGCTCGGTCGTGACCTTCCGACCCGCAGCGATGCGCACGCACGCGTTCACGCACCGAGAGTGGACATCCAACCCGGCGCACCGGGGGTACAAGACTTCCATCCGTCACCTCCTGCTCGCAAAGGCGCTGGCGTGGAGTCCGCCGGTACGAAATCTACAGGGCGCGCTCACCGGAAGAATCTCCGGTCTCGCAATACGGGGTGCTCGCGGGACTCCGGGTCCAACTAAAAAACGGGCTCTTGGCACCATAGAGAAACCGACCTCTGGGCCAGCGCCAAGCCCCTACACGATATCCTGTTTCATGAATACGCGGGTCCGGCACCGCCGGGTGGAGAACTAATAGGAACGCGTTCGGGACCAGGAGTCTGCGCCGTGGGAACGGGGCAGACTCCTGGAGGACGGTCGGGGGCGCTCCCAGGCGCCTCCCGCGCAGGTCGAGCTACTTGAGCCCCGAGTAGTCGCTGGCGCTCAGCATGAAGACCTCGGCCCCTTCGAGCGGCGCCGGATACTTCGCCAGCAGCGCATCCCACTCCGGGTCCTCGGCGAACGCGGCCCAGACCTCCTGCCGATGCGCGCGGTCGCGATAGGCGAGCATCCAGACCAGCGTGTTCGGATTGTCGAGGTTCTGCCAGACCGCGATGATCTCGGCCCCGTGCTTCTCGAAAATGGCGACCTCGCCCTCGCGGAACCGCTGGTGCAACTCGTCGATGCCGCCCTTGCCGTCGACCTCGGGCTCGGCGGTGTACATGCGAATCTCGAAGCAGCGCGAGTCGGCCGCCGCGTTGTTCGACAGCTCGGCCGGCAACTGGCCGGCCGGACCGCACGGCGCCGGGGCCTCTTGGGCACTGGCCGAGCCACTGGCCGCGAAGCCGATGATTACGGCGAGCACAACTGTTCGAATCACTGTTCTCCTCCTGGACTGGTTCGTTCTGCAGACTGCCTCTCTCGTCGCACAGCCGCGACCGGCTGACGGTACACCGTCGGCGCCCGTTTCGTCCACCGCAACGCCGTCCCGGGGGGAACCCGGGCCGGCGACGCACCGGAACCCTCCGGCCGCGGCCGGCGCCGCGCAATCGGCTACCGCCCCGTTCTCGTCGCGCCACGGATGTTCCCCGAGCGGCCGCAGCACTCACGCAGCCAGGAGTCTGCGCCCGCAGGACGACAGGGGATTCCTGCAGGATTGGTTGGGCCGGAAGCGGTGCCGCCAGGCGGCGGTTTCCGGGCCAGTCGCGCCCCCGCCCGCGTGCGGACCATCAAGCGGGGAAGAACCTGGACCGGAGGTGTGTTTCAGCTCAGCGCTATCGCTTCCCCACCTGCCGCTCGTACTCGGGCTCGAGGAGGTCGGCGGTGTGGAGGTCGAAGGCGCCCGCGGTCCGGTCGTAGGCGCCGCGGAACTCGGCGTGGCACCGGTAGCAGACGGTGAGGTCGCTCAGCCGGCTGTAGATCGCGAGGTCGATCAGGGTGGCGGCGGCGAGGATGCCGTAGGCGATCAGATCGAGCCCGAAGTAGTAGAAGCCGGCGCTGATCAACGCCCCGATGACCACGATGGTCACCCCGAGCTTGGGATCGAAGTCCTTCCGGAGGTAGAAGTCGCCCCCCGCGCAGACCGGGCACCGGTCCACCTGCCGGTCGGCGCGAACGGGGTCGGAGAACGACAGCAGAAAGGCCTGGCCGCACCGGCCGCAGTCGATCTGCTCCGACCCGTCGTCCGGCCGCACCGGGAGCGCACTGTCGCACTGGTGGCAACGAACGGTGACTTCCATGATGAATCAGACGGGCACGGAGGTGGCGACGAGCAGATACTTCGCCAGGACCTCGCCGACGATGACGGTGAAGAAGTCGACGTAGAGAATGCCGGTGGCCGACTGGGTGGATCGGATCTTGGCGGTCTCCCAGGTCATGTACGCCAGGACCACCGGCCCCAGCAGGCCGAACAGCACGCGCTGCCAGAAGAACACCCCGTCGATCGAGAAGATGTACCGGTCGAAGGGGGCGCCCGGCAGCTCGGCCGCGGCAATCGCCCACCACACCGCGGCCGACACCGCGAGGATGCGCAGCACCGTCGAGCCGATGTGAAACCGGACGACCGACTGCAGCAGCGAGACGTCCATCGACGGCAGCACCAGATACCAGTGCCCCAGGATCATCGCGGTCGACGTGCCTCCCAGGAGGGCCGCCGAGGTCAGGAAGCTCGCCACCGTCAGGGCCGCCGGCACCCCCCCCGCGCCGGCCGCGGCCAGCCCCTGCGCCACCAGGGCGCCGCCGCCGGAAAGCACCGCGGTCCACACCCACAGGGGCCGCAACCGCGCCAGCACGCGTCCGATCGTCGCCCAGTAGACGAGCACGGCGCCCGTCGCGGTCAGGAGCAGGGCCAGGGCCACGCCCTGGGCGTCGGTCCCCAGCCGCACCGGATCGGGCCGCAGGGCGAGCGCCGCGAGCAGCAGCACCGCCGCGAAACCGGCATTGAACCGGAAGAACTTGACGCCGGCCTGCTTCCCCACCAGGACGAGGGTGAAAACGATGCCGACGCCGAGGTGGGCGAGGAACAGGAACAGGACGAAGGAGAGGGTCATCGTGTCGCGCCGCGCGCAGAGGTGGAGCTGGGCCCGGCCGCAGGCCCGCCTCCACCGGCGCGGCTTATCCCAGCCGGCGGTTGACCTCGGCCCAGTTCACGACGTTCCACCAGGCGGCGATGTAGTCGGGGCGCCGGTTCTGGTAGTTCAGATAGTAGGCGTGCTCCCAGACGTCGAGCCCGAGCAGCGGGGTCCGGCCGTTCATCAACGGGGTGTCCTGGTTCGGGGTGCTCTCGATGGAGACCGATCCGCCGCTCTCGACGAGCCACGCCCACCCGCTGCCGAAGCGGCCGACGGCGGCCGCCGCGAACCGCTCCTTGAAGCTGTCGAAGCTGCCGAAGGCGCCGTTGATGGCGTCGGCGACGGCCCCGGTCGGGGCGCCCCCCGCGTTCGGCCCCATCACCTGCCAGAACAACGTATGGTTCGCGTGCCCGCCGCCGTTGTTGCGAACCGCGGTGCGGATGCCCTCGGGCACCGCCTCGATATTGCCGACCAGCTCCTCCACGCTCCGGCCCTGGAGCTCCGGATGCGCCTCGAGGGCGCCGTTCAGCTTGGCGACGTAGGTCGCGTGGTGTTTGCCATGGTGAATGCGCATCGTCTGTTCGTCGATGTGCGGAGCGAGCGCGTCGAAACCATAGGGCAAACCGGGAAGCTCGTGCGCCATGCGGAAATTCTCCTTCGCGTGTCTGAGGTTGAGAGGGTTCGCCGCGGCGGGCCGGCGTCCCCGCGGACTTGTGACGGGTCCGGTGCGCGGTCCGGGCTCCCGCCGCCCCGCTTCACGCCGAGACGACGTTGTAGAGCGTGTCGCGCTGGACCGGGTCGCGCCCCGCCACCCGAATCAGCCGGCTGATGTCGTCGGTGGTCATCGCTTCCGGCGTCCGGGCGCCCGCCATATGGTAGATATGCTCTTCCTGCACCGTCCCGTCGAGGTCGTCGACCCCGAACCACAGGGCCGTCTGCGCGGTCTCGACCCCCGTCGCGATCCAGAACGCCTTGATGTGCGGCACGTTGTCCAGCATGAGGCGGGCCACCGCGTGCACCCGCAACGTGTCGGCCGCGGTCGGGGCCGGCAGCTTCCGCATCTGGTTGTTGTCGGGGTGGAACGCGAGCGGGATGAACGCCTGGAAGCCGCCCGTCTCGTCCTGCAGGGTCCGGGCCCGCAGCATGTGGTCGACCCGCTCCTCGGCCGTCTCGATGTGCCCGTAGAGCATCGTCACGTTCGAGCGCATGCCGAGCCGATGCGCGGTCCGGTGAATGTCCAGATAGCGCTCGGTGCCGCACTTGTCGTGACAGATCTTGCGGCGGACGCGTTCCGCGAACACCTCGGCCCCACCCCCCGGCAGAGAATCGAGCCCTGCCTCCATCAGCTCGCGCAACACCTGTTCGTCGGTCCTGCCGTAGAGATCCGCGAAGAACGCGATCTCCACCGCCGTGAAGCACTTGAGATGCACGTCGGGGCGGATGCGCTTGAACCCCCGCAGCAGCTCCAGGTAGTAGTCGAACGGCAGATCCGGATGCAGGCCGTTGACCACGTGCACTTCGGTCAGGGCCTGGTCCCGCCGGGACCGCAGCTTGTCCCACACCTGCTCGAGGGTCAGGGTGTAGGCGCCGTCGTCACCCGGCTGCAGCCGGGCGAACGCGCAGAACAGACAGCTCGCGACGCAGACGTTGGTCGCCTCGATCCGGATGTTGTGATTGAAGAACGTCCGGCCGGCATGCCGCCGTTCGCGCTCGCGGTTGGCGAGCCAGCCCAGCGCCAGGAGGTCGCGGCAGGCGAACAACCGTACGCCGTCCTCGTGGCTCAGCCGCACCCCGGCGTCGACCTTTTCCGCAATATCGAGGAGCCCGGTCCGGGCGAGTCGTGATGGCATCGGTGGAACGGTTGGCGGCGTCTGCGCCCCCAGTATCGTACGCTGGGGCGCCCGCCTCAGGCAACCACTACGCCGCCCCGCGCGCGGCCTTCGGATCAGCCGCGGTGCTGGCCAAGGGAAGTCAGTGCAAGTCCCCCACGGGATGCATCGCTGGTCGAACTCTGCGGGACCTTCGCCTCGGGCTCCCCCGCCGGTGCCGCCGACGCCAACGGGAGCGTGATCCGGAACCGGCTGCCGCCGCCGGCGATTCGCTCGTAGGCGAGCTGACCATGACTGGCCTCGACCGCCCACTTGGCGATCGAGAGCCCCAGACCGCTGCCGCCGGACGCGCTGCTCTGCGCGCCCCGGTAGAACCGCTCGAAGAGCCGCCCCTGGTCGCGGGCCGGGATGCCGGGACCGGTGTCGCTCACCTCGAGCACCGCGTCCCCGGACGAGACGGCCACGCGGAGCCGGATCTCGCCTTCGGCCGGCGTGTACCGAATGGCGTTGTCCACGAGGTTGATCACCGCCTGCCGCAACGCGATCTGATCGCCGCGGCAGTGCGGGCTGGCCGCGTGCTCGACGGTCATCGACTGCCGCTTCTCCTCGGCGAGCACCCCGAGATGCGCGGCCACCTCGTCGGCCAGCGCCCCGAGGTCGACGGGTCGGAACACCAGCGGGAGATCGCCGCGGTCGGCGCGCGACACCAGCAGCAGCCGGTCGATGAGCCGCGTCAACCGGTCGGTCTCCTCGAGCATGCTCTGGATGATCTGCTCGTAGGCGCGGGCATCGCGCGGCTCGCGCAGCCCGACCTCTCCGACGCTGCGGATGGCGGTCAGCGGCGTCCGCAACTCGTGCGACACGTCGGCGGTGAACTGCCGCATCTGCTTGAACGAGGACTCCAGCCGGCCGAGGGTGTCGTTGAACACCGCCGCGAGCCGGCCGAGTTCGTCGCGCGGGCTGTCGATGGGTAGCCGCTCGTCGAGCCGGGCCGCGGTGATGGCGCGGGCCCGCTCGGTCATGCGGTGCAACGGGGACAGCGCCCCGCGCGCCAGGAGATAGCCGCCGGCGCCAGCCACCGACACCGTCAGCGGCAGCCCCAGCAGCAGGAGCAAGGCGAGCTCGCGCACTTCGAGCCGCATGAACGCCTCCGAGCGGCCGACCTGGATCACCACCGGCTGGCCGCCGACGGTGACGCGGGCGCCGAGGACCCGGAACGGGGCCGGATCCCCCGGCAGCGCGCGGATCCGGCCGTCCGCTTGATCCACGAGAGCCTCGCTCGCCGGCACCGGCAGCCGCGCCGCGACCGACGTCCGATAGATGAGCCGGCCGGCGGGACTCCAGACCTGGAGCCACGGGCCGTCCGCGCTCCACGGATCCCCCTCGAACCAGGACAGGGAACCGTCCGGCCCCTGCTCGGCCATCTCCGCCGCCCAGCGGAAGTCGCTCCGGAGGCGGGCGTCGAGGGCGCCGGACAGGTTGCGGGCCACCAGCGCCAGCACCACCGAGACATAGACGCCCAGCACCGCCAGCATGACCGCCATGTACCACAACGTCAGGCGCGCGCGCAGCGTGTGCGGCCCCCAGCGCCAGCTCATGCGTCACCTGCCCGGAGCATGAACCCCACCCCTCGGACGGTGTGAATCAGCTTCACCGGATGGTCGAGATCTATCTTGCGGCGCAACCGGGAGATGTGGACGTCGATCACGTTGTCGAGGGTCGTGCTGCGGGCCGTCTCGCGCCAGACCTCGCGGGCCAGCGTGTCCCGCGACACGACCTGGCGGGCGTTGCGGATCAGGTAGTGCAACAGGTCGAACTCCTTCGCGGTCAGCTCGATGGCCTGTCCCTTCCGCGTGACCCGCCGCGTCGCCCGGTCGATATCGAGGGTGTCGACGGCCAGGCGATCCTGGTCGCCCACCCGGCCGCGGCGGCCGATCGCGCGCAGGCGGGCGAGCAGCTCGGCGAACGCGAACGGTTTCACCAGATAGTCGTCGGCCCCCGCATCGAGCCCGACGACCCGATCCTCCAGCGTATCCCGCGCGGTCAGCACCACCACCGGGGTATCGAGCCCCTGCTTCCGCAGGGCCGCGAGGACCTCCAGGCCATCGCGCCCCGGCAGCATCAGATCGAGCAGGATGATCTCGAACCGGTCCCGCGCGAGCCGGAAGAAGGCCCCCTCGCCGGTGGTCTCGACCACGACGTCGTACCCCTCGCCTTCGAGGCCCTCGCGCAGGGCGGAGGCGACCTTCTCCTCGTCCTCGACGACGAGCAGACGGCCGGACGGGGCCGGCCGCGGCCCCTCGACGGCCCCGTTCTCCGACGAGCCGGTGTTGGTCGGCGGCATCTCCGACAGTCTCCGATCGCGCGTACCGGAACAGCGTATCTCCGCTGCCGTCCGTTCAGGAAATCTTCAGGAATGAACCGCAGCGGGTCCCGCAGTATGATAGCGGTCAGTCGCCGAACGCCGCAGGCTCCGTGGGGCGACGGGAGGGAACGATGACGCGCTACCTGGCCGTGCTGATCGTCGCGGGTGTCAGTCTGGCGAGCCTGCCCATTCACGCCCATCACGCGATCTCCGAGATCTACGATGAAGAGCGCGCGATCGTGCTCGAGGGCCGGGTGGCTTCCTTTCTGTTCGGCGACCCGCACTCGATGGCGCACATCCGGGTGCCCGACCGCGACGGCCGCCTCCACACGTGGGCCGTCGAGTTGCGGGCCGCCCGCCGACTGCAACGCGTGGGATGGACGGCGGGCGCCCTCACGGCCGGAGACCGGGTGAGGTTGTGCGGCAATCCGGGACGGGATCCGGGCGCCTACCGGTTGTATCTTCTGAACGTGACCCGGATTTCTCCGGGCACCCCGGCGCCCCGGGACACCCAAGACAACTTGTGCGAGCCGGCGCCACCGGCGATGCGCAGCATCGGTTCCAATGTCCCACTCGGGCCGCCCCGCACCACGCGACGCTGATCGGCGGCCTCCGGATACCCCGCCCGACGCTGCGGCCGCGTTCTCGTCGGAGGCGGACATCGCCGGCGCGGTCCTTGCCGGCGGCCGGGCTCCGATACTCCTGCTGAGCGATTTCGACGGCACGCTGTGCGAGTTCCGGAACGACCCGGAGTCCGTGCATCTGCCCGAGTCGCGCCGGGCCGCCCTGTCGACGCTGGCCCGGCGGCCCGCGGTGTGCGTCGGGATCGTCAGCGGACGGCGGGCCGCCGACATTCGGGACCGCGCCGCCCTGGACGGCCCTGTCTACTACGCCGGCCTCCACGGCATGGAGATCTTCGGACCCGACCGCGGCTTCAGCGTCGACCAACTGGCGGCCCATCGCGACCGGCTGCAGGAGCTGGCGGGCTCCATCGCAGCCGCCGTCCGCCCCCTCGACGGGGTCTTTCTCGAGGACAAGGACCTGTCGGTCGCCCTGCACGTCCGCGCCGCCGCTTCCGGCGATCGGGCCCGGGCGGAGGAGACCTTCTGGGCCATCGTCTCCCCCGCCCTCCACGCGGGACGCGCGCGGGTGCAACGCGGACACCACGTGTTCGAGCTGCTCCCGGACATCGCCTGGAACAAGGGGAACGCGGTCCACTGGATAGAAACGGACGCGACCCGCCGGCTCGCGGCGCCGGTGCGGCCGGTCTATCTGGGTGACGACCGCACCGACGAGCACGCGTTCGAAGCGGTCGGCGACCGCGGGGTGACCGTCATCATCGGCCGAGCTCCGTCCATCGCGACCCACCGCCTGCCCGATCCCGCCGCGGTCGAACGGCTGCTCGCCCGGCTCGTCACCCTGACCGCGGACCGCTGACGACAGTGCTACACTCGCGGCATGACCCCGGGCGATGTCGTGCGACACCCCATGCGCGCCTACTACGTGCCCATCGGCGCCGGCCTGCTGCTCGGCGCCAGCACCTTCATGCCGTGGATCGAGGTTGGCGAGCAGCGCTTCGGCGGAGTGCCCGACCTCGCCGGTCTCTGGGTCCTGGGGCTGGCGGGGCTGGTGATCGCTCTCGCGGTCGCGAGCATCGTGACGCGGAAGAACTCGCGGCATCCGCTGCTCCTCGTCGGGCTGCTCGCGTTCGGCATCCTGTTCCTCTCGGAACGGCTCATGGAGCGCGCGGCCAGCCAGCAGGGCTGGGTCACCGCCCAGGCCCGCGCCATCGTCGAGGGGGGAAGCGCGGCGCCCGCCCTCGCCCCCAACATGGCGCGGGGCGTCCGTCTGGGACTCGGGGCGTCCACCCTCATCGTCCTGTTCGGTCTGACCGTGGTGGTGAAGCGGGCGCCCCAGATATACGCGGAGGCGGAGGACGACGACGCGTGACGGACGGTCAGCGCTTGCCGGGCAATCGCCCGGGGGCGGGGGGCAGCGCGCGCGGATCGAGATTCTCGAGCTCCTCCAGAATCTCCGTCGCCCACTGGAACACGTCGCGGCCCGCCACGACGCGCCGCAGGGCGCGCATCCGCCGCTCCCGCTCTTCCGCCGGCATGTCGAGCGCGAGCTGGAGCCCGTCGGCGAACCCTTCGACATCGTACGGATTGATGATGACGGCTTCCGTCAGCTCCTGGGCGGCCCCCGCCAGCTCGCTCAGCACCAGGACCCCGCCGAGGTCCTCCCGCGCCGCCACGAACTCCTTGGCCACCAGGTTCATCCCGTCGTGCAGCGAGCTGACGATGCACAGGTCGGCCAATCGATAGAGCGCGGCGAGCCGCCGCATGCGCAGGGCGGACTTGCGGTAGCGAATCGGGCCGACGCCGTCCTCGCGGGCATGCCGAATGTTGATGGCGGCCACCCGCTGGTCGATATCGGCCTCCACCGCCGCGTAGCTGTCGAGCGTCGACCGTGACGGCACCGCAATCTGGACGAACGTCAGTTGGCGATTGAGCCCCGGCCACCGGGTGTACAACGCATCCAGGGCGCTGAGACGCTCCGGTATCCCTTTCGTGTAGTCGAGCCGATCGACGCCGACCCCGACCAGCTCCGTGTCGATCCGCAGCTCGCGGCGCAGCCGTCTCTGCTCGGCCGCGAAGGTCGGCGCCCGGGTCACCGTCTGGATGCGGTCGAAATCCACCCCGATGGGCACGGCGCAGACCGCCATCGCGCGGTCCCCGACCTGGAGCCCGCTGCCGTACGCCTTGGCCCCGAGCTCGGCCCGGGCCGCCGCCAGAAAGTTGCGCCGGTCGCGCTCGAGCTGAAACGCGAGCAGGTCGCAGTCGGCCAGTCCCTCGAGGATCTCCCGGCGATAGGGGCAGACGCGCAACTGGTCGGGATGCGGAAAGGGGATATGCCAGAACAGGGCGATCCGCGCGTCCGGTCTCAGATTGCGCAGGAATCGCGGGACGAGGGTCAGGTGATAGTCCTGAACGAAGACCGGGGCGGGGTATTCGGGCAGCTCGACGTGGACGGTATGCGCGAAGCGGCGGTTGACGCCCTGATAGATCCGCCAGTCTTCCGCCCGGAACACCGGCTTGACGTGGGCGAGGTGGCACAACGGCCACAGCCCTTCGTTGGCGAACCCTTCGTAGTAGTGGTGCTCCTCGGCTTCCGTCAACCAGATCCGCCGGAGATCGTAGGCCGGCGCATCCGGGGGCACCCGCACCCGGTCATGATCGTCGACGGCCAGCCGGTCCGCATCGCCGGCCCCGTGGGCGATCCAGACCCCCCCGCGCTCGCGCATCAGGGCATCGAGGGCCACCGAGACGCCGCCGGTCGTCGGCGACCAGGAGACGCTCCCGTCTGCCGAGCGCGAGTGGATGTACGGCTCGCGATTGGACACCACCGCCAACGGGTGCGTGGGAACCGGCTCGCCACCGCGTCGGTCGGGCTGCACCATCAGGTCTGGCTTGCTGGGTGTCCGATAGGCCCTAGACGCCGAACGACAGACCGCAGCCGCACTCGGCCTTGGCGTTGGGGTTGCGCAGTATCAGCGACTGCCCGAGCATGTTCGGATCGCAATCCAGCACGGTGCCGTCGAGGAACTTGAAGCTCTTCGGATCGACGTAGATCGTCGCGCCGGTGGGACTCTCGAAGACCTGGTCGGCGGCGGTCGGCGACCGTTCCCACTTGAACACGTAGCTCAACCCCGAGCAGCCGCCGGCCTTCACTCCGACGCGGAGCCCCCCGTCGGCGATCCCTTCCTGCTGCATCGCGCTGTGGATCCGTTTCGACGCCGCTTCGGTGATCTCAATCATGAATCTCCTATCAGTCTACCGCACCGGCGGGCGGGCGGCGACTTCATGAAGAGCGGGGTCGAGCGCGCCAACGCGCCACGCCACGGTATAGTTGTACCCATTACGATGGGTGTCACGCACGTCGACGTCACCGTCCGCAACCCGGCCGACCCGGCCCGCAGTTGGGAGGGCCGGTTCCTCGTGGACACGGGCGCCATCGACTCGCTCGTGCCGAGATCACGACTGGAGGCGATCGGCATCGAGCCGGAGGGACAGCGCGTCTACGAACTGGCCGACGGTACCGAGGTCGAGATGGACATCGCCGGCGCACGGCTCGAGTTCCTGGGAGAGCTGACCGCGGGGCTCATCATCTTCGGGGACACCGATGCCGAACCGTTGCTCGGCGTGACGGCGTTGGAATCCGTCGGCGTCGAGGTCGATCCCCAGAGTCAACGCTTGAAGAAGCTGCCGGCCGTGCGGCTGAAGAGCGCCCGGCGCCACGGGGAAGCGTGAACGCCCGCGGCAGAACTCCCGGCCCGGCAATCGTCGCCTGCGGCTCCACTTGCCGACCGCCAACCCTCCAGCAATCCGCACCGTTCTACCGTGCGGACTCCTACCGCCACTCCGCCGGCAGATCGTCGTCGCCGACCTCGAAGATGGGCGCCGGGGCGCGCAACCGCTCGACCAGCGCGCGGACGGCGCCGGCCACGTGGTCGACCTCGGCCTCGGTGTCGTAGCGGCCGAGCCCGAAACGGATCGACGCCCGGGCCAGCCCGTCGTCGAGGCCCAGCGCCCGCAGCACGTGCGAGGACTCGCGGCGGCTCGACGTGCAGGCCGCGCCCGAGGACACCGCCACGTCGCTCAGCCCCCCCAGCAACTGCTCGCCGTTCACCCCCTCGATGCTGACGTTGAGGTTGTGGGGCAGCCGCGCGGTCATGGACCCGTTCACCCAGACGCCGGGGAGCGACCGGCGCAGCTTCTCCCACAACCGATCCCGCAACCGGCCCAACCGAACCGCTTCCCCCGCCAGCTCCTCCCGGCAGATGTCCGCGGCGCGGCCGAACCCCACGATCGCCGGCACGTTCAGGGTCCCGGAGCGGAGGCCGGCTTCGTGCCCGCCGCCGTCCATCAGCGCCGCGACCGCCACCCCCCGGCGCACGAACAGGGCGCCCACCCCCTTCGGCCCGTAGAGCTTGTGGGCGGTCAACGACAGGAGGTCGATGCCCGCGGCCGCGACGTCGATGGGCACGAAGCCCGCCGCCTGCGCCGCGTCGGTGTGCAGGGGCACCTGCCGCGCGTGGGCCACGCCGGCCAGCTCGCGGATCGGCTGCACCACCCCGATCTCGTTGTTCGCCATCATGATCGAGACGAGCACCGTCTCGGGGCCGAGCGCCGCCTCGAGCGACGCCGGAGTCACGAGGCCGTCCGCCCGCACCGGGAGATGCGACACCCGCACCCCCTGCTGCGCGAGCCTCGCACAGGGGTCGAGGACCGCCCGGTGCTCGGTCTCCACGGTGACGATGTGGTTCCCGCGGTCGCGCGACGCCTCGGCCACCCCCTTGAGGGCGAGGTTGTTCGACTCGGTGGCGCCGCTCGTGAAGCACAACTCGCGCGCCGCCGCCCCGATCAGCCTGGCCACCGACGCCCGTGCCGCGGACACCACATCGCGGGCCCGCCAGCCGAACCGGTGCTGCCGGCTGGCCGCGTTGCCGTAGTGGTCGCTGAAGAACGGCAGCATCGCCGCGACGACCCGCGGGTCCACCCGGGTCGTCGCGGTGGCCGTCCATGTAGATCGGCACATCCATCGTTGGCACCGGCGGCCGGTCAGTGCGGATCGTGCCCGGTTGCCTGCCTGCGTTCACGGCGCGGGCAGCCCGCCCTGCCGTTGACGACCCGTGCGCTCGGGCTACCGTCCCGGCGCCGGGACTCCGTCCAGGGTCGTCTCTCGGGCCGGTCGCCTCGAGACCGAGATCGGGACGAGGGGCGGCTCGTCGGCGGCCAGCGCCTGCAGGC
The DNA here is from genome assembly GCA_965215895.1 of Vicinamibacterales bacterium. Taxonomy (GTDB): domain Bacteria; phylum Acidobacteriota; class Vicinamibacteria; order Vicinamibacterales; family UBA8438; genus JAJEEA01. Next base: position 655,604 of record OZ244130.1, on the reverse strand, counting down.
TGTAGGAGTTCAGCGCGTGGACGATCTGATCCTTGATCCGCCACAGTGGATCGCGGATGTTGCACGTGGCGTACTGCTCGCAGTCGTCGTCGCCGGTGGTGCAGGCGGTGACCATCACCGGACCGTCGATCGCCTCGATGACGTCGGCGACCGATATCAGGCGCGCCGGCCGGGACAACTGGTAGCCTCCGCGCGTCCCGTGGTGGGAAGCCAGCAGGTCGTGCCGCACCAAGCGCTGCAGCACCTTCGCCATCAGCTCGATGGGGATGCCGTACCGCCCGGCGATCTCGCGTGCGCTCGCGGCCTCGGCCTCGGAACGCGAGGCGAGGTCCTTGAGCGCCATCAGGGCGTACTCGGCTTTCTTGGAGAGTCGCAACATCGCCGTCCCCCGGACCGTCCGGCCCTTCGGCATCCACCCGCGGCACAGTAGCGGAACCCGGCGCCCCGGCACCGACAGCCCGCATTGTACCGGACCGTCCGTCCTCGGGCCACCCTGCCCGGTTCCGTGGTGGATCGCAGGGTCACGGGTGTGTATACTCGAGCAATACATACACCTGTAGCACCCATGCGAACCAACATCGAAATCGATGACCGCCTGATGGCGGCGGCGTTGAAGGCGGGCGGCCTCAAGACGAAGAAGGCGACCGTGGAGGAGGGCTTGCGCCTCTTGGTGCGAACCCGGGCGCAGGGACGAATCCGTGCTCTGCGCGGCAAGCTGCACTGGGAGGGTTCGCTCGACGAGATGCGGCGGGACCGGTGACCGTCGTCGATACCTCCGTCTGGATCGACTACTTCAACGACGCCGTGACCCGCGAGACGGCGCTGCTGGATGCGCTGCTCGGCGTCGAGCCCATCGTCATCGGCGATCTCATCCTCGTGGAGGTGCTCCAGGGGTTCGGTACCGAGCGGGCCGTACGCGATGCGCGGGCGGCATTGGACCACCTCCTGTTCCAGCCCATGGTCGGCCGAGACGTCGCGCTGGCCGCCGCCCGCAACTACCGCGCCCTCCGCGCCCGCGGCGTCACCGTGCGCAAGACCATCGACATGCTGATCGCGACGTTCTGCATGGAGAATGGGCATCGCCTGCTGCATGCCGACCGGGATTTCGTTCCGATCGCGGAGCACCTGGGGCTGGAGATGCTATGACCGCCACCCCTGCAATCCAGCAGCATCTCGCATTGGAGTTCACAATGACTGCGCAACCAGGCAGCCATGTTGCCCGTACGGTAACCCTTCGCTCTTGCTTCCGTCACCAGGAGAAAACACGGTGGGTCCCATCGACAAGAACATCCTGCTCGGCGAGTTGAACAGCGCCTGTGCGTACTTCGGGCGCAGCACGGCCGGCCTGACCGAGGACGACTCCGATTTCGCGCCCGCCGAGGGCACCTTTACGGCCGCCGGTCAGGTGGCGCACGCTGCGCAGACGATCGACTGGTTCATGCAGGGCGCGTTCGACCCGAACGGGTTCGACATGGACTTCGAGGCGCTGGACCGCCGGGTCCGAGCGGTGCAAACGCTCTCCGAGGCGCGCGCATGGCTGCAGCGCGCGGTCGAGAACGCGCGCGCGTTGCTCGAGAGCCGAAGCGCAGAGGAGTGGGCGGCGCCGCCCCCGGACGGACCGATCATGGGTGGCCTGCCGCGAGCTTCCGTGTTCAGCGGCATCACCGACCACACCGCGCACCATCGGGGCGCCCTGACCATCTACGCGCGACTGCTCGGCAAGACGCCTCCGAATCCGTACATGTGACGCGCCACCGCCCCGTCCGGTGGTTCACGCGGCCTGTGTACCCCTCTACGCCCGGAGTCGGTGGCGCGCCGTGGACCTGGAGGCAGCCGTGCGGGAAGCGCTCCGGTTGGAGACGCGGAGGGCCACCTTCGCGGACGAGCCGCCGCCGGGGCGGTGACGGAGACCGGTTGAGGCAGCAGCGAGGCGCCAAGCCGGCGCGTGAGGACTCGTTTGGCCGACGACGCAGGTCAAGGCTGGGGACACCCAAGAGGACATTCACTTGGACATTTTCAGTGCTAAAATATCCTGGACCGCGGTGATCACGCCGCGGCGGGAGGCCCGTCCCGGTGAACGCCCGCGCCTACCAACGTAGTCATCCCTGGATCAGCTTCAAGATCGATCTTCACGCGGCGCCGCCCGACCTCTGGACGCTGCTGGGCCAGGCGGTGGCGCGCTGCGAGCAGATCGGCGGAGCGGCCCTGCCACCGGGCGCCGCCGGGGAGATGCAGACCCTATACCTTGTCAAGGGCGTCCAGGCCACCACCGCAATCGAGGGCAACACGCTCAGCACGGAGCAGATCCGGGAGCGGGTGGAAGGACGCCTCGACCTGCCGCCTTCGCAGGAGTATCTGGGACAGGAGGTGGACAACGTCATCCGGGCCTGCAACGCGATCGCGGGCGAGACCTTCCACGGGCGCACGCTCCGACTCGACGCGAAGTGGATAGCGGAGTGCAACCGGCAGATGCTGGCCGGTCTCGAGCCACACCTGGACGAGGGCGTCGTCGCCGGCGAGATTCCGGCGCACGCCGTCGGCGTCGGCCGCTACCGGGGCGCGCCGCGGGAAGACTGCGACCTGCTGCTCCAACGTCTCTGCGAGTGGCTGGAGGGGGAACGCGACCTGTCGTTGTTCGCCGGCCCGGGCGCCGATCGGATCGCGACGACGATTCTCCATGCGATCCTCGCCCACCTGTACATCGCGTGGATACACCCCTTCGGCGACGGCAACGGCCGCACCGCGCGGCTCATCGAGTTCATGCTGCTCGCCCGCGCCGGGGTGCCGCTCACGTCGGCGCAGCTCCCCAGCAATCACTACAACCGCACGCGCACCGAGTACTATCGCCAACTCGACCGATCGAGCCGCGCGAACGGGGGACGGGGCGATCCCATCGGGTTCGTCCGCTACGCCCTGCAGGGACTCGTCGACGGCCTGAAGGAACAGTGCGACCACATCGACGCGATTCAGTTGTCCATCACGTGGAAGCACTTCGTGTTCGACCGGTTCCGACAGGAACGGCGGTCACCGGCCCTCAACCGCCGCCGTGAGATCGCGCTCGCGCTGACGGATCAGGAACGGCCGGTTCCTCGCGCGCAACTCCGGCGCCTCGGCCCTGCCGTGGCCGAGCTCTACGCCGGCAAGACCGACAAGACCCTGACGCGCGACATCAACTGGCTTCTGCACGAAGACCTGATCGAGAGGAGCGGCGGCGGGTACCGGGCGCGGGTCGACCGCATGCGGAGCTTCCGCCCTCCGCGCGCCGACCGCACGGATTCGAGATAGTGATGCGGCCGGCGGCAGACTGACCTGTTCGCGACCCCGTCGCGGGTGTCTCGGCGTTCGTATTCGCGCCCTTCAACCGGCGACCGGATGGTCGCCAGGCGGCGGGACCGACACGACGGCTCGCGGCGTTCGCGCCCGGATCAGGACATGATCTTCAGGGCGATATAGGGAACGATGTTCAGGACGAGCAGCGCGAGTCTAAACTGCTGAAACATGCGAAAAAAGGTCACCGCCGCTCTTCCTTGGTGACACCGAACATCCCCGCGGTGAGCGTGGCGAAAACGTCGTGAAAGAGACTGAAGACCAGCAGAAACAGCAACGCCGCTCCGATATTGATGACAGCGCACCAGCCGAAGAACGTAGCCAGGGTCTCGATTGAGTTCATGGTCTGTGCTCCGGTCTTCCCGAGGTTCGAGGTGAAGTTGCCCCCGCCGGCACGCGCGGGGTCGACGAGATGTGCGGCCCGCCCGGCATGCCCCGCCCGCCACCGCACGGCTCGGACAGCGCAGGAGTCACGGCGCTCCTGCTCGACAAACCAGGCAAATTCCTGAAGAACCGCGGTGCTACCGCGACAGATCGAACGCCGCCATCTGGCGGGCGTTCCGCACCAGGATGCGGCCGCCGGCCAGCGCCGGGACGTTCCAGGTCTTGCCGTCGAGCGCGTGGAAGCGGGCCACTTCCTCGTGACGCTCCGGCGTGGCGCGCACCAGCGCGAGGTCGCCGCGTTCGGTCAGCACGACGAGATGATCGCCGGCCGCGAGCAGCTGCCCGGAGCCGTAGCGGCCGCCCTTCCACATCAGCGCACCGGTCGCCGCGTCGAGGCAGGCCAGGATCGCGTTGTCGAGCCCGTAGATGTAGCCGTCGACGACCACCGAGCTGCTGAACCGGTTCCGCATCCGGTGCGTTTCCCACACGGTCGCCGCGGTAAACCGGTCGCCGTCGGGCGTCAGCTCGACGAGCGCCGCCCCCTTCCCGTAGCTGGCCGACAGGAACAGGCGCGCGTCGCCGACGACCAGCGGCTGGGCGACGTTCGGCACGGTCGGCACCGTCCAGGGATACTCCCAGAGCAACGCGCCGTCCTCCGGCCGCAGCCCGGCCGCGCGCGCGGCGGTGACGACCAGGACTTGGCGCACCCCGCCCAGGGTGACGAGCATCGGAGACGTATAGGACTGCACGTCGTCGAGCACATGCCAGACGACCTCCCCGGTCAGGCGGTCATAGGCCGCCACCGACCAGCCGTTCCGGCCCCCCGGCTGCACGATCACCAGGTCGTCGACGACGAGGGGGGCGCCGGACATCGCCCAGGTCAGGTTGGACGCGGCCGCGTCGGCGAGGATGTTCCGCGCCCAGACCACCTCGCCGGTGGCCGCGTCGAGACACACGAGCCGGCCGGTCGCGCCGAGCGCGTAGACCCGGTCTTCGTGCCACGTCGGGGTGGCGCGCGGCCCGGGGCCGCCCATCGTCTCCCGGAAGTGCGCGGGCCAGCCGTGGGTCCACCGCTCGACGCCGCTGTCGACGTCGTAGGCGGCGACGACCTCGTGGTCGCGCCGCTGCTCGATCGTGAACGCCTGCCCGCCGGCGACCGCGAACGACGCGTAGCCGCCGCCGATCGGCTGGCTCCACAGCGGGTCGAATCCGTCGGCCGGCCAATCCGTACGGATGGCCGGTCCGGTGTAGCGGCCGTCGCGGTGCGGCCCGCGGAAGTCGGTCCACGCGGCGTCGTCCCGATGACCGGATGACGCGTCAGGCGGTGTCGGGAGGGCCGATTCCGGCGCGTCCGCGGCGCCGCCGGCCGCGGACCGGGGGGTGGCGCGCGGGACCGCCGCGGCATCGTCCGCGGCGGGAGGCTCCAGCCCCGCCGCTGTTGCGCCACCGGCCGCGCCGTCCGCGGCACCGTCCGTCCGGCCCCCGGCCGGCGCGGCCGAGCGGTGGCCCGCGCGACTCGCGTCGAGCCCGGCGAAGTGGTCGTCCGGATCGCCGAACGAGAACAGCGGCCGGAGGCCGTTGCCGGCCAGCTCGATCTGCAGGTCGAAGACGCCGATCAGGAATGCCGTGACCGCCGCCGCCAGCGCCGCAACGACGACGAGGCCGGCCAATCCACGCAGGAGCAGCGTCCTCATGATCTGTGCGGGAACCACGCTACCACGAATCGGCAGCCCGGGTTGCGAGGGCGCCCGACGCCTGGGCGAGCCGCATGTTCACGATCACCGACCTGCGGCGCACCAACCGGGCCATCTTCACCAAACTGCGGTATCTTTCCGGTATTGGCCGTGGTGAAAGCCCGGTTGCCGGGAGCCCGTCGAGACCGCCTGCGCGAGTCCTGCTACCCGCGGTGCGTCGCCGAAAGTCGCCGTCCACCCATGATCGATGCTGCCCGGTACGTCTGCCCGCTGCTCGTCGCCGCCAGCCTGCTGGCGGTCCCGGCAACGGCCCAGGACATCGAACGTCATATCCTCATCGTCGCGACGAGCGCGGAGGACCCGCGCATCGCACAGACCCGCGCGGCGATCGACTTCTGGAACCGGACGCTGTCCGAGCTTGGTCTCTCGCTGCGGCTGCGTGCGGCAGAACCGGATATCGGGTCACCCGGTGTCCGCGCGATCGAGACGTTCGCGCGCTTCCTGTCGCAACGGGGCGGGCGGGTACCGAAGGGCGCGTTCGGCCCCAAGCCGCCGGCCGTGCTGACCGACTTCCCGGGCGACGTCGTCGTCCTGCTGTCCCGCCAGTCGCTGATGCCGTTCGCCTGGCCGCTGGTCGGCTCGCCCGAGTACTTGGTGGCTATCCGGGCGGCCGTTCCGGCGCGGCCGAACGACGACCGCGTGCTGCGAAACGTCATCGCGCACGAGCTCGGCCACACGCTCGGGTTGACCCACCACCGCACGAGCATCACCCTCATGTGCGGCCCCTGCTCGTCGATCGCCGCGGCGGACGACACGCTGGAGTGGCTGCCGCTGACCGATCTCGATCGGGACCGCCTGCGCGCCCTCCATCCGGCGCGGTAGCGGGGGGTTGGGGAGCTGACCTGCCTCAGCCGAATCGACCCGCCCGGCAGCGCGGCGCAGCATTGACCGCACATGATCGCCGGGGGTAGTTCTCACCAGATCGATCGCGTTGATCGTTGGTGGGCGGCGCGATCCGACCGGCTGAGGCGGCCGCGACGAGGGCGCGGAGCTCTCCATGCCCCGACCCTTTGAAGACCGGCAAGTCTCCTTAGGACGCTGACGGAAACTACCTTGCCGTGTGCCATGCGCGCCAACCCGCAGACAACGGGCTGCGCTTGGGTGCAGTTGACAACTTTATATCGATCACTGTCCTTACGGCATCGTCAGCAACGGCGCCTGCCCCGCCGGCAGGTGCTGGTCGAACGCGATCAACAGCGTGGCGTCGGAGACGTGCTGCGCCATCAGGTCCACGAGATCCACGAGATTGGTCGTCCCCCCGGCCGCCTCTACCGCGTTCGCGTACGTCTCCGGGCTCACGGTATGCGGGCCGAAGAGCTCGCGGCCGAACGCGATCAGCGCCGCCTCCTCGTCTCCCAGTCCGGTGACCGGCCCGCCGCCGCGGACGACGTCGATGACCTCGGGGGCCAGGCCGCGCGCCAGCGCCGCCGGCTCGGTGAGGGTCCAGGCGTACTGCACGTCGTAGGCGCGTGCGGTGACCAGGATCGCCAGGTCCAGCAGGGGCCGCGCCACGTTCGCCTCCAGCGACGCGCGCCCCGCGCCGTGGCCGCCGATCTGCCCCGGCCCCGTCCCCTGGGGGGAGAGCGTGCGGCCGTAGAGGCTGGGGGTCGCCCGCGTCGTCTCGGCCGGGGCGGGCAGCAGCGGCAGGCGGCTGCGCGAGCGCGGGTCCAAGTCGTCCGGGGGCGTGAACGGCAGCGGCAGGAACTGCGGCCAGCCCGGCGGCATCTGCTGGTTGAACGCCGCGAGCCGCGCCGCAGTGCCCGCGTACCGCGCCATCAGGTCGACGACGTCGACGAAGTTGGCCTCGCCGAACTGGGCGACGGCGCGCCGGTAGGTCTCCGCGCTCAGGCGGTGCGCACCGAAGATCTCGCGGCCCGCCTCGATGATGATCGCCTCCGGGTCGCCGAGCCCGGACACCGGCCCGCGGTTCCGCACGACGTCGATGACGTCGGGGTCGAGGCCGACCGCCACCGCCTCCATCTCGTGCAGCGACCACTCGAAGGGCGCGTCGTGCTCGCGCGCCGTGATGAGGATCGCGAGCTCGAGCAGCGGGCGTCCCACCGGGGACTCCCAGCGCGCGTTCACCCCCGTGCCGGCGCCCCGTATCGCGGCGGCGGCGGCCGACGGCCCGCCGTCCGGGTCGGGCGCCGGGGTGGCTAGCCCGGCTAGCCGGTTGCGGGAGTCGGGATTGACGTCCGCGGGAAGCGCGGCCCCGGTCTGTGCGCCGGCCGCAGCGCTAGCGGGCGCCGCCCTCGCCAGAACAGGCACCGCTGCGAGGTAGAGGACGGCGCCGGACATCAGGATTATTGGCAGTCTCGTGAGTGTCTGCATGGCTGAACCTCCGCACGACAGGCCGAGTGGCCGCCGCGCCCGGACACGGCGACCGCTCGGGTGAATGCGCCTGTCGGACGCCGCTCCGCCCTCACTGGCCGGTCGGCATGAACTTCTGCACGCGGCGGCCGTTGAGAGTCTCGCCCACGTACACGTTGCCCGCCGAATCGACGGCCAGCGAGTGCGTCGACTCGAACTGGCCGGCCATCCGCCCGCGGCGCCCGGTGGTCCCGAGCGTCTCCAGCGACTCGTGCCGCACGGTCCAGAGCAGGTGGTTGCCGCCGTCCGCGTTGTAGATCCAGGTCTGGTCCGGGTCGGTCGAGAAGGCGACGTCCCACGTCGAGGCGCCGGCGGTCTCCTTGCCGATGAACCCTTCGCGCACGAACGTGCCGTCCTTCCGAAAGATCTGGAGGCGGTGGTTCATGCGGTCGCAGACGTAGACGAGCCCCTCGTTGGAGAGCTGCACGCAGTGGACGGTGTCGCCGAAGATCGGCGAGGGGTCCGCCTGCTGGTCGTAGGGCGCGAGGTCGCCGTCGATCGGCGGCCGGCCGTACGCCCCCCAGTGCCGCCGGTACTCGCCGTTGTCGGCGTCGAAGACGATGACCCGCCGGTTGCCGTAGCCATCGGCCACGTAGACCTCGTTGGCCTCGGGGTCGACGCCGATGTCCGCCGCGCGCCCGAGGCGCGTCGTGTCGTCGCTGCCGCCGAGGGGACCGGCGCTGCCGATCTGCAGGAGGAACGTCCCGTCGCGGGAGAACTTGAGGACCTGCCCGTCGCCGTCCCCGTTGCCGCCGATCCAGACGTTGTCCAGGTGGTCGACGAAGATGCCGTGCTCCCCGTTCGGCCACTCGTAGCCGGCGCCGGGACCGCCCCACGCCTGGACGACGTTGCCCTCCTGGTCGAACTCGATAACCGGCGGGGCCGGCACGCAGCACTCCGACGTCGGCGGGTCGGCGGCGGCGCCCCGCTCGCTGTCGGTCAACGATCCGGGCCGGTGCAGCACCCAGACGTGGTCGCGCGAGTCGACCGCGACGCCGATGACGTGGCCGAGCAGCCACTTGTCGGGCAGCGGCTTCGGCCAGAACGGGTCCACCTGCAGGGTGGCCCCCGACATGCCGCCCTGAGCCGTGACGCCGTCGAGCGCGCCCTGACCGACGCCGAGCGCGACGCCGGCCGCGATGACGGCCGCCGCAATCCACGCCTGATGTTTCCGCTGCATCGGCACCCCCCTTGGCCCGGAAATCGCCTCGCGCCTCCGCCTGCCGCCCCCCGGAGTTCGCGCCCTTCTGACTGCGCAAACTCCCGGCTCCAGTCCGAGACGCGGGCCGGCCGGCGGGCACTTGCGGGCCACTCGTCAGCGCCAGTATACAAGGGACTCTCGATGCCGCAGAGCGTCTCGAGCGCGCCGGCGCCTCCCGGCGTCGGACCCGCGGCGAGCCGCGATCGGCCCGGGTGCCCCATGGTCGCCGGCCCACCCCCGCGCGGTGCCGTTGAACGCCCCGCGGCAAGGTGGTAGTGTGCGGCATTATCGATGGAGAGCGCCGGTCCGCTTCCACCGCCGCTCGCTGACGGCGGACCGTGGGTTTCGTGCGGAGAGCGGCGTCGCGGTGATTCGCCAGTCCGTGGACGGAAACCGGAACAGTCGGAAGAGGGCGAGACCATGAGAGACGGAAGAGCAGCCCGGCGGCGATCGGCTTCCTTGGGCGGGGTCATCACGGCCGGCATCGTCGCGCTGGCCATGCTGCCCGCCGCGGCGACGGCGCAGAGCGGCGCGTCGGACGCGGTGACGTTCACCCGGGACGTCGCGCCGATCCTGTACGACTCGTGCGTGGTCTGCCACCGGGCCGGCGAGATGGCCCCCATGGCCCTGACGACGTACGCCGAGGTGCGGCCGTGGGCCCGGTCCATCAGGAACCGGGTGATCGCGCGGGAGATGCCGCCCTGGCACATCGACAAGAACATCGGCATCCAGGCGTTCAAGGAGGACATCTCGCTCGCCGACGAGCAGATCGCCACCATCGCGGCCTGGGTCGACGCCGGGGCCCCGATGGGCGACCCCGCCGACCTGCCGGAGATGCCGGAGTTCCCGGACTGGTCGGAGTGGCAGATCGGCGAGCCGGACCTCGTCGTGCGCTATCCCGACTACTTGGTGCCGGCGGAGGGACCCGACCTGTTCGGCTCGCTCTACGCCCCGTTCGGCCTGGACGAGGACCGCTACATCAAGGCCATCCAGACCCGGCCGGTGGACGCGCGCTCGCGCCAGGTCGTCCACCACGCCCTCTCCTACGCCGTGGACCCCGACTACGACGACCTGTCGAACGACGGCACGCAGGACCAGGGCGTGTTCCTGGTGGAGTACGCCTCGGGCAAGGGCGCCGAGATCTACCCGGAGGACTCGGGCAAGCTGCTGCCGGCCGACATGAAGGCGCGGGCCAGCTACCACCTGCACTCCATCGGGGAGGACGTCGAGGCGGGCATCGAGCTCGGCATCGTGTTCCATCCGGAGGACGTGGTGCCCCAGTACATCCGCTGGTCGAAGCAGCTCGCCCGGCACAACACCGACCTCGACATCCCGGCCGGCGCGGTCGTCCGCCAGGACGGTTACGAGCGGCTGAGGAACCCCGCCAAGCTGACCGCGTTCCAGCCGCACATGCACATCCTGGGCAGGTACCAGTGCCTGGAGCTCATCTATCCGACCACGCCGATCACGAGCGAGGTCGTCAGCTGCGCGAACTTCGACTACAACTGGCACCTCGTCTACAACTACGCGGACGGCGCCGCGCCGCTGGTGCCGGCGGGGACCATCCTGCACACCATCAGCTGGCACGACAACACCGACGCCAACCGGGCCAATCCGGATCCGACCAACTGGACCGGCAACGGAGGCCGCACCATCGACGAGATGGGCTTCGCGTGGATCGGCTGGTACGACCTGACCGAGGAGGAGTACCAGCAGGAGCTGGCGGCGCGCAACGCGAGACGGGCGGCCACGGCCACCGACAACGACCAGTAGCGCACCCGTTGTCGACGGGGCGCGCGGGACTTCGCGAGAGCCCTGCCGGGCGGCGGCCCGGCAGGGCTCGATACTTCGAGGGAACGTCCAACGTTCAGTGCGGGAAGGTGCTGCGATGGCGACGAGTTTCCGATGGGGTGTGGGAGCGGGTCTGCTCGGGCTGCTGCTCGGCCCGCCGTCCCTCGCGGGCGCCCAGCCGTCCCCCTACAACCTGAAGTACCAGAGCGGCCAGACGGTGCAGCCGGTCTACGAAGGCTGGTCGCGGAAGCCCGACGGCGGCTTCACCATGCACTTCGGGTACTTCAACCGCAACTTCGTCGAAGAGGTCCACGTCCCGGTCGGTGCGGACAACCACTTCGACCCGGGCGTGGTCGACTCCGGGCAACCGACGTTCTTCTACCCCCGCGCCCATCGCCGGGTGTTCAGCATCGACGTGCCGAGCGACTTCGGAGACCGGCGGATGGTCTGGAACCTGACCACGCAGGGCGAGACGCTGCGGGCCATCGGCTGGCTCGAGCCGACGTGGGAGACGGCGGCCCGATCCGCCGGCGGCCGGCGGCTCAACCCGGAGGACGCGAGGAATACCGCGCCAGCGATCGCCGTCGAGACGCCGGCGGCCCCCAGCGTGCAGGGCGGGGCGACGCTTGTGGCCCGCGTGACCGACGACGGGCTGCCGGTCGTGCGCGACCCGGCCCGGCGCGTGACCGGCGGCACGAACGACCCCCCGACGCTGCGGCGCGACCCCGACGACCCCGAGCCGCCACACAACGTCCCCAGCGTGCCGAACCGGCGCGGCACCGGCGTGCAGGCGCCGCGCGTCCGCGGCCTGCGCGTGTCCTGGATCGTCTGGCGGGGACCGGCCGGCGTGACGTTCGAACCGTCCTCAACGGTGGCCGTCGAGGACGGACAGGCAGTGGTGACGGCGGCGTTCACGGTCCCCGGCGACTACGTGCTCCGGGCCACGGCCAACGACAACCTGCTGACCACCGAGCACGACGTGACCGTCACCGTCCGCTGACGCCCGTCGCCGCCGGCCGGACGCACACACGCAGCCAAGCCACAGCCTCGCGCATGAGGCCGCGGGCGGTCCCGAGGGATTCGCCGCTTCATGCGTCGACCAGCCGCCGATGAGCCGCGGGTTCAGGGACAATCGACGCTGGCGACGACCGTGCGGGTAGAATCGGGCTGTCCGGTGCGTCGGAGCGCATCGGACGCAACCCCTGAAGCCCGAGGAGCGCATCCATGTACCGATACGAGCACACCACCGCCGCCGCGCGGCTCACTCTTTTCCTGCTGGCCGTGACCGCGCTGGCGCCGGACGCGGCCCGGGCACAGGCACCGGCCGACTTCGTGCCGGTCACCGACGCGATGCTCCAGGACCCGGCGCCCGAGGACTGGCCGATGTGGCGGCGGACGCTCGACGGCTGGGGCTACAGCCCGCTGGACCAGATCGACCGCGACAACGTCGGCGACCTCCGGATGGTCTGGTCGCGCGGCCTCGCGGAAGGCAGCAACCAGGGCACGCCGCTGGTCTACGGCGGGGTGATGTACATGCCCAACCCGAGCGATGTCATCCAGGCCCTCGACGCCGTCACCGGCGACGTCCGCTGGGAGTACCGGCGGGACCTCCCCGACGACCTCGGCGACCACGTCTCCGGGCTGTCGCGAACCAACCGGAACATCGCCGTCCACGACCGGTTCATCATCGACACCAGCGCCGACGACTACGTCTTCGCCCTCGACGCGGCGACCGGCGAGATGGCCTGGGAGACGCAGATCCTCGACTACCGCACCCTGCCGGCGCACCAGTCGTCGGGGCCGATCATCGCCGGGGGGAAGGTCGTGTCGGGCCGGGGCTGCATGCCCGAATCGGGGCCGAACGCCTGCGTCGTCACCGCCCACGACGCCGCGACGGGCGAAGAGCTGTGGCGCCGGCGCCTGATTCCGGCCCCCGGCGAGCCGGGGGACGAGACCTGGGGCGGCGTGCCGTTCGAGGAGCGGCGCCACGTCGGCGCGTGGATGGTGCCGAGCTACGACCCCGCGCTGAACCTGATCTACATCGGGACGTCCGTCACCTCGCCGGCTCCGAAGTTCCTGATCGGCGGGGTCGAGAACACCCACCTCTACCACAACTCGACCCTCGCCCTCGACGCCGACACCGGCGAGATCGTCTGGTACTACCAGCACCTGAACGACCACTGGGACCTCGACCACCCCTTCGAGCGGCTCCTCGTCGACACCGTCGTGGCCCCCGACCCCGCCGCCGTCAGCTGGATCAACCCGCGCCTGCAGCCGGGCGAGCGGCGCCGGGTCGTCACCGGCATCCCCGGCAAGACCGGCGTCGTCTACACCCTCGACCGCGAGACCGGCGAGTTCCTGTGGGCGCGGCCGACCGTCGCGCAGAACGTCATCAGCGCCATCGACGGCGCCACCGGCGCGGTGACCGAGAACTCCGAGGTGGTGTTCAGGAGCGAGGGGCAGGAGGTGATGGCGTGCCCGACCTGGCAGGGCGGCAAGGACTGGGAGGCCGGCGCCTACAGCCCCCTGACCAACCTGATGTACATGCCCCTCCGCCACACCTGCGGCCGGATGCTGGCGACGGCCGGCGTCGGCTGGTACGCCCTGACGGTGCGGACCGAGGTGACCCCGGGCGAGCAGTACCTCGGCACCATCGAGGCCATCTCCGCCGAGACCGGCGAGACCGTCTGGACCCACGACCAGCCCGCGTTCACGATGTCGCTCGTGGCCACCGGCGGCGGCCTCGTCTTCGGCGGCGACGCCAACGGGCGCTTCAAGGCGCTCGACCACGAGACCGGCGAGGTGCTGTGGGAGATCAACCTCGGCTCGCCGGTCACCGGCTTCCCGGTCACCTACGCCGCCGGCGGCCGGCAGTACGTCGCCGTGAGCACCGGCCGCTCCCTGAACACCAGCGGACTCCGGCGGCTGACGCCCGACCTGCGCCCGAGCGACGGCAACACCCTGTTCGTGTTCGCGCTGCCTTGACCGTCTCAACGGCCGCTGCCCGGTCGTGATGGGGCAGCGGCCGTATAAACGACAGGCATCAGGTGCCTACCTCAGTACGTCCATCGCGAACCCCGTGGCTCCGGAGCGGTGCACCGATTGTCGCCGTATCAGGTTGTCGGCTGTCAGCTCGCGGTCGGCTGCTACGGGAGGACATCCCGGAGCGCGGCCAGCGGCGCGGCGCTATTTTTCTTGACCGGGAAGCACCAAGGCGAAAGACTGTTGCCCCTCGTCGACAGCGTAATAGAGTCAGGGCTGCGGCTCCTTATGGGGCGCGCAGAGAGTAGGGAGCGTGAGCGCGCCATGTCGCCGCTGCTACGTCTCGCTCGCCTTGTCTCGTCGGTGGCCGGCTTGCCGGTAGCGGCACCGGACCGCCGGACGCCCACGCCCCTTGGGAGAAAGGAGTCTCGGCCCGCAAGGCACCGGCACGCGTAGACCAACGGTTTGTCGTATCGCTCCACGAAGGGAGAAGAGAATGGCAACAAGAGTCATCGTTGGCTTGACCGCCCTGGCCGCAGTGGTACTGGCCGTGGCGCCCGACGCGAACGCGGGCAATGCGCTGTCGATCCTGCTGGTCCTCCTCGGCTTGGCCTATGCCGCGGTGGCGATAGACGCCGAGGACGCGACCGCCTATCTGGTCGTCGTCGTCGCGGTCGGCGCCGCCGCCGGGGCGGATGTGCTCAGCGCCATCCCGACGATCGGCGCCTATCTGGACGGCATCCTCGACGGCCTGTCGACGGCGCTGTACGCCAGCGTGGCGACCATCGCAGGGACGAGAGTGGTCAACCGGCTGAAGGGCTGAGGCAAAGGTTGTTCGGACGCGAGCGGCGCCGGCCGGCCCCAGCCGGCCGGCGCCGGATCGCGTGCACGGCTTGCTCCTCCGCTGAGGACGATACCCGCGGCTTGCCGCCGGTCATCGAACAGGGACGCAGTTCGCGGCGGGCTGTGGTCGCGTGCGTCTGGAGCGCGCGCCACCGGGACCCGAGTTGCACCCCCAGCCGACGACCGCTCGCGGACTCCGGCCGATTGCCCCCGACCGGCCAGTCCACGGCCGACGACGCAGCAAGTCAATACTTCGGCAGGGTCGGGTCGATCCGGTCGATCCAGGCGAGAATGCCGCCGGCGAGGTTCCGCGCCCCGGCGTAGCCGGCCTCGTGCAGCAGGCGCACCGCCTTGCCGCTGCGGACGCCGGACTTGCAGTGCACGATGATGTCGTCGCGCCCCTCGAGCTCGGACAGGCGGGACGGCAAGTCGCCCAGCGGAATGAGCACCGACCCGGGAATGCGGCAAATCTCGAACTCGCGGGTCTCCCGGACGTCGAGCAGGAGAAACGGGTCGTCCCGATCGAGCCGCCCCTTCAACTCCTCGACCGTCGCCGCTGCATCCGCAACGGGGTCCGCCGCAGCCGGGGCCACCGGGGCGTCCGCGGGCGGCGCCACCCCGCAGAACTGGTCGTAGTCGATCAGCTCGGTCACCGTCGGGTGCTCCCCGCAGACGGGACAGTCCGGATCCTTGCGCACCTTCAGCTCGCGGAACCGCATCTTCAGCGCATCGAACAGAAGAAACCGCCCCACGAGCAGCTCGCCGACGCCCAGGATGAGCTTGACCGCCTCGGTGGCCTGCAGCGTCCCGACGACCCCCGGCAGAATGCCGAGCACCCCGCCCTCGGCGCAACTCGGCACGAGCCCCGGCGGGGGCGGCTCCGGGAACATGCACCGGTAGCACGGACCGTCCGCCGCCGCGAACACGGACGCCTGCCCTTCGAACCGGAAGATGCTGCCGTACACGTTCGGCTTGCCGGAGAGGACGCAGGCGTCGTTGACCAGGTACCGCGTGGGAAAGTTGTCGGTGCCGTCGACGACGAAGTCGTAGTCGGCGAACAGGGCCAGGGCGTTCTGCGACGACAGGGCCATCTCGTGGGTGACGACCTCGACCTCGGGGTTGAGGGCGTTCAGCCTCGATTTGGCCGAGGCCAGCTTGGATCGGCCGACGTCGGGGGTGCCGTGGATAATCTGCCGCTGCAGGTTGCTGTAGTCGACCTCGTCGAAATCGACGATCCCCAGGGTGCCGACGCCGGCCGCGGCCAGGTACAGGGCGACCGGCGAGCCGAGGCCGCCAGCGCCGATGCACAGCGCCCGGGCCGCCTTCAGCTTCTGCTGTCCCTCCATGCCGACCTCCGGCATGATGAGGTGCCGGCTGTAGCGGGCCACTTCTTCGTTGGACAACGCCGGCAACGTCGCCGCTGGCGTCACGATGCCCTCCCGCCGGCCACCGACGGAATGATGCTGACGGTGTCGTCCGAGGTCACCGGCGTCCGCTCCTTCTCGAGATACCGGATGTCGTCGTCGTTCACGTAGATGTTGACGAAGCTCCGGAGGGTCCCGTCTTCGGTATACAGATGCTGGCGCAGGCCGGTGTATTGCGCGGCCATGTTGGCGAGCAGCTCGCCAACGGTCCGGCCGTCCGCCTCGACGACGTCCTGCTTGGCGGTGTAGGTACGCAAGGGTGTGGGAATCAGGATCTTTGTGGCCATGGTGTCTTCGCGCTCAGTTGATTCTAGCCCGGAAAGCGCCGCCTTGCCGCCCCGCCGCCGCCTCGCGGCGCCGCCGCCCAACCAACCCTCCGGGAGCCCGCACCGTTCTAGGGCACAGACTCCTGGCCCGTGTTCTCGACGACGACCGCTTCCTCGTCGAACCTGGACCGATCGGCGCGCAGCCGCCACGACGTCAGGGAACCGGGCTCGCGGTCGGCAACCGCCACTATGACGTAGGCAAACGCCGGCCAGGCGTGGTCGAGGTCGTACTGCGACGGCCGCGCCGGGGCGTCGGGATGCGAGTGGTAGAAACCGAGCAACTCCCCCCCCTGCTCGGCCGCCCGGCGCTCGGCCGCCTGGTAGTCGACCGGCCGCACCAGGAACCGCCGGCGCGGGCCCTCGGCGGTGGCGTTCAGCAGCGCGAGCGCCTCGGTGACCACCCGGTCACGCCCGATCAGGGCGCCGCAGCATTCGTGCGGATACGCATCCCGGCCATGCCGGCGAATGCCGGCGTCGGCCTCAGCCCCAATAATCAGCATGACTAGGCGGGGCGCTCTCGGGTCGAGCCCGCGGCAGGGTCCATTGCTACTCGGCTACTCGGAATCGGTGACGTAGCCCTTCTCGCGCCACGCCAGGGTGCCGCCGGTGATGCTCCGCACGTTGCGATAGCCGAGCGACTTCAGAAACAGCAGGCCGGAGAGCGAGGCGTTGCCGCGCTGGCACACGCTCAGCACCGGCGCATCCAGGTCTCGGGGCAGCACCGCGAGATAGTCGGCGTTGTCGCCGAGCTCCGCCAGCGGGATGTTGATCGCGCCCGGAATGTGCGCCTCGTCGTACTGGCTGGCCGGACGCACGTCGAGGACAAACGGCCTCTCCCGCCGCCACTGCTGGTGCGCGGCGTCGACGTCGATGGTCAGGTCCGGATTGCCCCGCACGTTCTCGCGCATCCGCTCGAGCAGGGGACTGCGCCCCGCGCCGTTGCCGGCCTGCGCCTGCGGCAACAAGGCCGGCAGATGCTTGACGACCGACGAGGCGTACTTGAAGGCGCTGTCCGGAAAGATGACGACGACGACGTTGCCCGGCGCGTCCGGCACGAGCGCGAACGCACCGGCCAGCGCCATCCCGGAGCTGGGCCCGGCCGTGATGCTCTCTTCGCGGTTCAGCCGGAGACACAGGTCGAACGCCTGCTGATTCGAGACCTCGACCTGCCCGTCGTACTCGTCGGGCCGATAGAGCTGCGTCTGCTGCAACTGCCGCAGGCTGCGCACCCCCGGGATATCGTGTCCCTCGTTCGGATAGACGCCCACCACCTGCACGTCCCGACGCTGGTCCTTCAGAAACCGGCCGGTGCCGGTGATGGTGCCGCACGTGCCCAACCCGGCCACGAAGTGGGTGACCGCGCCCTGCGTCTGGCGCCAGATCTCGGGTCCCGTGGTCTTGTAGTGCGCCTCGGGATTGGCCTCGTTCACATACTGGTTCAGCATGTGAAAGTCCGGCCGGTCGCCGATTTCCGTCGCCTTGGCGATCGCCCCTTCGGGTGCGCCGGGCGCCGGACACAGCGTGTCCTGCAGCTCCATCACGTCGGCCCCGAAGAACCGCAGCATCGTGCGTTTCTCCAGGGGGATCTCGCTCGACAGCGGCGTGGTCAGCGAATAGCCCTTGGCGTTCGCGATCATCGCCAGCGCCATGCCGGTGTTCCCCGACGTCGGCTCGACCAGCTTCTGGCCGGGCTGGACGGTCTGCCGCGCTTCCCCATCGGCGACGAGGTTGGCGGCGACCCGATCCTTGATGGCGCCGAACGGGTTGTACCACTCGAGCTTGGCGTAGACCTGCGTCTGCGTGAACGGGGTCACCCGATTCAGACGCACGAGCGGCGTGGGATTGTCGGCGTCGCACTGGAGACCGAGAATCGAGTCATAGACCCGAAGCGCATGATCGTTCATGACTGTGGCTCAATCCGTGTCGAACTCGTGTCCGCTGCGCACCCCGCGTCACGCCGTGCGATGACGAGCGGCGCCCGGCGATCTCGCAACCTTGCATGTTAATTCGGCCTTGGCCGGGCTTCAAGGGGGAGGCGCGCTCCCGGCCCGCCGGCCCGCAAGACCGGTTACACTGGAAGGCCGCGCCGCCCGCCCCCGGCGCGACCCCGCCGCCGGGGCGCACGGGAACCTGCACGGGAATGCACATCGACCCCTTCGACCTCGAACGCTGGCAGTCGCTCCACGAGCACCACACCGGGATCAACCTGTCGGAGAGCGGAGCGCACCCCCTGCAGGTGCGGGAGCTCGCCGCCGGCCGCGATCTCGACGCATTGCTCGATCAGACCCTGGAGTACACCCAGAGCAACGGCACCGCCCCGTTGCGGGAACGGGTCGCGGCCCTCTACGACGGGGCGTCGGCCGCCAACGTCCTCGTCACCAACGGCAGCTCCGAGGCGAACCTCCTCGCCTGCTGGCACTTGATCGAGCCCGGCGACGAGGTCGTCGTCGTCCAGCCCACCTACCGGCAGATCCCGGGGCTGGTCCGGTCGTTCGGGGCAACCGTCCGCGACGTGTGGCTCGAGCCCGAGCCGTCACGATGGCGCCTGGACCTGGACGCGGTGGGCCAGGCCGTCGGCCCCCGCACCCGGTTCATCGCCGTCTGCAACCCGAACAACCCTACCGGGGCGCGTCTGGACGAGCCGACGGTCGCCCGACTGTGCGAGATCGCGGCCGGCCAGGGGTGCTGGCTGCTCGCCGACGAGATCTACCGCGGAGCCGAGCTCGACGGCCGCGACACGCCGTCGGCGTGGGGGCGGTACGAACGGGTCGTCGTGACCGGCGGGCTCTCGAAGGCGTACGGCCTGCCGGGTCTGCGGATCGGATGGCTGGCCGCCCCCCCCGACCTGATCGACGCGCTGTGGGGACGTCACGACTACACGTCGATCGCGCCCGGCGCGGTCAACGACCTGCTGGCGCGCCTAGCCCTCGAACCGGAGCGCCGCCGCCACCTGATCGCCCGCACGCGGCGCATTCTGCGCGAGAACCAGGCCGCGGTGGCCGAGTGGGTCGCCCGCCGCCCCAGCGTCCACCAGATCCCGCCGGAAGCCGGCGGCGTGACCCTGATACGCTATTCCGGAACCCGGCCGTCGGTCGATCTGGCGGAACAACTGCGGGCGGACCACGGCGTGCTCGTCGCGCCCGGCTCCCATTTCGGCCTGGACCACCATCTCAGGATCGGCATCGGGGGCGAGCCGGCGCCGCTGCGGGCGGGGCTGGCGAGGCTGGGACAGGTGCTCGAGACCGACCGGTGAACCCGGGACCACGCTCCGGACGTCGGAGAACCCGGCGCTGCGGCCGGAAGCCCGCCGCGCCGCGGCAGACCCTCGAAAGACGGGACGACCCATGAGCGAGAACGTTGCGAATACCGATCGGACGACCGGAGGCCCGCTGGCGGGGTTCACGGTCCTGGACCTCACGCGGGTGCTCTCGGGGCCCTACTGCACCATGATGCTGGGGGACATGGGGGCCCGGGTCATCAAGGTGGAGCAGCCGGGCAAGGGGGACGACACGCGCGGCTGGGGCCCCCCGTTCCAGAACGGCGAGAGCTCCTACTTCATGAGCGTCAACCGCAACAAGCAGAGCGTCACCCTCGACTTCAAGCATCCCGAGGGCCGGGCGGTGCTCGACCGGCTCATCGCCGAGGCCGACGTGCTGGTCGAGAACTTCCGCCCGGGCACCCTCGACCGCCAGGGGCTCGGCCACGAGGCGGTGCTGGCCGCCCATCCGAAGCTGGTCTACTGCTCGATCTCCGGGTTCGGCCAGACCGGACCCCGGCGCTCGGAGCCCGGCTATGACGCGGTGATGCAGGCGGAGGGGGGTCTCATGAGCATCACCGGGGCGCCCGACGGCACCCCGTATCGGCTCGGAGTCGCCATCGCCGACATCGCCTCCGGCATGTTCGCGGCCTTCGGCGTCGCCATGGGGCTGCTCGCGCGCGAGCGCACCGGCCGGGGACAGTTCATCGACGTGGGCATGCTGGACTCCGTGGCCGCCATCCTGACCTACCAGGCCGGCATCTGCTTCGCCATCGGCCAGGCGCCGCCCCGGCTGGGCAATCAGCACCCGACGATCGTGCCCTACGAGACCCTCACCGCGTCCGACGGCGACCTCGTGGTGGCGGCCGGCAACGACACGCTCTTCGCCCGGTTCTGCGACGTCATCGGGGCGCCGGAGCTGGCCCGGGACCCCCGCTTCGCCGCGAACAAGGGCCGGGTCGAGAACCAGGACGCCCTGCGGCCCCTGCTCGCCGAACGGCTGCGCACGCAACCCCGGCGCCACTGGCTGGACCGTCTGAAGCAGGCCGGCGTGCCGTGCGGCGGGGTCCGCGATCTGGCCGAGGTGCTATCCGACCCGCAGCTCCAGGAGCGCATGATGGTACTCCCGATGACCCACCCCACCGCCGGGCCGATACAGGTCCTCGGCGTGCCGGTCAAGCTGGCCGACACCGGCGGCAGCGTGCGCACGCCGCCGCCGGTGCTCGGGCAGCACACCCGGGCGGTGCTCGCGGACCTCGGCTACGACGCCGATCGCATCGACGCGATGGAGCAGTCCGGGGTGATCTGACTCGGTGCGCAGGTCACGCGGATCTCAGCGCTCCACGAACACCCGAATCGCGTCGAGGAGAAACTCGAGGACGTGATGCTCGGTCAGGGCCTCGATCTCGAGAACGGCCGAGAGGGGCCGTTCGGCGGTCAGGACGCGCTGGCCGCGGACGTGACTCACCGTCGTCATGATGGTCACGGCGTCTCCGGTCGCGTCGACCGCGATGTCGACGAACTCCTCGTGGCGCCGGTCGGACACGAGCCGCACCGACCCCGCCGGGGTCGACAGGCGGTAGTGAAAGCCCTCGGCCCGCAGCACCGAGATGATTTGCCGCACCACCGGGGTGGCGACGTGCTCGATGAAGCGGCGGCCCTGCTCGCCGGCGATCTCGGCCCGTGCGCGGCGCTCCGCCGCCTCGTGCCGAACCCGCTCTATGGTCTGGCGCACCCGCTGGCGCACCTCCGAGATCTCAAGCATGATCGTGGGGGCGGGGTTCGGTGCCGATTTCGTAGATGCGCACCAGCTCCACGAGCTTGTACCCGCGGGTCTGGTAGGGAGGGACGATCCGTTCGGTCCGCAGGTACTGCAGCATGCCCTCGTCGGCGTAGTCGGGCGGTCCGACCTGCTCGATCCGGCACAGGGCCTGCTCCAGCTCGGTCACCGTCATCGCCGGCTCGGTGACGGTTCGGGTGACCGGCAACAGGCCCAGCACCTTCGTGCGGCGCACCGTGTCTCGCGTGCGGAATCGGACGAACATCTCGTTGCTGATGAAGTTGTACTCGACGTCGGTCCGGGAGGACCGGGCGTCTTCGACCCGGACGCAGGCGACCTGATCCAGCCCGCGAACGGCGTCGATCAGGGTCTGGGTGAACGCACCCTCCCCCGACCAGTCGGTGGTTTCGAGATCCATGGTCGAGACGGCAGCGGCGGACGGCGTACAGCAACCTCCACGCTCACCTCCGGCAACCCATCCTATCAGCAGCCGCGGATCTCGCACGAGCATCCCGCGGCCGGACCGGCCGGCATTTTGCGGGTTTCCTTTCGCAAGACCACGATGCAGAATATCAGCCGCAGCAACCGAGGTGCGACGCGGCAGGTATCATGCGGGAATCCGATGCTCCCATCCGCCACCGTCGAGAACTATCTGAAGGCGCTGTATCAGGCGGAGTCGGCCAGTGACGACCGCCGTCTCGTGCCGATGGGGCAGTTGGCCACGGCGGTCGGGGTGGCCCCGGGCACCGCGACCACCATGGTCAAGGCGCTGGCCGAATCGGGACTGGTCGAGTACGAGCCGTATGCGGGGGTTCGGCTCACGCCCGCCGGGTCCAAGCTGGCGGCTCTGGTGCTGCGGCGGCATCGCCTGATCGAGCAGTTCCTGGTCGAGATCATGGGCATGAGCTGGACCGACGTACACGACGATGCGGAGAAGCTCGAGCACGTCGTGTCCGACCGGTTGGTCGATCGCATGGACGCCATGCTCGGCCATCCGTCGGTCGATCCGCACGGCGATCCGATCCCGACCCCCGACGGCGCGATGGAGTCGCACCGGTATCACTCGCTCCTGAAGTGCCCGCTCGGAACCCGGGTGACGGTCACCCGGATCGCCGACCAGGACGCCACGTTCCTGCGGTTTCTCGAAACGCAGGGGCTGAAACCGGGCCAATCGATCGAGGTCGAGGACCGGGACCCGGTCGCGGACCGCGTCTGTCTCCGGACCGGCGCCGAGCGCCGCGTCATCCTGGGGACCCAGGCGGCGGCCAAGGTCCTGATCGAGGTGCCTGTCTAGTTGATCTCGCCGTAGGTCGCGAACGACGACGGCGTTTCCCACAACTTCACCCGCACGACCGGCAGACCGGCGGCGGCGGCCGCGTCGTGGATGAGCCGCGCGAGCCGTTCGGCGGTCGGATTGGTGTCGATCACGTAGACCGGCTCCCCGAGCGCTTGCAGCGCCTCGACCAGCGGGTCGCCGCGCCGCAGGATCATCTTGTGATCCAGCTCCCGATCCACCCAGGCCTCGACGACCCGCTCGATGTCGGCGAAATCGCACACCATGTCGCGCCGGTCGAGCGTCGCCGAGCGCACCTCGATCTCCGCCACGGCGTTGTGGCCGTGCGGATGCCGGCACGGGCCGGCATGGTCGAGCAGGCGATGCCCGTAACAGAACTCGATCCGGGTAGCGACCGAGTAGGCGCGATCGGACATTCCCGTCACCCGCCCCCGGGTCCGGAGCCCGCTCGGGCCTGCGCCTCCAGCGCGGACAGCAACGCCTCGCGGCGCTCCATCAGCCGCCGCTGCGGGCGCCGGCCATGCTCGGAAACGACGACGTACTCGCAGAGAATCGGAAAGGCGATGGTGGAATCGCAGTAGGCGACCACCGCGTCCGGCAACCGGCCGGGCTTGACCTTGCCCCAGCTCACCGCCTCGGACGGCGTCGCCCCCGACAGCCCCCCCCAGACGACCTGATCGGTGGTGATCTGAATGAAGAAGTCGGTCCCCCCCTTGGGGATCCCGTAGATCTCCCACAGCGTCGGCTGGCCCTGCAGGTAGAAGTTCTTGGGCGACCCCCCGCCCAGGATCACGCAGCCGTTGGTGGTCCCGCCGAGAATGATGGCGGCGACTTCGTTGACGTCGCGCCCGGGGTCGAGCCGGCACCCGCCGTCCATGAGGAGCTGGTGCGCCGCGAGGTTCATGCCGATGGAGCTGTCTCCCGGCGACGACGTGTAGATCGGCACCCCCGCCGCCGCCGCGCTGGCCACCACCGAGTGCGCCTCGCACCCCGGCATCCGCGCCATCAGATCGCACCCGATGGCATGGTGGAGGGCGGCCGACGACATCGGGCCTTCGAACCGGCGGCGCACGAGAAAGTCGCGCAGATACGCATCGGTCTCCAGCAGCACCTGGGCCGGAAACAGCACGTCGTAGATCCGGATCACGCCGTCGCCGTGCAGCTCGACGTCGTCCAGGAACGGCGAGCCGCGGTGCAAGGTGAAGTTCAGCGCGTAGTGCAGGTCGTGATACAGGTTGGCGCCGGTGCTGATCACGAAATCGACCAGACCGCGTTCGATCAGCTCGATGACGCACCCGCCCAGCCCCGCCGGGGTCAGCGCGCCGGCCACGGTCAGGCCGATCGTCGTGTCGTTGGCCGGATCCAGCATCTTGTCGGCGAACACGTGACAGGCCTCGCGCAGCCGGCCGGCATTGAACGCCTGGAACCCCTCGTCGACGAGCCGCTGCACGCCCGCAACACCCCCCGGCCGGTAGTGCCGGATCGGTTCGCCGGTCAGATGTCGGCTCGCCGCCGGGGATACGGAGGAGGATGCAGGACGATGGGGCACGGGATACCTTACCGGGAACCGCCGCGGACCGAGCCAGGACGGAGGCGCCGGGAGCCTAGGCCGGCTCGATCCAGTCGGGGCGGCGTCCCCCCAACGCAGTCACGATCAGCGCCACCCCGGTCGCCAGACCGGCGAGACCGAGCCCGTCGGTGAGCCAGCTCTCCCAGGGATAGTCGCCGACGGCTACCGCGCTCGACGGCAGCAGCAGCAGCAGGCCACTGGCGAACGCGGCCGAGCGGCTCAGCGCCAACCGCAGCAGGCCCCCCCGGAGCCGGCGGCCCCGGGCCGCCCAGGGCCAGAGGCGCCCGGGCCCAGTGCGTCGCGGAGCCCTCGCCGCGGGCTCTTCGCCCCCCTTCACTCCCGGAGGCGTGCTCATCCGGCTATCGCGACCGGCCCTTGCCGCGGCTCCGGGACGAGCTCCGGTTGAATCGCTCCGGGCGCCCGTTCCCGTTGCGGTCATGCGTCGGCTTGGCCTCGTTCTTGCCGTACCCGGGCCGCGCGAACTGGCCGGGATGGCCGTCCGCCTTGTTGCCGTTCGGCTCGGCACCGGGCCGCCCTCCGTTGCGGCGCTTGCGCGACGACTTCCCCCGATCGACGTTGCCGTCACGACCCGTCTGCTCCCGAACCGTGAACACCGGCACCGGCCGGGACGCGGCGACGGCCTCGGTCCGTCCGAGGGTGGCCCGGATCAGCGGACGGCGGACCGAGTCGACGCTCGGCGTCAGCGGGGGGCGGCTCACCACCGGCGGGGGGACGTCGGGAAGCGCGGCCGCGGGCGGCGGCTTCACCCCGGCGGGCCCGGCCGGCGCGGCAATCAGCGCCCCGTCGGCGCCCGCATTCGAGAGCGCCGCCACCAATCGGGTCTGCCGGCGCGGCGGGACCCGGGCCGCCTTGTAGGGGTGCTCGGTGTCACACGTCGTGCATCGGGTCAGTTTGACGTTGCTGCCGACGAGAGCCACAACGGCATGATTGGTCACTCGGCGTTCGCGTGGACAATAGTCGTCCAGGACGTCACCCAGGCGCACCAGGCGCTGATCCATGAATCCCTCTCAGGTCGCTTCAGAATGGTGGGATGGTTCGGCGGTCGCTCGAACGGTTACCGAACCGATACGAACGGCGGTTGGGGATGCATCTCATCCCGATCTTCTCGTCCCGCCGCGCATCGGCGAGGCGCGTCTCCGGCCCGGAAGCCCCACCGAGCCCCGGACCCCAAGACCAATGTTCCGAATTGCGAAAACGTGAAGCACCAGTTCCGTCGCTTCAGGAAAGTTCGCATTGCGCAGCAGGGACAGTCACGCAAACGGCCAAACCACGGAACCCCTCGTGCGGGGCAGCTCTGGCGGTTGCGCTGCGCAGTGGGGCCATTCTACTACTCCCGCCCCGCCGCGTAAACGCCTTGATTGCCGACAGCCGTTCACCGTCCCGGCACGGCCTCGTCCTCACCCCGAAATCTTCGGGTTGCGGCTCGGCTTCCCGCCCCACCAACCCTCCGGCAGCCTCCACCGTTCTACGGCGCAGACTCCTGGGGCGCAGGCTCCCGGCCCTGTCCATCGATCCAGCGGCGGGTCTCGCGAAGCGACGCCGCCACCGCGTCGGGCGCCGTGGACTGGGGCGTTCGCCGGGCGGTGACCGAACCACGCGCGGTGATGCGGGCCGCAGTGTCCGCGTCCAGCCGCTCATGGTACCCCCGCCACTCTTCCGGCGCCAGCGCCGTGAAATCGCGCCCGTCCGCGATCAGGTCGCGAACGATTCGACCCACCACTTCGTGCGCCTCGCGAAACGGGACCCCTCGGGCCACGAGCAGATCGGCCACGTCGGTCGCCAGCGCGAGCCCCGACGCCGCCGCCTCCGAGCGGGCCGCGTCCAGCGTGAGCGTCCGCACCACCGCGGTGGTGGCGCGCAGGGAGCTGCGCGCGGTGTCCTCGGCGTCGAAGACCGCCTCCTTGTCCTCCTGGAGGTCCTTGTTGTACCCGCTGGCCAGCCCCTTCATCGTGGCCAGCCACCCGGCCAGCCGTCCGATGACCCGGCCGGTCTTGCCGCGAACCAGCTCGAGCGGGTCGGGGTTCTTCTTCTGCGGCATCAGGCTGCTCCCCGTGGTGACCGCATCGGACAACCCCAGGAACCCGAACTCCTCGCTGGTCAGCAGGACGAGGTCCTCGGCGAGCCGGCTCAGTTGGACCATGGCGCCGGCGCAGGCGTGCAGGAACCCGGACACGAAGTCCCGATCCGCGGTGGCGTCGAGGCTGTTGGCCACGACGCGCGAGAACCCGAGCCGCCGGGCGAGGGCGGAGGTGTCGATGTCGTAGCTGGCCCCGGCGATGGCCCCGGACCCGAGCGTGAGCGCGTCCGCCTCGTCCCGAGCGATCTCGAAACGACGATGGGCGCGCCGCAGGGCGGCGGTGTGGGACAGGAAGTAGTGCGCCACGAGGATCGGCTGAGCCCGCCGCAGGTGCGTATAGGACGGCATCAGCGCCGCCCCGGCCGACTCCGCCTGGCCCGCGAGCGCGTCGACCAGAACCACCACCTCCTGCTGGATGACGGCGATGCGCCGGCGAAGATACAACCGCAGGTCGAGGGCGACCTGCTCGTTCCGCGACCGGCCGGTGTGCAACCGTTTCCCGGCGTCTCCGACCCGCTCGATCAGTTGCCGTTCCACGAAGGCATGGACGTCCTCGTCCGGTCCGTCGACGAACGCCGGGTCGTCGCGGCCGCGGTCCCGGATCGCGATCAGGGCGGCCCGGACCGCGGCCGCGTCACCGGCCGAGAGCACCCCGGCGCCGGCGAGGGCCTCCGCCCAGGCGAGACTGCCGGTGACGTCGTCCTCGAACAGCCGCCGGTCGAACGCGAACGAGGCCTGGAACGCGAACACCTCCTCGTCGGGGGCACTGTCGAACCGGCCGGACCACAGATGCGCCATGCTGTGCTGAATCGGAGATGCGGGCTTCCAGGCTCGTCAGCTCATCAGGACGCCGGGATGGCCTTGGCGGCCGCGAGCTCGACCGGAAGCCCCCAGATTCTGATGAAGCCCTCGGCCGCGGTGTGGTCGAACCGATCGCCCTCGTCGTAGGTCGCGAGCGCCTCGTCGTACAGGGCATGGGGCGACTTGCGCCCGACCACCCGGCAATTTCCCTTGAACAGCTTCAGGCGAACGGTGCCGGTGACCCGCTGCTGCACGTCGGCGACGAGGGCGTCGATGGCGCGGCGCGTCGGGGTGAACCACAGGCCGTTGTACACGAGGTCCGCGTACACCGGCGCCAAGCCGGTCTTGATGCGATCGAGATCGCGCGGAATGACCAGGCTCTCCAGCTCGCGATGGGCAGCGTGCAGCACGACCGCGGCCGGGGCTTCGTAGATCTCCCGAGACTTGATGCCGACGAGCCGATTCTCGAGCATGTCGATCCGCCCGACGCCATGGGCGCCCGCGATCGTCTCGAGACTGGCAATCAGCTCGACGAGGGGCATCGCCACCCCGTTGACCGCGGTCGGCACCCCCTGCTCGAAGTCGAGGCTCACGTAGGCGGGCGCATCGGGGGCCGCGGCCGGAGACTTCGTCAATGTGAAGACCTCCTCGGGCGGCTCGGTCCAGGGATCTTCCAGCACGCCGCATTCGATCGACTTGCCCCACAGGTTCAGATCGGTGCTGTAGGGGCTGTCCACGGTCGCCGGCACCGGGATGCCGCGTTCCCGGGCGTACTCGATCTCGGCGGGACGGGACATCCCCCATTCGCGCGCCGGTCCGATCACCCGGATGGCCCGGTTCAACGCCCGGGCCGACACGTCGATCCGGACCTGATCGTTCCCCTTGCCGGTACACCCGTGGGCGATCGCGGTGGCCGACTCCATCTCCGCAATCTCGACGAGCCGTTTCGCGATCAGGGGACGGCCGAGCGCCGTCGCGAGGGGGTACTGCCCTTCGTAGAGCGCCCCCGCCTGCAGGGCGGGCAAGACGTACTCGTCCACGAACTCGGTCCGCACATCCAGGACGTGGCAACGGATCGCCCCCACCGCCATCGCCCGCTCGCGAACGTCGTCGAGCTCCTTTCCCTGCCCGAGATCCAGGGTCACCGCCACGACCTCCGCGTCGTATTTCTCGGCCAGCCAGGGAATCGCCACCGACGTATCGAGACCGCCCGAGTAGGCGAGTATCACGCGTTCCATCTACTCCCTTTCCTCCTTTTCCTTCCGGCTCCGCCGCCGCGGGGGATGTCGGCCCTCCCCCGTCGCCCTCGCCCGGCGATAGTCGGCTGCGGCTCCGATTGCCGCCCGACCAACCCTCCAGGAGTCGGCGCCGGCGGCGCAAGCTCCCAGCCCGGAAAGCGTCGGCTGCGGCTCCGATTGCCGCCCGACCAACCCTCCAGGGAGTCGGCGCCTCCGCGGGAGTCGGCGCTGTTCTACGGCGCAGACTTCTATCGGGCCGCCCACCGCTCCACCCGGCGGCCCAGGGTCTTCGCACTCCGTTCGGAGCGCACGACGACGAGAATCGTGTCGTCGCCCGCAACCGTGCCGACGATCTCCGGCCAGGCGGCATGGTCGAGCGCGAACGCCAGCGGCTGCGCCTGTCCCGGATCCGTCTTCAACACCAGAAGCTGCTGAACCTGTTCCACGCACCGCAGATACTCGGTGACCGCCCGGCGAACCCGCTCGTCAGGGATGGCCGGCGTCCCCGCCGCCTCCTGAACCGACTGATAGGCTCCATCGGCGGCCCGCTTGACCAGACCGAGCTCCTTGACGTCCCGGGAAATCGTGGCCTGGGTCGCCCGGATATCCAACCCCGCCAACAGGCGCCGCAGGACGTTCTGGCTGCGGACCGGCTGGCCGGAGACGAGCTCGAGGATGGCGGACTGGCGACGAGCCTTCATACTTATTCACACAGTGGATTTATATACACCGCCGCCGGTCGCTGTCAAGCCGCCGCAGTCCAGCTCGGACACCCGTCGCCAGCGTTGACGGCGCGGCCGGCCCGATGTATAAATATACAAAATGTCGACTACTGTCGCTGTAGGAATCGCCGGAGCCACCGGATACGCCGGTCAGGAGCTGCTCCGATTGGCCGCACGCCATCCCGCCGTCCGGGTCGTGGCGGCCATGGGATCGGGGAGCGCGGACGGCGTGCGGCGTCTGCCCGCGCTCGCGCGCATCTGGGACGGCGACGTCACCCCGCTCTCGGTCGAAAGACTGGCGGCGGAGACCCAGGCGGTGTTCCTGACCTTGCCGGATGCGGTCGCGGCAGAGGTCGGCCCCGACCTGGTGGCCCGCGGCGTCCGGGTCTTCGACCTCTCCGGCTCGTTCCGGCTGCGCGAGGCGGCCGAGCGCCGCCACTGGTATCCCGCAACCCCCGAGATCGAGGAGCCGGTCGTCTACGGCCTCACCGAGCACTGCCGTGCGTCGCTGCCCGACGCGCGCCTCGTCGCCTGTCCGGGATGCTATCCGACGGCGGCGCTCCTGGCCCTGCGGCCTCTGTGCGACGCCGGCATCCTCGATCCCGACGGCGACATCATCATCGACGCGAAGTCCGGAGTCTCCGGGGCCGGCAAGAAGCCGACGGAGCGTACGCACTTCTCGGAATGCCACGGCAGCGTCGCCGCCTACAGCGTGCTGGCCCACCGGCACGGCGCGGAAATCGAGCAGGAGCTGGGACGGCCGGTTACCTTCACGCCGCATCTCGTACCCCTCGACCGCGGCATTCTGGAGACCATCTACGTCCGGACCCGCCGGGACGTCAGCGCCGCGCAGGTGGCGGACACGCTGGAGCGGGCGTATGCCGGCGCGCCGTTCGTCCGCCTCACCGGCGACGCCCTGCCGGAGATCAAGCACGTCACGCACACCAATCTGTGCGATATCGGCTGGAAGCTCGACGCCGCCTCCCGGCGTCTGGTGCTCATCGCGTGTCTGGACAACCTCGTCAAGGGAGCGGCCGGCCAGGCCCTGCAGAACCTCAACGTCGCATTCGGTCTCGGCGAAGCAACCGGCCTGTCATGACCCCCACCGCCAGGGTCGTCCTCAAGCTGGGCGGCGAACTGCTCGCGGAGCCGGAACAGCGCCGCGATATCGCGGCGGCCATCGGACGCCTCGCGGCCGGCGCCGCCCTCGTGGTCGTCCACGGCGGCGGGCGCGAGGTCGACGCGGAGCTCGCGGAGCGCGGCATCGCCAAGCGAGCCGTCGACGGTCTCCGGATCACCGACGCCGCCACCCTCGGAGTCGTGGTCGGGATGCTCGCGGGACGGGTCAACACCCGGCTCGTGGCCGCCGCCTGCCGCACTGGTATCCGCGCGGTCGGACTGACGGCGGCCGACGCCGGGGTGGCCGCAGTCGAGCGCGCCGCCCCCTACACCGCCGCCGACGGGTCGGTGGTGGATCTGGGATTCGTGGGGCAACCGAACGGTGACGCCCCGCCGGTTCTGCTGGAGACCCTGTGCGCGGCTGGGTTCGTGCCGGTGGTCGCGAGCATCGGCGACGCCGCGGATGGACAGTTGCTCAACGTCAATGCCGATACTCTGGCCGGGGACCTGGCCGTGCGGTTTCGGGCCGGCCGGCTGCTGATCGCCGGGGGCACCGCCGGTGTCCTCGACCCGCAGGGCAGCACGCTGTCCTCGATCGACGATGCGACGATCGAGCAGCTCATCGCCGACGGCCGGGCCAGCGCCGGGATGGTAGCCAAGCTGAACGCCTGCCGCCATGCGCGGCGCAACGGGGTCGGGCGGGTGGAGATCGTCGACGGCAGACGGACATGCGATCTGGATGCGCGTCCCGGTACGCGCATCGCCTAGCGGAGCTGGCCGGGAGGCCAGCGGGGCCGCAAGGCGAGGATACCCGGGCCGGGAGCCCCGGGAAAGACGGCGCGTCGCACCGGGACCGCCGAGGGCGCCGGCGGGCTGCAGGAAGCCCGCGCGGCAGGGCGCGACGAGGAGAAGAGCAGTCATCGATGTCGACAGGAACCAACGGCATGGTCACGGAGGCGCGGGACGTCCGGGCGGTCGAGAGCGCGCACCTGCTGCAGGTCTACAAGCGGGTGCCGTTGGTCCTGACCCGCGGTGAGGGAAGCTACGTCCACGACAGCGACGGCCACCGCTATCTGGACTTCGTATCGGGGCTCGGGGTGGCGTCGCTGGGACATGCCCATCCCGGACTGGCGGCCGCTCTCGCCGACCAGGCTCGCACCCTGGTCCACACGTCCAACCTCTACTTCCATCCCCTGCAGGGACAGGTGGGACGGCGGCTCGCGGCGTTGTCCGGCCTGCCGCGGGCGTTCTTCTGCAACAGCGGGACCGAGGCAGTGGAAGGCTGTCTGAAGTTCGCGCGCCGCTACTGGCATACGCGGGGCGAGACGGCGCGGACGCGGATCGTGGCGCTGGAGCGTTCGTTTCACGGGCGCACGTTCGGCTCGCTGTCGACGACGTGGGAACCCGGATATCGCCGCCCGTTCGAGCCGCTCCTTCCCGGGGTCAGCTTCGTGCCCCCCACCGACCCCGGGGCGCTGGAGACCGCCGTGGGACCGGACGTCGCCGCGATCATCCTCGAGCCGATTCAGGGCGAAGGGGGGGTGTGGCCGCTGTCCCCGGACTTCTCGGCGGCAGTGAACGCGGCGTGCGAGCGGACCGGCACGCTGCTTGTCGCCGACGAGATTCAATGCGGACTGGGCCGCACCGGCAGCCCCTTCCACTCCGCCACCCTGGGCCTGCGCCCGGACCTGATGGCCCTCGGGAAGGCTCTGGGCGCGGGGATGCCGGTCGGCGCGATCCTGATGAGCCAGGACGTCGCGGATGCGATCTCCCCCGGCGACCACGGAACCACCTATGGCGGCAATCTGCTCGCATGCCGCGCGGCGCTGGTGTTCCTCGATGCCCTGGAGCAGGGAGGACTCGAGCGGGTGCGCGCGGCCGGCGCGCGGTTGACGGACGGCCTCGAGCAGCTGGCGAAACGCTATCCGATCATCACCGACGTGCGCGGCGCCGGGTTGATGCGCGGAATCGAAATGCCCGAGGCGGCAGCGACACGCGCCGTCGACCTCGCCCTGGCGCGTCACCTGCTCGTCAACCGGACCGCGGGGCGGGTGGTGCGGCTGTTGCCCCCCCTCACCGTCTCGGACTCCGAGATCGACGAGGGACTGCAGATTCTGGATGCGGTGCTCGAGCAGGTCGTCACCCAGGAGGAGTCCGCGCCGTAGGGCCCGTGGACGAGACCCCAACCCCAGGCCTTCGCGAGCACGAGCACGACCCCGATGATCACCATGTCCACCGTTCGCGTTCACCCCCCCGCGGCCGACGGCCGACAGCCGGCGCCGCGTCTCGCCGTCGTGTCGATTCGACTCGCCGACCGGTCGGATGCCGCCGCCATCGGCCGGCTGGTCGCCGCCAACGTCGGCCCGGGTCTGCTGTTGCCCCGCTCGCCAGCGGACATCCTGCGCCATGTGTCCCGATTCCTGGTCGCGACCCGCGACGGCGTGGTGATCGGGTGCGGAGAGCTCGCCCCGCTCAGCAAGACGATGTCCGAGGTCCGGTCGCTGGTCGTGGCCGCCGGGGAGCGAGGCGCCGGGATTGGCACGCGGCTCCTCGCCTCCCTCGTCGCCGGCGGGCGCCGGCGGGGCGCCTCCCGGGTGTGCGCGTTCACCCATATCCCCCGCGCCTTCGTCGCCCAGGGGTTCTCGATCGTGCCGCACACGTGGTTGCCCGAGAAGATCATGACCGACTGCCAGGGCTGCGAGTGGTTCAGACGCTGCGCACAGTACGCGGTGGTTCTCGAGCTCGACGGCGCACGCGGCCGCGGCCCGCGGCGTGGAAACCCGTAGCGAGACTCCGCGTCGCCTTCAACGCGATTCGCCGAACACAAGGGCAGACGACACTCATGCTGGAACGCATTCCCAAGGGCATTACCGCACCGGCCGGTTTCCGGGCCGCCGGGGTCGCCTGCGGCATCAAGGCTTCCGGGCTCGACCTCGCGCTGGTGGTGTCCGAACCGCCGGCCCGGTCGGCCGGCGTCTTCACCACCAATCTCGCGGTGGCCGCCCCGGTCACGGTGTCGCGCGAGCATCTGCGGCGGTCGGACGCCACCACCGCGGCGGTGGTCGTCAACAGCGGGTGCGCGAATGCCTGCACCGGCGAGCGGGGGCTGGCCGACGCACGCGACATGGCCGTCACCACCGCGGACCTCGTCGGGTGCCCGGTCGAGCAGGTGCTCGTCTCGTCGACCGGGGTCATCGGGGCCTACCTCGACCGCGACAAGGTGCGGCAGGGCATCAGGCTCGCCACCGAGACGCTGAGCCCCGACGGGCACGCGGCGGCCGCCGAGGCGATCATGACGACCGACCCGTGGCCCAAGGACGCCGCGGTGCGGGCGGTAGCGCCGGCGGGTCGGTTCCACGTGGGCGGCATCGCCAAGGGAGCCGGCATGATCGAGCCGAACATGGCCACGATGCTCGCGTTCCTGACCACCGACGCCGCCGTCGAGCCGCCCCTGCTTCAACGCGCGTTGCGGGAGGCGGCGGAGACGACCTTCAATGCCATCACCGTCGACGGCGAGCCTTCGACGAACGACATGGTCCTGGCGCTGGCCAACGGGTGCTCCGGAGTCGGCATCGACGACGCGTCCTACCCTGCCTTCGTCGAAGCCCTCCATGCCGTCTGCCACGAGCTGGCGCTCGCCATCGTGAAGGGCGGCGAGGGCGCCACCAAGCTCATCTCCGTCAGCGTGACCGGCGCGCACACCGTGGCCGAGGCCAGACAGGCGGCGCGGGCCATCGCGAACTCGCCGCTCGTCAAGACCGCGGTCCACGGCGGCGACCCGAACTGGGGTCGAATCGTGGCGGTGGCGGGCCGGGCCGGAGTCCGGTTCGACCTCGGCCGCGCCCGGGTGGCCATCGGCGGGGTGGAGCTCTTTCGCGACGAGCAGATCTTCAGCGACCGTGAACCGGCGGCGGCCGAGCATCTGCGGACGTCGGAGGTGGCGATCACGGCCGACCTCGGCACCGGCGGCGCGGGCGCCGCCACCGTCTGGACCTGCGATTTCAGCGCCGAGTACATCCGCATCAATGCGGACTACCGGACGTGAGCGAGCGAACCCCGCGCGGCCGGCATCCGGACGGTCGCGCAACGCCGCATTGAACACGATGAACACCACCCAAGCCGTGCCGAAAGAAAGCGTGGCGGCCCCCTGCGCCCCGTTCGCTTCCGCCCGGGCCTATCTGTCGGTGCTCGACTTGACGCCCGATGCCCTCGAGACCTGTCTGGCGCTGGCGGCGCGGCTGAAACGCGAACGACGGATGGGCGCCGCCGCGCCGACCAGCCGGGCGCTGGCCGGCCATTCGCTGGCCCTGCTGTTCGACAAGCCGTCGCTGCGCACCCGCACCGGGTTCGAGATCGCGATGCAGGAGCTGGGCGGCATCGTCACGTGCCCCCCGTCGGCCGACGCGCTCGGCACGCGCGAGGCGCTGGCCGACGTCGCCCGCACCCTTGAGCGGTGGATCTCGGTGGCCGCCATTCGCACGTTCCAGCAGTCCCGGCTGCAGGAGATCGCCCAGGCCACGACCCGGCTTCGGGTCGTGAACGCGTTGACGAACGAAGAGCATCCCTGTCAGGCCCTCGCGGACTGCCTGACGCTCCGCGAGCGGTGCGGCGGCGTTCGCGGGGTGACGCTGGCGTACGTCGGGGACGGCAACAACGTCGCCACCTCCCTCACCCACGCCGCCGCGATGCTTGGAATCCACCTCAGACTGGCGTCGCCGTCGAGCTACGCCCTGCCCGCGGCGACCCTGGCCGCGGCCCGACGCGTGGCGCGCCACGGCGCGCAGATCGTCCAGTGCGACGACCCCGTCGATGCCGTACGCGGGGCCGACGCCGTCTACACCGACGTATGGACGTCGATGGGACAGGAGGCGGAGGCGATCCGGAGGCGGGAGGCGTTTGCCGAGTACCGGGTGACCGGCGCCTTGATGGCGCAGGCGGGCCGCGACGCCTTCTTCATGCACTGCCTGCCGGCGCATCGCGGCGAGGAAGTGGATCCGGACGTCATCGACGGGCCGCGCTCGGCCGTCTTCGATCAGGCGGAGAATCGACTCCACACCCAGAAGGCGCTGCTGCTGCTGATGCTGGACGCCGCTCCCTCCTAGGCCTGCCCATGCCCCACAACTTTTCGCTGGACTTCATGAAGCCACTTCGCTACGGTGGCGAGCATGGAGATTCAGAATCAGGTCGGGCGCAGCCTGCGGGGTGCTGGACGGGGCGGTATCGCAGGGCATTCACGGCCTCGGGCAGGTTGCCGATCGCGTCTGTAAAGCGTTCGATTTTCGCGATGGCCGCGGCCGGTGGCAGCGCGCGAGCTGCTGCGCGGCGTTGGCCGACCTCGCGGCGGCAGGCCACGTCTCGCTGCCTCGGGGTCGGCCCTCTCGCGGCGGTGTGTGGCGCCCGCGTGTGCTCCCGCACCCGGTGGCGCCGGCGGCTGAGGTGCCTGGCACGGTCGGCGAGGTCCGGGACTTGGCGCTGGTGCGGGTGGAGACCGACGAGCAGCGCCGGGTCTGGAACACGCTGATGGCGCATGAGCACCCGCGCGGCGCCGGGCCCTTTGTCGGCCCTCAACTGCGGTATCTGGTGGGCTCCGGGCATGGCTGGCTGGGCGGGGTGGGGTTCGCGGCGTGTGCGCGGCGCCTGCGGGCCCGCGACGCCTGGATCGGCTGGACGACACGCGCCGGCGCGCTCACCTGCACCGGGTGCTGGGACTGTGCCGACTGCTGATACGTCCCGACATCTCGTGCCGCAACTTGGCCTCCCACGTGTTGGGCCGGGCCGCTCGGGCGGTCGGCGACGACTGCGAGCGCCTCTACGGCTATCGCCCCTGGCTGCTGGAGACGTTCGTCGACGAGACCGAACACACCGGGGCGAGCGTGCGGGCGGCGAACTGGGTGCGCGTAGGTGAGACCCGTGGCCGCGGGCGCCAGGACCGTACGCACGCGGCCCCCGAAACGTGCAAGGCGGTGTATATGTACGCGTTGGAGCCGGCGTGGCGCGATACCCTCCAGGCGCCCGCACCGGGCGTGTTGCCGCTGGCGGTCGGCGACGGGCTGGACGCCGCGTCCTGGGCGGGCCACGAGTTCGGGGGGGCGCGGCTGGGCGACGCGCGGCTGAGCGCGCGCCTGGTCCTGAGCGCCGAGCAGATGGCCGAGTCTCCGATGCGCGCCATCACCGGCGCCGCGAACGGAGTGAGAGCCTTGGTCAAGGGACATTACCGGCTGATCGACCAGCCCGCCGAGAGCGCGGTGACGGTGGAGAACATTCTCGCTCCCCATCGCGAGCGCACGCTGCGACGGATGCGGACGCATGACACGGTGCTGTGCATCCAGGACGGCACCCGCCTGAACTTCACCCGGCGCAGCCAGACGCGGGGGCTGGGGACCATCGGCTCGAATCAGACCGGCGCGGCGGCCCGCGGCCTGGACCTGCACACGACGCTGGCGGTCAATCCCGACGGGGTGGCGTTGGGGGTCCTGCGGGCGGCGTTCGACGCGCCCGAGCCCCCGAAACCCGAGGAGAAGGGCAAGCCGAAGCCGCGGGAGGAACGGAAGTCGTTCCGCTGGGTCGAGGGGCTGCGCGACTGCGCGGCGGCGGCCGAGCAGCTGGGTGAGACCCGGGTGGTGTGCACGATGGACCGCGAGGCCGACTTCCTCGACCTGTTCATCGAACGCCGGACGCACGCCCCGCAGGTCGAACTGCTGGTCCGGGCGAAGGTCGACCGCGTGCTGGGGAGGGAGAAGACGGCCGACGGGCACACGGTCTCGCGCCGTCTGTTCGACGAGGTGCGCGACGGGCCGGCCCGCGGCGCCGCCACGGTCGAGGTGCGGCGGCTGAGCGCGCGGGTGAAGGCCAGCAAACAGGCTCGCCAGGACGGCCGTGCGGCCCGCGTCGCCGAGGTGACCCTGCGCTACCAGCCGGTGGCGCTGTCGTGCCCCGGGGCCGAGCCGGTCGAGCTGTTTGTCGTCCATGCGCGCGAGGAACAGCCGCCGCCCGCGGTCAAGCCGCTGGAGTGGTTCGTGCTGACCACGCTGCGTGTGACCAGCGCCGACGACGCCACGCGCATCCTGGGCTGGTACGCCCTGCGCTGGCGCATCGAAGAGTACTTCCGGGTCCTCAAGTCCGGCTGCAAGGTCGAGGAATTGCAGCACCACGAGGCGGAGCGGCTCGAACGGGCCATGGCCATCAAGATGGTCGTGGGGTGGCGGATCCAGTTGATGGTCCAGCTCGGCCGCGAGACGCCTGAGCTGCCGGGCGACCTGCTGTTTTCCGATGGCGAGTTGCGCGTGCTCGCCACCTTCGCCCGCTCCCGCACGCTGCCGCCCCCCACGCGGCTCGGGGACGCGGTCGGTCTGGTGGCCCGCCTCGGCGGGTGGCTGGGGCGCAAGCGCGACCCGCCCGGCGCGCAGCTCCTGTGGCACGGCTACACCCAACTCGTTGCCATGGCCTTCGCTTTCGAACTGCGGGATGAATTCGGATGATTTACAAGTCCAGCCAGCGAGATCTGGGGCACGGGCAGTCCTAGCCCAAGTTTACCCAGTTGACCGGCCATTTTGCCGATTTTGGCCGTATTTCGGGATTCCCATGTCTGTAAGTTGTTGATTCTAAAGGAACGGGTCTTGACGGCGCGAGATGTAGTGCCATAATTTGTGTAAAAGGGTTGACTACGGCAGATGCCCCCGCTATCGTGGACATCGTGTTCATTCGCCGCACCCAAACCCGGCGAACCCAGGACGGAAAGCCCTACTTCTCCCATCGCCTGGTGCACTCCGAGCGCGTCGGAGACGCCGTCCGGCAGCGCACCCTGCTCAATCTCGGGCGCCACTTCGACATCCCGCAGCCGCAATGGCCGCAGTTGTGCGCCCGCATCGACGACATCCTGGCCGGCCAGGCGCCCCTGGTGGCCGATTGCCCCCACGCCGTCGAACACGAAGCCCAGCGCATCGCCAGCCAGTTGGTCGTCCGCGGCGCGCAGGTAAGCGGCGCGGCGGCCGGACCGACCGACGTGCAGCCCCTCGATGTCGACTCGCTGCGGCTGGTCCGCCCCCGCAGCGTCGGGGTCGAGCAGCTCGGCCTGTGGGCGCTGGAGCAATTGGGCCTGCCGGCGCTGCTCGCCGACCTCGGCGTCAACGGCGCCCTGCGCGCAGCAGCGGCCGGCGTCATCGTCGGGCGTCTCGCCCATCCCGCCTCGGAGCGGGCGACGCACCGCTGGCTGCAAGAGCGCAGCGGCCTCGGGGAGTTGCTCGGCGTCGACTTCGAGACCGTCGGCGCGATGCAGCTCTACCGCGCCTCGGACGCGCTGGTGAAGCATCGCGAGGCGATCGAGGCGCATCTGTTCGACCGCGCGATGGGACTGTTCGACCTCCAGCCGACGGTGACCCTCTACGACCTGACCAACACCTACTTCGAAGGCGAGGCGAGCGAGCAGCCGCAGGCGCAGCGCGGGCACTCGAAGGAGAAGCGCAGCGACTGTCCGCTGCTGACCCTGGGCCTCATGCTCGACGCCAGCGGCTTCGTGCGCCGCTCCAAGGTCTTCGCCGGCAACGTCCGGGAACAGCGCACCCTGGCCGGCATGCTCGAGGCGCTGGAGGCGCCACCCGGCGCCCTCGTGGTCATGGACCGCGGCGTCGCCACCGAAGCCTGCGTGCAGTGGTTGCGCGACCACGACTACCGCTATCTGGTCGTCAGCCGCGAACGTCACCGCCAGTTCGACGCCGAGGCCGCCGTATCGCTCCAGACCAGGTCCAACCAGACCATACACATGCACAAGGTGGTCTCGGCCGACCCCGACGAGGTGCGCCTGTACTGCTACTCCGAGGAGCGGGCCGAGAAGGAGCGAGGCATCGTCGAGCGTTTCGCCACCCGCTTCGAGACCGCCCTGACCCAGCTCCACGAGGGGCTGGCGCGCCCCCGCGCCCACAAGCGGCTCGACCAGGTCTGGCAGCGCATCGGGCGATTGAAGACGAAGCATTCCCGCGTCGCCTCGCACTACCAGATCGGGGTCACCGCCGACGAGACCGGCGAGAAGGCCGTCGCCGTCACCTGGACTCGCCGTCCCCGGGACGGCTCGATGGCCACCCATCCGGGGGTCTACTGCCTGCGCAGCAGCGAGACAGCGTGGGACGAAGACGCCCTGTGGCGCACCTACACCACGCTCACCGACGTCGAGGCCGTCTTCCGCTCGCTCAAGTCCGAGCTCGGCCTGCGCCCCATCTACCATCACAAGCCGCGTCGAGCCGACGGCCACCTGTTCATCACCGTCATCGCCTACCAGCTCGTGCAGGTGATCCGCACCCGACTGCGCGAGCACGGCAACCCCGCCAGTTGGACCACGTTGCGCCGCATCCTGGACGGCCAGCAGCGCGTCACCGCCACCTTCCGCCGCCCCGACGGACGCACGCTGCACGTGCGCACGGCCACGCAAGCCGAACCCGAGCAGCGGAACATCTACGACGCGCTCGGCGTCGACCCGCACCCCGGGGGCGTCCGCAAAACGCTCATCTGACCGGCCCATCTCACCGGTTTGCGCACGTTTGTAGTGCCACTCCAGTTTTTCTGTCGGCTTAACCCGCTTGTTTGCAGTGATTTATATTTTGGGCTGGTAAACTCGGGCTAGGCCGACGAAACGCAGGATCCCGAAGGTCAGCGCACCGGTCGCGAGCACGGTGCCGACCACCCACCGAATGAGCCTGGTCTCAAGGTTCGCAATCTCGGTGCGCGCCTCAGCGATCTGCGTCGAGAACCGCGTGTAGAGATTCGCGATCTGCGTCGACGCGGGTCGAGGGCGGCATCTCCGTCCTCACCTCGGCGATCTCCGTTCGGACCTCGGCGAGGCCGGCCGTGAACTGATCGGACGTGACGTGGTCGCCGTGCTCGGCGGCCGGACGGACCGCGTTCGTGTTCACACCGGCTCGAGGCCGGCGGCGGCCTGCTCCACCTTCTCGGCCAGCGTGCGGCGGTACTCGTCCAGACGCGCGCGGACGTCCGGATCGCCGAGGGCGAGAATCTGCGCCGCGAGCACCGCCGCATTCGTCGCCCCCGCCTTCCCCACCGCGACCGTGGCCACCGGAACCCCGGGGGGCATCTGCACCGTCGACAGCAACGCATCGAACCCGCCCAGCGGCGACGAATCGATGGGCACACCGATGACCGGCAACGGGGTATGGGCGGCGACGACCCCCGCGAGATGAGCCGCCGCCCCCGCCCCCACCACGAATACCCGGACCCCGCGCCGCACCGCGTCCTCCATCACCCGGTGGACCCGATCCGGCGATCGGTGAGCGGACGCCACCGTCATCGCGGAGGCGATGCCCAGATCGCGCAGCGTGCGCACGGTATTCGCCATCACTCCCGCGTCCGACGCGGACCCCATCAAGACCTGCACCTGTACGTCATTCATCCGACTCTGCGTCTCCCTGGCCCGGCAATCGTCGCCGTAGGAGTTTCGCGCCAGCGAAACTCCGAACGCGACCGCAAGGTCGCGCTGCGGCCTCCGCTCGCCGCTCAACCAACCCTCCAGGAGTCGGCGCCTCCTGCGGGAGTCGGCGCCGTTCCACGGCTCGGACTCCTGGCTGATTCACCCCGCCAATGCCTTTCGGCCGATGTCCGAGCGAACCTGCTTGCCGGCAAAGGTGATGCAGGACTCCGCCGCATAGGCTCGCGCAATGGCCTCCCGAAAGTCACGTCCCCGGCCCACCACCGTCAGCACCCGGCCGCCCGCCGTCACCACCGCCCCGTCCCGCAGCGCCGTGCCGGCATGAAACACGAGCACGCCCTCGAGGGCCGACGCCGCGTCGATCCCTGCAACCGCCAGACCGGTATCATAGCGGCCGGGGTACCCGCCGGAAGCCAGCACCACCCCCACGTGCGGATCGTCCACGTAGTCGCAGGCGAACCCGTTCAGGGCTCCGCGGGCCGCCGCTTCCAGCACCGGCGCCAGCTCGCCGGTGATCATCGGCAGCACGACCTGGGCCTCCGGGTCTCCCAGCCGGACATTGAACTCGATGACCTGCGGGCCCTCGGCCGTCAGCATCAACCCGACGTAGAGGAATCCGCGAAAGGGGTGTCCGGCCTGACGCATCCCCTCGAGCACCGGCTCCACGATCTCGCGCCGGATGCGGCGGTCCAGCTCCGGAGTCATCAGCGGACTCGGAGCGAACGCCCCCATGCCGCCGGTATTCGGCCCCTCGTCACCGTCGCGGGCCCGCTTGTGGTCCTGCGCCACCGGCAGGCCGATCGCCCGGCATCCATCGCAGACGGCGAAGAACGACGCCTCCGCACCCGCCAGATGCTCTTCGATGACGACGCACTGCCCGGCATCGCCGAATCGCCGGTCGAGCATCGCCTCGCGCACCGCCCGCTCCGCGGCGGACCGATCGGGCGCCACGGTGACCCCCTTCCCGGCGGCCAGCCCATCCGCCTTGATGACCACCGGAAACCCGAACTCGCCGCCGGCAACGGCGGCCAGCGCCTCCTCGGCGCGGCGGCAGACCCGGAAACGCGCCGTGGGCACCGCGTGCCGGGCCATGAACTCCTTGGCGAAAGCCTTGCTCGATTCCAGCCTAGCGGCAAACCGGCTGGGCCCGAACAGACACCGGCCGCGGGCCTCGAACAGGTCCCCGACCCCGCGCGCCAGCGGCAGCTCCGGCCCGACGACGGTCAGGTCGACCGCCTCGGACTCGGCAAACGCCAGCAATGCCGCCGGATCCGATACGTCGAGCGAACGCCCGGACGCGGGCTGCCCGGTCCCGGCATTGCCGGGTGCGCAGAGCACCTCCCGAACCCCGGACTCCCGCCCCAGCTTCCAGGTCAACGCGTGCTCGCGCGCGCCGCTGCCGACGACCAGCACCTTCATCGGTCCCGCACCCCCCGGATCGCGCCCGGCCCGCCGTTTTGACATGTTGCGGGCCTCTGCCTATAATGCCCGTTTGCCCCGTGTCGTTTCAGGAGCACAGGTGCGGTTGCATGGGCTACGCTCCCGCACGAACTCCATGCTACACGTTTCCGCGACCGCCGGATGCCGGTTCGACGAGATCGAACGGGACGAAAGGCGGTGCGGGGCAACATTACGGTCGCATGACCGGAAGGCCGCGCGGGTCGAGATTGCGATGGCAGAGCCGGGGCCGGGCCGCCCCGGCCAATCCGGTGGACGGTCGGGGGCCATCCGAATCGTGACGCTCGCCGCCCAAGGGAGGTGACAGACAGTTTGGCTGAAGTCAAGGTGCAAGAGAGCGAGTCGATCGAGAGCGCGTTGCGGCGTTTCAAGCGCAAGGTGCAGCAGGAAGACATCATCAAGGACATCAAGAAGCACTCGTTCTACTTGAAGCCGGGCGACAAACGCCGGGCCAAGCAGGCGTTGGCGCGCAAGCGCACGCGAAAAAAGCAGCGTCGGGAGACCGAGTAGGGGCGGGAAGTGCAGACCACATCCTGCATTGACAGTCCATCGGGTTCATAGTACGTTTTGCCGGGCCTGCGGGCCCGGCAAAACGCGTTGAGTTCACCCGGTTCCTACGTCACGTCCGGCGACGGCGTAGAACGCAGGCGCGGAGAATCGTATGGAAATCCAGGAAAGAACGCTTCAGGACGTGGTGGTGCTCGATCTGAAGGGGAAGCTGACCATCGGCGAAGGTGACGAGCTCCTCAAGGAGCGGATCAGCAACCTGGTACAGCAGGGCCATCGCAAGCTGCTGCTCAACCTCGAGGGCGTTCCCTACGTCGACAGC
Organism: Vicinamibacterales bacterium; assembly: GCA_965215895.1. GTDB lineage: Bacteria > Acidobacteriota > Vicinamibacteria > Vicinamibacterales > UBA8438 > JAJEEA01. The sequence continues at coordinate 612,605 of OZ244130.1, read as the reverse complement.
GCAGGGCTCGGAGAAATCGTGCGCACGTACACGACGGTGAGCCGGCAGGGCGGCAAGCTCAAGCTCGTCAACCTCACCAAGCGCATTACCGACCTGCTCTCGATTACGAAGCTGCTGACGGTGTTCGAAACGTACGAGTCCGAAGACGAGGCCGTGAACAGCTTCAGCGCCTGACGAACAGGAGTCGCCCCATCCTCCGCTCGATCTCGCACGTTCCAGCCTTGCAGGGTCATGCCCGGCGTTTCGGACGCCGGGCCGTCGGTCGGGTGACTGACCTGCTCCTTCGTCGTTTTCGTCGAGCCACGGACACCGTTCGCCCCCCAACGTCCATCAGGCCCGGCGATGGTGACCCCACCACCCCGGGCGTACGCCGAATCCCGGGGTTCAGTCGGAATCCAGGGAGACGGCCTCGCACGTTCCGTCGGCAGGCGGCAGAATCGACGTAGCGTCCCCGCGACACACAATGGCCGAGTTCAACATCCGGGCCGATTCCGTTGACGTGATGCAGATCATGGAACGGATCCGCAAGGGTATCCGCGAACAGCGCGGCCCCGATGACACCGAGCGGCAGCACCGGGAGCTGGCGGAGACCACGCGCGATCGATGCCTCGAACCCCGGCGGACCGGTTCGGATCTGTACGAGCACAACCGGCGGCTCACCCCCCCGGGGCGGTTCGACCGGGACCCGCAGGGGCGGAGCCTGGCGCCCGAGCCCTTCGAATTCAACGAGGACACCGTCTACGTCTCGTCCAGGGGAGCGATGGGGAAACTGATCCGTCTGATCCGTCGACTCTTGAACCCGATCCTCAGGTTGTTCTTCAACCCCGACCCGATCATCTTCGCCATGATGCGACAAGCGGAAATCAACGAGCGGCTCCTCGACCTGCTCAATCGGGTGAACGTCGAGTTCGAGCGCACCGGCAAGAAGTTCAGGGCCCGCGAGGAGCTCGACGCCCTGAACTACGAGGTGGTCAACAATCTGGTGGCGGAGATGACCCGGCTCGCCGTCGACATGAAGAACCACAAGATGCTGGTCGAATCGGTGGCGGGGCGGCTGGACTTCGACCAACGGCGGACGGGGGCGCTAGAATCAGTCCAGCAGACCCGATCGGAGCCGCAGACGGTTGACTCCGACAGTACCGAGAGTGACGGAACCCCGGACGCCGGGCCGACCCGGACCCGCCGGCGGCGGCGCCGCTCGCGACGGCGCCCGGGCGGGGGCGCCCCGGACGCCGCGACCGAAGCCACCGGAGAGGCGACCTCACCGGACGCCGCGACGGAGGCGACGGAGGGAGGAAACGCGGGCGCACCGGTGCGCGAGCCGGCCGACAGGGCCGCCTCCCCGGACCATACCCAGACCGGGGTAGACGCTTCCGAGGCGCCCGCCGAATCGGAATCCCCCCCCGCGGCCGCCGCTGCCGCGGAGGCCCGCGATGCTGCGCCGCCGGCCCCGTCCGCGGAGCAGCCCGCCGCCGACCCGCCACGCGACGACGCCGGGGACCGATGAGGCTGGCGGTCGTCGTTCAACGCTACGGTGCGGAGATCATCGGCGGGGCCGAGTATCTCTGCCGCCTGATCGCGGAGCAGCTCACCGGCCGGCACGAGGTGGATGTCCTGACCACCTGTGCGCGCGACGGCGATAGCTGGAAGAACAGCTATCCGGAGGGCGACGACCGCATTCGCGGCGTTACCGTCCGGCGATTCGCCAATGACCGCACGCGGGATCCCGCTGCGTTCAACGAGTACTCGAACTGGATCTACCATCACCCTCACTCGGCCGACGATGAAACGGAGTGGCTGAAGCAACAGGGACCGTGGAGCCCGGGTCTTCAGTCGTATCTCGAGCAGCATCACCGTGACTACGATGCGCTCATCTTCTTCAACTGTCTCTACGCGCCGACGGTCCTGGGACTGCGGGTGGATCCGGCGCGCAGCATCCTCGTGCCGGCCGCGCACGACGAGCCGGCCATCCGCCTCGACCTCTATCGCGAAGTGTTCTCGCTCCCGGCCGGCATCGCCTACACCACCGCGGTCGAGCGCGGATTCCTGAAGCGAACGTTCTCCATCGGCGCACGGGCGGAGGAAACGGTGGGATGCGGCGTCGACTTCCCGCCCTCGCATCTGCACGAGAGATCGCTTCCGGACCAGCCCTCGTCTCCGCTGTCCGCGCGGGGGGCCGTCTTTCGCAGACGTCACCGCCTCTACGGCCCCGTTGCCCTCTACGGTGGACGGATCGATCCCGGGAAGGGGTGCGAGGAGCTGCTCGACTACTTCAACAGCTATGCCGAGGCCGACGGCGACACGTCGCTGGTGCTGATGGGACTCAAGCTGATGCCCATTCCGAATGCTCTGCACGTGCGGTTCGCGGGCATGCTGTCGGAAACCGAACGGTTGGAGGCCCTGGAAGCGGCCACCGTGGTCGTGGCGCCCTCTCCGTTCGAGAGTCTCTCGCTACTGGCCCTGGAGTCGTTCGCGGTCGGAACTCCGGTGCTCGCCAACGCCCGCAGCGACGTGCTCGTGGATCACTGCCAGCGGAGCAACGCAGGCTTGTACTACGCCAGCCGGGAAGAGTTCCAGGCCTGCCTCCGGCTGTTGATCGGCGATGACGACCTGCGCAACGCCATGGGACATCAGGGACGCGCCTACATTCGCGCCAACTACCGGTGGGACATCGTTCTCGGCAAGTACGACCGGTTGATCGCCAGCCTCCCGACCTCGCGCCCCGCGGGACGACACCCCCGCTCGGGCCGCCGCCGTGGTCGGAGGACAGCCTGAGGTCACGCCCGGGGAGTCCCCGAGGCGGCGGTTCCTCCCGCCCCCGCGCTACCGGGTACGAGGCTCCGTTTCCGGCGCGGGAGGATGTCGTAGCGCTTGATCATCTCGTTGAGCGTCGTCGGCTTGATTTGCAGCATCTCGGCCGCGCGCTTCTGCACCCCGCCGGTTGCCGCGAGCGTGCGCTCGATCAACTGCGTCTCGAAGGCGGCGACCACATCCTTGAACGAGAGCCCTTCCGGCGGCATCACGAACTGCGGCATCTGGAACGGACGCTGGGTGCGCACTGCGTCCGGGATCAGATCCGGGCCGATCCGTGAGCCGGTCGCCAGCACGACGGCGCGCTCGATGACGTTCTCGAGCTCGCGCACGTTGCCCGGCCAGTCGTAGGCTTCCATGAAGTCGAGCGCCTCGGCCGTGAGCTCCAGATTCCGCTTGTCGTTCTCCACCCCGTACTTCTCGAGAAAATGCTGGGCGAGCAGGGGAATGTCCTCGCGCCGTTCGCGAAGCGGCGGCAGCTCGACCTTGATGACGTGGAGCCGATAGTAGAGATCCTCGCGGAACTTCCCTTCCGCCACGAGCTGACGGAGGTCGATGTTCGTGGCGGCGATGATCCGCGCATCGACCTTCTTCGTCTCGATGCCGCCCAGCCGCATGAACTCCCGTTCCTGCATCACCCGCAACAGCTTGGCCTGCGTCTCTACCGGGACGCTGCCGATCTCGTCGAAGAAGATCGTACCCTTGTCGGCCAGCTCGAAGAGCCCCTTCTTGGCGGCCACGGCGCCGGTGAATGCCCCCTTGAGATGACCGAACAGATTCGATTCGAGCAAATCCGGCGGCAGGCTGCCGGAGTTCACGGTGACGAAGGGACGGTCGGCCCGGCGGGACCCGGCATGCAGGGCCCGCGCCGCCAGCTCCTTGCCGGTTCCGCTTTCTCCTTCCACGAGAATCGTCGCACGGCTCACGGCCGCCTGGGTGATCAGGTCGAACACCTGGCGCATGCGCGGACTGCGACCGATGATGTCCCGCAACCCTTGGTTCTGCGCCCGGAGACTCTCGCGAAGCGTGCGGTTCTCGGTCACCAACCGCCGCTTCTCGGCCGCGTTGCGCACCACCACCAGCACTTCTTCGTTCTTGAACGGCTTGGTGATGTAGTCGAACGCGCCGCGTTTCATGGCCGCGATCGCGTTCTCGAGCGATGCGTAGGCGGTGATCAGAATGACCGGCAGGTCCTTGTCGAGCCGGCGCAGCCGGTCCAGCGTCTCAATCCCACCGATGCCCGGCATCATCACGTCGACGATGGCGACGTCGAACCGCTCCCTGCGAGCCAGCTCCAGCCCCTCGACACCAGTGACCGCGGTCGACACGCGACAGGCCTCGCGCACGAGCAGCGTCTGCAGGACCTCCCGCATGACCTCCTCGTCGTCGACGATCAGTACGGACGTGTCACGAAGCATGGGAACGGCCCACCGACCGCGTCCGGAGTTGCGACGACACCGGCAGCGTGACGGTGAAGCGGGTGCCGCCGTTCCCGCTCCTGCAGTCGATCACCCCGCGATGCTCCTGAACCACGCTGTAGACGATGGACAGGCCCAGCCCGGTGCCCTGGCCGACGGCCTTGGTCGTGAAGAACGGGTCGTAGATGCGGGACAGATCCTCGCTGTCGATACCCGTGCCGGTATCCGCCACCTCGATGACCGCCCGGTCGCCGTCGACCCGGGAGCTGATGGCCAACCAGCCGCCGGTGGGCATGGCGTCCCGCGCATTGAGGATGAGGTTCAGAAACACCTGCTGCAGCTTGCCCTCGACCCCCTCCACCACCGTCGGGGCCGACGAGAGCTCTCGCCGGATGCGGATGTTGGACGTCCGGAGCTGATGCTCGACCAGGACCAGCACATCGTTCATCACCCCGTTGACGTCCACCGGACCCGCTGCATCGGATTGTCCGGGCCGCGACAGGTTGAGCAGACCGTTCACGATCCGGGCGGCCCGGAACACCTGCCGCTCGATCTTCTTCAGCACCTCCAAGCGGGAATCGCCGGGGGGGGTGCCGTCGATCAGCATCTGCGTGAAGCTCGAAATGCCGGTCAGCGGGGTGTTGACCTCGTGCGCGACACCCGCCGCGAGCAACCCGACCGACGCCATCCGGTCGGACAACTGCAACTGCTCCTCGAGCCGTACGCGCGCGGTGATGTCCTCCAGGAGAATCATCGTGCCGGCGGTATCCCCCCCGGGCGTCAGCAGCGGCGCTTGCGCCGCGTTGACCAGCAGGTCCCGCGGTTCGCCGGCGTGGCGCGAGGTCAGGGGCACCCGATACAGGGTCGATCCGGCCGCGTGGTCGCGCCGCTCGCGCGCCAGCCGCTCCGTGAACGCGGCATCGAACAGGGACGCCAGCGGCCGTCCCACGGCGGCGGCGGGCGCCAAGCCGTAGATGCGGTCGAGCGCCGCATTCCAGCGCACGACCCGATCTTCGAGATCCAGCACGACGAGCCCGTCGTTCAGCGACTCGATGATGTTCTCGTTGAACTCGCGAATCCGGTCGACCTCGGCCGCCTTGACCTGCAACTGCGTGTAGAGACGACCGTTCTCGATCGCGGTCGCGACCTGCGCGGCGACCGCCGTCAGCAACGCGACGTCCTCGCTGCTCAGCGGCTCGCCGCTCGTCTTCGGCCCCAGCGCGAGCACCGCGATGGTCCCTTCTTCCGAGACGCAGGGCACGAAATAGTGGATCCCCTGCTCTCGCCAGAACGCGACCTCCGCCTCGGGATGCCGGCGGGCGGACGCGGGGTCGTCGAGCAGGATCGTCCCCTGGTCGACCACGTGCGCACCGATACCCGAGGTGGGTTCCAACCCCGGCCACGCCCCGGCCGCGCGCCCTCCCGTCGCCCGGAAGGGTCGGAACTCCCCGCCGGCCGCCGGTTCCACGGGCGCCACCAACAGGACGGTGTGGTCGACGACCAGGGTCTCGGTCACCCGGGTCACGAGTCGTTCGGCCAGTCGGTTGAGATCGAGGTCGCTGTTCAGCTCCCGCGCGAAACCGAGCAGCGCGCGCCGGTAGTCATACCGGTCACGGTAGTGCGCGCGGTCGAGCATCGACTGAATGGCGTCCTTCACCGGGCCGGCCAGCAGGACGACCACCGCCGTCGCCAGCAGGGCGATGATCGAGTTGTGCCCGTCCGATTCGTCGAGGAACACGGCCCGGGCCAACCGATCGAGAACGAGGTAGATGACCACCATCGCGGACACGGCCGCGGTGTAGACCAGCCCGCGCTTGATGATCACCTCGACGTCACGCAGGCGATACTGGACGATGGCCGACGCGAACGCCAACGGAATCAGGCTCAACGGAATCGCGGTGACGTCGAGCGGCGCCGGGTCGAACCCGAGCGCCCACGGGATCGCGTAACCCACGACGAAGGGCAGCCCGCCCAGAATCGCTCCCCACACGATCCACCGCAGTCGGCGTTTGGACGTCACCGAGGGCACCCGCCGCAGGGTGAGAATCATGAGGGCCAGTCCGCAAACGACGCAGCCGGCCAGGTACGCGATTTCCAGGTTCCAAACGCGCTCGACCGCGGTCGTGAACACCGCCGAGCCGGCGTCTCCGGCCAGCGTCACCGCCTGCAGGAGTCCCAGCGCGACCGCCGGGGCGTAGACCATCGGCACGACGAGGCGTCCCAGACGGTTTCGGATCGCACCGGGCGCCCGCTCGGGAAACACCAGGGCGAAGTGCACGAACAGCGGAGCGAGCACCAGGGTCGCGATCGCGTCCGCCCAGTAGAACACCCAATCCAGCCGATCCAGTCGACCGCTGAACGAGAAGGCGAACATGCCGAAGAACGCCACGCTGAGCCAGAAGAAATGCAGCGTGGCCTGGGTTCCCGGCTGCCGGAGTCGAACCGCGGCGCCGACCAGCAGCGTGAACACGCCGATAGCGGCCAGCACGAAGTACAACTGGGTCTCGGCCGCCGGCGCCGGCTGCAGGGTGACGTCGATCAGGCGGGACTGATCGAGCCGCAGCAACGTATAGCCGACGTGGCCGGCGGATTGCCGGGAATGCAGATGCTCCACCACGTCCCCGATGGACTGCACCGGGACGCCGTCGTGCGCCAGCAGCACATCCCCCGCCTCGATCCCGGCCCGATCCCCGGCCTCGTCCGGCGCAACCTCCGCCGCGGTGATGCCGGCCGGTCGATCGACCCACAACACGCCGTCGACCAACTCGTTCCAGTTGGCCCAGACAACGACGTTCGCGGCGGCGAGACAGATGAGGACGGCCACCAGGGCGACGGCCAGGACCGGGGGAACCCACGCACTCCACCGCTCGCGCCGACGGGCGGGCAAGACGCGTCGAGGCAGGGAGCGACTCATTTCAATCGACCCGGTAGACGAACACACGTAGTAGACCGCTGGATTTCGTATGCAATCGGTATTCCAGGCATGAGGGCGGGAGTGGGCGCCGACGCGAGCGCTTTCTGAACCGCGTCGCCTCGTTTCAACGCAAGCCGATGGCAACGATCCAAATAACCGGTCCGCTCGTCCAATATTATGAACGTATCGTCGGCGGGCGGGGGCGCGGATACGGGCTCAGAAATGCACCACGACGCCGCCGACGACCTGCCGGGGCGGCCGAATCACCAGCAGCTCGCTGAAAATCGACCCGGTGTCCCTCGGATCGAAGAACAGGCTGCGAACCGCCAACAGGGCTTCCCAGCGACTGGCGCCAAGAGGGGTGAACGGCAGCGCCTGGTGAACCAGGAGATCGAAGCGGGCGTCCAGCCCGCCCGGACCCGCGGGGTCGATGCCCTCGAACGCCCCGCTGATCCGGCAGCGGACGGAGACCCGGGTCGCAGACTCCGGAAACTCGGTCTCGATGGTTCCGCTGATGTCGTGGAACTGCTCGACCGCGGGGCGAAGAACCCCGGGCGCCTCGGCCGCCGCCACCGGCCCGAACTCGGCCTGCCCCCACTGCGCTTCGACGACGGAGAAGTCCACCGACCCCTTGACCCGGCGCCCCAGCTCGCGGCGCACCGTGAAGATCCAGCCGCGACTCGCGACGGACCCGGCGCGGGCGACGTAGTAGAAACCGGCGGGCACGGCCTCGAGACCGCCGGCCCCGAACAGCGTCACCATCTGGTTGGCGACATCCTGACGGAACCGCCGCACGCCTACCACGATGCCCCCGGCCAGATCGCGTTCCAGCCCCACGTCGAAATGCCGCGTCCGCTCCGGGAGCAGTCCCCCATGCCGCGACAGGGTGGCGAACGTCTGTTCCGGCGGGAGCCACAGTCCCGCACCCGTGGGAGGCCGGAACGTCTCCGCCCCCGGCGCGACCATCTCCTGTCCCCCCGCCACCCGGAAACGCAGTCCGGGCACCGGCGCCACGGTGATTGCCGCACGCGGGCTGAAGAGCCCGCCGTCGATGTAGTCGTACCGGGAGTAACGACCGCCGTACTCAAGCGACAGACGCGGCGACACGGTCCATCGGTCGAAGCCGCCGATGCTGGCGGCGTTCCTGGTCTCGGCTGCGACCGTGAGGGCCAGCGGATTCACGCCGTCGTAGCGTTGGCGCCCGTACGCGGCTTCGACCCCGAACCGGTGTGCGCTGCCGGCTTCCGCCAGATAGGCCCCCGACGCGAACCACGACGAGACGTCACCGGTGTTCATCGCCCCGTGGGCGGTCCAGTCGCCCCGCCACGCCGGCGCCCCCACGGACAGATTGGCGATGCCGGCGGCGCGAGGCGACCCGACGAGCGGGTTCGCCGACTCGACCGTCCCGCGGGTCAGCAGATTGACCTCCCCGGTGAGCGGAAAGGCCCGAAGCCACGATGCAAACGATGCCGGCGTCCCCCCCGAACGGGACAACGCCACCTCGCCGTCATCGGGCGGCGCCGCGCCCGAGGCGGCACCGGCGCCCTCCCCCCGCTCCGCCTGCTTGAGCACGCCGCGCCGAGCCCGGCGCAGGCGCCATGCCTTCTCGGCGTGATCGTGCGGCGGATCCGGCTCGCGGGCAGCCGGGGCCCCGGTCTCCGAATCGGGGCCCTGTTCCTCCGCGGCGGGAAGCGGGAGACCGAGACTGGCCAAGGTCGGGAACACCGCCCCCGACGACGGACCGACCCGGCTCACGGCGATAGCATGGACAACCGCCCGGCCCGCCCTCACCGACACGAGCCGGCGTCGAGAAGTGACGAACCCGGCGACGTGGGCCTGCACCAGATACCGGCCCGGCGCCAGCGACGGCAACAGGAAGCGCCCGTTTCCATCCGACACCACGAGCTCGGCGCCCAACGGCCCGAACGCCGAGACCATCGCCCCGTCGAGGGGCTGGCCGTCCACGTCGGTGACCGTTCCGGCAATGCGACCCGACCGGACCGCCGCCTGAATCGCAGCGGCGTCGGCCGCGGGCTCCGGCTTCTGACCGGCGTCCGCCGATGCCGCACCGAAGGCGAACAACCCCGCGGCGACGACCACTCCCCGTTGGAACGTATCCATGACGCCCTCTCTCTTGCCCGATCAGGACTCGGCGACGGAGAAACCCACGCTGCGGGTCAGCGATTCACCGTTCGTATTGTCCGTCACGATGATCTCGAGGCGATATTCGGCGGGGGGAAACGCGCTCAGCGGCACGGCCTGGCCCGCCACGAGCTGGTGACCGGCGCTCAGATCGAACCCCTGGGGCAGCGTTCGTTCGTTGAACATCTGGGGATTGGTCCGGTTGAAGAACTCCTCGCCGGCCTCTCCCTGGACGCTGAACGCATACTCCACGGTTACGTCCGGCATCCCCGCCGCCGTCACCCCCGCGTTGTACACGAGCAACAACATGGAGAACTCGTCGCTGACGAGATACTCGGGCGTCGATTTCGGGACGATGCGCATCGTGCCGAGCGTGTAGGGATTGGCCGGCAACTGCTCGGGCGCCGGCGGCGCGTTCAACGATTCGATACGCTCGGCAAGGATGACGCTGCTCGCGGCGAGCCGATCCGTCCAGAGGTCGGGCACCGACAGCGCCTGTCTGAGCATCATCGTCGCGGGGGTGGCGCCGGCGTCGACCTCGCTCTCGCTCAACGCCACATAGACATCGTACTCGCCCCCCGGCGCCCAGAAACCACGGCGGATCTCGTAGAAGCCGTCCTCGGTGGGCGCACCCAGCAGGACGTGATAGCCGTCTTCGAACGCCGCCGCGGGCAGTGCCGCGGTCCCGGAGCCGGCCCAGGCCCCCTGCGGCGTCACGAACATATACATCGCGACCGCCGGAGTCGTCAGCCTGGACTGCTCGATCGACAACGTGAACGGAACGAAGGTGGTCCGCTCGCTGCTCTTCAGGAAATCGTTCGCCCAGCCGAACGGCTCCTCCGTCGGGACGATCTCTCCCCGCAGGGCGGCGCCCACGACGGTGGCCAGCGACACGATCTCGAGTTCCTGCGCTTCGGCGTCGAGCGGCTGGGCACTCTCCGCCAAGCCGGCGGCGCTTCCCGCCAGCCCTGCGACGATCAGACACGCCGCGGACACGCAGCCGATTCTCACCTGCATAGCCCCGTGGTTCCCTGGTCCCGACCCGCCGCGCCTGCCCTGCCGACAACGACCGTGTGCAGCCGCCGCGACTTTCCATCGCACCGCGACGGTTCGGCGAGACGACATCGAAGCCGATCACGTAGGAAGCCTGAGGGGTAGTCAATCACAGGCGGGCGGCCCGGCACAAGTCGAACCGGCTCCATCGCCACAACCCGTTGAAACCGCGCCCGGTTCCCGCCACGGAGGCCGGGGACCGGGCGGCTCCGCCGTGTTAGCATGGATGGTTTCGGACTGCCCCCGGAGCCCGCTGCCGATGCGCCGATCACGCCGTCCCCCGCTGGCGCTCGTCATTCTCGACGGCTGGGGCGAGAGCGCCGAACCGGGCGGCAACGCGATCCGGCAGGCGCGGACGCCGGTCTACCGGGAGCTTCGCGACCGGTATCCGTCCAGCCGGTTGACCACCTGCGGCGAGGCGGTGGGACTGCCGCCGGGCCAGATGGGCAACTCGGAGGTCGGGCACATGAACCTCGGCGCGGGGCGGATCGTGTTTCAGGATCTGACCCGCATCGATCGGGCGATTGCCGGGGACGAGCTGGCCGCCAGCGTGCCGCTGACCACCCTGCTCGATTCCTGCACCCACGACGACCGCGCGTTGCACCTGGTCGGCCTGCTCTCGGACGGAGGCGTGCACGCACATCAGCGGCACCTCCACGCGCTGGTGCGGCTCGCGGCGCGGCGAGGCGTGGGGCGGGTGCTCGTGCACGCCATCACCGACGGTCGGGATACCCCCCCCAACGGCGGCGTGGAGTATCTGGCGGCGCTGGACCGCTGCCTTGCCGACGCCGGAGTCGGACAGGTCGCGACCGTCAGCGGCCGGTACTACGCCATGGACCGGGATCACCGCTGGGACCGCACGCGGCGCGCCTACGAGGCGATGACCCTGGGTCTCGGAGCCCGCGAGACCGACCCGGTGGCCGCGGTCGAACGCGCGTATGCCCGCGCCGTCACCGACGAGTTCATCGAACCGTGCGTCATCACCACGGACGGCGATCAGCCGGTGGGACTCCTCCGTGACGGCGACGCGGTCATCTTCTTCAACTATCGGGCCGACCGCGTCCGCCAGTTGACCCGGGCGCTGGCCTTCGACGACTTCGACGGCTTCGATCGGCGGTCGCCTCCGGCCCTGCGCGTGTTGACGTTGACCGAGTACGACGCCACGTTTCGTCTGCCCGTGGTCTTTCCGCCCCGGACCTTCTCGGGCAGTCTGGCCGAAGTGCTGGCCGCACACGGCCGGACCAGCCTGCGGCTCGCCGAGACGGAGAAGTACGCGCACGTGACCTACTTCTTCAACTGCGGCGACGAACAGCCGCCCCCCGGCGAAGACCGGATTCTCGTCCCCTCGCCGCGCGTCCCGACCTACGACCTCGAGCCGGCGATGAGCGCGGCCGGCATCACCGATCACCTGGTCGCGGACCTGACCGACCGGCGGCACGACGTCGTCATCTGCAACTTCGCCAACGCCGACATGGTCGGCCACACCGGCCGTCTCGACGCGACGGTGACCGCCGTCGAGACGCTGGACCGATGTCTGGCGCGGATCCTCACCGCGGCCCGAAGCGCCGGCGCCACGGTCATCGTCACCGCCGACCACGGCAACGCGGAGCAGATGTGGGACGCGGAACGCAACCAACCGCATACCGCGCACACGACCAATCCGGTCCCCGTCGTGCTCGTCGGACCGGACGTCGACGCGGAGATGCCGCTGCGCGACGGCACGCTGCGCGACGTGGCTCCGACCATGCTGGGCATCCTGGGCATCGCGCCGCCGCCCGAGATGACCGGGCGCGACCTGCGCGGCTGGATCGGGTAGGAGTTTCCACCGGCGGCCCGTGGCAGGACCCCCCCGTGGCGCAGCGGGGCCGGTTGCCGCAGGCTGCTAGAATCGCACGATGCCACCAAAGACGGCCGTCCGGACCGACCCTCCGGACCGGACCGCCGATGACCCCCTGGGGGCGCCCGGCGCGTTTCCGTTCACCCGCGGCATCCATCCGACGATGTACCGCGGCCGTCTGTGGTCGATGCGCCAGTACGCCGGCTTCGGCACCGCCGCCGAGTCGAACCGGCGCTACCGCTATCTGCTCGAGCAGGGCGGCAGCGGGTTGAGCGTCGCATTCGACCTGCCGACCCAGATCGGCTACGACTCGGACCACCCGCTCGCGCGGGGCGAGGTGGGCCGGGTCGGGGTGGCCATCGACTCCATCGAGGACATGAGCCTCCTCTTCGAGGGCATTCCGCTGGATCGGGTCTCGACCTCGATGACGATCAATGCGACCGCCATCATCCTGCTGGCGTTGTACGTCGCCACCGCGCGGCGGCAGGGGGTGGAGCCCCGGGCCGTCGCCGGCACGGTGCAGAACGACATCCTGAAGGAGTACGTCGCCCGCGGCACCTACATCTTTCCGCCGCGAGCGTCGCTGCGCATCGTGACCGACGTCGTCGAGTACTGCGGCGCCGAGCTGCCCAACTGGCACCCCATCTCGATCAGCGGCTATCACATCCGCGAGGCCGGCGCGACCGCGATTCAGGAGGTCGCCTTCACCTGCGCGCATGCGATCGCGTACGTGGAAGCGGCCATCGCCGCCGGTCTCGATGTCGACACGTTCGGACGCCGGCTGTCGTTCTTCTTCGCGGCTCACAACGACTTCCTGGAGGAGATCGCCAAGTTCCGGGCGGCCCGGCGGCTGTGGGCCCGGATCATGCGCGACCGGTTCGGCGCCGCCGAGCCCCGCGCCCAGCAAATGCGCTTTCACACCCAGACCGCCGGCAGCACGTTGACGGCGCAACAGCCGGACAACAACATCGTGCGGGTCGCGCTGCAAGCGATGGCTGCGGTGCTCGGGGGAACCCAGTCGCTCCACTGCAACGGCCGCGACGAGGCCCTGGCGTTGCCGACCCGGACCGCGGCCCACATCGCCCTCCGGACGCAGCAGGTCGTCGCGGCCGAGACGGGGGTGGTCAACACCGTCGACCCGGTCGCCGGCTCCCACGTCATCGAGTCGCTGACCGACGAGATCGAGCGCGAAGCCCGCAAGATCCTCGAACAAATCGACGCCGAGGGGGGGACGCTGGCCGCGATCGAACGCGGCGCGATCCAGCGCCGGATTCAGGAGTCCGCGTACCGGGACCAACTGGCGGTCGACCGCGGCGAACGGACGGTGGTCGGGGTCAATCGGTTCAATGACGACAACGGCGTGAACATCGACATCCTGCGGATAGATCCCGCCGTCGAGAGCGACCAGCGCGAGCGCGTGACCCAGGTGCGGGCGTCCCGCGACCCGGTGCGGTGCCGGGGCGCGCTCGACGCGGTGACCGGCGCGGCCCGAGACGGCGGCAATCTCGTGCCTCCCGTCATCGCGGCGGTGGAAGCCCGCGCCACGGTCGGTGAAATCGCCGACACCCTCCGCGCGGTCTTCGGCGAATACCGCGAGGACGGGGTGTGACCGGCCGGGAGCCGGCGCCGTGGAACGGTGTTCCTGGAAGCTGGTCGGGCGGTAAGGACAGCGATCGATAATAAGTTGCCAACCATACCCAAGCCCAGCCCGTTGTCTGCGGGTTGGCGCGCGTGGTACACGGCAAGGTGATTTCCGTCAACGTCCTGAGCGGAGCCGACAAGGCGACGATTGTCGGCCAGGAGCGCGCGGCAGGACCCCGCGCAGCGGGGCCCCCCGCCACGGTTCCGTCAGGCCTCCGGTACCGGAGGCGGCGGAGGTACCTGCGGGTACGGCATCGGCGGCGCCGGCGGGGACGTCCGGAAGATCAGCGCGCCGAGGAGGCCGCCCAGCGTGGAGAAAATCATGCCGATGATCAGCATGACGGCGAATTCGACGACCGCGCTGAGGATGATGCCCTCTGAGCCGGAACCGAAGGTCTCGATCATCTCCCGGACCTCGGGAGGCACGTCGTTCCCGGCGTTCAGCATGAACTCCATCATGCGGCGCTGGAGCGGAGCGGTCACGATATTGATCGGTACCGACACCGCCACGTAGACGACCGCGCCCGCGATGCCGGCCAGGAATCCCCCCATGGCTCCCTCGCCGAGCTGGAGCGGTTCGGACCGATCCCGTTGAAGCAGATAGGCGGTCAGCATGCCGCCCCCGATGATCCAGAGGCAGCAGCAGTTGCCAATGGAAACGATCGGCAATGCGGACAACACGCCGATGAACAAGCCGCCGAAAACGACCGGCTGAAGCTGACTCTGCGTCATGCGTCAAGAATCCCAGGGCCGCCAGTGCACTTCCAGGATGAAATCGGCGATCTCAGTCGTAGTATTCCAGCCCGAGATGGGTGATGAGATCCTCGCCCCGCAGAAAGCGCAGCGTGTTCTTCAGCTTCATGAGCTGAATGAACAGGTCGTGCTCGGGATAGAGTCCCGGCGCATGCACCGGACTCTTGAAGTAGAAGGACAGCCACTCCTGGACGCCGCTCATGCCCGCGCGCTTCGCCAAATCGAGGAATAGCACGAGATCGAGCACGATCGGCGCCGCGAGGATGCTGTCGCGGCACAGGAAATTGATCTTGAGCTGCATCGGATAACCGAGCCAACCCACCAGATCGATATTGTCCCAGCCCTCCTTGTTGTCCCCCCGGGGCGGGTAGTAGTTGATGCGCACGACGTGGCACAGGTCGTCGTACAGGTCCGGATACAACTCCGGCTGCAGAATGTAGTCGAGAACCGACTTCTTGCTTTCTTCCTTGGTCTTGAACGACTCCGGATCGTCGAGGACCTCGCCGTCCCGGTTCCCGAGGATGTTGGTCGAGTACCACCCCGCCACCCCGAGCAGCCGCGCCTTGAGACCGGGCGCGACAATCGTCTTGATCAGGGTCTGCCCGGTCTTCAGATCCTTCCCGGCAACCGGAGATCCGTTGTCGAGCGCGAGCCGGTCCAGCGCCGGGATGTCCGCGCTCAGATTCGGCGCCGCGTTGGCATAGGGAATCCCCTCCTTCAACGCGGCGTAGGCATAGACCATGCTCGACGATATGCTCTCGGCATTCGAACCCATCGCCGCCTCGAAGGTCGCGATGGATTCGTGCTCCGGGGTCGGCGTCATGAATATCTCGGTGCTCCCGCACCAGATCATCACCAGACGCTCGAGGCCGTGCTCCTGCTTGAACGCTCGAATATCGGCGCGCACCTGCTCGGCGAGATCCCGCTTGTTCGGGCCCTTCTTGACGTTGGTGCCCATCAGCCGCTTGACGTACCGCTGATCGAACACCGCAGCCCACGGCCGAATCGCCTCGAGCTCCGGGCGCACCCGCTCGAGCAGCGCGGGCTCGATGACCCCGGCGGTGGTGGCCGCTTCGAACGCGTTGTCTTCGAAGATGTCCCAGGCCCCGAAGACGAGGTTGTCCAGGGACGCCAGCGGCACGAAGTCCTTGATGAGCGGCGAACGACCTTCGTTGCGCTTGCCCAGGCGGACCGTTCCCCGCTCGGTGAGCGAACCGATGGAAAGCGCCAATCCCTTTCGAATGAGGAGGGTGCCCGCGATGAACGTCGTGCTGACGGCCCCCATCCCGACGAGAAGAACCCCGAGCTTGCCGTTGGCGGGCGCGATTTCGACTGGGCGTTTCACGACCGGCCACTATATCATGGCATTCTGAGGCTTACTGGGGCATCGTTACCTGCCCGGCATGGCGGCGCGCGGCATGCCGGAACCGAATCACGTCCATGGCAATCTTCAAGAAACTCAAGGGTGACAACGACCTCCGGGTCTCCATGGCGGGGCTGCGGCTCGGAGACAAGGTGCTGCAGATCGGGAGCGGCGACCCGCGTCTGATCGCGATGCTCGCGGCCAAGATCGGCATCAGCGGACAAGCGTCGGCCCTGGTCCCGGACGACGGGAGCGCCGACCCCATCAGACGCGCCGCCCAGGCGGGGGGAGTAATGGTCGACGTGAAGGTGGCCCCGCTGCGGACGCCGCCGTTCGCCCAGGGGTGGTTCGACGTGGTGGTCATCCCCGAGCTGATCGGCGCCATGCGCCCGCACGAACGCGTGGGGACCCTGCAGGGCGCACGGCAGGTGCTCCGGGTCGGCGGCCGGTGTCTGGTCATCGAGGCCGCCCCACGCGGGGGACTGGGAGCGCTCTTCTCCGGGCGCGCCCTCGACCCGCACTATCGCTCGCGGGGCGGAGCGGAGCCGGCCCTGCGCGCCGAAGGCTTCAGACCGGTGCGCACCCTCGCCGAGCGGCAGGGACTGCTGTTCACCGAAGGCATGAAACCGGATC
Organism: Vicinamibacterales bacterium; assembly: GCA_965215895.1. Lineage (GTDB taxonomy): Bacteria > Acidobacteriota > Vicinamibacteria > Vicinamibacterales > UBA8438 > JAJEEA01. The sequence goes on along the minus strand of OZ244130.1, from coordinate 596,040 downwards.
CGCAGGACGTTCCGGACGCGGCCCGGGGCGCCGGCTGACCCGCGGCGGCATGCCCGGCGTCACCCCGTGGGGCCCATGGCCCCCTACAGCGCTGCATCGACGCGACCGACGAAAGGATTAGAGACGGGACCGTCCTGGACGCAGGCTGAGGGGAGCACCAGACCACCATGGACACTACGCTGGCCACGGTCACCATCATCTCGCTGCTGTTGGCGTGGGCAATGGCCATCGTCACCTGGCAGCGCATTCGGGCGGAGCGGCGGCTTTCCGATGCCAGAGCCGCGGCCCTGATGGCGGAGCTCACGGGGGATGCGGCCCCCCCCGATGGACCGAGCGGGCGGCCGGAGCGCCGCCCGCCGATCGTGTATCCCGCGGCGGCGGCCGAGGCGCCGCCCCCGCGGCGACGGCGCGCGCCGGTTGAGTTGCGCCTGCCGTTCACCGCACCGGAGGAGGCGCCGGGAGCCCGGGGTGAGACCCCGCGTCATGCCGCGCCCGGCGGGAGGCGGGCGCGGCATGACGCGGCGGCCCCGCGGTCGAACCTCTGGCGGGAGGTGCTCGCGCCGACGCCGCCGGCGCAGCCGCACTGGGGCCACCGCCTGGCCGCCGTCGCGGTCGGCACCGTCCTCGTGGCCGGCGTCTCCCTCGCCACCCGCGCGCCGGGTCCGCGCGACCCGACGGCGGCGGCCGTGCCGGTCGAGCTGCTGTCGCTCGACCACCGCAAGCAGGGGGACTATCTGGCCGTCAGCGGCTCCCTGCGCAATCCCCCGGGCGGGCAGGAGCGCGCGAAGCTGAGCATCACGGCGACCGTATTCGATCGGACGGGCGCAGTCATCGGCACCGGCCAGACCCCGCTTCCGGTGACGGTGCTGCCTCCGGGGGGCGAGACCGCGTTCACCATCTCGCTCCCGGACGCGGACCTGATCAACCGCTATCGGGTAAGCTTCATGGAGGACCATGCCAGCCTGCCGCACGTCGACCGGCGCCACTCGGATGCGCCGGGGGACGCCGCGATGCCGGCATCGGTGGGGAGCCGACCATGACCATGACCATGACCAGGAATCCGCGGCGGCCGACGGCGCCGGGAGCCCGGGGTGCAACCGAGCCCCGCCCCCGCCGGCGGGGGGCCTTTTGCCGCGGGCTCCTGGTCCTCGCCCTGGCGCTCTGGGTGTCGGGAGCCGGCGGTGAAGCCGTACCGAGCCCCGGGACCCCCTCGCAAGCCGGGCAACGCACCGAGCCGGCCCGGCAACCCGACGATCCGGATGGCCTCTTCCGGGCCGGGATCGAGCTGATCAACGTGACCGCGACGGTCACCGACGCCCGGGGCCGCTTCGTCGACGGGCTGGCGCGGGAAGACTTCCTGGTCTACGAGGACGGCCAGCCGGTGGAACTCACCCAGTTCGACAACGAACGGGTGCCGGTCAGCCTGGGCATCGCCCTCGATACGAGCGGCAGCATGGACGGCCGCAAGATGGAGGCAGCGCGGAACGCGCTCGATCGCTTCCTGTACGATCTGCTCGGTCCCGACGACGAGATCTTCCTCTACCGATTCGACTATACGCCGGTCCTGCTGCAGGACTGGACCACCAGTCGGGATCGCCTCAGCCGGGCCATTCGGGACATCCGTCCCCGGGGCGGCACCGCGCTGTACGACGCGGTGGCCGCGGCGGTGCCGCGCGTCGCGGAAGGCCGCCATCGCAAGAAGGCGTTGCTGGTCATCTCCGACGGCAACGACACCAACAGCGAGACCGACGATCGAGCGCTGCGGTCGCTCATCCGGGAGAACGAGGCGCTGGTGTACGCGATCGGCATCGACGGGCGCGGGACGCGTCGGCGGCGGCTCGGCGGGGGGCCGCTACGGCCGCCGCTGCCCGGACTGATTCCCATCCCGGGCCGCGGGGGCCGGCCGCCGCAGTGGCCGCGGGGCAATCCGTTCCAGACCGCCCAGGAGGAACGGGTGAACGTCGGCGCGCTCCGCGATCTGACCGACGACACCGGCGGACGGACCGAGATCATCCGCGACGCCGACGATCTGGACCCGGCGACGGCCGGGATCGCGCGCGAGCTGAGCCGGCAGTACTACCTGGGCTACCCGGCGCGGCACGCCGGAGACGATCGCTGGCACAGCATCCGGGTCGAAGTGCGCAACCCCGACTATCGGGTCCGGGCTCGGCGCGGCTACACCGCGACACCCTGACTTCATGCCCTCCCGCCCTCGTCTGTTTCTCATCGACGGCAACTCCCAGATGTATCGCGCCTATCACGCGATTCGCGGGTTGACGGGACCGGACGGACGCTCCACGAACGCGGTGTACGGCTTCATCACGATGCTGCGCAAGCTGGTCTCCGAGCAGACCCCGGAGTTCATCGCGGCCGCGTTCGACCTCAAGGGGCCGACCTTCCGGCACCAGCTCGCGGCCGACTACAAGGCCAACCGGCGTCCGATGCCCGAAGACCTCGTCGAGCAGGTTCCCCACGTGCACGACGCGTGCGCGGCGCTGGGGGTCCCCATCGTCACCCGCGAGGGCTTCGAGGCCGACGACGTGATCGGGTCCCTGGCCGCGCGGGCGGTGGCGGCGGGCCTCGACGTGGCCATCGTCACCGGCGACAAGGACTTCTTCCAGCTCGTCGACGATCAGGTCCGGGTATTCAACCCGCGCGACGACGGAACCTGGTTCGACGAGGCGGCGGTGCAGGAGAAGTTCGGGGTGCGGCCGGACCAAGTGGTCGACGTCCTCGCCCTGATGGGAGACGCCAGCGACAACGTCAAGGGCGTCCCCGGCATCGGCGAGAAGAGCGCGCGGGCGCTGGTCACCGAGTTCGGCACGCTCGACCGGCTGCTGGAGCAGGCGGCCGGGCTGCCGAAGAAGAAGCTTCGAACCGCCCTGACCGAACATGCCGAGGACGCGCACCGCAGCCGCGAGCTGGTCCGCATCCGCGTCGACGTGCCGGTGGACGCGGACCAGACGCGCTACCGCTATCAGGGCGCGGATCGGGAACGGTGCTTCGCCCTGTTCTCGGAGCTGGGGTTCAGGTCGCTGCTGAACGAGTTCGCGCCGACGGCGGGGTCGGTGCGCACCGACTACCGGACGGTGACCACCGTCGCCGAGCTGGAGACGCTCGCGGCGGCCCTCTCGGACGCCGGGCGGTGCGGACTGCACGTCCTGACGGTGGCCGGGACGCCCGCGCGCGAAGGCCTCGTCGGACTCGCGTTCTCGATCGGTCCGCGGGCCGCCCGATACGTCCCCCTCGCCGGTCGCGGCCTGGACCTGTCCGGCAATCTCGATGCGGACACCGTCCTCGCGACCCTGCGGCCGATTCTCGAAGATCCGGAGGTCCGCATCGTCGGACACGACCTGAAGCGGACGATGCGGTGGCTCGCCGAGCAGGGGGTCCGGCTTCAGGGCCTCGAGCTCGACACGATGCTCGCGAGCTATCTGCTGGATGCGACGCGAACCGCCCCGACCCTCGAGACGGTGGCCCTGGACCACACCGGGTACCAGGTGGTGACGGCGGAGGCGGTGCGGGGCAAGGGCGCGAAAGCGCCGGATTTCGACCGCCTTCCGCCCGAGACGGTCCTCGCCTACGCCTGCGAACGCGCCGACCTGCCCCTGCAGGCGGCCGACCCGTTGACGGAGGCGCTGGCGCGGGAGAATCTCCTGACGCTCTATCGCGAGCTCGAGCACCCGTTGATTCCCGTGCTCGACGGCATCGAACGGGCCGGGGTACGGGTGGCGACCGGCGCCCTCGCCGAGCAGTCGCGGACGATGCAGGCCCTGCTCGAGTCGCTCCAGGCACGCATCTTCGCCCTCGCCGGCGAGGAGTTCAACGTGAACTCCCCGCGGCAACTGTCGGTGATCCTGTTCGAGAAGCTGGCCCTGCCGACCCGCAAGAAAACCGGCAAGACGCGGGCCGCCTCGACCTCCGTGGACGTGCTGGAAGAGCTGGCCCTGCAGCACGAGCTGCCGCAGCTCGTGCTGGAATGGCGGACGATCCAGAAGCTGAAGGGCACCTACGTGGAGGCCCTCCCCCTACTGGCGCGGCCGGACACGGGCCGGGTGCACACCTCGTTCAATCAGGCGGTCGCGGCGACCGGCCGGTTGAGCAGCAGCGACCCGAATCTGCAGAACATCCCCATCCGCACCCCGCTCGGGCGCGAGATCCGGCGGGCGTTCGTGGCCCGCGAAGGCTGCGTGCTGATCTCGGCCGACTACTCCCAGATCGAGCTGCGGGTCCTCGCCCACCTGTCCGAGGATGCGGCCCTGATCGAGGCGTTCGTCCGCGGCGACGACATTCACGACCGGACCGCGCACCGGGTGTTCGGGACCGACAGCGGACTCGATCCCCACGAGCTCCGGCGCCGCGCCAAGATCATCAACTATGCCCTGCTGTACGGAAAGACCGCGTTCACCCTCGCCCGGGACATCGGGGTCACCCCCACCCTGGCGCAGGCGTTCATCGACGCGTATTTCGCCGGCTATCCCGACGTCAAGGGATTCCTCGACACCGTGATCGAGCAGGCGCGGGAGAACGGAGAGGTTCGCACGCTGTTCGGCCGCCGCCGCCTCGTGCCGGAGCTGCGCAGCCGCAACGCCCAGGTCCGCGCCGCGGCCGAACGGGCGACCGTCAACATGCCCATTCAGGGCACCGCCGCCGATATCCTGAAGCGCGCGATGATCACCCTGTACGGCGAGCTGCCTCCCAGCAGCCCCATGATTCTCACCGTCCACGACGAGCTCGTGCTTGAAGCCCCGCGCGGCGAGGCGGACGCGGCGGCCGCCCTGGTACGCGACACCATGTCCGGCGCCGCGGACCTGCGGGTGCCCCTGACCGTCGACGTGGGAATCGGCGAGAACTGGATGGCCGCGAAGGGGTAGCCCGGCCATGCCCGGCCATATCATGACTCTCCCCATGGCGGCGCCCGCGACCATCCCGCGGTCGGAGCACATTCTCTCCCGGCGGCAGATCGACGACGACGCCCTCAAGGTCATCTCCCGGCTCCAGCAACACGACTACGAGACCTACCTCGTGGGCGGCGGGGTGCGCGATCTGCTGCTGGAGCGACGTCCCAAGGACTTCGACATCGGTACTTCCGCGCATCCGCAGCAGATCAAGGCGCTCTTCCGGAACTGCTGGATCATCGGCCGCCGATTCCGGCTCGCCCACGTCAAGTTCGGCGACAAGACCATCGAGGTCGCGACCTTCCGCAAGCAGGTGCCGCCGGAGACCGACACCGAGCGGGCCGCGCGGGAGGAAGCGCGGGAACGCGCCCGCCGGGAGGCCGAGGCGAAGGGCGTCCGCCCGCGGCGGTTCATCCCCCGCGACAACACCTTCGGCACCGCCGAAGAGGACGCCTTCCGCCGCGACTTCACCATCAACGCGCTGTTCTACGACGCGTCGAGCCGGTCGATTCTGGACTACGTCGACGGCATGCGCGACATCCGCAGCCGGACGATTCGAAGCATCGGGGACCCGAACGAACGGTTCGTCGAGGACCCGGTGCGCATGCTGCGCGCGGTGGTCCTGGCGGCCCGACTCGATCTGTCGATCGATCCCGCGGTGACCGCGGCCATTCGCCGCCATCGCGGCGAGCTCGTCCACAGCTCGCCGGCGCGGCTGCTGGAAGAGCTCTACAAGATTGCGCGCAGCGGGGCGTCCGAGCGCATCATCCGGGATCTGGGCTCGATCGGCCTCCTGAAGTACGTCGCGCCCGAGCTGCACAAGGCCCGCTCGGATGCTCTGTGGCGCTCGCTCGGCGCGCTGGACCGCTATCGGCGCGGGTTCGACGACGCGCCGGCCACCCTCGGCAACGCCCTGCTGCTGGGGAGCTTCGTATCCTCCTTCGCGGCCGTCGAACGCCCGCGGCGGGGTGCGGCCCGCGAACCGCTCGCCAACCGTCCCCCCGAAGTCTCCCTGGGCGTACTGCCGGTCGCGAGAAGGGATCTGGAGCAGCTACGGCAGATACTCGACCTGCAACGCCGCCTCGCCGACCCGCGTCTGTCGCCGCGGGCCAAGCGCGGGGTCATGCAGCGGGCCGCATTCGAGGCCGCGCTCACCTGGATGACGATTCACGGACAGACGCCGGAGCTCCTCGAGCGCTGGCGAACCGATGCCGACGCCGCGGCGGCGTCCCCGGAAGCGGATCGCCCCCGGCGCCGCCGGAGGCGCCGGCGCCGGCGCCGCCCCCCGGCCGGCTCGCAGGAACCCCAGAACGGCGGTCCGGAAGGGTAGCCACCGACTTCCTCCGACGGCTCAATGCAACGCGGGTCCGACCGCGGGCAGCCAGGCCCGACCCTGCGGTCGCGTTGGGAGTTTCGCTGGCGCGAAACTCCTACGGGGCACGTTCCGGGGACAGGTCGATGCCGACGGGACAGTGATCGGAGCCGGTCACTTCCGGCCAGATGAAGGCGTCGGCGACCCGGGCCGCCGCGTCCGGACAGGCGAGCACGTAGTCTATGCGCCAGCCGACGTTCCGCTCGCGCGCCCCGCCCCATTGCCGCCACCAGGTGTAGTGCCCCGTCGCGCCGGGATGGCGGGCGCGGAACGTATCCACCCAGCCCGCGTCGAGCCAGCGCGTCAGCTCCGCCCGCTCCGCCGGCAGGAAGCCGCTGGTCCTGGTGTTCGACTTGGGCCGCGCGAGATCGATCGCCTCGTGCGCCGTGTTGAAGTCGCCGACCACGACGACCGGACCGTCGCGCCGGAGCGCCTGAAGGCGCTCGAACACCGCGGCGTAGAAGTCGAGCTTGTACGGCACGCGGCTGTTGTCCCGGTCGCGGCCGCTGCCCTTGGGAAAATATACCGACGCCACCGCCAATCGCTCGAACCGGGCGATGACGAGCCGGCCCTCGGCGTCGAAGCGCGGCTCGCCCAGCGCCGTCGCCACCTGCGCGGGCGTCTCGCGCGAGTAGATCGCGACGCCGCTGTAGCCGGGCCGCTCCGCCGGCGAGAACGCCGCGTGCCATCCCGCCGGCGCCCGCACGCCCGCGTCCAACTGATGCTCGAACGCGCGCACCTCCTGGAGGCCGACGACGTCGGCGCCCGACGCGCCCAGGAAGTCGAGAAACCCCTTCCGGGCGCAGGCGCGCAACCCGTTGACGTTCCAGCTCACGATGCGCATGACGCCGCGCCCGCGATGGCCTCGAGATACTTCCGGACCGCCGGCGAGAGGCCGAGATCGAGCGCGTCGGCGATCAGCGCGTGGCCGATGGAGACCTCGGCGATGCCGCCGATGGCCACGAACGCGGTCAGGTTGTCGAGGTTCAGGTCGTGTCCGGCATTGACGCCGAGACCGAGCGCCGCCGCGTGCCGGGCGGCGCGGGCATAGACGTCGAGGCAGGCGCGGGTCTCCGGGTGATCGAGCCCGTGACGTTCGACGAGATCCGCGTAGGGCCCCGTGTAAAGCTCGATGCGGTCCGCCCCGCACGCCTTCGCGCGAACAAGCTGGGCGTCCACCGGATCCATGAACAGGCTGACGCGCACCCCCCAGGCCCGGTAGCGCGCAACCGTGGCGGCCACCCCCCGCGCGCGGTCCGCGTCGGAGAGGTCCCAGCCGTGATCCGAGGTGAGCTGGGCGTCGGCGTCCGGGACCAGCGTCGCCTGATGGGGGCGCGCCGTCTCGATCAGGCGGTCGAACCCGGGATAGCCGTTGTCGCGCGCGCCCGCGGCGGGGTTGCCCTCGATATTGAACTCGACGTGCGGATACTCGCGGGCCAGGAGGTCCGCCAGTGCTTCCACGTCGGAGGGGAGAATATGACGTTGATCGGGACGCGGGTGCACGGTGACGCCGTGCGCGCCGGCGGCGATGGCGGTCCGCGCCGCCGCGAGGACGCCGGGCCGGGCGCCCGCGCGCGAGTTGCGGAGCCACGCGATCTTGTTGACGTTGACCGAGAGCGTAGTCATCGTTTGGCTCTACTGTACCGCAACCCGCCGTACGGAAGACGGACGGGACCGGCGAACTGCTAACATGCATGGCGTGGAATCCATGGATGCAATGACGAACCGGAACACCGCCGGCCCGCCGGCACGACCGCAGCGCGGCGCCACCGCCACCGTCCACACCATCGCGGCCACGACGCACGGCCGGTATCTCGTCGCCCCGGCCGAGGGGACGGGACCCGCGCCGCTGCTGGTCGGCTTCCACGGCTACGGCGAGCATGCCGAACGGCATCTGGCGGAGCTCGACCGGCTCCCGGGCAGCGCGCGATGGACGCGCGTCGCGGTGCAGGCGCTCCACCGGCACTACAGCGACGGCGCCCGCCACGTGGTCGGAAGCTGGATGACGCGCCAGGACCGCGAGCTGGCCATCGCCGACAACATCGCCTACGTGCGGGCGGTCGTGCGCGAGGTCCGTGCGGCGTATCCGGCGACCGGAGCCCTCGTCTACTGCGGCTTCTCGCAGGGGGTCGCGATGGCCTACCGCGCCGCCGCCCGGTGCAGCCGCGCCTGCCACGGCGTCATCGCGCTCGGCGGCGACGTGCCGCCCGAGCTGCGCGCGGACGCGGCCGCCGCCTGGCCGCCGGTCCTGATCGGCCGGGGCCGAACCGACGCGTGGTACACACCGGAGAAGATGGACACCGACCTGGCCGCCCTCCGCAGCGCGGGCGCGACCGTCGAATCGCTGGTCTTCGACGGCGGGCACGAGTGGACCGACGACTTCCGGGACGGGGCGGGCCGGTTCCTCGCCGCCGTCACGTGACGGCCCGAGGCGGAAGGCCCGCTGCATTCGACCGGCGATGCATCCCGCCTGAACAGCGTCGTTCGTCGGACTGCGTGCAGTCCGCGGCTGCAATATGCCCAGTATGCGCCCTCCTCACGCCTTGTCAGGCACGGGCGTTCTTTGCCCGCGGGCGTTTTTCAGCCCGCTGGCGCCCTCGCCGCTCTCGGTGCAACGCGGGGTTCCACCACGGGCTGCCAACCAACGGCTGCCGGCGACGGCCGGAACTCCGCGGCGGAAGACGACGTCCAATAGTTATCCACCCGTGACTCGACGCGAAACCGGGAGACATTTCATGCACCGACTGGCCCGCACCGCCCTCGTCCTCTGTCTGCTCGCCGCCCCGCCGGCCGCCGCGCAGGAAGCCGTCGACATCCCCCATACGAAGTACGTGCTCGACAACGGCCTGCGGCTGATCGTGCACGAGGACCACAAGGCGCCGATCGTCGCCGTCAACGTCTGGTACGACGTCGGCGCGGCGGACGAGGAGCCCGGCAAGACCGGCTTCGCCCACCTGTTCGAGCACCTGATGTTCAACGGGAGCGAGCACTTCAACGACGACTACTTCAAGCCGTTCGATCGCGTGGGCGCCACCGGCATGAACGGCACCACCAACCAGGACCGCACCAACTACTTCCAGGTCGTGCCCACCACCGCCCTCGACATGGCGCTGTGGATGGAGTCGGACCGCATGGGGCACATGCTGGGCGCCGTCGATCAGGCCCGGCTCGACGAGCAGCGCGGCGTCGTGCAGAACGAGAAGCGGCAGGGCGAGAACCAGCCCTACGGCAAGGTGTTCCTGACCCTCTTCGAGAACACCTATCCCGACGGCCACCCCTACGACCACTCCACCATCGGCTCGATGGACGACCTGAACGCCGCGTCGCTCGACGACGTCCGCACCTGGTTCGAGACCTGGTACGGCGCCGCCAACGCGGTGCTGGTGGTTGCCGGCGACGTCGAACCCGAGGACGTCCGGGCGCGGGTCGAGCGCTACTTCGGTCACATCCCGTCGGGACCGCCGCTCATCAAGACGGACGTCGACCTCGCCCGGCGGACCGGGGAGAGCCGTATCGTGCTCCAGGACCGGGTGCCGCAGGCGCGGGTCTACAAGGCGTGGAACGTCGCCGCCCTCGGAGACGCGGCTCTCGACCACCTGACGCTCGCCGGCAACGTCCTCACCACCGGCCGCAGCTCGCGCCTCTACCGGCGGCTGGTCTACGAGGACCAGATCGCCACCGACGTGTCGGCGTTCACCCTGTCGCGCCAGTTCGGGAGCCTGTTCGTCCTCCAGGCGACGGCCCAGCCCGGACAGGACCTGGCGGCGTTGGAGGCGGTCCTCGACGAGGAGCTGCGCGCGTTCCTCGACGAGGGCCCGACCGCGGCCGAGCTCGCGCGGGCGCAGACCCGCCAGCGCGCGTCCTTCGTCCGCGGCGTCGAGCGCATCGGGGGCTTCGGCGGCAAGTCGGACGTCCTCGCGGCCAGCGAGGTCTACCGCGGCAGCCCCGACGGCTATCTGCGGACGCAGGAGACGATCATGGGCGCCACTCCTGCCGACGTCCACGCAGCGGCAACCGAGTGGCTGAGCCGGGGCGCGCTGACCGTCGAGGTCCAGCCCTTCCCCGCCTACGCCGCGTCCGAGAGCGACGTCGACCGTTCGTCCGGACCGCCCGAGGTCACCGAGTTTCCCGCCGCCTCGTTCCCGGCCCGCGAGACGACGCGCCTCTCGAACGGGCTCGTCGTGATCCTCGCCCGGCGGGACGCGGTCCCGGTCGTCGACTTCAACCTGCTGCTCGATGCCGGCTACGCGTCGGACCAGCTCGCGCTGCCCGGCACCGCCCGCATGGCCATGGACATGCTCGACGAGGGCACCACGACGCGGACCGCGCTGGAGATCGCCGAAGCGCTCGAAGGTCTCGGCACCACCCTGTTCGCGGGATCGAACCTCGACATGTCGACCGTCCGGATGTCGACCCTGAAGGAGAACCTCGACGCCTCTCTCGATCTGTTCGCCGACGTCGTTCTCAACCCCTCCTTCCCGGAAGCGGAGTTCGAACGCCGACTCCGGCAGCAGCTCGCCGCGATCGCCCGCGAGAGAGTCCAGCCGATCGGGATGGCGATGCGCGTCTTCCCCCGCCTCCTCTACGGCGCGGGCCACGCCTACAGCCAGCCGCTGAGCGGCTCGGGCAGCGAGGCGACGCTGAACGCCCTGAGCCTCGACGGGCTGCGCGCCTTCCACGACACCTGGTTCCGTCCCGACAACGCCACCCTGATCGTCGTCGGCGACGTCACCCTGGCCGAGCTCGAGCCCACGCTCGAGGCCCGGTTCGGCGATTGGGAGACGGGCGAGGTGCCGCGCAAGAACCTCGACGCCGTCGACCACCAGCCCGAGACCGTCGTCTACCTCATCGATCGGCCCGACTCCGAGCAGTCGATCATCTTCGCCGGCCACGTCACGCCGCCGAAGAGCGACCCGCGCGATCTGCAGATCCAGACGATGAACTACATCCTGGGCGGGGGCTTCACGGGGCGGGTCAACATGAACCTGCGCGAGGACAAGGGCTGGTCGTACGGCGCCCGGAGCCAGATCATCGACACCGCGGGCCAGCGCCCGTTCCTCGTCCTCGCCCCGGTCCAGACCGACCGGACGGCGGAGTCGATGGCCGAGATCGACAAGGAGATCGCCAGCATCCGCACCGGCGGCGACCGGCCACCGACGGCCGAGGAGCTCGCCCGCGTCCAGGATCAGCGCACGCTGACCCTGCCGGGCCGCTGGGAAACCAACCGCGCGGTCATGGCCGACATCGTCCAGATGGTGCGCTACGGCCTGCCCGACGACCACTGGGAGACCTACGCGGGCGCGGTGCGGAGCCTGAGCCTCGCCGAGATCCGAGCCGAGGCCGACCGCGTCCTTCAGCCCGACCGGATGATCTGGGTCGTCGTGGGCGATCGCGCCCGCATCGAGGAGAGCGTCCGCGAACTCGACCTCGGGGAGATCCGCTTCATCGACGCCGACGGCAATCCCGTCGAGGGGTGAGGCCGGGTTGTCCGACCGGAGGGCGGAACGCGGCCGACGACCGCTCGAAGGGCGCTCGGGCCCTTGCCCGTAGTCGCGGCCGGCTACTGGCCCGGCTGGTCGGGCGCCGGCAGGATGATGTGCCCGATGGTGAGGAGTCTCCGGGCGACCTTGCCGAAGGCGATCTCGACGTTGCGCAGGCGGGTGTCGGCGGTGCCCTCGCCCCGGCCCAGCCGGCGACCGGGCGGGGCCTCGTTCCAGCGCCGCAACCCGGTGACGCGGGCGTGGTAGGCTACGCATCTTTGCAGGCCCTTGCATTGATTCGTGCATCTCCAACGGAGATGAAGGAGGACGTTCGATGAAGCGGTTGATCCTCGCGGCGACGGCGGCGGCGCTGATCCTGTCCACCGGCGGGGCGGCGTTCGCCCAGGACGTGACGAAGTACGTGCGGTACGACTTCGACGGCGTGGTCTCGTACGGCATTCTGGACGGCGAGTTCATCCATCAGCTCCGCGGCGACATCTTCGCAGGAGCCGAGCGGACCGGCGCGGTGGTGGCGCTCAACGCGGTCCGCCTGCTGGTGCCGGTGGAGCCCCGGAAGGTGGTGGCGGCCGGGTTCAACTACCGGAGCCATCTCGGCGAGCAGAACGTCGCGCCCGAGCCTGGGTTGTTCGACAAGCACGCGACGTCGCTCGTGCCTCACGAGGCGACCGTCACCTACTACGAGGACGCCACCGACCTGCACTTCGAAGGCGAGATGGTGCTCATCATCGGCAAGCAGGCCCGCAACGTGACCGAGGCGGACGCCCCCGACTACATCTTCGCGGTGGCGCCGGGGAACGACATCAGCGAGCGTGTCTGGCAGGGGAACGACCTGCAGTGGTTCCGGGCGAAGGGCGCCGACACGTTCGGTCCGGTCGGTCCGGTGATGGTGCGCGGCGTCGACTACAACGACCTGCTGCTGCAGACCCGCGTGAACGGCGAGGTGATGCAGTCGCAGCGGACCGCGGACCTCATCTTCGGCCCCGAGTTCCTCGTCAGCTACGTCAGCCGCTACGTCACGCTGGAGCCGGGCGACATGATCTTCACCGGCACGCCGGGGTCCACGTCGGCGATGCAGCCGGGCGACGTCGTCGAGATCGAGCTCGAGCACGTCGGCGTGCTGCGCAACACGATCGGCCAGAAGGGCGCGCGGACCACGAACGACCAGTGAGCGCGCCCTCACTTGGCGCGTTTTCCAAGCCGGATCCGCCTTCGCCACCCGCGGATCCGGCAACCTCCCCCCGCTGCATTTCGAGCGAGATCTCGCCACGGACTCCCGGCACGCACCCGCGTGAAGTCCGGCCCTACCGGTACAACGGGTTCGGGTGGTCGAAGCGGCAGCCGGCGTCCCATTCGGACCGCTGGTTGCCGTGCGCCGGTATGCCCCCGGCGTCCTTGATCAGGCGCGCCAGGTGCAGCAGGTTCCAGGTCATGAAGGTGGTGTTCCGGTTCGTGAAGTCGTTCTCGGGCCCGCCGGAGCCGTCGTCGAGGTAGGACGGCCCCGGACCCGCCTCGCCGAGCCAAGCGGCGTCGGCCTGCGGGGGAATGACGTAGCCGAGGTGCTGCAGCGAGTAGAGGACGTTCATCGCGCAGTGCTTGGCCCCGTCCTCGTTGCCGGTGACGAGGCAGCCCCCGACCCGGCCGTAGTAGGCGTACTGCCCCTGTGCGTTCAGGTGGTGCGAGGCGGAGTAGAGCCGCTCGATGACGCGCGTCGCCACCGACGTCTTCTCACCGAGCCAGATGCTGGTCCCGATCACCAGTATGTCGGCGGCCAGCACCTTCTCCAGGATTCCCGGCCAGTCGTCCCGGTCCCAGCCGTGCTCGCGCATGTCCGGGTAGACGCCGGACGCGATCTCGAAGTCGACCGGCCGCACGAGCTCCACGCGGACGCCGTTCTTCTCCATGATGGCGCGCGAGATGCGGATCAGCCCCTCGGTGTGCGACAGCTCGGGGCTCCGCTTCAGCGTGCAGTTCAGGAAGAGGGCCGACAGGTCCGAGAAGTCCCACCGGCTCTCCGCGCACAGACGTTCCTGGCGTTCGTTCAGCATCGTTTCGTCCCAATCGTTCCGGAGCGGCCCGGCCCCGGGCGGCTCCGACGCCGCGGCCAAGGCCAGCGGGGCAATCGTCGCCGCGCGACCTTGCGGTCTCGTTGGAAAGTCTCGCTGGCGCGAAACTTCTGCGGTGCGAGGATTGCCGCCCAACCAACCCTGCCAGGAGCCTGCACCGTTCTACGGGGCAGACTCCCCGGCCCTGGCCAGGCGAACCCGCGAGCCAGGGAGCGGCGTCGCAACCCGCGCTCGGGTTTGCGCGAGTCCGCACTCGGCGGAATCCAGGCAGTCTGAAGCCAGGGCGTCAACCGAGCAGCTCGCGGGTCACCAGTACCAGCGAGAGCCCGAAGCCGACGAGGGTGACCACGATCAGCCCCAGCGACACCAGGAGCACCCAGCTGCTGTCCTGCCGGTCGTCGTCGAGGCTCATCAGATGCGCGCCGATCCAGCCGGCCGCGAACCCGCCGCCGTGCGCCCAGTTGTTGATGCCGGGCATGATGAACCCGAACACGCCGAGGATGATCGCCCATTGCCACAACTGCTGGGTGACGACCGAGCTCCCGCGGCGGCGCCCGTAGACGATCAGGGCGGCGAGCAGCCCGAAGATGCTGCCGGAGGCCCCGATGGTCGGGACTCCGCTCATGTAGTTGGAGACCACGAAGCCGCCCGCGCCGGCCACGTTGAACAGCAGGAAGGCGCGGCCCGGACCGTACACCTCGGCCACCGGCGGACCGAGATTCCGGATCCACATCATGTTGAACACGATGTGGAGCAGGCTGCCATGCAGGTACATCGCGGTCAGGACGGTCCACCACCACCCGCGCGCCATGGCAAAGCCGCTGGTCATGCCGAGCTGGTACAGGGCCTGCCCGCCCGGCGACAGGATCGACAGCAGCCCGCGCGACTCCAGCAGCGCCTCGGGCTGCAGCAAGCACGCCAAGGCGTACAGCGTGACGCACGCGGTGACGATCAGGGAGAACAGATCGAGCCGGCCCCCCAGGGCCCGGCGCAGGACGGTGGCCCAGCCGAAGAGGCCGGGACGCCAGGCGCCGCAGAACGGGCACTGCTGCTCGTTGACGCCCACCAGCCGGCCGCACTGGGGACAGACGACCGAGCCCTGAACCTGTCTCACCGGCTCCTCACCCGCGTTCGCCGCCCGCGGTCAACTCCCCCGGCGGTCAGCCGTGGACCCGCTCGAACTCCGCCATGAACTCGACGAGCGCGCTCACCCCGGCTTCCGGGAAGGCGTTGTAGATGGACGCGCGAACTCCGCCGACCGATCGGTGCCCCTTGAGCCCGGCGAGGCCGGCGGCGGCCGCCTGCTCGAGGAACCGCTGCTCGGTCGCCTCGCTGGGCAAGCGGAACGTCACGTTCATGAGCGACCGGCTCCCGGGGTGGGCGGTGCCGCGATAGAACCCGCTGCCATCAATGGCATCGTACAACAGACCGGCCTTGCGCCGGTTGCGCGCGTCGACCGCGTCCAGCCCGCCCTCGTCCCGCAACCACCGCAGGACGAGCCCCGCGAGGTAGATGGCGAACACCGGCGGCGTGTTGTACCGCGAGCCGTGCCGGGCCGCGGTCGCGTACCGCAGGATCGCGGGGAGGGTGTCCGGCCCCCGGTCGGCGAGGTCCTTCCGGATGACGACGACGGTCAGGCCGGCCGGTCCCAGGTTCTTCTGCGCGCCGCCGTAGAGCAGGCCGAGGCCGGAAACCGGGATCGGGCGGCTGAGCAGATCGGACGACGCATCGACCACCAGGGGGGTGCCTTCAGCGACGGGAAGAACCGGCCACTGCGTGCCGGCGATGGTGTTGTTGGAGGTCACGTGCAGGTAGGCGGCGCCCGGCGTCCACCGCAGCTCGCCGGCCGCCGGAACCCGGGCGAACCCGTCGTCCTCGGTGGTCGCACAGACGTTCACCTGCCCGAACTTCGCCGCCTCGGCCGCCGCCTTCTTCGCCCAGGCCCCGGTGAGCGCGTAGTCCGCCACCCCGCCCGGCGGCAGCAGGTTCATCGGCACCATGGCGAACTGCAGGCTCGCCCCGCCCTGCAGGAACAGCACGTGATGGTCGTCGGAAAGACCCGCGAGGGCCCGCAGGTCGGTCTCGGCCTGCCCGAGGATCCGATCGAACGCGGCCGATCGATGACTGATCTCGAGGACCGACATCCCGATACCGGGCAGCGCCAGCAGGTCGCGCTGGGCCTCTTCGAGCACCACCTCCGGCAACACCGCGGGACCGGCGCCGAAGTTGTGCACGCGGTGCGTGGGCAACAGGGTCATGGCTTGCTCAAATCAGGTGCGTCAGCAGGCCGTCGCGCAGCTTCGGCTCGAACCACGTCGACTTGGGCGGCATGATCCCGCCGGCGTCCGAGACCGCCAGCAACTCGTCGATGGTCACCGCCGCGAGGGAGAACGCCACCGCCGCCTCTCCCGAATCGACCAGCCGCTCGAGCTCGCGCGGGCCGTGCACGCCGCCGACGAAGCGCACCCGCGGGTCGGTGCGGATGTCCTCCACCTGCAGCAACGGCTCGAGCACCAGCTCCTGCAGCCGCGGGGCATCGAGCGCGGCGGCCGCATCCGATGCCCCGCCGCCGGCCACCGGGCCCAGGTCGACGCGGTGCCATCGCCGGCCGAGGTACATCGCCACCGCCCCCTTGCCGGGCGTGGTCTCGGCGGTCGGCTGGATCGGCAGGCGCGCCGCCACCGCGGCGAGAAACTGCTCTGCATCGGCGCCGGCGAGGTCCGACACGGTGCGGTTGTAGGGCAGAATGCGCGTCTCCCGGTCCGGAAACGCCACCGCGAGAAAATGGTCGCGCGCGGCCGGCGCCACGGCGTCCTTCGCGGACAGGACGTGACGGGCGCGCGCGGCGCTCGCCACCCGATGATGCCCGTCGGCAATGTAGAGCGCCGGCACCGCCGCGAAACCGTCGACGAGGTCCGCCGTCTGCCCGGCGGTGGCCCGCCAGATCGTATGCCGCACCCCGTCGGGGGCCTCGAAGTCGAACAGGGGCGTCCCCGCGCGGACCGCCGCGATCAGGTCATCGATCTCCGCCCGCCGGCGGTAGGCCAGGAAGACGATGCCGGTCTGCGCCTCGACCGCCGCCATATGATGCGTGCGGTCGTCCTCCTTGTCGCGCCGCGTCCGTTCGTGCCGCTTGATGGCGCCCCCGTCGTAGTCGTCGAGCGCGAAGCACCCGGCCAATCCGGCCTGCTCGTGGTCGCCGTCGCGCAGGCGGTAGACATAGAGCGCCGGTTCCGCCTCGACCACCAGCGGCGCCTCTTCCCGCAGCCGCACGAGGTTGGCCCGGGCCGCCGCGTACACCACCGGATCGTGGGGATCGACGGTCGGCGCAAGATCGATCTCGGCCCGCGTCACGTGGAGAAAGCTGAGGGGAGCATCGGCGGCCAAGTCCCGAGCCGCCTCGGTGCTCACGACGTCGTACGGCACGCACGCGACCGCAGCGGCCGCCGCCGGCGTCGGGCGCAGGGCGCGAAACGGGCGAATACGCATACGTGGGACGAATGGGGTTGGGCGTGAGGATTCAGGTTCGTCGCGGCGCGCCGCCTACTGCGCGCTCACCCCGGGCGATACGGGCGACTCGCGCAAGACCGGCGCCGAACCGCCGGCCAGTTGCGCCTGCAACCGGTTGCGGAAGGCCTGGAACGCCGGCATCTGGTCCGGCGGCACCGGATCTCCGGGGGGCGTGTTGCGAATCTCGACGAGCGGGTTCACGAACGTGCCGTTCTTCCGGATCCGGTAGTCGAGGTGCGGGCCGGTCGAGAGCCCGGTGGACCCGACGTACGCGATGGTCTGCCCCTGCATGACCCGGACGCCGGGGCGAATCCCCCGGGCGAACCGCGACAGGTGCAGGTAGTAGGTCTGGTAGCCGTTGGTGTGCCCCAACTGGACCAGGTTGCCCGAGCCGCCGCTGCGCCCCGCGAACTCGACCGTCCCCCGGGCCACCGCGATCACCCGCGTTCCCGTCGGCGCCCCGTAGTCCACCCCGAGGTGCGCCCGGCGAGTCCCGAGTATCGGGTGCAGCCGCCGATACGAGAACCGCGACGTGATGCGCGGCTCGAAGGGCAGGGGCGACTTCAGGAACTGACGCTTCATCGAGCGGCCTTCCCCGTCGAAGTACCCCGGATCCTCGCCGGGCACCTCGAATCGAAAGGCCTCGAGGTCGCGCCCGTCGTTGTGGAACGTGGCGGCCACGACATCGCCGTAGGTCACGTGGATCTCGTCGCGCACGAACCGATCGTAGAGCAGCTCGAAGTGGTCTCCGGGCTGCAGCTCGGTGTTGAAGTCGATCTCTGCGGCAAACACCTCGGCCATCGACATCGCGAGCTGAATGCTCCCGCCCCCGGCGTCCATCGCGGCCGTGAGGGAGTTGTTCTCGCGGTCGATCGCGCCCCGCATGGCGACCTGCTCGTGCTCCTTCTCGTAGTCGACGAGGGTCGCCTCGAATCGGGCATCCGAGTCGGGACGGCTGACGACCTGCAGGTACTGGTCCTCGTCCACGTGGTACTCGAAGCGGCGGAACCGGCCGTTTCTCCCGTAGACGAGCTTGAACGGATGCTCGACCTGCAGGGCCCGCGGATCGAACACCGGGCGCACCGCCTCGACGAACGCATACGCCAAGTCGCCCAGATCATGCGCCGCCAGCATCGTCGCGAAGGTGGCGTTGCGCCCCACCTGGTCCTCGACGATTCGGACTTCCGACTCGAGATGGATGTCGGGACCGCCGACCGTGTCCTCGGGCAACGGCGTCTCGACGTATCCGCCGCACCCGACGAGACCGAGGGCCAGAACGAGCGATGGGACGGACCAAAAGCGTTCAGCCATGCGCCAACCCAGATTGAGGTGCGTACCGGAACACGAATTCCGCGCCGGCACCCTCAAGCTTCGCAACCGGTGGGCCAGCGGACGACTCTACACACACGATACAGTACCGGCCCCGTTCGGCGACAGCTTTTTCTCTGAATTTCCCACCTTTGCTCGTATCCCTCGCCGATCGTCCGCCCCGCGGGCGCAGGAGCCCGTGGCAAACAGGCCCCGCTGCATTCGACCGGCGATGCATCCTGCGCCTGACCGCGTGCTCCCGCGCCTTGTCTCCCACGGCGCCTTTTCAGGCGCCCGGCACGAGGCGTACGGGGGGGCCCTGGTCCCCGCGGGGCTCGACGGCGCCGATGATCGCCGCCTGCGCGTATCCCCGGGCGACGAGGTCGGCCAGACAGGCGTCGGCGCGGTCCGCCGCGACCCCGGCGAGCAGACCGCCCGCCGTCTGCGGGTCGAACAGCAGGCGGTAGCGCGGATCGCCGGCGTGCTCCTCGGGGTCGTCCACCGCGCGCCGCAGCCGTACGTTGTGGGGATGGAGCGAGCTCAGGAGTCCGGCCCGGCTCGTCTCCAGCGCCCCGTCCAGCACCGGGATCGCGGACAGATCGAGCCGGACGTCGACCTCCGACGCGCGCGTCATCTCGACGAGATGCCCCAGCAACCCGAAGCCCGTCACGTCGGTGCACGCCGTCGCCCCGTGTCGCTGCAACGAGAGCGCCGCGAGCCGGCTGGACTGACGCATCGCCGCGATCGCGCCGTCTATCCAGCGCCCCTTCGCCCGCATCCGCATCTCGGCCGCGAACAGGGTGCCGGTGCCGAGTCCCTTCGTGAGCACGAGCCGGTCTCCGGGGCGCAGGCCGCCCTTGCGCAGGACCGCATCTGCATCGACCAGCCCCGTCAGCGACAGCCCCAGGCTGAGCTCGGCCCCTTCCGACGTGTGCCCGCCGACCAGCGCCGCCCCCGCCTCGTTGAGCACCCCGACCGCCCCGGCGAGGAGCTGCACCAGGGTGTCCTCGACCTTCCGGTCGAGCCCGAACGGCACCGTCGCCACCGCCAGCGCCGTCTGCGCCTCGGCGCCCATCGCGAAGATGTCGCCCAGACAGTGGTTGGCGGTAATCTCGCCGAACACGAACGGGTCGTCCACGATGGCCCGGAAGGCGTCGACGGTCCGGACGAGCAACTTGCCGGGCGGAACCCGCACCACCGCGGCGTCGTCCGGGGCGTCGAGGCCGATCAGCACGTCGTCCCGCCGCACCGGCGTCAACCGGGCCAGCACGCGGTCCAGGGGCGTCGCCCCGACCTTCGACCCGCAGCCGCCGCAGCGCATCGCCGCCGTCGAGATCGCCTGCAGGTCCTCCGGCGCCGCCAGCCCCGCCGAGACCACCGGGCCGGTCGGGCGGCGCATCTCCGGCAGGTCGGCGTACTTCGCCATGAACCGGCGATCGATCCAGTCCTTCCAGCGCCACGCCAGGGCGCCCTCGAACGACCGGGTGCCGCGTCCCCCAACCGCATAGCGGTCGCCGGTGGACACCAGCGTGAGGAACTGGCGCTGGGGGTGGAACGGCCGGGGGCGGCGCCCGAGGAGGGCGCGGCGCAGGTTGCGGGCGAGGGGCGGGCCCTGGCGCACCGCGAACACGCCGGCCTTCTCGCGGGGATTACCGACGACCGCGGCGACGTCGCCGGCCGCGAACACGTCGGGGTGCGACGTCGAGCGCAGGGTGTCGTCGACCTCGATGAAGCCCTCGTCGTCGACCGCGAGTCCGGCGGCGCGGGGCCAACTCGGGGCCCCCGCCTGCGTGACCCACAGAATCTCGTCGAGCCGCACCGCCGCGCCGTCACCGCAGACCACCACGCTCTCGCGCACTGCCGTCACCGGGTGTCCGAGGTGCAGGTGCACGCCGCGCGCCCGCAGCACGCGCTCGAGCCGCTGCCGCACGCCGGGATTGTGGGTCGGCAGAATGATCTCCCCCGCCCCGAACAGGTGCATCTTCGGAACCTGCCCGCCCCGGTCCGACCCCGCGAGCATCTGCCCCAGGGCGAACTGCACGGCGAGCAGCAGCTCGACCCCTCCGGCCCCGGCCCCCACCACCCCGATCCGCACCGGAGCCTCGGCGGACAGGACGCGGGCGCGCAGCCGCGTCCACCGCTCGACGAAGCGGCCGATGGGCTTGACCGGGATCACCGCCTCCGCCGCCCCCGGCACCCCGTGGAACGCGGGGGTGGAGCCGACGTTGATCGACACGAGGTCGTAGGGGACCGGCGGGCGTCCCTCGCAGTGCACCTCGCGCTGGTCGAGGTCCAGCCCGACGGCCGGCTGATGATACAGACGGGCGCCGGCGAACCGGGCCAGGCGCGCCAGGTCGATGTGCACGTCGTCGAACGTGTAGTGCCCGGCCACCAGGCCCGGCAGCATCCCCGAGTACGGCGTGTGGACGTCGCGGGCGATCAGGGTGATGCGCACGCCGGGCACGGGACGCATGCCGAACCGCCTGAGCACGGCGACATGGGTATGCCCGCCCCCGATCAGCACGAGGTCCTTGACGACGGGCACGGTACGGTCGTTCATCACAGGGTTCTCGACAGTCCGGAATCGGCCGGCATCCGGGAGCCCCCGGCAAGGGCCCCGCTGCATTCGACGGCCGGCCTCGGTGCAAGACGCGGTTTCGCCATCGACTCCCGGCCCGGAAATCGCCGCCTGCGGCTCCCCTTGCCGCCCGACCCTCCAGGAGCCGGGCCGACAGCGGGAGTCGGCGCCGTTCTGCGCCGCAGACTCCCGGCCCGGAAATCGTCGCCCGCGGCTCCCCTTGCCGCCAACCAACCCTGCAGGAGTGGGCGCCTCCAGCAGGGGCCCGCGCCGTTCCTGCGGCGCAGCCTCCCGGCGCGGGATCACCGCGGGCTCCGGGAGCGCCGTTCCTGCGGCGCAGCCTCCCGGCGCGGGATCACCGCGGGCTCCGGGAGGCTCTGGCCAGGACCCGCGTCGCCGCGCCCGCGAACACGTGGGACGGCGGCAGCAGGCTCAGCACGAGAAAAGCCTCGCGCGGGAAATCGAAGAAGTAGCCGGGATGCACGTAGACCCCGTCGTGCCGGAGCAGCTCGATGACCAGGGCCTCCTCGGAACGAATCGCCGGTACCTGCACCACAGCGTACCATCCCCCCTCGCTGCACAGAACCCGACACGCGGGAAATCGTTCCGCCAACCGCAGCAGCGCCGCGTAGTTGGCCCGTACCCGCTCGAGAATCGCGTCCGCCACGGGACGGGACATCTCCAGCAGGGCGCCGGCCGCGAGCTGCACCGGGGTCGCCACCGAGAGGTAGGTGTCGCAGACCAGCTCGAGCCGATCGCGGGCGCGGGCGACCAGCCCGTCCGCCCCGCCCAGCAGGATCCAACCCAGCTTGAGCTGCGGCAGCCCGGCCGACTTGGACAGTCCGCCGAGGGTGAAGGTCAGCGTCTCGGTGTCGGCGACCAGGGCGCCGGACCGCCGGGGCGCCGCGGCCTCCATCGGGTAGCGTCCGAAAACCTCGTCGCAGATTAGCGCCAGCCCGTGCCGCGCCGCGATCGCGCGGACCGCGGCCAGCTCGTCCGGCCGCACGAACGAGCCGGTGGGATTGTTGGGGTCGACGAGCAGCACCGCGCGGGTCCGGGCGTCGACCATCCGGGCCAGATGGTCCAGGTCGATCTCCCACCGGCCGTGGTACTCCAGGCGGTAGGGCCGCGCCCCCACCCCGTCCAGACGGGTGAGATGCTCGAAGAGGGGATAGCTCGGCCGCGGGACGAGCACGACGTCGCCCGGATCGCAGAGCAGCTTGAACAGCACGCTGTACGCCTCGCTCGTGCTGGCGGTGAGGACGATCCGGTCGGGATGGACCCGGACTCCCCCCTCGGCGAGGTGCGCGGCCACCGCCTCGCGCGCGGCGGCCGTCCCGAACGGGGCCGGGTCGTAGGCCAGGGCGTCCGGCGTGGCAAGGGGATCGAGCAGGTCGCGGGGATACGGCAGGTCGAGCCGGGTAGGGTTCGACGCGGTGAGATCGTCGAGCCGACGGCCTTCGGACCGGAGGCGGGCCAGCTCGCCAGCGACGCGATTGGCTCGGAGCGCGGGCACGCGGGAGGAGAACATGCGACAACCGTATCCCGAATCTCCCCCAAGAAGACCGGAAGGGACCGTGCCCGGCTCCGGTGCTGGTTTCTCCTCCGGGTCTGGCGTACGATGGCCCGGCGAACGTCGCGCCAGCAACCTGGAAGGCAACCATGCATCGAATCTCAACGCCCGGACTCCTGCTCCACGTCGCCCGCCGGGCGGCGACGACCGCCCTGCTCGCGGCCCTGGCCCTCGGCCCCGCCGCACCGGGCCTCGCGCAGGAGGCGACCGGCTATCTGACCCCGCCGGCGGAGATCGCCGACATCCTCGACGCCGCGCCGACCCCGCAGGTCCTCGTCAGCCCGAGCCGCGACACCGTGGCCCTGCTCGCGCGGCCCGCGATGCCGTCGATCGCCGAGGTCTCGCGCCCCATGCTGCGGATCGCCGGCTTCCGGCTGAACCCGCGGACCAACGGCCCGCACACCAGCGGCGGCGTGAACCGCATCACCCTGAAGCGGATCGAGGACGGCACGGAGCATGCGTTCGACGCGCCCCGCGAAACCAGCCTCGGCGACTTCGAGTACTCGCCCGACGGTTCGCACCTGCTGTTCACCCTCACCCGCTACAACGGGATCGAGGCGTGGGTCATGGACACCGCGACGGGTCAGCCCCGTCCTCTCAGCGACACGTCGATCAACGCGGCGTGGGGCAACCCCTGCGACTGGCTCGACGAGGGGGCCACGGTCCTCTGCCGGTTCAAGGCCTCGGCCCGCGGGGCGCCCCCCGCCCCGCCCGCGGCGCCGGCAGGTCCGAACATCCAGGAGCACCAGGGCGGCGCCGCCCCCATCCGGACCTTCCAGGACCTCCTGCAGAACGCCCACGACGAGGCGCTCTTCGAGTACTACTTCACCAGCCAGATCGGCACCATCGACCTCGCCACCGGGCGTCGCACCGCCATCGGCCGGCCCGGCCTCTACGAACGCGTCAGCGCCTCGCCGAGCGGCGAGCACCTCCTGACCGTCGAGGTCGAGCGGCCGTTCTCGTGGCTCGTCCGGGCCAGCAGCTTTCCCAAGGACGTGACGGTCCGCAACCGTAGCGGCGAGATCGTGGCCTCGATCGCCCGGCTGCCCCTCGCCGACGCCGTCCCCATCGGCGGCGTCCCCACCGGCCCGCGCCGCTACACGTGGAACCCTACCCGGCCCGCCACCCTCGTCTGGGTCGAGGCCGAGGACGGGGGCGACCCCCGCGCCACGGCTCCCCACCGCGACCGCGTCCTCGCGCACGCCGCGCCGTTCGGCGGCGAGCCGGCCGAGTTCGCCCGCACCGAGTACCGCTTCAGCGGCATCGCGTGGACCGAGGACGGCACCGCGCTGTTGACCGAGAACGACCGGCGCACCCGGTGGACGCGGACCACGCTGCTCGACGCCGACGGCGGGCAGCGCACCCTCTGGGACCGCAGCTCCGAGGACCGCTATGCCGCCGCCGGGAACCCGGTCGGCGTCGCGCGGCCCGGGGGCTGGGTCATCCGGCAGACCGGCGGCGCCATCTTCCTGACCAGCCCCGGCGCGTCGCCCGACGGCGACCGGCCGTTCCTGGACCGGCTCGACCTCGCCACCCTCGAGACCGAGCGCCGGTTCCAGAGCGCCGGCGAC
The DNA here is from genome assembly GCA_965215895.1 of Vicinamibacterales bacterium. Taxonomy (GTDB): domain Bacteria; phylum Acidobacteriota; class Vicinamibacteria; order Vicinamibacterales; family UBA8438; genus JAJEEA01. The sequence continues at coordinate 571,666 of OZ244130.1, read as the reverse complement.
GCCTACGAGGTGGCCGTGGCCCCGCTCTCCGACGACGGACGCCTCGTGCTCACCCGGCGCGAGACCCGGACTGAGCCGCCGAACTACCAGGTCCGCGACCTCGCGGCGGGCACGATGCGCGCGCTCACCGCGTTCGAGAACCCCGCGCCGCAGCTCGCCGGCATCCGGAAGGAGCTGATCACCTACGAGCGCGCCGACGGCGTGCAGCTCTCGGGCACCCTCTATCTGCCGCCCGGATACCGCGACGGCGAGCGCGTCCCCATGCTCATGTGGGCCTACCCCCGCGAGTACGTCGACCCCCGGCTCGCGGGCCAGGTCACCGGCTCGGACCACCGGTTCACCGCCATCCGCGGCGCCTCCCACCTGCTCCTGCTGACCCAGGGGTACGCCGTGTTCGACGGACCGACGATGCCCATCATCGGCGCCGGCGAGACCGCCAACGACACCTACGTCGAGCAGCTCGTGGCGAGCGCCCAGGCCGCCGTGGACACCGTCGTCGCGCTGGGCGTGACCGACCGCGACACCATCGGCATCGGCGGGCACAGCTACGGCGCGTTCATGACCGCCAACCTCCTCGCCCATTCCGACCTCTTCCAGATGGGCATCGCCCGCAGCGGCGCCTACAACCGCTCGCTGACGCCCTTCGGGTTCCAGAACGAGCGCCGCACCTTCTGGGAGGCGACGAACATCTACGCGGCGATGTCGCCCTTCTTCCACGCCGACAAGGTCGACGAGCCGATCCTCCTCATCCACGGCGAGGTCGACAACAACTCGGGCACGTTCCCGATGCAGTCCGCCCGGATGTACATGGCCCTCAAGGGCCACGGCGGCACCGTGCGCTACGTGACCCTGCCGAACGAGTCGCACGGCTACGCCGCGCGCGAGTCGGTGCTGCACACCGTGGCCGAGATGCTCAACTGGGCCAACCGGCACCTGCGGCGGGGGGCCGAGACGACCGGCGTGAACGGGCAATAGGTGGTTGCCATATCGCTCGCCGCCTCACGTGCACGAGGACGATGACGTGCCCTCACGCTACACTGTCGTCAGAGTAGCGAGCACGCCGTCGCATTGCCTTGGCCGTGAGGTCTCCGGCTTCGCCGTCGCTCCCTCACGGCAAGCCGCCACCGCTCCGCTACCGGCGAGGACGCGCCCCGCAGCTGGACGGGGCGCCCCGCTTCAAACCGGCTTGATCCCGACGACTGACGTACTCTACGATCAAGCCTGACACGGCTGATGCCCGACTCCGCCGATTCCCGACCGCCCCGACCTGACTTCACCGACCCACCGGTCATTGAAGTTGCTCTCTCCGTCGGGTTCAAACCGCTTACCGGCTATACCAACGCGCATGCCGGTCTTTTCTGGCAGCGTCTCCAGGGGACATTTGCCACCGCCGAGGAACATCCGCCCTTCGTCATCCCGTCAGTCGCGGAGTCCAGCGAGCCTGCTCCACGTGGGCTCGAGATCGTTGACGGTGCACCCCCGATCCGCACATGGCTGATAGCCTCTGATCGTGGTGAGCTTCTGCAGCTGCAGCGCGACATCTTTGCACACAACTGGCGCAAGACCGAGCCCACACGGCCGTACCCCCGGTACGAAGCAGTGCGCGACCGATTCCACGAGTATTTCCGCGCTTTCGTCGACTTCGCCCAGGAGGAGAGTCTGGGAACTATTGAACCCCAACGTTGTGACGTCACTTACGTCAATCACATCCCTCTTGGCGAACACATGCCGACAGCCGGTGATTTGCAGGAGTTAGTCCTGTCGTGGTCTTCGCCGAACACGGCTTTCTTGCCCAAGCCTGATCGGGCACTCCTGTCCCTTCGGTTCGTTATTCGCGACGATAACGACAGATTTGCTGGGCAGCTGACCGTAGACGCCAAACCGGCATATCGCCGCTCGGATCGGACTGGTATTGTCGTGCTGTCAATGACGGCTCGCGGCAAACCAATTGGCACCGGAATCGACGGCACCTTGGCATTTTTCGATTTGGGACGCGAGTGGATAGTGCGAGGGTTCGCGGATCTGACCACGCCCAAGATGCACGCGCTGTGGAGACGGAACAGATGACGGCAAACATTGCAACAATGGCGGAGGATGACGCGTCGCCCGTCGCTGGGCGGGCTGGCATCTCCAGCGTCATCCGTGATCTGGCGTTGGTTTCTGCGTTGTCATCCCCACCCGCATTTGCCACGGACGCTCCAGATGCGCAGCACCGAGCTTCAGTGAGGGTCGTAGTCGGGACCGCAGACGAGGAGTTGCTGTCATTCGATGCCGAACCCGTGTCGGTGGCGGTTCTTGATGACGTTGAGACTCGAAGCGCCGCACTGGCCGGCTGGATCCGGGATCTGGACGAGCTCTGCCAGGAAGCCGCCACGGAGAACTGGGATGGGGAGAATGCAGCCCCTGTGCAGGAGGGCGCGCGTCGGTACGCTATCGCCCTTGTTGCCGGGCTCGCCGAAGGGACGCGCTTTCCGGAAGTTGCCGTAGATCCGGACGGCGAGATCTCTCTTGGATGGCAGGTCGGCGGCGACGTTTTCTCGGTCAGTATCAGTGGCGTCGGCCGGTTCTCTTTCGCTGGGTTGTTCGGAACGAGCGATTGTCATGGCACTGAGTGGATGGTGGAGCAGGTTCCTGTTGAGGTTACACATCAGCTGGATCGACTTCTACTGGCGCTCCGAACGTAGAGTGCGCCCACGGGAGACCGTTTCTCGATTCCTTCGACACCGTTCAGAGTACCGAACTGAGCCTCGTTTGGCCGCCAAGGAGAGGGCGTTTCTCCCCCACAAGGGCCGCAACGATGCGCCGCTGGCGACTTCCACCTTCTTGATTGACAAGTTACATAACCGCGACGTGTGGCAACTTGGCAGGTATCGGCTTCTCGGTGTGAATCTGCACGGTAGAGCCGACCTCTTCGCCGAACAGGTAACCGCCATCGGCCTCAGGCTTGACGCTGACAGTAGATTCCGGCGTCATGTCGACATCGTCGGATGGGCGGACCAAAAGGCCGGGCAGAAGCTCCAGGCGCAGAAGCTGGCCCGAGCCAGCAGAACCCATCTTGCGCCGCCGTGAGCGGTCACGCCGGTGAGGTCGACGATCCGGCCATTCCAGGTACGAGAAGACAGGGCGAGCGGTCAGAGAGCGCGGACTCGCGTGGCAGGCGGCAGGCGTTGTGGACTAGGCTGAGTGCTCCGATGACGCCGCACGACTTTATCACCAAGTGGCGGGCCTCCGCACTGAAGGAGCGCTCGGCGTCGCAGGAGCACTTCATCGACCTGTGCCGGCTGCTGGGCGAACCGACGCCAGCGGAGGCGGACCCGGCGGGCGAGAGGTACTGCTTCGAGCGGGGCGCCCGCAAGGACACCGGCGGCGACGGCTGGGCCGACGTCTGGAAGCGCCATCACTTCGCCTGGGAGTACAAGGGCCAGCGCGCCGACCTGGACGCGGCGTTCGGGCAGCTCCGGCAGTATGCGCTGGCGCTGGAGAACCCGCCGCTGCTGATCGTCTCCGACATGCTGCGGTTTCGCATCCGCACCAACTGGACGAACAGCGTCAGCAGGACCTACGAGTTCGGCCTGGAGGACCTCGCCGACGCGGCGGCACGCGACAAGCTCAAGTGGGCGTTCTCCGATCCCGAGCGGCTGCGGCCGGGCGAGACTCGGCAATCGCTGACCGAGCGCGCCGCGGCATCGTTCGCGACGGTCGCCCAGGCGCTGCGGGAACGCGGCCACGACCCGCACCGGGTCGCCCACTTCGTCAACCGGCTCGTCTTCTGCATGTTCGCCGACGACGTGGGCCTGCTGCCCGATCACATGTTCACGCGGATGCTGGAGCAGGCGCGGCGCACGCCGGCGCACTTCGCGGACCTCGCCGGCGATCTCTTCCGGGTGATGGCTCGCGGGGGCCGGGTCGGCTTCGAGACGGTCGACTGGTTCAACGGCGGGCTGTTCGACGACGACACGGCGCTGCCGCTGGAGAAGTCCGACATCGATGCCGTGCTGGCCGCGTCGAACCTCGACTGGTCGGAAATCGACCCGTCGATTCTCGGCACGCTGTTCGAGCGCGGTCTCGATCCCGGCAAGCGCGCCCAGCTCGGCGCGCACTACACCGACCGCGACAAGATCATGCTGATCGTCGAGCCGGTGGTGCTCCGCCCCTGGCTTGCCGAGTGGACGGCGGAGAAGGCCGAGACCGCCGCCGAGCTGGAACGGGCGGAAGCCGCCAGGTCGCCTGCCGCCCGCACGAAACGGCGGAACGAGGCCGAGCGGCGGTACCGGACGTTCCTTAACCGGCTGCGCGCGTTCACGGTGCTCGACCCGGCGTGCGGCTCGGGCAACTTCCTGTATCTCGCCCTCCAGGCGCTGAAGGACCTGGAGCACCGGGTGCAGTTCGAGGCGGAAGCGCTCGGCTTCCAGCGCGCGTTCCCGGAGATCGGTCCGGCCAACGTCAAGGGCATCGAGATCAACCCCTACGCGGCCGAGCTGGCCCGTGTCTCGGTGTGGATCGGCGAGATCCAATGGATGCGGCGCAACGGCTTCTCGGAGGCGCGCAACCCGATCCTGAAGCCGCTCGACACCATCGAGTGCCGGGATGCGATCCTGGCGCCGGACGACAGCGAACCGGATTGGCCGGAGGCCGACGTCGTTATCGGGAACCCGCCGTTCCTGGGCGGCAAGCTCCTGATCACGCACTTCGGCGAGGAATATGTGTCGCAGATTTTCAGGACGTATGCCGGGCGGGTTCCGGCGGAAGCCGATCTGGTCTGTTACTGGTTCGAAAAGGCGGGCCAGCAGATTGCCTCAGGCCGGGCGTCGCGGGCCGGGCTCGTCGCAACGAACTCGATCCGCGGCGGCGCGAACCGGCGCGCTCTGGAGGCCGCGACCCGCAACTGGCGGCCCCGTTCGGGCGGAAGCCGATCGGGCGCGCTGATGGTTCGAGAGGGCCAGCGGACCGATCTTGGCGACCGACCACCGCGGCTCTTCGAGGCGTGGAGCGACGAACCGTGGGTGATCGACGGAGCGGCGGTCAGGGTATCGCTGGTCTGCTTCTCGCGTGCCGACGACGCTGCCGCGTCCGACGCTCGGCTCGACGGTCAGCCCGTCGATGAGATCCACACCGATCTGACGGCGCGAAGCGGGGGCGCAGGCGTCGACCTCACGGGTGTCCGGCGACTTCCGCAGAACGCCGGCGTGGCGTTCATGGGCGACACGAAGGGCGGTCCCTTCGACGTTACGGGCGATCAGGCGCGCGACTGGCTCCGTTTGCCGGCGAACCCGAACGGCCGGACGAACGCCGACGTTCTGAAGCCGTGGATGAACGGCATGGACCTAACCCGGCGACCGGCCGGGAAGTGGATCGTCGACTTCGGGTGGACGATGTCGGCCGGCGCCGCCGCGCTCTACGAAGAGCCGTTCCGGTGGGTGAAGGAACGCGTCTATCCGATGCGTCAGGCGAACCGACGCGAAGCCTATCGCGACTACTGGTGGCGGCACGTCGAGCCGCGGCAGGGGATGTGGCGGGCACTCGGTAGCCTGCCCCGCTACATCGCGACGGCCCGGGTCGCCAAGCACCGGCTGTTCGGCTGGTACGACGCACGCATCTGCCCCGACTCCCAGCTGATAGTCATCGCGCGCGACGACGACACGACCTTCGGCATCCTCCACAGCCGGTTTCACGAGCTCTGGTCGCTCCGGCTCTGCACGTGGCTCGGGAAGGGCAACGACCCGCGCTACACGCCGAGCACCACGTTCGAGACGTTCCCGTTCCCGGTCGGCCTGACACCGGACGTGCCGGCCGCCGACTACGCGGACGACACCCGCGCCGTCGCCATCGCCGACGCCGCCCGCCGGCTCGTCGATCGGCGCGACCGGTGGCTCAGCCCGCCCGAATGGGTCGATTGGGCGGACGAGCCGGTACCCGGCTATCCGGCACGTCCGGTTCCTCGCGACGAGGACGCGGCCAAGGCGCTCAGGAAACGCACGCTGACCAACCTGTACAACGCCCGCCCGCAATGGCTCGCCGATGCGCACGCGGCGCTCGATGCTGCTCTTGCTGCTGCCTACGGCTGGCCCGCGGACATCTCCGATGACGATGCCCTGCGCGCGCTGCTGGAACTCAACGGTGGCTGCTGAGTGGCGGTTCCGAGGCCGGTCGCAAATGCGCGCAATCCAGACGCCTCAGCCACGCGGCGTCAGGACTTGGATCGGCATCGTCGTTTGGCGTGGCCGCCCCGGTGTCGCGGTGGTGCGCCGGGAGAAGCCTCGTTGGTAGTAGTACACTGACCCCATGAGTGAGACTCGCACCTTCGACACGCATGCGGCCGTGAAGGTGCTTACGGACGCTGGCGCCAAGCCCGAGCTCGCCGAGGCCTTCGTGACCGTCGCCAGGGACGCTGGCGTCCACGGCGACCACGTGACGTCCGACCGACTCGACGCCGCCCTGGCGAATCTGCGCGTCGACATCGGTCGGGACCTCGCCACCCTCACTTGGCGCATCATCGGAGGCGGCATCGCCATTGCCGGCCTCTCTGTCGCAGTGCTGCGGTTCCTCGGCTGACCGCAGTTGGTCCACGAAGAATCGGCGCGCTTGACCCCGAGGTCGCGGGCGGGGTCGTCCGGACTGACGATCTCCGCCACCAGGTCCGCGCCGAGCCAGAAACGATCTCGACCTCCGGAATCGGACCGGTCGCCCTACGGTATCCGGAACAGGTCGTTGAACGTGAAGTCGACCTGCACGGTCTCTCCCGCCGCCACCTCGATGGGGGACGGCGCGAAGGATCCGGGTGCGAGGTACGCCCCGGCCGGCGAACCGGAAGGCACCGGGGTGGTCCCGGTCCACCCGCCCTGCTCGTCGTAGAACCCCGAGAGGTAGACGGTGGCCGCGCCGACGTTCCCGAACGACACCGTCTCACCGTTCGACGTGACGATCTGCGCGCCGATGATTTTAGCCGGCTGCATGTCGGCGGAACGGCTCATCGCACTCATCGCTCTCCGAACGACGCCCTGTGGTACGCTGGCCGCATGCCGTTCGACACCCACGTGGCCGTGAAGACCTTGACGGCCGCCGCGGCAGAGCTTGCCCGCGGCACCGCCGGCGCCGATGAGGCCTTCGCCGAAGCGGTGGTCGGCGTCGCCCGCGACGCCGGCGCCGACCACGGTCACGAGGTGGCGACCAAGACGGACATGGCTGCGCTCAAGACAGACATCACTACGCTCAGAACCGAGATGGCCGCTCTCGAGGTCAGGTTGCTGAAGTGGATGATCGGCACCGCTGTCGCCGTGGCCGGCGTCGCCGTCGCCTTGCTTCGCTTGCTGGAGTGATGCGGACGCCCGCATTCGGAGGTGTCGAGGCGACCACCACGGCGACAGTCACCCCGTCGGTCCTCCTTCCCGGCAGACGTCAGGTGGTGTTCCTCGACGGTCGAGACGCCGCGTGCCGGCGTTGCCCGCCGACCCCGACCCGACCACCGACATGGACTACGACTCTCCCCGAGCCCTGGAGCTCCTGAAGCGGGGCACGGGGCGGCAGGACACCCGGTTCCGCGAGGGACAGGAAGAAGCCATCCGACACCTCGTCGAAGGCCGCGGCCGACAGCTCGTGGTACAGAAGACGGGCTGGGGAAAGAGCTTCGTCTACTTCATCGCGACTCGGCTGCTGCGCGAAGCGGGTCTTGGGCCGACCCTCCTGGTCAGCCCCTTGCTGGCCCTGATGCGCAACCAGATCGCCGCGGCCGAGCGGATGGGCGTCCGCGCCGAGACGATCAACTCGGACAACCAGGACGAGTGGAACCGCGTGGAGCAGGCGGCCCGCGCGGGCGCGGTGGACATCCTGCTCATCTCCCCGGAGCGACTGGCGAACGAGCGATTCCGCGACCAGGTGCTGGCCAACGTCGCCGAGCGCATCGCACTGCTCGTCATCGACGAGGCCCACTGCATCTCCGACTGGGGCCACGACTTCCGCCCCCACTATCGTCTGATCGAGCGCACCGTGCGTGTCCTGCCTCCCAATCTTCGCCTGCTGGCGACCACCGCCACCGCCAACGCTCGCGTGATGGCTGATCTCGAGGCGATCCTGGGACCGGACCTCCAGGTGTTGCGGGGCGATCTGAATCGGCCGTCTCTGTCGCTCCAGACCATCCGCATGCCCGGTCAGGCTGAACGCCTCGCCTGGCTGGCCGAGAGACTGCCGTCGCTGCCGGGGAGCGGTATCGTCTACACGCTGACGGTGCGAGACGCCGAGATGGTCGCGGCCTGGCTCCTGTCTCGCGACATCGAAGTGGCGGCCTACACCGGCGAGACCGGCCCGGCCCGGAAGGCGCTGGAGCAGGCGCTGCTCGACAACCACGTGAAGGCGCTGGTGGCGACCACGGCCCTTGGCATGGGATTCGACAAGCCGGATCTGGCATTCGTCATCCACTATCAGACACCCGGCTCCGGCGTGGCCTACTATCAACAGGTGGGCCGCGCCGGGCGGGCGCTGGAAGCGGCCCGCGGCGTGCTGCTCAGCGGTGGGGAGGACACGGAGATCACGAGCTACTTCATCAGAAGCGCGTTTCCCACGCGGAACGAGGTGGAACAGGTTCTGGCGGCGCTGGAAGCCGCCGACGACGGGCTGACGCAACGCCAAATCGAGGCGAGGGTCAACGTCAGCGCCGGCCGGATTCAGAAGACCCTCCAACTGCTGTCCCTGGAATCGCCCGCGCCGATCGTCAAGCAGGACCCGTCGTGGCAGTTGACCGCGGCGTCACTGAGCGATGCCTTCTGGGATCGGGCGGAACGGCTCACGGCGCTACGGCGTGAGGAGCAGGCGGAGATGCAGAATTACGTGCAGCTCTCCTCTGGCCACATGGCGTTCCTGATCCGGGCGCTCGATGGAGACCCGCAGGGGATCTCGCCACCGCCGCTGCCTCCGCTGCCCGCCACGTCCGGTCCGGAGGTCGTGGCCGAGGCGGTCGCCTTCCTGCGCCGCTCCAGCCTGCCGGTGGAACCGCGCCGGCAGTGGCCTCCGGGAACACGCATCGACCCGGAACACCGACCACAGCCGGGAAGGGTGCTCTGCGTCTGGAACGACGCAGGCTGGGGACAGCTGGTCAGTCGCGGTAAGCTGCAAGACGGGCGGTTCTCGAACGAGCTGGTCAGCGCGTGCGCGGCGTTGTTGCGCGAGTGGCGTCCGGACCCGTCTCCCACCTGGGTCGCCGCCATTCCCTCACTGCGGCATCCGCATCTCGTGCCCGACTTCGCACGCCGCCTCGCCGCCGCGCTGAACCTGCCGTTCAGCGACGTGCTGAAGAAGGAGCGCTCCCGGCCCGAACAGAAGACGATGGAGAACAGCGACCGCCAGGCCCGCAACGTGGTCGGTTCGCTGGCCGTCGCCGAAGACGCTATCCTGACTGGACCCGTGCTGCTGGTCGACGACGTCGTGGACTCCCGATGGACGCTCACCGTCGCCGCCTGGGAGCTGCGCCGGCGGGGATGCGGCCCGGTCTGGCCGTTGGCCCTCGCCAACGCGGGAGGCCGGTCATGAACGACGCCCCCTCCGTGAACACGCGGGCGATTCTGCTGCTGACCGCGCCGTTGATCATCGGTCGAGAAAGGCCGTCTTCTCCCCAGCCTCTCGCCGCCGGCGAGTACAACCGCCTCGCGCGCCGGCTCAGGGAGTTGCGGCGCCAGCCCGCCGACCTGCTGGGCGACGGCGCGCGGGCGTTGCTGGAGGAGTGCCGACTCGACCTGGATGCGGAACGGCTCGACCGTCTGCTCGACCGGGGCTTCCTCCTCAGCCAGGCGATGGAGCGCTGGCGTGCGCGCGCGCTCTGGGTCACCAGCCGCGCCGATGCAGAGTACCCGCGTCGGCTGAAGAGACGCCTGCGGGAACAGGCGCCGCCGGTGCTGTACGGTTGCGGGAACCACGCGGACCTGGACGCGGGGGGGCTGGCCGTCGTCGGCTCACGAAACGTGGCCGACGACTTGATCGCCTACACCGAGGGCGTCGGGCGGCTGACCGCCGGGGCACGGCGCACGCTGGTCTCGGGGGGCGCCCGCGGCATCGATCAGGCGGCAATGCGTGGCGCCCTGGACGCCGGCGGGACGGTCGCGTGCGTGCTGGCCGACGGCCTCGAACGGGCCGCCACGCGCCGGGAGCACCGCAACGCCCTGATGGACGGCCGACTCGTCCTGATCTCTCCGTACGACCCCGCCGGCGGCTTCCTCGTCGGACACGCGATGCAGCGCAACAAGCTCATCTATGCGCTGGCGGACGCGGCGCTGGTCGTCAGCGCGGAGTTCGAGAAGGGCGGGACCTGGGCCGGAGCGGTCGAGCAACTCGACCGGCATCGATTCGTTTCGGTCTACGTCCGCGCCACCGGCGAGATGGGGCGGGGTCTCGACGCGCTGTTGGCGCGGGGAGCGCGTCGATGGCTGAATCCTGAGAGTCCAGCGGCTCTCAGCTCGCTCCTGGACACACCGCCCGAAGGGGCTCCCCAGCCGGGCCTCGCCTCCCTGCTCCACGAGGTTCCAGGCGATCGGGATCCGGTGGACGGCGCCCAGCCCGCCGAGGCTGCGATGTCGACGCCAGTCATGGAACCCGGTCTCGGGAGTGGTTCGAGTCCGGCCAAGGAGCTGTTCGGAAGCGTGATGGAGCTGCTACTGCGGTACCTGGACGAACCCCGAACCGAGACGGACGTTGCCGCGGCGCTTGTCGTTCGGCCGTATCAGGCACGCACCTGGCTCAAGCGGCTGGTGGCCGACGGTGCGATCGAGAAGCTCTCCAAGCCTCCGCGATATCGAGCCGCCGCCTCGCATTCCGGGCCGCTTCTTCCCACCTCAGGGGGCAATCTCAGGCCGGCGGAGGAGTTGATCGCTCGCGCGAAAGAACTGCTGCTGGCGTATCTGCGCGAGCCCGGAACCGAGGGCGAAGTCGCCAAGATTCTGGACATTCAGAACAATCAGGCGGGTAGCTGGCTGCAGCGGCTAGTGGCCGACGGCACGGTCGATAAGCTCAAGGGCGCTCGATACCAAACCGCCCGCGCTGCGCATTCGACGCCGCTGTTTTCCGCCTCCGGGTCCGAAGAACCCGCTCACGATCCTCGCACATGACATTGATGCTCCGCCGGTCGCCGCTCGTCGTCTTCCTCCTGCTCGGCGCGGGCGTGTTCGCCCTCGGCCGATTGCTGGACGACGCCGGTGCGGCGGACCGGATCGTCACGGTGACGGAGGAGCAGCTCGGAGCCATCCGCGAGCGGTGGGCGGCGCAGTGGGGGCGGCCGCCGACGGGGCGGGAGCTCGAGGGGCTGATCGACGAGGCGGTGCGCGAGGAGATCCTCTACCGCGAGGCGCAGCGCCGGGGCCTCGACCGCGGCGACCCCATCATCCGCCGCCGACTCGCGCAGAAGATGACGTTCCTGCTCGAGGACAGTGCGGAGGCGCCGGCGGCGGGGGGGGCCGCGGCCGGGGACATCGAGACGTACTTCGCGGCCCACGCCGAGCGGTACCGCGAGCCGCGCCGCAGCACGTTCCGGCACGTCTTCCTGAGCCGCGAGCAGAGAGCGAACCGCGAGCGCGACGCGGCCGCCCTGCTCCGCGAGGTACGCGCCGCCGGCGGCGACCGGTGGCGGCAGCTCGGCGATCCCTTCGTGCTGCTGCGTGAGTACGCCGACCGGACCGACCAGGAGATCGCGGAGCTGTTCGGGGGCGGGTTCGCGGCGGCCCTGCCCGCCCTCGCGGCGGGGGCGTGGCAGGGGCCGGTCGAATCGGCCCACGGCGTTCACCTCGTCCAGGTCATCGGCCGCATCGAGCCGCGGCTGCCCGCCCTCGACGAGGTCCGGGACCGGGTGGCGGAGGATCTGCTGGAAAGCCGGCGGCGCGAGCGGAACGAGGCGGCGCTGCAGGCGTTGCGCGAACGCTACGAGATCCGGATGCCCGGATTGGCGGGCGGTGGACAGGAGCGGCAGTATGCGCCCGGCCAGGAGCCGTGACAGACGACGACACCGATCCCTGGGCCGGTGCTGGCGGGCCGTTGCGGCCTGCTCCCGTTCCCGGGGGCCGCGACAGAAGACCGATCCACGGCAAGGACGCCGAACGCGGGGCTGGATGCTGCCGCTGCTGGGCGCGCTGGGGCTGCTGGGCGGGGGCGCGCTCACGTCCGGGCTCGCGGCCCACGAGGTGCGGCCCGCCTACCTCGAGCTGACCGAGGTGTCCGCGGGACGCTTCGAGGTGCTCTGGAAGCAGCCGGTGCTGGCCGACGCCGAGCCGGGGCTGGTCCGCCGGCTGCCGCTCGCGCCGGCGTTCCCGGCCCACTGCCGCGAGGCGGGCCGGGCCCTGCCCGAGCTGACCGCGTCGGCCCTGCTCGAGCGCTGGACGATCGACTGCGGCGCAGAGGGGCTGGGAGACGCGCCGATCGAGATCGCGGGCCTGCCCCGCACCCTCACCGATGTCCTGCTGCGCGTGCGCTTCGTCGACGGCGAGTCCGTCGATCACCTCCTGCGCCCGGAGGCGCCGCGCGTCGCGGTGTCGCCGGAGGCGAGCGGGGGGATGGCGGTGCCCGCGTATCTCCGGCTCGGGGTCGAGCACCTGCTCTTCGGGTTCGACCACATCCTGTTCGTCGTCGGCCTGATGTTCCTGGTGCGCCGGCCCCTGCAGCTCGTGCAGGTGGTGACTGCGTTCACGGCCGCCCACAGCATCACCCTCGCCCTCTCGACCCTCGGGGTGGTGACCCTGTCGCAGCGGCCGGTCGAGGCGGTGATCGCGCTGAGCATCCTCTATCTCGCGGTCGAGCTGGCCCGGGGCGCCGGCCGCGCGGTCGGCGCCGACGGCGCGAGCGGGGCCGGTGGGCCCGGCGACGAGCGTTCGTCCCTCGCCCGGTCGCCGTGGGCGATCGCCTTCGGGTTCGGGCTGCTGCACGGGTTCGGCTTCGCGGGAGCGCTGGCCGACATCGGACTGCCCGAGCAGGCCCGCGCGATGGCCCTGCTGCTCTTCAACGTCGGGGTCGAGATCGGCCAGCTCATGATCGTCGGCGTCCTGCTGGCGCTGCTGTACGGGCTCCGCCTCCGCCGCGTGCCCCTGCCCGCCGCCGCCGGGCAGGCGCCGATATACGTCATGGGTACCGTCTCGGCGTACTGGTTCCTGGAGAGGGTGCTGTCGATGGTGCCGGCGCTGTAGAACAGCGCGGACTGCTGTAGGATTTGGCGAGGCGGGCAGCGGAGCCGCAAGGCGACGATGTCCGGGCCAGGGAGGTGTCATGCCACGTCACACCGGTCGTTCCAGAGATTCCTTCATGCCCCTGCCCCGCGCCGCCGCGGTGATCGGAGCCGCCGCGCTCCTCGGCCTCACGGCCGCGGGCGGCGCCGGCGACGGCGGCACGGCGGTGGAATCGGCGCAGGGCGCCGGCGCCGCCCCGGAAGCGGCCACGGCCGAGCCGAACCCCCTGCGCAACGCCTACTTCGGCGACCTCCACACTCACACCAACTTCTCCTACGACGCCTTCCTCAACGGCACCCGCGCCACGCCCCACGACGCCTACCGCTATGCGAAGGGCGAGGCACTGACCCACCCCGCGGGATTCGAGATCCAGCTCGACGCGCCGCTGGACTTCTACGCGGTCACCGACCACGCCAGCTTCCTCGGCATGCTCCCCGCGATCATGGATCCCGAGCAGGACGTGTCGCATCCCGTGGCCGGGCTCGTGTCCGACTTCGTCACCGGGGTCCTGACGGGAGACGCCCGCGCGGAGGCGCGGCGGGACATCCGGGCCTACACCCTCGGCCAGAGCGAGCCGCCGCACGACCCCGACGTGGTGCGCTCGGCCTGGCGCGAGACCGTCGCGGCGGCCGAGAACCACTACGAGCCGGGCCGCTTCACCACCTTCGTCGGCTACGAGTTCACCGGCAGCCCCGAGAACCAGAACCTGCACCGCAACGTGATCTTCCGGGGCAGCACGGTGCCCGAGCTGCCGTTCAGCCGCCTCGACTCGTTCAACCCCGAGGAGCTGTGGGCGTGGATGGACCGCAACCGCGAGGCGGGCATGGAGGCCCTGGCCATCCCCCACAACTCGAACGGCTCCAACGGCCTGATGTTCCGGCTCGCGACCTACGCCGGCGAGCCCCTCGACGCCGCCTACGCGGAGGTCCGCAACCGCAACGAGCCGCTGGTGGAGATCACCCAGACCAAGGGTACCTCGGACACCCATCCCGCCCTCTCGCCCAACGACGAATGGGCCGACTTCGAGATCTGGTCCTACCGGATCGGCGGCGGCACCACCCCGAGCCAGCCGAACGGCAGCTACGTGCGCGAGGCGTACCTGAACGGCCTGCGCCTGGAGGAGGAGCAGGGCATCAACCCGTTCCGCTTCGGCCTTGTCGGGGCCACCGACAACCACGCGGGCTCCGGCCCGGGCAGCGAGTCCAGCTTCTTCACCGCCGGCGGCGCCCCCCAGGTGGGCTCGTCGATACCGTTCGACCCGCCGCGGGCGGACGGCCGGCTCTACAGCGCCTCGCCCCTCGGGGCCCTGCGCGGCGCGTCGGGGCTGACGGGGGTGTGGGCGGAGGAGAACACCCGCGAGGCGATCTACGACGCGTTCCGCCGCAAGGAGACCTTCGCCACCACCGGGCCGCGCATGCGGGTGCGGTTCTTCGCCGGCTATGACTACCCGGACGATCTCGTGGACGACCCCGATCTGGTCGCCGAGGCGTACGCCGGCGGCGTCGCCATGGGCGGCGAGCTCGCGGCCCCCGGCAGCCGCGTGCCCCGTTTTCTGGTCTGGGCGAGCCGCGATCCGTCGAGCGCGCCGCTGGCGCGGCTCCAGGTCATCAAGGGCTGGGTCGACGGCGGCGAGGCGCACGAGCGGGTCTACGACGTCGCCTGCTCGGACGGCCTCGCGGTCGACGAGACGACGCACCGCTGCCCCGACAACGGCGCCCGCGTGAACCTCGACGACTGCAGCATCAGCGAGGACGCCGGGGCGGCCGAGCTCCGCACCCTGTGGACGGACCCCGACTTCGACGCGGCGCAGCGCGCCATCTACTACGTGCGTGTGCTCGAGAACCCGTCCTGCCGCTGGTCCACGTGGGATGCGGTCCGCGCCGGCGTGGAGCCGCGGCCCGATCTTCCCGCCACCCTCCAGGAGCGGGCCTGGTCATCGCCGATCTGGGTCGCGCCCTGACCGAAACGACACCCCACATCGGGGCCGGCCGGCGCCCGGAGACGGCGCCGTCCGGCCGTACGCAGCAAGTCGCGGGGGCGGTGATTGCCGGCATGCTCGTGCTGGCCATCGCCGGCGCGCTCTGGCCCGCCGTGCCCGCGCTGGCGCCGGCGGTGCCGGCGTGGGTCGCCCTGGCGTTGCTGTGGCGCGGCATCGAACGGCGGCAGCGCGTGCAGGCGCTGGTCTTCATGACGGCGGGGCTGGCCGCGCTGCTCTGGGGCGCGAGCCGCGGGGCGGCGCCGCGCATCGACAGCGTTCTGGGGCAGAACCAGCCCATCCTGTCGATGCTGGCCGCGATCACCCTGCTGCGGCTCCTGAACGGGCCGTCGCACCCGGACGAGCCCGCGCTGCCGAGCGGCCTCGGCGCCTACCTGCGCAGCATGCTGGGGATACACGCGTTCGGGTCGGTCATCAACGTCTCGGCCGTGATCATCATGTCCGACCGGCTGGCCCGCGTGCGGCCGCTCGATTTCAACCAGGCGCAGCTCTTCAGCCGGGCGTTCAGCACCATCGCCTTCTACTCGCCGTTCATCGGCGGCGTCGCCCTCGCGCTGTCCTACACCCCGGGGTCGAGCCCGCTGGTGATGATGCTGTTCGGCGCGCCCCTGGCCGCGGCCGCCTGCCTGCTGCTGTACTGGTACGCCGGCAGCGGCCGCGCCGGCGACCTGCAGAAGTTCCGCGGGTACCCGCTGCATCCGGGGGACCTGAAGGTGCCGCTGGCCCTCGGCGCCGCCGTCCTCACCGGCACGGTGGTGGCGCCCGGCTACTCGGTGCTCGCCCTCATAACCATGCTCGCACCGGTCGTGGCCGTGGTGACCCTGGTCGCGCAGGGCGGCGTGCGCGCCCTGCGCGGCGCGGGCGCCGAGTACGTGCGCACGCGCGCCCCCCAGATGGGCGGCGAGCTGGCGCTGTTCCTCGGCGCCGGGGTCCTCGCCGCCGGCGTCGTCGCCGCCGCCACGGGGGCCGGCGACTGGGAGCTCTTCCCGCGCCTCCACGCCTTCCACGCGAGCCTGCTGGTGCTCGCCTTCATGGCGACGTCGCTGGTCTGCATCCACCCCGCGGTGCTCGTCGGCGTCACCGCGGCATTGGTCGAGACGACGGCCTTCGACCCGACGCTGCTCGCCACCGCGTTCGCGATGGGATGGGGCCTGGCCTGCCCCGTGAACCCGATGTCGGGCGTCAACGTGGTGCTCGCCACCCGCTACGGCGCCGACAACTGGCGCATCGCGCGCAGCAACGTCACCTTCAGCGCCACCCTCTACGTTGTGGCGGTGGGCCTGCTCTACCTGTATCAGTTCACCCGCCTGCCGGCGGGGCCGTAGCAAGCGGCGCCGACGCCGGCAGGGCTGGCCGGACTCTGCCGGCGTGCGACGCTGGCGCCGCCGGAGCCCGGAGCACGGGCGTCGCTCAGGCCAGCCGGACACGGTGTTGGTCCTCGACGCGAGCAAGGCCAGTCCGCTCGTCCGGTTGGCGAACGCGTTCGTCAACCGGACGATAGCGCAGAGCATACTCATCGGAAACATACTCATGAGTAGCATGCTCACGAGCATCATGTGGCGGGGGCTGGGTTGTCGATCAGCCGAGGAATCCGAGGATGGCGCCAACTGTCGCCGGCGAGACGACGAGTTGCCACGTGAGATCCGCTTGGTCGCGGTCGCCGCCGACGCCGGCGATGTCGACGGCGGCGACCGCGAGCGCTTCATCGGCGCCGGCGTTGGTCAACGCCTCTATCGCCGCGTGGGTGTGGAAGACCGTGTTCCCAGAGGTACGGCGGGGCTCGTGCTATCGTAACGGGGCGTAATTCTCGATCTTGGAGGTCTTGCAATGAGACGTGGACGTTCGATAACGGCGGTGTTGATCGTGGCATTGGTCGGGCTGGTGGCGCTGCCGTCGGCGGGCTTGGCGCAGGATGCGCCGAAGACCGCGTGGGGGGCCCCGGACCTGCAGGGGGTCTGGGATTTCCGGACCATCACCCCGCTCCAGCGTCCCGAGGATCTGGGCGACAAGGCGTTCCTGACGGAAGAGGAAGCGGTGCAGCGCGAGCAGGCCGCCGTCGAGCGTGACATCGAGCTGTGGAACCAGGAGGCCCGGCGCACCGAGGCCGGCGGAAACGTGGGCGGGTACAACAACTTCTGGATGGACCGGGGCACGCGGGTCGTCGGCACGCGGCGCACGTCGCTCATCATCGACCCGCCGAACGGCCGGATGCCGGAATCGACCGAGGCGGGGCAGGCGCGGGCCGCGGCCGGCCGCGGCTCGTTCAGCGATCAGCTCCCCGCGTCCTATACGGACCTGAGCAACGCGGACCGCTGCCTCATGGGCTTCAACGCCGGCCCCCCGATCACCCCGGGCGGCTACAACCAGAACGTGCAGATCTTCCAGACTCCCGGCCACCTCGTGCTGATGACCGAGATGGTGCACACGGTGCGGAGCGTGCCTCTCGACGGCCGTTCCGCGGTCGACGACGAGCGCCTCGCGCAGTGGTCGGGCAACTCGCGCGGGCACTGGGAGGGAGACACCCTGGTCGTCGAGACCACCAACTTCGACACGGACCGGAACTGGCGGGGATCGAGCACGGGGATGCGTCTGGTGGAACGGTTCACCCGCGTCGACGAGACCACCCTCGAGTACGAGTACACGGTGGACGATCCGAACACCTGGACCGAGCCGTGGACCGTCAACCTGCCGATGACGCTCAACGAGCTGCCGATGTTCGAGTACGCGTGCCACGAGGGGAACTACTCGATGGACGCGATGCTCGGCGGGGCGCGGGCCGACGAGCGCGCGGCGGAGGACGGCGGCCAGTAGCACGACCGGGAACGGCGGGCGCCGGCGGTCCGGGGACGGACGCGGCGCCCGTCGTGTTTGCAGCTGCCGAATTGGCGAGTCGCCGGCAGCCGCGCGGGCGCCCTCGACCGGGGGGGTTGCGTCATCCGATGGTCGGCCGGAACCGCGGCGCGCGGCGGGCCTGCGTGGTCTGCTCGAAGGCGTAGGCGATGCGGACGAGGGTGGGCTCGCTCCACGCGCGGCCGAAGAACGACAGGCCCACCGGCAGCCCGTGCACGGCGCCGGCCGGCACCGTGACGTTGGGATAGCCGGCTGCCGCGGGATAGGCGGAGCTGCTGCCGCCGAAGTGATCCCCGTTCACCAGATCCGTCACCCAGGCCGGGCCCCCGGTCGGGCCGACGATGGCGTCGAGCCGGTGCTCGTCCATCGTCCGGTTGATGCCGTCCGCCCGTGACAGGCGGCGGGCGGTCGACAACGCCATCAGGTAGGCGGGCTCCGACAACGGCCCCTTCGCCTGGGCCGCGATCAACCGTTCCTGCCCGAAGTAGGGCATCTCGGTCTCGGCGTTGCGCTCGTTGAAGGCGATCAGCTCCGCCAGCGAGCGCACCTCCGCGCCGGAGCCGCGGCGGGCGAGATAGCCATTCAGCCCCGCCTTGAACTCGTAGAACAGCACGTCGGTCTCCGCCATCTGCAGGCCCCCCCGGCCGGCGCCGGTCCCCAGCACGACCGGGTCGACGATGACCGCGCCGGCCGCCCGCATCGCGTCGATGGCGTCCTCGACGACGCGGTCGACCCTCTCGTGGAATCCGAGGAACTGCCGCGCCACCCCGATGCGCGCGTCCCGGAGCCCGGCGGGGTCGAGGAACGGCGTGTAGTCGGCGAGGCCGCGCGTGTCGCTGGCGGCCGTGGCGGGGTCGCGCGGATCCGGACCGGCGAGTACTCCCAGCACCACCGCCGCGTCGCGCACGGTCCGGGCCATCGGGCCGGCGGTGTCCTGCGTGTGGGAGATCGGTATCACGCCGGCCCGGCTGACGAGCCCCACCGTGGGCTTGATGCCCACGATGCCGTTGGCCGTCGACGGACAGACGATCGAGCCGTCGGTCTCGGAGCCGAGGGCCGCCGCGGCGAGGTTGGCGGACACCGCCGCCCCGGAACCGGAGCTCGACCCGCACGGGTTCCGGTCGAGGACATAGGGGTTCCGGCACTGGCCGCCCCGGCCGCTCCACCCGCTCGAGGACCGCGTCGACCGGAAGTTGGCCCACTCGCTGAGATTGGTCTTCCCCAGCAGCAGCGCTCCCGCCTGCCGCAGCCGGGCCGCGACGCCGGAGTCCTCCGGCGGGACCCAGCCGGCGAGGGCGAGCGAGCCCGCCGTCGTGGTCATGCGATCGGCGGTGTCGATGTTGTCCTTCAGCAGCACGGGGATCCCGTGCAGCGGGCCGCGGAGCCGCCCCTCCCCCCGCTCGCGGTCGAGCCGGTCCGCGATGGCGAGGGCGTCGGGGTTGGTCTCGAGCACGGACCGCAGGGTCGGCCCGCGCCCGTCGACCTCCTCGATGCGGCTCAGATAGGCCTCGGCGAGCGAGCGCGCCGTCCACTCGCCGCTGGCCAGACTCTCCTGCAGGTCCGCGATCGTCGTTTCTGCGAGAGGAAAGTCGTCCGCCCCCGCCGGCGCCGGCTGACCCGCCCGGGCGGGCGCGCCGATCCCCCCGGCGCCCGACGACTCGGTGACGGCCAGCGCGCCGGCGACCCCGGACACGCGCAGGAAGTCCCGCCGGGACAGGCCGTCTCCCGAATTCTCGGGGCGCGGTGTTCGTTCGCCGAATCGGGTGTTGTCGGTCATGTGTCGCTTCATGTCCCTGTCTCCGAGCGCGTCCTGTCGTGCAGTGGCCTTGACTCGATGCCCTTCGGTACTACTTCGCCGGCGCCAGGGCGGCCGGGGCGTCAGGGCGCCGCAGCGCGGCGGCGGCCGCCGCGCCGGCCAGACCGAGCACGAGCAGGCCGATGAACGGTACCGAATAGCTGCCGGTCGCGTCGAACGCCACGCCGGCCAGCCACGGCCCCAACCCGCCGAAGATGCCGGTGCAGGTGGTCCGGATGCCGCTGGTCACCGCGAACGCGCCCCGGCCGAAGAAGTGGGAGAAGACGACCGGAATGCACACGAAGGCCATCCCGAATCCGACCCCGAGCAGGGTGACGGCCACCAGGGCGAGCGCGACGTTCCCGGCCAGCACCAACGCCCCGGCGCCGAGCCCTTCGAGCACGAGGGCCACGGCCAGCGCGCGCTGCGGTGCGATCCAGTCCCCCACCGCCCCCATCAGCCGCCCCCCGATGCTGACGAGGGCCATCGTGCCCACGAACCCGATCGCCACCGTCTCGCGGTGGCCGAGATCGATCAGGTGCAGGGTGAGATGGGCCACCGCGGTGTTCCAGGGCACGGCGTAGGCGACGCCGCAGACCAGCATGAGGCAGAACTGCGGCGTCCGCACCGCCTGCCGCGCCGTCCAGCCGTCGGCCGCCAGCGCTGCGCCCCCGTCCGGCCCGCCCCCCGGCCCCGGAGCCGCTCCGTCGAGGTGCTGGCCGACGGCCTCGGGGCTCTCCCGCACGAGCGACGCCGCGATCAGCCCGAGGGTCACGGAGAGTCCGGCGATCAGGATCCAGCCGGTCCGCCAGTCGTAGTGCTCGAGGACCCACGCGTCCGCCGGCGCGACGAGCCAGCCCACGAGACCGCCCACCGTGAAGATCGCGGCGATGACCCGCGCCCGGCGCCGGAGAAACCAGTTCTGTCCCAGGGTCTGCGCCGGCACCGTGGTGGAGAACCCGATGCCGATGCCCCCCAGCACCGAGAACCCCACGTAACAGTCGAACGCGGTCTCCGCCCCGGCCAGCAGGAGCAGCCCCGCCGCGGTGATGCAGAACCCCGCCGGCATGACGCGCCGCAGCCCGAAGCGGGCGATCGCCAGGCCCACGAACAGGCCCACGCACTGGTGCAGCGTGTTGAACAACCCGAAGACGCCGCCGACGGCGGCGCGGTCGATGGCGAGATCGGCGGTGATGCGCGGCGCGAAGATGCTCCAACTGTAGTACGCCGGCGACATCCCGAACCCGTAGCACACGCCGGCCACGAGCAGGATGACCCACCCGTAGAAGAGGCGGGACGTCACGGCGCGCCCGGCCCGGGAATCGCCGCCCTGCGGCTCCCCTTGCCGCCCGACCGACCCCTCGGGCGTCCGCGCCGTTCCACTGCGCAGACTCCCGGTCGCGGGCGAGGGTGGGTGGACGTCATGCGGGGCAAGTCACCCTCTGCTCGGTCAGGGCCGGGGACGCGGGAGCGGCTGACGGGGCAGACGCTCGTCGAGCATCGCGGTGTTGTAGGCGAAGACGGCCGCGATCACCGCCATCTGCCGGGCGTCGTCGGGCTGCACGCGGTCGACCACGTCCATGTTCGAGTGGTGCGTGCGCGAGTTGTACTCCAGGCGGTCCTGGATGAACTGGAACCCCGGCAGCCCCACCCGCTCGAAGGCCACGTGGTCGGTGCCGCTGACCGCTCGCGGCGACAGCGTCGTGAACCCCAGGTCGGCGAGGGGCGCGACCCACGGCTCGAAGATCGCCCTCGCCGCCGCGTTCTCCTGCGTCCAGAGGCCGCGCAGCCGGCCCGTCCCGTTGTCGATGTTGTAGTAGGCCGAGAGCTTCGCGTGGGCCGGCTCGAGCGCCATCGTCGCGGCGTCGCCGAAGTGCCGGCGCACGTACTCCCGCGACCCCAGCAGGCCCTGCTCCTCGGCGCCCCACAGGGCGAGGCGGATCGTCCGCCGCGGGCGGGCGCCGACGGTCTTCAGAATCCGCATCGCCTCCATCGTCGCGGCCACCCCGACCGCGTTGTCGGTCGCCCCGGTGCTGGCGTGGGTCGTGTCGAAGTGGGCGCCGAGCAGGACGACCTCGCCGGCGAGGTCCGTGCCGGGAATCTCGGCGAGGATGTTGAACGCGTTCAGCCCCTCGTCGGCGTCGGCCTCCGGGTGGAAGCGGGTCTCGACGTGCAGCTCCATGCGGACCGGCAGCCCCATGTCGAGCAGCCGGACCATCCGGTTGTAGTGCTCGACCGCGAACGTGAGGGAGGGCACCCAGGTCCCCGCCGTCTCCTCGTCCCACGGGGCGCCGCGTCCCACGAATATCGTGCCCCCGTCGGTGCGCTGCGTCCGGTGGGAGAGCCCGCTGCCCCCGCCCACGTCGACGGCGTCGTTGCCCCGGTCGACCGCCGCCACGACCCCTTCGTCCAGATAGAACTGCTGGAGCAGCAACGTGAACGACGGCCCGCCGGCTTGCGGCGGACGTCGCCCGGGGCGGGCCGGCGCCGGCTCCACGGGCCGCGCGGCTTCGGCCAGTTGCTCGTCGGCCATCCGCAGCACCACGTCCCCGGTCAGCATCGGCACCTCGCGCGCCGGCTGCGTCAGCACGATCTTGCCGCGCAGCCGGCCGCGGTAGCGCTCGAAGTCGGCCTCGGTCTCGAGGTCGACCCGGACCACCTCGGCCGTCACCGTGCCGCCGGTGCCCGACGACCAGGACTTCGGATAGCCGATGATCGGCATGACCTGCGGCTCGACGAGATGGGCGTGGAACCGCTCCAGCGTCCACCCCGCCCCGAACGCGAACCGTTCGGCGTGCACGTTCGAGAGCCCCCACCCGCGCAGCGTATCCATCGTCCACGCCCCCGCCTCCTCGATGGCCGGGGTGCCGGTCAGGCGCGGCCCGTAGACGTCGCTCAGCCAGCCGACGTGCTGCATGACCTGCGAGCGTTCGAGCCCTGCAGCGCGGATGGCCGCCAGCAGCGCCTCGTCGGCCGACTGGGCCGCCGCGGGAAGGGCGACGGCCGCCGCGAGGACCGCGGGCAGGAGCGGCAGCCGGCGCCTCGGGGCGGTGACGGGCGCTCTCGGACCCGACGCGCGGACGGTGTCGCGCCGGGGCGCGCCCGCGTCGTGGATCGACGGCATCAGAGACTCCATCCGTCGCGGTAGGCTTCGTCGAGATAGGCGTTCGCCTCGGGAACGTTCGTCGCCTGCATCTTCCGCGCGTCCCAGTCGATCGCCTTGCCCTTCCGCACGGCCAGGTTGCCCAGCAGCACGACCTCGGTCAGGGGACCGGAGTGCTTCGCGAAGCCGGACCCCGTCTCGCCGTTCCCCTTGCACGCGTCGATCCACTCGCGGTAGACGCCCGGCGACCGCGGGTACTTCGGCGGGGGCGGGCTCGCCATCACGTCCTTGTGCCGCGCGGTCGGGAACACCCGCGGCTCGCGGGCGTACATGTCGGCCCCGATCAGGCCGTCGTCGCCGACGAACAACTGGCCGCTGCTGCCGCCCGGCAACTGCTCGCCGGGGGCGAGCTGCGGCGGGCGCGGCAGAGCCAGAGCGCCGTCGCGCCACACGAACCGCACCGGCGGCCGGGCGCCCCGCGCCGGGAAGTCGTAGGTGATGCGCGACACCGCGGGCGCCGTCTCCGCGAACAGGGCCGTCGTCTCCGCCTCGATGCGGGTCGGCTGGCCGAGCTCGAGGGCCCAGAACGCGGCGTCCATGGAATGGCAGGCGATGTCGCCGAGGGCGCCGGTGCCGTAGTCCCACCACCCGCGCCAGCGGAACGGATGATAGGCGGGATGGTACGGCCGCGCGGGAGCCGGCCCCAGGAACAGGTCCCAGTCGAGCCCCGGCGGCGCGTGGTGCGCGTCGGAGGGCCGCTCGATCGCCTGCGGCCAGATCGGGCGGTTGGTCCAGTAGTGGACCTCGCGCACGGTGCCGATGACGCCGGCCTCGATCCACTCCCGAATCAGCCGGGTCCCCTCGCCGGCGTGGCCCTGGTTCCCCATCTGGGTGACCACGCCCTGCGCGCGCGCCATCTCCGCCAGCGCGCGCGCCTCGGCGACGGTACGGGTGAGGGGCTTCTCGCAATACACGTGCTTGCCCCGCCGCATCGCCTCCATTGCGATCACCGCATGGGTATGGTCCGGGGTCGCGATGATCACGGCGTCGAGATCCGGCTCCTGGTCGAGCATCCGCCGGTAGTCGGCGTAGGTGCGCGCCTTGGGGTACAGGTCGAACGTGCGCGCGGCGTGCCCCGCGTCCACGTCGCACAGGGCCGCGATGTTCTCGCTGTCGCATCCCCGCACGTCGGCCCGGCCCCGTCCCCCCACGCCGATCCCGGCGATGTTGAGGGTGTCGCTCGGAGCCTGGAATCCCCGCCCGCCGAGCACGCGGCGCGGCACGATCATCATGGATGCCGCGGCCGAGAGTCCCCCGATGAAGTGGCGGCGCGAGAGGGTACGGCGACTCATGCTGAATTCCTCCTCGAAGGGCGACCACGGTCCCGTCGGCGACGCCGGGCCATCATATCAGCCCGTGGTGAACCCCCGCGTTGCACCGAGCAGGGACAATGATCGACCTCACGCGCGGGCGGCGACGACCAGGCTCTGGGCGGCGCGCCCCACCACTCCGTCCGCATCCCACAGACGGGTCCGGCACAGCCCGATGCCGGACGGCTCGGCCACGCTGCGGGACTCGAGGCCGATCCACTCGCCGCGCGGCGGGCGCACGAGACGCGCCGACAGATCCGCATTGAGAAAGGTGTACTCCGCGAGCGGAACGGGCACCGCGACCCCGTGGCCGGCGTCCGCCGCGACCAGGATGCGCTGCCACGGGGTCGGCGCCTCGCCGGGCACGAGCGGACACCGCTGCCGCATCCAGCAGGTCACGTCGGACTGCCCCCAGGCGCCCCGGACGTACCGCACGTCCACCGCCGTGTGGTAGCCGATCGGATCCGGAAAGAACGGGAACGTATAAGGTTCGGCCGCCTCGGGGGGCGGCGGGGGCGTGGCTCTCGAACCCGCCGGAGGCAGCGCCACCTGCCTCCGGTGCAGGCACAGCGCCACCGCCGTCAGCACCAGATCGTCGCCGGACCACAGCCGCGCGGCGTGCCGTTCCACCAGCCGGCCGCGCTTCAGCGCCTCGGTCTCCACCCGCAGCGGCCCGATCGGCACGGGCCGCAGGAACTCCACCGTGAAGCGGACGATGGCGCAGTCCCGATCGGACAGTGCCGCCTCCACCGCGCGCACGAGCAGCGCCGCCGGCGGACCGCCGTGCTGGTGGTCCAGGCTCCACGGGCCGCGGGTCCAGGCCGTGGCCCGAAAGCGGTCGGCAGCGCCGTCGGGTTCGTAGAAGCAGGTCGGCCGCATTGCGAGGAGATGGTCGAACCGGAGCAGCCGGCTGCAGGCCGGGGCCGGCAGCCGGCTGTGTGAATGCGAGGCGGCGATGGCGAGCCGTCGAGCCGTGCGTTACGCCGCCGCGTCAGGCCCGGAGATGCGGGGCGAGGGCGGCGAACCGATGGTCGATCTCGTCGATCTGGGCCTGGGTGAAGCTGTACTCGCCGCGCCGGGACCTGGTCGTCTTGAACAGCCCGCGCTTCTGCAGCACGTGGAGCCGCACTCCGGGTATCAGCGCGTCGAGATTCAACATCAGCAGCAGCTTGCCGTAGAGGTCGCGCATCTCGTCCGGCCGGCCCTGCTGATGCAGGTCCCACAATCCGGCATAGATGTCGGCGTACATCACGCCGCCGGTCATCACCCCGTCGGTGCCGAGGCGCATCTCGTAGGCCCAGGCGCGGCCGAAGTTGGCGCCGAGGATGCTCCTGATCGGATCCGGGCGGTGCTCCATCAGCGCGAGCATCCGTTCCTGCACCGGCGGATGCTCCTCCTTGACGTAGCCGCACTGCGGGAACTCCCGCGCCAGCGCCACCAGGAAGTCGACCGTCGGCGCGATGTCCGGGGCGCCCCCGCTCGTCTGCACGAAGACCGGCCGGTCGGTGACGTCGCACAACGCGGCGTAGTAGTCCCGAAAGTCGGCCAGCGACGACGCGGTGCGAGGGGGAATCGCGATCATCGCGTCGGGCTCGAGGGCCTCGGCGTAGCGGGCGTACTCGAGCATGCCCGCGGTGTCGTCGGCCTGCACCCCGAGCACCAGCGCCGGGGCCCGGCCGTGGTTCGCCTCGGCCAGCACGTCGAACCCGCGCAGGCGCTCGGCCTGGCTCAGGTAGCGCTGCTCGCTGGAGTTCTGCGGCCACACCAGGGCCTCGATGCCGCAGCGGTCGCAGAAGTCGACCTCGCCGGCGAGGTCCTCGTAGTCGACCTCGTTCGCGGCGGTGTACGGCGTGCTCAGAATCATGAAGGCGCCGCGCATCGGCTTGCTCTCGGCCGCCCCCGCGCGCACGGCCGGGAACATCGCGGTCGCCGCGAGCGCACCCAGACACTCCCGCCGGGTCATCGTCAACCGTGCGTCCGCCATTGCCGTGCTCCCTTCAAGCAGTCGGCAGCCCGCGGCAGGCCCCGCTGCATTCGACCGGCGCGCTCGGTGCGACCCCGGGTTCCGCCACGGGCTGCCAGCCCCGCCGGGCCCGTCCCCGGGGCATCGCATCCGGCACTGCCGAGGCCGGCCGCGGCCGGAACCACGCTGCGTCCGTCC
Source organism: Vicinamibacterales bacterium (assembly GCA_965215895.1). Lineage (GTDB taxonomy): Bacteria > Acidobacteriota > Vicinamibacteria > Vicinamibacterales > UBA8438 > JAJEEA01. The sequence continues at coordinate 545,204 of OZ244130.1, read as the reverse complement.
GGTGCTACTCTACATCGAATCATGAAGACGACAACCCGCGTCCTCGCGCCGCTGATCGCCACGGCGGTGGCGGCGGCGGCCCTCAGCGCCGGCGCCCAACCCCAACGCCGGCAGGTCGGCACGGAGCCGTGGGCGGGCCCCGACACCGCCCCGTGGCCGGCCGCGGACGCCGACGCCGCCGGCTTCGACCCCGCCGGCCTCGACCGGCTCGCCGAGCTCGCGGAGACGACGCACGCCGACGCCCTCGTGGTCATCCGGCACGGCCGGCTCGTCTTCGAGCGGTACTGGAACGACCGCGAGCCGGACGACGTGCAGCAGACCTACTCGTCGACGAAGGGGGCGGTCGCCCTCCTCGTGGGCCGGGTGCTGGCCCGCGGCGACATCTCGTCGCTCGACCAGCCGATCGTCGACTTCGTGCCCGAGCTGGCCGGACAGACCCGCGACCTGCTCACGTTCCGCAACGTGATGGCGATGGCGTCGGGGCTCGCCCAGTGGCCGGCCCTCGATCGGGCGGACAGCCAAGCCGGGCGCAGCCAGCTCGAGGCGGTGCTAGTCCGGGGCATGACCCACGCGCCGTACGACTACTTCATCTACCACAACGCCGCCTACCGCGTGCTGTTCACCGCCCTCGAACGCGCCACCGGCGTCAGCCTGCCCAACCTCACCCGGGCCGAGCTGTTCGAGCCGCTCGGCATGACCGGCGCCTACTGGGTGGAGATCCACTCCGACGAAGGACGGCTCGGGTATCAGAGCATTCGCATGCGCCCGCGCGACCTCGCCAAGATCGGACAGGTGCTGCTGAACGACGGCGCGTGGAACGGCCGGCAGTATCTGCCCGCCGACTACATCGCGCAGCTCACAACCGCGCCGGCCCCGAAGGCGAACCCCTCCTACGGCCTGTTCTGGCACCTCAACGCCGGCGACCACTACCTGAGCTACCGGGAATCGGACTTCGTGCACAGCCGGCTGCTGCCCGGAACCCCGCCCGACGCCATCGCCAACTTCGGCAACGGCGGCCAGATCGTGGTCATCGTCCCGAGCCTGGATCTCGTGTGGGTCCGCACCGGGCGGCAGATTCCGTCCAACATCTGGACCCCCAACGGGACGGTGGCGCAGCTCTCGGCCGCCGTCGTCGCCGCCGTGGAACCGTGAGGAGGTTCCGCACGCGAGCGATACCGGTCTTGTCACCGCCCGTCACCGCCGTCACCGCCGGCGCCGGCCACGATGCTCGCGGCGGCTCCAGAGGCGCCGGGGCATCATTCCTTCGCCGCGCGGACGGACCGGGAGCGCATGGAGTACGCCTGCACCGACAACAACCGGGACGCCGAAGGGGGCCTCCGGCAGCCCGGGGCGCTCGACGGGTCGGGCCGCGACGGCACCGCGACAGCGACGCCGTCCACCTATCCGGCCGGCGCCACGTCCCGGCCCGACTAGTTCCCATCTGGCGCGACCGCGCGACCTGATGGTCGCGTTGGAAGTTGCGCTGGCGCGAAACTTCTATGGCGCAGACTCCTGGCGCGACCTGACGGTCGCGTTGGAAGTTGCGCTGGCGCGAAACTTCTACGGCGCAAGCTCCTACGCACCCGTCAGCCGGACGAGCGGGCAGAGTCTCTCAGGAACGCGTTCCACGCGTCGGCGTAAGGCTTGCCCCCGACGATCCAGGTGTCGTTGTGCCCGGCTCCCTCGATGACGTGGAAGTCCGCGGGGCGGGCAGCCAGCTCGAACAGGCGCCGACCGTGCGCCAGCGGAACGATGGGGTCCCGATCGCCGTGCAGCACGAGCGTCGGGACCTTGACCCGCCCGATCTTCGACTCGTTGTCCATCCGTGTTCGGATGACCGCACTCGGGACGAACCAGTAGTGCTCGCGCGCCAACGCCGGCACCGAGCGGAAGACCGACTCGAGCACCAGGGCGCCCACGGAACGGCGGAGTGTCGTCTCGATGGCAACCGCACCACCGAGCGACCGGCCGAACAGAACGACGTCCTCTGCCCGCACCGATCGGGCCGCCACCGCATCGTAGATGGCCAGGCCATCGAGATAGACGCCGGCTTCGTCCGGCGTCCCCCGGCTCCGCCCGTAGCCCCGGTAGTCGACCAGCACGACGTCGACGCCGAGCTGGTCCACGAACCACCGCGCGTTGTGCAGCCGGTCGCCCACGTTCCCGGCGTTGCCGTGATACCAGATCAGCACCCGTTCGCCCGGCCCCTCGATCCACCAGCCGTGGAGCGTCACGCCGTCCGCCGCCGTGATCGACAGCTCCTCGGCGCGGAGCCCGAGATCGGCCGGCGCGCCGGCCAGGGTCCGGGTCGGAAAGAAGATGAGGCGGCGCTCCTGAAGTGCGAGCAGCGCCACGAGCACGAGCCACCCGACCGCCAGCAGGCCCACGACGAACAGCGCCGCGCCGAGCATCTCCCTCAACGTCACCTCGCCCGGATTCTAGCCCACCGGCGTCCGAATCCGCGACCGCGACAATCGGCCGAATCCCGCCACGTTATGTCTTGATTACCTGTAAAATCGTCCACAATGAAATCTAAAAAACAGGCATTCCGGTGGCTGGGCACGCGGCTTCCATCCGCCGACAAGCGGCGTCTCGTCGTGCTCACGGGCGCGCGGCAGACCGGCAAGACCACGCTCGCACGGCAGTTGTACCGCGATCTTCGGTACGTGAACCTCGACGCGATCGAAGAGCGGGAAGCGGTGCGCGGCCTGCGCAGCGGAAGCTGGGGCCGCGCCGTCGGCCCCGCGGTCATCGACGCGGCGCAGAAGGAACCGGGCGTCTTCGACAAGGTGAAGCTGGCCTACGACGAGCGGCAGATAGCGTTCTCGGTTCTGCTGGGATCGTCCCGGGTTCTGCTCCTCGATCGCGTGCGCGAATCGCTGGCGGGACGGGCCTTCGTCTACGACCTGTGGCCGCTGATGTCCTCCGAGCTGCGCTCCGCGGCCGAAGAGCCCCCCGCGCGGCCGCTGTTCGATCGCCTCATCACCGCGCCGGCCTCGTTCGCGGAGACCCTCGCCGCCGAGCCCCCGCGCCTGCTCGGTGACGACGCCACGAGGCATATCGAGGCATTCGACCACCTGGCCGCATGGGGCGGCATGCCCGAACTCTTGTCGCTGGACGACGACGACCGGCGCGAGTGGCTGCGCTCCTACCAGCAGACGTGGCTCGAACGCGACCTCGCCGACCTGACCCGCGTCTCCGACCTGCTGCCGTTCCGCGCGCTGCAACGGCTGGCCATGCTCCGCACCGGTCAGCTCCTCAACTACGCGGATCTCGCTCGCGACGCCGCCGTCAGCCCCGCCACCGCGCGCCGCTACCTGGAGTACCTGCGGTTGTCCTACCAGGTCATGCTGCTGCAGCCCTACACCCGCAATCTCACGAGCGCGACGGTGAAGAGCCCCAAGCTCTACTGGATGGACCTCGGCCTGCTGCGCCACGGGACCCGCGCCTGGGGCGACCTCACCGGACCGCAGTTCGAGACCCTGGTCGTCTCGGAAGCCCGGAAGTGGATCGACACCCTAGGACGCGATACCTTGCTCTGGTTCTACCGGACGCGGTCGGGGCGCGAGGTCGACCTGCTGGTGGCGACGGCCGGCGGCATCATCGGCGTCGAGGTCAAGAACCGCGCCCGCGTCGGCCCCGGCGACTGCTCCGGCCTCCGGGCCCTCGCCGAAACGTCGGGCGACGAATGGGTCGGCGGCCTCGTCGTTCACCGCGGCGAAGACCTGGCGCAACTGAGCCCGCGCCTCTGGGCGGTGCCGGCTCACCGGCTCTTCTGAGCTGCCGCCCGGAGGGCCGAGCCAGAGAGCTTGCCAAGGCCCTTGCCTTCGGCTCTTGGCGCGCTTGAGACGTCCCTCGAATCGCTTCGGGGTGAGCAGGCGCAACGCTCAGCCGTGCGCGACCTTGAGGTCAACCAGGCTGGCGTACTCCGTGAGTTCCTCTCCCCGAGCGGCCTGCCGCAGGGACTCACGCGTTTCGGCGTTGGGGATCGGGACATCCGTATCGGGCATCAGAGTCGAACTCGACCTCGGCCACGTAGCCCTTGTACTCCATCATGGCCTTCGGTCTACAGTGCTCCTCTCAACTCGGAGATTCGGAGGATCAACATGAGAGGCTCGCGATCCGAGAACGACCTGAAGCCGAATCGTTCGTAGAACCGCCTGGCTTCGTCGTCGAGTGCCTGGACGACGAGCGCGCGCGCACCGATAAGGTCGGCAGCCGCGAGAGCTCTCTTGGCTGCATCGACCAGGAGGTCGGCGCCCAGGCCCCTTCCACGGTAGCCGGTGTCCACCGCCAGTTGCCCGAGCAGGATCACGGGAATCGGTTCGGGCATGCTCCGCCCGGCGCGGGACGAGACCCGTCGCCGTTCCACGGAACTGGCGGCCAGGCTGTAGAACCCGATCACCCGGTCGCCGTCGCAAACGACGTAGGTCCGTGCGCCGCCCTTGGCTTCGTTCAGTCGAGCCTTGCGCTGCAACCAGGCATCGAGGCTCTCTGCTCCCGACTCGAACCGCGAGACGTCATGTCGTTCGCTGATCGGCTCGGGCGCGGTCATCGCTCCCACAGCGGCCGCCGCGCCAACTGTCTCTTCAGACGATCGTTCGGCGCCACCGGTGCATCGAGCGCGGCAATGAACGCATCGTACGCCTCGTCGTCGAGCGCGATGATCGGGCGCTCGACCAGCGTCTCAATCGCCGCCGCTTCGCTCGACCGGAGCACGAACTCCGTGCGGGTGACCCCTCTAATCGCCGCGGCGCGATCAATCAGCGACAGGCGTTCGTCCTTCATCCGAAAATTGACTTGCCCCATGGACCATCCTCACGCCCCGGACCGACAGGTGCGCGGTCTCCGAACGCGCGTATACCATTTGTATAGATCGTCAATGCAGGTGTCAAGATCGTAAGGGCCGCCGCAAGACCCGAGGACGTGGCGCTGCAATCGCGAACGCGCATTTTCAGGAGCGATTCCCGCGTTCCTGCGCGCACGAACACCCTCGCAACTGCCGGGATCTCCGAACGCACCACGAAATCGTCGCTCCCGCGGCGGGGTATCATCCCTTCGGACCCGGCGTGTGGAATGAACCAGCGGCCGGATGGAGAACGGACAATGGCGTACAGAAACGGACTTCCCCTCGCCGTCGGCCTGCTCGCGTTGCTCGTGCCCGGCGTCGCGGCGGCGCAGGTCGACTATATCGATCCCGCCGGCGGCTTCACGCAGGTCGTCACCACCACGCACGACGGCGTCAAGACCATCTTCGTTTCCGGCCAGGTCGGCCAGGGCGACACGCTGCGCGAGCACGTCGAGTCGGCGTTCGCGGGGGTCGTGCGGCGTCTCGAGCAGGCAGGGGCCACGCCCGAGGACGTCGTGAAGGTCCGCATCTTCGTCAAGGACTTCGAGCCGGAGCAGTACCCGGTGGTCGCCGAGGTGCGGCTGGCGACGTTCCCCGAGGGCCACTGGCCAACGAGCACGATGATCGGCGTCCGGGAGCTGTTCGCCGAGACGCTGCGGGTCGAGATCGAGGCGATTGCGGTCGTGGCCGAGGCGGGAGCCGATCTCGAGATCGAGCGTTTCAACCCCGCGAACGGCTTCAGCGGGGCGGTCGCGGTGACCGCGCACGGCGTGAAGACGGTCTACGTGGCGGGACAGGTGGGCGGCGGCGATGGTCTTGCGGATCAGACCGCGGCGGTGTGGGGGCGCGTCGGCCAGCAGCTCGAGGCGGCGGGGGCGTCCCTCGCGGATCTGGTCAAGGCCACCACCTATATCGTCGACTTCGATCCGGAGAGGGATCTGGCCTCGTACCGCACCGGCCGCGAGCAGGCGCTGTCCCTCTCGGACATGCCGGCGAGCACGCTGCTCGGAATCCCGGCCCTCGTGGCCGAGCAGTTCCGCATAGAGATCGACGGCATCGCCGTCGTCGGAGCGGATGGCCAGTCCGTCGACCGGGCGTTCATCGATCCGGCCACCGGCTTCACGCAGGTCGTGACGGCGCGCGGCTCGGGGCCGACCGTGGTCCAGGTCTCCGGCCAGGTGGGTCAGCCCGGCGACCCCCTCGACCGCCAGGCCGACCAGGTGTACGCCAACCTCAGACGGCGTCTCGAGGCGGCCGGCGCGGCGCCGGAGGACCTGCTGAAGATCGTGATCTACATGCCGAGCTACACTCGGGGCGACTTCGCGGCGATCGACGCCGCCCGCAAGGCGCACGGCTTCCCCGACGAGGCGGTGCCGGCCGCGACGCTGCTCGGCATCCAGTCGCTCTTCGCGACCGGCGCGCTGCTGGAGATCGAAGGGATCGCGGTCGTCGCGCCGTGAACGGGTTGCCGGGCTAGAATGAGGTCGATACCGTTCGATGGACAAGGAGGCTGGGCATGAAGCGATGGTTGCAGACGGCGGTTGTGCTGGCGTGGGCCGGGTTCCTGCAGGCCGAGGCGCCGGCCGCGCATGCCGGCCAGCTTCCCGACGACGTGAACCCGGAGTCTCGGAGCCGGCTCCCGCCCATCGATCGGGAGGAGCTGGATCCCGCGCGCCGCGAGGCGTACGACGGGGCGGTCGCGAGCCCGGCCGGCGCCCCCACGGGCGCCGCGGCCCTGCGGCTGCACGGGTCGGGCGCGAGCCTGCGGTTCGCGGCGCCGATGGGCCGTCAACTGACCGAGCTGACGGTGCTGACGACGGCGCGCGAGTACGACCAGCCGTTCGAGTGGGCGCTGCACGAGCTGGAGGCGCTCGCGGTCGCGCTCGACGACGGCATCATCGACATCGTGCGGCACCGGAAGCCGCTGACCGGGCTGAGCGACCGCGAGGCGGTCATCATCGAGGTGGGCCGGGAGCTGTTCGGCACGCGGCGGCTCGGCGCCGACACCTACGCGCGGGCGCTGGCCCTGCTGGGCAAGACCAATCTCGTGGACGTCATCGACGTGATGGGCCGCTACGCGAGCACCGCGGCGACCCTCACCACGTTCAACCAGCGGATGCCGGCCGGCTGGAGACAGTCGCTGCCGCTGCCGTTCACCCACCCGGACGACATCCACCCCGATTCGAGGAGCCGCCTGGCGCTCCGGAGCCCCGCAAGCCAGACGTCAGTGGCGGAGCTCTACGGCCGCATGCTGTCGCCCTCGGGGATCGGTCCGGGAGTCATCCGCGGCTACGGCGCCGGACAGGCGACGCTGGAAGCCCGGGTGGGGCGGCGCCTGATGCAGCTCGCGATTCTGGTGACGGCGCGCGCGCACGACTCGCAGTACGACTGGACCATGAACGAGCCGAAGGCGTTGGAGGCCGGCGTCGAGGCGGAGTTGATCGACGTCGTTCGCCACGGCGGGCCACTGACCGGGGTCGACGAGCGCGACGCCGCCCTGATTGCGTTCGGCCGCGAGCTCTTCGGCGATCACAACGTCAGCGCCGAGACCTATGCGCGCACCGTGCAGGCGTTCGGCGAGCAGGATCTGGTGGATATCGCCGGCCTGATGGGCGCCCACGCGGCGGACGCGGCGGTGCTGGCCGCCTTCGACCAGCATCTGCCGGAAGGGGTGGAGCCGCTCCTCCCGCTACCCTGGGAGTCTGCGCCGTAGGCGGCGCGGACTGCTGCCGGTTGGTTGGGCGGGCAGCGGCGCCGCAAGGCGTCGACGTCCGGGCTGGGAAGTGGTCCGGGCGGCAAGCGGCCAGGGCCTGGCGGGGCCCGGGAAGCGGGGCCGCGAGGCGGCGGTTCCGGGCCGACACCGGGCGGATGAGAAGGTTGCAGTGCCGGCGGCATTTGACTGGGCGAGCCGGGTTCGGCTCGCGCGGGAGGTAGGCATGAAGATCAGAAGTTCCGTTCTCCTGACGGCGTCCTTGCTCCTCTGCCTGTCGACGATCGGCTACGCGCAGGAGGAAGAGCCGATCGGCGTCCCGGTGCCGCCGCTCGGCGAGGGCCCCTGGGTCATCGACACCGCCGAACAGCACATGGTCCGCGTCACCGCGGTAGTCAGAGGACTGTCGCATCCCTGGGCCATCGCGTTCATGCCCGACGGCGGCATGCTCATCACCGAGCGGGACGGCCGCCTCCGCGTGGTGCGCGACGACACGCTCGACCCGAACCCGATCACCGGCGTGCCGGAGGTGCGGACCGACGGCAACGGCGGGCTGATGGACGTGGCCGTGCATCCCGACTTCGCGGACAACGGCCTCGTCTATCTCACCTACACCAAGGGGCACGACGACGGCCGCGGCTCGCCGGCCCTCGCGCGGGGACGGCTGGAGGGAGGCGCGCTCCACGACGTCGAGGACCTCGTGGTCACCGAGCCCTTCTACACCAACTCGGGGCTCAACGGACGGGTCGCCTTCGGCCGCGACGGCAAGGTCTACATGTCCACCGGCGGCCGCATCCGGTCCCTGGACGGCGATCTCCTCGACGCCCCGCAGGACCCCGCGAGCCTGCGCGGCAAGGTTCTGCGCCTCAACGACGACGGCTCGGTGCCCGCCGACAACCCGTTCGTGGACGAACCGGGCCATCGGCCGGAGATCTACACGATCGGACACCGCAACTCCCTGGGCCTCATGCTGCACCCCGAGACCGGGGACATCTGGCAGCACGAGAACGGTCCCAACGGCGGCGACGAGCTCAACGTGCTGCTGCCCGGGCGCAACTACGGCTGGCCGCTGATGAGCTTCGGGCGCCTCTATCCCGGCGCGCGGGTCTCCCCGCACCCGACACGCGACGGATACGAGTCGCCGGTCGTGGTGTGGCTGCCCGCCATCGCCGCCGCCGGCCTCGCCGTCTACACCGGCGACCTGTTCCCGGCGTGGAAGGGCAACGTCTTCGTCGGCTCCATGCAGGAGGGAGGAATACCGGGCACCGGGAACCTGCAGCGCATCGTGCTCAACGACCTGCTGGAAGAGATTCGGCGCGAATCGATGCTGGCGGAGCTGCGGCAGCGCATCCGGGAGGTGCGCCAAGGACCCGACGGGTTCCTCTACCTGCTGACGGACCACGTCGACGACGGCGCGCTCCTGCGCATCGAGCCGGCGGAGTGAGCCGCCCTCGGCGGGATCTGCGCTGCGATACGGCGACCGGCGGCGGCGGGCGAGGACCTCTCGGGCACGGGCGGCTCCGTCAGCACGTGGGTGCGAGAACGTGGATCCGATGATGGCTCGGCACGATGACCGACGAGCGTGAGGCTCGACGCGGCCATCGCGCCGTTCTTACCGGTCGAAGCCGAAGCGACCGAGACCTGGCTGATGGAGGGCGACGACGACGGCTGGGTGCTCCGGCAGGCGTTCCCGCTCGGGGAACGGAGTTAGTGTCGGTCCAACCGTAACTCTATACTTGCTTGGTGGCCGAAGACAGACTCGCAGACTGGAGTCCTGATCGGATCGCCCTGGCGCGGCGCTGGGTGAAGGTCTGGCAGCAGGCCGGGCCGCGGCTGGAACGGGTGCGGCGCGAGGAGCTGCGACGGCTCGACCCGCAGCAGGCAATCGCCCTCCTGTGCGGCGAGGCGGACTACACGGTCCCCCCGCGCGCGCCCCGCGCGACCTCCGGCCTCGTCGAGCAGCAGCGCTGGTTCATGAAGATGGCCTCCCGCCGTGAATGAGCTGATCCGGGTGGCGGCCGACGTACAGGGCTTCTGCGAGAGCCGGCGCTGGCGCTTCTGCTTCATCGGCGGGCTGGCCCTGCAGCGCTGGGGGGAGCCGCGAGAGACCATTGACGTCGGCCTGACGCTCCTGACCGGTTTCGGCGGCGAGGATGCGTTCATCCAGGCTCTGCTCGACCGGTACGAGGGCCGGATAGACGATGCGGCCCGTTTCGCGCGAACCAACCGGGTGCTGCTGCTCCGCGCCGAGTCCGGCGTCGGCATCGACATCGCGCTCGGCGGGCTGCCGTTCGAGGAATCGGTGAACGCGCGGGCGAGCCGTTTCGAGTTCCCGGGTCAGGTTCCCCTGCTCGCCTGTTCGGCCGAGGATCTGATCGTCCTGAAGGCGTTCGCCGCACGCGGACGGGACTGGGTGGACATCGAAGGGATCATCGTCCGGCTGGCAGGCACTCTGGACTGGCGCTACATCGACGAGCAGCTCGGCCCGTTGGCGACGCTCAAGGAAGCCCCCGAGATTCTGACCGACCTGGCGAGGCGCAGGGCGGAGCTCGACCGGTGAACCCCCCGGATGAGCGTGGGATCGCCATCGGATGCGGCCGCCGAATCGCGGTGCCGGTTCGGCCCGGCGCCCGTCGAGCCGTTGGGGGTCGACGAAGCGCCGAGCCGCTCCACGGCGCGGGCTCCCTAGCGCTGCCCGTGCCCCAGATCTCGCTGGCTGGACTTGTAAATCATCCGAATTCATCCCGCAGTTCGAAAGCGAAGGCCATGGCAACGAGTTGGGTGTAGCCGTGCCACAGGAGCTGCGCGCCGGGCGGGTCGCGCTTGCGCCCCAGCCACCCGCCGAGGCGGGCCACCAGACCGACCGCGTCCCCGAGCCGCGTGGGGGGCGGCAGCGTGCGGGAGCGGGCGAAGGTGGCGAGCACGCGCAACTCGCCATCGGAAAACAGCAGGTCGCCCGGCAGCTCAGGCGTCTCGCGTCCGAGCTGGACCATCAACTGGATCCGCCACCCCACGACCATCTTGATGGCCATGGCCCGTTCGAGCCGCTCCGCCTCGTGGTGCTGCAATTCCTCGACCTTGCAGCCGGACTTGAGGACCCGGAAGTACTCCTCGATGCGCCACCGCAGGGCGTACCAGCCCAGGATGCGCGTGGCGTCGTCGGCGCTGGTCACCCGCAGCGTGGTCAGCACGAACCACTCCAGCGGCTTGACCGCGGGCGGCGGCTGTTCCTCGCGCGCATGGACGACAAACAGCTCGACCGGCTCGGCCCCGGGGCACGACAGCGCCACCGGCTGGTAGCGCAGGGTCACCTCGGCGACGCGGGCCGCACGGCCGTCCTGGCGAGCCTGTTTGCTGGCCTTCACCCGCGCGCTCAGCCGCCGCACCTCGACCGTGGCGGCGCCGCGGGCCGGCCCGTCGCGCACCTCGTCGAACAGACGGCGCGAGACCGTGTGCCCGTCGGCAGTCTTCTCCCTCCCGAGGACGCGGTCGACCTTCGCCCGGACCAGCAGTTCGACCTGCGGGGCGTGCGTCCGGCGTTCGATGAACAGGTCGAGGAAGTCGGCCTCGCGGTCCATCGTGCACACCACCCGGGTCTCACCCAGCTGCTCGGCCGCCGCCGCGCAGTCGCGCAGCCCCTCGACCCAGCGGAACGACTTCCGTTCCTCGCACGGCTTCGGCTTGCCCTTCTCCTCGGGATTCGGGGGCTCGGGCGCGTCGAACGCCGCCCGCAGGACCCCCAACGCCACCCCGTCGGGATTGACCGCCAGCGTCGTGTGCAGATCCAGGCCGCGGGCCGCGGCGCCGGTCTGATTCGAGCCGATGGTCCCCAGCCCCCGCGTCTGGCTGCGCCGGGTGAAGTTCAGGCGGGTGCCGTCCTGGATGCACAGCACCGTGTCATGCGTCCGCATCCGTCGCAGCGTGCGCTCGCGATGGGGTGCGAGAATGTTCTCCACCGTCACCGCGCTCTCGGCGGGCTGGTCGATCAGCCGGTAATGTCCCTTGACCAAGGCTCTCACTCCGTTCGCGGCGCCGGTGATGGCGCGCATCGGAGACTCGGCCATCTGCTCGGCGCTCAGGACCAGGCGCGCGCTCAGCCGCGCGTCGCCCAGCCGCGCCCCCCCGAACTCGTGGCCCGCCCAGGACGCGGCGTCCAGCCCGTCGCCGACCGCCAGCGGCGACACGCCCGGTGCGGGCGCCTGGAGGGTATCGCGCCACGCCGGCTCCAACGCGTACATATACACCGCCTTGCACGTTTCGGGGGCCGCGTGCGTACGGTCCTGGCGCCCCCGCCCGCGGGTCTCACCTACGCGCACCCAGTTCGCCGCCCGCACGCTCGCCCCGGTGTGTTCGGTCTCGTCGATGAACGTCTCCAGCAGCCAGGGGCAATAGCCGTAGAGGCGCTCGCAGTCGTCGCCAACCGCCCGAGCGACCCGGCCCAACACGTGGGAGGCCAAGTTGCGGCACGAGATGTCGGGACGTATCAGCAGCCGGCACAGTCCCAGCACCCGGTGCAGGTGAGCGCGCCGGCGCGTGTCGTCCCAGCCGATCCAGGCGTCGCGGGCCCGCAGGCGCCGCGCACACGCCGCGAACCCCACCCCGCCCAGCCAGCCATGCCCGGAGCCCACCAGATACCGCAGTTGAGGGCCGACAAAGGGCCCGGCGCCGCGCGGGTGCTCATGCGCCATCAGCGTGTTCCAGACCCGGCGCTGCTCGTCGGTCTCCACCCGCACCAGCGCCAAGTCCCGGACCTCGCCGACCGTGCCAGGCACCTCAGCCGCCGGCGCCACCGGGTGCGGGAGCACACGCGGGCGCCACACACCGCCGCGAGAGGGCCGACCCCGAGGCAGCGAGACGTGGCCTGCCGCCTCGAGGTCGGCCAACGCCGCGCAGCAGCTCGCGCGCTGCCACCGGCCGCGGCCATCGCGAAAATCAAACGCTTTACAGACGCGATCGGCAACCTGCCCGAGGCCGTGAATGCCCTGCGATACCGCCCCGTCCAGCACCGCTCGCAGTCGGGTGAGGTTGCCCCGCAGGCTGCGCCCGACCTGATTCTGAATCTCCATGCTCGCCACCGTAGCGAAGTGGCTTCATGAAGTTCAGCGAAAAGTTGTGGGGCACGGGCAGCCCTAGCGCCCTAGCGCCCTAGCGTGATGCCGCTGCTTCCTGCACGCGGGAGCCGGCGAGGATGCCCTCCATCCCGTAGTTGCCCTCGTGGCAGGCGAACTCGTACAGCAGGTCCGGGTTCCGCTTCATCGGGTGCTGGACGGTCCAGGCGCTCGTCCAGATGGTGGGGTCGGTGACCGTGTACTCGTACATCAGGGTCTCGGAATCCATCACCGTGAACCGCTCGACCAGCGACAGGTTCTCGCCGGAGCTCAGGAGCGGACGCGCGATCTGGTCGTGCTTCCCGTTGAAGTGGACCGTCTCGACGACGAGCGTATCGCCGTCCCAGTAGCCGCGCGAGTCGCCCATCCACTGCCCTATCCGGGACGATACATGCGGGCGGCCGTCGAGCGGCACGATGCGCGCGTCATGGTTCTGCTCGGCCAGGATCACGACGTGGTCGGGCGTCTGGAACACCTGGATGTTGTTGTTGTACCCGCCGGTGCTGATGGGCGGGCCGGCCTTCGCGTGCTGGATGCACCGGTCTCCCGCGTCGAGGTCCTCGTAGGTGGCGGCGGGCAGCCCACCCCGGCGCACGGCGGCGATGCGCTCCGCCTCGGCCGACTCCGCGCGGCGGCGCGCCGGCTCCGTCAGGGCCGGCAGCCGCCCGTCGGGCGGGTCCACGACCAGCGACGTACGCCGCGTCGCGACCGCGGTGGTCCCCCGGTCGAGCCAGAAGTTGTTGTAGAAGCCGGGCGTTCCGTCATCCCGCCGGTCGACCTGATCGCTGGCCGACGTCGTCTGAGGAGCCCGGTTCAGCAGGAGCTCGTTGCGGGCGACGGTCTCCTGCTCGAGGCTCGCGGCTTCCTCCTCGGTCAGAAACGCCTTGTCGCCCAGCTCTTCGGGCCGCTCGAGGGGCGTGAGGGTGCGGTAGTCCCAGACCCCCTGGATGTCGGGATGCCCCCACGGCGTTCGGGAGGCGGTCGCGTCCGCCGGCTGGGCCGCCGCCAACACGGGCATCAGCGCCACGCCCGCGGCCACTGCAAACGCCGCCGCCTGATTGCGATGATTCATCTTCCGTTCCTCCTGGTGCATACTTCGTCGGACAGGCGCGCGTGGCAGGGCAGGCAGGGTGCATCATCGGTCGAATGCAGCGGGCCCTGTCGCCACGGGCTCATGGGCCCATGATGGACCAGATGCCTGCTCTCGTCCACCCCGGCACCCCACGAGGAGCCCGCGGCGTGAACCGGCGCAGTCGACTCACGCTCGATGGGCATGGACCGCTCTCGCCGGGGGCACGCCCGGTCATCCTCCCGTGGCCGTACGTGTCCGGCGGCGGCGATCCACATGCCACCGTGTGGTCGTTTCCGAAGGTGTCAGTCGAGAGAGGAATGCGGCCGGTTCACCCGCAGGGGCTGGGCTACACTGTGAGCGCTACCGGAGCGGCCGCACGATGACCGGGGGTCGATTGCATGCAGCCTCGACCAACGCCGCCGGGACCGTCGCCTTGGAGATTCGCATCCTCTCCGCATCCGACGTCTGCCGCGCGCTGACCGCGCGCGCCGCGGTGGACGCCATGCGCGCCGCATTCGGTGAGCTGTCGGGCGGAACCGCCACCGTCCCGGTGCGCGGCCACCTGGAGTGCGCGCGCGGGCTCATGCTGGTCATGCCGGCCGTCCTCGGCGCGCGGCCCGCGCTCGGGGCCAAGGTCGTGTCCGTCTTTCCCGACAATCCGTCGCGCGGCGCGCCGGCGGTGCAGGGCGCGGTCCTCCTGCTCGACGCGGAGACGGGCCGCGCCCGCGCGCTGCTGGACGGAACGTCGCTGACCGCGGTGCGCACCGCCGCCGCGAGCACGCTCGCCACCGAGCTGCTGGCGCAAGACGATGCGGACGTCCTCGCGGTGTTCGGCGCGGGCCCCCAGGGACAGTCGCACGTCGAGCTGCTCGCTCGGACGCGACGACTGCGGGAGGTGCGCATCGTGTCGCGGTCGGGCGCGAGCGCCGAGCGGCTGGCGGGGCGTCTGTCGGAGGCGGCCGACGCCCTGGTCCCGGAAGGCGGTCCCGGCTCGCCGCCGATCATCCGCGCGGTGCGGGACGCCGCGGCGGCGCTGGACGGCGCGGGCCTGGTCGTGACCGCGACCAGCAGCACGACGCCGGTGTTCGAGACGAGCGACCTGGAGCCCGGCGCGCACGTGAACGCCGTCGGCTCCTACCGCCCCGACATGCAGGAGGTCGACGCCGACCTGGTCCGGCGCGCCCGGGTGGTGGTGGACCAGCGTGAGGCGGCCTGGGCGGAAACGGGCGACCTCATCGTCCCGGCGGAGTCCGGCCTGATCGGCAGGGACGCGGTCGACGCCGAGATCGGCGAGATCGTGAACGGAGAGGCGCCCCGGGGACGCGGAGACCACGACTTCACCCTCTTCAAGTCCGTCGGGAACGCCGCCCAGGACATCGCAATCGCGGAGACCGCCGTCGCGAGGGCCGAACGCGCGGGTCTGGGAGTCCTGGCGCCCTTCTGACCCGGTGTAGAACCCGTGACGCGCCTGGCCCGACAGACGGGGCCGCGTCGACGCGACTGCCTGGAGCGCGAAGATGACCTTGTCCCACCGCGGCATCTCCCACGACACACGAGCGCCGGGGAGAGCCGCGTCCCGCTTTCGGCTCCCGGCCTCCTTCGGCCCCGGCCTGCTCTGGGCGGCCACCGCGATCGGGGTCTCCCACCTCGTGCAGTCGACCCGCGCCGGCGCGTCGGCCGGCTTCGGCCTCGCCGGGGTCATCCTGATCGCGCTGATCCTGAAGTACCCGTTCTTCGAGTACGGGCCGCGCTACGCCGCCGCGACCGGCGAGAGCCTGATCGAGGGCTACTCCCGGATCGGCCGCTGGGCGCTGTGGCTCTACCTGGTCATCACGGTGTCGACGACGGCCACGGTGCCGCCGGCGGTGGTGATGTTCACGGCCTATCTCCTGGGCTTCACCTTCGGCCTGGACTGGTCGCTGCCGGTGCTCGCGGCGGCGGTGATGGCGCCGATCGTGGCGCTGCTCTGGTGGGGCCGGTTCCGGGGCCTGGACCTGTCCATCAAGGTCATCGTGCTGCTGCTGGCGCTGTCGACGCTGCTCGCGGCGGCGGTCAGTCTTCCCCGCGCCGACCTGTCGACGCTCGCGGTGTGGCCGGGCGGCCTCGTCGGCTCGACGGTCCCGTTCGTCTTTCTGCTCGCACTGGCGGGGTGGATGCCGTCGGGGGTCGACAGCGCGGTCTGGAGCTCGCTGTGGACCCTGGCCAAGAACGACGCCTCCGGCCGGCCCTGCACCGTGGAGGCCGCGCGGAAGGACTTCCTCGTCGGCTACGTGGGCACGGCGGTGCTCGCGTTCGCGTTCCTGACCCTGGGGGCGGGGGTGATGTTCGGGTCGGGCCAGACGTTCGCGCCGGAGGGCACGCGATTCTCCACCCAGCTCGTCGATCTGTACAGCGCGACCCTCGGCGCCTGGACCCGGCCGGTGGTCCTCGCCGCGGTGGTGACCACGATGCTGTCGACGGCGCTGACGGTCCTCGACGGCGGACCGCGCTCGATCGAGCGCACCGTCGTGGTCCTGCGCGCCGGGCGGCTCGCCGCGCCCCCGGCCCCGTGCGGTCCGCTCTACTGGTGGAGCCTCGCCGGCGTCATGCTGCTCACCCTGGTGGTCCTGGCCCTGTTCATCGGCAACCTCACCACGATGATCGACTTCGCCACGACCCTCACGTTCCTGACGAGCCCGGTCCTCGGCTATCTGAACCTGCGCGCGGTCGGCTCGCGCGAGATGCCGGCCGAACACCGGCCGGGTCCGGCGATGCGGGTCCTGTCCTGGGTGGGCATCGTCCTGCTCGGCGGAACGGGGCTGTTCTACCTGCTCACGTTCGCCCTCTGAGCGGCCCGCGGCGTCTCCCGGCCGGCGCGCCGGGACGGTGCCGAGTCGCGCCGACGTCCCGCCCGAATACAATGGCGACAGGCTCGTGACACTGGTTTCCCGGTGCGGACCAAGGGAAACGGGAGAGACGCCATGCCGCAGCGCATCGCCGCCGTCGTCGTGACCGCCGCCCTGCTCGGGGCCTCCGCCGCCGCCGCGCAGCAGGGCGCGCCGGCCGGGCAGTGGCCTGCCTACGGGGGCGACCACGGCAGCACGAAGTACTCGCCGCTCGACCGGATCGACCGCGACAACGTCGACCGGCTCCGCGTGGCCTGGCGGTGGGAGTCGCCCGACAACCCCATCGTCACCGAGCACCGCACGACGCTGCCGGGGCTGCCGGCGGCCTTCAAGTCGACGCCGGTGCTCGTGGATGGCGTCCTCTACGTCAAGACGTCGCTGTCGCAGGCGGCGGCCATCGATGCCGCGACGGGCGAGACTCTCTGGGTGTTCGACCCCGGGAGCTGGGAGGGCGAGCGGCCCGCGAACACCGGCTACAACGCGCGGGGCGTGGCCTACTGGTCGGACGGACGGGACGCACGCGTCTTCCTGCCCACCGGCAACGCCTATCTCTGGGCCCTCGACGCGCGGACCGGACGGCCGATCGCCGACTTCGGGGCCGACGGGGCCGTCGACGCCACCCAGGGGCTGCGCCGGCCGATACCGCGGCGCGACTACCAGTTGATGTCGGTCCCGATCGTCGTCGGCGACGTCCTCGTGGTCGGCTCGGTGATCTTCGACGGCCCCCGGTACCGGCTCGACGCGCCCGGCGACGTGCGCGGCTTCGACGTCCGGACCGGCGAGGAGCTGTGGGAGTTCCATACCATTCCCCAGCCGGGCGAGCTCGGCAACGAGACGTGGGAAGACGGCTCGTGGGAGTACTCGGGCGCGACCAACGCCTGGGGCATGCTGACCGCCGACCCCGAGCTCGGCTACGTCTACCTGCCCATCGGCACGCCGACCAACGACTACTACGGCGGGCACCGCCTCGGCGACAACCTCTTCGCGGAGAGCATCGTCTGCCTCGACGCGACGACCGGCGAGCGGGTCTGGCACTTCCAGCTCGTCCACCACGGCGTGTGGGACTACGACGCGACGGCGGCCCCGGTGCTCGTGGACATCGAGGTCGACGGGCGGCCGATCAAGGCGGTGGCGGTGGTGACGAAGCAGGCGTACACCTACGTCTTCGACCGCGTCACCGGCGAGCCGGTGTGGCCGATCGAGGAACGGCCGGTCCCCCCGTCGGCCGTGCCCGGCGAGCGGTTGTCGCCGACGCAGCCGCACCCGACGCAGCCGCCGCCGTTCGACCGCCAGGGGGTGACGATCGACGGCCTGATCGACTTCACGCCCGAGCTGCGGGCCGAGGCGATCGAGCTCCTGGACGAGTTCACCTGGGGACCGCTCTTCGAGCCGATCACCGCGGCCGGGGACGGCAAGCGGGGCACGATACTCATGCCCGGCGCCATCGGCGGGGCCAACTGGCACGGGGCGGCCGCCGACCCGGAGACGGGCTGGCTCTACGTGCCCTCGCGCACGCAGCCGAGCGTCGTGCAGCTCGCGCCGCCGGACCCCGCCACGTCGGACTTCCGCTACCGCAGAACCGGCTCCGGCGGCCTCCGCGGCCCGCGGGGCCTCCCCCTCTGGAAGCCGCCGTACGTCCGCCTCAGCGCGTTCGACCTCAACACCGGGACGCAGGCCTGGATGGTGCCGCTTGGCGACGGGCCTCGGCAGGAGCTGATCGACATGGGGGTGCCCGACCCCGGGCCCCTCGGCGGCGGCTCATACACGGGTCCGCTCCTCACGAAGACGCTGCTGTTCCTCGGCTTCCGCGGCCGGCGGGACAGCCCCGACCTCGGCTTCCGCGGCCCCGACGGACCGCTCGAAGCCGGCGCGCTGTCCGAAACCCCGTTCCTCCTCGCCTTCGACAAGGCGACGGGCGAGACGCTGCACGCCGTCGAGCTCGACGCGGCGCCGACCGGCACCCCGATGACTTACGTGCAGGACGGCGAGCAGTTCATCGTCCTCGCCTACGGCGCCGCCAACGACGCCGGCCTGGTGGCCCTGGCGCTGGAGTGAGACCGGGCTCGCCGCCAACGTCCACCAGACGACCTCCGACGCAGCGGCGGCGCCGGAACAACGATCCTGAACCTTCCGGCCACGGAAGTTGAAGGCCAGTGGGCAGGATGCCGGGACCGCAGGTGTGTGATGGCTGGTATTGAAGCGACCGAGGCGGGCGGAACGCTCTTCGAGAGCAGTATTGGAATACAAGGTGTGTCAGGCGCAGTTATAGTTGTTTTGGGACTGAACAACAAGAAAACAGTCATGGATCCACTGATCCAAACGATAACGCAGGCAGGTTTCCATTGTTTGAGATTATCACTGTACCAGAGTGACCAGACAGAAGGCGATACCGCCGAGTCTATCGCGAATCGTTGGGTTGGGCAGGTTGAGAAGGCTTACGATTGGCTGATGCGCGAGTACAGAAAGCCTGTTTTCAATCTGAGTTACTCAACCGGAGCCTTGGCTACATTGCAGTTTCTTCAAAGGAGAAAGTCGGCCGAAATTCATGGAATGGCGCTGTTTGCACCCCCGGTGGTATTGACTCCAGCGGGGATGCTGGTGCATTTTGCCACGCCATTGAGTCTTACGCGCCTTGGTCGCATTGGTTTACCAAGTCTGGCACCGGACGCAATCAGAGCGAGACCAGCGACGCCGGTACGAGAATACGCGGCGATGTCGAGCTTGATGGACGTTGCGAGGTCGCCTGAAGGTGCAGAACGGATCGGCCGCGTCCCAACCCTGGTTTTTGTCAACGAGGCGGATGAAGTAGTGAGCTACGGGGGAATTCGTCGATGGATTCAACAGCATCGACTGGAAGCTACCTGGCGACTTGAACCTCTTCCGGTGAAGTCACACAACTTTCGGCACTTGGCCATTATGGCGCTGGAGGATGAAACATGGAGGCAGACAAGGGAGAAGCTTGTACTGTTTTTTGAGGAACAGGCCTTGATTCGGTCGCGTGGACATGAACCGAAGGCGGATACGATCGTCGGAGAGGACTGCGCCCAATGGATGCCGCCATTCGCATGACCGGCGTCACCAAGACGTTCGGGCCGTTGACCGCGGTCGACCATCTGGACCTCGAGGTGCCGCAGGGCGGGCTGTATGGGTTCATCGGGCCCAACGGCGCCGGGAAGACGACGGCCATCCGGATGATCATGTCGATTCTCTTCCCGGATGCCGGCGCCGTCTCCATCCTGAGGCATGCGTCGGCGCTCGAGGCGAAGGACCGCATCGGCTACCTGCCGGAAGAGCGGGGCCTGTACAAGCGGATGAAGGTCCGGGCGTTCCTCCGGTTCATGGCGCGGCTCAAGGGCGCCGACGGCCCCGACCTCGACCGGCGGATCTCGGCCGCGCTCGAGCGCGTCGGTCTGTCCGGCGTCGAGTCCAAGCGGTGCAACGAGCTGTCGAAAGGCATGTCGCAGAAAGTCCAGCTCGTCGCGGCCACGATTCACAAGCCGGACCTGCTGGTCCTGGACGAGCCGTTCAGCGGCCTCGATCCGGTCAGCACGCGGATGCTGCGCGACCTCATCCTCGAGGAACACCGCCGGGGCGCCACCATCCTGTTCTCGACCCACGTGATGCCGCAGGCGGAAGAGATTTGCGAGCACATCATCATGGTGCACGAGGGCCGCAAGGTGCTGGATGACGCTCTCGCCACCATCCGCAGCCGATACGATCCGCGGTCCGTTCAATTGGAGCCGCTCGACCCGGCCGCCGACACCGCCGCGCTACGCGCGATCCCCGAGGTGGAGCGCGTCCAGGACACCGATCGCGGGTCGGAGATCCTGCTGCTGGACGGGACCGACCCTGCCGCGGCGATGCGGCGGATCATGGAGACGGTGCCGGCCTCGCGCATCGAGCTCACCCGCCCCCGCCTCGAGGACATCTTCATCCGGATCGTCGCCGGCGGCGCGTCCGACGGCGACGCGGACCGGTTGCGCGCCGCCCTCCGGGATTCGGAAGCGGAGGAGGCGATCGCATGACCCGCATCCTGCACGTCGCCCTGCGGGACTTCCTCGCGACGGTGCTGACCAAGGGCTTCATCATCGGGCTGCTCATCGCGCCGGCCATCGGCGGCGTCATGTTCCTGGTGGGGCCGCGGCTGTTCGACGACAGCCGCTTTCAGATCGAGGGCGAGTACGCCGTCGTCGACCCGACCGGCGCCGTCCTTCCGGAAATGAACGCCGCCCTCGACCCGGAGGCCGCGGCCGAGCGGCGGATGAACGAGTTCCGCCGGAACCTCGGCGATGCCCCGGAGCCGGTCCGCGGAATGGCCGAGGCGGCGATCCGGCAGTCGATGGACGACGCCCTGGGACCGGCGCCGAACGTCCGGCTGCTCGCGCTGCCCGCCGACACGGACCTCGACGCGGCGAAGGCGTGGCTCAACGAAGAATCGGACGGGCTGCGCCACACCGCGCTGATCGTTATCCACGAGCACGCGGTCGACGCCGCCGGCCCCCCCCAAGAGCTCGGGTCCTACGACCTGTTCGTGCCGCCCGGCCTGGACGACCGGGACCTCGACTTCATCAACGACAGCATCCGGGACGCGATCGTCGACGCGCGCGTCGCGGCCCGCTCGCTGGACCGGGCCGCGATCGACGCCCTGCTCCGGGTGCCGCGACCGCGGTCGACGACGGTCGGTCCGGATTCCGAACGCCAGACCGTCGGGGGATTCAACATGATCCTGCCCATGGCGTTCATGATCCTGATGTTCATGGGGATCATGAGCGGCGGCCAGACCATGCTGACCTCGACGGTGGAAGAGAAGTCGAGCCGTGTCGTCGAGGTGCTCCTGTCGGCGGTATCCCCGATGGAGCTGATGGCCGGCAAGCTGCTCGGCGCGGTCGCGGTCAGCCTGGTCATGATCGGTCTCTACATCGCTCTGGGACTGGCGCTGCTGTCGTCGTTCTCGCTGTTCGGCCTCCTCGATCCCTGGCTGATCCTCTATCTCGCGATCTTCTTCCTGATCGGGTTCTTCATGTTCGGGTCGCTGATGCTGGCGGTGGGGGCGGCCGTCAACGACATGACCGAGGCGCAGTCGCTCCAGATGCCCCTGATGCTGGTCCTCATGGTCCCCTGGTTGGTCTGGCCGGCCGTGTCCCGCAATCCTGACTCGATGCTCGCCGTCGTCGTGAGCCACGTGCCCCCCATCAACACGTTCGGCATGCTCCTGCGGCTGGCCTCGAGCCAGCCGCCGCCCTGGTGGGAGGTCTGGCTGTCTATCGCCGTCGGCCTCGCGGCGGTGGTGGGCGCGGTGTGGGTCGCCGCAAAGGTGTTCCGGATCGGGTTGCTGATGTACGGCAAGCCGCCCAACCTGAAGACCCTGATCCGGTGGGTCAGAGCCGCTTAGGAGTCTGCGCCGGATTTCCCGGCCAGACGGGAAAACGGAAAAACCCCGCGCAGCGGAATCTGCTGCGCGGGGTTTCACTTCCCGCCGACGTCGCGACGTCAGGTACTCCTACTCTTCGGCGTAGCCACCCTCCGCCTCCATGGCGATGATGGCGGCGTGCTCGTAGGACTGGTCGAACAACGAGGTCGCCGTGATCCAGTCCCCGGGCTCGGCGTCCGAGAGCGCAGCCACAGTGCGTGCGGGTATCGGGGTGGTGAAGGTGATGCGGCGGCGGTCCTCGTCGGCCGACACGAACTCGACCGGCAGCACGTATCCGTGCTTCAGAACCGACTGCTCCCGCAGCTCGAGATACCGAATGGCCCGAGACTCGCCCCGGTTCCCGGGCGTCCAGATCAAGACGACCTGGTCGCCCTTGCTGAAGCGGTCGACGTAGCGGAACACGTGCTCCTCGACCGGCGCCGAGACGGTGAGGGAGGCCTTGGCCTTGTCGAGGGCCACGAGCTCCCCGTTCCACACGTAGCGGCGGGCGCGAAGGGCGGGATCGTACGCATCGACCATCGTCACCGCGTCGACCCCGGAGTCCGGTCGATGGGGCGAGGTCCCGTTGGCCCACGCGCCGGGGGTCAGCCCCTGCATCATTGGGGCGCTGTCGGCCGGGGGCTCCACCGTGAAGGTCAGATACCGCCCCTCGACCGCGGTGAACTCCGCCTGCAGCAGGAAGCGGTCGTTGCCCCACAGCCCCGAGCCGTCGTCGCGCTTCACGGCGCGGATGCCGTCGGCCCGGTCTTCGAACCCGGACCACGTGATGACGATGGGGTCACCGGCCTGGAGATCGTCCGCGACGGTCCCCGACGGCGCGACGATGCGGGACCGGACGGTGAGCGTGCCGGCCTCCTCGTCGCGGGACACCAGCTCGCCGTGCCACCCGTAGGTGTCGTCGGCGGCCGGAGCCATCCCCGCCAGCCGGGGCGCCGTCGAGGGTGCGTAGGCGTCGACCGTCAGCACCGGAGAGTCACCGGCGGCGGCGGGACGATGGTGCGACGTGAGCGTCGCCCAGCTCCCGCGGGTCATGGCCCGCAGCCCCCGGACGCGGTCGGCCGGGGGCTCGACCGAGAAGGTCATGTAGCGCCGCGCCGGATCCGTTTCGACGAACGTCGCCTGCAGCAGGAAACCACCGTCGCCCCACAGCCCGGCGTCGCGCTCGACGGCGCGGATGCCGTCGGTCCGGTTCTCGAAGCCCGACCAGGTGATGACAATGGGGTCGCCCGCGTCGAGGTCGGCCGCCGATTCGGCCGCCGCGTCGAATACGAGGCGCGACTTGACGGTCAACTTGCTGCCGGCGTCATCGAGCGACACCAGCTCGCCGTGCCAGCGGTAGGTGGCCTCCGCGGTCCGGGGGACATCGGCCGGCGATGCCGCATAGGCGGTGACCGCTTCCACCGCCTCGGCCGCGGCCATCGGCTGGTGGGGCGACGTGGCGGTGGCCCACGCGCCCGGCGTCAGGGCGCGAATCGCGGCGATGCTGTCCGCCGGGGGCTCGACCGAGAAGGTCAGATACCGCTGGTCGATCGCGACGAGCTCGGCCTCCAGCAGGAACCGGTCGCTTCCCCACAGCCCCGAATCGTCGGCCGGGACCACGGCGCGAATGCCGGACGCGCGCTCGCGGAAACCCGACCAGGTGATGCGGATCGCGTCGCCGGCCTCGAGCCCCGCCGCCGCCGCGGTCGGAGACGCGAGACGCGCCTTGACCGTCAATCGGCCGGCATTGTCGAGCGAGACCAGCTCACCGTGCCAGCGGTACTGGTCTCCGGGGGCCGGACCGCGTCCATCCCCGGCCCCGTAGGCATCCGCCGTCACCACCGCGGCCGGCCCGTGCGCGGGCCGGTGCGGCGACGTCACGGTGGTCCAGGTGCCCTGCGTGGTCGCCCGCAACGGCGCCAGCGCGCTGGCGGGACCGCTCACCGAGAACGTCAGGGACTGCCGGGCCGCGTCCGCGGCGACGAACCGCGCGCGGAGCCGGAAGTGGTTCCGCGGCGACAGGCCCGATCCGTCGTCGGCCACGACTGCGCTGATGGCCTGGGCGCCGTGCTCCGACCCCGACCACGTGATCAGAATCGGGTCTCCCGGCTCCAGCCCCGCCACGTCGAGCCCGGCCGGCGCCACGACCCGGGAGGTGACGGTCAACGTGCGCGCCCCCTCGTCGAGGGCCACCAGCTCGCCGAGCCACTGATACGTATCCACCCCGGCTCCGAACGTCACCGCGGGTTGCGCCGCGACCAGCGCGCCCGCCAGCACGACCCCGCGCCACGCCCACGGCGACGCGGTCAGACCTGCTCGCCTTCCGGTCCGGTTCAACATGCTTCCCTCCTGGACGGTTCCCATGACCACTTCTCCGACTGCTCTCGAAGCCTCACCGGACGAGTCCGAACCCGACTTCCGCAGAGCGGCCTGTCAACCGGTCCGGCGGCGCTGGAACTTCAGCGCCGCCCGCGCCGACGTCGCCGCCCGTGGCGACACGGCGTTCACCGACATGACCGGCGGCACACTGGTCTCAGACGGCCGCCGCAAGACGCTCTCTTCGGACTGCCCCATGAAAGCACTGTTCCGCCGCGATGGACGGACAACGCACGCACATACTGCTCATATCGGCCCTGGGATAGCCGACGCCTGGAGGGATGGGCTTGACCTCGTACCCACCGCGATTATGGAGGGCCACCATGGCAGTGTCAAGGCGAAAAAGCACCGGCGGGAATAAAGCGGCTATCCTCGGGGTCCCTGCCAGTGCACGCCACGAATCGGGCGGTGCGGGCGGTTGGCCGCCGGCTGATTCGAAACCGGAGAAACGCGTGCGCCGGCGAAATGACCGACTTCCAGGAGACCACCATGAAGAGACTGCGTCTTGCATTCGTTCTGCTCGCGATGGCCGCGCTCGCGGCGCCGGTCGGGGCCCAGGGCACCGACTTCTCGGGTACCTGGAGCCTCGATGCGGACGCCAGCGAGCTCCCCGATTTCGGGGGCGGGGGCCGGGGATTCGGCGGCGGAGGCGGCGGCGGTCGACGGCAGGGCGGCGGAGGCAGGCGGGGAGCGCTCGGGCTGGGTGGCGGCGCCCGGACGCTGGTCATCGTCCAGACCGCGGCGATGATGATCGTCGAGCAGCAGTCCGACCGCGGCAGCCGGGCCGTGACCTACCGCCTCGACGGCGAGGAGAGCACCAATTCGGGACCGAGAGGCGAGCAGACGACCCGATCGCGCTGGGACGGCGCCGCCCTCGTCACCGAGGGCACGCAGGCGGTGAGCACCCCGCGCGGCGACTTCTCGCTGGAGTTCACCGAGCGGCGCACGCTGAGCGCCGATGGGCAGACGCTGACCGTCGAGGCGACCCGATCGACCCCGCGCGGCGACATCGACACCACGCTGGTCTACCGGCGCGAGTAGCCGTCGGCCCCGGCCGCGAGACGGGCGGCTGGCCGCCCGTGGCAAAGTCCCCGCTGCATTCGGGCGGCGATGCATCCCGCGTCGCCGCTCTCGGGCAACGGGGTTCCGCCACGGGCGGCCGGCCCCGAGGTCACAGGGCGGCCAGCGCGTCTCGTTGCCGGGCGAGGCGCGCATCGCGCTCCCCGGCGAACCGGACGACCCCCGCGATGACGGACGCCTGATCCAGGTGCGCCTCGGCGATCACGTCGGGCTCGAGGCCGCCGGTCAGCCAGCGGTCGTGCCAGTCGGAGGCCAGGGAGTACTCGGCGGTCAGCGGCCCGGTGTCGCGGACCGGCCACATGCGCCGCGTCCCCGTCGTCACCACCATGAGATCGTATCGGGCCTCGGGCGGCAGCACCGCGTCGCGGTAGGCCGCCGGCTGGCTGTCGAACAGCTCCTCGCTGATGGCCGCGACCACCTTCACGTTGATGCCCCGGGCCTCGAGCGCCGGCAGCGCCCGCACCAGATTGAAGGTGGAGCTGGCGCCCTGGGCGACCACGTAGCCGTGCCGCGGCCGGCCGGGGTCGAAGTCGCGCACCACGTAGAACCCCTTGGCGGCGGCCCGCAGATCCGCATCGGCGAAGGTCGAACGGTCGGCCACCGGGAGGTCCGGCCGCGCCACCTCGAGGACGATCACCCCGACCCGGGGGTCCCGGGCCGCGATCTCCGCCGCCGCGAAGTAGCCCGGCGCCACGTCGTTGTAGTCCCAGAAGTTGAGGGTGATGACCTGACCGCGGGGGAACAGCTTCCACACCTGCGGCGAGAAGATGCCGAAGTGGGTGCGCGCATCCGCCGCCGTCTCCGGCCCGGAGTGCCCGGCCAGGATGTGGAGCACCCCGACCCGGAACGGGCTGTCCTGGTTCTGCTGGCTCCAGATGCGCGCCGGCAGATACATGAGCGGCGTGAACGCGCCGTAGCTGCCGCTCAGGACCCAGACGCCGCTGTGGACGGCCGGGTCGAGGGACGCGCTCTGGCCGACGAGGCCCACCGCGGTGGAGGCGTTGCCCGCCTCCTGGATGGCCGCCTTGAGCCGCGTCCCCGCCTGGTTGGACCGCGGATCGTAGTGGCCGGTCAGCGACCCCTTCTCGACGTTGATCGAGCTGGAGAGGTCGGCCGACAGCGTGAGGAAGCGGTTGCCGGTGACGTGGTTCATCCACTTGATGACCTCGGAGATCGCCCGCCGCGTCCCCGCCATGCTGCCCGCCGGCTTGAACAGCTCGATGCCGATCTCCTGCGCCTCGCCGTTGAGGCGCGCGGTCACCGTCTGCGGCTCGACCGGCAGCCGGTCCACGCGCAGGCGGTCATCGCAGAACGGGTCCCTCGTCACGTCGAAACGCAGCTTGACGTCGTCGCGCACGCGGTCGCCGATCTCGACCATCCGTTCCGTCAGCCAGTCGCCGAGGCCGTCCTGATCGAGCACCGACATCAACACGTCGACGTTGGTCTTGAACTGCCGCAGCCGCTCGGCCTCGCCGGTCACCGCGCCGTCGCGGATGCCCTGGAAGGTCACGCCGTAGCGCCGCTCGAAGGTCTCGGCGAGGGCGACGAAGTACGCGTCGTTCATCTTCATCGCGTACGGATGGCTGGGGTACCCCACCACCTGCGGCCCGAAGCCCGGGATGGCGCCGTCCCTTGCCGCCGGCCACCACCCCTTCGTGGTGCGGCCCACGACGATCATCGGCCGCCGGTCGTCGGGGTCCCAGTTCTCCATCGTCCGCAGGGCCGCCAGCACGTGGTCGTAGTCGTTGCCGTCCGCGAGCGACAGCACGTTCCACCCGTAGGCGGACCACTGATCGGCGACGTCGTAGCCGTCCATCGACTCGGACACCACGCCGCCGACCAGCGCGTCGTCGATGCCCGCGTTGTTGTACGAGAGCAGGATGCGCAGCCGCTTGCCGACCTGCTGGGCGACGGCCTGGGTCTTCAGCTCCTGCGAGTGCCCGGAGGTCATCGCGAACTCGCCCTCCAGGGCCACGACCTTGGGGGACGCCCCCGCCCCCATGAAGTCCCAGAAGGCGGCCTTGCCGGCCGCGGTGGCGATGCCGATGCCCGACGGACCGCCGTTGACGTCGTTGATGAGATCGGTGGTCTCGGAATGGCCGGCCAGCGAGCGGATGCCGCGCAGCCCGGCCTGGGCGAACAGCGGCTCGCCGTCGAGACCGGCGTCGGCGAGCAGGGTCCGCAGCGCTCCCGCCCCGCGGCGGAAGCCCAGGCAGTCGATGGACAGCATCGCGACGTTCGGGTCGACCCGGTAGCGGTCGTCGCCGCTCGCGGCGTGGCGCCGGGCCATCGCCTCGCCCATGATGATCCACAGGGCGTACAGCGTCGGAATGTTGTGGCCGCCGGCGAGCAGCAGCTTGTCGCCGAACGGGTGCTTCGGGCGGCGGTAGTCGTAGCAGAGGCCGCCGTTCTCCGGCCCCGCCAGGTGCAGGGCGACGTTGTACGGCGTGTACGCCAGCGGCCCTCCGAAATGCCCCGTCTGCTGGTAGTTGCCGAGCAGCGTGAGGGTCATCGCGGTCAGGAAGCCGACATCTTCCAGCCTCCGGCGATCGTAGGCCGGAACCTCGACGCGAGTGTCGGTGGATGCGCCGCGCCGGGCGGCAGTGCGAATCAGGACTGGCGTGCCGTTCGAACCCATGCGGTTGCTCTCTTGTCTGTGAACGTCGATCGCCGTTTCAGCCCGCGGCAAGGGTCCCGGCGCACTCGACGTCTCGGCGACGCGCGGTACTGCCAGGGGCTCCAGAGCCGCAGAAAAGGGACCCCGAAGGGTCCCGCAGCCTCTATTCGATGAGCGTACCGCACGCGGCGTACGACTGTCATCCTCCGCCGCAGTCAGCGAACTCCGCCCACGGGTCCGGTCGAGCGGACCACCTTTCGATCTGCGCCGGAAACCGTGTGATAGTGCCCCCCCTACGCCTGTCGGACGTCCGAGCATGCGCTAAGGAAGGAGCACCATGAGGCGAAGGTACATCGCGGTCTCGATCGTCTGGCTGGTCGCCTGCGCCGTACTGGCCGCCCAAGGTTTCTGGGAAGAGAAGGAGCTCACGGCCTGGTCCGACCGGGACGTCGAGCGCATGATGTCCAACTCACCCTGGGCCAAGCGGATCACGGTGGTGTTTCCGCGGCCGCCGAGGGCGGCGGTCAACGACTCCGTGGGCGGGGCCCAAGCCGCCGGCCGGGGCGGCTTCGGCGGCCGCGGCGGCAACGCGTTCGGCGCGAGTGCGCAGAGCCGGCTCATCGTCCAGTGGCGGAGCGCGCTGCCGACGCGGCAGGCCATCGTCCGCGGACGCATTGGCGAGGGAGGCGCCCTCGACTCCTCGGGACGACAGCTCCTCGCCCAGCGTCCCACCGACTACTTCATCGTCGTCTCCGGTCTGCCCCTCCCCTTCGCGCGGCTCGACCCCGCCGCGCTGATGGCCGAGGCCCGTCTGGTGCGCCCCGGGAAGCCGCCCATCCGGCCCGCCCAGGCCATTCCCCAGCGGGAAGGCAACGGGGTCGCTCTCGTGTACCTGTTCCCCCGGGACGACGCCATCACCCTCGCCGACGAGGAGGTCGAGTTCGTCACGGAAGTCGCCGAGGCGAGCATCAAGCGGAAGTTCGAGCTCGAGGACATGGTCGTCAACGGCGTCCTGGCGCTCTGAACCGCGGCCGGGCTCAGTCCCTGTCGGCGGTCGCCGCCGCCCCTTCATCGATCGGCGGCTCGTCCGACGCGGCGTCGGGCTCGCCCCCCGACACCGTGAACCGGACGTCGCCGGTCGCGGTCGCGCTCCCCGCACCGACCGCGGTCCAGGTGAGCGTGTAGTCGCCCGCGGGCGTCGCGCCGCTCACGGCCCCCATCAGGTCGCCCTCACCCATCGAATGGATCCCGACCAGGGGAACGCTGCCGTCGGGGCCCTCGAGCGCGAGCCCGCTCTGATCGAGATCGGTCGCGTCATTGAACCAGACGCGTACCGAGGTGAACGGTATGGTCACGACGCCGCCGGCCCCGGGGAGGCTGTCGACCGCCGCCGGCGGCGGCTCGGCGGGCTCTTCGGCCGGCGGCTCGGCGGCGCAGGCGGTCACAACGCCGACGGTCATGAACGCCAAGGCGAATCTCGCAATTGGTCTCGTCATCGGTCCCCCTCTCGCTCTGCACCGACATTGTAGGCCACGCCGTCGGATTCCGCCCTTCACGAGGGCCGCATTCCCGCGGAGACGCGCCGTTCTCGCTCAGGATCTCCGACCCGGGGCACCACGAGGGAACCGGTTGCGACGCGTGGGAAGTGGTGGTCCCGGAGCTGGTCTTCGAGCCCGGCGCAGTGCGTGGCACCGATCAGGATCGAGTGGCGGGAACGAACTGCAAGGTGGGAGTGGCGGAGAGGGTGGGATTCGAACCCACGTGCCGGTTACCCGACAAGACGCTTTCGAGGCGCCCCCGTTACGACCACTTCGGTACCTCTCCGCAAAGAACGCGGCCGGCGCGGTACGGTAGGTTGGACCCACCCGCGCCGTCCGGTCCGCAACGTTCAGTGTACGTCGCCTGCGGCGCGGTTGGCAACCGTGTCTGCCGCTATATCCAAAGATCCGAACGAATCAGGATACGGGCAGGTTCCGCGAGATCGTCTCGGGCGCGGACGGCAGCTACTTCGCGGGGCAGCTGCTGCCCGGCACGTTCCGCATCACCGCCCAGCTCGCCGGGTTCAACTCGTTCGAGCGCACCGACTTCGCGATCGGCGTGGGCCGGACGCTGGATCTCGACATCACGATGACCATCGGCACGATCGAGGAGACCATCACGGTGTCCGGGGCGGCGCCGCTCGTCGACCTGACGTCGTCCGAGGTGGGGGGCACCATCACCACCGGCGACCTGACCGAGCTGCCCACCAGCAACCGCAGCTACTTCGCGGCCATCGCGCTGCTGCCGGGCATTCAGTTCAATCCGTCGTCCAGCCTCGGCAACGACACCATGATCGCCAACGGCCAGACGCCGGGGACGAACAACGTGTCGGTGGACGGCGCCGCGAACAACGACGACAACAGCGGCACCTGGGCCGGCGGCCAGACGCGCGTCCCGCTCGAGTCGGTCCAGGAGTTCCAGGTCATCACGAACCAGTTCGACGCGGAGTTCGGGCGGGCCCGCGGCGCGATCATCAACTCGATCACCAAGCAGGGCACCAACGAGTTCACCGGCGCCGCGTTCAACTACTACACCACCGAGAAGATGACGACGCGCGACTACTTCGCGGCGCGCGACGACCTCCCCAAGCCTCCGACGAGCAAGAAGGAGTTCGGCGGCGTGCTCGGCGGACCGCTCATCGAGGACAAGATGCACTTCTTCGTCAGCCTGGAACGGCAGATCGTCGCCCCGAGCCGGGCCAAGGTGTTTCCGACCCGGCCGGACCTGAACTTCACGACGGCCGAGAGCTGGGAAGCCTGGAACACCCTGATCCGCGCCGACCACCAGATCAACGCCAGCAACACGTGGGCTTTCCGCTGGCTGCGCGAGCTGGCGCCCCAGTTCAGCCTGCTCGGCGGCCGGTCGGCGACACTGAACGCGCTGGAGGACGAGACCGACAACGACCAGACCTACGTCGGAAGCTGGACGAGCGTCATCGGCAACTCGAAGGTCAACACCTTCCGCGTCTCCGCGACACGCGAGCAGTACTGGCGGGGCAATCCGTGCTGGCGCGACCAGGGGAGCTTCACGGACATCGTCGCGCCCGGCAGCACTGCGCAGGCGAGTTGCCTGCCGCAGTACACGTTCCGGAACTTCGTCGACAACCAGTTGACGAGCTCGCAGGGCAACCGCGACAACCACTGGAGCTACTCGAACACTTTCTCGTTGTTCGTGCCCGACAAGATGGGCGACCACGACCTGAAGTTCGGAACTACCTACCACAACACCAACATGCTGTGGCGGTCGCAGAACAACCTGAACGGCAACTTCGTGTTCCGGAACCCGAACGACATCCTGTTCGACCCGAACGAGTACACCACTTGGCCGAGCCGGCTCCACATACGCGTGGGCGGCCAGCTCGAGTCGGCGACGGAGTACCACACGATCGAGGCCTTCGTGCAGGACAAGTGGCAGGTGACCGAGCGCCTGACGCTGAGCTTCGGCGGGCGGTACGACCTCGAGATATTTCCGTTGCCCAACGACAACAACCCGTTCTTCGAGACGGCGAGCAACGTCGGCGGTTTCCAGGCGGCGCCGGCCCTCGGCATCACGTCGCCGCTGTCGTCGGGGCGCAGCTACCCCATCGACTACAACAACTGGGCGCCGCGCACCTCGTTCGCGTACGACCTGACCGGCGACGGCAGGTCGGTCGTACGGGGTGGATACGGCATCTTCTATGACAAGACGCTGTATTACGGGATCACCCCGTACGTGCGGAATACGCCGTACAACAACTCGTTCTCGGTGAGCTTCCCGCAGAACCAGAATGACCCCAATCCAGAGCTCGGCCAACCGCTGGATCCGAACAGCGAGCTGTACCGACTGATCCAGATCAACCCCGACGGTTGTCCGGCCCGGCACGGCAACTCGGGCCCGTGCGTGGAGGTGAACCGGGAGGTGCTGAACGAACTGCTACCCCCGGGCGCGCAGCAGTTCAACACCGGCAACATCGAGTTCGACAACCCGAACCGCGAGCAGCCCTACGCACACCAGTTCACCATCGGTTACGAACGCGAGCTGAACCCGGTGCTGTCCGCGTCGATCGACTACGTCCGCCAGCTCGACCGCGACACCCACATGCGACAGAACCTGAACCCCCAGGTTCGGGCGGGCACCGCGCCGACCGACGCGACCGGCCGGGTGGACGCATTCGGCGTGCTGGGCAACACCGGTCTGAACGCGGGAGACGCCTACAGGGGCAACGTGCTGTTGACGACCAGCAACGGGCGCGGTACCTACAATGGCCTGAACTTCCAGATGGAGAAGCGGTACTCGAAACAACTGGGGGCTGCGGGCCGTCTACGCGTTGGCGACGGCGACCGGGAAAGCGCCAACTTCCTGCTCCTGACCGGACTCCGCGCCGGAAGCGGCTTCCCGCGGCAGGCGCAGTTCGGCATGCGCTGGGGCTTCTAGACTCGACCGCCGTCGGCGGCGTCAGCGGTTGGGGGGGCCGGGCGCTTCGCGCCCGGCCCTTTCTCTTGAGCCGCCCGTCCTCGTCACCCGGAATCGTCGCGTCGGCTTGGCTACCGCTTCAACCTGCCGCTCCAGGCACTGCCTGACCAGCGCGCTTCCCGCGTGGCTGGCGCCAACGAACGCGGGAACAACGGACGGATGGCGGCCGTATGCCTGCTACGTCAGCGGCCAATTGCCGGTTGGGAGACCGTCCGATTGCCGGTCGGACGACCGGCCGACGGCGCGACTCCCCACAATCCAGACAAACTTGCCAGACAAACTTGCCGTGGCCGCCGAGCCAGAACCCACTGGCGTCCTGCGGCGGCCGAATCAGGGCCGTTCTTCGTCAGACGGAGGGGAACACGGACGAGGTCACCTGAAGCTGCGGAACCGCCGCGTGGGGTCGCGTATGGGCTCGTCCTGGCGCTCCAGGCACTCGCTGACGACGGGGGCACTCCCGAACACCTCGAAGGACGCCCGCTCGCCGCCCGCGCGCACGTAGAGATTGGGGGTGTTCCGCAGCAGCCGCAGGAGCGTCTCGAGCCCCCGGCCGCCGGTCAGGCGGAGCACGCGATCATTGACCGGCGCCACCGCGACGTTCTGCCGCTCGCCCGGCACTCCGCGAATCGAGGCGCTCTCCGTGGCGTCCAGGGACCCCGGAAACTCGAACCCGGCGCTGATGCCCCCGAGCTGGCACACGAGAATGATCACCGCCCCCTCGTCGTTGCCGAGTCGAAACTCGGCGCTCCCGCCGCCGAGGTCCCGCGCATCCCAGACGGCCTGCGCGGCCGCCGGCGCGGCGGCAGCCGCGAGCGCCACCACCGCGGCGATAGCCTTCAGCATGGGTGTCTCCCTTCGCGGCGACTCCGTGTCGTCGAGATCGGTCGAGGGCCTCATCTTCAGGAACACCGGCCGCCTCGACGAGGCCCGGCAACAGTTCGATCCCGCCGAATGGCCCGCAAGAACGAGACGGGCGCTGCGCGGCCAGCGCGCAGCGCCCGTCGAAGCCCCCGCGAGCGTTCCGACCCGCGGGTCCGATCAGAACCCGTATCGGATGCCGAACTGCGCCTGCCGCGGGAAGCCGCTCCCTCCCCGCAGCGAAATCAGGTTGAGCCAATTGCCGCTGCGGCGGTCCCCCGTGGGATTGTTGAAGTTGGCGTGGTTCGTCGCGTTGAAGATGTCGAAGAACAGGTCGATCGTCTGAACCGTCGTCGGCCTGAGGCGATAGCCGAACCGCACGTCGAGCTGCATGAAGTCGGGCCCGCGCGCGCCCCCGTATCCACCGACGTTCTCCACGCTGATGGCGTGGGTCCCATCTCCGCTGTACGAGCCGGACGCGATGGGGTCGAAGAAGACGCCGTTCATGTTGGGGTCGACGTTGGAATCGTGGATGGTCAGGGGCAGCGCGCTCATGTAACTCAGCGTGGCGCTGGCCGTGACCCCGCCCGGGATCTCCGTGTTGCCGGATATCGACAGGATGTGCCGGCGATCGGACTCCGCCGGCTGCCAGAGCTCGTCGAGGTTGAGGTCGGCGCCCACCTGCGAGGAGACGCTCTCGTACTGTTGCCAGGTATCGCCGCGCGAGTAGCCTAACGCGTACGACAGGCGAGCGCCCCAACGGTCGGCGTACCGCTTCTCGATCTGGATGTTCAGGGCGTCGTAGTCCATCCCCCCCACGCTGTCGGCGGCGATGACGCGGTTCACGAACTGGCCGTCACCCCCCAGCAGACCGAAGACATCGTAGAAGATCAGGGGGTCGCTGCGCGCCGTGCCCTGGCGGGTCGGCATGTTGTAGTTGACGCGGGCGAGCATGTCGCGCCCCATCATGCGGATGTAGTCGGCCGACACCGAGAGCGTCGGGGCCAGCTCGCGCTGGTAGCCGAAGGTCATCTGATGCTGATACGGCTGCTTGCGCGTGGCGGAATCGAGGTAGACGGTGCCGACGTTCTGCAGCAGCGAGCCGGCCGGGTACAGCATGTCGAGCGCGGGCCGGTCCACGAAGGGACAGGGACCGGCGGGGTTGGCGGGACAGCCGCGCGCACCGTCGCCGGTGGGACCGTAGTTCAGGAGGAACGGGTTGGTCGGGAGCATCCCGTTCGCCGGTCCCGGGTCGTCGCTCGTCAACGGGAAGCTCGTGGTGAACGAGTCCGTGAACCGCGGGTTCTGCATGTAGTTGTCGAGGGTGCCGATCAGGGTCTTGTCGTAGAACATGCCGTACCCCGCCCGCAGCACCGACCGGCCGTCGCCCTGGAGGTCATAGGCGATGGAGGTGCGCGGCGACCAGTTGTTCCTGTCGATCGGGTCCTGCCCGTTGGGCACCATCGGGTTGGCGGGTATTCCCCCCGGCCCGTCGAGGAGGTCGGCCCGGAAGATCTCCAAGTCGTAGCGGAGGCCGAGCCCGATCGTCAGCCGGTCGTTCACCTGCCACTTGTCCTGGAAGAACGCCTCGGTCGTGTACACCGGGAACCGGTAGGGCCTCCCGAGGGGGTTGCCGACCCGCACGCTGAGCCGTTCGGGATAGGTGTAGGGGTCGGCCGAATCGAAGACGCGGTCGGTGTTGAACGAGAACGTGCCGTTCAGGTTGCCCTCGTTGAACTCCTGCAGCACCGAACGGTGGAACGTGCCCCCGAACTTGAAGTCGTGGTCGCCGCCCATGTCCGGCACGAACCACGAGAACGTGTTCGCGTACTGCCAGTTGAAGTCGTCCCGGCCGCCGGAGCCGTTAAGCTGGTTGTCCTGGAAGCTCCTGTGGCTCCACTGCGGCGGGCAGGTCACCTGGTTGCCGATGTTGTCGAACCCGCCGTTGGCCCGCCAGCAGGGGTTGCCGCGGTAGGCCGACTCATAGGTCCTCGCGATCCGCACCGTGTTGACCTTGTTGTTCCCGAGGACGCTGGTGTAGGTGCCGATGTAGATCTGGTCGTCGTCGGTCTCGTCCTGAATCGTGTTCAGGGTCGCCGACCGGTTGCCGACGAGGTTGAACTGCGGGGCGACCTCGCGAATCGTCCGGAACGCCCAGGTGTTGTTGGCGTTCATCTGGTGATCGACCCGGAACATGGTGTTCCACGCCTTCCAGTTCTCCGACAGCGAGAAGTTGAGATCGGGACGGCTGTCGTAAACGCGCGAGCGGCTCGGATTGACGAGCTGGCGCTCGACGCTGACGAAGAAGTGCGCCTTGTCGCGCACGATCGGCCCCCCGATCACCCCGCCGAACTCCGTCTTGTTGGTCTCGGGCTTGTTCACCGAGTCGTTCCGGGCGACGAAATAGTCTTCCGTCGTCATGCGCTCGCTGGTGTAGTAGTCGAAGAGGACGCCGCTGAACCGGTTGGTCCCCTGCTTCGTGATCGAGTTGACGATGGCCCCCCGCACGCGGCCGAACTCGGCGTCGAACTGGTTGCTCAACACCTGGAACTCCTGCACCGACTCCAGCGGCACCCGGACCTGCCCGCCGGCCCCCGAGCCGCTGATGTCGTCGTTGTTCGTGGCCCCGTCGACCCCCATCGTGTTGCCGTTGGGCGTTTGTCCGTTGGCGATCATGGTGTCGTTGCCGAGGCTCGACGAGGGCTGGAACTGAATGCCCGGCAACAGCGCGACCGCGGCGAAGGCGCTGCGGTTCAGGTGCGGCAGCTCCACCAGCTCCTGGCTCGTGACCGTGCCGCCGACCTCGGCCGACGTCAGGTCGACGAGGGGCGACTCGCCCGAGACGGTGATCGTCTCCTCGATCGCGCCGATCTCCAGGACGATGTCGATGTCGAGGGTGTTGCCGACCCCGATGGCGAAGTCGACGCGCCGAAAGCCGCGAAAACCGGGCAGCTCGGCGGCGATGGTGAACACGCCGGGGATGAGCTGCGCCGCAAAGAAGCTGCCGTCACCGCTGGTGAGCACCTCGCGGAACGTGCCGGTGGCCTGATTGGTGACGACCACGCTCACGCCGGGCAATGCGCCGCCGGTATCGTCGGTGACCTGGCCTCGCAACTCCGACCGCCCCTGTTGGCCGACGGCCGAGGTACCGATCAGGGTGATCGCCGCCACCGCCCAAAGACATAGCAGTCTTCTCGCCATTTCGTCTCCTCCTTCTGAGGCAACCGACGTGTAAAACGGGCTGGGATCCCGTCGAACTTCCCCTCCGGCAGAGAACCGGCGCGCGCGTGCGTGTGACGGCATGTTCAGTTTTCAATGCAGAATCTCGATCCGACTGATAGTCGCCTCCTCGTCGATGTCGACCTGACCAACCGCGTGCAACCTGCCCGGCGCTCTGCCTAGGATTCGCGAATCCGAGGGATGCTGCCGGCGTCTTCGCGATCCGACTCCGCGAACGTCGATCCCGTCAGCCGAAGGCCCCTCGGCGTTCGGACCGGTGCGGTCCGGGCAGTTGCGCTAGACGCAAGCCCCGCCACCACCCGCGGCGGCGTACCAGAGCCCCCCGGACCGACACGTATCTTAACTTCGACCGAACCGGACGAAGAGCACGCCTGCGGGGTATCCAACCTCCCTTACGAGATACCCGCATGGTACCCCTTCCTGAGAGAAGGTCAAGAGCCCGCGGCGGTATCACCCGTGCGAACGCTCGGCGACGGCGCGAAGACACGGCGGCGATTCAACGGGAATACCGCGCGTTGGAAACTCGAACCCGGGTTCCCCGTTCCCGTACAAAAGAGCGGGCCGGACGGCGCTTCCGTCGCCCGGCCCGATCGCGGACAAGTCCTCTCCGACGCCTCCGTCCGCTGCGGCTAGTACCCCCAGCGGATGCCGAACTGCGCCTGCCGCGGGAAGCCGCTGCCGGCCCGGAGGGAGGTGAGGTTCAGGAAGTTGCCGGACCGCTGGTCCCCCGTCGGGTTGTTGAAGTTGCCGCGGTTCGTGACGTTGAAGATGTCGAAGAAGATGTCGAGCGTCTGCCGGTCACTCCAGCGCGTGCGGTGGCCGAGCCGGATGTCGAACTGCATGAAGTCGGGCCCGTACGCGCCCCAGATCCCGCCGGCGTTCTCGACCGTGATCGGGTTGCGGTTCGTGCCCGCAGTGCCGCTGTAGGTGCCGGCGGCGATCGGGTCCGGACCCCACCCGTTCATGTTCGGGTCGAAGTCGGTGTTCTGGATCGTGAACGGCGAGCCGCTCATGTACCGCAGGGCGCCGCTCAGCGTGATGCCACCCGCCACCGGGATCTCCGTCCGGCCGCTGAACGTCATGTTGTGACGGCGGTCGTACCGGCTCGGCCCCCAGAGCTGATCGAGGTTCAGGTCGTTCCCGACCTGCGCCCAGTTGTTGTCGAGGTAGTAGGCCGAGTCGCCCTCCGATTTGCTCAGGGAGTAGACCGCGCGCATCTGCCAGTTGCTGCTGTAGCGCTTCTCCAACTGGAAGTTGAGCGCGTTGTATTTGCTCGTGCCGAGGCTCTGCACGAAGTTGACACGGCCTCCCTCGTAGCTGTCGCCCGGCCGCAGCACGTCGTTCAGCCCGGGCACGAGGGCCAGCGCGTCCATCCGGGTGACCGGATCCGCGCGGAGCGTGCCTGCACGGACCTGCGGGCGCGCCTCCATCAGCATCTGCCGGTCGCGGCCACGCATGCTGACGAGGTCGACCGACGCCGACAGGACCGAGGTCAGCTCACGCTCGTACCCGAAGGTGATCTGGTGGCTATAGGCCTGCTTCCGGTCCGGGTGGTCGAACCAGACCCGGCCGGTGTTCACCAGCTGGCTCCCCGGGGGGAACAACTCGTTCAGGTAATCGCGGTTGATTGAGACGCAACCGGCGTTGCTCACTTCGGCCGGGCAGCCGCTGGTCGAGGTGTCGATCAGCCTCCCGAGGTGGCCGCCCGGTCGCATGCCCATCTCCGGACCCGGATCTTGGCCGGTCGCCGGAAAGCGCACCACGTACGAATCGGTGTACGGCGCGAGCCGCATCGTACGGGTCACCTGGTTCCCGATGGTCTTGTCGTAGAAGATGCCGTAGCCGCCCCGGACGACGGAGCGCCCGTCGCCTTCCACGTCGAACGCGAACGACGTCCGCGGCGAGACGTTGTTGTAGTCGACCGGGTAGTTGCGCTCCGCCCCGCCGTTGAACTGGCCCCGCCACGGGTTGTCGGGGTTCTCGAGCGGGAAGACCTCCAGGTCGTAGCGGACGCCCATATTGAACGTCAGGCGGTCGCCAATCTGCCACTTGTCCTGGGCGTACGCCTCCAGCGTGTTGTACTTGGTGGGCACGTAGAGCTGGCCGCCGACGCGGACGCTGAACGCCTCCGGGTAGGTGGAGAAGTCGTCCCGGTGGAACGCCCGGTTGCCCCCGAAGAAGAATATGCCGTTCATGTCGCTCTGCTGGCGCCACAGCATGTTGGTGCGGTGGAAGGTCCCCCCCATCTTGATGTCGTGATCGCCCGCCTTGTCGGGCAGGAACCAGGAGAAGGCGTTCGAGAGGCTCATGTGGTGGTCGCGGTTCCCTCTGGAACTGCCCAACGCGTTGTCCTGGAAGTCCTGGTATCGGTACTGCGGCAGGCAGTTCGCCTGCGCCGTGCTGCCCTGCGCGGTGAGGGTTCCGAAGTCGCCCTGCGCCCGCCAGCACGGGTTGCCGCGCCAGTACTGCTCCCGCGTCGCCGACAGCCGCATCGTGTTCACCTTCGAGCTGCCGAGGACGCTGGTCCAGCTCCCGACGTAGGTCTGGTCGTTGTCGGTCTCGTCCTCCAGCGTCGCCAGCGTCCCGGTCCGGCCGCCCAGCAGGCCGAACTGCGGCGCCAGCTCCCTCAGCCAGCGGAACGCCCAGGAGTTGCTGCCGCTGACCTGGTGGTCGACGCGGATCAGGGTGTTCCAGGCTTCCCAGCTCTCGGTCGTCGAGTAGTTCAGCTCGGACCGCTCGTCCGGGAAGACGCGCGGACGGCTCGGCGCGACGAGCTGCCGCTCCAGGCTGAAAAAGAAATGCATCCGGTCCTGGATGACGGGCCCGCCGATGACGCCGCCGAACTCCCGCTTGCTGGTCGGGGGCTTGGGGATTCCCTGCTGGAGCGACAGCACGTCGGTCGCCGTCATCGCCTCCGACGTGTAGTAGTTGAACAGCGCGCCGCTGAACTGGTTGCTCCCCCGCTTGGTGATCGAGTTGACGACGGCGCCGCTGGCCCGGCCGAACTCGGCGTCGAACTGGTTCGTGATGACCTGGAACTCCTGCACCGACTCGAGGGCGACGCGCGTCTGCCCGCCCGCCGAGGTGCCGGAGTTGTCGTCGTTGTTCGGCGCGCCGTCGACCGCCACGTTGTTGGTACTGGGGTGCTGCCCGTTGGCGATGATCGAGTCGTTGCCCAGACTGGACGAGGGATTGAACTGGATGCCCGGCAGCAGGGCCACCGCCGAGAAGTAGCTGCGGTTGCCCAGCGGCAGCTCGGTCAGGTCCTCGGCGGTGATGGTGCCTCCCACCTCGGCCGACGTGAGGTCGACCAACGGCGCGTCGCCCGAGACGGTGATGGTCTCCTCGAGCTGGCCGATCGTCATCACGATCTCGAGGTCGAGCGTCCGGCCGACGCCGATGGCGAAGTCGGTCCGTTCGAAGGTGGCGAACCCGGGCAGCTGGGCGGTGATCGTGAAGGTGCCCGGCAACATCTGGCTGGCGAAGAAGCTGCCGTCCCCGCCGGTGAGCGCTTCCCGGAAGGTGCCGGAGTCCTGATTGGTGATCAGGATGGCGACGCCCGGCAGGGCCCCGCCCTGCTCGTCCGTCACGCTGCCTCGAAGTTCCGCCGTGCCCTGCTGGGCAATGGCCGTTGTCGCCATCAAGCCGACAAGCGTGACGGCTGCCGTGAGTCTTGCGAGCTTTCGCACGTTCCACCTCCACTGTATATAAAGTCTCTCGACGGAAACGACGTGGCTGCTCGAACCCGGACGGACGACGACGTGTGGGTTGTCTGTGTAGCTGACTCCTTGGGGCACTCATCGATAGTGATATGCCAAATTCATGCCAAGTTCAACGAGAGCGTCCCGCCGGTAGTCGAGAGTCAGCGGCGACAGGAACACGATACCCCACCCTACTGTTCCCGACTGCTCTTGACAAGGGCGCCATCGTTCCTATTCGGGTAGCGGCTCCTGCCGTTCCAGGCACTCCGACACGACCGAGTCGCTGCCGAACACTTGGAAGGCCGCCTCCTCGCCGCTCAGGCGTACGTAGAGGTTCGCGGTGGTGCGCAGCAGCCGCAGGAGCGTATCGACCCCCCGGCCGCCGGTCAGTTGGAACAGGCGATCGCTGACGGGGGTGACCGCCACGTTCTGCCGCTCGCCGGGAACGGCACGCAGCGTGGCCCGTTCGGTGGCGTCCACCGGCGCGGGGAACTCGAACCCCCCATTGACGCCCCGGAGCTCGCACACGAGGATGATCGACGCTCCCTCGTCGTTGGCGAGCTGAAACTGGGCGCTGCCGCCGCCCAGATCCGTCGTGCTCCACGCCGGCTGGGCCGCCGCCGGCGCGGTGCCGGCCGCAACGAGCACGACGACGGCCGCAATAGTCTTCCTCATGTGAGTCTCCCCTTACCGGACGGTTCCACGTCCAGGCGCTTCCCACCGACGACCGGGCCGGCGACCCGGAATATTGGATCGCAAACCAACGAATTGGACGGCCGATGCCGAATCGGCGAACACGCCTTGCGCTGAAACACCGGATAGCCCGCGACATTACTGAAGCACTGCCTCTCCGCCGGTCGGCGACCCCGTGGTACGAGTCTTGCGGGTAATCCAGCGCACCGTACATCGACAGATTTCGCGCCGGACGCGCTTCCTCAGGGGTGTTCCCTTGCAGACAGGTTCCCGCAAGCCGCTCCGCGCCGTCGACGGCCGGATCGACTGCCCGGTACCAGCCGGGGAACCGATGCCGGGGGACGATGAATCGCTGGTTCGGCATTGTGTGGCATCGGGACTGTCGCCCCACTATAATCGACTTCCGCAAAACCGCGGGACCGAACGACTCGGCGTCGGTCACACATACGGAAGCCACTCGATCCGAGGGGGGAGACGGGCATGTTCGAATCAAGCAGATTGTGCCGATCGATGGTTGCGGTCGTCGTGCTCACGATCGCATCGGTGGTCCCGGCGTCGGCCCAGAACAGCGCCCGCGTGTTCGGTGTCATCACCGACCGCGGCGGCCAGCCCGTCGCCGGCGCCACCGTCACGCTGGAGTTCGCCGGGGGGCTCACCCGGAGCTTCGAGGTGACGACGGACGAGGCGGGGGAGTTCCTGCAGATAGGCCTCGCGCGCGGCCCCTACACCCTCACCGCGACCAGGGAGGGTGTGGGCGTCAACCGCGTGGCCATAGACCTGGTGGTGGGGCAGGAGCTGGAACAGAACCTGATGCTGTTGACGGTGGAGGAGATCTACCGGGACAGTCTGTCGGACGTGGAGCGGGCGGACTTGGACGCCCGGAACGCCACCACCGACGCCTTCGAGCAGGGGCTCGCGGCCGCCCGCGGCGGCCAGCTCGAAGCGGCGGTGGGGCACCTCCGGAACGCGCTGGAGGCGACACCGGACTGCGCCGAATGCCAGCGCAACCTGGGCATCGTCCATGGCCGGATGGAGGCCTACGCCGAGTCGGAAGCGGCCTTCCGGGCGGCGCTGGCGCTGGACCCCGACAATGCCGAGACCTACGGCGGGCTGGCGGAGATCTACAACGCGCAGCGGCGGTTCGACGACGCGGCCGAAGCCGGCGCGGCGGCGGCCCGGCTCTCGGGCGGCGGGGGGAGCGACGACCCCACCGCGGTCTTCGACCAGGGCCTCATCTTCTGGAACGCCGGCCGTCTCGACGAGGCCCGGCAGCAGTTCGAGCGCACGCTGCAGCTCGACCCCGAGCACGGAGAGGCCCACTACTGGCTCGGCATGGCGAACCTGAACGGCGGCCAGATGGCCGAGGCGGCGGCCGAGCTCAAGATCTACCTGGACCGGGAACCCAACGGCCGGTTCGCGGCGACGGCCACCGGAATTCTCTCGTCGATCCAGCCGTGAGAACGTCCTGGCGGGCCGTGCATCCGCCGCAGGTGGGTATCGCAGCACGCGGGCACCATCGAGGAAGGAAGTCAAAGGAGCAAGCCGGAATATAAGTCGCTACATACATGCGTGCAGTCTCGTCAACAACTAATGGAGGTGGATCGTGCGGAAGCTCATGACGTTTCTGACGGTCGCCATGCTGGTTGGCATGACGGCAACGACGGCCCTCGCCCAACAGGGCCGGACGGAACTTCGAGGCCGGATCACCGACGCGCAGGGCGGCGCCCTGCCGGGAGTCGCCATTCTGATCACCAACCAGGACACCGGGACGTTCCGCGAGGTGGTGACCTCGGGCGACGGCAGCTACTTCGCGGCGCAACTGCTGCCGGGTACCTTCTCGGTCTCCGCGGAGCTGCCGGGCTTCGCCCCGTACCAGCGCACGGACTTCCCGCTCGGCGTGGGGCGGACGCTCGACCTCGACATCGTCCTCTCGGTGGGCGGCATCGAGGAGACGATCACCGTCTCCGGGGCGGCGCCGCTGGTCGACCTCACCTCGGCCGAGGTCGGCGGCACGGTGTCGCAGGAAGAGCTGATCGCGCTGCCGCTGGTCAATCGCAGCGCGTTCGCGGCGATATCGCTGCTGCCGGGCCTGCAGTTCCAGCCGGGGGGCGGCGGCAACGACACGATCATCGCCAACGGCCAGACCAGCGCGGCGAGCTCGCTGAACGTCGACGGCGGGACGAACGAAGACTCCACCAGCGGCGGCAGCGGGGGCAGCCAGGTCAAGATGGCGATCGAGACGGTGTCCGAGTTCCAGGTCATCAGCAACCAGTTCGACGCCGAGTTCGGCCGCGCCAGCGGCGCAATCATCAACGCGGTGACGAAGCGGGGGACGAACCAGTTCTCGGGCGCCCTCTTCAGCTACAACACCAGCTCGAACATGACCCAAAAGGACTTCTTCACCGCTCAGGAGGGCACGGACAAGCCGGTGTCGAGCAAGTTCGAGTTCGGCGGCGTGCTCGGCGGTCCGATCGTGCAGGACCGGATGCACTTCTTCGGCGCCGTCGAGCGGCGGATCACCAATCCGGCCTTCACGCGTCTCTTCAGCACCCGTCCCGACCTGAACCGCACGGCCACCGAGAAGTTGCGGGCGTGGAACACCATGCTCCGGGTGGACCACCAGATCAACGGCAACAACTCCTGGGCGGTCAGGTGGCTGCGCGAGACGAGCCCGGAGGACCGCACGCTGGGCGGCTCCAACCGGACGACGCTCGCGACGCAGGACATCTTCGACAAAGAACAGATCATGGTCGGGACCTACACCAGCGTCATGGGGAACAACCTCGTCAACACCGTCCGAGTCACCCTGACCGACGAGAGCTACAATTACGGCAATCCCTGCTGGCGCACGTTCACCGGGGGCATCCTCCGCGACGGCCAGATGCGCAACTGCCCGCCGAGCTACCTGCACAACAGCTTCCGCGACAACCAGGCGCCGTGGGCGGGCGGCCGGGACGACCGCCACTGGCAGTACAACAACACGACGTCGTGGTTCGTCCCCGACAAGGCGGGTGACCACGACGTCAAGTTCGGCGTCACCTACCACCAGAGCTACATCGACGATTTCCTGGAGAACTACCTGGGCGGCGAGTTCAGGATGGCGAGCGACCGGCCGTTCGACGTCGGCGATCTCACGACCTACCCCGACCGGCTCCGCGTTCGCATCGGCAACCCCGGAGGCGGGGTGTTCGACTACCCGTACCGGTACTGGGAGGCGTTCTTCCAGGACAAGTGGACGCTGAACGAACGCTGGACGGTGGGGCTGGGCCTGCGGTACGACGCCGAGATGATGAACGCGGACCGGAACGACAATCCGCTCCTGGCGCCGGGGCAGAACCCGCGCGACTGGGACAACTTCTCGCCCCGGACGTCGATCGCCTACGACGCGACGGGCGACGGCCGGTCGGTCATCCGGGCGGGCTACGGGCGGTTCTACGACCGGACCCTCTTCAGCGGGCTCGACAACGTACTGCAGGACAC
Organism: Vicinamibacterales bacterium; assembly: GCA_965215895.1. Lineage (GTDB taxonomy): Bacteria > Acidobacteriota > Vicinamibacteria > Vicinamibacterales > UBA8438 > JAJEEA01. Next base: position 500,634 of record OZ244130.1, on the reverse strand, counting down.
GGTCATCGACGACTCGTTCGACGTCACGTTCCCGCGGAACTTCAACCGGGATGCCGGGCCGCGGGCGGGAATGCCGATCACCGACCCCGAGCTGCAGGGCGCCCTGCGCATCGGCCAGGGAGCGGAGTGCGGGCCGGCGAACCAACGCGACGGCAACACCCACTGCCCGCTCGTGAACTACGACTACGTCCTCTCGCTCTTTCCCGCGGACTACGAGGCGCTCAACGAAGCCCGCATCTACCTCGACAACGAGCGGCGGAACCAGCCGTTTTTCCACCAGTTCACGGTGGGGTTCGAGCGCGAGCTGATGCCGACGCTGTCGGTCTCGGTCGACTACGTCAACATGCGGGGCCGCGACCTGCTCAACCGCATCAACTACGTCGCCCCGCTCCGGGCCGGAACCAGCGACTCCGACCCACTCGCTTGGTACGACGTGTTCGGCGAGATCTACGACAGAAACGATACGGTGTTCTACCCGAGCACGGGGATCGGTCCGGCCGGCTACGCGGTCGGGGCGTTCCAGAACCGTGTCCTGTCGATCCAGAGCGTCGGGCAATCGTCCTACGACGCGTTGAACTTCGCGATGGAGAAGCGGTACGCCAACCGCTGGGGCGGCCGCATCTCGTACGCGCTCGGCCATTCGCGCGGCAACGCGTTCGAGCAGTACGGCACCAACGGCCCGAGCCTCAACGGAATCCAGACCCAGGTTCTGGACGACCTCAATCTGGACGAGAACTGGCAGGATTCGGAGACGGACCGGCGGCACATCCTGTCGCTCGCCGGGCGCACGGAGCTCTGGGGCGGCATCACCCTGAACGCCATATTCCGCTACATGACCGAGCTGCCGTTCACCCTCATCAACAGCACCATCGACGTCAACAGGAACGGTTCGCCATTCGACCCGCTCCCCGCCGGGATGTACAGCGGCACCGGCGACAACGCCATCGCGGTGGAGCACAACGGCCGCCAGGCCGGCGCACGCTCGGCCGACTACATGCAGTTGGACCTTCGGTTCGGTTGGCGCGCCCGGCCGCGGGTGGCTCAGACGGTGGACATCTACTTCGACATCGTCAACCTGACCAACCGCGTCAACTTCAACCGGGCGGTCGGGGACCAGGACAGCGGCGACTTCCTGAAGTACAGGTCGCTCCGGACCGGAGGATTGCCGCGCCAGGCGATCTTCGGCATGCGGTACGGCTTCTAGCCCATCCGGACGGCCCGACCTCGGGCTGACGTCACGACCGTGTCTCGCCGGGAGCCGGGCGCCTTCGGAGGGCGCCCGGCTCCTTCTGTTTGTACCGCCGGCTGGCTCGAACCCGCAGCGGTCGATTGACGCGCGATGGTGGGGGAAGGCGAACGGCAGGGCTGCGGGTCGAAGACGTCGAGGAACAGGTCGCTGTTCCTCGACGTCTTTATCCGCCGCCGACCTGCAGCCGGTTGATCACCTGTTCGGTCTCGAACGCCTGGCGGGCGATCTGCTCGATCACCCGCTTCTCGACGCCGCTGCGCACCGAACCGACGAGGAGCACTTCTCCCTCGTGGACGAGAATGCGGAACGGCGAGTCGGGCAGCAGCAGGTACTGCGCGAACACCGGATGCCGGCGCACCCGTTGCGCGATGAGCAGGCGCAGATCCCGATCGCGGCGGGACGCCGACTGGACGAAGATATCGAGGACGACGTCCTGGACGCCGGGGATCCGGGCGATGCGGTCGAACAGCTCGGCCGGCTTGTTCCGGTCCGGCGTGACGCTCCCGGTCAGGGTGACGACGCCGTCGACGACCCCGCCTCCGACGTAGTCCCAGACCGTGTAGTACCGATACTGCCGAATCGCCGAGCCGACGGCCCCGGCGATCGCATCGTCGTCTTCACCGGTGGGAATCGTGAGCTCGCTCGCGACAGTGTCGACGCCCTCGATCTCGAGGACCCGGTCGATCGCCCGGGTCTTGACCCACAACGTCGGCACTTCGCCGGACAGGGTGACCTCGGCGCCGTCGACACGGTAGTCGATGCGCCGCAGATCCACCTCTTCACGCAGTGCAGCGCCGACCTCCGCGAGGACCTCGGCAGGGCGTTGTTGCGCCCCGGACGCCGTCAGGGGGGGGGTCGCCGCGGTCACGCCGGGCAGCGCCAGCAGGACGACCAGCGCGGTGCGTGGAATCATCGTCCCCCTGCGGCGCCGGCGCTCGCAGCCCAGCTGAACGTATAGGAGGTACGCGACTGCACCGACACGCCGTCGCGGGCGACGGTCACGTCGAGGGCGCGCCGCCGGTGGGTCGGGTCGGGGTTGCTCGTGTAGTACCCGAGCACATAGTAGTCGCTCGTCTCCGCGTCAATCTGACGAAGCATCCCCTCGAAGTTGTTCGTGTTGACGATGGAGATGCCGCCGGTCAGCTCGGCCAGCGTGCGCAGGCTGGAACGCGTCGCCAACTGATGCTCGCGCCAGGCTTCGAGCGGGACGTCGTAGTCGATGTCGGGGGTGGACACGAGCCCGCGCGGATCCAGCGTGTAGAACGTCGTGTTGGTGCGGTTGGCGGCGTCGGCCAGCTCGGCCAGCTCGCCGATCAGCTCCCCGTCAGAGAACACGGTGCCCTGGCGCTGGATCCGATCGAAGGGAGCCAACCGCCCCGCCAGCTCGGGGTCGTTGGCGGCGAGATCGAGCGGCCGCTCGCGCAGGAATCGATCCGCCCGGTTGCTCCGGCTGAACCGCTGCAGCTCGAACGGGTTCATGTCGTATCCGGTGCTGACGTAGAGCAGGACCTTGCGCCGATTCTGGACCGCCTCCAGGTTCTCGAGGAGGGTGTTCACGGTGAAGAAGGCGCGATGCGCGCGCCAGCGCAGCTCCTCCGGCCCCTCCCGCCCGTCCTGCATGTCGTGGATCAGCTCGCGCGGGGTCAGACCGGTGCCGATGATGCCGTCGACGGCGGCCTTCACCAGCTCCCGATCGTAGGTGAGATCGATCGCGGTTCCCGCCGAGTCGTTCGAAATCAGCCCGACGAGATCGCCATCGTGCACGAGGATGTCGGCCACGTCCTTGATGAAGTGCCGGACCCGGGGCGTGGCCTGCGGCTCGAGGTGCATCGCGTCGACGAAGAAGATGAAGATGCGCCCCGCGACATCGTTCCGGGCGCGGGTGGTCGGCAGGATGATGCCCTCCTGCACCGCCGGCCGCGGCGCGAGCTGGTTGAAGACCCGGCCGCCGTGCACCAGCACGAGCGAGGCGACCTCCTGGGCCACGCCGTCTTCCTCGATGCGGAAGTCGGACGGCGTCAGATTGGCGAGGAAGACGCCGTCGGCGTCGCGCACGATCACGTCGGTGCGAATCAGCGTGACGCCGGACCGGAAGGTCCCCGGCTGCGGCGGACGATCAGAGGGCTGCCGACTCGTCTGGGCCTGCAGCGTCGCGGCGATCCCGGTTCCGAGGGCCAGGATCAACAGTCCCAGGCCGACGCGTGTCCAATTCGACCGACCGGTGCGAACTTGACGCATGGGGATATCCAACCTTTCTGTCGAGCAGATACCATGGTATCCCGTCTTCGGCGCAGGTCAAGCCGGGGCGGCTCGGCCTCCCGACCCGCTGTTACTCCGGCTCCGGGGCCTTCCGTTTGCGCTCTCTCCCGCCGGCCCGGCGCTCGGCGAAGAACGCCCGCATCAGCTCGGTGCATTTCGGCTCGAGCACGCCGCCGGCAACCTCCACGCGGTGGTTCAGGGCGGGGTGATCGAGCACCCGCATGACCGAGCGCACCGCGCCGGCCTTCGGCTCGGCGGCGCCGAAGACGAGCCGGCCGATGCGGGCGTGCACCAGCGCCCCCGCGCACATGAGGCAGGGCTCGACCGTCACGTACACGACGGCGCCGGTCAAACGGTAGTTGCCGGTCGCGCGGGCGGCCTCGCGCAGGGCGACGATCTCGGCGTGCGCGGTGGGATCCGTCCCGTGAATCGGCTGGTTGCTGCCCCGCCCGACGACGGCGCCGTCGAGGACGACGACGGCACCGACCGGCACCTCGCCCCGCCCGCTCGCCAGCCGCGCCTCGGCGACGGCCTCGCGCATCCACCGCTCGTCGCCGGCCGCGTCCCCGCCGCCCACCGGCCGGCCGCCGCCGTGCGCAACGTCAACGGATTCGCCCGTTCCCATCTTCACCTGGCCCGGAAACCGTCGCCGTAGGAGTTTCGCGCCAACGAACTCCCAACGCGATCGGGCTGCGGCCTACGCCGCCGCCGCCCCGACCAACCCTCCAGGAATCCGCGCCGTCCTGCGGCGCAGACTTCCTGCCCCGCAGAATCGTCGCGTGCGGCTACGCCGCCGCCCCTGCCAACCCTCCGCATCGGAGACCCGTACATGCGAACGGGGCGCCCGCCTGCACCGGCTGGCCGCCCCGTCCTGTCCGCCGTGCACCGCGTGGCCCGGCGCTACTGGGTCGGGCTCTCGTCGATCCAGACGCGGATGCGGGCGTCGGGCTGGATGACCTGGACCATCTCGCCGCGCAGCGAGGCCAGCTCCTGGATGGCGGCGCGGACGTCGAGGGTCTCTCCGGCGCCGGACAGCAGGGCGTCGACCACCCTCACCGGCACCCGGATCTGGACCTCGCCGATACCGCCGCGGTCCCGGTCGTGCTCGGCGCCGTCGTGGTCGGCGGCGCGGTCGTGCTCGGCTTCATCCTCATCCGATTCGGCGTCGCCCTCCTGCCCGGCGTCATCCTCGTCGTCCGTCCCCGTGACGTTCACCAGAATGGTGTCGCCCTCCCGGGCGACGCGGATGCTCTGCCGTCCGTCCTGGATGTTGGCGAACTCGATGTCGCCGGCGCCCCGCATCTGGTTCCACACCTCGCGAATCGCGACCACCGGAATCTCGCGCTGGCCGCCGAGCTGAAGCTGACCCTCGCTGTCCACGATCGCTTCCGGGGCCAGCGCCAGCGCCGCCTCGATGGCGGCCAGCGGCAGGTTGAGGTTCATGTTGGCCTGCTCGCCGGTCATGTCGAGGTGGATCCAGGGTTGCGGGTCCTGCCCTGCCTGTGCGGCGTGGAGGCCGATGGCCGCCCCGGACGCCACGAATGCCGTCATCACCGCCAGCGCCATGCGCCGAACCGTCGTCACCTTGCTCACTGTCCCCTCCAACATTTCCTGGCCATGCTGCACGACCGGGGTCATGGACCGCATGCGCCGTGTGCCCATCCGGGGTGCGCGGTCAGGCCGTGCCGCCGGCCGCCCCCGTCACCTGTCCGATGTATACGGCGGGCTCGCCGGAAAGGTTCATCCGCGGTCAGAACGACAGGTTCAGGACGACCCGGGCGGTGCGCGGCAGCGACGGGTGGAAGTGGATGTCCTCCACGCCCTCGAGCGGCTCGCCCGGCAGCCTCGACAGATAGAAGTAGTCGATGTCGGATACGTCGCTGTTCAGCAGATTGAAGCCCTCGAGGGTCACGTTCATCCGCTCGTTCACCCGGTAGCCGACCTCGCCGTTCCAGATGGTGGTGGACTTCGAGCTGATGGAGGCATCCTCGATCAACGGGCGGGGGCCGAAGTGGCGCAGCCGCACGCTCCCGAACACGCGGCGGCTGGGATCGAGGGTCAGGGCGCCGCCGATGACGCGGTCGAGAGAGCCGGGAATGAGGTTGCCGGCGGGATCGTCGTCCGAGAACCGCGCCTGGGAGAACGACAGGTCGACCTCGCCGGTCATCCAGGCCGTGAAACGCGCATAGTTGGTCCACTCGACGCCCCACCGGTGACTGGGCCGGCTGGCCTCGGTGATCCCGGCGTCCCCCACGAACAGGAGCTCGGAATCGAACGAGAGATACCACAGGGCGACCGTCGCCTGGAGCCCGGGCAGGGCCACGGTGCGGAAGCCCACCTCCCCGCCGCGGGCGGGGACCAGCGGGTCCTCCCGAGCGACCGGCTCGCCGCTGATCGGGTCGACGCGGACGGTCGCCGCCCGGGGGTCGTTGCTGTGGAATCCCCGGCCGTAGTTCGCATAGAACTCCGTCCCGCCCCAGGGTCCGAGCACCGCCGTGAGCTTCGGGCTGACGAGCGCGGCATCGCCGGTGCCCGAGTTCAGGGGATTCTGCGCAAGGACCTCGTAGCGGTAGAGGTCGCCGCGGACCCCCAAGGTCGTCCGCAGCACGCGGCTCCACTCGATCTCGCTCTGGGCGAACATCCCGACCGACATCTGCCCGATCGCATCGTTCCGAATGGTGCTCGTGCGGCGCCTCGCGATCGTGTTGTAGAGTCCGACGGTGCTGACGGTGTCGTTCCGCAACGACACCCCCATCGACGACTCGGCGGGCCGGCTCAGGATCCGGCCCAGGCGCCGGTGCACCACCCGGGCCCCGGAGCTCCAGCGGCGCCCTTCCTGCTCCACCTGATCGCCGTCCACCGGATGGTCGAGAAAATAGGTGAAGTTCTGAAACAGATTCAACGCGCCGCCCAGGGCGTACGCGGTCACCCGCGTCGACTGGTTCGCGCGGGACCGGAGCCCGTCGAACGCCAGCGAATAGCGGGACGCACGCCCGGCATCGGTGTCGTCGATGTTGCCGAATCGGGTGATCAGCCCCTGCTCGACGGCGCGCCGCGGGACCTGGTCGGTCGAGTTCCAGTCGCCGGAGTAGCCCATCGCGGTCACCGAGAAGGCGTTCTGGCGGTCGCCCCGGCTGTACCGCAGCACCCCGTTCGCCTTCCGCATGTTGTCCTTGAGCTCCCACGGACCGTCGTTCCTGCCGAGCTCGATGGCCAGCAGCAGGTCCCCGGAGCCGACCCGCGGCGACACCGCGCCCAGAACCCGCCCCCAACCATGCCCGCCGGTGCTGAGACTGAACAGCGGCCGGTCGAGCCGGCTGGCGTAGCTGATGTTGGCCGACCCGGCGGCCGAGAAATCCCCGTGTTCGGCGAAGTAGGGGCCCTTGGTGTACTGCACGCCGCTCACCAGCTCGGGAATGAGCTGGTTCACGTCGGTGTAGCCGTGGGCGTGGGCGCCGGACGACTCGTTCAGCGGCACCCCGGCGAGGGTGGTGGCGAAATCGGACCCGTGGTCGAGGTTGAACCCGCGCAGGTAGTACTGGTTGGCCTTGCCCTCGCCGCTGTGCTGGCTGACGACGAACCCGGGCACCGATTCGAGGACCTCGCCCGGCCGCATGATCGGCCGCGCCTCGAGTTGGGCGGCGGTGATCGCCCCGACGCTGGCCGAGCTCGCCACCCCCACGAGGTTCTCGCGCGGGTTGTCGAGATCGGCGATGTTCCGGAAGGTGCGGCTCCCGGTCACGACGACGTCGGCGGTGATGCCGAGGGCGAGCTGCACGTCGACGGTGACCGGCTCTCCGCCGGTCGCCGTGAAGTCGACGCGTCCGGTCGAGAAGTTCACCAGCCGCACCACCACCGTCGCCTCGCCCGCCGGCACGCCCTCGACCCGGTACCGGCCGGTCTCGTCGGTCACCGCGGTGAGGTCCCCGGCGGCGGTCTCGACGACCACCGACCCGCCGGGCAGCACCCCCCCGGTGTCGTCGCTCACGACCCCCGCGACGACGCCCGGCGCCTGCGCCCGCCCGGAGACCGCCGCCAACAGCACTGCGACCGTGACAGCCGGCACGATTGCGCATCCGCGCCGGCCGCCACTCACATTCCGCCCGTCCTGAGTCACAGCGTCCTCCAACGCCAACGCTCCTCGCACGCCCACACGCATGCGAGGAAGTCGCACGCCGACGCACTATGCGCGAAAACGCCGAAAAACGTTCCTGAAGAGTCTCTGAAGAGTTCCTGAACCGGCGCGCAGCGGCGCCGCCAGGCGGCGATGTCCGGGCAGGAGCCCGCAGCCGAAGTCCCCGCGGCATCGACCGGCGATGCACCGTGCGCCTGGCCGGTCTCGGTGCATCGCCGGGTTTTCAGGACGGGCTTCTACAGAGAAACTCACGGTGACCACTGACTCAGGCGGCCTTCACTTCGACCTCCACTCCAAGGTCGTGCAGACGGCGGAGGAGGCGCTGGGTAACGCGGTGCTTGTCGCGGTTCGCCAGGTACCGGCCGCCGAGGTCGTGGTAGTCCGTCTCGTCGCGGAGCATGAAGTAAGCAGCGGTCAGCATGGAAGCGGCGACCGCCACGATTGCCTTCTTCGGGCCGCGCCGGCCCTTGAGCCGTCGAAACTGCGTCTGCAGATAGCTCCCGTTCTTCCGGGTTGCCGCCCACGCGGCCTGGACCAGCGTTGTCTTCAGCCACGGCGTCGCGTGACGGATCCGGGTCGAGCGGCGCTTCCCCGCACTCTCGTCGAGGCGCGGGCACAGTCCCGCCCACGAGACCAGATGTCCCGGACCGGGAAACCTCGTCATGTCCACGCCGATCTCGGCGACGAGCACCCGCGCGACGGTCTCACTGACCCCGGGGATCGTCGTCAGCCGCTCGGCGGCCTCGCGAAAAGGGCGCAGCACCTCGTCGGCCTGCTGCTCCAGTTTCTGCACGGCGGCGCGCAACGCGTCGATCTGCCCCAGGTGCAGCTCCAGCAGGAAACGGTGGTGCGCCGTCACCCGGCCGTGCACCGCGGCGATGATGTCCGCGCGGTCGGCTTTCAGGCGCCCGGTGGTGCAATCGGCCAGCCGCTCGGGATCGGTCTCCCCGGCGATGAGCGCCGCCAGGATCGCCCGGCCGCTGACGCCCAGGATGTCGGTGACCACGTGCGTCAACTTCACGTTCGCGTCTTCGAGCGTCTTCTGCAGGCGTTGCGTGTGCCGCGTGATCTCGCGGACCAGTTGCTTGCGGGTCCGCGTCAGGTCGCGCAGTTCCTGGATCGGGGCCGGCGGCACGAAGCTGCCCCGAATCAGCCCGTGCGCCAACAGGTCGGCGATCCAGGCCGCGTCGTTCCGGTCGCTCTTGCGGCCCGGAACGTTCCGGATGTGCTGCGCGTTGGCGAGCACCAGCGTGAACGACTCTTCGTCTTCGAGGACGTGCCACACCGGCTTCCAGTACACGCCGGTCGCCTCCATCGCCACGTGCGTGCAGCCCGCCTCGGTCAGCCAGGCCGCCAGTTCGAGCAGACCCGCCGTCGTAGTCGCAAACTCCCGGTGCTCGGTCGTGACCTTCCGACCCGCAGCGATGCGCACGCACGCGTTCACGCACCGAGAGTGGACATCCAACCCGGCGCACCGGGGGTACAAGACTTCCATCCGTCACCTCCTGCTCGCAAAGGCGCTGGCGTGGAGTCCGCCGGTACGAAATCTACAGGGCGCGCTCACCGGAAGAATCTCCGGTCTCGCAATACGGGGTGCTCGCGGGACTCCGGGTCCAACTAAAAAACGGGCTCTTGGCACCATAGAGAAACCGACCTCTGGGCCAGCGCCAAGCCCCTACAGAGAAACTCACGGTGACCACTGACTCAGGCGGCCTTCACTTCGACCTCCACTCCAAGGTCGTGCAGACGGCGGAGGAGGCGCTGGGTAACGCGGTGCTTGTCGCGGTTCGCCAGGTACCGGCCGCCGAGGTCGTGGTAGTCCGTCTCGTCGCGGAGCATGAAGTAAGCAGCGGTCAGCATGGAAGCGGCGACCGCCACGATTGCCTTCTTCGGGCCGCGCCGGCCCTTGAGCCGTCGAAACTGCGTCTGCAGATAGCTCCCGTTCTTCCGGGTTGCCGCCCACGCGGCCTGGACCAGCGTTGTCTTCAGCCACGGCGTCGCGTGACGGATCCGGGTCGAGCGGCGCTTCCCCGCACTCTCGTCGAGGCGCGGGCACAGTCCCGCCCACGAGACCAGATGTCCCGGACCGGGAAACCTCGTCATGTCCACGCCGATCTCGGCGACGAGCACCCGCGCGACGGTCTCACTGACCCCGGGGATCGTCGTCAGCCGCTCGGCGGCCTCGCGAAAAGGGCGCAGCACCTCGTCGGCCTGCTGCTCCAGTTTCTGCACGGCGGCGCGCAACGCGTCGATCTGCCCCAGGTGCAGCTCCAGCAGGAAACGGTGGTGCGCCGTCACCCGGCCGTGCACCGCGGCGATGATGTCCGCGCGGTCGGCTTTCAGGCGCCCGGTGGTGCAATCGGCCAGCCGCTCGGGATCGGTCTCCCCGGCGATGAGCGCCGCCAGGATCGCCCGGCCGCTGACGCCCAGGATGTCGGTGACCACGTGCGTCAACTTCACGTTCGCGTCTTCGAGCGTCTTCTGCAGGCGTTGCGTGTGCCGCGTGATCTCGCGGACCAGTTGCTTGCGGGTCCGCGTCAGGTCGCGCAGTTCCTGGATCGGGGCCGGCGGCACGAAGCTGCCCCGAATCAGCCCGTGCGCCAACAGGTCGGCGATCCAGGCCGCGTCGTTCCGGTCGCTCTTGCGGCCCGGAACGTTCCGGATGTGCTGCGCGTTGGCGAGCACCAGCGTGAACGACTCTTCGTCTTCGAGGACGTGCCACACCGGCTTCCAGTACACGCCGGTCGCCTCCATCGCCACGTGCGTGCAGCCCGCCTCGGTCAGCCAGGCCGCCAGTTCGAGCAGACCCGCCGTCGTAGTCGCAAACTCCCGGTGCTCGGTCGTGACCTTCCGACCCGCAGCGATGCGCACGCACGCGTTCACGCACCGAGAGTGGACATCCAACCCGGCGCACCGGGGGTACAAGACTTCCATCCGTCACCTCCTGCTCGCAAAGGCGCTGGCGTGGAGTCCGCCGGTACGAAATCTACAGGGCGCGCTCACCGGAAGAATCTCCGGTCTCGCAATACGGGGTGCTCGCGGGACTCCGGGTCCAACTAAAAAACGGGCTCTTGGCACCATAGAGAAACCGACCTCTGGGCCAGCGCCAAGCCCCTACACGATATCCTGTTTCATGAATACGCGGGTCCGGCACCGCCGGGTGGAGAACTAAAGGGACGCGGCGAAGTGTTCCGCCAGGCCCTCGGCGGTCGCGCGGTTCCAGGTCTCGTTGACGCCGACGAGTACGCGGCCGTCGGGGCCGGGACGCCCCAGGTCGACGCCGCGGTCGCGCAGCCGCGTCCGGAACGCGGCGGGGTCGGGGGCGGACACCCGGAGCCGGAAGAGGTTGGTCGGGGCCGGCATCCGCTCTACCGCGAACGCCTCGTGCCGGGTCACCCGCTCGATGAAGCCCTCCGACACCTCGACGGCCCGGCGAAAGCGGCCGACGAAGCCCGGCAGATGGTGCAGGGCCACCGCCGCGAACGGCCAGACGCCGGGCAGCCCCGCCCCGAACATCCGGCGCGTATGGTACATGTCGTCGAGCAGGGCCCGCGGACCGGCGAGGATCGCGCCGGACACGGCGTTGAAGTACTTGTACAGCGAGACGTACACGGTGTCGAACGGGCGCGCGTACTCCGCAACGTCGACCCCGGTGCAGGCGCTCTGCAGAAACAGCCGGGCGCCGTCGAGATGCAGCCCGATGCCCCGTGCGCGCGCGAACGCGGTCACCCGGTCGAGCTCGGCCTGGTCGAACCGCTCGCCGAATCGCCGGCGAACCGGGGTCTCGATCGAGATCGCCGACACGGGCCTCGACACCCGGCCGCCGGCCGTGCGGTCGATGACCTCCCGCAGATCCTCGAGGGTGAACGTGGCGCGGCCCGGCGCGAGCGGCATCAGGGTGATGCCGCTCAACGTCTGCACGCAGTCGCCCGAGTCGTTGAAGAGGTGGCTCTCGGCCTGCACCACGGCCCGGCCGCGGCCGCCGGCCAGCGCCCGCACCGCGAGGTGGTTGGCGAGGGTGCCGGTGGGCATGAACACCGCACGCTCCTTGCCGAGCAGGGCCGCGAAACGCTCTTCGAGCTCGCCGACGATGCCGCCGTTCGAGTAGCTGTCGCGGGCGATCCGGCCCTCGCCGGCCATCCGGCTGAGCAACCGGCCCTGGTCGGCCGCGGTCAGTCCGAGACCGTCGCCGGTCATCCGGACCCGGGCCTCGGACGGCTCGGCCGCGGCCTCCGGCCGGACCCCGCCCCCCTGGCCCGCGGCCAGACCCGGGCCGAGCGCGCCCGCGCCGAGGCCGAGCGCGCCGGTCTGCAGGAACCGCCGGCGGCCGAGGGATGTCGTGTTGCGATTCATGGCCCCGCTCCCTGGATGCGATTGCTCCCACCGCCTGCTGTCTACCCAACCAACCTTGGCAGTAGTCCGCACCGTTTCACGACGCAGACTCCTCGCCCGGCAATCGTCGCCGGCGGCTTCGCTTGCCGCCCGGCCAACCCTGCAGGAGTTCGCACCGTTCCACGGCGCACCCCTCCTACTCCGGCGGCAGCCGGTACGCGAGGAGCTGTCCGGGCATGCCGCTGCCGCTGGTGGCGACGACGATGTACTGGACGCCGTCGAGCACGTAGGTCATCGGCGAACCGGACTGGGGCGCCCGCATGTAGACCTCGCCGACCTCCTCGCCGGTCATCTTGTCGTAGGCGCGGAGCATCGCCCCGCTCTCGCCCGACGGGGTGGTGAACAGCCCCCCCTCGCCCGCGATGACGAGGGTCTTCGTGTTCAGCGTCCCGATGCGCCCCACGCGCCCCGTGCGGGGGATGTCGACCCCCTCCAGCCGGGGGTGATTCCGGATGTTGTCGGGCGTCTCGCCGTGCGGCACCTGCCACAGAATCTCGCCCCGGTTCAGATCGATGGCGGTAATCCGGCCCCACGGCGGCTTGATGATGGGGATCCCGTCGATGGTCAACGACGCCTCGGCGGCCGAGACCTCCGTCGCGCGTCCCCGGATGAAGTTCATGTCCGACCGCTCGGGGTCGTTGACGAGGCCCAGCGACACCACCTGGGTGTAGCTGTAGAGATAGATGATGCCGGTCTCGGGGTCGAGCGACGCCCCCGGCCAGTTGGTGCCGCCCGCCTGCGACGGCAGCATCAGGGTGCCCCACGGCCCCTCCGGCACCGAGACGGTCGGCGGCGTGAAGATCGGACCGATCCGGTGGTTCGCGGCGATGCGCTCCGCCTCCGCCCGCAGCTCCGGCGTGAAGTCGATCAGGTCGTCGATGCTCACCCCCTGCCGGTCGTAGGCCGGAGGCTTCGTGGGAAACGGCTGGGTGGGCGCCAACAGCTCGCCCGGCACGTTGGACGCCTCGACCGGGCGCTCCTCGATCGGCCACACCGGCTCGCCGGTGACCCGGTCGAAGACGTAGAGCCAGGTCTGCTTGCTGGGCTGGGCAATGGCCTTGATCTCCCGCCCGTCCACGGTGATGTCCACGAGGATCGGCGCGCACGGCAGGTCCCAGTCCCAGACATCGTGGTGAATGAACTGGTAGTACCACAGGCGGTCGCCGGTCTCGAGATCGACGGCCACCAGACTGTCCGAGAACAGGTTGTCGCCGTGCCGATGCCCGCCGTAGTAGTCGTTGGTGGGCATCTCGGTAGCGAAGTACCCGATGCCGAGCTCGGCGTCGACGGTCATCTGCCCCCAGACCCCGGTGTTGCCCGTGTAGCGCCACGAGTCGTTGAGCCAGGTGTCGTTGCCGAACTCGTCGGCGCCGGGAACCGTGTGGAAGATCCACTTCCGGTCTCCGGTGCGGGCGTCGAACCCCCGGGTGTGGCCCTTGACGTTGCGCATCGACCGCGGCGCGCTGCCCGGCAGATGCGCGGCCCCGATGAGAATCGTGTCCCCGGCGACGACGGGGGCGGCGTGCAATCCCACCTCGCCGGTCACCAGGTCGATGTCCTGGTCCATGTTCTGCTTCAGGTCGACGATGCCGTCGACCCCGAAGTGCGGCAGCCGCCGGCCGGTCGCGGCATCGAGGCCGATGAGCTGATAGCCCGGCGTGACGTAGAAGATCTCGCCCGCGCCGCCGTTGTCGCGCCAGGCCAGGCCGCGCCCCGACAGCCGCCGCGGCGCCGCCGCGCCCCGTTCGCCCTCGTCGAGACGGTGCATCCACAACAGCTCGCCGCTCCGGGCATCGGCCGCGACGACCGCGCGCCGAGACCCCACCGTCGTGTACACCACGCCGCCGACCATGAGGGGCGTCGACTGCAGGTTGTACTCGGGCCCGGCCCCGAAGTTGTCGGTGCTCAGCGTCCAGGCGAGCTCGAGGTCGCTGAAGTTGTCGGCGTCGATCTGGTCGGCGGGCGAGTAGCGGGTGCTCGCGAGGTCGCCGCCGTAGGTGGGCCACTCGAGGTCGCCCGCCGGCTGGGCCTGGGCCGCAGTCGAGAGCAGGAGCAGAGCAAGCGTCCAACGCATCTGTTCAAATGACACCGTTTCCTCCACGGGGCGTATCCTGTCGCGGGCATACTATCGCCGGGAGGCGTTGCGTTCAACGGCCGGCGCGTCGCCCACGCTTCCCGTTCCCGCCGAGGGCCATCCGATCCGGACACCGCAACCCCGGCCGGTTCCGGGAGCCCTCTCCCGCGTAGGATACGATGAATACGCCGGGCCGCGGGTGGACGCGGCAAGCGGACCCGGCGGGACGTCGGAGAAGAGGCAGGCGATGAAGCAGACGACAGTGCTCTACCAGCGCGCATGCGCCTTGCTCTGCGCGCATCCCGCCGGTCCGGGTGCAGCCCGAGGGTTCACCACGACCGCGCTCGAGATCGGGACGGAAACGCCGTGAAGGGGGGGAGTGGCGCGCCCTGCAGGATTCGAACCTGCGGCCTCCTGGTTCGTAGCCAGACGCTCTATCCAGCTGAGCTAAGGGCGCACGACCGTGGGACCTTCAGTATAGCAGCTTTCGCGATCCTGGCCAGTCTGCTCCTGGCGCCGGCCGGCGCCGCCGCCCAGCCGGCTTCGGCCCCGGATCTGCCGCAGATCTTCGGTCCGCCGCCCCCGGCGCCCCCCGCCGTCATCACCCGTGACGCCGCCGGCGGGGTGACGGTGCGGGCGGTGCGCGTCGAGGCGCCGCTACGCATCGACGGCCGCCTCGACGAGGAGGTCTACACCCGCGTCGAGCCGATGTCCGGGTTCATCCAGAACGACCCCGCGGAGGGGGCCCCGGCCTCGGAGAGGACCGAGGTCTGGCTGCTGTTCGACCGCGAGCACGTGTACGTCGTCGCCCGGTGCTGGGAGACGCGGCCGGACCGCATCATCGCGAGCGAGATGCGGCGCGACAACACCCGCATCGTGCGCGACGACAACTTCGCCTGGTCGTTCGACCCGTTCTACTCGCGGCGCAACGGGGTGCTCTTCGAGGTGTCG
This sequence comes from Vicinamibacterales bacterium, assembly GCA_965215895.1. GTDB lineage: Bacteria > Acidobacteriota > Vicinamibacteria > Vicinamibacterales > UBA8438 > JAJEEA01. The sequence continues at coordinate 485,574 of OZ244130.1, read as the reverse complement.
GCGGTGGGCGGCCGGCTCGACGCCGAGCTGACCAACGAGTCGCAGCTCAACATGGACTGGAATCCCGTCTACGACGTGGCCGTCAGCCGGTTCGAGGGGGGCTGGACGATGGAGGCGGCGCTGCCGTTCAAGTCGCTCCGCTATCCCGGCGCCGGCCCGCAGGTCTGGGGCTTCCAGGCGCGGCGCGTCAACCGCTGGCGGAACGAATCGTCCTACCTCACGCCGCTCTCGGCCGCGCAGGGGATGCGCGGTCACTTTCGCGCCTCGCTCGCCGCCACCCTCGTCGGCATCGAGGCGCCCGAGGCGTCACGGCTGCTCGAAGTGAAGCCGTACCTCATCGGGGACGTCACCACCGCCGCCGCCTCGGCGGCGTCTACGGCCAGCGACCTCGGCGGGGACCTGGGCCTCGACATCAAGTTCGGGGTCACCCAGGGGCTGACCGCCGACTTCACCGCCAATCCCGACTTCGCCCAGGTCGAGGCGGACGAGCAGCAGATCAACCTGACCCGCTTCAGCCTGTTCTTCCCCGAGAAGCGGGAGTTCTTCCTGGAGAACCAGGGAGTGTTCGGCTTCGGAGGCGCGTCCACGAGCGGCCGGCTCGCCGGCGTGAGCGATACGCCGATCCTCTTCTACAGCCGGCGCATCGGCCTGCAAGGGACCCGGGAGGTGCCGTTGCGGACGGGGGGCCGGCTGACCGGCCGGGTCGGCCCCTGGACCCTCGGCGCGCTCAACATCCAGGCCGGCGAGCTGGGCGCCGACGACAGCTCATCGGGGGTCCGGCCGACGAACTTCACGGTGCTGCGAGCCCGCCGCGACGTCCTGCGGCGCAGCAGCGTCGGCGCCCTGTTCGCCGGGCGGTCGCGCAGCCAGGTCAGCGACGGGTCGAACGACGCGTACGGCGTCGACGGCGCCTTCGGCTTCTACGACGACCTCACCGTCAACACCCACTGGGCCCGAACCCGCACCGAGGACCTCACCGGCAACGACACCAGCTACCGCGGGCACCTCGACTACATGGGCGACCGCTACGGCGTGCAGCTCGAGCACCTGCTGGTCGGCGAGCACTTCAACCCCGAGGCGGGGTTCGTGCGGCGGCGGGACATGCGGCGCAGCTTCGCCGAGCTGCGCTTCAGCCCCCGCCCCGCGTCGATCCGCGCGGTGCGGCGCTTCGTCGGCACCGGCTCGCTCGCCTACGTGGAGAACCTCGGCGGCGACGTCGAGACCCGCGAGGCCACCGGGCTGTTCACCGTCGAGTGGGAGAACAGCGACCAGCTCAGCGTCAGCGCCATCAAGTCCTACGAGTTCCTGCCCGAGCCTTTCCCCATCGCGCCGGACGTGACCATTCCCGTCGACGGCTACGATTTCACCAACCTGCGGCTCGGCTACAACTTCGGGCAGCAGCGCCGGCTCTCGGCCAACGTCATGGCCGAGCACGGCTCCTTCTACGGGGGGAGCAAGACCACCCTCGGCGTCAGCCGGGGCCGGGTCACCATCACCGACCAGTTCTCCGTCGAGCCGTCCTGGTCGATCAACTGGATCGATCTGCCCCAGGGCGCGTTCACCACGAATCTCGTCGGCACGCGGACAACCTATACGATGACCCCCCTCATGTTCGCGAGCGCGCTGCTGCAGTACAACTCGCGCCTCAATCGGATGTCCGCGAACATCCGGTTCCGGTGGGAGTACCAGCCCGGCAGCGAGATCTTCGTCGTCTTCAACGAGGACCGGAACACCGAGATGGAACGGTTTCCCGTCCTGCGCAACCGGGCGTTCATCGTCAAGGTGAACCGCCTGTTCCGATTCTGAGGGTGCGGTTCATGAGGTCTCGGTCGCCCCTGCGCCCCACGTCGCAAGCGGGGACATCGCAGCCGCGCGCCAAACCAACGGTGCCCTCTGCATCCTATGCTGCCCCTTCGGGTATTCTGTCCTCATGATTCGCCGCATCCAGGCGCTCAACTACCGTTGCCTCCGCTACGCGGACATCCGACTCGACCGCTTTCACGTACTCGTCGGCCCCAACGCCAGCGGCAAGAGCACGTTGTTCGACGTTGTGGCGTTCCTCGGTGACCTGGTCCGGCAAGGGATGGACGACCAGCATCGCTTTCGGCCCGTTGCGTTCGACGCTGCGAAACCTCCCGGAGTCTCCGGCCCTCTTTCCGATGGCGACGCACGTAAAGCGCGTGCTGAATGCAGGTACGCACTTTCTGTTTCTCGACAGCCTCAGGATGCGCCAGCCCAGCCCACCCGGTCTTGGGCGCCGGCAGTTTTCGTCGGACGGATCGAATCTCCCCTGGATGGTAAAGCGCTTGCAGGACGAACACGAAGACACCTACAAGGAATGGTTGGCACACGTCCAGACCGTGCTGTCCGATTTGAAGGACATTCGTGTCGTGGAACGGGAGGACGACCGCAGCATATACCTCATGCTCGGTTACACGACCGGCGTGGAAATCCCTTCGTGGATGGCGTCGGACGGTACAATGCGCTTTCTCGTCATCACATTGATTGCCTATCTACCCTATGACGGTGAACTCTATCTGCTGGAAGAACCGGAGAACGGTGTTCACCCTCTGGCCCTCGACGCCATCTACGACTCGCTCTCCTCGGCGTACGAGTCCCAGGTGCTGGTCGCGACTCTCCCGCATTCCTGAAACTCTCGAACCCCCACGAAGTGCTGTGTGTCGCAAAGAACGACGAGGGCGCCACGGACATCATTCGCGGCAACGATCATCCCATCCTTCGAGACTGGCAGGAATCGGTCGACATGAACGTGCTGTTCGCCACGGGGGTTCAACGAACTCAAACGTACCCTCCGAACCTGGTTTCCGGCCGACGAGATGCCATGACCGGGAGACCATCTTCGCCACGCCGGTTGACAGCCCACGTGTCTTGAGGTGTTCCCGGTCTCGTAGTCAGGTCAAGTTGCTGATAAGGCTGTCCGACGGAACCGCCTCACCGATGCCCCCACCAGCCGACGACGCTCCGGCGCTCGCCTGTTCGGGTCTCGTGAAACGCTACGGTGAGCTGACCGCGGTCGACCGCCTCGATCTCGCGGTGGGACGCGGCGAGTGCTTCGGCCTGCTGGGTCCCAACGGAGCCGGCAAGACCACCACCATCGAGATCCTCGAAGGCCTGCTGTCGCCAGACGAGGGGGCGGTCGAGGTGCTGGGGTCGCGATGGGGCGCGGACGACGACGCGCTGCGCCAGCGGCTGGGCATCCACCTGCAGGAGACGCAGTTCGACGAGAGGCTGTCGGTGGTGGAGACCCTCGACCTGTTCCGGTCGTTCTACCGCCAGGGCCGTCCGGTGCCGTCGGTGCTGGAGACCCTCGGCCTCGAGGCCAAGGCGGACACGTGGGTCGGCAAGCTGTCGGGCGGGCAGCGGCAGCGGCTGGCCGTCGGGTGCGCGCTGGTCGGCGACCCCGAGCTGCTGTTTCTCGACGAGCCGACGACCGGGCTGGACCCGCAGTCGCGCCGGCAGCTCTGGTCGGTGCTGCAGCAGTTCGGAGCGGCGGACGGCAGCATCCTGCTGACCACCCACTACATGGACGAGGCGCAGGTGCTCTGCGACCGGGTCGCCATCGTCGACGGCGGCCGCATCATTGCCGAGGGCACGCCGCGGGAGCTGATCGCCTCGCTGGGGGCGGCCCACGTCATCGAGTTCGGCCTCGCGCCGGGGAAGGACGCCGAGCCGGACGCGGCCGCCTTCACCGCGGGACTGGCGGCGCTGCCCGGCGCCACCGGCGTCGGCCGCGACGGCGGCACGTGGCAGCTCAGCGCCGCCGACCTGCAGGAGACGCTGTCGGCCCTGCTGCGCGCCGCCGAGGCCGCGGACATCGCGCTCGTCTCGCTCACGACCCACGCGGCGACCCTGGAAGACGTGTTCGTCTCGCTGACGGGAAGGCGCCTGCGCGATGGCTGACGGCGGCCCGATCCGGCATCCGCTGGCCGCGCTGACCCTCGCGCGGACCAGGCTGATGATCCGGGAGCCGGAAATGGTGTTCTGGGTCTTCGTCTTTCCGATCCTCATGGCGCTGGCCCTCGGCATCGCGTTCCAGGCCCGCGGCGAGGACCCGATGCCGGTGGCGGTCCGGGACACGCCGGGCGCCGCGCCGGTCCTGGCCGCGTTGGCGCGGGCCGGCGACCTAGAGGGATTCGTCACCCCCGAGCGGGACGAGCTGACCCTGTTGCGCGACGGGCGCGCGCATCTGGTGGTGGTGCCCGGCTCGCCGCCCACCTACCGGTATGACGCGGCCCGCCCGGAGAGCCGCCTGACCCGCCTCCTGGTCGACCGGGCGCTGGCCGGCGCGGCCGGCCACGGCCCGGCGGGGAACGCCCGGATCGAGGAGGTGGAGACGCCCGGCAGCCGGTACATCGACTGGCTCGTGCCAGGCCTGCTGGGCATGAACATCATGGGCACGGGCATGTGGGGCATCGGGTTCGGCATCGTTGTGGCGCGGTCGCGAAAGCTGCTGAAACGGATGCTCGCCACCCCGATGCGCCGCTCGCACTTCCTGGCGTCGCTGGTCATCTCCCGGCTCGCGTTCCTGGGGCTCGAGATGCTGGCGCTCCTGGTGTTCGCCTGGTGGGTCTTCGGGGTCGGGAACGAAGGCGGCATCGCGGCCCTGGTGGTGGTCGCGCTGGCCGGCGCGCTCGCGTTCGGGGGCATCGGCTGCTGACGGCGAGCCGGGCCCGTACGATCGAAGGGATCTCGGGCATCATGAACGTGGTGATGGTCCCGATGTGGATCTGCAGCGGGGTGTTCTTCGCGGTGACCAACTTCCCGGAAGCGGCCCAGCCGTTCATCCGCGCGCTCCCGCTCACCGCGCTGATCGACGCGCTCCGGGGGGTGATGCTGAACGGCCACGCGCTGGCCGGCGTCGGCGTCGAGCTCGGCATGCTGGCCGGCTGGGGCGTGGTCACGTTCGCGCTCGCGCTCCGCGTGTTCCGGTGGCAGTGAGGCACGCGGCGGACGACGCGCAACGAGGATCGGGAGTCGCCCTTCCGGTGCACGGGCGCACGGGTAGAATGGGACCGACAGTGCAGATTGCCCGAAATCACGGACGGGAGTCAGAACCATGAACCGAGTGCATACCGCAGTCCGTTGGCTGTCCGCGGCGGCCGTCGTCACGGCGGCCTCGATCTCGCATCCCGCCGCGCAGACCGGCGACGACTTCGTGCCCGTCACCGACGCCATGCTCGAGGACCCGGCGCCGGGCGACTGGCTGATGTGGCGGCGCACCCTCGACGGATGGGGGTACAGCCCGCTCGACCAGATCGACCGCGGCAACGTCGGCGACCTGCGCATGGTCTGGACCCGCGGCCTCGCCCCGGGCAGCCAGCAGGGGACGCCCCTCGCCTACGGCGGCGTGCTGTACATGCCAAACCCGAACGACGTCATCCAGGCCATCGACGCGGTGACCGGCGATCTCCGCTGGGAGTACCGCCGCGACCTCCCCGACGACATCGACGACTACATCCGCGGGCTGGTCAGCGTGAACCGCAACATCGCCATCCACGGGACCCGCATCCTCGACACGAGCAACGACGACTACATCTACGCGCTCGACACCCGCTCCGGCGAGCTGGTCTGGGAGACCGAGATCCTCGACTACACCGTGAATCCGGCCCGGCATTCGTCGGGCCCGATCGTCGCCGGCGGCAAGGCGTTCTCGGGACGCAGCTGCCGCCCGTGGGCGGGACCCGAGGCGTGCGTCATCGTGGCCCACGACGCGGAGACCGGCGAGGAGCTGTGGCGCCGGCGCCTGGTGCCGGCCCCCGGCGAGCCGGGCGACGAGACCTGGGGCGACGTGCCCTACGAGGACCGCGTGCACGTGGGGTCGTGGACGGCCCCCAGCGTCGACTCCGACCTGAACCTCGTCTTCGTCGGCACCTCCGTCACCTCGCCGGCGCCGAAGTTCCTGCGGGGCGGCATCGAGAACACGCACCTGTACCACAACTCGACCCTCGCCCTCGACGCCGACACCGGCGAGATCGTCTGGTACTACCAGCACCTGAACGACCACTGGGACCTCGACCACCCGTTCGAGCGGCTGCTCGTCGACACCGCGGTGGCTCCCGACCCCGCCGCGGTGAGCTGGATCAACCCGCGGCTCGCGGCCGGCGAGACGCGGAAGGTGGTGACCGGCATTCCCGGCAAGACCGGGGTCGTCTATACCCTGGACCGGGAGACCGGCGAGTTCCTGTGGGCCACCCCGACGGTGACCCAGAACGTCATCGCCGACATCGACGGCGCCACCGGGGCGGTCATCCCCAACGGCGAGCTCGTCTTCACGGCCGAGGGCCAGGAAGTGCTGGCGTGCCCGAGCTGGTTCGGGGGCAAGGACTGGGAGGCAGGCGCCTACAGCCCGCTGACCAACACGATGTACATGCCGCTGCGCAACGTCTGCGGCCGGATGCTCGCCTCGCGCGACGCCGGCAGCCACTACGCGCTGGCCGTCCGCAACCAGATCGCGCCCGGCACGGACCAGGTCGGCACGGTGCAGGCGATCTCGGCCGAGACCGGCGCCACCCGCTGGATCCACGAGCAGCGCTCCGCCACCATGTCGCTGGTGGCGACCGGCGGCGGGCTGGTCTTCGGGGGCGACGTGAACGGGCGGTTCCGGGCGTTCGACCAGGAGACGGGCGAGATCCTGTGGGAGATCAACCTCGGCTCGGCGGTGACCGGGTTCCCGATCAGCTACGCGGTCGACGGACGCCAGTACGTAGCGGTCAGCACCGGCTCGGCCGGCACCGCCTCGGGCTTCCTCGGGCTGACGCCGGAGCTGCGCCCGAGCGCGGGAAACAACCTGTTCGTGTTCGCGCTGCCGTAGAATCAAGGGATTCCCCGTGCCGGCCGGTTGACCCTGTGTGTGACTGGGGCTGTGAATCGGTCGCCGGGATGCGATCACAGGCTGGTGCGGCGCAATCAGTCAATCCGAACGGCCTGAGTGTCGCCCTTGCACACGATCGTGGAGATCTTCGAAGTGCAAGTCCGCGCGTGCTTGCACCGGGCGCGGCGTCCGACACGCCGGCCCGAGTCTCAGGCAGTCACCGTCTCGCGTGTCGGGTTGTAGCCCTGGAAGCTCAACGGCTGGTCGAGTTGCGCGACCGGTGGCTGAACCCGCCCGAATGGGTCGAGTGGGTGGACGAGCCGGTTCCCGGCTATCCGAAGCGGCCGGTTCCCCGCGACGAGGACGCGGCGAAGGCGCTCAAGAAGCGCACGCTGACGAACCTCTACAACGCCCGGCCGCAGGTTCGTGCATCCCCGGTTCCCCGGAGGGGTGCACGACAAGAAAGTGAGGCTTTTGCCGTACGGGGGTATTGAGCGAGCGCTGACCGGCCGATTCCTCGGGGTAGGAGGACTCCGACCATGCCTGAGGCGCAGTTGACTGCACCGCTCGATCACGCGGCCGAAAAAGGGGGCGTCAAGGAGACGTTCGCAGCGTTGGAGGCGGCGGTCGAGGCCGACGTCGACGCGTTCATCCGACGAGGAAGCGTGAATGCGCAGGACTTTGAGACCCTCTTGCAGACAGTTCACCGTCGAGCGCTCGCCACGGCGACCCGGGTCGTCCAGGCGGTTGGGGCGCAGCGTTCGTAGCCGCGATCGAGGCTGAAGTCGATGCGCTCATCGGGCCGAGGAGGGCCGACGCGCAGGACTTCGAGGCTGTTGAGCAGGCAGTCCGTCACCAAGTCCTCGGAATCGCCGCGCAGGCAATGGCGCAGCGATTCAACGCGGACGATTCCGACCATTCGGGTTCGACCAGAGCGTGCGCCTGCGGCCGGACGGCGCGCTACGCAGGCCGCCGCCCGAAGACCTTCATCACGCTGCTCGGGCCGCTGACGCTGGAACGGGCCTACTTCCACTGCGACGCCTGCCGTACGGGGGTGTGTCCGCGCGACCAGACCCTGGGTATGCAAGCCACCTCGCTGTCACCGGCCACCACGCGCATGGTGGGTTTGACGGCGGCCGAGGTCAGCTTCGCCAAGACAAGCGAGTTGTTGGCGGTCCTGGCCGGGGTAGAAGTCGAGACCCGGCAGGTCGAGCGCTGTGCCGAGGCACTCGGCCGCCAAGTCGCCGACGACGAGCGCGCCGTCACCGAGCAGACCGCACCGGCGCCCGCGCCCACGCTGTACCTCGGGATGGACGGCACGGGCGTGCCGGTGCGCCCGGCCGAGGTCGAAGGGCGTCGCGGGAAGCAGCCCGACGGCTCGGCCAAGACTCGCGAGGTCAAGCTGGCCACCGTGTGGACGGCCGAAGGGCGCGACCCGCAAGGCCGGCCTGTCCGCGACCCCGGGTCGGTCAGCTACAACGCCGCGGTCGAGAGCGCGGCCAGCCGCGACACCGACCCGCAGCCGGCCGCCTTCGCACAACGTGTCCATCGCGAGGCGCAACGGCGCGGCTTCGACACCGCGGACCGTCAGGTCGTCATCGGCGACGGCGCTCCATGGATTTGGAACGTCGCCGCCGAGCAGTTTCCAGGCGCCATCGAAATCGTCGACGTCTACCATGCCAAGCAGCATCTGTGCGACGTGGCCAAGGCCCTCATACGGCCCCGGGACGGACCTGGCCGACCAGTGGGCCAAGGACCGGCGTGCCGAGTTGGACGCCGGCCGGCTCCGCGCCCTCGTCGCGGCGCTGCGCATCCATGTCGAGACCACGCCCGAGGCGCGAAAGTGCATTCACTATGTGTTCGGGAACCGACACCGCATGCGCTAACCGAAGTTCCGGGCCAAGGGCCTGTGCATCTCGTCGGGCGTCGTCGAGGCCGGCTGCAAGCAGATCGGCGCACGGCTCAAGCGCACCGGCATGCGCTGGACCGTCGCCGGCGCCAACGCCATCATCGCCCTGCGCTGCTGCATCCTCGGCCGCTTCAAGGACTGGGAACGACCTTGCAAATGCCGCGCCTCTGCGCTAGGGTGGACTTTCGTGATTCTTGCGTCAACAAGGAGGTGTTGGAGCCGGAAAGCACGGGCGAGTCGCCGGGCTGACCGATTTGTGCCAGAGGACGAGGTGTGCGAGCTCCGATCGCCGTGGCCGACTCGCGTGCGAGCGTGTGCGCGAGACCGGTTCTTTGTCCGTGCGTCGTCGACCCATTGAAGGAGGCAAGCATGCGGAGACTCACGGCGTTGCTAATCACCGTCGCACTGGTGCTCGGAGTGACGGCTACGTTCGCCCTCGCTCAGGTGGGTCGAACCGAGCTTCGCGGTCGCGTGACCGATGAACAGGGTGGTGTCCTTCCGGGCGTCACCGTTCTCATCACGAACCAGGACGACGGCACGTTCCGCGAAATCATCAGCTCAGGTGACGGCACTTACTTCGCGGCGCAGCTGTTGCCCGGCACCTTCACAGTCACCGCGTCCCTGCCGGGCTTCTCGACCTCCGAGCGGACCAACTACGTGCTGACCGTCGGCCAGACGACCGACCTCGACATCGTCCTGACCGTCGGCGGTATCGAGGAGACCATCACGGTCTCGGGTCAGACGCCGCTGGTCGACCTGACCTCCGCCGAGGTGGGGGGCACGGTCCAGGCGGACGAGCTGCTGGATCTGCCTCTGGTGAACCGGTCCGCGTTTGCCGCGATCGCGACGCTGCCGGGCCTTCAGTTCAATCCGTCGGCGTCGCAGGGGAACGACTCGATCATCGCCAACGGGCAGACCGGGGCGGCGAGCACATTGAACACCGACGGCGCGAACAACGCCGACTCCACCAGTGCGGGCGCGGGCGGCAGTCAGGTGAAGGTGGCGATCGAGTCGGTCGCGGAGTTCCAGGTCATCACCAACCAGTTCGACGCGGAGTTCGGTCGGGCGAGCGGCGCGATCATCAACGCGGTGACGAAGCGGGGCACCAACCAGTTCAGCGGCGTCGCCTTCAGCTACAGCACGTCCACGGCGATGACGGCGAGGGACTTCCTCACCGAGCAGGCGGGCAATGAGAAGCCCGACAACAGCAAGTACGAGTTCGGCGGTGTGCTGGGCGGCCCGGTCATCCGCAACACGGCCCACTTTTTCACCAGCCTGGAGCGGCGGCTCACGAAACCGGGCCGGACGCGCATCTTCAACAGCCGAACCGACTTGAACCGCACGTCGAGCGAGGACTGGCAGGCCTGGAATTACATGCTGCGGTATGACCACCAGGTGAGCGGCAACCACTCGTTCGCCGTCCGGCACCTGCGCGAGCTGAGCCCGGAGCTCAACACCTTTGCGTCGACCCTGCGGACGATCAACGCGACCTCGGAAAACGACGACGACGAATGGATGATCGTCGGGAGCGCCACCAGCGTCCTCGGCAACAACGTGGTCAACACGATCCGGACCATGCGGAGCGAGGAGCGGTTCGCCGGCGGGGCCTCCCAGTGGGTCGCTGCGGGCGGCCCGACCCTCCGCACCGGCGTGATGCGCGACCTGCCGCCGGGGTATTACACCAGCAGCTATCAGGACAACATCGACACCACCTCGGGCGGCCGCGACGACTTCCAGTGGCAGTTCACCAACACGACGTCCTGGTTCGTCCCCGACAAGATGGGCGACCACGACGTCAAGTTCGGCGGCAGCTGGAACATGAACGCCATCTCAGACTTCAGCGAGAACCACCTCGGCGGGCAGTTCCGGATGGCGAGCGAAACCCTTCCCTTCGACATCGACAACCCCTTCACCTACCCGGATCGGCTCCGGATTCGGGTCGGCGACCCGAACGGGCGGTTCTTCTCGTACCCCGGTGACAGCCTCGAGCTGTACTTCCAGGACAAGTGGACGCTCAACGACCGCTGGACCCTGGGGCTCGGCGTCCGGTATGACGCTGAGCGGCTGCGTGGGCAGCTGACGAGCAATCCGCTGATGCCGCCGGGCGAGGATCCGCGGGACTGGGACAACTTCTCGCCCCGCCTGTCGGTCGCCTACGACGTGGAGGGCGACGGCCGGTCGGTCATGCGAGTCGGCTATGGCCGCTTCTACGACCGGACGCTCCTGAGCGGGCTCGACAACGTCCTGCAGGACCCGGCCACCCAGACGTCGTTCGATGTCACCTTCCCGCGGAATTTCAACCGGGACCCCAACCCACGGCTCGGGCTGCCGGCGACCGATCCGGAACTCCTGGCGGCGACCATCGTCGTGGCGCCGGGCGACCCGCTGTTCTCCCAGTGCCCTCCGGCCACCGGCAACCCCACCAACGGGTGCGTGCTCGTGAACCATGACTGGGTCGCCGCCAATTTCTCGGAGGCCGAGCAGTTGAACCAGGCGCGTGTCTACCTCGACAACGAGCGGCGGAACCAGCCCTGGTTCCACCAGTTCACGGTGGGCTACGAGCGCGAGCTGTTGCCGACCCTGTCGGTCTCGGCCGACTACATCAGGATGCGGGGCCGCGACCTGCTCAACCGGATCAACTACGTCGCGCCGATTCGGCTGGATGGGACGAGCCAGTCCGACACGCTGACCTACTACGACGTGGGAGGCGCCTTCGGGGGGCAGCGGGTCGAGGACCGGACGGATACGGTGTTCTATCCCGGGGGTGCTATCGATCCGCGCACGGGGTTCCCGCTCGCCGGGACGTTCATCAACCGGGTGCTGTCGATCGAGAGCGTCGGACAGTCCGAATACGACGCGCTGAACCTCGCCGTGGAGAAGCGCTACTCCAACAACTGGGGCGCGCGCCTGTCGTATGCGCTGGGGCACTCTCACGGGAACTCGTTCGAGCAGTATGGCACCAACGGGCCGAGCCTCAACGGCGTCCAGAGCCAGGTACTCGGCGAGCTCAACCTGGCCGAGAACTGGCAGAACGCGGAAACTGACCGGCGGCACATCCTGACGCTCAGCGGGAACACCGAATTCCCGGGTGGGATCACGGCCAGCGCCATCTTCCGCTACATGACCGAGCTGCCGTTCACGATCTACAACAGCACGATCGACATCAACCGCAACGGCTCGCTCTGGGATCCGCTGCCGCCCGGGATGTACACCGGCACCGGGGCGAACCCCATCACGGCGGAGCAGACCGGGGGCGCCTGCGAGCTGATCCACGCGGTTGGGTGCCAGGCTGCGGCGCGCTCGGCCGACTACATCCAGCTGGACCTCCGGTTCGGCTATCGCTTGCGCCCGCGCGTGACGCAGACGGTGGACATCTACTTCGACGTTATCAACCTGACCAACCGCACGAACTGGAACCCGGCCAACGGGAACCAGAACAGCGGTTCCTTCTTGAACTACACGTCGCTACGGGGCGGCGGGTTCCCGCGTCAGGCGAACTTCGGTATCCGCTACGCCTTCTAGCCGGGGCTGACGTTCGGGTAGGCTTCGACGGGAGCCGGGCGCCATCGGGGCGTCCGGCTCTTTTTTTGGTTGCGGCGGGCGCGCCCGGCTTCTTTCGACGGGATGGGGGTGCACGACAAGAAAGTGAGGCTCTTGCCGTACGGGGGTATTGAGCGAGCGCTGACCGGCCGATTCCTCGGGGTAGGAGGACTCCGACCATGCCTGAGGCGGAGTTGACTGCACTCCAGGACCTGCATCCCGGTCTTGATGCACAAGCCATGGAACACTTCCCGGACACCGTTCAGAACGCCGAGCACCGGCAGCGGCACCTGAATCGTGACCGTTCGTGAGCTCGGGGGTTGGCTGGAAGGCTTCCGCCTGTCATGCTTCGCCATGGGTGGCTCTCCTCCTGTTGTTTGCACCCCTGTCCTACCACAGACCAGGGGCGAGGAGTCGCCACCCGCTTCACCTCAGTTCAACAGCCTCCGGGACATCCCCCCCAAATTTGCGACCCTGTTCAAAGTATCGGATGCAAACAGCGCGTTCTGCGATTGGTGCGGACCAACAAGATGCTCAGATCGGACAATTTCACCCAGCTTCTCCAGATATCGGTGTTCGACGGCGAGGGGCTGAGCTACAAGATGCCGGACCACGTCGACACGTCGAAATCGAGTCCGTGGTAACCATCGAGTAGGTCGTCGCTCACGGTCCGAGATGGTCGAGGCGTCGACTTCTTCGCTGCTGGACCGCTACGTTGCCGCCACCTCCGCGAGTTGCTGGCGCTAAACGGCGGCGGGCGGTGAGCAAGTTGTGATGCGGAGCGGTCCGTAGATGGCTCTGATCGTGCAGTGGAGTCCCGTTTGTAATGTGGGAAACGTCGAGGGGAGCATGGGCCGATAACAGACAGTAACTAACGTGTTGCTAGCATTGTTCAACTCACGCTGCCCGACTAGCCGGAGGCACGCCCCACGACCGGCCAGCTCGAGCGCCAGCGCCAACAAACGTGCGCTACTGCGCGTCCTCATTCCGGTGCAGCGATGGCCGCGCTCCACGCGGCGGCGGCGGACCTCTTGAGCGTCTCGGCGTCGGCGGGCAGCAGATACCGCTCGGCGACCAGCGCGTCCGCCGCTTCGCCGTAGCGCTTCACGTACTCCGCCTCGCCGCCGGGATAGCGCTCTTCCAGGGAGAGTCGCGAATCGCCCAGCTCCATCCGCTCATCCTTCGTCCGCGGAAACGGAATCGTGGAGCCGTTCACGCCGCACAGGTCGCCTTCGGCGAAGCCTGCCGCGCGAATGGCCTTGCCCATTGTGGCGAGCGGGGCCGCGACCTCGGGCACCATCACGCCCGTCACGAGATTGCCGTCGGCGTCCAGGTTCGGCACGAACAGCGGGTACCGCTCCTCGCTCTCCCTCGGCGGCCAGACGGAGAAGTCACGCACGCCGAGCTCGCTGATCGTGGGGTTGTACGGACGGTCCTGGATGGTCGGATACTGCTCGCCCTGCCTTTCGACCGTCACCGCCGTCCCGTCGGCGACGGACGGCGCGCGCGTCGCCGGCGGCTCGACGCCGTTCCGCACCCACTGCACCATCGCGTCGAACGCCGCCCGGTAGTACGGCCACGGCTGCACCGGATTGCCCGGGTCGCGGCACCCGGCGCCGCCCTGCGAATGTGCGGTCGCGAGCATCCAGTAGCGCACGCTCGGCGGCAGCTCCAGCGCCTGGCCGCTCGTGTCGGTGACGATGAGCGAAGCGTGGGCGCCGTAGTACTCGGATTCGGCGTCCACCTGGATGATGTTGGGGCAGGTGCCCGAGGCCGTGCAGGCGGCCAGCAACCCGTCGGTCCTGCCCGTCAGCGGATCGGTCGTCGTCGCGAACGTGAACGGGAACTCGTCCATCGGGTAGTTGTGGTCTTCGTGCTGGCGCGTGTAGCGGCCCGTCTGCGCGAAACGGGCGTTGACGAACGTGCGGCGGGCGCCGGCGACATACGGCGTCATGCCGTCGAAGACGCGCCGCCCCTCCGGATCCTCGTTGAAGCCCTGGTAGACGAAGTCCCTGGCCATCCGGCCGCTCTGCGAGGAACCGACGGCCACCGCGTGGTCGAGCACCGGCATGCCGTCCACGAAGAGCGGGTTGGGGGCGCCCTGATCGTCCGCGGGGCTGTAGCGCGCGAACGACACGAGATCGCGCATGGCGCTGAAGCCCAGGCCGTGAACGATTGGATTCCGGGCCTCATACACGAACTCGTAGATGGTCCCCGCGTCGGTTCCCGCGGGGGGCGTGACAGCGACGGTCATCTCGTCGACGTAGTACCACTGGTCGGCCGGAACGGTCTGGCGCGGATCGTTCTGCAGCTGGCGATGCGTGAGCGTCGCGGCGGTCTTCTCGAGCGTCACCGCCGGATACGTCAGCCGCCCGAACGCGGCGCTGTCCGGGTTCTGCCACTCCTCCATCGAGGTGCCGGTAATCGTCCGGCCGTTGTCCATGGCGAACGGCAGAGTCGCCAGCACCGGACGCGGGTTGCCGGTGCCCGGCGCGCCGTGCAACCAGCCGCTCGATACGTACGTGTAGCCCTGGTTCACGAGGAATGCGTTGCCGGCGTTCTCGGCCGCGTAACCCTGTCCCGCCTCGTGGAAGTAGCCCAAGACGATGTTGCGGCCGCGGTTGTTGATCTCGTACACCAGGACATCGTTGCCCCTGGTGATGTCGACCGGCTTGAGAATGTCGACCTCGAAGGTGTATTCGACCAGCCCGTCCGCATTGCGCGGGGCGTTCTCGAGATCCACGATTCCGGCGTCGAGGGGGGCGCCCGGATCGGCGACGGCCGTGGCCGTGCCGAGCAGAATCTCGTACGGGCCCACGGCGTCGAACGACCGGCCGCCGAACGCCGTCTCACGGCTGGTGATGTCGAGCCGGGTGACGCGCGAATGCGCGAGCGCCGGCGACGCGGATTCCTGTTGCGCGCCGGCGCCCTGACACCCGCTCAGCCCGATCCCGACTACGGCCGTCAACAAATGGCGTCGGAACTGCATCACTCACCTCCAGCCCCAATGATACAGCCTGCCGTCATCGACCGATAGCGATGCGAGCAGCTTGCGCAGCGGCCGCGCGAGCGCCAGCCGCTCATCCTCCTGCAGGCCGCGGTAGGCGCGTTCGGGACGTTCCTGGCGAACGGGCGGCCGTCGCTCGGGGAGGGGCTGCGCGGTCGCCCAGCGCCTGATCGACGGCCGGGCGAACGCCGGTCGACGGCGGCGAACAGGCCGGCCGCGCGCGACCGGGTCAGTCGCAGGTGTCGGCGAGACCGACCACCGACATGAGGTTGATGCGCGACTCGCCGTCCGTCTCGATCAGGAGCCCCTTGACGAGCACGGTGCGGCCCGCCCGCAGCTCGCCGCTGGCGTTGATCTGATCGGGCTCGGTGAACAGGGCCCGGTCGCCGAAGTTCAGCAGACCCTCGGCGGTGAGAAAGTCGGCGACGCCGATGAGACGGAACTCGCCGGCGCCGGGGGCGGTCTGCCTCGCCTCTTCGACCTGCACCTCGTTGAAGACGCCCTGCCGCGTGACCGTCGGCTCTGCGGCGCGGGTCAGCCACCAGGTGGTGTCCTCGCGGGTCCGGCGCTCGACGCACCCGACGGTCTGGACGAATTCGACCTGCGGCTTCGGTCTGCGGGTGCGGGTGGCCGCCTGCTGCTCGCCGGCGCCCGAGAGCGGCAATCCTGAGGCGGCGACCAGCAGTCCTGCCGTGAGTATCGTCCGAATCGTCATCCTTGCCGTCCCTGGCCCGGACATCGCCGCCTCACGGCGCCTCCCGCGGGAGGCAGCGACTCCTGATCAGGAGGCGGCGCCGTTCCACGGCGCAGACTCTCCTACCTCGATGTCTGCTCCGCGGCCTCGGCGGCCGCCTGCTTCTCCAGGTTCCGATTGATCTCGAGGATGTGCCGGACGTCGTGGTTGCCCTCGTGGCAGGCGTACTCGTACATCGGCCCCTCGGTCGCCATCATCGGGAGCTCCACGCTCCACGGGCGGGTCCACGTGTTCGGATCGTCGACCGTGAACTCGTAGCGGATCCGGTCCGCGGCGACGCGCGTGAAGCGCTCCACCACGTGCATG
Organism: Vicinamibacterales bacterium; assembly: GCA_965215895.1. Lineage (GTDB taxonomy): Bacteria > Acidobacteriota > Vicinamibacteria > Vicinamibacterales > UBA8438 > JAJEEA01. The sequence goes on along the minus strand of OZ244130.1, from coordinate 469,226 downwards.
GCGTCCGTAGCTCCGCGGAAGCGCCGCCGCGCGTTGTAGTTCGTCGTCTCGACAACCAGCGTGTCGCCCTCCCACCGGCCGCGGGAATCGCCCGCGAAATGCCGGATCTTCTCCGAGACGTGCGGGCGCCCGTCGAGGGGGATGATGCGCGGAGGGTTGGTGTTCAGCTCGGTGAACAGGACGACGTAGTCGGGTGTCTGGAAGAACTGATGAATATCGTTGTAGGCCGGCGGCAGATTCGGTGGTCCTTCGTGCGCCCAGACGATGCAGCGCTCGGGAAAGGGCCGCGTCTCGTGGCTGTCGAACGCGCTGGGAAGCCGTCTGGCCTCCGCCTCGGCCGCCAGTCGTACCGCCGCCTCCGGCGTCAGGGGCGGAATTCTCCCGTTCGCGGGATCCGTGACGAGCGACGTGCGCCGCGTCGACAGCCCCTTCGGCACTGGCGTGCGCAGCCAGACCTGGTTGTCGTAGTGGACGTACGACGGGTCGCGGTTGACCTGATACAGCCGCCGCTCCCTCGCTTCCGTATCTGCGATCTCGACCGCGTCGCGCGCCGACGGGTCTACGCCCTCAGCCGTCAACTGCGCCTGCAGCGCGACCGCTTCCTCCTCGGTGAAGAACGCCTTGTCGCCCAGGTATTCGGGCCGCTCCAGGGGCGTGAAGGTCTGGGTGGTCCAATAGCCCTGCAGGTCAGGCTGGCCGTCGGGCAGGCGCGGCAGGGCCCACGCCGATGCCGTCGCGGCCCCGCTCCCGGCCGAATCCTGGGCGGAAGCAGGCGCCGGCCCCATCCACCCGATCGCGATCACCGCCACCCACGCTGCACGACTGCGATGGATCATCGTCGTTCTCCCTGGGCCTGCCGGCCCGGAAACCGCCGCCGGGTCGCTCCGGGTGCCGACCAACCGACCCCCGGGTGTCCGTGCCGGCTTTCGACGCTGACTCCTGCCCCGGAAAGAACGCCCGAGACGGAGCGGAGCCGGGGCGAACGCATCAGGTCGAAGCGGCGGTCGGCGGCGGCTTCTCGTTGGCCAGGGCCACCGCCGGTATCGCTTCGGAGGCGCGCGGGCGGAGGATCTCGTCGATGAGGAACAGATCGGTGAGCAGCGCCCGCAAATGGATCGACCCGTTCAGGTTGTCGATGACCTGGCTGCTGATGCCGGGCTGGGCTCGAACCAGCCCGAGCACCTTCCGCGCCCGTTCGGCATCCCCCGCGAGCACCTCGATGAATCCGTCGAACGCCTGCACCGGCTCCAGGCCCCGCCCGCGGACGATCGACGCGAGGAACGCGCCGAGCCCGTCGAGAGCCCGATCCATGCCGTCCAGATAGCGGCGCAACTCGCCGTCGGCGCCGCCCGGCTCGCCCTTGTAGCCCTTGGCGGCGTAGCTGAGGAAGTACTCGTAGCCTCCCTCGAGCGCATCGATGTGGTCTCTCAGACCCTCCGTGGCTGTCTCGGTCACCTGCGGCTCCCCTGGCCCGAGAATCGTCGCCCTGCGGCTCCGCTTCCCGCCCAACCAATCCTTCAGCAGTCCGCGCCTTTAACTCTGGCGCAGACTTCTACGACGCCGGTTGGCCTGCGCTCCGGGCCGGCGCCGGCGCCGGGGGCTTGGCCTTGGGCTTGGGCGGGGTGACGTCCCACCGCTTCGGGTCGTGATGCGCCAGATACTCGTCGCGGGTCACCGTCCCGAAGATCATCGACTTCGTGATCCACAGCTTCTCGGGCCGAATCGCGAAGTAGATGTGGGTGATGGTCAGGGTCACGAACAGCACCGACGAGAAGCCGTGCAGGACGTAGACGATCCCCCAGGCCTCATCGTTCCCCATGGCCGCGCCTGCGAACAGCATCTCGTTCATCGGCACGATGGGGTTCTCGATCCTCAACATCATCAGCAGTCCGCTGACCGCGACAATCAGGCCGAAGATGGAGACGGCGAAATGGTAGAGCTTGTGATCGAGCGGGTACTTGCCGTGCTTGTCGATGTCCACGCTGGCCCCGAGCTGGCGGCGCGTCCGCTGGACCGCCTCTTTCAGGTCATTCGGCAGAATCCAGATCGACCAGAAGTCCAGGAAGAAGGAGGCGTGCACGATGTGGTAGATGATGCACAGAATCAGGATGAGACCGGACACCCAGTGAATGGTCAGCCAACTGAACTCCAGCCCCACGATCGGGAAGAAGCCGGTCACGAGGAGCGCGAGCATGGACGCCGCCATCACCCAGTGAAACATCCGGGCGGCGCCGGTGTGCCGCACGATCCGCTCGGGAATGCCCGGGTCGACCGCGGCCGGGGCGGCCGCGGCCCCTGCCGGCTCGACCCGCGGCTTCCACACCACCGCGTAGGCGGCATGAAACACGACGAACGCGATACCGGCCCAGAACGACAGGGTCAACAACCCCCACGCGAGCCGGATGATGATCTCTTGTCCCCAGGGATCGGTCCCGACTTGAAACAGTTCCATAAATTACGCCCTCGTGATGTGACCCGTTCATGGACGGTGGCATTCGACCACCGATGCACAGCGGATCCATGTGCCGATGCGTGAGCCGCCGCCCCTGGCGGGCCGCCCCGGTGCCCGTGCACCGCAGGCACGCCCGCCACGGGCGGCAGGACGGGACGCACCGCCCAGCCGCTCGTCGAACAGCTACGAGGTTGAAGAATACCGGGGTCGCGGTCAGGATTCAACTGATTCTTCGCCCTGCGAGCGGTTCCGGCCCGGCTGCACCGGCGCACCCCGGTTCCGCCCGGCTTTGAACTTCCCGTGCATCAAGGCGTATGATTCCGAGGGAGCTTCGGCGGCCTTCCGACGGCGACACCCGGCATCACCACCATGGCGGCAGATTCCAGAACACCCTTTTTCGGCAACGCCCGCGGTCTGATCGGTCTGCTTCTGCTCGCGACCGGGTGCGCCACCGCCCCCCTCGCGGACCATCCGGCGCTCGATGCCGACGTCCCCGCGGCGTGGACCGCGCGGGACGACACCGGCGGGCCCCCCGCGCTGGCGTGGTGGGCCGATTTCGGCGACCCCGGCCTGGATGACGTCGTGCAGTCGGCGCTCCGGCAGAACCACGACCTGCAGGCGGCTGCGGCCCGACTCGACCAGGCCCTGGCCGACTCCCGTATCGCCGGAGCCGACCTCCAGCCCGCGCTGCAGGTCGGCCTGAACGGATCGCAGCGCAAGCAGAACTTCATCGGATTCCCCATTCCCGGCGCCGAGGACCGGGTGCTCAGCTCGGTGTTCACGAACTACGGGGTCTCGCTGGACCTCACCTGGGAGGCGGACCTGTGGGGCCGGCTTCGAGCGGGGGCCCGGGCCGCGCTGGCCGACCTGCAGTCCCGCGCCGCGGACCTGCGCGCCGCCCAACTGTCTCTCGCCGGCCAGACGACGAAGGCGTGGTTCGCGACTGCCGAGGCCCAGCAACAGCTTCGACTGGCGGAAGCCTCCGTCGCCAGCTTCCGGATCTCGTCGGAGCATGTCCGCGAGCGGTTCGAGCAGGGCCTCCGGCCGTCTCTCGACGTACGCCTGGCGCTCTCCAATCTCGCCACGGCCGAGGCCCTCCGCGAGCAGCGGGGCCAGCAGTTCGACGCATCCATCCGGCAACTGGAAGTGTTGATGGGTCGATACGCCTCGGGCACCACGGCGATACCGGCGGCGCTTCCGGCGGCGCCCGCGGTCATCCCCGGCGGGCTCCCGGCCGAGCTCGTGAGACGGCGCCCCGACGTGGTGGCGGCCGAGCGCCGGATCGCCGCGGCCCGGCAGCGCCTGCAGGTGGCGCAACGCGATCTGTACCCGCGGTTCAGCCTGACCGCGAACACCGGCACCGCCACCGGCGCGTTGCAGGACCTCGTCAAGCGCGACTTCGGTGTCTGGACCCTGCTCGGCAACGTGATCCAGCCGCTGTTGCAGGGGGGACGCCTGCGCGCCGGCGTCGACCGCGCCGAGGCCCGCGCGGCGGAGGAGCTGGCGGTCTACGCCAACACCACCCTGCAGGCGTTCTCGGAAGTGGAAACCGCGCTCTCGGCCGAGGAGTATCTGGTCGAACGGGAACGCTATCTCGAGATCTCGGCCGAGCAGTCACGGGCGGCGGAGACCATCGCCGACGACCGGTACCGGTCGGGGCTCGACGACTACATCACCGTGCTCGAATCGCAACGACTCGCGCTGCAGGCGGAAGGGGATCTGATTGCGGCCCGGCGGCAACGCCTCGAAAACCGCGTGGATCTGTATCTCGCGCTCGGCGGCGGATTCGATCAGGCGCCGGCCGTGCCCGGTTCCGGCGACTGAGCACTCGCGCCGCAGCCTCGTTTTCAGGGGTGCATACGATGTCACCAATGCTCAATCGGATTCTGAAGGCGCTCCTCCCGCCCGTCGTCGTGGGCGTCGCGGTCATGGGCGCCTACGTCATGTACCTCAACCGCCCGCCGGTGGAGACCCAGACCCCGGTCGTGTCCCCGCCGGCGGTACGGGTGCAGCGGGTCGCGTTCGAGAGCGTCGACCTCACCGTGTCCAGCCAGGGCACGGTGCAGCCTCGGACGGCCAGCCAGCTCGTGCCGGAGATCTCCGGCACCGTGATCAACGTGTCGCCGACGTTCGCGGTCGGAGGCTTCTTCGAGGAGGGAGAGGTCCTGCTGGAGATCGATCCCTACGACTACCAGCAGGCGCTCATCACGGGGCAGTCGCAGCTCGCGCAGGCCCGGCTCAGGCTCGCCCAGGAAGAGGCGGAAGCGGAGGTGGCCCGGCGGGAGTGGGAGGAGCTCGGCCGCGGAGACGCCAACGCCCTGACCCTGCGGCAGCCGCAGGTCGAGGACGCCCGGGCCGCGGTGACCTCGGCCGAGGCGGCGATCGACCGCGCGAGACGGGATCTGGAGCGCGCCGAGGTGCGGGCTCCGTACGCCGGCCGGGTCCAGAGCAAGGACGTCGACATCGGGCAGTTCGTGAACCGGGGGACGGCGGTCGGCCGGATCTACGCGGTCGACTCGGCCGAGGTCCGGTTGCCGCTCCCCGACGAAGAGCTGGCCTATGTCGACGTGCCGATGTCGTACCGGGGCACGCAGCCGCAGGCCGGCCCCGACGTCGTCCTGTCGGCGGATTTCGCCGGGCGCCGGTACACCTGGCAGGGACAGATCGTCCGCACTGAAGGCGAGATCGACTCGGTGAGCCGGATGGTGCACGTCGTGGCCGCGGTCGACGACCCCTATGCGCCGGACTCCGACCCCAGCCGCCCCCCTCTGGCGGTGGGGATGTTCGTGGAGGCGGAGATTGCCGGTCGGCGCGTCGACGATGTCGTCTTGCTGCCGTGGGCGGCGCTGCACGGACGCGATCAGGTCCTGATCGTCGACGACGACGGGCGGCTGCGATACCGGCAGGTCGACATCCTGCGATCGACCACCGAGTACGTGCTGGTCCGCAGCGGACTGGCAGAGGGCGAACGGGTGTCCATCTCGGCCCTCGATGCCGTCATCGACGGCATGGCGGTGCAGATCGCCGAGGATGAGCCCGTGACGGCGCGAGCCGAGGCCGACACCCGCGCGCCCGACCGGGGTTCGCGGACCACGGCTGCGGATCCGGTTCCCGCCCCCCCGGCCGAGCGCCGCCCGACCCCGGCCGCGGAAGCGGACGCCGCCCCGGCGGCCGGCGCCCCCGGTCCCGACCGGGTCGCCGCGCGCGAGGCCCCTCGGCCGGACAGACCGTCCGCCGCCGCGGCACCGGCCCCTCGGTCGGACAGACCGTCCGCCGCCGCGGCACCGGCGCCCCGCCCCGATCAATTCGACGTCGACCCGACCTTGCCGCGGAACGAGCAGATTGCCGCCATCCGCCAGCGGATCGCCCAGTTGCGGGGCACGGCGGACCCGCCGGCGGCTGCGGCCCGTGGAGCGGGCGCCCCGCCCGGGCCGGTCGCCGGTACCGAAGATCGAATGGCCCGCGCCGAGCCCCGACCCCGATTCGCGGGCGGCCGCGGACCCGGAAATGCCGCCGCAGGGGACGGGACGAGGCCGGGTGGTCCCGCGGCGGCCGGCCGCCGTCCCGGGGCACCGGGCCGACCGGATGCAGGCATGGCGCGAGCGGACCGCCCGGCGGTGACCGACGCTCCGGCGGCTCTGCGTCCCGGTGGACCCGGAAGCCCCGCTCCCGGTGCGGACGCGCCGATGCCGGCGCCGACCGCGAGGCCGGCCCGCACCGATGCCTCGCCCCGCGCCCCGGCCACCGGGGAGGCGGTCGCCCCGGTGGTGGCCCTGCTCCCGTTCCGGAACGTGTCGCGCGACCCGGCCGATGACGTCATCGGAGAGGAGATGCGCACCGTGCTCCGGATCGCGCTCGAGAGGGCCGCGGGCATGCGGGTCGTGCTGCTGGACCGCGGCGACGAGTCGAACGCCGTCGAGCGCGCCATGGCCAGCCAGGCCACCTGGCTGGCCGCGGGCGGGTATCAACGCGTCGGCGAGCAGTTGCGGGTAACGGGGCGGGTCGTCGACGTGGCCACCGGCCAGTTGCTCGGATCCGTCCGCGTGGACGGCACCGTCACCGGCCGCGACCGCCTGACCAGCCGGCTGATCGCGGAGCTCCGATCCGAGCTGCTCGACAACATGCCCGCGGCGACCGCGCCCCGGATGGCGGCCGCGGCGCCCGTAGCGGCGCGGCCCGCCGCCCCGGACCCGACCCCCGCGCCGCCGGCCCGAAGCGCGGTCCAGGTCGCCGTCTCGCCGTTCGCCAACATCTCGCGCAACCCCGCCGACGACGGAATCAGCGACACCGTCGCGGCGGAGATCGCCGGACTGTTGGCCCGGATCCCGGACCTCGCGGTCGTCACCCTCGACACCAGCGCCGCCGACGGACCGGCCGCCCTGTCGGTGGCCGCCGCCCGCGGCGCCGACTGGCTCGTCACCGGCGGCTACCAGCACGTCGGCGGACAGCTCCGCCTGACCGCCCGGCTGCTGCAGGTCTCCGACGGCGCCTTCGTGGAATCGGTAAAGGTCGACGGCTCGCTCGCCCGGCTGCCGGACATGCTCACCGAGGCGCTCTCGACCCTCGGCGCCGCGCTCGTCGCCAACGCGGCCGGTTCCTGAGAGACGGAAACCGGCCGGTCACCCGCCGCGGGCCACCGCTCAGGACGCGGCGATCTCCGCGACGACGGCCTCGGCCAGGGGCAGGCTGAACCCGCAGGCGGAATCGTTGATGCGGCACTGGGCGAGGGTCAGCCGGCACCCGCAGGTGCAGCCCTCCACGTTCAGCCGCTGCAGCGCGGTGACCCGTTGCTCGGGGGTCAGCACCGACAGATCGAGCCCCGGGATCTCCGTCGCATGGGCGGCGTTGACCAGTCGGCCGTGGCGATCCTGCTCGATCAGGTCGACCTTGATGTCCGGGTCGATCGCGGCCAGGAAGCGGGCCTCCTGCTCGAGGATCCCCGGGTTGACGAGCCCGACGTGGGTTCGCACCACGCGGCCGTCGGGATCGATCATGAACGAGGTGGGCAGGGCCATCACGCCGGGAAACGCCTGGTCCAGCTCGGGCGTGGTCATCACGATGGGGTAGTTGATGCCGAACTGCGCCGCGAAGCTCTCGACGACCTGCACCGGTCCTTCGTCCTCCGACACGCCGATGATCTGGAGCCGGTCGGAATAGCGTTCCTGCAGCCGGATGAGGTCGGGGATCTCGGCCCGGCACGGCCCGCACCACGTCGCCCAGAAGTTCACGAGGGTGACCTTGCCGCGCAGATCCTCGCTGGTGATGGTGCGTCCGTCGAGGGTCTGCATCGTCAACTCGGGAAGCACGGCCGGGTCCGCCACGAGTTGAATCGTGCCGGGTCGCGCGTCGAACACGGCGGCCGGGCTTCCGCTCGTCGCCGCCCCGCCCGACTCGCCGGGCGCCCCGCACCCGACCATCACCCCGAACGCCACTACCGGAACGATGCCGAAGAACCGGCTGCTCGTGATCATGAAGCTCTCCCTCTGCCGCGGCGGCAACCCCGTGGCGGGAGCCCCACGGTCTCACCCCAGGCTCCCACCCACGTTATTGTAACGGGTATCGGCCCGTCGGACGGGGAATCGAGGGGAATCGAGCCCCGACCGAGGTTTACCCGGAGGGGGAACCCTCCCGTCCCGCCGACCGGCCGCAGGATGCCGCGATCGCCGGACGCTGGGGCGGGAGGAAATGAAGCCCTCCAGGTCGGCCCCGGGGGAAACCCTCCCGTCCCGCCGACCGGGGCAGGATGCCACGGTTTGCCGGACGCGGGAGCAGCGAAGCCGTCAGTACCCCAACCGAACCGCGAGCATCAGCGCCGCGATCGCCACCAGATACAGCTTCACCAGCAGGGGGCCGACGAACCGCAGCCAGCGCTGATAGGGGATCCGGGCCAGGGCCAGCATCCCCATCAGCAGGGCGTTGGTGGGCACCACCATGTTGGTGAACCCGTCGCCGAACTGGTAGGCGAGCACCGCGGTCTGCCGGGTCAGCCCCGTCAGGTCAGCGAGCGGGGCCATGATCGGCATCGTGACGTAGGCCTGCCCCGAGCCGGACGGAATGAACAGGTTGCACAGGGTCTGGACCGCGAGCATGCCGATGGCCGCGGCCTGGCCCGGCAACGCCTGCAGGGGCGTCGCCAGGCCGTGGATGATGGTGTCGATGACCCGGCCCTCGGTCAGGACGACCTGTATCGCGCGGGCGAAGCCGACGATGACGGCGGTGGAGACGAGCTCGGCCGCGCCGGCGTGGAAGGCGGCGGCGACCCGGTTCGGGGCGAGGCGCGCGATCACCGCCGCCGCGATCGCCATGCCCAGGAACACCGCGGTCAGCTCGGTCAGGTACCAGCCGCGGGCGCCGACCCCGTACACGAAGAGCACCACCCCGGCCACGAACACCGCCACCACCCCCGCCCGCGCGCGGGTCAGCCGGACATCGGCCGGCAGATCGAACCCGCCGGCGTAGGAGACGTCGTGCACCAGGCTCCGCGACGGGTCCGCCTGCACGCGGCGCGCGTAGCGCAGGATGTGGCCCACCCCGACGACGAGGCAGACCGCCAGGAGCAGCCACCGCACCGCCTGGCCCGACGTCAGCTCGACCCCCGCGATGTCCTGCGCGATCAGCACCGTGAACGGGTTGAGGGCGGCGCAGGCGTAGCCCACCCCGGCCCCGACGTAGATGATGCCCAGGGCCACGACCGCGTCCATGCGGAGGGCCAGGCACATCGTGACGAGGAGGGGAACGAACGGCATGTACTCTTCCGCCATGCCCACCGTCGACGACCCGAGCGCGAACACCGTGACCATGCCGCCGGCCAGCAGCACCGGGCTGCCCCCCAGCCGCGCGATGGCGAGTCCGATCAGGGCGTCGACGGCCCCGGTGGCGCGCAGCACGCCGAACACGCCCCCGACGATGAGGATGAAGAAGATGATGTCGGCGGCGTCCGCGAGGCCGGCGGGGACCGCGGTCAGGAACGTGAAGAGCGGCAGCGGCTCGGCCTCGACGGCGCGCCAGGTGCCGCGAATCACCTGCCGCCCCTCCCGCTCGAACTCGCCGGCCGGGAGCACGTAGGTCGCGGCCTGCGCCAGCAGGATCAGCCCGCCGATGAGCACCAGGGCATCGGGGAACCGCGGGGAAGGACGTTCGGTCATCTCACCGCGTCGGGTCGTCGGACACCCGGACCAGAAGCTTGCCGAAGTTCTCGCCCCGCAGCAGCCCCAGGAACGCCCCGACCGCGTTGTCGAGCCCCTCGACGACGTCTTCGCGGTACTTCAGGGCGCCCGACCGTATCCAGCCGCCCACGTCCCGGATGAAGTCGGGCTCGAGGTGCGCGTGGTCGAACACGATGAAGCCGCGGATCATCAGGCGCCGGACCAGCGCCAGCCCCATCAGCTGGGGAACCCGGTCGGGACCGTCCGGCAACGAAGTCGCGTTGTAGCTGGCGATGCGCCCGCACACCGGCACCCGCGCGAACGGGTTGAGCAGCCGCAGCACCGCGTCGAACACCTTGCCGCCCACGTTCTCGAAGTACAGGTCGATGCCGTCCGGGCAGGCCGCCTGCAGGTCCCCGGCCAGGGTGTCGCTCCGATGGCTGACGCACGCGTCGAAGCCCAGCTCGTCCACGACGTAGTCGCACTTCTTCTGCGCCCCGGCGACGCCCACCACCCGGTGCCCCCTGATCTTCGCAATCTGCCCCACCACCGCTCCCACCGCCCCGGACGCGGCCGACACCACCACCACATCGCCGGCCTTCAGCTCGCCGACCTCGAGGAGGCCGACGTAGGCGGTCAGGCCCGGCATGCCGAGCACCCCGAGGGCGGTCGAGATCGGCGCCACCTCCGGATCCAGCTTGCGGACGCCGCGGCCGTCGGAGAGACCGTACTCCTGCCATCCGGCGCCGGCCAGCACGAGGTCTCCCTCGGCGAACCCGTCGTGCCGCGACGCCGCCACCTGTCCCACCGTCCCGCCGGTCATGACGTCGCCCAGCTCCACCGGCGCCGCGTAGGACGGCCCGGCGTTCATGCGGCCCCGCATGTAGGGGTCGAGCGAGAGGTAGATCGTCCGGATGAGCAGCTCGCCCGCGCCCGGCTCGGGCGCCGGCGCCTCGACCATCCGGAAGTTGGCCTCGCTCGGGAACCCGTCGGGACGGGAGTTCAACAGAATCTGACGGTTCGTGCGGGTCGACATGCGCTACATCGTTCCATCAATGCCCGCCCGGTGACAATCCCCGGGCCGGACTCGGCCGTCTGGGTCGCCACGCCTGCACGGACTTTCCCCGTCCTTGCCAGTCGACGTTGACAATAGGGCCGCTGATGTTGTCAATACCGGGCCTGACTGTTTACAATATACGGGCAGAATGGTGACAACATGCGTCCATCAGTAGCTAGGGGCGAAGCAATTCGCCACTTCATCCTTCGGAACGTCCGGGCCAACCCCCGCACCATCAGCAGATTGGCCGGCGAGAAGTTCGGTATCGGCCGGCAGGGCATCGGCCGCCATCTGCGGCGGCTGGTCGAGGAAGGCGCGCTCCTCCAGAGCGGCCAGACGAACAACCGTGTCTACCGGTTGGCCGTTCTTCACAAGTGGATTCGCACGTACGCGATCAGCGAGAGTTCGGATGAAGACGTGGTCTGGCGCAACGACGTCGCCGCTGAACTGGGAGATCTGCCCGACAACGTCCGCAACATCTGGCACCACGGATTCACGGAGATGTTCAACAACGCCGTCGATCACTCGGCCGGGTCGAGGATTATCGTGGTGGTCAAGACGACGGCGGATACGGCAGAAATGCAGATCCAGGACGATGGCGTGGGCATTTTTCGGAAGATCCAACGGGAGCGGGGTCTGCTCGACGAGCGCCATGCCCTCTTCGAGCTGTCGAAGGGAAAGCTGACGACCGACCCGGAACGTCACACGGGCGAGGGGATTTTCTTCACATCGCGAATGTTCGATGCGTTCGAGATCCTCTCAGGCGGTGTCTTCTTTTCACACGAAATCGGCCAGGAGGAAGACTGGCTGTCGGAGGGGCCGAAATCCCTGGGTGGCACGGCAGTATTCATGCGCCTCGACAACGAGACGTCCCGGACGACACGCGAGATCTACGATCAGTTCACCGGTGACGATGAGGACGTCCCGGTCTTCAGCAAGACGGTGGTGCCCGTGCGACTGGCGCAGTACGGCGACGACAGGCTCATCTCTCGATCCCAGGCTAAGCGCGTATTGGCCCGAGTCGACCTGTTCAGCACGGTGCTGCTGGATTTCCGCGACGTACCGACGATCGGGCAGGCGTTCGCCGACGAGGTGTTTCGGGTGTTCCGGCGGGAGCACCCGGAGGTGAGCATTGTCCCCATCAACGACAACCCCGACGTGAAGCGTATGATCGCCCGGGCGCAGTCGACACGGGACGCTGGCGCGGCGCCGACGAAACAGCTTTCCGATGCACGTTCGCGGGAGTCGTAGCCATGGTCGAGACACCGTGCACCACGACATCTGGGACCGGGACTTCCCCGCGCCCCCCAACCTGCTGTCCATCGTCCAGGACGGCCGGCGCCGCGATGTCGTGGCCCAGATCACCAAGTCGGCGCACGTCTTCGTGTTCGACCGGGAGACCGGCGAGCCCATCTTCCCGATAGAGGAGCGGCCGTTCCCGCCCTCCGACATTCCCGGCAAGATCGGCACCCGGTCGGGCGACGCCTACGTGGCGTTCGCCCTGCCCTGAGCGCGCATCTGGCGGCTTCGCTTCCTGTCGCACGCACTCTGCGGAAGTGTGCGCCGCTCCACGTCGCGGACTCTACGTTGTCAGCCGGCGGCCTGCGCCTGTTGCGCCTTCTCGATCCGGGCCCAGGTATCGCGCAGGGTGACGGTGCGGTTGATCACGAGCCGCCCGTCCGTCGTATCCGGGTCGACGCAGAAGTAGCCCTGCCGCTCGAGCTGGTAGCGGCTGCCGGCCGGCGCGCCCCGCAGGCTCGGCTCGACCCTGCAGCCGGTCAGGGTCTCGAGCGAGGCAGGATTCAGCGCGTCCTTGTAGTCGCCGCCGGGGCCGGCGTCCTCGGGGTTGATCCGCGTGAAGAGGTGGTCGTACAGCCGCACATCGGCCTCGACGGCGTGGGGCGCCGACACCCAGTGGATGGTGCCGCGCACCTTGCGGCCGTCCGGGGCATAGCCGCCCCGCGTTTCCGGGTCGTAGGTGCAGCGGAGCTCGACCACCTCGCCGGTGGCCGGATCCTTCACCGCCTCGCGGCAGGTGATGAAGTACGCGTACCGCAGGCGCACCTCGCGGCCGGGGGCGAGCCGGAAGTACTTCCGCGGCGGGTCCTCCCGGAAGTCGGTCCGCTCGACGTAGAGCTCCCGCGAGAACGGGACCACCCGCGAGCCCATGCCCGCGTCCTCGGGATTGTTGACCGCCTCGACCGCCTCGACCTGCCCCTCGGGATAGTTCTCGATGACCACTTTCAACGGGCGCAACACCCCCATGACCCGCAGCGCCCGCTGATTGAGGTCGCGTCGGACCGCATCCTCGAGCTGGGCGATCGAGACGATGCTGTTGGCCTTGGCGATGCCGATGCGGCTGCAGAAATCCCGGATCGCCTCGGGCGTGTAGCCGCGGCGGCGGAACCCGACGATGGTGGGCATGCGGGGGTCGTCCCAGCCCGCGACGCGCCCCTCCGACACCAGCTCCAGCAGCTTGCGCTTGCTCAGCACCGTGTAGCTGACGTTCAGGCGCGCGAACTCGATCTGGCGCGGTTGGCAGGGGACGTCGATGTTCTGCAGGAACCAGTCGTACAGCGACCGGTGGTCCTCGAACTCGAGGGTGCACAGCGAGTGGGTGATCCCCTCGAACGCGTCGGACAGCGGATGCGTGAAGTCGTACATCGGATAGATGCACCAGGCGTCGCCGGTCCGATAGTGGGGCACCCGCCGGATGCGGTAGATGGTCGGGTCGCGCAGATTCATGTTCGGCGACGCCATGTCGATCCGGGCCCGCAGGGTCCGCGACCCGTCCTCGACCTCGCCGGCGCGCATGCGGGCGAACAGGTCGAGGTTCTCGGCCACCGTCCGATCCCGCCAGGGACTGTTGCGGCCGGGCCGGTTCCACAGCCCCCGATACTCCGAGACCTCGGCCCCCCGCAGGTCGCAGACATACGCCTTTCCCGCCTCGATCAGTTGGACCGCGCAGGCGTGGAGCCGCTCGAAGTAGTCGGCCGCGTGGTAGAAGCGGTCGTCCCAGTCGAACCCGAGCCAGCGGACGTCGTCCTCGATGGCCCGGACGTACTCGACGCTCTCCGTGGTCGGGTTCGTGTCGTCCATCCGGAGGTTGCACCGCCCGCCGTGCTCGGCCGCCAGCCCGAAGTTCAGGCAGATCGACTTGGCGTGCCCGATGTGCAGATAGCCGTTCGGCTCGGGGGGGAACCGGGTGTGCACGCGGCCCGCATGCTTCCCGGCCTGCCGGTCCTCGACCACGATCTGCCGGATGAAGTCGAGCCCGCCGGCGGCGTCGCCCGCGGGGTCCGCCGTTTCTCGTCGTACGTCAGTCGTCATTGCCGCTCATTCGCAATCCGCGGGTTGCCACGAGTCTGCCGTCGTTCCGGTTTTCGGATCTCCGAGCCGCCGTCTTCACAACACCGCGGCTCCCCGCTACGGTGCGAGCCGGGCCAGGGCGCGGTCGATGCGGGCGAGACAGGCGTCGGGGCCGAGGATGGCCAGCCCCTCGAACAGGCCGAAGCCGACCGCCTTGCCGGTCACCGCGACCCGGATCGCGTGGATGACCTGACCGATACGGATGCCCTCGGCCTCGACGAAATCGTGCAGCGCCCGCTCCAGCGTGGCCGCGTCGAACGGCCGGGTCGACTCCAGCCGGTCCCGGAACCGGCGCAGCAGCGGCGCGGCCCCGTCCTTCCGCAACCGCTTGTCGAACGCTTTCTCATCGTACGCGACGTCGGCATCGGCCTGGAAAAACTCCGGATAGTCGAGCACGTCGCCGGCGACCTTGATCCGGTCGCCCGCGGCCCGCACCACGTCTCGCACCCGCGCCCGCTCGGCCGCGGCCGGCGGCGTTCGGACGAGTCCCGACCGCTCGAGGAAAGGCGTCGCGCGCGCCACCCGCTCGTCGATCCCCAGCGCCTGCATCCGGCGCTCCTGGAACGCGGCCAGCTTCCCGGGATCGAAGCTGGCCGCCGACCGGTTGATCCGATCGAGCGAGAAATGGGCGACCATCTCGTCGCGTGTGAACTGCTCGGTGCGGTCGTCGAGCGACCAGCCGAGCAGGAGCAGGTAGTTGAGCACCGCGTCGGGCTCGTAGCCGACCGCGCGATAGAAGTCGACGACGACCGGATTGAACGTCTCGGGCGACACCGCGAGCCCCGCCCGCTCCGCGATGGCCAGGCCCCGGTCGTAGATCGCCCTGAACTCGTGATGCCGCAGATACCGGTCGAGCCTGCGCTTGCTGAGCTTCTCGGCGCTCCCGGGGGCGGCCACGTACGGGACGTGCGCGAAAGCCGGCGGCGCGTAGCCGAGCGCGGTCGTGATGAACAGTTGGCGCGGCGTGTTCGAGAGGTGCTCGACGGCCCGGATGACGTGGGTGATCGCGAAGTCGTGGTCGTCGACGGCGCTCGCCAGATGATACAGAAAGGTCCCGTCGGCGCGCTGGACGACGTGGTCCTGCTCGAGGCCCCACTCGAACTCGACGTCGCCCCGCACCAGGTCCCGGAACGCGCAGACCCCCTCGCGGGGCATCCTGAGGCGCACGCTGGCCCGCCGCCCCTCGGCCTCGAACCGGCCCGCCGCCGCGTCGGTCTCCGTCATCCACCGGCGGCTGTAGAGAAACCGGCGCTTCTCGCGCCGGGCCGCCTCGCGCTCGGCCTGGATCTCGTCTCCGGTGGCATAGTCGCGGTAAGCCGCGCCGGTCGCCAGCAACTGCTCGACCGCCGCCGCGTACCGGCCGCTCCGCTGCGACTGGTGGTACGGCGCATACGGCCCGCCGACCTCCGGGCCTTCGTCCCAGTCCAGCCCCAGCCACCGGAATCCGTCGAGAATGGGCTGCAGCGCGGCCGCGACGTTGCGCTGGGCGTCGGTGTCGTCGACGCGCAGCAGGAACTGACCGCCGTGCCGCCGGGCGAACAGCCAGTTGAACAGGGCGGTGCGTACGCCGCCGATGTGGAGGTAGCCGGTGGGGCTGGGAGCGAAGCGGGTACGAACGGTCATTGGCCGACGATTATAATGATTGCCTACGGACACGGCGGGTGAGAGACCGCGCGACCTTGCGGTCGCGGCGTGACCTGCGGTCGCGTTGGAAGTTCCGCCGGCGCGAAACTTCTGCGGTGCAGACCCCGAGAGGAGACCACGATGCCCTGGCTGCTAACCACCGCCCTTCTCGCGACGCTCGCCCAGCCCGCGCGCGGACCGGGCCTGCACAACGCCACGATCGAGGTCGACGCCGTAGGGACGGTCACCTACGGGCTCTGGGTCCCGCGGGACTACGACGCCGGCAAGCCCCGCCCCCTTGTCCTCGCCCTGCACCCCGGCGGGTCGCCGGGCCCCGGATACGGCATGCAGTTCCTCCGCGGCATCGTCGCGCCGGCGCTCCAGGAGTGGGGCGCGGTCATCGTCTCGCCGGACGCCCCGGGCCGCCGCTGGGACAACGAGACGAGCGAGCGCGGCGTGCTCGCCCTGATTGACGACGTGCGGGCGAACTACGCCATCGACCCCGCCCGCATCCTCGTCACCGGATTCAGCATGGGCGGGCGCGGCACCTGGTACATGGCGTCGCGCCACCCGGACCTGTTCGCGGCGGCGATTCCCATGGCCGCGCGGTCCGACTCGGACGACGCCCTGCGGGTCGGGGACATGCCGGTGTTCATCATCCACGCCCGCGACGACGAGGTCGTGCCGTTCGAGCCGGCCGAGCGGCTCGCGCAGGAGATGGGCGCCCGAGGCCAGACCGTGTCGTTCCTTCCCCTCGAAGGCGTCGGTCACTTCCGGATGGGGGTCGCGCCGCTGCGCACCGCCGGCGACTGGGTGCAACAGCGTTGGGCCGAACGCTGAGGAATCTGAGCCGCAGAACGGTGCCGCCTCCGCAGGAAGCGGGGACTCCCGGCAGGTTGGTTGGGCGGCAGTCGGAGCCGCCGGGGCGATTTCCGGGGAACCGGTGGTGAGGTCCCTCCTGGCACCGACGCCGGCGAGGGGCGCCGGCGGGCTGTGAAAGGACGCTGACGGAAATCACGTTGCCGTGTGCCAAGCGCGCGAAACCGTAGAAAACAGGCCGGGCTCGGGTGCGGTTGGCAACTTTGTATCGATCACTGTCCCAAGGCACCCGGCTGGCAGGGCGTGACGAGGGAACACAATGCGGATCGACGGTAGTCGGCCGCGGAAGACATCATCATCATGAAGTATCGCCGGCTCGCGAACACCGGGGTGTACGTATCGGAGCTCTGTCTGGGAGCGATGACGTTCGGCGGCTACGGCCCGTTCCAGGCGATCGGCGCGCTGGGCCAGGCCGAGGCGGACGTCCTCGTGCACCGGGCGCTCGACGCCGGGATCAACTTCTTCGACACCGCCAACGTGTACTCGGCCGGGCAGTCGGAAGAGATGCTCGGCGCCGCCCTCGGAACGCGGCGCCGGGACGTCATCGTGGCCACCAAGGTGCGCGGGCGGATGGGGGACGGTCCGAACGAGATCGGACTGTCGCGCGTGCACGTCCTGCAGCAGTGCGAGGCGAGCCTGCGCCGGCTCGGCACCGACTACATCGACCTGTACCAGATCCACGGGTCCGACCCCGTCACCGACATCCGGGAGACGCTGGAAGCGCTGACCGACCTCGTGCGGGCGGGCAAGGTGCGCTACATCGGCTGCTCGAACCTCACCGCCTGGCAGCTCATGAAGGCCCTCGGCCTCTCGCGGCAGCACCGGCTCGCGGAGTTCGTCAGCACCCAGTCCTACTACTCCATCGCCGGCCGGGAGCTCGAGCGCGAGACGATCCCGCTCGTCGAGGACCAGCATCTGGCGCTGCTCCCGTGGAGCCCGCTGGCCGGCGGGTTGCTCTCCGGCAAGTTCACCCGGGACGGCGACACCGATCCCGAGGCGCGGCGCGTGTCGTTCGACTTCCCGCCGGTCGACAAGGCGCGGGGCTACGACATCATCGACGTCATGCGCGATGTTGCCGGCGCGCACGGCGTCTCCGTGGCCCAGGTCGCCCTCGCCTGGCTCCTCCACCAGCCGGCGGTCACCAGCGTGATCATCGGCGCGAAACGACTCGACCAGCTGAACGACAACCTGGGCTCGGTCGACCTGACCCTCACCCCTGACGAGCTCGACCGCTTGAACGCGGTCAGCGCGCTGCCGGTGGAGTATCCGGCCTGGATGGAGATGCTCCAGACCGACCGTGAACCCGGCACCTCGCGGGACTGGAGCCGGTTCACCCGAAAATGACCGCTACGAAGGTGCGCCGGACGGACCTCCGGTGACCGTGATGAATCGAACATCCCCCCGATACGTAGTACAAGTCGACACCGGACGGCGCGCGCGCGGGTTGGGAACGGCGGTACGGGGGGCTCGAACGGTCTTCGCTCGCATCGCCATCACCGTCCGGACCGATCGGTCCGGATGGCGCCGCGGTAACTCGGGTGTACAGAAGGAGAAAGCCGCATGAACGACAACTTCCGCGTCGTCGACGCAGGCAGTTTCAAGGTGCCCAGGATCCCGTGGCGGAGAGTGGGCGCCGGAATCCTGGCCCTCGCCGTCCTCGTCACCGCGGCCGGAACGGCCTACCAGATCGAGCCGGAGGAGGTCGGGGTCGTGCTCCGGTTCGGACGGTACGTCCGCACCACCGACCCGGGCCTGCACTTCAAGATTCCGTTCGTCGAGCAGATGCAGCGGGTGCCGGTTCAGCGGCAGTTGAAGCAGGAGTTCGGCTTCCGCACCACCGAGGCCGGCGTCCGTACCGCGTTCGGCGGCCAGCCGCAGCAGCTCGCCGACGAGTCGGTGATGCTGACCGGCGATCTGAACGTCGCGGTCGTGGAATGGATCGTCCAGTACCGCGTGGACGATCCCTACGAGTATCTGTTCAAGGTGCGCAATCTCGAGGACACGTTCCGAGCGATGAACGAAGCGGTCATGCGGGAGACGGTCGGCGATCGGACGGTCACGGAGGTCGTCACCGTGGGCCGGCAGGAGATCGAGACCTCGGTCGAGGCGCGTCTGCAGGCAATGACCGAGCAGTATCAGATGGGCATCACCATCGATCAGGTGGTCCTGCAGGACGTCAATCCGCCGGACCCCGTCAAGCCGTCCTGGGACGAGGTCAGTCAGGCGCAACAGCAGCGTGACCAGCTCATCAACGAGGCGCTGGCCGAATACAACGCGGTCATTCCGCGCGCCCGGGGTGAAGCGGAACAGACCATCCTGCAGTCCGAAGGCTATGCGCTGGACCGGGTGAACCGCGCGAGCGGCGAAGCCACCCGGTTCGCCTCCATCGAGGAGGCGTATCGGGCGGCGCCCAATGTGACCCGGCAGCGGATGTATCTGGAAACGATGCAACGCATTCTGCCGGCGGTCGGACGCAAGGTGTTCGTGGCCGAAGGCACGACCGGGGTGCTGCCCCTGCTGTCGCTGGACGCCGGCGCCCGCGCGGCCACCGCTCCCCTGCTCGGCACCACGACGCGGACGGGAGGTGAGCAATGAGACCGATGCGACCGACGCTGGTGGCGGTGTTGCTGGTCGGCCTGTTCCTGGCGGGGAGCTCCGTCTATATCGTCAGCGAGTTCAACCAGGCGGTCATCACCCAGTTGGGCGAGCCGGTCGGGGAGCCGATCACCGAACCGGGGCTCCACTTCAAGATCCCGTTCATCCAGACCGCCAACATGTTCGAGAAACGGTTCCTGGAGTGGGACGGGTTCCCCAACCAGGTCCCGACCCGGGACCGGCGGTTCATCTGGGTGGACACCTACGCGCGGTGGCGCATCACCGATCCGCTGCTGTTCTTCCAGCGTCTGCGTGACGAGCGGGGGGCCCAGTCGCGGCTCGACGACATTCTCGACGGCGAGACGCGCAACGCCGTCGCGCGGCACGATCTGATCGAGATCGTCCGCACCAGCAATCGCGAGCCGACGGACGCGACCGCCACCGGGATGGAGGAACCGGAAGTACTCGCTCCGATCATGACCGGCCGCGAGCAGATCACCCGCGAAATTCTCGAGGCGGCGGCCGCCGCGGTCGGCGAGCTGGGCATCGAGCTGCTCGACCTGCAGTTCAAGCGAATCAACTACATCACCGACGTCCAGCAGGACGTCTTCTCCCGGATGATCGCCGAGCGGCAGCGCATCGCCGCGGAGTTCCGCTCGGAGGGCCAGGGCGAGTCGGCCCGCATCCAGGGTGAGCGCGAACGGGACCTGGCGCGAATCCAGTCGGAGGCATTCCGCACGGCGGAGGAGATTCGCGGCACCGCCGACGCCGAGGCGATCGACATCTACGCCGACGCCTACAACCGGGATACCGGGTTCTACGCGTTCACCAAATCGCTCGAAACCTACGAGCGCACGATGGATCCCGGCACGTTCCTGATTCTGGGAACCGACAGCGAGCTGCTGCGCTTCCTCGAGACGCCGCGATAATCGCACGGCCGGCCGGGAGAGGCGCCCCAGGGCGGCTTCCCGGCCGGCGCCGCGCGACGACGGAACCGGGACCCGAGCAGGCCTCGGAGACCGGTTCGATCGCGAAGGCGGTTGCATCCGGCCGAGGGAAGCCCGACCATACGGCATGCTCGAACTCGCACTCGTCGTCGGCATCGTCGTGCTGACCTCGGCGGCCTGCTCCCTGTTCGAGGCGGTGCTGTACTCGGTGCCGCTCGCGCATATCGACACCCTCGAACGCGCCGGCCAGCCCGCCGGACCGGTGCTGCGGCGGCTTCGGTCCCACGTCGATCGGCCGATCGCGGCCATCCTGTCCCTGAACACCGTCGCCAACACCGGGGGCGCAGCGCTCGCCGGCGCCATCGCCTCGAGTGTGCTGGAATCGGTGTGGATCGGCTACTTTTCCGCGGCCTTCACCCTGGCCATTCTGGTGGTGTCGGAGATCATTCCCAAAACCGCGGGAGTCGTCTACGCGCGGCAACTGGCCGGCCCCATCGCCGCCCCCCTGCAGATGCTGGTGGTCGCGTTCGCGCCCATCATCTGGCTCAGCCGCCGCGTGACGCGCCTGATGGCCGCCGGCAAGGCGGCCGACCGGGTCGCGGACGAGGAGCTGCTGCTGATGGTCCGGCGGGGCCTGAGCTCGGGCGACCTGAAGCCGCACGAAGCCGACGTCATCAGCAACGTGCTGGCCCTGGAGGCGAAGACCGCGGCGGAGATCATGACCCCGCGGACGGTGCTCTTCACGCTGCCCACGACGACCGGGATCGCCGAGGCCGCGGCCGACAAGCATCTGTTGCGCCACAGCCGGGTGCCGGTCTACGACGAAGACACGGACGACATCGTGGGCCTCGTCCACCGGCATGACATCCTGCGCGCTGCGGCGCAGGACGAGTTCGACACCACCCTCGACCAGTTGATGCGCAAGGTCCACTTCGTCGTCGAGACGGACAAGCTGGACCACCTGCTGCGCGGCTTCCTCGAGCAGCGGCAGCACCTGATGGTCGTCACCGACGAGTTCGGGAGCGTCAGCGGCATCGTGACCCTCGAAGACGTCCTCGAAGAGATTCTCGGGCGGGAGATCATGGACGAATTCGATCACGTCGCCGACCTCCGCGCGTTCGCCCGCCAGCAGCGGGGCACCCGGCGGCCGGCCGCGCCACCCGCCCCGCCGGTCTAGTCCCGAGGAGCCCGTGGCAAAATGCACGATGCGGTGGTGGTCGTCGACGGCCTGTCGTTCAGCTACGGGATGGGCCGGGTTCTCCACGGGGTCTCGTTCACGCTGCGGCGAGGCGAGGTGGTCGGACTGCTCGGACCGAACGGGGCCGGCAAGAGCACCACCATCAAGGTCCTGACCGGCGTGCTCCCGCCGGGCGGCGGATCCGTCCGGGTCGCCGGGCACGCCCTGCCCGAGGAGGCGGTCGAAGCCAAGAAGCGCATCGGCTACGTGCCGGAGGCGGCGGCGCTCGACGAGCCTCTGTCGGGGCTCGACGAAGATCGTCGCCTATGCGGTGACGGGGTTGAACGCGGTGCCGGCGTTCGTTGGCCTGACCCTGCCGCACGGCGACGCGGCTCTGCGCCTCGTCTACCCTCTCCTCCACTTTCTCGTCGCGCTGGGCGTCGGCCTGGTCTTCGCCCTGCTCTGCTGCAGCGTGTTCGGGTGGCTGGTTCGCATCGTGCCGGTCCGGCGCCTCAAGGCGGCCGCGGCCATGGTGCAGGTCCTCCCGATGCTGGCGATGATGGGGTTCAATACCCGGGATCTGATCCGGGAGACGGTCTCGGGCTGGGCGGCCTCGATCGAGGTGCCGGCAAGTTGGCTCGCCGGCGGCGAGTCGGTGCCGGGTGGACCCGCGACGATGCTCGGCGCCGCGAGCGTGGTCGTCGCGGCGGTCGCCGTCGTCTTCGGACTGCGCGCGTTCTCGCGGGATCACCTGATCCGGGTCGCCGGCCTGATGAGCGCCGGCGGGGGGAGGCGGCGAAGGCGGTGGAGATGGGCGAACCCCGGCCCCTGGATGGCGGGACCGG
Organism: Vicinamibacterales bacterium; assembly: GCA_965215895.1. Lineage (GTDB taxonomy): Bacteria > Acidobacteriota > Vicinamibacteria > Vicinamibacterales > UBA8438 > JAJEEA01. The sequence goes on along the minus strand of OZ244130.1, from coordinate 447,137 downwards.
CCGGCGGCCAGGCGGGACGCGCGGGCTTCGAGTATCTGCGCGCGGTGATGGTCCGCGACTGGCAGTTCCGGCGCAACATGGCCCAGACCCTGCCGGGGCCGATCGTCGGCTTCATTGCCGTGTTGGCCGTCGGGCGGGACGTGTCTCCGTTCGGTCCGGACTTCGCGTTTGCGCACTTCCTGCCCCATCTGTTCGGGATCACCGCTATCTTCGTCTGCTCGTTCCTCGCGTACGGCAACGACCACAAGGGCATCTGGTGCTTCGCCGTCGCCCCGGATTCCGCCAGCCGTCCGTTCGCGCGGGGGATCCATGCCTGGCTCTGGCTCCTGCTGGTCGTCGTGCCGCACGCCGGCTGGCTGCTCGTGCTGGCGTGGTCGTGGGGCGTACGCGATGCGGTCCTGTTCGTCGCCTTCAGCACCGCCGTCGCCTTCCTGTATCTGGGGGCGAGCCTGAAACTGGTCGACGGCGTCCCGTTCGGCAAGCAGACGCCGCCGACGCGCAGCGCGATGCTGTTCGGAGTGATGATTCTCTACCTGGTGGGACTGGCCGGCGCGATTGGAATCCAGTACGTGCTCTTCCGCTCGGCCGCGGCGGTCATCGCCGCAACGCTCGTCGCGGGGCTGGGAGCGTATCTCCTGACGCGGCTGACCCTGGCCGATTTCGCGGTCCGTATTCTGGCCAGTCTCCGTCCGGCGGTGCCGGGATCGATATTCGGCGCCATCCAGGACGACGCCGCGTAGCAGCCCGCGGTTGCTGGGAGAGCGGCGAGGGCGCCGGCGGGCTGTAGGGGCGCCGGCGGGCTGTAGGGGCGCCGGCGGGCTGTAGGGGCGCCGGCGGGCTGTAGGGGCGCCGGCGGGCTGTAGGGGCGCCGGCGGGCTGTAGGGGCGCCGGCGGGCTGAGGGGAGCCCGCCGCGCGAGAGGGCGTACATATCGGGCGCGTGCAACCGCAGACCGAACGCAGCGACGAACAGGGAGTCAGGCAGGATCAATCGCCGCTCGCATGAGCGAGGACTCTCACCGCAGGCCAGAGAGGGCGGCTGGTGTCCTCGACACGTGACACCGACCTGACCGGAAAGCGACACGCGCGCAGCGGTCGACCCCGAAGAACCGGGCAGATCGGCGTCGACATCGCTGGAACACGCCTTGCATCAGCCAGTTACCGTCCGGCAATCGAAGGAGGATGACCGGTGACTGTGTCGAAGAAATCCACCTCGTGGCTATGCACGATCGGCGTCGTGACCCTGCTCGCTTCGCCAGTGGCGGCGGAAGCTCAGCCGGCGGCCGGTGCATCACAGGCCGCCGGCGCAGAGCGGCGGGCGACTGGCGCACCGCAGTCGGCGGGCGCTCAGCCGACGGCCGGCGCACCCCGGGCGGCGGGCGTTCAGCGGGCGGCCGGTGCGCCGCAGGAAGCGGGCGCCCAGCGGCGGGCGGCCGGCGCACGGGCACGAGGGGCGGTACGCCGCGCGCGCCCCGTGCTTCAGACCCGCGCCTGGTACGGTCCCGGGTACGGGTACTACTCGCCCGTCTACCATCCAACGTATTTCTACGCTCCCCAATGGGGTCCGTACTCGTTCGGCCCCTGGGGACCCTATCCGTTCTACGGCGGCTACTACTACCGCGAGCGCGGTTCCGTCCGCCTGCAGGTCAAGCCGGTGGAGACCGAGGTCTACGTCGACGGGTACTACGCCGGCGTCGTGGACAGCTACGACGGGTTCTTCCAGCGGTTGAGCCTGCCGCCCGGCCAACACGACATCGAGCTGCGCCTCGAGGGGTACCGCAGCATACAGGAGCAGGTGTACCTGACGATCGGGCAGAGCTATCGCATCCAGCACGAGATGGAACGCCTCGGACCGGGCGAGACGACGCCACCGCCGCCCACGCCACCGGCCGAGCCGGAGGTCGAGCCGGCCCCGGTGGCGGCGCCGTTCGCGCGGCCGGACACGGACCGACTGCCGCCGTGGCGCGAGACCTCCGTCACCGGGTTCGGACGGATCGTGGTGCGGGTGCAGCCGACCGACGCGGCGATCTTCGTCGACGGCGAAGAATGGCAGAGCCCGGACGGCTCGCGCCTGGAGCTGGAGCTCGGCGTCGGCCGGCACCGCATCGAGGTCTGGCGCGAGGGTCACGAGGGGTATGTGACGGACGTCACGGTGCGAAGCGGCGAAACGACGGCGGTGAACATCAGCCTGCCGAGAAACCGGCCGGAGCTCCCGGAAGAAGCCGGCCAGCGCCCCGGCGCCTGAGGAACACGAAGCCGGCTCGACGACGCGGCCGCCCCGTCGTCGAGCCGGCTATACTGCACCGGGAGTCTGCGCCATAGAATGGCGTCGCCTCCGGCAGGGAGGCGCCGGCTCCTGCCGGATGGGGTTGGGCGGGCAGCGAAGCCGCAAGGCGACACTGTCCGCGCCAGGTTTCCGCCGCCGTAGTGCGGTGCGGACCGGGACGCACCGGCGGGCAGTCGGGTCGCCGGGCGGAGAGGAACGAGGACAGGCGCGTGGCTACCGTCAAGGCATCGCTGAAGCACGGGACCGCGGTCGACATTCGCGCCGGCCGCTTTCTCTGGCGCAGCGACGAGCCGAAACCGGCCGGGGGCGCCGACTCGGGTCCCACCCCCTACGAGTTCCTGCTCGGCAGCCTCGCCGCGTGCACCGCGATGACCCTGCGGCTGTATGCGACCCACCGGCAGATACCCCTGGCCGGGGTCGAGGTGACCCTGGAGTTCGACCGCGTGCACGCGGACGACTGCGTCGACTGCGACGATCGGGCCGACGGCCTGCTCGAACGGGTGCGCAGCGCAGTCACCATCCACGGCGATCTCACCGCGGCCCAGCGCGCACGGCTCACCCAGGTGGCGCAACGGTGTCCGGTGCACAAGACGCTGGCGCACGGCCTGCGCATCGACGACGCGGTTGTGTTCGTCGAGCCCGCGGAGTAGTCGCGTGCGGCGTCCCCGGTCCGCCCCGCACCCGACGGGAGTCCCGTCGAGCCGCGTTCAGGTCACGGCCGCGTCGACCGGGCGGCGGGCGGTCCGGCGCCGCGCTCACCCCGTATCCCGCTCGAACCGTACCTGACGGCGTTTCGCGGTCGACTCGATGTCGGCGACCGCGGCGGGATTGCCGCAGGCGAGCAGCACCGTATCGCCCGCGGCGGCCCGGGCGCCGAGCTCGGCCGCGTTCACGTGGGCGGGAAGCACGGGACGAACCAGCCGCTCGAGGCCCAGCTCTGCCGCCACTTTCGTGACGTCGCTGATCGCGCGGGTCTGCTTCTCTTCCTCCGCGGTGGGCAGGCCATAGACGTGGCGGACCACGTTGCTGGCCCGCCCGCGGCCTATGCGGGGGTCCCTGCCGGCGTCTCGCGCCGGGTCTGCGCCCTGCGGGGGCCGGCTGACCGTCGGCAGGTACAGGAAGTCGAACCGGCCGGCCGCCTCGATCTCGAAGAGCTCGGCGTGATAGGCCAGCTCGGCCTCGGTGCGGGCGGTGTGGATAAGCGTAAAGCGCCGGTCGTCGCCGCCGCCGTCCCGCGCCCGAAGCTCCCTGACCATCGAGATGAACGGCGCCACGCCGGTGCCGGTGCCGACCATCAGGACGCTCGCGGCGTCCCGCGCCCGCGCGGACAGGGTGAAGCCGCCGGCGATGCGGTCCTGATACCTGACCTCGCCGCCGGTCTCCTCGCTCGTCCCGAACAGCACCTCGCTCAGACGACCCGACAGCCCGTGGACGCCGTGCTCGAGCCCCACGAGGAACTCGAGCCAGCCATGCTCGGCGGTGTCGGCGGGGGCGGAGGCGATGGAATAGGGCTGGGTGACGGAACCGACGGTCTGCCGCCCCCAGGGGTCGTACTCGGGCTCGCAGGTCGGCTTGCCGTCGGGGCCGACCCCGGTCTTCCGGGTCAGCTTGCAGTCGTCCCGCCGCAGCGCGATGTACTGCCCCGCCTCGTAGTCGGGAAACCGGGCGCCGGCCGCGGGGGCCAGCCGGAACCGCATCAGGGTCGCGGAGACGATCGCCTTGTGCACGACCGTCCCGGTTCTCAGCTCCGCCATCCGCGTCCGTTCACTCGTTGGCCGCGAGCGACCGCAGCAGCTCGACGGTGCTCTGCTTCGGCGTCGCCCACGCGATACCGAGCCGCCGCGACCCCGACGACGCGACGTCGAGCGGCGTCTGTCCGTCGCTGTTGACCAGGCTCAGGTCGGCGCCGTGCGCCACCAGCAGCTCGATGACCGCATCATAGCCGCGCGCGGCGGCCGCGTGCAGCGCGGTGTCGCCGCGGGCGTTGGCGGTGTCGACGTCGACCCCGAGGGCCAGCGCGAGCCGGGCCGCCTCGAGGACGGCCGCCTCGTGCGCCACCGGGTCGGGCTCGCGCCGCGTGCTCCGGACCGGCGCGCTCTCGGCGATGCGGTCGAGCCGGTTCAGCGCCACGAGGGGATTGCGTCCGCCGAGGCCGACCGCCGCCATCAGCGCCGTCGTCGCGCCCTCGCGCACCTGGGCCCGTTCGTCCCGCACGGAGAGCGAGCCGGGCCAGTACGTCGGGTGGTGGGCCACCCGCGGATTGCCTCCCCGCTCGGCGAGCATGTGCATGATGCCGGGCGCGCCGAAGCGCGCGGCCAGCCAGAACGGAGTGGCGCCGACGTAGGACGGGTGCAGGTAGAAATCGACGGCGTCGCGGCGCACCGGCGTGGAGGATCGCACCGGGGCATCGGGATCCGCGCCGTGGTCGAGCAGCGCGCGGACCAGCCCCGCGTCCTTGTGCAGAATCGCGGCGTGGAGCGCCGTGTAGCCGGCGCCGGCCGCGTTCGGATCGGCGCCCTGCTCCAGCAGGTACGCGGCGACGTCGCCATGCCCGCTGTGCGCGGCCACGACCGTCGCGCTGGTGCCGTAGGGCGGCTGGTCGTTCACGTCGGCCCCGGCCGCGACCAACCGCTTCGCCGAGGCGAGGTCGCCGACCCGCGCCGCGAAGAGCAGCGGCGTATAGCCGCCCTGCGGAATCTCCGCCACGTACTCCGGATTCCACGGCTCGGGGGTCGTCTTGACCACCTCGGTCCAGACGTCCGACCGGGCGTCGACCGCCGCGCCGTGGGCGAGCAGCGCCTCCACGACACGGGGATGCCGCTGCGCGACCGCCCACATCAGCGCTGTCTGGCTGCGCGCCCCCGTCGCATCGACGTCCGCGCCGGCATCGAGCAGCAGGCCGGCGACATCCGCCGCGCCGACCCGCGCCGCGGTCATCAGCGGCGTCTCGCCTGACAGCAGCGGCACGTTCGGGTCCGCCCCCGCGTCGAGCAGCCGCCGCACTATCGGTGCGCGGCCGTTCTCGGCCGCCGTCCAGAGGGGGGTCACGCCGAGATCGTTGGCGGCGTTGACGTTCGCGCCGGCGTCGATCAGCAGGCCGGCGACGTGAACGTCATCCCAATAGGCGGCCCAGTGCAGCGCGGTCGCACCGTCCCCCTGGCGGGCGGTGACGTCGGCACCCTCCTCGACCAGCGCGCGCACCGCCCCCCAGTCGGCATTCCGGGCCGCGTCGGCGAGCGGCCGTTCCGCGGCGGACGCGAGGCCGGTGAGCACCCACCCCAGAACCGCGACGCGAACCACGTGGAGCCTTCTATCGCAGCATGCGCTTCTCATCGCTTCACCCTTCTCCAAAGGGGGCCGACGACAGCGTGTCGATCCGCCTCATGCTCACACCTCCGACAGCGTGTCGATCGGCAGGCGCGAGGTGCTGTCGCCGAGCCGGTCGAGAGGCATGCCGAGCTTGTCCATCAGCGTCATCAGGAGGTCGGCGTTCGACGTCTCGCCCGGGTAGCGCAGGTGGCGGCCGCCCTTGAGCTTGCCGGCGCCGCCGCCGACGACCAGCAGCGGCAGGTTGGCGCCGAGGTGCCGCGTGCTGTTCGAGATGCCCGCGCCGTAGAGGATGGTCATGTTGTCGAGGAGCGACCCGTCGGCGTCCTCGGCCGCGCGGAGGCGCGCCAGATAGTCGGACGTGAGCTTCACGTGGTAGGTGTTGATCTTCGACATGAGGGCGATCCGCTCGGGGTCGTCCTCGTGGTGCGACAGCGGGTGGTGCGCGTCGGGCACGCCGACCTGGGGGAACGCGCGGGTGCTCTGCTCGCGCCCGAGCATGAACGTGACGACGCGGGTCAGGTCCGCCTGGAGGGCCAGGAACTGCAGATCGAACATCAGCCCGAGATGGTCCTCGAAGACGCGCGGCGGGGCCGAGGGCTGCTCGGTGAACGACGGCTCGACGTCGCGCTGCCGTTCGGCGATCTCGATGCGCCGCTCGACATCCCGGACCGCCTCGGTGTACTCGTCCAGCTTGACCCGATCGCGCGGCCCCACCTCCACCTTCAGGTCGTCCAGCTTGCCGATGACCGAATCGAGGATGCTCTGCTTCTGCCGCCGGCGCGCCCTTCGGACCGCGGGGTCGGCCGAGCCGCTGTCGCCGAACAACCGCTCGAACACCGCGCGCGGGTTGTTCTCCATCGGCAGCGGCATCGTCGGCGTGCGCCACGAAATGGTCTGCGTGTAGGCGCAACTCAGGCCGGCGGTGCACTGCCCGGCGTTGGCGAACTTGTCCATCGACACCTCGAGCGAGCCGAGCTGGGTGGTCTTGCCGAGCTCCCGCGCGAGGATCTGGTCCATCGAGGTGCTGGCGAGCACGTCGGTCTCGTTCTGCCCGCCGCGCGGCGTCCCCGTCAGGAACGACGCCGAGGCGCCCGCGTGCACGTAGGCCCACGACGCGCGCAGCCCCGAGACGACCAGCAACTGGTCGCGGAACGGGGCCAGCGGCTCAAGAATCGGCGTCAGCTCGAAGTCGCGGCCCGTGCGTTCCGGCGTCCAGTACTGCATGGCCATGCCGTTGGGCGCGTAGATCGCCTGGAACCGGTGGACCGGCCCGGCGGACGTCCGCGCCAGCGCGGTGAGCGCGGGAGACATCGCATCGAGGAACGGCAGCCCCAACGTCACGCCGAGGCCCCGCAGCACGGTCCGGCGCGGCAGCGATTTCCTGCTGATGGTCATGATGTCGTTCTCCTCAAGCCTGCGAACCGAAAGCCGATAGTTTCACATTCTGGCCGCACCGAAGCGCGCCGCCGGTTCCGTCGCATCGCCGTGTCTCAATCCGCCGCGGCCGCGTTCCGCATCAGGAACGCCGGGCTCTTCGCGACGCCGGCGATGAGGGCCGACCAGCGGTAGTCGTCGGCCGCGGCGTCCCGCACGATGGCCCGCACCGTCGGTCGATCGTAGTGCCCCAGGCCGCGGCCGAGGGCGTAGGACAGAAGCTTCTCGGTCACCGTGCCGGCGAACCGCTCGGGGCGTTCCAGCAGCCACGCGCGCAACCCGGCCATGCCTTCCACCGCCCGTCCGCTCGGCAGCGTCGCCGCGGCGTCGATGGGATTGCCGAACTCGTCCGCCGTCCGCCAGGCGCCGAGGCCGTCGTACTGCTCCAGGGCGAAGCCGGGAGGATCGATCGAGGCGTGGCAGGTGGCGCAGGCGGGGGCCTGCCGGTGGCGCTCCAGCCGCTCGCGGACCGAGGTCGTGCGCGCGCCGTCGCCCGGCTCGGGCAACGCCGGCACGTCGGGCGGCGGAGACGGGGGCGGAGCGCCGAGAATCGTGTCGAGCAGCCACTTGCCGCGCAGCACCGGCGACGTGCGGGTCGGGTACGACGTCAACGCGAGCAGTCCGCCGTGCCCGAGCAGGCCGCCGCGCTGCGTCAGGTCGGGCAGCGCGACGCGCCGGAACCGGCTGCCGTAGACCCCCGGGATGCCGTAGTGCCGCGCCAGCCGCTCGTCGACGTAGGTATAGTCGGCGTCGAGCAGGTCGAGCACGCTGCGGTCCTCGCGCAAGGTGCTGGCGAGAAACAGGGTCGTCTCCTGCCGGAACGCCTCGACGAGGTTGTCGTCGAAGTCGGGAAACGGCACCGGGTCGCCCTTGACGTCCTCCAGGTTGCGCAGGTGCAGCCACTGCATCGCGAAGTCGGCGACGAGCGACCGGGCGCGCGGATCGGCCAGCATGCGCCGGACCTGGGCCTCGAGGACCGCCGGATCCGTGAGCGCGCCCCGTTCCGCCGCGTCGAGCAGCGGCGCGTCGGGAATGCTGCCCCAGAGGAAGAACGAGAGGCGGGAGGCGACCTCGACGCCGCTCAGGGGGTAGGGCCGCGCGGGCGCCGCCCCGGCCGGCTCGCGCTCGATGCGGAGCAGGAAGTCCGGGTCGACGAGCATCCGCTCCAACGCGAGCTGCACGCCGGCGTCGAAGCTGCCGCCGCTCTCGCGGCCGCTCTCGAAGAAGCCGAGCAGCGTCTCGAGGTCCGCCGGTGTCACCGGCCGGCGATAGGCGCGGCGCGCCAGTCGCGACACGATCTCGGTGGCGCACGCCCGCTCGTCCTCCACCGCCGCCGTCTCCGGCCGACAGGTGAAGATGGCCCGGCGGCTCGGGGTGTCTCCGGGCCCGGTCACCTCGTAGGGACCGCCGATGGCCACCGAGCTGACCGCGGCGTTGCCGTGATACGCCTCGTCGTTCGACAATACCTCGCCCGCCTGCCGCGGGATCAGGATGCCTTCCGGCTCCCAGACGTTTCTGACGAACGACACGCCGACCACCCGCGGTCCCGCCGCGACCGGCACGCGGACCTCGAGCCGGTCGTCGGCCTCGTGCAGATACGCCTCCCACTCCGGATCGCCGGGCTCGGCGATGGTGAAGGTGACCGGCGCGGGCCGGCCCCGCGCCTCTCCCCCGACCGTGAAGCGCTTCACCAGCTCGCCGTCGACCCGGACGTCGAGCCGATGCGCCGTCCCCATGCCGAGGATGTAGTCCTGCCAGTTGGTCCGCAGCTCGACCTTGAAGAGATACTCGCCGTCGACCGGGAAGTGATACGGAATGGCGACTCCGCCCCGCGAGCCGAGCGGCAGGTCCTCGCTCCGTCGGTCGTCCTGCAGCAGGAGCAGCGGCACGTCGAACGTCTCGAACCCGGGTCCGGCCGGCGGCAGGCCGACGGCGAGGCGGGTGATGGTGCGCGCCGCCGACAGGTAGCGCTCGAGCTGCGCCGTCGAGATCGACAGCACGTCGGCGTTGTTGTCGAAGCCGGTGTCCGACGTCTCGTCGCCCGGCAGCAGCGGGGCCACGTCGAGGTCGAGGGCGAGGAGGTCGCGGACGGCGTGGCGGTACTCCGTGCGGTTCAGCCGGTGGACGGTACTGGTCCGGCCCGGGTCGGGATTCGCCGCGGCCGCCCGGTCGATGTCCGCCTCGAGCCGGGCCGCCACCGCGTCATACGTCGCGGCATCGGGACGCGGCCGGCCCGGCGGGGGCATCGCGCCGGTCCGCAGCTTCGCGATCACCCGCTCCCAGACGTCCGCGTCGCGGCTCGGGTCGGCGGCGTCCACGGCGGCCGCGTCGAGGGTCAGCCCGCCGGTCCGCAGCCGGTCGTTGTGACAGGTGACGCAGTACCGATCGAGGATCGCGCGCGACGACTCGACCGCTGCCTCCTGGGCCGCAAGCGGCGCCATGGGCGCGAGCTCCGCCGCCGCGGCCAGCGCCGGAACCAGGAGCGTTCTTGCGAGCCGCATCGTCATCTCCTTCACGTGGCGCACGTCGTGGCGCAGTTCCCGAGCCCTGCGATCCTACCCCCGGCTCGGGCCCGGCGCAATGCTCGCAGGACACGCACCTTCGGCCGAAGGGTTGCGCCGACCGCGTTCAGCAGGTTCGCGAGCGGTCCGTAGCTCGACCGCTCGCTGGTCACACCACCCGACGCCCAGACTCGCCGCAACTCCGTCAGATACGTCTCGACCGCAGCCGTGAGCTTCGTGGTCGACCTCTGCATGCGAGGCAGTTGTTGCACGCCGGGCGAAGACTCGACCCGCCATGCGGAGCCACGAGACTCCGTGTCGGGCCCCGCTTTGTCCGTACGTTGTCCGTATGGTAGGGTTGAAGCATCCGAATGCAGAGAACACCCATGGCCATTGGCGAATCCAAGACGGAACGTATCGAAGTCCGTACCACGCCGAGCGTGAAGGCGTTGCTGCAGAGGGTCGCGGCAGCGTCTCACAAGAACGTGACGGAGTTCCTGCTCGATGCGGGACTCAACGCCGCGGAAGATGCCTTGGCCAACCAGCGGGTCTTCCGGCTCGACGAGGCGCGGTGGCGGGCATTCCAGAACGTGCTCGATCGTCCGGTCGCCGCCAAGCCCCGTCTGGCACGATTGCTGGCCGACAAGAGCGTGCTGGAGTGACGCCGGACGCCGAAGCGGCACTGTCCCCGGTCGAACCGCTCAGGTCAGCCCACGATGTCGACGCGTTCGACTGCGCCAAGGAACCGCTCAATCGCTTCCTGAAGCGCTTCGCACTGGCGAACCAGAAGGCGGGCGGCGCCCGGACCTACGTGATCTGCCGAAACCTGCGGGTGGTCGGGTACTACAGCCTTGCGGCGGGAGCCGTCGAGCACGAGGGGGCGCCGGCCCGGATCAGCAGGGGATTGGCCAGGCATCCGATTCCAGTCATGCTGCTCGCCCGTCTCGCCGTCGACCGTACGGAGCACGGCCGGGGCCTGGGGCGGGCGCTTCTCAAGAACGCGTTGATCCGAACGGCTGAAGCCGCTGAGATCGCCGGCATCCGGGCGCTCCTCGTGCACGCCAAGGATGAAGCACAGGCCTGGTACGAAGCGTTGGAGTTCGAGCCGAGTCCCACCGATCCATCCCACTTGTTCCTGCTCATGAAGGACCTCCGGGCAAACCTGATCGGCTGAGCCAGGAAGACGTGAACCCGGGGACTGAGCCGGCCAGCAGCGGCGCCCCAGGGCTGGGCAACTCCGCCTGGCGCTTCCGCTCGCCTTTCGACCGCTGAACCGACGGGAGAAACGGCGGGAGGCTCAGCGCGGGCGCCGGCCGGGGCGGTCGCCTCGGGGCCCCCGCCCGCCGTCCGGCCCGCGAGGGCCGAACCGGTCACGCCGGTCGCGGCGCATCCTGACGATCTGGCTCTCGAAGACATCCATCTGCTCGGCGGTCAGGATGGCGGCGATCTCGGCGGTCATCTGGGCCTGTTCGGCTTCAAACTCCTCGCGAACGCCCGCGGTGATCTCGCGAAAGCGGAGCCGGCGGGCCTCGAAGACCTCGCGCAGCCGCCGGCGCTGATCGTCGGACAGGTCGACGTTGGCGCCCAGGCGGTCGAGAAGCCGTTCGGTCATCCGCGCCGAGGGCGACGGCGGCTCCCCCCGGCCCCGGAACCCCCGGGGCAGCTCGTTGTCGAACCACGGCCGCACCGCGAACCCGGCGGCCAGCCCCGCGCTGAACACGACGAGGACGAAGAGACCGGCCCACAGGCGCATGCTGGTACGGTTCATCGCGTCATCCTTGCCTGGGAGCTCAGAAGGGCTCGTCGGGATTCGCCGTCAACACTGCATCCAACAGGGTGTCGTCGGTCACCTCGTCCTGCCACAGCAGGCCGAACGCGGGCAGCGCCGCCACATCGTCCGCCCCGACCCAGTCGGTCACGAGGTCGGAGAACTCGATCGGCTCGCCGGCCTCGGCCGGCCCCAACCCGACGGCCGCAACCACCAGCAGGGCGGCCGCCGCCGGCGCGAGCCGCACCGTCCACCGGCGCCAGTCGATGACTTCGAGCCAGGTGGGCGAACTGTCGAGATGCGCCATCACCCGGGTCGCAAACCCCAGCGGCGGCGCCGCATCCGGCCGCGCCGACAGGATGGCGGCCACATCCTGCTGACCGACGGCCGCCTCGCGGCAGGCCGCGCAACCGTCGAGATGCGCCTCCAGGCGCTCGACGCCGGCCGGGTCGAGCCGTCCCGCCGCGCGCTGCATCACGACACGCTCCACGTCATCACATCTCATGAAGATCTCCCCATCAGCGGCTGCAACAGCGGCCGGAGCCGGCGGCGCGCACGAAAGATACGGGATTCGACGGTCCCGATCGGCGCCCCTGTGGCGGCGGCAATCTCCTTGTAGTCCAGCCCCTCGACGTCCCGCAGGACCACCGCGATCCGCAGATCCGGCGGGAGCGAGACCAGCGCGCGGTCGATCGACTCGCGCCGCACCAGGGTCGTCTCTGCATCGGCATCGCCGGCCGGCACGTCGCCGGCGGCGAGCGGCGCGGCTTCGTCGTCGAGGCTCGCGTCCTCCACCCGGTTCCGCCGGCCCCGGCGTTCGAGCCCGGTCCGGGCCGTATTCGTGGCGATGGTGTAGAGCCACGTCTTGAACGAGCTGTCCCCGCGAAAGTGGGTCAACGACCGGTAGGCGCGGATGAACGTCTCCTGCGCGACGTCCTCCGCCTCTGCGGGGTCCTTCACGATCGCCATCGCGTAGTTGACGATCCGGGCCTGGTGCCGCCGTACCAACGCCTCGAACGCGCCGCGGTCGCCGGCGACGGCGGCGGCGACCAGCTCCCGATCCGGGTCCGCGAGCCGCGTGTCACCGGTCACTGCATCCCGCCGCGCCGGCACTTCCGCACCGTCCTTCTCGCGGCCGACGCCGGCGGCAGTCTCCACGGCGAGGTTCTCGGCGACGCCGCTCCCGGCCGGGGAGGAAACCGACCGTGCCGCGGGCGCCTTCGCGGACGGCGGCCACATCACGCCCCCCATCGACTGCCACCCGGGCAGCGCGGCGCTCGACGCTGGGTGCATGGCGGGTTTCATCGGACGGGGTCCTCAGCAGCCCGTGGCCAGGTCCCCGCGGCATTCGGCCGGCGCCTCAGGGGTTCCGTCACGGGCTCCTGGTGGCATGGACTGCCCAGAGCCCGCGTTTATTCCGTTACCCGCGACACGAACCGATTTCGTCCGGATCGCCGCTACTCCGACACGGCGACCTGCACGATCGCCGAGGTCCAGCAGCACTGGAAGCCGCTGCCGCCCACGCCGGTCGAATCGAGCGCCTCGGCGCGCAGCCAGTACTCGCCGGGGGCGCTGAAGCTCGCGGTGGTCCGCGGGTTCTGCTCCGAGGTCTCCTCGTACTCGAACTCCGACTGGGCGAACTCCACCTCGCCCGGCCCCCGGAGCTTGTGCCAGCGGAGGCTCATCGGCGGGCTGCGGCGGAACGGGCTCTCCCGCACATGGGTGTCGGGCGTCACGTCGGACAGCCATACATTCAGGTCGACGGGACTCCCGACCGCACCGGTCAGGCGCCCGGCGATGCCGATCGGGGGTCCCGTCAACGGGGTACCGTCCTCGCCGAAGCGGATCGTCGGCGGCTGGTTGTTGTTGGACGCATCCCTGAGCGGCTCGACGAAGTACGTGGGCCGCAGATGAAACGGAATCGTGACCGGCTCGTCGTTGGCGACGAGGGTCCAGCTCAGCTCGCCGTCGAAGTCGCCCGGCACCTGCACGGTGAAGACGCCCCACGCCCGGCCCGGGGGAAAGTGGGTCGGCTGCCCCCGGTCCTGCGGGCCCGGGGTGAACTGGTTCTGCTCGCCCATCGGCAGCTCCACCGTCTGCTCGGTGTTGGCGTTGAAGAAGCCGATGAGGAGGGTGGCGGTGCCGTCGGCATTCCGATACCAGCCTTCGAAGGCGGGGTATACCGGCACCCCGAAGCCCCGGAGCGTCGTGGGAATCTGCGCGGACGCTCCCGCCGCCCCCAGAGTGGCCCCGAGCAGGGCGACCACCACGGCAAGAACCCCCACCGAACGAGTCGTCCGCATGTCCGCAACCTCCTCGTACGTAACGGAAGCCGCCCCGATGGTGATGGGGCGGCTTCCTGGATCCCGATGTCGTCCATCTGCCTACTCGCCGCCGTCGTCGGCCGTCTCCAGAAGCGCCTCGCGCTCGGCGACGGCCGCCGCGAAGTCCTCGTCATCCATGTAGGTGACGTTGACCCAGGCATGCCCCATCTCGTCCACGGTGCGGTCGCCGTAGCCGACCCACTGGTTCGGATCGGGGTTGGCGCGGTTGGCCGAGGTGTTGTCGTACCAGGACTTCACCGCGATGACGGTGCCCTTCGGCAACAGCGGCGCGGCGTGGTCGGCATAGACGTAGTTGTTGTGCCAGTTGAAGTTGAAGTCGCTGACGCGGCTGAGCACGCGCTGCGACCCGTCGGGCAGGACCGCGGTCATCTGCATGCCCTTGCCCCGCAGGTGCATGTGCGGCTGGTAGTTCTCGATCCGGCCGTTCTGCTTCAGCACGTGGTAGTTCTCGGTCGCGGTGACGGCGTTGGGCGGAATCGAGAGGTGGTCGCTGCCGCCCTCGATGGTCGACCAGGCCGACAGCACCTGCCGGTGCTTCGGCTCCTGCCCCTTGGGATAGAAGTACAGCCCGAGCTCGGCGGTGTCGGTGACCTCCTCGCCGGCCGACGAGTAGTGGATGTCCCACACGATGCTCGAGTCGGCCTTGATCAGCTTGCCGCTGCCCTCGCGCATGATCTCGCCCTGCTTGCCGACCGCCCACTCCATCAGGATGCCGGGGCCGACTTCCGAGGCGGCGCCGAGATCCTCGGGGTCCTCTTCCTGCTGCAGCCGCGCCAGGGCGTGGTGGGTGATGCTGCGCCCGGCCACCGTCGACGGCCGAATCTCGATGGCGCGAATCCACCGGTCCTCGGTCAATCCCGTCGACACCGCCGGCTTCCACCAGGCGTCCTGCGCCAGGGCCGGCATGGTGTACGGCGTCGAGTGGAGGACCAGATCCGGCGGCCCGTCGAAGCGCTCCGCGAAGTTCCACACGTCGTCGTCGGCGAACACCGCGGGCGGCGGCAGGTCGGCCGGGTTCCCCCGCGGCGCGCCGGCGTCGACCCACTGGACGATGGTTTCGATCTCGGCGTTGGTCAGCGACCGGTCGTTCTGGAACTCCTGAATGCCCACTGACTTGTCGATATGCCAGGGGGGCATCTGCCGCGCCTCGACGCGGTTCTTGATGGAACGCGCCCACGGCCGCGACTCGGCGTAGCTCTGCAGCGACATCGGCGCGATGTAGCCCGGCCGGTGGCAGTTCTCGCACTTGGCCCGGAAGATCGGGGCCACGTCCTTGGTGTAGGTGGGGGTGGCCTCGTCCTGCGCGGCCGCCATGCCCGGAATCAGCATCATGCCGCCGAGCGCGAGCGCACCCGCAACCAGGACGCCTCGAATCGTGCGTGTTCTACTCATCGCCACTGCTCCTTGCCGCTGGTTCGCGGCCGCCTCGCAACGCCGAAGTACCCGCCGTACGACGCCCGGTGGCGGTCACGGCGCGGTCGAAAACACCGCGAACGCGCGCGTTGTCGCGGGGCGTAGCCCCTTATGGTTATATTCTGACGCGTCGAGGTCAAGCTGGCCGAAGAAGGTAAAGGAGATCGACATGACGAAGAGCCACGAGCCGACCCGCCGGCGGTTTCTGCAGGGCGCCGGGATCGCCACCGGCGGGGTGGTGGGCCACGCGTTCGGGGCCGGTCTCGCGGGAGCGGCCGCCCAGGCGCCGGCCGGCGCGAGCCCGGGCGCCCGGTTCCGCGCGCTCCTCGAACGCCCCGAGCCCAGCCGCTGCATCAACTGCGGCGACGTGGCCACGGCCCGGCTGGCCGAGATGCACGGCTTCGAGATCGTGATGACCGGCGGCAGCGCCCTGTCCCTGAGCAAGTACGGCACCGGCGACTTCGGCATGATCACCATGGACGACCTCGTGGAGTTCTGCAACCGGACCGCCGACGCGATCGACGTGCCGATCATCGCCGACGCCGACGACGGCGGCGGCAACCCCCTCAACGTCTACCGCACGGTGCAGCGCATGGAGAAGGCGGGCGCCGCCTGCATCATGATCGAGGACCTGTATGGCGCGAAGCACCTCGCCGGCTATGATGAAGGCAAGATCATCGGCCGCGAGGCGATGGTCGACAAGGTGCGCGCGGCCGTCGACGCGAAGCGCGATGCCGACACGGTGCTGCTCGTCCGCAGCGACGTGGTGGCCGACGGCGGCCCCCTCGACGAGGCGATCGAGCGGGTCGCGCTCTACGCACAGGAAGGGGGCGACGTCATCTTCGTCCCCGGCATCCCCCTGGATCAGTGCCTGCGGGCCGTCGACTTGGCCGGGCGCCCCATTCTGACCGGCGCGCCCTCGGTCGACGCGGCGCGCGAGAACGGGGTGGGGATCCTGTTCGTGGGGGCGATGGGGGCCATCGCCCTGGGCGCGGTCGACGACGCGATGGCCGCCCTCGCCCGTGACGGGCGCATCGGCGACGCCGGCGCGGCCAGCCTCGCCGGCCCGCGCCGCCTGGAGCTCATCGGCAACGAGACCGCCGTCGATCGGGCGCGGAGATTCAACGCGCTTCGGGAGGACGGCCAGTGACCTCCGCGCGGGCGACGGGCGCGGGCAGGATTACGGAATGATCGTCAAGCCTCGGATTCGAGGGTTCATCTGCACGACGGCGCATCCGGACGGATGCGCCGCGAGCGTGCGCGAGCAGATCTCCCGGACGACGCCGTTCCCGAACGGTCCCCGCCGGGCCCTGATCGTCGGCGGATCCGGCGGCTACGGATTGGCGTCGCGCATCGTGGCGGCGTTCGGCGCCGGGGCGGGCACCCTCGGGGTGTCGTTCGAGAAGGCGCCCCGGCGCAACAAGACGGCCACCGCGGGGTGGTACAACAACGCCGCCTTCGAGGACGCGGCGTCGGCCCGCGGGCTCTATGCGCGGACGCTCGACGGCGACGCGTTCTCGGACGAGATGAAGACCCGGACCATCGACGAGATTCGGGCCTCGCTGGGCCAGATCGACCTGTTCGTCTACAGCCTCGCGGCGCCCGTGCGCCAGCATCCCCGCACCGGCGTCCTCCATCGCTCGGCGATCAAGCCGCTGGGCGAGACGTTCCACATCAAGTCGCTCAACCAGGACACCGGAAGGGTGGAGCAGGTCAGCCTGGAGCCGGCCTCGGAGGCGGAGACCGCGGCCACCGTGGCGGTGATGGGCGGCGAGGACTGGGAGTTCTGGATGGACGCGCTCGAGGACGCCGGCGTCCTCGCCCCCGGCTTCAAGACCGTCGCCTTCACCTACATCGGCAGCGAGCTGACCTGGCCCATCTACTGGCAGGCCACCCTCGGGAGGGCCAAGGAGGACCTGGACCGCGCCGCCGCCGCGATCCGCGAACGGGTGTCGGCCCTCGGGGGAGACGCCCGGGTGGCGGTGCTCAAGGCGGTGGTGACCCAGGCCAGCTCCGCGATTCCGGTAGTGCCGCTGTACCTGGCCCTGCTGTTCCGGGTCATGAAGAGCGCCGGCAACCACGAGGACTGCCTGGACCACATCGATCGGTTGTTCCGCACCGCACTCTACTCGGATACGCCGCCGTCGTTCGACGAGGCCGGCCGGATGCGGATGGACGATTGGGAGCTGTCCGCGCCGGTCCAGGCCGAGATCAATCGCCGGTGGCCCATCGTCTCCACCGACAACGTCGCCGAGCTCGCCGACCTCGACGGCATTCGGGACGATTTCCTCAGGATCTTCGGGTTCGGCATCGACGGCGTCGACTACGACGCGGACGTCGACCCCGCCGGCGGGCGACGCCCGCCCGAGTGACGCCGGTGCTGGGGCTCCCCTCCCGGCCCGCCGGCGGTCTCGTCGCGCTGCTCGCGGTGGCCGCGTGTGCGGCACCGCCGGCGACCCGGGACACGGAGTTCGACCTGCGCAGCCTCGAGGGCCGGGCCGAACGGGGGATCGCCGAGGCCCAGGCGGATCTCGGGGCGCGGCATCTGCTCGGCGAGGGCGTCCCCCGCGACGCGGAAGAAGCCCTGCGGTGGTACCGGTTGGCGGCCGAGCAGGGATACGCACCCGCCCAGGCCACCCTCGGCGACCTGTATCTCAACGGCGAAGCGGCGTCCCAGGACGACGCCGAGGCGGCGCGCTGGTATCGACGCGCCGCCGACCAGGGCGACCCCGGCGGGCAGTACGGTCTGGGATACCTGTACGGGGTCGGCCAGGGGGTCGCCCGCGACGACGCCGAGGCGGCGCGGCTGATGCGTCTGGCCGCCGAGCAGGGGGAGGTACGGGCGCAGTACGCGATGGCCCTGCTGTACGAGAACGGCCAGGACGTGCCGCAGGACTACGCGGAAGCGGCGCGCTGGTATCGCCGCGCGGCCGAGCAGGGACATGCCCGCTCACAGGCGGGTCTCGCCGCGCTGTACCTGAACGGCCGCGGCCTGGACCAGGACGCGGCCGAAGGCGCCCGCTGGCTCCGCCAAGCGGCCGGCCAGGGGTACGTCGCGGCGCAGGTCGATCTGGCCTATCTGTACGGCGTCGGGCAGGGCGTTCCGCAGGACGATGCCGAGGCCCTGCGCTGGCTGCGTCAGGCCGCCGACCCCGTCCACGCCCGGTCGGAGGCGAACATCGCGGCCATGGCCCGCGCCCAGTACAGCCTCGCCCTGGTGTACGCGAACGGCCGGGGGGTTCCCGCGAACGACGCCGAGGCGCTGCGGTGGATGCATCTGGCGGCGACGCAGGGGCTCGCGGAGGCGCAGGCGGACCTGGGCTTCATGTACCTGCAGGGCCGGGGCGTCCCGGCGGACGACGCCGAAGCGATCCGGTGGATTCGCCCCGCCGCTGGGCAGGGCCACGCCCCCGCCCAGCGCTACCTCGGCCTGATGTCCCGCGACGGCCGCGGCGTCACCCCGAACGCGGGGGAAGCGGCGCGGTGGCTGCACCTGGCGGCCGACCAGGGGGACGCCCTGGCGCAACTCGACCTCGGTCTCCTCTACGCCGAGGGCAACGGCGTCCCTGCCGATGCCGGCCAGGCGCACCTCTGGCTCGGTCTCGCCGCGTCGCGGCTGACCGGCGGCGAACGCGACCGGGCGGTCGAGGCTCGCGACGCGGTGGCTGCCCGGATGACGGCCGGACAGCGGGCCGAGGCCGAACGCCGCGCCCGCGACTGGAGACCGGTGACCGAGCGGTAAGCAGGGGCTTGCGCCGCAGGAGTTTCGCGCCAGCGAAACTCCGATGCGACCGCAGGGTCACGCCGGAGGCTTGCGCCGCAGGAGTTTCGCGCCAGCGAAACTCCGAACGCTACCGCAAGGTCGCGCAGTCACCGGCCGAGCAGGTGCCGCAGCGCGCTCTCGAGCTTGGGGTAGCCGAACTCGAACCCGGTCTTCAGCAGCCGGGTCGGCTCGACGCGGGCGCCGCCCAGGAGCAGCTCGTCGGCCATCTCGCCGAACGCCAGCCGGGCGCCGAAGGCCGGCATCGGCAGGATCGTCGGGCGGCGCAGCACCCGGCCCAGCGTCCTGGTGAACTCCGCGTTGGTGACGGGGTGCGGCGCGACCGCGTTCACCGGCCCTTCGAGCCCGTCGGTGCGGGCCGCCTGCAGCACGGCGGCCACCACGTCGTCGAGGGCGATCCAGCTCATGAACTGCCGGCCCGACCCGATGACGCCGCCCACGCCCAGCTTGAACGGCAGCAGCATCTGCCCGAGCGCCCCCCCGGCCGGGGTGAGCACGATCCCGATCCGCAGATGGACCACGCGAATCCCCGCCTCGCGTGCGGGGGCCGCCGCCGCCTCCCACTCCTGGCACACGTCGGCGAGGAACCCGCTCCCCGCCGGTGACGACTCGTCGAGCTGCTCGTCGCCGCGGTCGCCATAGAAGCCGACCGCGGACGCGCAGACGAGCGTCGCGGGGCGCGGATCGAGCGCGGCCAGCCCCCGGCACAGCGCTCCCGTGCCCTCGACCCGGCTGTCCCGGATGCGCGCCTTGCGGGCCGCGTTCCAGCGGCCGCCCGCGATGTTCTCGCCGGCCAGGTGGACCACCGCGTCCAGCGGCCCGTCGCCCGCGGCCACGCGCCCCGTCGACGGATCCCAGCTCGGCGCACCGGCGGCGTCGGCCGCGACCCGCCGCAGCCCCACCGCCTCGTGCCCCGCCCCCTCCAGAAGCGGGAGCAACGCCGATCCCACGAGCCCGGTCGCCCCGGTGACCCCAATACGCATCTGCCGTCCTCCGTATCGTCGGCGCCGCCTCGGCCCCCGCGTTCTCGGCCCCGATGGCGACGGGCTCGGACCGAGCCGAGGGGCTCGTGGCGAAAGCCCCCCTATCTATTGGACGGGCGCGGTGCAGGGCCGCGTTCCACCACGAGCCCCTGGTACAATCAGCGGCCGGATGTCACGATATCAACTCTCCAGAATCGCCGCGACCCTCCTCGTCCTCGCACCGGCCGCCGCAGGGTCGGCCGGAGCACAGCGCACCGCCGGGCCGGCCGGGGCACCGGCCGCCGCGGGGTCCGCCGAGGCGCAGACCGCCGCAAGGTCCGCCGGGACGCAGGCCGCCGGAGCGCAGGCCGCCGCAGGGTCGGCCGAGACCCGGCCCGTCGCCGAGCCGGCCTACCGCGCGCCCCGCACTCCCGACGGCCAGCCCGACATCTCCGGCATCTGGACCAACGACACCCTGACGCCGCTCGAACGGCCGCGCGAGCTCGGCGACAAGGCCTTCTACACCGCCGAGGAGGCGGCGGAGGTCGAACGCCGCAGCACCGGGATGCGCGACGGCGACCACGCCCCCGGCCGGCAGCGGACGGCCACCGGCGGCTCGCTCGACCGCGGGTACAACTTCTTCTGGTTCGACCCGCGCGACCACATCGTGCCCACGCGGCGCACGTCCATGGTGAGCGACCCGGCCAGCGGCCGCGTCCCCACCCGCCCGGCGGCGGAGGAGCGCGCGGCATGGCTGGTCGCGAACCGGAGCGCGTCGTACCTGAACATGAGCCCGTACAGCCGGTGCATCACGCGCGGCGTGCCGGGGTCGATGCTGCCGAACTCGTACAACACCGGCAACCACATCTTCCAGGTTCCCGGCTACGTGATCATCGTGTACGAGATGGTCCGCGAGCCGCGCATCATCCCCCTCGACGGCCGGCCGCACGTCGACCCGCGAATCCGACAGTGGATGGGCGACGCCCGCGGACGCTGGGAAGGCGAAACCCTCGTCGTCGAGACCACGCACTTCACGGAGAAGGGCTGGATCACCCCCAACCAGAACGCCGGGCGCATGCACGGTGTCCCCGTCAGCCGGTCGCTGAGGCTGGTCGAGCGCTTCACCCGCGTCGCCGAGCACGCGCTCGACTGGCAGGTCCGCGTCGAGGATCCCGAGGTCTACACCGAGCCGTGGACCCTCAAGCTGCCCCTCGAGCGCGACATGAGCTACACCCTCTACGAGTACGCCTGCCACGAGGGCAACCGGGCCGTGAGCAACATCCTGGGCAACGCGCGCCACGCGGAGCTCGGGCAGGCCCCCTGACCTCGTATGGATTGACCCCCTGTCAGGGCTCGTACCGTCCTCAACCACGGCCGTGGTCACCATGAACACGCCATGTCGGGATTCCGGAGCGGGCCGCCAAGACGACGAGCGATCGAGGGCTCTTCGACGACGAGTCACACTCGTATTCGGTGATTATCGCGGTCGCCCGTGACGGCGCACGCATGACGGTGCTTCGTCGGGAGGTCAGCCCTCCAACTTGACTAACGGTCCCGTTGGCCCTCCGCTTCGCGGAGCATTTCTTCGAAACTGGCTTCGACGCCCGCCACGAGACCGCTCCAGCCTTCCGCGTCCAGGCAAGTAGCACACCTCGAGTCGACAGGAAGGGCCGGGTCCAACTCGCGGGACGGATACCGCGCGTGATTATGCAGGAAGAGGTCGGGAGGCTCGAGCTCCTTCAGCCTTTGAAGGGTCCTCTGCGTGTCGGCGACAACCGTCGGGTGTCGGGGATTGTCGAAGAGCTGAGCCCCCTGGTTCGGAATCTCGCCGCCGCGGAAGGCTACGGAGTAGGTGTCTCCACCTTCCTGGGCCGTTGTCATCCACATCGTTGCTCCCTGCGTGTGGCCCCCCGTCCAGAGGGCCCGCAACGTCATCCCACCCAGCGTGACCGTGTCACCGTCCTCGATCACGCGATCCACCGTGACAGGCTCAAAGTCCCGGGCCCCTATAGCCGAGTTGTCCTGGCCTGATTGGAGCGCCACGGCGTCGCCGCCGAGCGCAACCACCTGTGCTCCGGTCACCCGCTTCATGGCCGCGTGTCCCTCGACGTGGTCCCAATGCGCGTGGCTCGAGATCATGATCCGGATGTCCCGTACGTTGAACCCGAGTTTCTCCACGTTCGAGACGATGAGCGCGTGCATGTCGGCGGTGCCCGTGTCGTGGAGAATGTGGCCCTCCGGCGTGGTGATGAGGTAGGAGGCGTATTGGCCTCCGACATAGTAGATGTTGCCAATGACGCGGAACGGTTCCGCGGCCTCACCAGCCGCCTGAATTCGCTCCCCTCGTTCCGCTGCACCATACGGCGACGGAGATACCATCGCTGCACTCAGCACCGCCAATGCACATATCAGACGCATACGGCCTCCTTGCCAACGATTGTGTCACCAGTCTTGACACAGCTGTTGAGTTTCCGAGCATCCACCTTGGAGCATGGCCCGGCGTCCCGCTGCGCGGCGACCGCCGGCGCGAGCGCGATCGTCGCCGCGGCGACCGCCGGCACGGTGTGCGCCCCCATCGGCGAACCCGCCGTCTCGTCGCCACGATGTCTCTCCTTGCCCGTCCTCACGCGGAGCGCCCCCGCAGCCAGGGCGGTGCGCCGGATTCGCCCGATGTTGGCCACATTGGGGAGCGAGAGTCAAGCTCGGCGCATCGCGCTCATTCGTAGCCGGCGAACGCTGCCGCCGTCGCGAGCGCCAGCGAGCGGACCGCGTCCTCCGCGAACGAGACATTCGACGACACGGCGATCACGAGGTCGTGATCGGGGAAGGCCATGAAGGACGTCGAGCCGCCGACCGCACTCCCGCCGTGGCCGATCACGCGGGCCTCGGTGTCGTTGAGCGGCACGTCGCCGCACGAACCAGCCGAGGCCGTAGTCGTTCGGCTCGCCCGATGCGAGTTGCGCCGCCCCGGGTCGCGGTCGTGCTGCTGGCTGCGGTCGCGGCGGGTGTCGCCTGGCAGATGGACTCGATCCAGAGGGGCTGGATCTACATCATCGAGCTCACGGCGGGGGTGGCGCTCGTCTGGCTGCTCCGCTGGTACTGGTGGCGGGTCAACGCGTGGGCGGAGATCTCGGCCATGGCCGGTTCGGTGCTTCTGGCCAACGGGAGAGTCCTGCTGGCCGCGATCGAGCCGGTCCTGCCCGCCTCGGTGATGCGCGCCGCCGACGGCTTCTACGCACCGGAAATGGACCTCATCCGCGGGGTGATCATCCTGCTCGCATGCACCGCGCTATGGCTGACCGTCGTGCTCGCCACGCGCCCCGAGGCGGACGACGTGCTCGACGGCTTCTACCGGCGGGTGCACCCGGGCGGCTGGTGGGGCCGCGTGGCCGATCGTACGGGGGTGACCTCGGCCGACCCGCTGGCGAAGCCGCATGTGGCCGGGCTTCCTGCTCGGCGCGCTGTTCGTCTACGCGAGCCTCCTCGGGGTGGGGTACGTGCTCACCGGCCGGGCCGGCGTGGGCGCGCTGCTGCTCCTGGTGTCCCTCGGCGCGGGGGCGATCACCATACGGATCGCGCACGCCGACACGCCCTCGGCGCCGGGACAACCGGCTCCATGAACCGGAGGACGGCGTCATGAAGGACCGCCTCAAGATCGTCCTTGTCGGGGCGGGGAGCCGCCAGTTCGGGCCCGCCTCCATCCGCGACCTGCTTCTCAGCGATCCGCTCTGCGACCGCGGTCTGAGCATCGTCCTCGTCGACATCGATCCGTCGGAGCTGCCCCGCACCCTGGCGTACGCGGAGGCGGTCGCGGATCGGATGGGCCGGCGAATCCTGGTTTCCGCAACGACCGATCTCGACCGGGCGCTCCCCGGTGCCCACGCGGTGGTGATGGCCATCGAGCTCCGCCGTTACTTCTACTGGGCGCAGGACTTCCACGTCCCCCGCCGCTTTGGCTCGCGGCAGATCTACGGAGAGAACGGGGGTCCGGGAGGCTCCGAGCATCGAGGATCGTGACCATTCGACGAGGGGGGGCTCTGCCGGAGCTGCCCCGGTGTTGCGGGTAGAAGCGCTGGTGGCCCGGAGGTCCGGGAGGCCTCTTTCACGCTCTCCGCAACATGAAGCCGGCACTGGAGGTGGTGCGGGCGATGGAAGCGCACTGCCCCGAAGCCTGGCTCGTCAACTACACGAACCCGCTCACCAAGTTGTGCGAGGCCCAGAGCCGGCTCTCCTCGATACGCGTCGTCGGACTCTGCCACGGCGTCTTCGACGGCATGGAGCAGATGGCCCGCCTCCTGGACCTTCCGGTGGACCGGCTCGACGCCCGTGCGAGCGGGCTCAACCACTTCACCTGGTTCGAGTCCGTACGCGACCGGGAGACGGGCGAAGACCTCTACCCGAGACTCAAGCGTCGCGAGCGCGAGGCCCACTGGCTGCACGACTGGGACGAGATCGCGCTGAGCCGGATCCTGTTCCGGGTGTTCGATCGATATCCGAGCCCGGGCGCGAATCACATCGGCGATTACCTGGGATGGGCGCAGGAATTCCTGGGCAGCAGCCTTCTCCAGTTCTTCTACGACCCCGTAGAGGGTGCGCCCTGGGAGACGGGGAACCCGCCGACATGGATCTACAACCTTGCGGACCACCCCACGGATGTGCCCGCGTTCCCCGACGCGCCGCTCAGCCGGCTAAGAGGCGACGCGGGGAACGACGCGGACGAGCCCGACCCGGACGGGGCTCTCGCTCCCTCCGGCGAGCTGGCGGCCCCCCTCCTCGAAGGGGTGCTGTGCGGCGTCGACACCGCCCTCGCCGCGGTCAACGTGCCGAACGCGGGCTACGTGCCCGGCCTGCCCGAGGGCGCCGTCGTCGAGGTTCCCGCCCGTGCCGACGCGAGCGGCCTGCACCCCGCCGGCATGGCGCCGCTCCCCGAGGGAATCCTCGGGCTGCTGAGGCTCCAGACCAGCATCAATCGGCTGCTGGTCGACGCGTTCGCGAGCGGCCGCCGCCAGACCCTGCTCCAGGCGCTGCTGCTGGACCCGACCACGCACTCGTACCGGGCGGCGGTTCACACCATCGACGAGATGTTCCGTCTCCAGAAAGACGTCCTGCCCCACACTGGAGTGGTAGCGGGACAAGAGCGGCGCCGAACCCTTCGGGCCCGCGCGTCACCGCGAAGGCCAGTACTCGGCACTACAAGAAGGAAAATGCCGTGCCATCTTTCGGAAAGGCCGCTCAAAAGCAACAGGCTCACTTCAGAACACCTCCGAGTCCATCAGCTCGGAGGCCCGCGTTCCCGACGATGACAAGGGTCGCCGCAACGGACACCTGCTGGCGTTAGGCTGCGAGGCCGACAACCTGTATCCCACGGTGCGGGTAAAGAGGGAGCAGTCCCGGTTTTTCCGAGAACTCAAGCGACAAGGCGTCGATGCGCCGCATCAACGCCAGACTCTCCGCGCTCTCCCCCCGTGGCGTGTAGAGTACACCGACGAACGACTGATGCCGAGCAGCGCGCACTGCCGGCTGATGCTCGACGCGCCGTCGCGGTCCT
Source organism: Vicinamibacterales bacterium (assembly GCA_965215895.1). Classification (GTDB taxonomy): domain Bacteria; phylum Acidobacteriota; class Vicinamibacteria; order Vicinamibacterales; family UBA8438; genus JAJEEA01. The sequence continues at coordinate 421,770 of OZ244130.1, read as the reverse complement.
GAAGCGCTCGACCAACGGTTCGCGCTAGACCTTGCGAACTGCCGCGGCCATCGCCTCACACGCCTCCCGCAGTACCCGGCGAGACGAGGCCACGTTCATTCGCATGTGGCCTTCTCCGCCGCTGCCGTAGCTGGAACCAGGATTCAGATAGACACCTGACTGGTGGGTCAGCCAGTTCTGGAAGTACTCCTCGGCAGTGCCGCCTCCCTTCGCGGCCATCTCTTCGGCGCCGATGCGATCCATGACCCTGCTGAAGTCCAGGAAGGTCATGAACGTGCCTTCGTTGCGCGTATAGCCTACGTCGGGCATGTGCTGGTTGACGTAGTTCTCGACGAACGTGTGGTTGTCATCGATGTACGCGTTGGCCTCGTCGAACCACTCGCCGCCGTCCCGATACGCCGCGGTGTTGGCTACCACGCCAAGCGTGCTGAGCTCCGCGCGGTGGTACTGGTTCGCGCGCGCGAGCAGGGTGGGGCTCTTGGAGTAGTAGTAGGCGTTCTTCATCGCGGCCAGGTTGAAGGTCTTGCTGACGGCGTTGAAAGAGACGCTGTTGTTCACCACGGCTTCATCCGGCAGGCTCGCGAACGGTGTGTACCTGTGCCCGGCACGGATGACGTCGGAGTGAATCTCGTCCGCCAGCACGACGACCTTGTGCTCGAGGGCCAACCGGCCGAGGCGAAGCAGCTCCTCCTCCGTCCACACGTTGCCGGTCGGATTCTGCGGGTTGCAGACGATCGTCGCGCGCACGTCCGCGGTCATCTTCGATTCCAGGTCGTCCCAGTCGATCTCATGGCGCCCGTTCCGGTAGAGCATCGGGCTGTCGACGGTATCCACCCGGGCAGCGCGGGCCATTGAGTAGAACCCCGAATACGCCGGTGTGGTCAAGAGCACCTTGTTCCCGATCGGCACGAACGATCGCAGCGCCGCGATGACGCCCGGATAGACACCGTCGGAGATGACGATGGAGGCGGGGTCCAGATCCAGACCGTGGCGTTCACCATTCCACTTCAAGATGCCGTCTCGAAGGGGTTGGGTAGTACTCAGGTAGCCCCAGTTGTGATGCTGGATTCTCTCCTGCAGCGCTTCGGTGATACACGGCGCACATTCGAAGTCCAATGACGCCACACCCATGCCGTACTTGAACACACCCTCCGGATACCGGAGGGCCGGAGAGTCCCACCGGGAACAGTCGGTACCGACACGATTGTAGGGAGTGTCGAAATCATACCGGCCGTTCGGCAAGCGTGGGATGCTGGTCGAGCTTTGCGCCGCCGCCGAGCTCGTGCCGCTGACCAGGCCGCCAGCGGCGCCGGCGATGGCGGTCGCGCCAGCGTTTCTCATGAAGGCTCTTCGATTGAGCCGGACGATGCTTGACATGGTTGCCCCTCTCATCACGTCAAAGGTAGAGTTACGGCTGTACGGCGTGGAGCTGGCGTCGCAGCTCCGTCGTTCCCCCTCACGCCAGGACCTCCCTGAACACCCCCATTGCCGCCGCCATCTCCTCTCGGCTGCCGATCGAGATTCGGCAATGCGTGGTATGCAACGGTGGAAAATCCCGGCCTACCAGCACCTTGCGCTCCAGGCACGCTTCGCGGAACTCCCGTGCGGGGCGGCCGATGTTGACGAAGATGTGGTTGGTGTTGGAGTCGGGCACGTCGAAGCCCATGTCGCGGAAAGCAGCGATCACGCCGTCGCGAATCTCGGCGTTCTCCCGCACTTCCCGATCGATGTGCTCCGTGTCCTCGAACGCGGTGATCGCAGCTATCGCGCCCAGCATGTTGACGTCGCCCATGCCCCAGGCGCCGCGGATCTTGGCCAGGGTCTGCTCCTGGGCGAGGCCGTATCCGACACGCAAGCCCGCAATGCCATGTGCCTTCGAGAAGGAACGGGTGACGAACACGCGCTCGTCCTCCAGCGCCAGAGGCACCGCGGTCTCGATGCTGCCGGGCCGTCCGTAGTTGATGTAGGCCTCGTCGACGTGAATCATGGTGTCCGGCGATTCACGCAGCACGCGGCGCACGAAACGCTCGACGGCGCCGGGTCCGTGTACCATGCCGGTGGGGTTGTTCGGATTGCAGAGATAGACCAGGCCTGCGCCGCGAGACGCCTCCGCCAGCGCGTCGAGATCGATGGCGAGCGAGCTGTCCAGATCCACCTCGGTCGTCTTGGCCCCGATCCGTCGGGCGGTGCTCAAGCTGGTCGAGTAGGTGGGCATGGGGGTCACGAAGCCCTTGGTCGCCGAGCAGAACGCCCGCACCGACCCCTGCAACAGGGGGGTGGAGCCGGTGGCCAGCTGCACGTTGTCGGTACCGACTTCGTAGTAGTCGGCGATGACCGTTCTCAGCTCGTTGACGTGATCCGGTGAATAGCCGCGGCCCATGCGCTTGTTGGCGTGGGCCTGAATGGCCTGGATGGTCTTCGGACCAGGGCCGCGCGCACTCTCGTTCTGGTTGAGCTGGATGACGCCATCATCATGGATACCGGATTTCGCGGCCTCCCGAGTCTGGGCGCTGGCCCGCTTGCTGAACGGTGAAGTGCCGGTCAGGGCACCAGCCGCGGCACCCAGCGCGATGGTTCCTACGAATCCACGGCGTGTCGTCTTCATTCGATTCCTCCCTGGGGGGCTCTCAGATGGTGTCGAAGCGGGATCGGCAGACCGATCCCGTACTACCACGAGCGCAGGCGTCCGACGGTCAACATCCCCGGGCGGCCACGACCGCCTCGGCGCGCTCGGTGAGCGCTCGAACTCCTCCCACACCGCGGCGGCCAGCGACATGCGACCTCGAGTCCCGATGGCGCCTGGTTCTTCGGCCGCCGGCCAGCGGTGAGCACCTCGGCACTCGGGCAAGACGCTCCGGTCTCGGTCGTGTTGGTCCAGTACGATTCCAGCATTCTAACGCCCTACCGGAGCGAACCGCACGAGATCTCATCGCGTAGGTCGGTTCCAGTTGGGCTTCGACCGTCGCGAGCACGTCGGCCACGTCGTCGGCGTCCAGGAACGGGTCGCGCCTCTCGCGCCACGCTCACCGGCAGGTGAAGTTCCCGGCCACCCAGTTCGCCGGGTCGTCGGCCCCGCCGGCCGGTCCCGTGTAGACGGCACGCTCGGGGATGGCGCAGATCGGGCGCTCGTTGTCGACGGCGCCGTCGCTCGCATGCGTGGCGATCAGGGCGTCGGGGGCGATGCCGCGCTCGACCCAGTCGACCAGCGGAGCGAGCCGGTCCCAGGTGTCGGGCCCGGCGCCCCCGCGGCAGTGGTTCATGCCCGGCGCCATGAAGAGCCGGGCCCGGTCGCGGGCGGCCGCCACGTCCCCCCCGAACGTCGTCTCGATCACGTCCCGGTAGTACTCGACCGTCGGCTGCGGCACGACCAGGGCATCGGCCCACCCGTGATAGACGATGAGCTTGCCGTCCTGCTGCAGCAGGAACCGGGACAGATCGGGGTCGGTGGCGTCGGTAATCCCCTTCATGACGTCGCCCTTCCCCGCCGTCACGTCGTCGATGTCGAACTCCCACCACGCCCACTCCGGCGGGGCCGCGGTACGGTCGGCCGGCGCCGCCACGTCGAGAAGATCCGCGGGCGGGACGCCGGGGTCGGTGTCGTAGAACAGATAGTTGAGATGGTCCCCGCCCAGACCCACCGCGCCTGGGGAAAAGCCGTTCCCGGCGTAGGGAACGAAGAGGCCGGCCCATTGCCGCTCCGAGCCGGGCGGCTTGCCGGCGTAGATGGGACGCCCCCCGTGGTCACGCGGGCCGGCATGGAAGTCGGTGACGGTGCGGATCTGGGCCTCCGTGAAGCAGGCGTCGCCGTCGACGCCGCCCGGACAGCGGTGCGCCGCCAGGTCACGGCGGGCATCGAAGTCGCATCCGAGGGGGTCGTCGATCACGCCGTCGGCGACGCCGTCGTTCCCGTCGCACGCCGCGAGCACCGCGTCGGCCAGGATCTCCAGCTTGCGGACGCTGTCGAACCGTCCGTCACCGTCGGTGTCGAACGCCAGAGCGCCGGCGAACTCGTCGCGGAACATCCGCTGCAGCAGCCAGACCCGCACGGCGTTCATCTCCTGATAGTGGTTGGCGGGCGCGCCCGCCACGATGCCGTCGAAGTCGTCCGGGTAGCGCTGCGCCTCCATCAGCCCCTGCCGGCCGCCGGTCGAGCAGCCCTCGAAGTAGGAGTACTCGGGCGCGGCGCCGTAGTAGGCGCGGACCAGCGTCTTCCCCGCCGCCGTGGTCAGGTGGACCGCTCGGTAGCCGAAGTCGATCTCCGCCTGCCGGTTGTCGTGGGCGAACGACGAGCCCGGCTCGGCCCCGTTGTCGTGGCCGGTGTTGCTGTTGGCCACGGCGTAGCCGGCCGCCACGCGGTGGTCGGCGAAGTCGAGGTCGCCGTCCTTCCCGCCGTCGCCCCACTTGAGGAACCGTCCGTTCCAGTCGCGCGGCAGCGGAAGCTGCACGTGGAAGTGAATCGCCGGGGGGAGAATCCCCCGGACGTAGCAGTAGGGGACGCCGTCGGCCTCGGCCAGCCCGGCTTGGGTAAGCGTGAGGTTGCGCACCTGAAGGAGCGCCTCGCAGCCGGCCCGATCGGCGGACGTCGCCGCGGGCGCCTGCTCCACCCCCTGCGCCACCGGCACGGCGTGGTGAAGCCACAGGGCGGGCGCCGCCGCCAGCAGGACGATGAGCATGCGTCGCATGGAACTGCTCCTCGGAACGGCTCAGTCGACCAGCGCGGTGTCGGGGAACTGGGCGTACCAGCCGAACCAGAAGGCGCGATGGGCGGAGACGCGGGGCCGCTGCGCGCTCGGGTCGTCCTCGCGCACCAGCGCCGCTTCGACTACCCGCCACGCCCGGCCCGCTTCGTCGGCCACGCGCCCGGGACCGATCTGCCGTGCGAAGCGGACGTCCCCGGCGTCGTACACCCGGTTGGCGCCCTCCTCGCTCGTAACCACCACCAGGCGGCGCCCCGCGAGCTCGAAGTGATAGACGCGGTTCCGTGCCAGGAACCGGGCGGTGATGGCCAGCGGCGCCGGCGCGCCGCCCCGGGCGGGGTCGTCGAGCCGCAGCACCAGCACCTCTTCCTTGTTCGACAGCCGGTCGTCGGTGCGCGAGACCGGGAACATCAGGTCGTCGGTACCGAAGTAGCCCCGGTACGCCGCCCCCTCCGAGTAGTCGCGCCGGTGGCCGGTGTCGAGGGACAGGACCGTCGTCGACGGATGGCGCCGCCGCCACTCGCCCCAGGTCGTGGTGACCACCGCCCGCAGGCTCAGCCGCAGCTCGCTGCCCGCGAGCTCGCCGACCACCGGCACTCCCTCGAACGTGTTCCAGAGGCTCTTGGTCTGATCGTCGAACATCAGCTTGTTCGAGCGGTAGAGGAGGCCGCTCGTGCCGAACTTCAGATACCGGCCGTCGACCTCGCTCTCGAACGGAATCACCGTCCCGCACAGGGTGCAGTAGACGATGGTCAGCTCGACCCCGCCGATGCGGTCGAGGGCCATCTCGTGCCAGGCGAGAATGCGCTTCGGATACGCCCGCGCCTCGCCGCCGAGCGCGATGCCGAACACGACGTGGTCGTCCTCGAGATAGTCGGCGTCGCCGGCGTCGACGCTTGCCGGGTACTCGAGCGGCGGGATGCCGTTCACCGCGACGCCGCCCCACTCGATCTCGTCGAGCCGGATGTGCGACGTCACCCCCCGCGGGAAGAACTCGGCGAAGCGCGGATCGATCTGGCGGTACCAGAGGCCCTTGAAGAACCCGTAGTCGGGATGCGGCTCGTAGGGGCCCGCCCACATCCACCGCTGCCACCCCCGCAGGTCCGCACCGAACCGCTGGCCGGTCTGCTGCTCGAGGAAGCCGATGAGGGTGAAGAAGCGGGCGAACCCACGCAGGTTGGGGGGACGCTGCAGCCACGCCATGTCCCAGACGATGCCCGCGTACCCGTCCCGCCACTGGTCGCCGAGCTGCTCGAGGGCGTACTCGGCCTGCTCCGGTTCCGCCGCGCCCGCCTGCAGGAACAGCCGGATGTCGGGATGCCCGCCCTCCGCCGCCGGCTGCGCCGGGGCGGCGCCGGCCGCGGCCAAGAGGATGAGACCCACGCCCGCCGGTGCACGAAGCTGCTTCACCATGGGGTCACCGCACACGGGGAACCGAGTTCGGAGTCAAGGCCAGTCTACACCCGGCAGCCCGTGGTGGCGGTCCCCGCTGCATTCGAGTGGCGTTGCATCCCGCGCCTCGCCACTCTCGGGGCAACGCGGGGTGCCACCACGGGCTGCAAGAACGCTGAGGAGAATCGCCTCGCCGCGTCCACGGCGTTCCGGCAAGTCTCTACGGGCTGCGCTCGGCTGCAGTCGGCAGAGTCCGTGGTCGATCACTGTCCTGATCGCACGCCGCGGGCGCGGAACGGGTGCATCGGCTCGCACCCGAACCGTTGTACGATCGCGGGCACTGCGGCGCCTACAGTCCGGGCGCCGGAGGCCGGTTCCGAAACACGGAGGTTCCTCATGCGCCAGTCACGCTCGCTCTTCGCGATGCCGCTCGCCCTGCTCGCCCTGCTCGCCGGGGCCGCGACCACCGCCCACGCCCAGCCCAGCGAGGCCGCCGGTCCGTGGCAGACCTACGACACGTCGAACGGCGAGTGGCGCAGCTATGCCGGGGACATCGGCGGGAAGAAGTACTCGCCGCTCGACCAGATCGACGCCGGCAACTTCGCCGACCTCGAGATCGCCTGGGAGTGGACCACCGTCGACCGCCTCGTGAGCCGGACGACCCCCGACGGCGGCGAGTGGTGGGCGCCCCTCGACACCGTCGTCGACTCGCTGGTCGCCGACACCCCCGACCTCTACCGGCCCGGCCACCGGCCGCTCCCGACCCGGCTCCAGGCGACGCCGCTGATGGTCGGCGGGGTGCTCTACTTCAACACGCCGCTCTCGCAGGGCGTCGCGGTCGACGCGGCGACCGGCGAGACCCTCTGGGTCTACAACCCGAAGGGCTACGAAGAGGGCACGCCCACCATGAGCAACCCGTGGTCGCAGCGCGGCGTCGCCTACTGGACCGACGGCGCGGGCGACGAGCGCATCTTCTGGGGCACCGGCAACGGGTATCTGATCTGCGTCGACGCGAAGACCGGCCGGCCCTGCCTCGACTTCGGGGACGGCAGCGGCCGGGTCGATGCGATGGTCGGGCTGCCGCGGGCGAGCCGCGACGAGCGCGACTATCTGAACGCCATGCTCTTCGGCATCCACTCGCCGCCGATCGTGGTCCGTGACCGGGTGATCCACGGCTCGCACGTCGCCGACCGCCGCATCACCAAGGAGGCGGTTCCGGGCTGGGTCCGCGCCTGGGACGTCCGGACCGGCGAGCACGCCTGGGACTTCCACACCGTGCCGAACGGCACCGACGAGTTCGGCGTCGATACGTGGCTGAACGACTCGTGGCGCTACTCGGGCAACGCCAACGTCTGGTCGATGCTCGCCGGCGACAACGAGCTGGGCCACGTGTACCTGCCGACGGGGACGACGACCAACGACTACTACGGCATCGAACGCCTCGGCGACAACCTCTTCTCGGAGACCCTGATCGCGGTGGACGTCGAGACCGGGCAGCGGGCCTGGCACTTCCAGGCGGTCCACCACGGCCTGTGGGACTACGACTTCGCGACCCATCCGAACCTCGTCGACGTCACCGTCGACGGGCGCGACATCAAGGCGATCGCGCAGGTGAGCAAGCAGGGCTTCGTGTACGCGTTCGACCGCGTCACCGGCGAGCCGATCTGGCCGATCGAGGAACGCCCGGTGCCGACGGAGACGAACATGCCGGGCGAAGTACCGTCCCCGACCCAGCCGTTCCCGACGAAGCCGGCCCCGTTCGACTATCAGGGCGTGGTCGTCGACGACCTCATCGACTTCACGCCGGAGCTTCGCGCCAGAGCCCTCGAGGCGGTCGAGGGATTCCGGCTCGGACCGTTGTTCACCCCGCTGGACCGTCCCATCGAGGGGGTGACGCTGGGCACCATCATGCGTCCGCCCCCCGGCGGCACCGCCGGCTGGTCCGGCGCCGCCGTCGACCCCGACACCGGCATGCTTTACGTGCCGTCCCGCAACCAGCCGGCGGTGGTGTCGCTGTACTCGCCCGATCCGGCCCTCGGAGCCACCGTCACCTACACGCACGGCGCGCCGGAAGCCGACCGCCTGTCCGGGCGCGCCGGCCGCCGCACCCCGCAAATGCCGCAGGGACTGCCGCTGGTCAAGCCGCCCTACTCGCGCATGACCGCCATCGACATGAACACCGGCGAACACGCGTGGTGGGTGCCGACCGGCGACGGCGACCGGTTCCGCAACCATCCGCTGCTGCGCGACCTCGACCTGCCGCCGCTCGGTGGCGACAACGCCATCAACGGACCGCTGCTGACGAAGACGCTGCTGATCTACTGCCTGACCGCGGGGGGGACGGACGGGGGACCGCGCCTCGTCGCCTACGACAAGACCGACGGCGCGGAGCTGGCGTCGGTGGACCTGCCGTCCGGCGCCATCGGCACGCCGATGACCTACCAGTTCGACGGCCGGCAGTACATCGCGCTGACGGTGGGCGGCGGCCCGCGGCTGATCGCCTTCGCATTGCCGGCGGGGGAGTGAGGACGAACGTGCAACTATGCGCCGTGCGATCATCGGAGCTCGAAAAGAACGACGATCCGGATGTGATCGGACCGCTTGAGAGGCCCGTGTCGGTCCTGGTATTCCATATGGGGTGCGATCCCCGGGCAGGCGTCGTCGTTCTGGGAAATGAATGGCCCGTGTCGGTCCAGGTATTGCATGTAGAGACCATGCGTTGCGAGCCGCCAGCGCAGATGACCGGCGACCGGCAACCCGACCGCGACATCGCTTAATTAAACCCGGATTATGCGTGAAGGTGTTGATTCTGGGAGAGACACAAGGGCCTCAGTGTGGTACAAACGTAGTGTATATAAACGTTTAGCCACGACGGAGGCCCCTGCGTGACACCTGACACGATACCACAGAGTGTTCTGTTTCCGGATCTGTTCGACAAGCCCCTCGTCGCCACGTTCAACCAGGAACACGCGAGTTCCGACGGCGGCGCCGTCCTGCTCAAGGCGGCCGAGCGTGTGTACGGCTTGGTCAAGGCGTTCGCCCGGTGTCTGGCCGACAAACGCGCACCGGGGAAGATTCGGCACACGCTCGCGGACCTGATCGGCCAGCGGGTCTTCGGCATCGCGTGCGGTCATCCCGATGGCAACGATGCCGACCACTTGGCCGACGACCCCATCCACAAGCTGCTGCTCGGGCGGGACCCGGTGTCCGGCGCGCCCTTGGCGTCGCAACCCACGATCTCGCGATTCGAGAACGGCGCGCGCCGCACCGTGCTCTACCGGATGGGGCGCGAGTTGGCAGCGTGCGTCATCGAGCGTCATCGGCGCCGCCTGAACGGGCGGGCGCGCCGGATCACGATCGATCTGGACCCGACCGACGACCTGACGCATGGCGCCCAGCAGCTCACGTTCTTCAACGGGCACTATGGCGGCTGGTGTTATCTGCCGATGCTGGGGTTTCTGAGCTTCGACCGCGAGGCGGAGCAGTATCTGTGCGCGGCGGTGCTGCGGCCCGGGAAGGCAGTGGCCGCCGACGGGACCCTCGGCCTGCTGTGTCGGTTGCTCCCGCTGCTGCGGGCGGCGTTTCCGCGGGCGCGGTTTCTCGTCCGGCTCGACGGGGGCTTTGCGACCCCGGAGATCTTCGATTTCCTGGATGCGGAGCCCCGGCTCGACTACGTGGTGGCGATGGCGAAGAACGCGGTGTTGCAGCGGCATGCGGAGTCCGCCATGCAGGTGGCCCGCGCGCAGAGCGAGGTCGGTGGCGAGACCGCGCACGTCTATACCGACACCCGCTACGCCGCCGGCACGTGGGACCACGAGCGCCGGGTCGTGATCAAGGCCGAAGTCGTTCGCCTCGGAGACCGCGAGCCGCGGGACAACCCGCGGTTCGTGGTGACGAATCTGCGGCAGACGCCGCGCTTCATCTATGAGAAGGTCTACTGTGCTCGCGGGGACATCGAGAATCGGATCAAGGAACTGCTCGATGGGCTGCAGATCGACCGCACGAGCTGCTGTCTGTTCTCGGCGAACCAGTTGCGCGTCTTCCTGACCGCCGCGGCCTACGTGCTCATGCAGGAACTGCGATTGCGGGCGGCGCGTACTGCGTGTGCCCGCAGCCAGGTGACGTGGCTGCGGGACCGGCTGCTGAAGCTGGGAGTCCACGTCGTCCGCTCGGTCCGCCGCGTGGTTCTGCATCTGCCGCGCTCGACGCCGCACCTCGAGGCGTGGCGGCACATCGCACTCGCGCTGGGCGCGCGCGCCGGATAGCCCACCCGTTGCGCCGCGCCCACCTGCTTCCTGGGCGGCATGGGCCGCTCCGCCGGCGGGGCTGTCGCTGCCCAACCCTCGCGTCCGTCATGCCCCCTTAAGCGCCCGCGACAGAACGAGGCGTTGGCATCCCATGGTCACGAATACCGGCGTGGAAGACACCACCGACTTCATCGCACCGGGGGAACTCAAGTTCGATCTGTCGAACCCACGGCTCGTCGACCAGGAGGGGCTCGCGACAGAAGAGGACGTCGTGCGGTACCTGACGCAGTACGTGGATGTCGACGAACTGCTGCAATCGATCCGTTCAGCGGGGTACCTCGACTTCGAACCACTGATCGTGCAGCGCGAGGGCAAGATCGTCCTGGAAGGGAACCGACGGCTGGCGGCGCTCCGTCTGCTGACTGACGAATCGCTCAGGCAGAAGCTGCGGGTTCCTCTGCCCGACGTCGCCCATCCCAAGCCTCCGCCGACCAGCGTCCGCGTCAAATGGGTGAACAACCGGACCGACGCCCGTGCCTTCATCGGCTTCAAGCACATCAACGGACCGTTCAAGTGGGACCCCCTCGCGAAAGCCAGGTTCGCGGCCGAGTGGTTCGAAAGCGACGGAGACATCGCGACGATCTGCCGCACGCTGGGAGACAACCACAACACCGTGCGCAGACTCGTCAACGGCTGGTACGCCTTGAAGCAGGCGAGCGAAGACGGATTCGACCGAGAGGACCGCTCCAAACCCCGTTTCGCGTTCTCTCACCTGTACACGGCGCTGACCCGCGCGTCCGTGCGCGAGTTCCTGGGCCTGACACCGGAGGATCTGACGGCGCCGCCAAGACCGAATCCCGTTCCTCCGGAAAACCGCGACAAGCTGCAGACGCTCATGTCCTGGCTCTACGGCCAGGAGCGACGAAGGGAATCGACCCTGATTCAAAGCCAGAACCCGAATCTGAATCAACTCAGCGATGTGCTCGGAAGTATCGAAGCGCAACAGATGCTGCTCGCCAAACGGGATCTGCAAGCCGCGTTCGAACGTGTCGAACCCCCGTCGTCGCGATTCTCCGACGCTCTGATGAAGGCAGCCAAGCAATGTGAGGATACGATCGCCGTCTCCGGAGCCTACGATGGCGACGCTACGCTATATCGTGTCGCAACGAACATGAACAAAACGACCCAGGGTCTCGTCGTCATCATGCGAGAAAAGACCCCCGAGAAAGACGCGTGATGGCAACCATGTTCATCACACCGCCAGAACAGAACCACAGCAGGAGCGCAAATGCTGACTGGATGGAGCTGCACGCCCTCCGGTCCCGTGACCGGAGATCGACTATCGGAGACATCGCCGGGATCTTCGACCTCACTGACGACGCCACCACCGAATACGCTTTCAACGGAGAGACGACTGACGATCTGCATGACGAATCTATTCTCGAGACAGAACGAAATCGACCAATCGACCACATGTTCGACGAACTGCAGTATCGGGCACGAGTTCTTGGCGACGCATATCCGTTCACCGTTGAAACGAGTCCTCCCGCCCTCGTTCAAGTCTCAGGCATCACGTCGACTCCCGGTCGTGTCGTATATCTCTTCTGCCTGCTCGCTTCAGCCATTCGCGAAAATCGACTCCAACCCCTCGAATTGACAGAGCGTGCGCAAGCGCGAATCGCCAACGTGTTTCAGGTGTGCGCGTCCCTTGCAGCGGGCGGCTACATCGTCGGCGACGCAGTGTCTTTCGGTTTTCCACGCGCGACTGGCACCGACTTCCTTTCTGCGCTTCGCGATACGTACCAGCGATTCGGAGCCGGTGAGGTCAGACAATCCGTACCGGCAGGCTGGCCGACTTCGGCGAAAGACGACGGGATCGACGTCATCGCCTGGCGGAACCACCCCGATCGCATGCCCGGAAAGCTCTATCTGCTCGGCCAATCCGCATCCGGACGCAATTGGCGAGAGAAGTCCGTAACGGATCGGATACCGCAGTTCCACGGCTGGTTCAGCACTCCGCCCGCAACACACTGCGTGCCATCAATGTTCATCCCGTTCACGCTGCATCGCGACATCTCGGACGATCCGACGACCGCGTTCGATAGGATGCTGGCCAACAAGCACCATCGCGACGAACAGCGATACGGCATCGTCTTCGATCGCTTCCGAATCGCACACTTCGCAGGCGCATGTCTGTGCTCGACGGACGATGAATCAGCCGTTGTGGACGCCCGGGCTCGGTTCAGCGACGTCGAGGCGTGGGTGAAGGACATGCTGCAGATTCCCGAATTCATGGAATCGGTATGAGACATCCGCTCACTCCATCTGTCTGTACTTCGCCATGTTCGCGGAAGACTTGGTCGCGCGGCAGGTCTACGCCTACACGCGGCGGGGCGACACGATCTTCGATCCGCTCAGCGGCCGGGGCACGACCGTGTTCGAGAGTCTCCTGAACGGGCGTCCCGCGGCGGGCGTGGACATCAACCCGGTGGCGGCATGCATCTCCGGTGCCAGGGCCAACGCTCCGGTGCTGGCCTCGGTCGACGAGCGACTGCACCAGCCTGGAGGAGATGCAGCGCAGAGCTCAACCGCCCGGCGCACCTGCGGGGGATTTCTTTGCGGCGTGCTTCCATCCACAGACGCTCCAGCAGCTTCTGTTTCTGCGGGCTCAACTCGACTGGGAACACAGCCGCGTCGACCGCTTCATCTCCGCCGTCGTGCTCGGCTGCCTGCACGGTGAGTCCCACAAGTCGCGGAACTGCCTGAGCAACCGAATGCCGAGAACAATCAGCACCAAGCCGGACTACTCGGTGCGCTGGTGGAAAGAGAAGGGGTATACGGCACCGGAGCGGGACGTGTTCGCGGTGGTGCGCCGCATGGCCGGCTATCGGCTACGGCATCCTCGGGCACCCTTGCGCGGCGGCGTCAGACGCCGCGACGCGCGCGGAGCGGCCGACGCGTTTCCAAGCCTGCGCGGATCCGTATCTCTGATGGTCACGTCACCGCCGTACCTCGATACGACGCACCATGCCGAAGACCAGTGGCTCCGGCTGTGGTTCTTCGGCGGTCCCGAGCGGCCGACTTCGCGAACGGACGGCGATGATCGCCACACGAACCTGGAAGCATACTGGCAGTTCCTGACCGAAGCGTGGGCTGGATGCGCCGGGCTGCTTCGAGAAGACGCAGTCATCGTCGTTGGGTGCGGCTCTTCTTCGTAGAGGACTTTTTCGCCTGTTCATAGGCGTTTTTGCTTGTGGACGGGCTCTTCGGTGCGCCTTGCGCGGGGACAGCGCCCCCACCCGCCTGTTTTCGGGCAGCCAGCCCGACCTGATCACGGCGCCGGGGCGCTTCGGTCTGTCCCCTCCGGCGCCCCCCCTGGACATTCGCGCGGCGTTTTGCTACGGTGTCGTGGGAAGGGAGAAGCCTCTGCGATGGCCGTGGCGACGACGACGTTCTCGGGACGGGTCTTCAGCGTACGAGAGGTGACGCTAATCCGTGAGATTGTGCGGGACTGTGCGGGCTTGAGCCGGATGGAGCTGGCGCGCACCGTGTGCGAGCTCTTGCGGTGGCGGCGCCCGAACGGGAGGCTGAAGGCCCGGGAGTGCCGCGAGTTCCTGGAGCGGCTCGACGCGGGTGGTGCGCTGGTGCTGCCGGACAAGCGCCAGGGCCGTGCGACCGGGTCGGTCACCCGCGTGCCCCGGACGGCGGCGGGAGAGCCGGGGCGCCCGCTCGTCGGCAGCGTGCGCGATATCGAGCCGCTGCAGGTCGAGCGGGTGCGCGAGCCCGCCGAGCGCCTGCTGTTCCGGGAGCTGGTGGGACGCTACCACTATCTCGGGCACACGGTCCCGTTCGGCGCCCACCTGCGCTATCTGGTGTTTGCGTCGCAGCCGGCCCGGGCGGTGGTCGGCTGCCTGCAGTTCTCGAGCCCGGCGTGGCGCATGGCGGTCCGGGACCGCTGGATCGGCTGGGACGACGCGACTCGGGCGCGGAATCTGCAGCGCGTGGTCAACAACAGCCGCTTCCTGTTGCTGCCGTGGGTCGCGGTGAGGAACCTCGCCAGCGCGGTCCTGGCGCGCGGCCTCGGGCAGTTGGTGGCGGACTGGCCGCGCCACTACAAGCTCGAGCCCTGGCTGGTGGAGACGCTGGTGGACCCCCGCCGCCACCATGGGGGTTCGTACCGCGCCGCCAACTGGGTCGCGTTGGGCGCCACCAGCGGTCGAGGTCGGATGGATCGGTACGGCCGCCGCGCCGGCGAGGCGCCCAAGACGGTCCTGGTTTATCCTGTGGTCCGGGATGCGCAGCGTCGGTTGCGGGAGAGCTGAGCGATGCGAGCCGTCACCCCCCGCGCCGCTCGACCCGACCCGGCGCCGTATGCGGCGGCCGAGGTGGCCTTCGCCGAGGCCAAAGCGTACCTCTCTTCGCGCGAAGCACAGCAGATGAGCGAGAGCGACCTCGAACGGGAGCTGCACCGGCGGGGCCAGGAGTTGATGCGCAAGCTCCTGCAAGGGCACCTCGATCAACGCAGCCCGGGAGAGGCCGCCGGTCCGGTCGAGGGGGCCGACGGTGTCGAGCGCTCGGAGCGCCGGGTGCACGAACGCCACCTGGAGACGATCTTCGGCACGGTGCAGGTCGAGCGGGTGGGCTACGCGCGGGCTGGTCACGAGAGTCTGCATCCTCTCGATGCCGCGCTCAACCTGCCGGGGGAGCGTTACTCGCTCGAGGTGCGGCGCCGGGTGGCGGCGGCGGCCGCCTCGCGGTCCTTCGACGAAGCGCTGCTCGATCTGTCTCACAGCACCGGGGCGGAGGTGCCGAAGCGTCAGGCCGAACAGTTGGTGGTTCGCGCGGCTGAGGACTTCGACGCGTTCTACGAGGCGCGCCGTGCGGCGGAGGGCGAGCCGCCGCCCGAGGGGTCGGTGGTCGTGCTGACCTTCGACGGCAAGGGCGTGGTGCTGCATCGCGAAGACCTGCGCAAGGCGACGCGCAAGGCGGCCGAGAGGCGCCGGCAGCACCGGGAGCCGCTCTCCCGGTTCCACCGCCTCAAGCCAGGAGAGAAGAAGCACTCGAAGCGCATGGCGACGGTGGCCGCCGTCTACACGACCGGGTCGTTCGTGCGGAGCCCGGAGGACTTCCTGGAGAGCTTGATGCCCCGACAGCCGGGGGATAAGCCCAGGGATAAGCCCCGGGCCGTGCGGCCGCGGCCGGTGGCGAAACGGGTCTGGGCGAGTCTCGAACGGGAGCCGTGGGAGGTGGTCGCGGAGGCGACGCTGGAAGCGGAGCGCCAGGACCCCGAGCACGCCAAGCGCTGGGTCGTGCTCGTCGACGGGGCCGAGCCGCAGCTCGACCTCGTGGAAGCGGGCGCCGCCGCCTACGGCGTGGACGTCACGGTGATACTCGACATCATCCACGTGGTCGAGTATGTCTGGAGGGCGGGGCGGGTGTTCCATCGCGAGGGGAGCCCCGAGTTGACTCACTGGGCCTGGACGCGCGTGCGGAGCATTCTCGAGGGCAAGGCCAGGAAGGTGGCGGCGGCGATGCGGCGCGCGGCGACCGTCGCCGGCTTCTCGAAGGACACCCGCAAGCCGGTCGACAGGTGCGCCGACTACCTGCTGAAATACGCGCCGTATCTGCACTACGACCGCTACCTCGCGGCAGGCTATCCCATCGCGACCGGGGTCATCGAAGGGGCGTGCCGGTACCTGGTCCGCGACCGTATGGAGTTGACCGGAGCCCGCTGGCGCCTGGTTGGAGCCGAGGCCGTCCTGAAGCTCCGGGCGCTCCGGGCCAGCGGTGACTTCGATGCGTACTGGGACTTCCACGAAGCGCGCGAATACGAGCGGAACCACGCCCAGCGCTACACGGATGGGACAGTACCGCCGGTCACCGAGCCGCCCCCACCGCCCTCCTCACCCCGCCTTCGACGAGTCAAGTAACTCTTGCCATGCCGCTCGCAGAAACCCCCTGGGCCGCCGACGAAGAAGAGCCGCACCCATCGTCGTTCGCATCGGAGGCACTCGCATCGCCAAGGAGGACCTGCTGACCGGACTCCGTCGGTCGCTCGTCACCGGTCTCGTCGGCTTCGACGTCCGGACCCTGCACGCGGGCTCGACGACGGCGATCAGGAACCGCCAGACCAACGTGTTCCGGCCGGGAACGACACGGCAACGATACGAACACGACTTCGCCTTCGGGCTTCGATGACGGAAGAGCGCCACCTGGAATGCGTTCCGGCCATCGAGTGGGGGCACGGGACGCCGCCGACCGACCCGAATCACCGTTTTCGAGAACAATCGGCGGCAGCGCGAGGGCGCGATACGGGGGAGAGAGTGGCTGGGAGGCAGGGATTCGAACCCCGATTACACGGTCCAGAGCCGCGTGTCCTACCATTGAACGACCTCCCAGCAATGGCGGACGCTCCATTATACTCCGTCCTGCCCGTGCCCGTGCTGCTTCGGACCGCAGTATCGACCGCGGGCCCCGCCGCTCGGCGCCCATCCCTCGGGATCCGGCGGCCAGGAGCTTGCGCCGTAGAAGTTTCGCGCCAGCGAAACTTCCAACGCGACCGTCAGGTCGCGCCAGCGCCGGTCAGAGGCGGTTCAACTGGAACTTCTCCAGCGCCGCGATCCGAGCCAGCCCGTGGCGGGCCTGCGCCGCGGTATCGGGATCCGGGTCGAGGGCCAGCGCCTCGAGCAGGTGTTGAGAGGCGGCGGACGGCTCGCTGAAGGTGCCCAACTGGAGCAACCCGGCCGCGAGATGCGCCTCGGCGGCGGTTGAAGAGATCGGATAGTCCCGGATATGCCGCTGGAAGAGCGCGAGGGCGGCGTGCGGATGTCCCCGGGCGGCCATCCACGTCCCCAGCATGAGCGAGTGCCGCTCGCTCAGCAATCGCCGGGTCTCGGCCGCCGACAACCCGACGTAACGTCTGGCCGCGGTCTCGTAGTCCCCGTCCTCGATGAGGGCGGCCAGGCTGCCGGGCGGCGGGGAGGCGGCACTCCCGTCCGCCAGGCCGGCCGCCGCAGCTCCGGCGAACCGCAGCCTGCGATTGATGAGCCAAGCCAACAGCAGTCCGACCAGGAACCCGCCGAGGTGCGCGCCGTGGGCGACGCCCCCGCCCCATCCCCCCGCCGCCGTCAGGAACGGAAGCAGGTTCTGGCCCAGCACGAAGAAGCCGAGCACGGGACGCTGGGGAATGCGCACGACGTTCATGAAGAACGGGAACAGCATCACCCAGACCCGGACGCGGTTGCGGGGGAACCAGAGAAAGTAGATGCCGGCGATGCCGAAGATGGCCCCCGACGCGCCGAGCAGAGGCAGGGTCGACCGGCCGGCCAGCATCGTCTGGATGGCGGTCGCGGCGACCCCCGTCCCGATGTAGGCGGCGAGAAACCGGACCCGGCCCAGTCGATGCTCGACGTTGTCGCCGCAGATCCAGAGAAACAACATGTTGCTGGCGAGATGGATGAATCCGGCGTGCAGGAACATCGCGGTGAAGAGCGTCGCCAAGCGAGGCTGCGCCGCCCGGAAACCCCATTCGAAGACGAACAGGTCGTACCCGGTGAGCCGCCCGTACATCACGGCGACGTCACGCCGCGAGACCGGTCCTGGCAGCGCCTCGACCCAGGCGCCGAGGTATTCCTGGACCATCGGATCGGCCCACTCGGGTCGAACCAGGCCGAGCGGCAGCGTGATGAGGATGTAGGCGGCGCAGTTGACCAGAATGAGAGCGTAGGTCACCACCGGCGTATCGGGCGGATTGGGCTCGTCACCCAGCGGCAGCACGAACATGGCGTCGCGCCGATTCTACCCGCCAAACCGGACCCCGCAACATGACGCACCGGTCGACGGGACATCCGCGGAAACGACTGACGCGGGCGCGGCTGCTCGAAGGCGTCGAGGCGCTCGCCGCCGCCGACCCGCAGCTCGGGGGCGTGGTGTCGCGCTTCGGCCCCCCGCCCTTGTGGACGCGCAAGCCCGGCTACGCCGCCCTCGTGCAGATCGTGCTCGAGCAGCAGGTGTCCCTCGCGTCCGGCCGGACCACCTTCGCCCGGCTGCGCGACGCCTGCGGCGGGGAGATCGCCGCCGAACGCGTGGCCGGCCTGACCGCGCCGGCGTTCCAGGCGGCCGGGGTCAGCCGCCAAAAGGCGAGCTACTGTCAGGGGATCGCCCGCCGTATCCTGGACGGCAGCCTCGACCTGAAGGCGCTGGGCCAAGCGGACGACGACACGGTGCGCGAACGGCTGATGGGCATTCGCGGCATCGGACCGTGGACCGCCAACATCTACTTGATGACGGCCCTCGGCCGGCCGGACGTCTGGCCCGAGGGCGACCTCGCCCTGGCCGCGGCGGCGCAGCAGGTCAAGAAACTGAAGGAACGGCCGGACGCCCGACGGCTGCGCGAGATGGCCGCGGGCTGGGCGCCCTGGCGGACGGTCGCCGCCCGCATCCTCTGGCATCACTACCTGTCGGAGCGGGCAACGGCAGCGGAGTGAGGTGCGGTCGGACCGCCGGGCCGGAGCAGAAGCCCGCCGATCCGGGGCGCAGACGCCTGCTCGGTTCCGGCCGGCCCGCCTCGCCGGGCGGGAGAGACGCGGCTACTCCCCGACGCCGCGATAGCTGAGCGAGACGTCGTACTCGAGGACGCTCCGTTCGACGCTGAGGACGACGCCGGTCAGCTCGTCGAGGGCGCGGGCGGCCTCGGCGTCGCCGAAGGCCCGGAGAATGCCGCCCCGGGCCAGCTCGGAGTAGCTGCGCAGGTTCTCGACGATCTGCCACACCACCGGCCCGGGCCCGAACTGGCGTTGATAGATGCCGAAGATGACCCCAGCCTGCCGAAAGCGATCGAGGTTGTTCCGCAGAAACGCCTCGAACGTCGGCGTCTGCCCGGGGGCGATCTCCAGGTTGGTGATGCGAGCGATGGGCAGCCCGCTGACGTCGTCGGACTCCACGCTGAGGTCGCCGCGGTAGAGCACCGCGTAGCTCTGCCGCCCCTCGGTGTACTCGCGCAGCCTCTCGAGCACCCGGTCGAGCTGTCGCGAACTGCGGAACCCTTGGGCCAGGGGCCCGCCCGTATCCAGGTTGGCGAAGCCGGTGAGCGGGTGCACGAAGAGGCGCTCGTAGAGCGACCCGAACTGGCCGGTCACCCACGCCGAGCGCCACGGCACCCCCGCCCGCTGCAGGGCCGGGTTGATCTCGTCCAGATAGAGCTCGTTGAAATCGTCCAGCCTGTCAGGCCTGA
Source organism: Vicinamibacterales bacterium (assembly GCA_965215895.1). Taxonomy (GTDB): domain Bacteria; phylum Acidobacteriota; class Vicinamibacteria; order Vicinamibacterales; family UBA8438; genus JAJEEA01. The sequence continues at coordinate 402,202 of OZ244130.1, read as the reverse complement.
CCTGCACGACGTCGACTTCGTACCAGACCTCGCCCGGGGCCTGGGCCCCGGCCTCGGGCGCCGCGACCAGCGCCCCGAGCGCGAGCGCGAGGCCCGCCGCCGTCCATCTCTGAACCAGTCTCATTGTTCTTCTCCTCGATTTCCGAAGCAGCCGCGAAACGTCCGGCGGCCGTCGACGGTGACCCCGAACGGGCACGACCCGGACCGCCGGCCCTCCCGTACCTTCACTACGCCGATCGGGCGCTCCTGCCAACCGAGGCCCCCGGCCCGGAAGACCGCGGCTTCGCGCCTCGGCGGCCCGCCCGGTCCAAGCGCTTACGTCGTAGAAGTCTCGCGCCAGCGACACTTCAAACGCGACCATAAGGTCGCGCAGCCTGCATAATCCCGCGCCTCTACGGCGCGGCCTCAGTCACGACGACGTCGACGTGGGCCGTCGTCCAGCAGCACTGGTCGCCGCCGCCGCCGTCGCCGGAGATGTCGTTTCCCGTGGCCATCAACCGGTACCGGCCCGGTTCGCTGAAGGTCGCGGTCGTCAGAGTCTCGCCGCCGTCGAGCTCCTCGAACGCGTGCGTGAGCTGCGGCCCGGCGTCCTGCCCTTCCGCCTCGAACGTCACCTCGCCCGGTCCCCGGTACTTACTCCAGATCACGCTGAGCGGGGGACGGCGGCGACGCCCCGCGCGCTGCTCCGGCTCGACCGCCAGCGGGCGGTCCGTCACCGGCGCCAGCAACCCGAGCGGATCGCCGACCGTGGTCGTATAGGTCGCCGCCACCCCGTGCGGCGGCCCCTGCAACTCCGCGCCAGTCGACCCGATCCGCAGAACCGGGGGAACGTTGCCATTCGCCTGGTTCAGGAACGGATCGGTGTAGTAGGCGGGATTCGCCCAGAACGCAATCTCCGAGAGCTGGTTGTTGGCCCGGATGGTCCAGGTCAGCTTCTCCTCTGCCCGGTGCGGAGGCACGGTGATCGAGAACACGCCCCAGTTCCGGCCCGGCAGAAAGTGGGTCGGCTGCCCCTTGTCGGCGTCGCCCGGCCCCAGGCGATTGTCGCCGCCGATGGGGATCTCGACGACCTCGTCGTTCCGGTTGAAGTAGCCGACCAGCAGCGTCAGGGTCCCATCCTCGTTCCGGGACCACCCTTCGTAGGCGGGCCAGATCGCTTCGCCGGTGCTGCCCTGGGGCTCGAGGGCGAACGGCGACCGGGGCGGTTGCGCGGCGGCCGGCGCCGCGAGGACCGCAACGGCGGCGACGGCGGTGAGGACGGTCACGATGCGGGACGAATGCATGGGAAGTGCTCCAGCCCTGTCGGGCTTCAAAGACGCGAAAGGCGCCGCCCGGTCACCAGGGCGGCGCCCCCGCACACCAACCTCGGTACCCTATTCGCCGCCGCGCTGCGCCAACGCCGCCTCGCGCTGCGCCACCTCCGCCGCGTAGTCGTCCTCGTCGAAGTAGGTCACATTGACCCAGGCGTGGGCCATCTCGTCGACGGTGCGGTCGCCGTAGCCGACCCAGACGTCGGGGTCGGGGTTGGCCCGGTTCGCGGCGGTGTTGTCGTGCCACGCGGTGACCTTGATCAGCGTGCCCCTGGGCAGCAGCGGCGCCGAGTCGTCGGCGTAGACGTAGCTGTTGTGCCAGTTGAAGTTGAAGTCGCCCACGTGGCTCAGCAACTGGCGGCGTCCGTTCGGCAGGATCGCCTCCATCGACATCGCCTTGCCCCGCAGGTGCATGTGCGGCTGATAGCTCTCGATGCGGGCGCCGCGCTGCAGCGGGAAGAACCCTTCCGTCACGGCAACGGTGTTGGGCGGGATGTCCACGCCGCCGGCGCCCATGATGTGCAGCACTTGGCGGTGCTCCGGGGCCTGGTCCTTCGGATAGAGGTAGACGCCGAGCTGCGCGCTGTCCGTGACCTCCTCACCGGCCGCGGAGTAGTGGATGTCCCACTGGATCTCGGAATCGGCCAGCATGAGCTTGCCGGCGCCCGGGCGCATGACCTCGCCCTGCTTGCCGACCGCCCACTCCATGAACGTGCCGGCGGTCCGCGACCGGTCGATGTCATCGGCGGCATTGGCGGCGTTCGCCTGGCGAATCGCCGGATCGACCTCCTCCTGCACCAGGCGGGCAATCGCATGGTGGGTGATCTTGCGGCCGGCGACGGTCCCCGGACGGATCTCGATCGCCCGCGCCCAGCGGTCCTCGGTCAACCCGGTCGGCGACCGCGGCTTCCACCACGCGTCGTTCGCCTCGGCCGCCATCGTGAAGGGCGCCGACTCGACGATCAGGTCGGGCGGCCCGTCGAACTGCTCGGCGAAGTACCACTTCGACTCGTCGGGCCAATCGACCGCGGCCGGCATGTCCGCGGGGTTGCCGCGCGGCGCGCCGGCGTCGACCCAGCGCACGACCGTGTCGATCTCCGCGTCGGTCAGCGACCGGTCGTTCTTGAACGCCTGAATGCCGACGGTGCGGTCGACGTGCCACGGAGGCATCTGCCGGGCCGCCACGCGATCCTTGATCGACCGCGCCCAGGGCCTCGCCTCCTGATAGGTCACCAGCGACATCGGCGCGATGGAGCCCGGCCGATGACATGCTTCGCACTTGGCCTGGAAGATCGGGGCGACGTCCTTGGTGAACGTCGGCACCGCCTCCTCGGCCGCGCGCGCCGGCGCCGCCCAGATGCCAAGTGCGAGCACGAACATTCCGAGACTCTTCCAAGTGGCGCTCTTCATCGACTGCCTTTCGCTCTCGTGTTCGGTTCGTTCGGCACCGCGAGTCGCCTCCACACGCCCGGACGGACCGCAGGGGCCCCGCTATGGCACCCAACTGTCAAACGTCGGCCACGCGCGCGGCGTTTACCCTCGTTCCCTGCGCAGAGTCCGTGACCGTCGTGCCCCCACCCCTATCGGGCCGCGACGGCGGCTACGGGTCCCGGCGGCGTTGCGCCTGGAACCGGTCCCACAACTCCGCGCCACCGACGTGCAACCCGTCTCCGACCGACACCGCTGCGCCCAGCTCCAGATACCGATCGGAAGCCGGGTCGTAGGCCGGCCAAGCCGGCAGACCGGGACCGTTGGGGTCGCCGGTAGCGGCGAACCGTATCCAGTAGGCCCGCATCGTCTCCGACAGCCCGGTGTCGACCTCGGTGAAGTCGCCGAGCGGGGACAACCCCAGCGGCCGTTCACCCGGCTCGTCGGCCGTCGTCAAGGTCCCGAAGACGTAGACGAGCTCGGCCGCGTGGTGCGCCCCCAGCGTCTCACCCCAGGGGGTGGGAGGCACCCGCATGAAATGATACATCCATACCGGCGCGACCGCCGACTGATGGCGGGCGTGCACGCGAACCGGGCCCGCAAAATACAGGTCGTGAATCAGATGGTCGAGCCCGGCCCGCACCGTCTCGGCGGTCACGTCGTAGTGGGCCAGCAGCTCGCCGGCCAGCTCGGGGTACACCGATTCGACGTGGGCGGCGAACGCGTCGACGCTGCCGATGGAGAACCCCCGCGTCATCAACGATCCCTCGTTGCCGTTCATCCCGACCACGAGGGGCACGTCGTGCTGCCGGCCGGCGGCGTACATCGCCAACGGATCGTCGGGAATGGCCCAGCCGTCCACGTTCGGCGCCCAGACGTGGCCGGTGCGCAGAAACGGACTGCCCGCCCCCGCCCCGGCCGCCTCGAGCACCGCACTGGCGGGGGCCGCGCGCATCGCCGCCAGCGCTGACCCACCGTCGAGATCCCCGGCGCCGAGCGCGGCCCCGACGGCCGTCCCCTGCGCCTCGGCCGGCGTCAGATCGGTGTTGTCGCCCTGCAGGGGCCGGTCCCAGCCATGAATCCAGTTGCTCTGCGCGATGGCGCGATGGAAGAGCCCCTTGGACTGCGGCATCACCATGACCGACATCACCGCCCCGCCGCCGGCCGACTCACCGAAGATGGTCACGCGATCGGGGTCGCCCCCGAAGGACGCGATGTTGTCCCGCACCCATTCCAGGCCGGCCACCATGTCCAGAAGCCCGTAGTTGCCGGAGGCGCCGTGCGGGGACTCGGCGGACAGCGCGAGATGGGCGAGAAACCCGAAGACGTTGAGCCGGTAGTTGATCGTCACCACCACCGCGCCCTCGGCCGCCAGCCGGGCGCCGTCGTAGATGGCGGTCGAACCGGAACCGCCGGTGTATCCGCCGCCGTGGATCCAGTACAGCACCGGCAGGGGCTCGCGCGTCTCCGCCGGCGCCCATACGTTCAGGAACAGGCAGTCCTCGCTCTGCTCCACGTCACGCCCGCCGGCCTGGACGCAGATCGGTCCGGCCCGACCGGCGTCGCGCACCCCTTCCCAGGCGACGACTGGCGCCGGGGGACGCCACCGCAGCTCGCCCACCGGCGGGGCGGCGAACGGAATCCCCTTGTACGCGATGACACCGGCCGCGGCCTCCGTCCCCTGAACCCGGCCCCCGGTGACCGCCACCGGCGTGTCGGCCGACAGCATGACGGCCGACGAACCTCCCTGGGCGGCGGCGGGCGCCGCACCCGCCGCGAGCAGCCCCGCGGCCAACCCCAGAACCAGCGGCAGACGCCCCCGGCTTCCCGTCCCGTTCCCCATCGGTCTCCTCCCTCGCCGCCGACGACGGCTCACTTCGCCTCCGCCGCCGCTTCGCGGTTGCGGGCCCCCTCCAGGATCACCGCCATCGAGTAGTTCCCTTCGTGGCAGGCGTACTCGAAGACGGGATCCGGATTCCGTTGCATCGGCACCTCAAAGGTCCACGGCCGGGTCCACGTGGACGGGTCGTCGACCGTCACGACGTAGCGCAGCAGATCCGGCGACTCGCGGGTGAACCGCTCCGTCAGGCGCAGATCGGCGCTCGCCCCGCCGCGCATGAAGCTGGTCTCCCGCAGAAAGCTCACCGTCTCGACGACCAGCGTATCGCCGTCCCAGTACCCGCGCGAGTCCCCGGCCCACTGCCGGAGGCCGGCGTGCGGGCGTCCGTCGAGGGGCACGATGCGCGGGTTGTGGTTCATCTCGTTGTACAGCACCACCGTGTCCGGCGTCTGGAAGAGCTGAAAGTTGTTGTTGTACCCGCCGGGGGTCATCGGCGGCCCCGAGTTGAACCCGGTGATGCATCTCACCTGCAGGCCGTTCGGCCCCAGGTCCTCGACCCAGCCTCCGGGGGTCGGCTCGTGCGGACCGGTGTTCGCCCGCGCCTCCTCCAGCGCCGCCCGCGCCGCCTCCGCCGCCGGCGTCAGGGCCGGAATGCGGCCGTCCGGCGGGTCGACGACCAGCGACGTCCGCCGCGTGGCAATCACCGACGTGCCGCGGTCGAACCAGAAGTTGTTGTAGGAACCCGGCGCGCCGTCGACTCCCCGGTCCACGTTGCCGCTGGGATCGACCTCGGTACGCTGAGCCGGCCGGCTCGACAGAGCCTCGTTGCGGGTCAGCGCCGCCTGGTCGAGCTCCGCCGCCTCTTCATCGGTCAGGAACTCGCGATCCGCGAGATCCGCCGGCCGCTGCATCGGCGTGATGGTCCGGAAGTCCCACACCCCTTGCAGATCCGGCGGCCCCCACGGCGTGCGCGGCACGTCCTGTGCGACCGCCGGCGCCGCCGCAATCGCCCCGCTCGCCAGAACCGCCAACACGCCCGCGAGATGGCCACGTGTCATGAGATGTCCCCTCCCCACAGTCACTGTCGGCACCGTGCACCACACATGATATCCCTGCGGGCCGTCAGTGCGCAGCCAGGGCTTCGCATCGCCGCGGGATGAAGCGGGAACGACGCACGGACCGACCGGGCCGGCATCCGGTATGGTGTACGGGCAGGAGCTCACGGACACGCCGAGTTCGAGGGGGCGCGCACCTGCGCCACTTCCGGGCGCTGTACCGGGGAGAGACCCGCCGCGAGCAAGGGAATGATCCCGTCGATTCTCGGCATTTCGGCTCCGAACTGAGTGCGTGACTCTACAGGTTGCAGCCTCTCGAGGCCGGCCGTCCGCCGGTCCGCACTGCTTCCTGGCTTCGCAAAGTATGCTGTTTCCGTCGAACCTGCTGCGATCGTGTTCGACCTCACGGTCGACCTGCGAGTCTTGGCCGCGCCGAAACCGCTGGCTCGCCGGGCGAGATTCGGGTATAACCATCCGCATGCTGCTGCGGACCATCGTCGTCGCAACCTGCGGCTTGGCGCTGGCGCTCGCCGCGGCCGCCGCGCATGCCCAGGTGGGCGGCAATCTGGCCGCCGGACCGCCGCTCGACATTCACCTGGAAATCGCGACGGGCCCCGACGGCCCGCTGCTCTCCACCACCGAGTTCGACCTGGTTACGGGCGAGTACTACCGGCTGAACGTCACGAGCGACGGCGCCGAGCCGTGGCGGCTCGAGGTCGACGACCTGCTGCGCAACTCGCACCTGCGCCTCGTCACCATCAACGGGATCGAGGTGCACCTGCAGGCGCTGGCGTTCCGCGCCATCGAATTCGACGTCGGCGGCACGGCCCAGTTCAGCTTCACGCCGATCCGGACCGGCGCGTTCGAGTTCACCGTCGGCGACGTCCCCTCGGTCCGCCGCCGGCGCGCGGACGGCGGCCGCACCGTGGCGGGGACCTTCACCGTCGAATAGCCGCTCGGAGTGAGTGTCAGCGCCCCATCAAGGGCCGCGTCAAGTCGAACGGGGCTCGGTCAGCTCGGTTTCTGACAAGCGGCAGACCCGGCACCTGCGGTACGTCCTCTTCACCCGCCCGCGGCTCACATTCCCGCCGCGCGGATGCTGTAGTTGTGGTTGCGCCACATCAGCATCCGTCCGTCGGGCATCTCTTCGAAGATGAACTCCTCGCCCAGATCGCCGTTGTCGCGCACCCGCCGGAAGGTGCCGTCCTCGACGTGGCGGAGCCGGGTCAGGGCGCTCAGCGGATTGTCGGTGGGCAGCGACAGCACGTGCAGATCGCCTTCCCGCACGAGCACCGCGCTCTCTCCCCCGAGAGGCCGCTGGTAGGTGCCGGTGAAGCGCACGAGGGTCTCCGGAGCCGCCGCGGCGCTGGAGGCGGGGACCCCTTCGGCGGGAGTATCGCCGTCCGGCCTCCCGGCGGCCCTGCGCAGCGCGGGCGCGACGATGTCGTAGGCGGTCTGTGCGAATCGGCGGGAGTTCACGCCCTGACCGTTGGTCATGAACGCGGTGGCGACCCCGTCCTGCGGGCGCAGCAGGAGATGGCTGCGGTATCCCGGGCAGGAACCGCCGTGGCCCACGAAGGTGTCTCCGTCCGACTTCCACACCGAGAAGCCCAGCCCGTAGGTGGTGTCGCCGTCCGGCTCGAGCCAGTGCACCCGGTGCATCTCGCGCAAGGTGTTGCGGTCGAGCAGGGCAACGTCGCCGTCGAGCACGCGGAACTGCCACGAGGCGAAGCGCGCCAGGTCCTCCACCGTCGAGATGAACCCGGCCGCGGGGCTGATGCCGCGCACCCGGTAGTCGGGGACCGGCTTGCGCTCGCCGTCGCGCCCCCGCGCGGTGTAGCCGCTCGCGAGCCGGTTGCCCCGGAAGCGGTCCTCGTGGTCGGTGAAGGTGCTCGTCATCCCCAGCGGGTCGAGGATGTTCGCGCGGACATAGTCGCCGTAGGCCTGCCCCGACGCCGCCGCCACGATCTCGCCGGCCAGGGTGAGGGCCAGGTTCGAGTACTAGTAGTAGGTGCGCGGGGGATACAGCATCGACTGGGTGGGCAGCCTCGCGACGATCTCCTCGTGGGTCGGGAAGGGATAGTCGGGGCCGGTCCAGTACGCCGCCTTCGCTTCGCGCGGGAGGCCCGAGGTGTGGGTGAGCAGCCCCTCCACGGTGACCGGACCCGCCTCGGGGTAGTCGTCCTGGATCTCGAACCAGTCCAGGTGCTTCGCCACGGGGTCGTCGAGATCGACCTTCCCCTGGTCGCGCAGCTGCAGCACGCCGACCGCGGTGAAGAGCTTCGAGATGGAGCAGATGGAGTACATCGTCGACGCCGTCGCGGGCTCCTCCCGCTCGACGTGCGCGTACCCGTATCCCTTCGCCCACACGAGCTCCTGGTCGTGCACCACCGAGAGGGAGGCGCCGGGGATGCTCCCGTAGGCCTGGGCGGCGTCCATCCAGATGTCCAGCAGATGAAGGGCCTCGGCGACGCCCGGGTCATCCGCCAGCGATTGCTGCGCGTGAAGCGGCGGGGCGGGAAGCAGGAAGAGCGCGAGCGCCGCGGCGCCGGCAGTGATGCGGGACGCTGGCCGAAGCAGGATGTGGGAGGCCTTCTATAGGAGTGCTCCTGAGCTGGCGCGAAGACTGCCGGTCACTGTGCAGGGCGTGGGCTCGGGTGCCCGAACCCGTGCGAGGTTGCAGTGTAGTGCGTGGTCTCCGATGCGACAACCCGCGCGCCGTCATCGAGCCACGTTCCGTCATCCGGGTCGGCCCGAGGGCGGTGGCCGCGTTTCGAGCCGGCGCTGGCGACCGCCTGCGTTCGCTGCTCGAGGATGCCTGCAACGACCGGCCCGATCTGTTCACCACGCGACGACCGAAACGGATATGCTGAGACGATGCTGGCCAAGTCCCAGATCCAGAAAGAGGCGCTGAATCTTCCGGCACGGGAGCGCATCGAGCTCGTGGTCCGGCTTTGGGACAGTCTGGCGCCGGAGGACATTCCGGTCCCCGACTGGCAGCGGGACCTGATTCGCGACCGCCTGGCGGCGCTCGAGGACATCCCGCCCGAGGAGCGTTCGGTGCCCTGGGAAGCCGTCCGCAAGCGCCTCTTCTCCGACCGGCCGTGACCCTGCCCGTCCGGCTGACGTCTGCCGCCGTACAGGATCTGGCGCTCGCCGAGCGGTGGTATCTCGACGAGGCCCCGCACGTACTGGCGTCGTTCGAGGCGGAGATCGACAGAGCCTTCGACCGGATCTCAGAGCGGCCCCACCTGTACCAAACCCTCGAGACGACCGTCCGCCGCGCTCTGGTGCGGAAGTTCCCGTTCTCGGTCTTCTACCGGGTCCTTCCCGAGTGGATCGAAGTCATCGCCGTCCTGCACCAATCCCGAGACCCGAGGACATGGCGACGGCGCGTCTGAGTACCGAATATCGGGGCGAGCTGCTCCCGCGTCACGCCTTGTCAGCCGGGCGCCTCGGCGATCCGCTGGCGCCCTCCGGGCGCGGCGCAACGCGGGTTTCACCACGGACTCCTGGCCCGGAAATCGCGTCGCCTACGGCTCCGCTTGCCGCCCAACCAACCCTCCAGGGAGTCGCCGCCTCCTGCAGGAGGCGGCGCCGTTCTACGGCGCAGACTCCTAGTGGTTCGTCACATCAAAATATTCGGATAGACGGACTTGAGTTTACAGCGAGCATCGTCGACCTTCATCTGCCAGTCGACACCGCGTTGGGTGTCATTGGTGTCGCTGGACCACGCCGACACCTCGCCGTGCAGCGTCGCGAGGTCGCCGATGCGGCGTCCGCTCAGACATTGGCGCGTCATCGCACTGAGCTCGTTCTCCGCGATGTTCAGCCAACTCCCGTGTTTCGGCGTGTAGCAGAACTCGAGTCGACGAACCAGTTCTCGTGCCCGCACCGGCTCGAACACCTCGTAGAAGGCGCCCTTCGTGTGCGTGTTGAGGTTGTCGCACACCAAGGTGACCCTCGGGCAGTCGGCGTAGCGTCCTTCCAGCAGCCCGGCGACCTCCACCGCCCAGTCCGCCTTCGTACGCCGGGCCCGCGCCGTCGCCTGCCGCCAACCCGCCAGCGGCTCGCTGAACAGGAAGACCGAGGCCGTGCCGGCCCGTTCGTACTCGTAGTCGACGCGGCGCGGGCGCGCCTTCGTGGCCGCCACCGGCGGGCGCGTTTCCTTGACCAGTTGCACCGGCTGCTCATCCATGCACACGACCGGACAATCCGGGTCGTAGGGTCGCTGATACAGATCCAGGACCTGTTCCATGTGCGCCACGAACTCGGCATCAGCCTCCGGCGGGATCACCCAGTACTCGATTTTCCGCCGGGTCATCTCGTTTTTTTTAGTTCTCCACCCGGCGGTGCCGGACCCGCGTATTCATGAAACAGGATATCGTGTAGGGGCTTGGCGCTGGCCCAGAGGTCGGTTTCTCTATGGTGCCAAGAGCCCGTTTTTTAGTTGGACCCGGAGTCCCGCGAGCACCCCGTATTGCGAGACCGGAGATTCTTCCGGTGAGCGCGCCCTGTAGATTTCGTACCGGCGGACTCCACGCCAGCGCCTTTGCGAGCAGGAGGTGACGGATGGAAGTCTTGTACCCCCGGTGCGCCGGGTTGGATGTCCACTCTCGGTGCGTGAACGCGTGCGTGCGCATCGCTGCGGGTCGGAAGGTCACGACCGAGCACCGGGAGTTTGCGACTACGACGGCGGGTCTGCTTGAACTGGCGGCCTGGCTGACCGAGGCGGGCTGCACGCACGTGGCGATGGAGGCGACCGGCGTGTACTGGAAGCCGGTGTGGCACGTCCTCGAAGACGAAGAGTCGTTCACGCTGGTGCTCGCCAACGCGCAGCACATCCGGAACGTTCCGGGCCGCAAGAGCGACCGGAACGACGCGGCCTGGATCGCCGACCTGTTGGCGCACGGGCTGATTCGGGGCAGCTTCGTGCCGCCGGCCCCGATCCAGGAACTGCGCGACCTGACGCGGACCCGCAAGCAACTGGTCCGCGAGATCACGCGGCACACGCAACGCCTGCAGAAGACGCTCGAAGACGCGAACGTGAAGTTGACGCACGTGGTCACCGACATCCTGGGCGTCAGCGGCCGGGCGATCCTGGCGGCGCTCATCGCCGGGGAGACCGATCCCGAGCGGCTGGCCGATTGCACCACCGGGCGCCTGAAAGCCGACCGCGCGGACATCATCGCCGCGGTGCACGGCCGGGTGACGGCGCACCACCGTTTCCTGCTGGAGCTGCACCTGGGGCAGATCGACGCGTTGCGCGCCGCCGTGCAGAAACTGGAGCAGCAGGCCGACGAGGTGCTGCGCCCTTTTCGCGAGGCCGCCGAGCGGCTGACGACGATCCCCGGGGTCAGTGAGACCGTCGCGCGGGTGCTCGTCGCCGAGATCGGCGTGGACATGACGAGGTTTCCCGGTCCGGGACATCTGGTCTCGTGGGCGGGACTGTGCCCGCGCCTCGACGAGAGTGCGGGGAAGCGCCGCTCAACCCGGATCCGTCACGCGACGCCGTGGCTGAAGACAACGCTGGTCCAGGCCGCGTGGGCGGCAACCCGGAAGAACGGGAGCTATCTGCAGACGCAGTTTCGACGGCTCAAGGGCCGGCGCGGCCCGAAGAAGGCAATCGTGGCGGTCGCCGCTTCCATGCTGACCGCTGCTTACTTCATGCTCCGCGACGAGACGGACTACCACGACCTCGGCGGCCGGTACCTGGCGAACCGCGACAAGCACCGCGTTACCCAGCGCCTCCTCCGCCGTCTGCACGACCTTGGAGTGGAGGTCGAAGTGAAGGCCGCCTGAGTCAGTGGTCACCGTGAGTTTCTCTGTAGCGTCCGCCGGATCGTTTCGTGGCTGACCGACTCGACGACCCCCAACTCGACGACACGGCGCGCCAGCAGCCGCAACGACCAGTTCGCGTAGCCCTTCGGGGGCGACTCCAGACGCAGAGCGATGACCTGCGCCTCTTGTTCGCCGTCGAGCAGCTTGAGGCCTTGGGGCAACGCCCGCCGTTTGCGTTCCAGCGCCCGCTCGAACCCTTCCAGCACGCAGCGTTCGCGAATGTTTTCGACAGTCTTGGTGCGGCACGAAATCGCGTAGGCAATCTGCTGGTCGGTCCACCCCGGTCCGTCCGCATCGGCCTTCAAGAGAATCTGAGCGCGGCGCACCTTCTCGCTGCTGCCGTTGAGTTTGCGGACCGTCTGTTGACAGATCTCGCGTTCCTGGGCGGTGAGTCGAACGATGTACTTTTTCTGCGGCATGAAAGCTGTCTCGGCTCGAGATCAGCTTCCCGATAGTCCTAATGTTGACACGTGACGGACCACTAGTGCTGCGCCATGACTAAACGTTCGGGTGTGCGGTGCTGTGATTCGTCAACGATTGCGCGCTGTTAATCCCATGCCCGTGTCCGAAGACGTGACGCACCACTAGCCGCGTTTCCGGAACGCGATGTTCCAGGCGCGCGAGGTGCTCACGGTGAACCCGGAGACCGCGCCCGCGTCGTCGCGGCGGAACGTGAAGTGCCAGCCCACGGCGTAGAAGCCGTCGGCGAACGTCGGCGCGAGCGGAATGCGGCCCAGCTTGCGGTTCCACAGGACGAGCCGGCCGGCCTCCACCCGGAAGGTGTACCCCACGGCGAGGTCGTCGCTGTAGTACGACCCGGCGTAGGCCGCCAGTGCCTCCGCCGAGGGTCGGGCGGGCAGCGCACGGCTGTAGACGGGGCGGGGCGGATCACCGACGCGGAGTGTCGGCTGCTGGCCGCCGCCGCCGGGCGTGAACGTCACCTCGGTCGTCCCGCCGAGGCGGAACCGGCCCCCGCCCGCCGGGTGCAACGACTGCTCCACGCCGGCCCCCAGCAGGACGAGGTCGTCGCCGCGGGCGATGACCCTCAGCGGCACGTCGTTCCCCGGACGGCGGTAGTAGCCGGCCAGGCTGGCCGGATCGGCCGTCCGGCCGCCGGTCTCGCCGCGTCCGGCCGCCGGCGCGCGGGGACGCCGCGGAGCAGACCGCCGGCTCGCTTCCCGCACCGGGGCGGCCACGCTCGGCCGCCGCGGCAGGAACACGTCGGCGACGTCGCGCGCCAGACGTGCCGGGCCGGCGCGGTCGGTGTTGCAGAGCACCGCGACCGCGAGGTCCTCGTCGGGAAAGCGGAGGAACTCGCTGCGGTAGCCGGCGTCGGTACCGCCGTGACCGATCGTGCGCCGGCCGCGGTGGGTCCCGTGCGCCAGCCCGAACGCGTACGAGAGCCGCGCGCCGTCGTCCAGCGCGCCGCGCGCCTGCAGCTGCCGGAGCACGTCGGGGCCGCCGATCTCCCCGCTGGTGAAGTTGCCGTTCCACTGGGCGAGGTCCTCGACCGTCGTGAACAGGCTGGTGGCGCCGACGATGGCGAAGTCGGGGATGCTGAGCCGGTAGCGGCCGAAACCGTCGCGCGTATAGGCGTACGCGCGGTCCCGGACCAGCATGGTGTGATCGTCGCGGAACACGGTGCGCGTCATCCCGAGCGGCCGGAACAGCCGCGCGCTCGTGAACGCGCGCAGCGTCTGTCCCGACACCCGTTCGACGACGACCGCCAGCAGCGTGTAGCCCGAGTTGCTGTAGACGTGGTCGCTGCCGGGGGCGAAGTTGAGAGCGGTCTGGCGCGACAGCAGGTCGAGCACGTCCGACTGGCGGATGACGTCGCCCCCCCAGCGCCAGCCGGCCATCTGCAGCATGGCCCACTGGTCGCGGATGCCGCTCGTGTGGTGGGCGAGATGCCGCAGCGTGATCGGCGTGCCGAAGTCGGGCAGCTCCGCGACGTAGCGCCGGATGTCGTCGTCCCAGGAAACTTCGCCGTCGGCCACCAGCAGCGCGACCGCCAACGCGGTGAACTGCTTCGACACCGAGGCGACGTGAAACACCGTCGACGGCGTGATCGGGACGTCGTACTCGAGGTTGGCGGCGCCGTACCCCTTGGCGAACACCAACTCGCCGCCCCGCATGACCGACACCGCGCAGCCCGGGGTGCGCGGTCCGGTCCAGGACGCGAAGAGCGCGTCGACCCGCGGCCCCGGCCCGTCGCGTTGCGCGGTGCTCGGCAGCACCCCGGCGGCGAGCACGCCGATTGCCCCCACCGCTCCGATGGCCACCCGAAACCGCCAGAGCAGCGCCTTCATCACGTGCAGGTTAGTCGACCTGCGCCGCCGTCGCAACAGCCTGCCCGTCGCCGTTGATTGCACTGGCCTCACGATGCGCAAGGCGCTCCATCTCCCGGCAATCTCGAGCGCGGCCGCGGGCCGGCACGCCTCGAAAGCCGCGGCGGGCGACGCGGGCCCGGCTGCAGGCGTCGCAACAGCCTGCCCGCCGCCGGCACGCCTCGAACCCGGAGTTGTTCGGAGTGAGGGATACGCAACGCTCGACGCTACTCCACATCGATGCATATCCGGCAGTGGGTGCTCGGTCCGAATCCCGCGGCATCGTTCATGGCGGCGTGCACGCGAACCCTGTCGTGGAACCCCCGGGAGGCGAACACATAGTCGTACTGGTAGCCGCTGACGATGCCCTGGTCGAGCATGCGGCGCCGCTGCTGGCCGGCAAGGCACGTGGGCACGTTCCTCGTGTCTTTCGGCAAGCCCGGCGGGAGCGGATCTGCCTGTCTGTCGGCATCCGGCCACTGGGGTCCCTTGAACTCCAGACCCAGCGCCTGCATCCGGCTGAAGATGGTCTGTGCGCGGGCGGGATTCTCCATTCTGCTGTTGTCCGCCACCCCGTGGATCGTACCGAGGTCGCCCGCCGCCACCAGCCGGTGTGACGAGGGATTCGTGTGGGTGATGAACGCCGAGACGTCAGAGATGATTCGGTGTGCGGAGCCATCGGTGTAGGCGTAGATGGCCTGGCCTCATCGTGGACGGGAGCGCTCCGCCTGCGGATGCGGATACAACCAGCGTGCGTGCATCGAGAACACGAGGAACGACTCGAGGGCCGGTCTCCCGCCACGCAGCGGCGTGACGCGCGCGGCGGCGAGCATGCGCGAATCGCTGACCGCGACCGCGTCCAGCGGCATGCCCTCACGTTCGAGAGGTACGGGTGTGAACAGGTCGACCCGGACCCGGTCCGACAGCCGAACCACCGCGGGCCAGATGCTCGACCGGTTCCAGTTCCACGGCACTCCTTCACCGGTGGTGTCCGCGATGCGCCCGGCCGCCCCCTTGCCCACTTCCTGCAACAAGGCGACGTCCACGTCGTCCATCTCGCTGAGTGCCGTGAACGCATCGGGGCTGCGGTTGATGTTCCAGCACACCATCCTGACCTCCTTGCGACAGTGTACCCGCCGCCCCGACCGAGCTGTTCGGGGAGGCCCGCAACCACCGCACGCTCACCGTTGACGATCACTTTCCGGCCAAAAGTGATCGTCAAGGACCGTTGTGCGATATTCATGAGCGTCAAAGCACCTCCCTGCCCCGGGGAACACCCACGAGCTCGCGGAGCACGCCGGTCCGGCGACGGACATCGTCGACGGGAGCCCTCGGACCTCCGGTTGCCGTCGCTGCCGACGCACCACAGCCGCGGGTCGCCAGAAGGGCCACGCCGTTGAGGCAGACCGCCGGCCGGTTGTACGCTATCGGGTGACGGGACTGGATGGCGGCTCGCTGTCCGGGTTCGGGCGACGGAGATCACGACATGGCGCGACGGCGGGCGGGGAAACGGGCAGGCGAGGCGGGGGTGACCCCGAACGGGGCCACCGTCGGCTCGCCACCCCCCCCGTTCAACGTCTCGGACCGGGGCGGAGAGCGGCGCGTTCGAGTTCACCGTCGGCGACGTCCTATCGGTCCGGCGCCGGCGGGCGGATGGCGGCCGCACCGTGACGGGAACCTTCACCGTCAGGTAGCCCCGACTCACCCAGGTCATCGAGATGAGACCGACAGCGGCTCCTTCGGGCATGGATGGGACGCTCGGCGAGGCCGCCGAGGCTCAGACCCGCGTACCGGACGCCATCGAGAAGCTCCTGCGGTCCATCGACCGACCGGGCGACTTCTGCGTCCACGGCCGGTTGTTGGCCGCCATGCCGCGGCTGCGGGTGCAGGGGGCGGGCGCATTGTCGTTCCCGGTTCCCGAAACCCAGATTCGAGCGCTGATAGGGGCGGCGGAGCCTGCGCCCTACGGCAAGGGAACCGAGACGGTCGTCGACAGGTCCATTCGCAACTGCTGGCAGATCGGGCCCGAGCGCGTGCGCCTGGCGGGCGCCGCGTGGCCGGAGACGTTCGCGGGCATCCTCGAGACAGCGGCGGTCGGCCTCGGCTGCGCCCCCGACCGGGTCGACGCTCGACTCCACCGCCTGCTGATCTACGAACCGGGCGGCTTCTTCGCGTCCCACCGCGACACCGAGAAGGCCGACGGCATGATTGCCACCCTGTCCGTCTCGCTGCCCACGGCGGGCGCCGGCGGCGAGCTCGTCGTCCGCCACCGGGACCGCGAGCGCACCATCGACATGACCACCGGCGAACCGTCGGAGCTGACCTTCGCGGCGTTCTATGCCGACTGCACCCACGAAGTCAGGCCGGTGACCGAAGGCCACCGCCTGTCGCTCGTGTTCAACCTGTGTCTTCGCCCCGGTGACGACGAGTCACCCCGGGAAGCCCCGGACTATACGGCACAGGTCGATCATCTTGCGGAGCGGCTGAGCGAGTGGAGGGCCCGGGGCGGGACCGACAAGCTGGTCTGGCTGCTCGATCACGAGTACAGCGAGGCCGGGCTGTCCTTCGGCGGGCTGAAGAACACCGACGCGGCGGTCGCGCGCGTTCTCACCCAGGCCGCGGAACGAGTCGAGTGCGAGGCGCACGCGGCCGTCGTTCACATCGAGCAGTACGGCGGCGCAGACTACGACGGCGGGGACTGGGGCTGGGACGACGGCGAGGACGACGATGCGTGGGAGATGGGCGACGTCGTCGACAGCCGCGAATGGCTGGACGGCTGGGCGCGCCCCGACGGCCGACGGCCGCCATTGGGCGAGGTCGAGCTGCTTCCGGGGGAACTGCTCCCGCGCGGCGCCCTCGACGATGCGACGCCGGACGAGCAGCGGGTGCACGCGTCGGGCAACGAGGGCGTGAGCGTCGAGCGCACCTATCGCCGCGCCGCCCTCGTCCTGTGGCCTCGATCGAAGGTGCTGGAGATTGTGGGGCGGAGCGACATCGCGGGGGCCGTCGCCTGGGTCGCCGACGAGTTCGACCGGCTTCCCGACACAGGGGGCGGACGCGTCCGGGAACTCCTGGGCCGGCTGATCGACATCTGGCCCACCGGCCCCTACGACGAGGACGCGCAGGCTCGCGCCCTGATGCTACGCCTGCTGCACTCGACCGGAGACGAGAATCGGGCCGCGCGCTTTCTGAGGAAGGTGGTTCTGAAGCGCTACGACGGCAGCGAGAACGAACCGTTGGCGCTCGTCGTGGACATGCTCGGACCGTCCGCCGCCCGCCACTTCCTGACCGAACTCGCGGCGGCGCATCTTCGGCGTCGGCCGACCGCCACGCTGGCGCTCGTCCGGTGCCTCGACGAGACGCGCGGCGAGCCCTCGCGCGGGCCATGGAACCGTGTACTGCAGGCTGCCGTTCGCGCCATTCTGCGGACGGTGCCTGCGGCGCTGCCGCCAGGGCCGCGGCGGCGTTTCTTCGAGCCGATCCAGGCGCCCGAACGGTTCGGGGTGGAGGCCGTTGACGATCTCTTCACCCTCGCCTGGCGCCGGGGGTCGACGGCCGAGGCCGCAGCGGCGGCCGAGGCCGTCGCCGGCCGGCCGGAGGTCGTCACGCCCGACCGGACGCTTCCCGCGGTCCTCGCCACGCTTCACGGCGAGGAGGGCGCAGCCGGGGCCGGCTCCTTCGCCCTACTGTGGCGCCACGCGGCGGACTTCATCCTGGCGCGCAGCGCGAGACCTCCGGAGGAGCCGCGTGACTGGACCATCGACGCCGACACAGGGTGCCGATGCGAGCACTGCCGGAGACTTCGGGACTTCTGCAAGGATCCCACCACCCGGATCGCGAGGTTTCCGCTGCGCAAGGACCTGCGCGCCCATCTGCACCAGACCATCGACCGCCGCGGGCTGGACATCGAGCACGTGACCGAGCGACGCGGCAGACCGTTCACCCTCGTGTGCACCAAGACCCGCGCGAGCCACCGTCGGCGGCTCGCCGAATACGCGGAGGACATCTCTTGCATGAGGGACCTGATCCGCGCGGCGCCGAGCGGAGAGCAGGCTGCGCCCTGCGCACCCGACCTCGCCCGGCTGCACGAAGCGGTGACCGCCTCCGGACGCGAATGAGGGCGCTCTCTGCCCGCCGGCGCAGCGACCGTCCGCAGCGCTCGGATGACGGTCCCGTACTGCAAGGCCGCCGGCACCCTTGCACCGACGCCCGGGCGCCGCCACGGCGCTCGAACGCCGGAACCGCTCTGCGCCAACTGTGGAATGGCGCTGGCAGCTGGGCGACGCCGGCGCACGTGCCGTGTTACGCTGACGTTCCACGTCCGCGCGTGAACCTGCAGGGTCTCCTGTGGCGCTGTAGGCAGTTGGCGCGCCGTTCCACCGCACACCCGCCCGGAGTCGGTGCCACTGTCGACGTGTACCCGACGCACCGCCTGAACGACTCCCGTCGCCGGGAGTTCTCGGACCCCCGCATGGTCGCCGTCGCGGCCGACGCGCCGCAGCCGCCGGCCGCCAGCCGGCCCATGCCATTGAGGCAGCCCGCCGGCCGGTTGTACGCTATCGGGTGACGGGGCCGGAATGGCTCGCCGTCCGGGTTCGTGCGACGGAGGTCACGACATGGCGCGACAGCGGTCGGGGAAGCGGACAGGCGAGGCGGAGGTGACCCCGAACGGGGCCACCGTCGGCCATGAAGCCGAGCTGTGGGCGATGGCCGATGCCCTGCGGGGCTCGATGGACGCCGCCGAGTACAAGCACGTCGTGCTCGGCCTGATCTTCCTGAAGTACATCTCCGACGCGTTCGAGGAGCGCCACTCCGCGGTACTGGCGGAGTTCGGGGAAGACGCCGCCGAGGACCGTGACGAGTACACCGCCGAGAACATCTTCTGGGTGCCGACAGAGGCCCGTTGGACACACCTGAAGGCCCAGGCCAGGCAGCCGACCATCGGCCTGACCGTCGATCAGGCGATGGCGGCGATCGAGCGCGACAACCCGGCGCTCGAGGACGTGCTTCCCCGCGACTACGCCCGGCCCGCGCTGGACAAGCGCCGGCGCGGGCAGTTGATCGACCTGATCAGCAACATCCAGGTGGGCACTGAGGACGCCCGTTCACGCGACGTGCTCGGCCGCGTCTACGAGTACTTCCTCTCGCAGTTCGCGAGCGCCGAGGGCAAGAAGGGCGGCGAGTTCTACACCCCGCGCTGCGTCGTCAGGGTTCTGGTCGAGATGCTCGAGCCGTACCGCGGCCGGGTCTACGACCCCTGCTGCGGCTCCTCAGGCATGTTCGTGCAGTCCATCGAGTTCATCCGCGCCCACGCTAGCGGCAACGGGAACGGTGGCAAGGCGCGCGGCGACATCAGCATCTACGGCCAGGAGTCGAACTACACGACGTGGCGGCTGGCGAAGATGAACCTCGCCATCCGCGGCATCGAGGGGCAGATCGGCCACGGCGACAGCTTCCACAACGACCGGCACCCGGACCTGAAGGCCAACTTCATCCTCGCCAACCCGCCGTTCAACGTGTCGGACTGGGGCGGCGAGCGATTGACCGACGACAAGCGCTGGCGGCACGGCGTGCCGCCGAAGGGCAACGCCAACTTCGCCTGGGTGCAGCACATGGTGCACCACCTCGCACCCGCCGGCGTCGCGGGGTTCGTGCTCGCCAACGGGTCGATGTCGTCGAGCCAGTCGGGCGAGGGCGAGATTCGGAAGAACCTGATCGAGGCGGACCTGGTGGACTGCATGGTCGCCCTGCCGGGTCAACTCTTCTACTCGACCCAGATTCCCGCCTGTCTCTGGTTCCTGGCCCGCCGTCGGCCGCGCCGCGGCGAGATCCTGTTCATCGATGCCCGCAAGCTGGGCCGCATGGTGGATCGCACCCACCGCGAACTCACCGACGACGACATCGCCCGCATCGCCGGCGCCTACCACGCCTGGCGCGACGATGCGGACGTCTACGAAGACCTCGCCGGCTTCTGCAAGGGCGCCCCGCTCGACGAGGTGCGCCGGCACGGCCACGTGTTGACGCCGGGGCGCTACGTCGGCGCGGAGCCGCAGCCGGACGACGGAGAGCCGTTCGACGCGAAGATGGGGCGGCGGTGGCGGAGCTGCAGGCGCAACAGGCCGAGGGCGCACGGCTCGACGCCGCCATCGCCGAGAACCTGAAGGCGTTGGGTTTCTATCCAGCGGAGGCTCAGGGGGCCTCCGGGGGAGAACGCTCGTGACCGTCAATGAGATGATCAACATTCTCAAGGGCTATCCCGGCGATCTGCGCGTGGTCGTCAATGGGTATGAAGAAGGCTACGACGACCTCTCCCCCGGCCAGATCTCCGTCGTGCCCATCGCGCTGAACACCGGCGTCCAAGACTGGGAGGGGCGACACGGATACCCATGGGATGCTTCTACGCGGGTGGCGGAGTCTGCGACGGTTGTCGACGCGCTGGTCCTCCACCGGCTGTCTCACTGACAGCTCCTCTTCGGAACGCGCATCATGAGACTCGACCTGACGCCGCTCGATGATGCGATCGCGCAGTTGGAGGAAGCGATCGAGTACCACGGGTCCGACCTCGCGTCGGGCGACCCCGCGCTCAAGCTGCACCTTCGAGCCGCCGCGATCCAGGCGTTCGAGTTCACCTACGAGCTGTCCTTCAACATGGTGAAGCGGCATCTCGAACAGGTCTCCCCGAATCCCGCCGAGTTCGACAAGATGAGCTTCAGCGCCATCATGCGCGAAGCCTTCGGGCGCGGATTGGTGCAGTCCGAGGTGTCCGTCTGGAAGGAGTACCGGAAGCTTCGGGGCACGACCAGTCACACCTACAACGCAGACAAGGCGCAGATGGTCTTCGAGAGCCTGCCGGATTTCCTCCGGGAGGCCGGATTCCTCCGGGATCAGCTTCGGCAGAGGAACGAGTCCCTTGACGACGCCGATTGACATCCTCGCCGACCACCTGCGCATCGTCCACGACGTGCTGCGTCGGCATCTGCCGGACGGCGTGCGGGTCTGGGTCTTCGGGAGCCGCGCCACTTGGGCGACGAAGGACTCGTCCGACCTGGATCTCGCTCTGGAGGGTGACGGCGAAATCCCGCCGAGAAGCCTGTCCGCACTGGAAGCCGCGTTCGAGGACTCGGACCTTCCGTTCGCGGTGGACGTCGTGGACGCCAAGCGGATCGGTGAACGTTTCAGGGAGATCGTGGCGGAGCAGCGGGTAGCGTTGCCGGAGAGAGACGGCTCACGCGCCACGGACGGGAGCAGCGGAGACCCATTCGGTGCTCTGCCACGTGGCTGGGAGCGGTCGACACTAGGGGCCGCCTGCGAGCGTGGCGGCGGCAACATCCAGACCGGACCGTTCGGCAGCCAACTCCACGCTTCCGACTACCGACCCGTCGGCACTCCGTCCATCATGCCTCAGAATCTCGGTGACAATTGCGTCATCCCGGACGGAATCGCACGCATTGGAGACAGTGACGCCAATCGCTTGCGACGCTACCTGGTCCGCGAAGGCGATATCGTATACAGCCGACGAGGCGATGTCGAGAAGCGAGCGCTCATTCGACCTCGCGAGGATGGGTGGCTGTGCGGCACCGGTTGCCTTCGCGTCCGGTTGGGCAAGAACGGTGCCGATCCGAGATACGCCTCGTACTACTTGGGACACCCCGCCGTTCGCGAGTGGATCGTCCGCCATGCTCATGGCGCGACCATGCCGAACCTGAACACGGCGATACTGTCTGCCTGCCCATTCGTCGCGCCGCCGATTCCCGAGCAGCGCGCCATCGCGCACATCCTCGGCACGCTGGACGAAAAGATCGAGCTGAACCGTCGGATGAACGCGACGCTGGAGGCGATCGCGCGGGCGCTGTTCCGATCCTGGTTCGTCGATTTCGACCCGGTGCGGGCCAAGATGGAAGGCCGCGACACCGGGCTGCCGAAGGACATCGCCGACCTGTTCCCGGACCGGCTGGTGAACTCCGAGGTGGGCGAGACGCCGGAGGGCTGGCCATTGGTGCCACTGCCCAAGTTGATGGACGTCAACCCGTCAAGGCCCTTACGAAAAGGGGACGTCGCACCGTATCTCGACATGGCGAACATGCCGACACTTGGTCATGCGCCCGATTCGGTCGTCCGGCGGCCGTTCGGCTCCGGGATGCGGTTCGCCAACGGAGACACGCTGGTGGCGCGGATTACGCCATGCCTGGAGAACGGAAAAACAGCCTACGTTGACTTCTTGCGAGACGACGAAATCGGGTGGGGGTCGACGGAGTACATCGTCATGAAGCCCAGACGTCCACTCCCGAGGGAGTTCGCGTACCTCTTGGCGCGTACCTCCCGATTCCGGGAGTTCGCGATCCAGAACATGAGTGGGACGAGCGGGCGTCAGCGTGTGTCGGCTTCGGCACTATGGGGGTTTTCGATACCCTCGCCGCCCGAGGCGATCGGCGTGGAGTTCGGGCGCGTCGCCCAGTTGCTGCTTGGGCGAGCTAGGGCTGCCGTAGACGAGCGCTACGTACTGGCGAAGTGTCGCGACGCATTGCTGCCGAAGCTGATCTCGGGAGAGATGCGGGTGGGCGACGCCGAGAAGCTCTTCGGAGCAATCGCATGACGGCGACGCTGCTCACCGGCCCGGACCAGAAGGAGGGGTTGCTCTGGCGTACGTCAAGGCCCTGGCGGCGCGATCGCGCAGCGGAGACATCTGATGCGAGTCAGCATTCGCGACCGGGGTGCGCTGTCGGCGGTTTCGCCGGCGGGCGCTGTCGGCGTACGCCCGCGCGGCCGGTTGGCGCCGGCACGAGCCGTATCGCGAGCACTCGGACGTCTACGTCGGTGAGTCGCGCCCGGAGATCATCGTTCCGCGCACAGAGCGCCTGGGCGACTACGCGAGCGTCGTCGCGACGCTGATCGACACGTTCGCCGGTGTCACCGGGCAGGACGAGTTGAGCGTCTATCGCTCGTTGGCGACGGCGGACCGGGACATGGTCCGCGTCCGCGCCGCGGAGAGCGACGACGGCAGCGTGATGTTGAACGACGGCGTGGACCTCATCGGCGGCGCCCGCGATCTCTTGCTGTCGGCGGCGTGTTCGCTTCGGGAACCGCAGCCGGTCTACCGGGCCGGCGCGAACCGGGAGGCGGCGGATCTGCTGAGGCAGATGCGGCTTGGGCAGACGGACCAGGGCAGCTTCGTGGTGACGTTGCTGACGCCCGTCGTGCCGCCGCCGATGCCGGCGTTGTTCCCGAACCCGGATGATCGGAACGCGCCGATCGAACGCCGGATGACGCGGCGACTGGTCGAGGCCGTCACCGCGGCGCGGCAGGCGACGGAACGGGCAGCTGCCGGTGATGACGGCGCGTTCGAGGAGACGGTGGCCAGCGGCGTGAGCGCCAATCTGTGCGAGGCCCTGGTCCGGATCATCGAACCGTTCCCGACGCTGGACGTGGGCGTCTCGTGGGCTCGGACTCGGCCGGTTGCGGCAACGGGAACCGTCGCTCGTTTCGGCCGGGCAGATGCGGCCCTCCTGCGCGAGGCGGCGCGCTCGCTCCGCGAGCGCGCGCCCCGACCGGAAGTGCGTCTCCACGGCTTCGTGCGGCTCCTGAAGCGCGGGGAAGCCGAAGGCGACGGGACGATCCGTCTCGCGACCGACATCGACGGGCAACAGCAGTCGGTGGTGGCGGTTCTGGAGCAGGCGGACTACGAGCGGGCGGTTCAGGCTCACCGGGATCGGGCGCCGGTCGTGCTGGCGGGCGATCTCGAACGCACGGGCCAGCGGTGGAGGTTGCTGAATCCGCACGTTGAAGGCGTCCTTCGCGACGACGGACACGAATCGGGAGACCCTTGAAAGCCATGCCACCGTCTGGCGTCTCGGAGTCCACCGTCGAATCCGTCGCCCTCGACTGGCTGGCGTCGCTGGGCTGGACCGTCCTCCACGGCCCGGACATCGCACCCGACACGCCGGCGGCGGAACGCGCCGACTACGGCGAGGTCGTGCTGTACGGCCGCCTGCGGTCCGCGCTCGCCCAGCTCAATCCGGACCGGCCCGACGATGCGCTCGACGACGCCCTGCGCCGACTCACCCGCCCGGCCGGGGCGACGCTGGAGGCCCGCAACCGCGACTTCCATCGGATGGCCGTCGCGGGCCTCGACGTGGAGTACCCCGACACGGACGGCCGTGTTCGGGGCGACAGGGTCCGCGCGCTCGACTTCGACGACCCGGACAACAACGACTGGCTTGCCGTCAACCAGTTCACGGTGGTCGAGAACAAGCACGAACGGCGGCCCGACATCGTGCTGTTCGTCAACGGACTGCCGCTCGCGGTCATCGAGCTGAAGAACCCCGCCGACGAGAACGCCTCCATCTCGTCGGCCTTCCAGCAGCTTCAGACCTACAAGGCAGAGATCCCGTCGCTGTTCACATTCAACGCCGCGCTCGTCGTATCGGACGGGCTGGAGGCGCGCATCGGCGCGCTGACGGCCGGGCAGGAGTGGTTCAAGCCGTGGCGCACGATTGCGGGCGAGACGCTGGCCGACCCGAGCCTCCCGCAGCTCCAGGTGCTGCTCGAGGGCGTCTTCAACCGGCGCCGGCTGTTGGCGCTGGTCCGCGACTTCATCGTGTTCGAGGACGACGGCAGCGGCGCCCTGGTCAAGAAGATGCCCGGGTACCATCAGTTCCACGCGGTGCAGACCGCCGTCGCCGAGACGCTGCGGGCGGCAGCGTTGCAGCAGGCCGTAGCCGACCCGGCCGGCCGCTACGAGTCGCGCCGCCAGCCGGCCGGCGCCCGCGGCGACCGGCGGATCGGCGTGGTCTGGCACACCCAGGGGTCGGGCAAGAGCCTGACGATGGCGTTCTACGCCGGTTGCATCATGCGCGACCTGGCGATGGAGAATCCCACGGTTGTCGTGCTGACGGACCGCAACGACCTCGACGATCAGTTGTTCACCACCTTCTCGCGCTACGCCGACCTGCTCGGGCTGCCGCCGGTCCAGGCGGAGAGCCGCGCCGACCTGCGGGCGAAGCTCGCGGTCGAATCGGGCGGCGTGGTGTTCACGACGATCCAGAAGTTCTTCCCCGACGCTCCTGCGGCCGGAGAGCGCGAGGGGGTCGCTCCGCGCAGGAAACCGCCGGGCGACCGGCATCCGCTGCTGTCGAGCCGCCGCAACGTCGTGGTGATCGCCGACGAGGCGCACCGCAGCCAGTACGACTTCATCGACGGCTACGCCCGCCACATGCGCGACGCGCTGCCCAACGCCTCGTTCATCGGCTTCACCGGGACGCCCATCGAGCTGGCCGACGCCAGCACCCGCGCCGTGTTCGGCGCCACATCGGCGTCTACGACATCCAGCGGGCGGTCGAGGACGGGGCGACCGTGCCGATCTACTACGAGAGCCGTCTGGCGAACTTGGCTCTCGACGAGACGGAGAAACCGACGATCGATGCCGGCTTCGAGGAAGTGACCGAGGGCGAGGAGGTGGACCGCCGCGAGAAGCTGAAGACGAAGTGGGCGCAGCTCGAAGCGATTGTCGGCGCAGAGAAGCGCGTTGTGCTGGTCGCCCGCGACATCGTGGAGCACTTCGAGCGCCGCCAGGAGGCGATGGACGGCAAGCCCATGGTGGTCTGCATGAGCCGACGGATCTACATCGACCTCTACCGCGAGCTCGTCCGCCTGCGCCCGGAATGGCGCGGCACACCTCGTACTTCTCCAGCATGGCCCGGACCGTGAGGCGGGCACGATGGCTGGTTGGGATGGAGGACAGTGACCGCCCGTACGGAAGGGAGATGATCTCCGCGATTTTCTTCAACTCATCGTGGCGGGAAGACGTTCGCCATTGGAAGAGTCTCGAGGGGTACGAGCATCACGTGCACACGTTGTTCGAGGACTTGCCGCTGTCTTCAACCGTGCTGGACGCTTACGTCCGGTTCCTGTATCACATCGGCGAGCGAGCTCTGCCACAGGCTCTTGTCCGCATCGCCACGCGACTCCAGGCCGGGAGACGCCCAGCGCGTGCTGAGGGAGACGAACACCGTCTTCATGCTCGAAGTGCTGCTGCGACAGCACGTGTACGGGCGGCCGCTTGAGCTCAAGCGCCAACGCCGAATCCGCGACGCCGTCCTCTACCTGCTCGATATTCTCGTCGAACAAGGCTCGTCCGCCTCGTTCCGCATGCGGGACGACTTCGTCACGCCCGACTCGACTACGTGAGCCGGCGTTCGGGCCATTGGCCGAGTGCCGAACTCTCTGGCGGCGTGTGCTCGCACGTGGTCTGGCGCAGCATCTAGCACTCAAGCCGCCGCCGCACGCTGGTGCTGCGGAAGACGCCGGAAGAGGTGGAGCGCATCTTCGCGCGGCTGTCAACCATCCCAGGCCCCCCGGCTGGCCGACGCGGACGGGGGCGACTCGTGAGTCATCGACCTGATGCGGGACACAGTGTGGCGTACGGCCGGCCACGGTCCAGACAGCCGTCTCATTCGCAGTAATTTGCAGAGACAAAGTGGCGGTGAGGCAGGGATTCGAACCCTGGGAAGAGGTTTATGCCCCTTCAACGGTTTAGCAAACCGCCGCCTTCAGCCTCTCGGCCACCTCACCGCATCGGCAGTGCGCGAGCCCGCAGGCGCGGGCCGGAAGTCCGATTATACCCCCATGTGGCCGGTCCTGCGCCCCCCAGGCGCCGGCCGGTCGCCCGACGCGCTCCGGACCGTCACTCGATCACCCAGAGCCCCGTCTGCGGCCCCGACAGGTACTCGGGCGGCGCGTCCGCCGTGATCAGGGTGTCCTCCTCCCGCATGATCGTGACCGCCTGGCCGTCCCACTCGGGGACCGGCGCGGTGACCGCGAACTCGAGCGAGACCCAGTCGCCGTCCTTCAGCGTGAACCGGGGGTGGTCGCCGTAGCGCTCGGGCCAGTCGTGGATCGCCCACATGCCGGCGTCGTGCACCCAGTAGCCCTGGACGTGCGAGTAGACGAGCAGGTCGATGCCGGCCTCGGCCGCGCGCCGCTCGGCCGCCTGCTTGATGGCGATGCCGGTGCGGCCGACCCGCATCTCGTCGAGAATCAGCGCGGCCGCGCGCGACGAGGCCTCGAACGCCCTCACCAGGCCCGCCGGCGGCGCCGACTCGCCGTCGCGGAGCACGTAGGCCATCTTCTGCTGGTCGGCGACGATGCCCGAGGTGCGGACCCCGAAGTCGACGTGCAGCAGGTCGCCGCGCTCGATGGTCGGGTCGTCCGAGTCGTCGAGGCTGACGCCGCCGGGGCGCTGCAGGTCGAGCGAGGCGGGGAAGTTGAACTCGAACCCGAGCCGCTTCCACTCTGCCGTGATCCAGTAATGCACATCCATCAGGGTGGTGCGGCCGGGCGCGATGACGTCGCCGGAGAACGCGCGGCGCAGGATGTCGAACGTGGCCGTGCTGGCCTCGCGCTGCGCCTCGTGCTCGGCCTCGGTGTGCGCCGAGGCGTAGTCGACGACGAGGGGCTCGGACGACACGACGCGGCCCGCCCGGTCCGGCCCCAGGGTCTCGAGCAGGTAGTCCTCGAGCTCGGCCGTCAGCCCGTCGGCCATGCTGATGGTGCGCGACCGGTTGACGGCGATGCGCCGGGGGTCGCGCGCGGCCAGGTACTCGCGCAGATGGGGCATCAGCCCCTCTTCGCCGTAGAGCGTCCTCGTGTCGTAGAACCGACGGAGATGGCCGCTCAGGTGGGTGCCGATGGCCGTCGTCTCGAGGCCGGCCCCGGCCCCCGCGTCGAAGAACAGATAGGCGTTGCGGTGGCCGTACCAGCCGGTGACGCCGTAGCCGCCGAACAGCTCGAGGACGGGGTCGGGGGCGTTCTCGCGGCTGAGGATGATCCAGAGGTCGATCTCGTGGCGGCGCATGAGCGGCAGCAGGTGCCGCCGCATCTTGTCGGCCTTGATCGTCCACTCGCGCTCGGTGCGGGCGCGTATCAGCTCGGGCGTGGGCTGCGCGGCGGCCGGCGCCCCTATCGCGCAGACGAGGACTCCGGCGAGCGTCGACCGCTGGAGTCCGGAGAGCGCGAAGACGAGAACGCCGGTCAGCGTCAACGGCTTGAGCCCGGAGAGCGCCGCCTCGCGCCTCCGCTCGCCGCCCGACCGACCGTCCGGGCGTCCGCGGCGTTCCGCGGCGCAGACGCCTGTCTGCCGAAACGCCATCCTGCCGCCCCCCTGCCGTGCGCGCCGGGTCACTCGCCGTAGGTGATCCGGTAGATGGCCCCCGCCCGGTCGTCGGTCACCAGCAGCGACCCGTCGGGCATGACCTCAATGTCGACTGGACGGCCCCACGAGGAGTTGTCGGGGTTCAGCCAGCCCTCGGCGAACACCGAGTAGTCGGTCACCTCGTTGCCGTCGAGGGTGGCGACGGTGATGCGGAATCCGGTGTGCCCGGCCTCGGGGGTGCGGTTCCACGACCCGTGCTCGGCGATGAAGATCTTCTGCCGGTACTCGTCGGGGAACATCGACCCGGTGTAGAACCGCATGCCGAGCGACGCCACGTGCGGCCCGAGGGTCCGGGCCGGCGGCGTGAACTCGTCGCACCCCCGCCTCTCGCCGAACTCGGGGTCGGGAATGTTCCCCTGGTGGCAGAAGGGATAGCCGAAGTGCATGTCGATCTCGGGAGCGTGGTTCAACGTGTCGCCGGGATTCTCGTCGCCCAGCATGTCCCGTCCGTTGCTCGTGAACCACAGATCGCCGGTGTCGGGGTGCCAGTCGAACCCGACGGAGTTCCGCACGCCGTGGGCGAAGACCTCCGGCTCGGTGCCGTCCGGGTCCATCCGGGTGATGGTGGCGTACCGCATGTCCTCGCCGGTGCGGTCGCAGATGTTGCACGGCGCGCCCACCGGAACGTACAGCTTGCCGTCCGGCCCGAAGCGGATGAACTTCCAGCCGTGGGCCCGATCCGTCGGGAAACCCTCGTCCACCACCACCGGATCGGGCGGATTCTGCAGCCGCGACTCGATGTCGTCGTAGCGCAGAATCCGGTTCACCTCGGCGACGTAGAGCGACCCGTCGCGGAAGGCGACGCCGTTGGGCATGTTCAGGCCGCTGGCCAGGGTCAGCACCTCGTCGGCCCGGTGGTCCTGGTCGGTGTCGAGCACCGCGTAGACGTTGCCGGCCCGGCGCGTGCTGACGAACAGGGTACCGCCCGGCGATCGGGCCATCGATCGGGCATTGGGCACGTCGGGCGCATACACCGCGATCGAGAATCCGTCCGGCAGGGTGAGCTTGTCGAGCGGAATCTCCTGCGCGGGAGTGGCGACGGCGAGGGCGGTCAGGCCGAGTACGAGGCCGCAGATGAATCGGGGCACGTGAGATCTCCAACTGGGAAACGGGACGATCAGCATACAGGAATGGCTAGGGCCTCAGCGAACCCAGTATTGCGGTCGCCTGCGCGCCTTCCGGCGAGCCCGCATCCGCTTCGACCGCCTGCTCGAAATACTGCACCGCCGCCTCGATATCGCCCAGGTTGAGCGAGACCAGCCCCAGCTTGAACAGCGGCTTGACCCAGTCCTGATCCCGGTCATGGGCCTTCTGGTACCAGTCGGCCGCCTGCGCGGAGTCTCCGGCCGCGAAGGCCGCTTCCCCCTGGTTGAACAGCTCTTCGCGGCTGTTACCCACGTCGGCGGCGGCCGCGACGGCCGGGGCGGCGGGGCGGGGCCGACCGTTCGCAGAGATGCTCAACCTCACCCCCCCCCGGCGCACGGAGGCAGAGATCCCGGCATCCGGATCGGTGCCGGGCGGCGGTTCGTAGGCGACGGCGTACTGATTCCGCATCTCGGCGTACTGCCGCGAGATCTCGGCCGCCATCTCGGCGAGCTTCTCGGAAATGGACTGGCTCGGACCGGCGAGCGTGTCGTACCAGCCGCCCGTTATCCGCGTCACGTCGCTCGCGATACCGGTCTGGAACCCTTGACCGGCCGTGGTAAACAGGCCCAACGCATGGATGATCACGCCACGCTCGACCGCCCGCTCGACAAAGGCCGTGTACCGGCCGTCGGTAACGGTCCGTTGGGCCGGCCCGTCCGTGGTGACCACCGCAAGGACCGGCCACCTCCGATCGTTGTCCCAGCGATTCACGGTCTCTTCCAGACCGGCGAAGAACCCGGCGGCGCGATCTTCTTCCACGAAGAACCGCGCAAGCTGATCGAGCACTTCGCCACGGTCATCCGTGAAGTCCACTATCAGGCGCGGCCGGCCCGACAGCAGCACCAGCCCCACCTCGCTGTCCTCGGGCAGGGCTCTCACGAACTCGGGCAGGAAGTCGCGCAGGTACCGAAAGAACGGCACCGCGCCGTCCGCGTCGTCGACAATCAGCGCCACTCGCAGCGGCTGGTCGATCAACTCCACGCGCGAGACCTCGACACCGACGCCGTCGTGCTCGATGACGAAGTCGCCAGCGCCGAGGTCGGTCACCGGTTCGCCCTCGCGGTCGAGCACCCTGACGAATCTCTCGACTTCCTGGGCCTGGGCAGTGTGCGCCACCCCCGCGGCCAGGAAGACGGTCAGGACGACGCCACACAGACGACAGAATCGTCGATTTCTCACGAACTTCTCCTGCCTTGATCGACGGGATTCGAGAACGGAAACCAAACCGGTCCCTGAGTTCTTCCTTCCGAGCTGCGGGCCGTGCGTCATCGGGTTCCCACGACGATGCGCCCCAGGGTCGTCACGGCTGCACCCTCACTTGATGGACCTGGCTGAAGGTGATGCCGTCGTCGTAGATGAAGTTCAACGTCACCGCAATGACGGCCTCCCGCCCGCCTTGCGGCAACGTGTACCATACGTCGAACGCCCTCGTCGTCCGGCCTCCCGGCTCGATCCGGTCCACGTCTGCCCGAGACTCGAATTCATAGCGTTCACGGTCCACGCCGCCGCCGGGGCCGTCCGGGATGACGCTCAACAACTGTTGCAGCAGAATGCTGTCGGATTCGAGGGTGATGCCGGTAGCGTAGTCGGGATTGCCCTGCAGGATGAGGTCGAAGGAGGCGAGGAACGCATACTCCCGCACCTGACCGTTCACCACATAGGTCTTCCCCGTCGACGCAACGGCGTAGGTCGGATCCGGCGCCGTGGAGATGGTGAGCGGAAGCTCCGGCTCAGTCGCGTCGGTCGGCTCGAGGGGGGTCTCGCTGCACGCCGCCAGCAAGAGGGCGGCTGCGAGCAGGCCCGTGAAACAGATTCTCTCCAACATCGGGTCTTCCTCGGCGACGCGCTCTGAATCCGGGGCCGCCGTTCGACTTCGCGGCCCCGGCACCCGGTGGCAAGAGCCCCCCGCGGTTCACCGGGGCCGCTAGAAACCTACCTGCAGTCCCGCGCGGACGAAGCGGCCCAGCGCGGGAAAACCGGCCACTTCCTGGTACCGTTGGTCGGTCAGGTTCTCGCCGACGATCGAAACGCTGAGCCGACCGCCGAGCCGCAACTGGGCGTACGCGTCCCAGCGCCGATACGGATCCAGCGCATCGACACCCAACACGTGACTGACGACGTCGATGTTCGTCCGCCGCTCCCCGACGTAGGTCAGCGTGCCGCCGACGGAGACCGGACCGAGATTGAGATCGGCCGTGAACGTAGCTTGATGAAGCGGCACCCCCGGCAACGCCTCCCCGGTCTCGATCACATCGGTGCCTCGGGTCACGAGGCTGTCGGTGAACGCGTATGCCGCACTGAGCTCGATCGGAGACGCCGGGGTTGCGGTGAACGACGCCTCCAGCCCGTGCGCTCGGCTTGCCGGCAGGTTGACGTAGCTTGTTCGCGCCTGATCGAAGGTCGCGGTCATCACCAGCGGCTCACGGATTCCGGCCCCCACATCCTCCACGAACTGCATCCGTTCGGACAGCCTCAATCGGCGAAACGCGGCCAGCGACTCGAGGGGGGGAATATCCACCCCCCCCCACACGATGAGGTCCCGATAGCCGTGCCGAAAACCGGTGAGATCGATCTGGGCCCGCTCCCCCCACAGAGCGGCGGTCAGACCGCCGTCGAACACCGCGCTGCGCGCCTGTAGCAGCTCGGGATTCCCGCGGAGCCACAGGGTGTCGCTGAACCGCTGTCCCAACGTCGGCGCAGACGCCGCGGTGCCGGCGCTGCCGTGCAGGAAGACGCCGGGCCCCAGCTCGTAGCGCACTGCCCCGCGCGGCATTCCGACGATCGGGTAGGGGCCGTGGCGCTCGACCCGTCCCCCGGCGGTGACGGTCAGATTGTCCTGGACCTGCATGCGGTCCTCACCGTACGCAACCAGGTTGATCCGCTGCTGGTCGAAGCCGCTTGCGCTACCGAACCGACCGGCCTGCGCCTCGGCCCAGCCCCCGAAGCTCAGGAAGTGGAACTCGTCGGCCCGGCGGGTGTACTCATACATCAACTGCGCCGACTGCTGATCGTCCCGGAGCCCGTCCGCAAGCGCGAAGTCCGGCAGATCGAACCGCAGCCCGGTGCGGTCGACCGGCCGCAGACCGACGGTGCCGGAATCCTCGGGATTCAGAGCCCGTCGCTCCGTCCGCGACACGACGAGGCGCCCCTCGTGCAGGCTCTGGCCCCGGCGCAACCCCAACGTCACCCCCGACATCAACCGGGTCCGCTCTTCCGATGCATCCCGGTCGGCGCGCACGAGCGACGCCGGTCCCGGACGCCCGACCGTGCCCATCTCGCCGCGGAAGGTGAAGTCCACCGACAGGTCCTCCCGCGTGACCCCGAGGGTGCCGCCCACCCCGGTCCGCGCGAACGCGCTGTTCGGCTGCTCGTTGTCCGTCTCGATGCGCTGGCCGGCGATGCTCCAGTCGTACGCCCCCCGGCGGCCGGTCGTGGCCGCCTCGAACTGACGCCAGCCCAGGTCTCCGGTCTCGACCCCCACCGACACCCGCCGCGCCCGCGCGTCGCCGGGCAGCTTCGTCAGCCGCTGGACGCCGCCCGCCAGATCACCGTGCCGGGTCGACGTCATGCCGCGGACCGCCTCGAACCGGGCCCACTCCAGGTGCGTCGCGGCATCGAGCTCCGACGCGAATCCAGGGAACGGCATCCCGTCGGTCAGCAGAAAACGGTCGCCGACCGGCGCCCCCCGCAGCCGGACGGCGGTCGGCTGACCCACTCCTCCCGCCCGGTTCACGGTCACGCCGGGGACTCGCCGCAGGAAGGTCGCGAACGCCTGGTCGCGGGCTTCGAACGCATCGAGATTGGCGAGAGTCGCGGTGAGGCCCGGGCCCGAGCCGAGCAGGCGGTCCCCGCCGCGCAACCGGGTCGGGCTGTCGGTCGCGCTGCGGAGCGTGAAGTCACGGCGAATCGTGATATCCGCAACCACGGTGACCGGGAACGCGGGTTCCACCACCTGCGACGCGTCGTCGATGGCCGGGCTGTAGCGCCCGCCCGCCAGTCCCTCCAGCCGATAGTCGCCGTCGCTGTCGGTCACCGCCGTCACCTCGACGTCGGTCCCGGTGAAGGTCAGCCGAAGCCCCTCGACCGGCGTTCCGGCGACCGTCGTCACCGTCCCCGTCAGCGTTCCGAGACCTTGAGCCGACACGGTGGTGGCGACCGCCCACCCGATCAGGGCGAGCCAAGTGAAGTGGGCGCAGACTCGTGGTTCATTCATGGTCGACAGAACTCATTAAACAGCATACATGGCATCGAGGTCATGACTCGATCCGACCGGTTCCGGCCGGCCCGGTCGCCAGTGACCGCGCCTGCAGACAGTTCGACCCGGCCCGCCAGCGGGGCGCGGGGGTCACGCGCACGTCCCGGCGCAGCGCATGGCGGCCCTGACCGGCACCGCCGAAGCCGCCCCGCATCGATCGACGCCCCCGGTGCAGCCCGGACTCTGGCCACGGACTGCCGACAGGCGCAACGGTGCTCCAAGGGGGCTCGATGCCGCGGCGGGAATGTCGCCGCGGCCGGCCGGTGTGCGCGATCAGTACCGGAACAGATACGAGATCTTGGTGAAGAACGCGCGATTGGTCCGCAGGAGGTCCGTCGTGTAGAACACCGGATTGCCCAGATACGCCCGCGAAGTGCCTTCGGTGTCGAGGAGCAGGTCGCCCTGCTGATACCGGTCGTCGTAACCGATGAAGAACACCGTTCCGGAGTTGACCCGGTACGTGAACAGCACGTTCGCGCCCACGGTGCGGCTGAACGTGTTGTACTCCAGGATGTTGCGCAGCAGGAGCCGATCCGTGAACTGGTACGTGGTCAGCGCCCGGTAGATCTTGACGTCGAACACCTCGGTATCGTCGAGGGTCATCAGCTTGCTCGTGCTGATGTTCATCTGCGACTGCAGCCGGGTGAACGGCCGGACGGTCATGAAGAGGCCGCCGTTGCCGCCGGTCCCCAGGAACGAGTCCGCGCCGGCGTATCGAATCTGGTCGCCGTAGCTGAAGTACCCGCCGAACGAGATCGCCTGAATCGTGTTGATGTTGCCGCCGAACGAGTAGGACTGCTTCTCGAAGTTGATGCCGCCGAACCGCTCCATGTCGCGGTTCATGCCGAAATTGAGCCGGATGTTCCTGGCGAACGAGAAGTTCACGCCGGCATTCACCATCTCGTCCTCAAGGATGTCCCCGAAGTTCCAGTTCCGGGTGTAGCTCAACGACGGCCCCCAATTGATGAGCCAGCTCTCCGGCCACCAGCGATACCCGACGTTGCCGGTGCCGGCCCGGATGTCCCGCCGGCGGACGAATCCGACCGCGGTGTCGAACGCGGGATCGATGGTGTACCCGGCCAGGAAATAGGTCAGGTTGCGGCCGTTGCTCCTGATTCCGACGTCGAACATGTTCCCGGACGTGTCCACCAGATCGAGATCGCGGTTCTGGGACGTGATCGCCCGGAACCCGATCGACGTCGCGTCGTTCAATCGGAAGTTGCCGTCGAGACCGCCCAGGCGGCTGTATCCGTCGAGAAACTCCCGATCGGTGACGATGGCGCCGATGTGCGATTCCGCGTACAGGTCGTAGCGCACGCGCCCGAGGAGCACGTTCGCAGTCTCCCCGTATCCACGGGCGGTGGGGTCATCGAGGTTCCCGGGCGCCTCGTCATTGGCGATCAGCACGCCGAGCGTCGTGTTGCCGACCTTGCCGGTGACCTTGCCGCCATACCGCGGATCGACGATCGTGCGGGTGTGCACGAAGTTCACCGGCCCCGGCATGTTGAAGATCTCCTGCCCTTCGAGAAAGAACGGTCGCAGCTCGGAATAGAACAGCGGGAACCGCTGGTTTACCTCGATCTGCGGCCGGTCGGACTCGATCTGCGAGAAATCGGGGTTGTAGGTGGCGTCGAGGGTGAGGTTGGAAGTCAGGCCGTACTTGACGTTGACGCCGCCCTCCGGCTGCCGCTCATTCCCGAATCCGCCGGACGACCGGTCGAGACTGCCGGCCTGAATGGCGGTGACGGTCGGCAGGATCTCGAGGTTGCGGCTGGTGGACAACCCGCTGAGCCCGTCGAGGACGCCCATCTGGGGCAGCAGCCCGGACACGTCGCGCGACATCGGCGACCAGACGACCGTCTCGTCCTTGCCGCGAATGCGCCGCGCAATCTGCAAGCCCCAGCGATGCGCCTGGTTGCCGGTCGCGGGATATCGCAGGCTCTTGAACGGGATGGCCATCTCGGCCGTCCATCCGTCGTCCACGATCGTGCCGCCCGACTCGAACAGCGCATCCCAGGACTGGTCGCCCCAGCGCACGCCGCTGAAGCTGCTCCCTCCGGAAAACCCCCCGCGGCCGCCGCGGCGGCCGCCGCGCCCGCCGCCGCGGCCGCCGCCGCCCCCGCCCCGCGCTTCGAGCAGCGAGTCGTTCTGGACGCCGTAGCCGTTGACCGAGAAGACGTAGGCCCGCTGCTGGTCGAGAAACGTATCGAAGTAGACCGAGATGATGTCGTCACCGTACAACGCCCGGTCACGGTCGACCCGGTTCGCGCGCATCATCGAGGGTTGGGAGTAGTGGGCGTACAGGCCGAAGTACAGATGCGTGTCGTCGAAGGCGACGTAGACCTCGGTGTCTTCGGTCGCCGGTTGCCCCTCCAGCGGGCTCTGCTGCACGAAATCGATGATGCGGGTGGCCCGTTGCCACACCGCATCATCGAGATTGCCGTCGATCTGCGGCGCCTGGGGGGTCCGGACCGCGGTGATGTTCGGCCGGCCGGCCAGGATGCCCAGCGAGGCGCCCGGGGCGAGACCGGCGGCGTTCGCGCGCGGCGGCACGCCGCCGCCGGTGGGACCACCGTTCCGCGGTCCACCCGCACCGGGCCGTCCGGCGGCACCGGCGGGTGCCCCGCCGAAAGGGGTCCCGCGACGGGGGAACCCGCCGGGGTCGACACCGCTCGCCGCCTCGCTCGGCGGCAGAATGATGCCGCCGGTCACTTCGCCGTTCTCCGGACCGGCCGGGGGAGAGATCTCGCCGGCGCCACCGTCGAACCGCCCTGGCAAGCCGACCCGGCCAGCCCTGATCGCACGTTCGAAATCGAAACCCTCGCTTCCCTCGCCGAACGACGCCGGGCCGCCACCGCCGGCGGCGGGTCCGAAGCTCCCCTCGCCGCTCCCCGTACGTCCAGCACCGATCGGCGCCGGGCTGCTCCCGCCCGCCGCCGCCGGAGCGGCACGCAGCGCCGCCCGTGCGCCGACGCTGCCGGTCAGCTCGCCGGCGATTCGATCCTGCAGGTCGAAGATGTCGTCGAAGGCGCCGTCGACCTTCGCGGTTCCGGCCAGCTCGCCGTTTTGCGTGTCGACCAGCCGCGCGGTGATGCGCAGTTGGTCGCCGATCCGCTGGTAGCCGCCGGCGACGACCCACCGTGAGCCCAGCTCGCGCCCGAGCGCCGCGACGAGGGTGTCGTCGAGGTTGGCGGCACCGCGGCCGCGCGTCATGGCCGCGACGCGCTCCCGCGCGACCACCGCGAAGACATCCCGGGTCTCGAGGTCCGCCGCCACCGTCTCGGCGATACCGTCCCCAAGCCAATCGTCTCTCTCGTTACGAGAGATGTTCGTGAACGGCATCACCACCACCGAGTCGGATGCCACCGACTCGACGGCGGAGACGGCCCGCGCGGACGGCGGCGCCGGCAGACGGGGAAGCTGGCCGGGAGCGGCGGTCGCAAGGGTGGTAACCGCCGTCAGCAACCCGACCGGGCCGAGAACGCCAGCGAGGCAGCGGATCTTCATGATGGCTCGTTTCGACGGCCCCGCGCGGGGCTCTCCCTCGGGGAATCGCAGGGGAACACAGTTCGATACCAGTAGACGGATCCGGCGAGGAAGCCGTTTACCGGATCTGCCTGGGCAAGTCCGCTTCGCCCGCATTTGCACCACCATGGGCGGGGACGATGCCCATGCCGTCATGCCTCGGGCAACGCGCCGTTCTTCACGCGAACCGCGATCTCCCGGGCCATCGCGGACCCGCTCAGAGTCGCCTGACCGTCGGGCGCCAGATCGGCGGTTCGATGCCCGGCGGCCAGCGCCGAGCCGATCGCCCGTTCGACCGCATCGGCCTCGGCGTGCGCCCGGAGG
Organism: Vicinamibacterales bacterium; assembly: GCA_965215895.1. GTDB lineage: Bacteria > Acidobacteriota > Vicinamibacteria > Vicinamibacterales > UBA8438 > JAJEEA01. Next base: position 364,945 of record OZ244130.1, on the reverse strand, counting down.
GCGTGCCGCAACAGCATGGCGGCCGAGGCGATGGCCCCGATCGGGTTGGCGACGTCCCGGCCGGCCAGCGTTGGAGCGGACCCGTGGACCGGCTCGAACAGCCCGCCGCGCCCGCCGATGCTCGCTGACGGCAGGAGTCCCAGCGAGCCGACCACGGCGCCGGCCTCGTCCGAGAGGATATCCCCAAACAGGTTGCCGGACAGGACGACGTCGAACTGCTTCGGGGTGGTCGCGAGCAGGAGAGCGCAGGAATCGACGTACTGATGCTCCAGGGTCACGTTCGGGTACCGGGCCCCGACCTCGGTCACCACCTCGCGCCAGAGACGGGAGGTCTCGAGCACGTTCGCCTTGTCGACCGAGGTCACCCGCGAACGGCGCCCCGCCGCGCTCTCGAAGGCGATCTCCGCGATGCGCTCGATCTCGGGCCGGGTGTACCGCATCGTGTTGAATGCCGACTGCCGATCGTCCGCCACGCCGCGCGGCTCCCCGTAGTAGATGCCGCCGGTCAGCTCGCGCACGATGAGCATGTCGGCCCCGGCCACGCGATCCGCCTTGAACGCGCCGCCGTCCTCGAGACCGGGCCAGACGCGCGCCGGCCGCAGGTTGGCGAACACCCCCAGCGCCCGGCGCAGCTGCAGAAGCGCCGTCTCCGGACGGCCCTCGCTCGATCCCCGGTCGAACGCGGGATCACCCACCGCCCCGAGCAGCACCGCATCGGCCGCGAGACAGGCGGCGCGGGTCGCCTCCGGCAGCGGCGGCTGCCCGGCCCGGAGCGCCGCCCCGCCCACCGCGTGCGAGGTCATGGCGAACGTGTGGCCGAACCGCTCGCCCACGGTCCGCAGAACCTGCTCCGCGGCCGCGGTGACCTCCGGTCCGATGCCGTCACCCGGCAGCAGCGCAATCGTCGCCTGCATGTCGACGCCTCAGGCCGCGCCGGCCGAACGGTCGGCCTGGAAGCGAGTGACGATGGCGGCCAGATCGGTGTCTTCGACCGTCTTCTGCCGATCCGCGAGGTCGATCATGGACCGATACACCCGATCCAGCTCCAGCCGGCTCAGCTCGAACCCGAGCTGCCGGCACCGCTGCTTGACCGCGTGCCGGCCCGAGTGCTTGCCGAGCACCAGCGTCGACTGCGCCACCCCGACGTCCGCCGGGCGCATGATCTCGTAGGTGCGCCGGTCCTTGATCACCCCGTCCTGGTGGATGCCCGCCTCGTGGGCGAAGGCGTTCCGCCCCACGATGGCCTTGTTCGCCTGCACCGGCTCGTGGGTCAGCTCGGACAACATGCGGCTCGTGGGATAGAGCTCGGTCGTCCGAATCCCGGTCACATAGGGCATCCGGTCGTGCCGAACCCGGGTCACCATCACCAGCTCTTCGAGCGACGCGTTGCCGGCCCGCTCCCCGATGCCGTTGATGGTGCATTCGATCTGGCGGCACCCGGCGCGGACCGCGGCCAGCGAGTTCGCCACCGCCAACCCGAGATCGTCATGACAGTGGGCGCTGAAGACGGCCCGATCGGCGTTGGAGACGCGACCGATGACGCCGGTGAAGAACTGTTCGATCTCGTCCGCGGTGCAATACCCGACGGTATCCGGCAGATTGATCGTCGTCGCCCCTTGCGCGATCGCGGTCTCCACGACCCGGCACAGGAAGTCGGGGTCGCTGCGCGTTGCGTCCTCGGCGGAGAACTCCACGTCGTCGGTGAACGTGCGGGCCAGCTTCACGTTGTCGACCACCGCCTGCAGGCACTCGTCGCGCGAAATGCGGAGCTTCCGCTCGAGGTGCAGGTCGGACGTGGCGATGAAGGTATGGATGCGCGAGCGCCGGGCCGGCTTCACCGACGCGGCGACGCATTCGATATCGGCGGGGTTGCACCGGGCCAGCCCGGCGATGACCGGTCCGTCGATCTCGGACGCGATCAGGCGGACCGCCTCGGCGTCGTCGCTCGACGCAATCGGAAACCCCGCTTCGAGCACGTCCACCCCCAGCACCTGAAGCTGCCGTGCGAGCTGCAGCTTCTCGGGCGTGTTCATCGAAAAGCCGGGGGCCTGCTCGCCGTCCCGCAGGGTCGTATCGAAGATGATCAGTCTGTCGTCCGCCACGATGTCTCTCCTTGCTCCACCAACCGCGATTCCAGCCCGGACACCGTCGCCGACGGCTCCGCTTGCCGCTCAACCGACCCACATGGAGCCCGCGCCGTCCTGCGACGCTGCGCGACCTTTACGGTCGCGTTGGAAGTTCGCTGGCGCGAACTTCTACGGCGCACACTCCCAGCCCGGACACCGGCGACTTGCGGCGCCGCTGCCCGCCCAACCAATCCTACAGTCGTCCGCGCCGTTCTACGCCGCATACTCCTAGCCCGGAAAGCGTCGCCTGCGGCTCCGCTTGCCGCCCAACCAACCCTCCAGGAGTCCGCGCCGTTCTACGGCGCACACTCCTAGTTCACGTTGAGTCGAACAAGAAGTCAAGATTATAATTGTTACGATTTGATAAATTTTATTTATACAATCCCCCGGTATGGAACTGCACGAGCTTCAGGTGTTCCAGGTGGTTGCGGCCGAGCGGAGCTTCTCGCGGGCCGCGGCCCGGTTGCACCGCACGCAACCGGCGGTCAGCCAGGCGATTCGACGGCTGGAGGACGAACTCGACGAGCGGCTGTTCGACCGATCGTCGAAGGGCGGCCGGCTCACCGAGACCGGCACAATCCTGCTGGACTACGCCGAGCGGATGTCGCGCCTGAAGAGCGAAGCGGTGGGCGCGGTGCGCGAGCTGCAGGAGCTGCGGCGCGGCCGGGTGGTCATCGGGGTCAACGAGGCGGCCGTCCACGTGCTGCTTCCCATCGTGATGCAGTTCCGAGAGGACCATCCCCACGCCCAGGTAGAGATGCGCCGGGTGCACTCGCGGCAGATTCCGGGCGAGGTCCTCGACCGCAGCCTGGACCTCGGACTGGTGACCTATCCGCCGGGGGAACGCGGGCTCCGATCGGTCCGCCTCGGCGTCGACGAGCTGATCATGCTGACCCATCCGAAGCATCCGCTGGCCCAGCGGCAGGCGATCACGATGAGCGAGTTCGGACGGCAGACCATCATCGCGCACAACGATCCGTCGCCGCGACGGGATCTCGTCCTGCGACTCTTCGAGGAGCACCACGCGGCCATCAACATCCAGATATCGCTGCCGAGCCTGGACGGGATCAAGCGCGCGGTCGAAATGGATCTCGGGGTGGCCCTGCTGCCGCGGCGATGCGCACTCTCGGAGATAGCCCGCGGACAGCTCGCGGCGGTAGCGGTCCCCGAGCTGCGCGCACCTCGCGACCTGCGGCTCGTCTATCGTGCGACCGGGGAGTCCTCACACGCCGCCGGCGCCTTTCTCGAGGCGGCCCAGGCGCACGCGGCCGAACCGCTCCGGCCGGCGGCGGCAGGGCGCGGCGGGGCGAGTCAGAAACCGCGCACGTAGGGCACCCGGGACGCAACGCCGCGGACGACGTCGAAATCATCCAGGAGCAGCCCGGTGGCGTCCCAGGTGCCGGCGAGGAGAGCGTCGCGAACCGGGTCTTCGACGCTGACCGCGACCCGCTGGCCGTCCGCCTCGAGGACGCGCCCCGCGAGCGAAAGCGCCAGCCGGGTGGCCGGCGCGGCTTCGACCCGGGTCATCAGACCGCCGATCACGTCGTGCGGAGCGGTGACGCAGGCGAGACCGATGACCAGCGCGTTCCCCCGGAAGATCTCGGCGAAAGACTGGCCGACACAGGCGTCGATGCCCCAGCGCTTCAGCGCCTGCGGAGCGTGCTCGCGGGACGACCCGGAACCGAAGTTCTCGTTCACGAGCAGGATCCGCGCGCCCGCGTAGTCGGGGTTCGAGAAGGGATGATCGGGCCTGGCCGCGCGGTCGTCCTCGAAGACGTGGTCTCCCAGCCCGTCGAACGTGATCGCCTTCAGAAACCGCGCGGGAATGATGCGATCGGTGTCGATGTTGTCCCCGCGCACCGGTATCCCGGTACCCTCGATACGGTCGATCTCACCCGTGGACAACGGCTCCCTCCCGGCCGAAGCCCGGCCTTCGCCGGGCCGGCGCGATCACGCGGCTGACCCGGCCATCGTCGCCTTGCCGCGCCGATGGCCGCCCAACCAACCCTCCAGGCCTCCGCGCCGTTCCAGGCGCCCGTGGCAAGAGGCCCCGCTGCATTCGACCGGCGATGCATCCTGCCTCGCCGGTCCCGTGCGACGCGGGTTCTGCCAGGGGTTCCTACGGCACAGATTCCTGCAGCACCGCACGCACATCGGTCACTTCGCCGGCCAACGCGGCGGCGGCGACCATCGCGGGGCTCATCAACAACGTCCGCCCGGTCGGGCTGCCCTGGCGTCCCTTGAAGTTGCGGTTCGACGACGAGGCGCAGACCTGCCGGCCCTCGAGCCGATCCGGGTTCATGGCCAGACACATCGAGCACCCGGCCCCGCGCCACTCGAACCCGGCCTCGCGGAACACCTCGTCCAACCCCTCCGCCTCGGCCGCGGCCCGCACCGCCTGCGAACCGGGCACCACCAGCGCCTTCACGTGCCCCGCCACCCGCTGTCCCTTCGCAATCCGGGCCGCCTCGCGCAGATCCGACAGGCGCGAGTTGGTGCAGGACCCGACGAAGGCGACGTCTATCTTCGTCCCCTTGATGGGCTCGCCGCCGGCGAGCCCCATGAACTCCAGCGCCTCGGCCACGCCCCCGTTCGACCCGGCCGACGGTATGCGCTCGCTGACGCCCACCGACTGGCCCGGGTTGATGCCCCAGGTCACCCGCGGCTCGATGTCGGCGCCGTCGATCGCGACCACGTCGTCGTAGTCCGCGCCGGGATCGGAGGCCATCGATCGCCACCACGAGACGGCCCGGTCGAACGCCGAGCCGGCCGGCGCGAACGGACGCCCGCGCAGGTAGTCGAACGTCGTCTCGTCCGGGTTCACGTAGCCGACCCGCGCGCCGCCCTCTATCGACATGTTGCAGACGGTCAGCCGCTCGTCGATGCTCATGCGATCGATGACCGCGCCGCCGTACTCGTAGGCGTGGCCGACGCCCCCCATGACCCCGAGCCGGTGAATGATCTCCAGCACCACGTCCTTGGCGAACACCCCCGCCCCCAGCTCCCCGTCGATGGAGATGCGCCGGACCTTCAGGGGACTGATCGCCAGCGACTGCGACGCCAGGACGTCGCGCACCTGCGACGTCCCGATCCCGAACGCGACCGCGCCGAGGGCGCCGTGGGTCGAGGTGTGGCTGTCGCCGCAGGCGATCGTCATCCCCGGCTGGGTGAGCCCCAGCTCGGGCCCGATGACGTGCACGATCCCCTGGCGGTCGCTGTCCAGGTTCCAGAACGGAATGCCGAACTCCCCGCAGTTCCGTTCGAGAGCCGACAGCATCGCCTCGGCCAGCGGGTCGGCAAAGGGCCGCCCCTGATCGCGCGTGGGAATGATGTGGTCGGTGGTGGCGAACGTCCGGTCCGGAAACGCCACGCCGATGCCGCGCGACCGCAGCATGTCGAACGCCTGCGGCGTCGTCACCTCGTGAATCAGGTGCAGCCCGATGAACAACTGCGTCTGCCCGGTCGACAGCGGACGAACCGTGTGGAGATCCCAGACTTTCTTCAGAAGTGTCCTGCCCATGTGGTTTCCAGTCCCGCTACGCCGGCGGCGCCGCGGGTTCCGGCTCGGTCGGGTCCCCCGCATCATCTGGCTCGATCGGCTCGCCCGGAGCATCGGGGTCCCCCGCATCGGCCGGATCGCCGGCATCGGCAGGGCCGGCGGGATCCGGTTCGGCCGGATCGCCGGGCTCGGCGTCCACCGGCGCGGACGGCTCGGGGGACTCGGCCGGTTCCGCCGCGCCGACGGGCTCGGCGGGTGCAACCGACTCTTCCGGCGCGGCCGGCCTGGCCGGTTGAACCAGCTCGATCGGCGGCGCGGCCGCCTCGAAGATCCCGGCAGCGCCGTCCTCTTCGATGTCCTTCAGGAGGTCGTCCCGGCTCTGGTGCACCCGGGTGTAGCTGCCCGCGGAAACGACGTAGTACCACCGCGCGAAACGGGTGGCGAGCTCCTCGGCGCGGGCGCGGCCGTCGGCGGTGCGGCGCTCCCACTGCGCATGCAGATCCGCCCGCTCCCGGTTCTCGCGGTCGGCATCGGTCCACTGCGACTCGGCCTTGTTCTCGAAGTCGCGGTTGGCGGGCCGCTCCGGCTCGGGCAATGCCTCGGCATCGAGCTCGGCGTTGATCAGAACGTAGCGGTTCTCGCCGGTCCCCGACTCCTCGTCGTCGCTGGTTTCGTCGCCGATCGCCACGGCGTTGCCGCTGCCGTAGAGAATCTCGCCGAAACGCAGCGTATACAGCACGCCGAGGTCGGTGCGCACCTTCAGCTCGCCCTCGTTCGACAGCATCTCGCCCGCCTGCGTCGGATAGAACCCGCGCGCCTGCATCGTCTGCAGGTCGGCGTTGGTGATGGCCCGCTCCTCGAACGCCTGCCGCAGGTTGCCCGACAGCCCCTCCGGCTTGGGGCGCACCCCGACGATGTTGATGCCCATCAGCCCGCCCACGAGCAGGTTCATCTGCACGTAGTCGACCTCTTTGCCTTCGGGCACGTCGTTGGCGGTCCACACGTCTTGTTCGACCCAGTCGACGATGAACTCTCCCCGCCGCCGAACGCTCCCGGTGCCCTCGTCGACTTGGTACTCGTTCAGCTCGACCCGCTTGACGTCGTCGCGCTCGACTTCCAGCAGATTGGTTTCGATCCAATCGTTGAAGTTCGTCGAGATCCCGATGTCCGTTCTGGCCGCGTAGACCCGGTTCTGGTCCGGCACGCGCACGAAATTGAGCCCGGGCCGCCCCTCGACCCGGTCGCCGATGATGAGGTCGGCCAGCACCTCCTCGCTGGGTCCCTTGAAGGTCACCCGGCGCCCCCGGCCGCGCAGGCTGGTCACGCTCTCGTCGAGCGGGTCGATGACGCCGAACGCTTCGTGGTCCGTCACGTTGTCGGAACGGAAGTCGTCCTTCGTGATGGCGATCATCCCGGCCGCGGTGTTCGCGAGCCGTTCCTTTCCGTCGGCGGGGTAGTCATGATGGGACGGGATGGTCCACAACCCGTCCCGGTTGATCACCCGGAAGAGGGCGGCGGCCGCCGTGTCCTCATCGAACTCGACCACCTCGAGCGACGTGGCCGCCTCGGGGTCCGTGAACTCGGGGAAGAAGGTCTCCCCGACGTCGAAGAACGCGTCGGGAGCCGAGCGGCTCGGTGCCGTGCCGAGCGCCAGGGCGACGACCAGGATGGCCGCGCCGCCGAATGCCGTCGTCTTTTCCAGTTCCGTCATGGCTGTGCCCTGTCGCTCTCAAAGGGCCTCGCTCGGAGGCCGGCTTCCGGAGCGGGTAACGGTTCAGTCTCGCAGGCGGCGGGCCGCGGCCGCGCCTTCGCGCTCGCGCCGCTGCCGGCGCACGAAGATAGCCACGCCGAGGGCGAACACCGGCACCGGCGGCAGCAGGATCGCGAACGTCTTGATGGTGCTCTGGATGCGCCGAATCTGGGTCTCCATTCGCTCGAGACTGGCCTGGATCTTCGTTTCCTTCTCGGTCTCGATATTGGCCGACAACACGCTCAGACGGCGGTTCTCGACCTCTTCGAGGTTGCGGGCCATGATCTGCTTGGCCTGCGCATCGATGTCGGTGCGGTTCTGCACCTCGTCCACCCGCTCGTTCAGCCGGTTCTGGGCGTCGGTCAGCGCCTGCTCCGCCTCCGCTTCCGCCTGCTGCTCGTCGAGGGTGCGCTGCTCGATGAACTCGGCGGTCTGGGCCTCGACCTGCTCCAGGGTCCGGTGACGGGCGCGGCGGCTGCGCAACCCGATGAACGAGTCGTCCTCGAGCAGCGAGTCCATGGCGTTCAGGAAGAACGTGACGTTGTCGAAGTTCAGGTTGCCGGGCGCCACCTCGCGAATCTGGAAGAACTGCTCGCTGATGAAGTCGAGATCCGCGACGACCACGAGGTTCAGGGGGCCTTCGGTGGTCCACGGCGATCCGGACTCGTCCTCCTCGTCCGCGGTTTCTTCGCCGATATCGATCGCGTCCGCTTCGGCCGCGTCCGACGGCTCGGCGGCCTCCGGGGCGGCGGCCGTGGCCTCGGGCTCCGCCGTGTCGGCCTCCGGGGCAGCGGCCGCATCCGGGTCGGCCGGCTGCGGTTCCGGTGCGGCCGACCCGGCGAGAGCGGCCGCTTCGTCCTGCCCGGCCGCATCCGCGGGCGATGCCGGCTCCTCCGCCTCGGCGGGAGTCTCGGGCTCGCCCGGCGCCTCGCCCTCGACCGGCGCGTCCGTCCCGGTCCCGGGCTGCGAGTCCTGGCCCGGCGCGGCGGGAGCGGCAGGCTCCGTTGGCGGCTGCGTCTCCGAAGGCGCATCGGGAACGGTCGGGTCGGCAGGCTCGGCCGACGCCTCCGCTGCGCTCGACGCGTCCTCCGCGGCCGACGCCTCCGCCTCGGACTCGGCCGAAGCAGCGGACTCCGGCGCGGCGGCCTCAGCCCCGGTCTCTTCTGCCTCCGCGGCAGACTCCGTCTCCGACACCTCCTCCGCGACGGCTTCGTCCTCCTCCACGGACTCCGCGTCCGCGGACTCGTCGTCCGCAGACTCTTCCGCCGCGGACGGCTCCGACGGCGCGGGTCCGGCCCGCCGCACGCGAGCCGCCACCACGAACTCCTCTTCGTCCTGCTGGCGGATCGGGTTGGGATTGATCGAGGGACCGAAGAAGCTCTGCTGCACGATCGAGAAATACCCGGTATGTCCCGATACGGCCCCGGTCCGGAGCAACGGTTCGAACTCCACGTCCGGATCGGCGGCGGGGCCGCTCAGGGGACGCAGGAATCCGGGATACAGGAAGACCAGCTCTTGCAGATCCCGGACCACGTCCACGCCCGGATTGAAGGTCTCCGGGTTCTCGTTGCCCGCGCCGAGAAAGACCACCTCGGACGGCATGAACGACAGATCGGGGTGCGGGTTGTAGCCGTCCCAGACGATCCGGGTCGGTTCCCAGTCGACCCCGAGATCCTGCATCCACTGCCGGACGTTGCCGCGCGGGCCGGGCCGGGCCGAGCCCGGAGGATAGGTGAACGGGTTCCCCTCTCCGACCCACTCGGTCGGGGCCAGGGTCGGATTGACGGCCGGCAGGGGGTCGACGAGGAGCATCGCCGGCCGGCCCTGGCGGATGTACTCGGCGACGGTGGTCATCTGGTCGGTCTGCATCGACGAGGGCAGCGCGACCAGGAGCGCGTCGATATCGGGCGGAATCGGGAACTCGGCGTTGACCTCCACCACCTCGTACTGCTTCCGCAGCTCGTTCACCACCGACCACTGCGGCAACTGCTGGTTGCTCGCGAGGTTCTGGCCCCCGAAGATCTTCACCATCGTGTCGACCACGCCGACCCGCTGGCGCTCGCTGCCCGCCACCACCCGGATGGTGCGGACCACCTCGTACTCGGCGGGCAACCCCCGATCGAAGAACGGAATCACCTGCTGCTCGGCCCCGGACGTGAACGCCACGCCGAGGAACACGTCCACGATCGCGGAACGGCCGCCCGCCAGATCGCGCATCTGGCGGGGACCGATGCCGAACTTCTCCCGCGCCCGAATCGCGGCATCGGTGAACGGCTCGGTCTCCTCGATGAGCACCTCGACCTTCGGCCCGGCGAGGGCGTCGATCTCCTCGAGGGTTCTGATGAGGTTGGATCGCGCCTGCACGAACAGCTCCGGCACGACCGGGCTCAGGAACGCCTGGATGAACACGGGGCGGTCCTCGGACAGCGCGTCGAGAAGCTGCCGGGTCTCGTCACTCACCGACGAGAGCTGCTCGGCGGTGACGTCCAGCCGGACCGCGGCCCGCGCCACCAGCATGTTGACCGCCGCCAGCACCACCGCCACCGCCACCATCCGAATCGCCTGGTGCGCCCACATCGGGAACCCGCCGGGGTCCCGCGGCCAGTGCCGAAGCCCGGCGATCAGCGTATTCAGATAGAGGAAGAGCCCGGCCACCGACAGGAACATCGCCAGCCCCGACAGGGTCAGGACTCCCTTGGAGAAATCCCAGAACGGGCTGAACACGCTGAGCGGGGCCAGGAGCCGGCCGGCCTCGACGCTGATCGACGCGACCACCGAATCGAGGAAGATCACCGCGCCGCAGAACACCGCCCCCAGGATGAACGCGACGGTGGCGTTGGCGGTCACCAGCGACGCCAGCATGCCGACCGGCACCAGCGCCGCGCCCACGAGCCAGAAACCGATGTAGTTCCCCAGCATCAACCCCAGGTCGGGGCTCCCCAGAAAGAACAGGACCGCCACGTGGCTCAACGACAGCACCAGCGAGGCGGTGTAGATGCCGAGGGTGGCGAAGTACTTGCCCAGCACGATCTCCAGATCGGTGGCCGGGAGCGTGAACAGCAGCTCGGCCGTCCCCAGCCGGCGCTCCTCCGACCAGACGGACATCGTCAGGGCGGGAATGAACAGCAGCAGGAGGATCGGAAACACCTGGTTGAGCTGATCGAGGTTCGCCAGGTTGTCGAGGAAGAACCGATCCTGCCAGAACGCGGCGGCCGCGCTCAGGAAGATGAACAGGGTGATGAAGACGTAGCCGGACGGGCTGCTGAAGTACAGCCGCAGATCCCGTTTGGCCAGCGCCCGGACGATTGAGAAGTTGATCTTGGTGCGCATCGTTCGTTCGTCGTCTCATCAGGGGAATCGGTGACGTAGCCCGGAAACCGTCGCCTGCGGCGCCGCCGCCCCAACCAACCCTCCAGGAGTCTGCGCCTCCTCCGGAGGCGGCGCCGTTCTACGGCGCAGACTCCTGGCCGCCGGTCGAAGCCGGCGAGGCCTCCGGCAGCTCGCGAGTCAGCCGGTAGAACGGCTCGTCGAGCGAACCGTTCTCCTCGAGATCCGCGAGCGCCCCGTCGAACACGAGTCGGCCGTTGTGGATCAACAGGACGCGGTCGGCGACCGCTTCGACTTCCTGCAGGATGTGGGTCGAGATGAGCAGGGTCTTCGTGCGGCCCAGCCGCTGTATGTTCTCACGAAACTGCTTGATCTGATTGGGATCGAGGCCGGCCGTCGGCTCGTCCATGATCAGCACCTCCGGGTCGTGCAGCAACGCCTGCGCCAGCCCCACCCGCTGCTTGTAGCCCCTCGACAGCTTGCCGATGGGCTTCTCGAGCACGAGGTCCAGCGCGCAGATCTCGACGACGGCCTCGATACGGTCCTTGAGGGCTCGCGGGGCGATCTCGCGCGCCTCGCCGAAGAACCCCAGCAGCTCGAGCGGCGTCATGTCCGGGTAGAGCGGTCCGTTCTCGGGCAGATAGCCGAGCCGCTTCGAGGCCTCGATGCGCTGTGTCCGCACGTCGAACCCGGAGATCGCCGCACGCCCGGCGCTCGGCGCCAGAAAGCCGGTGAGCATGCGCATCAAGGTGGTCTTGCCGGCCCCGTTCGGCCCCAGGAAGGCCACGACCTGCCCCTGGGGAATCGAAAACGAGGCGTCGTGCACGGCGACGAACGGCCCGTAGTACTTGCTGAGCCCGCGCGCGTCAATCATGGTCGCAGGACCGGCCGGGTCCGCGGCCGGCTCGACCACCGGGCTCGTATTCGTCACAACTTCCTCATCCATGGTGGACTGCCTCGACGTCGCAACGGTCCGCACGCCCGCGGCGCGTGCGTCGACCACGTTCACACGCTCACGGGGGCGATGCCTCCCGCTTGCCGGATTAAGACGCATCCGAGACCCGAATGGCCGGGGTGGCGACCGGCGCCGCCCTGCCGCATTCCGAGCCTCGGCGGAACCCGGTTCGGTCAGCAACCTCAAAGCATAGTCAATCCGACCGACGGTCATCAAGTGGCGGCATCGTCCGGCGGCTACGCCCACCAGTGACGACGGAGCCGGAACCGCGGCCGAGCCCGGCTCACCCGCGCCGATCTGTGCGTGATACCATCCGCGGTTCGCGGTCTCACGACATGCCACTCTCTCACCTGCTGTACGTGGGCATGGGCGGCTTCGCCGGCTCGATTGCCAGGTATTCTGATCACCGGCCTCGCCCAGACCAGTTGGGCCGGGTCGTTTCCGCTGGGAACGCTGGTGGTCAACGTCGCCGGCTGCGTCGCCATCGGCGGACTGTCGGAAGTGCTCGAGTCCCTTCCCGCCGCCGCCGAGGCACGCGCGTTTCTCGTCGTGGGACTGCTGGGCAGCTTCACGACCTTCTCCGCCTTCGGCAACGACACCGTCACGCTGCTCCGTCACGCCGGCGCGGCCCCGGCCGCCGTCAACGTCCTCGCCAACGTATCGCTCACCCTCCTGGGCGTGTGGGTCGGTCGAACCGCGGTACACCTGTCATCCACGTAGCCCGGGAATCGTCGCCTCGGGACTCCGCTTGCCGCCAACCAACCCTTGAGGAAACCGCGCCGTTCCAAACCGCGGATTCCTGCTCCGGGCATCATCGCCTGCGGCTCCGCTTGCCCCCCTGCCAACCGTCCGGGAATCCCCCAGGACCGCCGCCGGTGCGATAAGATGACGCGATTCGCACGCGGCCGACCATGCAGCATCCCTCCCCGCCGTCCTCCCGGTACCTTGCCATACCCCTGGTCGCCGGACTGACCGTCGCGGCCCTCTCCGGGAGTCAACCCGTCCCGCCGGATCCGGGCGATTCGGAGTTGCCCGAGATCATCGAGCGGGCCCTGGAACGCGCGGCCTGGGCCGAGGAGCAGGGCTTCGAAACGCGCTTCCGCCACGCCATGACGCAGCGGATCCGCCGGTTCGACGAAGAAGGCGAGGTCACCGAGGAGGAGACGCGAGGCTACCGGGTGGAACCGTACCGGGACAGGCTGTTCCACCGGTTGACGACCAGGAACGGCGAGCCGATCGACGCAGGCGATCTGATCGAGGAAGAGAAACGCTGGGAGGAATTCCGGGCCGAGCTGGACGACCCGCAGAGCCGCGAAGACGCCGAAGAGGACGAGGATACCGAGATCAAGTTCAACGATGAAATGATCAGTCGGTATTCGGCAACGCTGGAGGGCGTCCGCGAGCTCCGGGGCCGCCCCAGCTACGTGTTGTCGTTCGAACCGCGACCGGGAAGGCTCCCGGTGCGCAGACGGATCGACCACGCCCTGAACAAGTCGCGCGGCGAGGCCTGGATCGACCGGGAGACCTACGAGATCGCCCAGGTCAGCTTTCAGTTGATGGATCGCGTGCGTCTCTGGTGGGGCATCCTCGGCACCATCTCCGACGCCACCGGGCGTCTCGAGCGCCGACCCGTCGCCGGGGGCATCTGGATGAACACCCAGCTGGACATCTACTTCCACGTGCGGGTGCTGTTCAGAACGACCCGCCGGGGCCAGACGACGCGATGGAGCGAGTACGAGATCCCAGGGTGATCCCGCGCTCTCGAACGAAGGCGACCGGCCCCTGACGTGCTCCGCCGACGCCGGCCGGACCGGCGGCGGGCCGCCTGGCGACATCACCGGCAAGCAGATCGCGGACTACTACTTCCGGCCGCCTCCGGCCGCGGGGGTTGGTTGGGGCTTGGGCGGCGAGCGGAGCCGCGGGCGACGACCAGGAGCTTGCACCGTAGAAGTTCGCTGGCGCGAACTTCTACGGCGACCGCAAGGTCGCGCTAGGAGTCTGCGCCGCAGAAAATCGATGCGACAATTGTTAGACGAGCCGACGACGAGAGGGGACTTGATGTCGACAACGTTTCGCCCCTACGTGCCGGAGCAGTCGCTGTTGTTGCCGCCCGATGTGCGGGAGTGGCTGCCCGAAGGTCACTTGGCGCACCACATCAGCGATCTGGTTGACGGTCTGGATCTGACGGCCTTCTACGCGCCGTACGAGGGGGACGGCCGGCGCAACGCGCCGTATTCACCTCGGATGATGGTGAAGGTGCTGGTTTACGCCTACGCGACGGGGGTGTTTTCGTCGCGGGGGGTCGCGAAGAAGCTGGAAGAGGACGTGGCGTTCCGGGTGCTGGCGGCGGGCAACTTCCCGCAGCACCGGACGATCTGCGAGTTTCGACGCCGGCACTTGGCCGATTTCAAGCGGCTGTTCGTGGAGGTGGTCGGTCTGGCGCGGGAACTGGGTCTGGCCCGATTCGGGAAGCTGTCGATTGACGGGACGAAGGTGCGGGCGAATGCGAGCAAGCGCAAGGCGATGAGCTACGGTCGGATGCAGGAGGAGGAGCGGCGTCTGGCCGGCGAGATCGACGCGCTGTTGCGGTCGGCGGACGAGACCGACGTGGCCGAGGACGTTCGTTTGGGCCCGGAGGTCCGGGGCGACGAGTTGCCGGCGGAGTTGCAGCGCCGAGAGGACCGTTTGGCGGCGATCCGGGCGGCGAAGGCGCGGTTGGAGGCGGCGCAGCGGGCGGCGGACGACGCGCGGGGCCGGCAGCCGGGGCAGACACGGAACCCGAAGGGAGGCCGGCCGTACAAGCGAGCGTATGGGGAGCCTGAGGAGAAGGCGCAGAGCAACTTCACGGACCCGGAAAGCGGGATCATGAAGACGAGCAACGAGGGCTTCCAGCAGTGCTACAACGCGCAGGCGGCGGTGGACGCGGAGCACCAGTTGGTGGTGGCGACGGATGTGACGGCGAATGCGAGCGACCAGGGCGGTCTGCCGGTGTTGCTCGACGCGGTCCAGGAGCGGTTCGACGCGCAGCCGGAAACGGTGCTGGCCGACGCGGGGTACTGCAACGAGCGGGACTTGACGGAGCTCGAAACGCGGGGTGTTGACGGGTATGTGGCGACGGGCCGGGAGGACAAGAAGGTCGCCGCCCGTAATCTGAAGAAGCATCCGGCGACGGGTCGCATGGTGGAGAAGCTGTCGACGCCGGCGGGCCGGGCGGTGTATGCGGAACGGAAGTGGTTGTCGGAGGCGCCGTACGGCTGGATCAAGCACGTGCTGGGCTTCCGGCGCTTCAGCCTGCGTGGACTGGCGAAGGTGCGGGGCGAGTGGGACCTGGTGTGCCTGGCGGTGAACGCCAAGCGCCTGCACCTGCTGATGGCGGCGTAACGGGGACCGATCTGGCCCCACTGACCGAGAATCGGTCACGAATCGCGGCGTTTGGGCGGTGTACGGCCTGTTCTTCGGTTCCGTCCGCCGGTTGGTCGAGAATCACCTGCTCGTCGGCCGGCGGCCTACGCCCTGACGCCGTGCGTCACGACGCAGACCGCCGGGGTTCCGCGAACTCCTGCGGCGCAGACTCCTAGCGCACGAGCGCCTGGTACACCAGGTTGCGCGACAACGCCTGCACCTCGCCGGCCGCGCGCCCCCGATGCTGGATCATCCCCACGACGGCGAGGTCCGTCTGCGGATCGATCCAGAACCACGTGCCGGCCGCCCCGCCCCAGCGGTAGGTGCCGTCGGCATACGCCTCACCCGCCGCCGCGGCGTCGGTGACGACCTCGAACCCGAAGCTGAACCCCCGGCCCGCGGGCCGGGTGCTCAGCGGTCCCGGAAGCAGGTGGTTCGTCCGCATCATCTCCACCGAACGCGGCGACAACAGGCGGGCGCCGCCGAGCTCCCCGTCATTGAGCAGCATCTGCATGAACCGCAGATAGTCTCCGGCGGTCGAGTAGAGCCCGCCGCCCCCGGAGGGACCGGCCGGCGGCAGGGTGCGCACCTCGTTGTCGGCCAGCTCGAGCTCGCCGCCGTCCGCCGCCTGGTGAATCCGGGCAGCCCGATCGAGGTCTCCCACCGGCACGAAGAACCCGGTGTCGACCATGCCGAGCGGCTCGAAGATCCGCTCCAGCAGGAACTCGTCGAACGGCTGCCCCGACAGCTTCTCGACCAGGTAGCCCTGCACGTCGACCGAGACGCTGTAGTGCCACTCGGTGCCGGGCTGCGACCGCAGCGGCACCATCGAGAGCTTGTCGATCATGTCCTGCAACGGCGCATCCGCATCGAGGACGCCGTTCTCCCGGTACGCGCGCGCGACGGGGTGGTTGTCGAACCCGTAGTCCAGTCCGCCCGAGTGGGTCAGCAGCTCGCGCATCGTCATCGACCGCGCCGCCGCCTCGAGCACCGGCGAGCCGTCGGCGTACTCGCCCGCGTGGACCCTGAGATCGGCGAGCTCCGGGATGAACCGGGACACCGGGTCGTTGATCTGCCACTTGCCCTCTTCGTAGAGCATCATCAGGGCCGTCGCCGTCACCGGCTTGGTCATCGAGTAGATGAGAAAGATCGAGTCGGCGGCCATCGGCGTCCCGGACTCGACGTCCTGCACCCCGACGCTGTCGACGAAGGCGACCTTGCCGTTCCGCGCGAGCATCGTCACGATGCCCGCCAGCTTCCCTTCGTCGACCATGCGCTGCATCCCGGCGTCGAGCCGTTCGAGGCGCTCCGCGGACACGCCGACGGCTGCCGGATCGACGTGGCCCAGATCGCGCGCGGCCGCGTGGAGCCCGTGGTGATGCTCCTGCGCCGCGAGCGGCTCGACCGGCAGCAGTCCGATCCCGAGGACCAGCGCAGCCAGCGTGAGGAAAAGCGGCAAACGGTGTCGGCGTGTGGCAGCTCTTGGCATGGCGATGACTCCCTCGACGGAACTGAACTTCAAGCGCCCTGCATGGCCTCGTGTCATGCAGCAACCGGGACCGCGACTGTCTCGCCCGGCCCCGCGCCGGATTCCCGGTCCCCACAGGCGCAGTGATGGCACGCCCACTAAGCCTACCCCAAAACCGAGGGCCGAGAGATCGGGACGCACTACGGAACTTGACATCCCTGCCCCGCCGTTGCACAATTTCTTGTCGGATATCTAGGGGTCAGGCGATAGCGCCCGCTGCAGATCAGAGCCGACTCCTGCGGGATGGGTTGGCCCGAGAGCGGAGCCCAAGACGGACCGTCCGGGCCGGGGAAGGTCGCCGTGCTCACGAGGAAACCGGATCTGCTGCAGGGCACGCTGGCCCTGCTGATTCTGAAGACCCTGTCCGCCGGGCGGATGCACGGATGGGGCATCTCGCAGCGCATTCAGCAGATGTCGCGGGAAGTGCTGCACGTCAACCAGGGGTCGCTCTATCCGGCGCTGCATCGCCTGGAGCAGCAGGGGTGGATTCGAGCCTCGTGGGGCAAGTCGGAGAACAACCGCCAGGCGAAGTACTACGAGCTGACGCCGGGAGGCCGGAAGCAGTTGAACCTGGAGACCGCGAACTGGATCCGGCTCTCGGCGGCCATCGCCGGCATCGTGAACCCCCAGGAGTCCGCGCCGTAGAAGTTTCGCGCCAGCGAAACTTCCAACGCGACCGCAAGGTCGCGCTAGAACCGCGCTGATTCCCAGGGGCCCGGGCAACTCTCCGCTCCCGACTGGCGTCCAGCTCGGGGGGCGCGTGGCACGCGACACGTGGCCGCCCGGAGGCCGCAGGACACGGAGAAGAGGCCCACGACAGGAAGCCTCGCTGCGACCCGCGCAACCGCGGGTCTCGCCGCGGCTCCCGGAGGAAGGTCCTGATGGTCGACATCGCACGTCCGGACATCGCACGGGCGAAACGCGTGCGCCATATCGCGTACGGCGCCGGGGCCGGCGTGGTCGTCATCCTGATCACGGTCGGGGTGTCTCGTCTCGAACCGGCGGCGCCCGGCGTCGACCGCGACACCGTCTATACCGACACCGTGCAGCGCGGCGAGATGCTGCGGAATGTTCGCGGGACCGGCACGCTGGTGCCCGAAGAGATCCGATGGATTTCCGCGATCACCAACAGCACGGTCGAGCGCATCGTCCTCCGCCCCGGCGTCACCGTCGAACCGGACACGGTCATCGTGGAGCTGAGCAACCCCCAGCTCGAGCAGAGCGCCATGGAAGCGGGGCTTCAGCTCGAGGCCGCGCGGGCCCGATACAAGAGCCGGCAGGTGGAGCTCGACCGCGACGTGCTGACCCAGCGCGCGGCCGTCGCCACCGCGGAATCGGCGCTCACGCTGGCCGAGTATGAGGCCAGTCTCGACGAAGAGCTGTTCAGGGACGAGCTGGTCTCGGAGCTGCAGCTCCGCCAGAAGCAGTCGGCGGCGAACCAGTACCGCATTCAGCACGAGATCGAGCAGCAGCGGCTCGATATCCTGATCAACTCGATGGCGACGCAGCTCGCGGCCGAGCAGGCCGACGTGGACCGCCTCGAGACCATCCACCAACTGCGCCGGGACGAGGTCGCGGATCTGCAGGTCACCGCCGGGGTGGCCGGGGTCCTGCAGGAGGTGCCCCTCGAGGAAGGGGCCAGCGTCACCCCGGGCACCAATCTCGCGCGGGTCGGCGATCCATCGCGCCTGAAGGCCGAGCTGCGGATCGCCGAGACGCAGGCGAGAGACGTTCAGATCGGCCAGCCGGCATCCATCGACACCCGCAACGGGGTCATCCCCGGACACGTCATCCGTATCGACCCCGCGGTGCAGCAGGGCACCGTCACCGTGGACGTGTCGCTGGACGGCGACCTGCCCCGCGGCGCCAGACCGGACCTGACCGTCGACGGCACGATCGAGCTCGAGCGGCTCGTCAATGTCGTCTACGTGGGCCGTCCCGTGTACGGCCAGGAAGACAGCGTGGTCAGCCTGTTCAAGCTTCAGCCCGACAGCGACGAGGCGGTGCGGACCCGGGTCAGCCTGGGCCGCAGCTCGGTGAACACCATCGAAGTGCGCGAAGGACTGCAGCCCGGCGAAGAGGTCGTGCTGTCGGACATGTCGCAGTGGGACGCCTTCGACCGCGTCCGGTTGAACTAGTGTCCTGTCCCAGTGGTTCGCGGAAATCATCCTGAAAGCGACTTTACTTCCCAGTTCAGGGGCCCCCATTCAACATGCCAGCTGTTTCGCGAACTTCACAGGACATGACACTGGGAGCCCATGGTGAAACCCCGCGTCCGATCCAGGCAGCGGGAGGAGGATCCAGCCAAAATGAATGACACAGCCCAGCCCCTGATTCACCTCGACAAGGTGACGAAGGTCTTCCTGACCGACGAGGTGGAAACCCACGCGCTCGAGGAGATCGACCTGGATATCTACCCGGGAGAGTACATCGCCATCTCGGGACCGTCAGGCTGTGGGAAATCGACGCTGCTCTCGATTCTCGGGCTGCTCGACTCGCCGTCCGACGGTCACTACCAGTTGAACGGCCGGCCGGTGGCGAGTCTCAAGATGTCGGACCGCGCCCGCACCCGGAACCGCGAGATCGGGTTCATCTTCCAGAGCTTCAACCTGATCGGCGATCTCACCGTCTACGAGAACGTCGAGCTGCCCCTGACCTACCGCGGCATGCGCCCGGCCGAACGGCGGGAACGCGTGGACCAAGCCCTCGAGAAGGTCGAGATGGCCCACCGCGCCAGGCATCTGCCGAGCCAGCTCTCCGGCGGCCAGCAACAGCGCGTGGCGGTGGCCCGCGCCGTCGCCGGCCAACCCTCGATTCTGCTCGCCGACGAGCCCACCGGCAACCTCGACTCCAAGAACGGCGAGGCGGTCATGCAGCTTCTCGAAGGCCTGCACGGCGAAGGGTCGACCATCTGCATGGTCACCCACGACCCGCGCTACGCCCAGCACGCCGGCCGCGAGGTGCATCTGTTCGACGGGCGGGTCGTGTCCGGTCCGCAGGACGAGAGTTAGGAGCCGGGGCTCGGGGCCGGGCTACTCGGGCCGCTGGACCGTCGTGTAGTCGAGATACGATCGGTCGTCGACCTGCGAGACGGTGGCGGTCAGCCGGTACGCCCCGTCCGCGGACTCGACCTGGACCTCGGTCGACCCCACCGCGACCTCGGACGGGGCCGGCCCCCCGCGCAGCGCCTCGTGGAGCACCCGGCCCTGCATCGAAGCCGGTATCTCGATCCCGAGCGTATGCAGGAACGTCGGGGCGAAGTCCACGTTGCCGCTCGGTACGGCACTCTCGACACCGGCCTTCAGGTCGGGGCCGACCGCCACCAGCGTGTTGTGAACGTCGAAGGGACTCGAGCTGCCGTGGCCGGCGACGCCCGGCTGCGCCGAGGTTCCGCGAAAGCCGTACCGGCCCACCGCCGCGGTCCAATCGGGCGAGTAGAGAATCTGCGCGGCGCGCGGATGATCCCACCGCGTCAGGTCCAACGACAAGGTGCCGGCCACCCCGCCCTCGCGGGCGCCGGGGCTCGCACCCCGGGTGAAGATCGCCCCGACCCCCTCGGTCGCCTGCAGGGCGGCGACGATGCCCGACACCGCCGCCGTATCGCCGTCGCGCACGTAGACGGCGTCGGCGCCCCCCACGATGCGCGGCGAGCCGTCGTCGAGCGGCGCCGCGAAGGGCGCCAGCACCGCCCCGAGGTCGATGCCGCCGGTGTGCTCGGAGAACCCGTGGTCCGAGGTCACCCAGATGTTGGTGGTCTCGAGCAGGCCGGCCGCGGCAAGACCGTCCTGCAGGCGCTGGATCTCGGCGTCGAGCCGGAAGAGCGCCTCGACCACCAGCGGGTGGCCGATGCCGTGGCGGTGCGCCGTGGTGTCCGGATCGCTGAGCCAGAGCAGCGTCACCGTCGGGTCGATCGCCGGCAGCGCGACCTCCAGGAACGCATCGACGATCCAGCGGTTTCTCGCGTGATTGGGCGTGCCCGCGTCGGGCACCGCCCCGAGGCGATCGACGGCCTGCCGATGCAGCCCCGCCGGCCGGCTGTACTCGTAGTGGAGGATGGCGCCGCCGGCAACGGTATGATTCAGGAGGTAGGACGACCCGCTGGATCCGGCGCTCATGACCAGGAGCCGGTCGCCCGACGATTGAAGCGTCTCGCCCAGGGTGGCCGCCGTCAGCAACCGTTCCCCGACGGCGTCCTCGATCCTCAACAGGTTGTCGCGCTCACTCGTGGTGAGGAACCGCGTGGCTTCGACCCGCGGGAAGAACACCGCGTTGCCCATCAGCCCGTGGGTCTCCGGATAGGCCCCGGTCGAGATGGATGCGGCATTGACCCGGGTCACGGTCGGAAACACCGCGTGATGCCGGGTCATCACCATCCCGCGCCGCCCCAGCGCATGCAGCGCCGGCATGAAGTGAGGCTGCACGTAGTCGGGGCGCAACCCGTCGAGCACGATCAGCAGATGCCGTGGCCGGTCGGCGCGCGGCGCGGTCTCGCCGTCCTGGCCGGCCGCCCCATACGAGGGCGCGGCCAGCACGAGCGCCAGGGCCAGCAGATGCCGCCCGACCAGTCTGGCCATCGGCGGAATCAGCGCTTGACCAGCCCCAGGAGGGCGCAGGCGAGAACGACCAGGAACGGGAGCACCGCACCTGCAGCGAACATCAGCGTGGCGAGAGCGGGCGGCGGTTCGGGGGGCATCGGTGATTCCTCCTGTCGATGGCGGCCCGGATCGACCGGGCCTTCGGTGGATGACGGAGCCGACTGCCCGCGGCCCCGTCGATGATGTCTGCGGCAGTCCGTACGGATCTGATTCTAGCAGTCTGCGCGACCTTGCGGTCGCGTTTGAAGTTTCGCTGGCGCGAAACTTCTACGGCGCAAGCTCCTAGTGCGACCCGAACGGAAACGCGGTGAGCCAGGCCCGGGCGTGGTCGATATCGTCGGTGCGCAGCGTATCCGGGTTGAAGCCTCGTTCAGCGCCGAGGTAGTAGCCCAGCAACTGAAACGTGATCGCAGCCAGCGGCGGCATCAGCAGCTCTCCGATCGTGTCGGGCACGGCGATGACGAACGTCGCGTCCGGGGCCACCGTATCGTCTCCGTCGACCACCAGGGCCAGACTCGGCGAACCCGCGGCCCGCGCCGTACGCGCCACGTCATGCAGCCGTGCATAGCTGCCGCCGGGCGGCGCGATGACCACCGTCGCGACCTCCTCCGACAGCAGCGGAATCGCGTTGTGCGCGTACTCGGCGGGTCGATACGCCTTGCAGAGCAGACTGCTCTCTTCCTCTATCTTCAACGCCCCTTCGCGGGCGGAGAACCAGTTCGCGCCGCCGCCGGCCAGCAACAGCGCCCGCTGGTCCTTGAGCGCGTTGGCGATCTGCGACACGTTCACGTCCTCTTCTTCCAGAAACTGCGCCGCCGCGTTGGGCAGTTGGGCGATCGCCACCCCCAGCTCGTCGGCCTCGCGATCGGTGAGCGACGCCGTGGCCACCCCGATTTCGAGCCCCAGCAGGTACAACAGCACGAGGCGAGTCGTCAGCACCGACACGTCGGGACCGCAGCGCTGCCCCGTCGGGAAACAGACGCTCTCGTCGCACAGGTCCTCCAGCACGCTCCCCGGCGTATTGGTCAGCCCGAGCGTGAGCACCCCTCGCTCCCGGGCCTGCCGGCCTGCCTCGATCGTCTCGACGCTGGCTCCGGTCGCCGATTGGAGGACGAGGGCGGTCGGCTCGGGCCCCCGGCGCCAATGATTCGAGAACTCCTGGGACTCGTGGCTCTCGGTGGACCACCCGGTCCACTGCCGGAACAGGAACGCCCCGAGTTCGGCGGTGTGGAAGGCGGCGCCGCACCCGGTGAAGACCAGGCGCCGGATGCCCCGCTCGACGAGGCGCCGGGCGAGCGCCGCCAGCTCGGGGCGCATGTCGACCACCTGCCGCATCAGCTCCGGCTGGCGGCGGATGTCCTCAATCAGGAGATACGGGTGCCCCTGCCGAATCTCGGTGGTACCCCGGATTTGAGCCCAGAGGGGCACGCGGGCGAGCTCTTCTTCCAGCCAGACCGGCAACGGATCATCGAGGGTCGGAGGCGCCGCCCCGGGATTCGCGTCCATCAGGTCGCGAGCCCACCGCGGCAATCTGTGCTTCGTCAGTCGTTGCATTGCGTCTGTCGTCCGCGGCCCCGTGCGCCGGAAGGACTGTGCAGGGTACTAGAAACCACGTCTTCCCGAAACCCCGGCAGCCCGTGGCAAGGGCCCCGCGGCATTCGACCCGCGATCGGTCCCCTATGCCCAGTATGCCCCCTCGTCACGTCTTGTCGCACGGGCGCCCTACAGCCCGCTGGCGCCGCGCCGGTCCCGGTGCCGCGCGGGGTTCTGCCACGGGCTGCTCGGATCGCCGCCGGGCGGGCCGCGGAGCGCGACGGCCGCGGTGCACGTACCGTCGGACGGCCCGTCACCGGTTCGTGGACCGATCGGTCAGCGCCTGGACACGCTTGAAGAAGCCGGGGACACGGAGCCGCGCACAGAGGTCGAAGAGAGCCGGCCCCGGTCCGCTCCAGCGCAGGTCGTCGACCGAGTCGAACAACCGCGCGTTCGTGCGCAGCGTGGCGAGGTCCCGGAAACGCAGGGCGAGGTCGCGGTGTCCGGCGAGCTCGGCCGCCAGACGGCCCGCGCCCCGCACCGTGACATCCCAATCGGCGGCATCGTCGGGTATCGCCTCGATGTGCCGGTACCGCCCGATCACGGCCGCCGTCGACTTGGCGCCCCACCCCCGCAACCCGGGAAAACCATCCGCGGCGTCGCCGACGAGGGCGAGATAGTCGGGAATCGACGCCGGGACCACCCCGAACTTCGCCCGGACACCCTCCTCGTCGCGCAGCGTGCCGGCCCGCCGGTCGAACTGCACCACGCGGCTCCCCGTCACGCACTGCGCGAGGTCCTTGTCGGGTGTGCAGACGAATATCTGCTCGACGCGGGGGTCGCCGGCCGCGAGCGCGGCCGCGGACGCCAGCCCGTCGTCCGCCTCGAGATCGGTCATCGGCCACACCGTGACGCCGAAGATCGCCAGCGCTTCTTCCAGCAGACCGAACTGCCCGAGCAGGGCGGGGTCGATCCCGTCCCCGGTCTTGTAGCCGGGCCAGAGAACGTTGCGGAACGACTCGATGACGTGGTCGGTCGCCACGCCGAGGTGGGTCACGTCGTTCTCGAGCATCGACAGCACGGAACCGACGACGCCGCGGACGGCGCCCACTTCGCGTCCGTCGACGTCGGCGGCCGGCGGCACCGCGTAGAAGTGACGGAACAGCTCGTAGGTCCCGTCAATCAGGAACACATTCATGCGCGCAGGACCGGGAGCGGGCGGCGAGAGCCCGACGGGTCCTCAACTCTCGCGGCGGGTCACGGTGGTGGCGGTGGGACACGGCTCCCAACCCAGGCGGATCAGGTCCCGGCCCAGGTTCTTCGCCGCCTCGACCAACGCCGTGAAGTCGTCGAAACGCTCGCTCTCCTCCGATCCATCAGGATACAGCACCACCAGCTCGCAGGCGTCGGGACGCGGGTCGCAGTGGATACCGATGAACCGGGGCGACTCCTCGGCCGCCTTGAAGAACCACAGCATCACCGTGTTGTATCGGGACGGATCTGCCGTGCTACAGGCCCCGCCCGCATTTGCCGTGCAATCCTGGGTCATACCGGGCGTTGGCAGGAAGCGCCCTGCCGGACGCCCGTCATCGAGCGGTCGATGCGGGAACCGGAACGCCGACCGCGCCGTAGACCGGGCCAGGACCATCGAATCGAGCCCGCGTCCGGCCGTACCGTGAATATCCGGCCGGCCGATACGTAGGTAGGGGGTAGTGCATACCGTGACGGTTGATTCTCCGGCGCCGCTCCTGGTCGCTGGCGACGCCGGATCCGACCGGCAACTGATCGACCAGGCGAGGGCCGGCGAGCCGGCGGCGTGCGACGCGCTGGCCCGGCGCTATCGCCGGGCCGCGTATCTCCTCGCCCTCCAGATGCTGGGCAACCGGGACGACGCGATGGACGTGACCCAGGACGCGATGCTGCGGTTCTTCAGCACCCTGAACAGCTTCGACGCCGCCCGCCGCGTGCAGCCCTGGCTGTTCACCATCGTCCGGAACCAGGTGCGCGACCTGTGGCGCCAACGGCAGCGCCGGCCGGCCGACGCCATCGGCGAGTCGGACGCCCTCGTCGGGCAACTGGCCGCCCCGCAACCGAGCCCGGAAGCGGACCTCCGCCGCCAGGAGCTGCGACAGCGCGTCTGGCGCGCGCTCGCCACCCTGCCGGCCGACAAGCGCGAGATCATCGTGCTTCGCGATTTCCACGATCTGTCCTACAGCGACCTCGCGGAGGTGCTCGACATCCCCATCGGCACGGTGATGTCACGGCTGCATGGCGCCCGGAGGCAGTTGCGGGCGCGGCTCGAAGAAGAAGGAGGACGTCATGCCTGAACCCTGTGGGCGGACGTTCGACGAGGCTCTGCTCTCCGGATACCTGGACAGGGCACTGGTGCAGCGCGATGGGCAGCGGGTTCGGCTGCATCTGGAGCACTGCGCCACTTGCCGCGCGGAGGTCGAGAGTCTGCGCGCCATGAGGGAGGCGACGATGTCGTCGACGTTCGAGACGCCACGAGACGAGGAGTGGCCCGAGATGCCGCGTACCGAGTCGAGCCGGCTGCTGGTCGGCCTGGGGTGGCCGCTGGTGGTCGCGTGGGCGGTCCTCGTCGGCGGCTACGCCCTGTGGGGAAGCTGGCAGGAAACCGATAACCTCCTGGAGCGGCTCATGCTGCTGGGAGGGGTGACCGGCTTCGCGATGCTGTTCATCGGGGTGCTGATCGACCGATTGAAGGCCGCGAAGACCGACCGCTACCGGGAGGTGCACAGATGATCGTGGTCACCACGAATCGGGTGGCCGGCAAGCGGATCGCCCGCACTCTGGGACTGGTACGCGGGAACACGATCAGAACGCGCCACATCGGCAAGGACATCATGGCGGTGCTGCGCAACATCGTTGGCGGCGAAGTCGCCGAGTACACGAAGCTCCTGGCCGAGTCTCGCGAGCAGGCGCTAGACCGGATGGTGGACGAGGCCCACGAGCTGGGGGCGAACGCCATCGTCTCCCTGCGGTTCTCGACGTCGATGATCATGGGCGCCGCGGCCGAGCTCCTGGCCTACGGCACCGCCGTGGTGCTGGAGGACGAAGAGGACGGGGCGCAGTAAGAGGGCGGGTCTACCCGGACGGGCAGCGGAGGCGCCGAGCTCGTCGGGATGGATGCCGGCCGGCTGTCGGCGCGGTCACTGCCGGTACTCCCGCAGCACCTGCTGCAGGGCCTCCTCTTCCGCGTCCCAGGCCGCCTGGATCGCGCGCAGCGCCCCCTCGGCGGTCGGCGACTGGAGGGCGAGCGCCCGGTTCTTCTCGAGCAGCAACCCCTGTGCGGCCGCGTGATCCAGGAACTTGAAGAGGTGATCGTAGTAGCCGACGACGTTGACGAAGACGCACGGCTTCTCGTGCAGATAGAGCGGCTTCTGCGCCCAGGTGAGCGCTTCGAAGATCTCCTCGATGGTGCCGAAGCCACCCGGGAGCGCAATACACGCGTGGCACAGCGATTGCATCTGGTACTTGCGCTGATGCATGGTGTCGACGACATACAGGCGGCTGAGCCCCTCGTGCGCGAGCTCCTGGTACTCCAACTGCCGCGGGACGACGCCGGTGGCGAAACCGCCGTTCGACAACACCGCGTTGGCCAGCGCCCCCATCAGACCGACGCGGGCGCCGCCGTACACCAGCCCGACTCCGTCGGCCGCCATCAAGCGGCCCAGGGTCTCCGCCTCCTCCACGTACCGCTTCTCGTAGCCGACGTGGCCGCCCAGGTAGACGCAGATGTGCTTCATTCCGTCGGGCGGTTCGATGCCGGCGTCCGGCCGCCGCGCGTCTGCCATCCCGTCAGCCCTCTTCTCTCTTCATCCGGCTTCGGCGTCGGCACGGCCATTCCGGCTGGCCGGCATCAGGCACACGTCTCGAGCGCCGCCGCGCGCGTCGCCTTCACGGGGATGAACCGATCGAAGCCGCTGATCCGGAACACATCTTCGACATGCGGCTTCATGCAGCAGAGGACGATCGTTCCCGCGCCGGCCTTCAGCGCCTTCGCGGCGAGGAGCAGCACCCGCAGGCCGGAGCTGCTGATGAACTCGAGACGGCTGAAGTCGACGATCAGGCGCCGTTCCCCGCCGCCGATGCGTTGCATGACGCTCGATTCGAAGGAGTTGACGTTCCCGCTGTCCAGCCGGCCGACGGGCAACAGCACCAGCACGCCGTCATTCCGTTCTTCCTCGACCTCGATATCCATCGCTAAATCTCGTCCCTCGGCCCGCCTCGCCGGCGTGTAGTTGTGCTCCAGCGTCAATTGGTTCCGGCCTTCCGTGAACTGGTAGGTCACACGGTCGGCGAACCTCTTGACCAGATGCAGTCCCAGGCCCCCGACGGCCCGCTCCGCGAGCGGTGACGACAAATCCGGACGGGGGCTCTCCGTCGGATCGAACCGGAGCCCGTTGTCCGCGATCGTCATGACCAGCAATGTGCCGCTGACCCACAACGTAATCTCGATCCTGGGCTCGGCGACGCCATCAAGGCCGTAGTTCACGGAATTCGCGACCAGCTCGTCGAGCACCAGGTTGAGCATGTAGATCTTGGCTTCGGGCAGCCCGTTCGTCGCGCCGAAGGCCTCGACCATCTGGGACAGGTTGCGAAGCGCCGACAACCGCGGCGGCGACAGCGAAACGCGGAGCTCGTCCTTCAGCATCCGACTTCCCTGGTTCCGTATCGGGGTGAGCTGATTTCGGGAACCTCTTGGTTCGTGGTTCTGCATCGAGCACCCGGCATTCGGCGTGCCCCTCGCCGGCGTGGAGCCGCCCGCAGCCAGCCGCTCGGGCTCGTGTCCTGAGAGCGCCCGACTGCATTACTGTAGCAACTCCCGCCGCCGCGTGCCACACGATGGCGACCGCCGGTACGCCGCGACCCATGGTGAACCCCGCGTTGCACCGAGACCGGCGAGAGGGCTGCCTGACGAGGCGCGGCGAGAGAGCATGTCGAGCAGGATTGACGCGGGTGACGCCCCCCCTCCGCGTCACGAGCGGCGCATCAGGACGATCCGGTTCGTGTTGGTCCCGCCGCGGTTGTTGTCGACCCCCCACGTGTTCGAGGTCTTCGTGAACGTCTGCTCGTTGACGACGATGCAGACGGGGGTCCACTCCGTCTCGCGGGAAACGTCGGTGACGACCCGATCGAGCAGCAGCGACCCGCGCTGAATCTCTCCGACCTCGAAGGCGAACGCGCCCCCGCGCCTGGAGATCGCGGCGACGTTGACGAGGACCCCGCGCACGAGGTTCTTCCACTCATCCAGCTTCTTCGTCTGGGTAATCTCGATGCCGCCGGCGTCGAGCCCGGCGAACCAGCACCGCAGCCAGTTGTCGTGCTTGTAGTTCACGATGTTCATGAACGGCGGTGACGTCACCGAGAGGGAAACCGGCGGGCCGCCGTAGTCGAACGGGACGTCGACCCGTTGCCGGAAGAACCCCTGCACGCGTCCCGCCGGCACCGGCGGGGAGATGTCCTTCAGGAGCGAGCGCGTCTTGCGCAGGATGAGGGCGGCGACGTCGCGATACTCCGGCTGCTGGTTGCGGCGTTCGTTGATCTTCCGCTGGCTCTCGATGGAGGTCGCCTGGTTGGGCGGCAGCGTGTAGACGGAGAAGAAGCCTCGGGAATGTCCGGTCAGACGGTTGATCGCGACCATCCGGATCCAGCGATCGACGCCGTCGGCGGCGCCCGAGGCGTGGCGCTCCAGCAGGTACGCGCGCAGCCGGCAGATCTGGGTGAGGGTTCGCGCATGGAAGAACGCGTCGAACCCGTCGGGATGCCCCGCCGTTTCGTCCCGGTCTCCATCCAGGGACAACGCGCGCAACCGCGATTCGACCTCCGTCGCCGCGGGCGGCGCGAGCCGCGGCTCGACCAGCATGCGGGACAGTGGATTGACATCGTTGCCGAGCGCGTCTCGTCCCAGCAACGCCGCTTCGAGGAGGGTCGTGCCCCGCCCCATGAACGGATCGAACACCACGTCGCCCGCATCCGTCAGCCTGGTGATGAAGAACCGCGGCAGTTGCGGCTTGAAGCACGCCCGATAGGAAATCTCGTGCAAGGAATGCGCCGCCCGCTGCTTCGACGTCCAGAACTCGTTGACGAAGACGGGCACGCCGGCATACTCGTCGACAATCGTCTCCTTGCCGTACCGTTGCCATCGTGCAAGCTCGCCCGTGAGCTCGTCGAGCGTCATGCGGCCGGCACTGTCGAGGGCAAACTCGAACTGCATCCACGATTACCGCTGCATCACCGCGCCCGGCCGGCCTCGGTCTCCCCCCGAAGTCTCCGGCTACAGCCCCAGCAGATTCGTGCGGAGCTTCGAGAGCCCCTGCTCCGCCGCCCAGAGATCGAGCTCGACCGACGCCAGCTCGTCGACGACGGGGACGGCGAGGCCCGCTTCCCGCAGGTCTATCGCCTTGACGTAGGTTCGGCACGACCCGCACTCTTCCAGGCGGACGTGCGGCCACGACTCGGAGACGTGATGCGGGCGCCGGTCCGGGCGCTCCTCCCCGCAGGCCGGACAACGCATCCGCGGAAACGCCCATTCCGCCAGACAGAGCGAGCAGAGCAGAGTCCGCCGCCCCCTGGCCTCGGGCTCGTCGCGCAACACCGCGGCAATCGGCTCCGCCCCGCAGTACGGGCACGCGGCGCGGGCATCACCGCCTCCGGAAACAGGGCCGCCGGCACCGGCGGGGTCGCCGGTGCCGGCGCGAGCCGCCCCGGTTGCGAGCGCCTCGGCGATGGGCTGCACGAAGGCGCGCGGAAAAAACTCAAGCGCCGCCGCCTCGCAATCGAGGGACACGGCGATCGCGGCGACCGTCTCTCCCCCCAGCACGGCGCTCAGCAGCTCGGACATCGCGGCGGGCTCCGACGTCAGCCGCCCGGCCGTCGCTTGCAGCAGATCGGTCGCCGACGCGGGGACGGCCCGCACGAAACGCGGGAAGGCCCGCTCGCGCGGCCGTTCCGGCAGCCGGGTGAGACGCAGCCGCGGAGCGTCGCCGTCCGCGGCCTCGACCGCCCCCAGCCACCGGGATCCCAGCGCCTTCACGTACAACGGCTCCTGCAGCGCCAGCACGTCGCCGTAGAACGCCAGCAGCTCGTCCGCGGGCGGATGCTCACGTCGCAGCCGGTCGACGCGCTGCCGGCGGCGTGTCCAGACCGGGTGAAATGACATGCGATAACCGAACCCGGCGCCCGCTCAGGGTAGCAGTGGACGCCGACGCGAACTGGTGGGAAACGTCACACCAGCACGTCTCCGAGCCGTTCATCCATCGTGAACGACAACGTTTCGGACGGCGTGGCGGGGTTCTTGAACACGCGGCGGTTCGTCACGACCCTGACGAACGCGCTCGACACGAGCTCGGACATGCCGTACGGGCGACCGGCGTTGACGGTCCGGCTGAGCCAATCGCGGTATCGATGGTGGTCGGCCATGTCCTGGCGTTTAGCGTACACCAGGACGGTTGCGACCATCACCGGGTTGAGAGGCCGCATCATCGGGCTGCGGCCGGCGCCGGTCCGTCGAGGAGCCGGAGCTCGCAGCAACGCCGGAGGTCGAGCACCTGATCGCCGATGGCGACGCCGAGCCGCGGCGCCTCGGGGCGGCCGCGACGGCGGAAGACCCCGAACGGCAGGTTCTGAATCGGAAAGTCGCCGGCGGGATCGTTGGCGCCGGCGACCCAGCTTCGCAGCGCCGGGTCGTGCGTGTCGTCGAGCGGGCGGGTCATCGGTGTGCCTCTCACCGTTCTCACCGTTCACTGCTCGCCGCCGGGGTGCGAGCGGGACGGCGCCTCCAGCGGCAGGACCGTCGACATCTTCACCTCGTTGACCACGATGCTCGTGTGGATCCGGTCGACCCCGTCGATCCGCATCAGGCCCTCGAAGAGCACCGTCTCGAGCGCCTTGTGGTTCGGCACGACGATCTTGATCAGGTAGTCGGACTCGCCGGTCAGGTAGTGGCACTCGAGGACCTCGGGAATCGCCTGCACCTCGTCGCGAAAGCGCGCGACGCAGTCCGGGCGGTGGTGCGCCAGCTTGACCTCGACGAAGCACAGCAGATCCAGGCCGACGGCCTCGCGGTTGACGAGCGCCGTGTATCCGCGAATGACCCGCGCCGCCTCCAACCGCCGCAACCGCCGCTGGAGGCCGGGCGGCGACAGGTCGAGCCGTCTCGCCAGCTCGACGCTCGTCGCCCGCCCGTCCCGCTGCAGCAACGCGAGCAGCCGCCGATCCAGACCGTCGAGCCGCGGCGGCCACTCGCCGGCGAGCGCCCCCGGCGCCGGCTGTTTCTTCATCCGAGCCCTGACGCCGGTCGATGAAGCACCTTGGTCGT
The DNA here is from genome assembly GCA_965215895.1 of Vicinamibacterales bacterium. Classification (GTDB taxonomy): domain Bacteria; phylum Acidobacteriota; class Vicinamibacteria; order Vicinamibacterales; family UBA8438; genus JAJEEA01. The sequence continues at coordinate 333,889 of OZ244130.1, read as the reverse complement.
TTTGTTTTTTAGCCAATACAGCAATAAAAAATAATAAAAACAACGCTTTCTGTCAACTTCATTTTAATACCTATTGCGTATACTCGAAAAATGTTGATATCGTGGTTGCATGCCTTCCGTCACGCTCGATCGCCCGCGGACCCCGACGGGCGCCGCCGCACCCCGCTCCGGATTCGCGCGCTCGCGCCTGCGCGAGCTCGCGCTTCTTCCGCCGCAACCCGGGCTCCTGTCGCTCGCCGGGGGGCTCCCCGCCTCGGAGCTGATACCCCGCGCCGCCTACGCCGCAGCCCTCGCGGACGTCCTGGCCGGCGACCACGCCGCTCTGCAGTACGGCCAGCCCCATGAGCCGCTCAGAGAGCGCATCGTCGAGCTCATGCGCGCGCGGGGCGTCGATTGCGCCCCCCATCAGGTGCTGCTGACGTCGGGGGCCCAGCAGGCGCTGAGCCTCGCGGCCCAGTTGCTGATGGCGCCGGGCGGCCAGGTGCTCCTGGAAGAACAGGTGTACGCCGGCGTTCGCCAGGCGGTCCTGCCGTACCGGCCGTCCATCCTGACCGTCGGCACCGACCTCGACACCGGCATGGACGTCGACCGCGCCCGGGCGCGGCTGGCAGGCGGGGCGCGGCCCGCTTTCATCTATGCAATAGCCGACACCCACAACCCGTGCGGGGTTCGACTCGACCGCGAGAAACGCGCGAGACTCGTGGCTCTCGCGCATCGGTTCGGCGTCCCCATCGTCGAGGACGACACCTACGGGCTCCTGCACTACGACCGGGACCCACTGCCCGCGCTGCGGGCACTGGACGACGAGTGGGTGGTCTACGTCGGCACCTTCTCGAAGATCATCGCGCCCGCCCTGCGCCTCGGCTGGCTGGTGTTGCCGCCGCGCCTCATGCCCGCGGCCGGGGTTCTGAAGGAGGCGGCCGACCTGGAGTGCTCGGCCCTCACGCAGCGCGCGGTGGCTCACCTGCTGCGACAGGGGTTCGCGAGCCACCTCGATCGCATCAGGGCCGGCTACCGGCGGCGGCGGGACGCCCTGCTCGCGGCGCTTCGCGACCATTTCCCCGCGAGCGCCCGGTGGACGCAGCCTCCCGGTGGCTTCTTCGTGTGGGTCGAGCTGCCGCCGCGACTCGACGGCGACCGCGTGTGCGAGGAGGCGCTCGCGGAGGCCCGCGTCGCCGTCGTGCCGGGGTCGGCCTTCGCGGCGACCGCGGGGGCGCCCGCGAACCGCCTGCGGCTGAGCTTCTCGAGCTGCGCCCCGGACGAGATCCGGACGGCGATCGAGCGCCTCGGACGGCTGCTCGCGCGGAGACTGAGCCATGACTGACCGTTTCCCCATCCGTCGCATCGACCACATCGAGCTCTACGTCGGGAACGCGAGACAGGCGGCGGTATTCTACGAGCAGGCGTTCGGCTTCCGCGTCACCGCCTACCGCGGCCTCGAGACCGGATGCCGCGAGACCGCGTCGTACGTCCTGGAATGCCGGGCGACTCGGTTCGTCCTCACGAGCGGCCTCGCGTCCGGCCACCCCGCCGCCCGATTCGCTCACACGCACGGCGACGGCGTGGCGGTCGTCGCGCTCGAGGTGCCCGACGCCGCGCGCGCCTTCGCGGAAGCACGCCGGCGCGGCGCCGACCCCGCGGCGGAGCCGGTCGAGGAAAGCGACGCGCACGGGCGGTTCCGGTCCGCGGCCATCCGCGCCTACGGCGACACCGTGATCCGGTTCGTCGAGCGGGGCGGCTACGCGGGCGCCTTCGCCCCCGGGTTCGAGCCGCGCGGCGGTTCCGAGCCGCCGCCCCGGAACATCGGGCTCGCGGCCATCGACCACGTCGTTGCCAACGTCGAGCTGGGCCAGATGAATCGGTGGGTGCGGTTCTTCGCGGAGACCATGGGGTTCACCGAGCTCCTGCACTTCGACGACGAGGCGATCTCGACCGAGTACTCGGCCCTCATGTCGAAGGTCATGCAGGACGGCGGCGGACGCATCAAGTTCCCGATCAACGAGCCGGCGGCCGGCCGCCGGAAGTCCCAGGTCGCCGAGTATCTCGACTACTTCGGCGGTCCCGGCGTCCAGCACATCGCGTTCGCCACCGGCGACATCGTGGAGACGGTCTCGCGAATGCGCGCGCGCGGCGTGGAGTTCCTGCCCGTGCCCGCCGCGTACTACGACGACCTGGCGGCGCGCGTTCCGCCCGTCGGACCGTACGTCGGCGAGCTCGCCCGCCTCGGCATCCTCGCCGACCGCGACCAGGACGGGTACCTGCTGCAGGTCTTCACGCAGCCGGTCCAGGACCGGCCGACGCTGTTCTTCGAGGTGATAGAGCGCCGCGGATCGAACGGCTTCGGGCAGGGGAACTTCAAGTCTCTCTTCGAGGCGATCGAGCGCGAGCAGGCGCGCCGCGGCAACCTCGTCGAGGTGGCGTCATGAGCTACTACGTCCGGCGGGGCGACGTGCCCCACAAGCGCCACACGCAGTTTCGCCAGCCTGACGGCTCGCTGTACCACGAAGAGGTGATGGGCACCCACGGCTTCGCGGGTATCCAGTCGCTGCTCTATCACCTCCGGCCGCCCACCGGGATCGAGCGCGTTCTCGACGCCGGCCCCGACGAGGTGCGTTACGAGCCGCCCGGCGCGCTCCGGCACCGGCTGCTGCGGACGGCAGGCCTGCCGCCCTCCGGCGACGCCGTCGGGGGGCGGGTGCCGTTGATGGCCAACGCGGACCTCCGCGTCTACGTCGTCCGGCCCGTCGAGCCTATGACCTACTGGTACCGATACGCGCACGGCGACGAACTGGTCTTCGTGCACGAGGGCGAAGGGGTCCTCGAGAGCCAGTTCGGCTCTTGCTGGTCTACCACCCCAACGACTACCTCGTCATTCCCACCGGCGTCCTCTGGCGCATCGTGCCCGACGCGGGCAGCGCCCAGCGGATGCTCGTCGTGGAGTCGGCCGGCGGACACATCGAGGCGCCCGCGCGCTACCGCAACCGCCACGGCCAGTTCGTCGAGAGCGCGCCCTACGCCGAGCGCGACATCCGGCCCCCGGACACGCTCGAGACGTACGACGAGGCGGGGACGTTCGAGGTCCGCGTCAAGGCGCGCGGTCGGATCACCCGCTACTACTACGGCCGCCATCCCCTCGACGTCGTCGGGTGGGACGGCCACCTGTGGCCCTACGCGTTCAACATCGAGGACTTCGAGCCGATCACCGGGCGCGTCCACCAGCCGCCCCCGGTGCACCAGACGTTCGAGGGGCCGGGGTTCGTGGTCTGCTCCTTCGTCCCACGGCTGGCCGACTACCACCCGCTGGCGATTCCGTCGCCCTACTACCACTCGAACGTCGACTCCGACGAGGTCATCTACTACGTCGACGGCGACTTCCTGTCGCGCCGGGGGGTCGAGGCGGCCGCGTTCACGGTGCACCCGAACGGAATCCCCCACGGCCCGCACCCCGGCGCCTACGAGGGGTCCATCGGCCGGGACCGCACCGACGAGCTCGCGGTGATGATCGACACGTTCCGGCCGCTGCGGATGACGGCCGACGCGGCCGCGCTCGAGGACGAGACCTACGCGAGCAGCTGGTCGGCGGTGGCGTGGCGCGGCGCGGAAGGCACGGAAGGAGGAGCACCATGACCGGCAGGGATTTCGAGACGTTCAAGGACACCGTCGAGCGCGAGCTCATGCACCATCCGGTGGTGGTGGACAACGCCTACACCGCCTGGTTCGCCCATGGCCGCATGCCCCTCGACCACCTCCGGCGCTTCACCGTCCAGTTCTCGGTCTTCTCCAACCAGTTCGTGCTCGCCGCCCTCAATCGCGTGATCAACGCCGACACCCTCGCGGCGGCGCGCGAGAGCAAGGAGATCCTGATGAACGAGCTCGGCGTGATCTACAACACCGGTGAGGGTCCCCGCCCCGGCGCACCACCGATCGACGCGGACCGCGAGGGAGATCCGGCCCTCGTGGCGACCGAAGGCACAGTCGACGGCGGGACGTTCCGCTTCCGGGGGGCGCACTTCGAGTGGCTGCTGCGGTTCGGCGCCGCCCTCGGCCTGCGATTCGACGACATGGGCAAGCGGCGCCACGGCGACCCGAGCACGCTCTTCTTCTGCGACGAGCTGTTCCGGCTCTACGGAAGCGGCGACTACAACGAGGCGATGGGGGCGTCGTTCGCGGTCGAGAACTGGGCCGCGGCCGGCTTCTGGAAGGAGCTGATCCGGGGGCTGGAGCGGGTCAGGGCCGAGCAGGTCCCGGCCCTGCCGCTCGCGTTCTTCACGTGGCACGACCGGATCGAGGAGAACCACCGCGAGCACGTCTGGCACGAGCTCAGAGCGTGCTACGACTCGCCACGCTTCAAGGACGAGGCGTTCATCGAGGCCGGCGTCACCATGCTCGATGCGGTGCGGACCTTCTGGAACGGCCTCTACGACACGCGACCGCACGGGTCGCGTGTCGTAGAGGCACGGCTCGCATCCTGAACTTCCCCCGGAGAGCGAGACAGCACCCCGACGACGCTATCTCGCTCTCCGGGCGCCCGGGCTCAAGAGAGGCTGGAACCGCACCGCCAGCGAAAGCGTCTCGGTCCTCGGCGTGTAGCAGATCGTCTCGCTGCAGACCTGGTACAACACCGACAGCGGCACGTCGACCACCTCCGGCCGGTCCGGGTTCGACCGGTGGAACACCTCGACGTTCGGCGTGACGGGAATCGCCACGTCGACCACCCCTTCGTAGACGTTGAGCGTGACGCCGAGCTCGGGGAACTCCCTCGGGTGGGTCGCCGGGTACTGCACCGTCCCCACCCGCAGGCCGGGGGTGTCGGGAACCGTCACTTCGGACGCGATGTAGCCCTCGGGGAGCGGCCGCCCGTACATGTGGAGACCTTCCTCGAGCTCGAACCGCACGTGAATCGTGGACTGGGTCTCGAACTGCATCGCCGGGTCGGACGGGAAGGCGGAGATCTTCACCTGATCGGTGCCGAGCTCGACCGCCGGAACCTCGTGGCGCGCGAGGATCTCGCCGAGGGCGGAATCGCGAATGGTACCGGCCGATTCACGGGTGGCATAGTGACGGTGGAAGAACTTCTCGGTGACGACGCCGTTCTCGTCCGTTACGTAGACGCCGGGAAACGGCACGCCGTAGAAGCTGCGGCCGGCGGCCTGCTCCGGATCGTCCGGTGAGATCAGGGTGTTGAGAATGCCGAACTCGCGGATCACCGCCGAGTCGGCGTCCGACAACAGGTTGCAGGTCACGTCGTGCTCGCCGGCGAACGCCCCGAGCGGCTCCGGACTGTCGTAGCTCACGCCGTAGACGCGGATGCCTGCCTCTTCGAAGAGCCCCAGGTTCGTTTGCAGCTCGACCAGCTGCGTTCGGCAGTACGGTCACCACACCGCCGAGCGATAGAACACGACGACCGACTTCGAATCGCCCCGGTCCGCGTGGTAGTCGACCATGCGGCCTCGCTGATTGGGCAGCGAGAACTCCGGAAGCCGCTCGCCGATCCCGGGTCCCGTCGGAAACTCGTGGGTCGCCGGGTAACGACGTCCCGGATGACTCGCGGGCATGCCGATGGTGATGCCGAGGTCGTCGGTTCGGGTGCCCGGCTCCAGGTCTTCGTGCGCGGAGCGGACCGGGCCGGCGTCCTGCGCCATGGCGGTGGCCGGAGCGGACGAGAAGGAGGAAATTCAGATGAGTCATCGATCCAGGATGATGGCGTGTGCCTTGATCGCGGGTCTGGCGCTGGCTCCGGTGTCGGCGGCCGGCCAGTCGCCAGACGCCCCGGAACCGCCCCGCACGCCGTGGGGGCAGCCCGACCTGCAGGGCATCTGGGACTTCCGCACCATCACGCCCCTGCAACGACCGGAGGAATCGGGGTGACCAGGAGTTCCTGACCGAGGAGGAGGCGGCGAGCCTCGAGCAGGCGGCGGTCGACCGGGCGATCCGCCTGTGGGAGGCCGAGGCCCGGAGAACCGAGGCCGGCGACAACGTCGGCGGCTACAACAACTTCTGGATGGACCAGGGAACGAAGCCGATCGAGACGCGGCGCACCTCGCTGATCGTGGACCCGCAGAACGGAAGGCTGCCGGAGCTGTCCGCGGTCGGCCAGCAGCGCACGGACGCGCGGCGGGCGTACCTGGCGGAGCATCCGGCCGACTCCTACATCGATCGCAACACGTCCGATCGGTGCATCGTGGGGTTCAACGCCGGTCCCCCGATCACGCCGCTCGCCTACAACCAGAACATGCAGCTCTTCCAGACCTCCGACCTCGTCGTGATCTACACGGAGATGGTGCACACGCCCCGGATGGTGCCGCTCGACGGCCGGCCCGCGCTCGACGCGGATATCCGCCTCTGGTCGGGCGACTCCCGCGGCCGCTGGGAGGGGGACACCCTCGTCATCGAGACCGCGAACTTCAACGACCAGCGCCAGTGGGTCCCCCTCGGCGCGGCGGGGGCCGGCATGGGCACGACCGCCGACATGACGCTGGTCGAACGCATCAGGCGCGCGGACGGCGACACGCTCGAATACACGTTCACGGTGACCGATCCGGAGACCTGGTCGAGCCCCTGGACGGCGTCGATACCGATGCAGCGCACCGACGCGCCGTTGTTCGAGTACGCCTGCCACGAAGGCAACTACTCCATGGTCGGCATCCTCGCCGGAGCGCGGATGGAAGAGGCCGCGGCCGGGGAGTCGCAGTAGAACGGGGACCGGACGTTCCGCCGCCGGCGGAGGCCCCGCCGGCGCAAATGCGGGACCGCTGAGGGTACAGTGCGGCGGCCGGCTGAGCCGGTTTCGGATCGGAAGGTCCGAGCAGGCCGACGGTCGCGGGACCGCGCCGCTCCCCGGCTTTGGCCCGCGGTACGTGCAGGGCGTACCGACAACCACGGTTGCCGCCGGACAGCGCGGTCAGCTGCTGGATCGCCGGGGACCGAGCATCTGACGACTCGTGGCTGTCCAAGGCCGAACTGCGGGCCGGTTCAACGCTCGGCGCGGGTCATGCGGGTATCCGGAGCCCCTCCACGTCCGCTGCGGTCAGCAGCCGCTGATCAGCATGTCGTTGGGCCGCACAAACGGCATGGGAAAAGCTGCAGCGGCGGCCCCGGACCCGAAGGCGGATGGTGTGTCGCCCACGCTGCTGCGTGTGCGGCGCCCTACGGACGGGTCTGCTCTTCGTGCCAGCGCGGGTGGTGGTGGCGGGCCCAGCGTTCGGTCACCGTGCCGTCGATCATGGCGCGCGCGGTGCCGGGGTACGCGACGGTGCCGAGGTAGACGTGGACGATCAGGAACAGGCCGCCGCCGAGGGTGGCGAGATAGTGCGACAGCCGCATCCACTGCAGGAAGGCCGGGCCGAAGGCGGCGGGGAACCACAGGGCGGCGCCGCTGGCGACAAAGACGATGGCCAGCGCGCCCTGCACCCAGAAGAACATCTTCTGGCCGGCGTTGTACTTGCCCGCGGGGGGCACGTTGGCGGTGTCGCGCGTCGCGTAGTGGCGTATCGCGCGCAGCCAGCGCCGGTCCGTGTCGCTCAGGAACATGGCGCGGAACCAGATCACGAGCATGGCGCCCATCCCCGCCGCGAACAGCATACCGACCCAGGGGTGCAGCGCGCGCGCGGAGGGTCCGCCGCCGAGCAGCGCGGTCAGCCAGAAGAGCGCGGGATAGGCGAACGCGAGGCCGGTCGCGAGCAGGAGGACGAAGGTCACCCCCACCACCCAGTGCAGGATGCGCTCGAAGAAGGTGAAGCGGGTGAGCAAGCGTTCAGCCATGGCGGCAGCGCGCAGGATCGCGATCAGGCGGACGGCGCCTCGCGGGCCGGACCGTCCCCGTGGTCTTCGTGCTCCTCCAGCCGCTCGGGCCCGTAGCGCAGGAGGTGGACGAGGGCGCCGAGCACGCCGAAGCCCATCAGGTAGGCGCCGATGCGCTTCATGAAGCCGAGCGCGGTCATCGGCATCGGACTGGCCGTCGGATCCGACGGCAGGCTGTAGTCGCCCAGCCGGTCGCCGTGGGGCACGACGTACATCATGTGGGTGCCGCCGACGCCGGCCGGGTTGTAGACGGCCGCGTTCTCGTAGCCGCGCGCGTTGAGCGTCTCCACCTTCCGGTCGGCCAGCGCCAGCATGTCGTGCTTGCTGCCCCAGGAGATGGCGTTGGTCGGGCAGGTCTTCACGCAGGCCGGCTCGAGCCCCGCCTCGACCCGGTCGACGCACATGTTGCACTTCGATACCTTGCGGGTGCTGGCGTCGAAGCGCGGGATGTCGAACGGGCAGCCGGTGACGCAGTACTGGCAGCCGATGCAGTTCTCCTGGTTGAAGTCGACGATGCCGTTCGTGTACTGGACGATGGCCCCCGGCGCCGGACAGGCGAACAGACAGCCCGGGTCCTCGCAGTGCAGGCAGGCGTCCTTCTTGATCAGCCAGTTGAGGTTGCCGTCGATCTCCACCTCGTTGAAGCGCATCAGGAGCCACGTCTTCGGGCTCAGGTCCCGGTGGCTCTGATAGCTGCCGAAGTTGGCGGTCGGCTCGACCCCGAGGTCGTTCCACTCCTTGCAGGCGACCTCGCAGCCCTTGCAGCCGATGCAGGCCCCGATGTCGACGAGCTTGGCGTAGGTCGGCCCGCCCGAGCGCAGGGCGCTTATCGGAATGTAGGCGTTCGGGCTCGCGGAGACGCGGCGGATGGCGAGGGTGTCGGCCATGTCAGGCGGGCTCCACGTTGACCAGGAAGGACTTGAACTCGGGGCAGCGGGTGTTCGCGTCCCCGACGAACGGCGTCAGCAGATTGGCCATCGACCCCTGGGTCAGCCCGACGAAGCCCCAGTGGACGGGGATGCCGACGGTCCAGACCACCTTGCCGTTGACGAGCAGCGGCTTGATGCGCTTGGTGACGATGGCCGTCCCCTGCACCTCGCCCCGCTTCGACCAGACCCGCACCTGGCTGCCGTTCGGAATCCCCTTCTCCGCGGCCAGCCCCTCGGGCAGCTCGACGAAGAAGTCGGGCATCGTCTCGACCAGCAGGGGCACGTTGCTCGTCACGAAGTGCTCCCGTTCGACGACGCGGTACACGGTGCACGCGTAGGGGAAGTCGTCGTCGCCGGTGGCGAGCGTCTCGCGCGCGCCGTCGTACCAGTGGATGACGGGGTTGATCGGCACGTTGTCGTGCAGCACGTTCGGCGACGGGCTCTCGACCGGCTCGTAGTGCTCCGAGAACGGACCGTCCGCGAGGTGGCTGCTGAACAGGCGCGCCACCCCCTCCTCGGTCATGATGAAGGCCCCGGCCGCGTCGGGCGGCGTCGTCCGGCCGTAATCCGGGACGTCGCCGATCCACTCGCGCCCGTTCCAGGCGATGCCCGCGCGGGCCGGATCCCACGGCCGCCCCTCGGCGTCGGCCGACGCGCGGTTGTACAGCACGCGGCGGTTGGCCGGCCAGCTGAACGCCCAGTCGTGGTGCATGCCGAGACCGGTCGGGTCGGCGGTGCCGCGACGCTGCATCTGGTTGCCGGCCTCGGTGAAGCTGCCGGTGTAGATCCAGTTGCCCGAGGCCGTCGTCCCGTCGTCGGCGAGCTCGCCGAACGAAGAGAGCAGCCGCCCCGTCCGCCGATCGTAGCCGTTGATCTCCTTCGCCAGCTCGACCAGCGTCGGCTCGCGCGGGTTCAGGTACTCCCACGTCAGGTGCTGGATCGCGTCGTTCCAGGCGCCGCCCTCGGCCTGGTACAGCTCCTTCACCCGCCAGAACAGCTCCGACAGGATCCAGGTGTCCGACCGCACCCCGATCGGCGGGTCGATGGCCTTTTCCTTCCACTGCGCCCAGCGCCCGCTGTTGGTGAACGAGCCATCGCGCTCGATCCAGTGGGAGGACGGCAGGTAGAGCACCTCGGTGTCGATGGCCGCGGGGTCCATCCCCGGCGCCTTCCAGAACTCGGCCGAGTCGAGCATGAAGGGGTCGATGACCACCTTCCACTTCAGCTTCGACATCGAGTCGAGCAGGCGCGGGATGTCCGGCCCGGCCAGCAGCGGGTTGAACCCGAGGGCCACGAACCCTTCCAGCGTCCCCTGGCGCGCCTTGTCCCAGATGGTCAGCCAGGTCGCGTCGCCGTCCTGCTTGGCGAGGTAGTCGTAGGCGAAGTCGTTGTCGCGCGTGGCGTGGTCGCCGAACCACGCCTTCATCTGCGAGACGTAGAACTTCGGGTAGTTGCCCCAATAGTTGACGGTGTCGGCGGCGAGCGGCCGCGGCGTCGAGTCGCCGAGGTGCGCGGCCAGCGACGTCTGCGGCGGCGTCGGCACCTTGAGGTAACCGGGCAGGATGCCGGCGACGATGGCGTGGTCGGTGGCCCCCTGGACGTTGGCGTGCCCGCGCAGCGCGTTGATGCCGCCGCCGGGCCGGCCGATGTTCCCGAGCAGCAGCTGCAGGATCGCCGCGGTCCGGATGATCTGGCTGCCGACGGTGTGCATCGTCCAGCCGACCGCGTACATGATCGTCCCGACCCGGTCGGCCCGGCCCGTCGAGCAGATGATCTCGGCCATCCGCAGGAACTCTTCTTCCGTGCAGCCGGCGATGTCCGCGACGACGTCGGGCGTGTAGCGGTCGTAGTGCTGCTTCAGGAGCTGGAAGACCGAGCGCGGGTGCTCGAACGCCGGGTCGCGGCGGGCGTAGCCGTCGGGGCCCCGCTCGTAGTCCCAGGCCGTCTTGTCGTAGCTGCTCGCCGCCTCGTCGAAGCCCGCGAAGAGCCCGTCCGCGAACCCGTACTCCTCCCCGACGACGAACGTCGCGTTGGTGTGGGCGCGCACGTAGTCGGCGTGGTACAGGTCGTTCTCGAGCGCGTAGCGGATCAGCCCCCCGAGCACCGCGATGTCCGACCCCGGCCGGATCTGCATGTGGCGGTCGGCGACGGCCGACGTGCGGGTGAAGCGCGGATCGATGGTCAGGAGCTTCGCGCCGCGGTTGTCACGCGCGTCGACCGCCCACTTGAACCCGCACGGATGGTTCTCGGCCGGGTTGGCGCCCATCACCAGGATGACGTCGGTGTTCTTGATGTCCTTCCAGTGGTTGGTCATCGCCCCGCGGCCGAACGTGGCGGCCAGACTGGCCACCGTGGGGCTGTGTCATATGCGGGCCTGGTGGTCGATGTAGACCAGGCCCATGGCGCGCATCGTCTTCGTGATGAGGTAGGCGTCCTCGTTCGCCACGGTGGCGCTGCCGACCCAGGCGACGCCGTCGACCCGGTTGACGACGCGGCCCTGGTCGTCCCGCTCGCGGAACGAGGCGTCGCGCGAGTCCTTGAACTTGCGCGCGAACCAGTCCATCGCCGTGTCCCAGTCGACCTCTTCCCACTCCGACGCACCCGCCCGGCGCAGCAGCGGCTGGTGCCGCAGCCGCGGACTGATCGCGAGCTGCATCTGCGACGCGCCCTTCGGGCAGAGGGTGCCGCCGTTGATGGGGCTGTCGGGGTCGCCCTCGACGTGGATGACGGTGTTCTTCGTGTTCAGCCCGCCGCTGCCGTGGACGTAGGCGATCGTCCCGCAGCCGACCGCGCAGTACGGGCACACCGTCCGGTACTCGGTGGCGTTGCGGATCTTGAGCTGGCGAACCGCGGCGTGCGCCGGCCGCAGGTCGAAGCCGAGGGCGCTGATGCCGACAGCGCCGGTCACCGAGGCCTTCAGGAACGTGCGGCGGGAAATGTCCATAGGGCGTCGTCCGTGCTCTGGTCGTTATACCACAACAAGCGACGGGCGGGTTGACTCGCGGCCGGCTCGGCGAGCGGCGGCGTGTCGGTAGCGGCGCCCCGAGGGCGACGGCGTGTCGGCAGCCGTGCGGAGAACCGGCTGGCCCGGAAACCGTCGCCTGACGGCTCCGCTTGCCGCCCAACCAACCCTGCACGGAGTCCCCGCCGTTCTAGCTAGGGGAGCTAGTGGTCCGTCACGTGTCAACATTAGGACTATCGGGAAGCTGATCTCAAGCCGAGACAGCTTTCATGCCGCAGAAAAAGTACATCGTTCGACTCACCGCCCAGGAACGCGAGATCTGTCAACAGACGGTCCGCAAACTCAACGGCAGCAGCGAGAAGGTGCGCCGCGCTCAGATTCTCTTGAAGGCCGATGCGGACGGACCGGGGTGGACCGACCAGCAGATTGCCTACGCGATTTCGTGCCGCACCAAGACTGTCGAAAACATTCGCGAACGCTGCGTGCTGGAAGGGTTCGAGCGGGCGCTGGAACGCAAACGGCGGGCGTTGCCCCAAGGCCTCAAGCTGCTCGACGGCGAACAAGAGGCGCAGGTCATCGCTCTGCGTCTGGGGTCGCCCCCGAAGGGCTACGCGAACTGGTCGTTGCGGCTGCTGGCGCGCCGTGTCGTCGAGTTGGGGGTCGTCGAGTCGGTCAGCCACGAAACGATCCGGCGGACGCTAAAAAAAACGAGATGACCCGGCGGAAAATCGAGTACTGGGTGATCCCGCCGGAGGCTGATGCCGAGTTCGTGGCGCACATGGAACAGGTCCTGGATCTGTATCAGCGACCCTACGACCCGGATTGTCCGGTCGTGTGCATGGATGAGCAGCCGGTGCAACTGGTCAAGGAAACGCGCCCGCCGGTGGCGGCCACGAAGGCGCGCCCGCGCCGCGTCGACTACGAGTACGAACGGGCCGGCACGGCCTCGGTCTTCCTGTTCAGCGAGCCGCTGGCGGGTTGGCGGCAGGCGACGGCGCGGGCCCGGCGTACGAAGGCGGACTGGGCGGTGGAGGTCGCCGGGCTGCTGGAAGGACGCTACGCCCACTGCCCGAGGGTCACCTTGGTGTGCGACAACCTCAACACGCACACGAAGGGCGCCTTCTACGAGGTGTTCGAGCCGGTGCGGGCACGAGAACTGGTTCGTCGACTCGAGTTCTGCTACACGCCGAAACACGGGAGTTGGCTGAACATCGCGGAGAACGAGCTCAGTGCGATGACGCGCCAATGTCTGAGCGGACGCCGCATCGGCGACCTCGCGACGCTGCACGGCGAGGTGTCGGCGTGGTCCAGCGACACCAATGACACCCAACGCGGTGTCGACTGGCAGATGAAGGTCGACGATGCTCGCTGTAAACTCAAGTCCGTCTATCCGAAGATTTTGATGTGACGAACCACTAGGGCGCAGACTCCTGCGTGAAATCCGACCGCCAAGGACGCACGGCTCGCGCCGCGAATCCCCGCTGGCGCTCCTCCAGCAGCGCCAGGGTCCATTCCCCGGGCGCAAGCTCCGCGATCAGCTCCAGGTAGTTGGTTGTCCCCGTATTGAGGATGTTGGCGCGGCTCATGGGCTTCCCTGGTTTGCTGTACCTTCCAGCAGCTCCTTCAACGCTGTCCCAGGCGGAAACGCTTCGTCGTTCGCTTCCGCTACGAACTCCGGCGGCGCAAACAACGGGTTGCCGGGCGACCAGAGCTCCACGCTCTCCGAGTGCTTCTCGTAGTAGGCGGGATCCGTGGTCACCCGCAGGCGCTCGGGCATCCCTGGCGCCAGCAGGCCGTACTCGCGCTGGCCGAGCGCTTGAATGTCAGTTCCGGGCGGCATCAGGTCGGGCCACGCGATCACCCGGTCGAGGTCCTCCATGGTGACCGGCGACGGCACTCGGGCCGGCATCGTCACGTCCGTGTCCACCGTCGCGTCGATATCGAAGCCGATGGCCCGGGCCTCCCGGACCTGACGCTCGATGGCCTCGACCATATCGTTGCGTCCACCGGCGTCCAACACCTGCTCCGCCGTCGATCGGCCGGCAACCTCGCCCCGTCGACGGCCGCCCGCGAGGACCGCGCCGGCTATGGTGCGCGGAAGCTGGGCCAGAATCGGCTGCAGGGGACCGACCACCGCCTCGAACAGGTTGATGCGGGTGCGCAGCGCGCGGTAGATGTCGGTCTCGACGGTGCCCTCGTAGTGCAGATTGACGATGCGGATCGCCGGATGCGCCTGGCCCAGGCGGTCGATGCGACCGATCCGCTGCTCGACGCGCATCGGGTTCCACGGCATGTCGTAGTTGATCAGGGCGGCGCAGAACTGGAAGTTCAGCCCCTCCGCGGCGGCGTCGGTGCACAGCAGCAGGTCGGCTTGGCCCTCGCGGAAGCGGCGCTTGACCTCGTCGCGCCCGATTGCGCTCCACTCTCCGCCGGCGGATCGGATCTCGCCCCCGCGGCCCGAGAAGCACATCAGGCGCAACCCGCCCTCACGCCGATCTGCACGGTGCGGGTCGTCCGGGCGCGACTCCGGCGCTCGCGGCCCGTCGTCTTCCGGCCCAGCGTCCCACCGGCTCAGCTCCTCTCGCAGGAAGTCCATCGTGTCCGTGTACTGCGTGAACACCATCGCCTGACCGAAGCCGTCCCCGCGCAGCTCGCGGATCACGCTCTTCAGTTCCTCCAACTTGCTGTCCGGGGGCAGGCGGCGGATGCCGTCCAACAGAACCTCGACGTCGGCAGCCTCCTCGACGGCCAGCGCTTGCTGCTCGAGCATCGCCACTTCGTCGACTTCCCGCGCCTCGTCCGACGTCTCGTCGTCGGACACGTCCTCGTCCAGGCCGACGACAAGAGCCGACGGCGGATCACCGGCACCGGTCATGGCATCGCCCGCCATGGCTACGGCGTCGAGGTGCCGTTGCAGCGTCGTGGACAGGGCCTGGAAGCTGCTGGCCAGCCGGCGGCGATAGATGGTCATGACGAACCCCACCGCGGTGCGCTCGTCTGCCGCCGCCTGGTTGTACGTGGTGGCGATGTAGTCCTCCACCGCGTCGTACAGCTCCCGCTCGCCGGCGGTCATCTCGACGAGACGGTCTTCGACCTTGCGATCGGCGATCGGCGTCGGCAGCAGACCCTTCCTGTGATAGCGGCGCAGCAGCTCGCGCGTGTGCCGCGAGACCAGGTGGCGCACCGGCGTGTGCGACCGCATGACGGACAGCGCGGCGCGGCGCTCGGGCGTCTCGAGCTGGCGGCGCGGAATGCTGGCGGGATCGCGCAGCGCTCGCAGCACCCGTTTCGCCCGCAGCGACGACAGCCCGGTAATCCTCCGGGCGTCGGGCGCCGCCATCTCTCCGAAGTGCCGTTCAGCCGCCCTGAACAGCCGCGCCATCCGCTCGACCGCATCGGCGGAGGGGCTGGTCTGGCCGATGTCTTCGAAGAACCGAAGAAACGCCGACTCCGTCCAGTCGGCCGGCAGCCCCAGCAGGTTCAACAGATCCCATACTTCTATGGGATGGACCTGCATCGGCGTCGCCGTCAGCAGCAGCAGGCCGTCGGCGCGGTCCTTCAGGGTCTGCATCAGCCGCAGCAGGGCGTTCGGCCCGCCTTCCTGCGCCGAACCCGCCGCACGCCGGCGGGCGTGATGCGCTTCGTCCAGCACCACCAGGTCCCAGGACGCCGCGTCTTCCAGCAGGACCTTCGCCCGATCATGCCGACGCATCAGGTGGCTGGACGCGATGACAGCCGGCTCGGTGTGCCACGCATCGGGGTCGACGGGTCGCCGTTCGCGCCCGCGCAGGGCCGGCGAGGGATACCGGACGAGCTGGCGTCCGTCGTAGATCGGCCAGTTCAGGTTGAACTTCTCGCGCAGCTCGATCTGCCACTGGCGGAGCACCGCCTTCGGCGCCAGGATCAGGATTCGCTTCGCGCGACCGGCCAGCCACGCCTGCCGCAACAGCAGGCCGGCCTGGATGGTCTTGCCCAGCCCCACCTCGTCGGCAATCAGCAGCCTCGGCGGCCACTGCGCGTAGAGGCGTTCGAACGCCCGCACCTGATGCGGCCAGGGGATGACCGCGGCCGTGGCCTCGCCGACCCGCGCGCCGGCGTGCGGCAATGCCGGCGCCCGGTCGATGAAGGCCCAGACCCGGCTGCGGAGATCGATCGCCGGCTCGACCTCGTCATCGGTCGGCGGATCATCCACGCCCGGCACCGGAACGACCGGCGGCGGCGTTGGCTCCTTCCCGGCCCGCAGGCGTGCTGGCTGGTCGCTGTCCGGCATGAAGCGCATCAGGTCCCGGCGCACCGCCTCGGGGGTGTCGAGCACGATCACCCGCTTCGCCTGGTCACCCCAGATGCGGGCGAAGTTCGCCTCCTCGTCGGCGACCCGCTTCGGCTCCGGCCCCCAGCTGGTGTAGACGTTGATGCTCTCCCAGTTGTGCACCCAGCCGGCGGCGGTCTCGTTGAGACTGCCGTTCCAGGCGAGCTGGTCGCCCGCGCGGTCGGTCACGATACCGGCCTTCTCGTGGAAGATGCCGTCTTCCGGGATCGGTCGACGTTGTGCGTCGCACGGGACGGCGACCTTCACGTCGAGATGGCCGCGCGCCACCATCCAGGCCAGCAGCTCCAGCGCGTTGGCGGCGTCCTGATCCGGAGGTGCCAGTGGCAGCTCGGCCAGATGGCGCTCGACCCGCTCGCGGAGCTTGGCACCCCGCTCGATGGCTTCAATCTCCGCCGGCGGAAGCGTGCAGCCGACCACGAGGCGCATGTGGCCGCCGTTCCGGACCAGCCCCTCGATGCCGCGGGCGGCGAGGGCGAGCGCCCCGGCGTTGAAGTAGCCGGTCAGACGGTCGTAGCGTTCGGCATCTTCAAGCGCTGGCACGTAAAACAGCCGGACCAGCTCGCCGTCGTCCGGCGTGTACTTCCGGCGCCATGTGCGACCGGCGAGCATTCGTCAGCTCTCCTCCCGCCAAAGGCGCAACTGATCCGGTTCGTCGATTCGGTCGTCGTAGGCGAAGCGGTACAGGTTGTAGAGTGCCTCGAAGTCGCTGCCGGACGCCTCGACCGCGCCATCGAGCGCAATCCCCGTGAACGTCTTGGAAGGCGGCAGAATCTCCAGGACCGCTTCCAGTGCAGCGAAGAACCGCGGGTCACGGTCCAGGCCGGCCCTGGCGAGCATCTCCGCGGCGGCGGCGACGGACCGCCCGCGTGCCGCGTGGGCCGCATGGTGCAGCACATCTATCATCGCCCGCGACCCGTCGGCCGGACCGAGCGCGCCCCCCGCCGCCCGCCGCTCGCTGTCCCACAGATGCAGATCGCTCCCCTTACTTGCCGGCGATCCGACCGACGACGCCGGTATCCAGGTCGACGCCGACCGCCCGCGCCAACCGCAGCGCTTCGTCATAGGCGAACGCCGGCGCGCGGAACGCGTCCCAGGCCAGCACGAAGAACGCCGTGAGCGGGTCGAGGTCGTCGTCCGCCTTGACGTGCGTCAGTTGGGCCAACCGCCAGCGCTTCACCTCGCGCCGTGCCGCATCGAGCGCGTCTTCCGGGGTCACCGCGTACGGGTCCCAGGGCTCCTCGAACAGCACCCGCTGCCGCCGCCGTCGGAGTTCCGCCGGCTTCTGGCGCGGAGTACCTCGTCGCAGCGGCCAATGGCGCGAGAACTCCTCAAGGGCCGGACCGAACGACGCCAGATACAAATCGACCCCGGCGATTCCCGCGTCCTGGAACTCCTCGACCCGCGCACGGACGGCTCGGGCGACAGCCGGCTCCACTTCCTCCCAGTACACCGTCGGGGCCTCGTCCCCGTATGCAGGACGGACCTCTCGCACGGCCCCGGCACCCTCATTCGCGCGAGACCCGCCAGTCGTGCGAGGACGGCACACGAGGAAGATGGTGCTGTTTGCCGCCGCTCTGTCCCTGATGTGCAGGCTGCCCTCGGCCTCGGTGTTCACCGGCCACGACGCCGTGATGACGAAGCCGGCTTCGATGAGCCCGGTGGTCAGCGCGTCCCAGGCGCCGGTTTCCTTGTGCGTGAACATCACGGTCATGATGCCGTCAGCCTTCAGCACCCGCCGGCACTCGGCGAAGATGGCCGCCATGCGCTGCTGGTAGTCGCGCGCCGCAAGCGCTTTCGCGCCGTTCTGGCCCGAGAACTTCGCCGCGTTGGCGACCGCCTCGTTCTCCTTGTCGGTCAACTGCCGGCGAAACAGCTCCGGGAAGACGTGGCCCGCCGTGCGCTTGAGCCAGACGTAGAAGAAGTCGGACAGCTCGGCATACATGACGTTGGCGCCGTACGGCGGGTCCATGACCACCGCATCGATGCTGTTGTCTTCGATGTGGTCGAGATTGTCACCTGACTTGCACGTGATGGTCACGGGCGGTGGGTCCGTAGTGGACCCCGTTTCGGCAACGTCTAGAAGGCTGCCGGCCCCGTCGGCGCGCTCCGGGTGGACCAGGGTGACCAGTTCGCGGATACACTTCGCCGTCTGCTCGATGGCCCAGTCGTAGCCGAGACCCGTAATCAACGGCGCCATTTCGGCATAAGACCACTTAAACGAGAAGTCGTGCCGATCGAACGTGCCGGCGACGACCTCCCGGCCGGCGTGCCACCGAGTCATCCGGGAGTTGTAATCACGCAACTTGTCCAGAGAGAACGCAAGATAGCCGTACGCCGCCTTGCGAACCTCGCTGAGCCTGCCCGTCGTCTGATCGGCATCAAGCATTTCACGGAAGACTTCGATGCTGATGCCGTGGCAGATAAGCTGGCGCGGAGAGAACATGTCCCGCCACCGATACATCCCGTACAGCCGGTGGCCACGATCGTAGTTGGGGGGATGTCCCGGATGCTGTTGAACTGAGGTGAAGCGGGTGGCGACTCCTCGCCCCTGTTCTGTGGTAGGACAGGGGTGCAAACAACAGGAGGAGAGCCACCCATGGCGAAGCATGACAGGCGGAAGCGTTCCAGCCAACCCCGAAGCTCGCGAACGGTCTCGATTCAGGTGCCGCTGCCGGTGCTCGGCGTGCTGAACGGTGTCAGGGAAGCGTTCCATGGCTTGTGCATCAAGACCGGGATGCAGGTCCTGGAGGCGATGATGGAGGGGGATCGAGAAGACCTGTGCGGCCCGAAGGGGCGCCATCAGGCCGAGCGGCCGGCGTGGCGCGGCGGGAGCGTGGCCAGTCAAGTAACGCTTGGCGGGCGCCAAGTTGCCGTGCCGCGGCTGCGCGTTCGGCGCGCCGACGGCGAGGCGCCGCTGCCGAGCTTTCGATGGGCGGCGACCACCGACCCGCTGGACGAGCACACGCTCTCGGCGGTCGCCGCCGGGGTCTCGACGCGGCGGTATGCGGGCACCTTGGACCCGGCGCCGGCCGAGGTGACGGAGCGGGGAACGTCGAGCAGCGCGGTGTCTCGGCGGTTCGTGGCGCTGTCGGCCAAGCGCCTGCGGTCGTTTCTAAGCCGGGGGTTGGGCGAGCTGGACCTGCGGGTGGTCTGCATCGACGGCAAGGTCTTCCGGGACCATTGCATGGTGGTCGCGTTGGGGATCGACACGCAGGGCCGCAAGCACGTGCTGGGACTGCGCGAAGGGGCCACCGAGACGGCGGTCGTCACCAGCGGCCTGCTCAGCGATCTGGTCACGCGCGGCCTGCCGACGGACCGGACGTTGCTGTTCGTCATCGACGGCGCGCCGGGGCTGCGCCGGGCCATCACCGATGTCTTCGGTTCCCTCGGGGTGGTGCAACGGTGCCAAGTACACAAGCTGCGCAACGTGCTCGGCCATCTGCCCGAACGGCTGCACGCGTCGGTCGGCAAGGCGTTGCGGGATGCCTGGGACCTCGAGTCAGCGGACCGCGCGGCGCGGGTGCTGAAGCGATTGGCGGGTTCACTGGAGCGCGACCACCCCGGCGCGGCGGCGTCCATCCGGGAGGGCCTCGAGGAGACACTGACGGTGCAGCGGCTCGGTCTGACGGGGTCGCTCGAACGTACTCTGCGCACGACGAACATCATCGAGAACCTGATGGGCAGCGTTGAGGGTTACACGCGGCGTGTCAAGCGGTGGCGCGGCGGCCAGATGATTCAACGCTGGGTGGCGAGCGCGCTGGTGGAGGCGGAGCCGCGCTTCCGGCGGGTGCGGGGCTACCGCGACCTGCGCTACCTGGTCGGCGCCTTGGACGCACTGGCCCCGCCCGACGGCGCGGTTGCTGACGTGGCGTAGAATAGACCCCTCGGAGCGGAAACAGGGAGTCCGCCACTCGCGAAGTTCAACAACGAACGGGACAATCCCGTAGTTGGAGACTTCACCGATAGGCTCACTCGGCACGATGTCGAAGGCATCCCATTCCGGCAGCTTTCTGGCGAGCCGCTCGTCGATTTCGGCCGCGTTGTCGTCCGCGGGCCGGGGCGCGCGGTAGCGGCGGACCCACTTCTGGCGAATCCGGCCGGTCTTCGTCGTCGTCCGGACCCGCTCCTTGCAGGCCACCGCGTAGAGCTGATCGCCCATCCGCCCCGCCTGCGCCTGCCGCTTGATCTCGTCGCCGTCGATCACCCGGCCGCAGTCGGCGTAGGGGCAGTGGCCGTCACCGCGGGCCACCGTGCCGGGAAACTGCTCGGCGGCCGAGGTCACCATCTCGAAGGAACAGACTCGGCCGGGGGTCCCCGGGCCGCCTGCGCACTCTGGATGCAGCCGGACGCCGAGACCGTCTGACGCCAGACGCCAGTTCGGCGAAAGCGGAACGAGACCGTCGCAGTACGGGCAGGTGACCGTACGCGCCCACAGGTAACCCTCGATGCGAACGCCCTCGGGCTCGGCCGGGAAGACGCGCCCGTACTTCGGTTCGGTTCGGCGCATGAACTCACGTGCCACGTCATCGAACTGCACACGCAGTGACGAACCGTGCGTCCGTGGCCATTCGACCGTGGCTTTGAGGATCAAGGCCGCCACCGGGTTCACGTCGTTGGCGAGTGCTCGATAGCCCAACCGATGAATCTCGATTGGGTGCGGCTCTTCTTCGTAGACGGCTTTTTCACCTATTCATGGGCGTTTTTGCTCGCGGACGGTCACTTTTCGGTTCGTTTTGCGCGGGGACAGCGCCCCGGACAGCGCCCACCGGCCTCTTTCGGGCGGCCAGCCCGGCCTGATCACGGCGCCCGGACGCTTCGGTCGTCCCCTCCGCCCCCCTGGACATTCGCGCGGCGTTTTGGTACGCTGCCTTGGGAAGGGAGATGCCTCTGCGATGGCCGTAGCAGCGACGACGAGGTTCTCGGGACGTGCCTTCTGGGTCGCGTTGGGTGCCACCAGCGATCGAGCTCGCATGGACCGACACTGCCGCCGTGCTGGTGAGGCGCCCAACACGGTCCGGCGGTTGCGGGAGAGTTGAGCGATGCGAGACGTGGCTCACAGCGCCGCTTCCCCCGACCAGGCGCCGTATGCGGTGGCCGAGGCCGTCTTCGCTGACGCCAAAGCCTACCTCTCATCGCGCGAAGCCCAGCAGATGAGTGAGAGCGAGCTCGAACGGGAGCTCCACCGACGGGGCCAGGAGTTGATGCGCAGGCTCCTGCAAGGACACCTCGATCAACGCACCCCGGGGGAGGCCGCCGGTCCGGTCGAGGGGGTCGACGATGTCGAGCGCTCGCAGCGGCGTCTGCAGGAACACCACCCGGAGACGACCTTCGGGACGGTGCAGGTTGCGCGCCCGGGCGGGTCGCGCTCGTCGATGGCGCCGAGACGCAACTCAACCGCGCGAGCGCCGCCGTCGACCTTACGGTGTGGTAATCGACCTCATCCACGTGGCCGAGTACGTCTGCAAGGCGGTGCCTGTGTTCCATCGCCACCGGCGTCATCGAAGGGGCGTGCGGTACCTGGTCCGCGACCGTGATGGAGTTCACTGGTGCACGCTGGTGCTACCCAGTACCGCTGTTTCATCCATGCGCGGGCCCGGATCCGCCGGGTGGCGAACTGGGTTGGAGCCGAGGCGGTTCTGAAGCTCCGGGTGCTACGAAGCCAGCCGCGACTTCGATGCGTACTGGGACTTCCACGACGCGGGAGTACCAGCGGCACCACGCCCAGCGATACGCTGATGGAATAGCGCGGCCGGTCAGCAAGCCGCCCCCGCCGCCCTCCCCACCACACCTTCGACGGGTCAAGTAGCTCTTGCCGTGCCGCTGGCAGAAGCCCCTTGGGCCGCCGACGAAGAAGAGCCGCACCCATCTCGATTGGGATACTGCCGCCGCCGGCAGTCGGATCCAGAATCCTCGGAGCCTGCGAGACGCTCTCCGCAACCCGTCCTATCCAATTGCGATCGTCGATTGTTGGCGTGTACGCAAATGCGCGCTTGTAGCCAAAGGGATTCGGGCCGAGATTCTCCTTGCTTCGCTTGGCCGCATCGATCCTGCGCCGCGTAGCCACTGGATCCCCATGAATCCCGATGACATGCAGGAACTTCTCCCGGTCCGCATCAGCCGGCAGCAGCGACGCCAGCACCGCCGCCCGGGCCGCCACCAGCGGCCGGCGCGCCCACCAGACGTGCAGCCGGTTCGGCGCCGGAAACGGCGTCATCGGTGTTCGCTCGCGCGTACTCTCGATGCCCAGCGCCGAGATCGGCAGCCAGCGTTCAATCAGGCGGGTGTCAGCCATCGTGCAGTCCACCGCGCAGCCGCTGTTCTCGCGTTGCGGGCGGCACCGGCACAGGAAGAGCGATGCTCTCCGTCACCGGCCCAGCCGTTCCGGGTGATCCATCAAAGGGGCCGCCCCCCAGCAGGTTTCTGGTCCACAACCGCCCGGACGAGTAGTCCTGCTCGATCCACTGCGCATACTGCGCAGGATCGAGTTGCCGCAGCACCGTCGCACCCTGGTCCAGGTCCACGACGACCACCTGGTCCAGACCGAACGCATCGACGAACAGCGGCGACTGCGTGGCCACGATCACCTGGCGGCGCCGGCCGACCGCCTTGACCATCTCGGCCACGAGGTCGACGGCCATCGGGTGCAGGCCCAGCTCGGGCTCGTCGAGCAGAATGACGTCCGGGAGCATCTCCGGCGGGAGGTTGAGCAGGGTCACCAGGGCAAAGAACCGTAGCGAGCCGTCGGACGTCAGATGGGCGCCGAACGTCTTGTCCGAGTGCGTGGTCGCCCATCGCAGCGACACCTTCCCGAACCGCTCGTCGAGAACGAAGCGGTCGAAACCGGGCAGGATGCGGCCGACGTGCCGGCAGATCAATCCGAACCGGTCGCCCTCCTCGGCTTCCAGGCGGTGCAGCACCGCGGCCAGATTGCCGCCGTGGCTGCGCAGGAAACCGTTGTCGGTCACGTCCCACGACTGCTTGAAGCGCGATTCGTCGGACGTGTCATGGAACTGGTACGTCACGCAATTGCGCAGCAGGTTGACGACGACCGAAGCTGTCTTCTGTTGCGACGACGCCGGCGCCCGGGCCGCGGCGACGATCCCCGCCTCTGCGTGTCCGCTGCCGACGTATTGCCAACCGGCCAGCGTCCCCCACGTCCGGTTGCTGAAGCGGTACGCCTCCTCCAGAAAGATGAGCCGGTCGGGGTGGGCGTGGGCCAGCACGAACCGATAGTCGTTGTGGCCAAGTTCCGTGGCGAGACGCAGCTCCGCCTCCATCTGCGGCGTTCTGCGGCGCCCGTGAGCGAGTTGATCGTCGGCCCCGCCCTGCATCTGCACGAAATCGCCCAGCCTCGACGACCGGAGCATCCACCCCAGCATCTCGAAGAAGCGCATGACGTTGGACTTGCCGGATCCGTTCGCGCCGATCAGGACCGCCACCGGCGGGAGCTCCGTCACCTTCACGTCGGCCAGCGACCGGAATCCCCGGATGCGGATGCTCTCGATCCTCGCGTGCAGTCTGTCGTCCATTGCCGAATCGCCTCCGCCCGACCCGTCAATTCGCCGTCACGGCGAACACAAGCGTACCCCGTCGCCGGCCGCGCCCGCATGGAACGCCCCGGTGACGCCCGGCAAGGCGGGCTCGATCGCTGTCAACGCGGTCATCGACCGCCCCGAGCGGCTGCACCCTTGACATCCCTCGAACGCGAACGACCCCGCCTTCAGATGACGACCAGCGACGGCCGTTCCGCCCGCCGTACCGCCGCCATGAGAATGGATGTATCGAACGTCACGAGGCGGCAGCCGTGTTCAACAGCCAGGGCCAGAAGATAGACGTCCGTCAACTGCCGGGGGCGCGAGACGCGCCGGCAGTCCACCAGCGCGTCATCCGGAAGGCTGACACTGTCCGGCAAGAATCTGTGGTACGGCGCCGAAATCGCCGTTCGCAACCGCATCACGGCGTCGGCGACGCTCAGCGGGTTCGGGATACGCGGGCTGCGCCAGAATGTGCACGCAACCGTTCCGCGTCAGCGGGCAGGACGCCCAGCCGTGGCGGATATTGCCCGCGAGCCACGTCTCGGCCGCCGCGTTGTGCGTGTGGTTCTCGTCGAGCAACGCGACGAGCACGTTCACGTCCAGCAGCGCCCTCAACGTTCAGACGCCCAGACCATCGCGAATCTCGTTGACGACTTCGTTGGTCACCACCGCCCCGCCGGCCGGGATCGGACTGAAGCCGTACCGCTCGCGCGACCGCACGGCCGTCGCCCCGCCGCTTCTGGCGTGCAACGCCCCGCGCAGCAGCTCGGAGACGAACTGTCCGACGGGCTTGCGTTCCTGCGCCGCGAGCGTCTTCGCGGCACTCAGGATATCGTCGTCGATATCGAGGGTCGTACGCATGGCTCCTTCTCTCCAGATCGCGACGCCCCCCCACGCGCTAGACCCTGCGCCTGCGGCGACGCGGACGGCTTCTACGGCTCATGCTATCACCCCCGCCGGGGCACTGAACGCCGTTTCGCTCCATCAACTGCCGACCTCCGCGAGGCGCTGCCGGCCGCACACTTGACGCGGGTCAACGAGATCCACACGGCGCCGGTTCCGAAAGCGTGTCCAGCCCCCGGAAGCACCCCCTTGAGGACGACGGATGCGTCGGGCGCCTCGGTCACGACGACCGGCGCTCCCGCCCTTCCCGAATCCAGCGGACTACCTCGTCCGTACCGACCGCCGGAAGGAGTGCTCGCAAGGCATCCATGCGGGCGGCCGCCTAGCGGCGAGCCGCGGCGCGCGACCAGTCCAGGATGGCCGCATTGACCGCACGGCTGCGAGCGCCGCGAGGCAGCTTCTCGATGACGCGCCACGCCTCGTCGGCCATCATGATGTTGACTCGTCGCGGCATGTCGACCTCCGCCCTCGTCCCAGTCCGACGTGCGCAACTCATTACACACCGATGGGTTCGCATCCGGCAAGCCGCCGCGCCGGATCGGACGACGACGACGCCTCCGCTTCCCACGTGGGGGTAGTCAGCGTGGCGACGGAAGCTCGGGACGGCCGCGAACGACAAGATGAACGAAGCAACGATTCGACTCCGCACCGAGAGGCTCGCGGGCGGCCGGTTCCTCGCCACGAGCGTCGATGTTCCAGGTTTGGTGGCAGAGGGCCGCAGCGTCGCCGAAGCGACCGAAATCGCCCAGGGGCTCGCCCGCAAGATCGCCGAGTCGTGCATCGAGCACGGCGACCCGTTGCCGCCCGCACTGACCCATCTCCACGAGCCCGAGACCGGGCTCGACGTCTTGGTGCCGGTCAGCGTACCGTAGCGCACGAACGCGGGCGATTCCGAGGGTGAGGGAACCGCTGACGTGGATCAGCTTCGGCCTGCCAGGAAATCGCCGCTACTCGCGCGGTAGCATCAGGTTTTCAGCCCTGCCAATCGGACCCACAGTGATTCGCCGGCCCGTCGTGAGACGCAGGGTCTTGGAGACAGAGGAATCGATGGTGGATGAAGCCCTGCGCCGCCGCATCTGGAACGAGATGATCGCCGCGGACACGCGCTGCCGCTACTTCAACCAACTGGCCTTTCGAACCGAAACGCTCGACCGCATCCTGCGGGTCGCGCTGATCTTCTTCTCGAGCGCGACAGCCGTCACGGTGCTCGGGTTGTTCCCGTCCGGGGCCAACCGGCTTGCCGTCGTTTCAGCCGTTCTGGCCGCGGTTTCCGGGACGATGCAGCATGGCCGCGCCGCACTGAAGTTCGCCGAGTTCTCCGTCTTCTGGGGGCGCCTCCATCGGGACTACGAGGATCTGTGGAACGACGTGGAGACGTACGCGATTACGTCGGCGGAGGCTTCGCGCCGGTTGCGCGCGCTTCACGACAAGCCTGAAAGCATCGATCGCCAAGCGGCCACGTCCCGCACGCGAAGGAAACTGATGCTCGACTGTCTGGCCGACGCAGAGAAGATGGTGCTTGCGCGATGACCGACCCGAACGATCGCCCCCCGCCTCCCGAGAACCCCTACCAACAGTCCATTCCACCGCTTCCGCGTCCTCCACGGCCGCCACCGCCACTGCTGCCGCCGCCGCCGCCGCCGCCGCCGCCGCCGGAAAAGAAGTAACCGTGTTCCGTGCGGAGCGCGGATACGGCGGCGCCCAGCGTTCGGTTGCGTCTGATCCCGGCGATGAAAACGCGGCCGAGGTTCCGTCGGGCAGCGTCCTTGAGCGCCATCAGCAGTCGGCGCGGGCGGCAGTGCGCGCCGTCACCGGAAAACGATGGCACGTTCAAGAAGCGATGACTGGCGGCGTCCGTGAACATGCAAGGCGCTCGTCGGGTCAGATCCACGCCCTCGGTGGTTCGTCCAGTACCCGTTCGGCCAGTGGACCGAAGTAGGATCTGGCAGTGGTGAAGAACTGCGACAACCGACCATTGGCCGGCAACAACTCTCTCCTTGCCGCCTCGTGCATCTGGTCGGGATCACTCAACCGTTCCGTCCACTCGCCCCAGGCGTCGCTCAGAGCTCGCCAGCGCCTCTCGCGCGCGATGCGCAGTCGCCTGGCGTTCAGCAGCCCGTGGAAGAAGGCTGTTCGCTGAGCCGGCCTGTTCAGGCAGCTTGGCGATGAGCGATTGAGCCGGACCAGCCCCGCCGGCGTCCATTGAAAGTCCCAAGAGGCCGTCAGACGCCCCCAGAGCGCGGTCAGGCGACCGATCAGTCCGCAAATGGCCGAAAGAGCCCGCCCCTGCAGGCTCCGGGGCGTACCGACGCCGGTCAGCCGGCGCAGCAGCAGTCCGAGGTTGCAACCGGCCGCCTGGATGAGCACCCGCTTGCGCACATTCTCGTGGCCGCGCACCCACACCCGCCGCAGCCCCCCGGTCTCGTACTGGTGCGCGAAAGGCCGCTCCACCAGCTCCCCGCGGCGGCGTTGAAGACGACGACCTCGGTCGCCGCGAATACGCCGACGGTTCCCATATAATGCCTTCTGCGCAGCACGCTTCTCCACCGGCGTCTCTCCCGTCTTCTTGTCCTGCCAACAGCGCCGACCCCGCTCCGGCTCCGAGACGTAACTGCGAACCCCAATCTCGTCGAGAGCCACCAGCGTCGCGTCGCTGTGGTACCCCTTGTCGGCGACCACCTCTTCGACCTCCGCACCGGCCGGCTGCACCGCCTCGACCTGCTCAGCCGCCATCGTCAGCGTCGCCGGCAGAGTCGCCGAATCGCCCTCCGACGCCTCCTGCACCGTCACCGAGAGGATGGCGCCCGTCTCCAGGTCGATCCCGTGCTCCGCCTTGTGGGCCAAGTGCGTCCGACCGTCCTTCATCTTTGCGATCTTCGCGTCCGGGTCCTGCGGAGACTGCCACTCCTTGTTCGACGTCTTCCTGTCCTTCCGGGACCGGTCAAACCGCGCCAACTCCGCTCGCGTCGGCGTCTCAATCCCCGATGCCTTCGCCAGCTGACGCACGAACGCCTCGTACGATTCCCCGGTATCCCGCCGCTCGATGCTCCGCATCGCCGCGTTCGCTTCCAGCGTCGTCGCATCGACGCCGACCGTCTTCCCCTGCACCAGACCCGCTCCCGCCAACCGTTCCAGCACCCACGTGAAAACCGCCACGTGCGTTTCCACGTCGATCAGACGCCGCGTGCGCGACAGCGTCGAGTGGTTCGGCGGCGCCTCGGTCACGTCCAGGTCCAGGAAAGCCCGCAGGCTCAGAGAATCCGCGACCCGCCACGCAATCCCCCGCTCCGACGACAGACCCTCGAAGTAGCCGATGAACAGCAGCCGGAAATACCGCCCAGGACGCAGACTCGGGCGGCCCAGCCGCGACGCGTAGAACACCGCGCACAACCCCTCCACAAAGGCATCGAATCCGGCCTCCTCCAGAACCCGGTTCAGCCGTTCGAAAAAGGGATGTCCCGCGCTCGTCGGAAGGTCCGCTGTGGTCACCCACATCGGCGACGGCTGTCGCGCCGCCGGCTTCTTGCCCATTGCCATGCCGCCAAATCTACGCCACTCCGTCGACTCAGGTCGACTCCGATCTATCGACTTTTGCCACAGGCTGTTCAGGTTGAGCATCTCAATGGTCTCGTTCACGTCACCGGCAGACACGCCCGCGGAGGTGCAAGCCACCACATCCGCTTCTATCCGACCGTCTTCGAGCACCCTCGCGAGCGACGGCGCCGCCGGCAGCTCCCTGGGATCCAAGAACGCCTTGATCCTGCGGGCGCCCTTCTCCTCACCACAGGTACGGTTCTGTCTCACGGGTCTCAGGTACCGGCTGCCGTCGCTGCTCCGCCAGGTTCCGCCCTTGCAGCAAGCGATCAGGTTGCGGAAGTCGAGTGCACGCGATGCCCCCTGCACCGGGTCGCTTTGTGGAACGACATGCTCCACTTGGCGATCCAGCTCGGTCAGACGGATCTCGCAGTAGCCGCAGAGTCCGTGCTGGAGATCCACCAGTTCTTCGATCAGGCCCCGATGGGCACGACCCCCAAGATGACTGTGAAACGCGTCCCAACTCGCCCCCTGCGTCTCGACCTCCAGATAGTCCTTGAGCCCAGGCGTACCGTCAGGCAATCCCCTTATGCGCTTCACGTCGACTCGCCCATCTCGCGGAACAGCTTCCGCCGCCGGATCTCGAGATCCGCCCGGCCGAGGGCCGGGTCGTCGGGAGATCGCTTTTGAAGCTCCTGTCTGAGCGCCAGGGCTTCCTGGGACTCGCCCTGGTCGTCGCTGATCAGGCGCCGGTAGCGAGCCAGGTTCTCCGTGAAGTCGTTGACCGGTCGCTCGTCCACGCCCATCACGACCGACAGCACATCCCCGGCCTCGGCGCCATAGGTCCATCCCCCGGCGGACCCGGCGACGATGCGACCGTCCTCACGGGCGAGTTCCACGACGTGTTCCGGCTCGACTGTGGTCAGCACCTGCGGGCTGTGGGTGGAGACGATGAACTGGGTGTTCGGGAACGTCCGCCGCAGGTCGGTCAGAATCCGCTGCTGCCACGAAGGGTGTAGATGCAGCTCCACTTCGTCGATCAATACGATGGCCTCAGAAGTCAGGGGGTCGTCCAAGTGCGGATTCGCTTGCGCCATTCTCGACGCCAGATCGCCCGCAAGTGCCAGCACCGCTCGCTGGCCACCGCTCAACTGGTCAATCTCAAGCGTTTCCGAGCCTCCTTCTTCCAGTTTCACGCGCAACAGTAGGCGAGGCGGATTCAGCTCGATGCGCGGGTCGGTTATTCCATTAACCTGCATTATTCATGAAGGTCCAGATTCGACCGCCAAAGGGCGTGATCGGCGCAGGAAAGGGTCTCGGACATCGCCGCCTGCAAGCGGAGCCGGGGTTTGAGCAGCCGACCGGGGGGGCATGACGGACGCGAGGGTTGGGCAGCGACAGCCCCGCCGGCGGAGCGGCCCATGCCGCCCAGGAAGCAGGTGGGCGCGGCGCAACGGGTGGGCTATCCGGCGCGCGCGCCCAGCGCGAGTGCGATGTGCCGCCACGCCTCGAGGTGCGGCGTCGAGCGCGGCAGATGCAGAACCACGCGGCGGACCGAGCGGACGACGTGGACCCCCAGCTTCAGCAGCCGGTCCCGCAGCCACGTCACCTGGCTGCGGGCACACGCAGTACGCGCCGCCCGCAATCGCAGTTCCTGCATGAGCACGTAGGCGGCGGCAGTCAGGAAGACGCGCAACTGGTTCGCCGAGAACAGGCAGCAGCTCGTGCGGTCGATCTGCAGCCCATCGAGCAGTTCCTTGATCCGATTCTCGATGTCCCCGCGAGCACAGTAGACCTTCTCATAGATGAAGCGCGGCGTCTGCCGCAGATTCGTCACCACGAACCGCGGGTTGTCCCGCGGCTCGCGGTCTCCGAGGCGAACGACTTCGGCCTTGATCACGACCCGGCGCTCGTGGTCCCACGTGCCGGCGGCGTAGCGGGTGTCGGTATAGACGTGCGCGGTCTCGCCACCGACCTCGCTCTGCGCGCGGGCCACCTGCATGGCGGACTCCGCATGCCGCTGCAACACCGCGTTCTTCGCCATTGCCACGACGTAGTCGAGCCGGGGCTCCGCATCCAGGAAATCGAAGATCTCCGGGGTCGCAAAGCCCCCGTCGAGCCGGACGAGAAACCGCGCCCGCGGAAACGCCGCCCGCAACAGCGGGAGCAACCGAGACAGCAGGCCGAGGGTCCCGTCGGCGGCCACTGCCTTCCCGGGCCGCAGCACCGCCGCGCACAGATACTGCTCCGCCTCGCGGTCGAAGCTCAGAAACCCCAGCATCGGCAGATAACACCAGCCGCCATAGTGCCCGTTGAAGAACGTGAGCTGCTGGGCCCCGTGCGTCAGGTCGTCGGTCGGGTCCAGATCGATCGTGATCCGGCGCGCCCGCCCGTGCAGGCGGCGCCGATGACGCTTGATGACGCACGCTGCCAACTCGCGCCCCATCCGGTAGAGCACGGTGCGGCGCGCGCCGTTCTCGAATCGCGAGATCGTGGGTTGCGACGCCAAGGGCGCGCCGGACACCGGGTCCCGCCCGAGCAGCAGCTTGTGGATGGGGTCGTCGGCCAAGTGGTCGGCATCGTTGCCATCGGGATGACCGCACGCGATGCCGAAGACCCGCTGGCCGATCAGGTCCGCGAGCGTGTGCCGAATCTTCCCGGGTGCGCGTTTGTCGGCCAGACACCGGGCGAACGCCTTGACCAAGCCGTACACGCGCTCGGCCGCCTTGAGCAGGACGGCGCCGCCGTCGGAACTCGCGTGCTCCTGGTTGAACGTGGCGACGAGGGGCTTGTCGAACAGATCCGGGAACAGAACAGTCTGTGGTATCGTGTGAGGCGTCACGTAGGGGTCTCCGTTGTGGCTAAACGTTTGTATACACTACGTTTGTACCACACGGAGGCTCCTGTGTCTCTCCCAAAACAACACCTTCACGCATAATCCGGGTTACTAAGCGATAAACACCAGCTTCTCGATCGCGCGGTAGTTCTCGATCTCTACCGACTTGAGCTTCATGAACTCCGCTCCGTGTCGCGTCGCCGCGGCTCCGTCAGGAGCATCCTGAGCGCCGTCAGCACGCGGCGCGGGCGGCGGCGGTGCATGGCCATTCCGAGCCAGTAGGCCGCCTCCTCGCGGCCCATCGCTTGGATGCCTTCGGCCACCGCCCGCATATTGTCGCGGCTGCGCATCGGGGCGAGCGCCCGGAACAACAGGCCGAGGGTCAAGGCGAGGTCTTCCGTGAGCGCGTAGCCGCGCGTCGTCCGGCCGGTCGAGCCGAGCTTGACGCCGGCGCGGGCGAGCCGCTTCAGCACGCGGTGCTCGACCAGATGCAGGTTGCGGCCGCGGAGTCCGGCGACCCGTGTCGGTGCCGGGACGTGAGGCGTCGCCGACGCGGGCATCTGCCAGATCTCGTACTCGGCGTCGACCGGCCCGTGCCGGCGAACCCGCAGCTCGTAGCGCGGCGCCGACGCGGGTGTCTTCACCGAGGCCACCCGTTCGAGCCGCGCCATCACGATTCGGCCGCGTACGCCGTCGCCGACACGTAGGCGGCCCCTCCGGCAACCGGGACAGACGCTCGGTGAAGCCCTCGGCCACATCGCCGGCCATCGACAGGCCATCGGCGAACTTCAGTTCAAAGCCAGCTTCGAGGTTCCTCGACTGCGCGGCGCGCAACTGCGGTTCGAGAAACTCGCGCACCGGCTCGGCGTCCGACACGGGCCCCCGAAACTCGATCTCGAACGAGCCGCCAGCGCCGGTCTCGTACCCGCCGGCGAAGGAGACCACCTTCTCGGCGCCCTGCACTCCGCCGACGCTGCCGAGCAGCCGGAAGGCGTCGCCGGCCTCGAACATGCGGACCGTCAGCCGTCCGATACGGGCGATACCCCGGCCGCGCGCCCGCTCCCAGAGCTGGGTCAACGCATCCCGCAGCACGCCCTCCGTCATCAAGTCGGGCTGCGGCGGGGGCGGGGGAGGAGGCGGCGGCGGGTCCGGGTTCGGGTCCGGGGGCAAGGGTGGATCCGGCGCCGGCCGCGGCCAGATGCCCCGGTTCCTGGCGAGCGCCATGGTATAGATGACGGACTGTTCGTCAATCACGATCTCCGCCGCCGGATCCCCGGGGCCGAGCAGCAGATCGCCCCGCCGGTAGACGTACTCGCCCTGCTCGACCCCCAGGCGAACCCCGCGGACGAACACGTCGTCGCCGATCAGCATCGGCAGACCCGGGTCACGCCGGAACTCGTTGCGCAGCACCAGGGTCGTGATCTCTCCCTTCTTCAGCGGCGTGCGGTCACGCACGTACGCCGGCGAGTCGGGCTCGTCCTCGGGGTAGCGCAGCTTGTTGAGGTCGGCGAGCACCCGCGCGATGTGCTGCTGGCCGGCGCCCGGCTGATCCGATGTCGAGTGAATGTCGATTGCCGAATGCGCCAGATCGACGTCGGGCGATTCCACCCGGTGGCGCGACGGATAGAAAACGTGGCGGTAGCACTGCTGGATGGCCAGAGCGAGCTCCTGCTCGGAACGCGCCTCCAGCTCGCAGACCTTGTCGCGCTGATGTTCCGCCAGTTGGGCGAGGCGCTCCGGCTTCTTCAGCTCCCGCAACGCCAGCCGGCGCGAGGCGTGACGGCGCATCTCCGCCTTGTGGCCGTCGTCGGCCACCACGAACACGACGTTGTTCCTCAGCAGCCGCAGCGCGGAGCCGTCGGAACCCTTGCGCAGATAGATGCGCCGCACGAGCTCCGGGACGTCCTCGGTCGCACCCACGGTCACGGCGTCGTAGGCCAGCACGATCAGCTTCGGCCGGCCGCCGCCCACGTCGTCGGGCACGTCGAAGGGGCCGCCGGGGAACCGGATCGCGTCGAACGCGCCGCCCCGGAAGATCTGCCCGATGCGATCGTTCAGCTCGGCCCGCGCCTCGCCGGAATCGACGTTCTTCTCCTCGCGGCGGATGACCTGGGTGAGGTTCGCGTCCGCGAGAAAACGCATAGGCGCACCCGGGCGGTCATCGAGATAGGCCGACTCGGCCAGGAACTTCTTCCGGGCCTCCTCGATGAAGCTGACGTCGGAGGTCGGCCCCAGCATCGAATAGCGCAACTGCTCCGGCGGCAACCCCTTGAGCGGCTCGTTGAACGCGAGGGTGTGCATGAAGATGGTGCGCGCCACGTAGGTAGCGTAGGGCGGCAGGCCGCCGTGGTGCTTCGCGTCGAGATCCTGCGCAAGCGCGGGGGCACCGCCGGTGCCGGCCACGTCGTTGGCGATGGCCGGCACGTAGGAGGACTGCTGGAGACGGGTGACGATCTCCTGCCGGACCGGCTCGTAGCCGGGATCGACGTGATGCAGATGAATCGCCGTGGCATCCGCCGGGCGGGTCTCCCAGAGATGCGCGATGGTGCGGGCCAGCAGCCGCAGCATGCCGCGCACGCGCTGGAACGTCTCCAGCGTCGCGGTCTTCGACGTCAGCGTCTGCAGCACCTCGGGGTGCAGCGGATAGCTCGCCTTGAAGCCCTCGGCCGTCTCCGGCCGGGTCGCATCGTCCGCGATCGCATCGCGCTTGGCGGACCACACGGCCTGATAGGCGGCGACTGTTTCCTGCGCCGCGCCCTCGTCAATGGACTGGAAGAGGCGCCGGCGCAGCACCTGGGCCGTCTCGTCGTCCTCGGTCGGATTGAGCAGCGTCGCCTTGCGGGCCGAGACGCTCTCGGCCTCTGCCATCCGGTCGGCGATGAACTGGTTCTCCACCGAGTAGGCGTCCATCGCCCGGCCCTCCTTGCCGATGGCCAGCGTGTAGACCAGGGTCGCGCGCGGCGTCCCCTCCACCGCCTTGAAGAGAGACGTCAGGAACGCGGTCATCTGATCGCGCGCCGCGCCGAGCTGCTGCACCTTGCGGAGGTACACCGAGAGCTCGTCGAGCAGGATGAGCGTCGGCTGGCCGCCGAACAGCTCGCGCAGCGTGTCGGCTCCCGGCGCGACGCCGCCGGCGTCGCTGTTCCTCACCCGGTCGTAGCCCGACTTGCCGGCGAGCGCGTAGGCGAGCTCGCCCCACGGGGTGTGCGCCCGGACGCCCTCCCCCATCGTCCGCCCGTTGGCGGGATCGGCGTTCTCGCCGTCGAACGCGGCAAGGCGCACCGCACCACGCGGCAGGAGCGCCGGATCGATGAACTCGTCCATGCCGGCCACCCGCGGCACGCCTCGGGCCGCATGCGCCAATGCGATCAGGGCATGCGTCTTGCCGCCGCCGTACGACGTATCGAGGCGGAAGATGGCGGCCGCCCCGCCCCCCGCGCCGCTCAGGCGCCGGCAGACGTTGGCCAGCAGGTTCTTCAGGCCGCGGGTCGGATAGGAGTTGGCGAAGAACCGGACCGGATCGACGTACTCGGGGCTTCCGACGCCCGTGACCACCTGTGCGAGGTCGGCGGCGAAGTCCGCTTCGGCCACCGTCCCGCGAAGCACGTCCGCACGGGGGCGACAGGTCTCGAAGATCGTCTTGGTGGTCATGGGCTGTCGCGTCCGAGGTTCCGTGGAGCCTCGCCAGCTACGAGAACTGCAAGAGCGTCCGTCCGTTCTCCTCCAGGAATTCCAGCAGTATAGGCCACACGCGACCCCCCGCCGGCCCCGTATGGGCAGCGCCGCCGCCAACCGGACTATGATCGCTACATGACCTCCGAGGCAGCCCTCTCGCCCGCCCTCTCGCCCGCCCTGAGAACGGTCACCGTACGCCGGCGCGGCGAGCGGGTCGAGGAGGACCTCATCGTCGTCGAGGAGCCGCTGGAGATCCGGGTCGGCGGCAAGCCGCTCGTCGTCACGATGCGCACGCCCGGCAACGACGAGGAGCTCGCCGCGGGCTTTCTCCACGCCGAGGGGATGATCGCCGGCGGCGCGGGAATCGCGTCGCTCCGGGCCGTCGCCGGGGACCGGGCGGCCGCGGGCGGCGGCGGGCCGGCCCGGATCAGGGTGACGAGCTTCGCGGGCGACCGGGTCGAGGTCACCCTCGCGGGAGGCGCCGCGCCGGCGTCTGCCGCCGCCGAGCCCGAGCGCGAGTTCCGGGCGACGGCCGCGTGCGGCGTCTGCGGCAAGGCCTCGATGGACGACCTCGATCAGGATCTGCCGCCCATCGCGCCGGTCGAGTGCCGCCCGGCGCTCTTCGAGACGCTCCCCGACCGCCTCCGGGCCGAGCAGACCCTCTTCCACGCGACCGGCGGCATCCACGCCGCGGGCATCTTCACGCTGGACGGCGAGCTGCTGTGCGTGCGCGAGGACATCGGCCGCCACAACGCGGTCGACAAGACGATCGGCTACTTCGTGCTGCGGGACGCGCTGCCGCTCCGCGACCGGATCCTGGTGGTGAGCGGCCGGGCCGGATTCGAGCTGGTGCAGAAGGCGCTGATGGCGGCCATCCCCGCGATGGTCTCGGTGGGGGCCGCGTCGAGCGTCGCCGTGGACATGGCGACCGCGGCCGGGATGAAGCTCTACTCGTTCGCCGGACCGGGGCGAGGCAACCTGCACGTGTGACGCCCGGCGGGCCGGACGTCCTGCGGTCGCCCGGCCGGCCGCAGTGCGTGCTGTCCCCCGTCAGGCGCGTCACGCAGGCGCTTCGCCCGTCTCGGGGCGACGCGGGGTCTCACCTGGAGTTCGGAGGAATTCCCGCTCCAATTCACGCGGAAGTCGGGCGCGACAGCGGCGTACCCGACACACTCCGCCCCAAGGTAGTCGGCCTGGACCTCGCCGCCGCTCACCATATTGAGCCTATAGGGATCGGGTGAGAAGCCGGCTGACAACGCCACCGACCCGAACGTCGGAACCTCATCGAAGTCCAGGGTACCGCCCTCGATCACTGGTGTGATGGTGGCTGCGGCGATCCGTGACAAATCGGTTTCGAGCCCGCCATCCAACGCGGCGCGCACGGCGTTGAGGGGCAAGATTCCCCCCAGACGGCCGCCGGTCCGTTGCTCGGTCCGAACCATGCTTGGAATCCCCACCATCTCGCCACGCGCGTTCACGGCAAGACCTCCGCTGTTCCCCGGCGCCATCTCGGCATCTGTCATGTACCACACGGGAAGCCGCCGGTCGTGAATGGTGCCGTTGCGGATGGTGGTGATGGTTCCCTCCGTGAACGCGAAGTAGCCGTCGCCGATGTCCGGATAGCCGAACACGAAGATCCCGTCGCCCCGTTGGACGTCCTCCGCCGCCGACGAGAGAAACGGCAGGTCGATCTCGCCCGCCGCGATCGGCTGACCCCGGTCGTCGCGGTCGATCTGGAGCGCCGCGAAGTCCACGTGCATGGAGTAGCCGAGTACGCGCGCGCGGTACCGGGGCACGGGCAATTCGTTTGGATCCTCGAGGATCTCCACGACATAGTCTTCGGCCCCCTCGACGACGTGTCGATTCGTGAAGATGAGGCCACCGCGATCAACCAGTGTTCCCGAACCCCCGGAAACTTCTTCTCCCGCCTGGAGCGCCACCACCCGCACGACCGCCCGAGCGATACGGTCGACGTCGTCGCTGTTGAGATCCGTCTGGGCCGAGGCGGCGCTGGCCGCGACGACCTCGGACACCGCCGGCCGAGTACGGCTGGCTGCCCGTAGCGCTTCCGCCTGCGCCGCATCCAGATACCCGGTCGGCGGCGAGTCCCGCGTCGCTTGCCAGCGGCGGATCGCGGTCCGTGTACGCGGGCCGAACAGGCCGTCCGGGGTTCCCGGGTCGAAGCCCTCGTTCCGAAGCGCCTGCTGAATTAGCCGACGCGTTGGCCGGTCGAGCCTCAGCGCCGCCTCGACCTCCTCTGGCACCTGCCGCCCCGCTGACGCTGACCCGAAGGCGGCAATCGGTGGCAGCGCCGGCACCATTGGTCCGAGGCTCGTACCGATCCGGATTGCGAGCCACGGCGTAGGGTCCGCCGCCTCACGAAGCGGGGCTGTCGGCGTCCAGGTTGACAGCGCGATCAGCGTCAATGTCGCCAGCGCACTCGACGTCATGGACTGTTCTCGCACCAAGGTCGGTGCCGCGCTTCAGGGCAGACCGGGGACATCCAGTCAGCCCGGAATCTGCCGAGGCCGGGGACGAAAGGGCTTGGCTGCCCTACAACAGCCGGATTCCAACACATGCGAGGCCGGCTTCGTCACGCGACCCGCCGGCGTCGCTTTGCGCTCACTCTTCTACTCGTTCGCCGGACCCGGGCGCGGCCGGCGAGCCGGATCTTGCCCGGTCTTCGCATCGCCGGTCGTGTGCCGACCCTCAGGGCTTCTCGAAGAACGAGTGGTCCACCTCGCCGTTGATCTCGACCGCGGCAATGCTCATGTCGATCCGGAGCGCACCCTGGACCTCGACCGTGTTGCTGGTCGACCACATCACGCCGCCGTGCTCCTCGTAGTCGGACGCGTCGGCCATCACCGTCACGGCGCCCATGCCGGGCACCTCGTTGGTGAACTGGATGCGTGACACGAGCATGGTCTCGGCATCGACGAGGGTCTGGAAATCGACGCCCTGCCAGCTCACCTGCACGACGTGGTGATTCCGGCCGTCCACCTCGGCGTCGTCGAGCAGGCTGTACGCGGGAACGAACGGCCCCGAGGAACCGTACTCCCGGAACGGATGCAGCGACGACTGCGCCACGAGCGCCGCCAGCTGCGGCCCGGTGACGTCGATCACCCCCTGAGTGGTGTCCGACTGCCAGGCGGCGATGCCGTTCCAGCCTGTCGTCTGCTGAAACAAGTCGCTGTCCAAGCTCTGGTAGAGCTTCTCGTTCGGGATGACGACGCTCTCGTAGCCGCCCTCCAGGTCCCCGAAAGGAGTGCTCATCGTGAACGTGCCGGTCTGCCGCACGCTGGCGACGCTCCCCAGGGCCTCGCGCCCGCCAACCGCTTCCAGGCTTCCGTTGACGATCTCCTCGAGCGTCTGTCCCTGCGCGGCGCCGGCGTACGACAACGCCAACAGCGCCAGAATCACGCCGGTCGTGCGATGGAATCTTCCCGTCGTCATTGAAATCACTCTCCACTCCACTCGTCCGTGCCGCCGACATGGCCCCCCGGATCGCGCTCCCGCACTCTCGGCGTGCTACCCTGACGGGGCGCGCCGCTGGCGGCCGCCTCGAGCTGATCGCCGAGGACATCCACGCAGAGATACGTGCCTGGGGGGCGAGGGATTCCCATCCTCGAAACGACATCAGGACGGCGTCATGGCACTTATACCACGGTCCTCGATGCCGACGCTGCTCGGGCTCGGCCTCCGCGGATGGCTCCGTCTGGGACTGCTCGGCTGCGCCGGCGCCCTCCTCGTGCTGAACTGGAACATCCGCCGCGCTCCCCTGGAAACCGGCGGAGAAGCTCCGGCCCGCGAGCTGGAGATCGTCACCCTCGACGCCCTGCCCGACCAACCGCCGGACCGCGCGGCCGACCCCGACGAGCCGTCCCTCGTCAACGACGGGTGGTACGTGCGCAACATGGCGACCGCGCACGGGGCGTTCGTGATCGAGGTCGAAGCGGAAGACCCCGAGCAGACCGACACGATTGCGCGGGCGCTGATCGAGCCGATCAAGGACGACTACGCCGAGGTTCTCGTCTACGTCAACCGGATGGGAGACGACTCCGACCTGCCGGCCCGCCGCGTGCAATGGACCCCGCGCGACGGTTACGTCGAGCTGAACTACGACCGGCCGGCGCCGGAGACCCAACGCTGATTCGGCCGGGTCACGGGAGAACCCACGTGCCGCCCACCACACCGTCCACCGGAACCACGGTCATCCCCCTCGCCGACATGGTGGCGCGGGTGCCCGACGGCGCGTCGGTGGCCCTGGGCGGCAGCTTCCTGCACCGCGGCCCCTTCGCCTTCGTGCGCGAGCTGATTCGGCAGCGCAAGCGCAACCTCGAGATCATCAAGCAGTCGCCGGGCTACGACATCGACATCCTGTGCCGCGCCGGGTGCGTCGCCCGCGCGCGCGCCGGCATCGTGGCGATGGAGGGCAACTTCGGCCTGGCCCCGTGGTACCGCCGCGCGGTCGAGACGCAGCGAATCGAGCTCGAAGAGCACGCGTGCATGACCCTGACCGCGGGCCTGCGGGCCGCCGCCTTCGGCGTGCCGTTCCAGCCGGTGGGCGGCGTCCACGGCTCGGACCTGGCCGCCCTCAACCGCTGGGCGTCGATCACCGACCCCTACGGCTCGGGCGAGGACGTCTGGGTGATTCCCGCGATTCGCCCCGACATCGCGGTGATACACGTGAACGAGGCCACCGAGCACGGCGACGCCCGGGTCCGGGGCACTTCCCACTGGGACCGCATCCTCACCCGCGCGGCCCGGCAGGTATTCGTCGTGGCGGAGGCCCTCGCCCCCGCCGCGGCGTTCGAGGACCGCCCCGAGCTCACCCTCGTGCCGGGCTTCCTGGTGGAGGCGGTCAGCGTGGCGCCGAACGGGGCGTGGCCGGGGTCGTGCTGGCCCCACTACGAAATCGACTATCCCGCGGTCGAGGACTACCTGGACGCCAGCCGCCCGCTCGACGCCCATCTGGAGCGCGCCCCGGAAGCGGCGGAGCCGGCGCGTGTCTGAGAGCTGGTCCGGCTTCTCGTACATCGTCACCAACCTCGCCCGTTTCGTGCGGCCCGACGAGGTGACCTTCAGCGGGGTGAACTCGACGCCGCCGATGCTCGCGTGCCTGCTCGCCAAGCGCGCCTACGACTTCGACTTCGTGTACCTCAACGTGGCCGGCGGCGTGCAACCCCGGCCGTCGAAGATACCCCTCTCGAGCTCGGACCCGGTGCTCGCGCAAGGTTCGGCGGCGATCTTCGCGAACGAGGACTTCTACGATCTGTGCACGCGCGGGGGCATGGACCTGTGCTTTCTCGGCGCCGCGCAGATCGACGGGCTCGGCCGAACGAACGTATCGGTGATCGGCGACTGGCATCGCCCCAAGGTGCGCCTGCCGGGCGGGGGCGGCGGCGCGGTCATGCTGCCGACGGCGCGGCGGGCGGTCACCTGGCGTACCGAGCATTCGACCCGCACCCTCGTCGACCGGCTCGACTTCGTGACCGCGGCCGGCCCCCTGCACGGGGTCGCGACCCCGATCGCGGTCTTCGTCGAGCGCGAGGGCCGGCTGGCCCTCCAGTCCTGGCATCCCCAGGTGTCGCTCGCCGAGATTCGCCGGCGGACCGGGTTCGCGTTCGACGCGGCGGGCGCGGGCCCCACGCGGTTTCCCGCCGCGCGCGAGGCCGCGGCGTTGCGCTCCCTCGATCCCGATGGACGGTTCGAGCGCGATGCGAACGTCTCCATCGACTAGCCGCGACGCAACGCGCGCGAGGCCCCCGTTCTGCCCGTGTTCTCCAACGCCCCCTCTCTGAGCCATCTGTTGCGCGCGCGTCTGGACCGGCACGCGGACGCCGGGCGCGTCGCGCTGTTCGGCCGGTTCGGCGCGGTGTCTTACGCCGGGCTGCGCGCGAAGGTCGAGACCCTCGCGCACGCCCTGCAGGATCTCCCGCGCGGCGAGATCGTCGGGCTCGTCGGGTCGCGTTCGCCCGATACCGTCGCGGGGTTCTTCGGCATCATGCAGGCGGGCGGCTGCCCGTGCTTCGTGGAGCCGCACCCCTCCCTCGAGATCGTGTGTGCGCGTCTGGACGCCGCGCGCGCGCGGAGCGTCTGTCTGCAGGGCGAGCACGAGTCGATGGCGCCGGCCCTGGTCCGGGCCGGCCGGCGCGCCCGCCGGCTCTCGGACCTGGCCGCGGCGGCGGCCCGACGGCGTGCGCCCGCCGGCGGCTCGCGCATGGCCGCCGACCCCGCCGCCGAGACAGCGGCCGGGACCGGCGCACCGGCGGGCGGCTTCTGCGCATCGCTCACCACCGCCGACGCGGCGATGCTGCAGCTCACCTCGGGCAGCACCGGCGAGGCCAAGGGGGTGCTGCTCACGCACGGCAACCTGATCTGCAACGCCCGCGGCATCGTCGCCCGCACCGGACTCACCCCGGACGACCGGCTCCTCCACCTGATGCCCCTCCACCACACGAACGGCGTGAACAACCAGTTGATCGCGCCGTTCCTCGCGGGCGCGAGCGTGGTGCTCGCCGACCGCTTCCGGGCCGAGGCGGTCGAGGACCAGATCGCGGAGCACGGCGTGACCTGCCTGACGGGGGTGCCGACGATGTACTCCCGGATGCTGCCGCATCTGCGCGACCCCGCCCGGCGCACGTCCCTGCGGCTCCTGCGCTGCGGCTCGGCGCCGATCTCCGTGAGCCTGCACGAACGCATCGAAGCGGCGTTCGGGCTGCCGCTCGTCGTCTCCTACGGCCTGTCCGAGGCGACCTGCACGTCGACCATGAACCCGCCCGGCGCGCGGCGCATCGGCAGCGTCGGCACCGTGCTCCCCGGACAGCAGATGCGCCTGCTGCGGCCCCGCACGACGGAGTGCGTTCCCCCCGGCGCCGAGGGCGAGGTCTGCATCGCGGGGGCGGGGCTGATGAAGGGCTACGTCGACGGGTCGTCCGCCGCGGTTCTCCGCGACGGCTGGTTGCGGTCCGGCGACCTCGGCCGGTTCGACGCCGACGGGTATCTGTTCATCACCGGCCGCCTCAAGGACGTCATCATCCGGGGCGGCGAGAATCTGTCGCCGCGGACGATCGAGAACGTGCTGGAGCGGCACCCGGCGGTGGAATCGTGCTGCGTCGTCGGCGAGCCGCACGCCGATCTCGGGGAGGTTCCCGTCGCATTCGTGCAGCCGCGGGCGGGCGCCGCCCCCGGCGCCGGCGAGCTCGAGGCCCTGGTCGCAGGCCAATTGTCGAGAACCCACGTCCCCGCGCGCATCCATCTCGTCGATACCCTGCCGGAGAACGCCGTCGGGAAGGTGGACCGGGCCGCGCTGCGGCGACGGATTCGCCACGACGTCGACCGCCGCGCACCCCCCGGAACGCCGCGCAACCGGGCCCGGGACCGAGATTCCTGAACGCGGGCCGGCGTTTTGCAACCCCGGCGGCGACGCAGTATCCTCGACTCCGCATCCCGGAAGCCTCCGCCGCGCGGAACCGGTGCAGGCTCCTGGCCGGCTCGGGGGGCAAGGACCCGCAGGCGACGATTGCCGGGTGGGGAGTCTGCGGCGCAGGGTGTGGACTCCGGCAGGGTTGGTCGAGCGGCCGGCGGAGCCGGCAGGCCACGGTTGCGGGCGATGTCGGGGAACGAACGGGAACGCGATGAACCTGCCATCCTACGTGCACGGCGCCAGCTCCGTGGCCCTGCTCGGCGAGACCATCGGGGAGAACCTGCGCCGCACCGTCGAGCGCTGCGGCGACCGCGAGGCGCTGGTGGTCCCGTCCCAAGGCTACCGGGCCACCTACCGGCAGCTCTGGGACGCCACGACGGCGCTGGCCAAGGCGCTCCTGCGCCGGGGGATCGGCCGGGGCGACCGGGTCGGCATCTGGGCCCCCAACCGCTTCGAATGGGTCGTCACCCAGTACGCCACCGCGCGCATCGGCGCGATTCTCGTCAACGTGAACCCCGCCTACCAGGCGCGGGAGCTGCAGTACGCGCTGAACCAGTCGGGCCTGCGGCTCCTGCTGCTCTCGCAGGGATTCCGCGAGCGCGACTACGTGGAGATTCTCGAGCGGGTCCGCCCCGACTGCCCGGCGCTGGCGCAGACGGTGGTGCTCGACGACGGATGGGCGGCCCTGCTCGAGGAGGGCGCGCCGGTCGAGGACGGCGAGCTGGCGGCGCGCGAGGCCAGCCTGACGTTCGACGACCCCATCAACATCCAGTACACCTCGGGCACCACCGGCACCCCCAAGGGCGCCACCCTGTCGCACCACAACATCCTGAACAACGGCTTCTTCTGCGGCGAGATCCTGGGCTACACGGAGCAGGACCGCGTGTGCATCCCGGTTGCGTTCTACCACTGCTTCGGCATGGTCATCGGCAACCTCGCCTGCACCACCCATGGCGCGTGCATGGTCACCCCGGGCCCGGAGTTCCGGCCCGACCGGACGCTGGCCGCGATCGAGGCCGAGCGGTGCACGTCGCTCTACGGCGTGCCGACGATGTTCATCGCCCAGCTCGACCATCCCGACTTCGACCGCACCGACTTCTCGTCGCTCCGGACCGGGGTCATGGCGGGGTCGCCCTGTCCCGCCGAGATCATGAGGCAGGTCCGCGAGCGGATGAACATTCCCGAGATCACGATCTGCTACGGCATGACGGAGACCGCGCCGGTCTCGACCCAGACCCGCGTCGACGACCCCGTCGAGAAGCGGGTGAACACCGTGGGGCCGGTGCATCCGCACGTCGAGGTCTCCATTGTCGACCCGGACAGCGGCCGGGTGGTGCCGCGCGGCGAGCGCGGCGAGCTGTGCACGCGGGGCTACTGCGTGATGCTGGGGTACTGGAACGACGACGCGGCCACCCGCGCCGCCATCGACGACGGCCGCTGGATGCACACGGGGGACCTCGCGCGCATGGACGACGCGGGATACGTCAGCATCGTCGGCCGCATCAAGGACATGATCATCCGCGGGGGCGAGAACATCTACCCCCGCGAGATCGAGGAGTTCCTCTACACCCACCCCGACGTGGCGGACGCCCAGGTCATCGGCGTGCCCTCGGCCCGGTACGGGGAAGAGGTGCTGGCCTGGGTCAAGCCGAAGCCCGGCGCGGTCCTCGACGGCGACGCCCTCACCGCGTTCTGCCGCGGCACCATCGCGACCTACAAGATCCCCCGATACTGGAAGCTCGTCGACGGGTTCCCGATGACCGTGACCGGCAAGGTCCAGAAGTACCGCATGCGCGAGATCTCCACGGCGGAGCTGGCCGGCGCGGACCCCGGCGGGGGCCCACAGGCATGACCCCGATCGTCGGCGCGGACCACGAGTTCCACGACGCGGAGTACGTGGCGGACTGGGCGGGGCGCTTCGAGCCGACCCCCGACCGCCTCGCCCTGTTCGACCTGATGCTGTCCGAGCTGCGGAGCCGGGTGCCGCCCGGCGGCCGCATCGTCGAGTTGGGGATCGGTCCGGGCTATCTCGCCGCTCACCTGCTCGACGCCCTGCCCGCGATTCGGTACCAGGGCGTGGACTTCTCGCGCCCGATGCTCGACATCGCCGCCCGACGGCTGGGGCCGCACGCAGGCCGCGTCGTCTTCACGCAGGCCGATCTGCTGGCGGACCCGTGGTGGCAGGATGCGGCCGGCCCGGCGGACGCCGTCGTCTCGACCTGGGCGCTGCACGATCTGGGCGCCCCGGAGC
Organism: Vicinamibacterales bacterium; assembly: GCA_965215895.1. Taxonomy (GTDB): domain Bacteria; phylum Acidobacteriota; class Vicinamibacteria; order Vicinamibacterales; family UBA8438; genus JAJEEA01. Next base: position 289,708 of record OZ244130.1, on the reverse strand, counting down.
ATGTCGAGCACGTCTATGCCGGGTGCGCGAAAGCCCTCGGCAGCCGGGGGCTGCTGCTGAACGGCGACTTCATCAAGCCGGACGGCGCGGTGCACGAGTACGAGCCCGGCCGGTTCGACATCGCGACGCACCTCGATCTGTTGCGGCGGGTCGGGTTCGATGCGGCCGAGTGTCTGCGGGTGTTCGAGGAAGAACTGGATGCGCCGACCGCCGCCCAGAACTATGCGTGCTTCCGGGCGGAGTACAGCCTCGGCGGCGCCGGCATCGGATCGAGGTAGGCGGAGCCGACGATGCCCGGCGCAGGAGTCTGCGCCACAGGGGTGCGGACCCGGCAGCGGCAGTTGACGACAAATCGAGCCGCAGGGCAGGGATCCGTGAGTAGATCGACAGATCGGCGCGGACACCTGGGGCGGCAGAAGGGAAAACGAAGCCTCGGGCGACAGCTCAGGGGCTGGGGAGAACGAGACGATGCGACGATCGATGACGCTGTTCGGATGCGCCGCCGCGGCGGCGGTGCTGGCCACGACGGCCGTATACACCGGCGGCGCCGCCCAGGCAGGGAGCGCGGCCCGGCCCGCGCAGCCCGCCGCATGCGCGACGCTCGCCGAGCTCGCCCTGCCCGACACGACCATCCGGCTCGCCGAGGCGGTGCCGGCCGGCGAGTTCACCCCGCCGGGCGCGGCGCGGCCGATCGAGGTGCCGGCTTTCTGCCGGGTGGCCGCGACCAGCGATCCCGCCGTCAACTTCGAGGTGTGGCTGCCCACCGACACCTGGAACGGCAAGTTCCACACCGCCGGCAACGGCGGCATGGCCGGGGTCGTCAGCTACGGCGCCATGGCCGCCGCCCTCGACCGCGGCTATGCCGCGTCGAGCACCGACACCGGGCACGTCCGGCCGGGGGCGAACGGATTCGATGCGACCTGGGCGCTCGACCGCCCCGACCTCGTCGAGGACTTCGGGCACCGGTCGCTGCACCTGACCGCGGTCCACGGGAAGGCGATCACCGAGGCGTTCTACGGCGCGGCCCCGGACTACGCCTACTACGTCGGCTGCTCGAAGGGCGGGCAGCAGGGCATGATGGAGGCGCAACGGTATCCGGAAGACTTCGACGGCCTCGTCGTCGGCGATCCCGCCCACGACTGGACCCGCTTCTACGCGGGCGCCCATCTCTGGTACGCGCTGGCGACGCTCGGCGACCCCGACAGCTACATGCCGCCGGCCAAGGCGGTGCTGCTCGGCGACGCGGTCACCGCCGCCTGCGACGCCATCGACGGCGTCGAGGACGGCGTCCTCGACGACCCTCGGGCCTGCGACTTCGACCCGGCGGCGCTGACCTGCCGCGCCGGCGAGGACGAAGCGAGCTGCCTCACCCCGAAGCAGGTGCAGGCGGTGAAGGACATCTGGCAGGGTCCGACGACCGCGGCCGGCGAGGTCATCTACCCGGGCCTGGTGCCGGGCGGCGAGGCCGACCCCGGCGGCTGGTCACGCTGGGTCACCGGCCCGGACCGGTACCGGGGCACGCACTATCTCGCCGCGAGCGGCTTCATGAAGTACATGGTGTTCGACGATCCCGACTGGAACTTCCGTTCGTGGGACTACGGCCGCGACCTGCCGGTGGCGCTGGAACGGACCGGTCCCGACCTTGACGCGAACGACCCCGACCTGCGCCCGCTGCGCGACGCCGGCGGCAAGCTGCTGCTCTATCACGGGTGGAGCGACGCCGACATCTCGCCGCTCGGCACCATCGACTACTACGACGAGGTGGTCGGGACCGTGGGCGGCGGCGCGGACGCGTCCGCCGCGCTCGCGGAGACGCAGGAGTTCTTCCGCCTGTTCATGGTGCCGGGCATGGGCCACTGCCGGGGCGGCCCGGGGCCGGATACGTTCGACGCCCTGTCGGCCCTCGAGGAATGGGTCGAACACGGCCGCGCCCCCGAGCGGATCGTCGCCTCGAAGGTCGAGGGCGGCGAGGTGGTGCGCACCCGGCCGCTCTGTCCCTTTCCGCAGGTGGCGCAGTGGAGCGGCGCCGGCAGCACCGACGACGCGGCGAACTTCCGTTGCGTCACGCCGGACTGATCCGGCGGCCGGCCGCCGGCCCGAGGTGGAACCCCGCCGCGGTTCCACCTCGGGCTGCTCTCCGTGACCGCCAACGGGGGTCACCCTCGTCGGGACGCGGCAGAACCCCGGCGGCGGCTCGCCTCGGGCTCCCCGCCGTCACCACGGGATGTCGTGCCCCCAAGCACCCGGGGCGCTCGGCGGCAGGACCGCGGCGGCAGGTCACCTCGGGCGGCCCGCCGTCACCGCGGGATGTCGTACCCGAGGATCCGGGGGCGCTGGTCGGCCCACGTGTCGACCACCGCCTGGGTGACGACGTTGGTGAACCGCTGGCGGATGTTCAGCGGCCCGTGACCGGGGAGCTGGATGAACATGAGGCCGACGAGGTCCTCCACCGGATCCGCCCAGTAGAGCGTGCCGTAGGCGCCGCCCCAGCCGTAGCTGCCCGGCGACAGCGCATCGAAGGACTGCGTCGGGTCGACGAGCACCCCGAAGCCCAGGCCGAACCCGTACCCGGCCCCCCGGACGTAGACGTCCTTGGCCCCGGTGTGATTGCTGATCATCAGGTCGACGGTCATCCGGCCCAGCAGGCGCACGCCGTCGAGCTCGCCGCCGTTGGCGATCATCTGGGCGAAGCGGAAATAGTCGGCGGACGTGCCGTTCAGCCCCGCCACCCCCGGAAAGTACGTCGTCGGCTCGCGGAACTCGGGCGCCCGCATCAGCTCCGACTTGCCGTCCTCGGTCGGGCGGTACACCGACGCGACCCGATCGACCTTCTCGCGGGGAACGTTGTAGAAGGTGTCGGGCATGCCGAGCGGCTCGAAGATCCGCTCCTTCAGGAACACGTCGATCGGCTGTCCGGAGATCTTCTCCACGAGGACTGCGACGTAGTCGGTGGACGACCCGTACTGCCACTGGTCTCCGGGATGGAACGCCCCCGGAATGGGCGCGGCCCGGGCGACCCGCTCGCCGATGGTGGCGAACGGCTCCCCGTCGTTGGTGACGTACCGGCGCTCTTCCTCGGACAGCCCCGCGTTGTTCGGGTTCAGCGTCAACCCGGAGGTGTGGCTGAGCACGTGGCGAATGGTCACCGGCCGGGCTTCGGGCACCCGCCGCCAGCGGGGCCCGTCGCGCTCGAGGACCCTGTGGTCCGCATACTCGGGAATCCAGTCCGCGATCGGATCATCCAGCCGGAAGCGGCCCTCCTCGAACAGCATCATGAGGGCGGCGGAAACCATCGGCTTGGTCATCGACATCAGGGTGAAGATGGCGTCGGTGGTCATCGGCTGCTCCGCTTCCCGATGCCGCCATCCCACCGCGGAGTGATGCACGACCTTGCCCCGGCGGGCCACCAGGGTGACCGCGCCGGCGATCTGCCCGTCGTCGATGAACCGCTGGAAGTAGTCGTCGATGCGCTGCAGCCGCTCGGCCGACATGCCCACCGACTCCGGCGCCGCCAACGGCAGATCTTCCGCCGCCCGCAGCAGGGCGGTCGCCGGCAGGACCAGCCCGAGACCGGCGACACCGAGTGCGCCCGCCGCAAGAACCGCCGCCCAACGCACGCCCCGCCCCCGCTTGCCTCTGTCCGTCATCTCACACTCCCTGTCCCGGAAAACCGCCGGGCCTCGCCGCGCGACTCGCTCACCGCGCACGTTATCACGGTCCACCGCTCGCGCCGACGGCTCGGAGACGCGCCATGATTCGCGGAATCATCCTTTGAAATCTGTCCACGCTCTGGACAATTTACAATGTCCGTCTCGGACACCCGTCGAGGTCCCGGTCCAACACGACGTTCGGCGACACCTCGGTGTTTCCGCAGGACCGTTCGCTGGTATCGTCACCACCATGGACCCCGCACGCGGAGGCGGCAACCGCCGATGACCGAGCTCACCGACTGGGCGCCCAACGTCCACGCGCTGGTGGTGCATCTGCCGATCGGCCTGCTCGTCACCGCCGCCGCGGCCGACGCCGCCGCCCTGCTGCGGCGCCGTCCCGGGCCGGCCGCCACCGTGTCGACGGCCCTCTACCTCGCGGGCTCGCTGGCCCTCGCCGCCGCCTACCTCACGGGACGCGGCGCCGCCCCCGAGGTCTACACGCCGGGCCTCGCAGTGCCCGTCGTGGCCCGGCACTGGACCTGGGCGCTCTGGTGCCTGGTCTACTTCGGCGGGCTGACCGTGGCGCGGGTGTGGCGGCTGGGAATCGGCAGCGCGACCCTGCATCCGGCCGGGACCGGCGAGGCGGCGGCACGCGACAACGCGGCGCCCCGCCGGGCGGCTCGCCTCGCGTTCGCGGCGGCCGGACTCGCGGGCCTCGTGGTGCTGGCCGTCACCGCCGAGCTCGGCGGCCGACTCGTCTACGAGTATGGCGTCGGCGTCGCCGCCCCGCTCAGTGAATGAGCGCGCCGCGACTTCGACCGCTCCTCGGGCGCACCGGACATCGCGGTCCGGCTCTGCAAGCGTAGTGGAACGGACGTACGAATCGCACCGCTTCACCGCTATCGCACCCGGACGACCCCGCCGCGTGACGACGCGCGCCGGCCGCTTCCACGGTCGCCGGGCTCGGTGCGGGTCGAGCGCCCCGGGCGTCAGCGCGCCGCTTCCTGCTCGGCCAGCATCTCCTGGAACCGCTGCTCCTGCATGTCGATGTGGGCGAGATAGCCGGCGCGGTCGATGAACGGGTTGGGGGCGCCCTCGGCGCGGCTCATCGCCCGCTCGAGCTTGCGCTCCATGTCGTACCAGTAGCCGTGCGAGCCGAGGAACACGTCCACCGGCAGGGAGCGCGCCTTGGCGAACGTCGCGCGATAGTCGTCGGCGATCTCGGGGTAGTCGGGGTTGTCGACGAGGACGTAGCCGGGGTTGACGCCGAAGCTGCACACGATCAGGGCCAGGTAGCTCTGCCCCGCCTCCTCGACGTCCAGCGCCCAGCTCGTGCATCCCTCCGTGTGTCCGGCGGTGCGGTGCGCGACCAGCGTCGTGCCGCCCAGGGTCACCTCGTCGCCGTCGTCCAGAATCCGGTCGATGGGGTGCTCCTTGTCGCCGGGACGCATCCGGCGGAGCCGCTCGACATCCTGGCGCATCACCATCACCTCGGCCCCCGTCAGCTCCTTCACGAGCGCGTCGGCCTCCATGTGGTCCCCGTGCGCGTGGCTGCCCAGGATGATCGCGATGTCCGTGAAGTCGAATCCCAGACGCTCGACGCTCTCGCGGATGGACGGCACCGTCGACTCGAAGTCGCTGTTGATCAGGATGTGCCCCTCGGGCGTCGTGATCAGAAAGGTGCCGAGCTGCTCGGTCCCCACGAAGTAGATGTTGTCGATGACGGGATGGGCGGGAAACGGGGCGTTCCAGTTCCGCTGCGCGACCGCCGGCGCGGCGCCGAGCAACGTCAGGACGACGAGGGACAGGATGCGTCGCGTCATGGTCTTCTCCAGGTGTCTCGCGGGATTCCGCGCCGGCCTCGTCCGTGGGCCTGCGTACGTCCGTCGATTATAGCCGTTGCCTCGTCAGCGATCGCCGCCATGCAGAGACTCGTCCGGCCCGTCGCTGCGCGCTGCCGGCAACAAGCGTTTGAAGATCCCCGCCCGGCTCCTCTGGCCGTCGGGCCACACCTGCGCCGCGCGCGCGAACTGGCGATCAGGCCCGCCACGGTGTCCACCCCCCGGCCGCGCCCGGGATTCTTCGGAAGGCACTTCCAATCATGCTCCGCCGACGGCCCGCGGGCCTCTACTGACGCCTCCCTTCCGCCGCAGATTCAAACCGGACAGGTACAAGTCCGGCACGTCGATCCGGTCGTCCGAGCGCCGCCGGAACACACCGAGGTCGATCAGGTAGTCGACGAATTCCGCCGGTTGCTCCGCCGGCGGACGCACCTCGTGGCCTTCACGCGGTCCCCACGTTTCCTTCCAATCAACATCGAACAAGTCCGCGAGTTCCTTGCGCGTCCACGGAACGAGTCGATTCCGCCTCAGTCTATCCTTCACCCCCTCCAACCACGGCCACTCACTGGAGACCCCTTGGGTCACATGACTGCTGGAAACATCGTCCAGCGCCTGCCGCAGCGCCGTGGGATGAATCAGCCGAGGCGGACCCAACGTCAGATGGGTGCGGCTCTTCTTCGTCGGCGGCCCAAGGGGCTTCTGCCAGCGGCACGGCAAGAGCTACTTGACCCGTCGAAGGTGTGGTGGGGAGGGCGGCGGGGGCGGCTTGCTGACCGGCCGCGCTATTCCATCAGCGTATCGCTGGGCGTGGTGCCGCTGGTACTCCCGCGTCGTGGAAGTCCCAGTACGCATCGAAGTCGCGGCTGGCTTCGTAGCACCCGGAGCTTCAGAACCGCCTCGGCTCCAACCCAGTTCGCCACCCGGCGGATCCGGGCCCGCGCATGGATGAAACAGCGGTACTGGGTAGCACCAGCGTGCACCAGTGAACTCCATCACGGTCGCGGACCAGGTACCGCACGCCCCTTCGATGACGCCGGTGGCGATGGAACACAGGCACCGCCTTGCAGACGTACTCGGCCACGTGGATGAGGTCGATTACCACACCGTAAGGTCGACGGCGGCGCTCGCGCGGTTGAGTTGCGTCTCGGCGCCATCGACGAGCGCGACCCGCCCGGGCGCGCAACCTGCACCGTCCCGAAGGTCGTCTCCGGGTGGTGTTCCTGCAGACGCCGCTGCGAGCGCTCGACATCGTCGACCCCCTCGACCGGACCGGCGGCCTCCCCCGGGGTGCGTTGATCGAGGTGTCCTTGCAGGAGCCTGCGCATCAACTCCTGGCCCCGTCGGTGGAGCTCCCGTTCGAGCTCGCTCTCACTCATCTGCTGGGCTTCGCGCGATGAGAGGTAGGCTTTGGCGTCAGCGAAGACGGCCTCGGCCACCGCATACGGCGCCTGGTCGGGGGAAGCGGCGCTGTGAGCCACGTCTCGCATCGCTCAACTCTCCCGCAACCGCCGGACCGTGTTGGGCGCCTCACCAGCACGGCGGCAGTGTCGGTCCATGCGAGCTCGATCGCTGGTGGCACCCAACGCGACCCAGAAGGCACGTCCCGAGAACCTCGTCGTCGCTGCTACGGCCATCGCAGAGGCATCTCCCTTCCCAAGGCAGCGTACCAAAACGCCGCGCGAATGTCCAGGGGGGCGGAGGGGACGACCGAAGCGTCCGGGCGCCGTGATCAGGCCGGGCTGGCCGCCCGAAAGAGGCCGGTGGGCGCTGTCCGGGGCGCTGTCCCCGCGCAAAACGAACCGAAAAGTGACCGTCCGCGAGCAAAAACGCCCATGAATAGGTGAAAAAGCCGTCTACGAAGAAGAGCCGCACCCACGTCAGATTCACCGCCTCCTTGCCCGCGGCCTGCTCGATCAGCCTCACCAGCGTTCGAGGGCTGATCCGGTCGTTACCATCCCGCAGGTGGGCCAGGATCCAGTTGCGCACATACCCCTTCTTCTTTCCAGCTCCCATGAACTCGCCGGACAACCGTTCCAGGAGGGGATATGCGGTCCGGGCCTCCCTTATCTCCGGAATCAGACCCAGCACCTGATGCTCACTGAACCGTATACGAGCGCCTCGACAGTACGCGGCCAGACCGCCGGACGTATTCGCAATGCGCTTCACCAGCATGGCCAGCAGCGCCGCATCCGACCAGACCAGCTCCGCCCTGTTTGCCGCAAGTTTCGCGAAGTCTGCCGTTCCCATCCCCGCGTGGCGGCGAAAGAGGTCGGAGCGAAGAAAGACCTTCGCTCGGATCCGCCGCCAGCGACGGCTGTAGTCGGACCAGAACGCCATCAGGCCACGTACCATGCGAGCCATGAGCGTCCAATCGAAGCCTCCGAGCGTATCCAGTTCGTCATAGCCCACGTATATCCGCGAATCTTCTCGCTGCAGCCGTTCCTCCAGCTCGTCCAACGCTGCGGTGGGACTCGTCTCCGGTCTATCGTACGCCCGCAGAAGCTCGCCGACCGCAACCGCTGGAGGATGCAGCATCGACTTCAAGGCCTCTCGATGCCGTGGAACAAACCGATCGGCGAGACGCCGAACCAGCATCGCGTGCCAGACCTTCTTTGCCGCCTCGTCTGAGCTCACCCATTTCGCGAGCGCCTGGGTGTCAGGAAAATCGGTACCGGCCGGGTACGCCCGCCTCCATTCCGATGAATTCGTTTGCGTTTCCAGAATCGGGGTCCTCGGCATCCAGTCGGCAATCGCATCCGCGACCTCGCGGTTTTCTGAAAAAAAAGCCTGGAATAGTGCGCTCTTTCCCGACCCCCTCGGACCGACGACCAGAACGACGTTCGGATCGAATGCCCGCAGATGCTCGGACACGGGGTACAGTCGATGCGCGAACAACTCCGGCGTCTCCGCTTCGGCTTGTCCGTATCCCAGATCGGCGAGCTGCACCCGTAAGTCGATGCAGTCCTGCTTGTTGAGGCGGTTCGACGTGCTCGTCATCTGTTCCGTCCCCTGGACCTCCGGAGACCGGCTCGGAGACGTTCGGAAAGCTCGATGTACGGACCCCGGAGCAGAATCGGTTCAGCAACTTCAGTCAAGTCGCGAAAACTCGCCAGGCGTTCCTGATACGGCAACACGATCGGCACGTGGGGGGCGTCGGCGCTCTCTAGATCGTCCAACGTCCAGAACTCTTCCGCAGGCTCCGGCACTGCGTAGTAGTGCTCGCTGAATACCTCCCGCGCCCGATCGGTGAACCGCTCCACGTATCCTCGGAACAGAGCCTCGTCGGATTGCGGCACCATGGACGCTACCAGCATACATTCCGCCTGGGGCCTGTTGTGCCGCACCCGGTCGCCGCCCAGCCGGTCCAGGATCAGCTCCAGCCCCCGCCAACTCGCGTCCGCGAGCGTGCCCAGGAGCACATGAAAGTGGCACAGCCCTCCTGTCAGGAATCCGGACACGTCGCCCAGTCCGGCGCGGGCATCGACCAGAATCCACTGTGGTGCGAGATCCCGGCGGATCCGCTTCAGCAGCACAACGAACGGATGCGACCCATCCGGCGACTCTCCGTAGTCGATCCGGGCAAGCTTGTCGAGGTACCTGCGATCAAAGCGACCGGCGGGATACACGAAGATGTCCTCCCCGACCCCACCCCCAGCCGCATAACGGTGATGGTAATCCTCCGTGGAGATGCCGGACTGGTCTCCCAGAATGCGCTGCTCCAGCAGATAGTCGGTGATCCCGCACGGCGCGACGGCGCCGTCATAGCCGGCAAGCAGAGCCCCCACACCGGGCGCATCCAGATCCGCGTCGAGCACCGCGACCCGTTCGCCCGCTGGGGCCAGATGCAAGGCAGTAGCCGCGAGCGCCGTAGACCGTCCGGCGCCGCCCTTGAACGAATAGAATAGCGCGATCGCGGGTGCGCTCTTCGCACGCAGCGACCACGGCGGCTCCGTCGGCCCATCGAACCAGCCGTTCTTCGACAGGTGCCTGTCCAGTATCCGGAGCCGGTCCGTCTCGTCGTGTGGCCTCGCCGTCTTCCACGCCTGCTCCTGCCAAGCCGCGTCCGGATGTTCTCCAGTGCCGCCTCGAAGCACGGACTTCGACCAGTAGTCGGTCGCCGCTTCGGCCAACTGCCCATCGATCTCGCGACGGCCCGACTCCCAGCTCCGGTCTGGACACCAGAGAATCAACCGGAGCCGGGCAAGCACGTCCTTGACGAGCAGCGCGCGCCAGTCACGGGATTTGTTCATCAGCCACGCAGCCAAGCGCCTTTCCGCCCGCTCGTGGGCGTCATCCAGGTGCTGCATCAGATTACTCCCGCGAGAGTGAGCTGGCCGATGACCTGCCGATAGACATCCGCGGCCTCCCGATGCCACCTTGCGGCCTCAGTGGCGCTGACTCCGGGGCTGCGATAGCGCTGTTCCGGCATCCAGCCGCTGAGGATAGTCGACGCTCGCAACGACGCCTGGGCCCCGAGATAGAGCTTGCCGGCGAGAGAGCTCGCTTGAGCCGCGAGGCTGTCAAGGTCCCGGTCCAGTCTCGACAAGTCATGATGGTGGCTCACCCACTAGCCCGGATTATGCGTGAAGGTGTTGTTTTGGGAGAGACACAGGAGCCTCCGTGTGGTACAAACGTAGTGTATACAAACGTTTAGCCACAACGGAGGCCCCTGCGTGACACCTGATACGATACCACAGACTGTTCTGTTCCCGGATCTGTTCGACAAGCCCCTCGTCGCCACGTTCAACCAGGAACACGCGAGTTCCGACGGCGGCGCCGTCCTGCTCAAGGCGGCCGAGCGCGTGTATGGCTTGGTCAAGGCGTTCGCCCGGTGTCTGGCCGACAAACGCGCACCCGGGAAGATTCGGCACACGCTCGCGGACCTGATCGGCCAGCGGGTCTTCGGCATCGCGTGCGGTCATCCCGATGGCAACGATGCCGACCACTTGGCCGACGACCCCATCCACAAGCTGCTGCTCGGGCGGGACCCGGTGTCCGGCGCGCCCTTGGCGTCGCAACCCACGATCTCGCGATTCGAGAACGGCGCGCGCCGCAGCGTGCTCTACCGGATGGGGCGCGAGTTGGCGGCGTGCGTCATCGAACGTCATCGGCGTCGCCTGCAGGGGCGGGCGCGCCGGATCACGATCGATCTGGACCCGACCGACGACCTGACGCACGGGGCCCAGCAGCTCACGTTCTTCAACGGGCACTATGGCGGCTGGTGTTATCTGCCGATGCTGGGGTTTCTGAGCTTCGACCGCGAGGCGGAGCAGTATCTGTGCGCGGCGGTGCTGCGGCCCGGGAAGGCAGTGGCCGCCGACGGGACCCTCGGCCTGCTGTGTCGGCTGCTCCCGCTGTTGCGGGCCGCGTTTCCGCGGGCGCGGTTTCTCGTCCGGCTCGACGGGGGCTTTGCGACCCCGGAGATCTTCGATTTCCTGGATGCGGAGCCCCGGCTCGACTACGTCGTGGCAATGGCGAAGAACGCGGTGTTGCAGCGGCATGCGGAGTCCGCCATGCAGGTGGCCCGCGCGCAGAGCGAGGTCGGTGGCGAGACCGCGCACGTCTATACCGACACCCGCTACGCCGCCGGCACGTGGGACCACGAGCGCCGGGTCGTGATCAAGGCCGAAGTCGTTCGCCTCGGAGACCGCGAGCCGCGGGACAACCCGCGGTTCGTGGTGACGAATCTGCGGCAGACGCCGCGCTTCATCTATGAGAAGGTCTACTGTGCTCGCGGGGACATCGAGAATCGGATCAAGGAACTGCTCGATGGGTTGCAAATCGACCGCACGAGCTGCTGTCTGTTCTCGGCGAACCAGTTGCGCGTCTTCCTGACCGCCGCGGCCTACGTGCTCATGCAGGAACTGCGATTGCGGGCGGCGCGTACTGCGTGCGCCCGCAGCCAGGTGACGTGGCTGCGCGACCGGCTGCTGAAGCTGGGGGTCCACGTCGTCCGCTCGGTCCGCCGCGTGGTTCTGCATCTGCCGCGCTCGACGCCGCACCTCGAGGCGTGGCGGCACATCGCACTCGCGCTGGGCGCGCGCGCCGGATAGCCCACCCGTTGCGCCGCGCCCACCTGCTTCCTGGGCGGCATGGGCCGCTCCGCCGGCGGGGCTGTCGCTGCCCAACCCTCGCGTCCGTCATGCCCCCCCGGTCGGCTGCTCAAACCCCGGCTCCGCTTGCAGGCAGCGATGTCCGAGACCCATTCCTGCGCCGATCACGCCCTTTGGCGGTCGAATCTGGACTTTCGTGAATAATGCAGGCTAGTGTCCCACATTTTCAGGACCACGCCAGCGACAATTGGGAGCCAGAGGGGGCCGGTAGCGACGGCGTCGTGAACAGGTCCTGGAGTGGCCGACGTTCAAACATGTTGAGCTGGAGCACCTGCAGCATCTGGTGAAGGCTCCAGCGCAACCGCATGACGAACTTCAGGTACGCCAACAGCAGGTACATGCACATCGCCACCCACAGCTGCGTCATGACGGCGTTCTTCGACCGGCCCACGAAGCGCTTCACTTTCAGATGCTGCTTGATCCACTTGAAAAACAGCTCGATCTGCCACCGCGATTTGTATATATCCGCAATCGTCTGGGCCACCCACGTTGTGTTGTTGGTCACGAACACATAGCGGTTCTTCGTCACCGGATCCTGGTAGGCCACTCGCCGCAGCGGCGCGGCATACGCCTTCCGGCTGCGAGCGCTGGTCAGCTCGATCGTCTGATCGCTGAGGACGCCCGTCCCGGGTCGGACGTCATGCTCGCGCGTGACCCGATATCGCACGCCCCGCTTCAGGCGCGTCACGAAGGTCACGCCCCGCGCCTGCAACTGATGGAACCACTTGAAGTCAAGATACGCGCGGTCCGCCACGACCACGCTGCCGGCTGGAAACGTCCAGGTGCGGGCGACCTTGACGTCGCCGGTCTTGCCCTCGGTCACACTGACGAAGCTCGGCAGATGGCCCGCCTGATCCAGCCCGACGTGCAGCTTGATCGCGGCCTTCGTGCGTCGAAAAGACGCCCACGGGAAGACCGCCAAACACAAATCGATGGTGGTCGCATCGACCGCGTACAACTTGTTCTTGAACCGAAAGCCGTGCCTCGGCGCGCACTGCCGGCAGCGGCTCAGCAGGCGTCCAAACAGCGTCTCGTAGAGGGTGTACGGCTGCTCGGCATTGACGCGCGCCAGCGACGAGCGACTGACCGTCGTCCCTACGCCCAAGTGATAGAGCTTGCGCCCTTGGGTGCTCAGGTTGCTCACGATGTCACGCAAGCTCTGTCGGCCCGTCAGTTGCGCCAAGCCAAGGGCCACGAACTGCGCCCAGCGGCTCATGACGCGCAACCCCTGACCTCGCTGGTGCTGGCGGGCCTCGGCTTCGAATTCATGTCTCGGAAGGAACCTGAGAAGCTGCACGAAGACTGTGTTATGGTGAGCCACGGCTTGGATCTCCTGTCTTTTGAATGATTTGCGCAACAGATCATTCTACCAGACATGGAAGGTTCAAGCCGCCTTCATTTGAAAGTCTGTGGGACAGCAGTGTGGCTCACCCGACCCGCTTCCAGCTGAATCAACGTCTTCAATGCGCACTCGACCACGTAGCCCGCCAGATATGCGGCGCCGTCGTAGCGCCCCCCGGCCAGGAGCACTCCGGAGTCCTGCATGTGTTTCACTGCCGCCTCCGGATAGTCGTCGCCGTTACTCTGCCGCAAGTGACTCATGCTCACTCCTCGCCGTCGACGCCGCGGCGTCTTCTCCAGTCTCCTTCGGGCTCCGGGGCCGGCTCTTCCTTGTCACGGCACGTTGGCCGGCCAGCCGCAGGAGGCGAGGACGCCTCCACTATTCGGATTCGCCGTCCGCAAGGCCGAAGAAAAGCGTGAGCCAGCCACGCAGGTCTTCGTGGGCCACGGCCTTGCCCGTCGAGTGGAGGTAGGCGCGCATGTTCTCGGAAAACCCCTCGCCGCCGAAGACGACGATACCGGGAATGGGCCACGCCGAGATGTCCTGAATCGTCGCCGGAATCTTCTCTTCCGCGGAACCGCTGACGCCCTGGTACTTGCATTCGATACCGAGGCTGCGGCCGGAATCGGGGTGTCGCAGCACCAGGTCGATGCGACGCTCGGCACCCCAGAGTCTCCGGCCCACCTTGATCTGGTTGCCAACCCGCAATCCCAACCGATCAGCCAGGCTCGCCACCTGCTGTTCGAGGTCCGAACCGCTGGAGACAGCCGCTTGCCCACCGGACATCTACGCCATCCGCCTTGGCAGGTTGGTGATGACGTACTCCTGAACGTCGCCTCTGCGCGAAGCGTTGGAGTTGATGGCGCGACGGGCCGGGACGGTGTGCGCCACGAGACCGACTCTCTCCGCTGCCGGGTTGCCGTCGTACAGGGCTGCGATCTCCGGCGCGGTCGAGTTGCTGAGCAGCACGTGGCATCCCTTCCCCGCCAGCTCTATGACCACCTGCTGAAGGCGGCGCTGGTCTTCCGCACTGAAGCCGTCCGACGTATAGGACGTGAACCGCGCCGTCGTGCTCAGCGGTGCGTACGGCGGATCGAAATAGATGAAGTCGCCCGTGCGCGCCGTGTGCAGCACGGCATCGAACGAGTGATGCTCGACCGACACGGACAGCGCCGACAGGGTCGTGGACACGCGCCGGAGGTTGTCCTCGTCGCAGATCCGCGGGTTCTTGTACTTCCCGCGAGGCACGTTGAACAGCCCTCTGGAGTTCAACCGGAAGAGGCCGTTGTAGCCGGTGCGGTTCAGGTAGATGAACATGGCCGCCAGGTCCACGGTGTACAGCTCGGCCCGCGGACGGTTTCCGCTCATGATTCCCTCGCGGGCCGGATTGAACTGGTTCCTGACCCGATAGTAGTGATCGCTCGAGGCCGCCTCGTAATCCGCTTCGAGGGCTCGCAGGTGCTCGACGACCGCGGCCGGATCGTCGTGCAACCGCAGCCAGCAGCCGACCAAGTCGGAGTTCACGTCGGTCAGGCGAACCTCGGCGTTGCCCAACCGGCCGGCGCTGGCAAGGTCAAAGAAGACGGCGCCGCTGCCCAGGAAGGGCTCGTGGTAGGCCCTGAACTTCTCCGGGTAGAACTCCCGCAGCCTGGGCAGGAGCTGCCGCTTGCCGCCGGCCCACTTGAGGAACGGCCGAACAGGCCGAGCGCGGCCGGGACGTTGCCGGCGGGCCGGACTGGAGGCAACCGTCGAGGGCGGCTGGACGTCGGGGCCGAGTTGCGGAGCCGAACCCATCGGAATCGCGGTACTGACGACGGCATATCCAGGCATGCGGTAGACCGCTTGGCCGTGGGGGCCCTGCCGGATGGCTCCCCGGCTCGCGGGTATGCGGTTTCCCGTCTGCGGCACAGCATACACCGGCCAAAACGCGTAGCGGCTCGAAAGCCGGTTGCCCGAGCCGCTCGCCGGATTCAGTCGGGGACGGCGTCGATTCCGCGCCCGCCGGGTTCCCCGGGGATTTCAACGCCCCCGTGCAGCACGCGCAGCCGGGCCCGGTCACGCCGCGTCAACGGCAGCCACCCGCCGGGGCTGTCCTCGGCGGCCAGCGACGAGCAGAGGCCGCACATGAGGGAGGCGCCGCCGCGGTTGTGCCTGAGACCCAGGGTGTGGCCCAGCTCGTGCGCGATGACGTTGCGCAGGACGGTGTCGTCGCGCGGCCGGCGGGGCCGGAGCGTCCGGATCGCCACGAGGTGGTCGGGCGATCCGATGAGGGGCCAGGCGAACGGCATCAGCGGCTGGCGCGACAGCAGGACCACCACATCGCCCCCGAGCGCGATCAGCTCCGGGGGCGGCTGGGGGCCGTCCCGCCCCCTGGGGATGCGGCCGCCGCGCTGCGACACGAAGCGGGCGAACGTCTCGATCGCCCGCATGTCCGGCGAGCCGACGACCAGCGTGGCCTCGCGCAATTGCACGTCGAGTCCGAGGTCGGCCAGAGTGCGGTTCCAGAACTCCACCGCGGCGCGGGTGTGCGCCACCCGCGCATCGCCGGCCTCGGGCACCACCACGACCAGCCGCCGCTCGAGCGCCTGGCCGGCTGCCGGCGCCGACGCGGCCAGCGTGGCGAGCAGGAGCACGACCGCGCCTCGGGAAGTCCGCATCGTCAGGTCACCGGAGCGGTAACATCGCCACTAGCGTACTTCGTTCCGCCGAACCCGGTGTGTTCGGCGACGAGTCCGGTGGCCGGCTCCGGTGGGACGCTGCGGGCCACTGGGTTGCCGGCGGCGAAGCCGGAGCAAGTTCGGATATCGGCCGAGCCCACCGAGTAGCGGGACCATCGCTCACAACCTGAACAGGTACCGCAGCTTCGTGAAGATCGCCCGGTTCGTGCGCCGCAGATCGCTCGTGAAGAAGAGCCGCTCGTCGAAGCCGTCTCCGTCCCGATCGCCGTAGAGCTCGTCGGCCTGCCGGTAGTGATCGTCGTACCCGATGTAGAACACGGTCCCGGCGTTGATCCGGTACGTGAACAGCACGTTGAAGTCGAGGTCCCTGTCGAAGGTGTTGTACTCGGTGATGTGCCGCATCAAGAACCGGTCGGTGAACGTCAGGACGCTCTGCGCGCGGTAGATCTGGACGTCGAACACCGGGTCGTCCCCGTTGCGCGGATCCGTCAGTCGGCTGGTGTTCACCCCGAGCTGCGAGCTGAGTCGGGCGAGGGGCCGGACCGTGACGTTGAACCGGGCGGTGCTGCCGTACCCCAGGAACGGATTGGCGGGGTCGAAGAAGATCTCGTCGCCGCGGCCGTAGCTGGCGTTGACGGAGAGGGCGCGGCTGCTGCTGACGCCGCCGTTCACCCGCGTCCGGGTCTTCCGGAAGTCGATGCCTCCGAACCGCTCCATGTCGCGCTGCACGTCGACGCTGAACCGGATGCTCTTCGCGAAGTCGAAGTTGAGCCCGAGCCCCGCGTTCTCGTCCTCGAGAATCCTGTCGAAGTTCCAGTTGCGCCCGTAGCTGAGCTGCGGCCCCCAGTTGATGAGCCAGCTCTCCGGCCACCACCGGTAGCCCATGTTGCTGACTACGCGCCGCTGGTCGACCCGGCGGGCGAACCCGACGTCGGTCCGGAAGTCGGGGGTCAGCTCGTAGGCGGCGGCGAACCAGCGCAGATTGCGCCCGGTGTTGCTGATGCTCGCGTCGTAGATGTGGCCGGAGCGGTCGACCCCCTCGAGGTCCCGGTGCCGCGACTCGATCAGGCGGAAGTTGGTCGACATCGATCGCGACAGCCGGAAGCTGCCGTCGATGCCCCCCAGCCGGCTGCTGCTGTCGAGAAACGAGCGGTCGGTGAAGATGGCGCCGACGTGCGACTCGGAGTAGACGTCGTACTTCACCCGCCCGATGAAGTTCTGCGCGGTCTCGCCGTAGCGGTGATCGGTCACGTCGTCGACGTTCCCGGGCGCCCCGTCCTCGGCGGTCAGGAGCCCGATGGCGAAGCGGCCCGCCTTCCCGGTCAGCTTCGCGCCCCACGTGGGGTCCACGATCGTCCGCGTGTGCACGAACGTCACCGGACCCGGGAAATCGAAGATCTCCGCCCCTTCGACGAAGAAGGGGCGCAGCTCGTTGAAGAACAGGGGGAACCGCTGGTTCACCTCGATCTGCGGCTGGTCCGACTCGATCTGCGAAAAGTCGGGGTTGATGGTGAAATCGGCGGTCAGATTCGACGTCAGTCCGTACTTGACGTTGAGGCCGCCCTCGGGATTCGCGCGCTGGGTGTCGAACCCGCCCGTCGACCGGTTGAGCGACCCGAACTGGATAGCCGTGAACGTGGGCAGGAGCTCGAGGTTGCGGCTGGTGGAGAAGTCCGTCATGCCCTCCATCAGCCCCATCTGGCGGTGGAACCCGGCCACGTCGCGGGACATCGGCGCCCACACGGCGTTCTCCTCGTTCTTGCCCTTGATCTCCCGCACGATCTGGAAGCCCCAGCGGTGCGGCTCGCCGGGACCGCGTTGCGGGTAGCGCAGGCTCTTCAGCGGAATCGCCATCTCCGCGACGTAGCCGTCCGCCACGATGTCCGTGGCGCTGTGGAACAGGGCGTCCCACGACCGGTCCGCGACGGGAATGGGGGAACCGCGCCCGCCGCCGCCGCTGATGTTGACGATGCCGTCGCCCTGCACGTTGTAGGCGTTCAGATCGAAGTCGTAGGCCCGCTGCTGGTCGAGGAAGGTGTCGATGTAGACGGTGATGAGATCGTCCTGCCACGCGGTGTCCCGGTCGACCCGGTTGGCCCTCATGATGCCCGGATCGGCGTAGTGCACGTGGAACCCGAAGTACACGTGGTCGCTGTCGTAGGTGACGTAGACCTCGGTGTCCTCGGTCGCGGGGGCGCCTTCGAGCGGCGCCTGCTGCGTGAACTCGGTGATCGCGGCCGCCGACCGCCAGGCGAGGTCGTCGAGCCGGCCGTCGATGTCCGGCGGTGTCCGGGTGCGCGGCGGCCGCACCGTGGGACGGCCGGGCACGAGCCCGAAACCGGCCATCGACGGCACAGGCTCCTGCGCTTCCGCCGGGACGAAGCACGCGCCCGCCAGGACGAGAGCCAGGCCTCTCGCGAGAAGCCGGGCAACAGCGCCCCGGCCGACGTTCATCGACTTCATTGGTTCTCCAGGGACGGGGCCGAAAAAAGGGGGCGGAGGCACAAGCTTCCGTCCCCTTGAGTGTCGATGCGGCGCGGTGACAACGCCGCCACCGAATCAGTCGTTGGTGCTGCCCTTCGGGCGGTCCGCCTCGACCCCGAACTCGAAGAAGGAAGAGACGCCGGCCGCGACCGGCGCCGGGCCGCCCGGATCCTATCAGAACGGTCCGCCAGGCGCCGGAGCCCTCGGCCCCGGCATACCACAATATCTGGTAGCTCTCCCCGTTTTTCCTTGACATGACGGCCGTTGTCTTCAATCATCGTTATGGGTATCGGTCATCGCCTATCTTTCCCCCCGGACGGCTCCCAGCCGCCGGGAGCGCGCGTTGTTCTTCTCTCCTCCGGAACGAGGCATTCGCGACATCTGCCGATCACCTCGGGGACCCGATGTCCGGGCTCCGGGTCGAGTGGTATCGCCGCCAAGTAGATACCCGATGTCTTTCGCTTGTGTGACGGCACGACCGCCGGGCGGATGACCCGCCAGGGCGGCGCGTGCCTCTCGTTCACCCGTAGGAGGGGAACATGACGACTACACCCACCCAGCCACAGTCCGCGCCTGCCCAGGCGAAGAGCGTTCAGCCGCCTCCGATGCAGCGGGCCGAGCCCGAGATGCGCCGGCCGTCGGCGGTTGGCCGGTTCTTCACCCGGTTGCTGCTGCTGACGATCGCCGTAGCCATAGCGTTCGGAGCGGGCTACTACGTGATGGATCAGGAGGCCCGGATGCGCCGCGAGGCCTTCCTGCAGGAGCAGGCGGCGGCCCAGGACCGGATCGCCGCGCTCGAGGAGCAGATCCGCGAGATACAACTCAGCCGGCTGCAGGAGAACAGCGTCGCGATCGACCTGACGGACGTGTTTGCCCCGATCAAGGCGGCCGTCAATCGTCTGGCCGAAGCCCAGATGAGCATCGTCGCGCAGCAGATCTCCGCCGAGGTGGCCCGGCTGGTGGAGACCGACGTGCAGAACCTGAACGCATCCGCGCCGATTGCGGCGATCGCCGAAACGGCGGCGGCCGCGCTCAAGCCGGCGACTGGCATCATGCCGCCGGCGGGAACGGCGACAGGAGCGCCGCCGCCCCCGGAGCCGCTGGCGGAGCTGACCCCGGGGGAACCGCCGGGTGATCCGGCCGCGGAGCCCGCGACCGGCGAGCCGGCACCGGACGGCGTCGAGATTGCGCCGGAGGGCGACGGCCCGGCCGAGCAGCGCCCGGCGGCCGAGCTGTCCGGCCAGGCCCTCGGCTCCCCGGGTGGCCTGCCGCAATGGCTGCTGCGCCTGGCCGACACCGTGGACGACGCGAGGTCGCGGCTCGACACCGCGACCTCGGCCCCGGCGGCGATCTCCATCGAGCCGGCGGCCCCGCGCCGGCTCGGAAGGGCCGCACTCGGCGGCTAGCGCGACCTTGCGGTCGCCGTGGAAGTTTCGCTGGCGCGAAACTCCCACGGCGCAAGCTCCTGGCCTCGTCTCGCATCCCGTCCTTGGGGGACACTACGCACCGGGTCGGGCGATGGCTCACAACCATCGCCCGACCCGGTTTCTTTTTACCTTCCTCCCCCGCCTCCGCCTCGCTCCCGAACGGAACCGGCCACGCCATGGCCGGTGGTCAGCTCGACAGGGATCCCCCGCCGATGCATGCGCGGGACGCCCTGACGCGCGCCGGCGCCGCGGGTGCGTTGACGGACCCGACGGGAGCCTATGTAATACCAGCAGTGCACCGATCCCACCTCGATGGCCGTGCCTTCACGAGACCGGCCGCAATCGTATCGGCGGCTCTGGCCCTGCTTCTGTCGAGCACCGCCGCCCTCGCGCAGACGGCCGCCGGCCCGCCGCCGGACGCCCGGGACCCGGCCGCTACCGAGCCCGCCGCCGAGCCGCCGCCCGATGAGCCACCGACCTTCCTCGATTCCGTCGTCATCTCCGCCACGCTCCGGCCGGCTCCGGTGCGGGATACGCCGAGCGTGGTGTCGGTCATCGACAGCGAGACGATCCAGGAACGGATGATCGAGGACTTCTCGGACCTCGTGAAGTACGAGCCGGGAGTCTACGTCGAGAACAACGTGACCCGGCTCGGACTCAACGGCTTCAACATCCGCGGCATCGGCGGGAACCGCGTGATGACCCTGGTCGACGGCGTCGAGACTTCGGAGCAGTTCGACTTCGGCCCGTTCAACGTCCATCAGGCCGGACTCGACGTGGACGTCCTGAAGACGGTCGAGATCGTGCGGAGCGCCAACTCCGCCCTCTACGGGAGCGACGCGCTGGGGGGCGTCGTGTCCCTGTTCACGAAGGACCCCGCCGACTACCTGCAGGACCAGCGCTTCCACCTCGGCGCCAAGACGACCTGGGACAGCCGCGCCGACGACGTCGGCGTGAACGTCACCCTCGCGGGGGGCAACGAGCGGATCCAGGCGTCGGTGTTCACGAGCATCAACCGAGGCAACGAGATCGGCAACCGGGGCACGGTCGTCACGATGGACGACACCCGCACCGCGCCGAATCCGCAGGACGTGGAGGGCCACCAGATCCTGGCCAAGGCGGTCTTCAACGCGTCACCGGGCAACCGGTGGCGCACCACCGCCGAGATGTACGACACCCGCGTGGAGACCGGCTGGCTCTCGAACAACCGGCTGCTGGACTTCGGGAGATTCGCCTATCTCATCCACGATTCGGCGGCCATCGACACGCAGAAGCGCCAGCGGCTCTCGCTCGACCACACCCTCGCCGACCGCGGGCTCGACCTGCTGTCGTGGCGGGTGTACGGGCAGTTCAACGACACCGCGCAGGCAGTGGACGAGGAACGGACGACCTCCGGCTTCGGACCGACGTTCCCGTCGATGCGCCGCGGCACCCTCGACTACGAGCAGGTCGGCTACGGCGGATCGGCCCAGGGTCAGCAGTGGCTGGGAGATCTGGACAAGGGCCTGCTCATCACGTTCGGCGCCAGCTACAAGACCGACTACTTCGACATGCAGCGCGACCGGACCGAGACCGACACGGTCACCGGACAGCCGGTGCCGACCGACCTGATCTTCCCCAACAAGTACTTCCCCGAGAGCGACGTCGTCGAAGCGGGCGCCTATCTCCAGGGCGAGATCCGGTTCGGCCGCATCACCCTGGTGCCCGGCGTGCGCTACGACCATTTCTCGCTCGACGCCAACCAGGCCGACCCGGTCTTCATCGCGAGTCTCAACCCGGAGGCGGCCGACTTCTCGGACGGCGCCCTGTCGCCGAAGATCGGCCTGACGGCGCGGCTGACCGACGTGGTGACGCTGCACGCGCAGTATGCGGGCGGATTCCGGGCGCCGCCCTACAGCGCCATCAACACCGGGTTCGCCAATCCCCGCGGCGGCTATACGACGCTGCCGAATACGGAGCTCCGGGCGGAGACGAGCGACAACCTGGAGGTCGGCATGAGGGCCGCGTTCGACCGCATGAGCTTCGGTCTCAGCGCGTTCTCGAACCGGTACGACGGCTTCATCGAGCTCGCAGACCTCGGCTTCAACCCGCTGACCCGGCTGCTCGAGTTCCAGAGCCAGAACCTCGAAGCAGCGCAGATCAACGGAATCGAGTTGCGCGGCGAGGCCTATCTGACCGACAGCCTGATGATTCGGGGCAGCTACGCACGGATCGACGGCGTAGAGGTTCTGAAGGGCGCCGCGGGCGCTCCGCCGCTCGCCGAGGAGACGTCGCTCGGCTCCATCGCGCCGGACGAGGGGGTAGTCGGACTCCGGTACGTGCAACCGTCGGGCCGCTGGGGCACCGAGCTGTCGTTGAGACTGGTCGAAGCGTACCAAGCGGACAGCGCCCGGCAGTTCGCGCCGGACGCCTACCGGATCGTGGACCTCGTCAGCTTCGTCTCGCTCACCGAGGCCCTCAAGTTCCGCCTCGGACTGCTGAATCTGACCGACGCCAGGTACTTCGAGTGGTGGAGCGTACGGGGCCGTCTGGCCGGCGATCCGGTCATCGATCGGTACTCGAGCCCCGGAGTCAGCGTGATCACCTCCCTGGCCTACGCCTGGTAGCCCGCGGCAACCGCCATGCCCCGGAAACACCGGGGAAATCTCGGCTGTGTCTGGTCAACGGAACGCCGACGGTGACTTGGCCCGTCATCCCTTGCTTGCGTCCGTAACGCCGCGAAGTATCAGGTGTTGCCTGGTGGTCACCCCTACTCGGCGCGCAGGACCGTCATCGGATCGATCCGCGCGGCGCGCCGCGCGGGCAGCCAGCTCGCGAGCAGACAGATCGCCGCCAGCAACGCCGAGACCGCGCCGAAGACGACCGGGTCCAGGGGGCCCGTCTCGAACAGCAGGGCCTGGAGCCGGCGGGTCAGCGCCACCGCCGATACGACCCCCAGGACCACGCCGGCCAGGGCCATCCAGCCCGCCTCCACCAGCACGAGGCGGCGCACGTCGGTCACCTGGGCCCCCACCGCCATGCGGATGGCGATCTCCCGGCGGCGCTGCGCCACCATGTAGGAGACCACGCCGTAGAGGCCGATCAAGCCCAGCAGCAGCGCAAGCGCGGCGGCGATGACGAGCAGGACCATGACGAACGCCCGCTCCCCCCGCGCGCGCCCGACCAGGTTCTCCAGCGTCTCGATCCCGGCGATCGGGAGCGTCCGATCGAGCCCCCGCACCGTCTCCCGCACGGCGCCGGCGAGCGCCGCCGCGTTCGGGGCGCGCACGACGTAGCGCATCACGGGGGGGACGGCCACGCCGGCGGTAACCCCCGGAATCGGGTAGTACACCATCGCCGGCGGGTCTTCGTGCAGCGCGACCTCGTGGACGTCGTCCACCACGCCGACGACGCGGGACCACCCCTGGCCCTCCTCGGGCGGCGGACCGCCCAGGCGGATCCCCTTGCCGAGGGCGCTCTCTCCCGGCCACTGCGCGCGCGCCACCGCCCGCGACACGATGACGACGGGGGCGTCACGCTCGCCGTCGAGGGCGTCGAACACCCGGCCCTCGACGAGCTCCGTGCGCATCGTGTCGAAATAGGCGGGTGACACGCGCTTCCACATGAACACCGACGGCACCTCGCCATCGGCCAGCGGCCGGCCTTCGAGGGTGTGCCCCGAGCCGGACACCTCGCCGCCCAGGGGAACGGTGGACGCCGCCGCGGCGCCGGCGACGCCGGGCAGGGCGCGCAGGCGGTCGACCAGCTGACCATGGAAGGCAAGCCGGGCGTCGGGCGTGTCGTAGTCGCGCAGGGGGAGGGCGAGCCCGAAGGTCAGCACGTCGGTCGGGTCGAAGCCCGGATCGACGGCGGCCAGCTTCTGGAACGAGCGCACCGCCAGCCCCGACCCCACGAGCAGCGTCAGGGCCAGGGCGATCTGGACCACCACGAGGCTCCGGCGGGCAAGCTGCCGTTCCCGGCCGGCGGTGGCGCCGCGGGCCCCGGGCGTCATGCGCCCCGCGGCGGCCCCCGCGCTCGCCCGCCACGCCGGCAGGACCCCGAACAGCAGGCCGGCCGCGACCGAGGCGGCGAGGCCGTAGAGCAGCACCGTGGCGTCGATCGAGATCTCGTCCAGCCGCGGCAGCCCCCGCGGGCCCAGGCGCACCAGCAGGCGCACGGCCAGCACGGCCAGCGGCAGCGACGCGAGCCCGCCGGCCACGCCGAGCACGAGGCTCTCGACGAGGATCGAGCCGACGAGCTGCCCGCGGCCCTCGCCGAGTGCGGTGCGCATCGCCACCTCGCCCTGCCGCGCCTCGGACCGCACGAGAAAGAGATTGGCGACGTTGGCGCACGCGATCAGCAGCAGGAACGCCACCGCGCCCAGCAGAATCCACAACGTCGCCTCGACGTCGCCGACCACCACCTCGCGCGCCCGGTCGACGAGTGGCCGGAAACCGGCGCTCGCGAGAACCGCGGCCGCACCGTCGTCCGGGAAGACATCCACGAGATTGGAGAGCATCGCACCGAGCTCGGCCTGCACCTGTTGCAGGGTGGAGCCGTCGGCGATGCGGGCGACGCCGTTGATCCCGAACGCCCCCAGTTGCATGTTGTCCCGGTCGAGACCCATCGGCTGCCAGAGCTCGGCGTCCGGCCGCGAGAAGCTGAAGCCGGGGGGCATCACCCCCACCACCTCGACGCTCGCCCCGTCGATGTCGACCACGTTTCCGACCACGTCCGGGTCCGCCCCGAAACGGCTTCTCCACAGCCCGTCCGCGAGCACCGCGACCGGCGCCGCGCCGGGACGGTCGTCCTCGGCGGTGAACGCCCGGCCGATCCGCGGCGGCGTCCCCATCACGTCGAAGAACGACGCCGTGACGCGCGCCGCCTGGACCCGCTGCGGGTTGTCCGGCCCGGTGAAGCTCGCCTGCAGGTCGCGGAACACCGCCACGCCGTCAAGGGTGCGGCTCTCTTCCGCGTAGAGGAAGTAGAGCGCATCCGACATCGGCAGCTCGTCGAGCTGCGCGAGCCCCGGCGCCGCGTGCCTGAGCATCACCAGCCGCTCCGAGTCCGGGATCGGCAGCGGCCGCAGCAGCACCGCGTTGACGACCGTGAAGATGGCGACGTTCGCGCCGATCCCGATGGCCAGCGTCGCGAGCGAGACGAGAGTGAACCCGGGGGCGGCCGCGGTGCGGCGCCACAGGAGGCGGAGCTGCCAGAAGGGTGACATTCCCCCTACTTTCTCAGCGTTCGATCCATGTAGGCGCGGACGGCGTCCAGCACGCGCGGGGACATCCACGCCTCGGTCACCGCCTCGTCCGCCGCCTGCATCTCGCGGACGCGAGCCTGGCTGGGCTGGCGGATCATGCGTTTCGTGAGCGCGAAGGACGCCGGGGGCAGCGCCCCGAGACGCGCGGCCATCTCCACCGCCCGGTCGAGGACCGCCTCGGGAGCGGCCAGCTCGTCGACGAAGCCGTTGTCGAGGGCCTCGGCCGGCGTGCACGTCAGCCCGCGGTAGACGAGCGCCTGGAGCCGGTGCGCGGGCACCGTCAGCCGGAGAATCTCCAGCGCCATGCTCGGGAACGGCACCCCCACCGACAGCTCGGGGGTGCCGATGCGGCCGGCACCGTCGGCCATGATCCGATAGTCGCAGGCGCAGGCGAGGACGCAGCCGCCGGCGATGGCATGTCCGTTCACCGCGGCGACAACGGGCTTGGGAAAGGTGAACGCCTTGAGGAAGGCCCCGCCCAGCAGCGGCAGCAACGCCTTCACGTAGTCGGGGCCGCCCGCGGTGAGGCCGCGCAGATCGACGCCGGCCGAGAAGACGCTGCCGGAGCCGGTCAGGACCACGGCCGAGGTCTCCGCCTCCTCCAGTGCGGCGAACTGGTCGATCAGGCCGCTCATCAGCTCGGGGTCGAACGCGTTGACCTTGCCGTGCGCCATCCGGACGACGGTGACGCGGTCACGGGTCTCGGTCGTGATCATTCGTGCTCCTCTGCGCGGGCCGGGGCACGGGCGTGCCGTCGGGGTCGTAGACGTGCTTCAGGGTGAACGCCGCGGGCGACGGACCGTCGCGCCACAGCCGCTCGATGCGGGCCATCGCTTCGTCGACGTCGGGGCGCTCCCCTTCGGGCACCCACCACAGGGCCACCGGTTCCCGCGGCGGGCGCAGGAACCACTCGCGCCGGCGCCGGAAGAACGCCGCGTGCTCGGTGCGGTAGACGTACCGCCGGAGGTCGGCAATCGTCTCCCAGAGGGTGAGGTTGAAGAGCACGCGGGGATCGTCGAGCACGCGCACGCCGGTCGCGTCTCCGCCCGCCGTCTCGAAGCGCCACACGAAGCCCGGCGAGCCGTCCCCGAGCCGATTGATCCGGTCGATCGCGTCCCGCATGCCCGCCATGCGGGGGTCCTCGAACGGGTACCGCATCCACGCGAGGTTGTTCTCGGCCAGATGGTACCGTGCGGCCGCGGGGCGATCGCCGGGCATGCGATCAGTACATGATGAAGGCGAAGAGCTGCTGGCCGGCCGCCACGAGGACGTGCTGCCGTCCGTCGACGAGATAGGTCTGCGGCGCGTTGGAGATGTTGCCGATGCGGGTGTGCCACAGCAGGTCGCCGCCGGCGGCGTCGAACGCCACGAAGTTGCCGCTCCCGTCGCCGGTGAAGACCAGCCCCCCGGCGGTGGTCAGGACGCCGGCCCCACCGCCCCCGCCGATGGGCCAGGCGTGACGCCAACGCGGCTCGCCGTTCCGGTAGTCGATGGCGGTGAAGGCGTTGCCGCCCGTGCCGACGGCGATCCGGTCCTTTCCGCCCAGCCCCATCGACCCGCGCGGATCCGGGTCGGTCAGGTACAGCAGATTGAACCCGTTGTTCTCCTGCGTGTAGAACAGGCCGGTGTCGGGACTGAAGGCCGGCGGCTGCCAGTTCGCCACGCCCCCCTCGACCGGGGAGACCAGCGCGCCGGGAATGATCGCCTCCTTCGCCGGATGCGGATTGGGAGACCCGCTCTCGCGGATATGGCTGGCCCAGTTCGACGTCGCGCCATACCGGGTGGTGACGATGTGCTCGCCGGTCACGCGGTCCACGGTGAAGAAGTAGCCGTTGCGCGCGGCGGTGGAGACGAGCTTGCGGGGCACCCCGTCGATCACCCCGTCGATCAGGATCGGGGTCTGCGCCGAGTCCCAGTCGTGGGTGTCGTGCGGCGAGGTCTGGAAGTACCAGGCCATCTTCCCGGTCGACACCTCGACCGCGATCAGCGTGCAGGTGAAGAGGTTGTCCCCGCGCCGGGCCACCCCGGTGTAGCCGGGGGTGGGATTGCCGGTGCCGAAGATGTAGTAGTCGGTCTCCGGGTCGTAGGACCCCGGCACCCACACCTGCCCGCCGCCGTGCATCGCGGCGTCGAGACTCGGCCACGTATCGATGCCGGGGTCGTCCTCGCTCATGGGGACGGTGTAGAAGCGCCACTGCCGCTCGCCGGTGGCCGGGTCGAACGACTGCAGGAACCCGGGCGCGTCGATATCGTTGCCGGTACCCACCAGCAGATGGTCGCCCACGACGATCGGCGCCATCGTGGAGAAGTACTGCTCCTCGAAGCTCGCGATCTCGGTGTGCCACCGCTCCTCGCCGGTGCGCGCGTCGAGCGAGACGAGGTAGTTGTCGACGGTCTCGAAGATGATCGAGTCGCGCCACAGCGCCGCGCCGCGGTTCCCGATGTGGGGACCGCCGCGGGTCTTCCAGAAGTAGTGCCACCGCGTGCCGCCGTCCCGCACGTCGATCGCCCAGACGTGGTCGGGGGCGGTGACGTACAGCAGGTCGCCGACCTGGAGAATCGAGCCCTTGATGCGCTGCGCCCCGATGGTGTAGTCGCCGGTCCCCTCGCCGCCGGTGAAATCGGGGGCGTTGAGCCCGGCCAGGGGCGGCATCCCGGTGTCGAGGGTGCGGGTCCAGGCGAGCGACAACTGCCGGACGTTGTCCGTCGTCACCTGCTCGAGCCGGCTGTAGCGCCGGCCGCTGTAGTCGCCCGAATAGGTCGGCCACGAGCCTTCCAGCGGCTCGACCAGCGACGCCGGGTCGAGACCGCCCTCCTGCGCGATCCCTCCGGCCGGCGCGGCGACGAGCAGGGCAACGGCGAGCAGCAGACGGAAGGCAGTCATTTCAGGGTCACCAGGTAGGCGGTCACGTTGTGGATGTCGGCGTCGCGGTACACCCGCAGCATCTCGCGGTGGGCAGCCATCGGGTCGTCGAGCTCCACCCGGGGGGCGTCGCCCTCGCGGGTAAACGACCGGTGACGGCCGTCGCCGTCGGTGAGCACGACGAGGAAATCGTTGAGCCGCTCGAGCCGGCCCGCGACCGGTTCGCCCGAGGCCGGCGTGACGGTGACGGTCACCGGCGGGCGCTCGGTGTTGCGCCCCCCGCCCCGGACCCACGTGTCCTGCAACTCCTGCGGCTCGGGAATCCGGGTGGCGACGCCCTGGAGATCGCCGGTCGGGGAGTGGCAGGCGGCGCATCTCTCCGCGAAGTAGGTCCGGCCCGCGGTGGCGTCCCCGACGAGGATGTCGAGCTCGAGCCCTTCACCGAGAGGCGGCCCCCCCTGGCGGGACGCGGTGCCGAGGACGTCGTGCACGTAGGTCACGACGGCCTGGAGGTCCTCGTCCGACAGCGGCTGCGGCGGCATGTAGGACCCGCCCGGCCCCGACTGGCCGTCGCGGATCACGGGTCCCATCAGCTCGCCGGCCTCGTCCCGCAGGACGAGCTGCGACCGCAGCAGGTTGGGCCCGCCGAGGTCCCCGCCCCGCAGGTCCATCCCGTGACACGCCCGGCAGTTGATGCCGTAGAGGGCCTGCCCCCGGGCCACCACCTCCGGATCGCCGGGCGGGCGCTGCAGCGACGGATAGAGCCTCTGGCCGCGGTCGTTCTGCTGCCCGGCCCCGGCCGCCGCCGCGCCCAGCCCTGCAAGCAGCGCGACCACGGCGGCCGCCGCACCTGCGCGCACCCACTGCACCCTGGCCGATTCCATCCCCACTTCGGGCTCCTTCGCATCCCCGCACGACCCGGCGCCCCGGGAGCTGGCCCGGAGAGCATCGCCCTGCGGCTCCGCCCGCCCGCAAACCCTCGGGAGTCGGCGCCTCCTGGCGGAGGCAGTACCTCCTGGCGGACGCAGCGCCTCCGGGTGTGAGGCAGCGCCTCCTGCGCAGGCGGCGCCGTTCTACGGCACAGACTCTACTGCCCTGCCTCGGCCTCCTGCACCCGTTCGACGGTCAGGATGTTGGTCATCGCGTAGTTGCCTTCGTGGCAGGCGTACTCGTAGATGATGTAGTCGTCGAGCCTCGGCATCGGCCGCACCGCCGTCCACGGCTGCGTGTACACGGTCGGATCCTCGATGGTGAACCGATAGTCGATCTGGTCGGCGCTCACCCGGCGGTACCGTTCGACCGCCTTCGTGTTCCGCGACGACGGGAACCGGTGCGTGGTCTTGTCGCTGAAGTTGGCGGTCTCGACCACCAGGGTGTCGCCGTCCCAGTACGCGCGCGAGTCCCCGTTCCACTGCCGGACGCGGTCGTCGAGCGGCGGGCGCCCGTCGAGCGGAATGATGCGCACGTCGTGGATGTTCTCGACGCGGATCGCGACGTGGGTGGGCGTCTGCAGGATCTGGTAGGTGTTGTTGTAGCCGGTCGAGATCGGCGGCACCCCGTGGTAGGTGATGCAC
Organism: Vicinamibacterales bacterium; assembly: GCA_965215895.1. Lineage (GTDB taxonomy): Bacteria > Acidobacteriota > Vicinamibacteria > Vicinamibacterales > UBA8438 > JAJEEA01. The sequence goes on along the minus strand of OZ244130.1, from coordinate 260,491 downwards.
CGGTCCCAGTTGCTGCGGTCGAGCCACGAATCGGCGGGATGGTCGCGCAGATAGCCGCGCCGGGCCGCCAGCCGCTCCGCCACCTCGGACCGGGTCGGCAGCCGCCCGTTCGGCGGCTCGACGATGAGCGACGTCCGCATGTCCGAGCTGACCCGGCCCCGGTCGAACCACAACGCGTTGTACGACCCGACGCTGCCCGGCGGGGGCGCCGTGTCGAGGGTGACCGCGAGATTCCGCTCCGCCGCTTCCTCGGCCGTGAAGAACTCCCGCTCTCCCAGCGACTCCGGGCGCTGGAGGGGCGTCAGCGACGCGTACGACCAGGTGCCCATCAGATCCGGGTCTCCCCACGGGGTCCGAAAGTCCTCGCCGGCCGGCTGGCCCGCTGCCGCCCCCGGCCACAGCAATGCCGCCGCCGCCAAGACCGCGAGCGCCGAAACAGTATGCCTGCCCATTGGAAACCTCCTGGCCCGGCAAGCGTCGCCTTCCGGCTCCGCTCGCCGCCCAACCAACCCTGCAGGAGCCGCGCCGTTCAACTGCGAAGACTCCTACTGCTCGCTCTCGTCGTACACACGCTGCACGGTATCGCGGACGGCCTGCTCGGACGCCCGAGAATCGCTGTACTCGTCCGGCCTGGCGTACGCGGCGACCACCCCATCCGCGCTGCGGCCAGAAGCGTGAGCGCCACCAGGCACAGGCTGCGTCTCACCCGATCCTCCAACCAGGAACACGTTGGTGACCGGAAAACTGAATATACCTCAGTTCCCGAGCAGCTCGCCCTTCAGCCACGCCAGAAGCGCGGGCTCGAGATCCGGGTTCTTCCCGAACATCGGCAGCCCGTGCTCGGTGCCGGGGTAGATCTTCGCGGTCGAGTGGGGATGCGACGACCCGTCGACCGCGCCCTGCAGGGCGTCGGCGACCCCGACGGTGACCGGATCCTCGGTCGCCGCCGCCGCGAACACCGCCAGATTCACGTCCTCGGCGATGTTGGCGACCGCCGCCGCGCTCGGCGGCCCGGACAGCAGCATGAGCGCCTGCACCCCGTCCCGGCGGGCGGCGAGATCCGCGGTCAGCATGGCCCCGCAGCTCGCGCCGCCGATGCCGATCCGCGACGCGTCGACCCCCGACTGCGACGCGAGGTAGTCGTAGGCCATGTCGACGTCCGCCGCCGACTTCTGCAGGAACGCCGGGAACCCGGACGAGATGCCTTCGCCGCCGCTGTCGCCGAATCCCCGCAGATCGAGGGCCAGCACGTGCACCCCGGCCCCGACGAGCTCCGCCGCGATGTCGCTCCACGACGTGCGGTCCATGTTGCACTGGTGCACGAGCAGCATCCCCGGCCCGGGCTGCCCGGGTGAGGTGTAGGTCGCCTTGAGGGTCACCCCATCGGCCGCTTCGAGGTCGACGTCGTGCGACTGGGCGCCCGCGGGAGCCGCTGCCACCAACGCGGCCAGGGCCGCCGCAATGAAGATCCTGGTTCTCATCGTTTTCTCCTCCCGACTCCTGCCGGGGCGAATGTGGAAACCTGTTTCGTGCGCGGCAGGTGCAAGCCCCCACCGGACAACGATCGATACGACAGGCCCCCAATTATAGCGACCCGACGACGCTCTCGGCCCGCCGTCTCGGCTCGGCCGGAACGCGGTAGAGTCATGGGCATGCAGGGTCGCGTCATCTTCCTCCTGGCCGTAGCGTTCGCGGCCGGCGCCACGCTCGCCGACGGTCCGCCCGCCCACGGCGCCGGCCGGCCGGCGGCCCAACCGGCCGCGGCCCGGCGGCTCGACCAGCCCCGGCTCCCGTCCACCCCCTACCGGTACGCCGTCGAGCTGCCGCGGCACTTCAGCATCGACGGCGGCCCCGACAGCCCCTCCGCGGCCGACAACATGCCGGCCGGCAACCCCGTCACCGACGCGGGCGCCGCCCTCGGCCGGGTGCTGTTCTACGACACGCGGCTGTCGGCCGACGGCAGCGTCTCGTGCGGCTCGTGCCACCGCCAGGCGCACGGGTTCTCGGACCCCCGCCGCCTGAGCATCGGCTTCGACGGCGAGCCGACCCGGCGCCACGCCATGAGCCTTGCCAACGCGCGCTACTACGCCCGCGGCCGGTTCTTCTGGGACGAGCGGGCGGGGACCCTCGAGGCCCAGGTGCTGGCGCCGATCGAGGACGCCATCGAGATGGGCTCTTCGCTCGACGAGGTCGAGGCCCGGTTGACCGCCACGTCCTTCTACCCGCCGCTGTTCGCGCGCGCCTTCGGCACGCGGGACGTCACGCGGGACCGGATCGCCCGCGCCCTCGCCCAGTTCGTGCGGGCGCTGGTGTCCTTTCGCGCGCCCTACGACGACGCGCGCGCGGCCGGGCCGGCGGGGTCTCCGGCCTTTCTCGCCCGGCTCACCCCGGCCGCGCGGCACGGCTATCGGCTGTTCTCGACGCCGCCCGGCGGCGGCCGGCGCGGCGCCGGCTGCGCCCGCTGCCACGCCGGCGACCTGCAGATCAGCCTGGCCCCGCGCAACATCGGTCTGGATGAGTTCGACGGGGAGGTCGACGGCGGCTTCGAAGCCCTCCACCCGGAAGACGGGCGCGAACCCGGCGGAGTCGACTTCGGCGCCGGCGACGGACGCTTCAAGGCCCCTTCCCTGCGCAACGTGGCCATCCGCCCCCCCTACATGCACGACGGCCGGTTCGAGAGCCTGCGGGAAGTCATCGAGCACTACGACGCGGACGTCGCGCCCCACCCGTTCCTGGACATGAACTTGCTCGACCGCGGTCTCGTCGTCACCGGCGGCCCGGTCCGGCCAATCCGCCTCGAGCTCACCGAGCAGAAGATCGCCGCGCTGATCGCCTTCCTCGAGACGCTGACCGACCCCGCGTTCCTCGCCGATCCCCGATTCTCCGACCCGTTCCTGCCCTCCAGCGAGCAAGGCTGACCGACCATCCGCTGGTCGAGCGAAGGCGAGCCGTTCCCGCTGTCACGCAGACCGAGGAAACCGAGCGGTCGACGGTGGCGCGTTGCGGTGAGGCGCTCCCTCACTCCTCGTCGCCATCGAGCATCTGGCGCAGCGCTTCGGCGTGGGTGGCGAGAAACAGGCGGTCCTTCGGCCGGTTGGCGGCGGCCTTCGACCGGATGATGTGGCTGAGACGGGCGACCGCCAGCTCCTCACCGTCGACCGGGAACACGCGGCGTTCGTCCCAGACCGCCTCGAACTCGAAGGCGGTCATCACCAGCGAAAGATCGACGGTGAACGCGTCCGGGCCGGTAGCTCTGACGGATGCGCGCCGCTGGATCACCGCCGCGGCGAGCGCGTGGTCTCGCGGCGTGTCGAGGGGTTCTCCACCCGCCTGGAGAGACAACCCGATCTCGTCGCACGCATGCCAGGCTTCCAGGAGATTGTCGGATGACGCAGCGGTGTGCTCGAACCACATCGGAAGTAGTCCCGAGTCGCTCGCTCTTCAACCCCACGCGGGGAGTTGCGGTCGAGGACCGGTTCCAGTCGGCGGGCGTGCGAGACACGCCAGACACGGTGCGATTGGGCCGGTTCGGTCGCGAGCCGACCGCCGGACCGCCCCGCACTCACAGCACCCGCCACCAGGGCGCCGCGAGCACGCCGGGCGCGATCCAGTCGACCGTCCCGCCCGCGTGCAGCAGCAGCCCCGCGCGAGCCGTTTCCCCGTACTCGGCCCGGAAGCTGCGCAGATTCGCGGCGTCGCGGAGCCGCGGCCGCGATGTGGTCTTCACCTCGACCGGCAGCAGACGGCCGCCCGCCTCTATCACGATGTCCACTTCCTCGCCCGTCGCCGTTCGCCAGTAGAGCAGCTCGGCGCGGTCGAGCCGCGCGTCGCGCCACGCCAGCAAGTCGAGAAGCACGACGTTCTCGAGATGGGCGCCGCCCGGTTCCACCCCCCCGGCGAGATGCAGCGCCAACCCCGTGTCTCCCCAGTACAGCTTCGGCGCCTTGATCAGCCGCTTGGTGCGGTTCACCGCACACGCCGGCAACCGGACCAGCAGGTACGCGGTCTCGATCAGGTTGAGGTAGCGGCGTACCGTCGGCTGCGGCAGCGCCACGTCGCGGCCCAGCTCCGTCTAGTTGACGAGCTGTCCGAGCCGCAGACCGGCCGCCCGCATCAGGCGGCGGAAGTCGGGCAGCGCGGATACGGACGAGAGCGCCTGCAGATCGCGCTCGACGTACGTGCGCACGTACCCGTCGAACCAGACGTCCCGGTCCTCGTCCGTCGCCAGGTGCAGGGCCGGCGACGGGAAGCCGCCGCGTCGCGCAAGCGCGCGCCAGTCGTCCGGCTCGGCGGGCTGCGCCGCTACGAGGTCGAGCCAGTCCCGATCACGGGCGCCGAGCAGCTCCTCCCAGATGCCGCACTGCCCGAGCCCGCTTGCTCGCGCCGGGTCATCGGCCAGAGCGTGAGATAGCTCGCCCGGCCGGCAAGCGACTCGGACACCCGGCGCATGAGCAGCAGGTTGGCCGATCCGGTCAGCAGGAATCGGCCCGGCCGCCGAGATCGGTCGATCTCCCGCTTGACGGCGTGCAGCAGATCGGGCTCGCGCTGCACCTCGTCCAGGGTCACCGGGTCGGCACCGCCCAGCAACGCCTCCGGGTCGCGGCGCGCGAGGTCCAGGACGTCGAGGTCGTCGAGCGAATGGTAGCGCCTCGGGCCCAGCGCGACGTCCTGCGCGAGGGTGCTCTTCCCGGTCTGGCGCGCACCGGCGACGACCACGGCCGGCATCACGCGGAGACGACGGCGCAGATCACCCGCCACGAGACGGGGCAGCAACAAATAATTCACATGGTGAATGATAATCATTCACGCCGTGAATGGCCATCAGGCCGGCGTGCGCGGTCTGCATGACGACGACGCTCGGCGCCTCATCCACCGCCGGGAATCTGCCCCGTAGAACGTGCCGTCGAACCCGGATTCAAGGCCAGGGACTCCTCATGGGGCCACCGCCCGGTCGCCGGCAACCGCGGGAATTCGGTATAGACTTTCACGGGAAACGAACCGCAGAACCGGCCTCGACCCGCCGCCGGCGGGACGGGATTCGCGAGGAGCATGGCATGACGCTGCACGACGTCGATCTTCCGGCCCGCCGCACCCTTCGATCTCTGGCCTTCGCAGGGCTCGCCCTGCTCGTGGCCGCCCCCGGATTCGCCAACGACTGGCCGCAGTGGCGCGGCGAGGATCGGCGCGGGGTGTGGACCGAGACCGGCATCATCGAGGAGCTGCCCGACGAGCTGAAGGTCGCGTGGCGGGTGCCCATCAACTCCGGCTACTCCGGCGCCGCGGTGGCCGACGGGCGCGTCTTCATCACCGACTGGGCCGAGGACCCCGAGTCGCGGACGATGGACGGCACCGAGCGGGTCCTCGCCCTCGACGAGGAGACCGGCGAGGTGCTGTGGGTCCAGGAGTGGCCCACCTCCTACCGCATGCTGATGTTCTCGTACGCCATCGGCCCGCGGGCGACGCCGACCGTCGACGATGACCGCGTGTACGTGGTCGGCGCCGCCGGCGAGCTCTACTGCCTCGACGTCGAGACCGGCGACATCCTGTGGGAGAAGCACTACATCGCCGACTACGACAGCTTCATCCCGACCTGGGGCGTGGCCAGCGCCCCCATCGTCGACGGCGACCGGGTGATCACGGTGGTCGGCGGCGAGCCGGGCGGCCTGGTGATGGCGTTCGACAAGCGGACCGGCGACGTGATCTGGCGCGCCCTCGACGTGGTCGGCGAGATGGGCTACGGCCAGCCGATCATCATCGAGGCGGGCGGCGCGCGGCAGCTCATCGTCTGGCACGCGGCGGCGCTGGTGTCGCTGAACCCCGAGACCGGGGAGGTGTACTGGGACGAGGAATGGGAGGCCGGCGCCGGCATGTCCGTCGCGACCCCCGTGGTCAGCGGCAACTACCTGCTGGTGACCCAGTTCTACCGCGGCTCGATGATGATGGAGCTGAATCAGGACCGGCCCGACGCGACCCTGCTGTGGCGCGGCCAGAGCCGGAGCGAGCTGCCCGGGGAAACCGACGGCCTCCACGCGATGATCACGACACCGCTGATCGAGGGCGACTACTTCTACGGGGTCGGCAGCTACGGCGAGCTGCGGGGGCTCGACGCCCGCACCGGCGAGCGGCTGTGGATGAGCGACGAGATGACCGCGCAGGCCCGCTGGGGCACCGCGTTCATGGTGAAGCAGGACGACCGCTACTTCGTCGTGAACGACGACGGGCTCCTCATCATCGCCGAGTTCACCCCCGAGGGCTACGTCGAGCACGGCCGCATCAAGCTCATCGAGGCGACCGGCGACTCCGGGTTCGGCCCCACCCGGCGCTTCGACCGGAAGGTGAACTGGTCGCATCCGGCCTACGCCAACGGACACATCGTGCACCGGAACGACAACGAGATCATCCGGGTGTCGCTGCGCGCCGCGGATTACCAGGACTAGCAGCGTCTTCGGAACCTCGGGTCGAACTGCCCGGAGTACGCCTGTTCCCGGCGCGGTGCGTGACGGATTCCCGCCGGCCGGGGCGGCGGGAACGTCGAGGGGGATTGAACATGCTCGCTTCACGCTCCGGACACGTCGCGCCCGTTCTGTCGCTCACCCTGGTCCTGCTTTCCTCGGCCGGCGGGCTGGCGCAGGGTCCTGACACCGGGATCGTCCCGGTCACCGACGCCATGCTGCAGGGCCCGCCGCCCGAGGACTGGCTGATGTGGCGGCGCACTCTCGACGGGTGGGGCTACAGCCCCCTCGACCAGATCGACCGCGGCAACGTCGGCCGGCTCCGGATGGTGTGGTCGCGCGGCCTCGGGCCCGGGCTGCAGCAGGGCACCCCGCTCGTCCACGACGGCGTGATGTACATGCCGAACCCGCGGGACGTCATCCAGGCCATCGACGCCGCCACCGGCGACATTCGCTGGGAGTACCGGCGGGATTGGCCCGACGACCTCGGGGACTACATGCTCGGCGCCCTCACCGACATCAACCGGAACCTCGCCATCTACGGCACCCACATCATCGACACCAGCGGCGACGACTACGTATTCGCCCTCGACGCGGCGACCGGCGAGCTGGCGTGGGAGACCGAGATCCTCGACTACCGGGTGAACCCCGCCAACCAGAGCTCGGGCCCGATCATCGCGAACGGCAAGATCGTGTCGGGCCGCGGCTGCACCCCGCGGGGCGGGCCCAACGCCTGTGTCATCGTCGCCCACGACGCCGTCACCGGAGAAGAGCTGTGGCGGCGGCGGACGATCCCGGCCCCGGGCGAGCCGGGGGACGAGACCTGGGGCGGGGTGCCGTTCGAGGACCGCAAGCACGTCGGCGCGTGGATGGTCCCGAGCTACGACCCCGAGCTCAACCTCGTCTACATCGGCACCTCGGTGACGTCGCCGGCCCCCAAGTTCCTCCTCGGCGGCGCCGACCTCAAGCACCTCTACCACAACTCGACCCTCGCCCTCGACGCCGACACCGGCGAGATCGTCTGGTACTACCAGCACCTCAACGACAGCTGGGACCTCGACCATCCGTTCGAGCGCCTGCTCGTCGACACCGCGGTCAGCCCGAACCCCGACGCGGTCGAGTGGATCAATCCCCGGCTGCAGCCGGGCGAGGAGCGCCGGGTGATGACCGGCATCCCCGGCAAGACCGGCATCGTCTACACCCTCGATCGCGCGACCGGAGAGTTCCTCTGGGCGCGGCCGACGGTGGCCCAGAACGTGGTGGGCAGCATCGACGGCGCGACCGGCGCCGTCTCCGAGAACGCCGAGGTCGTGTTCCGCAGCGAGGGCCAGGAGGTCTTCGCGTGTCCGACCCTCACCGGCGGCAAGGACTGGGAGGCGGGCGCCTACAGCCCCCTCACCAACACGATGTACTTCCCGCTGCGCAACGCCTGCGCGCGCATCATGGCGACCAACGACGGGTCGCTCTACGGGCTCAGCGTCCGCACCCAGATCGCCCCCGGCACCGATCAGGTCGGCACCGTCCAGGCGATTTCGGCCGAGACCGGCGACCTGCTGTGGATCCACGAGCAGCGCGCGGCCACCAGCTCGCTCATGGCCACCGGCGGCGGGCTCGTCTTCGGCGGCGACCACAACGGCCGCTTCCGCGCCCTCGACCACGAGACCGGCGAGGTCCTCTGGGAGATCAACATCGGCTCGCCGGTCACCGGCTTCCCCGTCACCTACGCCCACGAGGGACGCCAGTACGTCGCGGTCAGCACCGGCCGCTCGCTCACGTCCGGCGCCTTCAACCGCCTGACCCCGGAGCTGCGCCCGAGCAACGGCAACACGCTGTTCGTGTTCGCGCTGCCGGAGTAGGGAGGAACCGCCAGTCCGACAGGCGTCGCGGCGTCGAGAACGGCTCGCAATCGCGGTTCCTCGATTCCTGTCCTGAGTCTTGCGGCTTGGGACAACAGTACGGTCGGGGCGCATCGCTGCCACCGTTCCTCGCTCCGAAGCCTCGGTTATACTCCTGGTATGAAGACGGCGGTTTCGATCCCGGACGAGATCTTCGAGAAGGTGGAACGACTGGCCGAGCGCGAGCGGCGGTCGCGGAGCGAGGTGTACAGCGCCGCGCTGGGGGAGTACGTGGCGCGCCATGCACCGGACGAAGTCACCGACGCCATGAATCGGGTATGCGATCAGGTCGGCACCGAGGCGGATGAGTTCCTGGCCGTGGCGGCACGCCGCGTCCTGAAGCGCGTCGAGTGGTGATCTCGCAGGGCGAGATCTGGTGGGCCGATCTTCCGGCCCCCGTCGGATCGGGCCCCGGGTTTCGACGACCGGTCGTGGTGGTGCAGGGCGACGCCTTGAATCGGAGCCGCCTCGCCACCGTGGTGTGCGTGCCGCTCACGAGCAACATGCGGTGGGCGGGCGCGCCGGGCAACGTGCTTCTGGCCGCAAGGACGACAGGTCTTCCCCAAGACTCGGTGGCCAACGTCTCGCAGGTCATCGCGCTCGACAGAACCCTGCTCGACGAACGCGCCGGAAAGCTTCCTCGGGCCAAGCTCGAGCTGGTGCTGTCCGGGTTCGATATCGTCCTCGGCCGTTGACCGAATTCGTCAACGGTTCGCCGGCCGGTCTCCAACCACGACACAAGCTCGGCCGTCGTCCCAGCCGTCTCGCGAACGGCCTCCCGCTCTTCCCGCAGGGATCGCCCGGCTCTGGGGGGAGTGGAGCCTGGATCGCCGATCGGCGGGTCGCGAGCGGGCGAAACGCGTGGAAGACTGGCATAATTCGCGGTAGGACACTCCGGGAGACACGACAATGATGCAGTCACGGACAGCGTGGTGGGTGGCGCTCGCGGTGGTCGCGGGCGCGATGGCGGGGGCGCCGGCGTCGAGTTGGGCGCAGGCGGCAGAGGCGGAAGCGTGGAGCGTGCCGCGCACGGCGGACGGACGGCCGGATCTGCAGGGGGTCTGGGCCAACAACACCGCCACCCCGCTCGAGCGCCCCGAGGCGCTGGGCGACAAGGCGGTGCTGACCGAGGAGGAGCTGGCGCGTCTCGAGGCCCGCTACGCGCAGATCTTCGCGAGCGGCGAGAGCGACGCGGCGTTCGCGGACAGCGTGTTCACCGCCGCCCTCGCCGACGAAGGCTCGTTCTCGTCGCGGGACGCAGGCACCGGCAACTACAACCAGTTCTGGCTGGTCGACCGCGACTTCGACAACCGCACCTCGCTGGTCGTCGATCCGCCGAACGGACGCCTGCCGCCGTTGACGCCGGAGGCGCAACGGCACGTCGACGCTCGGGCCGCCCACCTCGCCGACAACCCGGCGTCGTCGTGGACCGACCGCCGGCTGCAGGAGCGGTGCATCACCTTCGGCATGCCGAACCTGTTCGCCGGCTACAACACCTACTACCAGATCATCCAGACCCCGGACCACATCGTGTTCCTGCACGAGATGATCCACGACGCGCGCATCGTCCCGCTGGACGGCGGCCCGCACGTCGACGACGCCATCCGGCAGTGGCACGGCGACGCGCGCGGCTACTGGGACGGCGACACCCTGGTCATCGAGACCCGGAACTTTTCGGCCAAGAGCGATTCTCCGGCCGCGCTGTACGAGCGGGTCCGCGGGTCGGCCGAACAGCTGCGGCTCGTGGAGCGCTTCACGCGGGTCGGCCCCGATACGATAGAGCACGAGCTCACCGTCGACGATCCGGGCACCTACTCGGGCGCGTGGACGGCCATGATTCCGTTGACGCGGAAGGACGAGGCCATCTACGAGTACGCCTGCCACGAGGGCAACATCGGCATGGAGGGCATCCTTGCCGGTCATCGCGCGGAGGAGCAGGCCGCCGGCTCGCGATGATGCGCACTTGTGCCGTCCCCTGTCACCGAGCCAGCGTCACACCGGCGTCCGTCTCTGACTCCAGCCGGCTGACCCGCTCTTCAACGGGTTGATGCCAAGAGAGATAGCGATTATCATGATAATCGCTATCTCTCTTGGCACATGACGTGGATCCCGCGGCACCTCGACATCGAGCACCTCCTGGCCCGTCGCTCGGTGTTCCTGTTCGGCCCCCGCCAGACGGGGAAGACCACGTACGTCCGGCGGCAGCTCGACCGCACGGTCGCGCTGACCTTCTCCCTCCTCGACCAGGGGCTCTTCACCGCGGTCCTCGCCGATCCGACGCGCATTCGGCAGGAGATCGAGGCGCGTGACCTGCGCGACACGGTGATCTGCATCGACGAGATCCAGAAGTGCCCGCCGCTGATGGACGAGGTGCACCTGATGATCGAGGAACGCGGCATCCGCTTCCTCCTCACCGGATCGAGCGCGCGGGCGCTGAAGCGGGCCGGCGTCAACATGCTCGGGGGGCGCGGCAGCGACCGCGTCATGCACCCGTTCTCGTGGTTCGAGCTCCAGGACCGGTTCTCGCTCGACCGGGCCCTCAATCACGGGCTCCTGCCGCCGCACTATCTCTCCGACGACCCCGACGAGGGGCTCGCGTCGTACGTCGACCGGTATCTGACCGAGGAGATCGCCGCCGAGGGACTCGCGCGCAACCTGCCGGGGTTCGCCCGCTTCCTGCAGACCGCGGCGGTCACCAACGCGCAGATGCTCAACTACTCGAACGTCGCCGGCGACGCCCAGGTGTCACGACAGACCGTCGTGCAGTGGTACGCGGTGCTGCGCGACACGCTGGTCGCGTTCGAGCTGCCGGCTTGGTCGCGCACGGTCCGGCGCAAGGCGATCGAGACGGCCAAGTTCTACTTCTTCGACACCGGCGTGGTGCGGGCGCTGCGCCGGCTGCCGCCGGTCAGCGAGGCGTCGGCCGACTTCGGCGAGTTCTTCGAGCACTACGTGTTCCTGGAGCTTCGCGCGTGGATCGACTACCGGCGGCCGCGCACCCCGCTCGCGTACTGGCGTTCGCGGTCCGGCCACGAGGTCGACTTCATCCTGGACGAGCGGGTCGCGATAGAGGCGAAGGCGACGCGCCGCGTTCAGCCCAAGCACCTGCGGGGGCTGCTCGCCCTCGCCGACGAGGGGCTCGTCGAACGGTCGATCGTCGTCTGCCGCGAAGATCGCCCCCGCCGGGAGCGCGGCATCGAGATCTGGCCGCTCGAGTTCTTCCTGGCGGCGCTGTGGGAGGACCGGCTGTGAGGGCGTTGAGCGGATCGACCGGGCGCCGGGACCCTTGACCCGATAGTGACTGGTCACATAGTCTGGTCACATGGAAACCATCAACGCATCGGACTTCAAGGCGCGGTGCCTGGCGATTCTCGACCGCGTGCAGACCACGGGCGAGCGCATGCTCATCCTGAAGCGGGGTCGGCCTGTCGCCGAGCTGTCGCCGGCAACACGAGCCGGGGCCGAGTATCCCCAGATGGAGCTGGAGGGCACGGTCACCGTGGTCGGCGACATCGTCGGACCGGTGGTTCCGGAAGATGACTGGGAGAGCCTGCGCCGATGACGGCGTTGCTGGACACCCACGTGCTGGTGTGGTGGCTCAACGACCGCCATCGACTCTCGGCCGCGCAGCGCGACGTGGTGGCCTCGGCCGGCGCCGAGTCACCCTTGCTGGTGTCCGACATCTCGCTCTGGGAAGTGGCGATGTTGCATGCCCGCGGACGCATCCGCCTGGCCATTCCGTTGCGCGAGTGGCTGGAGAAGGCGACGGGGCCACCGCTCGTCCGGCGACAGGGAATCTCGCCCGCGATTGCAGTAGCGGTGGCCGCCCTCCCCGACTCGTTCCATCGGGATCCGGCCGATCGGATTCTCGTGGCGACCGCCCGGGTGCTCGGCGCGACGCTCCTGACGCAGGATCGCAGAATCGTCGACGCCGGACTGGTCGATGTCCTGCCCTGATCCCGCTGTGTCTGGAAACTCGTCAAACGCCGGCACGGTGACACCGTCGATTCTCGACGAGCGGGACCCGCGCGAGATCACCAGCGAGGCGTTCCCCGGCGAGCGGCTGATCGTGTGCCGCAATCCGCTGCCAGCATCAAGACGGGCGGCGTGCCCCATCAAGACGCCGACGATTGGCGCTCTGGCCTGGGCGCAGGCGGAGTCCGGATCGCCAGTCGGCGGGTCGCGAGCGGCGAAACCTCTGTAAGACTGGCATAATGCACGCTTCTACAACTTCCAGCCCGAGCAGATCCGCGAGCTCCAGCCTCCCGACCCCGGCGTGCTGCTCGAGGCGGACGGGGGAAACATCGCCAGTGTCCTGGCGAATCTCAAGGCCGAGGCGCCCGAGAGCGCGGCGCGCGTCAGGGAGTATCTCTCCAAGGTCGTTCCGGGAACGGTAGGCATGGAACCGAGAGCGGTGGGACCCAAGCTGACGCTGGAGTTTCGTCAGGAGGTTCGTGGTGACCGTCACCCTTGGCGCTTTCTCGCCGACAACGTCTCGGACGGGACGTTGCGGGTGCTCGGGGTGCTGGTCGCGCTCTACCGGGGCGCGATGCTGGTCGGTATCGAAGAACCGGAGGGCGCCCTCCATCCCGCCGCTGCGGGAGTGCTGACCGACGTGCTGCGCGAGGCGAGCGAGCGCGTGCAGGTCATCGTCACCAGCCACAGTGCGGATCTGCTCGATCGAGAGACGATTCCGTCCGACTCCATCCTGGCCGTGATCTCGGAAGACGGAGAGACCCGTCTCGGTCCTCTCGACGAAACGGGCCGGCACATGCTTCGAGACCACTGTTCACCGCCGGCGAGCTGCTTCGTCTGGACCAATTGACGCCGGATCCCGCACTGTCGACGCCCACCCAGTTGAACCTGTTCCGCGGCGAGGCGTGATTCTTGGCGAGCATCATCGCAATCGTCGAAGGTGACGGAGAAGTGGAGGCCGTGCCCGTGTTGATTCGGCGTATCGGAGTAGACGCTTTTCCTGACGCTCCTCCGGCGGTCTTGAAGCCGATCCGCGTACGTCGCGACCGCATCCTGAAGGAAGGTGAATTGGAACGGTACGTGAGCCTGGCGGCGGTCCGCGTTGGCGCCGAGGGTTGCATACTGATTCTCCTGGACGCCAACGGAGACTGCCCGGCGCGTCTCGGACCGACCGTTCTGCAACGTGCGCGCGCGGTGCGTTCCGACCGCCGGATCGAAGTGGTGTTTGCGAAATGCGAGTACGAAGCCTGGTTTCTCGCGGCGGCCGAGTCGATCGCGCCCGACGTATCGGCGCCGGAGGATACGGAATCGATCCGCGGCGCCAAGGAATGGCTGCGCAAGAGGACCCAGAGATCGTATAGTCCGACGGCCGACCAGGCCGCGTTGACGACCCGTTTCGACATGGCGACAGCGCGCCGCCGCTTGCCTTCCTTCGACAAGATGTGGCGTGCCGTAACGGTACTGTTACGGTAAGGACACCGACGGACACCTTCTTGCCATGTCCCAGGGCGCCGGCATTGGATCTGGACCGGGACCGACCATGCTCAACTTCAGGTCAAAACGAGCCGTATCCCCCGTCAAGACGCCGACGAAGGCACTCTGGCTCGCGAGCAGGCGGAGTTGCGGCTCGCAATCGGCAATGTCGTGAACAGGCGAAACGCGTCGGAGCCGCGATTGGATGTGACGCCGCGTTGCGAAAACCCGTAGAATCGTGATTCGCCGGTTTGGATGTCCCGTCGAGGGTACGGCGGCTCGCCCAGCGGGTGCTACCGCCAGCAAGAGGCACGTCACGCAGTCAGAGGAGCGCGATCAATGGCACAGGAACAGACCCCGGAACGGAAGATCGACCCGCGCGTCTTCGATCTCTACGACGAGTACTGCCACGGCCGGATCACCCGGCGCGAGTTTCTCAGCCGCGCCACGGCGATGACCATCGGGGGCGTCTCGGCCCTCTGGATGGCCCAGGCCCTGCTGCCGCGGTACGCCGAGGCGCAGACGATCTCCTTCACCGACCCGCGGATGAGCGGGACCTACGTCGAGTACCCGTCGCCGGGCGGCACGTCGGGGGAGATGCGCGGCTATCTGGTGCAGCCGGCCGGCGACGGGCCGTTCCCGTCGGCGCTGATCATCCACGAGAACCGGGGCCTGAACCCGCACATCGAGGACGTCGCGCGGCGCGCGGCGGTGGCCGGGTTCCTCGCCCTCGCCCCGGACGGCCTGTCCCCGGTGGGCGGCTATCCCGGCAACGACGACGACGGCCGCACCCTGCAGCGCGGTCTCGACCCCGATGAGCTGGATCAGGACATGATCAACAGCGCGCGTTTTCTCAAGGCGCACGATCTGTCCAACGGCTCCCTCGGCGCCACCGGGTTCTGCTGGGGCGGGGGAATGACCAACCGCCTAGCGGTCGAGCTGGGGAGCGACCTCAATGCGGGCGTGCCGTTCTACGGCGCCGCCGCCCCCACCGAGGGGGTGCCGAGCATCGAGGCCGCCATGATGATCCTCTACGCCGACACCGACCCGCGCATCAACGGGATGTGGCCCGACTACGAGGCGGCCCTGCAGGCAAACGGCGTCGACCACGAGATGCACATGTTCGAGGGGACCCTGCACGGCTTCCACAACAACTCGACGCCGCGCTACAACGAGGCGGCCGCCGCGCTGGCGTGGAACCGGACCGTCGGCTTCTTCCGCCGGCACCTGACCGCGTAGCCCGTCCCGGGAGCCCGTGACGCCACGGGCTCCCGGCGCGGCTACGTCGGGCCCCTCATCAGCCGGATTGCCGCGCGGTGGCCGCGGCCAGATAGGCCGTCGGCACCACGAACATGTTGAGGACCGTCGACGAGACGAGCCCGCACACGATGACGAGTGCGAGCGGGGCCTGAATCTCGCTGCCCGGCTGACCGGCCGCCAGGGCCACCGGCAGCAGGGCGAGGCCGGTCGAGAGCGCGGTCATCAGGACGGGGACCACCCGGTCCACCGCCCCCCGCACGACCGCGGCCCTGACGTCGCTTCCCTTGAGGTCCTGGAGCCGGCGGATGCGGGTCACCACCATGATGCCGTTGCGGGTGGCGATGCCGAAGAGCGAGATGAAGCCGATGAGGGCTGCGATCGACAGCGTGCCGCCCCCGAGCGCGACCCCGACCACGCCCCCGATGAGGGCGAGAGGCAGGTTGATCATCACGATGGCGGCGTCGCGGGGCGAGCGCAGTGCGCTGACCAGCAGCAGGAAGATACCGACCACCGCGGCCAGCCCGAGCCCCAGGAGGGCGCGCGCCGCCGTGGCCTGGGCCTCGAACTGCCCCCCGAGCTCGACGCGATAGCCCTCCGGCAACGCGACCGCGGCCTCCACGCGTTCCCGGATGTCGGCTACCGTGCTGCCGAGGTCGCGCCCCGCCACGTTGCAGGTCACCACCAGCCGGCGCTGCACGTTCTCGCGGCCGATGAAGTTCGGGCCGCGGTCCTCGACGATGGCGGCCAAGCTGCCCAGCGGAACGCGGGGACCCGCCGGCGTGTCGATGCGCGTGTCCCACAGCGCGTCGAGGTCGGCCATGTCCGCCCGGCGGTAGCGCACCACCAGCGGCACCGCGACCTGGCCGTCGAGCACCTGCCCGACCTCGCGGCCGTGCAGCGCGGTCTCCAGCGTCAGCGCCGCCTCGCCGGCCGGCAGCCCGTGCCGGGCGAGCGCGGCCCGGTCGAACACCACCCGCACCGTGGGGATGTCCGCCTGCGGCTCGAGGGCCAGATCGACGACGCCGGGAATGTCGCGCATCGCCGCTACCGCCTGATCGCCGAGGGCGCGCAGCACCGCGAGATCGTCCCCGAATATCTTGACCGCCACGTTGGCCCGCGAGCCGGACAGCATGTGGTCGATGCGGTGCGAGATCGGCTGGCCGATGGTGATGTTCGTGCCGGGCACCAGCGACAACCGTTCCCGGATCTCGTCGAGCACCACCTCGCGCGGCCGCCCCGCCTCTTCCAGCCGCACGTCGATCTCGGCCGACTCGACCCCCTGCACGTGCTCGTCGAGCTCGGCCCGCCCGGTCCGCCGGCCGGTGGCCGCCACCTCGGGCACCTCGAGCAGAAGCCGCTCGATGGCGCTCCCGAGGGCGCTCGACTCGGCCAGGCTCGTCCCCGGCAGGGTCACCGCGCTGATCACCAGGGCGCCCTCGTTGAACGTGGGCAGGAACGCCCGCCCCAGGAACGGCGTTGCCGCCGCCGCCGCCACCGACAGCGCGCCCGCCGCCACCAGCACCGTGCGCGGGTGCCGCAGGGCATGGGGCAACAACCGCGAGTAGCGGCGCCGCACCGCGGCGGCCAGGGCCGGCTCGTGGGCGGCAGACGCGCTGCGGCTGCCCGGCAGCAGATAGAAGCAGAGCACCGGGGTCAGGGTCAGGGCCACCAACAACGACGCCGCCAGCGCGATGAGGTACACGAGCCCCAAGGGTTGCAGCAGACGCCCCTCGACGCCGGTGAGAAAGAAGAGCGGCAGCATGACCAGCCCGACGATGAGGGTGGCGAACACGATGGACGTGCGGATCTCCCGGCTCGCCTCGTACACGACCCGGAGCAGCGGCCGCTGCCGCGCGGCCGGACGGCGCGCGTTCTCGCGCAGGCGCCGGCCGACGTTCTCGACGTCGATGATGGCGTCGTCGACGAGGGCCCCGACCGCGATCGCCATGCCCCCGAGGGTCATGCTGTTGATCGACAACCCCAGGGCGCGGAGCCCGACGACGGCAGCCAGCAGCGACAGGGGAATGGCGAGCAGGGTGATGGCGCCGGCCCGCAGGCTGGCGAGAAAGAGCAGGGTCACCGCGACCACGAGCAGGGTGCCGTCCCGCAGGGCGCGGGTCAGGTTGCGCATCGCGAGCTCGATGAAGTCGGCCTGCCGGAACAGCCGCGTGTCGAGCTGCATGCCCGCCGGCAGATCCGCCTGAATGTCGTCGAGCACGCGGTCGAGCTCGCGCGTCAGGGTCACCGTGTTGACGTCGGGTTGCCGGTGGATGCCGAGAATGACGGCGGGCCGCCCGTTGCGCGATCCGTCCCCGCGCCGGAGGGCGGCGCCGATCTCGACCGTGGCCACGTCCGCGACCCGGATGGGACGGGTGCCGCGCGCCCCGATGACCGTCGCCGCAATCGCCTCGACGTCGTCCAGCCGGCCCACGCCCTGAATCAGGTACTCCTGGCCGCCCGCCTGCCGGAACCCGGCCGAGGTGTTCCGGTTGGCGCGCCGCAACGCCTCTTCGACCGCGGTCAGCGACAGGCCGTAGTCGGACAGGCGATCGGATTCGACCAGCACCTCGAACTGCCGGCGCTCGCCGCCGATCACCGTCACCTGGGCGACACCCGGGGTGGCGAGGAGCCGCCGCCGGACAACCACGTCGGCGGTGGTGCGCAGGTCGATCGGCGAGTGCGCGGAAGACTCCAGCGCCACGAACATGATCTCGCCCATTATCGAGGACAGCGGCGCGAGGACCGGCGGCGCGACGGCGTCGGGCAGCGCGGGCACCGCCGACGACAGCTTCTCGGCGACGGTCTGCCGGGCCCGGTAGATGTCCTCCCCCCAGTCGAAGTCGACCCAGACCACCGCGAGGCCGACCGCTGTGGCCGACCGCACCCGGCGCACCCCCGACGCCCCGTTCATCACCGCCTCGATCGGCAGGGTGACCAGCGCCTCCATGTCCGTCGGGGCCATGCCCTGCCCCTCGACGAGCACGGTCACGGTCGGCGCGGTCAGGTCCGGAAGCACGTCGACGGGCACCTGCCGCAGGACGACGCCACCCCACACGAGGAACGCGCCGGCGCTGGCGAGCACCGCGAGACGGTTGCGCAACGACCAGCGAATGAGCGCATCCAGCATCAGTGCGTATGGCCGTGGGCCGGCACTTGCGGCGAGAGCGCCGCGAGCCGGATCAGCGGCGCCCCCACCGTGACCACCCGGTCTCCCGCCGCCACCTCCCCGAGCACCTGGACGTCCCCGCCCTCGCGATGACCCAGCCTGACCGGGCGCCGCTCGAAGCTCTCGCCGCCGACCTGGACGAAGACGACCGGCTGGCCGCCGTCGTCGACGATCGCGCTCGCGGGCACGGTGACCGCATCCGTCGTCGAGGCGCCGAACACCCGGAGCGTGACCGCCTGACCGATGGCCAGCCTGCGATCCGGGTTCGGCAACTCGTAGATGATCGGAACGGTCCGGGTCTCGCCGTCGACCACCCGCCCCACGGACACCAGCCGTT
Organism: Vicinamibacterales bacterium; assembly: GCA_965215895.1. GTDB lineage: Bacteria > Acidobacteriota > Vicinamibacteria > Vicinamibacterales > UBA8438 > JAJEEA01. The sequence continues at coordinate 241,933 of OZ244130.1, read as the reverse complement.
CGAGCGGCAGCGGCGCCCCCGCCCCCGGCACCTCGAGCTCGGCGCGGGCGATCTCGGCGAGACGCGACAGCGCCGCTTCGGGCAGCGCGCCGACGACGTGGACGCGATCGATCGCAATCAGCATGAACAGCCTCGCACCCTCGTCGACGCTGGCCCCGGGGGTCGCCGCCGACTCCGCCACCACGCCGCGCATCGGAGCGCGCAGCACGAACCGCGTGTCTTCGGGGCCGTCTCCCTCGCCCCGCCTCGTCGAGTCGAGCTGGGCGAGGTGCGCCTCTGCCGCCGTCAACCGGGCCTGCGCGGTCTGCGACGCCAGCCGCGCCTCGAGCCGGCGGCGCGCCGGCAGGGCCCCGAGCTCGACCAGCCGCTCGACCCGCGCGTGCTCCGCCCGCGCCAGCTCCAGAGCGTCGCGCGCCTCCGCCACCGCCAGCTCGAGGGCAGGGCGGTCGTCGGCGTGCTCGCTGCGCGGGACGATCTGGGCCAGCGTGTCACCGCGGCCCACGAGGGACCCGACGGGCCTCGCCGGCAGGTCGGTGGCAAGCCGGCCCGCCACCGGGGCCGTCACCTCCGCCTGCCCGCCGGTCCGGGGCTGGATCTCGGCCGGAATGTCGAGACTGGCGGCCATCGACCGGCGGCGCGCCGCGGCCGTCGCGAAGTCGAGCGACCACTGCTGCTCCTTGAGGAACGGGACCGTACCGTCCTCCTCCTCGACCACCGGCGGGAGCCGCGCGGCCTCCGCCGCCGTCAAGACGGTGACCTCGCCCAGGTCGTGGCGGTCCTGCACCGCCGCCGCGTCCAGCAGCAGCTCGAGCCGGGCGCGGCCCGCGCCGGCCGGGGTGACGTCGACCCCGAAGATGCCGGGGCGTCCCGGGCCGTCGGCCACGAAGTCCTCCGCGCGCGCGCGGACGCCGGTCAGGCGCACCGTCGCCCGGCCCTCCCGCAGCGGCTCGAAGGTCGCGAGGTCGGTGAAGTGAATCGCGAACCGGCTCGTGGCCCCCGCGACGAGAGGTGGGAACTCCACGAACAGCTCGCTGCGGTCGGTCCACCGGCTCACGACGACCGGCGCCGGCTCCTCCTGCGCGGCCTCCTCCGGCGGCGGCGCCGCCCCGCACGCCGACAGCAACGCCGCCGCCGACAGCCAGCCCGCCGCGTGCATGGTGTTCCTCATGGCGTCATCTCCCGGCCGGCCGCGCGGTCGAGCTCGACGGCGGCCCGGCGCGCCGCCGCCGAGAGCTCGAGCGACCGCAGGTTAGCGCTCAGGCTGACCCGATGGGCGTCGAGCAGCTCCAGGATGCCGAACTCGCCCTCCTCGAAGGCCGCGGTCGCGATGGCCACGAGCTCATCGGCGCGGGACACCGAGTCGGCCCGATAGCGATCGGCCAGCTCGCGCGCGCCGACCGCGGCCGCCGACGCGGCGTGGACCTCGGCCGCGATGCGGGCCGCGAGGGTCCGGCGCTCCGCCTCGAGGCGTGCGCGGGCCGCCGCAGCCCGCGCCGCCTGCGCCTGCCCCCGGTTGAACACGGGCACCGACACCGAGGCGCCGAGAACGAATCCGGTGGCTGTCGACCCGGGCACGCCGCTCCGTTTCAGCCCCCCCGTCACCTGGGCGGACGGCAGCCGCAGGCGCCGCGCGGCGCGTTCCTCGGCCCCCCACCGCTCCGCCTCCAAGCCCAGCGCGCGATACTCCTGGCGGCCCTCGGGAAGCTGCGCCGTCGCGGGCGCCGGGATCGGAGGAACCGGGTAGTCGTCGAGACGCCCCGCGGCCGTCAACCCGTCGGGGTCGGTCCCCTCGGCGAAGAAGGCGGCAAGCCGCGCCTGCGCCTGCCGGCGGTCGATGCCGGCCAGCGCGAGGTCGGCGTCCACCTCTGCCACCTCGCGCTCTGCGCGCAACCGATCGAACCGCGAGCCCTCGCCCTGCTCTTCGCGCGTGCGGAGCACCGCGATCAGGGCATCGAGCCGGCCGACTCCCGCTTCGAGCGATCGCACCCGTTCCTGGGCCTGGAGGAGAGCGGCGAACACCAGGCGCAACTCGGTCTCGACCGCCAGCAGCCGCGCGTCGACGTCGGCCGCCCGGGCCGAGACCTCGTGCCCGGCCGCCTCGCCCAGCAACCGCCGCCGGCCCCACAGGGGCAGCTCCTGACTCACGAGCAGGAAGTCGTCGACGGCCACGCCGGCCTCCTCGCGCGTATACGCGACGGCCGGGTTCGCGGGCAGGGTCCGCTCGCGGGCGTCCGCTTCGAGCTCGCGCACCCCGAGCCGCAGGGCGGTCACCCCCGGATGCTCCGCCCGCATTCTCGCGACCGCCTCGGCCTCGCTCAGCGGCTGCGCGGCGCCCGGCGCCGCGAGCGCCACGCACAGACCGGCCAACAGCCACCGTCGAGCCATATCGTCGTCTCCTGCCGTCACCCGCCTGCGGGCTCGGCCCGATCACCAGGAGCCCGAGGCGGGAACGCGCGGTCTCACCACGGCCTCCTCCGGCGTCAGGACGCCGGACCGGCCGGCTCCGGGTCGGCGGGCGTTCCGTACCCCAACCGATACCAGGCCGGACACAACGCGAGCCCCGCGACGAGCAGCCCGCCGATCCAGAGCGGGCGCGCGGGAACCCACGCCGGGGCGGGACTGCCGACCAGCCATGTGCCGATACCCACCAGCAGGCAGAACAGGGTCGCCGCGCACAGAAACATGGCCGCGACGGCGCGCCCCAGCCGCCGCGCCCCGGCCCGCTCCCCGGCGCCGGCGGCGCGTGCAATCGGCCCCCAGAAACCGACCGGCCGCACGCGCCGGTAGAAGGCCGCCAGCCGCGACGGATCCTCCGGTGCGGTGAGTCGGATCGCGACCAGCGCGGCCGCCGTCGACGCCGCCGCCGCCAGCAGCAACCGCAGCGGCTGCTGATCGTCGTCGAGAAAGAAGATCAACAGCGGGGCGGCGCCGCACGACACCAGCATCGCGGCGATCTCCGCCCAGGCGTTCATCCGCCACCAGATCCAGCGTAGCACCAGAACCACGCCGAGCCCGGCCCCGAACAGCAGGTTGATCTGCCACGCCTGGTTGATGGAGGTGAGCCGGGTCATGATGCCGAGGGCGATCACCAGGGTCAGCACGCTCGCGGCCCGGGCCACCCACACCAGGGCGCGGCCGGTCGGCTCGGTCCCGAGCCATCCCTGACAGATGAACCGCTTGTAGATGTCGTTGGTCCAGTAGGACGCCCCCCAGTTGAGATGCGTGTCGACGGTCGAGGCGAGCGCGGCGAGCATCCCGGTCAGCATCAGACCACGCACGCCGACCGGGAGCAGCGTTGCCATTCCGCGAACATAGGTGGCCTCCCGATCGGCCTGGACGAGGTCCGGCGCCAGCCCCGGGTCGGGGGGAAACAGCACGAGCAGCCCGACGCCCAGCGGCAGCCACAGCAGGCTGCGCACCAGCACCTGGGTGAACGTGAACACTACCGCGGCGGTCTTCGCATCGCGATCGCTGCGGCACGCCATCGACCGCTGGGCCAGATAGCCGCTGCCGTCGGACACCGAGTTGATGAGCCACAGGAGCCCCAGGAGCGAGAGGACGGTCATCGTGACGTCCTTGCCGTGTCCGGGCGTGAAGGCGAGAATCTCGTCCGGCCGAATCCCGCCCGGCCCGCCGGCCGCGAACGTCTCCTGAATCCGCACGGGCAGCGCGCCCAGGCCGCCCGCCTCCCAGACGACGAACGTCGTGAACGCCACGGTCCCGGCGCCCATGACGGCAATCTGACCGATGTCGGTGGCGACCACCCCCCGCAGCCCCCCGGTCGCCGAGTAGAACGCCACGACCGCGAGGATCAGGACCAGCGACAGGAAGTTGTTCGCCGTGCTGACCCAGACCTGCGGGTCGTCGACGCCGCCGATCGCGAGCGGCATCCCGACCGCTTCCACCAGGGCCGCGACCGGTTGGAACAGCGCGCCGGGCAGCCACTCGTTCCACAACAGAAAGGGCTCGGCGATCTTCGCGGCCGCGAACAGCACCCAGGCCAGGGCGATGCAGTTGATGACGGTGCCGAAGTAGAGCGCCTTGACCCCCCGCAGCACCGCGGCCGGCGCGCCGCCGTAGCGCACCTCGGTCAGCTCGGCGTCCGTCACCACGCCCGCCCGGCGCCACGCCCCGGCCAGGACGAAGCCGAGGAGGAGAAAGGTGACGCCGAAGATCCAGAGCTGCCACAGCCCGAAGATCCCCGCGGTGGCGATGATGCCGGTGACGAGCAGCGGCGTGTCCGCCGCGAACTGCGTCGCCGCCATGCTCAGACCGGCCTTCCATCCCGGCAGGGACCGGCCGGCGAGAAAGTACTCGTCGAGGTTCTTCGACGCCTGCCGGCGGTGACGCACCCCGGCGCTCACCGCGTAGGCGACGAAGGCCAGCACGATGAGGGCGTCAACCGGATGCACGCATCCATCCTGCCTCGGCCGGTTCGGAATGGTTCACGCCGGCCCGCGGTCGTGCGGCCTGACCACCCACACGGCGGCGGCCGGGGCGTCGGCTCCCGCGAGATCGACCTCGAGACGCAGGTGCTCCTCGAAAGCGAGCCACTGCCGGTCGGTCCAGCGCCGGCGGTGGTTCCGTGGCTGCGCCGCCAGCGTCGCCCCGTCGGTGCCGTTGTAAACCGGCGGCGGCTTGCGCACGCCGGATCGGGTCACGACCCGCGCATCCACGGCGACGGCGTCGGTCACCTCGTGTGTCGGCAGCGGCACGGGGACGTACTCGACACCTCTCTCGTCTCGATAGACCACGATGCCATTCTACGCGCCATCGTCGGGCGACGCTGACGATTTGACATGACCCGCCGCTTGGCCGACGATGAGATTGGCAGTCTTCGGACTGCGGCATGGATCCGCGCGACGGCGCGGCGGCCTCCGGTCGATGTGGGGCGGATCGGCGGCCGGGCGGGTTGGGACCCGCCAGGACGATGGCTTGCCCCGCGAAGGAGGTGATCCTGTGGACGATTATGGTAGTGGCTCTGCGGAGGTGGCGTCCTCGTAGGGACCTCCACGGCACACGTGGCGCCGGGACACCCCGAACGGGGGTAACCCAACGCCGCTGCCGCAGACCGTCCAGGGCTCCGGTTCCTTCGGGAACCGGAGCCCTTTTTCGTGTCGGCCCCGCAAGAGCACGCCCCGCCACGCGGCCGGCATTCAGCCCGGCCCGCCTCGAACCCGCGCTGATGTCCCTTGAAGCCATGAGGGCTTCTGAAAATGCGGGTATCCGTCGAGACCGCTCCTGCCGAAAACAAGGGAGATGAGTGGACACACGACGTTCGCGTGGTGCCTCGGTCTGGTCTGCGTTCCCCTCCTGACCGCTGCTCAGCCCCTGGGTGACGATGCCCTCGACGCCTCCGTCGACGCGGCCACGATCATCGAACGCGCTCTCGAACAGGCCTCGCGGCAACGGGCGGCGGCCTTCGAGCTCGACTTCGAGTACATCACCGACGGTGCGGTCGAATCGCTGGACGGCGACGGGCGCGTGACCCGCATCGAGACGACGCGAAATCGGCACTACCCTCTCGAGGGCCACTTCTACTCGGAGCTCATCGCGCGCGACGGCCACCCCCTGGACGAGGACGCGGCCCGGGACGAGCGGGAGAAGAAGGACGACTTCGCCCGCGAGGCGAGACAGCACGATGCACGCGGCGAGCGGTATGCGCCGGACGAGATGCGTGTCGACTTCGACCACGAGCTGATGGACCGCTACGTCACGACGCTCGTCGGAACGGACGTCGTTGCGGGCCGCGTCTGCTGGATAATCCGATTCGAGCCTCGCGAAGCGCGGCTGCCGGACAGCCGGCGCATCGACAAGGCGCTGAACCGCTCGACGGGTCGCCTCTGGATTGCGCAGAACGACTACGGAGTGAGGCGGGCCGTGTTCGAGATGCAGCGTCCCTTCCGCTGGCTCTGGGGAATCGCCGGCACCCTCCGGCGCGCAACGGGCCGGCTCGATTTCCGAAAGGTCGAATCGAACCTCTGGATTCCCGCCCGGACCCAGGTCGAGATCGAGCTGGGCGTGTTCTTCGGCTTGAAGACGATACGGCGCCGCATCCGGAACGCGTGGGTCGAACACCAACCGCCGGAGTCCGACGCGGAGACCACGCTGCCCTGACCGTCCCCGACGGCAGACTCCTGGCCCGGAAATCGTCGCCGGCGGCTCCGCTCGCCGCCCAACCAACCCCCAGGAGTCCGCACCGTTCTACGGGTTCGTCATCGATGCGTGTCGCCGAAGCCGTCATCGGAGCCTCCGACCACTACGCGCGGGCCGAGCTGGTCACCCTCGCAGTAGAAGACGCCGTTCCCGACTTCCTCGATCGGCGGCGCGTCGAGCTGATCCCGGGCGCCGGACACGGATCCAGCAGGAGGAGCCGGACAAAGTCAACCGTCTGCTGATCGAGTTCCTCGATTCGCTGTGAGGTCGGCGTCGCAGGCGTCTTGGCGTGCGCCTGCGACCTCGCCTCAGTTGCGAGCTGGAGGGAGCGCGAACACGTAGAGCGCGCTGCCAGCCCGCTGGAAGCGGACGCCCGCGTCCGGCGCCGCATCTGGCGTGACTTGCACGCTCCCCGGGCGCTGGCTGCCGATGATGGCGACATACTGCCGGCCGTCCGGCCCGATGTAGGTGATCGGCGAGTTCCGGCAACGCCGCGGCTGTCGTGCGCGATGGACACGTGAGGATGTCGCCGGCCTCCGCGACGGCGGTCGGTCCTCGACGGCGCCGCGGGCAGCTGCGAGATCGGCTTCCGGAAGGCCCCGGTGAGATATCGGGAGGTACGGGAATTCCGGTATCATCAGCGTTGTCAGACTCGCGCTGACGTAGCGAACCGCCAGCTCTCGATCTCCGCAACGGAGGCAGCATGAAGAGACGCGACTTCATCAGGACCACGGTCGGCGCCGGCCTGCTCGTATCGGCCTACCCCAGGTCGCTGTTCGCGCGATTCCAGTCGCAGGGTCGTCGCGGGACCATGTTCGACAAGATCTGGGACGCACACGTCGTCGCGAACGTCGGCGGCGAGACCGACCTGCTCCAGGTGGACCGCTGCATCGGCGGGAGTCCCGCCCAGGTCATGCGATTCGTCCGGGACGGTGTCGAGCTCCGGAATCCGGAGATCTTCTACAGCGTGCCGGACCATACGGTCTCCACCTCACCGGATCGGTATGACGACCCTTCGCTGGGATGGGGCTGGCAGCCGTATGAGGAGCTCGCCGATGAGATGCGGGAGCTGGGCTTCACCAAGGCCTTCGGCCAGTTCGATCCGCGATACGGCATCATGCACATCGTCGGCCCCGAGACCGGGCTGAGCCAGCCCGGCATGGTGCTCTGTGCGGGTGACAGCCACACCTGCACACACGGGGCGATGGGTCTGATCTCCTGGGGCGGCGAGAGCTCGGACAACATCCTGCGTACCGGCACGGTCATCCGGCGCCGTCCCAGGACCATGCGCGTGACCATCGTGGGCACCCTGGGTCCGGGGGTCCGGGCGAAGGACGTCATCCTCCGCACCATTGCCCAGCTCGGCACGGACTCGGGCACCGGCCATGCGGTGGAGTATGCGGGTCCGGTCGTGCGGGCCCTGTCGCAGGAGGCCCGCTTCTCCGTCTGCAATCTCGCGGTGGAGATGGCCTCGCCGACGGGCACGGTCAGTCCCGACGACACCACCTTCGAGTACCTCGCCGGCCGGGAGTTCGCCCCCTCGGAACGCTACTGGGACCAGGCGGTCGCGTTCTGGCGCACGCTCCCGACCGACGACGACGCGGTGTTCGACCGGGAGGAGACGATCGACATGACCGGGGTGGAGCCGCAGGTCACCTGGGGGATCAACCCGGAGCATGCGATCGGGATCAGCGAACGGATTCCGGATCCCGACCAGGCTCCTGCGAGCAAGCGGGAGACCTACCGGCAGGCGATCGAGTACAGCCGTCTCACGCCGGGTGAGCCGATCCTGGGGACGCCGGTCGACGAGGTGTTCATCGGGTCGTGTGTCGAGAGCCGGATCAGCGACCTGCGCGCGGCGGCGGCCATCGTCGAGGGACGTCGCGTCGCCTCGACCATCACCTCGGCCTGGGTCGTTCCGGGATCGAACGCGGTCAAGGCCCAGGCCGAGGCGGAGGGCCTGGACCGCATCTTCAAGGATGCGGGATTCGAGTGGCGTGAGTCCGGCTGCTCGAAGTGTTACGGGTCGAATGGCGACTATGTCGAGCCGGGGCATCGGTGCATCTCGAACTCGAACCGCAACTACATCGGCCGGCAGGGACGGGACACGAACACCATTCTGGCGAGCACGACCACTGTCGCCGCCTCGGCCATCGCCGGCAGCGTCGCCGACGTGCGCACCTTCCTGTAGAGAGGGCTCGAAGCATGGGACAGGAGATCCGGCGTGGCGGGCAGACCTTCGACGGGCACGAGGGCCTGGCGGCGCCCTTCATGTTCGACAACGTGAGCACTGACGTGATCGCTCCGGCCCTGACCAACCTGACCGAGGGGCTGGACACACCCCGCGCCACGGCGTTCGCGAACATCCGCTACAACGCGGACGGATCGCCGAAGCGGGACTTCGTCTTCAATCAGGAAGCGTACCGGACCGCCTCGATCATGATCGTCGGCAAGAACTACGCCACCGGCAGCTCGCGGGTTACCGGGGTCACCCGGCCGCTCGCGGCCTGGGGCGTCAGGGTCTACATCGGGGAGAGCTTCGGGCCGATCTTCCTGACCAACGCGGTGCAGTACGGCGTGCTGACGGTCGAGCTGCCCCGGGAGACGCTGAACGAGATCGTGGAGTGGGTCGAGTCGCACCACGGCGTCAGGATGAAGGTGGATCTGGAGCGGCAGCTGATCGAGATGCCGGGACGCGACCCGATCCCGTTCGAGACCGACCCCCGAGTGCGGAACAAGCTGCTGGACGGCCTGCACGACCTCGAGGAGATCGAGCCTCACCTCCCGGCGGCCCGGGCCATGCGGGAACGCGACGAGCAGGAGCGCCCCTGGATCTACCGGTCGGGCGACCCACAGCGCTGAGGCACTCGACTGCCGTGCTTCGACCCACGCCCCAGTTCGTGAGGCATACCGGTATCGCGGCGCCCTTCCGGCAGCCGGATCTCGAGAGCGAGCTCATCGCCCCGGTCGGGGCCGATCTCGAGGATCTGCACGCTGTACACCTGAACCCGGGCAACGTGCATCTCGAGGGCCACCCCCACGACGGGTCCTGGACCGGCCAGCACGCCTTCTACGGCTTCCGGTACCGACCCGACGGCGCCGAGGACCCGGACTTCGTCCTCAATCAGGCGCCGTATCGTGACGCCTCGATCCTGATCGCGGGACGGAACTTCGGCCAGGGCAGCCAGCAGGCGTTCGCGGTCATACGGCTCCTGCAGTGCGGGATGCGCGTGATCATCGCGCCGAGCTTCGGTCCGGTGTTCCATGACGACTGCTTCGACTTCGGTCTCCTCCCGGTGACCCTGGACGAGCCGGTGGTAGCCAGGCTCGATAATCGGGTCAGGGAGAATCCCGAGATCGAGGTGACGGCCGACCTGGCGAGGCAGGTGATCGAGCGTCCCGGTATGGCGCCCATCCCCTTCGAGATCGACTCGAGACGGCGCATGAGCCTGCTTCAGGGGGTGGACACGACGCTGAACGAACGGCTCGATCATCGCGACAGCGCCGAAGCGATGAGGAAGCGAGATCGGCGTCTCCGCCCCTGGCTCTACGACGGTCCCGACCGTCGCGACCCCTGAAGCTGCGGCTCGTAGCGCTCGACGTTGATTCGGTCTTCACGCTTGCGCACCCGGACGAGATCCTAGTGTCCCGAATTGCAAGTCCGTTCGCAGTAGACCCAGAGTGACACGATAGCGGATCGGCCCGTATCCACAGGCAAACGGCGCGCGTGCAGCGGTGTCACAAGCACCCGCTACTGCGAAGCAACTTCGGACGCAGGACACTAGTGGTCCGTCACGTGTCAACATTAGGACTATCGGGAAGCTGATCTCGAGCCGAGACAGCTTTCATGCCGCAGAAAAAGTACATCGTTCGACTCACCGCCCAGGAACGCGAGATCTGTCAACAGACGGTCCGCAAACTCAACGGCAGCAGCGAGAAGGTGCGCCGCGCTCAGATTCTCTTGAAGGCCGATGCGGACGGACCGGGGTGGACCGACCAGCAGATTGCCTACGCGATTTCGTGCCGCACCAAGACTGTCGAAAACATTCGCGAACGCTGCGTGCTGGAAGGGTTCGAGCGGGCGCTGGAACGCAAACGGCGGGCGTTGCCCCAAGGCCTCAAGCTGCTCGACGGCGAACAAGAGGCGCAGGTCATCGCTCTGCGTCTGGGGTCGCCCCCGAAGGGCTACGCGAACTGGTCGTTGCGGCTGCTGGCGCGCCGTGTCGTCGAGTTGGGGGTCGTCGAGTCGGTCAGCCACGAAACGATCCGGCGGACGCTAAAAAAAACGAGATGACCCGGCGGAAAATCGAGTACTGGGTGATCCCGCCGGAGGCTGATGCCGAGTTCGTGGCGCACATGGAACAGGTCCTGGATCTGTATCAGCGACCCTACGACCCGGATTGTCCGGTCGTGTGCATGGATGAGCAGCCGGTGCAACTGGTCAAGGAAACGCGCCCGCCGGTGGCGGCCACGAAGGCGCGCCCGCGCCGCGTCGACTACGAGTACGAACGGGCCGGCACGGCCTCGGTCTTCCTGTTCAGCGAGCCGCTGGCGGGTTGGCGGCAGGCGACGGCGCGGGCCCGGCGTACGAAGGCGGACTGGGCGGTGGAGGTCGCCGGGCTGCTGGAAGGACGCTACGCCGACTGCCCGAGGGTCACCTTGGTGTGCGACAACCTCAACACGCACACGAAGGGCGCCTTCTACGAGGTGTTCGAGCCGGTGCGGGCACGAGAACTGGTTCGTCGACTCGAGTTCTGCTACACGCCGAAACACGGGAGTTGGCTGAACATCGCGGAGAACGAGCTCAGTGCGATGACGCGCCAATGTCTGAGCGGACGCCGCATCGGCGACCTCGCGACGCTGCACGGCGAGGTGTCGGCGTGGTCCAGCGACACCAATGACACCCAACGCGGTGTCGACTGGCAGATGAAGGTCGACGATGCTCGCTGTAAACTCAAGTCCGTCTATCCGAAGATTTTGATGTGACGAACCACTAGCCATCCTCCTGCATTATTCACGAAGGTCCAGATTCGACCGCCAAAGGGCGTGATCGGCGCAGGAAAGGGTCTCGGACATCGTCGCCTGCAAGCGGAGCCGGGGTTGAGCAGCCGACCGGGGGGAGCATGACGGACGCGAGGGTTGGGCAGCGACAGCCCCGCCGGCGGAGCGGCCCATGCCGCCCAGGAAGCAGGTGGGCGCGGCGCAACGGGTGGGCTATCCGGCGCGCGCGCCCAGCGCGAGTGCGATGTGCCGCCACGCCTCGAGGTGCGGCGTCGAGCGCGGCAGATGCAGAACCACGCGGCGGACCGAGCGGACGACGTGGACCCCCAGCTTCAGCAGCCGGTCGCGCAGCCACGTCACCTGGCTGCGGGCACACGCAGTACGCGCCGCCCGCAATCGCAGTTCCTGCATGAGCACGTAGGCCGCGGCGGTCAGGAAGACGCGCAACTGGTTCGCCGAGAACAGACAGCAGCTCGTGCGGTCGATCTGCAGCCCATCGAGCAGTTCCTTGATCCGATTCTCGATGTCCCCGCGAGCACAGTAGACCTTCTCATAGATGAAGCGCGGCGTCTGCCGCAGATTCGTCACCACGAACCGCGGGTTGTCCCGCGGCTCGCGGTCTCCGAGGCGAACGACTTCGGCCTTGATCACGACCCGGCGCTCGTGGTCCCACGTGCCGGCGGCGTAGCGGGTGTCGGTATAGACGTGCGCGGTCTCGCCACCGACCTCGCTCTGCGCGCGGGCCACCTGCATGGCGGACTCCGCATGCCGCTGCAACACCGCGTTCTTCGCCATCGCCACGACATAGTCGAGCCGGGGCTCCGCATCCAGGAAATCGAAGATCTCCGGGGTCGCAAAGCCCCCGTCGAGCCGGACGAGAAACCGCGCCTGCGGAAACGCGGCCCGCAACAGCGGGAGCAACCGACACAGCAGGCCGAGGGTCCCGTCGGCGGCCACTGCCTTCCCGGGCCGCAGCACCGCCGCGCACAGATACTGCTCCGCCTCGCGGTCGAAGCTCAGAAACCCCAGCATCGGCAGACTGCGCGAGGAGTTGACCGGAGTCGAGCGCGACCGGGACCGGTGGAAGCGCCGCAGCGAGCGCCTCAAAAAACAACTCGACGCAGCGCGGCGAGCAGGATTCCGACAAGCAGCTCCCTTCGCCAAAGACCGGCCCCAGGGCCGTGGCGGGCGTCCGGGTCGGCGCCCGGGCGCGGAGTACGGCCGGCAGGCGTGTCGCCGGCGACCGGCCCGAGTCGACCAGACCCACCGAGCGGCCGCGCCTGCGGCCTGTCCGGACGGTGGCGGCGGCGTGGTGGTGGCCCGCGTGGCAACGCAATACCAGGAAGACCTCCCGGTGGTGCGCCCCCTCGTGCGACGCTTCGACATCGAGGTCGGTCATTGTTCGCGGTGTCGTCGCCGTGTTCAAGGCCGCCACCGACTGCAAACCTCCGATGCGCTGGGAGCCGCCAGCGTGCAGCTCGGTCCGGCAGCGGTCGCGCTGGTCGTGCGGATGCACACGCAGTTGGGCGTGCCGCTGGAGAAAGTCGTGCATCTGTTGCGGACGCAATTCGGAATCACGGTCACGCCGGGGGGTCTCGCCCGCGTGCTGCACCGCACCGCTCGTCAAGCCGCGCCGACCTACTCGGCGTTGTGCCGGCAGGTGCGGAACAGCCCCGTGGTCACCCCGGACGAGACCGGCTGGCGCGTTGGCGCTCTCCGCCACTGGCTGTGGGCCTTCGCCACGCCGACGACAACCGTCTATGCGATTTGTGCCGGTCGCGGCTTCGACGATGCGGCGACGGTTCTCGGGGCCGACTTCTCCGGGGTGCTGGTTCGTATCGTCGCTTCACCGAGGCGCTGCACCAGACATGTCTGGCTCACCTGCTCCGGCGAACAAGGCACCTGCAAGACGACCACCCACGCAGCCGATGGGTCGTCCGGGTGAAAGCTGTCCTGCAAGCCGCTCTTGAGTTGCGCGACCGCCGCGATGCGGGGGGGTTGAGTGACCATGGTTTGGCGACCGCCCGCGGCCGACTGCTCGCCCGACTCGCTCGGCTGATCGCGAAGCCATCGCCGCTGGAGGCCGCCGAACGATTCGCCGCCCATCTGGCCATCGAATTCCCCGCGGTGTTGGCTTTTCTCTGGCACCCGTCGGTCGACGCGACCAACTGGCGCGCCGAACAGGCCATCCGGCCCGCCGTCGTCATCCGCAAGGTCTGCGGTGGCAATCGCACTCGCCACGGCGCGGACAGTTGCGGTAGGGAACCGGGTTGCCCCAGTCCCCCCGCTCAGATCCGTACGTGCGCGTTAACGCATACGGCTCCTACCTTGGGTGGTTGACGGCAAACCGCGTGGCGGGCCAAGGGTGCCGAGCCCTCACGGGGGGCCAATATAACGCCGTGAGACGTGTCACATCAGTCATCGTCGTTCCTGTCTTCTGTGACCGCCGGCGCAAGGTCGCGAGCCAATTCCACTCAAGACGCCGTACGAAGCCGCATAGCGTCCGGGACCTGGTCGGCACGGCGTAATAATTCAGCCAGCCGTTGACCACCTTCCCCAACCATTGCGCCGTCTCGTGGACGTCGTCGTGCATCCGCGCGCGGAGTCGCTCCTTGAGCCGTTTCAAGGTTCGCGTGACCCGCTTCGCTATCGGTTTGCGCCCCAAACCGAAGCCGCCGTTCCTCGTCTTCCGGCAGTAGTGCGTGAAGCCGAGAAAATCGAAGGTCTCCGGTCGACGTTCCCCGCGCGCCCGGCGGTTCGCCATTGCGAAGCGTCCGAACTCGATGAGGCGTGTCTTGTCAGGGTGCAACTCAAGCGCGAATTGGCTCATCCTCTCCTTGAGGTCAAGGAGAAACTGCTCCGCATCCGCCTTGCGTTGACAACCAACGACGAGGTGAGTCGCCCGGGGGAATCGCACCCCCGGGCGCTCGCAGAACTGTACGTGAACGTCTCCGCTCATACAGCTCCCATCATCCAGCCGCCAGCGTCTTTGAACGGCTTCGCGTGGCTCGACGGCTCCTCCCGCACGCGCGGTTGACCGTCGGGACACGCAGGATGACGCGACCCCTTTGCTCCATCGAGTTTCCCCGACTTCATCGCTCGTACGGGTCGCTCCGCCCCTGTGCCTCGCATCGGGCTTCTCATCCTTGGGGGTCGGCCCCTTGGATTTCTCCCTTCACATCGAGGCGACAGGTTCCCACGTTCCACACAAGGGCCTGGTGCAGGGTCACGCCACCTTTATGCCGGGTGCCGCCCAGCCAAGCTGCAGGCTCCCACTGGACTCGTCCCGGGTTAACGACTCGCCCCGGTTTCGACACCGTCCCTACGCTTTCGACACGTTGCCGGTGGTTCATCCACTTCGTCTCCCTGCACCCTACCTGACGCGGTCGCGCCGCGCCGTTTCCGTGGCGCTTACCACCTCGGCTCTTGACCGAGGCAGCCCACGGCGGTTTGGAGCCTCCCCCTGCCGGGCGGCGCCGAGGGGCCTACCCTCATCCCTCGTGCAGCATGGCTGCATCTAGTGGTGTGTCCCGAGAATGACTTTACACTTCTTGACTTTGTCGAGGATCGTGTCGACAGTGGTGCTCCACACGAACGGCTTCGGGTCCGCGTTGTGGTGCCTCAGGTAGTCTTTGATGGCCACGACCAATTCCTGCACGCTGCAAAAGACGCCGCGCCGAAGGCGCTGCTGCGTCAGCTTGCTGAACCAGCTCTCGACCAAGTTGAGCCACGAGGCGCTGGTCGGCGTGAAGTGCAGCTGAAAGCGCGGATGGGCGGCCAGCCAGTTGCGCACCGCCTCGTGCTTGTGGGTCCCGTAGTTGTCGAGGATGACGTGCAGGGTCAGATCGGCGGGAACGCGCGGTTGAGGCGCCGCAGGAACTTCAGGAATTCCTGATGCCGATGACGGCCGTGGCATTGGCCGATGACCTTGCCGGTCAGCACGTTCAAAGCGGCGAACAACGTCGTTGTGCCGTGACGCTTGTAGTCGTGGGTCATCGTGCCGCGGCGGCCGGGCTTCATCGGCAGACCCGGCTGCGTGCGGTCGAGAGCCTGAATCTGGCTCTTCTCGTCGACACACAGCACGACGGCCTTGTCCGGCGGGTTCAGGTACAACCCCACGACGTCGGTCAGCTTCTCGGTGAACGCCGGGTCGGTCGACAACTTGAAGGTCTTGACGCGGTGGGGCTGCAGGCCGTGCGCGTCCCAGATGCGCTGGACCGTCGAGCGGCCGACGCCGGCTGCCTTGGCCATCGAGCGGCAACTCCAGTGGGTGGCGCCCGGCGGCGTCTCGTGCAACGTCGCATGCACGATAGCCTGGACCTGATGCTGGGTGATCCGCGGTTTCCGACCGCGGCCGGCGCGGACCGTTCCCACCGAGTCGAGGCCATCGGACAGGAACCGCGCTCGCCACTTCAACAGCGTTGGCCGGCTGATACTGAGCGTAGTCGCGATGCAAGTATTCGCGATGCCGTCACCGGCCATCAACAAGGCTTTGGCGGGCGCCACCACGCGATACGGCGCGGTTGCGCTGTGCGCCCACTTCGTCAGGGTATTCCGGTCGCCGTGACTCAACAGCAGCGGGGCGGCGGGATGGCTCATACCGCCGGTATACTACGTGGAACACACACCGTCAATACATTTTAGGGACACACCACTAGGTGGCCATCTCGGCCTCCCTTCTGCGCCTTCGTGGCGCACAGTCATCCGCGTAGCGCACGATGATAGTGTCCCCCGTAGCCTTTCGGGCGCGCCACTTCTTCTGGAACCAGAGGTCGAGGACATAGTGCAGGTAAACGTTGGCGAGGATGGGTGAAACCACCGCGCCTTGCGGGGTTCCCTGCAGGTCGTCCTTCCACTCGCCATCTTCCATGACGCCAGCGTTCAGCCACTTGGTAATCAGCCGGAGTACCCGGTTGTCCCCGATTCGGTGCTCGAGAAACCGCAACAGGTGGTCTCGTGAGAGCCGGTCGAAGAACGCCCGGATGTCGGCATCGATTATCCAGTTGACCTTGCGCCGTTCTATCCCGAAAGCCAGGGCGTCAAGCGCATCATGCGCCCCGCGCCCCGGTCGGAACCCGTAGCTGAACCCGAGAAAGTCCGGCTCGTAAAGCGGCGTCAGGATGACATCTACTACCGCCTTTTGGACGATCTTGTCCTCCAGGGCGGCAATGCCGAGCGGTCGCGTCCCGCCGTCAGGCTTGGGTATTGAAACCCTCCGCGACGGCAGCGCCCGATACGCTCCCGAGTGTACGCGGTCGTGCAGGGCAAGCAATCGCTCGTCCAACCCGTCCTCATACTCGCTCCACACCATGCCATCCACGCCAGCCGAGGCGGTCTTCTTCAGGTCGAAGAAGGCGCAGCGCAGCGCGTCCGTCGTGATGTGGTGCAGGAGCGCAGTCAGTTTCTCCCGCGGCTTTCTCGTCGCAGCTTGCCGTATCCGCTCAACCGCCTGGGACACGCCGTCCCGACCCTCATGCATCCCCTAATTTTTCTTTGTTTCTAACATCAAATTACACCGAAGACCCCTCGATACACCCGCTGTTCCAGGAGCATCTCTCCGAACGTCTCCATCAACGGACGAATCCGGTCATCGGGCCAATTGGGAAGATGGTGATACAGCATCAACCCCTGCCGAAACAACGAATGCGTCCGCCGCTTCACGGTGTTCGCCTTCAACCAGCGGTCATAGCCGATGCGCTCGCCCGCTGCACCCAGCAGCGACAGCATCGCGATCGCCAATGCACTGATCAGCAACAGCCGGTCCCGCCGGTCCGGGCGCGAAACGTGCATCGACGACAGGCCCATCCCGAAGCGCATGTCCTTGATGTCCCGAAAGCCCGCTTCAATCCCCCAGCGCTTGCCGTAGTACCGAATCAACACCGGCGTCGGCACGGTCGCTTCGCTGGCCACCAAGCACCACGGTTCGTCCATCTTCCGATCGTGTACACACACGACCACGCCCACCGGCAGCTCGTGAGCATCGGTCACCCGAGCGCCCACCAACCGCCGCGCACGCCCCCCAGCGCCGACCCACGCTGCGGCCGGTCGCCGCTCGCCCCGCGCATTCGTCACGTAGATGTCTCCGCGCAACCGAATCACGTATTCAAAGGTCAGTTCCTCCGTCAGTGCGTAGAACAGCTTGCAATCCGCAAAGCCCCGATCCGCCACGACCGTGACCTTCACCCCCGCCGGCAGTACCTCCCGCAACCGGCACAGCACTTCGTACTCGTAGCGGCGCTGGTTGCCCTTCAGGGTCGACGACGCCACGGTCTTCCACAGCAGGGGCGTCGCGCGCCCGTGGCCTGTCAACATCGACAGCACAATAGTGTCCTGCCCGTCCGCGGCAAAGCTCGTCCAATCCAGCGCGACGATTACTTCCTTGCGAGCACCAACAATGTACGGCGTCCAATAGGCGAAGAAAGTCCCGACATCAACCCCTCGATTGCTCAGGAGCCGATCCACCTGTTTCACACCATGCTTGGTCAACGTGCCCATGGCCTGGGCCAAGCCACGCCCCACCGCATGGATCGCCAGCGACGCACTCGCCAGCACGCCCAAGGTGGCATTGGCCAACGACAGCACCCGTTTGGCATGCAAATCGCCCTCGTACAAGGTGGTTACGAAGTTCAGAAGATCGTGTCTCTGGAGCAGTCGGTTGCGAGATGTTGGCGGCTTCTGATGTAAGCGCATGGGTCAACATACTAACCCAGGCGCGCGACATTGTGCAAAGTCCATCCCGTCGGAGATGTTTGTTCCACCGAACGGTTTCGTCTTATTGATTCACGTGATAAAATGAGGGGATCTCTGAGGTCCCGACCCTGTGTTCGGAGCGTGCTTTGGTCTCGCGAATTCCCCTTGGTTGAGGCCCTTCCCTCCGGCGACTCCGCAGGCGTTTGTGCGCCCTTGTTCGCCGCCTTCAACGGTAGTACGGCCTCATCCGACTTCTTCATTCCGTGCATCATCGGTTTCGGAATCTCCTTTCCTCTGCGGCCCCGGTTCGACTGCCGGGGCGGAATGAAGACCTCCCAGGTCCCGGCGAAGGACGTACGGACGTGCTTGGGTTCTCTGACACCGTGGAGCCCTCCATCACCTCACCCGTCGCGGTGATGTCGGTGTGGCCTTCGACCGCTGGGACAGTCTCGGCGCTCCAGACATGCACGCTTTCGATGCTCAATAGCCCTGCCCATCCGCGCCCCTGTCAACGCTTCACCTGCCGCCTCACGGCGACCGGCGCATGACTCGGGGTGAAGGTGGTTGGTTACTCCTTCCTTCCGCCGGACTTTCACCGGCCATCCTCCGCCAGTTTGCCTGGCGCACCCCAGCAGGTGCTCGCCAGCGTCGTCCGGACAGCCCACCAACGTCACCTCGACCTCACCCCCCTGATCGTCGCAATGCTCCGCTCTCCGAGACCCACCGTCCTGGACGCACTCAGACGGCCACCTCCGTAGAAACGACCGAGCCGGCCTCCCCAAGCTCAAACAGCGTGGCTGAAATCAGGCCGTAGCCGTCCGCTTCTCTGTTGACGAGGGATCTGGCACGTAGGTCCGCCTCCGGAGCAATCACCCCGGTAAACGAAGACAGAACGCGAAGGACTCGCCCGTGTGCTCGTTCAGCCAGCGGAGAGCGGACAGATGAGCGATCTTCGAAGCCCTTCGCGATCCAGACAACGGTCTTGGCCTCAAGACCCGCGAGGTACGCTAGAACTTGACCGAGGTGGTGAAGGTCGGCGTGCTCCAACTGGTTCTCGATGAGCACCCGGCTGTCATCTTCCGGGTTGCGGGCCACGATGTCCGCACGGCGGGACCCGACGTGCACCTCCGTGCCCTCGAGTTCCAAGTTGAAGCCGATCTCGGTCGCAAGACGGTCCAGATTCTCGGCAAGCCACGGCGTGAAGTCTTGTGCCTCATGGTCCCAGGCCTCGCGCGGGTCAACCGAATCCAATGCGCCTAACTGTCTCATCGCCATGCTTGCCTCGTCACCCAGGAGGTTATCGCGCTTTCGTGACCCCTCACAAGTGCGGCGCGCGCTCGGCGCTCGTCCCAGTGGAGTATTTTAGTCACCATCCGGCTCGCCCTCCAGTTTCCGGCCAGCTTCCAGCACCCGGTCCCGAGTGGGCTGGGTGGTCACTCGTTTCATCGACGCTGACGGTGCCGTCGCCGCCGGTGGCGTCGGCGACAAGTCGGTCAAGCGAAAGCGGTCACCTCGGTGCGACGCCATCCTACCGCGACAACGAGGGCGGTGCGAGGGGGCTTCTCGGGACCGCGATTCCAAGCGAGCCCCGCGGCCGGCCGCGGCGTCCGGATGGGCCGCAGCCGGTTCGCGAGGATGCGCCTGGGAACGCGGAGTGCAGGTTCTCGAAGAGGAGGCCCCGGCACCTACGACGAGCTGAACGACGCGATCGACCAAGCGGCGCGTTCCTCGGTCGGGCGAGGCTCATAGGCGAGGTGGGCCGGCCAACCGCCGACGAGGCGCTCGAGGCGGACCTCGTCGACGTCGACCTTCGCGGGCGCGCCGGCGACAGAACTCGGCGGCCGAGGGCGGCTGCGAAGCGTAGTCCTGCGGCGGGTCGGTGCGAGCGGACATCACTCGCCCGCTCGCGGGCCGGTCCTCCACGTGAATCCCGCGGGCGGTCACCGTTCCCGACCGGGGGCAGCCCGTGAGTCCACCACCACCCGTCTTCGATGCGGTAGCCATACCGCCGCGGCCCGCCATGGCGGCACTTGCCCGAACCCGGCCCGCGGTGTGGGAGCTCGGCGAGGTTGTGGTCGTCGAGGCCCAGCCGGAAGCGGCGGTCGACCGCCAGGTGGTGGAACCGCACTCCACGGGCAGCCGGCTGACGGCGCGACCGTTGACGAGGCGCGCGGTCCTGGCCAATGATCAAGCGGGTGGCGGCCGCTGCGGGCCTACCGCCCTCGACGTGCTGTCACACCGTTTCGGGCGACGGGGGCTCACGGCGTATCTGTCGAACGGGGGGCTTGAGCGCGCCCAGCAGATCGCCGGACACCGGTCGCCCAAGACGACACAGCTCTACGACCGGACGGCCGACAGGGTGACCGTCCACGAGATCGAACGTATCGTGATCCGCGAACGCAACACGGTCGGCTATCGCTTGGCGCATTGGCCCATCTGGATCTGGGTCTGCTACATCACCCCGGGGCCCCTGACCTTCGATCTGTTCGCGCGCGGCTTCGACCTGCGGATGGCGGTTTGGCTGGGCGTCGTGCTGGCGGCGACGGGGGTGGCCGGCCTCCGCGGCCGTCTGCCCGGTGTCGAGCCGCGGCCCTACATCATTCGTTTCACCGAGGACAAGCCGAATCCGGTTTACCGGCGGGTCTGCTACACGCTGGCGTGGAGCGACGTCGTTACCTTCGCGCTGCTCAACCTGAGCAGCCTGGTCGTCACGATCATGACCGGGGGCTGGTATCTGCCGCAGCTGTACGAGATCGCGTACTTCCCGCTGGCCGTCGCGATCTGGATTCTGGGCGCGGCGGGCATGCTGCCGCGCGCCAAGCGATCAACCGGGGACGACTGGCGCGAGCGTCGCTGCTTCTACGGTGCGGTGTGGGCCGTGTGTCTGGCACAGCCGGTGCTGTGGCTGTTGTTGGCCGTGCTGCCGCGAACGCGCGGGGGCGGCGCGGCGAAGCTCGTCGCCTTCGTGGCCGTTCTGGCGGGCGTGGGGTGGATGGCGTACCGCGGAATGCTCCCGCGCACCCGGTCCATAGTGCCTGGAGAGCTTGCGATCAGCGATTAGAATACAACCCCTATGAGCCACTCGGTGCCGGGCACGTCCTTGCGGCCAGTGATTCTGGATGCGTTGCCGGAACAACCCGCTGATGGCGACGGTCTGTCTCGCCCGGCGCCCTCGCGGCCCCGCTCTCCGCACAGAGCGCCGTCGTGGACCTTCACGCTGCCGTCACGCATCGGCCGCCGCGCTGGCCGGTGGGTCGCCCGGGGCCGTAGCCGCACGCGCCAGCGCATCAGAGGCCGAAAGGCGTCAGCAACCCGCCTAGCTGCAGGCCGTAGTCGACCCGCGCGGCGAGCGCCCGTTCGTCGGTCTCCCCACCCGGCGCGCCGGGCGTCCGCCGGTGGAACAGGTGGTCGCGCCACAGCGCGTCGCTGGCCGTCGCCGGCGCGCCCCAGCGCGGCGACACCGAGAGCGTCAGGCCCGGGCGCCGCGCGCCGTCGCCTACGCTCAACGTTAACCGCGGCGCCGTGCTCGCGGTAACCTTCCGCCGCATGCAGCCCCAGCAGCCGGCCCATGCCTCGACGCGGAACACACCGCGCGCCACCCGCAATCCACCGACCACTTCGAGGCCGGCGCTGGTCTGCCCCGACCCGTCTGCACCCACCCACGCGGTGCCGTTCCGGCGGCAGCACGGAGAAGAACGACCCGAAGCGGCGTTCCGTTGAGCGACGACGCGTTTCCGGAGCTGGCTCTCGCGGGGGCGGACGGCGCGTCCGCCGTGTCAGCTGCGTGCTTCGACCCGTGGGTCCCACCAATGGAGCCAACGGCGCGTCGCGGCCGGGTGAGTCGGTCAACCACGGCTCGAACGGGTAGAGACGGTGCGCCGGAGCCCGCGAGGACTCAGGCGGTGCCTTCTCCAGCCGGACTCGGCTCGCCGGCGAGGCGGGCTCGGAAGCAGGCCGCGGCCACCGCCGTAGAGGCGCTCGCCGCCGGGGCTCCCCTGGTCGTGGAGCTCGGCGAGGTAGGCGGCGAGGGTTGCATCCTCGAGCCGACGTCCGTCGAGCCAAGCGTCGAGGCGGCGGAGGGCCCCAGCGTAACGCCCGGCGGGTGTTCGGGGAGAGGGAGGCTTCGGCGAGGCGGCGGGGCGGTCGGGGTCGGGCGCTCGAGCGCGGCCGCGGGACCGGCCGGGGCGAGCGAATCACTCACCACCGGACGTCGCCTGGGTTCCGCCGTTGAAGCTGAGATAGCCTCCGGTCTGGGCGCCGGCCGACGCCGGCAGGAGCACCGCGGCGGCGAGCGCGGCGAACGCGAAGGGGCGGGTCCTGGCTTGCAGACGCGGCATCATTGGCAGTCTCCCGAATCGTGGCAGCTTTGATTGAACGTGTTCATTTGACTGGCGGGGCGCGGAATCCCGACCGCGTGGAGGGCGTCCCGGATCGCCCGGGTGGCGGGGGCGTCCGACCCGAACAGGTCGGTGGCCGACCGTATCAGGCTCTCCCCGTGTCGAGGGTGCGGATCAGCGCGGGCCGGAAGCGGTCTTGCGTCCTGAACGTCCGCCGATGGACTCGGTGGACATCTTGCGCAGGTCGCCGTGCAGTCCGGTGCCGAGACCGATGGTCTGATCGCGAATCCGGCTGACCTCGAACAGCTTCTCGCCGGTGTCGGCGTCGATGAAGACGTCGCGGAAGCTCGACAGGGTGCCCCGGTAGGCCAGCGTGTATTCCCCCTCGGCGCCGGGGAACACCCACAGGCTCGGCGTGTCGAGCAGCTCTCCCGCCAGCTCGTCGAGTGCCGCGCGCGCCTCGGACAGAGTCAGGCCCGGCGTCGTGTCCACGTCGATGCCCGTGAACAGCGTGCCGAAGATCGCGGTCGCGACGCCGGCGTCGGTCTGTCGAACCAGATCGGCTCCGTAGACCGGAATCCCTTCGTGGTACTGGGCGAAGCGCTCGGTCTGCCGGTCCGCACGGTACAGGTTCGGCCGCGTGTCATACCGTTGCAGCTCTCCGGCGCGGTCGAGCCGATCGAGGGCCGCGTCCCAGTCGCGGAGGCTCGATGGGCCTGCCGCGGCTACTGTCTGGCGGCCGTTCCCTGGCTGTGCGGCTGCCGGCCAGCAGCCGAGCAGCAGGACGATCGCGGCGAGGGCGGAAACCCCGACGCGCCGCCGGTTGTCTGTTACGTAGCGGGGCGGGGCCGCGCTTCGCCATCGATTGTCGATATGTTGCAGATTTGTCATGTGTGTTCCATCCGTCCGCCGAGTTCGGCACTGAGGTATCCCCGCCCCCGCCCCCGCCTCGGCCCAAGCCCAGCCTGGCGGGCCGCCACGATGGCCCGCACCGTAGCGCTCGTCTCTCGCCAGCGAGGTCAGGATCCAGAGCCGCGGCAGGCACCCGCTCGCGGCGGCGCGCGACACGCCCGTGATTTCGGACACGCAGCCTCGAGCAGCGCCGGAAGCCGAATCGGGAACCGGGCCGTCACGGTGCCGGAACCTGAGTCTCGCCGGTTCCGGTTTCCTCTGCGGCGAGCGCCCGCTGCCGGCCTTCCTTGGAGCTATGATTCCGTCGTCATGCTAAACAACACCGATCGCACGGCCTGGCTCGTAGGTCTCGTAGGTGCACTCGTCTTGGGCATGCCTGCCGTCGGCAGCGGGCAAGGCACCGTGGCGGACGACCGCGCCGCCCTCGAAGCACTCTACGACGCCACCAACCGCGCAAACTGGTCCCGCAACGACAACTGGAAGACCGACGAGCCACTCGGGAGTGGTTCGGGGTCAGGACTAATAGTGACGGCCGCGTCACGCGCTTGGAGCTCGTCGACAACCGTTTAAACCTCGTCTCCAGACCGCGTCTGCGTTTCGGGCTGCCACGGTCCGCCGGGCGGCCACGCTGTTGCGAACCGATCCCCGCGGGATAGGGCTTTCCAAGGCGGTGTCAGAAAGAGCTGGACGAGCTCACCGACGGCTCCGAAGTCGCGGGGGGCGTGCAGGCGCCCACGCCTAGTCGAAAACCAGTTCAACGCTACCACGACTTCCCGTAGCCGCGCGCGCTCCGCGACTTCGCGCGGGCCGGAGCAGCTCGCCGTCGGTCGAGGGCGGCAGGAGCGGCCGTTCGGTCGGACCTCTCGTGCATGATCCGCGATAAAATCGGCTATCGTCCCCACCGTCATCGAGAACCCGGTGCACTGCGATGAGTCTGCCGCTGAAGAGCTGGCTGGATCAGGCCAACGAGCCTGACTGCGACTTCCCGATTCAGAATCTGCCCTACGGCGCGTTCGGTCGGGGAACGGAGAGACCGCGGTGCGGCGCGGCGATTGGCGACGCGGTCCTCGATCTGGCCGTGCTCGAAGCGGAGCGTGTGCTCGATGCCGGAGGGTCCGCGCCCGTCTTTGGAGGGCCGGCGCTGAACGATTTCATGGCCCTCGGGCCGCGAGCCTGGTCCACCGTCCGGGCGCGACTCACCGAGCTGCTGGCAGCGGGCGGCGACCCGAGACTCGAGCGCGACGCCGCCCTCCGCGACCGCGCGGTCATTCCGCGGCGCGACATCCGGCTCGAGCTGCCGTTCTCGGTCGCCGAGTACACCGACTTCTATGCGTGCCGCCAGCACGCGTTCAACGTCGGATCGATGTTCCGCGGCCCGGACCACGCGCTGCCACCCAACTGGCTGCACATCCCGATCGGCTACAACGGACGCGCGTCGACGGTCGTGGTGAGCGGGACGAGCGTGCGACGACCGCTCGGTCAGACGAGGCCCCCCGACGCCGACCTCCCGCGCTTCGGGCCGAGCCGTCGTCTCGACATCGAGCTCGAGCTGGGCGCCGTCGTCGGCGCCTCCAATCCCATGGGACAACCGGTGAGCGTGGCCGAGGCGGACGAGATGATCTTCGGCTACGTGCTCCTCAACGACTGGTCTGCGCGTGACATCCAGGCCTGGGAGTATCAACCGCTGGGTCCCTTCCAGGCCAAGGCGTTCGCAACGTCGATCAGCCCCTGGGTCGTCACCAGGGCGGCGTTGCAGCCGTTTCGGGTGGCGACACCCGACCGCGAACGCCCGTTGCTGCCGTATCTCCACGAGCCGGGCCCGATGCTGTATGACATCGAGCTCGAGGTGGACATGCGACCCGAGGAGGCGAACGCGGCCACGACGATTTCGCGAACCAACTATCGCCACATGTACTACTCGTCGGCCCAGCAACTGGCCCATCACGCCATCAGCGGCTGCAGGATGAACGTGGGCGACCTGCTGGGGTCGGGGACGGTCTCGGGCCCCGAAAGAGGACAGTGGGGGTCGCTCCTGGAGCTGACCTGGGGAGGAAAGGACCCGATCACCCTGGACTCGGGAGACACCCGGAGCTTCGTCGAGGATGGCGATACGATGACCCTGCGCGGGTGGGCCCGGGGTCACGGCCATCGCATCGGCTTCGGTGTCTGTACCGGCAAGGTGCTTCCGGCCCCAGACCCCGTGTCCTGCAACGAGCGTCGTTGACGGGACTCGACCAGGCCAGAGAGGATGTCGCGGTGCCCAGAGCCTTCGCGTCCACGGCCGACCTGACCGAGAAGAAGATCTCCTTCTCGGAGGTCGCCCGGGACCTCTATACCTTCACGACCGAGGGCGACCCGAACACGGGCGTCATCATCGGTGACGACTCCGTGATGGTGATCGACACGCAGGCCACGCCGGTGATGGCGCAACAGGTCATCGACCGTGTGCGCGGAGTGACCGACAAGCCGATCAAGTACGTCACGCTCAGCCACTACCACGCGGTGCGGGTGCTGGGCGCCTCGGCCTACGGGTCGAGCGAGATCATCGCGTCGGAGACCTGTCGCGCGATGATCCAGGAGCGTGGGCAGGAGGACTGGGACAGCGAATACGGACGCTTCCCACGACTGTTCCAGGCGGCCGGGTCGATTCCCGGGCTGACGTGGCCGACGGTCACGTTCCGCGACCGCATGACGCTCTACCTCGGTCGTCGCCGCGTCGACCTGATGCGGCTCGGACGAGCCCACACGGCGGGCGACATCGTCGCCTGGGTGCCCGATGCGGGCGTCATGTTCAGCGGCGACATCGTCGAGTATCGGTCCGCCTGCTACTGCGGCGACGGTCACTTCGGCGACTGGCCGGCGACGCTGGCGGCCGTCCGGGGCTTCACGCCGGACGCGCTGATGCCCGGCCGCGGGAACGCCCTCGTGGGGTCGGACAAGGTCGAGGAGGCGTTGGACCTGACCGCCGACTTCCTGACCGGCACCTGGCGCCCGGTTGCGCGGGTCGCCTCGCGGGGGGGCAGCCTCAAGGAGGCGTTCGAGGCCTGCCGCGCCGTTTGCGATCCCAGGTTCTCCGACTACGCCATCTACGAGCACTGCCTCCCGTTCAACGTGGCCCGCGCCTACGACGAGGCGCTCGGAATCGACACGCCGCGCATCTGGACCGCCGAGCGTGACCAACGCATGTGGGCCGAGCTGCAGGGCGATGGCTAGTGCCGCCGCGGCGTCCGACCCCCCGCCGCTCTATCCCTACCGGCGGTCGCCGGACCAGGACGCCGGCCCGGTCGCGTTTCACCCGGTCGTGGTGGTCGGCGCGGGTCCGATTGGACTGGCCGCGGCGATCGACCTCGCGCAGCAGGACGTGCCGGTCGTGGTGCTCGACGACAACGACCGGGTGAGCGGCGGCTCCCGCGCCATCTGCTTTGCCAAGCGGCCCCTGGAGATCCTCGATCGGCTGGGGTGTGGCGACCGCTTCGTGGAGAAGGGCGTGACGTGGAGCGTGGGGAAGGTCTTCTTCGACCGCCGGCAGGTCTATGGGTTCGACCTGCTGCCCGAGGCGGGACACAAGCGGCCGGCCTTCATCAACCTGCAGCAGTACTACTGCGAGCAGTATCTCGTCGAGCGGATACGCGCTCTCGAACGTCTCGGCAAGCCGATCGAGCTGCGGGGACGCCACGAGGTCGTCGGTGTCGACCCGCGCCCCGACCGGGTGGGTGTGGAGGTCGGCACCCCGGACGGCGCGTATCGTCTCGAGGCCGGCTGGCTCCTGGCCTGCGACGGGGCCGGCTCGCCGGTACGGCGCATGCTCGGCGCCGACTTCGTCGGGCGGGTCTTCGAGGACAACTTCCTCATCGCCGACGTCGTCATGGAGGCGGACTTTCCGACGGAGCGGTGGTTCTGGTTCGACCCGCCGTTCAACCGGGGGCAATCGGCGCTCCTCCACAAGCAGCCCGACAACGTCTGGCGCATCGACCTCCAGCTCGGCCGGGACGTCGACCGCGACGAGCAGCAGAAGCCCGAGAACGTCATCCCCCGGCTCGAGGCGATGCTGGGTCCGGACGTGCGCTTCGAGCTCGAATGGGTGTCGGTCTACACCTTCCAGTGCCGCCGCATGGAGAAGTTCCGGCACGACCGCGTCATCTTCGCCGGCGATTCGGCCCATCAGTTGTCGCCGTTCGGGGCGCGCGGCGCCAACAGCGGCATCCAGGACACCGACAATCTCTGCTGGAAGCTCAAGCTGGTCATCGAAGGACGCGCGCCGGAGCGTCTCCTGGACAGCTACGACCACGAGCGAATCCAGGCCGCCGACGAGAACCTCGTCAACTCGACGCGATCGACCGACTTCATCACCCCCAAGTCGGAGACGAGCCGCGTCTTCCGCGACGCCGTGCTGGACCTGTCGGAGGGTCTGCCGTTCGCCCGCCCCCTGGTCAACTCGGGTCGCCTGTCGGTGCCGTGCGTGCATGACGGCTCGCCGCTGAACGGCCCGGATCACGCCGCCCTGCCACGACGGACGCGTCCCGGCGCGCCGGCGTCGGACGCCCCGCTGGGGGACGGCTGGCTCGTCGACTCGCTCGGCGGCCGCTTTCGCCTCATGGCGCTCGACACCCCGGCGCCCGCCCGTCTCGAGGTCGACGGGCTGCCGATCGACGTGCTGCGTCTCGACGCCGCGACGGCCCCCTCGGACGCGTTGCGCGAGCGTTACCTGGGCGACGCGACCTCGGCGGTCTACCTGATTCGTCCAGACCAGCATGTCGCCGCGCGCTGGGCATCGTTCGACGAGGCGTCGGTCTCCCGGGCGCTGCGGGCCGCCGTGGGGCGCCCGGCATGACCAAGCTTCGCACCGAGCCGAACCTCGACGATCCGGATGGCTTCTACGAGGAGCTCCTGTCGCTGCACGAGGGTCGCTCGAAGGACGAGAGCGATGCGATCAACGCTCGTCTGGTGCTGATTCTCGCCAACCACATCGGCGACCGGAGGGTCCTGCGGGAGGCGTTCCGGGTCGCCGGCTCGCCGACGGACCGCGATGGCGAGAGCGGCCCCCGGCGCGATTCCCGACCGAGAAAGGACCCCGGATGAAGATCGAGCGGATCCATCACGTGGCCTACCGCTGCAGGGACGCCAAGGAAACGGTCGACTGGTACGTGAAGAACCTCAACATGGACTTCGTGCTGGCGATCGCCGAGGACCGCGTCCCGTCCACGCACGAGCCCGACCCCTACATCCACGTCTTCCTCGACGCCGGGCAGGGCAACGTGCTCGCCTTCTTCGAGCTTCCCACGAAACCCGAGATGGGGCGGGATCCCAACACCCCGGAGTGGGTCCAGCACATCGCCTTCAAGGTGAGCGACCGCGAGACCCTGCTCGCCTTCAGGGCGCGTCTCGAGGCCAACGGCGTCGACGTGCTCGGGGTGACCGACCACGGCATCTTCCACTCCATCTACTTCTTCGACCCCAGCGGACACCGCATCGAGCTCGCGTGTCCCGACCCGGGCGAGGAGGCCATGCTGGCCAGGCTGGATGCGGTGAAGTGGGATATTCTGCGCGAGTGGTCCGAGACCAAGCGCGCGCCGAAGCACGCGGCCTGGCTCCACGAGAAGGAGCTCGACAAGTGAGCCGGCGCGCCGGCCGCGGGCGGGTGGCCCTGCTGGCGCTCGCGGCCTTCCAGGCCGTCGCGGCCGCGGCCGGCGCCCAGACCGAGCTGGTGATGTCGTCGTGGCTCCCGCCGCGGCACCCCATCGTCGCCAACGCGTTCCTGCCCTGGATCGAGCAGATCGAGGAGGTGACCGAGGGCCGGGTGACGGTTCGCCTGCTGGCCAGGCCGCTGGGCTCGCCGCCGTCGCACTTCTACATGGCCGTCGACGGCATCGCCGATCTGACCTACGGCCTTCACTCGTTCACCAGGGACAACCGGTTTCCGCGGTCGCGGTTCGCCCAGTTCTCGTTCATCGGCGACGATGCGGCGGCGGGCTCCACGGCGTTCTGGCGGGTGTATTCCGAGAGGCTCGACGCCCAGGCGGAGCACGAGGGCGTCAAGCTGCTGGGCCTCTTCGTCCACGGTCCCGGCATCCTCTACAACAACGTCCGGCGGATCGAGCGCCCCGCGGACCTCGCAGGACTGAAGATCCGCACCCCCGGCGGCTATGTCGCCGATCTCATGGATCGGCTCGGCGCGACGACCCTGTTCATGGACAGCGGCGACGTCTACCAGAAGCTCTCGCGCGGCGTCATCGACGGCCTCACCATGACCTACGAGGCGTCGACGGCCTTTCGTCTGACCCCCCACCTCGAGTACGCCATGCGGGTGCCGGGGGGCATCTACAACACGACCTGGTACGTGGTCGTCAACGAGGCCACGTGGCGGGAGATCTCCCTGCAGGACCGGGCGGCGATCGAAGCCGTCTCGGGCGAGGCGCTGGCCGAGCTGGTGGGCCGCGCGTGGAACGACGCCGACATGCGGGCGCTCGAGGCGATCCGCGCGGCGGGCATCGACATCTACGACGCGCCGCCCCCCATGCTCGACGCGATCCGGTCGTTGGCGCGCGAGCTCGAGGCCCAGTGGACGGAGAGGGTGGCGGCCCAGGGCTTCGACGGCCTGGCCGCGCTCGATGCCCTGCGCCGGGACACGGGCATGGGCAGGTAGCCCGGTGTCCCCCTCCAGGGCCCCGCTGTTCCGCGTGCTCGACTTCGGGCTCGGCGGGTGCTGTGCGCTCCTGCTGATGGGTCTCGTGGCCCTCACCGTGGCCGACGTCATCGGCCGGTATGTCCTCACGGCCCCCTTGCCGGGCGCCTTCGAGCTCACCGAGCTCATGCTGGGGGCGCTCGTCTTCGCGGCATTGCCGCTCGCGACGATGACCGGAGAGCACGTCGCCGTCGACGCGCTCTTCGACGCCGCGACGCCTCGCCTCCAGACCGCGCTGGCCTGGCTCGGCGGCGTCGCGACGGCGGCCGCGCTGTGGGTGATCGCGTGGCGGCTCGTGGTCTACAGCACGCGGCTGGCCAATGACGAGGCGGTGACCGATGCGCTGCTGGTGCCGCTGGCGCCGCTCGGTTGGTTCGCGGCCGGCATGGCGGCACTCAGCGGCCTGCTGGCGATCGCCAGGCTCGTGACGCCGCCGGCACGGAGCGCCTCGTGACCGCATCGCTGCTCGTCCATCGTCAGCGCGGTCCAGGGCCTCGACCTGCCAGGTCCGCACGGAGCGCCTCGTGACCGCGTCCCTGCTCGGGTTCGCGGCGCTGCTCACGCTGGTCTTCCTGCGGGTGCCGATCGCGTTCGCGATGGCCGCCGTCGGCGCGGTCGGCTTCGCCATGCTCCGCAGCTGGCCCGCGGCCTGGGCGATGGTCGGGAACGTCGCCTTCGAGACCGGCCGCTCCTACTCGCTGTCGGTCGTGCCGTTGTTCATCCTGATGGGCAACCTCCTGACCATCTCGGGCGTGAGCCACGGTCTGTATGCCGCCGCCAACGCCTTGCTCGGGCGGGTGCGCGGCGGACTCGCCATGGCCTCGGTGGTCGCCTGCGGCGGGTTCAGCGCCGTCTGCGGCTCGTCGCTCGCCACCGCCGCCACGATGTCGAAGGTCGCGATGCCCTCCATGCGACGCTACGGCTACGCGGACAGCCTGGCCACGGGCTCGATCGCCGCGGGGGGCACGCTGGGCATCCTGATTCCGCCGAGCGTCATCCTGATCGTCTACGGACTGCTGACCGAGTCCGACATCGGCCGGCTCTTCATCGCGGGCGTGGTGCCGGGGCTTCTGGGCGTCGTCTTCTACGTCCTCACGGTGGCGGTGGTCGTTCGCCTCAATCCCGCCGCCGCGCCGCGCTCCGAGCATCGGGAACCGTTCTCGAACCGCGAGCGCTTCGGGGTCGTGGCGGTGGCCGGACTGTTCGTCCTGATCATGACCGGCATCTACGGCGGTCTCTTCACGCCCACCGAAGCGGCGGGGGTCGGCGCGGGCGCCGCCCTGTGCATCACGGCGCTGGCCGGCGGGGTGACCGCGGCCCGGCTGTTCGACGCGTGCGTCGAGACCGCACGGACGACGGCGATGATCTTCGCGATCCTGATCGGCGCGGAGATCTTCTCGAACTTCATCAACTTCGCCGGGCTGCCGGAGGCCCTGGGGGCGTGGATCGCGTCTCTCGGGCTGAACGCCTGGGTCGTGATGGCCGGCATCGTCCTCATCTACCTGGCGCTCGGCTGCGTGCTCGAGAGCCTGTCGATGATCCTGCTGACCGTCCCCGTCTTCGCCCCGCTGATGTACGAGCTCGACTTCGCCTCAACGGCCCTGGCGACTCCCGACGCGGCCCTCATCTGGTTCGGGATCGTGGTCGTGGTCGCGACCGAGATCAGCCTCATCACCCCACCGGTCGGCCTCAACGTGTTCGTCCTTCGCAACGTCCTGCCGGACGTGCCCCTGAACACGATCTTCCGCGGGGTCGTGCCGTTCTGGATCGCCGATATCCTGCGCCTGCTGCTGCTGATCGCGGTCCCGTCCCTGTCGCTCTGGCTGGTCGGGCTGATGTGAGCGGGCCCGGCGCGGCGCTCACGCGTCTGGCGCCGGGCTGCTGCGACGTCGCCCGGGCGACGCGCCCCGTTCGCGGCCGCGCGTGATAGCCGCCCGCCCCCCAACAGCCCCTCGCGCTCCTCCACGGGCCGCACAGCGAGCCATCAGAGAACAGTCTTGAGCGCGGTGAAGGCGCCGGTGAAGAACTCCAGATACAACGCGCTCAACGACTCTCCCCGCAGGCGCAATTCCTCGATCTCGCAGCCCCATACCCAGCGCCCCTCGCCGTTGTCATCCCACGTCTTCGGCGGTTCTTTCCAGCCCGAGGGGCAGGCCAACGTGCAGGTGCCATTGACCTCGGGCATCCAGATCCCGACCCAGGCCGACGGCATTTGCAGCCTGCTCACATCCCACTCGGCATCCTCTCTGAAGAAATCGAACCCGTATTCGACGTGGACGCCGTGCCGGACTATTCTCGGCGACCGGTGATACTCAACGTCCGTCTTCCATCCTCCGTCGGTTTCGCCGAGGGCGTCCGTCATCCCGTGTTCGTCCCATGCGGAGTCCATTATCTGCAGGAGTCGCTGCTCCACCCGCTTCGTCCTGTAGGCCGTGGCGGCCACAAGCTCGTTCATGCTGATCTCGATAGTCATGCCCCACTTCTCCATGAACTTCAGCAACTCGTCCACGAACTCCGCGCTCGCCTGGCCGCTCTGGGCGCTTGCGGTCCAGCGTGCAAGCCATCGGTAGATCTGGAACCACGCGAAGCACTTGAGCTTCACGTCGCCGGACGTCACCTCGAAACCCGGCGGGGCGGAACTCCCCGCGATGTGCACGAGCGTACGTGTCTCCGCGGTCAGGCTCTGCAGACGCCGCTCGTAGGCCCGCAGTTGAGGAGCCTCGGCCGGTGCGCCCATCTTGTGCTCGACCATCACGACGTGACGCCGGCCTTCGGTGTCATGAGCATCCACCCACATGTCCGGCCGGGCGTTGCTGAACGTTCTCTGCGTCTCGATGGCGGCGGTCTCCACGTCGCGTCCGATCAGAAAGCCGGCGTACGCTGCGCCCAGATTCGGATAGCGGTTCAGCACCGCGGCGAACGATTCGGTGAACCAGTCCTCCCAGGGCACTCGGCCATGCGTTGGACGGTACCGGAACAGGCGTGAGAACAGATCGGTGGGCATGAACTTGTCGTCGTTCTCCGGGCGGTCGTGGTCGACGCCGAGCACCGTGCGGTCGTCGGCAACGCCGATCAGGAGTCGGAGGCTTGCCGCCTCGGAGCTTCACACGGTCGGCTGTGGTTCGTAGCGCTCGACGTCGATTCGGTCTTCACTCTTGGGCGCCTGGACGAAATCGTAGGTGGTCTGCCGGCGCAGCCAGAACTCGGCATTGGACCAGCCCGCCTTCTCCAGTCGAATGGCCATCCCCGAGGAAATGGCCGCGTGGCCGTTCAGGACTCGGGAGAGGGTGTGACGGGCCACGCCGAGCACCCTCGCCGCATCGGTCACGTTCAGACCGAGCGGGTCCAGGCAGTTCTGCCGGATGCTGAGACCGGGATGCGGGGGATTGCTCATCGCCATGTTGCCGCCTCCGATTCTAGTCCGGTGTCGACGAAAACGCTCGCCACTACGGTGCATCCCGCCAGTACACGACCTCGCCGACGGTCGAGCTATCGCCCTCGTTCCCTTCGAGTGCGGGCTTGACCACGGCTGCAACTCTTGGGTAGCGTCGGCCGATCGGACATCGATTCGAGAGAGACTTCGCCATGCTCCAGCGACTTCGCGCGGCCCCGTCAAGCCTCACCCGCCCGCGCGAGCCGGCCACCCGATGAGTTCCCTGGCCGACGTCTTCCGCGTGTTGAACCGGATGCGCGACGAGGGAATCGTGGCGCAGTACGCCGTCGGCGGCGCGACCGCCGTCCTCTTCCACGCCGAGCCGACCCGCACCTATGATCTGGATGTGTTCGTCACCCTCGAAGCGCTCGGCAAGGACGTGCTCGCGCCCTTGTCGCGCGTTTACGAGTGGGCGCGAGAGCAAGGGTTCGGCCTGCAGGCCGAGCACCTGCTGATCGAAGGAGTGCCCGTACAGCTCCTGCCCGCCTACAATGCCCTCGTGCAAGCCGCGCTCTCGACCGCACGCCTGCACGACTACGCCGGTGTTCCGGTCCGCGTCGTCGACGCCGAGCACCTGGTTGCCCTGGCCTTGCAGGCCGGCGGCGCGCGGCGGCGCGAGAGAGCCTGGCAACTCCTGGAGGCGGGCGCCGTGGACCGGGAGCGGCTGCGACAGATCCTGAGCACCCACGCCATCGCGGCAGAGGTCCCGGACGATGCCTGATCGCATGCCGGAGGAGGTGAAGGACCTCCTGGAACGAAAGCGGGCCTGGCACCGGGCACAGGCCGCGGCGCCGTTGCAGGAGAAGGTGCGCGTCCTCCTGGAGCTGCAACGGCAGGATCTGCCGCTCATCGCCCGCCGGCGTCCGCTCCGGCCCTGGGAGCGGCCGTGGGACGTGACGCCGTAGAGCGACCGCAGAATCAACACGGCGCGACGCTCACGCCTCTCGGCCAGGTCCCGGCGCCGGGCCGGGCGACGGGGTCAGAAGGCGATGGCCAGGAGGTCTCGTCCGACGATGACCTCGCCCGCGAAGTGGGGGCGGACGGCCTCGAGCCAGAGCTCCGGTCGATCGAACTCGGGAAGACCGGACGGCACGAAATGCGTGAGCACGAGCCGCTCCACGCCGGCCCGCGCCGCGACTCGCCCCACGTCCTCGGCCGTCGTGTGGGCCTCGATGATGTGACGCTCGAGCGCCTCGTTGCCCGGGTCGAGGCGTTCCACGATAGCGGCGGCGCCCTCGATGCTGACGACCTCGTGAACCAGGATGTCGGCCCCCGTCGCGAGCTCGACGAGCGCATCGCTCATCGTCGTGTCGCCCGAGAACACGACCGAGCCACGGGCCGTGTCGACACGGTAGGCGTAGGCGGGCGCGGCCGCCCCGTGCGGGACCTCGGCGGCCGTCACGACGATGTTCTCATCCCGGTAGACGAGCCCGTCGCCAGCGACGTCGTGGGCCTGAATCAGCTCTCCCAGCACCGGCCGGTTCTCGTCCTCGACGCGAAGCCGGATGTCCCAGTCCATGTACTCGAGATACGACCGGGTGATCTGCTCCAGCGGGGGCGGACCGTAGGTGGGCACCGGTCGCCGCAGGCCGCTGGCCCAGGCCCGGAGCAACAGCGTGCCGTAGTCGGCGTTGTGGTCGGAGTGGTGATGGGTGATGAAGACGGCCCGGAGGGCGACGACGGGCAGGCCGGCCAGCGCCATCTGTCTCGCGACGCCGTCACCGGCGTCCACGACGTAGACGGCTCCGTTCACCACCACCGCATTCGCCGGCTGGGCCCGAGACGCCTTGACCGCCGGCCCGCCGCCCGTCCCGAGCAGGACGAGCCGGTGTGGACGCTCCTGGCCCGGGAGAGGGGACGCGGCGAACAGGGCCGCGATGCCGACCGCGACCGCGAGACGGCGGGAGATGAGACGGCTGCTCATGAGACCTCCTTCGGCAGCTCGACGGCGGAGCGCCATCGGAGTTGTTCCGGCGCACCAAGGCGCACGTCTTCGTTTCGAGATCGTACACCTCGTCTGTTGGACGGTCCGGGACTTGCGTCGCTTTCGATCCGCGACGGACAGCGATCCTGCTGATCGGCGGCCGAAAGACGGAGCAGGAACGGTTCTACGAGGAGTACGTGCGACGGGCAGACTCGATTTATGATGAGTACCTGTGCCAGATCCACCGCGAGGGTCTGCTGGAGCCGGATCGTGGTTCGAGCCGCGGCCGATGAGTCGACGAGGAGCAGGAGGAGAGCCATGAAGCACCGGCCATTCAGCGAGCTGACCAAGGACTGGTCGCCGGAGCGCAAGGCCCGCGTCGCTGCGATGACGGCGCAACTCGTCGACGAGCTGGAGGCAGAGAAGCGCGAGCGGCGCCGCGGCCAGGCGCCGCGAAGAGGATCAGCCAGCCAGCCGGTGGCGGCGTCTATGCCTCATCCGGGAAGGCGCACGCGATGACAGGCCATCGTCCGTGGCCATCGCTTGATCGCCGTCAATTTCGGGTGGCGACAGGAGTCATGGGACGGTGACGCGCGGTCGTGTCCGGCGACCTGTTCAGCGCGGTTCCAGGACGGAGAGACCGAGGCGAGGTGTTCAGCGTCGCCAGGGAATAGCCGCGGCTCCTGGCCGTGCCGGCGATCTGGGCATCGGCCAGGCTCATCGGCGAGCCCGCGCGCCGCCGCTCGGCGCGAAGCCTCGCGCTCTCGGCGGCGGCCTGCACGTCGAACGGGACGATACGCTCGGAGAACCCGTCGACGATCTTCAAGAACGCGCGGCCCAGGCGCGCCCGTTTCCGCCCGGGCGGGAGTATCTCTCTGGTTTTCCTCGAAAATGCTAGCACAATACAATGAAGTGCTTGCAATCGACGACCAAGGAGCTGTAGTGAATGTCGGCACATAGCGACAAGTGCCGACATCTTTGTCGCCGCCCTGATCGCGGCGGATTTCATGCTCGACTACGCGACCAAGATTGCCGTGTTGAGCTCCACGAAGAGGGAGTGCAACATCCTCGAGGCCGAAGGGCGGGAGCTCTGGCTGGACGTGGACTCGCCCGAGTCCACCGACGCCGAGATTCGGCGTCGCAACCGGGCGCTCGGCCGGCAGTTCGAGCGGGCGACCTCGCCCATGGACGAACAGGTTCGCGTCAGCAACAGGACGAACGTGCGCTGCACGACGGCCGCCTTCAAGGTCACCGGGGAACAGTATGCTTCCTCGCCGTAGCGTCGAAGAGCGCACCGGCGGCGGTCCGAGTCGGCCCCGAACGTCCCCGCTCCACCTCCGCCCCCGCCTCCGCCGTCCGAGAAGACGTGAGCGATGTGTCAGCCTCGACGTTGCCGGCGCCGACCGCGCCGGCTCCGGCTTCCGACCCCAGCCGATCGGGTCCGTCCTCGTCGTCGAGCCGCGCGATGCGCTCGGGGATGGCCTGGAAGTCGAGCCAGAGCGGCCGTTCGACGGTGAAAGGCGGCCGTCGTCATGACCGCCTCCGGACAGTGACCAACACGAACGCGTCCTGAACGTCGAACTCGGGAGGTGGATTGCCGTTCTCCGCCAGCGCCCTGCGCGCGGTCTCGATGCCGATTCCGAACCGTTGCATGAAGCCCATGTTCTTCATCGCTTCCGCGATGGTGGGGTTGCGGTAGGAGGTCGCGCCCTGTCCGAAATTGTCGCGTCCGACTTCTCCGAACGCCGAGCCGGGACTCAGGATCTCCACACGGTCGGCGAGCCACGAAATCCGCACCGGCGTGTTCGAGTTTTCGTAGTTCCGGTGAATCGCCGCGTTACGAAGGAGCTCACGGAGGGCCTCGTAAGGATAGCTTCGCTGCTCGACGTGTCGTTCTCCCCGCGTGTCGAGTGCGTGGGAAATGTTCAATCTCAGCAGGCGGTCCGCATCACGCAACTGCTCCGGCACCGGCCCGGACAGCTCGGCATGGTCGACGATTCCGTCCGTCACCGCGGTTCCGTCGTAGCGGACGAACTGCACGTATGCTCCGGGAAACCAGTACCGAGGATCCCTGCCCAGCACGAGGATCGCCGTCACCGTCGGCGCCCCGTTCCGGGCCACGAGCCGCAACGCCCTCAACTGTTCTCCCCTGTCGCGCCGGTTCTCCGCCAGCACTTCGGGGGACACCGCGCAGGGCAGGTAGTCGGTCTCGAACGCCCGCATGTCCAGGTCGGCCTCGACGGTCGCCCCGGGGACGCCCTGCATGTCGTAGGGGACGTTCCCCCAACGGCGCTTCTCGGTGAGACGGCGTTCCTCTTCGGCCGTCGCCTGGCCTCGCCGGGGGCCGATGCGAATCCAGCAGCGGCCATCCACCTTCATCGGCGGGTTGTCCGCGGGCTCTACCTGGACCACGGCAACGTCGCAGTCACGCAGGCGCTTCTTCGCCACTTCCATGAACGGGAATGGCAGGATCTTCCCGTCGGTCCGCAGCCCGCCGAGCGTCTTCAACAAGTCATCGTCGATGGTCGAGCCGGCACAGCGTCCGTCGTCCTCCAATCCGATGAAGAGAAGCCCGGGTTCCGAGTTCCCGGGGAGGTCGTTGGCGAACGCGCAGATCGCTTGCCGGAACTTGTCGAGATCGGTCGTGGACGCGGTGAACTCCACACGGTCGCTCTCACCGCTCTCGATCCGCGCGATCAGCTCCGTGTCGCCCAGCAAGCCCTTCCCCTTCCGCTCAGATGCCACGCCGGTCTCGGTCGACTATGTCTCGGACTCCGCTCTCCGATGAAGAGCCGCGAGCCGTGCTGATCCCGACCACGGCGCCCACAGGATGCACTTACACAGGTGTTCCGAGGATCCCCGATGGAAGGGAAAGCAGTCCACGCCGCCTCGACTCCTCACACTGTCGGCTGCTGTTCGTAGCGCTCGACGTTGATTCGGTCTTCTCGCTTGCGCGCCTGGACGAGATCGTAGGTGGTCTGGCGGCGCAGCCAGAACTCGGCATTGGACCAGCCCGCCTTCTCCAGCCGTATGGCCATCTCCGGGGAAATGGCCGCGTGGCCGTTCAAGAGTCGCGAGAGGGTGTGACGGGCCACGCCCAGCACCCTCGCCGCATCGGTCACGTTCAGACCGAGCGGATCCAGACAATTCCGCCGAATGCTGAGACCGGGATGAGGGGGATCGCTCATCGCCATGTTGCCGCCTCCCACTTCTAGTGATAGTCGACCAAGTCGACGTCGTACGCATCGCCATCGTCGAACCGGAAGACGATCCGCCAGTTCCCCGAAACCGCGATGCTCCAGAACCCCTTCAGATTGCCCTTCAGCGGGTGAAGCCGGTAGCCCGGCAGGTCGAGGTCCGAGGGCTTGCGCGCATCGTCCAGATCGGCCAGGGCGAGCGAGACGCGCTCCGCCAAGCCGGGGCCCACGCCGCTCGGATCTCCGCGCTCAGCTTCGGCGCCCTCGCCCCCCGACGAGGGGCAGCCCGACATCTCCTGCAGCATAGCCACGACCGATCGAGAGCGTGCTCCCGAAGACGACGTTCTGCGGCACTCACACACGCAGCAGGCGCCGCTGCAACAACGCTCGCATGTCACGCCGTCCGTCCGCGATCACCAGAACGTAGACGCCGTCTCCCATGACGCGGTAGATGATGCGGTACGGCTTGAAGAACACCTCCCGGTACTCCCGAATCCCGAGCTCCAGCAATTCGCTCGGGTGGCTGCCGCGTTCGGGGAACGCGGACAACGCGTGGAAGGCCTGCTCGATCCGCTCCAGCACATGCTCCGCCCTGCCTGGCGCGTCCTGGCGGGAGAGGTAGTCGAAGATCTCTTCGAGGTCGCAGGCGGCGTCATCGGTCAACTGGACCGCGAAGGGCATTCAGTCTGCCTGTCGCCGGTCCCGAAGCCGCGCAACGACCTTGCCGGCGGGCTGCACCTGGCCGGCTTCGATCTGACGGTTGCCCAGCGCCAGCATCTTGAGCAGAGCCACGCTCTCCTGCATCCGCTCGTAGCTGTCGATGTCTTGCACGACAGCCTTGGCTTCGCCGTTCTGGGTGATGATCAAGGGCTCGGGCCGGTCCCCGAGCGTACGGAGGATCTCGGCGGCGTGGGCCTTCAAGTAGCTGATCGGCTTGATCCGCTCGGAAAGTGACAAATGGGCACCTCTGTGGAACCGAATATAGTCCATGAACAGGTCTGAGGGCAACGCGGCGTGCTTGCCGGCTGCCGCGAAGTGAGCGCACCGGGCGCTCCTCGCACACGGGGCGAACGTCAACGCCGCCACCACCGAGACCCGGGCCACGGCGCTGATGTGGGCGGTCGCGAGACCGCATCCCGGGGTGGTGCGAAATCAATGCGATGAACGAGGCCGACTTCACCGCGCTGCACGGGGCCGCGTTCCGCGGGCTGAACGAGGTCGTGGAGCAACTCGTCGCGAACGGCGCCGACATCGACGCGCACGACTTCCGCGGCCGGACCGCCTACCGGATGGCCGAAGGCTCGAAGCAGTCTTTCCAGTTCCAGAGCTGGCCCGAGACGGCGGCCCTGCTCGCCGAGCTCGGCGCCGACACGAAGCCCGGCATCCCCAGCACCGTGCAGGAACGTCTGCGAGACGTCCCCCTCACCGTCACCACCGGCGAGCCCTGACCTGATGCCCGCCCGCCGAGCCGTGCTCCCGAGTTAGTGCTGACCGCCACGAACTGCCGCCCGTCGACGGCGCAGGGGACGGGGAAACGCCTGCCGTCCGCCGACCCTCCAGCCTGGAATACCGTTCAGCGAGGCGTTCCGCCACGCGGTACAGACCGCGCGCCACGCGTTCGCTGAAGCCGTTACCCACCAGCCGGCGCAGCGCCGGCAGTCGACGCTGGCAGGGCCTGCCGGCATGCCCTTGACAGCATATGTGTCTAGAGTCATATTGGTGGCGTGGCCCTGGGAAGTCGTCTTCCATCCGGACTTCGATCCGGAATTCGACGCCCTGGTGCCCGAAGTGCAGGACGAATTGCTCGCGCAGGCGAAGCTCCTCGAGGCGTTCGGGCCGACGCTGGGCCGTCCGCGAGCCGACACCCTCAAGGGGTCGCGCCACGCCAACATGAAGGAGCTTCGCTTCACCGCCGGCGGCGGGGTCTGGCGGATCGCTTTCGCTTTCGACCCCGAGCCCAAGGCAGTCCTGCTGGTCGCCGCGGACAAGTCGGGGGTCGCCGAGCGACGGCTCTACGGACGGCTGATCGGCAAGGCGGACGAACGCTTCGATCGGCACCTCGATCGTCTGAAGGCCGCGAGGAGGACGAGATGAGCACGTTGACGCAGAGAATGGCCCAGTTGCCTCCGGCGCGCCGGAAGCGGGTCGACGAACGCGCCCGGGCGCTGATTGCCGAGGAGATGTCGCTACGGGACCTGCGCCGGGCGCGCAAGCAGACCCAGGTGCGCGTCGCCGAGAAGCTCCGGATCAATCAGGAGAACGTGTCCCGTCTCGAACAGCGCACCGATCTGCTGATCTCCACCCTCAGCGGCTACGTCGCGGCGATGGGCGGCAAACTGAGTCTCGTGGTGGAGTTCCCCGACCGGCCGCCAGTGGCGCTGACGGGCCTCGCAGCGCTGGACGATCCCTCGGAAAGCGACTCGTCCACGCCCTGACGCCCTCCCGTCCGGGTTGTCCTCCGGCAAGATACGTATACAATGTACGCCATACGTGTTCCGGTGATCGGTGGCCCACGATGAAGAGAAAGCTGACGATTACGGTGGACGGAGAGCTGCTTCCCAGAGCCAAACAGTACGCGCGTTCCCGCGGCGTGTCACTGTCGTCGCTCATCGAAGCGTCGCTCAGGGAGATCGCGGCAGAGGACACTCCCTCGTTCTCGTCGCGGTGGAGGGGCCGGTTCGAGGCGGTCCGCCGCAACGAAGGACGCTACGAGGCGCTCGCCCGGAAGTACCTCTGATGCTGCTCGACACCAACGTGCTGATCGACATCGCCCTCGACCGGCGCCCGCATGCGGGACCGTCCTCCGAGCTTCTCGATCGCGTCGAGCGTGGCGGCCGGCGCGCGTTCGTCGCGTGGCATACGCTGTCCAACTTCTACTACCTCGTGACTCCCGCGCGCGGGGATGCCGACACGCGGGACTTCATCGCCGAGCTGATCCGGTTCGTGGCCGTGGCGCCGGCGGATACCGCGTCTCTCCGTTATGCGCTGTCGCTTCCGATGGCGGACTTCGAAGATGCGATGCAGGTTGCCGCCGCCCGAGCGTGCGGGGCTCGGCATATCGTCACGAGGAACGTCACGGATTTCGCACGCTCGCCGATCCCGGCCGCGACCCCGCGGGAAGCACTTGCACAGTTGTTCTGAGGATCCGCGACGGAAGGGAAAGCAGTCCACGCCGCCTCGCTGTCGCGGCTCCTCACACTGTCGGTTGCGGCTCGTAGCGCTCGACGTTGATTCGGTCTTCACGCTTGCGCGCCCGGACGAGATCGTAGGTGGTCTGCCGGCGCAGCCAGAACTCGGCATTGGACCAGCCCGCCTTCTCCAGCCGTATGGCCATCTCCGGGGAAATGGCCGCGTGGCCGTTCACGACTCGCGAGAGGGTGTGACGGGCCACGCCCAGCACCCTCGCGGCACCGGTCACGTTCAGACCGAGCGGGTCCAGGCAGTTCTGCCGGATGCTGAGACCGGGATGGGGGGGATCGCTCATCGCCATGTTGCCGCCTCCCATTCTAGTGATAGTCGACCAAGTCGACATCGTACGCGACGCGCGGTCGTGTCCGGCGACCTGTTCAGCGCGGTTCCAGGACGGAGGGACCGAGGTCCCGGAAGTCCGAGGTGTTCAGCGTCGCCAGGGAATAGCCGCGGCTCCTGGCCTTGCCGGCGATCTGGGAATCGGCCGGGCTTATCGGCGAGCCCGCGCGCCGCCGCTCGGCGCGCAGCCTCGTGCTCTCGGCGGCGGCCTGCACGTCGAACGGGACGATACGCTGCGAGAACCCGTCGACGATCTTCAAGAACGCGCGGCCCAGGCGCGCCCGTTTCCGCCCGGGCGGGAGTATCTCTATTCCGAAGAGGATCTCGTCGACGGTGACGGCGGAGAGAAACAGCACCGAAGGAGGGTGTCCGTCCAACCAGCGCATCACACGCCCGGCCGGTCGACGCGCATGGCTTCCGACAGCACGTTGGTGTCCAGAAGGATCATCCGGGATCCTCCCGGCCGTATTCGCCTGATGTGAAGTCGATCGGATCGTCGACCTCACGCGCCGGCAGGTCGCAATCGATGGCGTCGTCGCCGATGATGCGGCGGATCATCGCGCCGGCCGGCTCCACATCGACGACGGCGTCGGCCAGGATGCGACGCACCGTCTCTTCCACGGACAGGCCGTCGCGTTGCGCCCGGATCTTCAGCCGCCGAATGACCTCGCCGTCTAGGCGGCGTACACTCAAGCTCGCCATGGCGCCGCTCCTCTGGTTTCCGCGAAAATGCTAGCACCAATCACTGAAGTGCCTGCACTCGACGACGTCAACACCCGATGTCCAGCGCGATGTCACAGCTTGTCACAGCTCCGCCCCCGAACCCACGACGCGTCGGCCTGCCGGTAGTGCGTGGACTGCTTCCGCTTCTGGCGGCTGGTCGGCAAGGACGCCGGGGATCGTCGGGGGCGCCTCCGACGCGCGATCGGTCTCGCGTTCGACGCCGACGCCGCGCCGCCGACGGGTCCGTGCCACCGGGGCCTCAACCGCCCGACCTGTTGTCGCCGCGGACGCGGGCGAGCAGCTCTGACGCCGTGGCGCACTCGATGATCCAGTCGCCAACCCGCGCGAGGCGGTCGGGGTCGGTGACGTCGGCGAGGGCGGCGGCCAGCCCCTCGGCGGCGCCGCCATCGAACTTCCGCGCCGCCTGACGGCAGAGCAGCGCCCGCTCTTCGTGGCGGCCCTGCTCGATGCCCTGGGCGCGGCCCTGCTCGAGCCATTCACGGGTCCAGTCCCGCACGTTCTCTTCCAGCATCGTCTGCGTCTCCTGCAACTGTGTCAGCGGGTCCCCCTCGCCCGCGGGCAGCGGACCCGCGACCCGCAGCCCCTGGTGGAGCCACGT
This sequence comes from Vicinamibacterales bacterium, assembly GCA_965215895.1. Lineage (GTDB taxonomy): Bacteria > Acidobacteriota > Vicinamibacteria > Vicinamibacterales > UBA8438 > JAJEEA01. Next base: position 198,731 of record OZ244130.1, on the reverse strand, counting down.
CACGAACGCCTGTGTCAAGTGGTCGTCCCCCTGCGCCTGCAGAAGGTCGCTCAGCGCCTGCAGCGCCTCGCGAAGACGCGCCGCGTCGCGCGCCTTCTCCAGATCGATGAGCGCCGACACCAGGTTGTCCGCCGGGAGGTCCGCGTCCGCCACCCGCGCCCCGTCCAGAAGATAGTATCGCTGCGACGGCTGGTACGGCGCCAGCAGGTCGCTCCCCACCGCCACGAGGTCCGTCATCTCGACCGACTCCGTCCACGGCCGGCGGCCGTTGTAGAGGACGACGGGCAGCACCGGCGGCAGGGCCCGGCGGTCACGCAGCACGCCGTCGGCCTCCAGCCGCTGGTAGAGCAGCGCGGTGTAGGTCAGCATGCGCAGCGCCATCGCCGGGTCGACGGTGGCCTGAAACTCGAGGAGCAGGACCAGATAGAGCCAGCGGTCATCGCGGAAGCGAATGCGCCACACGAGATCGCTGTGGCGCTGCTGGAGATCTTCGCTGACGAAGCTGGCGGGCAGGGGGTCCAGGGTATCGAAGTCGAGGGCGCCGCTCCAGCCGCGGGCGGCGAAGCCGTCGAGCAGGTCGCGGACCATCCGAGGGCGCGAGAACAACAGCTTGTAGGCGGGGTCGTGCATTCCGCTCCCTCTTGATCCCGAGTCATGCGGACCGGCGGCGGGCGGGGCGTGCGGCGCTCTCGCCGGGGTTGCGAGAGCACCTCGGGGTTCGGCAGCCGGTCGACGCGGTGCTTCAGGAGCAAGAACGGGGCCAACGCGGGACGGCCCGCGTGCACGGGGAACGAGCGGGCGGCGAGCGGGCGACGGCGCAGGAACTGCAACCCTGGGGTGGCGCGGACGTCAACGCGCTGGGGCGCAGGAGCGGCCCAGGCGTGCACGTTGACGGCTGAGTCCTTCTCCACCCGCTGGATGTCGGCCTCGATCTCCTCGAGCGGGCGGGGCAGGCGGTACTCGTAGAAGTACCGGTTGAAGTTGATCTCGTAGCCGACGAGCCCGACCTCGCCGTCCTGGGGATCGCGGCGCGTCGCGTCGATCAAGGCGTCGGGGACGTGAGGCTTCACCTCGCGCTCGAAGAACGACTCGACGTCCTCCCGCAGGGGCACGTTCTCGGTGTCGCGCAACTCCGGGTCGGGCTCGGGGCGGCCGTCCCGGTCACGGCAGATCTCCGCCTTGGTGTTGCGCTCGGACAGGGCGGAGAGAATCGCCTTGCCGATGGGCGCAGCGAGCTTCAGCCGGTCGCCGGCGAGCAGCAGGTCGACCATGAGGTGGACGAGTCGCGCGGCGTGAAGTGCTCGCCGGGGATCGTCGGGGGCGCCTCCGACGCGCGATCGGTCTCGCGTTCGACGCCGATGCCGCGCCGCCGGCGGGTCCGTGCCACCGGGGCCTCAACCGCCCGACCTGTTGTCGCCGCGGACGCGGGCGAGCAGCTCTGACGCCGTGGCGCACTCGATGATCCAGTCGCCAACCCGCGAGAGGCGGTCGGGGTCGGTGACGCCGGCGAGGGCGGCGGCCAGCCCCTCGGCGGCGCCAGCATCGAACTTCCGCGCCACCTGACGGCAGAGCAGCGCCCGCTCTTCGTGGCGGCCCTGCTCGATGCCCTGCTCGAGCCATTCACGGGTCCACTCCCGCACGTTCTCTTCCAGCATCGTCTGCGTCTCCTGCAACTGTGTCAGCGGGTCCCCCTCGCCCGCCGGCAGCGGACCCGCGACCCGCAGCCCCTGGTGGAACGTCACGAACGCCTGTGTCAAGTGGTCGTCCCCCTGCGCCTGCAGAAGGTCGCTCAGCGCCTGCAGCGCCTCGCGCAGACGCGCCGCGTCGCGCGTCTTCTCCAGATCGATGAGCGCCGACACCAGGTTGTCCGCCGGGAGGTCCGCGTCCGCCACACGCGCCCCGTCCAGAAGATAGTATCGCTGCGACGGCTGGTACGGCGCCAGCAGGTCGCTCCCCACCGCCACGAGGTCCGTCATCTCGACCGACGCCGTCCACGGCCGGCGGCCGTTGTAGAGGACGACGGGCAGCACCGGCGGCAGGGCACGGTGGTCACGCAGCACGCCGTCGGCGTCCAGCCGCTGGTAGAGCAGCGCGGTGTAGGTCAGCATGCGCAGCGCCATCGCCGGGTCGACGGTGGCCTGAAACTCGAGGAGCAAGACCAGATAGAGCCAGCGGTCGTCGCGGAAGCGAATGCGCCACACGAGATCGCCGTGGCGCTGCTGGAGGTCTTCGCTGACGAAGCTGGCGGGCAGGGGGGCGAGGGTATCGAAGTCGAGGGCGCCGCTCCAGCCGCAGTCTTGTCCAATGACACATGAGCCTGAACGGGGGGTTGTTTCCAACGACAAGTGAGCCTGAACGGGCGTCGAGTCGCGGATCATCGGAGGATGATCGTGCAACTCGACACGCACCGCCTGCAGACCCTGGGTCAGGTTCGGGAATTCCTCGACGGGAGTCAGGAGATCGACCTTCGACCGCAAACCCGCACCGAGGCCTACGCGTTCGTGGCGGAGACCGTACAACGGTTCGACTACGCCGGGCGATCCAAGGCCGACAAGGGCCTGCTGCGCCGCTTCCTGACCAAGGCGACCGACCTGTCGCGGGCCCAGGTCACCCGCCTGCTGCGCCAATACCGGACCACCGGCGAGGTCATCGACCGTCGCGGCGCCCCCCGGCAACCGTTCCCCCGCCGCTACACCCCCACCGACATCGGGCGGCTCGCCGAACTCGACGCGCTCCACGGCACGCTCTCCGGCCCGACCACCCGCAAGCTCTGCGCCCGCGCCTTCCACCGCTTCGGTGACCCCCGCTTCGAACGCTTGGCCGCCATCTCCAACGGCCACCTGTACAACCTGCGGCACTCCATCACCTACCAGCGGCGCCGCGGGACGGTCCCGGCCCCCACGCGCTCCGTGCAGATAGCGATTGGGGAACGCCGCCGGCCGCAGCCGTTCGGGCAACCCGGCCACGTGCGAGTCGATACGGTCCATCAGGGCGACCTCGACGGGGTCAAGGGCTTGTACCACCTGAACTTGGTGGATGAGGTCACCCAGTTCCAGTTCATCGGTTCGGTCGAATATATCCAGGCGGCCTGTCTGAAGCCGGTTCTCGAAGCTCTGCTGCGGGCGTTCCCCTTCATCCTCCACGGATTCCACGCCGACAACGGCTCGGAGTTCATCAACCGCGACGTGGCGGCGCTGCTCGAAGCGATGCACATCGACGCGTTCACCAAGTCCCGCGCCCGCCGCTGCACCGACAACGCCCTGGTCGAGAGCAAGAACGGCTCGGTCATCCGCAAGCACCTCGGCTACGGCCACATCCCCAACCGCTACGCCGAGCGAGTCCATGCTTTCAACCAGCAGTTCCTGTCGCCCTACCTCAACTTCCACCGGCCCTGCTTCTTCCCCAGCGAAGAGGTGGACGCCAAGGGCCGGGTGCGCAAGCGCTATCGCGACGCCGACATCATGACCCCCTACGAGAAGCTCAAGTCGTTGCCCAACGCCGCCGCCTGCCTGAAGCCGGGAACCACCTTCGCCGAACTCGACGCCGCCGCCTCGGCCACCAGCGACAACGAGGCGGCACGCGCCCTCAACCAGGCTCGCGACCGCCTGTTTGCCTCCATCGACCCGGCAGCCTGACAACGCCACAACGCACCAGCCGATGCGGACCGCATGGCGCTCGGTGACGCGCTCTCGGAGGGCGGCTGGGTGGCGTGTCGGAGCGGAGTAGCTGCGGGCGGGCGTGTCAACGCGCTGCGCTCCGGCCCTGCGGGTGACACCCCCGACCGCCCTCCGCTCAGACCGCAGCCGCGCCTCCACACCGCCAAGCTGCGCTATCCGGCCACGCTCGAGGCCGTCGACTTCACCCACCCCCGCCAGCTCAACCGACAGCAGGTCCTGACCCTCGGCGCCTGCGCCTGGATCGCCGGTGCCACAACCTGCTGCTGATCGGCCCAACCGGCATCGGCAAGAGCTTCCTCTCAATGCGCGTTTGTCGAACGCGCCTGTCGCCGCAGCTTCACCGCACGCTACGTCCGGATGCCGCCCCTGCTGCGCGTACTCGCCGTCGGCCGCGGCGACGGGTCCTAACGCCCGGCTCCTGACCCGCCTCGCCAAGCTCGACCTGCTCGCCATTCGACGACTGGAGGACCGCCACCGCTGCGCGACGCCGAGCGGCGTGACCTCACCGAGGTCATCGAGGACCGGGCCGAGCGCCGCCTCGACCCGCATCGCCAGCCAGTTGCCCGTCACCGACCAGCTCGCCGTCCATCGGCGACGCCAACCAAGCCGACGCCATCTGCGACCGGCCTGCTCCACGACGCGCACCGCATCGAGCGGTCCTTCAGCTCGATGCGACGGACACACCGCGCCCCGAAGACCCGTACGCCGGAGACGACATCAGCATCCCAACGCCGGCCTGCGCCCCGGCAGCGAGGTCAGACCCGCTCCCGCACGCCGCCAGTCCCGCCGGGGCCGGCCGGCCTATGGATCGCGCCGGCGGCATGGAAAACGCGCACGATACGCTGGCGGTTGACTGCACCCGCGTCGAGGCGCGTTTCCCACCCCGACTTGGACGGCACAGAACGCCGCCCACACGTCCCACAGGCAAGATCGTTGTACTCTTCGAACACGACGCCACGGGTAGCATCTCGTGCGCCGGGCACGGGCTGACAGCACCGACAGACCGAGCCGAATGCGGCAGCAGTACGCCCCCGGCCAGCGTCCTGTCGGCGGGGACGTTGCGGGTGAAGCGGGTGTCGGCGGCCGCGGGGACCGACCGGAATCGAGCCAGTGATCGATTGGGCGGCGAACCGGAAGACGTTGCAGACACGGGGAGATCTGCAGTTCAGCAACTTGCCCGCCAGCCCTCTTCCGGTTCGAATACTGAATGCCCTGCAAGCCCTCCAGGTCCTCGACGCGGGACGTGCGCGTGACTGCTTCTGGCCCCCACAACCCATCGTCGCCGCCATGGAACATAATGTCCGTCAGCGTGCGCGGACTTCACAGCGCCGCGCCAGGATCCCTGTTTCGATCCGCTGATTCGGTCGCCCGTCAGCCTCGGCTCACGTGCCTCCGCTTCAGGCTCATTTCTGGATTGGAAAGGACTGCCGCGGGCGGCGAAGCCGTCGAGCAGGTCGCGGACCATCCGAGGGCGCGAGAACAACAGCTTGTAGGCGGGGTCGTGCATTTCCGCTCCCTCTCGATCCCGAGTCATGCGGCCGGCGGCGTGCGGGGCGTGCGGCGCCCTCGCCGGGGGTCGCGAGAGCACTCGGGGTTCGGCAGCCGGTCGACGCGGTGATTCAGCAGCAAGAACGGGGCCAACGCGGGACGGCCCGCGTGCACGGGGAACGAGCGGACGGCGAGCAGGCGACGGCGCAGGAACTGCAACCCTGGGGTGGCGCGGACGTCAACGCGCCAGGGCGCGCCGAGAACCTGTTGGATATCGCGTACTTGACACATGCGCACCCAGTGGATAACTTGGCCGGGTGTTCGAGGTCGTGTACAGCGCGCAAGCCCGCCGCCGGCTGCGCCGCATGCCGGCGAACACCGCGCAGACGATAGTCGCGAAGATCGACGCCCTCGCGGCGGACCCCACGGCGCCGAACCCGAACGCGGCGGCCCTGAAGGGCGGGCCGGGCTTTCGCCTCCGCGTCGGCGATTGGCGCGTGCTGTACGTCGTCGAGTCCCCCGAGAAGTTGCTGCGCGTGGCCGCGATACTGTCACGCGGGGAGGCGTACCGATGACCACCACGCCGCAGACCCTGACCCTCGCCGGCGAGGACTACGTCGTGATCCCCCGCGACGAGTACGAGCGCCTGCGCGCCGCCGCCGATGAAGACGCCGCCGACGTCGCCGCCATCCAGCGCGTCCTCGACGACCCCGACGAGACCTGGGCGCCGGCAGAGCTCGTGCGCCGCATTGTCGAAGGAGAACACCCCGTGCGCGTCTGGCGCACGCACCGCGGCATGACCGCCCGCTCGCTGGCCGCCGCCGCGGGCATCCCGAGCTCCTACCTCTCCGCCATCGAGCGCGGCGTGAAGCCCGGATCGGTGAAGGCGCTCAAGAGTCTCGCCACCGCTCTCGACGTGCCGCTGGACGATCTCGTGTGACCGCCGCGCGCCGTTCACGAGCGGGCAGCGCCGGCACATGCCGCGTGTTGTCGCTACGGCACCCGGAGCCCCGGGCATGGCGCGATCGCAACGCGGCAGCCCGCAACTCCATCGCGATCGCCTACTGCAGCGCCGTGCGGATGAACAGCGCACGGCTCCGGCGGTTTCTGTTTCGCGGTGCCGGATGGGTTCGGGTATCGAGTCCGGATTCGCGGCGGCGATGGCAGAGGGCAATCCGTCAGACTCCAGCTTCACGAGCCGTCAACAGGAGCGAAGGGCTCACACACCGTTGCCGTCAAGGCAACGCAAACACAAACAGGTTGTTCCCCGCACTCGGCCGCAGCTCCGGCGTCAACCCCGTGAAGTGCGACGAGGTCCCCCCCGACCCCGTGCTCACTGCCACGAACTGCTGCCCGTCGACGGCATACGTGATCGGGAACCCCGTCACCGCCGACCCCAGGTTGATCTCCCACAGGATCTCGCCCGTCTCGTGGTCGAAGGCCCGGAACCGGCCGTTGACGTCGCCGCCGAAGACGAGCCCGCCGCCGGTCGCCACGAGCGACATCGTCGCCGCGCGCTGCTCGTGGAGCCAGACCGTGGCGCCGGTCTCGGCCGAGATCGCCCGCACCGTGCCCGCGTTCTCGGTGTCGGGGGCGAGCTGGTGGCGGTAGGCGATGGCGTACAGCTCGGAGCGGCTCTCGTTGCGCTCGGCCGGTGGGGCGTCCTCGGGGAAGAGCCGCGTCGCCATCATGCGGGCGCAGGTGTTGCGCAGGGGCATGTACATGGTGTTGGTCAGCGGGCTGTAGGCGCCGGCCTCCCAGTCCTTGCCGCCGTTCCAGGTGGGGCACGCGAAGACCTGCTGCCCGACCGCGGTGAAGGTGACCTCGGCGTTCTCGGTCACCGCGCCGGTCGCCCCGTCGATGCCGCTGATGACGTTCTGGAGCACCGTCGGCGTGGCCCACAGGAACTCGCCCGTCGCCCGGTCGAGGGTGTAGACGACCCCGGTCTTGCCGGGAATGCCGGTGACGACCTGGCGAGTCTCGCCCGGCTGCAGCCGCGGGTTGATCCAGCTCACCTGCGACGGGTCGGGGGCCACCGCGGTGTCGACGAGGATGCGCTCGAAGGGATGGTCGAGGTCCCAGTGGTCGTTCAGGTGCTGGTAGTACCAGCGGATCTCGCCGGTGTCGGCGTCGAGGGCCAGCGTCGAGTTGTGGTAGAGGTGCTGGTTGTCGACCCCGCCGAGCATGAACTTCGGCGCCGGCGAGGTGACCGACGTCCCCAGGTAGACGAGGTCGAGCGCGGGGTCGTAGCTCGGGACCATCCACGCGCCGACGTGCGTGCGCTCCTCGAACGGCACCCCGCCCCAGCTCTCGTCGCCCGGCTCGCCGGGCCCCGGAATGAGCCGCCGCCGCCACACCTCGGCTCCCGTCAAGGCGTCGTGGGCGACGACCACGCACGCCTCAGGTCCGCCCCGCGGCAGGCAGCTGCGGCCCGAGACGGCCTTCCCGTCCGCGATGATCGGTCCCGCGCCCTGCATCGCCGAGTTCTCGCGGTAGTCGAGGACCTGCGTCTCCCACACCATTTCGCCGGTCTCGGCGTCGAGGGCGAAGACGTGGGTGTCGACGCTCGTGTCGATGATGAGACGGTCGTAGATGGCAATGTTGCGGTTGTTGGTCGAGAGGGCGCCCAACAGATACTCGCCGATGTCGTCCGGCACGTCGCGCCGGTGCTCCCAGATCAGATCGCCGGTCACCGCGTCGATGGCCTGGATGACGTCGTTGGGGTTGGGCATGTACAGCACCCCGCCGTAGGCGAGCGGCGTACCCGACTGGAACCCCTGGGTGAGCCCCCGCGACCAGACCATGCGCAGGTCGCCGACGTTCTCCTGGTCGATCTGGTCGAGGGGGCTGTAGCCCCAGCCGTCGGTCGTGCGCCGCCACGTCAGCCAGTCCTCGGGCGCCGGCGCCTGGAGCATGGCGTCGGTGACGGGCACGAAGTCGCCGGCGGGCTGCGCGTGAACGGGCGACGCGCACAAGGCGAGGGCCAGGATGACCATGCCCATCACTGGTGAGTTGCTGTTCATCTTTCGGCTCCTGTTCCCCGAGCGGGAGTGCGAGTCAACGACCGGAAACCGGTCGCGGGCCCACGGCGTAGATGGCCGCGGCTGACGAGTGGATACCGATCCGGGTGGTCCAGCGAATCGACAGCTAGGTCGACGTCGAGCGCGGGCCAGTACAGATGGCGCGGACTGAGTAGCTCGACGGTAGTGATCTCCCTGATGGATGCGTCTTCGAACCACGGGAAATCCCTGAACGACGCGTAGACTTCCCGTTCCCCGACGAAGATCCAGAAGCCGTGTCCCGAGACGTTGGTCACCTCGACGTTCGAAGTGCCTTGTCCACGCACGGCTTCAGCCACCTCGGTTCACCGCAGACGCTCAGCGAGACTCGCCAGCGTCTCCGCCAGCGCGGCGATCCGCTGCTCGGTGCGCCCGCTGGCGGCCCCCGCGTCGTCCCCGAGCGCCTCCGCCGCCGACGTCAGCTCCGCCGCGAGGCCCGGGTCGGTCCCCGCGGCGCCGACGCGGTCGAGCAGGGCCGACAACGCCGCGCGGCGGTCGGCGCCGAGGGTGTCGCTGCGCTCGAGCTGGTCGAGGTAGGCGCGCGCGACGACCGGCCGCGCCGTCCAGTCGATGCGGCGCTGCTGCTGGGCGTTGAACCCGGCGGGGGCGACCGCGGCGGCGGCGGCGAGCTCGTTCTCGGTCAGGTGCTCGCTCGGCAGCAGCTCGAGGACGTCGAGGCCGCGGGCGATCTCGGTGCCGTAGATGTAGCCGCGGTACCAGTAGGCCGACCAGTGGCCGCCCATGACGAAGCGCTCGGCGTTGATGGGGCCGCGGTCGAAGAACGCGATCTCGACCGGGTTCGCCGAGTCGGTGAAGTCGAAGACCGAGATGCCGCCCTGGTACCAGGCCTGCACCATGATGTCGCGGCCCGGCACCGGGACGAGCGAGCCGTTGTGGGCCACGCAGTTCTCCGTCTCGGTCTGCGGGGCGGGCAGCTTGTAGTGGCTGCGGAACTCCATCCTGCCGTCGACGATGTCGTAGATGGCGTTGGCCCCCCACTCGCGGGGGTCCGAAGCGCGGCAGCGCGGGCGCCCGCCGCCGCCCCACTCGTCGGTGAAGAGGACCTTGGTGCCGTCGTTGTTGAACGTCGCCGAGTGCCAGAAGGCGAACGAGGGGTCGATGACGTCGTCGAGCCGGACCGGGTTCACGGGGTCGGAGATGTCGAGCAGGATGCCGTTGCCCGAGCACGCCCCGGCCGCGAGGCCGATCTCGGGGAACGCGGTGATGTCGTGGCAGCGGCTGCTCTCGGAGGTGCGCTGCGTGCCCGGCCCGTGGTCGCCGCCGGGCCACAGGCCCCCGGCGGCCCCCGTCTCGGGGTTCCGGAACACCTGGGGGCGGCTGACGACGGCCGAGTCCTCGGGGCTCGCGAGGGGGACGCGGATGACGTCGATGCGGAAAAGGGCGGTGTCCGGGTTCTCGGCCGGCGACTCGTCCGAGCAGCCCTCGAGCTCCTCGCCGGATCGGACCGCGCCGCTCCCCGACCCGTAGACGTAGATGTTGCCGGCGTCGTCGGGGTCGGTGACGACGGTGTGGGTGTGCGACCCCCGGCACGTCTGCACCGCCGCGACCTGCCGCGGCATGCGCATGTCGCCGATGTCGAAGATGCGGACGCCGCGGAACCGCTGCTCGCTCACCGGCTCGGCGACCCCCTGCAGGCCGCAGTCGAGACGCCCGCGGGTCTGCTCGACCGACATGATCAGCAGGTTGCCGACCACCGACACGTCGCCCTGGCCGCCGGGGCACACCACCGAGCTGACGAGCTGGGGCGACGCCGGGACCTCAACGCGGTAGGTGTTGAAGCCGTGGTGGCTGCCGACGTAGACCTGGTCGCCGGCGAACGCGAGGTCGGTGTTGCCGAAGTTGAGGAGGCCGCGCCGCTGCGGGCTGTCCTGCTCGTCGTCCTCTTCTTCTGCTTCCTCCTCGGCCGCCGCGGCCGCATCCGGCTCGGCGCCCTCCTCGGGCTCGGCGTCCTCGCCCTCCTCGGCGTCCTCGCCCTCCTCGGCGTCGTCCTCGGCCTCGTCAGCGCCGGCGGCTTCAGGCTCGGCCGGCTCAGGCTCCGGGTCGGGCCGAATGGGCATGGGCCGCCCCGCCGGGTTGTTGGGATCGTAGAAGCCCTCGGGCCTCGGTCGCGTCGCGACGAGGGCCATGTTCCACAGCGCCTGCCCGGCGTCGTTGAAGCCGGCCGCGAGCTGCACCCGCGGGTCGGGGGAAGCCTCGGCGAGCATCGCGTCCATGCGGTTGATCTCGGCCGTCTGGTCGGCGGTGATGTCCGAGGTGAACGCGAAGAGCTGCGAGTCCTGCGCCGCGCCGCGCTCGCGCAGCAGGTTCTGGACCATGGTGAGGGCGCCGCGGTGGTGCTTGATCATCAGCTCGAGGAACAGGGGGTCGAACGCGTTCCCCTCCGCCTCGGCGAGGCTCGCCATCTCCTCGTCGGTCAGCATGCCCGGCATGCGCTGGGCCCCCGGCGCATGGTGCGCGTCGATGGCGGTGACCGCCTGGCCGCGCTCGCGCAGCCAGTCCTGCATCATCTCGATCTCGTCTTCCTGCGAGAGCTCGATGCGCAGCGCCGTCGCCCGCATCGCGTCGCTGGCGGTGTTGACGTCGAGCAGCCCGGTCATCTCGAGGGCCTGGGCGTGGTGCGAGATCATGCCCTGCATGAACATCACGTCCGCCTCGGTGAACCGGATGCCCGCGAGGTCGGAGGCCTCGGCGGCGGAGATCGTCCGGCTCGGCTGTCCGGGCGCCCCCGGCTGCACGATGGGGGGCTGCGCCGGGGCCGACGCCGCGCCGAGCGACAGGAACGCCATGCCGGCGGCGAGGGCCGCGGCAGACAGCGGGAGCGAGAGATTCTGTCGGGTCATGGGGTCATCTCCGCCGACCTGGGTCGATCCGTGTTTCCGGAAGCTCACATTCTAACCGCCGCGGACGAACCCGCGACCGCCGCCGGCGGCCGCCTCGAGGCGCCCGGCAGCCCGATTCCGGTCTCGCTGAAGGTTGCGGCCGCGAATCCGGACGGGGTCAGGCCGCCGGATAGCGCGAGGCCGGCACCGGGCGGCACGAAACCCATCCCAGGCCGGCCCCGGCTGGCAGGAAGGTCAGGTCGATGGCCGGGACGACAACGTCTGGCGTGGCGGCGGGAACGACTGACGGAGGCGTTTGTCGTTCCTCACCCGTCTCGGACAGCGGCTGGAAGGGCGACCGAGCCATGCCATCGAGAGGCATGGCTCGTCACGGTCGTCCGGTGGGCGCCCGTCCTAGCCCGGAAATCGTCGCCTTCGGCTCCGATTGCCGCCCAACCAACCCTGCTAGGACTCTGCACCGTTCTACGGCGCAGAGTCCTAGCGGGCGCCGCCGCCGCCCGTGGTGGTATCCAACGAGAACGGATCCGGGCCGCGCCCTTCGGCGAACTCCTGCTCCTGAGCCCGGTGGCCGATGAACATCGCGGGCAACCCGTAGTTCCCCTCGTGGCACCGCGGCTCGTAGTAGATCCGATTCTGCTCGTCGCTCTGGCGCTTCAGCTCCTGCCGGACGGTCCACGGCGCCGTCCAGACAGTCGGATCCGAGATGGTCACCTCGTAGACGAGGGTGTCGGCGTCGACCACGGTGTACCGCTCGACGAGCCTCCGGTTCACGGACGAGCTGCGATACGGGAACTTCGGGGAGAAGTTCGTGGTCTCGATGACCAGCGTGTCGCCCTCCCAGCGCCCCCGCGAGTCGCCATGGCGAAGACGGACCTGGCTCGGCGGGTGGGTCCCGCTCAGATTGACGAGGCGCTGGTAGCCCTGGCCCTGCCCCGTGTCGTAGGCGATCGCGACGGCGTCCTCGCCCTGGACGATGCGCCGGTGCCCGTTCAAGTCGGGCGTGGCGCCCAGCATGCACCGATCGCCGAGGCTCTGATCTTCGGGCCCGTCGTGACGGTTCATCCGCAACGTGTTGTAGAAGGGCGGGATGTCGAATCGGCGCGGGGACACCGGCCCGTACTCCCCGCCCTCGCAACCGGGCGCCTGCTGCTCGCACGTCGGCGTGTTCCGCATCAGCATCACCCGCCAGTCGCGCTTGATGTCCTCTTCCCGCTGCGCCTCCGGTGTCAGGGCCGGGATCCGCCCGTTCGGCGGATCGACGACGAGCGACGTGCGCGGGCCCGCCGGCTTCGCCGAGCTGAAGACGGCGTTATAGGCCCCGGACACGTCCTGCGCGCTCCCGCGTGGACCGCGGCGGTTGCGCCCTGGCACGAGGCGCGCCTGATCACGGGCAGCGCGCTCTTCAGCGGTCGCGAATTCTCGATCGCCCAGCTCGGGCGCCCGCTCGAAGGGAGTGTCGTGGATGTCGAGCCAGATCCCATCGAGATCCGGATGTCCCGATGCGGTCGTGCCGGTCGCCTGCCCCGCCACCTGGACAGTGGCGAGTTGGAAGATCACCACGACGGCGGCCAGCGCCATCGCGACACGGAGTGAATCGAGCAGTCTTTGCTTCATGTCCCGACCTCCTCGAACGGCCGTTCGGCGGCCCGCGAAACTCGACGCGGGCTACGCGGGGAAAGTTGACCTGACCATCATAGTGCTCCGCTCCCGGTTGGACAATGGCGCTCCGGTAGCGGAACTCTGATGCCGTGTCGGCGGCGTGCCCATAGTCGGCCCAAGATCAACGTGGCCGAATGGTCAGGCTCGCACGTGCGGGGCCGCGGTCGCCGCTTCCGCCGCGACCGTCAGGTCGCGCGGTCGCTGCTAGCCATGCTAGCCGTGCTAGCCGTGCTAGCCGTGCTAGCCGTGCTAGCCCGCGCCGCCTCCACCGCCGCCGCCTCCACCGCCGCCGCCGGCCCCGGCCGACGAGCTGACCGCGGCCGGCGCGGCGGTCACGACGGAGGTCATCGCCTGGGCGAACTCCGCTGGCGAGGCGGCGCCGTGGGCATGCACGTACCAGGGTAGGTACGCGGCCCGATCCCGATCGGACAGCGACCCGAACAGGTGTCCGATCGCCTTGGGCCCCACCCCGAGCGCCAACCCGTAGACCAGGTACTCGCCGATCTCCCCGCCGACACCGTCCCCGGGGCTCCCGGCGAAGGCCCGCTGCATTCCACCGGCGGTCTCGGTGCGTCGCGGGGCTCCCCCGAGGCGCCAGCCACTCGTTCCGGAGGACCGCCTGCGAGCCCGTCACCGACTCGACGATTCCTCAAGGCGCGCACCGCGCAGCAGGAGAGGCACGTCGCGGTTTCCCCCCGCGGCAGGCGACTCGAACCGTAGTCCGGACGGATCCCTGCGGTTACCATAGACCCTTCGGTCAACCGAAGGGGGCTCACGACCATGCCGATCGAGCAAGCGACGTTTGCACGGAGCAGAGTTTCGATGACGCGGAGAGACCTGCTCGTCTCGCTCCTGGCGGCGGCGATCGTCCGGCCGGCGAGCGCGGCGGCGATGCCGCTCGGGGGGTCGACGTCGGTCCAGTCGCCGCTGCCGATCCGGGTCAGCACCCTGAACCACGTCAGCTTCGGCTGCGCGGACCTGCAGGGCACCGTCGCCTGGTACGAAAGGGTCCTGGCGATACCCCGCCACGCGTTCCAGGACTACGGGGGAGGGCAGACGGTCCTCAGGCTGGCCGATGACCCGCCCGCCTATATGGCCCTCTCGCAGAGAAGCCCGGAGAGCCTTCAGGCGCCACCGACGCGACGCCCGCACTTCTGCTGGGGAATCGAGGACTTCAACGTCCACCGGATCTTCGAGGCCCTCGCCGAGATGCCCGCTCGCGCGCGATCGGTGCTGCGAGAGGGCACGACCATCAACGGCGTGAACTTCGACGGCCCGGACGGCGCGCCGCTCCAGTTCAACCCGGTGATCGCCTGCGGCGGACTGGGCTTCCTGGGCGAGGTTTGCGACACCTCGGCCGACGCGGTGCGTAAGCCGGGCGACCCGCCGCCGATCCCGGTCCGGACGCTGAACCACATCAAGTACTCGGTGTCGGACGTGCCGGGCGCCCTCCAGTGGTATCAGAAGCTGACGGACATGCCGGTCGTGACCTACCAGGAACGGGAAGAGGGACCGCGAACCGCCGGATACGAAGGCCCCCCGATTCCCGTGCTCAGGGTCGGATCCGGTCCTCAACATCTGGCCCTGGTCGAAGACCGCGGGCCGGAAGCGTTCCGCCCGCACGTCGGCCTGGGGGTGGAGGGGTTCGACCCCGACGCGGTCATGGATCGGCTGGCCGAGCACGGCGTCACCGCCCACCTGCGATTGCGCGAGGGGGTCACCCGGGAGGTGCTGGTGGACGCCCCGGACGGCGTCCGGATCCAGTTGCAGGACGTCAGCTACTGCGGTGGCGGCGGGGTGCCGGGCAACGAGTGCTGACGCACGGGATGTCATCGAGCCGGGACGCCTAAGGCACAGGAGAATCTGCCATGGGTGCCGTATCCCTTCGTCTGCCCGACGACGTTTCCCGTCGTCTGCAGCAGTTGGCCGACCGCACGGGGCGCAGCAAGACCTTCTACATGATCGAGGCCATTCGGGAACACCTGGACGATCTGGAAGACCTGTACCTCGCCGAGCAGCGACTGATCGACCTTCGCGCCGGAAGGTCCGAGACCATGCCGCTCGACGAAGTGATGAAGCTCACACCCCGGTGACGCCGGAAGTCGTCGAGTGAGCCCTCCTCAGTCGGGACGGCCGAGCAGCGACTGCTGCCACGGCAGCAGGGCGTCGAGTCCGTCGTCGCCCTCGGTGGCGATGCGCTCGAGCGCCGCCCGCGGGGCGATCAGGTCCGCGTCGATGGCCAGCTCCTTGCCGGCCCGGTCCCGCCGATGCCTGAGCGCGGCGACGTGCTTCTCCTGCATCTTCGTGAGCCGCAGGCGCGCGCTGCCGGCGGAGCGCTTTGGCCACTCCGCCTCATCGAGAGCGAGGGCGCCCTCCGCGGCCCGCGCAAAGCCCGCGCGACGAGAACCGCGCAGGCCGCGCGGCGAGACGTTCTCGCCCCGATCCAACCTCTGCGCGGCGTCGACGAGATCCGCGTTCGACAGAACGTGAAACGGAGGTCGGTCCGCGACGCGCGCCTCGTCCTCGCGCCAGTGCCACAGGGCGCGCAGGACCGCACCCGCCCGCGGTCCGAGCACGTGACTGCCGCGCACGCGCCACTCCGTCTCGGGGTCGCGCCCGCGAACGATGCGCGCCGCCGCTACCACGCGGCGGCACGACTGCTCCAGCCATTGCCGGCGGCCGAGCTCTTCGAGCCGCCGCTCGAGGCGCTCGGCGAGGGACAGGAGATAGTGCGTGTCGTTGCGCGCGTACTCGGCGAGCCGGGGCGCCAGCGGACGGCGCGCCCAGTTGGCGGTCTGCAGCCCCTTGGGCAGGACGACGCCGAAGTGTTCGGCGACGAGCCCGGCGTAGCCGTACTTCGCGGCCCCGGTCAGCCGAGCCGCGATCATGGTGTCGAAGACCCCGTGCGGGGCGCCGAGGCCGAGGCGGTACAGCATGCGCAGATCGAAATCCGCGCCGTGCATGACCATCTCGGTGCGGGCCAGGGCGTCTAGCAGGGGCGTCAGATCGTGACCGGCCAGCGGGTCGACGAGCTCGTCGACCCCGGGCAGCCCGACCTGCACCAGGCACACCTTCTCCCGGTAGCAGTGCAGGCTGTCGGCCTCGGTATCGACCCCGACACGGCCGGCCGCGGCGATGCGCGCGGCGAGGTCGGCCAGCGCGACGGTCGTCTCAATCACGGCGCGTCGGCGACCCACATGTCCGCCTGCACCGCGCTCCGGCCGGGCGAGCCGCCGGCGACGAAGAACCGGCCGTCGATGATGGCCGCGGCGGGCGACGACAGCGGCACGGGGAGCGTACCCACCACCTCCCACTTGCCGCCCGGGGACAGGGCCAGAATGTCGGGGTCGACCTGCTTCGACTCGCCCGGCGCGGTGGTGTGCCCGCCCGCCATGTAGATGCGGCCGCCGTGCACGAAGGTCGCCCCCTCGGCATGCGAGTGGCCCCTGGGCAGGGGCGGACCGCTGGTCCAGGTGTCGGTGGCGGGGTCGTAGACGTCGACCCGCGCCTGGTCGAGCTGCTCGCTGTCGTGGTGGAACTGGCCGCCGATCGCGTAGATCTTCCCGTCGAACGTCACGCACGAGAACTGGTTGCGCGGTACCGGCATCGGCGCGGCCGGCGTCCATTCGGCGCGGCGGCTCGCCGCCCACGCGTCGACGTCGAGCACCCAGTGGTCGGGCGAGTCTGTATCCCGGTCCTCCTCGACGCCCCCCATGTAGTGCAGCCGGCGGCCGACGAGCGCGAGGCCGCCGCCGCCGCGCGGCTCGGGCAGCAGCGGGGCCGCGGTGTAGCGGTCGGCGTCGATGTCGTAGCTCCACACCTCGGCGATGGTGTGCCCCCGGTAGCCGTCCTTGAACCCGCCCGCGAACCACACGGTGCGGCCGGCGAGCACCATGTTCATGTGGGTGATGGCGCTCGGCAGGTCCTGGATGCGCGTCCAGCTCCCGTCCCCGGGATCGAAGACGTTGGAGAGCTTGCTCGACCGGACCCCGTCGGTGTAGCCGCCGAAGAGGTAGAGCCGGCCGTCGAGGACGACCGTGCCCGGCTCCCACTTCTCGACCGGCATGTCGGGCAGCTTCTCCCAGTCCTGCGCGCCGGTGGTCGCGGCGGTCAGCAGTCCCGCGGTCAGCGCCGCGGCCAGCACGGTTCGCAGTCCCGGCCGGCTTCGCGAATCGGCGGTCGATACCCTGACGACGTGCATGGTTCGCGTTCCTTTCTCGATGCATCCGGGGAAGCGGGAACCAATCATATTAGCCCCCCACACCGAAGACGCGGGCCAGCTGGACCACGGAGAGCCCGAGGATCACGAGGACCACCAACGCCCCGGCGACGTTGGCGAGCCGCGAGTTGCGGTACCGTCCCATGATCCCGGCGTGGTTCACGACGATCAGCAGGAGGATCAGGGTCAGCGGCAGCACGACGGCATTGCCGGCCTGGGCGAGCAGGATGATCTGGTACGGCGACGCGCCGAGGAAGATCCCGCAGAACATGCCGGTCAGCAGCACGCCCCCCCAGAGCAGCCGGAACCGGCCGCTCCTGAGGTCGGAGCTCCAACCCATCGCGCCGGCCGCGGCATAGGCGGCGGCCAGGGGCGCGGTGATCGACGAGGTCAGGCCGGCCGCGAAGAGTCCGAGCCCGAAGAACAGCGGCGCGGCGCGGCCGAGCAGCGGCTCGAGGCGCGCCGCGACCGTCGCCACGTCGGCGTCGGTGCCCTGGCCGAGCAGCGGCGAGGCGGCAATCACCACCGCCGCGGTGATCAGGCCCCCCAGCGCCACCGAGAACAGGGTGTCGCGCCGGCTCTCGCTCACGTTCTCGTCGTTTCTGGCGGCGTCCGGCCACCGTTCGAGGACGGCGCTGGCGTGGAGGAACAGGTTGTAGGGCACGACGGTGGTGCCGATCAGCGCCAGCACCGTGAGCAGGGCTCCCGGCGGCAACCGGGGGACCAGCAGCCCGGACAGGAGATCGCCGAGGTCGGGCGCGGTGAGGACCGCGACCAGGAAGAACACCACGCTCATCAGCCCCACGAGGCCGACCAGGGCGTTCTGGATGGTCTTGTAGGTGCCGGTCATCAGCAGGGCGCCGGACAGCCCGCCGACAATCAACACCAGGAGCCCCTGCGGCAGCCCCGTGAGCAGGCTGACGCCGAGCGACGCGCCGAGCAGGTTGCCGGTCTGGAACGCGGCGTTCCCGACCAGGATGGTCGTCGCGATGAGGCCCAGGGCGCCCGCCCGGAGCCGCGGGTTCGCGAGGCTGTCGCGAATCGCCTCGGCGAGCCCGCGCCGGCCGGCGAGCCCGACCCGCGCCGCCATGTCCTGCAGAATGGCGGTGGTGACCACCGAGAACAGGATCGCCCAGAGCAGGACCATCCCATACCCGGCCCCCGCGCGGCTCGCGGTGACGAGGGTTCCCGGTCCGATGAAGGCGGCGGCGACCAGGAAGCCCGGTCCGGCGCGAAAACGGCTCATCGTCTGGTTCCTCCGAGAGTCCGGATCATCGGCGACCACATCGGCCTTCTGTCACTTCCCTTTGGCGGTCGACGTGGTCCGCGGCTCCGATTGCCGCCCAGCCAAACGCCCCGTAGGGGACGGACGGACCCGGTAGAGTCTATGACAGCTTGGTCGGCGCTCGCGCGCCGGCCTACTTCGTCGCCGTATAGGCGATCACGGGAGGGTTGTCGAGGAAGTCGTTCCAGAAGGGATTCGTCCGCTCGTCGGGTTCCAGGGAGACCCCGAGCCAGCGGAAGTCGCGGAACCCGCACTCCTCGAAGGCGTCGTGGTAGGTCTCCGGCTTCAGGAAGAGGTTGTGGAACTCGAACTGCCGCCCGTCGGGATTGGTGAACCGGTAGTGGATCGGGTCTCCCTCGTCGGGGGCCGAAAGCGGACCGGTCTTCTCGATGCCGTACTGGCGCCACGACACGGTTCCCCGGGGCGGACGCATGACGTTGTCGTTGAACCCGACGAGCCGTCCGCCCGCCCGCAACGCGTCGTGGCAGACCCGCAGGAAGCGAAGGAGCTTCTCCCGGGTTCCGGCGTAGTGCAGCAGATACATGGCCACGACCACCTCCGCGGCTCCGGGCTCCGGCTCGAAGTCGGCGGCGTCCCGGCAGACATAGGAGCAGCCCAGCGGTTCCCGCTCTTCCTCGCGCCGGGCCAGCCGGATCATCTCTGCCGAGATGTCGACTCCCGTGACCCGGCCCGCACCGGCCCGCTTGAGCAGGCGGGTGTAGAAGCCACCGCCGCAGGCGAGGTCCAGCACCGTCAGGCCCCGGATGTCCCCCAGCGCCTCGAACAGCGTGTAGCGCTCGATGGCCTTCCGGAACGGGAGCTGCTTCGAGTCCTGGTACGCCTCGGCGATGGCGTCGTACTGGGCCACGGGCCTCCGCGCCAGGAGTCTGCGCCGTGGAACGGTGCAGACTCCTGGCAGGGTTGGTTTGGCGGCGGCGCCGCAAGGCGGTGGCGGAGCCGCCAGGCGACGATTTCCGGGGCCAGGAGTCTGCGCCGTAAAACGGTGCAGACTCCTGGCAGGGTTGGTTGGGGCGGCAGCGCCGCAAGGCGGCGGCAGAGCCGCCAGGCGACGATTTCCGGGCTATGGGACGCGCGCGCGGCCGATGTTGTTCGTGTCGGTGCCGAACCAGATCTCCCGCGTCGGCGCGTGGAAGAACATGTGGCGCACGGTCCCGCCGCCGCTCGCGATCGCGGTCTCCGTGAAGAACTCCTCGGTGGCCGGGTCGAACCCGACGAACCGGTTCGGGCGGGACCCCGACTCGACGAAGTAGAGCCGGTCCTTGTCGTCGACGGCCATCCCGTAGGGCCGCGACCGCACGCCGCCGGGAACCGGCCACTCCTCGACCTCACCGGTCTCCGGGTCGAAGCGGCCGAGGTGGCCGCCCGCGTAGTCGACGTACCAGAGCTGTCCGGTCGAGCTCACCGCGAGCCGGCGCGGCCGGGCCTCGGCGCGGGGCAGCTCGAACTCTTCGAGCTCCATCGTCTCGGGATCGACGGAGGCGAGCCGGTTGGTGCCGAACTGGCAGAACCAGGCGCGGTTGTCCGCGTCGACGACGATGCCGTAGGGCCGCCGGCGCTCGCCCTCGACCGGGATCAGCTCGATGGTCCCGGTCCGCGTGCCCAGCTTGCCGACGAAGCTGCCGCCCTGCACCGAGAACCAGATGTCGCCGTTCTGGTCGAAGATCAGCGTATGGGGATCCCGCGCCTCGGGGGTCGGCATCATGTACTTCTCGATGTCCCCCGTCGCCGGATCGAGCCGGCCGATGTGCATCGCCCGGTTGCCCGCGTACCACACGAACCCGTCGTCGTCGACGATCAGGTTGTGGGGGCCGGTCCCCGGGTCGAGCTCGTAGCGCTTGAAGTCGCCCGTCTCGGGGTCGAGATAGGCGAGGTAGTTGCCCTGCTGGCCGACGAACCACACCCGTCCCTGGCCGTCGACGTAGGGATCGCGCGGCCGGGTGTTCTCCCAGGGCACGACCCACTCGGTGATCTCCAGGTCCTCGGCCGGCGCCGGGGCGGCGCCGAGGGTGCCGAACGACCCGAAGGCGAGGATCAACGCCAACATCGACGGAATGACCTTCCTCATCGTGCACCTCACGTGGATTGCCGGGCGCGCTCCATCCCTTCCGGGGCGGCCCGGAGGCCCATCGGCTGTCAATACTAATGCGAAACTCTCGATACAGACGACTCCCGCCGGAAGCTGCGCGTTTACCGGCAGCTTCCGCCGCCGTATGATGCACACGTACCGTCCTGCCAGGTGGAACTGAAGCAGGGTTGCGAGCAGCAACGCCCTGGCGGCGGGCCGACATTCCGCGCCCGTTGCGATCCGGGAGGAGAAACACCATGCGCTCGATCTGTTCAACGACGGCGGCGGCGCTCGTCCTGCTCGCGGCCGGCGCGGCGCACGCGGCGCAGGAGAGGATCTTCGTCGACCAGTGGAGCCCGACCGAGTCGGTGCTCATGATCGCGGACGCCGGCGGGGCCAACGCGCGCAAGCTGGTCGCCGGCTCGGAGCGCGACTACAACCCCTCGTTCTCGTTCGACGACCGGTGGGTGGTGTTCACGTCCGAGCGCCACGGCTCGGCCGACATCTTTCGCGTGCGGGCGGACGGCACGGGGCTGGAGCGGCTGACCGACCATCCCGCCTTCGACGACCAGGCCGCGCTGTCGCCGGACGGCCGGCGGCTCGCCTTCGTCTCGACCCGCGACGCCGGCTCGACGGACATCCATGTCCTGGATCTCGACACCGGCGAGGTCCGGAACCTCACCGACGCGCCGGGCGGCGACTATCGCCCGAGCTGGTCGCCGGACGGCCGGATGCTGGCGTTCTCGTCCGCACGCGGGAAGCCGCCGCGGATGGCCCCCGGGCGTTGGGAGCACGTGCACGAAACCGGCGTGTACGTCATGGGGGCGGACGGCGGCGGGCTGCGCAGGCTGACCGCCGACGGTCTGTTCGCCGGATCGCCCCGGTGGTCAGCGGACGGCGGGCGGGTGGTCTTCTACGAGCTGGCGGTGGTGGATACGTTCCGGGCGCGCGGACTCGGCGGCCAGGCCGGGGTCGAGTCGCGCATCGTGTCGGTCGACGTCGCCGGCGGCGCCCGCACCGAGCACGCGTCGGGACCGGGGCTGAAGCTGTCCCCGCAGTTTCTCGGACCGCACCGCGTCGGCTATCTGGCGAAGTCGGGGCCGACCGCGACCCTGGCCTTCAGCGACGGCGAGCCGGGAGGCGCCGGCGACATGGGGAACCCCTCGTGGTCGCACGACGGCCGCCGGGTCGTCTACCAGCAGGGCCCGATCGCGACGATCGCGAGACCGCGCGCGCCCGGCGAGGTCCTGGCCGGCCGCGACCCGGGGTTCGAGCTGCGCTACGCGAGCGGCTTCCCCGCCGCGTCTCCCGACGGACGCCGGCTCGTCGTCAGCGAGCGCACCGGCCGCGGGCGGCCCGACGATCGGACGGGGCTCGCCGTCTGGGACACGGACGGCACCCGTCCCCGGCGCATCTTCCGCGGCGACGGGTCGGTCATGAGCCCGCAGTGGTCGCCCGACGGGGAGTGGATCACCTTCGGCGCCGGCGCCTACTTCCAGGCGCGGAACCGCCGCCCGGGGCGCGTGATGATGGTGCGGCCCGACGGGTCGGACCCGCGCATCCTCACCGACGGCCCCGAGAACGCGGGGTTCCCGAGCTTCTCGCCGGACGGCGCGCAGGTCGTCTACCGCGTCTGGGGCGAGACGGCCGGGGGGCTGCGCATCCTCGACCTCGCGGACGGGACGGTCCACACCCTGACCACCGGCTACGACAACTTCCCGGCGTGGTCGCCCGACGGCGACAGCATCGTCTTCAGCCGCCTCGCCGGCGGCGACTTCGACATCTTCTCGGTGCGGCCCGACGGGACCGACGTGCGGCAGCTGACGACCGCGCCCGGCGGCGACTCCCACCCGGCGTGGTCGCCCGACGGCGCCCACATCCTGTTCAGCAGCTCGCGCTACGGCTTCAAGGACGAGGCCCCGATGGCCGACATCCCCCAGCCCTACGGCGAGCTCTTCATCATGCGGGCCGACGGCACAGAGCAGCGGCCCCTGACCGACAACCGCTGGGAGGAGGGCACGCCGGCCTGGGTGCCGGCGGCCTCGAAGACCTCGACGCCCTGAATCACGCGCGGTTGAACGGCAGACAGGGCGGGGCTCGCCTCGGCCGGTTGTCGTCAGAACCACCAGAACCCGCAGGAGGAGGCGATGCTGTCAATCCGTCACCCGGCCCGTCCCATCGTGGCGCTCGCGGCCGTGCTCTCGTTCGCCGCCGGCGTGCCGGCCGACGCCCTCGCCCAGCGCGAGGCGCGGGACAACGAGTACGCGGTCAACGACCCGCGCGTCCAGCACCGTTCGTACGTGATGGAGGAGACCGGCGAGACCATCCCCTATGCGCTCTTCGTGCCCTCGGGCTACGACCCCGCGACCCCCGCGCCGCTGATGGTCTCGCTGCACGGCGCCGGACGCCAGTACGACTGGCTGATGAACTATGCGGGCTTCCTCGATCTGGCCGAGCACCACGGGTACGTGGTGGTGACGCCGCTGGGCTACACGCGACGGGGCGGGTACGGCTACCGCGGCGACTCCGAACAGGACCGGCGGGCCGAGCAGGACGTCATGAACGTCTTCGGCATGGTCACCGAGGAGCTCAACATCGACGATAACCGCATCTATCTGTGGGGCCACTCGATGGGCGGCGCCGGCACCTACTATCTCGGCAGCCGCCACCCCGACATCTGGGCCGGCCTCGCCGCCGTCGCGGGCGGCAGCATGACGGCCGGCTTCGTCGACGCGGACGCGATCCGGCACATCCCGTTCCTGGTGATCCAGGGCTCGGAGGACCGGACCGTCCCCGCCGAGCGGGCCCGCGAGTCGGTGGCGAAGATGCGGGAGCTGGGGATGCAGCACCTCTACATCGAGATCCCCGGCGGCGACCACTCGCTGTTCATCTCGAGGAACCCCGAGGTGGTCGGGCACCTGTTCTCGTTCTTCGACCTCGTCTCGAAGAAGCACGCCGCCGGTCCGTAAGTCCGGAAAGCGTCGCCTCGCGCACGGGCCGGATTATGTCGCCACGTGGTCGAACGAAGCGGGTATGCTGACACGATATTGGCCAAGTCCGAAATCCAGAGAGAGGCGCTCAATCTTCCCGCGCAGGAGCGCATCGAGCTCGTGGTCGAGTTCTGGGACAGTCTGGCGCCAGGGGAGATTCCGGTCCCCGACTGGCAGCGGGACCTGATTCGTGACCGTCTGACGGCGCTGGAGAACGTCCTGCCGGAGGAACGTTCGGTGCCCTGGGAAGCGGTCCGCAAACAGCTCTTCTCCGACAAGGCGTGACCCTGCCCGTCCGGCTGACGTCTGCCGCGGTGCAGGATCTGGCACTCGCCGAACGATGGTATCTCGACGAGTCCCCGCACGTGCTCGCATCGTTCGAGGAGGAAATCGACAGCACCTTCGGCCTGATCTCCGAGCGGCCGGGTTGTACCAGACCGTGGAGTCGACCGTCCGCCGCGCTCTGGTGCGGAAGTTCCCGTTCTCGGTCTTCTACCGGATCCTCCCTGAGTGGATCGAAGTCATCGCCGTCGTGCACCAATCGCGAGACCCGAGGACATGGCAACGCCGCGTGTGAGCACCGAGCGCGAACACCCGGTCGAGTCGTGCCTCCGGGGCGCCGCCAACCTCCTGCGCGACCTAATCGACGCCGGCGACTAACAAGCAGTACGTCTTCCCGCGGCGCTTCTTCAAGCGCCTTTCCGACTTCTGGGTCCTGTTCGGCCTGACCGGGACCCCGGTCAACCGGGCCGACCGCAACACCTTCTTCGCCTTCGGCGCCGAGGAGGAGGAGTACGGCTACCCGAGCCGCTACGGCTTCGAAGAGTCGATCCGCGACGGCGCGACGAAGCCGCTGCACTTCGAGCCGCGCCTGCCCGAGCTGCACATCCATCGGGAGGCGACAGACGCCGAATGGCGATAGACGATCGGGAGTCGGGCTCACTCCGGCAACCGGCGGGCCGGCAGATCGCGGCCGCCCTGGTGGAGGGTCAGTCCGACGACGCGGTCGCCCTCCACCCGGAACGTGATCCGCGCATCCACGACCCGATAGAAGAACTCGGTGGGCGACGACGGAAAGATCGGGAAGGCGGGCTGGCCGGTCAGCTGCGCCGACAGCTGCCCGCCGTCGCGCGTGACCGCGATGAAGAACCCCGGCACCCCGACCACGATGCCGACGGCCCGCATGACGTCTCCGACGGGAGAATCGACGCGGTGAAGGCTTGGCGATCGGGTCGCGCCGGCGGCGGCCCGTCAGTGCGTCATGGCGTAGACGAGGACGTTGATGCCCAGGGAGTAGCCGTCGGGGGCGAACGACTCGAAGAAGCGCGGGTCTTCCCCTTCTCGCTCCCAGGCGTCCTGGATGTCGGTGTTGTGGGTCATCGCGACCATGATGCGCCCGTCTTCATCGAGGATCACGCGGAAGTGCGGCTCGGCGCTGTCGGCGCCGCGCTCCGACGTCCGCCCGCCCGAGCGCCGCCAGAAGCCGATGTTGGCGATCTGGGGAACCTCCCAGATGTAGAACATCGTCTGGAACAGCGGGTGGTCGAGCGGGAGGTCGACGATCGGATACTGCGCCGGCGGCAGCACCTTGGCGATCTGGCTCTCCCACTGCTCCCATTCCCAGCGGCCCCAGAAGTCGTCGGCCCAGAGGAAGCCGCCCTTCAGCAGGTAGTCGCGCAGGCGTTCGGCGTCGCCGGTCGAGAGCACCATCGACCCGACGGCCGACGCGATGATGAACGGGCAGCCGAACAGCGCGTCGTTGGTGACCGGGACCACCCAGTGGATCGGCTCGTCGTCGGCGTCGAAGTTGACCGCGGTCGTCGACATCTCCGACAGCCGGATCATGAAGTTGATGTCGGCAAAGGGGTAGTCGGTCGACCAGCGGCCCATCCCGCGGCCCGTGTACTCGCTGGAGTACATGAGCCGGCAGAAGGAGAACCCCGCGTCGCGCTGCTCCGGGGGACGGATGCGGGGCGGATAGCGTGTCCGCCAGCCCCACTGTGCGAACACGGCCCCGGCCGTGACGGCCAGGACCACGGCGATCGACGCGCCCGCGACGGCCCACCGCTTCATGGGGCCATTCTGCCACACCCCGGAGCGTTCCGCGGGATTTCCTTTCGCCACCGGCTGCCGGGGCCGCGGTCATGCTACGGTTGGGCTTGGCTGCCGGCCTCGCCGGCGACGCGGCCCCAGCAGCTGCTTCCTCCGCAGAAGTCCACGCTCTCCGGGCCGGACGGCCCGGAAGAGGAGCCACGCACGCCATGGCCGAGCTCAAGACGAAGAAGAACGACGCCGACGTCGAGGCGTTCCTCGACGGCATCGAGAACGAGAAGCGCCGGGCCGACTGCCTCGCCGTCGTCGAGCTGATGGCCGACGTCACCGGCGAGCCGCCGGCGATGTGGGGCGACAGCATCATCGGATTCGGCAGCTACCACTACAAGTACGCCACCGGCCGCGAGGGCGACTGGATGGCGACCGGCGTCTCGCCGCGCAAGCAGAGCCTGACCATCTACATCATGACCGGCTTCCCGCGGCACGAGACGCTGATGGAGAAGCTCGGGCGTTACACGACCGGCAAGTCGTGCCTCTACATCAAGAAGCTCGAGGACGTGGACACCGGCGTGCTGCGGGAACTCGTCCGCGAGTCGTGCGAGCGGGTGTCGAAGGGAGAGTACGGCTGGTGACGCCGGCCGGCGGCCGTCCACCGCGCGCCGGCCTCAGGGGCTGCGCGCCTCCCACCGCGTCGCCTCGAACGCCGCGAAGTCGCTCTCCAGCCGGCGCAGCAGCCGGCGCCGGTCGCCTTCCGGCAGGAAGCTGCGGGCGATGCTGTTCAGCGCGAACGCCTTCAGCGTCGGATACGACACGGCGCGGTTGCGCGCGGCCAGCGCGAACTGCTGCTTCAGGTCGGAGAGCATCGGGCCCGGGTCGTCGGTGGAGAGCACGACCGGCACGCCGGCCGCGAGGTAGTCGACGAGCGGGTGGCCGAGCGGGCTGGCCCTCAGCAGCTGCCGGCTGCTCTTGAGGTTGAGCTCGATCGCGACCCCGCGCCGCTTCATCTCCGCCAGCAGTCCCGCCGGCGTCGGATCGGCATCGAGGGCCACGGCGTGGCCGAGCCGATGCGCGGCGGCCCCGCCCTCCCCGGCCGCGGCCACCGCCTGGCGGATGTGCCCTCCGGCGCCGAGAGTCGCGGCCAGCCCGTCGAGCATCTCGCCCGCGCGCAACGATCGCTTCACGTCCGGGTAGTGCGCGACGAGCTCGCCGAACATCCGCATGTGGAGACGGTAGTCGCGGACCGACACCGGGTGGGTCTCGGGGCCGCGAAGTCGATTCCGACGACGAGGGGGCTGGCGGCGGCTATCTCGTATGCGAGCAGGAGGCTCGCGAAACACGACAGCCGGATCGAGGGTGCGGATTGCCGTCTGCTGGAAACGCACGAGCACACCGCATCCCCCATCGGGGTCTTCGCTCCCGCACCCGAGGAGCCGATCCGACGGCTCGAGCTCACGGGGGAGCGCCTCGACGGTCGCCGTTCGCGGATATCCGCGAACCGCGGGTCCGCGCGCACGGTGCGCCGCAGCTCCCCCAGATCGTCGTTCCAGCGAATCGAGCCGCCG
Organism: Vicinamibacterales bacterium; assembly: GCA_965215895.1. Classification (GTDB taxonomy): domain Bacteria; phylum Acidobacteriota; class Vicinamibacteria; order Vicinamibacterales; family UBA8438; genus JAJEEA01. Next base: position 171,793 of record OZ244130.1, on the reverse strand, counting down.
AGGTCGGTGCGCGCATCCGGGTCGGGCACGTAGGCCGTCGCCGTCTCGAGATAGATGACATCGCTCCGCGCCGCGAGCGACCGCGCCGCCGCCAGCAGCTCCGCCAGATTGCCCTGCACCGGCCGGAGCTTGCCGAAGATGGCGAAGAAGTGGTCGTTGGCCTCGATGCGGTCGACCGACACATCGCCGGCAGGGTAGTCCTCCACCACCACCTGACCGGGGCGTGGAAGTGCCCCGCCGTGGCCGCCTCGCGCTCACCCGCGGGCTGAGCGCTGGCCGCGCCGCCCTGCAGGCGGCACGCACCCAGCGTGGCCACGAACACGATGGCGGCCGGCACCCGGCTGCCTCGTCGACTTCTCATCGCGTTCTTGATTCCCTCGCCCACACGCGTGCGCCAAGTACAGCCCCTCTCACGTCCTTTGACGAACGCCGCTTCGACCAAGCCACGCTTCCTGACAACACCGCCCGACCCCTCAGCGCGCCGGCTTGACTCCTCCCCGACGCCCCAGACCATACCCCACCCGGAAAACGTCCGGGATGTTGACCCTCCCGTCGCGCATGCGCAGGAAGACACTTAACGACTCGAGGTCTTTGCGAACGCCGTTCGAGCCCTGGTCCATATGGCGCGGGGGCAGCTTGACCCTGTCCTGCTCCACTTCTTCAGCCAGACGATCAAGCACGTTCCCGTTCTGCCAGCATTGAGCGATGTCGTCGAACGCGCACGGAACCACCATGCCAGCCAGGGGTTCCAATACTCGATGAACCCAGGGATAGTCTTCCTGGATCTCCCTGACCCTTGTTCTGGAGGCATCCTGGACCCCACGCTTGATGCTGTCGTAGTGCAGGGCGTGCGGGTACTCCGATGGCTGGTCAGCGGTATCCTCAGCCGCCGACCGCAGCGCCGCCAAGAACGAACGGGGACTCACCCTGCCTTCCGTGTCTCCCAGGTGGTTCGGAACCCACGTGTACGGAAATCCACGCTTCGGTCCACGGCCCATCCATTCTCCCGCAATAAAGTGGAACTTCCTGCGTTGGGCATCTTCCCTGACAACTAACTGACGCGGCACGGAAAAAACCCGCTTTCCGTCAACTTCCGTAGACGGCCACTCGTCGTACCCCAGGAACGCGCGAAAATGCTGGCCGTACTCGCCGTTGGCCAACAAGTGCCACAACAAGCCGTACAACTCCTGACGCGGCCAATTCAGCTCCACAGCTGACGAGAGTACCTTCGAGGCGTCCGGAAAGTCCCCAATCTCGGCCTCCTCAACCTGATCCGCGCGCAGAAAGACCTTTACCCGCAGCCGTCTGTACGGCCGCATGTCCAGCGCCGTCTGCAACAGCCCGCGAATCAACCGATACATCTGTTTCCAGTCGTCTGCACACCGATCCAGGGCGTCGAACAGCAACAGTACGTCGACGTCGCGCTCATCGCATGCGGAGTCATACTCCTGAAACAGGTGTTCGATCACCTCCGGTGCATTGTCGACGTACTCCGCTCGCGCCAGCCAGGAATCCTCTTGCCTAAATGGATGATCGTCCGCCGCCAACTGCCAGGCTTGCACCGTGCGCCAGATTGTCCGCGGCTCTATTCCGACATCCAACATTTGGCGCAGCACGTCCCTGCTCGGATAGCCGTTCGGATTCGGTCTTACGCCAAACCCGATACGCACTTCCGTGTCCTCGCTCAACCCACGACGGACACCCGACCATCTGATCAATCGACGTACACCCGCATCCTGAAGTGCGCTCCACCAGAACGTCTTGCCTGCTCCCCGCATACCCGTCACGAGCAACGAGTCCAGATCCAGCGCTTTGAGGTGAGACCGCGGCAGATAGACGTGACCAGGCGCCGGCGTCTCTCCGTAGCTGGTTTCTTTCGGCAGGGCCGCGAGCGCCGCCCGGGCTTCGTCAACACCGATTGTGGCGGTCACATTGAACCTCCACCATTGTCCCCACCAACAAGCTCGTCGAACCGCCGCAGGAACCCCGCATAGGCCGACTTCACCGTTGACCAATCAGGATCGAGCAACGACGTGCCAGTGGCCAGACCTCGATTCCAGTCAATCGGTATCGGATCGTGGGGGGCGTCACTATCGAGCAGGTCGAAAGAGAATTCGTCGCCGGACCCTGCGGTGGGTGCGACGTCATCGTACAGAAGCTCTCGAAACAGGTTCCAACTCCTCTCTCGGAACCGTTGCAGATAGCGCGTCTTGTTGAGTTCCGGCGTGAGCGCCGAGACGATAGCCAGGCGCTCTCTGATCGCCTCGGCCAAACCATGTGTTTGCCAGTGCCGAAACAGGATATCGTAGTCGGTCCAATGGCCGTCGGAGTCGACGGCGAAGAGCAGTACGTCGGCATTCAGGTCAGTCACCGTCGCCGCCGCGATGTCATGCAGGCCGCTGCGGCTCTCCATCACTACGATCGTTGGCTCGAATCGCGCCTCGAGGGAATTGAGCAGGCGCTGGACTCGTAGTGTCCAGGGATCTTCTGCGGTATCGACATAGACCCGACCGAGCTTGGCCAGATACTCGCCCGGATCGCGGCCGTGTGCGGGTACGACGCGCACCTCGCCTTCGAGATCCTGCGCCCACGCCGGTGCCGCTGCCATATCCCTGACCACATGATCTCCTTGGCCAACCAGGTCCTCCACGAACCAGTCCGTGACACCAAAGGACGGACGCGCGTCTACACCAAGCATCGTCGACGACAACCCGGGCGACTCGAGATCCAGATCGACGACCAGGACCCGCTCGCCGGCACGGGCGAGATGCCAAGCGAGCACGACGGCCGTCGTACTGCGTCCGACGCCGCCCTTGACCGAAAACAGGGTGCAACGGCGAGCGCTTGACGTCGACCGTTGAGCTCCAACGGTCCACCAATCACCACCCGTAACCAATCGGTCGGCCATGTACACGCCGGGACGAATCTTGCGCGCCGTGCCCTCAAGATTGCTCAGTAGAGACTGGTCCACGAACAGCACGCCCCGCTCCGTGGAACAACCGTGCGCGCCCAACGTGTCACGCAAACGGTCGGCGAGGCGTTCCAGGGCATCCCGACATGCTGCGTCCTTCTCCGCTGCATCCGACACCGAAACGCAAACCTGCCCATAGAGATTCCGCACTAGATAGACCGGCCGGACTCGTTCAGGAATTGCCTCTCCCGATCCGATCGTCTCCACAACCCGGCTCCAGACAGCGTCAAACGGTACGAAGGCGGCGGTCATAGAAGACCATCCTGTGTCAGTTGCTGCACCATGCCCCGAATGGTCTGCGCCGCTTGACGGTGCGGATCCACGTTGGTCATATTGAAGTGCCGTCGGTGTGCGTAGCGGTCATGGTGCGACCAGCCGGCGAATGGCGTGCTTGCAGGAAGCATTGCCAGATACCGCGCCGAAAGCCGTCCCCGTAGAAACGCCTTGCAGGTCTGCCAGAGATCCTGCACATGTCTCTGATGGTCCTTCTTCATAGGGACGCCGGTCGGGCTCACCGGCATACCTTGGGACTGCATCATCGCCTTCAAGCCGCACTCCGCGCTGAATCCGTACGACTGGTCGGCGTTCGCCCAGCGAGCATTCGTGAACAATAGTTCGGCATCCTCCCAGTGGCGGCGGTGCGCGTCCGAAAAGTCCGCGGGGTGTGTCATTGTCAGCCAGCCAGAACTGCGATGTCGCTGGGCTCAGTCCGGGAGCGCGAACACGAAGAGGTTGTTGCCGGCGCTCGGGCTGATCTCCGGGGTCAGGCGAATGAACCCGGACGCGGTGGCGGCCGAGCCGGTGCTGACCGCCACGTACTGCCGGCCGGCGGCGGCGTAGGTGATGGGGAAGCCGGTCACGGCCGAGCCGAGGTTGATCTCCCAGAGCACCGCGCCCGTCTCCTGGTCGAAGGCGCGGAAGCGGCCGGCGACGTCGCCGCCGAACACGAGCCCGCCGCCGGTGGCGACGAGCGACATCGTGGCCGCCCGCTGTTGGTGAATCCAGAGCGTCCGGCCGGTCTCGGCCGAGATCGCGTGCACGGTCCCCAATGCCTCGACGCCCGGCGCGAGCTGGCTGCGCACGCCGAGCGCGTAGCTGGGGTGGCTGCCGTCGGTCGTCGCCATCATGCGCGCGCAACTGTTGCGCAGGGGCATGTACATCGTGTTGGTCAGCGGGCTGTAGGCGCCGGCCTCCCAGTCCTTGCCGCCGATGAGGGTCGGGCAGGCCAGCACCTCCTGACCGAGGGCGCTGAAGACGACCTCGCTGTTCTCCGTGACCGCGCCGGTGGCCCCGTCGATGCCGCTGATCACGTTCTGCGTGATCGTCGGCCTCGCCCACAGGAACTCGCCGGTCTCGCGGTCGAGGGTGTAGACCACGCCGGTCTTGCCCGGAATGCCGGTCAGCACCTTGCGCACGGCGCCGGGCTCGAGCCGCGGGTTGATCCAGTCCACGGCGTCGGGGTCCGGCGCGACGGCGGTGTCGACGAGCAGCCGTTCGAAGGGGTGATCGAGGTCCCAGTGGTCGTTCAGGTGCTGGTAGTACCAGACTATCTGGCCGGTGTCGGCGTCGAGAGCCAGCGTCGAGTTGTGGTACAGGTGCGCGAGGTCGGCGCCGCCGAGCAGGAACTTCGGGGCGGGCGACGTGACCGACGTGCCGATGTAGACGAGGTTCAGGTCGGGGTCGTAGCTCGGCACCATCCAGGCGCCGACGTGCTTCCGTTCCTCGAACGGCACGCCGCCCCACGTCTCGTCGCCCGGCTCGCCCGGGGCGGGGATGGTCCGTCGCCGCCACAGCTCCTCGCCGGTCACCGCATCGTGGGCGACGATGACGCAGGCCTCGGGGCCGCCGCGCGACGAGCAGCTCCGTCCCGAGATCACCTTGCCGTTGGCGACGATGGGCCCGGAGCTCTGCAGGGCGGGATGCGTCTCGTAGTCGAGGATCCGCGTCTCCCACACCTGTCGGCCGCTGGCCGCGTCGAGGGCGAAGACGTAGCCGTCGGCGCTGGTGTCGATGATGCGATCCGCGTAGATGGCGAGATTGCGGTTGGTGGTGGCGAGGCCGCGCGTGGCGGTGTCCTCGGGCAAATCGCGGCGGTGCTCCCAGAGGAGATCGCCGGTGGCGGCGTCGATGGCCTGGATGACGTCGCGCGGGTTCGGCACGTACAGCACCCCGCCGTAGGCGAGCGGCGTCGCCTGCTGGCTGCCGGGCCCCATGCCGCGGGTCCACGCCAGGCGCAGCTCGCCGACGTTCTCGCGGGTGACCTCGTCCAGGGGGCTGTAGCCCCACCCATCGAGGGTCCGCCGCCACATCGGCCAGTCGGCCGGCGCGGGGTCCCGCAGCATGGCGTCGGTGACCGGGACGAAGTCGGCGGGGTCCTGCGCCCGAGCGACGGGCGCGGCCGGCGCGAGGGCGAGCACGGCAACGGCGACGGCCACCCCGGATCGTACGCCTCGGAACTGGTACTGCATCTCGGCCCTCCCGCGGCATCGCATCGCCGCTTCGCTTCCCGCCGGATCGACCCGCCGGGAGTCCGCCCCCGAGGCAGACTCTCCGTGCCCGTGGCGAGAGGCCCCGCGGCATTCGACCCCGCGTCCTGCCCTGCTGCGTTGTTCCGCGGAAGCCGCACTGTGCTCCGCGATCACCCATGTCCCGATACGCTGCCTCGCCCCGCCTTGCCCCACGAGCGGCTTTCTGCCCGCTGGCGCCCTTTCAGCGCGCTGACGCGGCACCGCGATCTCCGCTAGTCCTGGTACCCCTCCAGCACCGGGAACCGCTCGTCGTCCGGCAGCGGCTGCACGCCGAAGGCGTTCAGGGTCATCGAGACCTTGCGGTAGCGGGCCGCGGTGGCCGCGATGCTCACGAGCTGGTGCTGGTCGTAGTGCTCGGACAGGGCGGCCCAGGTCTCGTCCGAGATCATGGTGTCGGTGTACATCTCGTCGGCGGCGTCGATGAGCAGGCGCTCGCGCGCGTTCCAGCCGGGGGCGTCCTGCCCCTGCGCGATCCAGCGCGGCTCGAGCCCGCGCTCGCGCGCGCGGCCCACGCTCCCCACGTGCTTCGCCCACTCGTAGACCGCCTGGGCGTTCCACCCGGTGCGCAGGATGACCAGCTCGCGGTCGTGCGGGGTCAGGCGCGACCGTTCCTCGTCGAGCACGTACCGCGGGTTCGCGTACCACTGCTCGGCCATCGCGGGATGCCGGCGCAACGTGCGGCCGACCCGCAGGTCGTCGCCCTCGATCGGCTCGACGCGCGGCGCCGCCAGGGGCGGCTCGCGATCGGGCGCGTCGATGCGGTAGGCGACGTCCTCGCTCGGCATGAGGTGCTCGGCCCCTGTGTCGGGCTGGACCCCGAGCGAGTTCAGGAGGACCGACGCCGCGGTGATCTCGTTCACGGTCACCACTGCGTCGGCCAGGTTCTCCAGCTCGTACATCCTCGTCAGCCCGGTCCAGGTGCGGTCGGTCACCGCGGCGTTCCGGAACAGCTCGTCGGCCAGCGCGATCAGGGTCCGCTCGAAGGTACTCCAGCCGTCGCCGGCCCCCTCCGCGATGCGGTGCACCTCGTCGGCGGTCAGCCCGTGATCGCTCCGGCCGGCATGCGAAGACCACAGATAGCCGTTCTGCGCAAGCCACGCCGTCCGCAGGATGAGCAGCGCGCGATGCCGCGGCGAAAGCGTCGAGTCGTTGGACACCCAGGTCAGCAGCGGCATCACGCGGTCGGCGAGGACCGGCAACCGGACGAGGGTGCGCAGCGCGTTCCCCGGGTCGCCGTCCGGCGCGTACTTCTCGACCAGCGCCCGCTGCTCGGCCGTCCACTCCGACTCGGGCACCGGCGCCACCCGCGGCTCATCGGCCCGTTCGACGAAGATGGCGCTGCCCGGCGGATCGGCGAGGGCGCGGGCCGGCTCGATGCGGAAGAGGACCGCGTCGTCCTCGTCGGTCAGGACGTAGAGATAGCCGTCGGGCCCCTGCCGCACGTCGCGCACCCGTTGCCGCAGCTCGGTGAGGATCGATTCGCGCCGGATCTCCTCGCCCCGGCGGTTGAACACGATCCGGTCGATGTGCCCGGTGCGCGGCATCCGGCCCTCCATCATCGAGCCGACCATGAGATTGCCCTGCCACGCGGGAAAGTGCGGGCCGTTGTAGAACGTCAGCCCCGACGGTCCGATCGACGGCCACCAGAGCACCGCGGCGTCCTCGAACTCCGGCCGCCACGGCGTCTCGGTGACCCGCACCCCGGAGTACTCGCGGCTGTAAGAGGCGATCGGCCACCCGTAGTTCGCGCCCGACCGGATGATGTTCGCCTCGTCGCCGCCCTGCGGCCCGTTCTCGGTCGCCCAAAGGTCGCCGGTCTCGGGATGCCACGCCAGCCCGAGCTGGTTGCGGTGGCCGAGCGAGTAGATCTCCGGCAGGTAGTCGGGATCGCCCGCGAACGGGTTGTCGGCCGGCGCGGCGCCGTCCTCGGTCAGCCGCATGAGCTTGCCGAAATGGGTCTGCGGGTCCTGCGCGTAGCTGCCGGTGTCGGCGAAGACGTAGGATCCGCCCACCGTCATGTAGAGCGAGCCGTCGGGCCCCCAGATGAGGCGCGACGCGGCGATGCCGCGGTCGAGCCCCTCGGACACGAAGATGTCCCGCACCTCGGTCAGCGCCCCGGTGTCGAGGCGCCCGCGGGCCAGGGCCACCGTCACCCCCTCCTCGCCGTCCCGGACGACCGACTTGCTGTAGGTCAGGTAGACCATCCGATCGTCGTCCGGATGCACCGCGACGTCCATGAGCCCGGCGCGATTGGATTCGGCGAAGACCTCGGGAACGCCGGGAATCGCGCGGTCCATCAGCTGGCCGTCCCGCACCACCCGCAACGTCCCGCGGTCCCGCTCGGTCACGAGGATGTCGCCGTTGCTGCGGAACGCCATGCCCCAGGGGTGGGACAGGCCGGTGGCGACCGGCACCACCCGGATGCGCGGCACCTCGGCGGTGTGCAGCACCCGCGGCGCGGCCGGCACGGGCACCGCCGGAACCCCGTCCCGGCGCTGGGCGGAAAGGACCGCGCCACCGACGGCGAGGGCCAGGCAGAGCGCGAGCAACGGACGGCGGCGGGGGCGGCGATGGTTCATGGTTCCTCCTTGGGTGCCCATCAATCTATCCCATCCGGCGGTCGAAGGGCAGCCGGGAGCCCCTGGCCCTAGCCGACGAGGGTGCGGGTCGCCCAGACGTAAAAGGCGACGATCGGCAGCTCGCCCAGGGCGACGCCGGCGGCGAACCGGGCGACCGGCATCCGCAGCGTGCCGGCCACGTAGCAGATGACGTCGGTGGGCACGAAGGGAAACGCCGACCAGCCGGTCACGAGCCAGAAACCCCTTCGGGCCATCTGCTTCTCGAGCCAGCGCACCCGCGCCGCGTGGCGCCGTTCGAAGAGGGCGCCGAGACCGAGGTAGTCGAAGAAGTAGTAGATGAGCACGGCGGAGACGACCACGCCGCCCAGCGAGCTGCTCATGACGAACCAGGGCCGGTCGGGGAACAGCAGCGTGCCGGCGATGATGAGCACGGTGCTGGGCACGAGCGTGAACGCGCGCACCACGTTGAGGACGACGTAGCCGAGCAGGACCGGCTGGCCCGACCCGCGCAGCACGCCGGCCACCCGCTCCGGCTCCAGGAGGTCCGGCCGCAGCACATACAGCCCGGACAGGACCAGGACGCTCGCGCCCCACAGAACCAGCGCGATCAGGCGGATTCTCGGCATGCACTCCGGATCACGGAACCCGCGCACTGACCAGGGTGATGTCGAACAGCAGGGTGGCGTTGGCCGGAATCCGAGGCGGCCGACCCGCCGCTCCGTAGGCCAGTTCGGGCGGGATGATCAGCCGCCGCTCGCCGTTCTCGCGCATGCCCAGCAGTCCCTCATCCCAACCGAGGATCACCTGTCCGAGGCCGAGGTTGAAGTCGAACCCATTGTTGTTCACGTCGAACTGCCGGCCCTTGTTGTCCGGCTGACTCTCGTCGTACAGGTGTCCGACATAGACAACCGTCAGCACGAAGCCATTGGCGGCCGTGGCGCCGTCGCCGACCTTGAGATCGATGATCTGGAACGGAGCGCTGTCGGTGACCAGCGGTCGCACGCCGAGGAGCTCGACGTCGATGACCAGCGTCGAGTCCGGCGGGATGTTGTCTCGTCCCTGTCTCCCGACGCCATACTCCGGCGGCACCTGCATGCGCCGCAGCCCGCCGACCCGCATGTTGCCGAGCCCCTGATCGAATGCCGACAACGTCTCTCCGGCGCCCAGGAGAAACTCCAACTCGCCGGAATCCACCTGCTGGCCCTTGTGGTCGGTTGGGTCCTCCTCCCACAGCCACGCCACGTAGCGGATGGTCACGAGATCGCCGGGGACCGGCATCGCACCGGTGCCGATCACGACGTCGTCGACGGTGAAGAAGACCAGCTGGGACGGCGACAGGCCGCCCTCGCAACCGGCCAGACCCGTCAGCGCCAGCACCAGCACACCAGTGGTTCCGACCCGTTTGCGCATGCTCGACCCCATGTCCTCGTCCTCTCGTCCCCTGGGCCGACGTCCCACCCGTGGAGCCGGTCGCTTGGCGTACCCCCCAATGTCGCCCGGAGCGACCCTCGGCACGGGAGGCACCACCCGGCTCACCGAGGACAACTGTACCCAAGTATAGAGAACGATCGCCTCGACTGCCTTCCGATCTCCGCATACCCGCCACGCCAGACGGGTAGCGCAGGGCCTCGATCGGACCGAACCCGCCGCCTCGATCTCCGGATCCCGTGGCCGAGGGCGTCGATGCTGGAACCGGTGGACGCGTCGTCCGTGATATCGAGTCGCAGGTCGCGCAGGAGTCTCCGTGGCGGGAAAACGACTGTGCCCGCAGAGGCCTCCACACACGAGGAGCAGGCCACTTCGACCGAGGAGCAGGCCACTTCGACCGAGGAGCAGGCCACTTCGACGGGCCGCCGGGACACCGGAAGGGCGACACCCCGACGCCCTGATCGCGGCGACCGCCATCCAGCACGATCTGATGCTGGTGCCCCGCAATCGCAAAGCCTCGAACCGGCGAAACGGCTGCGGGTCCGCGCCCCGAATCGGGCCTGAGCCGGCGCCGATTCGCGCTACCGCACGCCGGCCGCCTGCCGTTCCCCGAAGTAATCCACCTGGCCGTCGGGGCGCTCGGTGCGCAGATACGGCGCGGCCGGCTCCTCCGCGGCTCCCCGCGCGGGTCCGCGGGTGCGCGCGGCGGCGTCGCAGACGCGGTCGGTCCCCAGGAACGCATCCAGGTGCTCGACCGGCGGCAGCTCCAGGTACACCCGGTCCCCGTCGACCTTCACGGGGAAGGTCAGCAGCTCGTAGCTCTCGCCGCTGAGACAGGCGCCGGTATCGAGCCCGAAGACCTTCTTGTGGAGCGGGCAGGCGACCTTGGGCGTTCCCTGCGCGTCGCCGACGATGCCGCGCTAGAGGACGAACGCCTGCTTGTGCGGGCACATGTTCTGGGTGGCGTACCACTCGCCGCGCGACGAGAAGTTGAACACCGCGATCTGGGTCCGGCCGTACTTGACGGCGGCGCCGCCGTCGGTCGGGAAATCGGCGACGCACCCCACGTTGACCCAGCGCTTGCCGGCCGTCTCGCGCAGCGCGCGCAGCCGGTCCTCGGCCGGGCGCGTGACATCCTCGACCGGTATCACGTCCTTCTCCCAGTACTCCGGCCGCTGCTGCCCGCGCTCGTCCACGAACTCTATGCCGACCTCGGTCTCGTCCGTATTCACGAACTGGCGGAACTTCCCGCGCAGCGCCGGATTGTCGACCACTTCCTTCCACTCGCAGCGATAGGTGTCGACGAGATGGGCCATCCGGTGCTCGAGCTCGTCGCGGATTCCCAGCTTGTCGTCCACCACGACGCCCCGGAGGTAGTCGATGCCCCCCTCCATCTGCTCCAGCCAGACCGAGGTCCGGGTCAGCCGGTCGGCGGTCAGGATGTAGAACATCAGGAACCGGTCGATGTACCGGATGGCGGTGTCTTCGTCGATGTCGCCGGCCAGCAGATCGGCGTGGCGTGGGTGCATGCCGCCATTGCCGCAGACATACAGGTTGTAGCCGTTCTCGGTGGCGATGAGCCCGAAGTCCTTGCCCTGCGCCTCGGCGCACTCGCGCACGCAGCCCGAGACCGCCGACTTGAGCTTGTGGGGCGCGCGGATGCCCCGATACCGCTCCTCGACCCGGATCGCGAACTTCACCGAGTCCTGCACCCCGAACCGGCACCAGGTGGTGCCGACGCAGCTCTTCACCGTGCGCAGGGCCTTGCCGTAGGCGTGGCCGCTCTCGAACCCCGCCGCCACCAGCTCCTCCCAGATGTCCGGCAACTGGTGGAGCTGCGCCCCGAACATGTCGATGCGCTGCCCCCCGGTGATCTTGGTGAAGAGGCCGTACTTCTTCGCGATACCGCCGAGCGCGATCAGCTTGTCGGGGGTGATCTCGCCCCCCGGCACCCGCGGGATTACCGAGTAGACGCCCCCGCGCTGCATGTTCGCGAGGAAGCGGTCGTTCGTGTCCTGCAGAGTCTGGTGGGCGTCGTCGAGGATGTTCTCGTTCCACAGGCTCGCGAACATCGAGCTGACCGCCGGCTTGCAGATCTCGCAGCCGTGGCCGCGGCCGTGCTCGGCGATGAGGGCGGCAAAGGTCTTGATCTCCCTGACCTTGACGACGTCGAGGAGCTGCTGCCGTGTGTACGGAAAGTGCTCGCAGAGGTCGGTGTCGACCTTCTTGCCGGACGCCGCGAGCTCCTGCTTGAGGAGGTCGGTCACCAGCGGGAGGCACCCGCCGCAGCCGGTGCCCGCGCGCGTCCGCGCCTTGATGTCGCCCACCGCCGCGCAGCCGTCGTCGCGAATGGCCGCGCAGATGTCGCCCTTGCTCACGCCGTTGCACTGGCAGACCTGAGTCTCGGCCGGCATCCCGGTGGCCGACACCGCGACCCCGCCGGCGCCCGAGCCGAGCACGAGGGCCCCCGGCTCGGCCGGCAGATCGGTCCGGTTCTTCGCGAGCATCATGAGGCTGCCGTAGTCGGACGCGTCGCCGACCAGGATGCCGCCCACGAGCTTCTTGCCGTCCGGGCTGAACAGCAGCTTCTTGTAGACGCCCCCGAACGGGTCCTCATAGGTGAGCGGCTTGGCGGTGTCCGCGCCGGCGTCGTAGTCGCCGAAGCTCGCCACGTCCACCCCCATCAGCTTGAGCTTCGTCGACAGGTCGGCGCCGGTGAAGACGCGCGACGTATCGCCGGCGAGCCGGGCGGCCAGCACCTCGGCCATCTCGTACCCGGGCGCGACGAGGCCGTAGACCATGCCGCGGTGCTGCGCGACCTCGCCGATGGCGTGAATGTCGGGGTCGCTGGTCTGCAGGCGGTCGTCCACGACCACGCCGCCGCGCGCGCCCACCGCGAGATCGCACGCGCGCGCCAGCTCGTCGCGGGGACGGATGCCGGCCGAGACGATGACCATCCCGACCTCGAGGACGTCGCCGCCGTCAAAGGCCATCCCCTCGACCCTCCCGTTGCCGAGGATCTCCTTCGTCGCGGTGCCGACGCGCACCCGGACGCCGAGCGCCTCGATCTCCCTGATCAGCAGGCGGGACCCGGCGTCGTCCACCTGCCTGGGCATCAGGCGAGGCATGAACTCGACGACGTGCGTCTCGAGGCCGAGGTCGTGGGCGGCCTTCGCCGCCTCGAGACCCAGGAGCCCCCCGCCGATGACCGCGGCGCGCTCGACCTGCCCGGCATAGGTGATGATCGCTTCGAGATCCTCGATGGTGCGATAGACGAAGACCCCTTGCTTGTCGACGCCGGGAATCGGGGGCACGAAGGGGGCCGACCCGGTGGCCAGCACCACCCGGTCGTAGGGAATCTCTCGCCCCCGCGCGGACCGCACGACCCGGGCGCCGCGGTCGATGGCCGTCGCCCGGTCGCCGACGTGCAGGGCAATCCCGTTCTCCTCGTACCACGCGGGGTTCGCCAGCATGAGGTGCGCGGGATCTCGTCTGTCGAAGAACCGGGTCAGGCCGACGCGATCGTAGGCGGCGCGCGGCTCCTCGCAGAACGTCACGATGCGGTATCGGCGGCCGGGGTCGAGCTCGACCAGCTTCTCGCAGAACCGGTGGCCGACCATGCCGTTGCCGATGACGACGACGGTCTCGGGCCGACTCGGGGATGGGACGCGAGCTGAATCTGACATGCCGGTATTTCCTCTGCTACACGGGCCCCACGTCGACGGCGCAGGCCTTGTAGGACGGCTGCTTGGAGTAGGGGTCGAAGACGGCGTCGGTGAGCTGGTTGGTCACTGCGTAGTGCATGGGCACGAACAGATGCCCGGGCTGCACGGACCGGGTGACGAACGCGGTCGCCCGGATGCAGCCGCGCCGGGACCGGACCTCGACGCGACCGTGCGACCGGATGCCGAGCGACCGCGCGTCGGCCGGGTTGATCTCGACGTAGACCTCGTTCGGATAGAGCTTCCGCAGGACGGCCGACTTCGCGGTGCGCGTCTGGGTATGCCACTGCGCAGCGGTGCCGCGGCCGGTGAGGAGCAGGAACGGGTATCGCTCGCTCGGCGGCTCCGGCAGCGGGCGCGGGTCTTCGAAGAGGAACCGCGCGCGGCCGTCCGCATGAAAGAAACGCCCGTCCTCGAACAGGCGCCGTTCCGCGCCGGGGGCCGGCGGCGGCTGGTCGGCCGGACACGGCCACTGGATGCCGCCCCGCTCGTCGAGCATCGCGTAGTCGGCGATGCCGCTGATGTCGCAGGGCTGCCCCGCCGACAGCCGCTTGAGAATCTGGAAGGCCGCCTCGGGGGACGTCCACGCGCGAAACTGATCGCCGCAGCCCCAGTACTCGGCCACCAGCTTGAAGATGGCGAAATCGGCCAGCGCCTCGCCGGGCGCCGCCGCCACCTTCCTGATCGTGCCGATGCGCCGTTCCGAGTTGATGAAGGTGCCGTCCTTCTCGCCCCAGCCCGCCGCCGGGAGCACGAGATCCGCCATCCGGGCGGTCTCCGTCGACGCGTACATGTCCTGGACGACGAGAAAGTCGAGCCGGCCGAGGATGTCGTGGGCCTGGGCCTGGTTGATCCACGAGTGCGCGGTATTGGTCGCGATGACCCAGAGGCCCTTGATCCGTTCCTCGAGGATGCCCTTGACGATCTCGTGATAGGCCCAGCTCGGCTCGCGGGGAATGGCGGCGGGGTCGATGCCGAGCACCCCGGCGACCTTCGCGCGGTCGCCGGGGTCGGCGAAGTCGTGGCCGCCCAGCAGGTTGGTGGTGTTGCTGAACAGCCGGGAGCCCATGGCGTTGCACTGCCCGGTGATGGAGTTGGCGCCGGTGCCGGGCCGCCCGATGTTGCCGGTCAGGAGCGCCAGGTTGATGATGGCCTGCGCGGTGCGCACCCCCTGGTAGCTCTGGTTGACCCCCATGGTCCACCAGAAGGACACCCGCTCCCCTGCGTGGATCGTCGCGGCCAGCCGCTCGATCGCGTCCGGCTCGAGCCCGGTCTCGGCCACGACGCGGTCGAGCGTGAACTGCTGCACGTACGCGGCGAACGGCTCGTACTCGCGGGTATGGGCCTCGACGTAGTCGCTGTCGATCCAGCCGCGCTCGATCAGGATCCCCGCGATCCCGTAGAGCAGCGTCTGGTCCGACTTCGGCCGCAGCGGCAGATGCTGCGTGGCCTGCATCGCGGTCTCGGTGAACCGCGGGTCGAGGACCACGATGGCGGGGTTCCGGGGGTTGCGGAGCACCCGCTCCCACATGATGGGATGCGCGATGCACGGGTTCGCGCCGACGAACACGATGACGTCCGATGCTTCGAAGTCGTCGTAGGTGTAGGGCGGCGCGTCGAACCCGAACGCCTGCTTGTAGGCGACGACCGACGTGGCCATGCACTGCCGCGTGTTCCCGTCCCCGTGCAGCATGCCCATGCCGAACTTGGCGAGGGCGCCGAGCAGGGCCATCTCCTCGGTGGGCATCTGGCCGGTGCTGAGGAATGCCACCGACTCGGCCCCGTGCCGGGCCTGAATCGCCTTGAACCGCTCGACCATCGTGTCGAGGGCGGCGTCCCAGCTCACCGGCCGCTGGTTGCCGCCGCCGTCACGCAGGAGCGGGGTGGTGGCGCGGTCGGGCGCGTCGAGCACGGTCAGCGCCTCCCAGCCCTTCGGGCAGGCGGTGCCGCGGTTCACCGGCCAGCCGGTTGACGGCGTGAGGTTGACGGGCGCGCCGTCCTTCAGATGCACCGTCAGGCGGCAGCCGGTCGAGCAGTAGCCGCACACCAGGTCGGCGGTGGCGTCCGGCTTGTGCCGGGCCGGCACCTGCCCGAGGCCGAATCCGCCCGGCGTCCGCACGAGGTCGCGGGTGAGATGCCCGTCACGCTGGCGCAGCACGTCACACCCCTCCCGGCATCTTCGGCGACGCGACCGCCGCGAAGAACAGATAGCGTTCGAGCAGCTCGCCGGCCAGGCACGCGACGAACAGCATCGCCACGAACGGCGCGAGCATGACGTCTTCGCCGGCGGGGGTCCGGGTCAGCAGCACCAGCCCCGGCATCGCGATCCCGCCGACGACGCCCGCCGCGAAGCGGGCCACCGTCATGTGCGACAGGGCGCCGGTCATCAGCAGCGCCGTCCGCTTCAACGAGGTGGTGGACTTGACGGCCAGGTGGCGGAAGAGGGCGGCTTCGAAGACCAGCTTCAGCGCCGCCGCCCCGATCAGCCCGCGGCACAGCACCGGGCCGTAGCGGCGCAACGCCGCCGCCGACGCCGCGCTCTCCGTCCACGCCGCGGTGACCATCAGCGACAGCCACGCCGCGGCGAGCCCCAGCACCGCGGCGGTGAGCAGGAACTTGCACCCCGTCGACCATCCGTTCCAGAAATCCTTGCGGGTGAACTGATAGACCATCACCGAGCAGCCGATGCCGGCCACCCCGACGCCCGCCACCGTCCATCCGAGCCACGGCGGCGCCCCGCGCCCGCCAGCCGGCAGGTAGGCGTCCACCCACGACCAGGCCGCGTAGGCCACGGCCAGCCCCGCGAACAGCCCGAACGCCACGATCTCCCGGCTCAGCCACGAATGCCGGAGGCCGATGACGGCCCGAAAGGCGTACTGCGGCCGACCGAGGTGCAGGACGCTGACCACGAGGGCCAGCAGACCGAACACGAGCGCGCTGGCTCTGTGCAACGGCCGGATGCTGGCCATCAGCGCCGACGGCGCGACCAGCCCCAGCACCTGCTCCACGAGAAAGGCGCCGACGGACATCTGGGTGAGGGCGAGCATCAAGATGAGCGGCCAGTGCGGGGCCTTGGGGTGAACCGTGTAGTAGTCGGCCGGAATCATGTTGCGCGGCAACACGCGCGCCGTCCGGTAGGTCGTCGTCGGCAACGTGATCGCGGGCTCCGGGGCGCCCGGGACGAAGAGATTCGTCTCCGACTCCTCCACCACCTGATCGGCGTCGACGATCCGGATCCGGATGGCTTCGCCCGGACAGGACTGCACGCAGGCGGGCGCCTCCCCTTCCGCCAGCCGATCGCTGCACATGTCGCACTTCCGCACGATTCCCTTGGCCGGGCTGTACTTCGGGGCATCGTAGGGACACGCCAGCGTGCAGTACTGGCACCCGAAGCACTGGTCGTCGAGGTGCCTGACGATGCCCGTCGCCGGGTCCTTCTCGTAGGCGTCCACCGGACACGCGTGCATGCACGCGGGGTCCAGACAGTGGTGGCAGGCTGTGGTCACGTGCTGCAGGACCGGCTGATGGTCCCCCCCGCCGTGCAGCAACCCGACGTCGCGCCATGATTCCTCGTCTTCCAACCCGTTCATCGCGTGACAGGCCGCGACGCACGACTTGCAGCCCGAGCAGGCGTCGAGATCGACCTCGAAGGCATACTGCTGTCCTTCACCGGGCGGGGTCGCGGGCATGAGCGCCGAGTAGCGCCCGGTGAGCTCCGCCCCCCCCGACGCCACCGCCTCCTCGTGCGCGCCCACGAACCGGTCCACCGCCGTAGCCGGTTGCTGCTGCAACTCCAGATAGTGTTCGACCACCGATGCGCGCTCGGGCGGATTCGTCATCTCAACGCCTATCCTGCCGCTTCGACCGCGTCCCGCGCGCCCGGCAGCGCGGCGTACCGGTCGGCCCACGCCGCGTCGAGCGCGGCCCGGGCATCGGTCTCCGTCGCGGGGTCGAACCGGACCGCGAACGTCGCGAATGCGACCACCGTGACCATCGCGCCCAGCACGAAGAACGCCGTCGACCACGGAATCGCGCCCCTGAACAGGAAGCCCGCCGCGACCGCGCCCGCGTTGCCGCCCGCGCCCACGATGCCCGCGACCGAGCCGAGCGCCTTCTTGTTGATGAACGGCACGACCGAATAGGTCGCCCCCTCGGACATCTGCACGCACACGCTGAACAGGATGAGCGCGGGCAACGCCATCGCCAGCACCGACATCTGCGAGAAGAGCATCAGCGCGAGCCCTTCGGCGAACAACACGATGAACAGCCACCGCACCCGGCCCGACAGCCCCCACCGGCGGCCGAACCGATCGCCGAATACGCCGCCCACGGTGCGGGCGAAGACGTTCATCAACCCGAAGAGCATGGCCGCCGCGCCCGCCCACTGCACCGCCTGACCGTCAACTCGATTCCGAAGCACGCCCCGTAGACGAGGAAGAGCGCCCACACCCGTGGATCCCGGCCCGCCGCCGCGAACGACCCCTTGACGCTCTGCTTGGGGGGCAGCTTGCCGGCCGCGCGCAAGGCGCCGTAGTTGCCGTCCGGCGCGTCCTGGGTCAGGTAGTAGTACGCCACCCCCACCAGCGCGCACATCGCGCCCGCGATGACCATGGCCACGCGCCACGCGATGGCGTCGCTCAGTCCGATGCCGGGCAGAAACTGGATGTCGGTGAACGGGATGTACGCGCCGACGGTGAGAATGCCCAGCACTATCGGCATGACGAGCTGCGTCACGCCGCCGCCGAGGTTCCCCCATCCCGCCGTCGTCGCATTCGCGGTGCCCACCACGTTCGGCGCGAACATCACCGACGTGTGGTACTGGGTGATGACGAACGACGCGCCGATGACGCCGATGAGGAGCCGAAAGACGAGAAAGGTCTGAAAGTCCTGGGCCAGACCGATGCCCATCACCGGGAGCGACCCGACGATGAGAAGCCAGGTGTAGGCGAGCCGCGGGCCGATCCGGTCGCACAGCCAGCCGATCAGCAGCCGCGCCACGACCGTCATCGCCACCGACCCGATGACCAGCCAACCGATCTGCGACTGCGTCAGCGCCATCTCGTCGCGCACGATCTTCATGAGCGGCGCGATCCCGAACCACGCGAAGAAGCACAGAAAAAACGCAAACCACGTCATG
Source organism: Vicinamibacterales bacterium (assembly GCA_965215895.1). GTDB lineage: Bacteria > Acidobacteriota > Vicinamibacteria > Vicinamibacterales > UBA8438 > JAJEEA01. The sequence goes on along the minus strand of OZ244130.1, from coordinate 153,428 downwards.
TGGAACGCGCGCATCTGTGGTGTCGACACGCTGAACAGCCGAATGCGTGTCGCCTTGTTCGTGACTTCCACTGGGCCTCCGTTCGTACGCAAGCGCCGAAAACGGCGTCAACTCCGCTGCCGCGAGCCCGATGGCTCGCGATTCCTGGACGGTTACCGCAATCGCGGTCCGTCATCGTCGGCCGTTGCCGGTGCAAGAACGAGGCCAAGAGACGCCACGCTCCCGAAATGGCGCCTGAACGCGGAGGAAAATCGTGATTCCCGAGGGCAAGGGCCCCAGGGCAAGAGCGTCCGGTGAGTGAGAACGCCGTCCCGGTTCTACATCCCTGTCGGAGGTGGCGGCCGATCGACACGATTGTGCCGGCAACAACCGGGTTGAACCGACTTTCGGGCGGCCGCCGCTCTCCCTGAGCCGACAGGCCGACAAATCTGTACCCGGAGATGGCGCCTGACCGACAACCGGCGGCTGCGCGGGCTCGACCCGCCACCGAGTACCGGCCGCGGAAACGCACAGGACCGGTCGCCGCAGGTCCGCGTCCTTACCCCTATCCTCTGCCGCGCCGTCGCATGGTCTTCTCTCGGTCGGCGATTGCGACAATCTCGTAGGGCGAACATCGGGCAAGCTCGACAGCGCGGTCGTCGTGCGGGGCGGCCGACGAGCCGACCAGAGGGCAGACCCTCGGGGCCGGCTTCGGCGCCGGCTCGGCCGACTTCTTCTACCTGCAGACCCTCATCTACCTGCAGACCCTCATCTACCTGCAGACCCTCATCGGGTTCTAGCAGCCCGTGGCGAAACTCCCACGGCGACGATTTCAGGGCAGGAGCCCGTAGGTCTCCGGAAACCCGTGGTGCAACCGCGCGCACCCGTATCTACAACGTGGATTGCTGGTTGGGGACGGAACGGAAGCGCCGCATGACCATCTTGACGAGGAGCGGGAACAGGCCCAGCAGCACGAAGGCCGCCAGCACCTGCGGTGACACGATGCCACCGACCCCGCTCTCGCTGAGAGCCTGCAGGTCCGGCACCGCCGCCCCCGCATAGACGTAGACGGCGGTGCCCGGCAGCATGCCGACCTGACTCACCCACCAGAAGGTCCCCAGCCGGAGCGGGGTCAGCCCCATGACGAGATTGATCACGAAGAACGGCACCGCCGGAACGAGGCGCAACGTGAAGAGATACAGCGCCCCGTCCCTGGCCAGCGCGTCGTTGAACGACCGCAGCCGGTCGCCGAACCGGGACTGCACCGTGTGCCGGAAGACATATCGACTCAGGAGAAACGCGAGCGAGGCGCCGGTCGTCGAGGCGAAGCTCACGAGGAGGACGGCCCGCAGGAAGTAGAAGTACCAACCGAAGACGAGGGTGAGCACGGCCGCGCCGGGCAGCGACAATCCCGTCACCGCAACGTAGACCAGGAACGCGGCGCCGTAGACCAGCCACGGATGGGCCTGCTGATACGCGCGCAACGCCGCCTCCTGCTCCGCGATGGCCGCGAGCGACAGCGCGTCGCCGAACCGCAGATAGGCGGCAACCGCCACCGCCGCCACCGCGAGCAGCACTCCCAGTCGGGCTCTCGAGCTGCCCCCGGCCGCAGGATCGGCGGCCGCAGCGCCGGCGGCCGCAGAATCGACGTCGCTCATGGCGTGCACCCCGTCAGAATACGACCGAGCCCAGCCGCAGCAGGTTGGTCAGATTGGCGATCGCGGTCGATTTCGGGCGCTTGAAGTAGAACAACTTGCCCTGCGCCTCGTCACTGACGTGGTAGCACTCCCACCGCTCCTGTCCCAGCGCGTTCAACTGCTCGTCGAGCGTCCCGAGGTCGGCATCGGACACGAGCAGCGTCCGGTACTCGATGGCCCAGATCTCGCTCATCTCGTCCGCCGACAGATCGCCGATCGCCTGGGCCCGGTTTCGCGCCTCGTCCAGCACGTCCTCGGCGCCCCCCCGCAGATCGGGCAGCGACGCATCGTTGCACCCGGCGGCTAGCGCAAGGACGGCACACAACGGAATCAACGCCGTTCGCATGGCGGAGGTCCTCCCCTGTTATTCTCAGTATCGTCCCGCCGGCGCGAAAAAGGCAACGGCGCGGCCCGGCGCGGCGCCGGCTGGCCGCTGACGGCGTGCGGCGCCGGCCACCGAAGGCAGGCCGGCGGCGCATGCATGACCCGGCGGCGGGCACCGGCGCCAGCGGACCGGGCGGATATCCGGACAGGAACGCCGACCCCGGCGGCCCGCACGGCCGCCGCCCCCAAGCCGAGACGACGGAGGACCGACATGACCAACCGCGCTTCGATGACCACCGCGACCCTGCACGCGATCGCGTGCCTGCCGGCGCCGTCCCCGGCCCAGGTGACACCCGAGTCCGACGTGAAGACCGAGGTGCGCGCCGCCTGGGACGCCTACATCGAGGCGTTCTCCGCCGGCCGGACCGAGGTCATCGCCAACGACATCTACGCGGCCCCGTCGTTCCAGCTCGGCGCCGCCGGCGCGTCGGTGCGATCCTCCGCCGCCGACACCCGGGCTTCATTCGACGCCACCCACGAGCGGCTGGCCCTCGAACGCTACGACCACTCGGAGACCGATCGCGCCGAAATCTGCGTCATTCAACCCGGCCACCGCGCTGTTGAGCGCGCACTTCACCCGCTATCGCACCGACGGCAGCGTGCTGACGCAGGGAGCGTCGAGCTATCTCTTCGCCCGGCTCGACGGCCGGTGGCGCATTCTCGCCATCATGGCCAACCCGGCCGGAAAGCTCATCGCCTGTGACTGAGCACGGCTGGCGGACGCCCGCGCTGGTGATGGCGGCGGGATGCGCGATCGCCGTCCTCGGGTTCGGTGCGCGTTCCATCTTCGGGCTCTTTCTCGAACCGATGACGGCGGCGAGGGGATGGGGCCGCGAGACCTTCGCCCTGGCGCTGGCGATACAGAATCTCGCGTGGGGCGCGAGCCTCCCCGTCGCCGGGGCCCTGAGCGACCGGTTCGGGCCGTCCCGCGTGCTGGCGGCGGGCGCGGTGGTCTACGCCCTCGGCATCCGGGGGATGGCGCACGCCGAGAACCCCGCCGTGCTGCAGATGACGGCGGGGGTACTGGTGGGGGTCGGCGTGGCCTTCACGGCCTTCACCATCGCCCTCGCGGCCATGGCGAAGGTGGTGGGACCGGAGCGGCGTTCGCTCGCCCTCGGCCTGGGGACGGCGGCCGGTTCGTTCGGACAGGTCGTCTTCTCCCCGCTCGGACAGGGACTCATCGACGCCTATGGATGGCAGGCGGCGCTCCTGAGCCTGTCCGCCCCGGTGCTCGTCATCGCGCCGCTGGCGTTGCTGCTGCCGGGCGCCTCGACGCGATCGGGTGCGGCGGAACCCGAGCAATCGCTTGCGGAGGCCGTGCGCGAGGCGTTCGGCCACCGCGGGTTCGGCCTGCTGACCGCCGGCTTCTTCGTCTGCGGGTTCCACGTGGCGTTCATCACGGTTCATTTCCCCGCCTACGTCCGGGACCTCGGCCTGCCCGCCTCGGCCGGGGCCGGCGCGATCGCGGTCATCGGCCTGTTCAACATCCTCGGCTCGCTCGGGGCCGGCGCGGCCGGCCAGCACTGGAGCCGGAAGTGCGGGCTCAGCAGCATCTACGCGCTGCGGGCGGCCGCGATCACCGCGCTGATGCTCGCCCCGAAGACCACCACGGTCATCTACCTGTTCTCTGCCGCCATGGGCGTGCTGTGGCTGTCGACGGTCCCGCTGACCACCGGCATCGTGGGCCGGATCTTCGGGCTGCGCTATCTGACGACGCTGTTCGGCTTCGTGTTCCTGAGCCATCAGCTCGGGAGCTTCCTCGGCGTCTGGCTGGGCGGCCGGCTCTACGACGCCACCGGGTCGTACGACGGCATCTGGTGGGCGGGGGTCGTCCTCGGCCTCGCCGCCGCGCTGATTCATCTGCCCATCGACGACCGGCCCATCGCGCGCTACCGCCCGCCCGTCCCCGCCGGATCCGGAACCGGCTAGTAGGGCTAGTAGGAGCTTGCGCCGTAGAAAGTTCGCGCCAGCGAACTTCCAACGCGACCGTAAGGTCGCGCTGGCAGTCTGCGCCGTAGAACGGTGCAGACTGCCAGCAGGGTTGGTTGGGCGGCAATCGGAGCCGCAGGCGACGATTTCCGGGCTAGGGCCAGGACTCTGCGCCTCGCTCACAGCACCGTCGTGAGCTTCAGGAACAGCGTGTGGCCCTGCGCCGAGCGCTGGCCGAACTCTGCCGTGCCGCGCTGGTAGGCGACCTGGACCGTCCCGAACGGGGGGCGGTAGCGATAGACGAACACCGCCTGCACGTTCCGCCGGTCGATGGCCGAGTTCGTCTGGAAGAAGACGCGCAGGAACAGGTCGGGGGTGAAGAACCGGCTGGCGCGGACCACGTGGATCCAGGTGCTGTCGCCGCCGGGGTCCGGATCGAGGGTCAGCCGCTGCAGCTCGTACTCCGTCGAGGTGCGGTCGGTCAGCTTGTACTGCGCGACGAGGCTCCCGAGCACGAAGTCCGCGTCGAAGTTTCGGCCGGTGGAGACCCCGCCGCGGAAGGACTGGTACGACCGGGTGTTGTAGCCGAGCTCGAGGCCCGTCTGCCGGTTGCGGAAATCGCGCTCGAAGCGCTTGAACTCCTCCGAGTGCCGCGCCGTAATGGTCCAGCGGCTGCGGAAATCGACGGCGACCGACTCGTCCACCTGCCAGCTCCGGAGCGTGCCGGTCTGCCCCCAATAGGCGTCGTAGGCGGAATCGTACTGGATGCGCTCGACCGGACCGCCGGGCAGCCAGACGGTCTTGCTGAGGGCCGAATCCACCTCGCGCCGGTCGTCGTCGACGACGAACCCCATCACGTTCACGTTGTCGGCCAGACGGTCGCCGAGGTGCGTGTAGCCGGCGTGGAAATGGGCCGTCGCGGAGTCGTAGGAAGGACGCACGAGGAACGCGCCCGCCCCCTCCGAGAACTGCCCGTAGCTGTGGACGAACTGGCCGGTGAGCCCCCAGTTCTCGGTGAAGTAGAGGCTGGCGTCGCCGCCGATCGAGCCCTGGTTGCGGCCGTCGAGCGTGCGGTTCGCGACGAGGACCCCGACGTTGGACCGCGCCGCCACGTCCCGCTGCACGCGGGCCACCGTGTAGCCGGCGCGGCTGCCGCCGGCGGACGGCGCCGCCCGCGTCGCCAGCACGTGCATCGCCCACGGCCCCTGCTTCCCCAGGAGCTTGCCGCCACCCTCGATGTCGGCGATGCGGCGGGAGTAGAAGGTCCGGATGCGCTGGCCGAAGAGCTCTCCACCCTCGAGGAAGAACTGCCGCTTCTCCGTGAGCGACACCTCGAACCGCGTCAGGTTGACCAGCTCCTGGTCGGCCTCGATGGTGGCGAAGTCGGGATTGACCGTGCCGTACGCCGACACGTGCGGCGTCAGGGCGTAGCGGATGTCCAGTCCGACCGCGCGGAGCGGCGACTCGCGCTCCTGGGCGCGCGAGAGCGCATACGGAATGACCTGGTGGCGGCGCGACTGCTGCGGGATATCGAGCTCGACGAGGGTGCCGGCCATCGAGAGGCGCGCCCAGTAGTCGACCGGTCCGGCCCAGAAGGTACGCTCCAGCGATCGGCGCCGGCTGCGGCCGAAGTTGATCCCCCACGTGACGTCGGCGCCCGCCCGGTACTGGATCGAGGTCAGGGGGATGGCGATCTCCGCCGACCAGCCGTAGTCGGTCCGTTGCGCCCGCGACCGCCACGGCGCGTCCCAGGCTCCGTCGGTGGTGCCGCCGTCCTCGGCGATGCGCCCGTCGGTCTGGGTGCCCAGGGCGTTGACCATGAAGTAGTAGCCGGTCCGCCGGTCGTGGAAGGTGTCGAGGAAGACCTGCACCGAGTCATCGTTCCAGATCGGGTCGTCGCGCTCGATCATCTGCGACAGCGGGGGCTCGGGGTCCCACGCCTGGAAGCCCGCGTACAGGAACTCGTCGTCGTAGAGGACGTGGACCACCGTGGGCAACTCGGCCGGGGCGCCGCGCTGCGGCTCGAACTGCCGGAAGTTCTCGGCACGCCCCGAGCCCCGCCATTCGCGCTCGTTGACGTGGCCGTCGATCTCGGGCGGGCGGGGGGCCCGCCGGGCGGGAATGCTGAAATCTCCGGCGGCCGCCGGAGGCGACGGCGCCGCCGCGGTCGACGCGACCACGAAGGCGACCACCGTCGTGAACCGCGAACTCCGACTCCGATATCCCACCGCCGAATGATCCCGGCAAGCATCGCCGGCCGTCAACCGCCCGGGGTCTCCTGGCCGTCCCGCGGCTCGGGCACGGCGACGTGCCGCGCCTCCACGTCCACGGCGTCAGGCCGCTTCAGCTTCGCCGCGGCGCCGGCGCCGAGATCCGCCAGACGCGCGGCCGAGACCATCACCCGCGACTGATAGGCGCCCACGCCGTCGTTGAACGAACGCACGGCCTTCCCAAGTCCCTTGCCCATCGCGTCCAGGTTGTTCCCCAGCCGCGCCAGACGCGCGTGCAGCTCTCCGGCGATCTGCAGAATGTCGTCGGCGTTGCGCTGCACGTCCTGCCGCTCCCACGCCATCGCCACCGTCCGCAGGAACGCAATGAGCAGACCCGGGGTCGTGATGAGGACCCGGTGGTCCGCCCACGCCCTCTGCCACAGCTCGCCGTCGACGTCGACCGCCGCATCCAGCATCGGGTCCGTCGGAACGTACATCAGCACGAAGCCGGGCGAATCGGGCCAGTACCGCGAGTAGTCGCGGCGGCCCAGCTCCTTCGCATGGGCGCGGAGCGCCGCCGCATGCTCCTCAAGGGCACGCTTCCGCTCCCCGGCCGTGACCCCCTCCACCGCCCGCCGATAGGAATCCAGCGGCGTCTTGGCGTCGATCACGACCTTCGCGCCGCCCGGAACCGACACCACCGCGTCGGGCCGCACCCGAATCTCGCCGCCCGCCGTCGCCTGCTCGACGAAATCCACGTGCCGGGAGACACCCGCCGCCTCGATCGCGTTCCGCAGGTGCTGCTCGCCCCACGCGCCGCGCATCTTCGCGTTGCCCAGCACGCGCTGCAGCCGGCCCGTCTCTTCCGCCAGCCTCTCGACCTCCTGCGAGGTCCGGGCGGAGCTAGCCGCCGCCGAACGGTGGAGGCGCTCCAACTGCTCGCGGATCGGGTCCACCAGCGCCTTTACGACGGCGCTCGCGCCCTCCGACTGCTGCGCCACCAGGCCGCGGCACTCGTCGACGAACGCGGTTCGCGTCGATTCCGTCACCTCCGCCGCAATGCCCTTGAACAGCACCGCGAGCCCCGCCGTCTGCTTTCGCACGTACCGGTTCGCCACGACGGCGCCCAGAACGAACCCCACAATGAGTCCGAGCAGGGCCGCGGTTCCGCTTGTCATCCGACCTCCCTGGTTGTTCGGTACGCGCCGTCGGGGTCGCGTCGCGGTCTTGCGCGCCGGGCTTGTCGCGGCGCGCCCCGTCACCTGCGCCTACGAGTTACTCGAGGCCAGCAGTCGACGATAGACAGCCGCGAGGCGGCGCGCCTGCGCTTCCGGCGTACGACCCCGAACCCGCGCGCGCGCCGCCGCGCCCAGGGCATCGCGCGCGCCGGGGTCGCGAAGCAGACCCGTGAGCGCATCGCCCAACGCCGCCACGTCCCCGACCGGGACGAGACACCCGCTCGACGCATCGTCGCCCAGGATCTCCCGCGCACCCTCGGTGGCCGTCGCCACGCACGGCAGACCCGCCGCCATCGCCTCGAGCAGCGCTATCGGCTCGCCCTCCCAGTGAGACGAAAGCACGAAAACGTCGAATGCGGGCAGGATCTGCGGGACGTCGGCGCGTGCGCCGAGCAGCATCACGCCCGCGCCGTTGGTACCGGTCCGCACGCGCCGATCGAGATCGGCGCGCAACGGACCGTCACCGACGACGACCAGCGCCGGAGGCCCGGTTGCGCCCCCGAAGCCCGGCGCGATTCGGGCGACAGCGTCGACGAGATCGCCGACTGCCTTCTGGGGCACGAGCCGGGAGACCGTGCCAATCACCAGCGCGTCCGCCGCGAGGCCCAGCCGCCGCCGCGCGTCGGCTCGGCCCCAGCCGCCGCCGGCCGGCGTGCGGACCGCATTGGCCACGTGAAACCCGCGGCCGCGGCCCACGAACCCCCGGCGCTCCAGATCCGTCAGGTCGGCCCGCGAAACCGAGATCACCGCCTGGGCGCCGCGACAGGCCACCCGCTCGGCCCACAGCGATACCTGGCGATCAATCCTTCCCGCTTCCTTGCGGTAGGCCATGCCGTGCACCGTGTAGACGACGGGCGGGCCTTCCCGACGGTCCCGCCACACCGCTCCCCGCCGCACCGCCGCGCCGACTGCATGGAAGAACGCCGTCCGGGTCCCGTGCAGGTGCACGATGTCCGGCGCGAGCCGGGCGGTCAGCCGCGCGAGGCGCAGGGCCCGCACCGGGGCGAGCCGCCGCGCCATCAGATCGACGTGGTGCACCGGGATGCCGAGGGTCGCGAGCTCGGCGCCCAGCGGGCCGTCGCGCCCGACGGCTGCTTCACAGTCCCAGCCGTCGCGGCCCAGGGCCGGCAGCAGATCGAGCAGATGGGCGGCCCCGCCGCCGCGCGCCGCCGACGCCATGACGTGCAGAACGCGCATGGTAGATGCTGCGCGACCTTGCGGTCGCGTTGGGAGTTTCGCTTACGCGGAACTCCTACGGCGGAAGCTCCTGGCCCGGCAATTGTCGCCTACGGCTCCGCTTGCCGCCCCAAACCAACCTTCCAGGACTCCGCGCACCGTTCTAGGGCGCGGAGTCCCGGGCGAGGGACGCGTACGCGTCCAGTGTCTGACGCGCCGCCGTCTCCCACGTGAACTGTCGCGCCCGCGCGACACCTGCGCCCCGTAGCCGGTCGCGCAACGCCTCGTCGCGCAGCACGTGCGCGATGGCCGCGGCCAGGCCGTCGACATCGCGGGGGTCGACGAGCATCGCGGCGTCGCCGGCCACCTCGGGCATGGAGGAGATGTTCGACGTGATGACGGGTACGCCGCACGCCATCGCTTCGAGCAGGGGCAACCCGAATCCCTCGTACAGGGAGGCAAACACGAACAGCTCCGACCCGCGGTACACGGCGGGCAGGTCGTCGTCGTCGATGAACCCCGGAAAACACACGACCTGCTCCAGGCCGAGCGCCCGGACGGTCCGGAAGACGGGCTCGTCGAGCCAGCCGCGCGCGCCGGCGAGCACGAGGCCCAGCGCCGGATCGATTTCTCCGATGCGCTGCAGACGGGCGAAGGCCTGCAGCAGGGTGGTCAGGTTCTTGCGGGGCTCCAGCGTACCCACGGCCAGCACATAGCGCGACGGGAGACCGTACTTGGCGGCCACGTCGCGGAACGACGCCTCCGTCGCCTCGGGCTGGAAGTGCGGCTCGCAACCCTCGTGCGTCACCACCACGAGGTCCTCGGCGAGGCCCAGGTGCTGCACGACGTCCCGCTTGACTGCATGGGAGGGCACGATTACGCGATCGGCCTTCGCCCGAACCCGGGCCAGGGCCATCCTGACGACCAGGCGATGCCGGAGGGTGAAGGTCCGGGGCAGAATGAGCGGGATCACGTCGTGAATCGTGACGACGTACTTGCCGGTCTTGCCGACGAGGGGAATTCCGACGTGGTCCATACCGTGAAAGACATCGACGCGCATACGCCGCAGCGCGGCCGGGACCAGTGTCAGCGACCGGATCACGCTGCTCTTGGCGCTCAGGAAACACTCCTCGCAGGCCCCCCGAAACTCCTCCATCACGTCGCGGGACGTCTGGGGACCGGTGAAGATGACGAAGTCGAGGTCCGGACGGCGCGCGGCCGCTTCCGCGAGCATCGCCCGCGTCAGGTTGATCGCGTACCGGCCGGTGCCCCCGGCCCGCAGGGTCAGTATTTTGCCGTCGAGCCCGATTCTCACCCGCGAATCCTCCGCACGCGAACCTCAGTAGGCGCCGAGCCGGTCGAACCAGACGCTCCCTTCCGTGACGGGATCGTCCGTGCCGGGGTCGATATAGAAGACCAGCCCGACGATGCGCCGGAGGTCGAGCATCCGGTCGACGTTGGTGTCGGCCGGATACAGGCGCTCGAACGGGATTGCGTGGCGGCGCCACTCGGTCGAGGTGCGGACCGAAGACTGCCACCAGTCGGGCTCGCCGCCCGGCTGACCAGGCCGTTCCTCCCAGAGCCCGATCCAGATGCGGTACACGCCGTCGGCCCGGATGTCGAAGACGAACCCGGAATCGCGCGACAGGTCCCGGCGGGACCGATCCACGAGCGCGCCCCAGACGGCCGACGGATCCGGCCGGGGCCGGGTCAGGCAGAAGTGGAGCCGGGCGGCGGCGGCGCCGGGAGTACGCTCGCTGGAGACCCGCACCTCGGGATCGACCCACGTTCCCGCATCCGTTTCCGCGGCGAGCGCGGACCCGTTCTCGAAGGCATCCAGGGTTCGTGCGAGAGCCGGCGGCGGCGCGACCGGCGGCCACGCGGACCGGTGAGCGCGAACGATCGCCTCGGCGGCGCCGTAGACGTAGATCGGGTTGGACAGGATCCAGGGAACGTCCCACCCCGCCAACCGGACCTCGACCCGGTAGGCGCCGGGCCGGCGGGCGGGCATCTCGATTGCGCCCTGCCCGGCCGCGATGCGTTCTCCGTTGCGGTAGAGCTCGATGCGCGCGCCGCGCGGCAGACGGCCTCCCGCGCGCAGCAGCAGATCCGGCGCCGGCGCGACCGTGGCGCCCATCTGCCAGGTCTCGTTCCCCCGGGCCGCGTGGAAGAAGAACCCGCCGGCCGGGGCGAGCGCCTCCAGTGCCATGTAGGACCGACCGCGCGCCAGCGCCTTACGCACCGCGGCCGAGTCACGCGCGGCGTCTCCCGAGAGGGGAGAGTCGAGCAGCACGTAGTTGCGCAGCACGCGGAACAGACCGCCGTACGATGGAAAGCCGTGCGCGTCGACGCCGGCGAGCCCCGCGACATCGCGCCGGCGCAGCAGCGCGTCCCAGCGCTCTATCGCCGCCCGGGGCCGATCGAGCCCGCTCGCGAGCGCGTAGACCGGATCGAACGGATAGGCAACGAGCCCTCCGAGGACTGCCGCCCACGAGGCCTGCCGCCACTGGCTGTCCAGATTGAGGACCTCCAGCCCCCACGGGCCTTCGAGCTCCCAACCGCTCCAGCCGAGGTGGTCGCGTTGGCTTGTCGGATGGGCGACGAACGCCGCGCCGCCGAGATGGTGCACGTCGTCGAGCGCGTTCCGCGCGTCCACGGCCAGGGGAAACGCGAGCGGCTGCATGCCGAGGCCGAGGAGATGCCCCTGATGCGTCGAGATCTCCGCCCCCACCAGCACCAGAACCCCGTCCCGATAGCCGGAGAGCGGCCGCGCCGCGGCCGTGTCGTGGTCGGTGATCACGAGAAACGACAGCCCTGCCTCGCGGGCCGCCTGCTCGACGCGCTCCGGGGTGCCCGTACCGTCGGAGAGCGTGGTGTGCACGTGCACCACGCCCGACACCCGCACCAATCCATCGCGCGGCGCTTCGCCTTCGAGGGGCGGCGGTCGCCACAGCAGGGCCGGCAGGCCCCATAGCGCGGCCGGTACCGTGACCGCGAGTGCCACGAGCAGCCCCAGTCGATGCCGGCGAGTCATCCGCTCACCCTGTCCTGAGATCCACGGGCCCTGAAATGGCCGCCGGAGGGGTTTCGCGCCGCCGAAACTCCCAACGCGACCGCAAGGTCACGCTGCGGCTTCCGATTGCCGCCCAAACCAACCCAACAGGTATCCGCGCCGTTCTACGGCCCAGACTCCCGGCCCGGGAAACGTTCGTGGCGGCTCCGTTGCCGCCCGGACTTCCCATGACCACGCATCCCATGACCACCTGAAAGCATGAGCCCGCGGCGCGCCCGGCCCGACGCCGGGTGAACCATGCCAAATACTATCCTGGGCAGTGGACCCTCGTGGCGGCAGGCCTCGGCACGGCCCCCTCGCGACGGCCCCACGGATCGAGACCGTCGCCACCGCCACGCGCACCCGCGGCTGGCTGCGCCACCCCCCGAGAGCAAACTGCCGACTGCCGCGTTGAGCCATGGGGCGCGCACTGACGCAAGGCCTCCGCGTCATCCGAGGCCGATCTCCCGGCCGTGGCGGGCGATATCCTCGAGCCACCGCCGATCGAGCGCGTCCGCCTGCGCATCGTCCTGCTCCCCGGAGGTCTCGAAGCCGATGTCGACGACTGCCGCACCGACGGCGGCGGCCAGTCGCGCGTGAAGATCCTGCCGGCGATGGGAGGCCAGGGGCGGCGCCGGCGGCCGGATGGCGGTCGGTGTCGCGGCGGCCTCGGCGAACGCTGCTTCGTACGCCGCGAGGCTGCGCGCGATCGAGTGCTCGCTCGCGATCCAGCGCGCGGCGTTGCGACCGATGGCGGCGCGAAGCGCCGGCCGTTGCGCCAGGGCGAGCAGAAAGGCCCTCAGGACCGGTGCTTCCCAGGCATCTTCCCGGACCTTCAGGCAGGCGTCATCGGGGATCTCGGAGAACCACCCGGCATCGGTGACGATGGCCGGACGTCCAAGGCCGAGAAGCCGGATACAAGTGGCCGACGTCTCCCCTGCCGTTTCCAGACGCAGGTTGATCGCCGCGTCGACGGCCGCCATCAACGCCTGCAGACGCTCGAACGGCACCCGGCCGGTGACGTGCACCCCGGCCGGGAGGTCGGCAAGAAGCCGTGCGAGGCCGGGATCATTGTCGGCCACGGTGCCGACGATGACGAGACGTGCCCGGGGGACGCCGGCGCGCAGCTCCGAGAATGCATCGATGGCCTGACGGACCTTCTTGAAGCGGGTGACGTGTCCGAAGATGCCGACGAGGAAGGTCTCCGAGTCCACGTCCGGCAGGCCGAGGGCTCCGCGGCCACCGCCGGGCGCCGCCCCGGCCGCGGTCGAGAAGGGGAGCGGGACGGTCCAGACGCGGGCGGACGGGCGACTGGCGAGAACGCGCCGGCGGGCGTGCTCGCTGTGGACGATCACGCCCCGGCTGCGGTCGACCAGTCGCTCGAAGAGAGGCGGCGTGAAGGAGCCGCCGACGTACTCGCCGCGCGCCAGCGCGGGACCGGCTTCTCCGAGCGCGTAGCGCAGCTCTTCCAACCAGGCCCGTGCCCCGCCAAGGACCAGCGCGCGTTCGCGCACGAGATCGCGAATGCGGTACTCGTGCAGCATCACGACGCCCGGATGCCTCAGCGCCAGGTCGTAGATCTCCGCGTGGAATCCGGGATGGTTGCCGACGTGGTACACGGCCAGCCGGCCGCCCGGCCGGTAGCGGCCGTACGCCGCGGCCGGGAACCGCCATGCGCCGCGGTTGCTGCCGGGGTTGCCGAACACCCGCAGGTCGCGTTCCTGCGGCATTGCCGCCAGCAGCTCGGCGCTGTAGTCGGCAATGCCGCTGTTGGCGGGAGGCAGCGGGCTCAGCCAGTCGATCGGCGGCGGCGCCGCGCTCACGCGGGCGCCTCCCGGACCGGGGTCTCGGTGAGGGTCTCGACCACGCGCCGCCAGCGGATGTGGGAGACGGCCCGGTGCCCGGCCGCCCCCAGTCGGCCCGCGAGGTCGGCGTCGGCGGCCAGGCGGTCGAGCGCCGCGGCCACGCCGCCGACGTCGTTCGCGGCGGCGACCAGGCCGGTGCGTTCGTCTGCAACGAACTCGAGCACGCCGCCCGAGTCGCTGGTCGTGACGACCGGCTTGCCGGACATGAAGGCCTCGATCGCCACGTAGCCGTAGTCCTCGTCGTAGGGAGCGTAGAAGACGGCCCGTGCGCCGGCATAGAGCCGAACCAGGTCGTCGTCGTCGACCCGGCCCAGCAGCTCGACCCGGTCGCCCACGCCGCGCTCGGCGATGCGCCGTTCGAGGGCCTCCCGCTCGGGGCCGTCTCCGGCGATACGGGCCCGCACGCCCGAGCGGCTGACCGCCAGCGCGTCGATCAGCAGCTCCACCCGCTTCAAGCGGTCGAGACGCGAGACCGTGAAGACATAGTCTCCGCGCGCGCCGGGCTGCAGCCGGCCCTCGAGCGGCGGCGGCGCGTGGAGAACCTCGGCCTCGATGCCCAGATACCGGCGCAGGCGGTCGGCGTTGTTGCGAGAGATGGTATAGATGCGCCGGGCCTCTTGCAGGCCCCGTCGGTCCATTTCGCGGATTCTCTCGACCATCGCCCGATCCGCCGGGTCGTTGCCGAAGTCGCTCCACCGCGTGCCGCGCAGGTCGTAGACCTGCCGGAACTGGTGGATGAGCCAGACGATCTTGTTCGGATGGCGCACGAGGTAGGAGGGGAAACGCCCCGCCACCACGAGGTCGGGCGGGCCCGTGGCGCCGTCGAGGCTGACGAGACGCCAGGCGAGCGCGCTCTGGAGAATCTGGAGCCGCGGGGTCCAGGCGAACGGCAGAGTCACCAGTTGCGCGGTGTGGCCCGCGCCGCGCAGATGTCGAACGAGCGCCGCGTCCAGGGCTTCGGCGCCCCCGGTCAGGAACGGGACCTGGGTGTCGCACACGGCAACGCGCATGATCAGGTTGCGGGGGAGTCCTCGCCGCTCCGATCGCGCGCGTCGGGGCGACCTTCGGTTGCGGGGATGTCCTCGCCGGTCCGGTCCTGCGCGTCGAGGCGGCCTTCGAGGGCGGTCATGCGGTCCCCAAGCCGCCGCTGGCGCTCGCAGAGGTCGCGCAGGGCGAGCCCGGCTTGACGATTGAACTCGTTCTGCTGTCGCAGCAGCGACCGATGTCCGCGTTTCGCGAACAGGTGGTAGAAGACCTTCTGCAGCCAGACCGCGCGTCCCCCTGATTCCACGTCGAAGGAGGGCTCCGCGAGCCGCTCGTAGCGGCGCAGCGCTTCGAGGGGAGGAGGCCAGCCGGCGAGCTCGTCTTCCAGGGCCGCGTTCTCGGCCTGACGCTGCCGGGCGCCGGCGCGTATGCGCTCCACGAACGCGGCGACGTCGTCGGGCAACGGGTTCTCGGACTTCGAGCTCATGGCGGCGCGGGGAAGCATGACACAATCGTCGGCGGCGTCAAGACGGTCCGCCTCGCGCCGCCTCGATGGTCGTCCAACCGGCAAACTCGTGTCGCAGATACGAACTCCACGCGTTCGCGCCGTTGTGAGGCTCGCGGGCTCGTTGCCGCGTGTCCTCGGGGGCTTCCCTGCCATGATCGCGCAAGTGTGGCGTGGCGCACTTGCGGCCATCCGCGAGACGCTCCATTGGTCTTGGTCAATCCTCGCGTCGACGCTCCGGCCGGGAGCCGGCGGCCGGTTGACGGTCGCGGTCGACGTCGACTGCTTCTGGGACCGCCTGACCGGCGTCGGGTGGTACCTCTTCGAAATCCTGGAGCATCTGTCCCGGACGGAGGGCATTCGCCTGCGTCTCTATGGCCAGACCATCTTCCCCTATCGCAGCGACCCGCAACCGGTGGTGGCGCCGCCGCGCGGTTCGGCCATCGAGCTCGTCTCCTACCCGGTGCCCGGGTGGATTCCGCGACGGGTGATGGTCCGCGTGGCGCCCTGGCTCGAGCCGCGGGTGCTCGCCCTGCAGCGGAACGCCGTGCTCTTCGCGCCGAACTACGTGCTGCCGCCGAAGTTCAGGTTCGCGCGTGGTGCGTTGGTGGTGGTGATACACGACCTTGCATATCGCCGCTTCTCCTGGACGCTGCAGGAGGACACGCGCGCCGTGCTCGATGCCCAGTGGCGCCGCAACCTGGCCCGCGCCCGGGAGGTGGTCACCGTGTCGCGCACGGTCCGCGACGAGCTGCTCGCCGCCGAGCCGCTCGATCCGGACCGGGTCACCGCGATTCACCACGGCCCGGGGCATCTGTCGGCGCAGGATGGCGGAGAACCGCCCGAGGGGCTGCCTCCGCGCTACATCCTGCACGTCGGCACCATCGAGCCGCGCAAGAACCTCGAGCTCCTGCTCGAGGTGTGGCGAGAGTGGACCGCGGAGAATCCCGCGGCTCCGGCCCTCGTGGTGTGCGGCCGGCGCGGCTGGAAGAGCGACGATCTGCACCGGATGCTCGCCCTCGCCGAGGCGGACGGCTGGCTGCGCCGGCTGGGCTACGTCGACGATGCCGCGCTGGCTGCGCTCTACCGGCATGCCCTGGCGGTCGTCTGTCCGTCTCTCTACGAGGGGTTCGGACTGCCCCTCGTCGAGGCGCTGGCGGCAGGTACGCCGGTCGTGGCGAGCGACATTCCGGTCTTTCGAGAGGTTGCCGACGACGCCGCCATCTTCCTGCCGCCGGATGACGCCACGGCGTGGAAGCGGACGCTGATCGAGCTGTCGGCCGATCCGGCGATGCGGAAGCGTCTCGGGGCGCTCGGGAGGGAGCGGGCGAGGACGTTCGACTGGTCGACGGCGGCCGCCCTGACGCAAGCCGTGCTGCGGCGGGCGGCCGGGAGCACGCGATCGGCCTGAGTTCCTCTCGACCGCGGAGGTCGAGGACCGCGTGTCACGACTTCGAGTGCCGCACGCGCGACTCTTACCTCGAGGGAGGCAACACGTCGCCGGGCTCGACCGGCCCGTCGAGCAGTCCGGCCCCGGCAATAGAGGTCGATGGTGGTCTGCCACCCGTCCGCCGTCTGGAGCCCGATGTCGTCACCGACCAGCGCGCAGACCTGGGCTAGGCTCGCGTCGACGTAGCGCGCGTCCCGGTCGGGAAACAGGTCCAGGAAGAGCCGGGCGGCCCCTGGCCGGTCCGCGCAGGCCGTGCGGTATCCCTCCATGACCGGCGTGGTCAGCCCCTCGATCAGGCCGCGGTCGTCCTCGTACGCGGCGCGCGACGCGATCACGTTCAGTCCGTACGCGTCGACCCCGTGCTCGGCGAGTGGGAGCTGAGAGGTCGCTTCCTGCAGAGCCAGCTCCGTCGGGCTCATCTCGACGTAGTTCACGGCCGCGTCCACCCGGCCGCTCAGGATCAGGGGAAGGTCGGGCCCGTCGATCGGCACCGTCTCGAGGTCATCGGCTCGCATGCCCGACGTGCTCAGGAGGGCGAGGAGCTCGTGCCGCGTCGTGCTGTCCGGATAGACGCCCACCCGCTTGCCGGCCAGGTCCGAGGGCGCGTCGACTTCCTGCGCGGCGAGACCGTAGACCACCGTCGGCAGCCTCTGGTAGAGGACGGCGGTTGAGATCAGGGGCGCGCCCCGGCCGATCGCCGTGATCGTCGCGCCCCCCGATGCCGTCGCGATGCGGTAGCGGCCCGCCGCCACCGCGGCCGCGGCGGCGTCCGCGCCCGAGGACTCGACCACCTCGACGTCGAGCCCGAGGCGCTGGAAATACCCCTGCTCCCGGGCCACGTAGACGCCGATATAGGTGGGTTCCGCCTGCCAATCGATGAGGAACGGGAACGGCTCCGACACCGGCGACGTCGACCCGATCCCGGTCTCCGGCGGAGGCGCACCGCAGCCGAGCGCCACGCTCAGCGCAACACCGGAGCAGAACATCAGGACGGTCTTCCTGAGTCAAGCAGCGGTCTCTGGCGGAGGGACTGGGATTCGAACCCAGGAGACGTTTTCACGCCTAACGGTTTTCAAGACCGCCGCCTTCAACCACTCGGCCATCCCTCCACGGGGGCGCACCGCCCGTTTCATCCTACCCCGTCCGCGAGCGCCGCGGCGACACGGTGTGGTGTCTTCTCGGCCAGAAGCCCGTGGTGGACCCGCGTTTGCCCCGGGTCCGGCGGCGCCTGCCCGACAAGGCGTGACGGCGGAGCGTGTCGGCAACGCTGCTACCGCGCAGGCTCCTGGCGGGGCGAGATGACGTCCAGGCCGCGCATGTACGACCGCAGCGCTTCCGGCACGACCACCGAGCCGTCAGCCCGCTGATGTTCTCAGGATCGCGATCAGGGTGCGCCCCGCCTACGGCACCTACGGCGCAGACTCCTGGCGGGGCGAGATGACGTCCAGGCCGCGCATGTACGGCCGCAGCGCTTCCGGCACGACGACCGAGCCGTCGGCCTGCTGATAATTCTCCAGGATCGCGACCAGGGTGCGCCCCACGGCGAGGCCGGACCCGTTGAGGGTGTGGACGAGCTCGGCCCTGCCCTTGCCGTCGGGCCGGTACTTGATGCCGGCCCGGCGCGCCTGAAACGCCTCGGTGTTGCTGCAGGAGGATATCTCCCGGTACTTCCCCTGCCCCGGCAGCCAGACCTCGATGTCGTAGGTCTTGGCCGCCGCGAACCCCATGTCGCGCGTGCAGAGGGCGACCGTCCGATAGGCCAGGCCGAGACGCTGCAGGACCGCTTCCGCATGGCCGGTCAGCGTCTCCAGCATCGCGTAGGACTCCTCCGGCCGCGTGTAGGCGACGAGCTCGACCTTGTCGAACTGGTGCTGCCGGATCAGTCCGCGCACGTCCGCGCCGTAGGACCCCGCCTCGCTGCGGAAGCAGGGGGTGTAGGCGGTGTACAGCAGGGGGAGGTCCCGTCCGTCGAGGAACTCGCCCCTGTGGAGGTTCGCGAGGGGCACCTCCGCGGTCGGAATGAGGTACAGGTCCCAGCCGTCGATCTTGAAGAGGTCGTCCTCGAACTTCGGCAGTTGCCCGGTGCTGACGAGCGCGGTGGGGTTGGCGAGAAACGGCGGCGCCACCTCGACGTAGCCGTGCTCGCCGGTGTGCAGATCGAGCATGAAGTCGATGAGGGCCCGCGACAGCCGGGCGCCGGCGCCGGTGAGCACCGAGAACCGGGTGCCGGCCAGCCTGACGCCGCGCTCGAAGTCGACGATGCCGAGGGCCGGGCCCAGGTCCGCGTGGGACTGCGGGTCGAAATCGAACGCCGGCGGATCGCCATGCCGGCGGACCTCGACGTTGTCCGCCTCGCCGTCGCCGACCGGGACGCTCTCGTGGGCCACGTTCGGGAGCTTGAGCAGCAGCGCGCTCCGGGCCTGTTCCACCTCCTCGAGCCGTCCCCCGTGCGTGTCGATGGTCGCGGTGTGAGCCCGCCCCGCGGCCATCAGTGCGTCGAGGGGCTGCCCGTCGCGCTTCGCCCTGCCGATCTGGGCGCCGATCGTCTTCTTGGCGTGCCGGGCCTCTTCGAGCAGCGGAATAATCGCACGGCGTTCGCCGTCGAGCCGGCGCACGTCCGCGAGAATGTCGGCCAGGCCGTCGCCGCGGACGGCGAGCCGGGTCTCGACGGACGAGGGATCGTCACGAAGCAACGCGGGATCGAGCATGGCCCGATATTGTACCCGTCCGCGCGCGGGAGTCCCCCGGAGCGAACGCCGCCGGAACCGGCTCAGCCGCCCGCGGCAAGAGACCCGCGGCATTCGACAGGCGATGCATCCTGCGCCTCGCCGGTCTCCATGCGGCGCGGGGTTCTACCCAAGGCCGCAGCGGCTGCTATCATGCGCCGCGATGTCGATCTCCCGCCCGATTCGGAAAGTCGTGTTTCCCGCGGCCGGACTCGGGACCCGCATTCTGCCGGCCACCGCGGTGCTCCCCAAGGAGCTGCTGCCGATCGTCGACAAGCCGATCATCCAGTACGGCGTCGAGGAGGCGGTCGCGTCCGGTCTGTCGCAGATCGTTCTGGTGAACAGCCCCGGGAAGCGGATACTCGAGGACCATTTCGGCGGGCACGCGGCCCTGGACGCGCTGCTCGCCCGGCGCGGGAAATCTGCGCTGCTGGACGGCCTGCGCGAGCTCACCGCCGGCATCGCGCTGTCGACGGTGTTCCAGGACGAGCCGCTGGGACTGGGCCACGCCGTGCTGGTCAGCCGCGAGGCGGTCGGCGACGAGCCGTTCGGGGTCGTGCTGAGCGACGACGTCATCGACGCCGACCCGCCCGCGCTCGCCCAGATGCTGGCGGTGTTCGCGCAGGTCGACGGCCCGGCCCTCCTCGTCGAGCGGGTGCCCCGCGAGGCGGTCGGCCGCTACGGCGTCATCGCCGGCGAAGCGCTGGGCAACGGCGTCCACAAGGTCACCGATCTCGTCGAGAAACCCGCCCCCGAGGACGCGCCGTCAGACCTGGCGATCATCGGGCGGTATCTGCTCACTCCCGACATCTACCCCGCGCTGGAGCAGACGGCCCGAGGTCTGGGCGGCGAGATCCAGTTGACCGACGGGCTGCGGCGTCTCCTTGCGCAACGTCCGATCTTCGCGGTCGAGCTCGACGGGGTGCGCCACGACGCCGGGAACAAGCCGGGCTACCTCCGCGCCATCCTCCATTTCGCGCGGAAACATCCGGAGCTGCGCCGCGAGCTGCCGGGTCTGATGGGCGAGGCCGTCCCGGAAGCGCGCTGACGGCCGGTGTCGGCTGCCGCCGGCGCGTCAGACTGACACAGGCACGAGCGAGTCGGCCTGCACGCCGTAGGCCCGGCGAGGAGCCCGCGCGTCGGTTGACAGAGGTGCGCCGGCTGATGGAGTGCGTCGGCCGGCAGAGGCGCGCCGGCTGACAGAAGGCGTCAGGACGAGGAACCGGTGCCGGCGGTCGCCGGTTTGGCGGCCTTCGACGAGGCCTCGGCGGAACCGGACGCGCTCGTCGAATCGCCCGATTTCTTCGCGTCCTGCTTGTCCGATTTCGAAGCCGCACCGTCGGACGTCCCGCCGGCCTTCGACTCGGCGGGGTCGGACGGTCCCTTCCGGTCCTGCTTGGCGTAGTCGGTCACGTACCAGCCGGTGCCCTTGAACTGGATGGCCGGCGAGGACGCCAGCTTGCGCACCGCGCCGCCGCACTCGGGGCAGGCCGTCAGCGGCGGATCCGAGAACTTCCGAATCCGCTCGAACCGATGCGCGCAGGCTTCGCACTGGTACTCGTAGAGTGGCATGGGTCACACACCCCAACGCAGGGCGCCTCTCGAACAGGGGGTCCGGCAACGGATACCGACCAACCGTAGATGGTACCCGGCCGCAGCATCCGGAATCAATCGAGCAGATCGTCGCCGGTGTCGCCGAGGAGCAGCGTCCGGTGCAGCCAGAGCGGGACGGAGCCCTGTCCCAGCAGCCGATCGTGAAACGACTTCAGCGAGAACGCCGAGCCCTCGCGGGCCTCGAGATCGTCCCGCAACTTCACCAGCATCAACCGTCCGACCGAGTACAGCCCATAGTCGGGATCGAACGTGCCCCGCTCCGCCTCGCGGCGGGCGCTGCCTTCCTCGAGATAGGCCTCTTCGCGGAAGAAACGGACCCCTTGCTCGACCGACAGGTCGTCCGCATGCAGGCGAATGCCGACCACGAGCCGGGCCAGGCGCAGCAACGTCTCGACGATCTGCCCCAGCTCGATCGCATCGTCACCCCGGGCGAGACCGGCGTCCATCACCATGTGCTCGGCATAGTGGGCCCATCCCTCTACGAACGAGACCGGCGCGAACAACTGCGACTTGCGCAGCGCGCTCCGGATGCGCCGCTGGTGGAGGAAGTGCAGGTAGTGGCCCGGATAGGCCTCGTGCGCCGACACCGACCAGAGGGTGGCGAAGTTCAGGTCGCGCAGATGCTGTTCCCGGCGTTCCACCGGCCAGGCCGGATCGACGTCGGTCACGTAGTAGTAGGACGACAGGGTCTTCGGCTCGAACGGCCCGGGGGGCCAGACGCCGGCCAGGGTCCAGCGCAGGAAACCGGGGGTCGACGCCACCACGATCGATCGATCGTCGGGCACCGAGACCAGGGCGTTCCGTTCGATGAACGATACGAGGTCCGTGAGCTGGTCGTGCACCGTCTGCACCAGCGTCCCCGGCTCCGGGTGCCGCGCCTTGATCTGGCGCCAGACATCGGCCGGCTCCGCCCTGGGGTCGATTCGGGCCGCGACCTCGCAGAAGCGGCTCTGCTGCCGGACGAGCTCCCGTTCCGCGATCGCCAGCAGCTCCGCGGCTCCCAGGCCGATTCCCTCGCGGTGGCGCAGCCGGCCGTTGAACCGTTCCTGCCCCAATCGAAACGTCGCGCGACTTCGGGGGGCCTGGGTGCCGCGCAGATAGCCGGTGTAGCGGCCGATCGCCTCCGTCGCCTCGGTGGCGGCATCGGCCAGATCGCCGAGCAGGTGCAGGTCTTCGAGCCGTCTGAAGGCCCGCGGGAGATCGCGTTCGATGAACGTGACCACGCCGTCGAACATCTCCCCCCCGGTCTTGATGAAGATGCCCGGCGGGTCTTCCACGTTGGCGGCGGCCGCCTCGAGGAATCGCGGCGTCTGCCGGAGCTTGGACACCACCCGCCGGGCTCGTTCCTCGACCGGCGCATGCTCGAACAGGGCCTGCCCGGCCAGCGAGGTGGACAGCAGATCGGCGTAGTACCGCGGGTCGCGCTCCCACGGCCGGACTTCCTCCAACTCGAACAGTCGGCCGCGGATGTGGTCGGCCAGCATGCGCCGCTCGAGCTGCTCCTCGGCCGTCAGGCTGCGGGTGGTGATGCGGTCGAGCCGCCGCGCGAACCCGCCGAGCTCGCGCCCCTGGGCGTCGACGGCCGCGCGGGACAGGTCCTCGAGACGGTCATCGTGAGCATGCATCCCGTCGCCGGACGCAGCAGTAGGAGCGTTCTCGTAGAGAAACTCCAGATACTCGTCGATAAAGTGCGACAGCGGCTCCGAAGTGTACATGGGTGTCGGCGCGAGCGCTACGTGGCCGGACGCGTGCCGCCTGGCTCAGGCTGGTAAAACGGCGGACCCTTGAATGTTACAATATCGCACGTTTCAGCAATAACTCGACGCCATCCTGGTCGAATCCCCTGTGCCCGGCGCTCGCGCCAAAGGCGGGTCGACGGGCCGGGCTCGTCGTTCGGACCCCGGATACATTCGTGATCGTCAATTATCCCCGCGCCGACCGGACGCGCGCCCTCCGCCAGGAGCTGACGGCGGCTTGGCGAGACGTTCTTCCATCGGCCCTGCCGCTCGAATGACTGTCCGCCGCTCGGCGGAGCGGGTACCGGCCGCGCGATCGCTCACCGACGGTTCCGCCATGCCCGGCACGCTCCATCTCGTCGCCACGCCCATCGGGAATCTCGAGGACATCACGTTTCGGGCGGTTCGGGTCCTGAAAGAGGTGCAGCTGATCGCGGCCGAGGACACACGCCGAACCGGAAAGCTGCTGCGGCACTACGCGATCGCGACGCCCTCCACCAGCCTCCACGACCACAACGAGCGCCGGCGGACGCCCGGGCTCGTCAGGCGCCTGCTCGCGGGCGACTCGATCGCCCTGCTGTCGGACGCGGGGACGCCGCTGGTCTCGGACCCGGGGTTCAACCTGGTGCGTCAATCTCTTGACGCCGGGATTCGCGTCACCGCGATCCCCGGGCCCTCGGCGGTCACCACCGCCCTCGTCTCCTGCGGCGCCCCGGTCGCGAGCTTCACCTTTCTGGGCTTCCCGCCCCGCCGGCTCGGCGAGAGGAAGAGCTGGTGCGACGAGCTGGCCCGCGAGCCGCGGACCCTCGTGTTCTTCGAGTCACCGCACCGGCTCGTCACCACCCTCGGGCTCCTCGAAGGGCGCCTCGGCGAGAGGACCGTGGCGCTGTGCCGGGAGCTGACCAAGCTGCACGAGAGCACCCTCGTGGGAACGGTGTCGTCGCTGCTTCAGTCCGTCGGGACGCCGCGCGGCGAGTACACGTGCGTCGTCTGGCCCGCCGGCGACGACGGCGACATTCCCCGGCCCCCGGACGGACAGGCGCTGATCGACAAGCTCGATCGGTTGGCGGACGAGCGCGGTTCACGCCGGGAGGCCGTGAAGGCCATGGCCGACCAGTACGGCCTCTCCGCCCGGGCGATGTACCAGGCGATCGAAGCGGCCAAGGGGCTTGCCCCGTAGAAGTTTCGCGCCAGCGGAACTTCCAACGCGACCGTAAGGTCGCGCTCGTGCGAATAGGCCCGCGTGCTCCGGTTCGATTACACTGGGAGCGCGGTGCCGACTCACGTCATCATCCTCGCCGCCGGTCGCGGCACCCGCATGCGGTCGGCCCGGCCCAAGGTGCTGCACCGCCTCGCCGGCCTGCCCCTGATCGAGCATGTCGTGCGCGCGGCCGACCGCCTGCGGCCGGGGCGCCTGGGTCTCGTGGTCGGCCACCAGGCGGAGCGCGTCGAGGCCGCCCTCTCCCACCGGGCGCCGCTGGCCTTCGCCCGCCAGGACGAGCAGCGCGGCACCGGGCATGCGCTGCAGCAGGCGGAACCTCTCTTCGCGGGGGTGGGAGGCACCCTCGCCGTGCTGTCCGGCGACGTGCCGCTGATTCGCCCCGACACCTTGGAGCGGCTCGTCCGCGCCCACGAGGGCGCGAACGCCGCGATGACGGTGCTGACCGCGACCGTGCCCCGCCCATACGGCTACGGGCGCATCGTCCGGGCGGACGGACGTCTCGCCCGCATCGTCGAGGAACGAGACGCCTCGGCGTCACAACGGCGGTTGAAGGAGATCAACAGCGGCATCTACGCCCTCGACCTGCCGCCGCTCTTCGATGCGATCCGGGAGATTCCGCCCGCCGGAGCCTCGAACGAGATCTACCTGCCGGACCTGGTGCGGATCTACCGGGGGCGCGGGCTGCCGGTCGAGACGGCGGCGGTGGGGGACCCCGATGAAGTGCGCGGCATCAACAGCCAGACCGAGCTGGCGGAGGTCAAGCGAATCGTGCGACAGACGAGGAACGAAGAGTTGATGGCGGCCGGCGTCACCATCGAGGACCCGGCGACGACCTACGTCGACATGGACGTCACCGTCGGATCCGACACCGTCATCCACCCCGGCGTCTTCCTGCAGGGACGCACGAGCGTCGGGGCGCGGTGTGAGCTGCACGCCGGGGTGCGCATCGTCGACTCCACGATCGGTGACGACGTGACCGTGCGCAACCACTGCGTCATCCAGGGGGCCACGCTGGCCCACGGCGCCCAGGTGGGGCCGTTCGCCCACCTGCGCCCCGGGGCGGTGATCGGCGAAGCGGCGAAGGTCGGCAACTTCGTGGAGATCAAGGAATCGTCGCTGGGCCAGGGATCGAAGGCGAACCACCTGAGCTATCTCGGCGACGCCACGATCGGCGAAGGGGTCAACGTCGGCGCGGGTACGATCACGTGCAACTACGACGGGAAGCGGAAGCACGCGACGACGGTCGGCGACCGGGTGTTCATCGGCAGCGGCACCCAGCTCGTCGCGCCGGTGACCCTCGGCGACGACGCCTACGTGGGCGCCGGATCCTGCGTCACCGACGACATTCCCGCCGGGGCGCTGGCGGTGGCTCGCAGCCGGCAGGTCGTCAAGGACGGATGGAACGGCCGGCAGAAGGCCGACGGGGGCGACGGGTCGACCGACTCCTGAACCGCGACATGTGTGGAATCATCGGCTACATCGGGCGCAAGCCGGTCGTGCCGGTCCTCATCGAGGGGCTCCGGCGGCTGGAGTACCGCGGCTACGATTCGGCGGGGGTGGCCCTCGTCCGCGGGAACACCGTCGAGCTTCGGCGCAGCGCCGGAAAGCTGGACCGTCTGGTCGAAGCCCTCGAGAACGATCCGGTCGACGGCGACTACGGCCTCGGCCACACGCGGTGGGCGACGCACGGCCGGCCCACCGAGGAGAACGCGCACCCCCACCGGGACTGCACCGGGCGCATCGTCGTCGTGCACAACGGCATCATCGAGAACTACCTGGAGCTGAAGCACGCGCTCGAGGCCGAGGGCCACCGGTTCGCGACGGAGACCGACACCGAGGTCGTCGCCCATCTCGTCGAGTGCGAATGGCGCGGGGACGGACTCGAGGCGGCGGTCCGCCGGGCCCTCGCGCGGATACGCGGGCTGTTCGCGCTGGTACTGCTGGCGACCGACGATCCGCAGAAGCTGGTGGCGGTTCGCCAGGGTCCGCCGATTCTGGTGGTCGAGGGCGACGGAGGTTGTCTTGTCGCGTCGGACGTCCCTGCGATTCTCAGCCACAGCCGGGACGTCGTGTTTCTCGGCAACCGCGAGATGGCCGTCATCACCCCCGGCGGCGTGACCTATACCGATTTCACGGGCGCGCCGGTCACCACCACCACCCAGCGCATCAACTGGGACCCGGTGATGGCGGAGAAGGCCGGCTACCGGCACTTCATGCTGAAGGAGATCTTCGAGCAGCCGTGGGCGGCCCGCGAGACGGTGCTCGGGCGCACCTCGCTGGAGTCCGGCCAGATCTTCCTCGGCGAGCTGGACATCCCGATCGAACGGCTCCGGGCCGTCACCCGCGTGGTCATCCTGGCCTGCGGCACGTCCTGGCACGCCGCCCTCGTGGGCAAGTTCCTGATCGAGCGGCTCGCGACAGTGCCGGTGGAGGTGGACTACGGTTCCGAGTACCGGTACCGGGACCCCATCGTGACGCCGACGACGCTCACGGTGGTCATCACGCAGTCCGGCGAGACCGCCGATACGCTCGCCGCGCTTCGCGAGGCCCGCGACCGCGGCGCCGCGACCATCGCCATCTGCAACGTCGTCGGCAGCATGGCCACCCGCGAGGCCGATTTCACCGTCTACACCCACGCCGGACCGGAGATCGGGGTCGCGTCGACCAAGGCGTTCACGTCGCAGCTCGTGGCCCTGCATCTGCTGGCCCTCTATCTGGCCCAGATCCGCGAGACGCTTCCGGCGGAGGCCGCGCGCCGGCACCTGGAAGACCTGAACCACCTGCCGCGCTGGCTCGAGCAGACCCTGCAATGCGAGGACGTCGTGAAGTCGGTGGCGCAACGGTTCCACCAGCACCGGAGCTTCCTGTATCTCGGGCGCGGCATCAACTATCCGATCGCCCTGGAGGGCGCGCTGAAGCTCAAGGAGATCTCCTACATCCACGCCGAGGGATACCCGGCGGGCGAGATGAAGCACGGCCCGATCGCCCTCGTCGACGAGCAGATGCCGGTCGTGACCCTGCTCCCGGACGGCTCCGTCTTCGAGAAGATGGCGTCCAACCTGCAGCAGGTCAAGGCGCGCGGCGGCCCGATCATCGCGGTGGCCGACGACCGACCGCGGGACCTCGGGGCCTTGATCGATTCGAGTCTGGACGCACTCATCACCGTACCGGCGACACCCCCGCTGATCACGCCGATCGTCATGGTGGTTCCGCTTCAACTGCTGGCGTACCACATCGCCGTCCGCCGCGGCTGCGACGTCGACCAGCCGCGCAATCTCGCCAAGAGCGTGACGGTGGAGTGACCCGGGCGGCTGCCGTCGCGCGAATCCTGTAGCATTCTGATGCCTGCCCCCACTCGGGGCTCACCCTCGATCCATGGAATTCCTCTCCCAGTTGAACCCCGAGCAGAGACAGGCGGTGCTGCACACGGACGGACCGCTCCTGATTCTGGCGGGGGCCGGATCCGGGAAGACCCGGGTCATCGCGTCTCGCGCCGCCTACCTGATCGCCGAGCGCCATGCCGAGCCGGACCGGCTTCTCGCCGTCACCTTCACGAACAAGGCGGCGGAGGAGATGCGGGGGCGGGTGGAACGGCTGGTGGACACCGGGGACCGCCGCCTGTGGATCTCCACGTTCCACGCCCTCTGCGCGCGGGTGCTGCGCCGGGAGGGCGGAGTCGGGCTCACCCGCGATTTCGTGATCTACGACTCGTCCGATCAGTTGGCGGTGGTGCGTCAGATCCTCCGCGACCTCAAAATCGACGACAAGCTGCTGCCGGCCCGGCAGGCTCTCAGCGCCATCAGCCGCGCGAAGAACGAGATGGTGCCGCCCGGGGAGCTGCGGCAGGAGAGCTGGAGCGCGCGGGGCGAGCTGGTCGCCAAGGTGTACGAGAGGTACCGGCGCGCCCTCGGCCGCGCCAACGCTCTCGACTTCGACGACCTCCTGCTGCGGACGAAGGAGCTGCTCGAAACCGCCGCGCCGGTCCGGCGCCGCTACGCGGAGCGCTTCCGGTTCATCATGGTGGACGAGTATCAGGACACCAACGCGCCGCAGTACCGTCTCATCCGGCTCCTGACCGACGAGCACCGCAACCTGTGCGTCGTGGGCGATCCCGATCAGTCGATCTACAAGTGGCGCGGCGCGGACCTGCGCAACATCCTGGACTTCGAGCGGGACTTCCCCGATGCCACGGTCGTCCGTCTCGAACGGAACTACCGCTCGACCCAGGTCATTCTAGACGCGGCCGGCGCGGTCATCCGGCAGAACCGGAACCGCCCGGAGAAGCGGCTGTGGACCGACCGCACCGGGGGCGCCCTCATCCGGTGCTTCCGGGGCGGTGACGATCTGGAGGAGGCCGATTTCGTCACCGCGCGTCTGCGCGAGGCGCTGGCCGGAGACGAGACCCGGATCGGCGTGCTCTACCGCACCAACGCCCAGTCCCGCGCGCTCGAGGATGCGCTGATTCGGGAGGGGGTCGCCTACAAGATCGTCGGCAGCGTCCGATTCTACGAGCGCCGGGAAATCAAGGACGCGCTCGCCTATCTCCGGCTCCTCATCAACCCGGACGACGACGTGAGCCTGCGCCGGGTCATCAACACGCCGGCGCGGGGCATCGGCAAGGGCGTGATGACCTCCCTCGAGGCGCTGGCGCCCGGACCGGCCGACGCGGGACCGCTCTTCTCCGGGGCCGCGATCAGCACCGGGGCGACCGGCTCGCTCTGGCAGCGTCTGAATCGCGCCGTCGACGACGCGCTGGTGTCCACGCGGGCGATCACCGTCCTGCGGCGGTTCCGGGACCTGATGGGCGTCCTCCGCGCCATCGCGGCGCGCGAGCCGGTGTCCGACGTCCTCGGCAAGCTGCTCGATCGGAGCGGATACCTGGGAGACCTCCGTGACCAGCACACGGAGGAGGCCGACGGGCGTCTCGAGAACCTGATGGAGCTCGTCTCGGCGGCGCGCGACTACGAGATCCGCGATCCGGAAGCGTCCCTGAACGGCTTCGTCGATCGGCTGTCGCTGCTGTCGGAAACCGACGAGGAAAAGGGCTCCGAGGACGCCCGCATCTGGCTCATGACCCTGCACGCGGCGAAGGGGCTCGAGTTTCCGGTCGTGTTCATCGTCGGCCTCGAGGAGGGGCTCTTTCCCCACGTGCGGTCCCGCGGCGACGACGACGCGCTCGAGGAAGAGCGCCGGCTGTGCTACGTGGGGATGACCCGAGCCCAGACCCGGCTCGTGCTCACCAGCGCCGCCCGGCGCCGCGTCTTCGGCGAGTACAAGGCGTCGGAGCCCTCCCGCTTCCTCGGCGAGATTCCGGGCAAACTGCTGGACCACGTGGCGCCGGTCTTCTCGACGCCGCCGCCGGCCCCGACGAGGTTCGGCCGGGCATTCGGCGGGCGGCGGGGCCGGGCGCCGGGCGCCGGCGAGCGGATACAGCCGGACTACGGCTACGCCTACGAAGACGAGGATCAGTCGGTGATCAGCGTCGCGCCGGGCACGCGCGTCCGGCACCCGACGTTCGGCGTGGGCACCATCCTCTCGGTGGAGCCGCTGACCGACGACATGAAGCTGACGGTCAGCTTCAACGACATCGGGCGCAAGACGCTCCGCGCCCGATTCGCGAAGCTCACCCTGGCCTGACCCGGACCGGGGTGGGTGTCGCCGGGGACAGGATCGCCGGGCTCGGATACAATGCGGTTCAGTGCGGAAACTGTCGGTGTTCGTGATGCTGTTCGCCGTCTGGCTGGTGCTGTCGGGGCATTTCGACCCCCTCCATCTCGCCCTCGGCCTCGTCTGCTCCGCCCTCGTGGCGCAGTGTTCTTCCGGGCTGCTGCTCACGGACAAGCCGTCGCTGCATCTCCTCGCCGCGACGTGGGGAGCGGTGCGGTTTCTGCCCTGGCTGCTGTACGAGATCATCGTCGCCAACCTGCACCTGGTCTATCTGGTGTGCCGGCCGCAGCGGCTCCGCCCGCAGATCGTCCGCTTCCGGACCCACCTGCGGGGTGACGTGGCCAAGGTGTTCCTGGGCAACGCGATCACCCTGACGCCGGGGACCATCACCCTGGACATCGACGGCGACGAGTTCATCGTGCACGCGGTCAGCGACGTGTCGGCGACGAGCCTGCGGACCGGCGAGATGGAACGGCGCATCGGCCGGGCATTGAACCAGCCGGCAGGGGCGCCGCCCGACGGGAGCGGCGGCTGACCGGCCGCCCGCAGCCCCCATGCCCTCCACGTTCTTCCTCGGTGCGTCGCTCGTCATTCTCGCCGCGGTGACGGTGTCGCTCTACCGCGTCATTCGCGGACCGAGCATCATCGACCGCATCGTGGGGGTCAACGTCATCGGCACCAAGACCATCGCGGTGATCGTGCTGATCGGGCATCTGTTCGGCCGCGTGGAG
This sequence comes from Vicinamibacterales bacterium, assembly GCA_965215895.1. Taxonomy (GTDB): domain Bacteria; phylum Acidobacteriota; class Vicinamibacteria; order Vicinamibacterales; family UBA8438; genus JAJEEA01. The sequence continues at coordinate 123,263 of OZ244130.1, read as the reverse complement.
TTCTTCGTCGACATCGCGTTGCTGTACGCCCTGATCAACTTCGTGGGCGCGCTCGCCCTGTCGCGGTACTTCGAGCGCAAGGGCGTGAACGTGACGAGCGAGCGGGTACGATGACTATCGTGGGCATGGTGCTGATCTGCAGCGGCGTGTTCTTCCTGCTGACGGGGGCGGTCGGCCTGATCCGGTTCCCGGACATCTACACCCGGATGCACGCCGCGGGAAAATGCGACACGCTGGGAAGCCTGCTCGTGCTGACCGGCCTGGCGTGCCACGACGGCTTCGTCCTGGCCAGCGCCAAGCTGCTGATCGTGGCCCTCTTCATCCTCATCACGAGCCCCACCGCCACCCACGCGATTGCCCGGGCCGCCAGGCGGAGCGGCATCGAGTCGTGGACCAGCGAGGCGGATCGATGATCTGGTCGCTGGACCTCGTGCTGCTGGTTCTGTCGGTGGTGTGCGCGGTGGCCGCGGTGCAGGTCAGAGACCTCCTCGCGTCGGTGGTGCTGCTGGCCGCCTTCAGCCTCTTCATGTGTCTGCTGTGGACCGAGATGGGCGCGGTCGACGTGGCGTTCACGGAGGCCGCGGTGGGCGCCGGCGTCACCACCGTGTTCTTCGTAATCACCGTCTTCAAGACGGATCGGGTGAGCAGGGATTGAAGCTTCTGCACCTCGTCGCCACCACCGTGACCGGACTCCTGCTGATCATGGGGTCGCTGGACCTCGCCGAGACCGGCGATCCGGCGGCGCCGGCCGCCACCCATGTCTCCCCCCGCTACATCGAGTCCGGGCTCGAGGAAACGGGGGTGGCCAACATGGTGACGGCGGTGCTCGCCGACTACCGCAGCTTCGATACGCTGGGCGAGGTCACCGTGATCTTCACCGGGGCCATGGCGGTGCTGCTGATTCTGCGGACCGGTCTGAAGGAGGACGAAGAGTGACCCTCCCTCCGGAGCAGCCGCCGGACGTCATCATCAAGGTCGTGTGCCGAAGCCTGGTGCCGTTCATCCAGCTCTTCGGGCTCTATGTGATCATGCATGGGCACAGCAGTCCCGGCGGCGGATTCCAGGGCGGGGTGACGCTGGCGGCCAGCTTCATCCTGCTGGTGCTGGCCGAGGATCGGGCAACGCTGCGGCCCCACCTCTCGCTGGCGGTGCTGAACGCCTCTACGAGCGCCGGCGTGCTGCTCTACGCCGGTCTCGGAGTGGTCTGTCTGGCCCTGGGCGCCAACTACCTCGACTACGGCCTGCTCCCGTTCGCGGAGCCGCGCAGCACCGGCATGCTCGTCATCGAGATCGGGGTGGGAATCACGGTGATGGCGGCGATGCTCTCCATCTTCCGGGACCTGCTGGAGTTCTGATGGCGATTCTCGACGGCGCGGTCGGCCACTTCAACACGGTGTGCTATGTCATCCTCATGATGATCGGCTTCTACGCGATGACGGGGAAGTCCAACCTCGTCAAGAAGCTGGTGGGCATGAACATCTTCCAGTGGTCGATCATCCTGTTCGTGGTCTCGCTGTCGGCCAAGCGGGACGCGTCGATCCCGATCGTGCTCGACGGTCACGGCGAGGGCGCCGGCCCCGTGCTCGACGCGGTTCAATACGTCAATCCGCTTCCCCACGTCCTCATGCTGACCGCGATCGTGGTGGGGGTCGCCATCACCGGGGTCGCGCTGGCCCTGCTGCTGCGGATTCACCGGCAGTTCGGCACCCTGGAAGAGAACGAGCTGCTGGAGCGCCTCCGTACGACCACGAACTCCCAGGCATGAACGTCCACCAGTCCGCGGTCCCGATTCTCGTCGTTCTGGCGCCGCTGCTCGCGTCGTTCCTGCTGCCGGTGGTGGGGTGGCGGTTCCGGTCCGCCGTCTTTCCCCTCACCCTGACCGCGCTGGCCTTCTCGTGTGCGACGGCGTTCGAGGCCGCGCGCAGGGTGGCGCTGCACGGTCCGCTGCACTACTACCTGGGCGGGTGGGCGCCGCCCTGGGGCATCGAGTTCCGCATCGACGCGCTCGGGGCGCTGATGCTGCTGCTGATCACGGTGATTACGCTGCTGGTGGGCATCTACTCGAAGCGCAGCGTGCTCCAGGAGATCCCGTCCAAGGAAGTTCCGTTCTACAGCGTCTATCTCCTGCTGGTCGCCGGACTCATCGGGCTGGTGTCGACCGCCGACATGTTCAATGCCTACGTGTTCCTCGAGATCACGTCGCTGACCAGCTACGCCCTCGTGTCGCTCGGCAGCGGGGCCGCGGTCGTCTCGGCGTTCCGGTACGTCATTCTGGGCACCGTCGGCGCCGCGTTCTACCTGCTCGCGGTCGGCTATCTCTACAGCGCCACCGGCACCCTGAACATGGCCGACCTCGCGGAGCGGCTGCCACCCCTCTACGAGTCGCCCGCGGTGCTCGTGGGGTTCGCCTTCCTGGTCATCGGCATGTCGATCAAGATGGCCCTCTTTCCGATGCACACGTGGCTGCCGGGGGCGTACTCCCACGCCCCGTCGGCGGTCAGCGCCCTGATCGCGGCGACCACCACCAAGGCGGCGGCGTACCTCCTGATTCGGGTCATGTTCTTCGTCTTCGAGCCGCGGTTCGCGATCGAGGTCATTCCGGTCACCACGGTGCTCGGGTGGATGGGCGCACTGGCCATGGTTCTGGGGTCGGTGATGGCCATCGCCCAGTCGGACCTCAAACGGATGCTGGCGTACTCGTCGGTGGCGCAGATCGGCTACATCGTGCTCGGCATCGGCCTCGCGAATCCCGCCGGCTATACGGGCGCCCTGCTGCACCTGGTGAACCACGCGTTCATGAAGGGCGGCCTCTTTCTCGTCGCGGGGGCGATCCGGTATCGGACCGGTCACCGGAAGATTCACGAGTTCCGGGGGCTGTCCGGGCAGATGCCGGTGACCACGTTCGTGTTCACCGTGTGCGCGTTCGCGATGATCGGAATCCCGCCGACCGGCGGCTTCTTCAGCAAGTTCTACCTGATGCTGGGGGCGATCGAGGCCGGCAACTGGGTGTTCGTCGGGGTCATCGTGCTGAGCAGCCTGCTGGCCCTCGCCTATCTGGCGAACGTGCTGAGATACCTGTACTTCCCGGAGGACGAGAACGGAGCGGGGAGCGAGGCCCCGGCCGTCGCGATACCCCGGCGGCAGTACGCGCCCTGGACCATGCTCGGGCCGATGGTCGCGATCGCCGCCGGCATCGTGTTGCTGGGCCTCTTCAACGGCGAGATCGTGGAACGATTCATCGAGCCGTCGCTGCCGGCCGGACTCCTCGCGAGCGAGGCGGCGCGGTGACCGCCCTCGCGGCCTGGGTCTGCATCGGGGCGCCGCTGGTGGGGGCGGGGCTGACGCCGCTGCTGGCGCGCGTTCACGCCCGGGCGCGCGACCTCGGCGCCGTGGCCTGCTCGGCCGCGGCCGCGGCCGCGGCCCTCAGCCTGTTGCCGAAGCTCCTGCACCCCGAGCAGTTGCCGGTCGAGCAGACCCTGGCGTGGATCGAACAACCGATCCGGATCGGGTTCGGGGTCCTGGTCGACCCCCTCAGCATCGTGCTCGCCAACGTCGTGGCGGTGATCAGCTTCATCATCATGGTCTACTGCCTCGGCTACATGCGAGGCGACCCCGCCCGGACCCGCTTCTGGATGTGGATGAACTGCTTCATCGGCAGCATGCTGCTGCTGGTGCTGTCGAGCGATCTGCTGTTCGTCTTCGTCGGCTGGAAGCTCGTGGGAGTGTGCAGCTACGGGCTGATCGGCTTCTACTACCAGGATCAGCGGAAGTACTGGATCGGGGGACCGCCGCCGGACCCGTTCGTCAAGCCGTCCGAGGCCTGCGTCAAGGCGCTGGTGGTCACCGGGCTCGGGGACATGCTCATGCTGGGCGGTCTCCTCCTGGTCTACCTCTACGCCGGCACCCTCAACTTCCGCGAGCTCTACGCCACCGCCCCGATCTGGCTCGCGGCCATGTCCGCGTCGCCGGGCATGGTGATTCTCGTCACGCTGCTGCTGCTCGCGGGACCGCTCGGCAAGTCGGCCCAGTTCCCGTTCCACGAATGGCTCCCCGAAGCGATGGCCGGACCGGGACCCGTCTCGGCGCTGATACATGCGGCCACGATGGTCAAGAGCGGGGTGTATCTGATCGCCCGCCTCGTCCCGCTCTTCTACTACGGCTATTGGGTGGCGGGCATCGGGGAGGCCGGCTGGTTCTTTCACCTGACGGCCTGGATCGGAGCGTTCACGGCGTTTCTCGCCGCGACCCAGGGCCTGGTCGCCCTCGAGCTCAAGAAGGTGCTGGCCTACTCGACGGTCAGCCAGATCGGCTACATGCTGCTGGGCCTGGGCGTCGCCGGCCTCGCCCCCGGACTTCTCGCCGGCGGCTACACCGCGGGGGTGTTTCACCTCGTCAGCCATGCGCTCTTCAAGGCCTGTCTGTTCCTGTGCGCGGGCACCGTCATTCACGCCGCGCACTCGTTCTACCTGACCGACATGGGCGGCACCCGCCCCGCCCTGCCCCTCACCTGGGCGTTCATGCTCGTTGCCGCGCTCTCGTTGATGGGGGTCCCGCCGTTGCCCGGCTTCTGGAGCAAGGACGCGGTGCTGCTCGCGACCCTCGACGCCAGCCTGCCGTTGTTCGGTCTGGCCCTGCTCACGGCCGCGATCACCGCCGGCTACACGGTCCGGTTCTTCGCGCTCGTCTTCCACGGCCCGGCGAGCCCCCATCTGTCCGGTGCGGCGCACGCGGGCGACCCGATGGACGATGGGGCGATGCCGATGCGGTTGGCCGCGGGAGCGCTGGCGCTGGCCCTCCTGGTCGCCGGACTCGGCGGGCCGGCGCTCGAGCATGTCCTGCATCACGCGTTCGAGATCGGCGGGTTTCACGAGGCGTTGCTTCTGGAGGGGCCGCTGCGGGCGGCCGCGGAGTCGTCCGGGCACGGTCTGGTCCCGGTGCTCTCGGTGCTGGTGGTCCTGGCCGGCGCGGCGCCGGCGTGGCTGGTATACGGACGGCGTGCGATCGCGCCCGGGACCCTTCTGGAGCGCCATCGCGCGGCGCGGGGGCTCCACCGGTTCTTCTGGAGCCGCTGGGGTATCGACGCCCTTCTCACGCGCGTGTTCGTCGACGGCACGGGGCGGATAGCCGGGCGCATCGCACGGGACTGGGAGGCGGGACTCGACGAGGCGGTGCACCGGCGGTGGCCGGGGATGCTCACGGCGCGGATGCAACGCCTGGTGCACCACCTCCGCGCCGATACCGAGGAGCTGCTGTACAACGTGTCCTACGTGCTGATTCTGTTCGGCATGCTGCTCGCCTACATGTTCCTGGGCACCACCGGCTGATGAACCGATCCCCGGCGCCGGCGCGCGTCTTCTGAGCTCACGATGCCCGTACTGCTCCAGATTCTCCTCACTCCGGCGTGCGCATCGCTGGTCGTGGCGCTGACCCGCCGCCGCTGGCCGCGGGCGGCGGGCTGGATCACCGGTCTCGCCCTCCTCTACGCCACCGGTCTGGCGGTAGCCGTCACCCTCGACGTGTCACGGGGCGCGCCGGTCCGCGAGGACTATCTGGTGATCTCCCCCGGCATCGAGCTGCAGCTGCTCGCCGACGGGCTCAGCGCTCCCACCCTGTCGATCGTGCTTCTCCTGTGCACCGCCCTCGCCTTCTACTCCATCCATTACATCGAGCATCGGATCGCGGTGCTGTACGCGACCGCGGATCCGGACGTGCAAACGGCCCACTACAGCCGGTTCTTCGCCCTGCTCCCGTTCTTTCCGCTGGGCTTCGTCGGGACGATCCTGAGCACCAACCTCGTCGCCGTCTACTTCTTCATGGAAGTCCTGACGGTCACGCTGTTCTTCCTGATGGCGTACTTCGGCTACCGGGAGCGCGTGCGGGTCGCGATGGTGAGCCTGTCCTGGGGCATCGTGGGGGCCCTGCTCTTCCTCGTGGGGGCCCTGCTCGTCTACAGCCACACCGGCAGCCTCTCGATGGCGGACCTCCCCGGGATGGCGGGAGCGCCGCTCGCGACCGGCGCCGTCGTCCTGTTCATCGTCAGTCTGATGATGAAGCTCGCGGTGGTGCCGTTTCACGTCTGGATGCCGTCGGTGCACGCCGAGCATCCGACGTGCATCGCCGGTCTGCTCGCGGTCTACGCCAACCTCGCGATCTACATCCTGATCCGGGTGGCGGTGCTGCCGCTCGGGACCGACATGGCGCCGTTCGGGCCGGTACTGATGGTCCTGGCCCTCATCACGATGGTGTACGGGTCGTTGCTGACTCTGGCGCAGACCGACATCAAGCGGCTGGCCGCGTGCTCGACGATCAGCCAGATCGCCTACTCGGTTCTCGGGCTCGGCGCGTTGACGGCGGCGAGCGTCGAGGGCAGCATGCTGTTCTTTCTCAGCCACATCATGGGGAAGACCGTGTTCTTCTCGACCGCCGGCATCGTGGTGTACGTGACCGGCGTCCGGGACATGAACGCCCTGGGCGGGTTGGCGGCGCGGATGCCGGTGACGACGGTCCTGTGGATAGCGGGATGCCTCATGCTCTCGGGCTTCCCGCCCTTCAGCAGCTTCGCGGCCGAATGGATCATGTTCACCGGCATCTTCGACCGCGGCACGATGACCGGACCGCTCGGACTCGCGGTGGCCATCGGCGGCCTGACCGCCGTCGTGCTGACCGTGGCCTACACGTTCGGGGCGGCCCGGAAGATCTTCTTCGGACCGCTGCACGCCGGTCTGCGGGAGAAGGACCTGCGGGATCCTCCGTGGACCATGACCGTCCCGCTGCTGATCATTGCGGCGACGTCGATGGCCCTCGGCCTCTATCCCGATCCGATGATGGCGTTGCTCGACTCCGTTATCGGAACGCTCTGATCCGGTGTCGTCCACCCCGGGGTGCAACAGCGGGTGGAATTGGCCGGGCCGGGAGTGCTACCACCGGTCGGCGGCACACGCTTGAACCTGGACAGACGGACCGCCCGAACGAAAAACGGCTCGACCCCATGCACGCACTGGTAGCGCTGGGACCGAGCCGTTCCCGATTGCGGCGCACGGAAAGTCCGCTCCGTCCTGCGGCGCAGACTCGTGGGAACCCCTGGCGAAAGCCCGCGGGGCTTCACCCCGGGCGTCTAGCTGATGTTCCGAATCACCCAGCCGCCTTCCATGGGCATGCCGTCCTCGCCGGTCAGAATCGCCCGCTGCAGGGTGACGGTCAACGTCTCTTCCGTCTCGTTGCCGTCGAGCTCGACCCGCGCGGTGATCACCACTTCCTTCGTCACCAGCTCGCCGCTGTACTGCGTGAGATCGAGCGGGTTGTTCGGATCGAACATGCTGAGCGAAGCCTCGTTCTGCTCGGTATTCAGCTCGTCCAGGGCGGCCGACACGGTCCTGGAGTGCACGATCGTGCGCTCGCGCCAGTCCGTCCACGCCTCCTGGACCTCGCGGTCGCGGCGGCCCACGTCGTCGCCCTCCCGCTCCGCCTCGAGCACGCGGTTGATCGCGTTGAAGTTCTCGTCCTGATACGCGACCTTCTCCTCCGTGAACGCGTCCTCGGCTTCCCGCGCCTCGGCCAGGGCCTGGCTCAGTTCCTGCACCTGGAGCGGGCGGGGCTGCTCTTCCGCCACGCTCTGCACGTTCACCCTGGATACCGCACCGCGCTCCTCGGTGTTCCAGGCATACATCGAGATGTTCGCGAGCGATGCCCGGTCGTTGAACCCCGTAGCCCGAAAATATGTCTGTACGAGAGTCTGTTCCTGTCCCGAGCCGCCGCAGGCGCTGATCAGCAACCCCATGCACAGCGCGAGCACCGGCACCTTCATCCTGGATCGAGCCATCTCACCGCCTCCTTGCGCTGGCAGCCATGGTGAACGGCCGAGAACGGGCCGTCCATCTTTCCTGACTGCATTGTGTCCTCGACCGAATGCACCCCTCACCCGAACCTTCCGGCCCCAGCCGCGCCTTCAGCTCTCCTGATCGTCTGAAATCGCCTCGGTTCCGTTCTCTTCACGGGTTTCGTCGTCTGCGCTCATGTCGCCCAGCCTCGCAAGCGAGACGACCTGATCCTGGTTGTCGATCCCGATCAGCCGCACCCCCTGCGTTGCCCGTCCGATGGGGCGGATGTCCTTCGTGTCCATGCGGAGCACTTTCCCCTGCTGGGTGATGAGCATCAGCTCATCTTCGTTCTCCACATAGGCGATTCCGACGACCAAGCCGTTCCGGGCAGTTGCCTGGATGTTAATGATACCGACTCCCCCGCGGGATTGCACGCGGTATTCGTCGATTCCCGTCCGCTTGCCGTAACCGTTCTCGGTGACCGTCAGCATGGTGCCCCCGGGACGGACGACGGTCACCGCCACCACTTCGTCGTCAGCCCGCAGTCGAACGCCCCGCACGCCCCGCGCGGTTCGCCCCATGGACCGCACATCCTGCTCGGTGAAACGGATCGCCATTCCCTGTCGGGTGCCCAGGAACACGTCACCGTGCCCATCGCTGATCTCGGCGGCAATCACCGCGTCGTCCTCGTCGACGCCGACCGCCATGATGCCCTTCTGTCTCGGGTTGCGGAACGCGCGGAGATCCGTCTTCTTGATGATGCCCCGCCGGGTTCCGGTGAGGATGTAGCGTTCTCCCTCCGCGTCGGGCCACTCGCGAACCGCCAGCAACGCGGCGATCCTCTCGTCCGGCTCCATCGAGACCAGGTTGGCGATCGATTTCCCGCGGCCGCTCGGACCGACGTCCGGAATCGTGTGCACCTTCAGCCAGTACACCCGCCCCCGATCCGAGAAAATGAGGATGTAGGCGTGGGTCGACGCCACGAAGAGGTGCGTCAGGAAATCCCCGTCGCGGGTGCGCATCCCGAGACGGCCCTTGCCGCCGCGCCGTTGCCCCCGATACTCGGTGATCGCAGTCCGCTTGATATAGCCGGTGTTGCTCACGGTGATGGCCATGTCCTCTTCGGCGATCAGATCCTCGAGGCGCAGCTCGCCCGGGTCGTCCACGATCTCCGTGCGCCGGTCGTCACCATACTTGCTCTGCACCTCCCGCAGCTCATCGACCACGATGCCCATCAACAACGTTTCACTGCCGAGAATCTCGCGAAGCCGTAGAATTTCCTTCAGCAGCCCGGCCAGCTCGTCCAGCACCTTCTGCCGCTCGAGTCCGGTCAGGCGCTGCAACTGCATGTCGAGAATGGCCTGGGCCTGAATTCGGCTCAGCTCGAACTCCTCGATCAGCCCTTCGCGCGCCTCGGCGGGGTTGCCGGCGCTGCGGATCAGCGCGATCACGGCATCGAGATGATCGAGGGCGATCTTCAGTCCCTCGAGAATGTGAGCCCGGGCCTCCGCCTTGCGCAGCTCGTGCTCCGTGCGCCGCCGGACCACGTCGTGCCGAAACGCGATGAACCGCTCGACGAGATCCAGCAGTTCGAGGACCCGCGGCCGTCCGTTGACGATCGCCAGCATGATCACGCCGAAAGTGGTCTGGAACGGGGTGTGCTTGTACAGGTTGTTGAGAACGACTTCCGGCATCTCGCCGCGCTTCAGCTCGATGACGATCCGCATGCCCTGGCGGTCCGACTCGTCGCGCAGGTCGCTGATGCCGTCGAGGGACTTGGCCCGGACCAGCTCTGCGATCTTCTCGATCAGACGGGTCTTGTTGAGCTGGTAGGGAATCTCGGTGATGACGATCGCCTGGCGTTCCCCCTTCCGGATGTCCTCGATCGCGGCCCGACCCCGTACCGTCAGGGATCCGCGGCCGGTCTGGTAGGCTGCATCGATGCCCGCATGCCCCACGATGAACCCGCCGGTCGGAAAATCCGGCCCGCTGATGCGAGCCCGCAAGCCGCGGCGCTTGTCGCCGTCGCTCTCCTCGCGGTGATCGATGATCCACATGATGCCGTCGATGACTTCCCGCAGGTTGTGCGGCGGGATGTTGGTGGCCATGCCGACCGCGATCCCGGCGGAACCGTTCACGAGGAGATTCGGATACGGCGTCGGCAGAACCGTGGGCTCCTCGGTCGTCTCGTCGTAGTTGGCCACGAAGTCGACCGTCTCCTTGTCGAGATCGGCCATCAGGTCGTCCGAGATCGGCTGCAACCGGGCCTCGGTATACCGCATCGCGGCCGGCGGGTCGCCATCGACGGAACCGAAGTTCCCCTGACCGTCCACCAGGGGATAGCGCATGTTGAACCCCTGGGCCAGCCGCACCAGGGTGTCGTAGATCGACGCGTCCCCATGCGGATGGTAGTTCCCCATCACCTCGCCCACGATCTTTGCGCACTTCCGGTACGCCCGGTTCGAGGCCAATCCCATCAGTCGCATGCCATACACGACGCGCCGGTGCGCCGGTTTCAGCCCGTCGCGCACGTCGGGCAGCGCACGGCCGATGATGACGCTCATGGCGTAGTCCATGTACGAGCGCCGCATTTCGTCTTCGATGTTGACTGGCAATCTGGTGTCTGAAACGTCGGACATGGTTGGGAAGGACCCCGGTGTGACAGTGAATCGGATCTCCGCTACCGGCGTGGCCGCCGGCCGTGGACATTCTGCGGTGCGGGCGTGTCTGTGACGATTGCGGCGGCGTCAGCGGCGGCTGCTACACGTCCAGATTCTTGACATCGAGCGCATGGTCTTCGATGAACTTTCGCCGGGGCTCGACCTGATCACCCATCAGGGTCGTGAACATCAGGTCGGCTTCGGTATCGTCCTCCGCACTGACCTGAAGGAGGGTCCGGTTGTCCGGGTTCATCGTGGTGGACCAGAGCTGGTCCGGGTTCATTTCGCCCAGTCCCTTGTAGCGGCTGATGGCCACGCCGCGCTTCCCCGCCGCCAGGAAGTGGTCGAGCAGCGCCTCGACGTTGGCGATCGCCACCTCTCCCGGAGGAGCTGCGGCCGGCTCGCCGGACTCGTCCGACTCGCCGGCGCGGGTCACCGTGCTCACCAGCATCGGTCCGTTGACGTTTCTGATGGGCTCGTAGCTGGCCGAGAGGGCGCGGTACTCTGCCGATTCGGTGAACTCGATGCCTACCGTCTGCTGGCGGGCGAATCCGCTGCTGCGGTCCTCGACCACCAGCGCGTGCGCGTTGTGCTCCTCGTCGGCCACCACCCGGACGCTGCGCAACGGCGTGCTCAGCTCCTCGGCCAGCGGCTCAAGCGTGGCCCGATCTTCGAAGAACGCCTTGCCGCGAGCGCCGCGGTCCAGCAGGGCCTGAACGATGTCCGCCGCCGCACCTCGACGCTTGACGATCGCCCGATAGCGTTGAACGGCGACCAGCCGATGCAGCAGGTCCTCCAGGCGTTCCGCCGTCAGATCGCCGTCGGGCAGACGCAGCACCCGCGTTTCCGCCGCCCGCTTGAAGAGCCACGATTCGAGATCGCGATCATCCTTGACGTACGTCTCGCTGCGCCCGCGCTTGACCCGATAGAGCGGAGGCTGCGCAATGTGGATGTAGCCGCGTGCGATCAGCTCCCGCATCTGGCGGTAGAAGAACGTCAGCAGCAGGGTGCGGATATGCGACCCGTCCACGTCGGCGTCGGTCATGATGATGACGCGGTGATAGCGGAGCTTGTCGGGCTGGAAGTCGTCCTTCCCGATGCCGCATCCGAGCGCCGCGATCATCGCGCGGATCTCGTCGCTGCCGAGCATCTTGTCGAAACGCGCCTTCTCGACGTTCAGGATCTTGCCCTTGATCGGCAGCACCGCCTGGAACCGCCGGTCGCGGCCCTGCTTGGCGGACCCGCCGGCCGACTCGCCCTCCACGATGTAGAGCTCGGCCCGCTCGGGATCCCGCTCCTGACAGTCCGCCAGCTTCCCGGGAAGGCTGCTGTTGTCGAGCGCCCCTTTCCGGCGCACGAGGTCGCGCGCCTTCCGGGCCGCCTCGCGAGCCCGTGCGGCATCGATCGTCTTGTTGACGATGCGCTTGGCCACGACGGGATTCTCCTCGAGGAACGCACCGAGGCAATCGTTCACGATCGCCTCCACGATGCCCTTGACCTCGGTGTTGCCCAGCTTGGTCTTGGTCTGCCCCTCGAACTGCGGGTGGGGAATCTTGACGCTGATGACGGCGGTCAGGCCCTCGCGGATGTCGTCACCGCCGATGCTCTCCTTGAGATCCTTCGCGAGGTTCTGGCGGGTGACGTAGCTGTTCAGGGTTCGCGTCAGCGCCGCTCGGAGCCCCGAGACGTGAGTGCCGCCTTCCTGGGTGTTGATGTTGTTGGCAAAGGCATGCAAGGTATCCGAATAGCCGTCGTTCCATTGCAGCGAAATCTCGGCATCGATGCCGTCCCGCTCACCCCGCATGTAGATGGGATCCGCGTTGACCGCCACCCGGTTCTTGTTGAGGTACCGCACGAAGGAGTTGATGCCGCCCTCGTAGCGGAAATCGCGCTGCTTTCCGTCGTCGCGTTCATCATCGAGGGTGATCCGCACCCCGGCGTTGAGGAACGCCAACTCACGAAGACGGTGGGCCAGGATGTCGAAGCTGTATTCCACCGTCTCGAATATCTCGGCGTCGGCCTTGAAGGTCAGCTTGGTGCCGCGGCGGCGGGTGGTGCCCGCCACTTCGAGGTCGCCATCGGGCACGCCCCGGGCGTAGCTCTGCTGGTAGACCCGCCCGTTCCGCCAGATCTCGAGGTTCACCGACTCGGACAGGGCGTTGACGACCGAGACGCCCACGCCGTGCAACCCGCCGGAAACCTTGTAGCTCTCGTTGTCGAACTTGCCGCCGGCGTGCAGGACCGTCATCACCACCTCGGCCGCCGGCCGGCCGCTGACATGCGTATCGACGGGAATTCCACGTCCGTTGTCGACCACCGTGATCGAGTTGTCGATGTGAATCGTGACCTTGATGGTGTCGCAGAACCCGGCCAGGGCCTCATCGATGGCGTTGTCCACCACCTCGTACACCAGATGATGCAGCCCCGTTGCACCGGTGGATCCGATGTACATCGCGGGCCGCTTTCGAACCGCCTCGAGCCCTTCGAGCACCTTGATCTTGTCGGCGCCGTAGTCCGCCAGATCGGCGGACGTAATCACCGGGGCAGCGGTCGCCACCGCGTCTCGGTCACCCATCGAGGACGGCGGCATCCCGAGCGAATCCTTCTGCTCCAACTGCGTCATCTGCCCTCTGTCGCTTCACTTGGCGGTCAACCGATTATCCGCCGGCCGCCCGCAAGCGCTGGCCTCGCGGGATGCATCGCCGCCCGGGGCTGCTAGACCCGCATCGGCATGATCACGTACGTGTACTCGCATGCCTCGGAGGACAGGGGCGACAGCACCGCCTGGCTCACCTCGTCCTTGAACGCGAGCACGACACTGTCGGAATCGACGACGCCCAGAAAATCAAGGACGTACTGCGCGTTGAAACAGATCACCGTCTCGGCACCCTCGTAGTCGACGGTGAGCACTTCGGTCGCTTCGCCGACTTCCGGACTGCTGGACGACACCTCGACGCCTCCGGCGGCAATCTGCAACTTGACCGCCCGTGACCGCTCGTTCGACAACAGGGCGACACGCTTGACGGTGCTCGACAGGCGGTCCCGATCGAACTCGATGCGCTTGTCGTTGCCCTTGGGCAGAACCCGCTCGTGGGCGGGAAACTGCGCATCGATGGTCCGCGAGATGAGCTGCCGCCGGCCCACGTCGAAAAACAGATGATTGGCGCTCCGCTCGTAGCCCACCTCTCCCGATTCGTCCTCGCCGAGCAGACGAGCGAGCTCCCACATCGTCTTCCTGGGCAGAATGACCCGGGCCGGATCCTCCGCCTCCCCGCCGGTCCCCCCCTCCGATTCGCCCTCCGTCGGCTTGCACGTGGCCGAGGCCAGGGCGAGTCGATGGCCATCCGTGGCGACCAGGCTCATCGACGACGCCGACAGGAGAAACAGGGCGCCGTTCAGGAAAAACCGCGTGTCCTCACCGGTGATCGCGAACTGCGTCTTGGCCACCATCTCGGCCAGCGGCGCCGCCGCGAGAGTCGCGGTAACCGTACCGCTCGCCTCCGGCATCGACGGAAAGTCTTCTCGCGGCAGGGTCTGCATCCGCGAGCTGAACCGCTCGGCCGCCACACTCACCGTTCCCGCGGCCGGTTGGGCAATCCGGATGTCGGTGTCCGGCAACGCCCGAACGATCTCGTAGAGCTTCCGTGCCGGAAGGGTCAGCGAGCCGCCCTGGACGACGGTAGCGGCACACCGGCTGCGCAGCCCCACCTCCAGATCCGTCGCCGCGAGACGGATCTCCGATGCCCCGTCCTCCGCTTCGATCAGGACGTTTGCGAGGATGGGAATGGTGTTCTTCCGCTCGACGATGCCTTGAAGAAGTTGCAGTTCTTTGAGGAGTTCGGTCTGGCGAACATTGAGTTCCATCGAGGGAGTGACCTTCGGGGTTGACACCGTAAACGGTAGGTATCTGTCGACGTAACGATCTTTAAATTATAACAGTAAGTACTGTTTAAAAGGGCGCTCGTATCAGGTTAAATGGTTTTATATCAATGGTTTAAGGTGTTTAAAACCCGCCGGATTCCCGGTGGGATCGAGGCTCCGCGTTCCACAGTTCGGCCTGTTTGCAGGATCTGCATAGGAGGCCGATCAACCTGTTGACGGAGCACTGTGGAAAAAAGCTGGCCTCCGACCGGGCGGCAGGCCAGGAGCTTTTAGTTGACCGACTTCCTGATCGACTTGACGAAGCTCTCGATGAGGGTGTTGAAATTGCCATCCTTCTTGCGCTTTTCTTCGATCTTGTCGACCGCGTAGATGACGGTCGAGTAGTGCTTGCCGAACTTCCGGCCGATCTCCGGATACGATGCCGCGGTGAGGGTCCTTGCCAGATACATCGTGATCTGGCGCGGCAACACGATCGCCTGCGCATTGTTGCGGGACTTGAGGTCGCTCAGCTTGAGCGAGTAGTGGTTGGCGATGTGCTTCTGGACGAGCTCGATGGTGATCAGGGGTCTGTCGCGCTCACCGATGTTCGGGAGGACCTCCTGGGCCAACGCCAGGGAGATCTTCTGGCGCCACAGCGAGGCGCGGGCTATCAGCGTGGTGAGGGAACCCTCGAGCTCCCGGATGTTGGACTTGATTCTCTCGGCGATGTAGAGCGCCACATCGTCGTCGATCGGGACGGCGGGGGCCAGGTGCTCGGCCTTCTTCTTGAGAATCGCGATCCTGGTCTCGAGATCCGGAGGCTGAATGTCGACCGTCAGGCCCCACTCGAAGCGGGATCGGAGCCGTTCCTCGAGGAACTGGAGCTCGTGAGGTGGACAGTCGCTGCTGATGACGATCTGCTTCTGCGCGTCGTAGAGCGAGTTGAACGTGTGGAAGAACTCGATCTGCGTGCCTTCGCGGCTGGCCAGAAACTGGATGTCGTCCACCAGCAGGATATCCGTGCTGCGGTACCGCGCCCTGAAGTCGATGGTCCGGTCGAAACGGATCGCGTTGATCATCTCGTTCATGAAGCGGTCGGACGAGATGTAGGTCCGGGTCGACTGCGGCGAGTGGATGTCCAGGTACTCGCCGATGGCGTGCATGAGGTGCGTTTTTCCGAGCCCGACGCCGCCGTAGAGGAAGAGCGGGTTGTAGGACCGCGCCGGGGCTTCGGCCACGGCGCGGGCGGCCGCGTGCGCGAACTGGTTCGAGGGGCCGACGACGAATTCCTCGAAGGTGTAGCGCTGCTGGCGTTGCGTCGGCGGACGGGGGGTGGGCTCGGCCCGATCGGATCCGGGGAGCCCGGTCGCGTGCACCGCGGTCGGCGTGGGGTCGGTCGTCACGAGCGAGACGACCGTCCCCGGTCGACCGAGCTCGTCGGCGGCTTCCTTGATGACCCCGGCATAGTGGCGGGTCAGCCAATGCTTGAAGAGATCGTTGGGGACGAGGACCGTGACCTCTTCGCCGTCGTTCTGGACGAACCTGGTGGGCTTGAACCACGTGTGGAAAATGTACCGGCTGACCTTGTTCTCGACGCGCGCCAGGATTTGGTCCCAGAGGTTGCTCGACATCGGCGCCACTCGCATGGATTCGCTGTCCGGTCAGCCGGCCATGAAGCGAACGGTTCGGAACGCTTGCGGTTGTCCTGAGCCCAGTGAACTCCCCCGTGCGGACGCGAACGAGTGGTCGTCGGTCGTTCGCCGCCAAGAGGGGCGCGGGTGCAGTGGCCGACCACGATACCACAGCCGGTCGCGTGTCGGAACTCCCTGCTTTCAGACTCCTAGTTTGGCGAGGAACAGCAGTCCAGCCCGAACTGGGCACGCGTTGCGCAAACGGGGGTAATTTCTATCAAACGTATGAAATTAAAAGGGTTATACTTGATATGGGGCGCGGTCCGGTCTCTGAAAAGCACAGGAAATGTCTATTTTCCATACAGTTTTCCACACCTGTTGAAAACCGCTGAAACGCGGAGAGAGAGAAGGGCGCTTTCGTCTTTCGTCGGGGTGAGATGAGGATTGTAGCACACGCACCGCGCGGGTGTCCTCAAGCTCGAAACGGCAGGATTTCAACAACCTCCGGAAGGGCGCGTCGAGGTCTTGACGGACGCCGATTCTTGACAGACAGGCAGCCGAGCACCTAGTGTAAAGGGTTCCAGCAGGAGCGGAGGGTCCTGATCCGATGAAGCGTACCTTTCAACCCAATCGTCGACATCGCAAGAAGACGCACGGATTTCGTGCGCGCATGAGTACCCCGGCGGGCCGGCGCGTGCTCAGTCGCCGGCGGGCGAAGGGGCGCCACCGGTTGACCGTCTCCGACTAGTAGGGGTCTTGCGCTGCCGGACGGTGCAGGTTTCCCCTGTGAGGATGGTCGAGCGGCAAGCGGTGCCGCAAGGCGGGGATAATCGGGGCCGGAAGTCTGCGCGGTGGAACAGGGGCGCGGATTCCGGGCGCGAGGGAGGCCGGTGGCCATTCGCGCGTGCGTGCGGTCACTGCCAGCTGCCCTGCCTTCGGGCTCGTTTCGCCGTTGAGGGGAACTGGACGGCTTTGACCCGGTCGCTCACACGTCGTGAACGGATTCGCCGTCGCCCGGAGTTCCTCCGGATTCAGCAGCACGGTATACGAACTCGGGGGCGCTACATGACGCTGGTCGGGCGCCCCGGCGATCAGACTTGCAGTCGCCTCGGCGTCGTCGCACCTCGCCGCCTCGGAAACGCCGCACGACGCAATCTCATCAAGCGCCGCGTACGGGAACTCTTCCGGCACGACAAACCGGTACCGATAATCGACTTGGTGGTACTGCCTTTCCGCGAATTTACAGATGTCTCGTTTGGTTCCCTGCAGAACGACTATCGGCGAACCCTCCGACGCCAACTCCGCGCGCTGGCGTCGCGGTAGAGGCGGTGGGGAGGTTCTGTATGCCCTGCTGCGGCAGGCGGATCGCTGTTCGGTCGGCCTGTCGATAGTACTGCTGAATGGCTATCGGGTGGTGTTCGGTCCACTGTTGGGCGGCGCCTGCCGCTTCCAGCCATCCTGCTCGCACTACGCCGAGGAGGCGCTACGGCGTCATGGAAGCCTCCGCGGCACGTGGCTCACGCTTGGCCGTCTGTGTCGTTGTCACCCGTTGCACCCCGGCGGGGCTGATCCGGTACCGGCGATCGACGACCCATGCGAGCCATCGTGGAGGCGTGTCCCGGGACGTCGGGACGTGTGATCTGTCATGGAGCGTCGAGTCCTTCTCGCGGTCACGTTGTCATTCCTGGTGCTGGTGCTGTACCAGCGGTGGATCGGTCCGCCCCCGCCGGTCGAGACCGTGTTCGATACGCCTGCCGGCGGGGTTGCCTCTGTCCAGGGAGATCCGGACGCGGCGGCGGGTCGGCTGGCGGCGGTTGGCGTACCCGGTTCCGGACCGCCGCCGGCCGTGGCTGCCGACGCCCGCTCGGGGGGCGCTGCTGCGGCAGGGGCTCCGGAGATTGTCCCGGTCACGACCGACGATCGGCCCCGAACCATCGTCGTCGAGAGCGACTTCGTTCTGGCGGAGTTCGACAATCGCGGCGCTGAGCTCGTCAGTTGGAAGCTCAAGCAGTACGCCGACGAGAACGGGGACCCGGTCGAGCTGGCGCTTCCCGCCGTGGCGGCCGGGCGCAGAAGGCCGTTCTCGCTGAGCGTACCGGGTGATCCGGATCTGACGGCGCGTCTCGATACCGCACTGTTCCGGCCATCGGTCGACTACCTGCGCGTGACCAACGATCCGGCCGCGTTGACTTTCGAGTACGAGGACAGCTCCGGCCTGCGGGCCCGGAAGACATTTCGCTTTCAGCCATCGCCAGACCGGCCCTACGTGGTGGAGTTCGGGGCGGCGGTGACGACCGCGGAGGGTGTCCAGCCGATGACCACGGCCTGGGGTCCGGGTCTCGGCGGCGTGCGCGCCACAACTTCCCGGTTGGTGTTTCAGCAGTTGCCAGCCGCCGTGCTCTACGGCCGGCCGCTGGAGGACGGGTTGGCGGAGGAAGTCGACGTGTATCGCGCCGCCCCCTCGGATGTTCCCGAGCGTCCCAGCTACGAGGGGCAGTTCGACTTCGCCGGCGTCGACAACCACTATTTTCTCGCCGTGGCGTTGCCCGGCCCCCAACCGAGCCGCGTCGATTACCGTCCTCTTTCCGTGGCCGAGGTGGAGCACGATCTCGTCGAGTTCGAGATCACCCTCGAGACTGGGCGGAGCGAGCTCGCGTTCTTCATCGGCCCGAAGGACTTCGACCTGCTCGCGGCGGTGCATCCTGACCTGGTGCGGGCCATCGATTTCGGCTTTTTGTCGGCCATCGTCGTCCCCCTCCATCGGACCCTGAAGTGGATCCATGGCTTTGTCGGCAACTACGGGTGGTCGATCATCCTGCTCACGGTGCTGATCAACATCGTGATCTTTCCGCTGCGCCACAAGAGCGTTGTGTCCATGCGGAAGATGCAGGAGCTGCAGCCGGAAATGAAGGCGATCCAGGCGCGGTACGCCAATCTGAAGGCGACCGATCCGGCCAAGCAGAAGATGAACCAGGAGGTGATGGAGCTGTATCGCCGCCACGGCGCGAACCCCGCGAGCGGGTGCCTGCCGATGTTGCTGACGATGCCGATCCTGATCGCCTTCTACCGGTTGTTGTCGATGGCGGTCGAGCTGCGAGGCGCGCCGTTCATGGGGTGGATCGACGACCTGTCGGTGCAGGATCCGTTCTACGTCACGCCGCTCATCATGGGAGCGTCAATGGTCTACCAGCAGCGGCTGCAGCCGGCCGGCGCTGCGAGCCCGGAACAGCAGAAGATGATGATGTTCATGCCCGTCATCTTCACGGTGATGTTCCTGTGGGCGCCGAGCGGGCTGGTCCTCTACTGGCTGACGAGCAATCTGCTTGGCATCGGCCAAACCGTCCTCACGAACCGGATCGCGGGTCCGCCGAGGGTCAGGCAGGTGCGGCCGCCGGCCGAGCGGCAGGTCAAGAAGATCGGCGGAGAGGTCGCCGGTCCAGAGGCCCCGCAGGAAGGCGTCAAGGACCCTCAGGCGGGAGAGCGATCCGGCGTGAAGGCGGCACGCCAGGGCAAGGGATCGCGACGTTCGCGCGGGAAGGGTCGGTAGGGGAGCCAGGGGGAGAGCCCCCGCCGCACCGGCCTCCGGTGCGACGCGGGATTCGACCATGAGCGCCAGGGAGACAGGGTGGCAGCGGATCTCGAAACCCGGATGGTGGCTTTCGTGGAAGCGGTGACGAATGCACTGGGTCTGTCGCTCGAGGTGGAATGCACCCCGATCGAGGACGGGACGCGCATCACCGTGAACGGAGACAATGGCGACGTGCTCCTGCGGCGCAAGGGCGAGGGTCTCGACGCGCTGCAGCATATCGTCAACGCGGCGTTCCGTGGCGAACACGGAAAAGGGCGTATCGTCGTCGATTGTCTGGACTATCGAAAGGGCAAGGACGAAGAGCTTCGGCAGACGGCGCTCCTGCTCGCCGAGCGAGCCCGGCGGTCCGGAGAGACCCAGGAGATTGGACCGCTGAACCCGTACGCTCGCCGAATCGTACACCTGGCGATTGCCGACGACCCGGGCGTATCCTCCGAGAGCATCGGCGACTCCTTCCTCAAGACGGTCCTGATCTCGGCCGGCACCCCTGTACGGCGGCCGTGACGGTTCGCCGCCGGGCATGTCGACACCGAGCGCACCAATCCCGCCCGCAGGTTTTCCCCGGCCCGCCGTAGCGCTCGGACAGGCGTCGCCCGTCTCGCTGTTCCAACCCGGGAATCCGCTTCACGGCGGGCACCGGGCGTACCGCCCGGAGGTCGTGCCGCCGCCCCGTTGCAGAATGCGGTGACCGATGTTCGCATCCGACGACACGATTGTCGCCATCGCCACTCCCCCCGGCCGGGGGGGGCTGGGTGTGGTGCGAATCAGCGGAACAGAGGCCTCGGTGATTGCCGGCGCCCTGCTCGACCGCGCCAGCCCGCTGCAACCGCGGCATGCCACCGTGGCGCGCCTCGTCGCGCGCCTCGGGAACGAGGTGACCTCGATCGATCGGGTGGTGGCGACGTCGTTCCCCGAGCCGGGATCGTACACGGGCGAGGACGTGGTCGAGATCAGCGCCCACGGCAGTCCGGTGTTGTTGGAACAGATCGTCGCGCTGGCCTGCAGGTCCGGGGCCCGGCTGGCGGAACCGGGAGAGTTCACGCTACGGGCGTTCCTGCACGGTCGCGTGGATCTCGTTCAGGCGGAGGCGGTGGCGGATCTCATCGATGCGGTCACGCCGCTTCAGGCCCGGTTGGCGTTCGACCAGCTCGAAGGCACGATGACCGAGCGCATCGCCGAGGTCGACCGGCAGTTGTTCGAGCTGACGGCCCGGCTCGAAGCCTCGCTCGATTTCCCGGAGGAGGGCTACCACTTCATCGAGACGTCAGCGGTGGCGCGGGCGATAGGGACAGTACGTGAACAGGTGGAGGTCCTGCTGTCCGGGGCCGCCGCCGGGCGGCTGATTCGGGAAGGATGCGAGGTGGTCGTCCTCGGTCGACCGAATGTAGGTAAGTCAAGTATTTTCAATCAATTACTGGGTTCTTCCCGCGCCATCGTCACGCCCGTTCCCGGCACCACCCGCGATCTCGTGTCGGAGACGATGGATCTGGACGGACTCGCCGTCAACCTGATCGACTCTGCCGGCATCCGCGTGACCGGCGATCCGGTCGAAGCGGAAGGAGTGTCGCGAGCCCGGCAGGCGTTCGGGGTTGCGACCGCGTGTCTCGTTGTTGTCGATCGATCGCAGCCGCTCGCCGCGGATGATCGGCACGTGTTGGAGGAAACATCGGGGTCGCCGCGGGTGGTGGTCGTGAACAAGGCCGACCGACCGGGGATCTGGTCGCCCGCCTCGTTGTCGCTCGACAACGACCCGAAGTGGATCGAAGTCTCGGCCCTTACCGGACAGGGAATCGACCGGCTGCGGGAAGAGCTGCGGAAGGTGCTGGTTGGCGACACGGGGTCGAGGGAAACCCCGATGGTGGCCAACATTCGGCACATCAGGCTACTCGAAGAGGCCGCGTTGTCTCTCGGGGCGGCAGCCGAGGCGGCCGAGCAGCGCGCGGCGGAGGAGTTTGTGCTCGCAGATCTGGAGCGAGCCCGGTCGGCGTTCGAGGAATTGACCGGGAAACGGACACCCGATGACGTGCTCAACCACATCTTCGAACGGTTCTGCATCGGGAAGTAACCCGGATCGCCGGCCGGGCCCGCGGCGTCGAGTCGATCGGAGCAACGTCACCGGGTACTTGCATGCCGGGTACCGGGTCGGATATCGTCAACGAGACGGTGTATAGGTTAAACCATTTTAAATCAGTTACTTGCATGTTTATTAGCCGAATTCGTGCTCTTCCGGGCCTCGGCCGCACGGACAGGGAGAGGGTGTCAACGGAAACCCGTTATGCCGCCGGATCATGACGTCATCGTCGTCGGCGCCGGCCATGCCGGCATCGAGGCGGCCCATGCGGCCGCCCGCCTGGGGTGTAACGTGGGGCTCTGCACGCTCTCGAAAGACACCGTGGGCCAGATGCCCTGCAACCCGTCGGTCGGCGGTACCGCCAAGGGGCATCTGGTTCGTGAGATCGACGCCCTGGGCGGATTGATGGGTCAGGCGATCGATGCCACCGCGATTCAGTTCAAGCTGCTGAACAGGAGCCGCGGACCGGCCGTGCAATCCCCGCGGGCGCAAGCGGACAAGCGGCAGTACGGCGTCTGGATGCGGACTCGACTGGACCGCGAGCCGAGTGTCGACTGGATCATCGGACGAGTCGGTTCGGTGGTGATCGAGGGCGGTCGAGCCGTCGGCATCGAGCTCGAGGACGGTACGCGCATCGGTTGCCGGACGGTGGTGGTGACCACCGGGACCTTCCTGAACGGACTTGTCCACGTTGGGCCGGAACGACATGCGGCCGGGCGGGCCGGGGAGCCGGCGTCGCGGGTTCTCGGCGAATCGCTGAAGCGGTTGGGTCTGGAGTGGGGGCGGCTGAAGACCGGAACTCCACCCCGGCTCGATCGCGCCAGCATCGACTTCGGCCGGTTCGAGGAGGAGCCGGGGGATCGGCCCCCGGTGCCGTTCTCTTTCATGACCGGCGCCCTCGATCGCAGTCAGATCTGCTGCCACATCGTCTATACGACCGCCGCGGCGCACGAGCTCATCCGCCGGAACCGGGATCGGTCACCGCTCTACAACGGGCGAATAACCGGAATCGGTCCCCGTTACTGTCCTTCCCTGGAGGACAAGGTGATGCGGTTTCCTGACCGCGAGCGTCATCAGGTCTTCCTGGAGCCCGAGGGGCTCGATGTGCCGGAGATCTACGTCAGCGGATGTTCGATGTGCCTGCCGGAGGACGTGCAGAGGGAAGTCATCGCCGCGTTGCCGGGGCTGGAAGATGCGGTGATGCTGCGTCCCGGCTATGCGGTCGAATACGATTTCATCCAACCGACGGAACTGGCGTTGACTTTGGAGAGCCGAACAACCCCGGGACTGTTTCTGGCGGGGCAGATCAACGGTACCTCGGGATACGAGGAGGCGGCCGGACAGGGGCTGGTAGCGGGGGTGAACGCGGCGCGGCGTGCGCGGGGAGACCGAGAGTGGGTGCTGAGGCGCAGCGAGTCCTACATCGGGGTGATGGTCGATGATCTGACGACGCGCGGATGTCTCGAACCGTACCGCATGTTCACGTCCCGTGCGGAGCATCGCCTGCTTCTGCGAATCGACAATGCGGATTTGCGTCTGACACCGCTTGGTCGTGAGATAGGGTTGGTCGGCGACGAGCGGTGGGATCGCTTCTGTGGCCGGCGCGCGCGGTTCGAGCGGAACTTGGCCTGCGTACGGGCGGCGCGGGTGCGAGAGGGTACGCGCACCATCGCCGCGACCCAGGTGCTGCGGCGACCGGGCGTCACGCTCGGAACGCTGGCCGATCAGGGAGTCGTCGGCCTCGAAATCGGTGTCGATGCCGCCGGCGCCGAGCGATCGAGTGTGGAGACGGCGGTGAAGTATGAAGGCTATCTGCGGAGGCAGGAAGCCACGATTGCGAGGGCGGCGCGAGACGAAGGGCGCCGTATCCCTCCCGACTTTCCGTATGGCGACGTGCCCGGCTTGTCGACCGAGGCGGCGTCGAGACTGGTTTCGGTGCAGCCAGCGACCCTCGGACAGGCTGGGCGCGTTCCGGGCGTGACGCCGGCGGCTGTCGCAGTGCTCGGGGCTTACGTCAGGCGCTGGGGCGGTCGAGACCCGGCTTTCTCAAGACCACCAGGCGACTGTCCGCCGAGTCGAGCAGGGGATACGTCGCCTCCATCCGCAGGGGTGGCGGCACCTCGGCGCTGACGTCTTCGTGGTCGGATCTTCGGAAGAGGAAGACGGCGCCGCCGGGCCGGACCAGCGGCTGAATTTGCTGCAACATCCGGCGCCCGATACGAACGGCCCGCACGGTCACGATGTCGGATCTCTCGAGCTGATCTCCCCGGGTGAACAGTTCCTGGTACCTGCAGGCCTCCACGACCGTCTCCTTCAAGCGAAGTTGTCGCACGACCTCCCGAAGGAACGCGGCTTTTCTCGTTCTCGATTCCACCATCCGAAGTGTTACCGTGGGTGCCGCCAACTTCAGGGGTACCGCCGGAGATCCCCCGCCCGATCCGATGTCAGTGATGGAAGCTCCGTTTTTGGGCAGTCGTTGCGCGGCGATCAGGGGCTCGATGACGAGTCTGTCGATACCGCGTTCGTCATCGGTCAGTGCGGTCAGATTGATACGACGGTTCCACCGCATCAGCAGAGCGACATAGGCAGCCAGGGCCGGCAGGAGATCGATGTCGACGTCTACGCGAGCTCGGGCGGCTTGCCGAGCAATACGCCCGGCGAGCTGCCGGTCCTCGATTTCGGGAATCGTCATTGCCTCGGTAGCGTCGGTAGCGCCGGGGTCACCGTGCTGGCAACCGGTGGGCGTTGCCTCGGGGAAGTCGGGACTGCGTGATCGGCATCCGAGTGTTCCACGTGGAACATCGATTGCGCTGTGCGATATGGTAGCCGTCGCGATTTCAGCACGCCAGCCGGTGGGTAGCGTGCTTTGCGCGGCGTTCCCGCCGTATGAATTATGGAATCATTCCCCGGGTATCTGCGGGAGAGGGCAGGTTCTGTGCCCCGGAGCGGTTGAAAGGAAGAAGACTTGACCGGTGAAGATCGTCTGATTGTCGCTCTGGATGTTCCGAATGTCGAGCGGGCGCGCGCTATTGTCGACGAATTGGCGAACGTCCGGGCCTACAAGATAGGTTGGCGGCTCCTCATGGCCGGGCTGAGGGCTCGCGGCCTCGCGGAGCTGTGGGAGAAGATTGCGGGCGAAGGCAAGCGGATCTTCCTCGATCTGAAGGTGCCGGACATCGGCAACACGGTGGCGGATGTGGTTCGCGACTTGCACGACGATCCGAGCATCCTGTTCTTGACCCTGCACCAGAATATGCCATTGCGGGATATCGCCATGGCGCGTGACGCCAAAGCCGGGAGCCGATGGCCGGCGCTCCTCGCCGTACCGTATGTGTCCAGTCTGGATGCCGACGACTTTTCGCGGATTGCACCTGTGGAGGCAGCGCGAGGCGTCACGCTGGACGAGTGGATTGTCGCTAGAACCCGAGACGCGCTCGATCATGGCTGTGACGGCGTGATCGCGTCCGGCGAGGCCATTCGGCTCTGCCGGGAGACATGGCCCAGGGAGACGGGTGTAGTGATCGTCAGCCCGGGGATTCGGCTGGCCGGGGCAACCCGGGATGACCACAGGCGCTCGACCACGCCGGCACAGGCCATTCGCTGGGGATCGGACTACCTGGTCGTGGGACGGCCGGTCTTGAATGCGCCCGATCGGGGGAAAGCGGCACAAGCGATTATCGATGAAATCGATGGCGCGGTCGCCGAGTCGCCGGAATGAATGCCGTTGTCCGACCGGCGCCGTTCGGCTTTGTGGATCTGTCAGGGGCGCGTGTCCGGCCGGTTCCTTGGTACAGCGTCACTGCCCGCCTGGAAGCGGTTGGCCTGCTTTGGGCGTCCTGGGCCGAGACCCCGAGTTCTGGCGCGGAGACGTCGCGCGGGTGTCAAGCGACATCCCGGACTTCGACGCCCTGGCCTGGAGCAAGAACTCACCCCTGGAGGACCTCGTTTTCGGGGCGGCGACGTATCAGACGACGCACGACTTCGTGCTTTCCCCGGCGGTTGTGGAGAGGTGCAGCGCCGTCGGACAAGGGCGAGGTCCGGCGGGTGGACGGAGCCGTAGCGATGCTCGTCCCGACGAGGAGATTCAGGGCGCGGTTCGTCTTTTTGTTCGAGACCCGGCGCACCGGTTCGACGGCGGCCGTGGGGGTCACCTTCGGAAACAGCAGATCGCAAGGCCTCAGCGGATCCCACCGCCCCCCGCGCAGCAACGCTCGTGCCCGGTGAGCAGGGCGGTGACCGTGTGCCCGGCATGTCATCGGTTGCTGTGGAACGCTACAAGGGCAGCGAGTTGACCTTCAAGCCCGACGCCGAGATATTCGAGACGGTGGACTACGGCTTCGACACCGTGGCCCCACTGTCCCGCGACGGTGGGTGGTGCCGGTGACTTCGAGGTCGCTCGGACCCGGTCCTGCACCGGCGCGGCGCGGAGGAACAACAAGGGACTCGAGCGCCGCGTCGTCCAACTCCACCGGCAACCGCAGCCCAGCCCTTGTTGAGCGTCCTCTGCACATACAGCGATACCGTTGCCCACGCCAATGGCGCAGGCCTGGGCTATCGCCCGGTGGGACAAATCCCAGCTCGTGCTTGAGCCGGAGAACCTCACGAATCTTCCTCGTCAGCAGCCTCCGCGCCGGCATCGCCTAGCCCCCCCTTCGGAAAGGTGAAGCGTGCCGCGATCAGGGCTACCCGACGAGCGTTCACGATGACCGGAATGGCTGTTCAACATCCCGGAAACGCTGTTCAACTTGCCCGGAATCCGTGTTCAGCTTTGTTGGGAATCGGTGTTCAAGATGGTCGAAATACGCACCTGTCGAGGATGCGCCGGTCCGTTGACGCCGAAGATGTCCGACAAGATACCGCCGATCCGCAGGCCGTCGTGGTCGAGCGTTTGTGGATCCGGTTGCGATTCCGGCTACGCTCGGCGACGAGCTTACGGCGGTAGCGGGTCAACTGCCGCAATTGGCGGAAGCGCCGCGGGGGAACGTAGCTCGGCTGGGCGAGGCCGAACTGGCAGATGCGAGGCAGCCACAGGCTGTCGTTGACGTCGGTCTTCTTGCCGCGAATCTGCTTGACGTGCTGGGCATGGAACAGTGCGGCGTGGATGCCGGCGTCCTCCAACGCCTCGAACGGAGCCTTCCACGTAGACCCCGGTACCTTCCATCGCGGCGGCGGTGACGCCATGCGCCCGCAGCCCGTCGGTCATTGGCCGCCGCCCGTCCGGCAGCGCGCGGAACTCCTTCGCGACGGCGTGCGCCATGGCGCGGCCGGCTTCGTACAGACGGACGGCGGCGGTGCTGCACATCGAGGCCGGCGGCCCCGGGACTCGACTACCTGCAGGTCGTCGACGGGCGGCGATTCGCCGTGGACCGTGTGGAACGTCCTCGGATACCCTCCTTGAAGGCGGAATCGGGATGGCGCGCTCGGTGCAGGAAAACACCCGCCGTCAAGGCGGAGTTCGATTTGCTGCTCGTTCACGGCCTGCGGCCGGGGCTCGATGCCGGGCGCGACAGCGTCAGTTTTTGCAACGGGGAAGGGGTTGCCGCCGCCCCGATCGAAACTACGACGACTAGTCCCGCTTCCGCCCCTTGAGGATGCCACGACGCCGCCTTCGCCGCTCAACGTCGCGGGCAGGCAACTCGCGTTTCATGACAGTCGGGGTGAACGCCGTACCGTTGATGACGGTTTAGTGGGGCGCTCGACAGCGCTCGATCATCGTCGTTGGAAGGCGCCGTGCCTCGATTGCTGAGGGGAGTAAGGGACAGTGATCGACAGGGAGTTGCCAACTGCACCCAAGCGCAGGCCGTAGGTCTGCCGGTTGGCGCGCGTGGCACACGGCAAGGTAATTCCCGTCGGCGTCGGGATGTCCAGGACAACCTTGACGGATCGACCGCGAGCAGCAGGTGCTCGGGAGGTTGAGACGGTGGGATGGGAGCGGTGGAGATCCGTCGTGCGGTCGTTGGCGCGTCGATTCGGCCGATTGCACGGGAAATGCATCTTGGCGGGAGGGTCTGGCGCCGGTGGAGGTAGTGGCAGTGGACGCCGTGCCAGGCGGGCGGCGGGGGCCGGACGCGCTGTAGGTGGGTGCGGGCGGGGCATGTGAGACCGCGGGGGGCAGAGATCGGCTACTCGGCCCGGATTCTGTTGCAGGAACTTCCGGTTGCGGGCAGTACCGGGGCAGGTACTGGGCGGTGAGGTAGTTCGTGCGGCCGCTATGGGAAATGGGAAACGCCTTTGGCTGCGGCGGTGACGCGAGGGCGGTTCGAGTGTTCGCGACCGCGAGGATGTGCCGAAATCTGGACCCCTGTCGACCACAGGATGTTGTGGTCGCCGGGGCATCGTCAAACTTGCAGTTTCCGCGTGTGCTCGCCGTCGTCAAGGTGCGTCGCTGCGCTCCGCCCCCGCTACCTACGCGGGGCTATCGGCCTTGACGACGGCTCCGCGCACGCACGTGCAGACTGGCTCTTACCTGACGATGCCCGACCCTGACCCCCTACATGTTGTGGTCGACGACCTCTCCGGATTGCAGCACTTTCGGGCGACCGTTGACCCGAGACGCTGCCGGAGCTGTCGACCGAGATCGACTTGGCCCAGACCCTGGGTCCGGGTCGGCGCGTGGCGGGATTCGCGGCGAACATCCTCCGTGCCGCGCGGTTTCTCGCGGCGGAGCGTCACGTTCGTGCCCCATCGTGACAGGGTGGGTGGTCTCCCCGCCACGCCCCCGCTCACCAGCCGGTGGAGGAGTCAGTAAGCGACAGTTACAACCTGGCCGGTTCCGTTCATCGAGGGTCTCGACAGCAGCGAATTCTCGGCTACCCGCCGTCGGTCGGGGAAAGAGATGCAGAAGCCGAGCCTCTGCCACATCGTCGAGCACGGGGAGAGCTGGTCATACCCGGCCCGCGGTCGGTCCCGGGCTGAAGGCCAGCGGGCACGTCCGGCGGGTGCTCGTCACGGTCGGCCGCGGCCATGACGACGACGCTGACCGAGGCGCTGAGCGAGGGCCGCCGCCACGGCCGCGACGACTGCCATGGAAGGAGGTCGGGTATCGGTCGATGGACCGGCAGGCGCCCGCCGCAGTTCTTCGAGTGCGTCAGCCGGCGCTGGAGCACGGTGGGATGATCCTGACCGGCAACCAGAGCTTCGGGAGACTGGGGCGACGACTTCGAGACCGGGTGATGGCCGGCGCCATCCGCGACCGGGTTGTGCATCACGCGGTCGCGATCGAGCATCCGGGGTGATTCGTATCGGTTGAAGGACGGGTCTGATGTCCGGGGTGGTCAAGCCGACAGCGACGGGAACGCGGGCGAGAGGCCCGTGGACGCTACTGTCGTCACGGCCGCGCGCCCACCGCGACTTGGACAGGCGACAAGAGACGGCCTGCCTTCAGCAACCACCGGCCATCGTTTCATCGATTGGATCAACCAGGGGTGGGGGAATCCTCGATAACCACAACTGGGGAGGGGTCTTGAACGACCGTTGAACAACGACTGGCGTTCGTGCTCGAGCGGTTAGCCCGCAACTCCTGGCCGAATGCTGCAAGGCTCCCCTCTGGTCGCCCTGACGCTCGCGGTCGTTCTGGTCGGCTGGGTCGGACGGGTGGTTGGTGCCTCGATGTTTCACGTGGAACATGAGCGCCTGAACTGTCTTCCTCCAACTTGAGCGGGTAACAGAACCCTTGACACACTACCGGGTACGGTTGTGAAACCAGCGAAGTGCCCGAGGTCCCGCGTCTTGTTCCAACCCATGCATCGGCGATACCATTCGGGTAGACATAGTTGCAGGTTTTTTGTTAGTGCATTCAACAGACTTTGGTTCCGGTTGCCCATGGGCAGGATTATCGCAATCGCCAATCAGAAGGGCGGCGTCGGCAAGACCACCACGGCCATCAATCTCGCGGCATCTCTGGCGATGGGCGAGCAGAAGGTGCTCCTCGTCGATCTCGATCCCCAGGCGAATCTCACGAGTGGACTCGGGCTCAGGGCGCACGTCGCCGGCCGTAGCATCTACCGGGCGTTGACATCGGACACCGTTTCCCCGGAGGAGCTCGAGCTCGACACGCCGGTCACCGGCCTGCGGCTGATGCCGACCGACCATCATCTGACGGGCGCAGAGGTGGAGCTGGTGGGGCTGCCCCGGCGCGAGAGTCGATTGCGCCCGTTGCTGCGGGCGGCGGTAGAGCGGCACGACTACATCTTCATCGACACGCCCCCGTCTCTGGGGCTGCTGACTCTGAACGCTCTCGTGGCGGCGCATTCGGTTCTGATACCGCTCAACTGCGAGTACTTCGCGCTCGAGGGGATGACCGAGCTGATGGCGACGATGAGCCGCGTGCAGGCCGGATTGAATCCGGAGCTCGAGATCGAAGGCGTCCTGTTGACGATGTCGGACTCGAGGACGAGGTTGGGCCAGCAGGTAGCCGGCGATGTACGGGCGCATTTCAGGGAGAAGGTGTACCGGACGGTCATTCCCCGCAACGTGCGGCTGGGAGAGGCGCCGAGCCACGGTTTGCCGGCAATTCTCTACGACGTCCGGTCGACGGGGGCTGAAGCGTACCTGGCCCTGGCGAACGAGATGCTGGGGCCCGAGCGCGTGGCGGTCGGCCGCGGTTTCCCCGGGGCCGTCTAGGAGTCTGCCCGTCTGGACGGCGCCGCCTCCTGCAGGAGGCGCTGGCTCGTCGCCGATCGAACGGGGCAGGGTTCGCCACGAGCTGGCGGGCGTTCCGGCGCCGGTAGCCGTCTCGATCCGATGCAGCGTTTCGCCACGAGGATGCCCCGAACGATCGAGACCGGACGCCGGGCAGGAGCGAGTTTCATGACCAGAACACGACGTGCGCTCGGGCGTGGACTGAGCGCCCTCATTCCCGAGGCGGTTCCGCAGTCTTCGCCGCAGCCTTCGGAGCAGTCGACCGAGGCGGATCTGGATCGGCTGATCCCCAACCGCTCCCAGCCCCGCACGGTTCTCGACGAACCGAAGCTCGAACAGCTTTCCCGGTCGATCCGCAGCAGCGGCGTCATACAGCCGATTGTGGTTCGGCCGGCCGAGGGAGACCGCTTCGAGATAATCGCGGGCGAGCGCAGATGGCGGGCGGCGCAAATGGCGGGCCTGCTCCGCGTACCTGTCGTGGTGCGCGACGTGCCGGACGACAAGCTGTTGGAGATTGCTCTCATCGAGAACCTGCAACGCGAGGACCTCAATCCGATCGAAGAAGGAGAAGCCTACCGGCGGCTCATCCATGAGCGCGAGATGACCCAGGAAGGCGTGGCCGAAGTGATCGGGAAAGATCGCGCCACGATCGCCAACTACGTCCGGCTCCTGCTGCTGCCGCCGGAGGTGCAGGCCGACGTCGCCGCGGGGGCGCTGGCCATGGGGCACGCCCGCGCCCTGTTGGGCCTGGCCGATGCCGCCGCACAACGTCGCGCCGCCCGCGAGGTCGTAGCCGAAAACCTCTCCGTGCGCGAGACCGAGGCGCTCGTCAAGAAGCTCGCGAACCCTCCGGAGCCACCGCCCGGTCCGAAGGCGGCCACGGTCGATGTGCATACCCAGGCGGCGCAGGATCGGCTGCGCGTGGTTCTGGGCACGCGGGTTCGCATTCTCAGAAAGGGACGAAGGGGCCGGATCGAAATCGACTTCGGATCGGAGGACGAGCTGCAGCGCCTCTTCGAGCATCTGACTACCGAGGCTCCCGGCTCCGCGCCCCGACCTTGACGAAGCGGACGATGACGTTCGCCCGGCTTCCGGGAGAGTCGTCTCGACGGCGGGCCGGCGCCGACGTGGCGGTGGCGGTGCGGGCGGTCGGGTCCGGGAAGAGACGACCACCGTGCAGGTGCCGCCGGAATGGCCGCCAAGTCCTTTCCAATCCAGAAATGAGCCTGAAGCGGCGGCACGTGAGTCGCGGCTGACGGGCGACCGAATCAGCGGATCGAAACAGGGATCCTGGCGCGGGCTGCGGTGAGCCGGCGCACGCTGACCGACATTATCTTTCATGGCGGCGACGAGGGGTTGTGGGCGCGATCAATCTCGACACCTGCGACGCGGTCGAGCACCGGATCTTCTCTGTGGATCTTGATGAAGAGGAAGAGGATGGCTGTGGGCGCTGTGCGAAACCGCGTTCTTTGCGGTTTTGCAAGCCTCTATCTGAGCAAGGAGCGTCCGGCGACCGACGAACGCCGGGTCTTCGTCGAGCACCTGGGAAATCGTCGCGGCAAGCCGCTCTCAAGCCCTGCCGTCTCGCGTGTCGTGGCCCGCGCCCTTCGCCGGGCGGCAGTCGACGCGCCGCACGCCGGCGCCTACGTCTTCCGGCACACCGTGGCCAGCCGCATGGTGCGAGAGGGAGCCAGCCTCAAAGAGGTCGCTGACGTGCTCGGCCATCGCAGCCTCGACACCACGACGATCTACGCCAAGCTCGATCTGCCGAGGTTGCGTGAGGTCGCGCTTCCCTGGCCGAAGGTGCTCCGATGACACCTCCAAGCTTCCATCATCTGGTCGACGAGTACCTCACCGCGCGCCGCGGACTGGGTTTCGGCCTCGAAACGGATGAGTGGTTCCTGCGGGACTTCGCCAGCCATGCAGAGCGGATCGGACACAGCGGGCCCGTGACAATCGAGCTCGCGGTCCAGTGGGCACGATCCTCACGCTCCAGCAATCCGGCGCAGGCCGCACGCCGACTGGCGGTCGTGCGGCAGTTCGCCCGGTACCGCGCACTCTTCGACCCGGCCACTGAAGTGCCACCGGTTGGGCTCCTGGGACGCATCCCGCGCCGCTCGACGCCCCACATCTACACCGAGGCGGAGATGACCGCGCTCCTGCAGCAGGCACGCTGCTTGCTGCCCCGACACGGGCTGCGACCCGCCACCTATGTCGCGTACTTCGCGCTGCTGGCGTCGACCGGCCTGCGGCTGTCCGAGGCCTGCCGTCTCACGACCGACGACGCCGACCTCGACAACGGCATCCTGACCATCCGCGAGACCAAGTTCCGCAAGTCCCGACTCGTCCCGCTCCATCCGACTACGACCCAGGCACTACGTCGCTACGCCGATCGCCGTGACGCGTGTCTTGCTGCACCCCGGTCCGAGTACTTCTTCCGCACCGAGCATTCGCCCCGGCTCACTCGCACCGCTGTGGAGACGACGTTCCGCCGGATCAGGCGGCGTCTCGACTGGACCGGGCAAGGGCGTACGCGCCAACCCGCGCATTCACGACCTACGCCACACCTTCGTCGTACGCCGGCTGCTGCGCTGGTACCTGGAAGGTGCAGATGTAGATCGCAAAATCCTGGCTCTCTCAACCTACCTCGGCCACGCCAGGGTCGCCGACACCTACTGGTACTGCACCGCTGTCCCCGAGTTGCTCGCCAGCACCGGACAGCGTTTCGAACGCTTCGCCCACCGAGCGTCGGAGCGCCCGTCATGACCTCCGTCGAGCGTGCGTTTCCGGCACTCCTCCAAGAGTTCTTTCACCGGCGCCTCATCGCACAACGGGGCGCCAGTGCGCACACGATCGCCAGCTACCGCGACACCTTCACGTTGTTTCTCGGGTACGCCGCAGAGCGCACCGGACGCACCCCCTCGGCGCTGACCCTCTCGGATCTTGATGCGCCCATGGTCCTCGGCTTCCTCGACCATCTTGAGACCGAACGCGGCAAAACTGCGCGCACGCGCAACCTCCGTCTCACCGCCATCCGGTCCTTCATGCGCTACGCCTCGCTGCGCGAGCCAACCCTGCTGCCCGTCGCGCAACGCGTCCTCGCGATTCCCGCCAAGCGCTTCGACCGGCTCGTTCTCGGCTACCTGTCCCGCGACGAGATCACTGCGATCATCGACACTCCCGACCGGTCCACCTGGAGCGGACAGCGCGACGCCGTCCTCTTCGCCGTGCTCTACAACACCGGCGCTCGCGTCTCCGAGATCACCCGTCTGCACGTCACCGACGTGCTTCTCGACCGAGCGTCCTCGCTGCTTCTGCACGGCAAGGGACGCAAGGAGCGTGTCGTCCCGCTCTGGAAGAGCACCGCAGCGCAACTGCGGAGGTGGCTCCCCCGAATCGATGGAGCCCCCGACGCCCCCGTGTTTCCCAATCGCGCCGGCAAGCCCTTGTCGCGCTCCGGGGTCGAACATCAACTGCGCGTCGCCTGCCGAAAGGCCTCGGAGCGTCACCCATCGCTCGCGACGCGACGGATCTCGCCCCACACGCTGCGCCACACGACCGCGATGCATCTGCTCCAGTCCGGAGTCGACATCACCGTCATCGCCCTCTGGCTCGGCCACGAGGACACCGCCACCACCCACCAGTACGTCGAAGCCGACCTTCGCCATGAAGGAGGCTGCACTCCGGTGCGTCGACGATCCCGCACCTCAGCCACTGCGTTTCACGGCCACCGATCAGCTCCTCGACTTCCTGGAAGCCCTCTGACTTATGCGGAGTACCGCTCCACGCGATCGTCTCCGTCCACGCGGCCCCCCGAGCCAACTCTGCATAGTCCGGAGCTCTGCATAGGCAAGCTCCTGTGGGCGCGCTGTTTGCGTCCATGGGAGCGCTGGCGTCCATGGCCCCCGGCGCTGGCCCAGGCCACGATGCGTTCGGGTAGTGCAGGGAGCGGACTCAGCCGAGGGGTGATGGCCCCGGTTGTGCCCACCGGAACCTGGTGACCGCCCCGAGCTCTCCCAGACCGAGCCGGTCCCTGGTATTGTGTCACGGTCCAGGCTTGCTCAGTCGGAGATTGCGCCACGCGTCCTGACGGCGTTGACACGCCGGCCCTCCCGGAGCTACCTCCGCCCCGACCCATCCGTCAGCCGCCGTTGGGCCCCGGGCCGAGTCCCTGAACGCCCTGCGGGTCAACGCCGCCCGGAGCGTGGTGTTTCAGGCCGCCGGGTCGATGGAGACAAACAGGCGGTCGCGGGCTTGGTTGAGGGCGCGTGCCGCGTCGTTGTCGCTCATGGCGGCGGCGACGGCGTCGAGCTGGTCGAAGGAGGTCTCCGGCTTGAGGCAGGCGGCGGCGTTGGGCAACGACTTGAGCTTCTCGTAGGGGGTCATGACGTTGGCGTGGGGGTAGCGTTTGCGGACGCGGCCCTTGGCGTCGACTTCATCGACGGGGAAGAGACAGGGGCGGTGGAAGTTCAGGTAGGGGGAGAGGCTCTGCTGGGTGAAGGCGTTGACGCGTTCAGCGTAACGGCTGGGGATGTGGCCGTATCCGAGGTGCTTGCGGATGACCGAGCCGTTCTTGCTCTCGACGAGGGCGTTGTCGTTGCTGCGGCGGGGTCGGGACTTGGTGAACTCGTCGATGTGGAGGGCTTGCAGCCGGGCGGCGATTTTGTGGTTGATGAACTCCGAACCGTTGTCGGTGTGGAATCCGCGGACGTTGAAGGGGAACGCCCGGAGCAGGGCTTCGAGGACGGGGGCGAGGCAGGGCGTGTCGATGCGCTCGACCGAGCCAACGAACTGGAACTGGGTGACCTCGTCGACGAGGTTGAGGTGGTAGAGGCCCTTGATGCCGTCGAGGTCTCCTTGGTGGACCGAATCGACCCGCCGGTAGCCGGGTTGTCCGAAGGGCTGGGGCCGGCGCCGCTCGCCGATGGCGATGTGCACGGGGCGGGTCGGCGCGGGCATCGTCCCGCGCTGGCGTTGATAGCTGGTCGAGTGGCGCAGGTTGTAGAGGTGTCCGTTGGAGATGGCGGCGAGGCGCTCGAAGCGGCGGTCGCCGAACAGCTGCAAGGCCCGGACGCAGAGCTTGCGGGTGGCCGGACCGGAGAGGGTGCCGTGGAGGGCATCGACTTCGGCGAGCAGCCCGATGTCGGCCTTGGTGTAGCGGCGTGGGAAGGGGTGCCGGGGGCGGCGGCGGTCGGCGATGGCTCCTGTGGTCCGGTGCTGGTGCAGCAGGCGGGTGACCTGCGCGCGCGAGAGGCCGGTCACCTTGTTCAGGAAGCGGCGGATCAGGCCCTTGTCGGCCTTCCCCCGGCGGGAGTAGTCGAACCGTTGCAGGGCCTCGGCCACGAACGCATAGGCCTCGGCCCGGGTCTGCGGCTGCGGGTCGAGCGGTCGGCTGCCGGCAAGGAACTCCCGAACTTGGTCCAGGGTCTGCAGGCGCTGGGTGTCGAGCTTCACGATCATCCTCCGATGATCCGGGACCCAGCCCCCTTCAGGCTCATCTCACGTTGGAATCAATCCTCCCTTCAGGCTCACTTCTCATTGGACAAGGCGCGCCATTGCCGGCCGAACGCGGCAATGGTAGGATAGGACGTTTGTCCGTTCAGAGCCGGGCTCTGACGGCGTGTCCCCGGTGCCATCGGCCACTTCCGCGCAGGGCGCGGAAGTGGCGGCCCGACCACTATGACGAATCGTACGGCGGCAGTGCGTTACGCCCGAGCCCTCTTCGACGTCGGTCTCGAGAGTGGCGACCTCCGGCAGGCCGAATCGGATCTGGAACAGTTTGCCCGGCTCGTGAACGAGCACGAGACGTTGCGGCGGGTACTCTTCGGGTCGGCGGTGCAGCCGCCGCAGAAGCGGGCCATCATCAACGATCTGCGCAACCGTCTGCGGGGGGGGGTGTCCCCGACCGTCACCCGTTTGCTGACGGTGCTCGCCGATCGCGGGCGTCTGGGGCTGCTGCCGGATATCGTGCGGTTCTACCGCGCCCGCGTGCTCGATCACCTCGGGGTCGTCGATGCGGAGGTCACCACCGCGCAGCCCCTCAGCCCGGCCCAGGACGCCGCCATGCGGGAGCGCCTCGCCCGTGCGGGCGGCGGCGAAGTACGGGTAAACACGGTCGTCGATCCCGGCATTCTGGGCGGGGTGGTGACGCGAATCGGCTCGACGGTGTACGACGGCAGCGTCGCCCGGCACCTCGAACGAATGCGGCAGACCCTCCTCGAGCAATGAAGAAGCAAGGTACTCCAACGGGGGAATTCCCCCTCGGCAACACGACAAGCTGCCGGAGACCGGACCACCCCCTATCAGGACGAGAGTTTCTGCGATGACCATCAAGGCGGACGAGATAACAAAGATCATTCGCGAGCAGATCGGAAGCTACGACGTCGACCTCGACGTGGCGGAGGTCGGCACCGTGGTGTCGGTCGGAGACGGTATCGCCCAGATCGACGGCATAGAACGGGTCATGGCCACCGAGATGCTCGAGTTTCCCCATGGGATCTTCGGCATGGCCCTCAACCTCGAAGAACAGGGGGTCGGCGCGGTGCTGCTCGGCGAGAGCACCGCAATCAAGGAGGGCGACACCGTCAAGCGCACCGGCCGCATCATCTCCGTGCCGGTCGGAGAGGCGCTGCTCGGACGGGTGGTCAACCCGCTTGGTCAGCCGGTGGACGGGAAGGGGCCCATCGCGGCGGCCGGCACCGCCCCGGTCGAGCGGATCGCCCCGGGCGTGGTCGACCGGCAGCCGGTGAGGCAGCCGCTTCAGACCGGTCTCAAGGCCATCGACGCGATGGTGCCGATCGGCCGCGGACAGCGGGAGCTGATCATCGGTGACCGGCAGACCGGCAAGACCGCGGTCGCCGTCGACACCATCCTGAACCAGCGCGGCAAAGACGTCGTCTGCATCTACAACGCCATCGGCCAGAAGCAGTCGACGATTGCCCAGGTCGTCAAGACCCTGGAGGACGCCGGTGCGATGGAGTTCACCATCGTGGTCGCGGCGGCCGCCGCCGACCCTGCGTCCCTGCTTTTTCTCAGCCCGTACGCCGCCTGCGCCATGGGCGAGCACTTCCGCGACAACGGCAAGCACGCGCTCTGCATCTACGACGACTTGTCGAAGCACGCCCAGGCCTACCGCGAGATCTCGCTGCTGCTGCGGCGCCCGCCGGGGCGCGAGGCGTATCCGGGCGACGTGTTCTACCTGCATTCGCGCCTGCTGGAGCGGGCCGCGATGATGCGGGACGAGCTCGGGGCGGGCTCCCTGACCGCGCTCCCGGTCATCGAGACCCAGGCTGGCGACCTGTCGGCGTACATTCCGACCAACGTCATCTCGATTACCGACGGGCAGATCTTCCTCGAATCGGATCTCTTCCACCAGGGCGTTCGCCCTGCGATCAACGTCGGCAACTCGGTGTCCCGGGTCGGCGGGTCGGCGCAGGTGAAGGCGATGCGTCAGGTGGCCGGCACGTTGAGGCTCGATCTGGCGCAGTTCCGTGAGCTGGCGGCATTCGCTCAGTTCGCCAGCGATCTGGACAAGTCGACCCAGGATCAGCTCAATCGCGGCAAGCGGCTGGTCGAGATCCTGAAGCAGGGCCAGTACGCGCCGCTGCCGGTCGAACGGCAGGTCCTGATCGTGTACGCCGGAACCAACGGCCATCTCGACGCGGTCGACGAGGGCCACGTCGGCCAGTACGAGACGGAGCTGTATCAGTTCGTCGAGGCGCGGGAGCCGGCGTTCTTTGCCGATCTCGCGGAGCGGGCCGTGATCGACGACGACCTCAAGCCGCGCATCATCGCCATTCTCAAGGAATTCACCGAGCAGTTCATTGCCGCCCGCAAGACCGCGGCGGCCTGACGCCACCATCGAGCGCCCCCTGGCCTCAGCCCGAGAGCAGCCATCCAGTGCCTTCTCTTCTCGACCTTCGCAGACGCATTCGCGCGGTCAAGTCGACGCAGCAGATCACCAAGGCCATGAAGGCGATTGCCGCCTCCCGGCTTCGCAGGGCGCAGGATCGGATTCTGGGCGCCCGGCCGTTCGCGATCCAGATGCAACGGGTGCTCAGCGGCCTCGCCGCCCACGTCGACACCGGCGCGCACCCGCTGCTGGCCCGGCGTGACCCGGACGCCCCGTCCCGTCCGACGCTGCTGGTGGTGGTCACCGCGGACAAGGGTCTGTGCGGGGGGTTCAACACCAACATCATCAAGGAGGCCGGCGGCGTGATTGCCGCGAGCCCCCGCTCCGGCGTCACGTTGGGACTGGCCGGCCGCAAGGGCCGTGATTTCTTCGGGAAACGGGGGTTCGACGTCCGTTTCGAGCTCGTCAACATCTTCTCGCAGTTGCAGTACGGTCATGCGCAGGCGATCGCCCGCGAGGCGGTCGCGGCGTTCACGCGGGACGAAGTCGACAGCGTGAAGCTCGTCTACAACGAGTTCAAGAGCGTGCTGCAACAGCGGGTGGTGGTGGATCAGGTGTTGCCGATCCAACCGATCGAGCCCGCGCGCGGCGAGGCCGAGCATTTGCCGGACTACCTCTACGAGCCGGCGCCGGCCGCTATCTTCGAGTCGCTGATTCCCCGGCACGTCGAGATTCAGTTCTGGCGGGCGCTGCTCGAATCGGCGGCGGCCGAGCACGCGGCACGATTGACGGCCATGGATGCGGCCAGCAACAACGCGACGGAGATGATCGAGGATCTGACGCTCTACATGAACAAGGTGCGCCAGGCCACGATTACCCGAGAGATCATAGAAGTGGTGTCCGGCGCCGAGGCGTTGTAGCGCGGCCGGCGGCGGCACGGGTGGGTCGTGCGGGTCGAGGAGACCACGCGTCGAAGACCAGGGACGGACGGACTGGACGTCGGAGGGACGTTTCGAGACATGGCGAACGATACAGCGGCGGCACAGAGCACCGGCAAGGTTGTGCAGATCATCGGACCGGTCATCGACGTCGAGTTCCCGGACCGGCTACCCGCCATCTACAACGCGCTGCAGGTCAAGTCGAATGCGGGCGGGGTGGCCATCGACATCGTTGCCGAGGTCGCCCAGCACCTGGGGGAGCACCGGGTCCGGGCGGTCGCGATGAAGCCGACCGACGGCATGCAGCGGGGCATGGAAGCCGTCGATCTGGGCGAGCCGATCTCGATGCCGGTGGGACCGGAGACACTCGGCCGGGTGCTCAACGTGCTCGGCGAGCCGGTCGACTTTCCGGACCGCCCGGTGCTGACGAAGGAACGGTGGCCGATTCATCGACCGGCGCCGAAGCTGGTGGATCAGTCGACGGAACTGCAGATGTTCGAGACCGGCATCAAGGTCGTCGACCTGCTCGAGCCGTATCTGCGCGGCGGGAAGATCGGCCTGTTCGGTGGCGCCGGGGTCGGCAAGACCGTCATCATCATGGAGCTCATCAACAACATCGCCCTGAAGCACGGCGGCGTGTCGGTGTTCGCCGGGGTTGGCGAGCGCACGCGCGAAGGGAACGATCTCTGGCTGGAGATGCAGGAGAGCGGAGTCATCAACATCGAGGACCGGGAGAAGTCCCGGGCCGCGTTGATCTACGGGCAGATGACCGAGCCGCCGGGCGCCCGACAGCGGGTGGGGCTGTCCGCGTTGACCGTCGCCGAGTACTTCCGCGATGCCGAGGGCAAGGACGTGCTCCTCTTCGTCGACAACATCTTCCGGTTCACGCAGGCCGGGTCCGAGGTGTCCGCCCTGCTCGGCCGGATGCCCTCCGCGGTCGGCTATCAACCGACCCTGGCGAGCGAAATGGGGGCGTTGCAGGAGCGGATTACGTCGACCACGCAGGGTTCCATCACCTCGGTGCAGGCCATCTACGTTCCGGCCGACGACTACACCGATCCCGCCCCGGCCACGACGTTCGCGCACCTCGACGCCACGACCAACCTGTCGCGCGCCATCGTCGAGAAGGGCATCTATCCGGCCGTCGATCCCCTCGCGTCCACCTCGCGCATTCTCGACCCCAACGTCATCGGGGACGAGCACTACAACGTGGCGCGTGACGTCAAGCAGGTGCTCCAGCGCTACAAGGATCTGCAGGACATCATCGCCATTCTCGGCATCGACGAGCTGTCCGAGGAAGACAAGCTCGCGGTGGCCCGCGCGCGGCGCATCGAGCGGTTCCTGTCGCAGCCGTTCTTCGTCGCCTCGCAGTTCACCGGCCTCGAAGGCAAGTACGTTCCGATTGCCGATACGATCCGCGGGTTCAAGGAGATCGTCGAAGGCAAGCACGATGAGCTGCCGGAGCAGGCGTTCCTGCTGGTCGGCAGCATCGAGGAAGCGGTAGAGAAGGCGGAGCGGATGAAGAGCGAGGCGGCGTAGTGGTAGTGGCCATTCCCGATCATCTGACGCTGGAGATCGTCACCCCCGATCGTTCGGTCGCCCACGGTGAGGTCGACGAGGTGGTGGTGCCGGGCTCCGAAGGCTCGTTCGGCGTGCTGCCGGGCCATGCGCCGATGCTGGCCACCCTCACGGTCGGCGAGATCGAGTATCGCAGGGGCAACGAGACGTCGTACGCCGCGGTGTCGTTCGGGTTTGCCGAGGTCCTTCCCGATCGCGTCACGATCCTCGCCCAGATCGCCGAGGTGGGTGACGAAATCGACGTGACCCGAGCCGAGGCCGCCGTGAAGCGGGCGCGGGAGCGGCTCGCCCGGCCGGCGGTGGAGCTGGACTACGAGCGGGCTCGACTGTCGCTGTTGAAATCGCTGGTTCGGCTCCAGGTGGCCGAGAGAAGCCGGCATCGCTAGGAGCCCACGGTGAAACCCCGCGTTGGAAACCCCGCGTTGCACCGAGACCGGCGAGGCGCAGGATGCATCGCCGGTCGAATGCAGCGGGGCCTTCGCCACAGGCTCCCAGGAGCTTGCGCCGTAGGCGTTTTCGCGTCAGCGAAACTTCCAACGCGACCGCAAGGTCGCGCCAGGTGCCCGTGCGAGGCCCGCGGGGTTTCTTGCCACGGGCGGCTGGGCGGTTCCTGCTGTCGTACCGGCGATACGCCGTGAGAATGGACAGGACCTCATGCCCGTCTCTTCCGGTTCGGCCACGGACAAGGGCCTTCGGCGGTCGGGAAACGAAGACAACCTGTTGGTCCGGGACGACCTGGGGCTGTTCGTCGTCGCTGACGGCATGGGAGGACACGCCGCCGGCGAGATAGCATCCCAGGTGGCCGTCGAGGGAATCGGCGCGTTCGTCGAGGCCACCGTCACGATGTCGCCCGACCAGCCCTGGCCGGTTCCGTTCGATACCCGGGAGAGCGTCAACGCGAACCGGCTGCGGGCGGCGTTCTGCACGGCGAACGGCCGGCTCGCGGCGCAGGTCGCCTCATCGCGGGAGCTCCGCGGCATGGCGACCACGGCGGTGGCGATGCTGGTCGACGAGGACGCCGCCTCGCTGGCGCATGTCGGCGACAGCCGGGCCTATCTGCTGCGGCACGGACAGCTCTCGCGGCTCACCCGGGATCATTCCTGGGTGGAAGAACAGATTCGAGCCGGCGCGTTGAGCGAGGCGGCGGCGCGCCGGCACCCCTGGCGCAACGTGGTCACGCGGGCGTTGTCCGGGGCCGCCGATCTCGATGTCGAAATCCAGGAGCTGCGACCGGAGCCGCGCGACCGTGTCCTGCTGTGTACGGACGGAATCTTCTCGGTGCTCACCGACGACCGGATCGGCGAGGTCCTGGGGCGGGACGCCGGCCTCGACGATCTGTGCAACATCCTCATCGAGGAGACCAACGATGGAGGAGGACCCGACAACGCGACCGCCGTCGTGATCGAGTTCGATGCTCGCTAACCTCATCCGGTTGTTCCGCTATCGAGGTCTCGTCCAGATCCTGGTGGCCCGGGAGCTCAAGGCTCGCTATCGCGGGTCGGTGCTCGGGTTCTTCTGGTCCTTCGCCAACCCGCTCCTGCTCCTGCTCGTCTACTCGTTCGTCTTCACCCGCATCATCGATCGGGGCGATCTCGCCGACCTGGAGCCCTACGCGGTCTTCCTGTTCTGCGGCCTCCTGCCCTGGACGTGGTTCTCCGCGTCGCTCAACGAGAGCGCCAACATCCTCATCGTCAACGGCAACCTGATCAAGAAGGTCGTGTTCCCCGTCGAGATCCTCCCGGTGGTGGCGGTGTTGTCGAACCTGTGCCATTTCGTCTTCGGACTGCCGATCCTGTTCGGCTTTCTCGCGTACTACGGGGTTCCGCTGCGTCTCACCGAGCTGATCTGGTTTCCGGCGGTGGTGGCGGTTCAGCTCTGTCTGACCCTCGGGCTGTCGATGATCCTGGCCGCGTTGACGGTGCATTTCCGCGACGTCAAGGACCTGTTGGCGAACGTACTGACCCTGTGGTTCTTCGCCTCCCCGATTCTCTACGAGATGTCGGCGGTGCCGCCGGAGGCCAGGGCGGTCATGGAGCTGAACCCGTTCGCGCACCTCGCGATTTCGTATCAGGAGATCCTGTTCCACGAAGGACCGTTCGGCCACTGGAAGTGGCTGCTCGCGGTAGCCGGAGGCAGCGGCGGGCTGTTCCTTCTCGGCTACTGGTTCTTCGATCGGCTGCGCGACTCGTTTGCGGAGGAGGTCTAGGTGTCGTCCGCGATCACGCTCGAACAGGTCTCGAAGGTGTATCGCAGGTACGGGTACGAGCGCCGGTTTGCGACCCTGAAGAGTGCGTTGCTGACCGGCAGCCTGGTTCGGCATCTGAGCCCGAGAGAGTCGTTCCGGGCCTTGGACGACGTGTCGTTGACGGTCGAGGCGGGCACGACCTGCGGCATCATCGGGCGCAACGGCTCCGGGAAGAGCACCCTGCTGAAACTGGTCGCCGGCATCACGACGCCGACCAGCGGCCAGGTGCGGGTCGGCGGCCGGGTGTCGGCTCTGATCGAGCTGGGCGCGGGCTTCCATCCGGAGATCAGCGGCCGCGAGAACGTGTTCATCAACGGCGTGATGCTGGGAATGTCCCGCCGCGAGATCGACCGGCGCTTCCAGGAGATCGTCGAATTCGCCGAGATCGAGGACTTCATCGATGCGCCGGTCAAGACCTACTCCTCCGGCATGTACCTGAGGCTCGGGTTCGCCGTGGCCGTGCACGTCGATCCCGAGATCCTGATCGTGGACGAAGTGCTGGCGGTCGGCGACGAGGGTTTCAGCCTGAAGTGCCTGGACAAGTTCGCGGAGTTCAAGCGCCGCGGCAAGACGATCCTGTTCGTTTCCCACTCGCTCTCGATGGTCGAGCGCTTCTGTGACGAGGCAGTGTGGCTCGATGGCGGGCGGAAGCGGATGGTCGGCGACCCGAAACGGGTCGTGCAGATGTATCTGTCGGACGTCGCGCAGGCCGAGGACGCACATCTCGCGGCCGAAGACGCCAGGGCGCAGCAGACCACGGCGCCGTCCGGCTCTCCGCCGCCCGCCGATCGGGAAGCGGCCGGGGGCGCGTCACCCGACGCGGCGGATACTCCGCCTGACGCACCGGCGCCAGCGGCGGAAGCCCCGGACGAGGAGGCACCGGCGCCGGCGCCGGATGTCCCGGACGAGGATGTCCCGGACGATCAGCCGCCGGCCGACATGTTCAAGGCACGGGAGGGGCGGTGGGGG
Organism: Vicinamibacterales bacterium; assembly: GCA_965215895.1. Taxonomy (GTDB): domain Bacteria; phylum Acidobacteriota; class Vicinamibacteria; order Vicinamibacterales; family UBA8438; genus JAJEEA01. The sequence continues at coordinate 79,412 of OZ244130.1, read as the reverse complement.
TCCGGGGCGGTGCGGATCGAGCAGGTGACCCTCGAAGGCCGCGACGGCGCCGCGCATGTGTTCCGCAGCGGGGAACCGATGACCATTCGCATGCAGGTGGTCGCCGATCGGCCGGTCGCCGATTTCGCCTTCGGCATCAGTATCTTCAGTACCGACGGGGTCTGCTGCTACGGCACGAACACCCACCTCGAGGAGCTGGAGTCCAATCGGTTCGACGGCGCCGGGGAAGTGGCCTTCGCTATCGACCGCCTGGACCTGGTCGAGGGTACCTACAAGGTCGACGTCGCCGTGCACAAGCAGGACGGCTTCTCGTACGACTATCATCGTCTGCTCTACACGTTCCGGGTGAAGTCCAGCACCCGGGACGTCGGCATCTATCGTCCTCGACACGCATGGCAGTTCAGCGAGAACATACGCTTCAAGCCGCTTCAGACATGATACGGACCGGGGCCGCGTCTGCGCTCTTCCGCGGCGGATCCCGGTCTCGGGTCCAGGGTTGCCGCCGGTGACCGGTACGTCGCTGACACTCCAGGCGGCGCTGCGGACGGCGGCCGCCCGCGCCGGGCTGGGTGGCGCGGCGCAGTCCCTCTCCGGACTGTCGGAGGCCGCCAAGGGATTCGCGGTGGCCGCCGCGGCGACCGATGCGCCGGTGATCGTCATCGTCCCGCGCGCCGGCGATGTCGAGCAGATGGTGGCCGACACCAGTTTCTTTCTCGGCAATCTGACCGCCACCTCGGAGCACGAGCTGCGCCAGCACGTCCTGCCGTTCCCGTCCCACGAGGTCGATCCCTATCGCGGGCTCGCCCCCCACTTCGATATCGTCGCCGCGCGGGGGCGGGCCCTCTACGGGCTCGCGTCCGGCACGGTCCGGGTCCTGGTGGCCGCGGCGGCGGCGCTCCTGCCCCGGGTGAGTCCGCCGGATCGACTCCTCGCGGCCGGATCCCGACTGATTGCAGGCGCGTTCCTGGAGCCCCCGGACCTGGGCGATTTGCTGGCCGATGCCGGATTCATCCCCGAGGATCCGGTGGATGCGCACGGCCAGTTCTGCGTGCGCGGCGGCGTCGTGGATTTCTTCCCGGCCGGAGACGAGCACCCGATCCGGGCGGAATTCGCCGGCGACAGCCTCGAGTCGCTGCGGCGTTTCGATCCGGCCACGCAACGCTCGACGGAAACGCTCGACCAGGCGGAGATCTTCCCGTTGCGGGAGCTCTTCGAACCGGTTCCCGGCAACGGTTCCCCGAGCGCCGACCTGGATCGATCCGCCTGGCTTCGCGACTATCTGCGGCGTCTGCCCGGCGTCCGGGTCTACCTGTCCGAGAGCGAGGACGCGCGGGCGGCCGTCGAGTCACGGATCGAGCAGGCGGCCGGCAGCTTCGCGGCTGCGGAGGCGCAGGGCGACCCCGTGCTCCCGCCGGAAGAGCTGCTGGTCGAGTGGCCGGTCCTCGATGACTGGCTCGCGTCGGTCCCGCGGCTGGAGCAGTTGGCGGAAGACCGGGAAGCAGCGTCCGGGACACGCCACGTGGCGTGCCAGCCGGTGGTCGAGATGCACGGGCGGATCGGAGACTGGGCGGCCGAGATCGCCCGGTGCCGCGAACGGGGCGATACGACGCTCCTGGTCGCCGGGACCCCCGGCCGGGCCGAGCGGGTCATCGAGCTGCTCGCGGACTACGACCTCACCGCCCGCTCGATCGACCAGGCGGACGAGACCCACGGGGCCGCGCTGCTGGTGGCGACCGGCCAGCTCACCCGCGGATTTCGGTTGCCGGACGCCGGCCTGCAGATCTTCGCCGAACCGGACGTCTTCGACGAGGAACGCCGGGTTCGAGAGCGCCGGGCCGGTCCCGCCCGGTCGTTCCTCTCCGATTTTCGCGATCTGAAGGCCGGGGATCGGGTCGTCCACGTCGACCACGGGGTGGGGGTCTTCGTCGGCCTGAAGCAGATTCCCGTCGGACTCGAGCACCACGAGTTCATGGAGCTGCGCTACGGCGGGCAGGACAAGCTGTACGTTCCGGTGCAGCAGATCGATCTGCTGCAGAAGTACTCCGGGCCCGCGAAGTCCCTCGACCGGCTCGGCGGCGCCAGTTGGGCCAAGACCAAGACCCGGGTCCGTCGCGCGATGCGCGACATGGCCGAGGAGCTCCTGAAGCTGTACGCCGCCCGCAAGGCGATGCCCGGACACGCGTTCAGCCCGGATGCCCACTGGCATCGCGAGTTCCACGACGCGTTCGAGTACGAGCTCACGGGGGATCAGCAGATCGCCATTTCCGACATCCGGAAGGACATGGAGTCGGCGGTGGCGATGGACCGGTTGCTCTGCGGCGACGTCGGATACGGCAAGACGGAAGTGGCGATGCGGGCCGCGTTCAAGGCGGTGATGGACAGCAAGCAGGTCGGTTTCCTGGCCCCGACCACGGTCCTGTCGTTCCAGCACTACAAGACCCTGACGGACCGATTCGCGGCGTTTCCGGTCCGCATCGACCTCGTCAGCCGGTTCCGGACGCGGGCCGAGCAGAAGCAGACCCTGGCCGATCTCGTGGCCGGCAAGGTGGACATCATCGTCGGCACCCACCGGCTGCTCTCGAAGGACGTGCGGTTCAGCGACCTCGGGCTTCTGATCGTCGACGAAGAGCAGCGGTTCGGCGTGGCCCACAAGGAACGCATCAAGCAACTGCGCCGGCGGGTCGACGTGTTGACCATGACCGCGACCCCGATTCCCCGCACGCTGAACATGTCGCTCGCCGGCATCCGGGACATGTCGGTCATCGAGACGCCGCCGAAGGACCGCCAGTCGATACAGACCAACGTCGTGCGCTTCGACCAGCAGGTCATCGTCCGCGCCATTCGCACGGAGCTCGAACGGGGAGGGCAGGTCTACTTCCTGCACAGCCGCGTGACCTCCATCTACGCCATGGGTGACTTCCTGACCCGGCTCCTCCCGGAGGCGCGTCTCACGATCGCCCATGGGCAGATGGAGGAGGGCGCGCTCGAACGGTGCATGGTGGACTTCGTGCAACACAAGTACGACGTGTTGCTGGCGACGACCATCATCGAGAACGGTCTCGACATTCCCAACGCGAATACCATCATCGTGAATCAGGCCGAGCGGTTCGGGCTCGCCCAGCTCTATCAGTTGCGCGGGCGGGTCGGGCGTTCCGACCGCCGGGCGTACGCCTACCTGCTGGTGCCGCCGGAGGGATCGCTCTCCCCGGTGGCGCGCCAGCGGCTGGCCGCCATCCGCGAGTTCAGCGACCTCGGCAGCGGGTTCCGCATCGCCGCCCTCGACCTCGAGATCCGGGGGGCCGGGAATTTGCTCGGCGGCGAGCAGAGCGGTCACATCGAGTCGGTCGGGTTCGACATGTACGTCAAGCTGCTTGATGAGACGGTTCGCGAATTGAAGGGCGAGGAGATCGAGGACACGGCGCGGGCCGCCGTCAACCTCGACGTCGACCTGAAGATAGACGAGAGCTACATTCCGGAGACCAACCAGCGGCTGACCGTGTATCGCCGGGTGGCGTCCGCCCGCGACGAGGCCGAGCTGTCCACGCTCCTCGACGAGCTGCGCGATCGCTACGGGCCGGTCCCATCCTCGATCGCGGTCCTCGTCGAGTACGGGCGGATTCGTCTGCTCGCCGATCTGCTCGGCATCGAGTCGATAGACCGGAACGGTTCTCTGCTCGTCCTGAAGTTCAGGACCACGACGACGGTGGATCCGGTGCGGCTGATGCGCTTCGTCGAACGGAGACGGGACCTGGAGCTGAAGCCGCCGGCCATGCTCACCGCCGACCTCCGCGCCGGGGGCGCGGGCCGGGGGCCGCGCGACTCGCCATCGTGGTGGACGGCCCGCGCCCGCAGCGGCGAAGTGGAGGCCGGATTCTCGAGGGTCGAGTTCCAGCGCGCGCAGCGCGATCAGGTAGGCCCGGGCCCGCTCTTCACCCGGATCGAGGGTCTCCTGGTGGAGTTGCGCGGGCTCCAGGCGGTAGAATCGTGAGGACGGTGACCACCATGCCACAGAAACTGTTTCGAGTCGCGATCCCGCTGTTCGTTCTCACGGGCGTCTTCACGGGCGCCGCCTCCACCGTCGCGCAGGGTCTGTCGTCAGGGATACCGGGCGCGATGGTGTTCGAGCGGATTCTGGTGAAGATCAACGGCGACCTGATCACCCAAACCGATCTCGAGCAGGGGCAGATCAACGCCCTGCGGACCCGCCCGGTGCCGCCGCAGACCGATGCCGAGCTGCAGAGGGCGCTTCAGGACGTGACCCCGGACGTCATCGTCAACACCGTCGACCAGATGCTGCTCGTGCAGCGCGGGCGCGAGATGGGTTACGCGCTGAGCGACGAGCAGTTCGACGAGATTCTGGAGGGGATCAAGCAGGAGAACACCATGACCGACGAGCAGTTGCTCGTCGCCCTGGAGCAGGAACAGGGCATGAGCCTCGGCCAACTGCGCGGCGTCATGGAGGATCAGATGCTGGTTGGGCAGGTGCAGCAGGACCAGGTGCTGCGCCGGGTCTCGATGACCGATATCGAAGCCCTCGAGTACTACGAGACCCATCCGGAGGAGTTCAGCCGGCCCGCCACCGTCACCTTGCGGGAAATCCTGATCACGGTGCCCCTCGAGTCGGGGGCGCTGAACGTGGCGCGCGAGAACCGGGCGCGGGCCCTGGCCGAGTCGGCCCTGGCCCGGGTGCGGAGCGGCGAGGCGTTCGAGGCGGTCGTCAGCGAGCTGTCCGACGCTGCGTCCAGGGCGAACGGCGGCCTGATCGGACCGATCGCGCTGGCCGACCTGGCGGAGACGGTGCGTACCCGGATCGAGGCGCTGGCGGTGGGCGAGGTCGACGAGATCAGTCGAACCCCGGCGGGGTATCAGATCCTGAAGCTGGAGACCTCGACCGCCGCCGCGCCGGCGCCGTTCGACGAGGTGCGCGAGCAGATCGTCGACAACGTGTTCAACGAGCGGCGGCTCCAGGCCCTCAACCGGTACCTGAGCACGCTTCGGAGCGAAGCGATCATCGAGTGGAAGGACGAAGGGCTGCAAAGCCTCTACGAGCAGCAGGTAGCCGACCGGCAGACTGCCGCCCCCGGATTGTGAGGCTCCACCCGTGAGAATCGGTTCCGTCACCCTCGACTCGCCGTTCGCCCTGGCTCCGATGGCCGGGATGACGGATACCGCGTTCCGCCGTCTCGTCAAGCGGGGCGGCGGCTGCGGGTTGGTGGTGACCGAGATGGTCAGCTCCGAGGGGCTGGTGCGCGGAATCGACCGGACCCTCGAGTACGCGGAGTACACGGAAGAGGAGCGGCCGGTCTCGATCCAGATCTTCGGCGGCGACCCCGGGAGGATGGCCGCGGCGGCCCAGATCGTCGAGGGAATGGGCGCCGACATCGTGGACGTGAACATGGGCTGCCCGGTCCCCAAGATCGCCAAGCACCACGCCGGGTGCAGTCTCATGCGGACGCCGGAGCACGCGGCCGACGTCATCGGGGCGATGACGCGGGCGGTGTCCATTCCGGTCACCGTCAAGATGCGGTCCGGATGGGACGGCGAGCACGTCAACGCACCCGACCTCGCGAGCCGGGTCGAGCAGGCCGGCGCCGCCGCCGTGGCCGTGCACGGCCGGACCGCCGCGCAGTCATACACCGGGCGCTCGGACTGGTCGCTGATAGACGAGGTGGCCCGCCGGGTGTCGATTCCGGTGTTCGGCAGCGGCGACTGCGTCACCCCGAACGACCTCGTGGAGCGGATGCGCGAGACCGCCGTCGCCGGGGTGCTCGTGGGGCGCGGCGCGCTCCGGAACCCGTGGATCTTCCACCAGGCGCAAGCCGCGTGGCGGGGCGGCGACGGCATGCCGGTGTCGCTGCGGGAGCGCGGCCGGTTTCTGCTCGCCTATATCGACCTGCTGCTGAGCGAGGCGACCGAGGTCGAGCGGGACGGCTTCCGGCATACGGCCGGCCTCGGCCGGAGCGTCGGTCCGAAACGGCGGAGCGCCGCCAGCCGGGAGCGGTGGATCGTCAACAAGTTGCGGGCCCTCGGATCCTGGTACACGAAAGGGATCGATCACGGGTCGCGGTTGCGCCCGGCTATCAACTCCGCCGGATCGCTCCCCGCGCTGCGCGCGGTCATCTGCGACTTCTTTGGGCTCGACGACCCGTCGCCGGCGCCGGACCCGCTCCTCGTGGGCACGGGCGCCGCGCCGTCGACCGCGCCCGCCGTCCCGCCCGCCGGACCCTAGCCCCCTAGCCCCTAGCCAGGCTAGGGGGCGAGCATGGAGATTCAGAATCAGGTCGGGCGCAGCCTGCGGGGCAACCTCACCCGACTGCGAGCGGTGCTGGACGGGTCGGTATCGCAGGGCATTCACGGCCTCGGGCAGGTTGCCGATCGCGTCTGTAAAGCGTTCGATTTTCGCGATGGCCGCGGCCGGTGGCAGCGCGCGAGCTGCTGCGCGGCGTTGGCCGACCTCGAGGCGGCAGGCCACGTCTCGCTGCCTCGGGGTCGGCCCTCTCGCGGCGGTGTGTGGCGCCCGCGTGTGCTCTACGGCTATCGCCCCTGGCTGCTGGAGACGTTCATCGACGAGACCGAACACACCGGGGCGAGCGTGCGGGCGGCGAACTGGGTGCGCGTAGGTGAGACCCGTGGGCGCGGGCGGCAGGACCGTACGCACGCGGCCCCCGAAACGTGCAAGGCGGTGTATATGTACGCGTTGGAGCCGGCGTGGCGCGATACCCTCCAGGCGCCCGCACCGGGCGTGTCGCCGCTGGCGGTCGGCGACGGGCTGGACGCCGCGTCCTGGGCGAGCCACGAGTTCGGGGGGGCGCGGCTGGGCGACGCGCGGCTGAGCGCGCGCCTGGTCCTGAGCGCCGAGCAGATGGCCGAGTCTCCGATGCGCGCCATCACCGGCGCCGCGAACGGAGTGAGAGCCTTGGTCAAGGGACATTACCGGCTGATCGACCAGCCCGCCGAGAGCGCGGTGACGGTGGAGAACATTCTCGCTCCCCATCGCGAGCGCACGCTGCGACGGATGCGGACGCATGACACGGTGCTGTGCATCCAGGACGGCACCCGTCTGAACTTCACCCGGCGCAGCCAGACGCGGGGGCTGGGGACCATCGGCTCGAATCAGACCGGCGCGGCGGCCCGCGGCCTGGACCTGCACACGACGCTGGCGGTCAATCCCGACGGGGTGGCGTTGGGGGTCCTGCGGGCGGCGTTCGACGCGCCCGAGCCCCCGAAACCCGAGGAGAAGGGCAAGCCGAAGCCGCGGGAGGAACGGAAGTCGTTCCGCTGGGTCGAGGGGCTGCGCGACTGCGCGGCGGCGGCCGAGCAGCTGGGTGAGACCCGGGTGGTGTGCACGATGGACCGCGAGGCCGACTTCCTCGACCTGTTCATCGAACGCCGGACGCACGCCCCGCAGGTCGAACTGCTGGTCCGGGCGAAGGTCGACCGCGTCCTCGGGAGGGAGAAGACGGCCGACGGGCACACGGTCTCGCGCCGTCTGTTCGACGAGGTGCGCGACGGGCCGGCCCGCGGCGCCGCCACGGTCGAGGTGCGGCGGCTGAGCGCGCGGGTGAAGGCCAGCAAACAGGCTCGCCAGGACGGCCGTGCGGCCCGCGTCGCCGAGGTGACCCTGCGCTACCAGCCGGTGGCGCTGTCGTGCCCCGGGGCCGAGCCGGTCGAGCTGTTTGTCGTCCATGCGCGCGAGGAACAGCCGCCGCCCGCGGTCAAGCCGCTGGAGTGGTTCGTGCTGACCACGCTGCGTGTGACCAGCGCCGACGACGCCACGCGCATCCTGGGCTGGTACGCCCTGCGGTGGCGCATCGAGGAGTACTTCCGGGTCCTCAAGTCCGGCTGCAAGGTCGAGGAATTGCAGCACCACGAGGCGGAGCGGCTCGAACGGGCCATGGCCATCAAGATGGTCGTGGGGTGGCGGATCCAGTTGATGGTCCAGCTCGGACGCGAGACGCCTGAGCTGCCGGGGGACCTGCTGTTTTCCGATGGCGAGTTGCGCGTGCTCGCCACCTTCGCCCGCTCCCGGACGCTGCCGCCCCCCACGCGGCTCGGGGCCGCGGTCGGTCTGGTGGCCCGCCTCGGCGGGTGGCTGGGGCGCAAGCGCGACCCGCCCGGCGCGCAGCTCCTGTGGCACGGCTACACCCAACTCGTTGCCATGGCCTTCGCTTTCGAACTGCGGGATGAATTCGGATGATTTACAAGTCCAGCCAGCGAGATCTGGGGCACGGGCAGCCCTAGCCAGGGGCCTGCGCCGTGGAACGGCGCCTCCTCCTGCAGGAGCCGCCGATTCCTGCAGGGTTGGGGCGGTAAGGACGCTGACGGAAATTACCTTGCCGTGTGCCACGCGCGCCGACCCGCAGACAACGGGCTGCGCTTGGGTACAGTTGGCAACTTTTGTATCGGTCCCTGTCCTTGAGCAGAGCCGTGGGCGAGAGTTTCCGGGCCAGGCCGGGCGACGCGAGACCGCCGCTCGGCGCATTTGGAGACGCGACAGGCCGATTCGAAGGTCGGCTTCCGAGAGCGACTGCGCGGAACCAGTGACGGTCTACCCGATGCCCAGACTGATCGAAAGCCCCACGGTCGTGCAGGCGGCCGGAAACCTGCCGAAGCGGATCGAGGAGTACGCCGGGCGGGTGAACACGGGGCACGAGGAACTCAGCGTCGCCCGGATGGTCTCTCCCGAGGGATGGGTCGAACCGGGGCAGCGGCCCGAGTTCCGGGAGCTCACGGTGGTGCTGCGCGGCCTGCTGCGGGTCGAGCACGAGGCGGGGGCCATCGACGTGCGGGCCGGGCAGGCGATCGTCGCCGAACCCGGCGAGTGGATTCGCTACTCTAGTCCCGAGCCCGGCGGCGCGGAGTACGTTGCGGTCTGCGTGCCCGCATTCGCCCCCGACACCGTCCACCGCGATCCGGCATGACCTGGTCCGTCCGGGGCGACCTGCGCCAGCGGCCCGGATCGGCTGTCCGGAGGACCGGGGCGCCGCGGGGGCCGTCGCTCCCGCCGTCGCCGCGAGTCGGCGGGCCGGTTGGCGTATCATGCACTGAATACCCGCCGGGACGCTGCGGCATCGTCCCGCACGCCCGCTGGGCGTGACACCGCGCCCGCTCGGCGTGTTTCCCTTGCCGTAACGGGACGCTTGGTTCGGAGGTCCGTCATGAAGAAGCTGCGCAAGAACTGCGACGGCGGAGACGCGGCGCCGGAGTGCTGGTGCATGGCGATGCTCCGGCCCCTCGGCTGGCTGCTCGCCGCCGCCGTGCTGGCGGCGCTCGGCGCCGCGGCGGTCCTGGCCGCCGAGTCGGGTCCCGACGACTGGGTCGACGACCTGACGCCCATCGCGGCCGAAGAGTGGGATTACGACAAGGCCGCCCATCTCGTGGAGCGGGCGGGGTTCGGGGCGACGCCGGCCGAGATCGAGCGGCTGGCGGCGATGTCCCCCGAGGCCGCCGTCGACTTCCTCGTCGAGTTCGCGGCCATCGACAACCGCGCCGCCCCCGCGTTCGAGTCCTCTCCCATCTGGAACCCGGGCATGGACCCGTTCCCGAAGAGCCGGGCCGAGGCGGTGCGCATCGCGCGGGAGACCGGGTCGTCGATGGGGGTCGCAGTGCTGCCCGAGGGGGAGCCGCGCCGGCTCCAGCCGGTGGTCAACACCTTCTTCTATGGCCTGCGGTCCAACGCGATGGAGACGCAGCGGCTCGCAACGTGGTGGGGCGAGCGCATGCTGACGACCCGCCGCCCGCTCGAAGAAAAGCTCACGCTGTTCTGGCACGGGCATTTCGCGACCGGCGCGGGCAAGGTGCGGGACACCCGCATGATGCTGCGCCAGAACGAGATGCTGCGCGCCAACGCGGCCGGCAGCTTCCGGGATCTGCTCGTCGGGATTCTGACCGACCCGGCCATGCTCGTCTATCTGGACAATGGCGAGAACCGGAAGGACCATCCCAACGAGAACTTCGGGCGCGAGCTGCTGGAGCTGTTCACGATGGGGGTGGGCAACTACACCGAGCAGGACATACGCGAGGGCTCCCGCGCGTTCACGGGTTGGACGAACGACGCCCTCGAGTTCCGGTTCGACGCCGAGACCCACGACTATGGAGAGAAGACCTTTCTCGGGCGAACCGGCGCCTTCGACGGCGAAGACATCATCGACATCATTCTCGAGACGCCGGTGACCGCCGAGTTCATCGCGGGCAAGCTGTATCGATTCCTGGTGCGCGAGGAGATCGATGCGGCCACCCGGCACGAGCTCGGCGACACGTTCCGCGAGGCGGGATACGAGCTGCGCCCCCTGCTCCGGCGCATGTTCCTGTCGAAGGACTTCTACAGCTCGGCTTCGTATGCGACGCAATTCAAGAGTCCCGTACAGCTCGTGGTCTCCACCTATCGGAAGCTCGGCCTGACCCGGCTGCCCACGATTCCCGACTTCAGCCGATTGACGGCCGGCCTCGGGCAGACGCTGTTCAATCCGCCCAACGTTGCGGGCTGGGCCGGCGGCAGGACCTGGATCACCCCGGCCCTCCTGCTCGAGCGGGGCAACCTCTTCCGGGGCGTCCTGTTCCCCGACCGGGACGGGTTCTGGGCTCCCGATCGGAACATCCCGGGCATCTACGCGCGGGTGGGCCGGCGGCTGGAGCAGGGGATGAACATCACCGCCGCCACCCAGGAGGGTGATGCGGAGTCCAGCCGGCTCGTCGACCGGGACGAGGACTACAACACCCGGTACGGCGGCTACATGGGATACGTCATGGCTTTCGAACGGTTGATCCCGATTCCGAGAGCGACCGCCGATCTCGATCTGGTGGGGCTGGTGACGGCGGCGGACGCCACCACCGTCGACGCGATCGTCGACCACTTCGTGCGACGATTCCTCCGCGTTCCCGTGGACGATGCCGCCCGGGCGGTGCTCGTCGAACGATTGCGGGACGATCTGGGGGGGGACCGTCTGCCGGCGCCGGCGCCGGGGCCGCGGGTCGAAGGGGCGTTGCGCTCGCTGCTCTATCTCGTGTTGAGTGCTCCGGAGTACCAACTCGCGTAGCCCGGCAATCGTCGCCTTGCGGCTCCGCCGCCGCCGCCCCAGGCAACCCTGAAGAGGTCCGCGCCCTTCACGGTGCAGACTCCCGATCGCGTGGTTAGAGAGGAACGATCATGACTATCCGCCATCTCAACGGCTGTGGGTGCTCCCGGCGTGATTTTCTGCGGAAGGGGTTGTACGGCATCGGGGTCACGGCCGGCCTTCCCGTCCTGCTCGACCGGACGTCGGCGGCGTTGACGGCGCAGGCGCTGCAGGGCACGAGCGCCGAGGACCATCCCGAGCGGATCCTGGTGGTCGTCGAGCTGTCCGGCGGCAACGACGGTCTGAACACCGTCGTCCCGTTCGGTGACGACGAGTACTATCGGGTCCGGCCGAATCTCGGCATCCCGTCCTCCAAGGTGATCCCGATTGCCGACGGCTACGGGCTGCACCCGTCGATGGCGGGGTTCGAGCGCCTGTACAAGGACGGCATGCTGGGCGTCGTGCACGGATGCGGGTACGACAACCCCAGCCTGTCGCACTTCTCGTCGATGGGCTTCTGGCACACCGGCGTGCCCAACGGCGGCGAGCCCCTCGGATGGCTGGGCCGTCTGGCCGACGGGGTCTACGATCACGATGCCCAGGGCAACAAGATCGTGAACATCGGGACCCGCCAGTCGCTGGCGGTGCAGGCGCGGCACCACCAGCCCCTGGTCTTCAACGATCCCCGCAGCTTCCGGCGGGTGGGCTCGGAGACCGAGAAACAGGCGATCGAGCGGTTGCGGCCGAAGGCGCCGGACAATCCCGCCCTGGAGTTCCTGGCGTCCACCGCGGACAATGCGGTCAAGAGTTCCCAGTTCGTCCGGGACGCCGCCGCGGGGTACCGCACCCCGGTCGACTACGGGATCGGCGGGCTGTCACCGCAGTTGCGACAGGTGGCGGCGCTGATTCACGCGGGGATGCCGACGCGGCTCTACTACGTCTCGTATCAGGGCAACTCGTTCGATACCCATGTGCATCAGGCCGATCCGCACGCCCGGCTGCTGGCCTACACCGCCGACGCGGTCCGGGGGTTCATGGAAGACCTGAAGCGCCTCGGCCGCGTCGACGACGTGGCGATCATGATGTTCACGGAGTTCGGACGGCGCGTCGAGGAGAACGCCAGCCTCGGCACCGATCACGGGACCGCGACCCCGATGTTCGTGATCGGGTCCGGCGTGGAGGGCGGCCTGCACGGCCGGCATCCGAGCCTGACCGACCTCGATGACGGCAACCTGAAGATGACTACCGATTTTCGACGGGTGTACGCGTCGATGATCGAGGAGTGGCTCGGGTTCGACGACACCCGGTCGATTCTCAAGGGCTCGTTCGAGCCGATGCGGCTGTTCTCGTAGACCGCGGACCGGTGGCGGCGGACGGCGGGATTCAGGACTCGAGACCCGGCCCCGCCCGCCCGCCGTCGATTTCGCCCAGCCGCCGTATCTTCTCGACCAGGGTGGTCCGCTTCAGGCCCAGCCGCCGAGCCGCCTGTTGCCGGTTCCCGCCGGTGTCGTCCAGGGCTCGTCGTATCAACTGGCGCTCGACCGAGGCGATGTACGCGGCCAGGTCGAAGCCGTCTTCGGGAAGGGCGAGCGAGGCTGCCTGCTCGGACAGGGATGCCTGCTGCAGCTCGGGAGGGAGATCGCCGACGTCGATCCAGGTCCGGGTTCGGCTGAGGGTGAGCGCGCGCTCTATCGCGTTTTCGAGTTGACGGATGTTCCCCGGCCATCCGTACGCCATCATCCGCCGCATCGCGGCCTGCGTGACGGTCACCTCCCGCGACCGGTCCTGCTGTCGACTGAAGGCTTCGACGAAATGCCGGACGAGCAGCGGGATGTCCTCACGCCGTTCCCGAAGCGGCGGCAGGAAGATGGGGATGACGTTCAGACGATAGTACAGATCCTCCCGGAACCGGCCGTCACGAGACAGTTGCGCCAGATCGGCGTTGGTGGCCGCGATGATCCGGACGTCGATTCGGATCGATCGGTTGTCTCCGATGCGTTCGAACTCGCGTTCCTGCAACACCCGCAACAGCTTGGCCTGCAGGGCGCCGCTCATGGTGCCGACCTCGTCGAGAAAGAGCGTGCCCTCGTGCGCCGATTCCAGTCGGCCCTGCCGCGTGGCGACGGCGCCGGTGTAGGCGCCGCGCACGTGTCCGAACAGCTCGGATTCGAGCAGGGTCTCGGGGATCGCGCTGCAGTTCAGGGCGACGAAGCGATGGCTGCGCCGGGGACTGTTGTGGTGAATCGCCTTGGCCGCCAGCTCCTTGCCGGTGCCGGTCTCCCCGGTGATCAGGACCGTGCTGGGGCTCGCGGCCACCGTTTCCAACAGGTCGAACAGCTCACGCATCCTGGCGCTGCGGCCCACCAGCCCCTCGAACCGATAGCGTTCCTGGATCTGTGACCGCAGGTAGGCGTTCTCGGACCGCAGGCGCCGCTGCTCGAGCGCCGCTCGCATCACGTGCAGCAACTGCCCGAGCTGGAACGGCTTGGTGATGAAGTCCGCCGCCCCCCGCTTGATCGCGGCGACCGCGTCGGTGACGGTGCCGAAACCGGTCACGACGATGCAGATGATGTCGGGATAGCGTTCGAGCGCGGCGTCCAGCACCGCGGTGCCGTCGATGCCCGGCAGCCGCAGATCGGTCAGCACGATGTCGAATGCGCACTCCGCCAACCGCTCGACGGCCGTCTCGCCGCTGTCGACCTGGACCACCCGGTAGCCTTCGTCCGCCAGTCGCTGCGCGGTGACCTCTCTCAACGAGGCCTCGTCTTCCACCAGCAGCAGATGAATTTCGCGTTCAGGCATGGGCGCCGCCTCGTCTAATGAAGGGGTCATCAGGTGCCGATACCATCCTTGAGCCTGTCAGGGAGCGCGGATCGACCGGCAAGACCCGGGTGGGCGAAACGCGAGCGTCTGTCATGATTGCTGATAGGAAAACCCTCTCGATCGCGAAGGCGGGTGAGTTGGTGGGAGTCAGCCGCCGCACGATCTACAACTGGATCGCCGGTGGCAAGGTCGAGTACGTGCGGACGGCCGGCGGTTCCGTGCGGATCTTCGTCGATACGCTGTGGCGTGATCCGCATGTCGGCGTCACCCAGCCGGCTAAGCAGCAGACCGATTGACCGTCGATCGACCAGCAGCATCGCGTGATTCCGTTCCCAGGACACGATGGACATTTCCCAGATGGACCAGCCGACTGATCTCGGCACCCTTTTCCATCGGTTGAACAATCAGCTCGGCATCATTCTGGCGAACGCCGAGCTTCTCGATGCGCAGCTCGACGACGACACGAGCCGCGCGCGAGCTTCCCAAATCGTCAGCAGCACCGTCGAGGCGATCAGCGCCGCCCGATACATTCAGGAGCGCTGGCGCCACTAGAAGCCCGAGGCGCCGAGCCTCGTTCGGTTTCGCCACGGACCAGCGCGACCTTGCGGTCGCGCTGCGGCCTCCGATTGCCGCCCAACCAACCCTGCCGGGAGTCTGCACCGTTCCACGGCGCAGACTCCCGGCCCTCGAGAAGGCCGGGGGCCCCTCCCCGACCGCGTGCGGACGACTTCTCGTCCCGCATCCCCCGTCGCCTTGCCTTGGAACGCCAATCCCAGTCGGCGCCGCACCGTCAACATAGTGACAAGATGGACCCGAAATGTCAATTTAGTGACGGACCTCTCGGTGTCGGGCGCATTTCAGGCGCTAGGCCGACGAATACTGACATTCCAGTAATTCCTTTATTAAGAGATACTTATAAAACACACTACGGCTTGGTCGCCTTGTCGATTCTCCATCAAAAGAGATGGCATGTGCTTTGCTAGATAAGCACATGGCGACGGTTTCTTCGTGGGTTCGGCGTGCCATGCCGGACCGATGTTTCGGAGGCGACCATCATGAAGGCACAAGTACCCGTATCCGACCGCAAGGACCACGACCGCATCACCGCCGGGGTACCGTTCGTGGAAGCGATGGCCCGGCGCATGGCCGCTACCCTGCCGCATTCGATCGATCTGGGCGATCTGGTGCAGGACGGCATGATCGGCCTGATCGACGCGGCGCACCGGTTCGACGAGCGGCGCGGCATCAAGTTCGAGACGTTCGCCGAACGGCGCGTCCGGGGGGCGATGATCGACGCCATGCGCCGCGATGCCTGGCCTCGCGGCGTTCGCAAGGTCCGGCGAGAGCTGGAGGCGGCCCGCGAGAAGCTGCGTCACGAGCTCGGAGCCGAGCCGTCTCTCGCAGACCTCGCGAAACACGTGGGCTCGGACGAAGCACGGCTGAGCCGAACCATCGTTCGCATCAAGACGATTGAATCGACGTCGCCTCTCGCTTCCAGCGACGCCGCGCACAGTGCAACTCTGCCGCCGGTCATGGCCCCGGCGGAGTTGCCGGGGCCGGACCGGGTCTGCGAGCGGGACGATGTCGCCAACCGGGTCCGAGAGGCTATCAAGGCGCTGCCGGCCCGCGAACGGAAGGTCATCGGCCTGTACTACTACGGCGACGTGACGATGAAGGAGATTGGCGGCGAGATCGGGGTGAACGAGTCCCGGGTCTCGCAGTTGCATGCGCGCGCGGTGCAGCGCCTGCGCAAGGAGCTCGGGCCCGACCTGAGTCCCAAGCCGATGGCCGCGTCGATGACCGCCGGTGCGACACCGGTGGGACGGGGCCGCCGGCGTCTGAACATGGCCAAGGCTCGCCTGCCGATGGCGGCTCGCAGGACGAGCGCCGCCTGACCCGGGCCGGCGCTCGGTTATCCGATCACCTCGTGGGCCACCCGGAGCAGATCGTGAAGTCGAAACGGCTTGGCCAGCCACCGGCATCCGGTTTCGACCAGGAAGCGATCCGCATCGGTGCCCGCCACGTCCCCGGTGACGAAGATCATGCGGCGGGCGAGTGACGGATTCGTCTCGCACAGCACCCGGTAGAACGCCCGTCCGTCCAGTCGTGGCATCTTCAGGTCGCAGATGACGAGATCGAAAGGCTGGTCCTCGACGCGTTGCAGCGCCTCTTCCCCGTCGCCGGCCCGCTCCACGCGGTAGCCGGCGTCGGCCAGCGAGTCGGCCACCGCCGCGGCGAGAGCGGGTTCGTCCTCCACGAGCAGGACGCGGGCCCCGGCCGCCGGAGTCCGGTTGACGGTGGCCGCCGGCGCTGCGCGCCACACGCCCGCGCCGGCCGGAAACGATACGAAGAATGATGCTCCGGCGCCGGGAACCGAATCGACCCGAATCTGTCCCCCGTGCTCCTGAACGATGGCATAGGCCACGGTCAGCCCGAGTCCGGTTCCCTTGCCGATCGCCTTGGTCGTGTAGAAGGGATCGAAGATCCTGGTCCGGACGTCGTCCGGAATGCCGGGACCGTCGTCATTGACCTCGAGGGTGACCATGCCCTGGGCATCGTCATACCAGCTCCGGGTGACGAGCGAGCCCCGGCCGTTCGCGGCCAGCATCGCGTGTTCGGCGTTGATGATCAGGTTCAGCAGCACCTGCTTCACCTGGTGGGGGTCGGAGAAGATGTGGGGCAGCCCGCTGGCGAGGGCATCGAGGGTCGTGATGTTCGACATGCGTTGTTCGTAGGCGCGCAGGGCCAGGGTGTCGCGCACGATGTCGTTCATGTCGACGAGCGCCCGGGTGGTATTGCGCTTGCGAGCGAATGTCAGCAGGTTCCTCACGATCCTCGCGGCCCGCTCCGCCTCGCCGAGAATCGTCTCGACCCCGCGTTTCGTCTCGGCCTCGACGGGACGAGCCGCCAATCGTTCCGCACACGTGAGAATGGTCGCCAGCGGATTGTTCAGCTCGTGGGCCACGCCGGAGATCGTCTGGCCCAGGGCCGCCATCTTCTCCGACTGCACCAGCTCATGGCCCGGGTCGCGCCCCAGCGCGTCGAGCTTCCGCCGCTCGCTGACGTCGCGTACGAGGGCATCGAGGCGTGGGGGACCGTGGTCGTCCGGCGCATGCAGCGTTGCGGTGACCTCGACCCACATCGAGCTGTCGTCGGCCCGCCGGAGACGGACCAGGTAGTTGGTGACCGCGCCGTCCCGGCGCAACCGTGTGATGAAGTCGGTGCGAGCCCGCTCATCGACGAATCGGTCGGCTGCGAACGGCTGCAACCTCCCGTCGGGTTCGTCCGGGTCGAACCCGAACATGAGCTTCATGTGCGGGTTCGCGCTCAACGTCTCGACGGTCGTGGCGTCGAGCGCGCCTATGTAGATCCCCTCGGGGATGGACTCGTACAGCCTGGAAAGCAGTTCCGCCGGTGGCCGGGAAGGATTGCGCGGCACCATGCAGGATGATGGCGGGTGCGCCATGTCCGGGTGCGCTCACGCAGACCGTGGGCGCACCCGGACGGGTCGGTCAGTTGCCACGCGGCGCGGTCGGCGTCGGTGTGGCGTAGGCGGACTGTGAAGCGTACTTGTTCATGACGGCGCCCTGGATATCCGAAGGCGCTGCGCCGAGAGCATGCATCTGCATCGCGTCACGCGCGACTGCCAGACAATGCGATCAGGTCATGCCGTGGACGTCCCACTCGGTCACGGCGCCGTTTGGTGCGCGCGACTCGACGAAGCAGTCCACGTTCGACCGATGCCCGTCGCTGTTGCCGCAACCGCAATAGCAGGGGACGTACTCCAGCACATCCGGATTCCGCGCGGCGAACACGTAGGCCTGCCTCATGAGGTCGGCCGGACCCGCCGTCTGCGGCACGTACGGCAGCGGCGGCATGGGCAATCCTTCGAGATCCGCACTCGTGAACTGCGGGGCGGAGGACGTCGGCGCGCCGCCCGAAGCCGTTGGAGATGCAGGCGTGGATGACGCTTCGCTCGCCTGATCGGGCGAGGCCGGTACCGCCCGGTCCGCACGTGACATCAGGAAAGCCCCGGTGCCGGCGAGGACGACGACACCGAGCGCGATCAGCGCCCACCGCCCGCCGTTCGAGCGCGTCTCGACGACGGGCGCGGGGGGGGGCTGTCTGCGACGTTGCTTGGAAGCCATGGAGTGCATTCTATCAGAGAGTCCGGAGAGTTGACCGGGTGGCAGGCGGACTCGCCGGGCGACGATTTCCGGGCCGGCGCGGCGGCGGCGCGGCCGGGCTATTGCGTGGGTCCGAGGGCGAAGGTCATCCGGCCGTCGAGCGCCGCCTTGCCGCCCGCTGTCGCTACGCCGTGCAACTGGCCCATGCGGCTGCGCAGACGTTTCACGTTGACCTCGATATGCAGGACATCGCCGGGATGGGCGGGTCTGCGGTAGCGCACCCGCTCGATGCCCACGATGTAAATCAGCTTCTCGCGGTTCTCCGGTTTGGAGAGAATCAGAATCGCTCCGACCTGGGCGACTGCTTCCGTCAGGATGGTGGGCGGCAGCACCGGCCGCTCGCCGGGCCGGCGGGCGAGATACCGTTCGTTGAGGGAGACATTCTTGACGCCGACGATGCGCTTGTCTACCTCAAACTCCGTGATCCGATCGACGAGAAGGAACGGATAGCGATGAGGGAGGATCCGCTCGATGGCGCTGTAGTCGAGCGGGAGGCTCAACGGTTCCATGGAGCGGTCACCGTCCGGCGCCGCGCGAAGACGACGCGATCGCCTCGGTTCCCGGACCGACGCCTTCCTTGTCGTGCGTTCCCGTGGCGGCGGCGGGGACCCGCGCGACCGCGCGCGGGTCCGAGGGCAGCAGAGGCGCCAACTGGGCGGCCAGGATGGAGGCGGTTGCCTGCACGGCGTCGCTCGACTCCCAATCGTCGCGCAACTCGGCGGAAAGCACTCCGATACAACGATCCGCCACCATCAGCGGCGCGGCCAGGGCGCCCGTGTCGGCGTCGCTGGATTCGACGACCTGAATGCGGTTGGTGGTGAACGCGGCGGACGTCGGGTTGTCCCCGACCTGTGGAATCGAGCCGATGCGCTCCAGGGTCCCAGGCGGGTATCCATGTCCCAGCGCGGGCTGCAACGTCCGGGCGTTCTCGTTGCTCACCCAGATGATAAGCCCGGTGGCGTTCATCAGCGCCGCGGTTCGCGCCAACAGATCGGAGAGCTGACCCTGGTTCGTGAGATTGCTGAAATCGGTGCACAGCGCGGCCACGGCGCCGAGATCCGGCGCGGGTTCTTCGGCGGGCGATTCGCGAACGGGGTCCGGACCGGCGTCGCCGGCCGCCGGTGTCATGCTTCCGGCGGCCTCCCCCGCGTTCCCGCGGCCGGCCCGGTCGAGCGCCTCGACCGCCGAGTCGTTGTCTAGCGACAACAGCGACAGTCCGGAGGGTTCCGAAACGCGGTATTCGTCGGAGTCCGCGGTCGGATCGTACGCCTTGGACGAGACGTGCAGCGGCGCCAGCACCAGCATGGACAGGACGATGACGACCGCGACGATCCACATCATCGTCGCCTGGGTCGAGCGGGCAACCCGCATCACGCCGAGTCGCGTCGTGCGCTCGGCCTGCAGAGCCGCCTGCACCTGCGCGGTGGCGAGATCGACGAGCTCGAAACCCTCGGTGAAGATCAGGTCCGAGGCCGCCAACGGCTGATCCGAACCGATGTGCTCGCGGGCGTCCTCATCCATTTCCCGGATGTCGGCCACCGCTTCCACCGCGAGGTCGAGGGCATCGAGCGTGCCCGGGTTCGCGACCTGCTTGAGATTGTCGAGGCTGCCGCTGACCGTCTCGAGATGAGCGGCGACCTGCGCGATCCAGTAGTCCCGATCCTGGCCATCCGCCACGTAGGCCTGCTGGGCGCTCCTCAGCTCGGCGAGAGTGAGCTTGAGAGCCCAGCCAAGGTCGGTGAAGACCCGCTCTCTGCCCTGCTCGTCGGCGAGCGTGGCGTTCGAAAGCCGGATCTGATTCCCCACGAAGGCCAGTGTCGCGAGTGCTAGAATGACGACGACAGTACGAACCCAGCGGCTCCCCATATTGGGCAGCTACTATACCACCGTTGGTCCGGCTGTCGTCTCCCGTTTCGTCTCCCGGATGTGGCGGTGAGCGTTCACCTGCCGCGTTGCGCGACCCTCGTCGGCGCGTAAGAACCCTTGACAGTACGGTCTCCGCTGGCGTTCGTCATCAACCCGGCCGCGGGTTCGGCGGCCCGCAGGGGGAAGATCCAGGGACTGGCCGAGATGGCCCGGCAACGCTGCGCGGACGCCGGCGTCCCCTGCGAGGTGACGTTCACGGAGGGACCGGGTCACGGTCGGGAGCTTGCGGCGGCCCTGGCAGGCCGGCGGTTCTCTCCGGTCGTGGCATGGGGGGGCGACGGCACCGTCAACGAAGTGGCTTCGGCGCTGATGCACCGGGACGCCGTGCTCGGTATCGTGCCGGCCGGATCCGGAAACGGATTGGCGCGAGAGCTCGGCATCAGCCTCCGGCCCGAACGGGCGCTCGCGGTGGCGGTGCACGGCCACGACCGGGTGATCGACATGGGCGAGCTCGCCGGCCGGCCGTTCGTGAACATCGCGGGCGTGGGGCTGGCGGTGGCGGTGGCCGATCTGTTCGGTCGTCTGGCCGGCCGCGGACTGCCCCGTTACGTGCGGGCGGCCGCGTGGCAGTTGGTCCGCTACCGGAGCCGGCGATACACCCTCGTGACCGAGGAACGTACGATCGAGCGGCCGGCCCTGTTCGTCGAGGTGGCGAACGGACGGCAGTATGGCAACGGGGCGGTGATCGCGCCTCGCGCCCGCCTCGACGACGGCCTGCTCGAGTTGGTGTCGGTGGACCCGATCGGTCCCGCGAGAGCCCTGTGGGGCCTGCGGCGCCTCTTCAACGGCACCATCGACCGCCATCCCTACGTACACTGCTCCCGAGTCGACGGGGTGACGATCTCCGCCGACCGGCCGCTCCGGTTTCACGTCGATGGAGAAGTGGTGCAGGGCGGGTGCTCGCTGACCGCCACGATCCATCCGAAGGCTCTGCGGGTCCGGGTTCCGGCGCCGGCCGGCGATTGAGCCGCCGTCCCTCGAAGACCGCTACCAGTCCCAGGAGCTCGACGCCTCATCCCAGAGGGCGTAGCACTCCTGCGCGATGCCGGTCTCGAAGAACTCGTTCGGCAGCGTGTACATCGAGCCCATCATCTCGATCAGCTCTCCGTCCCGATACCAGGCCGAGACCACGTGACCCTCCAGCGGCCGCCCGTCGTCGGAGACCAGCTCGGTCGACTCGATCCGTACCCGCCACGATGCGATGCCGCCCTCGCCGTCCGGGCCCATGAACGTCAGCTCGTTGCCGTCGTGCTGGAAGTCGGTCACGCTGTCGACCGCCGCGAGCTGCTCCCCGAACGAGCTCACCAGGTCGACCTCTCCCGGCTGCATGGCGCAGGCCGCCAGCACCGGAACCACGACCAGCAGCATGCTCCGGAAACGTTTCATCACGGCTCTGTCCCTTCACGACCCCGCCATCTGCGCCGGCCCGGAGCCCTCCGCTCAGGAGCCGGCATCGGCGGTCCGAGCGTCCGATACGGGACGCAGAATGGCATAGGTCGGCAACCCGATGCCGTCGAGATGCTTCAGCACGTCCCGGGCGGGAGAGGCATCGAGGTCCTCCGCCTGGAACTTCACCTTCACGTACCCCTCCAGCCCCGCTTCGACCGCCGCGGCCTTGAGGGTGGTGCGGTCCATCGTGAGGCAGTTCTTGCACCACGTGGCCCACATGTCGACGAGGACCAGCTTGTTCTCCGCCTTCGCCGCCGCCAGACCCTGGCCGAGCGAGGCATGCCAGCCTTCGTCCAGCAGCTCCTGGACGCTGCTGGCGACCTCCTCGGGATCGACCCAGCGCTGCGCGAACAACCCGTAGCCCAGGTAGCCGTAGTACACCGCGGTGCCGAGAATGAACACGCCGAAGGCATGCTTCACGTGGACCATCCAGGCGCCCGGTTTCGGCATCCACGACAGTCCGGCGCCCGCGACCGGCCACGGCAGGGCCATCCCGATTCCCAGGACGAACGGCAGCGCGAGGGCCAGCGTCGTGCCCGTACCGTACAGGTTGCTCGAGAACACGATGACCTGGATGACCACCGGCGCCACGCACGCCCCCGCCAGCAGGGCGGCGACCGCGCCCATGCCGAACGCGACCACGAACGACCCGCCCTGGCTGGTCCCCGTCGTGAACCGGGACTGCAGCCGTGAGAAGTCGATGGCGAGCACATCGAACATCGCGAGCCCGAGGACGACGAACAGCGCTGCGATCCCGACGTTGAACCAGGGAGACGCGTTGATGGTGCCGAACGAGCCCGCCGTCAGGATGACCACGAGCCCGAGAATGCCGTACACGAGGGCCATCGCCGCGCCGTAGGCCCCGCCGAGCGCGAAGCCCCGGGTCCGGGAGCCGGCCTTGGCCCCGGCGCCGATGATCGCCAGGTTGATGGGAATCATCGGCAGCACGCAGGGGGTCAGATTCAGGGCGAGGCCGCCGACGAGAATCAGGAGCAGGATCGCCACCGGTCCTCGGCCCTCGAACCAGCCGCGTTCGCCCTCGCCCGACTCGGCCGCCTCCATGAAGCCGAGAAACGCCTCGGTGCCCAGGTAGCCGCCGGTGCTGCCGAGCACCTCGAAGTCCTCGAGCGCGGTCATCACCGACAGATCGTCGAGAACCGGCGCGCCCGCCGACGCCGGGGCCGGGACGCTCCCGTCGGGGTCGGCCATCGTCAGGCCCGCGAACAGGTCCGCCCGCACCGCCGCCAGCGGCTGACTGTCCGGGACCACCGTCACGTCGAGCTGGATGGGGGCGTTCGTCGGGTTGAAGCACATCCGGTCGTTGCAGGCCTGATAGCGCAACGTGCCGGGGATGGAATAGGTGCCGGGAGCCAGGGACGCGTCGACACGCAACGCCGCCCCGATCATGAACTCCTCCTCGAACACCGCGAGCGGCTCTTCCGCACCCACCTGCTCGAGCAGGATCGCGTCCGGGAACGCCACCCCTTCGAGATCGAATCCCTCGGGGGGATCCAGCCTCAACACCGTCGGAATCAGGAGATCGTCCAGCGGCGTGTTGGAGTTGACGTGATAGCCGGCGTCGAGAGTGATATCGAGCCCCACCCGGGCGGTCGTGTCCGCGTGCACCGCGTCGGTCTCGCCGACCGGGTGGATCGCCACGGTGGGCGGCTGGGCCAGGCTGGACGCCGCCAGTCCGGAGAGCATCAGCGTCCAGACGGTCCGCGTCCATGCGCGGAACGGGGTTGTCGAACTCACGGTTGCCTCCCATTGCGCCCCAGGGCGCGCCGTCATCATATCGTCCCGGCCCGGCAATCGTCGCCTGCGGCTCCGCTCCATCCAGTCCCGCCCGTGGATTCTCCACCGTTCCTGCGGAACGGTATCCTGGGCCGCGCTGCTGCCGGCTGGGGTTCGGGCTGCGCGAATTCGGCCGGACCAGCCGCCCGCGGCGAAAGGCACCGCGGTATTCGCCGGGCTCGGTACAACGGGGGCGCCACGGGCTGCTACCGGTCGATGTCCGCCAGCGCCATGCGGTCGCGGTTCACCGACACGCGGCGCAAGCGCCCGCGCGCCGGCAGACGCCGCTCGGTCGCCCGCTCGGTCACCGGAATCACCACGGACTCCTCTTCGCCCGACCGGTATTGCAGGGTGACGGTGACCGGCAGCTCGAAGAGCCGCTCGGTCCGCTGCTCGAACCTGAGCAGAACCTCTTCCCCGTCGCCGGTCCTCTCGGTGCGCGACGAGAACCGCACGTCCGGCAGGGCGGCCTCGTGAATCCACCGGTCGAAGAACCGGCTCAACGACCGTCCCGCCTCGATCTCGAACGCCAACTGCAGCGCATCGGTGCCCGCCTTCCGGAACCGCCACGCGTGGTAGAACCGGCGCAGCCCCGCGAAGAACGCGTCGTCTCCCACCAGCCGGCGCAGCATGTGCAGCACCACCGCGCCCTTGTTGTAGACCAGGGCCCGGAAGACGCGCGGCTCGCGTTCCAGATGCCCCAGACGGTACCCGAGATAGATCGGTCCCTCGTCGGAGTGCCGCATCGCCCAGTTCCGCATCTGCTCGACGATGTCCTGAAAGACCTCCGGCCCTTCGTCGTGCCCCGCGTAGAGGGCGGCGAAGTACTGCGCGAGCCCCTCGCTCAGCCACTGCTCGTGGTAGTTCTTCCAGCCGACCGCCTGTCCCCACCATTGATGCGCGACCTCGTGGGCGAGAAAGAAGGATGGATAGCCGCTGAAGCTCACCGGATCGGTCTGCCAACTGATGTTGACGCCCCGCAGGCGGGGCAGCTGGTGGTTGAGCATGGCGAAGTACGCGGGGCTGTGCCCGCCCGGAAGGCGGCTGTCGGTGAGGGCTACGGTCATCGATGGATACGGGATGTCTCCGAGAATCGACGCGTAGAACGAGGCGATGTCCGCGGCCCTCTCGGCCGTGGCGTCGATCTCGTCCGCGCTTCGCGGCGTGCCGTAGGCGCTTACCGCGAGGGTGCCGTAGAACACGCCCCCGCCGGTCGGCGCGGACGGCGTTGACGCGGGGGCGTCGAGCCGGACCTGCCGAACCGGCGGCGCGTGATCGTCGAAGCGGGAGATCACCGCCGACAGATAGCGGGCCGGCTGCAGCGCCGCAAACGAGAATCGACGCGGCTCCCCGTCGGGAGGTCCGGACATCGGAGGATTCGTACTGGCCGGCACCCCGCTCGCGACGATACCCCACCCGGCCGGAACCGACAGATCGAGCGTCGCCGTGGCAAAGTCGCTGACCAGCCCCTGCGGATACCAGTAGCTGCGGTTGCTGTAGACGTAGCGGGGCTCCCCGAGGCCGAACAACGCCTCATCGGCCTCGAAGTAGAGGCGCTGCCTCCCGATCCAGTTCTCGTCCAGCTCCTGGGCCGCGAGGTCGCCCTCGTAGGCCACCGTCACCGTGAACTCGGTGCCCCCCGGAATCTCCGAGGGCAGGTTGACCACGAGGCTGTTCTGTCCGTTCATGCGGAAGAACAGCAGTGGGCCGAACTCGTTGGACGTGACCGACCGGACCGCGAGATCGTCGGCCAGACGCAGACTGAACGAGGTGATGGGAAACCCCTTCACCCGAGCCGCGAGGCGGGTGGTGCCGACGATGCGGCAGTCGATGAACTCGCGGGCGTCGGTGAGCCGCTGCTGCGTGGACCCCAGGGGCTCGAACGATGCCGTGATCTCGTAGTCCAGGATGTCGAGCGACAGCGCGTCGTCGTCCCCGAAGTAGCGTCCCCGGATCGCTCGTTTCCGGGCGGACGGGTACAGCGAGATGATCTGGTTCTCGGCCCGGTCGAACAGCGTGATGTCCTCCGGCTGCCGGACCGACTGCGCATAGGTCAGCGTGCCGTGCCGTTCCGTGCGGACCTCGGCGAGAAAGTCGCCGCGCCCCGGCGGGAGCGACCAGACCCGGTCGCTGAGGTCCGACAGATCCAGGGTGAACGACAGCGGAGCGAACTCGTCGAACACGTCCTGGGCGTCGTCGAGGGTCCCCCGGTCCACCCGGCGCGCTCTCAGCGCGCCGGTCGAGACCCGGGTCCGGAACGCGTCCGGGTGCAGCCGGATGAACGCCGCCTCGAACTCCGCTTCCAGCGCCTCTCTGCCGCTGAATATCTCCACTTGTCCGCGTTCCGCCTCCGGCTGCGGCGCGAAGCGCATGATGCCGTCGCCGAGGAGCACCAGGCTCGTGACCCCGTTCTCGGTCTCGGCCACGAACGCGGACCCCTCGGTCAGCGTCAGCGACAGGTCTTCACCCGTGACGACCAGGTTGTCGGCGATGTACTGGGTCGCGGGGGTGAGACTCAGGTGGCGCAGGTTGTCGATGGAGTCGATCGCGTCCTGATCGAGGATGCGCCATCCGCCCGCCTCTTCGCGGACGACGTCGAGCTGCCACGTCTCGAGACGGCCCCGCGCGCCGGACTCGGAGAACAGCTCGACCATCACCTCGTAGCCGGCGCCATCGGGGACGTCGTCGAGCGGGCTCTCGAAACGGGGCGTCACGGTGACCCGGTCCACCCCGGATCGCAGGTACGCGTTCGCGAACTCCGCGGCGGCGCCGCGGTCGGCCGCCGGTGACGCGAGGGCGACGTAGGCATCGGCATCGCCGGCCAGCATCGCCGCCTCCAGCGCCTCGATCAGCGCGTTGTAGTCTCCCGTCGCCCGGTCGCCGCCGTCATCGAGCGGCTGGGCGCCGCCCGGATACGAGAGCAGGAACAGGAGTCCCGCCGCGCCGAGCAGTCGACACAAGTTCATGGCTGGTTACCCCGCGTCCCATCTTATCCGAATCGCACCGGAGCCCGCCCCGGCGATTGCTCCGGGCTGCGATCGCGGTGATATCCTCCCCGGACATGGCGATTCGTACCGAGCTCACCTTGCGGTTGGACAATACGCCCGGGTCGCTGGCGCGGCTGTGCCAGACCCTTCGCGGCGAGAAGGTCAACATCCTCGCGTTGAGCCTCGACCCCTCCGGCGTGCTGCACATCGTGCCGGACAATCCGGTGCACGCGGCCGGGCTGCTGCGGGGCAGTGACTACGCGGTCGAGCAGCGGGAGGTGCTGTACGTCACGGTGCCCAACGGCCCCGGCGCGCTGGCGTCGGCCACCGGGATGTTGAGTGCGTCCGGCGTCAACGTCGACTACGCCTTCGCGTCGGCCCTCGCCGATCACGACATGACGGCGGTGGTGGTCGCCGTCGACGACGCCCAGCGCGCCGCCACGGCCGCCGGCATGTGAACCCCGAGCCGGGCTGCGGCGGCGGCGCCCGGCGGGAGCGGTTGAAGAGATGCGCCTCTACATAGAGACGATGGACGCGGTGCTCGTCGACTACGACCCCGACGGCCGCGTCGAGCTCGACGGCGAGGGCTGGTCCTCGCCGACGCTGCAGGAGCGCCGGGCGATTCTTCATGCCGCGCAGATGGAGATCGAGCGCCTGCAGGACCTCGTGCTGGCGCTCGAGGGCGAGACCCGCGACTGAACCGGCCGACTGACCCGCGGGGCGATTCGTGAAGGGCCGGACAGGCTCCTCCAGATCGGTCGTGAGTGTACCGTGCGGGACGAGCGGAGCCCCGAAGAGATGTTGTACGACGAGCGGGGCTTGCCGCGATGATCGTCGCGGGAGAGTGCGATGGCGTCTTCGCCCAATGATCTTACCGAGTGCAAGATCGCCGCGGCCGCCGGCAGCGTCCATGCGGAGACGAGGACGTTGGTGTCGTGGGGATGCGGGAAGCCGCCGTGAGTCGTCCTACTCGTCGTCTTCGTCGGGATCGTCGGCCGGGGGGGTCGGCTCGACGTCGAACTGCAGCTTGTCGCCGGCGAGACCGATGCGCACGGTCCCCCCGTGCTCCAGGCGGCCGAACAGTATCTCGTCGGTCAGCGGGTTGCGCACCTCGGTCTGGATGAGCCGGGCGAGGGGCCGGGCGCCGTAGGTCGGGTCGTAGCCCTTCTCGGCGAGCCAGACCCGGGCGTCGGGCCGCAGGGTGATGGCCACCCGGCGTTCGGCGAGCTGGGTCTCGAGCTGGAGGACGAACTTCTCGACGATCGTCTCCACGACACTGGGGGCGAGGCTGTCGAAGGTGACGATGGCGTCGAGCCGGTTGCGGAACTCGGGGCTGAAGGCGCGCTCGATCGCCGCCTTCGTGCGCCCCTTGCCGGTGTTCGTCCGGTCCTCGCTGAACCCGATCGGCGCTGCGCTCGCCTCGCGCGATCCGGCGTTCGACGTCATGATGACCACGACTTGGCGGAAGTCGGCCTTGCGCCCGTTGTTGTCGGTGAGGGTCGCGTGGTCCATCACCTGCAGCAGGATGTTGTAGACGTCGGGATGCGCCTTCTCGATCTCGTCGAGCAGCAGCACCGCGTAGGGGTGGGCCCGGACCGCGTCGACGAGCAGGCCTCCCTGTTCGAACCCGATGTAGCCCGGCGGGGCGCCGATGAGCCGCGCCACCGCGTGCTTCTCCATGTACTCGCTCATGTCGTAGCGCAGGAATTCGTTTCCCAGGTGGATGGCGAGCTGCTTCGCGAGCTCGGTCTTGCCGACGCCGGTGGGGCCAGTGAACAGGAAGCACCCGGCGGGGCGCTCCGGCTGGCCGAGCCCCGCGCGCGCGCGCTTGATCGCGGTCACGACCGCCGCGACCGCGTCGTCCTGACCGAACACCACCCGCCGGAGGGCCTCGTCGAGGGTGCGCAGCCGCTCCTTGTCCGACCCCGTCGCCTGCTTCTCGGGGATGCGGGCCATGCGCGCGAGCACGCGCTCGATGTCGGCCGCGGTGACGCGCGGGAGCGGCGCGGGGGTCTCCGCCGCGGCGTCCGCCGTCGCGGGCGCGGTGACGGCCCGCGTGTCGGGCGCTGCTTTGGCTTCGGCCGGCGCGGTGACGCTGCCCGCGGCGGGCGCTGCTTCCCCGGCCGCCGGCGGTGCTTCGGCCGCGCGCGCGCCGGCCGGAGCGTCGGTCCCGGTGACGGTGAAGCTCGCGCCGGCTTCGTCCAGCACGTCGATGGCGCTGTCCGGGAGACGCGAGTCGCGCAGGTGCCGCCGGGCGAGCTTCGCGGCCGCGCGCAGGGCGCGGTCGGTGAACGTCACGCGGTGATGCTCCTCGTAACGCGGCCGCAGCCCCGTCAGGATCTCGACCGTCTCTTCCACGCTCGGCTCCTCGAGGACCACGCGCTGCAGCCGCCGCGCCAGCCCCCGGTCGCGCTCGATCTGCTTGAACTCGTCGAACGTCGTCGACCCGATCAGCCTGAGGTCGCCGGCCGCGAGGAGCGGCTTGATCAGCATCGCGAGGTCCATCGTGCCGCCGGTGGTGGCGCCGGCCCCCACCGTCGCGTGCACCTCGTCGATGAAGAGAATGGGCAGCCGGCGACCGGCGAGGGCGTCGACGACCGCCTTGAAGCGCTCCTCGAAGTCACCCCGGAACCGCGTGCCCGCGAGCAGCGCGGCCGTGTCGAGGGCGAAGATCTCGGCTCCCTGCAGGCGCGCGGGGATGTCGTCTTCCAGCAGCCGGCCCGCGAGGCCCTCGGCGAGGGCGGTCTTGCCGACGCCCGCGTCCCCCACGAAGACCGGGTTGTTCTTGCGCCGGCGGCAGAGGATCTGCAGGGTGCGTCGCAGCTCGTCGCGGCGTCCGATCAGGGGGTCGAGCCGGCCCTGCCGGGCGCGCTCGGTCAGGTTGACGGCGAAGGCCGCGAGCGGATCGCGGGCCGGGGCGGGGCCGTCCCCGGTCTGTCCCGCCGGCGCGGGCTCCTCCGGACGCGGCTCGTCTGACGCGGCCGGCGTCTTCGTGATCCCGTGCGAGATGTAGTTCAGGACGTCGAGCCGGGTGATGTCCTGCGACTGCAGCAGCTCGGCCGCGTAGGAGTTTGGCTGCTGCAGGATGGCGGCCAGCACGTCCCCGAAACGGACCTCGTCCTTCCCGGCGCTCTGGACATGGAGCACCGCCGTCTGCAGGACGCGCTGAAACGCCAGGGTCTGCTGCGGCTCGCGCTGCCGGCCCTTCCTGCTCTGCTCGAGGTTGTCCAGGAACGTGTCGAGCGCATGCCGCAGCGCGGGCAGGTCGCTGCCGCAGGCGGTGAGGATCTTCTCTCCCTCCGGATCATGCGCCAGCACGTACAGCAGGTGCTCCAGGGTCAGGTGCGTGTGCCGGCGAACCGTCGCCTCGCGGTAGGCGACGTTCAGGATCAACTCGATGGCGGCGCTGAACATGGGCGGATCCCGTCACTCCTCTTCGAGGACCGCCTGGAGGGGGAATCCTTCGCGCGCGGCCAGGGCCCGCGTGGTGGCGACCTTGGTCTCGGCGATCTCGTGGGTGTAGGCTCCGCACCGCCCGCGTCCCTCGGTGTGGACCCGCATCATGATGCCGTAGGCTTCCGCCGGGGACTTGTCGAAGACCGACTCCAGCACCTGGACGACGAACTCCATCGTCGTGTAGTCGTCGTTCAAGAGCGTGACCTGATAGCGGATCGGCTCCCGGGTCTTCTGCCGGGTCTTGTCGAGCACGCCGTGGCCGGAACGGGGATCGTGCGCCATACCCCTGCGATCAGACTATGGAGACGGCCGCGGCGTCAAGGCGGCGGCGGTCGTCAGGAACCCGCGGTGAAGTCCCGCGTTGCACCGAGACCGGCGAGGGCCTGCCTGACAAGGCGTGACGAGGGGAGCATCTCGGGCATGGTGACCGCGGAGCAGACGCGGCTCCGCGCAACAACGCAGTCCGGCAGGATGCATCGCCGCTCGAGTGCAGCGGGGCCTTTCGCCACGGGCTCCTGAACCGGCCGGCCCACGGGTTCCTGAACCGTCCGGCATAGTAAGATCCGGCTCCCATGCCAACGATTGCCCGCGGCATCACCTACACCGACCTGATGTTCCTCGGCCAGCCCCGGGTCATCGCCACCGCCGTCCTCGAAGACGCGGGCGGGGCGGCCCTCGTGGACCCGGGTCCGTCGACGTGTCTCGACACGCTGCGCTCGTCGCTCCGGGCCCAGGGCATCGCGCCAGCCGACGTGCGGACGATTCTCCTGACCCACATCCATCTCGATCACGCCGGAGCGACCGGCACCCTGGTGCGCGAGAATCCCGACATCCAGGTCTACGTGCACGAGCGGGGGGCGCCGCACATGGTCGATCCCGAGAAGCTGCTGAGCAGCGCGACGCGGCTCTACGGCGACGACATGGACCGGCTCTGGGGCGAGTTCCTGCCCGTGCCCGAGCAGAACGTGCACGTCCTCGGCGGCGGCGAGCGCCTCGCGGTGGGCGACCGCACGCTGGAGGTCGCCTATACGCCGGGGCATGCCTCCCATCACATCAGCTTCCTCGATCGGGCGAGCGGGGTGGCGTTCGTGGGGGACACCGCGGGGGTGCGGATCGGCCCCGAGCGCTTCGCCCTGCCCCCGACGCCGCCGCCCGACATCGACATCGAGACGTGGAAGTCGAGCATCGAGCTGATCGAGGCCTGGCAGGCGGACACGTTGTTCATCACTCATTTCGGCCCGCACGAGGACGCGGCCGGCCAACTGGCGAGCCTGACCGAGCATCTGGACGGACTGGCGGCGGTGGCGCGCGCCATCATCGAACAGGGTGTCCCGGGCGAGGAACGCACCGATCGGTTCGTCGCCGAGACCCACCGCTATCTGCAGCGGTACATGCCGGAAGCGACTGCGACGCTCTACGACCTGGCCGCCCCGTTCTCGATGTGCTGGCTCGGGCTCGCGCGGTACTGGAAGAAGCAGGGCGTCGGCGCGCGGTGACGGCACCCGCGTCCGGTGACCGCGCAGACCCGGCGACGCCGCCCGGCTGACGCTCGAAAGACCGGCCGGGCACGGCCCGCGCCGCTCCTCACCTTGCAGGCGGACGACACATGCGACTCGGTTTCATCGGACTCGGGACCATGGGGCGCCCGATGGCGCGCCACCTGATGGACGGCGGCCACGCCATGGCGGTGTACGCCCGCCGCGCCGCGTCGGCCCGGCCCCTTGCCGACGCGGGCGCCGCCGTCTGCGCCACCCCCGCCGCGGTGGCCGAGCGGAGCGAGGTGGTCTTCACCATGGTCACCGGCACCCGCGACGTAGAGCAGGTGGTGCTGGGCCCCGACGGCGTCATCCACGGCGCCCGCCGCGGGACGCTCGTCATCGACATGAGCACCATCGACCCCGCCGCGACCCGGGCCATCGCCGAGGGGGTGGCCGCCGAGGGGGTGGACATGCTGGACGCCCCGGTGTCCGGCGGGCCGCAGGGCGCCCGCGACGCGACCCTGACCATGATGGTGGGGGGGCCGGCCGAGGCCGTCGAGCGGGCGAGACCGCTGTTCGCGCGGCTGGGGCCGACCGTCATCCATCTCGGCGAGTCCGGCGCTGGCCAGACCACCAAGGCGTGTCACCAGTTGGCGCTCCTGGTGACCGCCCAGGGCGCGGCCGAGGCGCTGGCTCTGGCCGGCCGGTGCGGGCTCGACGTCGAGCGGGTACGCCAGGTGATGATGGGCGGGATGGCGTCGAGCCGGGTGCTGGACGTGTTCGGCGCCCGCATGGCCTCGCGCGACTTCGCTGCCGGCATCGAGTCGCGGCTGTATCACAAGGACCTCGACATCGCCCTCCGGCTCGCCCACGCCCGCGGCGCCGCCCTCCCCGCGGGCGCCCTGACCATGCAGTCGATCAACGCCCTGATGGGACGGGACCGGGGCCGCGACGATCTCTCGACGCTGATCACCGTCATCGAGGAGATGAGCGGCGAGCACGCCGGTCCCGGGGACCCGTCGTGAAGCCTCGCGTGGCTCCGAGGCCGGGGAGGGCGCCCGTCCGGCAAGCGTGACACGGGAGCCCTATCGAGCATGAGCGACCGGGGAGCAACGCCTCCGTCGACGGCGGCTGACTGAGGGACGGGCCGGATCGGGGCGCGGCGCCGCACGCCGGTTTCCCGAGTCGCGGCCGGGCCGTGCGTGCGGTATCCTTTGAGGGTTCATGACAACCCGATTCCTGTCCGCGTTGCTGACGGCGGGGGCCGCCGCCGTCCTCGGCGGCATGGCCGTCCCCGGCGCGTCCGGCGGGGCGTCCGCCGCCCGGCCGATCCAGGCCGCCGGCGTGTGCGCCCGCATCGCCGAGGCGCAGCTCGGCCTTCCCTACACCACGATCACCGTCGCCGAGGCGGTCGCGCCGCCGTTCACCCCGCCCGAGACCTTCTCGTCGCGCGGCTATACCGTCGACGACGTGTCGTTCTGCCGGGTCGCGGGGACGTCGCGCCCGGAAGCGGGTTCGGAGATCCGGTTCGAGGTGTGGCTGCCCGCTGCCGACGCCTGGAACGGACGGTTCCAGGGCATCGGGTCCGGCGGCTCGGCCGGGGCCATCCGCTATCCGCAGCTCGCGGCGGCGGTGCGGAACGGCTACGCGGCGGTGGCCACCGACAACGGCCACACCAGCGACAGCGGCTTCGACGGGAGCTGGTCGCTGGGGCATCCCGCCCGGCTCGTCGACTTCGGCTACCGGGCGCAGCACGAGGCGACGGTGGCGGGCAAGGCGGTGACCGGCGCGTACTACGGCCGCGAGGCCGACTACGCGTACTTCGTCGGCTGCTCGCAGGGCGGCCACCACGCGCTGATGGAGGCGCAGCGGTATCCCGACGACTACGACGGCATCGTCGCCGGGGCCCCCGCCAACTACTGGATCGGTCTGATGACCGGCGAGCTGTGGGCGGGGCTCGCCACCACGAAGGACCCGGCGCAGGACCTGCCGCGCGAGAAGCTGCCGCTGCTCGGCGCCGTCGTGCTCGAAGCCTGCGACGCCGTCGACGGGCTCGAGGACGGACTGATCGACGACCCCCGGGCCTGCGACTTCGACCCCGGCGTGCTCGAGTGCGCCGGCGCGGACGGCGCCGACTGCCTGACCGCGGGACAGGTCGCGGCAGCGCGCGCGATCTACGGGGGGCCGGTGCGTCCGAGCACCGGAGAGCAGTTGTTCCCCGGCTATCCCCTGGGCAGCGAGTGGTTCGAGGCGCCCGACGGCCGGGGCGGCTGGGGGCGCTACTGGTCCGGGATCGCCCGGCCGGGCGGCAGCACCGCAGACTTCATGCGCTACAGCGTGTTCGAGGATCCCGACCACGACCTCACGCAGTTCGATTTTGACGACGACTGGGTGCTCGCCAACACCCGGCCGCTCGGGGCGGGCGCCGACGACACGCTCGGCTCGGCCCTGAACGCCGTCGACCCCGATCTCTCGGCTTTCGAGGCCCGCGGGGGCAAGCTGATCGGCTATCACGGTTGGGCCGACGCGCTGATCCCCGGCTCGTACGCGGTCGAGTACTACGAGAGCGTCGTCGCCGAGCAGGGCGGTCTGGATGCGACTGCCGACTTCTACCGGCTGTTCATGGCGCCCGGCGTCGCCCACTGCCGCGGCGGTCCGGGGCCCGATCGGTTCGACGCGGTGACCGCGCTCGAGCGATGGGTCGAGGACGGCGTGGCGCCGGATCGGATGGTCGCGTCGAAGGTGGTCGACGGCGAGGTGACGCGCACGCGGCCGCTGTGCCCCTACCCGCAGGTGGCGCGGTACACCGGCAGCGGCAGCATCGACGACGCCGCGAACTTTGCGTGCGTCGCGCCGGACTGAGGCACGCTGGCAGGGTTGGTCGGGCGGCGAGCGGAGCCGCCGGCGACGATTCCCGGCCTCGTTTCGGCTGCGCGGTTTCGATAAGATGACGTTCGGCAGAGAGAAGAAGAGGCAATCAGGAGTGCACGAGATGCAGAGACGATCTTTCGGCGCCGTGCTGGTGCTGACCGCGCTGGCCGTGGTCCTGTCCGTTCCCGCCGGCGCCCAGCCGGCGTCCGACGTGCCCCGCCTGCCGGACGGCACCCCCGACCTGCAGGGCGTCTGGGACTTCCGGACCCTGACCCCGTTGCAGCGCCCCGAGGACCGGGCGGACCAGGCGGAGCTGACGGCGGAAGAGGCGGCCGAGCTCGAGGCCGCGGCGGTGCAGCGCGCGGCCGAGGCGGACCGGCCGAGCGAGGTCCGCACCGAGCCGCTGCCGGCGGGCGGCGACGTGGGCGCCTACAACAACTTCTGGTTCGACCGGGGGGCGGGGGTCGTCGACGACCGCCGGACCGCGCTCATCGTCGATCCGCCCGACGGCCGGGTGCCGACGGCGCAACCGGGCGTGGACCGGCAGGGCCCCGGCCCCGGCGCCGAGCCCACCCGGCCGGTCCGGTTCCGCGTCGGCGGCATCGGCACCGACGGCCCCGAGGATCGCGGCATCGCCGAGCGGTGCCTGCTCGGCTTCAACACCGGGCCGCCCATCGTTCCCGGCGGCTACAACCAGAACATCCAGATCTTCCAGACCGCGGATCACGTGGTCATCCTGAACGAGATGGTGCACGACTCGCGCATCGTGCCCCTCGACGGGCGCGCGCCGCTCCCCGACGACGTGCGCCAGTGGCTGGGCAGCTCGCGAGGGCGCTGGGAGGGCGACACCCTCGTCGTCGAGACGACGAACTTCACCGCCAACACCGCCAGCTTCAATCCGTCCGTCGTGGGGGCCATCGGTTCGGGCGAGACGCTGCACCTCGTCGAGCGGTTCAGCCGCATCGACGACGACACGCTGCTCTACGAGTTCACCGTGGACGACCCGGCCACCTTCACCCGACCGTTCACGGCGGCGGTGCCGATGAAGCGCGGGTCCGCGATGTTCGAGTACGCCTGCCACGAGGGCAACTACGGCATGCACAACCTGCTGTCGGGCGCCCGCACGGAAGAGCGGGCGTCATCGGGGCAGCAGTAGCAGTAGCGATGGCTGCTGCTCCGCGTCCGCACCCCGCCGCGGGAATCTGCGCCGCAGGAATCCACGCCGCGGCACCGATTCCCGGCGGGCTGCTCGGCCAGTGAGGGGAGCCGCCGGGCGCCGAATCGAGGATGCGCGGCTCGGCGGAGCGCCTTGGTGGCGCGATGTCCGGCAGCGCTCGCCAGTCGTGAGAGGCAGTCAGGAGTGTAGGAGATGCAGAGACGATCTTTCGCCGCCGTGCTGGCGCTGACCGCGCTGGCCGTGGTCCTGTCCGTCCCCGCCGGCGCCCAGCCGGCGTCCGACGTGCCCCGCCTGCCCGACGGCACCCCGGACCTGCAGGGGGTCTGGGACTTCCGAACCCTGACCCCGTTGCAGCGCCCCGAGGACCGGGCGGATCAAGCCGAGCTGACGGCGGAAGAGGCGGCCGAGCTCGAGGCCGCGGCGGTGCAGCGTGCGGCCGATGCGGACCGGCCGAGCGAGATCCGCACCGAGCCGTTGCCGGTGGGCGGCAACGTGGGCGGCTACAACAACTTCTGGTTCGACCGGGGGGCCGGGGTCGTCGACGACCGCCGGACGTCGCTCATCGTCGATCCCCCCGACGGCCGGCTGCCGGAGACGCGGCCGGGCGTGGAACGGCAGGGCGACGAGGCCGAGCCGGCGTGGCCGGTGCGGATCCGCGTGGGCGGCATCGGCGCCGACGGTCCCGAGGACCGCGGGGTCGCCGAGCGGTGCCTGCTCGGGTTCAACACCGGGCCGCCCATCGTTCCCGGCGGCTACAACCAGAACATCCAGATCTTCCAGACCGCGGACCACGTCGTCATCCTGAACGAGATGGTGCACGACTCGCGCATCGTGCCCCTCGACGGGCGCGCGCCGCTCCCCGGCGACCTGCGCCAGTGGCTGGGCAGCTCGCGCGGGCGCTGGGAGGGCGACACCCTCGTCGTCGAGACCACCAACTTCACCGCCAACACCGCCAGCTTCAGCCCGTCCACCCGGTTGGCCATCGGCTCGGGCGAGACGCTGCACCTGATCGAGCGGTTCAGCCGCGTCGACGAGGAGACGCTGCTCTACGAGTTCACCGTCGACGACCCGGCCACGTTCACCCGGCCGTTCACGGCGGCGGTGCCGATGAAGCGCGGGTCCGCGATGTTCGAGTATGCCTGTCACGAGGGCAACTACGGCATGCAGAACCTGCTGTCCGGCGCGCGCCAGGAAGAGTTGACGGAATCCGGGCAGTAGCTGGTGGTCTCGCCGGACTTGCCGGGCGGGGCCATCGGCACGCCATGAATTGCCTGCACGACGGGCGGCAGTACATCGCCCTCACGGTGGGGCGCGGGAGGCGCCCGTGCCGACCGCGTTCGCACTGCCCCGGCCGTAGCCGGGCTGCGCCGTGGAGGGGCAGCCCCGAAGGGTCGTCCGGGCGGCGACGGGAGCCGTTCGGCGACGATTGTCGGACCAGGCCGTCCGGCTCGAGAACGGAGCAACCGGCGCGTCCCGCCGCGGGCCGCCACCAACGTCAACAGGGAGACCATGCAATGAGACGCACCACCACTTTCACCCTCGCCCTCTTCACCGCCGCCGCCCTCGCGCTCGCCCCCGCCGCGGCCCCGGCCCAGGACGCCGGCTGGACGACCCTGCTCGACGGCTCGACCCTCGACGGCTGGAACCCGATCGGCGACGCCAACTGGGAGCTCGCCGACGGCGCCGTGCAGGCCGACAGCGGCTCCGGATTCCTCGTGACCCCCGAGTCCTACGGCGACTTCGAGATGCTGGTCCAGTACTGGGTGGACGAGCCCGCGAACAGCGGCATCTTCATCCGCTGCGCCGACGCCATGAGCGTCAACGACCGCAACTCGTACGAGGTCAACATCTACGACACGCGAGCCGACCAGACCTACCGCACCGGCGGCATCGTCCACCTCGCCGCCCCGGCCAGCCACGTCGACAGCCCCGGCCGCTGGAACACCTACGAGATCATCGCCGAGGGGCCCCGGCTGCGGGTGTGGCTGAACGGCGAGCAGATGGTCGACATCGAGGACTCGCAGTTCGCCGAAGGGCCCATCGCCCTGCAGTACGGCGCGGGCGTCGTGAAGTTCCGCAACGTGCTCATCCGGGGGCTCTAGACCTCCGCCTGCGAACCGACCGCGCGGTCCCGGTGGTTCGAGCAGTGGATCGCTCGGCGAGCCGGGGCCGCGGGGCCGTCCTGAGACCGACCGTTCGGGATACGGGATGGAACGGGAGACCGCGGATCGACAACTCCTCGCGCGCGTGGCCGGCGCGCTGGCCGCGCGCGAGGAGGTTCTCGAGGCGTACGTCTTCGGATCGCGCGCCCGCGGGCAGGCGCGGCCCGACAGCGACGTCGACGTGGCCGTCTACGTCGACGAGGGGCGCGCCCGCGAAGGCGTCTGGGGCTACCGGGCAGAGCTCGCAACCGCGCTCATGACCGCGCTCGGGACCAAAGACGTCGACGTCGTCGTGCTGAACCGCGCGCCGATCCTGCTGTACCACCGCGTGCTGCGCGACGGCGTGCGGGTGCTCTCGCGCGATCTGCGAGCGACGACCGCCCGCGCCGGTCAGGCGCTCTCGCGCTACTTCGATTTCCTGCCGCAGCTCGACAAGATGGATGCGGCGCGGCGTCCTGCCGCGGGTCCCGGGCACGAGCACCAGCCGTGACTCCCGGCCGCGCCGACCGCCGCGTGCTGGATCGGCATCTCATCGCGTTGCGCGCGACGGTCGCAAGGTTGGGCCGGCACGCCGGCACGTCGCCTGGGGCGCTGCGCGGCGACTCCGACCGCCGTTGGGCGGTCGAACGCGGCCTGCAGCTCTGCGCACAGAACGCCCTCGACATCGCGAGCCATATCGGTTCCGCCGCCGGTTTCGACCCCGAGACCTACGGCTCGTCCATCGACTGCCTGATCCGAGCGGGCGTGCTGCCGCGGGCCTTCGGAGAGCGCTTCCGGGCGGTGGCCGGCTTTCGGAACGTGCTCGTGCACGGATACCTCGAAGTCGACCTCGACCTCGTCGCCACCATTCTCGCCGAGCATCTCGACGACTTCGAAGAGTTCGCGCGCCACGTCGAGCGGTGGCTCGCGGACCCGTCGAACGCCTGAACGCGCCCGGGCCGCGCGACGGGGCAGGGTGTTCAGCGGCAAGTAGGACGGCTGGCGCGATCTCTGATGTTCCTGCTCGACACCAACGTGATCCTCGCGGGCAGGCAAGACGAGGGCTTTGCCTCCTTGCGGTTGCAGAGCCCTTCCGATCAGTGCCCCCAGCAGCTTGTCTCGCCGGCTGGGGACTGCTACCCCCGAGTGGGTAGTCTCGCAAGCCCGATTTATCGGGAACGCTGTACATCTTGGGGTCATCGGCGCGGCCACGTCAAGCCCAGGGCGCTCAACACTCCTTGGCGGATTCCGTCGAGATCTGCCTCCAGCACCCGTAGCGGAACACGGTACCGGCCCTTGACCCTCACCCGGTCGAGGCGTTTCAGAGAGACGGTGTACAGCATGTCGCACTTCGCCCAGGATTGTTTCGTGGCGAGCTCAACGGGCACCGAGCGGGGGTCCATCAGATGATGGAACGGCTCCACCGGATTCGGAGCCCTGGTGCTCAACGGCACGATGATGCACAGCCCTGGCGATCTCCGGTGTCTCGGCGAAATGACCACAACCGGTCGCACCTTGGTCATCTCCGGGATCTTGAAGCCTCGACGAAAATCGCACATCAGCAGCGTGCCTGGATCCGGATGGAAGCTCAGCGACATCGGGCGATGCCATCTCTGGACCGGGTCTCGGTTTGCCGCCACGGGCGCCAGGAGACCGCAGGCAGGACTCCGGTGGCGGTTGGCGCCCATCATCTATTGCAAGGACCCTGCCGCTCGTCGGTTGGCGATCGTTGGGCGGTCACCCGCGGACATGAACGCGACCGGCGATCGCAGGGAACCCTGCCGCTCGTCGGTTGGCGATTCGGCTGTCTGCCGGTGCTGTTGGTCACTGCCGCCGATCATGTGGTGGAATTGGGTCATCCGGCCGCAGACCGCGCCGGGTGCCAACCAGCGGCCGCCTCGCGGGTCGGGGTGGAGGAAATGAGGACACAGCCATGCACATTCAGAATCGATCGCAGCCGCGCGGCGTCGCCGCCAGCGCACTCGTCATCACCGTACTGCTGGCCCTGGCGCACGCCATACCGGTGAGCGCCCAGGACCGCATGCCTCCATTGACGGAGGCTCAGCTGACCCCGGAGCAGAGAGCCGCCGTGGAAGTGTTCAAGGAGGCGCGGAACACGGACCGCGTCGGCGGGCCGTTCATGGTGCTGCTCCGGAGCCCCGAGATGATGAACCGGGCTCGGAACGTCGGCGACTACGTCCGCTTCCGGAGCGCCCTGCCGCCGCGCCTCAGCGAGTTCGTCATCCTGCTGACGGCGCGCCACTGGACGCAGAACTACGAGTGGTACGCGCACGCGTCGATCGCCGAGCGCGAGGGCCTGGATGCGTCCATCATCGAGGCGGTGGCCGACGGACGCCGCCCGACGGACCTCGCGGACGACGAGGCCGCCGTCTACGACTTCTGCATGGAGCTGCTGCGCAACCACGGCGTCAGTGATCCCACCTATGCGCGGATGGCGTCGCACCTGGGCGAGAAGGGCGTCATCGACGCTATCGGCATCATGGGCTACTACCAGATGCTGGCGATGGTGATGAACACCGCGCGAACCCCGCTCCCGGACGGGGTGGAGCCGGGCTTGGCGGCGTTTCCGCGGTAGGGCACCTGAACGTCTGGCACCAAAGAGAACTTCGTCGAGGGCAGCATCGATCCTGGCGCGATCGGGTACGGGAACTGGCGGGGCGGCGCCTGGGCCGCCCTGTCCGGGCCGGTGCTGCGAACGGACTCCCGGCCGGTGACATCCGGTATAGTGAGGCAACGGAGGCGCAGGTACCCAGCAGCCAGAACCGAGGGACGCGCCGCTACCGCGAGCGGCTGAAGCGAGGAGGCCGGGTGCGGTGCGAGGTCACGGTTCACCGTGACGACGTCGATCTCATCGACGTCACTTCAAGCCCTGGAGCGTCCGGTGGGGCCGGACAACCGCAAGCCGCGACGCGGACCCCGGCGCTGGAGAACGGCGACCGGCTCACGCGGTGCGAGTTCGAGCGCCGGTATGCCGTGCGGCCGGAGGTCAAGAAGGCGCAGCTGATCGAGGGCATCGTCTCTACCTGCCGTCGCCCGTCGGTCTCGTCCACGCCGAAGCGCACGCCGCGATTCAGAGCGTGCTCACCGTGTACGCGGCCTTCACCGCCGGGGTTCGCGTGGCCGACAACGCCACGGTTCGTCTCGACCTCGACAACGAACCCCAACCCGACGTCCTGCTGCGCATCGAACCCCGGGCCGGCGGGCGATCCCGGGTGAGCGACGCGTATCTGGAGGGAGCGCCGGAACTGATCGTGGAAGTCGCCGCCAGCAGCGCGTCGATCAACCTCCACGACAAGCTGCGCGCCTACCGCCGCAACGGCGTGCAGGAGTACGTCGTCTGGCGGACCCGGGAGCGAAGGGAGAGTTCACCGGCGCCCTCGAGGAACTGCAAGAGGGCATCGACTCCGCCGAACACCGCCGGTTCATCGCCCGGCTCGCCGAGACGGCATGAACCGTGTCTCCAGGGCACGCGTGCCGGGTCGAAGGCCGCCGGAGAAGGACGGGTTGTGGTCGAGCCGGACGACATGACGTTCGCACGCGGTCGTCACCGTGCGCCCGACGGCCGCGGCCCGGCGCCCCCGGACCCGGCGCCGGGCCGCGGCCGTGCGGCGGCGCGCGGCCAGTCTGCGCGAAGCGCCGGCGCCTGCCGGCTCGAGTGCTGCGGCGCCGTCAGGCGTCCCGGAACTTCCGGCGGATCCAGTCGAGCGTGACGCGGTCGAACTCCTCGGGCTTCTCCTGTTGCGTCCAGTGGCCGCAGTCGGCGATGACGTGGCGCTCGAGGTCGGGGATGAACGACGGCATGCCGTCGGACGAGGACGGGCGCAGGATCGTGTCGTTCTCGGCCCC
This sequence comes from Vicinamibacterales bacterium, assembly GCA_965215895.1. Classification (GTDB taxonomy): domain Bacteria; phylum Acidobacteriota; class Vicinamibacteria; order Vicinamibacterales; family UBA8438; genus JAJEEA01. The sequence goes on along the minus strand of OZ244130.1, from coordinate 38,202 downwards.
GACGTAGAGGCACGGTGCCTCGATGTCGCCCGACGGCCGCGGGGCGCCGCCGCCCATGTTCGCGCGGTAGTAGCTGAAGCCCCCGGTGAACCCGGTCGCCTCGAACGTCTCCACCCAGTAGTCGAGGACGTCGGCGGGCATGATCGGCTCGCCCCGGTAGTTGCCCTCCTCGATCATCCGCAGCATGTCCATCGTCTTCTCGGCCGAGTCGGGCGGGTACCGGCGCATGTTCTCGACGTCCCAGTACCATCCCCGCCGGAAGATCATCTCGAGCGCCCGCCGCACGTCGCGCGAGAAGACCGCCTCCGCGCGGCCCGGCTCGAGGAACGTCGCGGCGTAGTAGTTCTCGGTGAGGACGATCAGCGGCTCCTCGCGCGGCTCGCTCGGCGGCGGACCGCCGGACGCGGGCGTGTTCACGCCGATGACGCCGAGGACCCGGTCCGGATAGAGCCGCGGCATCGCCCACACCGCCGCCCCGCCCCAGTCGTGCCCGCAGAAGATCGCCCGCTCGATGTCGAGCGCGTCGAGCAGCCCGACGAGGTCCGCGCAGAGGTTCGGAATCGCGTAGCCCGCGACGTCCGCCGGCCGGTCGGTCAGCCCGTAGCCGCGCATGTCCGGCGCGATGGCCCGCAGGCCCGCGGCGGGATACGAGCGGAGCTGGTTGCGCCACGAGTAGGCGAGCTCGGGGAAGCCGTGCACGAACACGACCGGCAGACCCTCGCCCCGCTCGTACACCGCCATCCGGATGCCGTTGGCGGTCACGAAGTGCGGCGCCGGCATGCCGGGCGCCGGGCGCACCGCCGGCTGTCCGAGCAGGGCCAGCGGCCGGATGAATGGGGCCGCGGCGACCGCGGCCGCGGTCCGACGGAGGAAGCGGCGCCGGGAGGGCGGTGCGGAGGCGGCAGGGCCCTCGATGCGTGTGTGGCCGAGATCAACCAAGGCGATGTACTCCTGTCTCTGTGTGGCGGGCTACCGCCATCGGACGCTCCGAAACCTGCGCGTAGCATACCCCACGGCTCGTCGTGGTCCGGGCGGGCGGCCGGCGCAGCCGAGCGGCGACCTACCGGTTCAGCATCACCACGTCCTCGTCGAGCCCTTGCCGGCAGATCTCCAGCCGGGGGTTGCCGCTGACGTCCTGTCCGGACAGGGCCATGTCGAACGGATAGAAGGCGGCGCCGGCCGCGAGAGCGCGGAAGGGGTATTCGCGCCGGCCGCTGCTCACGAGGCCGGCCTCCAGCAGCCACGGGCCGACCCCGGCGACGGGAATCTTGGCCGCGGGGGCGTACGTTCCCCGGTCGCCGGTCTCCACCAGGACCCCCCACTCGACGAAGGAGCGGACGATGCGCTGCACGGCGCGCGTCGCCGTGGTCCGCTCGCCCCACGACTCGGCCGTGCGCCGGACGATCTGAGACAGGGCCGCCGACCCCTGCAAGGCGAGGAGCCGCCCGGTGGCCGCCGCCACGTCGCGGAAGAACGGATAGGTCGCCAGGCACATGCCCCAGTGAAGCGGCAGCCGGTCGCGCCCGCCGCGGCCGCGCAGTTGGGCGAGCCCGTCGTCGCGGAGCGGCGCGACCGAGTCGGGCACGGCCGTCCAGACGTGCAACAGCACGGTCATCGTCTTCCCGCGCGCGCTGTGGGAACCTTCGCCGGCGACCTGTCCGTCGAGAAGTCGTTCGAGTTGCCCCCGGATCGCAGGCGCGGCGAGCCCCTGCGCGGTCCACTCGGCCGTCGCGTCCAGCCACCGCAGGCTGATCTTCCGGTCGAACCCGATGATGCGGGGCGCCCCGGCAGGCATCACTTCCGCCCGACCTCGACGAAGGACTCGACGACTTCCTCCGGGCTGTCGGACGCGGCCACGCTGGTCGACCCGGACCGCTCGATGGCGACGAAGGGAACCACGACTTCCTCCAGCGTGACGCCCCCGTGGGCCACCGGCCGCTCCGACTCGCGCACGAACGACCGGCGCGCGGGGGCCAGCAGGGCAAGGTAGCTCTCGGGCAGTCCGCTCGCGGGCCACTCCAGCGCGCCGGGAAACCGCTTGGCGACGCGTGCCCGCAGGCCTGGGTCGGAGAAGACGCGCACGCGCCGACCGGGCAGGTCCGCAACCGAGCCCTCCTGGGGCGCGCCGCACCCGGTGGTCTCGACGTTCCCGTGATCCGAGGTCAGGAAGACCTCGAATCCGCGGTCGAAGAGGGTGTCGAGCAACGAGGCCAGCACGCCCCCGCGCGTCCACTGACGGACCTGATTGTGCATCCCGGCGCTTCCGAGCTTCATGCCGTGCATGATCCGATCCACCGCGTCGACCACCAGCCCCGCCACGCGGACCCTGGGGTGCGACACGAGCTCGGCGACCGTCTCCATGTCCGACGACTCGCGCAGGTTCTTGGCGTAGACCACGCGTGCCGCGTCCAGTCCTTCGTCTCCCCAGAACCGCGTCCACGCCGCCGGCTCCCGGGCGGTCGAGTCGATGCTGGTCGGGAAGTACCGTGGCAGCCGCCCCGCGAAACAGGCCTGCCGCGAGACCGTGGTCAGCGTGGGGATCCACGCGAACAGGCTGTCCTCGCGAAACCGCAACCCGGGGCGCTGCTCCGCGAGCACCGCTCGGACCACCACCCACTGGTCGAGGGCGAGGCCGTCCATCACGACCAGCGCGACCTTGCGGTTCGCCGATTCGTGCACTCGTCGCGCGAGGGCGCGGGGAACGTGGTGAATCATCACCGGCGTCGAAGGCGGCAGATTGTGCAACGCCTCGAAGCGCCGGAGAATCCAAGCGGTGAACCGCTCGTCGATGCGGTCACGGAGGCGCTCGTACCGCGCCCGTGCGTCTTCGCCGACAGGGTCCTCGTCGGCGTCGAAGACCAGCGCGTTCACCTGCGCCCACCGCGGCGCGAAGGCCAGCCAGTCGTGGTGCCGCGCCCCGTCCCCGGGCAGCGATGCCTCGACCGACTTCAGCAGCCCGTCGAGCCGGCGCCGCCGGTCGGCCCGCGGGTCGATCGCGACGCCGGCCCGCGCCCACGACTCGGCGACCTCCCGTCCCCGCGGGTGCGCGGTCGGCCGCAACGCGCCTTCCAGAAAGAGGTTGTCGACGTAGACCCGCACGTCGGGATGGCCGAACGGCAACTCGGCCGGGCCGGAGTACGCCGGCGCGTAGCCCGGCCGCGTCTCCCGCACCACGGCCGTCCCGGACGTCAGGCGGTCCAGAAAGACCGGCCACCGTGCCTGCAGGAACCCGAAGAACGCATCCCGGTCGCGAACGATCTGCGCCAGGGGCCACGGCTTGAACAGGGGTTTCCGCCGAAGCGTCCCGACGAGATGGCGCTCCAGGTGGCACGGCAGCCGCTGTCGGCGTTAGTGCAGGCGCAGCAGGACGCGGAGCAGGTCCGACGCCTGCCGTATCGTTTCGGGGGCGCCCCCGAACACATGGCGGAGCGCGAACCTCCGGGTCCCCGACTCGCCGCGCGGCCGCGCGGGCCGTTCCTGGGCCTGTGCCGCATACAGGGCGTCGAGATCGCTCCGGTCCAACGCGTTGACGACCGGCCAGCTCAGCCGGGGGAACAGAGCGCCGAGGCTGAACGACAACTTGCGGCCCGCCCGCCACACGTCGTAGGGAACCGCGTGCTCGTGCGCTTCTCCGGCGGTGAACGTCGCGACCACATCCGCGAGGTGGCAGCGGTCACGGCGCGATCGGTAGCGCGACTCGTAGAAGAAGCGGAACGCGATGGGGTCATCCAGCGAGACCACCTCGAAGCCGCGAGCGCGGAGCTCCTCGACGATGCCCGCCTCCGCCAGCAGGCCGTCGGGATCGTCCACGACGGTGAGGCGCGCGACGCCGGGCGTGAACTCGCGCAGGATCTCGTCGCGCCCCCCGCCGCCGTTCTCCTCGGTCCGTGCGCCCCGTTCACGTCCCAACGCCCTTCATCTCGGCGGCGGGCTCGTTTGTCCAAAGGCGTCCGAACACCACCGATGGTGCTAGCATACCGACAGCAACCAGACTCCGGGAGATCCTGGGGAAATTCCTCAGAATGGGCACACTGACGATCCGAAATCTCGACGATCGTGTGATCGAGCGCCTCACAGCGCAAGCCCGCGAAAACGAGCGTTCGCTGGAGGGGAGGTTCGGCACATCTTGACCGAGCGGGCAGATCGCCGGCTCCGCATCGCCGGGTTTCGGGAGCGAACGCGCGAGCTGGCATCGGCGACCGCCGGCGCCTCGCCAACGGAAAGCGCCATCCTTCTGCGTGCCGATCGCGACCGATGACGCCGACGGCCGACGCCAGCGTCGTCGTCAGGTGAGTCGTGAAAGAGCAGGGATTCGACGAACTCAGCAGTCCGTCGTCGATTCCACATCACCCGGTGTAGCGGTAGTCGAACACGCACGAGGCGCCCGCCATCTCGCGGAACCACACGGTGGCGCTCGCCCCGAACGAGTCCGTCAGCCGGACCGGCTCGTTCAACGCGAAGCGCACCGGCTGGGTCTGGCCGTCGTTGACGGCGACGTTGTCCGCGTAGAGGTACGTGCGATCCAGCGTGTCGATGATTGGGTTCAGCCGCCCCTGAATGCCCGGCAGATGTCCCGTTCGGTCGGCGATAATCAGCGAGCCCCCGTCTGCGACCGGCTCCATACGGACTTCCAGAGGCTCGTCGGGCTGATGATCGCGCGTCACGTGCGCCGCGAGTTCCTTCGCCGCGCACAGCACGGTCATCGGCAGCTTCGCGTAGAGCACGAAGTCGGCGCGCCCCGAGGCGTCGGTGCGCGCCTCGCGATACGTCCGGTTGGGGTAGAGCATCAGCACGTTCACGTCCGGCAACGGCCGGCCCGTGTCACGGTGCCGAACCGTGACGCGGGCCGCCACCCCTTCCGCCTGCGGTGGGCTGGCCGCCGGCAGGACGACCTTGAGCTCGCGCTCGCCGATCAGCTCGAAGACCGGCCGCTCGCCAGCCAGCGCGAACGTCTCGTCCTCGATGACCGCGATGCCCTCGCCCCGCCGCTCGATGAAGCACCGCCGCCCGCCGGCGCCGGGCACGTCGCCGACCGGGCACTGTCCCAGCCGCGACGCCAGCAGCTCGTTGCGTGTGAACTGGCTGGTGCGAAGGTCGTCGGTCGTCATCGAGTTGCACAGCCCGCCGGGCGAGTACAGCTCCAGGCGGTCGTCGAACAGGAACAGTCGTATGCGCGACCCCGACACCGCGTAGTCGCGATGCACCACCGCGTTGACCACCGCCTCGAAGACCGCGCGTTCGCTGAACTGCGGCACGTCAGCGCGGGCCGGGTCCTTGTACGCGGCCACGCGCCGGTTGCGGACCACGAAGCGCATGGCGTCGCGTATCTGCCGGTCGAGGGGTCCCGCAATGTCCTGCGCGTCGATCTGCTGGCCGGCGTCCATCCGGAAGCCGCGGTAGCAGACGGCCTGAATCCAGGCGTTCGGCAGCCATTCCCGCGGATCCTCCGCCGCCAGCAGCACGCCCCCGACGGTGGCCCGGAGCGCGCCGTGCCGGTCGTCCTTGAGGAACTTCAGCTTCGACAACGTCACCTCGGCGGGCTCGTCCGCCCGCGAGCTCGCGTACTGCCGCCACAGCTCCGGCCTCAGGCTGTTGACGCCGGTGCTCCGCACCACCTGCGTATCGGTGGACGCAACGTCCGACTGCCCCCGCGCTTGCGCCAGCCGGCGGACCTCTGCCGCATCCATCTGGCGCTTCTTGTCTCCCCGGCGACGGAAATGCCCGCCCGGCGACCGATGCACCGTCGCGCCCGCCGGCATCTCGACGACCAGCCCGCCGCCGCCCGCCGGCCCCGGCGCCGACACCCGGAACAGACTGAAGTCCAGCGGCGGCTTCACGCTGTCCGAACAGATCTCGGTCACGAGGTCGGCCAGCGCATCCAGTTGCGCGGGGTCGAGCCCCTGTGGCTGGCGCTCGTCGGTCACGCCGAGGACGAGCCGCCCGCCTCGGCCGTTGGCCAACGCCGCCAGCCCGTCGGCCAAGTCGTCCCGTCTGGGGCCGACGACTCGGTCGCCGCGGAAGCGAGCCTCCTTCAGCTCGAGCTCCGTGTCTTCACCGAGTGCGACCTGCTGCCAGAGGCGTCGCGCGTCAATTGGCATGTGTCGCCCGTCTCGTCCTGCCGTCCCGGTCTCTCTCTCGCGCGCGGCTCCGCCGCCCCTCGCGCGCCTGGTTCCTACTACCCCCCGTGCCCGGACCGACGCGTTGCCGAACCGGGCTCCACCTCAGCGTCTGGAAATACCGCGACTCGTCCGGCTTGACATACCGCCATGACTGCGGAGCCACGAAATCCGACAACTGCCTTCTCAGTACTTCCAGGTGAACGGGCTCGTCGTACTCCCACACCTCGGAAATCCTCAAGGCGTACGCAACGGAACGGCCTGCATAGTAGGCGTCGAATTCACGCCTGTCGACGCGTGCGATTCCCTCCACCTCCTTCCACACCTCCTCCGGAGATCCGCTCCAGACGTGTTCGACTCGAAAGCCGCCACGAAGACACCTCACCGGACTCGAGACGTAGATGAACACGTCGCGATTCTCGACGCACGGAATGCGTCGTCGCAGCTCCGCCCTCTTGAGCCCCTGGAAAACCAACTCCGCGTAGCACGGCTTCAACGACAGTAGCAATGGCTTCGTCATCATGTCAGCCTCAGAAACCCGTGTCGGAATATCTCTTCGAACATGTTCGCGGGTATTCGTCGTGGTGATTGCAGCGTCAGTCCAACCTCGTTCCTGCTGAAGATCTCCCTCATGGTGGCCAGGGATATCGGTTCTCGAAAAGGGAACGTGTGAGAGAACAACAATGCCATGATCTCGGTAGTCACCTCGCCGTCGCACATTTCGTACAGATCGACCCACTTCAATATCCCGAACTTCTGGAACTTCCCAAACAAGACCTTGGGGGTGTCCACCGCTACGTCATCTAGACGAGATACCGCCACGATCTGTTTTTCGGGTCCACTCACGTACCACAGAATCCGCCCGGGTGGTTTGATCATTCGATGGTGGGTCTTCTTGCGGTAATATACGTTCTGCCACCTCAACAGGATCTCGGCTTCGCCCCCGAAGAAATCGCCCGCGGACTGGCGGCGATCGAAGAGGCTCATTGCATAGGCCGGACGTACCGGCACGACGAAGTACGTCTGGTCAGTCCTGCGAAGGCTCAGCGGTGAACAATGTCCTTCCAGGTTCAGATTCGTCAGATCGCGATATGTGCCCAGGGATGATGGCGACAGTTCGCCAATCGCCTTCAGCGTCGTCGGCCGGTCGAAACATGTCGAAAAGCTGAACCTCACAAAGTCATCGCCGCACTTCGTGAATCCCGTTTCCATAAGGTCGTGGCTCAGACCGGAGGTCATGGATTTGGAATCGACCCGAACCATGCACAGATCCTTCTCCACAGCTCTGGCCAGCAGGTCCGCGGCGACGAATCGACCAAATTGTCGTTGGTCCACTGTTCGAGCGATCCTGACCATCCGTGCGATGAGCCCGTGGCTGGAGTCTCGGGCCAGTACACGAATGGCGATGGCGTCGTTCTCCCGATAGAGGATCTCCACGGTAGACAGCTTGGGATCCGCGAGGAACCCGTTCAGCTTCGTCTTGAAATTGCCCTTCCGTTCTCCATCGTTCAGGAACAAGTCGAATGAGAAGCTTGAAGAATCGTCGTGGGTCCGGCGACGCCACGCAAGATCGACCCCCGCGACTCGACTCGGCCCGTAGGATTGTCGTTCGAGCAACTCGTGGTGCCGGATGATCACGTCAGCGGGAGCCACGACCTGTAGTCCCGCCAAGGTGGAGATTCTCGCAGATTCCCTCAGGAGTTTCTCGTCCCTGGTGACGAACGTCCGCACCTGGGATGCCGCGGCTTTCGCAAGATGTTGAATGTCGGACTTCTGGCTTCGTGTGCGGCCGGGAAGGAGCTTTGCCAAAACGGCGGCAAAGTGATCGACGGATCGGGGATCGTGCTCGATAGTTGGGAATCCGCGGGCATGTTGACGGGATAGTTCTCGTTGTTTTGGGTCTTGGCTTCTGTCGATTTCCCGATATATCTCGTCCGTCAGCACGATACGAACAGAATCCGCCATGAAATCCGACAGCAACGACTTGGAGACCCTGGTTGTATCGTTGTCCGGTTCATGAAGATCAAAGAAAACTTGAGAATCGACGACGATGTCGACCGTCTCGTCGGACGTTTTGGCACGAAACAATCCGAGGCGATCTTCCGGAGTCAGGTCGAGATACCACAGGGTAAGCCTGCGGCCGGGCGATCTGGCAGGTTTTTCGCCGAGAGGAAGGAAGTCCAAGACGGGCCACATGTCGTTTGCGGGGTAGTCGCGACGGCAGTGGAGCCTTATGCCGGTTTGGGTGGTGGCCACGCCCCGGAGTGCGTCGACGAGGCGCCTTGCTATGCGCTGGCCGCGGAAGGCGTCGTCGACGCAGAGGTGGACGAGGCGGAAACGGAACGGATTGGCGGCATAAAGCAGGTAGCCGGCGAGCTGGCCTGATGCGGCCTTGGCGCCGATGGCCGTACGCTGGCGGATGTACTCGTCGAGCGCCTTTCGGGGGAGGAACCCGAGCGTCTGGCTGTTTCGCTTCATCAGCTCGTCGACATCGTCGGCGTCGGAGAGCGTCAGGGGCGAAATGGCGATTTGGGTGCTCATTTCTGAGACTCGGTCCGGGTTGTGCGCGTGTGGGCTTGGTCGTGCCACATCAGGAGCTTGGGGTCTTCGTGGAGCACGTCGTCAGGGATCTGGATCTGCGGGATCACGACCTTCGCGAGCCTCTCCGCCATTTCCGGGCTCACGACATAGGTCGATACGAGCTGGCGGGCTTCCGACTCGCGATCGGCATCCCGAAGCTGGACCACGGTCTCGATCGGCTCGAACTGGATCAGGTCGCCGGATCTCATCTTGACTCTCGTGCGGTCACGATGCCCCAACCTCATGGGTTCACGGCGTCTGGACAGACGATCAGCAGGTCGCCGCGTGCATCCCGCGAGTACCGTCGGTACTCCGGGTGTTCCGGCGCAGCGTAGCTCAGGTAGTCGTTCTCCAGCGTCCCGTTCCAGGCCGCGACAATGGTACGGTTCCGGGACACGCCTTGCAGGAGGCGGAGCGGAGCTCGAACGAGGCGTCGAACAGGATCTCGATGTTGTCGAGCAGCACCAGCGGCTCGTCCCTGCCCACGACCTCGTCGAGCAGGTCAGGCAACCGAAGCGCCCGCTCGCGCTCGGTGAGCTCGAGCATCCGGCGCGACAGCTCCAGGTTGACGTTGACCAGGCGTGCCCCCGTGCTCCCCGCAACGTCCCGCAGCGCCTCGGTCTTGCCCGATCCGCTCGGAGCGGCAACGAGAATCAGCCGGTGGTACAGCGCCCCGGCGCCGTCGATTCGGGCGAGCACCTCCTCGGAGAGAGCATCCGGCATAGCTTCTGTCAAGCCGCGCATGGACGCGGGCCCTACGCGGCCAACCAGGAAGTCGTCTGCCATGAACGACGATCCCGCCGTCATCGCAGCCCAGCCTGGGCCTAACCGACCGACGTTCCCCAGGGCTGGCGAGCCCGGGCACTGCCGGTGGTCGGGGGCCGGTGGATCGGCCCTGTCGGTAGGGGGCCTCCGTCTCGGGAGCGTAGGGTCGAGTAAGGGACCTTCCTTCAACCCTTCAACCGGACCTCAACTCGGAACCGCTGGCGATCCCTACTGCCCCGTGGTTTCAGCCGGGTCGGTGCCGAGAAAGCGGATCAGCTCGGCGTTGACGATGTCCGGCACCTCCTCGTGGGGGTTGTGGCCGACGTTGGGGATGAGGAAGACCTCTCCGTTGGGCAGGATCTCGGCCGCCCGCCGCGCGTTGTCGGGGAAGTCGGGCCCGTCGACCTCGCCGCCGAGGATCAGCGTCTTCGTCTGGATGTGGGGCCAGTCGTTGACCACGGTGTCCATCGAGCGCAGGTTGCCGCCGAGGCGGCGCACGTAGGCGAGCCGCGGCCAGTCGCCGCTCAGCCGTTGGCCGTGGCGGATCCGGATGTGGTCGATGAACTCGGGCTTCCACTCCACGTAGCGCCGCGTGTCGGTCCGGACGTCCGCCTCGTAGGCGGCCTGCAGGTCGGGGTCGGCGTCGATCTCGCCGTCGAACGGACGGAACCCGCGCCCCGCGCGCCTGTCGGTCAGGCCGATCTGGTTGACGGTCACCAGGTGCGTCGTCTTCTCTGGATAGAGGAACGCGAACCGGGTCGCCATCTGCCCCCCGATGGAGTGCCCGACGATGGCCGCCTCGGCGATGCCGAGGTGCTCCATGAGGCGTGCGGTGTTCGAGGCGTGCAGGCTCATGCTGTACGGCAGGATGGGCTTCGACGACTTTCCCCAGCCGAGGCGGTCCTTCACGACGACCCGGTAGCCGGCCTCGGCGAGGGCCTCGATCTGGCTCTCCCAGTACCAGCCGTAGTAGCTGCCGCCGTGGTGGAGGACGACGGCGCGGCCGTTCGCGGGCCCCGTCGGCGCGACGTCCATGTAGGCGATGCGCACGTGCTGGCCGAAGACCCGGAAGTTCATGAACTCGACCGGGTGCGGGTACTCGTACCCCTCGAGGTTGATCGAGATCGGTCCCCACTCGGCCGGCGGCTCGGGCGGCGGGTGATGGGACTGCGCCGAGACCGCGCCCGGCAGCACGAGGGCCAGCACGGCCGCGAGGGTCAGCGCGACGCGCGCGAATGGGGTGGGGCGTTCGATGGTCATGGATCCTCTCCTGTCGATACGTGATTGAAGATCCTAGCACCCCTGGCGGAAGGCTCCGCTGCATTCGACCGGCGCCGCATCCTGCCGGACTGCGTTGTTCGCGTAGCTGGGTCCTGGTCCGCAGTCACGGCGCCCAACGGGCTCCCGCGTCACGCCTTGTCGCACGGGCGCCCATCAGCCCGCTGCGTTGCACGGGCGCCCATCAGCCCGCTGCGTTGCACGGGCGCCCATCAGCCCGCTGCGTTGCACGGGCGTCCATCAGCCCGCTGGCGTTGCACGGGCGTCCATCAGCCCGCTGGCGCCCTGCAGCCGGCTGGCATCCTGACCGGTCTCGCTGGACCGGCGGGGTTCCACCACGGGTGCTGGCGCCGAGGCCCATCCCGAGGGACCGGGGGGCGGCCGGGGGGCTTGCGCACGGCGGGGACCTGAGCGATCATGGGCGCGTACCCGATAACGACGGCAGCCTTTCCAGGAAGGGTTTTAGATGGACTATCGTCACCGAACGGTCGCCACGGTGCTCGCGGTCGCCCTGCTCGCGTCGGGGCCGGCCTTCGCTCAGAGCCAGTCGCAGAGCGCTCCGGACGCGGATGCGGGCTGGGAGATGCCCCGCCTGCCGGACGGCCAGCCCGACCTGCAGGGCTACTGGACCACCCAGACCTTCACGCCGATGGAGCGCCCCGAGTATCTCGGCGACCAGGCGTTCTACAGCGAGGAGGAGTTCGCGCTGCTGCAGTCGCAGCTGACCGTCGACGGGGCCGACCCGCTGGCCCGCTTCGTCATCGAGATCCCCGATGCCGAGGAGCGCCAGCGGGCGCTCGACCAGACCCACCGCGACGAGTCCTACGTCCACTACGACAACGCCATCTGGCTCGCCACCCGGGTGCCGAAGGGGTTGTCGACGCGGCGCACCTCGCTCATCGTCGACCCCTCGAACGGACGAATCCCCCCGCGCAACGAACAGGCCCTGGCCCGGGCGGCGGCGGCGCGCGCGGCGCGCGCGGCGCGCGGCGACCGGGGGGCCTTCGACGGCTACGAGATGCGCCCGCACAGCGAGCGCTGCCTCAACTACCGCTACAATGCGCCGCCGCTGCAGCCGCCCTCGTACAACGACATCCACCAGATCCTGCAGACGCCGACCCACATCGTCGTCTTCACCGAGCAGAGCACCAACGGGCCGCGCATCATCCCGATCGACGGGCGGCCGGCCCTGTCCGACAACATCCGCCAGTGGCCGGGCGACGGGCGCGGGCGCTGGGAGGGCGACACCCTCATCGTCGAGAGCTCCCGCTTCAACGACAAGGGCGCGTGGCAGGGCTCGAGCGGGAGTCTCAAGGTGGTGGAGCGGTTCACCCGCGTGGCCGACGACCAGATCCACTTCACGTTCACGGTCGAGGACCCGGCCACGTGGGACCAGCCGTGGAGCGCCGAGATCCCGTTGATGGCCACCGACGGGCCGATGTACGAGTACGCCTGCCACGAGGGCAACCACGACATCCGGCACATCCAGGAGGTCTATCGCAACATCGAGCTCCAGGAGGGCGCCGGAGGGCGGTAGGGGCTCTCTGTCCGGGCGTTCCAGTAGGGCAGACTACCTGGGCGTCCAGTAGAACACTTCCCACGTGTGGAGGGGCTCGTTGACGCTGGGGACGATCTCGCCGTCGAAGTCGTACCCCATGCGCATCCCGTTCTTCGCGCCGTAGCTCTCGAGATAGGGGATCCGCTCGTCGCCGACGATCTCGGTCGCGGTGAGCGCGTAGGTCTCGTCGCCGAGTCGGATCCACCCGTCCCGCCGCCCGCCCCGCACCCGCCCGGCCCAGTAGCCGCCGTCCGGCCGGGTGGCGGCGATGATGCCGCCCTCGTCGGTCGAGTACACGATGCGGATGACGAACGGGGGAAACCCGGCGAGCTTGAGGAACACCACGCCGTGGTCGTTGACCGTGTTCCAGTCCGCGGGCGGCGGCGTCAGCTCGCCGCCTATCACCACGCCGGGGAATCGCTCGTAGGGCGCGGTGACGGCGTATGTCGTCGCCGCCAGGCCGACCACCACACCCAGAACGAAATACAGCGTCTTCTTCGACATGCAGCCCTCGCAGGGTCGGATACGGACCAGGCAAGCACCGGGCCCCGGACAGACTCGAAGATCCGGGCGCCTCGACCTGCCAGATCATACGCCGACAGGCGTGACGTCTCGTCACCGGCAACGGCGGCCGGCGGCGTGATCGGATCGGAGGGGGACCGCCGCGAGGGACGGACCGGACGGCGGGTCGCCGACAGCGCCAGTCAAGGATCATCAAGGATCGCCCGTTGCTCGGCGCGCGGCCCACGTGGGTATGACTTTGCCCGCGACGCTGTCCCTGCCGCATGTAGAAATGGCCGCTCATCCGGGTGCCGGAGGACGAGACGATGCCGATGAACCGACGCGACTTTCTGACCACGATGACCGGCGCGGCCACCGGCGGCGCCCTGGTCCACGCCGGCCTGCCCCGGCTGGCGGCGAGGGCCCACGCCCAGGCCGCGGCCGGCGACGTCGTCGAGACGACCGCGGGCCGGGTGCGCGGGGCGGTCGAGGACGGCGTGCACGTGTTCAAGGGCATTCCCTACGGCGCCCCCACCGGCGGCCCGAACCGCTTCCGCGCCCCGCAGCCGCCCGCCGCCTGGACCGGCGTCCGCGACGCCCTCGCCTACGGCCCGAGCGCGCCCCAGAACCGCGGCGGCGCCGTCGGCGGCGAAGAGGACTGTCTCGTGCTCAACGTGTGGACGCGGGGTCTCGACGACGGCGGCCGCCGGCCGGTGATGGTGTGGCTGCACGGCGGCGGGTTCCGGTCGGGCTCGGGGTCGAGCCCGCTCTACGACGGCGTGAACCTGGCGAACCGGGGCGACGTGGTCGTGGTGACGATCAACCACCGGCTCAACGTCTTCGGCCACCTCGAGCTCGGCGACCTGATCGGCGGGGCGTTCGCGGACGCCGGCAACGCCGGCATGCTCGACATCATCCAGGCGCTGGCGTGGGTGCGCGACAACATCGCCCGCTTCGGCGGCGACCCGGCGACGGTCACCATCTTCGGGGAGTCGGGCGGCGGCCGGAAGGTGTCGACGCTGCTCGCGATGCCGGACGCCAGGGGCCTGTTCCACCGCGCGATCATCCAGAGCGGCCCGGGGCTGCACCTGCAACCGCGCGACAAGTCGACCGAGCTGGCGGTGGCGCTGTTCCGCGAACTCGGGCTCGCGCCGACCCGGATCGCCGCCCTGCAGGAGCTGCCGATGGAGCGGGTGCTGGCGGCCTACGCCACCGTCGAGGGCCGGCTGGACGGGCTGGCGCGGCAGAAGGGCGTCTTCGAGCAGCACGGCTTCGTGCCGACGGTCGGCGTGCCGGCGCTGCCGGGGTACGCCTTCGACCCGGTTGCCACCGAGGTCTCGGCCGACGTCCCGATCCTGATCGGGTCGAACCGGCACGAGATGGCGCTCTTCTCACGGAACGACCCGGCGATCCACGAGCGCACGCTGACCGAGGCGCAGCTCCGGGAGCGGGTGGAGGTGATGGCCGGCGGCGGCGCCGACCGCGTGCTGGACGTCTATGCCCGGGCCTGGCCGGACGAGTCGCCGGCCGTGCGGTGGATGCTGATCGCCTCGGACCGCACCTACCGGTTCGACTCGATCACCCTCGCCCAGCGCAAGGCGGCCGCCGGCCGGGCCCCGGTCCACATGTACCTGTTCGCCTGGGAGACGCCGGTCGAGGGCGGCCGCCTCCTGTCCCACCACGCGCTGGAGATCTCGTTCGTCTTCGACAACACGAGCCGGGCCCCCGGCATGTCGGGCGGCGGGCCGGCCGCCGCGGCGCTGGCCGCGAAGATGAGCGAGGCGTGGATCGCCTTCTCGCGCACCGGCGACCCGAACACGCCGAACCTCCCGGCCTGGCCCGCCTACGAGGCGGCGACCCGCGCCACGATGGTGTTCGACGACGAGCCGGCGCTCGTCAACGACCCGGGAGGCGAAGAACGCCATCTCTGGGCGACCGTCTGAGCCGCTGCAGGGCGGGAATCCAGGGTCTGACGGGCAGAATAAGGGAGGGCGGCCAGCCCGATTCTGCTATCGGGCCAGCGACTCCGTCCCCGCGAGCGTGCCCCGGCCGGCGCGAGGCGGGAAGCGCTCCCCGCGCAGCTCGGCCATCGTCATCCCGTTGGCGCGATCGAGGGCGGCCGCGAACGCGCGCGTGCTGCGCTCGAGGCCGCTCGCCGGCACCAGTTCCGGGGCGTCGAGCGAGGTGTGGTAGATGACGTGATCGATGATGTGGAACGACGGCGCGTAGTCGCCGTTCTTCGGACCGTCCTCCAGCGCGTACACCGACACCCCGAACTCACGCAACGTATCGAAGACCATCTGCTCGAACGCCGCGCTGCCGAGCGCGTTCCAGCGAAACGCGCCCACCGCGTTGGTCGGGGTCAGCGCGTCGTTGTACATGTAGAGCAGCGTCTGCGCCGGATGCTCCATGGTCAGCTTCACCGCCACCCTGTCCCAGGGGTAGGTGGCGTCGATGCCCACGCCGTCGCGGCCGCGCGCGACCTCCCCGTGATGGTGATCGGGGAACTGGATGAACTTCAGGGTGCGCGGCCGATCCCGCCGGGGCCGCGCGGCAAAGAAGCGCGCCAGCTCCAGCGCGCTCGCCATCCCCGCCGCGTTGTCGGTCGCCGCCTGGAAGTACCCGTCGGTGTGCGACATGACGACGATCTGCTCGTCGGACATGCCCGGCAGCGTGGCCACGGTGTAGGCGGTCGCGATATCCCGCGGCTCCTCCACCTCGAGCCGGAACGAGAGCTCGATCGTCTCGCCTGCGGCCAGCCGATCTCTGAGCGCGAACCCTTCGTCCATGCTCAGGGTGAACTGGGGCACGTCGCGCAGGCCGCCCTCGGGCTGAAACTGCCCGTTGCCGGGCACCCCCATCACGTTCACCACCAGCGCTGCCCCCAGGGCGACCGCCCGGGTGTTGGCGTCGAAGAGCCCGGCGCGGCCGCTGGCCGAGTGACTGCGTCCGCCCGGGACGAAGACGCTGTAGATGACGACCGCCTTGCCCTCGACGTCGCGGCCGATGAAATCGGCCCCCGAGCCGACGCCGACCCACACCGCCTCGGCGGTGATGGCCCGCGGTCCGGTGGCTCTCGTGCGGGCCACCGGGAACGCGGTGGCCAGGGCCGTCGTCGAGCCGTCGCCGGCACGGTAGCTCGCGGCCCAGTCGGTCGGCCGCCAGTCGGAGGGCAGCACGTAGGGGAAGTGCTCGACCGTCAGCCCGAGGGCCTCGAAGGCGCGCGTCATGTAGGCCATGCCCTCGCGGTCGGCCGAGGTCCCGGGCAGCCTTCCCCACCACTTGTGCCCGGCATCGCGATAGCGAAGGGCGATCTGCGCGAGCTCGACGACGTGCCGCTTCATCCGCGCGCCGTCGATGCTCGCATACGGCTGCTGCTCCGGCGTCAGCGGCCACACCGGGTATTGGTCGTCGTCGAAGATCAACCGGTCGCGGTCTCTCGGCAACCCCGCACCGTAGGTCGTGTCCACGCGGGGGCCGAGCTCCATCTGTGCGGGCGACGCCGCGGGAGTCGAGAGCACCGCGACTGCCGCCAGCGACGCTACCGAAGGAAATCGCCAAGTCGTCATGCGTTCCTCCGGGTCAGGCCCCCGCCGGCCGATGCGTCACGCCGGCTCGGACGGGTTGAACGAGCGGCTCCTGCGGTCATACAGTCCTCCTCGTTGGATGCCTTAGGACAGTGACGGAAATTACCTTGCCACGTGCCAAGCGCCCCGAAACGGTGGAAAACGGGCTGCGCCCGGGTGCAGTTGACAACTTTATATCCATCACTGTCCTTTAGCGTAGCAGGTGGTAGCGTTGGCGCTACCTCCGGCAAGGGGAGGGCGTCCCGCTCCTCGTCCCTGGACGAGCCGCCGCCAACCTGCGAGGATGCGTGGTGTGACGACCGCCGACGACTTCCGCCGGCTCGCGCTCGGCCTCGACGAGGCAGAGCAGCGCTCGCACATGGGCGCACCGGATTTCCGCGTCGGCGGCCGGATCTTCGCCACCCTCGCGTCCGAGGCGCAGGGCTACGGCAACCTCGTGCTCACGCCGGAGGTCCAGGCGGCGTTCGTCGGCGAGGCGCCCGAGATCTTCGTGCCGATCGCCGGCGGCTGGGGACGCATGGGCATGACGCACATCCGCCTGGCCGCGGCCGACGAGGAGACCCTGGCGGGCGCGCTTCGCACCGCGTGGAAGCTCCGCGTCGAGAAGAACGCGAAGGCCCCTCGCCGCCCGCGGCGGCGAGGAGGCCCCGCGCTCACCGATCGAAGGTCCACGTGCGGAGCTTGCGTCCCGGCTCCGTCCGCACCTCTTCGACCACGACGCGGGGCGTCTCGCGGTGCCGGTATCGCAGGACCCATTTCAGGCCGTCCCGGTTCGCCTCGGGCACCGGAATCTCGTGTGTCGCGTGCTCGGGCCCCTCGAAGACGTTGACCTCGCAGAACTCCTCCTCGGCGCACAGCGCGATGGCCTGCTCGACCCAGTCCTCGACGGAGGCCCCGGCCGTGACCCAGGCTCCCCAGGCGTGCGCGGTGGTCCCCACCCAGCGGAAGACCACCCGTTCGGGGTCCGCCGCACCGCGGTCCTGCGCGGCGCGCGCCGGACCCGCGAACGCCGGCTCGAGGGCCGTCAGCGGCGCAGGGTCCGCCGCTCGACCGGTCCCGGTGGCGCCGAGCAGCCCCCCGAGCCCCACCGCGACGACGAACAGCACGCCGCCGCCGAACTCTTCCGCCAGCTTCATGACGATCTCCTTCCGTGAGGCCGGCCACTCGGGCCGTCCCGGACGCTCAGGGATAAACCACGAGGGTCGCCGTCGACCACGCACGCGGCCGGGGGTGCGGGCCGTCACGTCTCGTCATGGGGAGTTGTACCGCAACCGCGCGCAGGAATACACCCGGCCCTGGCCGTTCACCGGGATCGGCGCGTCCCCCCGAGCGGCGCGGGTGAGTCCGCTCCAAGCGCGGGACCACTCCGTCCAGCGCGCGCGCAACCTCCCGCGGTCGACTTCGACGCCCCGAAGATACACCGCGGCGATCTGCCGCGTGTGCATGATGTCGTCGAGCGAGTTGGCGTCGAGCACGATGAAGTCGGCGCTCGTCCAGCCTCAATGCTCCCGGTCTCGGTCAGCCCGACGATCACGCGCCCGCCGGTGAACAGCTGGACGGCCGGAGTCGAGGCGGTGGGATCCAACGGTCTGGCCGTGACCTACCAGCCGTCAAGCCTGCCTTCCAGGCTCTCATAACCAGCGGTTCAGGGACGGGCACTCGGGCCACGGCCCTTCGAGGCGGGTCGAGGTCTGCGCCCCTCGCGTCCCACCCTGCGGAAAGCTTTCCATAAGGAGCACTATGTTGACTCCCGCGTTATGTTGAGTCTCAAAGGGCGTAGCCGATCAGGAGCGTCTGTTTGGCGGATCGTGGACGCCTCGCACTTCCCATAATTCCTACAGGTCCTCGAGCCATTCGAGTAGGTCCTTGGAGAGCCGGCGAGGTCTTGGCCCGACCCGAATTGGGGTGCCGACACGGTCCAAGGCGTCTCGCTTCATCGTGAGGTCGCTCTGGACGTACACCTCCGTGGACTTCACGTCGGCATGGCCCAGGAAGTCCTTGATGGTGACGAGCGGGATGTCCGACTGGAGGAGATGCATCGCCTTGGTGTGGCGGAACGTGTGAGGACTGACGCGGGTCCGGGCGAGACTCGGGAGCGAAGCCTGGGCGCGCTGCACGTACTTGTCCAGGAGGTATCGCGCGCCGTGACGCGTGAGGCGTTGCCCGTTCCGGTTCTGGATCAGCGGCGCTGTGTCCTCTTCGCGGCGCCCTGTCGCGGCGAGGAAGCGTCGCACCAGCCGAGCGGTTTGCGGCAGCAGAGGCGTGAGGCGTTCGCGCCGGCCTTTGCCGAAGAGCCGGACAAACGGGGGTGGGGCGAATCGGACATCGCCCGGAGCCAGATCCAGGAGCTCCTGGATGCGCGCCCCGGTGTCGTAGAGGAGGGCCACCAAGAGGTAGTCGCGTTCGCCGACCTGCGTCGAGCGATCGATCTGCGCGAGTACGTGAGCCAGCTCGGTGTCGCTGAGGTAGCCGAGCACGGGACGCGGCGCCTTCTTCACGGGGATGGCGAGTACACGTTGACAAAGCAGCGCGAGGGCGGGCTCGGTATCGAGCACGTAGCGGAAGAAGCTGTGGATGGCGGCGAGCCGGGCGTTGCGCGTGCGAATGGTGTTGCGTCGAGCGGTTTCGAGGTCCTCCAGGAACGCGAGGATCCGCTCGGGCGTGAGGTCTTCGACGTGCAACGCGGCGGCCGTGCGATGCATCGACGCGGCCAGGAAGCGCAGCAGGAGCTTGAGGGTGTCGCGATACGCGGCAATGGTATGCGGGCTGGCGTTCCGCTCGGCCGGCAGATGCCGCGTGAAGAACGTCGTGACGAAGGGCGCGAGGTTGTGGGTAGTCACCGCGGCCCTCCGTCGGAAAGAAGGTGCCCGAAGCGCATCGCGTAGCGGTGCGTGAGGTCGGCGGCGACGTCTTCGGTCAACTGGAGGTAGCGCTGGGAGCTGGCGATGCCCACGTGCCCGAGGTAGGTGGCCAGCGCCGGCAGGAGGTTCCCGAGTGAAGCCTGCTGGCGATACCACAGGGTCAGGCGGAGGACGGCGAACGAGTGCCGGAGGTCGTGCAGCCGCAAGGATCGCCCGCCCTGCCGGTGGGGAATCTCCGCGGCGGCCAGGACCACGTGGAAGGCGTCACGCAGGGCCGAGAGGGAGTACGGCTGGCCGGACGGGGCCGGGAAGAACGGCTCGCCCGGTGTCGACTTGCCGAACTTGGTATCGCGAATGCGGAGCACCGCGGTCTCCAGATCGACGTCCGCCAGCGTGAGGCGAAGGGCTTCGCCGGCCCGCAACCCCGTGAGGTACAGCAGGACCAGCAGCGTCCGGAGAACGAGCTCGCGCCGCGGGGAGCTGCGGTGCCGGTCCAGGGTGTCGCAGGCGTCGAGGAATCGGCGGCCTTCATCGAGCGAGAGGACACGCGGCACACTGGTGCGGCGGTGGATGCCGAGGAATCGTGCCGCGGGCACGAACGTCCGCGGGTCGTCGAGTGCGAGGAAGCGACACACCTCCCGGATGAGCGTCCGCCGATGCGCTCGCGTGGTTTCCGACTCGGTCCCGCGCCGGGCCAAGAAGGCGCGCACGATGTCGCTGGTGATCACGGGGTCGGTCGGCGAGAGGGTTGTGCCGAGGAAACGGTCGAGTACGCCCAGCGCCTTGGCTTCGGCACGGTAGCGATAGCCCGCGGCCCGTTTGCCCTCGAGAAACCGCTGCAGCGCGGCGGCCAGCGGGGACGACCACGTCGAGTGCGGCGCGCCCGTTCCCAGCGTCATGGACGCACCTCCGCTTCGCTGATCGCCACGCGTCGCAGGGCCGTCAGATCAACAGAGGCGTACTCCATGGTGGTGTCGGTGGACGCATGCCCGAGGACATCTCCGACGTGCTTGAGCGGACTGCCGCTGGCGAGCATCCGACTCGCCAACGTGTGGCGCAGCAGGTAGAGCCCGCGGCGTCCTTCCCGCTGATCGAGCCCGACGCGCTGCAGGGCCTGCCGCATGATCGTGGCCAGATTGTTCGCGGCCACGAACGGCTCGAAGGGAGCCTTGTGTCGGACAAACACATACCGCGACGGCGTCGCCGGCCGGCCGTTCCGCAGGTAGGCGATCAGGGCGTCAGCGACGTCGGCGAGCAGCGGCAGGGTGAGGACGCGGCCGGTCTTGGCCTGGGTGATCGACAGCACGCCCTCGCGCCAGTCGACGGCCTCGAGGCGGAGCTGCCGGAGGTCGCACGGACGCAGGCCGTAGCGGGTCGCCAGCAGCAAGACGGCGTAGTCCCGCCGGCCGATCACGGGAGCATCGAGGTCGTCCAGGGTGAGCGCCTCGGGCTTCCGCTGACGGTGCTGATCGAGAAACGTGAGCAGCAGGCGGAACGCGTCGCGGTATGCGTGGATGGTCTGCGGGCTGGCGGCCTTCTGCTGCACGAGATGGTCGGCGAAGAACGCACGGAGCAATGGGCCGAGGGGAGCACGGGCGGTCATGGCGTCCCCTTCCCGTCGACGAACGCCTCGAAACGAGCGGAAGCCGGTTCGAGCACCGGGGGCGTGGCGGTCAGATACCAGTAGGTGTTTTGCGGGCTGACGTGGCCGAGGTAGACGGCAAGCGCGGGAAGCCGATCGCGGACCACGACCCCTTGCTGCGCCCAAGCGGCCAGCCGGCCCACAGCGAAGCCGTGGCGCAACTTGTGCAGGCTGACCCCGCGGGTGCCGACCGGCCCACGCAGCCCGAGCCGGCGGGCCAACTGCACGAAGGTCCGCGCGAGGACGTGGTAGTTGAGTCTGTCGCCGCGTTCGGAGACGAAGAAGGCGCTGCACAGGCCGTCGTAGCCGAGAATCCGGCGTTGCTGCGCGTAGTCCTGCAGCGCGGCGGCGGTCGTGGGGTGCAGCGGCACGAGGCGCGACTTCCGGAACTTCGTGCGCTGAATCTGCAGGCACGGAAGGTCGCCGACGAGATCGACGTGGTCGACGTCGAGGCGAATCGCCTCGCTGCCGCGGAGCCCACAGCTTGCCAGCAGCCCGATCACGGTGGCGACCGTGTGTGGGCGTAGGGCATCGCGTGGTCCGAGGGAGCGCGCGGCTTCCATCAGGGCGAGGATCTCGTGGGGCTCCAGGATGCGCGGGGTGGGACGCTTGCTCGTGCGCACCAACCCGGCGCCGGGCACGTCGACGTCAGGCTCGGCCGCGCGGACCATCGTGAGGAATCCACGCACAATGCTCAACCGCCGCGCGTGCTGGCTCTCGGTGCTCGCCGAGGCCCACTCGACGGCGACCTGCGCGACCCCGGCGTCGGGGCCGCGCCGTTCGAGATGCTCGATGAAATCCTGCAGGAGGCGCGCTTCCGGTCGCATGGCGAAGCCGACGGCGCGGCGCAACGCCACGTAGGTCTCCAAGTGCCGACGCCAAGCCTCGCCGGTCATCGCGCACCTCCCGGCCACGGCAGAGCGATCGTCGCCAGGGTCTCGCGGTCCAGCTTGGCGTAGATGGCGGTGGTCTTCAGGCGGGCATGGCCGAGCAAATCCGAGACGGTCTTCATCGGCACGTCCCGGCGGACCATCTGCGACGCGAAGGTGTGCCGGAAGACGTGGGCGCCGGGCCGCGCGACGGTGACGCCGGCGCGCTGTAGCGCCCGCTTGGCGAGGGCCGTCACGCTCAGACCGCCGAGCTGCCGATACGGTGGCCGCGCGGTGACGAAAATCACGTCCGGCGGGCTGGTCGGGGGCTGCGAGCGCAGCGCGGCGACCAGGGCGGCCCCGACATCGGCGGCCAACGGCAGCCGTCGCTCCCGTCCCCCCTTGCCGGCTATACGGACAGACCCGTTGTGCCAGTCGATGTCGTTGACAGTGAGGGCTGCGGCCTCTGCCGCCCGGAGGCCGAGCCGGGTCAGAAGCAGCAGGATGGCGCGGTCACGACGCCCGCCGGGGCGCGTCTCGTCCACCGCGGCCAGCACCCGCTGGACGTCTTCAGCCGCGAGGGCACGGGGCAGGCTGGCGTGCTTCCATTCGCGGAGCGTCAGCACGGCGCCCTCGATACCGGCGGGAACGACGCCGCAGGTGGTGAGGAAGCGAAGAAACGCTCGGGTCGCGGTGACGGGCGCCCGACAGGCCGACGGACGAAGCTGGCTGGCTCGGGTCTGTACGAACGCCGCGATCATCAGCACGGTGAGCCGGGACCAGTCGAGTGTCGGCGTCCCCGCACATTCGGCAAGAAGGGCTGCGGCGTAGCGGCGGTAGATCTGCCGGGTGCCGGCAACCAGCCCGTGCACTTGCACGAGGTGATCGTCGAAGCGCTGCAGCCACTCCTGGGTCTCGCTTCGAGTGGGGCCCAAGCTGCAGCGAACGGCCACATCTCGTGTCCACAGATGAACGGCCAGCAAACGGACGCCGCTTGCCACATCCGAGAGTAGGCCGCTCGCGCGCGTCGCCGACGGTCGCCGGGGCAGTCCGGTCACGAATCGAGTGACCAGCGTCTCGTCAATGTCCGTCGCCGCGACGCGCTGCTGATCCAGCCAAGCACTGAAGATCGCGGCAGCTCGGGCGTGCCGGCGCATGGTGCTCGTCGCGTACCCGCGCGTCGAGAGTACGTCGACGAAGTCGTCGACCCAGTGGCCCAGGGGCCCGGATCGGATCTGCTCGCAGATGTGTGGGCGAACGGAAAGCGCTTCAAGCATGGTCTCCTCCTTGGTTCCCGGTACTGGGGACCCTCAGAAGACCACGCGTACTATGTCAAGCGCGTGGCGGCACCGCCGCCCGCCACGCCAGGGGCAACCGCGCTTCGCTGAGGGGCACTTGTCATAACGCGACGCTGGTCATGATGACAATTATGACCAGCTGGTCATAATGATCAGTTTTTGACGACCGTTGCTAAAAAAGGGACCCCTGCGGCCACGTGAAAAGGACTCCCCACCATTTGGCAAGGCCCTCGCTGCCGCTCGGAGCGTGCCTGCCTCGCGCACGGTCAACCGCGACCGTCAACCCGCCGCCTTGTCCAATGAGAAGTGAGCCTGAAGGGAGGATTGATTCCAACGTGAGATGAGCCTGAAGGGGGCTGGGTCCCGGATCATCGGAGGATGATCGTGAAGCTCGACACCCAGCGCCTGCAGACCCTGGACCAGGTTCGGGAGTTCCTTGCCGGCAGCCGACCGCTCGACCTGCAGCCGGAGACCCGGGCCGAGGCCTACGCGTTCGTGGCCGAGACCCTGCAACGGTTCGACTACTCCCGCCGGGGGAAGGCCGACAAGGGCCTGATCCGCCGCTTCCTGAACAAAGGTGACCGGCCTCTCACGCGCGCAGGTCACCCGCCTGCTGCACCAGCACCGGACCACAGGAGCCATCGCCGACCGCCGCCGCCCCCGGCACCCCTTCCCACGCCGCTACACCAAGGCCGACATCGGGCTGCTCGCCGAAGTCGATGCCCTCCACGGCACCCTCTCCGGTCCGGCCACCCGCAAGCTCTGCGTCCAGGCCTTGCAGCTGTTCGGCGACCGCCGCTTCGAGCGCCTCGCCGCCATCTCCAACGGACACCTCTACAACCTGCGCCACTCGACCAGCTATCAACGCCGGCGCGGGACGATGCCCGCGCCGCCGACCCGCTCCCGTGCACATCGCCATCGGCGAGCGGCGCCGGCCCCAGCCCTTCGGACAACCCGGCTACCTGCGGGTCGATTCCGTCCACCAAGGAGACCTCGACGGCATCAAGGGCCTCTACCACCTCAACCTCGTCGACGAGGTCACCCAGTTCCAGTTCATCGGCTCGGTCGAGCGCATCGACACGCCCTGCCTCGCCCCCGTCCTCGAAGCCCTGCTCCGGGCGTTCCCCTTCAACGTCCGCGGATTCCACACCGACAACGGTTCGGAGTTCATCAACCACAAAATCGCCGCCCGGCTGCAAGCCCTCCACATCGACGAGTTCACCAAGTCCCGACCCCGCCGCAGCAACGACAACGCCCTCGTCGAGAGCAAGAACGGCTCGGTCATCCGCAAGCACCTCGGATACGGCCACATCCCCAGCCGTTACGCTGAACGCGTCAACGCCTTCACCCAGCAGAACCTCTCCCCCTACCTGAACTTCCACCGCCCCTGTCTCTTCCCCGTCGATGAAGTCGACGCCAAGGGCCGCGTCCGCAAACGCTACCCCCACGCCAACGTCATGACCCCCTACGAGAAGCTCAAGTCGTTGCCCAACGCCGCCGCCTGCCTCAAGCCGGAGACCTCCTTCGACCAGCTCGACGCCGTCGCCGCCGCCATGAGCGACAACGACGCGGCACGCGCCCTCAACCAGGCTCGCGACCGCCTGTTTGCCTCCATCGACCCGGCGGCCTGAAACACCACGCTCCGGGCGGCGTTGACCCGCAGGGCGTTCAGGGACTCGGCCCGGGGCCCAACGGCGGCTGACGGATGGGTCGGGGCGGAGGTAGCTCCGGGAGGGCCGGCGTGTCAACGCCGTCAGGACGCGTGGCGCAATCTCCGACTGAGCAAGCCTGGACCGTGACACAACACCAGGGACCGGCTCGGTCTGGGAGAGCTCGGAGCGGTCACCAGGTTCCGGTGGGCACAACCGGGGCCATCACCCCTCGGCTGAGTCCGCTCCCTGCACTACCCGAACGCATCGTGGCCTGGGCCAGCGCCGGGGGCCATGGACGCCAGCGCTCCCATGGACGCAAACAGCGCGCCCACAGGAGCTTGCAAAACCGCAAAGAACGCGGTTTCGCACAGCGCCCACAGCCATCCTCTTCCTCTTCATCAAGATCCACAGAGAAGATCCGGTGCTCGGACCGCGTCGCAGGTGTCGAGATTGATCGCGCCCACAACCCCTCGTTGCCGCCATGAAAGATAATGTCGGTCAGCGTGCGCCGGCTCACCGCAGCCCGCGCCAGGATCCCTGTTTCGATCCGCTGATTCGGTCGCCCGTCAGCCGCGACTCACGTGCCGCCGCTTCAGGCTCATTTCTGGATTGGAAAGGACTCCCGCTGCGCGGGTCCTCCGCTCTGCTCCGGCCCTTCGGGTGACTGCTGCGCCCGACCGTGCGGAATGCTCTTGAGGGCCAGCCAGAAGGCTGGCCCTCCTTCAACGCGAAGAAGTGCGGCGCATGGAAAGCCGCTCAGTTGTCGCGGAGAACCGCTCCAGCAGACTCGGGAGACCGGGCGAACGAACCCACCCCGCACGCCCGGTCCGAACGCCAGGAGCTACCCTTTGAGGATCGCCTCATGTGGCTGTGCTCCCGACACGGTGCGAATCGAAACAGGCGCGGTCACGGAGCATCGCGCAGGCGACGTTCAGCAGGCGGTCGGCCACCGAGCGCAGAGCGCGGGCGTGGCCATGACCGCGGGCTCGGAGCGACCGGTACTTGTCGTGGCTGACCGGATCGTGTTGGGCGGCGACCCGGGCCCAGTGGTAGGCGGCGTCGCGCAGCCGGTTGTGGGCTGCCTGGCGCCGCGTCACGATCATGCTCTTCCCCGAACGGCGGGTGACCGGAGCCACCCCGCAGAGACAGCGAAGCGCGTCGTAGTCCCGCCGCCCCACCGCGTCGCTTCCCTCGGCAAGCAGCGTCGAGAGTACCTTGGTGCCAACGCCGGGCAGCGACAGCAGGATGGCCGCATCCCGGGGCTCCTTCGACGATGACTCGTCCTCCGGGGACGCGTTGGCGTCGTCCGCCGGAGCAGCATCGGCGAGCTGATGCACCAACCGCTTGAGCTCGTGGCGCGCGTGATCGAGCTGGCGGTTGACCAGGGCGAGGCGTTCGGTGACGAGCCGTAAATGTGCAACGGCGGCCTCGGCCGTGCCCGGGGCGAGCTTGATGGCTGGTGCTCGCAGCCGATCGCGCAGCGTCGACGCGCTGACCCGACGGATGCGGTGCTGCTTCAACACTCTGGTGAGCGTGACCTCGCGAACGCGCTGACCCGCGCGCGGCGTCGGCAGGTTTTGCCAGAGGTTGAGCGCCCACGGCGCCGCGACATCGTCGTCAACCGCGTCGAGGAACTGCGGGTAGTAGCGCCAGAGCTGCTGACGCATCCGATTCGCCAAGCGAACGCGTTCCCGCGTCAGGTCCTCGTCGAGACGCGACCACTCCCGCAATTCAATGATCTCCGGGTCGGTCGGTTCCAGCCGTCGCAGACAGTGCGGGTCGGTACGCAGCGCCGAGGCGAGTACCCGCGCATCGCGCCGGTCGTCCTTCGCTCCCGCTGGCGAGAAGCGGTCCCGGAAACGGTCGAGCTGCTTCGGGTTGATAGAGTGGACGGCGAAGCCCCACTCCATCAGGCTCTCGACCACCGGTCCGTGCGGCGTCTCGATCGCCACGCCGATTTCGCCCGCCTCGCCCGCCCCGAACGACAGCAGCCAGTCCGCCATCTGCGACAGCCCTGCGCCGCCGTGCTCGAACTCCCGTTCCCCGAGCACCTTCCCGGCGGCGTCGAGCACACACGCCTGATGTTTCCTTGACCCCCAGTCGACACCCGCGAACCATGCCAGCTTCAAGTTGAACCTCCCCTTGCCGAGTCGAACGGGCGCGCCTCGATGCCTGCCGGTCCCTGTACTGGCGCTCTGCGGCGCAAACTCCCCACGGGGCATCCATCGGAGGCTGGACCGCCGGGGCACAGGTCCTTTTCAGGTGCTCGATGCACAGGGACCCCTGGGTGCTCCCGGCGGCCTGCCCGACTCCGCGAGGCCATCCCGCGAAGTCATCCGGAAGGGTACAGGGACCCCCGGTTGGCTCTGTCAGTACATCAACCCTCCTTCGACACAGCGAAACGGCGCACCCGGCGCCACCCGCCGGGAACCCGCCGTCCCCGACCCCAATCCCGAGCCGGCGGTTCCGGTCCGGTGCGGCGTTCGGAGTTCGGTGGCGCGCCGGGTCCCTGGGACGTTGTGGACGGTCGGGACGCACGCGTCCAGGCCGGGCCGCAAGGCCCATAACTGCCATCCGAGCCGCGGGGCGGGCGGTGTGTCACCCGAAGGGCCGTAGCGTCGCGGAGGACGCGCGCAGCGCGTTGACACGCCGGCCGTCCCGCAGCTACGCGGCGCCGACCTCCCGACAAGCTTGCCGTGCATCCCGGGGGCGGGTCCGAACCGAGGAGCACGACCCCGCAGGCATCAACGGCCCCCGGATGCCGGCGCCCGGCTCCCCTTCGTGGCCGCCAACCGGAAGCTGTCGCCGGTGGTCTAGCCGTCACGCCCGAAGCCCCTGGGCAGCTCGACAGCCTCCAGTACCGACAGATCCAGATCGCAGACCTGCTCGAGCAACTCCGCGGTCGCGGACCCGGCGAGGGATTCCGGCAACGCGTCCCGCCACTCCCGGTACTGGTCCTGCAGCGCCAGGAGCGTCTGCACCGCGTCGTTCCATTGCTGTGGCCGCGATCTCCGGTCCGCCGGCCGGCGGTACCGGGTCCGGGACTCGCCGGCCTTCAGCCGCTCCCGGTAACGCGCCTGCCGCTCCGCGTTCGTCAACGCCACGACTACTCCACACTGTTACGTAACGGACCGGTGACAGGCGGCTCGGCGCCCGGACGTTCCGGTCCCACGGGCTGAACACCAGGTTGCTCGTCACCATCACCGAGCGGCGCTCGTAGCGCTCGGCGAGCAGCGTGGACAGCACCTCGGCTTCGTCGCCTTGCGCGCCGCCCGCCCGCTCATCCCCGCCGCCGCGGCGGCCGCCGCCAACGTCTTGCCTGCCATCCGCTTCTCGCGCAAGCGCCGAACCTGCGCATCCGTGACCAACCCGTCCTCCGTGAGGAAAACGGGCAGTGCCACACGCGCCGCGGGTGCTCCCGCAACCGGCCCATCGCCACCACGGCGACCGGCAAAATAATTGCCGTTGAACAGGTGCACGACCCGGAGGCATCAACGGGCTCCCCTCTTGCCGGGTGCCGGCGCCTGGTTCCGCTTGGCGGCCTGCAGCCTGAAGCTGCCGCCGGTGGTCTGCAGGACCGTCGCGTGGTGCACGATCCGGTCGATGACCGCGGCGGCCGCCGTCGGGTCGAGGAAGACCTCGGACCAGCGCGCGAACGGCAGATTCGTCGTCACCACCAGGCTCCGGCGTTCGTAGCGCTGGCTGATGAACCCGAACAGCAGGTCGGCGCCGGCCTTGTCGAGCGGAACGTAGCCAAGCTCGTCGACGATGACTAAATCGAAGCGGGCGAGCTGGGCGAGCTTTCGGGCCAACCTGCCCTGCTGCTGCGCCTCGACGAGCAGCGTGACCAGCTCGGCCGCGGTCACGAACCGCACCCGGTAGTCGTGCTGGCAGCAGGCCATCCCCAAGGCGATGGACAGATGCGTCTTCCCCGTGCCGACGCCGCCGACGAACACGACGTTGGCGGCGTCGGCGACGAAGCGGCAGTCGAAGACCTGCAGGATCGCGTCGCGGTCGAGGTCGGGCTGCGCCTCGAACGAGAAGGCGTCCAGCGTCTTCAGCATCGGGAAGCGGGCATCCTGGATGCGGCGTTGGATGCGGCGCTCCCGGCGTCCGGTCACCTCCAGGTGCACCAGCTGCGCCAGGTAGTCGGCCGGCGCCTGTCGCTGGCGGGCGGCCTGCTCGGCCAGCAGCCGCCACTGCGCCCCGATCGTCGACAGGCACAGCGTCTTCAGGTCCGCCGCCAGATGCGGGGGCTCGGCAATTGTGGTGGCCATCAGCAGGGGTCCTCCACCAGCGCGTCATACGCCGACAGCTTCGGAGCGGGTACCGCGATCCGCGCCAGCTCCGGACGCACGCCTGCGACCGGCGGGCACACCGGCGGCGGGCCGGCCTGCTGCTGACGGAGGATGAGCCGCACCGTCTCCAGACGCGGCGAATGGCGCTCGAGAGCGGCCGTCACCGCGCGCTCGACGGCCGGGGCCGGGTGGGTCTCCATCAGCCGCAGCATCCGGACCCATTCCTGATCGGGCTTGCGCGTGTGCTTGGCCAGCTCCGCCCGCGCCCGCTGCCACACCGGGGCCAGCCGCCAGTCGAGGAGAGCCGTCGCCTCGGCCACGGCCCGATGCTTGCGCTCCAGCAACGGCAGGACGTGAAGCGCATCGAGGACCTTGGCGCCCCGGCAGAACACCCGGCGATGCTCTGCGACCACCTCGGCGCCGACCGCGATCGCCACCCGGTCGTGATACAGCTTCACCCACACCGGCCGGTAGGCGTGGCGAATCGGCACCGAGTACGTCACGCGGTCCACGTGGACGTGTCCGAACTTGTCGGCCACTCGCGCGACGACGCGGCAGGTGGCGGGAAGGTGAGCAGGCATCGCCCGCAGGTGCTCCCGCTCCTGCGCCAACGCTTCCTCGACCGAGCGCCCGTCGTCGAGGTGGCGCATCGGCAGGTCGGCCTCCAGCTCCGTGATGATCGCCGCGTTGAGCGCCGCCCAGCTCTCGACCGCCAGCCGCGGCCGGAACACCAGGTTCCGGACGTATTTCACACCTCCCTCCACGGAACCCTTCGTCAAAGCTGCAGAATGCTCCCGGTGCTGTTGAAGCACCACAGATTCGGATCACCCACCCGTTCCATCCGCTCCGGGGCGCCCGCTTCCCGTTCGTGGTGACCAAGTCCCTCTGGGGAGAAGACCGGGTCACGGTGCAACGGCCGGACGGCACGGTCTGGTCGATTCCCGTGGGCTGGACGGACTTTGCGCCACCGGATCCCGCGGTGGTGGCGGGACGCGGGCGTGCGCCATTCCGTCTTGAGGACCTGCTGCGGCTCGCCGAGATGGTGAGCGAGAGGGTCCGGACATGAGCGGCGGTGGCGTCACGGAGATTTCGTCCATGGTGTCATGTGGATTTCATCCACTTGAAGTGGGCGACAGGGCGCCATCAGCACGAGCGTGTTGCAAAAACCTGCAAATAAAACGGCGCTGTCTTTGGGTTCCAGGTCGGAATCTTCTTGACGCCGTCCGATGTTGTAGTCATAATCTATCTGACATACGCGATGCGTCGTCCTCCAAAGCTACCGCCGGACGCGGCGATTTTGTGGTTGATGAACTCCGAACCGTTGTCGGTGTGGAATCCGCGGACGTTGAAGGGGAACGCCCGGAGCAGGGCTTCGAGGACGGGGGCGAGGCAGGGCGTGTCGATGCGCTCGACCGAGCCGATGAACTGGAACTGGGTGACCTCGTCGACGAGGTTGAGGTGGTAGAGGCCCTTGATGCCGTCGAGGTCTCCTTGGTGGACGGAATCGACCCGCAGGTAGCCGGGTTGTCCGAAGGGCTGGGGCCGGCGCCGCTCGCCGATGGCGATGTGCACGGGAGCGGGTCGGCGGCGCGGGCATCGTCCCGCGCCGGCGTTGATAGCTGGTCGAGTGGCGCAGGTTGTAGAGGTGTCCGTTGGAGATGGCGGCGAGGCGCTCGAAGCGGCGGTCGCCGAACAGCTGCAAGGCCTGGACGCAGAGCTTGCGGGTGGCCGGACCGGAGAGGGTGCCGTGGAGGGCATCGACTTCGGCGAGCAGCCCGATGTCGGCCTTGGTGTAGCGGCGTGGGAAGGGGTGCCGGGGGCGGCGGCGGTCGGCGATGGCTCCTGTGGTCCGGTGCTGGTGCAGCAGGCGGGTGACCTGCGCGCGTGAGAGGCCGGTCACCTTTGTTCAGGAAGCGGCGGATCAGGCCCTTGTCGGCCTTCCCCCGGCGGGAGTAGTCGAACCGTTGCAGGGTCTCGGCCACGAACGCGTAGGCCTCGGCCCGGGTCTCCGGCTGCAGGTCGAGCGGTCGGCTGCCGGCAAGGAACTCCCGAACCTGGTCCAGGGTCTGCAGGCGCTGGGTGTCGAGCTTCACGATCATCCTCCGATGATCCGGGACCCAGCCCCCTTCAGGCTCATCTCACGTTGGAATCAATCCTCCCTTCAGGCTCACTTCTCATTGGACAAGGCGGCGGGTTGACGGTCGCGGTTGACCGTGCGCGAGGCAGGCACGCTCCGAGCGGCAGCGAGGGCCTTGCCAAATGGTGGGGAGTCCTTTTCATGTTGCCGCTACCACACTGCTCGGCCAACCGCCTCCGGAGCGGCCGTTTTCGGTCGTTCCCGGGGGCGATCACCCCTGCCTATGGCTCAGAAGGAGGAAGAACCATGCTGCCGACACGACGACAGGCGACCGGGAGGACCGTCGCCCGTAGTAATGGCCACCCGCGGCTGCGGCTTTCTGCCGCGCCACTTCGCCAGCACCCCCACGCCTCGATCCGACGGGCGACCGACGCCGGGCGTTCGCAGGACCTTCGGTCCGCCTCTCTGCAGTTCGTGCGACGCCTCTGGCTGAGGGCGTCGTAGCCGGAACCACCCCACCGAAAATAGCACTTGTGTCTCGCCGGAACCGGGCGGCGTCCAGCTTCGGATGTCATCCGCCCGGCGGCACGCGGTTGCTCACGAGCCGGCACGTTGAGCGTCGTGAGGGATTCGCGGCGGCCGGACGCCCCGCGAGGCTGCGCCGACGCCGGACTCCCACCCCGAGGTGGCGATTCCGGGCAGAAACCGCCGGTCCGCCACGTTCCGTGAAACAGTCGTGGACGGCGCGACGGCCCCCGGCCGGAGCGGCAGTCGCGGCGCTCGAAGTCGAACGGCGGGCAGGGGTTCCAGCCGCTGACAACGGTCGGGGTCGAGGGGCGCTGCCGGCCGAACCCGGGACCAGCGCCTCGGCGGCCGTCGCCGCGCCTTGGCCGGAGTTCGCCCGTCAGCCTTTGATCGTCACCGCGGGCATCACCATCTCCGGGGTCGGCCCGCCCCTCCGTGAGTCGGATAGCCGGGGATTATGGGACCTCGCGGCCGCGCGCGGCCGCGAGCGCCGCGCCCAGGACCTCGCGGACTTGGCGCGACGCCGTCATGACTGGCCCCCGGCCCGACGCCGCCGCAGGTTGACGATATCGACGCCGAGCGCATCCGCCGCGGCCCGGATCATGTCCGCGTCCGGCACCGCCCCCGCGGTCAGCCGCGGCGCGCCCGACGGCCCCGCTGGCGCCGGCACGGCCATCGGGCGCCGCAGCTCGCCGCCCGACGTGTCCGACAGGGACCACAGCACCCGATACACCCGCTCGGAGTACTGCTCGAGCTTCACCAGGTCCGGCGCTCCCGGCGCCGCCGCGCCGCACCGTTCGGCGCCGTCCCGGTCCGCGTGCAGGTGGCACACGTCGCCGCGCGTCAGCAGGTCGCCCGGCCGGCGCCGCGCCGTGGATACGCCCCACGTCATGACTCCGGCGCGCCCCCCGCGCTACGCTTCCCCCCGCGGACAACGGCGACCGCGGCTGCTATGAACCCACGGCTACACGCCAACAGCAGGCAACAGAGAAACACTCGCAGAAACACTCGCATTCTCAGCCCCTCACCGTCCTGGTCAACCGACCCTTCTGAGTCGGTGACCGGGTTGCGAAGCTCGCCGACCTGGTTCGTTCCGGGACGGAGCAGCCCTCAGAGCTGCAGGGAAAACGAGGCGCGCTACACGGCCACCATCACTCCTTGGATCGCTCGTGGCAGACGCGCCGTCCGCCCCCAGCCGCCCGCAACAGCCCAGCGATTACGGCCCCCCGACCAGCTCGCCATCGCCCTACGTTCCCTTGCGGATCGCCGCGCGTGCCGACTCCTTCAGGAGCACCTGTGCCCAGTCCGCCTCGGCGGCCGAGTAGCGCTCGCGGCCCGGCTTCGCGTCGTATTTGACGGGCACGCCGCTGCCCCGCTCAACCCGTTCGCCCACCGACCACGTCAATGACTCCCCGGCGTCGCTGCGCCCGGCTCGCTTGTTAGTTTAGTACTCTTTCCGTCGAACTGACCGCAAGTATTCGTGCCATTCCTCCACGGATTCCCACGCGGCCAAGCGCCCGACGTTCGGCATGATGAGCTTGCGGCCACCCCGCCGGGAGAACGAGAGCGCTGGCCGCCGAGTCCCTCGACGTCTCATCGACCCGAACGATTCGGCCCTGCTTCCGCGATTTCCGCGCGGGCCGCCAGCGCCAGGCACAGATCGACCGGTTCACCTAGACGCGGCGGCCGCGTGCACGTGGCACACTTCCGCCGCGGGTCAGTCTGGCCGAGGTGCTGCGCCCGTTCACGCGCCGGAGCGCAGAGGCGGTCGCGGCTTGATCACGAACTCCAGATCGGAGTCCAGCACCTCCGCCACCCGCACCATCGTTTTCAACTCGATATTCTGGACGTGACCGGAGAACAGCCGGGAAATCGTCGGTTGGGTCACGCCCAACTGCCGCGCGATGGCTGATCTGGAGAGGCCGAGCTCAGCCCGCCTCGTCTCGAGCATCTGGACGAACTCGAGAAGATGACGTTTCGTCGCGATGCGCGCAGCGTGCTCCGGGCTCCGCCGTCCCTGCAGACCTGGCAGGACAGGTCCGCTGATGGTCGTTGCCCGGGCGGCTGGCTCCTCCGGACTGTCCGCGTTGGTGGGGGTGCGTCGCATGATCCTGCTCGCTAGCTGTTCTTGCCTTCCTCGTTGCGCAGCGCCTTTTCGGTGTTTGCCTGGAGTCTTCGGATTCGGGCCATGATTCTGGCGGGAATGCTCGTGCGCTTCTTGACGTATCCGTCGAGCACGACGATCCGATGCCCTGGCGCGAACACGAAGAACAGCCGAACTCCGGTCGTCAGCCCTCGGGCCTCGAAGAGTCCATTGCCGAGAGGCTTGGAGATTGGCAGCCGAAGCTTGTTGCCGTGCTCCTCCAGCATCTCCACCAAGGCCTCGGCTTCCGCGACGGTGTCGTCGGACAGTCCATCCAGAAACTCTTCGAGTGTCGTCCCCCTCGGGGTGTTAAGCGAGTGAACAGTCCAACGCACTCTTGGAATATACCTTTTGAGGTATATCTGTCAAGGTCAGTGTTTCGCGGACCGACCCTAGCCTGCATTATTCACGAAGGTCCAGATTCGACCGCCAAAGGGCGTGATCGGCGCAGGAATGGGTCTCGGACATCGTCGCCTGCAAGCGGAGCCGGGGTTGAGCAGCCGACCGGGGGGGGGCATGACGGACGCGAGGGTTGGGCAGCGACAGCCCCGCCGGCGGAGCGGCCCATGCCGCCCAGGAAGCAGGTGGGCGCGGCGCAACGGGTGGGCTATCCGGCGCGCGCGCCCAGCGCGAGTGCGATGTGCCGCCACGCCTCGAGGTGCGGCGTCGAGCGCGGCAGATGCAGAACCACGCGGCGGACCGAGCGGACGACGTGGACCCCCAGCTTCAGCAGCCGGTCGCGCAGCCACGTTACCTGGCTGCGGGCACACGCAGTACGCGCCGCCCGCAATCGCAGTTCCTGCATGAGCACGTAGGCCGCGGCGGTCAGGAAGACGCGCAACTGGTTCGCCGGGAACAGACAGCAGCTCGTGCGGTCGATCTGCAGCCCATCGAGCAGTTCCTTGATCCGATTCTCGATGTCCCCGCGAGCACAGTAGACCTTCTCATAGATGAAGCGCGGCGTCTGCCGCAGATTCGTCACCACGAACCGCGGGTTGTCCCGCGGCTCGCGGTCTCCGAGGCGAACGACTTCGGCCTTGATCACGACCCGGCGCTCGTGGTCCCACGTGCCGGCGGCGTAGCGGGTGTCGGTATAGACGTGCGCGGTCTCGCCACCGACCTCGCTCTGCGCGCGGGCCACCTGCATGGCGGACTCCGCATGCCGCTGCAACACCGCGTTCTTCGCCATCGCCACGACATAGTCGAGCCGGGGCTCCGCATCCAGGAAATCGAAGATCTCCGGGGTCGCAAAGCCCCCGTCGAGCCGGACGAGAAACCGCGCCCGCGGAAACGCGGCCCGCAACAGCGGGAGCAACCGACACAGCAGGCCGAGGGTCCCGTCGGCGGCCACTGCCTTCCCGGGCCGCAGCACCGCCGCGCACAGATACTGCTCCGCCTCGCGGTCGAAGCTCAGAAACCCCAGCATCGGCAGATAACACCAGCCGCCATAGTGCCCGTTGAAGAACGTGAGCTGCTGGGCCCCGTGCGTCAGGTCGTCGGTCGGGTCCAGATCGATCGTGATCCGGCGCGCCCGCCCGTGCAGGCGGCGCCGATGACGCTCGATGACGCACGCTGCCAACTCGCGCCCCATCCGGTAGAGCACGGTGCGGCGCGCGCCGTTCTCGAATCGCGAGATCGTGGGTTGCGACGCCAAGGGCGCGCCGGACACCGGGTCCCGCCCGAGCAGCAGCTTGTGGATGGGGTCGTCGGCCAAGTGGTCGGCATCGTTGCCATCGGGATGACCGCACGCGATGCCGAAGACCCGCTGGCCGATCAGGTCCGCGAGCGTGTGCCGAATCTTCCCCGGTGCGCGTTTGTCGGCCAGACACCGGGCGAACGCCTTGACCAAGCCGTACACGCGCTCGGCCGCCTTGAGCAGGACGGCGCCGCCGTCGGAACTCGCGTGCTCCTGGTTGAACGTGGCGACGAGGGGCTTGTCGAACAGATCCGGAAACAGAACACTCTGTGGTATCGTGTCAGGTGTCACGCAGGGGCCTCCGTCGTGGCTAAACGTTTATATACACTACGTTTGTACCACACGGAGGCCCTTGTGTCTCTCCCAGAATCAACACCTTCACGCATAATCCGGGCTAGGGCTGCCCGTGCCCCATATCTCGCTGGCTGGACTTGTAAATCATCCGAATTCATCCCGCAGTTCGAAAGCGAAGGCCATGGCAACGAGTTGGGTGTAGCCGTGCCACAGGAGCTGCGCGCCGGGCGGGTCGCGCTTGCGCCCCAGCCACCCGCCGAGGCGGGCCACCAGACCGACCGCGTCCCCGAGGCGCGTGGGTGCCGGCAGCGTGCGGGAGCGGGCGAAGGTGGCGAGCACGCGCAACTCGCCATCGGAAAACAGCAGGTCGCCCGGCAGCTCAGGCGTCTCGCGGCCGAGCTGGACCATCAACTGGATCCGCCACCCCACGACCATCTTGATGGCCATGGCCCGTTCGAGCCGCTCCGCCTCGTGGTGCTGCAATTCCTCGACCTTGCAGCCGGACTTGAGGACCCGGAAGTACTCTTCGATGCGCCAGCGCAGGGCGTACCAGCCCAGGATGCGCGTGGCGTCGTCGGCGCTGGTCACACGCAGCGTGGTCAGCACGAACCACTCCAGCGGCTTGACCGCGGGCGGCGGCTGTTCCTCGCGCGCATGGACGACAAACAGCTCGACCGGCTCGGCCCCGGGGCACGACAGCGCCACCGGCTGGTAGCGCAGGGTCACCTCGGCGACGCGGGCCGCACGGCCGTCCTGGCGAGCCTGTTTGCTGGCCTTCACCCGCGCGCTCAGCCGCCGCACCTCGACCGTGGCGGCGCCGCGGGCCGGCCCGTCGCGCACCTCGTCGAACAGACGGCGCGAGACCGTGTGCCCGTCGGCCGTCTTCTCCCTCCCCAGCACGCGGTCGACCTTCGCCCGGACCAGCAGTTCGACCTGCGGGGCGTGCGTCCGGCGTTCGATGAACAGGTCGAGGAAGTCGGCCTCGCGGTCCATCGTGCACACCACCCGGGTCTCACCCAGCTGCTCGGCCGCCGCCGCGCAGTCGCGCAGCCCCTCGACCCAGCGGAACGACTTCCGTTCCTCCCGCGGCTTCGGCTTGCCCTTCTCCTCGGGTTTCGGGGGCTCGGGCGCGTCGAACGCCGCCCGCAGGACCCCCAACGCCACCCCGTCGGGATTGACCGCCAGCGTCGTGTGCAGGTCCAGGCCGCGGGCCGCCGCGCCGGTCTGATTCGAGCCGATGGTCCCCAGCCCCCGCGTCTGGCTGCGCCGGGTGAAGTTCAGGCGGGTGCCGTCCTGGATGCACAGCACCGTGTCATGCGTCCGCATCCGTCGCAGCGTGCGCTCGCGATGGGGAGCGAGAATGTTCTCCACCGTCACCGCGCTCTCGGCGGGCTGGTCGATCAGCCGGTAATGTCCCTTGACCAAGGCTCTCACTCCGTTCGCGGCGCCGGTGATGGCGCGCATCGGAGACTCGGCCATCTGCTCGGCGCTCAGGACCAGGCGCGCGCTCAGCCGCGCGTCGCCCAGCCGCGCCCCCCCGAACTCGTGGCCCGCCCAGGACGCGGCGTCCAGCCCGTCGCCGACCGCCAGCGGCAACACGCCCGGTGCGGGCGCCTGGAGGGTATCGCGCCACGCCGGCTCCAACGCGTACATATACACCGCCTTGCACGTTTCGGGGGCCGCGTGCGTACGGTCCTGGCGCCCGCGGCCACGGGTCTCACCTACGCGCACCCAGTTCGCCGCCCGCACGCTCGCCCCGGTGTGTTCGGTCTCGTCGACGAACGTCTCCAGCAGCCAGGGGCGATAGCCGTAGAGGCGCTCGCAGTCGTCGCCGACCGCCCGAGCGGCCCGGCCCAACACGTGGGAGGCCAAGTTGCGGCACGAGATGTCGGGACGTATCAGCAGTCGGCACAGTCCCAGCACCCGGTGCAGGTGAGCGCGCCGGCGCGTGTCGTCCCAGCCGATCCAGGCGTCGCGGGCCCGCAGGCGCCGCGCACACGCCGCGAACCCCACCCCGCCCAGCCAGCCATGCCCGGAGCCCACCAGATACCGCAGTTGAGGGCCGACAAAGGGCCCGGCGCCGCGCGGGTGCTCATGCGCCATCAGCGTGTTCCAGACCCGGCGCTGCTCGTCGGTCTCCACCCGCACCAGCGCCAAGTCCCGGACCTCGCCGACCGTGCCAGGCACCTCAGCCGCCGGCGCCACCGGGTGCGGGAGCACACGCGGGCGCCACACACCGCCGCGAGAGGGCCGACCCCGAGGCAGCGAGACGTGGCCTGCCGCCGCGAGGTCGGCCAACGCCGCGCAGCAGCTCGCGCGCTGCCACCGGCCGCGGCCATCGCGAAAATCGAACGCTTTACAGACGCGATCGGCAACCTGCCCGAGGCCGTGAATGCCCTGCGATACCGCCCCGTCCAGCACCGCTCGCAGTCGGGTGAGGTTGCCCCGCAGGCTGCGCCCGA